>OZ255721.1:0-3828131 GCA_965277285.1 Abditibacteriaceae bacterium | reverse complement strand
TTCAACCAGTGAGCGATGCGACAGGGAGCTTAGAAATTGTATAGCGTCAAACAAATTGGACTTTCCGATACCATTAGCCCCGGCTATACATGTAAAGGGGCCAAATCTCACGTCCACATCCACTAAATTTTTGAACCCAGAAACTTTAAGCCTGGTTAACATAATGACCTTCTTCAAAGTTCAGCGTAGTAATACCAATAACTCTCACACGCCGCCGTTGGTACCTACTGCCGTACCACCGCGTCCCGGGCATATAATAAACGCCCGTTTTGGTGTTCACCCAGACCTGGCCCGACGATTGGGCGGCGGGCGCTTGCGTTGTTGGCGCGCCGAGTAAGCTCCCGAATCAGAAACTTTCAGTGAACACTCCATCGTCTGAACCTCGCATAAGGCTTAGACCACGATCCCGGCGGGTTGGCGCCCGCGCGGGATCCCTTCGTGACTGATTGTAATTATGGCAGATGCACAGAGGTTTTGCCGATGCGATCTGCGGGCGAAAAGCGGCGGTGCTGATCGGATATATCCGCTCTGGAAAGAGCGACGTATCGTTGCGTCATCTTCAAATCGCTGTGACCTAAAATCATCTGGAGAGTAAAAACGTTGCCGCCGTCGCGTAAGAACGAAACCGCGAAAGTGTGCCTCATCGTATGGGGCGAACAGCGCGCCCCGCGAATGCCGCTTGCCACGCCCAGTCGCTCGTAAAGTTGCTGCAAGCCGGAGCGCGTGAGCGGCAGCCCGGCCCCGTTGCCACGATCCGCGCAAAAGACCGGACAGTGTTCGCTGCGCCCCGGTGTTTTGCGCAGGTAATGCCACAAATCGCGCGCCGCGCGCTGGGAGAACGGAACCGTCCGCTTTTTGCGTCCTTTGCCGATGACCGTCGCGTGTCCGTAAGACGTGTGCAGTTCCAGGTCGCTCATCTTCAAATTGCAAAACTCGCTCGCTCGCAAGCCCGTATCGAGCATGAACGTGAGGATCGACAAATCGCGCGTCGGGTTGGTCAGGCGCTTCGTGGCGTCCAACAGGGCGCCAACTTGCTCTTGCGTGAACGGCTGGATCAGGTTCCGCTCGTACTTAGGAATGGCGAGGCCGCGACAGGGATCGTCCTCGATCAAGTTCTCGGACAGCATCCAGCGGAAAAAGCCGCGCAGATAGTTGAAATAGTACTGAACTGTGCGCGGGCTGGCCGCTTTAGTCAGTTGAGGATTGCCCCAGCGTCCGCCGGGCTGCAAATGGCCGTTGCCGACGTAAGCGAGGAAGTGGCGCAGTTCGCGCGTGCTGCACTCGTCGCAATGCTGTCGATGCAGCCACCACAAGAACTTCGCCAGCGCGTCTTTCTTGCCCGTTACGGTCGCGGGCGAGCGCTGCAGGTATTCGGCTTCGCTGATCCAGTCTTCAACGTAGCGCTCGATCAGTTCAACAGGAACCGAAACGCGCAAAGACGCCTGGGCGCCGAAGGGCCGAGTGCTTGACAGCCGAGTACTCGACAGAAGTTCTAAAGAGGGGCTGAGGGCGGTGCCTGGACTGCTCTGCGGCGTGTTGTTTTCCGCACTGGAAAATTGGAAATCAAGAAGTGTCTTCGCGTAATGTCCGCCCAAACAGGTTTGAGAGGAATACAGGAACACTTTCCTATCGGGAAAGAAGCCTTATAAACATTGGCGAATTCCGCAATTCACACATGTTCTTAAAGGTTTGGTATGGAGCTAAAGGGAATCGAACCCTTGACCTCTTGAATGCCATTCAAGCGCTCTCCCATCTGAGCTATAGCCCCAACGTCGTGTCGTTTTTGCAACGGCTCGACACATTATAACGCGCGCGCGCGCCAACTTCAAGACTTTTAGCAACAAAGAAAACGGACAGGAGAAAGGTTCCTGTCCGTTTCGAGTACTCGATTGCGCTTTTATGCTGCGCTTTTAAGCGACCAGTTCTTTGATTTCGTCACGCAATCGGGCGGCGCGTTCATAATCTTCGGCTTCGACGGCCATGCGCAACTCCTGCTTCAACTTTTCCTGCGGCGACAGCGGTCGGTTGCTGCGGATGCGTTCGCTCCAGTCGCGCAGGAAGGCGATTTCACGGCAATTTTCCGCAAGGTCGGGGCGTTCGACTTCGTTGAAAAAGTCGCGGATGCGCCCAATTCCCGCTTCGATTTTATCCAGAGCGCGATCAAATTCCTGGTCTTCAAGGAGCAAGCAGGCTTTGGCACGCGTGTTCATCATCAAAACATATGGGCGAAATTGTTCCAGAGACGTGCGTTCGTTATCGTCTTCGGCGTGGTCGCGCACCAGATCGAACGAGTTCAAATTGCGCTGCGTGTCGCGGATGACGCCCGCATAATCGCCCAGATGAAAGAGCGACAGATAACGATAATAATATTGCATCGCTTCTTGCTTGAGATCGCTGCATTCATCCGCCGTCAAAATAAAATCGTCCGTATCGCCGTGAATTTCTTCGTGCGAGCGCAGACGCGAATTGTGATATTCCAGCAACGATTCGTAGCCGTGAGGATGCAGGCCGTCGGGACGACCCAACGTTTCCATTTGCAACAAACCCAGATCGAGGCGCATCTGGATTTTTTCCGAACCATCCACACCGATGATTTTGCGCACCGTGACTTCGTTGGCGTTATAATCCCAGCCTCGAAGTAAAACCGAAATGTCGTGGTTCATATTTGTCACCTTCGCTTGTGTTTGGTTTGTGCCGCGTTCGCCTTCCTCATTGTCTTCAACAACGTTCCGGAAAAGAGAAAGCGTGCCGAGTACAAAGGCACGCTTGAGTTGGAAGGCGTAAAAGCTCGACGTTTCGGCAGCTTCCTGTCTGACGCATTGATGCAAAGCGGGTGCCTTTTACTTTCGAGCGCAACGCCGTTTCCGCTTCCTCATTTCAACCATTCTTCGACTTCCGCCCGATGATGGTCGCGCTCCGTCGCATTCGCCGCTTCCAAATTCAATCTTAACAACGGTTCGGTATTGCTCGAACGCAAATTGAACCACCAATCGTCAAACTCCACCGTCAAGCCGTCCAAATGATCCAGCCTGGCGCCCGCTTTCGCATAATGTTCTTCGATGCGGTTTAGTACGGATTTCACATCGCCAACGTGAAAGTTGATTTCGCCAGTTGCACTATATTTCCGCAAAGGCTGCATCAACTGCGACAGCGAGATTCGAGTACTCGATTCGGCATTGACTTTGGCAGCATTGGCTTTCGCCCAGATGTTGGTGACTTGAATCAGCGCCATCAAGCCCGAATCGGTATTGAAGCAATCGCGGAAATAATAGTGGCCGGACAATTCGCCGCCAAAGGGCGCGTTTTCGGCTTTGAGCAAACGCTTCATAAACGAATGCCCAACGCGTCCGCGAATCGGTGTTCCGCCATGCTGCGCAATGGTTTCCGGCACGGCGCGCGACGAACGCAAGTCATACAAAATTGCGCTGTCGGGATAGCTTTCCAGCATCGACGCGCCGATCAGCGCGGTTATCAAATCACTGGAAATGTTGTCGCCTTTTTCATCGACGAACATGCAACGGTCGGCATCGCCATCGAACGCGACACCGAAATCGCAAGAGTGTTCGACCACCAAACGCTGTGTATCGCGCAAGTTTTCTTCTTTCAAAGGATCGGCTTCGTGGTTGGGAAAAGTGCCGTCCAGTTCAAAAAATAGTGGCACGAGTTCGAGCCAATCGTGGCGCGCAAAAAAGTCGGTCAGAAAAAAACCGCCCATGCCGTTCGCCGCATCAATGCCGATTTTGAGCGGCTGATTCGAGTACTCGACAGTGAGAAAGCTGTCCATCCATTCGAGATAACGCGGCAAAGCGTCGTCAATGTGTTGAATCGTTCCGATTTTCGCGGATGGCGCAAGCTCTTCGACATCGCTTTCCGCCTTCAAAACAAAGGCTTCGACTTTGTCCAAACCTGTCGCGTAATCGAGCGGAACGGCGCCCTGCCCGCTCACTTTGAAACCGTTGTACTCCGGGCCGTTGTGTGACGCGGTGACTTGAACGCTGCCGCGCGCGCCCCAAAAGTTGTTCGCCCAATAGTTCATCGGCGTGGCGGCCAGGCCGATGTCGAGAACGTCGCAGCCGCCATCGCACAAGCCGCGCGCCAGTTCGCCCGCCATTTCCGGCGAATGCGGACGCATATCGCGCGAAACTAAAATCGGGCTGTCGCCGTTGAACACTTCTTGCGCCAGAGCGCGACCGATAAAATACGCGCGTCGCGTATCCAAACCTTGTCCGACAACGCCGCGAATGTCGTATGCCTTGAAAATTCCTGCCATAAAATCCTTTGTCGAGTACTCGAAAGTCGCTTTCAATTGAACCACAGATGAAGGCCGATGAACACGAATTTTTCTTGCGGTTTTCGCGCGATGCCTTCTTGCTACACTGTTTGGCGTGACATCCCATTATTTTTCGCGCCACATCGAAGACCAAACACCAACTCCATTACACCAGATCGAAGTTTCGGTTCTGGGTCAAGACTTGCGTTTCGCCACCGGAAACGGCGTTTTTTCGCGCAAGGAACTTGACGAAGGCTCGCGCATTCTGCTGGAAACCGCCGTTTTAACAAATGCCAAAACCATCGGCGATCTGGGTTGCGGCTGGGGCGCTGTCGCTTGCGCAGTTGCGAGTAGTCGAAAGGACGCGCAAGTCTTCGCCTGCGACATCAACTTCCGCGCCGCGCAACTCGCGCAAAAAAACATCGAAACCAACAATCTGACGAACGCGCGCGTTTGGTGCGGCGACGGTTTTTCTGCCGTGCGCGACACGGTTTTCGATGCGATTTTGATCAATCCGCCAGTTCGCGCCGGAAACCTCGTCATTCAAAAACTGTTCGACGATGCTCATCGCACTTTGAAAAGCGGCGGCATTTTGTGGATTGTTTTGCGCACCGCGCAAGGCGCCAAAAGCTGGGCGAAGAAGTTGGAAACGCAGTTCACCAATTGCGAAACCACAACGATTGAGAAAGGTTATCGAGTACTCAAATGCACGAGGTGAAACATAGAAAAGATTCTTCTGAGATTTGAGATAACTCGCCGCGATTTGCAAGAATTTTGTAAGTCACTGCCCCGTTTGAAGAAGATTCTCCAACGCTGTTTGATGTTTGGCTGCTTCTGGTCTCTTGTTGGCATTGCAAAGTTTCTAAGTTCGCCATCGCTGTCGAGTGAGGGATTTTTGTTTTTGATCGTAGCTGCTCCAAATCTTGGCTATGCGATACTCAAACCGCGATGGGAAGCACATAAAATATTTAGGTCTGAGAGAAGCTGGCTTATTTCTTATGAAGTCAACGCTGACGGTGTAACAATTGATTGGATTGATTGCGACCAACCAACAACCCAATGGAACGAACTCAAACGCTTTGGTGAAACGAAGAACCTGATGATTCTTTATTATGACGATGTAAATGTTCAAATCATTCCCAAACGCGCTTTTGCCAACGAAGCCGAACTCGAACAATTTCGCGCTTGGGCTTCGCAGATCGGGCAAAAAGATGCGCCGTCAAATGCGCCCATTCCGCAACCGTGAAACGACGAATGGAATCGGGCAACCACAAGGGTTGCCCCTACAATGGCGCTGATGTAGGGGCAACCCTTGTGGTTGCCCGACTTGCGTATCATCGATTTATCATGCGCCATTTTCTTCCTTTTCTGTGCCTCTTTTGTCTCGCTAGTTGCACGCGCCAGAACAGTGCGACGAACAATCGAGTACTCGAACCGCAGGCGCAGGTTTGGGGCGAGCGCGGCGCGGCGCCTGGCGAATTTACGCAGCCGCGCGCTTTGTGCGTTTCGCCCGATAATTTCGTTTACATTTGCGACATTACGGGGCGCGTGCAGAAATGGACGACAAGGGGCCAATATGTCGCGGCCTGGCAGTCGCCGAAGCTGCCTTACAATCAGCCCGAAGGCCCGGAAGGAATTTGTTTGCTGCCCAACGGCAACATCGCTTTCACCAACACGCACGCGAGCAACGTGATTATTTACAGTCCCGGCGGAAAACAGTTGGGCAAGTTCGGCACGTATGGCACAGGTCGCGGCCAGTTTTTGCTGGTCACAGGCATCGTCGCCGACAAAGACGGTTTCATTTATTGCGCTGATTATGGTGGCGAATTCGACCGCGTTTCCAAATGGACATCGGACGGAAAGTTCGTCGCGCAATGGATCGGTCACGGCGAAGGCGCGCGCCAATTTCGTCGGCCTTGCGGCCTGGCGATTTCGGTCGAAGGCGATTTATTGGTCGCCGACATCGGCAATCATCGCATTCAACGATTGGACAAGAATACGGGCGCGTTCAAAGGCAGTTTCGGCGTGCAAGGTCGCGCCATTGGACAAATGAATTATCCGTATGGCGTCGCGGTCGATGGCATTGGAAATATCTACACGGTGGAATACGGCAATCATCGTGTGCAAAAATGGACGAAAGACGGCAAGTTCATCGCAAGTTGGGGCAAGCCTGGACACGGAATCAATCAGTTGGCGAATCCACGTGGCATCGCTGTCAGCTCCAACGGCGACGTTTTTATCGCCGACACGATGAACAACCGCGTGCAAAAGTTTCGTTTCAAGTAATCGAGTAGTCGATACGTGATTGTTGCACAGTGTTAACCTACGATTGCGGCGTCTGAAGCTTTTCTACTTCGCACCTCAACGCATAGAAATGCTTGACTAATAACGGCTCATGCTCAATTTGCTTCGCCAGTCTTTGCAACCGCCGTTTGCCTACGCGCTTATCGAACATGGCCAAGGCTTTTGTTAATTCCTCTGATGAGGCAAGCGCTTCCTCAATAGATAACTCCAGATAGCGAAGCAAAAAATTTTCAAGTTGACTGCGTCCCCAAACCGCGTTGTAGTAGACACAATTCTTTTCAACGTACCACGTCGGGTGACTTAGACTTGCTATATCGCCCACGCTAAAGATTTGTCGTTTATCTAAAACAAACCATATGCGGCCAACTTCTTCATCGTTTGTATAGCGCGCCGCATGAATCTGAACATGACCAAAAATCTTCTCGCAAAAACGGCTTTCGAGCATTTTCTTTAACCTGCTCCACTGCATTTGTCCGTGATAAGCCATACTTCAATTCTATCGTACAAATAGAATTGAGTACTCGATAAGCTGCGCGTTGGTTAAACTTCGCGGCCAATGAATACAACACCCAATCCTCAAATTCGCGTGCGCATGGCGCCGTCGCCGACGGGCTTTTTTCATGTCGGTTCGGCGCGCACGGCGCTGTTCAATTACCTTTTCGCGCGTCATCACGGCGGAACGTTTGTGCTGCGCATCGAAGACACCGATATGCAACGCAACGATGCGACGTTCGAGCAAATCATTTACGACGGCATGAAATGGCTGAGCTTGAACACCGACGAAAACCCGCATTCGGGCGGCGAGTTCGGGCCGTATCGTCAAAGCGAACGCTTCCCGATTTACCGCGAACATTGCGAAAAACTTATTAGTGAAGGCAAAGCGTATCGCGCCTATGAAACGACCGAAGAATTGGCGGCGGTAAAAGAACAGCAGCAAGCCAATAAATTGCCGCCTCGCTACAACGGCGCGCACCGCGATTTGAGCGACGAGCAACGCGCCGCTTTTGAAGCCGAAGGACGCAAGCCCGTTGTGCGCTTTCGAGTACTCGAAGGAGAAACCAGTTGGAACGATTTGGTGCGCGGCGAAATTAAGTGGAACAATCGTGAGATTGACGACTTTGTGATTCAAAAAAGCGACGGTTCGCCGACGTATAATTTCGCTTGCGCCGTCGATGACGCTTTGATGAAAATTTCGCACGTCATTCGCGGCGAAGACGGCTTGAGCAACACGCCGCGTCAGATTTTGCTCGGCCAGGCGTTGGGTTTTTCGATTCCACATTTCGCGCATTTGCCGTTTTTGCTGGGCAAAGATCGCAGCAAATTGTCGAAGCGTCACGGCGCGGTTAATTTGCTCGATTATGCCGACCAAGGAGTTTTGCCGGACGCGATGTTCAATTATCTGGCGCTTTTAGGTTGGAACCCAGGAAGCGGAGAAACGCAGGAGATCTTTTCGCGCGATGAACTGATCGAGAAGTTTTCTCTTGAAGGCGTCAACAAAGCGGGCGCGATTTTCGATGTCGAGAAGTTGCAATGGTTCAACATCCAATATCTCAAGCAAATGCCGATTGACCAATTTATCGAATTGGCGCGGCCTTTTTTGCCTAATATCGAACTGCAAAGCAGCATCGAGTACTCGAAAGCGGCGCTTGATATGGCGCGCGAACGCATTCACAACATCAGCGACATCAAAGACGCCGCAACGTATTTCTTCCGCGACGATTACGCGATTGACGAAGTTGGAAAAGCCAAACATTTAACCGAAGTTTCGCTGCCGCGATTGAAGCAATTGCGCGACAAGTTTGCAGCTTTAAGCGAATGGAATCACGATGCGGTCGAAGGCGCGATTCGCGGCTTGGCGACGGAACTTGGCATCAAACCGGCGGAATTGATTCATCCCAGTCGCATGGCGGTTTCGGGCAGAACTGTCGGGCCTTCAGTCTTTGAACTGTTGGCTTTAATGGGCAAAGAACGCGTTCTGCATCGGTTTGATGAGACGCTGGCGAACGCGAACTGATTTGAAAACTTGAACTTGTAGGGACGCAGATTTCTGCGTCCGTTGATTCAAAATAGCACACAACGGACGCAGAAATCTGCGTCCCTACAAGTTCAGGAAAGCGGCTCGAATTGGCCGGTTTTTCGAGTTTTTGCGGTGGCCGTTTTCTTGCGCTCTTGTGCTTACAATGGCTTTTACGATTACGCGCAAAACGATTCGCGTGCTTTATTCGGCGCCGGTTTTCGTTTGTGTCCGACAATTGCGCGTTTTTCCGCCCGCTGAGCGCGGAATGCAGCGCGTTCTCGATTTGCAATGGGAATGCTTTCCTCCAGCGGATTCAGCGCGCGAAGGACTGGACTCTTTTGGCAACCGAGTACTCGAATTGCGCCACAAAGTCATTGCCAGCGAATTTCGTTTTGAAATGACGTTGCGCACCACGCGCGAACACATGAGTTCGGTGCGCGCCGAGAATTTGCCGCCAACGGACATCGGCGCCTATCTTTTGCCTTCGGCCTTGTGCGACCGTGGCCTAGCGATTCTCGAGGCGGTGCGCCAGATTAAAACAGAAAAAACTCTGGGGCGTGACAAAGCTCAATTATCGCGGCAGCTTTGTCGTTGGGCGCATCGCGCCATCAAATACTCGGTTGAAGGAACCGATCTGGCGCGTACCGCTTCGCAAAGCTTGGAGCGAGGACGCGGCGTTTGTCAGGATTATTCGCACCTGATGATCGCTTTGTGCCGTGCCTGCGGTTTACCCGCGCGTTATGTGTCGGGCTACAATCCGGGCGAAGGCGCGATGCACGCCTGGGTCGAAACTTTGTGCGGCGAAAGCTGGCTTTCCTTCGATCCGACGCACGACCGACCGACACGCACCGATTGCGTTTTTGTCGCCTGCGGACGCGATTACCGCGACGTTCCGCCGATGAGCGGCGCCTTTCACGGAAAAGCGAGCGCTACGCTGGAAACCTCCAGCCAGACGGTTTACGAACGCTAAACGCGAACGCTAAACGCGAACGCTAAAACAGTTGATTGTCGGTTTTTGTTGCGATTGTCAACCCGTTGCGGCGCCGATGAACGCTGAGATAAGTCACGCGCGAAACGGCGCGCATTGAACGTTCGCTGCCCTTTGGAATGGTCAACGCCTGACCTTCCACTAAACGCATCGTTTCGTTATCGACCACGACTTCGAGGGTGCCTTCGACCATAATCCAAAGGACATCGACTTCGTGGTTGATGTGCGATTCGATTTGGTGTCCAGCATCCCACGACAGCACATTGATGTTCAAATCGTCGGTCGCGCCGCCCCATTGCACGCCCGAAACCTGCGCCGCCTGGTTCAACAATTTCAAGTCAAGAAGTTGTGGGTGTTTCATGAGGATTCAAAGCAAACGCCTCATTCGAGTACTCGAACAAGGCGTTTGAACTTACGTGTTTCAGTGTTCCTAAATCGTGGAATTGCTTTTGGTGGCAGCGGCACGCGTTGCTTTATTGCGCATCGCGTGCGACGGAAAAAGCCAGGCGCGTATGGCAAACGCCATGAAGCGCGGCACATAACTCATGCGTTTCCAGCGCCACGGTTCCTGCCACACGCGATACAACCATTCCATGCCCGAGCGCTGGATATATTCCGGCGCGCGCTTGAGTTTTTCCGAGTACACATCGAACGAACCGCCAACGCCCAGGCTAACTGGAACATTCAACGCCTCGAAATGTTTGGCAATAAATTTTTCTTGCTTGGGAATGCCAAACGCGACAAACAAGACATCCGGCTTCGTTGCGCGAATCGTTTGGATGACATCATTTTCTTCTTCTGGCTTAAAAAAACCGTGTTGAGTTCCGGCCACGCGCAAGCCTGGGAAACGCGCGACCAACTTTTCGGCAGCGGTTGAAGCGATGCCGGGCGCGGCGCCCAAAATGTAAATCGAGTAGCCTTTTTGCGCGGCGCGTTCGCAAATTCCCGTTACCATATCGACGCCGGTCACGCGCTCGTAAATTGGCAGGTTGAGCAAGCGCGCACCCCACATCACGCCGTAGCCATCGGGCGTAATAAGCGCGGCGCGTCGAATAATATCCGCGTATTCGGTGTCTTCCTGGGCGCGCAAAATCGCGTTGGCGTCGCTGGTCACGACGTGGTGCGGCGTCTTGGCCTGGATAAAACTTTCGATTTTATCCATCGCTTCGGTCATCGAAACCGGCGAAATACGCACACCAAACGCTTCGATGTTTTCGGGAACTTCTTCGCCTGGCACGCGACGCATCAAAACGCGCGTAATCGAAAAGAAGACGATGAAACCCCCGAATGCCAGTGGCAATATAATCAAAGTGCGCAACGCAATATGCCAGCCCGAAAGCGCGACCATCAATAAGGCCAAGCCGCACAGATATGCGGCAATCGCCAGATATAACATCGAGACTTTGGCGGTCGAAATGCCACGTTCTTCAAGCGCTTCATGCAGACGAACACGACGCGTTTCCCAGTCGATTTTTTCGCCATGTTGCGACGACTGCCAACGCACAAACAGCACATCGAGTATAGGAAGCCCAAATAAGAGCAACAAAGGCGCGATAATCGCCAACGCCACGCCTTTAAACAAGCCGACCAGCGTGATGTGCGCCAGCAAGAACCCTAACGCGCACGAAGCCGCCCAACCCAGATTGAAGCCAGGGCGCCGCAATGAGACCGCAATCGTCATCAACCCCACGCCAGCTAATGCCGTGGTGGCGGCTGTCGGAAAAAAAAATGGTGGGCGCGCACCACTCGGTCCTAAGCGATAAAGTAACAACAACGACAGCGCGACTAAGCCCAGATAACCACCTGTGACTTGCGGCGTGCGATTGAGAGCGGCAGTAGCGCGTGACAGCAACCACACCAGAATACAGCCAGCGGCAAACCCAGCGCGCCAAAATCGACCAGTTGGTTTGTGAATGGCAAATGAAACACGAAAAAACTGGGAGGCACAACCGGCGCCAAGGAAATCGTCGCCATTGCAATCAAAGCGAGATCACCGACCCATGTCGGGAATTTACGCCACGCGCGCAGCAACAACAACAAGTAAAGCATGCCGGTAGCAAATAAAAACACCGCTCCCGCATTGCGTAACGGCCAAGCGTCGCCGCCGACACGAACATAACTAAAGATTAGCCCAACAGCCGTCGCTAACAACGTTGCCATCAATGCGATCAAGCCTTCCGCTCGCCAGATGGGATGTTGCAAACGTTCATTTTCAATGTCAATATGGCGCTTCGGAAAGCGAGTGATGCCAAATGTCACAAGAGCTGCCAGACAAAAAACAATGATAAGTGTCATGAAAGTGCGTGAGTAAATACGTAGCGCTTATCCAGTACTGGATGTAGCTTTATGTTCCTGTGAAGGAATCAGTGAAGACGATAACGATGCAGGCATTGTGGAAAAATCAACTTTCAAAGCGTACTTGGCCGCTTCGGATGTCTCTGCACTGCTTTGCGTTGAATAAGATATGAGGATCCAAACTTGTAAGGTTGAACTGCTGTATTTATGTAGCCAGGTAGGGTAAAAGGCCGAACCGAAAATCCAATATTGTAGCAGCAATCAGAAAGGTTTTCATCATCGAAACCTTCAAATTTCTCGTTCCATGCTACTTCTGTACTTCTACCACAAAGCACCAAATCTTAACTTTTTCTTAAACGTTTTTTGTTATTCGCCTTATTTTATCATAAGTCACGCTAACTATTGTAAAAAAACAACATAGAACTTAGCTTGGAAAATACGCGCGCGCCAACCTGAAGCCACACAAAGTCAAAGCCGCGCGAAAAGCTTCTTCGCGCGGCTTGAGACATCCAATCGAGTACTCGATTTAATAACGATACGAGTCGGCTTTATACGGCCCATCGACTGAAACGCCGATATAGTCGGCTTGCTGCGGCGTCAAGGTCGTCAATTTGACGCCTATTTTCTCCAGGTGCAAGCGCGCCACTTCTTCATCCAACGCTTTGGGCAGCACGTAAACGCCGACTTTGTAGGTGTCGCGCTTTTCCCATAAATCGAGCTGCGCCAAAACCTGATTTGCAAAACTCGCCGACATCACGAAACTGGGATGTCCCGTCGCGCAACCCAAATTGACCAGACGACCTTCGGCCAGCATAAAAATCGCGTGACCATCGGGAAACGTATATTGATCGACTTGCGGCTTGATGTTCAAGCGTGAAACACCCGGCGCATCGTTGAGTTTTTCAACTTGAATTTCGTTGTCGAAGTGGCCGATGTTGCAGACAATCGCCTGATCTTTCATCTTCGCCATATGCTCAAAGGTGATAATGTCGACGTTGCCAGTCGTCGTGACATAAATGTCGCCCCAGCCCAACGTGTCTTCAAGCGTCGTCACTTGATAACCTTCCATCGCCGCTTGCAACGCGTTAATCGGGTCGATTTCCGTGATGATAACGCGCGCGCCCATACCACGCAGACTTTGCGCCGAACCTTTGCCGACATCGCCATAACCACAAACCACCGCGACTTTGCCGGCCAGCATGACATCGGTCGCGCGCTTGATGCCGTCCGCCAAAGATTCGCGGCAACCATAAAGATTGTCGAACTTCGATTTGGTGACGGAATCGTTGACGTTGATCGCCGGAACGAGCAAGCTGCCATCCGATTGCATTTTGTACAGTCGGTGCACGCCGGTCGTGGTTTCTTCTGAAACGCCGCGCCATTCCTGGACGATTTCTTTGAAGCGCGTCGGGGTTTCACTGTGAATCTGCTTCAACAAGTTCTTGATAACGCCTTCTTCGGTACTCGAAGCGGGTTCATCGACCCATTTGCTGCCGTTTTCCAGTTCCAAGCCTTTGTGCAAAAACAGCGTGACATCGCCGCCATCGTCGACGACGAGTTGCGGGCCTTTGCCGTCAGGGAATGAAATCGCCTGATTGGTGCACCACCAATATTCTTCGAGCGTTTCGCCTTTCCATGCGAAAACCGGAACGCCACTTTGCGCAATCGCGGCTGCTGCATGATCTTGTGTCGAAAAAATGTTACAGCTCGCCCAGCGCACATCGGCGCCCAGTTCGGCCAGCGTTTCGATTAAGACGGCGGTTTGAATCGTCATGTGCAACGAGCCGGTAATGCGCACGCCTTGCAACGGTTTTTGCGCGGCGTGCTTGCGACGAATTGCCATCAGGCCGGGCATTTCGTGCTCGGCGATGGTGATCTCTTTGCGTCCCCATTCGGCGAGGGAAATATCCGCGACTTTGTAATCCATCAGGTTGGCGTCGATGTCGGCGACTAATTGTTCGCCCGTTTTTTCTTGCTTTTCAAACACAGCGGTCATCTTTGTTTTCTCCACAATGGTGCTTTCCTGCACTCTATTTTAATTGCAACAAGGGCGCGACGCTTGACCGGCCTTTGCGTTGCGCGGGTTTCGAGTACTCGATTCTCTGCTTCAACGTTCTTACTCGAAATCTTCTTCCAGTGCGTCCGCTTTTTATTTCGGCCTCTCAGGTCGCTTCGTTGTCAACGTTGACAATGATTTACGAATGCTCAAAAGAAACCAAAGGAGCAACATAACATGAAATGCGCCAATCACATAATTCCCCAGATTCGGTTTGATGGCATTGAGGACGAGCAAAACGCCCCAAAAGAAAAGCGGAAGAATGGGAATGCCAGGAAGTATGGAAGTGCTGCCCGAAGGACTTTCCCCAGCGCAAGCAACCACCCAAACCATCCAAACCAGGAAAATTGCGAAGAATGAGACAACGGCTTGAAGCATAATAACGAAGCGACCAACATATATCGAGTACTCGATAGCGCGCTTTCACGAGCCGCCAATAGTTTCGATGGTTTCTCGCAAAGTTTGGCGTTGTTGCTCGAACTCTTTGACGATGCGGCTTTGTGCGGATCGATCGCGCGGCGACATTTGCTCCCAATCGCGGTTGAGAACCTTGCGCATTGCGCGCAGTTTTAGTTCGACGTCTTTCAGTTCCTCGTGCGCCAAATCGAGTTTTTGCTGTTCGGAAATCGACAAGTAACTCATTTTTTCATTTCGTCGTCGCGCTGCAAACGCGAACCGACGGGGCCACTTTGTCCACTGTATTTGCCTTTGTAAGGCCGCGACGATGGCGAAGACAAACGCTCGAACGTAAAAGCGCAAATGCGCATTCCGGGATACAGCGCAACTGGCATCGGGCCGATGTTGCCCAGTTCCATCACGGCGCAACCTTGAAAACCGGGGAAAAAAAGCGGCGCCGTTCCATGTACGATAATTCCCAAGCGCCCAAGCGACGAGCGACCTTCCAGGCGTCCCAGAATGTTTGCCGGCAAACTGATGTTTTCGATGGTCGAAGCGAGCACCAATTCCTGCGGGTGCATAATAAATTGCTCGCCTTCTTCGACTTTAACCAGGCGCGTAAACGAATCCCAATCAATGGTTTCACGCGGGTCGATAAAAGCGGTGCGCGCGCGTTCAAAAACGCGAAACTCGTTGCCCAGGCGCAAATCGAGCGAACAGGCGCCCATTTGAGTTTCTAAATCAGGCGCGGGCGAAATCTGGATTTCACCGCTTTCCAGCGCCTTTTGCAAATCGACATCAGAAAGAACCATAAAGTGATTGTAACTTGTCCTGAGAAAGTTACGCTAACGTCCTTAGTTCGTGTTCATCGGCTTTATGACAAGTAACGTTCGACGACTTCCTTTTCCATTTCCAGGCCGCTCCATTCATCGCCCGGCGTGCCGTTGATGAGCGTATAAGGGCCACTAAAATCGGCGTTCTTCAGTAAATCGAGACAACGCGTGTAGTCGTCTTCGTTCAAGGTGTTTTCGTCGAAGAACTCAGCTTTGGCGTGGCACGATTGGGCCAAATGCGCGATTTGCGCCAGCCTTTCGTATTTATTACTTTCGCCCCAATTACCGAAGTCGAGGCACAAACCCAGTTCGCCGTTCAGCTTTGCGAACAATTCGAGTACTCGATTTGGCGTTGATAATAAATTGAACCAGTTTTCCGTCATCACGCGCAGATTGTGCGACTTGGCTTTCTGCGCTAATTTCTGCAATTGTTGCGCGCTGCGTTGGATATTTTCATCCGTCGGCTCGCCTTTTCCCGCGATAATGCGAACGCGCTGCGCGCCTAACTTTTCGGCAACGGGAAACCAATCGGCGATCCATTGCGCATCGCGCTCGCCATTTTCGGGATGCGTAATGTCGCCTTCGTCAATCAAAAACGACCACAATTCGATGCCATTTTCATCTAATGCGGCGCGCAATTGGTGCAAATATTCTTCATCGCGCGAAGGCAGATGAAAGTGACAAATCTCCATCGTGTTGATGCCGAAAGCCTTTAACTTCGCCGGAAGTTCCAGCAGAGAAACCGCGCTGCTGTTGTGCGAAGCCGTTGGAATTTCTTGCCCGACGCCATAAAAAGCGGGCGCGCCCAGCGTGCGATGCAAACTCCAACTTGAAACTGACACGCGACGCGGTGTTTTGATGGTTGTATTCATAAATCTCCTTTTAAGGTTAGAACACGGACTTCGTTCACGGATTGAACGGGTTTGCACAGAGCAAAAAAATCGAGTTCTTCACATAGTAAGAGTTTGTCATTCTGAGCGGAGCGAAGAATCTAACTGCAATAAGATTCTTCGCTCCGCTCAGAATGACAAAGCTGGAATATCCGAGTGCTGAATGCGCTCAAGTAATCCGTCGTTTTCTGATCCGTGCAAACCCGTTCAATCCGTGAACGAAGTCCGTGTTCCCTTTTTCAACGTAAAAACCGTAATTTCTGGCGGGCATAGAAAACGAACCGGAAAATGCACGCTGCCGACGCCCGCATTGACATACATTCGCGCTTTCTCGTCCTGATACCAGCCTTCGCTCCACTCGCTGCCGCGCATATCGAAAGGTCGGCGACGAAAGCGCGAAAACGGCAAATGCACTTGTCCGCTGTGCGTGTGTCCGGCCAAAACCAGCGCGTTACGTTCTTTGAACAACGGCAAGACACGCGGATTGTGACTGAGAACAACTTGCGCTACGTCACCTTCGATTCCCGCGCACGCACGCCGAACCTTCACGCGTCCGATGCGCAAATCATCTAATCCAATAAAAGGCATTTCGCGGATTCGAGTACTCGAATTGGTTAGCACGCGCACGCCGCAACGTTCCAGCAAATCATCCAAAGCCGCGAAACCTCCGGCGCACGCATCGTGATTTCCATGCACCGCCCAAACACCTTCAGGCGCGCGCAAACGACCAAGTTCGCGCGCAATGTCCTGCGCGTAAAATTGCGGCGATTTCGCCCAGCGCGAAGCGAAGAGAAACGTCGAATACGAATCGGGGCGCGAAAGAAAATCGCCAGTCAAAACGATGACATCCGGTTTTTGCGCGTTCGCCAAATCAACGGAGCGCCGCACAATCTGGCTGGAGGTCAGCGCCGAACGATGAAAATCCGACAATTGCACGATGCGCAAACCGTCCGCGTCGTCCGGCAAATGCGCCATTTCGACGTTGAAACGCCGCACCGTCAAACGTTGCGGTTCGAGCAACGCATAAGCGAATAATCCGCACAAAGCGCCGTTTGTCCAGCGCGCAAAACGTGTCATAGAAAAAGGCAACGCGGGAATCGAGTACTCGATTGTTATTTTTGCGGCACAACGTTTTGCGGAATGGATTCTGGTGGAACGCCGTTTTGCAGAAAGTCATATTCCGGTTCTTGCAAACCTTGGGTGCCGGGCATCGGAACCTTTTCCGGCTTGGGCAAAAGTCCCGAATAAGTGCGGTTTCGTGGCGGTGTGACGAGCATCGGATCCATTTCCTGCACTTTGTCGCGCGGACTCGGCAGAATAGAAATTGACGGCGCAGGAATATACGCGCGATTGCTGCGAATTAGAAAACCGCGAACGTCTTTTCCACTTTCCTCGGATGTCATCGGAATGGCGTTGAATTTGGCCATGTTCGCAACCCATTGAATAGCCGCTTCGGGCGTGACATCAGCGATTTGCAAGCGCGTGATAGTAAAATCGGGCGAGTCGACAAATATCAAACGCAAGCCGCCTTCATCGGCAATTTGCTGCAAAACGGCTTGCGCATTGGTATTGCGAATATCAAGCGACAACCTCACCGTGCGCGAAATGTTGACGTGCGGCTTTGAAAGTTCAGCCTGAACTCGCGCTTGTTCAGCGACAATCGCATTTTTGGCCGCAGCAATCGCATTTTGATCGGCGTTGCCGACAACAAACGTGCGCTCGTCCAATGCGAGAAAAGGCAATTTCGCCATGCGCGCGATAGCTTCGACGGCTTGTTTGCCCGTTACGTCGTGCAAAGCGAACTTCGGCAAAGTGCCGGTCACGTTTTCGCCGAGAATAAGTCGCACCTCGGCTTCGCGCGCGACCATCGGCAAAACATCAACGACATTTGCTTCCCCAGAAAAGTCGAGAGTAATCAGACGCGAACGCGCATTTTTATACGCAGCGGAATCTTCGACCGTCGAGGTTTCACCGGCGCGTGCCGGACGTGCGAGTTGCGGCGACAGGCAAGCACCAAAAACAGCGAGACACATAACGGGCTTGAAATTTTTCATCATCGTCCTCCGAAGTTCGCCTTTCATTATAGCCGCGCACTTGCACGCCCGATAGAACATCGAGTATTCTCCGTTCGACAGCTTACTTTATCTTGCTTTCATCGAGTACTCGAATGCCCAACGAAATTATCATGTACGGCTCCAATTGGTGCGGCTACACGCAGCGCGCCATGCGCCACCTGGACAATTTGGGCGTCGCCTATCAATACGTTGATGTGGACGACGATCCCGCCGCGGAACAACTTATTGCCACCTGGAACAATGGCCGATCGATTCGCCCAACCTTCGACATCGGCGGCCTGCATTTGGTCAACCCGCCAATGCAACGCCTGGAAGAAGTTTTGCGTGAACGCAGCCTCTTGAAATGATGAACACGGAATGATGAATAAACCGAGTTCGCGGCTTGTCATCTTGAGCGCAGCGAAGAATCTAATTGGAGTTAGATTCTTCGTTTCACTCAGAATGACCAAGCTGTCAGTGTCATTCTATTCATCATTCCTCATTTTCTATTCACGAACGCTTCAAAAAGTCGTCGTGACGGTTCACTGTCGCGCGTGCGTTCGGGATGCCATTGCACGCCGAGGATCCACGCTTCGTCATCAAATTCTACGGCTTCGGCCAAACGGTCGGGCGCGAACGCCGAAGTCGAAGCGCCATTTCCCAAACGCGACATCGCTTGATGGTGCGACGAAATAATTTCAAACTCGTCGGTTTGCACGATACGATGCAATTTCGTATCTTCGAGTACTCGAACGCTGTGCGGAATGTTGCCGCGCTCGCTGGAATGCGCAATCGCGTCTGGCCATTGGCTGGGAATGTCCTGAATCAAACTGCCGCCGCGCCACACATTGAGGAACTGGCAGCCGTAACAAATGCCCAGAATCGGCTTGTCGCGCGCGACGAACGCGTTGACCAGCGCCAGTTCATAATGAGGCCGCGCGCTTTGAATCAGTTCAACGCCAGCGTCCGGCAAAATCTCTTCGCCGTACATGTGTGGCGGCAAGTCGGCGCCGCCGCTGATCAATAAACCATCCATTTGCGCGGCGACTTTTTCGGCGCGTTCTGCCATTTCGCTTTCGTCCAGGTCGAGCCACAACGGTTCAGCCTGCGCGTTCGCATCGCTGATCGCATTGATGTAAGCCTGCAAACGTCCCTGCCCGTCTTCGTCCTGTGGCCAGGAGTTTTGCGAAGTCGTGATGCCAATTGTTTTCATAAGTTGTTGAACTACAAAGACACAGAACACCGAGAGAAATCGAGTACTGGAACGCCAGTGAGTGAACTCGCGGCTGGGCGGCGTTCGCCGCGGCATCGGCCTGCGCCGACGCTGGGATGAATTACTTTTGCCTCGGCGCAGGCCGACGCCGCACGCATAGCGAGTCCAGTCGCAAATTCATTCGCTGGCAAAACACAACAACGAGTACTCGAATTGAGTACTCGTTGTTTGTTACATGCTAATGTTACATGCTAAAAATCACGAGCCGCGACGCAGAAAGCTGGGCACGTCGATGTCAATTTCGTCGACTTTGGGCGCGCTGGGACGACCTGCCGGTTGTCCACCGTTGAAGGCGGACGGCGCGCTCGAAGCCAATCCGAACGAGCTGGTTTGCGGCGCGGAAGCCGGTTTATCAAAGCCGGTCGCCACAACCGTGACGCGCACTTCGTTTTCCATCAGCGGGTTGAACGCCAATCCCCAGAACACGTTCGCTTCGTCCACATCGGCGGCTTCACGCACGATGCGCACAATTTCTTCGACTTCGCCAATCGCCAGATCGTCACCCGCCGTCACGTTGATGAGCAGCTTGCGCGCGCCGACAATCGAGCTTTCCAGCAACGGACTGGAGATCGCTTCAAGAGCCGCATCCGCCGCGCGACGCTCGCCCTGACCAGAGCCGATGCCCATCAAAGCGGTTCCCGCGTCCTGCATCACGGTTTTGATGTCGGCGTAATCAAGGTTGATTTCGCCAGGAACTGTAATCAAATCGGAAATGCCTTGCACGCCCTGACGCACAATGTCATCCGCTTTCAAAAACGCCTGACGAATCGGCGTTTTCTTTTCGAGGACTTCCAGCAATTTGTCGTTCGGCAAAACGATGAAGGTATCGACCGAATTGCGCAGTTTTTCGACGCCGATGTCAGCATTGGTCTTGCGCGAATGGCCTTCAAAGCCAAACGGTTTCGTCACGATGGCGACCGTTAAAGCGCCGCTTTGCTTGGCAATTTCCGCAATAACGGGCGCTGCGCCGGTGCCGGTTCCGCCGCCCAAACCAGCCGTAATAAAAACGAGATCGCTTTTGGCGACAGCTTCCGATAATTCATCGCGCGATTCTTCGGCGCTGCGATGCCCCATTTCGGGATTGCCGCCCGCGCCCAATCCGGCAGTCACAGCGGCGCCAATTTGTATTTTGGTTTGCGCGCCCGAAAGATCGAGCGCTTGTTTGTCGGTGTTGACGGTAATAAAATCAACGCCCGAAAGTCCGGCTTCTATCATACGATTGACAGCGTTCGAGCCACCGCCGCCAATGCCAATCACTTTAATGCTCGCGTATCCGCCCGCGCGTCCCAGTGCCATGTCGAGTACTCCTGAAAATCCAAACAACACATTTTGACCAAATCAATCCACCTATTATAGGATGATGAAGCGCTTTAAGTCAACTTAAAAATTGAAGCGCAGCGACGCCAAGAACAGGAAATCGAGTACTCGAAATAGTTGCAACTGCCCTGCGAGTGAACTCGCAGGCTGGGCCTCCTGCGGAGGACAAAGTCGGCCTGCGCCGACTGAACAGTTCCGATTTGTAGTCGGCCAAGGCCGACTTTATCGCGTAAAATGGGCCGAGCCGCGAGTTCACTCGCAGGCACAGCGTAGACCCGCACCACGGGTTATTAATGCAAGGGAGCCAGACTTGAACGTTGCCGCATAGATATTCGTTCTTGATTGTTCAACGTTGTTCAACCCGCTAAAATCTCCGTTCGCAAACGCCGCATCAACGCCTGATAAAACGTCAAGTTATGTAAGGTCAAAAGGCGCGCGCCTAAAATTTCTTTGCACTTGCACAAGTGATGAATGTAAGCGCGCGTAAAACCGCGACAGGTCGGACATCCACAACTTTCGCTAATCGGCGCGAAATCAGTTTTGAAGCGCGCGTTCAACATATTTAATTGTTCGTCTTCCAAGATGGCGACGTTGTGGCGCGCGAGTCGCGTCGGCAGGACGCAATCGAACATATCGACGCCGCGCGCCACCGCTTCTTTCAAGTCGCGCGGCGTGCCGACGCCCATCAAATAACGCGGCTTTTCAGATGGCAAAACATTCGTGCAAACTTCGACCATCGGGTACATTTCTTCGGGTGGTTCGCCAACGCTCAGACCGCCAATCGCGTAACCATCGAAGCCGATTTCAACTGTGGACTGCGCCGATTCGATGCGCAAATCTTCGTGCAAGCCACCTTGTACGATGCCAAAAACCGCTTGATCGGCGCGCGTTCGAGTACTCGATGCACGTTTCGCCCACGCCACACTTCTTCTCATCGCTTTGGTGGTTTGGTCATAAGTCGCGGGCAACGCGATCACGTCGTCCAAAATCATGGCGATGTCCGGCCCCAAAACTTCTTCCAGTTGAATGACGCTTTCGGGCGTAAAAAAATGTTTCGAGCCGTCAATCGGCGACTGAAAATGCACGCCTTCATCGGTGATTTTGCGCAGCTTCGCCAGAGAAAAAACCTGAAAACCGCCGCTGTCAGTCAAAATCGGCTTGTGCCAGTTTTGAAAATTATGCAGTCCGCCAGCAGCTTGGATAATGTCGGCGCCAGGGCGAAGATAAATGTGAAACGCGTTGTTGAGAATGATGCTGGCGCCGGTCGCTTCGACTTCGGCGGGCATCAAGGTTTTGACATTGGCGAGCGTGCCGACTGGCATAAAAACCGGCGTTTCAATGGTTCCGTGCGGCAAAGTGAGAAGACCGGCGCGCGCCTGGCCTTTGGTAGCGAGGATTTGAAAGTTCATTTTGGTACGGGTGGATCAAGGTACTGATAGAGAATTCGGGCAATGGTGTTGGGGCAACGGTATCAGGGTAACCACAAGGGTTAACCCCTACGTATGTTGTGGATTTTCTGCGTCTTTTTCCCAACACGTCGGGTTCAGACGGATGTACTCGCGGATTGCGTCAAGGTCGCGCTCGCTGCGTATAATGTGTTCATAATAATTTCGTTGCCACAAACGCTTTGGAAAATTTGGCCATCCAAAATCTTCAACACCTTGTATGTAGGCATTGGTCGTCAGTGATTTCCACGCGCCCACGACATCGCCAATAGTAGGGACAACCTTTGTGGTTGCCCCGTTTGTGATTGTTGGCGCGTGAAAAACGACAACTCCATGAAAGTGGTTTGGCATGACGACATACTCGTCCAATGCGATGCGAGGAAAACGCGATGGCAACGCCAGCCATAAAGTTTCTACCATTTCTCCACATTTGTTTAACCGCAATTGTTCGTCCGCAAACTCTCCAAGCAACGACAGCCGCTTCTCGATGCAGATAGTCACAAAATAGATGCCGTCTTGCGCATAGTCGTAGCCATGCCGCCTGATAGAACGTCGATGTCGTGAATTATTCATTGCAACCTCTTATCTACATCTAAGGCGAGCGCAGGATGCAAAACGGGCAAACGATGAAACGGGCAACCACAAGGGTTGCCCCTACGTCGGCGCAATCGCAGGGGCAACCCTTGTGGTAGCCCTGTTGTCGATAACCACCCATCACAAGAAATTCAACGCTTTAATTACTCGCCCAAAGTCTTCCGGCAACGGCGCTTCAAACGTCATCGTTTCGCCGCTGATCGGATGCGTAAATTGCAACTTCGCGGCGTGCAGCGCCTGACCTTTCAGTTGAGAAATTGCAACCCGAACGTCTTCGGTTTGCGCCATTTCCAGCGCGCGTTTGGCTCCGGCGTAAGTTGCATCGCCGACAACGGGATGGTTGATGTAACTCAGATGCACGCGAATCTGGTGTGTTCTTCCAGTCAATAAATTGACATCGAGTAGCGCGAATTTTTGCCAACTTTGCACAATCGAGTACTCGGTAATGGCAGGTTTGCCATCATGCGCGACCGCCATTTTCTTGCGGTCGCGCACTGAACGCGCAATCGGCGCTTCCACTCGTCCCAGCTTGGGCGGAACGCTACAAACCAGCGCCAAATAATTCTTCTGCACGCGACGTTCGGCGAAATCGTCCGCCAATTTCCAGTGCGCCGCGTCGGTTTTGCAAACCACAATGACGCCGGTCGTGTCTTTGTCCAAACGATGTACGATGCCGTTACGCTCGGCTGGCCCGACGTTCGACAAAGTTCGCCCGTACGCGCGCAAAACGTCCACCAAAGTCGCGCCATTTTCGCCCGCGCCTTTGTGAACCACGAGGTCGCGCGTCTTATTCAAAACGATCACGTCGTCGTCTTCATAAAGAATTGGCGGCAGGACAGAAGGGATCAAGGATGAAGGATGAAGAATGAGTTCGGGAGGCACGTCAATTTCTGTTACGGCTATTTTATCTCCGACTTTCAAGGTTTGCGAGGCTTTGGCGGGCGCGTCGTTGACGGTTGCAGTTTCGACCATCTTTTGGGCGCGACCGCGAGAAACGTGAAGTTGCGCGGCGAGGAAAACGTCCAGTCTTTGATTGGCGTTATTGGTTTCAACGATCCATTCGTGCGTTACACTTTCGGGCATGAAAAAGATTATCCCTGTTTGCGCCGTGCTTGGCGCGGTTTTTTGTGCATCGAGTACTCAAACTGCGGAAGCGAAGCGTTCGCAACGTCAAAGTGCGCAACGCGAAGTGCGTCGCAACGAAGTCGTGCCAGGCAACGATGCGCGACCATTTTTAGTTTGCATCGATCCCGGGCATCCCAGCGAAACTTCCGAAGGCGCGGCGGCGAATGGCTTGGTCGAAAACACCTTGAACTGGCAGGTCGCGCAACGTTTGGCCAGTCGCTTGAACGATTTGCGCATTCCGTGGGTGATGACCAAAGCAAGCCTGCATCAACGCGTGACGAATATGCGGCGCGCCGAAATCGCCAATGGCGCGAATCAATATGGCGTACCGTGCGCGATTTTTATTCGATTGCACTGCGATGAAGGTGGCGGTCGCGGTTTCACCTGGTATTATCCCGACCGCGCCGCGCGCAAATATGGCGTTTATGGCCCGCCGCGCGATGTGCAAATCCTTAGTCGTGCCGCCGCTCAAACCATGAACGGCGCGATGATTCCACTTTTGCGAGGAAGTCTCGCGCCAAATCCGATTAAAACTGATGCGGCGACGGGCGTTGGCGGCAATCAGGGCGGCGTTTTGACAGGAAGCATTTTCGCGCGCGTGCCGACCGCACTCATCGAAATGTGCTTCATCAACAAACGCAGCGACGCGCGTTTTATCGGCTCGGCTGCGGGACAAAAGAAAATGGCGAACGCCTTGGCGCAAGGCATTGTCGCGTGGCGCAACACTTATCGATAGAAATGAACTTGCTAAGACGCTGTTTCGGAAGCCGAAAAAGGTGCAAAAACGCTCGAGACTGTGGGTTTGTCATTCTGAGCGAAGCGAAGAATCTGGCGTAATGTTAGATTCTTCGCTTTGCTCAGAATAACAAACTTATACTTTCTTGTCTTTGCAGCAGCTTTTTCTGACTTCCAAAACAGCGTCTAAGAACTGCAAGGCCTCGTTCCTTCCGAAAATTCAGTTCCTGCAACTATTCTCATTCCCTTGCAAAGAACTGCAGTCTCCCGTCCCTTTGTTTAAGGGGAAAGGCCGGGGATGGGGTTTAGGAAAGGAACTTTCACCGCAAACCGCGCGACTTCCCCCACTGTGCTATAAAAAGCTGCGCCCACACTTCATAGCCAGACGCCGAAGGATGAAATAAATCTTCAGCGTATTGATCGTCGTCGCGGCGATGCACCAATTTGCCGTCGTTGTATAAATCAATAACATTGATGGGCGTGCCCTGCTCGTTCACAGTTGGCAAAACCGCATTTAATTGTTGGTTCTGGCGTTGCGCACGCTTGTTGGAAACGCGCGCAAAAAGCCACGGCAAAGCCGGATCACGCGACAAATCGGGCGTGTTAGCGACCAGAAGAGTTTGCGCCGAACACTTTTGCAGCCGCGAAAACAACGTTTTTAAGCCATTCGAGTACTCGATTTCGCTGGTGCCATGTGTCGCATCGTTCGCGCCGATGCTGACCACGACAAGCTGCGGCTGCACGCTTTTCAGACTGCCAATTTGATGGTTCAGCACATCTTTCAAGCGCGCGCCGCCAACCGCAACACTGACGACGCGCACGCGAAAATTACGCGCTGCAATCGCTTCGGCGATTTTGTAAGCGAAAGTTCCCTTCACATTCTCTGCGCCCCAACCCGCCGCTGTGCTGTCGCCAAATACCAGAACCGTATAAAGACGATTTTGCGCTTCGCCGACAAAATAATCGCGCGGAAAAGTGGCGCTTTGTCGCGCGATACGAACGCCGTGAAATACAATTAACGCCGCGCGCAAGCCCATCGCCAGCAGCCACGCGCTCGCCATCCACAAAGCGCCGCGCACAATTTTGCGTCGTCGCGTGATTTTGCTTTTCGGCGGAAGGTTGAAAGTCATACGATTCGAGTACTCGATAACGCATTTAAGCGTCGCTTGTCTCAAAAGCCAGCGTGAAATAAAGACGTTCGTTGAATGCGAATTCATCGACGATTTCCATTCCCAATTTGCGATGCGCCGCCAGAGAACGCACGTTTTGCTGGTTAATAAAGCTCAATCCGACAGCGAAACGTGGCGCGAAATTTTCCTTCAAAACTGTGAACAGGCGCGGCAAAATATCTTTTCCACGCCATTCGCGCGCGATGCAAACCGGCCCGTATTGAAACGTTTCACTTGATCGCAAAGATTTTCCGCGCCAGATTTCTCGTTCCAAACGCGCGATCATAAACGGAAAAATTGGCCATTGCGCGTAAAGATTCCAACTTCCAGCCAGCGCGTAGGCGACGAGACCGCTCGCATTTTCCGCGATGAAAGCGCCGTTCTCGCTCATCCATAATTGCAATTGCTCGCTCGAAAACGGCGTTGTCACAAACCCGCCACTGCGTTCTTCGGCGGCCAGATGCGCATACAAATTGGCGTTTTGAAGTTCCAGAACGCCGTCAATGTCGCTCGTTCTGGCCACGCGAAACTGTAATTCATGTGTCATGCGAAAAGAGAAAAGTCTTGTGTTAACGCCTCATTTAACAACGTCACAAACTCGTCGCGTGGAACAGAACGGGCGCCGAAACTTTCAAATAAAGGTGTCGGCATTTGAACATCGAGCCAGGTCGCGCCGCACTTGCGCAAATGTCCGACCAAAGATATCAAGGCCGCTTTGGACGCATTGGTAACGCGATGGAACATTGATTCGCCGCAAAAATAGCCGTTCCACGAAACGCCGTAAAGCCCACCGACAAGTTCGCCATTTTGCCAAACTTCGATGCTATGCGCGTGTCCGGCGTTGTGCAAGCGACAATAAGCGCGCTGCATTTGCGGCAGAATCCAGGTTCGTTCTTCGTAAGCGCGTGGTGCGGCGCAGCTCTGGATAACCGAGGCGAAAGCGCGGTCAATCGAGTACTCGAAAGCGCTGTTTTTCAAGTCGCGTCGCAAGCGTTTCGGGATGTGAAATTCGTCCAAAAAAAGAACGCAACGTTCGGGCGGCGCGAACCACAACGTCGGACAATCTTCAATCGGCCACGGAAAAATGCCGCTGTGATAAGCCGTTGTCAACGTTGCGACCGACAAATCGCCGCCGATGGCGAGCAGTCCGTCTTCATCGGCGCTTTCAACTGGCGGAAACATAAATTAGTGAGCTGTAGTAAGCGATTGATGATTCGAGTTCGGGCGACGCGAAAGAAACGACCACAACGCGGCGATAGCGATCAAGCCCAAAATCGAAGCGAATTGCGCTTGCGTCAGCCACGGAATGCCGAAGATCGGGTTCGCTGTCGCTCCGTTGCGGAAGATTTCCATCACGAAACGCTCGACCGCATAGAAAGCAAAGAACAACAGCGTCAACTGGCCGGAAAAGCGATTCCATTGCGGCTTATCTTTCAAGCGCTGCATCAGGAAGAACAATCCCAGCGCCATAAAGCTGGAATACAATTGCGCTGGGTGCGATGGCGGCGTCAAAATCGCGCGGTTGTGTTCGTCGGGAAAACGCATCGCCCACGGCAAATCGCACACGCCACCGTAACAACAACCGTTCAAAAGACAACCGATGCGCCCAATCGAATAACCGATAAAGGCGGTGCTGGCAATGCAATCGGTCAATTGTCCAAACCCCAGATTGTTCTTTCGCGCATAATACCAGACGACAAGCGGCGCCGCGACCAGGCTTCCATGAAAACTCAAGCCGCCGTCCCAAATGCGCACCATCGCGCCCACGGAATGAAACTGATTGTGGTTGAGCAAAATGTAAAGAATGCGACAAAACAGCACGCTGACGAACAAAAGCGGCAACGCCAAATCGAGAATGATGTTGGGATTGATACCACGCCGCGTCGCTTCTTTGCAGGACAACCACGTCGCCACGCCAAAACCGATGACGAGCATCAAACCGTAAGAGTGCAGCGTGATCGCGTTGCGGCTCCAAATCCACAGAAAACTCGCTATCAAAACGCCCATTCCCAGCGGCGCCAGCAGCGCATTGGAAGCTTCGTCGGACGCAGCGACATTTCGAGTACTCGATGAAGCATTTGAGGTCGCGGCAGAAAACTGCGTCGTGCGCCACGCGAAGAACAACGCGAAAGCAATCGTCGCGGTCATCAAAGGCCACAACGCGCCGCGCGATAATTGGGGAAGAATGAAAAGAATGGGTCGCATAAAAACCTTGAGACAATATGGCAGAGGAAGACAATCCAACAACGGGCAACCACAAGGGTTGCCCCTACATCGGCGCAATCGTAGGAGCAACCCTTGTGGTTGCCCGCCGCGTCATATCGTCCTATTCGCCGAAACTTCAACTGATGCGGCACTCGTTTTTGCAATGGTTGTCTCGCCGCGCAACGATTGCAGAATCAACAAGAAAACGCCCAATGTCAGCGCGGAATCGGCGAGGTTAAACACCGGAAAATCGTGAATCCAATGCCAACTCGTGTCCATATCGATCATGTCGGTGACGGCGCCGTGCCCAATGCGATCAACCAGATTACCAACTGCGCCGCCCAAAATCAGCCCGACGCTCCACGCGCCGAGTGCGCCGCGTTCAACTAAATGCCGCGAGGCCGCGATGATGGCACCAACCACAGCCACCGTGATAAACACGAGCAACCAGCGCTGGCCGGACAACATACTCCACGCCGCGCCGCGATTGAGAATATACGTCAGATGCACAACGCCCGACCAAACCGGAAACTCGCCACCAAGCGCGATATTGGCGCGCACCCACGCTTTCGCCATTTGATCGAGCGACACAACAACAATCGCCAGAAAAGTCATTCCCAGCAAGCGACGTTGCGCGATTCGAGTACTCGATGTGTTCATTTTAGTAGGGGCTTGGCGCGCCAAGCCCAATTACATTGCGCACCATAGGGCTTGGCACGCCAAGCCCCTACATCAAAACGTCAACTCTCCGGTTGGCATTTTCTCGACGCGAAAACGCACCGTTTCTTCGCCAACTTTCGCCTCGCCAAGTTCGGGATAATCTGCTGCAACTAAACGCAGTTCATCGGCCAGCGTTTCGCTTTGGATATAATCGCCCCAATTTTCAAAAACGCGCGGCATGGCGCTTTCGTTGCTCGGTTCGACCAGCAAAATCGCAATGCGGTCGCTGATTTCCAGACCGGAATCTTTGCGCGCCTGCTGAATCGCTCGCACAAAGTCGCGCGCCAAGCCTTCTTCAATCAAGTCTTCATTCAACGTTGTATCAAGCGCAACTGCCCAGCCGTTATCTTGCGCGAAACTGTAGCCGCCTTTTTGATGCGTTTGCACCAGAACTTCGTCTGGCGCAAACGTCATCTCTTCGTCGCCAATGCGCAATGTGAAAGATTCGCCATTTTTCGCCGCTTCACCGATGCGTCGCGCGTCTTCAAGACTTGCGCCTTCAAACGCTTGTCGCGCCGCGCCCATTTGCTTGCCCAGCTTTTTACCCAGTTTCGGCAAATTCGCCTTTAACGAGTACTCGACAAGCGCACCCGCGTCGTCCAAAAGTTCGATTTCCTTAACGTTCAATTCGTCCAAAATTGTCTCGCGCCAGTTCGTAATCCACGTTCGCGCCTCGTTTGATGGCGCTTGAATCAGCACGCGCGATAACGGCTGACGCACTTTGACGCCGCTTTCTTTGCGCGCCGCGTGTCCCAAACTGACGCATTGCAAAACGCCTTCGACTTCGCGGATCAGTTCGTCATTTTTCAATGATTCATCGACTTGCGGCCACGAACACAAATGGACGCTTTCCGGCGCATCGTTCAGCGGACTTTTCAAGTTTTGATACATCGTTTCCGCCGTAAAGGGAATGACCGGCGCGATGAGTTGCGTCAAGGTAACGAGTACTCGATGCAAAGTTTGATAAGCGGAAAGTTTGTCGTCATCGCCGCCTTCGGCTTCGTTTTTCTTCCAGAAACGGCGACGGCTGCGACGCACGTACCAGTTCGACAATTCATCGACAAACTCTTCCACGCTGCGCGTTACATCCGAAGGCCGCACGCCTTCAATCGCGCTCGTTACATCGGCAATCAAGGTTTGCAAACGCGCCAAAATCCAGCGGTCGAGAATGTTCGCGTGTTGTACGGGCGAGGCATGCCTCGCCCGTACGGATGCAAGTTCTGGCTTATCCAGATTCGCATAATTCACGAAAAAGCCGTAAACGTTCCACAATGTTAACAACTTGCGCGCGCTTTCGTGAATCGGCGCGTAGCCAAAACGAATGTCTTTGTTCAGCGGATTCGAGCAAAACGTCCAGCGCATCGGATCGGCGCCGACCGTTTCCACGGCTTCATCATACGGCACGCCGTTTTTCTTGGTCTTGGAAATCCGCTCGCCGTCCTGGTCGAGCATGGTTTCATAAACCATCGCGGTTTTGTAAGGCGCGCGGTCTTCCAGCGCGACGCTCATAAACAGCATCGAAAAGAACCACAAACGAACCTGCTCGCGCATTTCCGTGATAAAATCGGCAGGTTGCCAATTTGGTGCATTCGCTTTTGGTGCATTCGCTGGACGGAGCAAGCCGAGCATTGAATCAATTTCAGCATCGAAATCTTCGTCGTATTCTTGTGATGACTCAACGTAAGCGCGCGCATTGACTTGCTGCAATACACGCTCGAAATCGCGTGTCTTTTCCTGCGACGTATCGTCATTCAGCATTCGTAAGTCAGCTGCGCCGTTGTAGCCAACAGTTGAAAACGGCACGATTCCGGCGTCCAGCCAAGCGTCGCCGACTTCGGGAACGCGTTCGAGTACTCGAAGTCCGTCGCGCGAGCGAATTTCAATGCTGTCAATCCACGGGCGATGCAATTCCGGCAAAGCGTCCACCATCGCGGGATCAACGGCGCGTTCTCGCAATTCGGCGCGCGAGCCGATCACTTCGACTTCGCCAGTTTCGCGGTCGAGGTAGAACGGCAGCGGCAAACCCCAGAAACGCTTGCGCGAAATGCACCAATCGCCCATGTTTTGCAGCCACGCATCCATATTCTTTCCCGCATAATCGGGAATCCATTCGACGGTCTTGGCGGCTGTGCGCAAACGTTCGCGCGCCGGACGTTCGCCCGCATCGGCTTTGATGAACCATTCCTGCACGGCGTTAAAAATCAGCTCGTGCGAGCAGCGCCAGCAATGCGGATACGAGTGTTTATACCTCAGTTGCTTATAAAAACGTCCGCGTTTTGTTAGTTCCTCAATTACGGTGTCCACATCATCCAGCGCGTGCAAACCTTCCAGCACGCCGGTTCCATGAACGAAACGCGCCGCGTGATTAACCGGAACGATGAAGCCCAATTGGTCGCGCTTGCCCAATTCAAAGTCTTCAGCGCCGCAACCCGGCGCGATGTGAACAATGCCAGTTCCTTCATTGGCACTTACTTCGTCCCACGCCACAAGACGACGCTGAATGTTGTTTTGGACGGACAAATCGTCAAACGGACCTTCGTAACCCAATTCAAGATCAAGAAGAACCTGACCTTTGAAAGAATTTGTGAGCACAGTATGGAACGCGAATGGTTCATCCGCTGACCAGTTGTCGTTATCAAATCCGCCCGTTGGCGTAATATACGAGGGAGTGCCCTTTTCAACCCAACCACAGCCAGCAGAACGCACAAGACGCACTCCATCTACGTCTTCAGTTAATACATAATCAAGTTCCGGGTTAATCGCGATAGCAGTATTGGCAGTTAAAGTCCAAGGAGTGGTTGTCCAAACGGCAAAGAAAGCCCCCTGCAATAGGTTTTTCCACCTTCCTGGAACATTAGCGTTAATTTTTATCGGAAACTTGACAAAAACACTTTTGTGCGTGATGTCTTTGTAAGAGTCGGCGCTTTCGTGCTGGCTCAAAGAAGTCTCGCAGCGCGGACACCACGGCATGACGCGATAATCTTGCGCCAGCCAGCCTTCTTCGTGGCACTTTTTCAGGAACAACCAGATGTGCTCGATGTTGGAATCGTCGAACGTGTAATAGCTGCGTTCCCAATCCATCCACAAACCCAAACGCTTCGATTGCCCGATAATGACATCAGCGAACTTCTCGACGCGTTCGCGGCAGGCGCGCGAAAAGTTCTCCATTCCAAACGCTAAAATGTCGGGCTTGCCCTTGAAACCGAGCGCCTTTTCGACTTCGACTTCGACCCACAAACCCTGACAATCGAAACCATTTTGCCAGCGCAACTTGCGACCGTTCATCGCGTAAAATCGCTGAAAAATGTCTTTGTACGTGCGTCCCCAAGCGTGATGAACGCCCATCGGATTGTTAGCGGTAATCGGCCCGTCCTGAAAACGCCACGGCTCGCCGTTCGCGGTTTGTGCGCGCAGCTTGTCAAAAGTGCCCTGCTCGTCCCACAATTGAAGAACGGAACGCTCCAGTTCTGGATAATTTGGTGTGCCTTCAAAAGGTTGAAACATAAAAAGTTAGCTCACGGAATATGAGAAAAAGAAGTGTATAAGAGGATGTGGCGCAACGTACGGGCGATTCGCCGAATCGCCCGTACACTTATTGCTCATCGCTGCTTTCGCCGGAAAATAATTGAATAATTGCAAACGCCGACATTTCATTTTATAACTTCTGCACCCGCGAGGCAAAACGCATTCATGAATATCTTCAAGGACATTCCGCAAAACGCAACCGAAGAACTTTTCGAGACGCTTTTGCAGTCGCCGAACATTCGCATTGAGCGCATCGTTTCCAATGAACAAGCCACGCCGCACAACGAATGGTACGACCAGGATGAAGGCGAATGGATTTTGCTTTTACAAGGCCGTGCTGCCTTGCGTTTTGAAGACGAAACTGAAGTTCGAGTACTCGAACGCGGCGATTATTTGAACATTCCGGCGCACGTTCGCCATCGCGTCGAATGGACAAGTGCAGAAGAGCCGACAGTTTGGTTGGCGGTATTTTATAATGATGACAGCCAAGTTAGTGGACTTACAGGACAATATTTTCATCCTGTTATTTACGCCAGTGCCTCAACCAATTTTCGAAAAGCCGATGTATAACCTTGCCATTGCTTACAGTAACTTTCCTGCCTTCTATCGGGCTGTCCAACAGAACCTCGACTTTTTTGAGGAACAGATGGGTTCTCACGAAACAGTTTGCATGAAGTACTCTTATCCTGCTCCAAATGATGAATTTATTCACTATGAATCCGCGTATGTCGTTGCAGATTTGGTGGAGAGTTTCTTTCAGCGCTACCAAGATATTCGAGCGCAAGTTGTTGTTTTCTTTGAGGACAGAACCGTGGTAATGACTTGGAATTTCCGTTGGAGCTTGATTAGATTAGTTGAGTCCATTCCTTAATTGTCCTGTTTGTAAATAGATAAGACCACAGAAGTCGAGTACTCAATTCGAGTACTCGACTTCTGTGGTTTTTATTGCAGGTTTCAATGTCCGGCGTCGATCAGACCGCGTGTGAAGTAATCGTTCATCGTCAGCAGGAACATGATGAAGACGAAGACGAACGCGGTGCCCGAAAAAATCCACGTCAGCTTAGAACTGTATTTGACGTGCATGAAAAACAGGATAACCAACAACGCCTTGGCGACCGCGATAATCATCGCTACGATGATGTTGGCTGGCCCCCAAATGTGCGACAAGTCCATGAAGAAGTAGACGACCAGCGTCATCACCAGCAGCACCATCAGGCCGCCGAAAACCGCAAAATAGGTTGCCAGCGAAACGATGTGATGCGTTTCGTCGCCGTGATCGGTGTGTCCGCTGTTGTCGTGCAAGGCATCACGTTCTTCGCCGGAGGCGGGTTCATGGCGCGGCGCCAAGCCTTCGCGCACCGCCACCGCGCCGCCTGCAGGTTCGGCTAATTGCGCACGATCCGTCTGCTGCGATTTGGCGTCCTGAGTTTCTTTGAGGGAAGGAGTTTGTTCTTTAGCCGACACGATGGCCTCCGATTAAATACAAGAGAGGAAACAGGAAAATCCACACGATGTCGACGAAGTGCCAATACAAGCCGACCAATTCAATTGGCTGATCGTTACCGTTGGTAAATCGCCCTTTGTGCGCCATCCACGTCATCGTCCCGACGATGCCCAGACCGATAATCATGTGAATCGCGTGCAAGCCAGTCATGCAGAAATACAAGACAAAATACAACTGCATATTGTCTTTGTTGATGAGCTTGCCGTAATTCCCGTCGTAAACCGATGAACCCGCCGTCGTTCCTGACGTAAATTGCTGCGACTTTGAAGTCTCGCTTTCGCCACTGCCCGGGTTCCAATGGAGTGCAGGCACTAAACCTTCTTCATAATCGGCGTGCCACTCGTAAGCTTTAATTCCCAAAAAGGCAACACCGAATAGCATGGTGACAATCAGCCAACCCACCAAGCCTTTCTTCATCTTGAGCTGCGCGCAACGCACTGCCAATACCATGGTGAAACTGGAGCCCAGCAGCACAAAAGTGTTGATCGTGCCCGCCGCGATATTCAGGTGATGGCTACCCGCCACAAACGCCGGATAGTAAAAGTGGCGATAAAGCGTGTAGGCAAAAACCAGTGCGCCGAACATCATCACTTCGGTAACCAGAAACGTCCACATTCCCAAACTGGTCGCCTCACGCTGCTGCGCCATATCATCGAAATGATGGTGCAGCAGACTATGACCGCCATGATCGTCGTGGGCGTTATGCGATGTTTCAACGGGATGCGCTCGTTCAATTGGCGGCGCGACCATTGCGTTTTCAGTCAAGTTCATTCGCCTCCACAGGACGCTCGGCTTCTTCCGCGAGTACTCGCAAACGGATTTCCTGCGCCAAACGATCCGCCTTTTCGCCGATACGTTCCGATTCAACCGCCGAATACGCATAGGGACCCGAAGTCACGACCGGCGTATGATCAAAATTCAAAGTCGGCGGCGGACTGGGTGTCTGCCATTCCAAACCAGTCGCGCCCCACGGATTTGGGCCAGCGATTTCGCCACGCTTCAAGCTCCACAGCAGATAAAAGAACGGCAACAGGTAGCCAACCAGCATAATTGTCGAACCGGCGCTCGACATGATATTGCCATATTGAAACTCTGGCGCATACGCATGATAGCGGCGGTTCATGCCCGCTGTTCCAATCACGAACTGCGGCACGAACGTCACGAAGAAGCCGATGAACAGGATGATCGCTGCCGCGCGTCCCCAGTTTTCCGGATATAAACGCCCCGTCATTTTCGGCCACCAGAAGTGCAAGCCACCCAAAAATCCCATCATCGCGCCGCCGACCATGATGAAGTGGAAGTGCGCAATAATGAAATACGTGTCATGCAGGTGAACGTCCGTCCCCATTGCCGCCAGGTGCATTCCCGTCAAGCCGCCAATAGTAAACAAGCCGATGAAACCCAACGCGTAAATCATCGGAGTTTGCAAACGAATCGAGCCTTTATAAAGTGTCGCCGTCCAGTTGAAGACCTTGATTGCCGAAGGCACCGCCACCAAAAACGACAGCAGCGAAAATACCATGCCCGCATACGGCGATTGCGAGGACAAGAACATATGATGTCCCCAGACAAGGAAGCTCAAAATGGCAATCGCCAGGCTAGAAAACGCGATGAACTTGTAGCCAAAGATCGGCTTGCGCGAAAAACACGGAATGATTTCGCTAATAACTGCCATGGACGGCAGAATCATGATGTAAACCGCGGGATGCGAATAAAACCAGAACAAGTGCTGGAAGAGTACGGGATCGCCGCCCAGTTTCGGGTTAAAGATGCCCACAGGCGCGCCCATCATTGCTGTCACGCGCTCAACCAAAAGCAGCAACAACGCGATTGCAACGACCGGAGTTCCCAATACCATGATCAAGCTCGCCGCATAATGCGACCAGATAAAAACTGGCAGGCGGAACCATGTCAGGCCGGGCGCGCGCATTTTGTGAATCGTAACGATGAAGTTCAAGCCTGTCAAAATCGAACTAAACCCGGCCAGGAAGATCCCAACAACCGCCCACACCACGTTGCCGTTCGCATAAACGCTGCTATAAGGCGCGTAAAATGTCCAGCCCGTATCGACGCCGCCATAAAACAAAGCCCACAGCGTTATGGTACCTCCGATCATGTACAGATACCACGACAGCAGGTTGATTTTGGGAAAGGCGAGGTCTTTCGCGCCGATCATCATTGGCACGAGAAAGTTGCCCAGCACAGCCGGAATGGATGGCACCAGGAAGAAGAAAACCATGACCGCGCCATGCGTCGTAAAGGCGCGATTGTAATCTTCGGCGCCCAGCAAACCTTGTGGCGCCAGCAGGTTATAGCGCACCAAACCCGCCGCCGCGCCGCCAATCATAAACATGAAGGTGATCGAAATCAAGTACATGATGGCGATACGCTTATGATCGACAGTGAACAGCCACGACTGCCAGCTATAGCCGTTGGTGAGGTAATTTTCGCGTGGGTAAGCCGCCGTGTTGCCCTGAAGTTCAATCGGCACTTCAGGACGCACGCCTGGCTCGGCCAGAATCCCCGGGTTATTGAATGATGCACTTTTCATCGAACGTTCCTTTCCGTGGTTTCAACCTGCTATCGAGTACTCGAAACCGCGGCACAACTGTGTTCTTTCGCGTTGTTCATTAACTGCTGGGTCATTGACTATTGTTGCTATTCGAGCGCTCAATTGAGCCACGCGTGATATTGTCGCTGTTGACTTGACCTTGGATCGGCGGCGTCACACCATTCCCAGGCGTCAGACCCGAATAAGCGTGTCCCGAACTCTGCGCGTAGCTTTTCGAGGTGTAAGGGTTCAGGCCAGGACGATTGTAAGCGTCAGCGCGCAGTCCGCCCGCGCTATTATCAGCCAGATCGCTGCCGCCGCTGCTTGGCGTTGTGCCACTGCGATAAATCGCTTCGCGGTCGCGGATGTCGGCCATATCGCCCGTCGGGTTGCCTTTGCGACCGCTGCCGCTCGCTTCGACTGTGGCCTGATCGCCGCCGCCACCATAAACCGTTTCGCGGTTCAAGATGTTGGCCATGTCGCCCGTCGGATTGCCTTTGCGTCCGCTGCCGCTGCGATCTTCAGTGGCCGATTCCACGTCGCCCTGCTGACTTGCCGCGCCGACATTGGCGCCGCTTCCCGTTTCGCTATTTACGCCATACGATTTCGCGGCGTTGTTGCTGGTGCCGTTGCTGGTGCCCAAACTCTTGATGTAATCGATCAACTGCAAAACTTGTTCTTCGGTCACGCGACCTTTGAAACTCGGCATAATCGGTTGATAACCGGCAGCAATCTCTTTTTCCGGCAGAATAATCGAATCGTGCAAATAACGATAATCCGCTTTCTCGACCGTTGTGCCGCCGCCCGGAATCTGCACCGCGACGTTCTGGTTGTAAATACCTTCCAGGTTCGGCGCACGCACGCTGGCGTTCGGGCCGTGACAGCCAGTGCAACCCAGATCGCGGAACAAGCGTTCTCCCGCCGAAGCGAACGAAGTGTTTGGTGTGCCTTGCTGCAGCCAGCGCTGATAATCCGCTGGTTCCATCACATGAACGTAACCGCCCATAATCGCGTGGTTGGTGCCACAGTATTGCGAACAAAAAATATGAAACTTGCCGGTTTGAGTCGCCTGAAACCACAATGTCGTATAACGTCCGGGCACCACGTCCATCTTGACGCGGAAGGCCGGGACGAAAAAGTCATGAATCACATCTTCCGAAATCATCGTCAGCTTGACGGGACGCCCGACAGGAACGTGCAATTCGTTCATTTCCCAGCGACCGTTCGGCTGCTGCAATTTCCACATCCACTGCTTGCCCACGACATACACTTCCATCGAATCTTTGGGCGCGCGAATCAACGTGAAATAAACACTGGTAGACCAGACAAACATTCCCATACAAATGATGAGCGGAATGATCGTCCACGTCAGTTCGAGCGCAATGCCTTCATGCCCCGGCAAAACGCGGTTGACGCGCGTGCCACGACGATAGCGCACCGTAAAACCGATGACGACGAGCGCCACGCCCAGCGCGAACGCAAACCCGATCAGGGTAATACCTGCCATCAAATCGTCCACTTGCCCGGCAACAGTGGATGCCTGCGGGGGCATGAACGGCATTAAAAAGTTCATAAATGCTCTCGTTCCTTTTCAAACAACACGACAAAGCTAACTATTTCCACGAACCCGAAGCGTCAGCAAGGGCGATATGTTTACAACGTCTCCCACGCTTATGCTTGAATTCGCCGCTTATCGAGTACTCGATCCTAAATGCCCTGCGGTTCCAGACTGCGCAAGTTACGTTTCTTTTCCGCGCGCAACATCATCCAGATTCCCAAAGCCATGCCTAAGACCGTCGCAATTCCTGCCAAGCGCAAAATCGCGGTAATGGCGACATCATAAGTGCCCGTTGTCGGGTTGTAGTGAAAACAGGTCAGCGCAAAATACTCCAGCGGCGAACCGATCTTGTTCTGTGACGCTTCCATCAAGCCAAACTTCACATCGCGCACAGGATAATTCAAGCGGTAAAAGTAGCGCGATACACGGCCATCGGGCGTCAGAATAATCAAGCCGTCGGGATGCAAATACTCTTTGCTCGCCGGATCATAGACATAACGAAAACCAACGCTATCTGCCAAAGCCTTGATTGACTTTTCGTTACCCGTCAGAAAATGCCAGCCATTCGCACTGTCTTTATGACCGTAATTTTGCAGGCTTTCTTCTTTGTGCGCCTGCGCCATTGCGGTCGTTTCGCGCGGATCAATGCTGACCGTCACCATATTGAATTCTTTGCCAACGCGAAACGGCAAATCTTTCAAGGTGCTTTGCAACACTTCGGCTTCCGCTGTGCAAACCTGTGTGCAAGTGTACGAAATCAAGTTCAGCATGACGGGTTTCTGACCGAAATACTGGCCGAATTTGACAGCTTTTCCATTTTCGTCGGTAAAGGTCGCGTCTAGCGGCGCCTGATTATCCATCTTCTGCGTGATGCCGACCTGAGCCATCAACGCCTTAGGCGTATCGTGATCCAGTTCACCGATCTCATCGCCGTGCGCCAAAGCCGCACTTCGAGTACTCAAAAGCGATAAACCGAGCGCTGCCCAACTCCATTTTTTCAAAAACTTCATCGTCATTTCAGCACCTTCTTAGACATCCTACGCAGACATCTCAAATATCGTTGATAACTATCGGCAATTATTGTGTGCCCATTGGTGCCACATTCGGCGCGGGAACACGAGGCGACGCACTCGTCGCCCGAGACGCGTTCGCTGCTGACGCACTCGTTGGAGACGCACTTGACGCCGATGTACTTGGCGTCATCGAAGAGTTGGTAGCGCCTGCAGCATTGGCCTGATCAGGCGGCGTCCTCGAAGTTGTTGGCGCGCTTGTTCCACTTGCATTGTTCGACGAAGGTTCAGTGGCCGTCGTGTCCTCGTTTTGCGGCTCATCGCCCAAACTTGGCGCTTGGATATGCAAGTCGCTCATCGCGCGTCCGCCTGTCGTATCGGGAACCATTGAGCCGTCTAAATCCGCGTCCGCAGCCGCTTGAGGACTTTTGCCATTTTGTCCCGCGATGTCTTCGCCCATATTCGGCTCGTCTTTGCCTTGCGGCTGACGCGACGGCAAACCTTGCGCTGCCACCAAGTCAATCGCCTGGTTCGTCGGAATCGAGACGCGTCCACTCGCGCGATCCATATAGTACGGCGTCGTGGCCGCTTTCATTTGCGCGTCTTTTTCTTCCGCACCCAACTCCCACGGATATTTGTCGTAAGGATCGCCATCGCCTGCCGCGCGCGACGGCAACAATCGTGGTTCAGGCGGAATCGGCTTTTCATAAACCGCCGACATCGGCAGATCATGGCTGTCTTCGCGCTTGTTCAACGCATAAGTCATTCCCGCGACCACCAGCATGGTCGCAAAAATCAGTGAAAAGATAACGCCAATCGAAATAAAAATCGAACGAATGTTGGCGTCGCCACGTTCATAGCCGCCGTGATTGACTTCGGTTTGCACGCCCTGGGGAATCATATCAGCCATGTTGGATTTCACCTCCGCCAATTCCAGTACTCGATGTCGGGACTACCGTTGTCGTCGATACGACCGAAGCGTGTGTCGGATGCGGGTCTTTGTCGATAATCCAATTGTGATCGGCGCGCGGGTCAAACCTCGGCATCAACGGTCGCGTCGTCAAGTGATTCGACAACTGTTTCGCCCACAACGATAGCCAAATTCCACCCAAACCAACTGGCGCCGCGATATAAACCCAGATCGAAGTCAAGGTGTCCATCGGCGATTGGTGGAACGACGGCGCGATCCACCAGAACAAGTCAATGAAGCGCAGCACAATGATATAAACGCCGACTTTGGCCAAGCGATGCGGGTTGCGTTTGATGCCGCTGGCGATAATCAGCACCAGCAGCGGCAGGAAAAAGTGCAGAAAAATTAGGATCGTGCCGATGTAATTCCAGCCGTGCGTTGTGCGCTGCAGATACCATGTCGCTTCTTCGGCTGTGTTGCCCGAATAAGTGATGAGGAACTGCGAGAACGACGCATACGCCCACAACAACACGAACGCCAACGTCAAGTTACCCAGGTCGCGGAAATAACCGGACGGCGCCGCCTTCAATTCCTCGCTGTTGGCGCCTACAACCGAAACCAGAACGAGCATCAAGGCGAACGTCGAAAGTCCTTGCGCGACCACAAACAACAAGCCGATAATCGAAGAATACCAGTGCGGCGTCAGCGACATCACCCAGTCAACGATTGCAAACGTCATCGTGAGCGTAAAAATAAGCAAGCCACGTGCACTGAAATTGGTCAGATAATCGTAAACCTTCGGGTCATCTTCCTGATCTTGCTTGCGCGAACCGCGATTGAGCGTTCCCGCCAGCCACATAAAAATTGCGAAATAAATGAAGATACGCGCGATGAAAAACGGCAAGTTCAAATACGGACTTTGCTCCATCAGAATCGGATCACGCTGGCTTTCTGCCCGGTACCACCAATAGAGTGGACTGGCTGGAGAATTCGCGCTGGCTGGCACGAACAGCGAAATCGCAATCGGCAAAAACGCGATGCCCACGAACGGAAACAAGCGTGTCGCCGCTTCCAACTGGCGCCGAATGACAAAGCCCCAGCCGCCACCGACGATGTGGTGCAACATCAGCAAGCCCAGCGAACCTGCCGTGACGCCGAACCAGAACAAATAAGCAATCAGATAAGCCGAGAAAAACGTCGCGGGAGAAACCAGTCCACCGCCCATCAGCAGCGCAAGAGCGCCACCGATCAGCCAGACCACCAGGCCAATTGCACCGATAGTCAGGCCGCTGCTGCGCATCCGTCCCAGTTGATTTTGTAAAATGTCGTATTTCATTCGGTTTAAGGTTGTCGTTTCCGTTATCGAGTACTCGATTCAGCACCGCAACTGAAAACAGCACGTTTTAATCGTGCGCTCCATATCCTGCTGTCGCGGGCGCGCCACTTGGCGTCGTTGTCGTGCCACCGTTTTCTCGGCGATTGTTTGGCCCAAATTGCGCGTTGTTCTGTCCACCGCTTTTCGTTCCCGTTCCTGGCACAACGGGCATGGACGGCGAAGTCGCATTGCGCGGAAGCGTCGGCTTCGTCGTGGTTTGCGGCGCCGCGACCTGTGAAGAACTCGTTTGTCCCGCGACCGTTGCTGTTCCCGAAGTCGCCGAAACGGTTGCATTGTTTGCTGTCGAGCTGCTCGCCATCTCGTCGTCAGGGCGATGGCTCATGCCGTTCGGCCCTGATGCTGGCGTGCCGCCGGTCGTCGTACCTGGCGCCAGATTATCGGGCAGAGTCCCGCGTTGATCGGCTGCGACATCGTTAATCGTCGCGGTGCGGCTGCGTTGCAATACGCGAATATACGCGGCAATTGCCCAACGGTCGCGTGGCGAAACGCGGCTGGCGTAAGAATACATCGAGCCGTAACCGTTCGTCATCACATCGTAAAAATGACCGATGGGCGCGTTAATCAAGCGTGTTTCCGTATAGTCCGGCGGCTTGGAAAAACCACGCTGCACAATCATGCCGTTGCCCGCACCCTGATCACCATGACACGGCGTGCAATAGATATTGAAGCGTTCCTGACCGCGTTGCAAAACGGCTTTCGTGACGGGAAACGGCATTGTCGTGACCAACACGCCGTTCTTAGTGCCGTTAAAAAACTCTTCGTCGGTGCGCAATTGGCCGCGCGCGACCGTGCCCTGAACCGTCGGGCGCGAGGTATTCTGGTCAGCGAAAAAAGACGTCGCTTCGTAAGGCTTGTAGCGCGACTCGTTCCACATCGAAACGGGCGCCGATTTCCAGTCGCGCGTACAACCGCCCAACGAAAGAGCCGCCAAAGTCATCGCGCCTGTGCCAAGAATTTTCGTGATCGTCATGTTAATTCTCCACCTCGGAAACCGTCAGTGGATGCGTGTTTTGCAATAATTCGCGCGTACGAACGCGGTCGAACAATGGGTCTTTGGCCTCGATGCACAAAAAGAAACGGTCGGTCGAAGCGCGCTCGAAACCTGGCGCATTGAAAACCGGATGATAAAGTTCCGGCAAGCCATTGAGCCAGAACATGGCGCCAACGCCATTCAAAGCGGCGGACAAAATCGTCATTTCAAAGGTCGGAACGATCCACTGCGGCCAGCTATAAAGAGGACGACCGCCGATGTTGAACACATAAGCCTGCGTGACCGCCCACATCACAAACAAAAAGCCGCCCACGCAACCGCCAACAGCTGCCGCCAGTGTAATCCACGGCACGCGCATATCGTGAAAACCCATCGCTTCCGCCAACGCCTCGACCGGAAATGGCGTGTACGAATCCATCTTTTTGTAACCGGCATCGCGCGCCGCTTCGCACGCCGCGATCAGTTCTTCCGGCGTTTCATATTCCGAAATCAAGCCGTAGAGCGACGAAACGGAAACGACTTCTGGCTCTGCCGCGCCAGCCGCGCCATGCAAGATCGCGTTATGCACGACTGGTGCTCCGACGTGTTCGATTGGCCGACCTTGTTGAATCACTGTTTCTGCCATAACCCTCTTTCATATCTTCAACATAACATCGAGTACTCGATACTGCGGCTTTTCGATGAAGTTACAGGATGTTCGGCTTTTCCTGGCTCATCGCAACGCTGGCGGCCACGCCACCCGTCAAAGCACCTTGTGGCGCACGCTGCGCTTCATACGTCGGCGACGAACTGTCCAAAACAGAAACTTCGGGATGATCGCCATGTCCATGTCCGCCATCGTCGTGACCATGACTGGCATGATGCGATTGGTGATGCAGCAATTCGCGCATTTCGGCAATCGCAATGACAGGCAGGAAGCGGCAGAACAACAAGAACAAGGTGAAGAACAAACCGAAAGTCCCCGCGTAGGTTGACCAGTCCCAAAACGTCGGGTAATACATGCCCCAGCGCGCCGGAATAAATTCGCGGTGCAAGCTCGTCACGATGATGACGAAACGTTCCAGGAACATTCCAACGCTGACGATCAGCGAGATGCCGAACAAAACGGGAATGCTGGTGCGCATCTTCTTCCACCACAAAATCTGCGGCGCGATACCGTTGCAGAAGATGAGCGCCCAATAAGAGGGCGCATACGGCCCGAACATTCGGTTGTTAAACGTCATGTAGCTTTCATATTTATTGGCGCTGTACCATCCGAAAAACACTTCCATGATATAGCCGTAGAACACGATCAAGCCCGTCGCCAGCATGACTTTGGCGCAGTTTTCCAAATGCTTCATCGTAATCAGGTCTTTCAACCCGTACAACGAGCGCATCGGAATCGCCAGAATTAGCACCATCGCAAAACCGGCGAAAACCGCACCCGCCACGAAATAGGGCGGGAAAATCGTCGAGTGCCAGCCCGGAACCACGCCATACGAAAAGTCGAAAGCGATCGTCGAGTGAACCGACAACACCAGCGGCGTACTCACGCCAGCCAACAACAAATAAATCTTGCCGTAACGATCCCAATGTTTCGCCGAGTTGCGCCATCCCAGCGCCGCAATTCCATACGCCTTGCGTGCAAACGGATTGGTCGCGCGGTCACGCAAAATCGCCAAGTCAGGCACCAAGCCGACATACCAGAACGTCAACGAAACGGTCGCATAAGTCGAAACCGCGAACACGTCCCACACCAGAGGACTACGGAAGTTTGGCCACAATGCCATTGTATTAGGAAACGGCATCATCCAGTAAAAGTATTGATGGCGGCCCAGATGAAGCAACGGATACAAACCCGCGCAAGCAACCGCGAAGAGCGTCATCGCTTCGGCGAATCGGTTGATGCTGGTGCGCCAGTTCTGGTGCAAGAGCAGCAAAATCGCCGAAATCAAGGTTCCCGCGTGGCCGATACCGATCCACCACACGAAGTTGATGATGTCGAAGCCCCAGCCAATCGGTGTGTTGACGCCCCAGATGCCGACGCCCATCAGCAACAGATAAAGGATTGACATTCCCAATGTCGCCAGCAACGCCAATGCGACCGACAAGCCAATCGCATAGCCCCACGAGACGCGGCGCTTCAAGACGACATCCGAAACTTTGCCGGTCAGCGACTCATAAGTCAAGCCTTGACCCAAAACATCATAAGTTTCGACTTGTCCTGTGTCGTAACCGGTTTCCGCACGGTGCGGAATGCTTGGCCCGCGCACGCGAGAACCGTCGCTGTCACTCGGTGCATCGGGTGCGGGAGCGCCACCGCGCGCCTGGCGACTGGTGACATCTATGACATCGCCCGTCGCTGTGACGGGATTGAGGCTACCGCCTTGTACTTGATTCTGATCCATCAGGGGTTTCCTCCCGCCGCGTCATTACCGTTCTTATTTTCGCGTGTCGTCGGCGAAACCGGCCCCGCCAGACTTTCATCGTTCGCCGAACCGATATTGGCTCCGGTCGCGTCGCCGCGCTTGCCTTCTTGCGCTTCGAGTACTGGATTGGGATTGCGCAGGCGCGCCAGATACGTGGTGCGCGGCTGCGTGCCCAACTCTTCCAGAATGCCGTAGTTCAAAGGATGACTTTTGCTTTTTCGCACCGCGCTGTTCTCATCCGCGATGTTGCCGAACAAAATTGCGTCCGTCGGGCACGCCTGCTGACACGCCGTCACAACTTCGCCATCGCGCATCGGTCGATCTTCGCGCTCGGCCTGAATGCGCGCTTCGTTCACGCGCTGCACGCAATAATTGCATTTTTCCATCACGCCGCGCGCGCGCACTGTGACATCCGGGTTCTGCATCAACTTGATTTGCGGCGTATCAAAATCGCTATATTGCAAGAAGTTGAAGCGTCGCACTTTGTAAGGACAGTTGTTCGAGCAGTATTTCGTGCCGACGCAACGGTTATATGTCATTTCGTTGATGCCTTCGGCGCTGTGACTGGTCGCTTCCACCGGACAAACGCCTTCGCACGGCGCTTTCTCGCAGTGCATACACGGCACAGGCTGAAAATACGCTTCGGGATTGTTCACTTCGCCTTTATAATAGGTGTCGATGCGAATCCAGTGCATTTCGCGGCGGTTCATTACCTGATCTTTGCCGACGGTTGCAATGTTGTTCTCCGCCTGACAGCCAATCGTACACGCGTTGCAACCAATGCAGGCATTCAAGTCAATCGTCATGCCCCATTGCGGCATCGGCAAATCGTTGTAGCCGAACTGCACATGAGGATCGTTGTATTTGGTGCGCGCATCCGCTTCGTCTGGGTCGTCCACGTTCGAACGCGTCGTGTAAATCGGTTGCCCGTCTTTGCCCAAGCCTTTCGGGTCGCTTGGCCAACCATTGTTATATAAGGAGGGCAAGCCTTTTTCCGCTTCGGATTCCGCACCAGCGCGGTTGTCGCCCTTCCCTTCCGCAGTTCCAGTACTCGATGCGCCGTTTTCGGTGCCTGTAATTGGCCCGCCGGTGCTGCCATCAGCCGTCGTGCTGTATTCGACATATTTGTCGAACTCGCCGCGCAAGAAATTCGGGTTCTTCTGGTACGCTGCGAAGTCGCCGATGCGCACCAAATCGCGCTTGTGCATACTGTCGATCTGGCCTTCTGGAGCTTCATTAAGAGAATCACTGGTTGAACGATCTTGAACCGAAGAAATAATGTTGTGATCTTCCACCGTCGCCAAGCGATGCCGTCCCGAAAGTTTGACTACGGTCAGGCCGCTGGCGAAATTGCTCGCATCCGCAGTGCGAATCGCATACGCGTTGAAGCCGATGCCTTCCAACAACTTGCCACCCTGCGTTCGTCCACCGCCCAGGTAAACCGTGATTGTTCCATCAGGATGACCAGGCATCACGAAAACCGGCGCGCTGACCGAGCGCCCTTTGAGCGTCAGTTGCACGATGTCTTCGTTCGTTACATTGAGGTCGCGCGCCGTGTTCAAACTCATCAGCGCCGCGTTGTCCCACGTCATGCGCGTCAAAGGCTTGGGCAACTCTTGCAACCAGCCGCTATTCGCCCACTTTCCATCCCACAAAGTCGGGTCAGGACGGAAGTTAATTTCATATCCAGTACTCGATTTTGCCGTGGGAGCCGCACTCAGAAAGCTGCCATTCAATGCGACAGTCACGGGCTTTGCGGCAGTGTTCGGCACCATGCCGTCGTGCAAAATGCGCTGCCACAACTTATCGAACGGATCAACCGCCGCAACCATGACGTTGCTCGTGCTACTCACCATGCCGTTACTTGAAGCGCCACCGTTTGCAGAAGTGCCGCTCGCTGCACCATTGTTTGTCGTGCCATTCGTTGTCGCACTGCTTGTTGCGCTGCTGGCAACAGAACTTTCGCCGCCCAACTGCTTGCGCCAATAATTCTGAACAATGCTGTAACCGTCGGTAATTGGTGCGTCCACGAAGGTTGCGATTAGTTCGTGAATCGAGCGCGCATTTTCATACAACGGCGCGATCAAAGGCTGCACGATGCTGGTCGTGCCTTCAAAAGAACGTCCATCGCTCCACGCTTCCAAAGGATGCGCTTCGGGAATAATCCAATGGCTTTGGAACGAGGTTTCGTCGTTCTGCATTCCCAAGCGAATAACGGTGCGAACGCGCTTCATAGCGTCGCCAAAATTGAAATCGGCGGGCGTGTCATAAACCGGATTGCCGCCCAAAATAAACAGCGTTTGAACGCGTCCGGCCTTCATGTCTTTTGTCAACATTCCCAAACTTTGCGTTTGGTTTGAGACGTTTTCGAGTACTGGATCGGTATAAAACAGCGTTTGCCCGACGTTGCCCAACGCGTCATTCAAAGCGTGCGCAATGGCGTGAACAACGGGCGGCTGTGTCGCGCCCGCGACAACTAAACTCGCCCCGCGATGATCCTGCAAATCCTTAATAACGGCTGAGACAAAGGCTTGCGTGTTGGTCGGCAAACCAGCTGCGGAAACCGCCGTTGCGCCCGTCTGCATCTGGCTTTGAATCAAGCGCGCCAGGGTTTCGATTTGGCTGGGTTTGAGCGGCAGGCGATGATCGGCCATCGCGCCGGTGATCGTCGGCGTGCTTTCCGCGACATAAAGGCGATTCATTTCCGCCAGTTTTTTGCCGCCCACGTCGTCGCGCACGCGGCGCCCTTTGATGAAATCGCGGCTATAACGCACGCGACCGGCGTCTTCCAGCAGAAAATCGCTGTCCAGCGACAAAATGCGCAATGCTTTATCAAACTTGTAAACCGTCTGCACCGGACGGCCAAACGCGAGTTGCGCGCCCTGCATTGCGTTGTCATTGTTCACCGCATCGTAAGAAATCCACTGCGATTGCGGAAATAATTTCTTCACGCCGGCCATTTGCGCGGCCAAAGTCGGCGAGGTCGTTCCAGTCGTCAGAACGCGCAATCCTGCGCCGCCATTGTTGCCCAAGCGCCCGCGCTCGACCTGCATCGCGGACACAAAGCCTTCCCACGTCGCCGCGTTGCCGCGAAACGAAACGGTTTGCACGCGCTCCGGATCATACATCGAAAGCAGCGCGGCCTGCATCCAAATGTCGGTCGCGCCCAGACTTGCGGGATGCTCATCGTTGCCCTCAATCTTGGTTGGGCGACCCATGTTGCTTTCGGCCAGCACGCCGTTTACAAAACCACCGCCGACCGGCATCGCCGACGCATAAAACAGTGGCTTGCCGGGCACGATTTCTTCTGGCTGCTTCACATAAGGAATGATTTTTTCTTGCGGCTGAAACGCGCAACCCGACAGCCCGGCCAGCGCCAGACCCGCGCCCATCACTTTGAGAAAATCGCGGCGCGAGAGCGGCGACCATGAGGCCGGAGCCTGGCGCCCGAACTCACGATCCACCAAATCTTGAAACTTCGGATCGCCCGACAACTCTTCCAGGCTGCGCCAGTATTTGGGGCCTTGCGCGGCGGCCAATTTCGCGCGCACCGTTTCCAAATCCAGTCGGTCGGTTTTGTTTTCAATCGCCGTCAAAGGAATGAAATTCGTCGGCATCTGCGGCGCGACTTCGGCCTTTCGAGTACTCGAAGGGACGGATGAATGCGCCGCGACCGATTGATTGTGGCGCGCGATTTCAGTGTCGGCGTTCAAGACGTTGAGGCCGAGCAGTTCCGCCGCGCTGATTGTCGAAGGCGTCGATGACTTTTTTTCCACGTTCATGTCCAATTCCGGCGATGGTGACGCCGCATTTAACGATTTTGTCGCGCTCATAATTTGTAGGAGAAAAGTCGGTTTAACGGTGGCAAATTGAGCAGTTGGTCATCTGCCAGCGCGGAAGTACCTTATATTCCTTCACCAACTGCGGCCCCAGCACAGCCTGGCTTTCGGTCGGCTTCCACGCCATATTGAAGACTTGTTCGCGCGGACGAATAAAGCGTTCGGGATGCTTGTGACAATCCAGACACCATTGCATCGTCATCGTGTTGACCTTCTTAATCAACGGTTCCTGATCGACGCGACCATGGCACGAGACGCACGAAATACCCTTCTTCAAGTGAATGCTGTGGTTGAAATACACGAAGTCCGGCATATCGTGCACGCGATTCCACTGAATCGGCTGACCCGAGACATAGGAAGCGCGCACCGGTGCCAATTCGGGCGAATCCGACCAGATTTGCGAATGGCACGACATACAAGTCTGCGTCGGCGGCATTCCCGCATACGCCGATTTCTCGACGCTGGTGTGGCAATAGCGGCAATCGATGCCGTCGTCGCCGACGTGGTGCTTGTGGCTGAACTGAACCGGCTGGTCAATCGGAATGTAAAGACGATTGCCGTAGCTCAAGTTGAAGCCGTACCACAGGCCAGCAATGGCCGTGATTGCCAGCACGATGCCGACCATGGCAGCGCGCATGACTGTATTAGAACTGCGATGAAACACCTGAGCCATTCAAAAACCTGCTTTTTGAAAGTTTATTTTTAAGATATGAAGAAGTGCTTTCGAGTACTCGAAAAGCGTTTTCGACGTTGACAAACGAACTTTACATACGAACGAAGACAGCGCGATCAACGGCCAGCGCCAGGAACAACAGCGCCAAATACAACATCGAATAATGAAACAAGGAACTGGCGCGCGCGCGAATCGGTTCGCGCCACAATCGCCAACTATACCACGCCAGAACCGCGTTCAACAGTCCGGCAGACATCATATAAAAAACGCTGACGCTGTGCTCCAAGCCACCCTTAAACACCACAGGAAGGAACGAGGCCGCGACAGTGAGAACCGTATACCAGCAGATTTGAACAGAGGTCGCGCGTTCGCCCTTGACAACCGGCAGCATTGGCACGCCGACTTCAGCGTAGTCATCTTTGATGAGAATCGCCAGCGCCCAGAAGTGTACGGGCGTCCACAAGAAAATAATGGCGAAAAGACACCACGCGAAAGGCGGCAAATGATTGGTCACAGCCGCCCAGCCCACGAGAGGTGGAAACGATCCTGCGGCGCCGCCGATAACGATATTACTCCAAGTCCGGCGCTTGAGCAACATCGTATAAACCAAAACATAAAACGCCGCGCCCGACAACGCCATCCACGCCGAAAGCGGCGTCGCCATCGTCCACAACAACCCAAACGAACCGGCGCCCAGCGCTGTGGCAAAAATCGCCGCATCGCGCACCGAAATGCGTCCCGAAGCGAGCGCGCGTTCCGATGTGCGCTTCATCGCTTTGTCGATGTCACGATCCAAGATCATGTTGACGACGTGCGCCGCACCCGCCGCCATATAAAACCCAAGTCCCGCCGCCAGAAACAATGTCCAGCCTGGCCAGCGACCCTCAGCAATCACCATCGCCGTCCACGTCGTGAACAGCAACAGCGAAATGACGCGCGGCTTAGTCAGCAGCAGGTAATCTTTCCACAAAGGAAGCGGCGCTTTTCGAGTACTCGATTCCTCTTCCACGCCACAAATCGCGGGAATCGCAGCATCGGCTTCATTTTCCGCAACAACGGAATTGACAGCAAGGTTAACGGGAGTTTCAGCGCCTACAACGCCGACGGAATGTGTTCCTGCCAAGTGCGATTCACCTCCTCGTTTTGTGTCGTTCGACTTTCGATGACTTCTTTTCCTTCACTCAACGTTTGCGCCGCCAAAACCACCAGACTAATCCACAGCGCGTTAGCCGTCAGCAAGTGCAAAAGCTGCATCCAAATCGGCGCTAAAATCACTAAATTGATCAAGCCCAGAACAACTTGAAAAACCATTAAACCCGATGTGACAAGCGCGAAACGTTTCGTCCGCACATCGCCGCGCAATCGAGTACTCAATGCGGCTGTCGCCAGCACAATTGCGGTCGCGCAAACCGCGCTCAAGGGATGCAAAGGCCGATGTTGCAAAAGATACGAAGCCGTCGGCGCGAAGTCCTGCTGCATTCCTTCCATCAGGTTCTTCGCCGGATACAACGTATCGCCCAGCGCCGACAACGAACCCGTAATCGCTACGACAATCACCGAAACAAACGACGCGCCAAAAGCAAAACCCAGTTCGCCTTGATTTCGTAAGCGCAAACGCGCACCGCCCGAAGCCCACCACGCCGTCAGTGTCATCGACGCGACCAAGAACAACGTCACGATCAAGTGCGAACACATCGCTACGGCGCGATAAACCGAAGGATTGCGCGCCACCAGGCTGAACAACACCAAGCCAGCGCCGACAAACGCTTCGCTCATCACCAGCGCAAATGACCAGACGGCGCCTTTGCGCACGATGTCGCCCTTAGGATAAACGAAAAACGAGCAAACCATCAAACCCAAGGTCGAGAGGATGAGGAACAAACTGGTCAGGCGATGCGACAATTCGACCATCGTTTTGGTTTGCTGCGGATGAGGAATAATCGTCGTGCCGCAACTCGGCCAATGCGCGCCGCAACCATCGCCCGACAAACTGGCGCGCACATAAGCGCCCCACAAAACGACGAGCAGCGTCGCGCCCACAACACCCCACGCAAAACGCCTGAAACGCAAACGACTCATAAGAAAAAACGACAAATTGAAACTGCAACTTTCATTTTGCCTGATTGTGCAACTTTTCACAAGGCCCTTCCCGACCATATTTCAGTTATTTTTCAGCTTGCACTTTGGGCCTTGCAACAACGCAACACTCGCGCTTTTGTCACGCTCTATAACGTTACGAAAACTTGGTTAAAATGAGATTGACCATGAAATTCTTAATCGCCGTTTGTTTCTTTGCGTCCGTTGCATTGCTTGCAGGATGCGCGAGACAAACGTCTTCCCCTTCCTGGACGACAAAGGATTCCTGGTATCGTCCCGCGCCGTCGAACATCAATTTTTACGTTTCACCTGCGACACCCGTCAAAGATTTTCATGTCGTTTTGAGCACGATGTTGCCCAGAGCGATAACTTTGCTCACACGAAGCCCGATTGTTCCGCTTTCATCTGCGCAGGCCAAAGCCTTCGTTGGAACAAGTTTCAAAGCGGTGCCAGGAAAAACGCCTTTTCTGGTCCGCGCCGTTGTTTTGAATGAAGGCACGGGTGCATTTGACCTTTACCAACTCAAGCAAAGTCTTTTGGTGGATCACGGTTCTCTCGGGCATGAGGCCGTTCCGATGCAACGCCGTGCGTTGGTTGTGTTGCTCAAAGTTCGTCCAAAGCAAGTATTTGTAGATTGTGAAATGGCGGAATAATTCTCGTCAGCACGCCCGTGAAAGTGGGATTCGAGTACTCGAAATCACGTTTATACCGCGCCCGTTGTCGCAAAATTGCTAAACTGCGCGCGCTTATGAATCCTGATAACACTGAAAAAACCACGAAACGCAGTTTCCAGGCGCCGCGCGGCACGCATGACATTTTGCCACAGGATATTTCGCGCTGGCGACTGGTCGAAGAAACCTTTCGCGCCATTTGCGCGCGCTACGGCTACGGCGAAATCCGCACGCCGCTTTTTGAACACACCGAACTCTTTGCGCGCACAGCCGGAGAATCGAGCGATGTTCTGGTCACCAAGCAAATGTATTCGTTCGTCGCGCCCGACGAGCAAAGTTACACCTTACGCGCCGAGGGAACCGCGCCCGTTGTGCGCGCTTATCTCGAACATCACTTGAACCAGAACGGGCCAGTCACGAAGCTGTTTTACATCGTGCCGATTTTCCGTTACGAAGCGCCACAAGCCGGTCGTTATCGCCAGCATCACCAATGTGGAATCGAACTTTTGGGCGCTGCTTCTCCCGAATCGGATGCCGAAGTGCTGGCGCTTGCCAATGACTTTTTGCAGGCTTTGGGAATCGAAACGGTTCTGCATTTGAACACACTGGGAACGCCGCAAAGTCGCGCCGCTTACATCCAGAAACTGCGCGAACATCTGGAGCCGCAGCGAAATAATCTCAGCGAAGATTCACAGAAGCGTTTGGATTTGAACCCTTTGCGCATCTTCGATTCTAAAGACGAACGAGATCGTGCACGGATTGCGGACGCGCCGCGATTGCTGGATCACATTCGAGAAAACGACGAGGAATCGAGTACTCATTTCACGCGCTTGTGTTCGCATTTGGACGCGTTGGGAATCGCCTACGAAGTCGATCATGCTTTGGTGCGCGGCTTCGATTATTACACGCGCACCGCTTTTGAATTCGTCTCCGACAAACTGGGCGCGCAAAGCACGGTTTTGGGTGGCGGTCGCTACGATGGTTTAGTCGAAGAATTGGGCGGAACTGCAACGCCTGGCATCGGCTTTGGCAGCGGCATCGAACGTCTTTTATTGGTGCGCGAAGCCTCGCAAATCGAAGAAGCGCAAGCCGTTCCGCCAACCGCTTTTTTGGTGGCGTTGGGCGATGCGGCGCGCGAACGGGGTGTGCAGATTTTGCATCAATTGCGCGCGTCGGGCATTTCGTGCGACTGCGATTTCGTCGGGCGCAGCATGCGGGCGCAAATGCGCGAAGCCAATCGCCAGAACGCGCGCTTTACGTTGCTTTTGGGCGATGACGAAATTGCAGCGGGAACAATCGCGCTCAAAGACATGAGTTCGAGTGCTCAGGAAACCTTGCCGCTGAATGAAGCCATCACGCGATTAAAGAGCTTTTCATAAGAAATAGCCACAAAGAAGCACAAAGGTTTAGCGAAGACGTTTATTGGCGGTTTTTGTGTCTTTCGTGCTTTTTGTGGCCATTCCTTCAATCGAGTACTCGAACCATGATTCTTCTTCTCGCCACCGGCAACGCGCACAAAATCGAAGAAATCTCCGCAATGCTGCGCGATGTTCCCAACCTCGAAATCACGTCGTTGCGTGATTTTCCCACTGTCGAAATGCCGGAAGAAACCGGATTGACGATGCGAGAAAACGCACGCATTAAAGCTGAAAGTTGCGCGCTCCAAACTGGAATGACGGCGTTGGCGGACGATTCGGGAATCGAAGTCGATGTGTTAAATGGCGAACCTGGCGTGCGCAGTGCGCGCTGGATTGAAGGCAGCGACGAAGACCGAACGCGCGCCCTGCTCGCTCGCACCGACCAATCGAGTACTCGAAGCGAAGACCGCACCGCGCGCTATCGTTGCGCAATTTGTGTCGCTTTTCCTGATGGTCGCGTTCTCGAAACTGAAGCGACTTGCGAAGGTCGCATCGCTCTCCAGCCGCGCGGCGAAAACGGTTTCGGCTACGATCCAATTTTCGAGATTACGGAAGCCACACAAGCACCAATCGAGTACTTGAATCGCACGATGGCGCAAGTGCCACCCGAAGTTAAAGCGCAGGTTTCGCATCGCGCACGCGCAGTGGCGGCGATGGTAAATTTGCTGCAAGCACTCACCAACAGCGATGATTGAGTACAAATTTTCCTCGTGATATTTCGATCTTCTTCCAAAGCGGCGCGTTTGACGAGCCTGGTCACGGCTTTATCGCTGCTTTCGGCGTTGAGTTTGGGAATTTCGCGCTGGCTTTTTCCCTTTGATGCAGGATGTTACGAAGGTGGAATGTGGGCGCCATCGCTCTTGATAGCGCATGGCACCAACCCGTATTCTTTTCACCTAATTGAAAACCCGCCTTACACGATGTCGCCTTATGGCCCCATTAGTTATTTACTGTTCGGCGCGGGACTGCGCATATTCGGGCTGCAATTTCAATCGGGGCGCGCTATTGCGCTTGTCGCTTTACTCATTTGCGCGGTTTGCATCGCCTGGCTGACGCACGCTTTGACGCGACGTAAACGATTCGCGCTCTTATCTGTCGCCTTCTTTTGGTCACAATTGCCTGTTCTTTACTGGGTCGGAGTTCAGCGTCCCGACTTTCTGGCTTTGGCGTTTGGCCTGAGCGCCATTTGTATCGCAGTTCGAGTACTCGATGACGCGCACGTGACGCAAAAATGGCGTTTATGCGGCATAACGATTTGCGCTGTTTTGACAGTTGGCGCCGTTTTGACGCGTTTAACGACGTTGCTCTCTTTCTTCACGATCTTGTGGCTTTGTCACCAGTTCAAAGCGCAACACGAATTACGCTTCTTTTTGCTGGGCACCATCGGTTTGTTTGCGGGAATCGTTTGGGCGTTGAACTTCACTTCAGATGGCGGCTTTTGGTGGCAACAATGGACAATGGCGAATACCGCGCCTAAGAGTTTCGACAATGCAAAAGGGCAACTCGCGCTTTTGCTGAGCGGTTCACCCGCGACAATCCTCGCTGTGTTGCTCGTGGCCGTCGCCTGGTACAAAGAGCGGCGCGCATCGGCGAGCGTGCCATTGCGTTCGACACGAGCAAAAAACATCCTGGCAACGTTGCGATGGTCGGCAATGGCGGCATTTTTGGTGGCGTTCGTCACAGTATCGCGCGCTGGTGCCGATTTGAATTATTGGCTGGAAGCGTCAGCATATTTGTCGATTGTGGCGGCGGCTTCGTGGCCGCGCCTGGCGGATGAAGCGAAACGCGTCTGGCGCCTGCGTTATGGTTTTTGTCTTGCTACTCTTACGCTTTGCGCAACCTTGCCGACACTGAGAATGTGGCAGGGCGAACAATTCCGCTGGGCTTCATTGCCTTATTTACGACGCATCGTTGCGGCTATTGAGCAAAATAGCGCGCCACGCGACCCATGTTTCGGCTTGTTTGTCGACTTGATTTACGCTGCCCATCGCACGCCGTTTTTCAACGATCCCGTGCAATACGACACTCGTTCGCCTCTGCACGCGCTGCTGGAACGCGCGCTGCAACAACGCCGTTTCGCCGCCATTGTTTCGCGCTCTCACATTCGTGGCTATCATCTCCTTAAGCTCCGTTCGGAAACGCGCCTCCAATATGTCTGGCTCTACATCCGCAACAAAGAGACTACCAAAACCAAGCCACAATCGAGTACTCGAACCACGCCATAACGCAAGTTCCACTCGCAGTTCAAAGCGCAGGTTTCGCAGGCGCGTATACTATCGCAGCGTTGGTAAAGTTGTAGAGGAACTTATGAATAACGAATCGCCAACACTTATCGCCATAAATCACGACAACCACCATGCGACTCATGTCGGACGCACTTTCGATGGAAAACAGTTTTTCGTTACTACGCCATTTGTTCCAGCAATCGACGGTAAAATAGGGCAAGATTACGTTGCGCTTTACCTTTTCAATCTGGAAGGTAGTTTTTTGGAAGCAAAGATTGATGCTTTAGGGACGCGTAGCGAATCGACCTACAAGGCCGCGGAACAAATCTGCGCGCGGCGCATCGAAGAAATTGGCCCTGTTGAATATCAGAGAATAGAAGTTCAGCCGTTCCAAATCGAACACGATGGCATAATTTTCGGCTTAGTTCCATATCCACCTGACGAAGACTCTGAAGATTGGTGGATTACAGCCGAGCCTGGCGACTACATAGCTTTTTATGAGCCTTGGGACAGCGGCGAATACGACACTTGATAGCAATAGTGAAGTGCCGCAAATCGTCTCAAGCGGAAGGAACAAATGAGAAAGATAATTGCATCAATTTACGTGACGCTGGATGGTGTAATGGAAGCGCCTTTCTGGACAACGCCATTCTGGAACGACGAAATGGTGAAGTACGCTAACGACCAACTTTTTACCAGCGATGCTCTTCTTCTGGGACGTGTTACGTACGAAGGCTTTGTTGATGATCTTCTTCTGGGAGCGGCTTGGCCTCCAATGACGCATGAAGAAGGTTTTGCAAACCGAATGAATAGCTTGCCTAAATATGTTGTTTCGACAACTTTGAAGAAGTTATATTGGAACGCAAACCTAATCCAAGACAATATTGAGGAAGAAGTTTTCAAGCTGAAAGAACAGACCGGTCAAGATATTTTAATTTATGGCAGCAGCGAGCTTGTTAACTTTTTGATGCAACGTGAACTGATTGATGAATATCGAATTTGGGTACATCCAATTATTTTCGGCAGCGGAAAGAAACTCTTCAAGGAGTCGAGCGAAACCTTCCCTTTGAAGTTGATTGACACGAAGATATTCAGTTCAGGCGTCGTAATTCTTACATACAGGCATGACTAAAATTGAGTTCACGGTTCGTAAAAGTGCCGAAATCCCTTGACACAAACCAGAACAGCGGCGCTATCGAGTACTCGATAGCGCCGCTGCTTTACTACAACACGTTCAAAGGCTTACTTCTGGCGGCCTTTGAGGATTTCTTCCGACACGAAGGCCGGAACCGGTTCGTAGTGCGACGGTTCCATCGTGAAGGTCGCGCGGCCTTGCGACAGCGAGCGAACTGTTGTCGCATAGCCGAAGGTTTCGCTGAGCGGAACCTGCGCTTTGACAATCGTCGTGCCGCCTTTGTCGGGGCGCATTTCGGCAATGCGTCCACGGCGGCTGCTCAAGTCGCCGATGATGTCGCCCATGTTGGCGTCCGGCGTCACAACTTCCATCGACATAATCGGCTCCAAAATCACCGGCTTGGCTTTCTTGGCGCCTTCGAGCAAGCCGTTCATGCCCGCGATTTCAAACGTCATCGCGTTCGAGTCCACGTCGTGATACGAACCGTGAACCAGTTCGACACGAACATCAACCAACGGATAGCCCGCCAAAATGCCACGCGACAGAGCGTTCTTGGCGCCTTTTTCGACGGACGCCCAGAACTCGCGCGGAACCACGCCGCCGACGACTTTCGAGACGAACTCGAAGTTCTTGTCCTTGTTCTCGTCGTTCTTTTCCATCGGGATGATGTTCAAAACGACGTGCGCGTATTGACCCGAACCGCCCGTCTGCTTGACGTGCTTGTAGTCGAAGTTGTCGACGCGCTTGGTGATCGTTTCACGATACGCGACCTGCGGCTTGCCGATATTGGCTTCGGCTCCGAACTCGCGGCGCAAACGATCCACCATGATTTCAAGGTGCAATTCGCCCATGCCACCGATCAAAGTTTGTCCGGTTTCCTCATCCGTGCGGACGCGGAACGTCGGGTCTTCGGTCGCCAGCTTGACCAGAGCGTTCGACAATTTGTCGTCGTCGGCCTTGGCTTTGGGTTCAATCGACTGAAAAATCACCGGTTCGGCGAAGTTGATCGTTTCCAGCAAAATCGGATGGTCTTCGGTACACATCGTGTCGCCGGTCGTCGTCGATTCCAAACCGACCGCCGCCGCGATGTCGCCCGCTTCCACGCGATCCACGTCTTCGCGCTTGTTGGCCTGCATCCGCAAAATACGCGAAATACGCTCGCGCTTGCCACGACGCGGGTTCAAGACATACGAACCCTTTTCGAGTACTCCCGAATACATGCGGAAATACGTCAAAGTGCCGAACTTGTCGGACACGATTTTGAACGCCAGCGCCGACAAAGGCTCATCCGCCGAGGCTTCGAGCGTGATGCTTTCGCCCGTGTCGGGATTGATTCCGACAACAGCCGGAACATCCAGCGGCGAAGGCAAATAGCGAATCACGGCGTCCAACATCGGCTGCACGCCTTTGTTCTTGTAGCTCGAACCGCAAATGACGGGAACCATGTCGTTGCGAATCGTGGCCTTGCGAATGCCGTCGTGAATCTCTTCGTCGGTCAACGCTTCGCCGCTGAAAAACTTCTCCATCAGCCCATCATCGGTTTCCGCCACTGCTTCCAGCAAAACCGCGCGGAACTCTTCAGCTTTGGCCTTCAAGTCGGCGGGAATCTCTTGCAGTTCATACGTCGAACCCAGCTTGTCGCTTTCCTGATAGTAAATCGCCTTCATTTCGATCAAGTCCACGACGCCTTTCAAGTCCGACTCGGCGCCAATTGGAATCTGCAAAGCGACAGCGCGCGCGCCCAGACGATCTTTGATCTGGTTGAACACTTCGTAGAAGTTGGCGCCGTCACGATCCATCTTGTTGATATACGCGATGCGCGGAACGCCGTAACGATTCGCCTGGCGCCAAACGGTTTCGCTTTGCGGCTGCACGCCACCAACAGCGCAGAAGACCGCGACCACGCCATCGAGTACTCGAAGACTGCGCTCGACTTCAACCGTAAAGTCAACGTGTCCCGGCGTGTCGATGATGTTGATGCGGTGCGTCGGCGTGCGGCGCATCGTCGTCGGGTCAGAAACCTCCAAACCCCATTCGCAGGTCACAGCCGCCGACTGAATCGTGATGCCACGTTCCTGCTCTTGCACCATGAAGTCGGTCGTCGCGGCGCCTTCGTGAACTTCGCCGATGCGATGCACTTTGCCGGCATAAAAAAGAATGCGCTCGGTGGTCGTGGTCTTGCCCGCGTCGATGTGCGCGGCAATGCCGATGTTGCGAGTGAGCGCGAGGTTATTTTGTGTGGCAGTAGCCATGATTTTGTCTCCAGAAATGACCCACGAATGGGGATTGTGAACGTTGAGATGAACGTCTTACCTTGACGTTCAAGTTGGTGTTTGGATGCAACGCCGAGTGAAAAAGACACAAAAAACCGCAAGCGAAAAGCGGAAACGAAGTGCGACGAGAATTAGATGCGAGAAAAGGTGAACAGGTCAGGTGGACTCATGCGAGTTCCATCAACCGTTCAATCCTTCGCCTTCATCGTCTTCGTCGTCGTTCTTCATTGCCGTTTTCGCTTGCGGTCTGGTTTCTTTTCGATCTTAATTTGCGTTCAAACGTGCAAATTATGACGGGTTTTGCGAGGTTTGTCAAGCCAATCGAGTACTTGAGGCTTTGCTTGGAAAAAGACAAACTATGTTAGTTCGGATGCATGGAATCCCGAACCATTTCAAATAGCGAGCTTGTGAAACATGATTGAATACAATGTGCGTAATTTCGTAGTCATCAACCGTGTTCTCCAATTGTCAAAAGACGTGATTGGCGAAACTATAAACGCAAGAGGTGCCAATGCCAAATTACTTCCAGACGATAGGTTGGCATTAAAGAGGCTCCTCCCTTCCTTGTTGACTTTGTGCAAAGAAGCAGAATTAACAACAGCAGTCATAGTCTTGACAAAGATGCTGGGAGATTTAGAAAATGGAACTCTTAGGGACATAGAAGAGGATATTCGTTGGTTTGATGAAGCTACCAGTGCAGAGCTTCAGCAGCGCCGTTTCTTGTTCATGCCAACAGAAAAAGCTGCATACTATGAACGAGAAAAGCTATTTGGCGATGAGGTGTACGACAAGTTTCCGTCTGCGTGTTTTGACGTTCAAGAAGCTGGCAACTGCTACGCGATGGGGCGCTACACAGCCTGTGTTTTTCACTTGATGCGTACGCTCGAAGTTGCTCTCAAAGCCCTATGGAACTCACTTAATACAAGTGCCTCTGAGCCTCGTGATTGGGGCGGTTATTTGGAAGCCTGCGATAACGTATTAAAAGATAAGACAAAGTTGCAAGCATCGAATTGGAACAACGACGAACATTCTCTTCGATTGGCTACCCGCGAATTGCAGCAAATCAAGAAGCTGTGGAGAAATAATACGATGCACGCGGTAGTATAGTTACGAACAAGACGTAACAACGGATATTCTGCACTCTGTTCGGATATTCATGCAACATATTTCGACGAAGCTAAGTGAGGTTCCGTAAAAAGTCAAAGCGGCGACTGATGTGAAGTCAGTCAACGATTGATGATGACAAAGCAAAACACTCGAAACAGAAAATCGGGTGTTTTGGCATTTCGAGTACTCAAGTCCTCATCGCAGTTGCCGTTTCGCTTCATCGCGGTTTAACTTCTTGTCGTGCTTTCCCTTTTTACACAAGACGATGACAACGGCGCGCTGACTGTTGGCGAATTGTCGTGGCAGATCAAACGCGTGCTCGAAAGCGATGCGATTTTGTCCGACATCGCGGTCGAAGGCGAGATTTCCGGTTTCAAAAGCTACGGTTCCGGTCATTGTTATTTCACTTTGAAAGACGATGCGGCGCAGGTTCGCGGCGTCATCTGGCGCAAAAGCGTGGCGAACTTGAGCTTTCGCCCCAAAGACGGCGACCGCGTGATTGCCACAGGCCACATCGAGTTCTACACGCCGCGCGGCGAAGTCTCGTTTATCGTCGAAACCTTGCGCTTCGCCGGACAAGGCGCGCTTTACGAAGCCTTCGAGAAACTGAAAACCGAACTCGCAGCCGACGGGCTTTTCGATGAATCGCGCAAGCGGCCTTTGCCGGTTTTGCCTAAGCGCATCGGCCTGATTACGTCTCCCAGCGGCGCCGTCATTCAAGATATGTTGACGATTTTGCGTCGTCGCTGGCCGCTGGCGCACGTTCTGTTTATTCCCAGCGCGGTGCAAGGTTTTGGTGCCGCGGATGACCTGGTGCGCGCCTTGAATTGGGCGGCTTCGGTCGAGGACTTGGATGTCGTGATTATCGGGCGCGGCGGCGGTTCAGCCGAAGATTTGTGGGCGTTCAACGACGAGACTCTGGCGCGCACAGCGGCCAACTTCCCCAAACCTTTGGTTTCGGCTGTCGGACATGAAACCGATTTCACGATTTTGGATTTCGTCGCCGATTTGCGCGCTCCAACGCCGAGCGCCGCCGCCGAATTGGTCGTGCCCAATCAACGCGAAGTGCGCGCGGGCGTTCAATCGTTGCGCGAACGCATGGCGAACGCCGTTAGCGGTGACGTTCAACTGGCGCGTCACCGTTTGGACAGTTTACGTTCGCGCCGCGTCTTGACGCATCCGCGCGAAAGATTGCAGCCGTTGCGCGAGCGCGTTCTTTCGCAACGCCGAAAATCACGCGAAATCGTCCGGCAACGTGTTAAAATAGAAGCGCAAATTGTGCAAACGCGGCGCGCTCAGCTTTCGGCGCTTGACCCGAAACGAGTACTCGAACGTGGCTACGCGCTGGTTTCCCAAACGCAAAGCGGACGTTTGGTTTCAAGCGTCGCGCAAATCGAAGAACGCGATGTAACGATTACTCTGCGCGACGGAAAGTTAAGCGCGCGGTTGGGAGAAAAGTTGACTAACGAACCCGAAGCGTAAGCGACGGGCTTGAGTAGCAGTTACATGAAACTACCATGAAGCCCGTCGCTTACGCTTCGGGTTCGTTAAGAAAATGTCGTTTATGCAATTGAAGATGAAAGCAAATCACGTCGCGCCACAAAATCCTGAAGTGTCCGATTTATCGTTTGAAGACGCCTTGCGCGAGTTGGACGGCGTTGTTGAGCAACTCGAAGCGGGGCGCATTTCGCTTGAAGAATCGTTGCAATTGTTGCAGCGCGGCGTTGCGCTCGCCAATTTGTGCGACGAAACGTTGTCGCGCGCCGAAGCGACGTTGGAACAATTGGTCGCCACTGAAGACGGCGAATTGGTTGCCGCGCGTTTGAATTGGAACGATGACGAAGACGAAGAAAATGCGGACGAGGAAAGCGGCGATGAATGAGATTCGCTGGTGTTGTCAGCCGTCGTTCATCGAAGCCGCGCTGGATCGAGTACTCGAACGCGAAGATTCCACTCTCGATGAAGGTCGCAACGGGTTGCGTCGTGCCATGCGTTACGCTGTTCTGGGCAATGGCAAGCGTTTGCGTGCGCATCTTGTCGTCGAATGCGCCCATGTTGTTGGCGGTGCAAACTACGAAAGTTCCAACGCACTTCCCGCCGCGTGCGCGCTGGAAATGATTCACGCCTATTCCCTGGTTCACGACGATTTGCCCGCGATGGACAACGCCGATACGCGGCGCGGACGACCAAGTTGTCACAAACAATTCGGCGAAGCGACCGCGATTTTAGCAGGCGACGCGCTTTTAACTCTCGCTTTTGAAACTCTCTCCAACGGCGATTGGCCTGCGGTCAACATCCGCGACGTGATTCGACTTTTGGCGCACGCATCAGGTGAAGCCGGAATGGTCGGCGGCCAAGCGACCGACATCGCGTGGTCGAACGCGCAAGTCGAAAGCGTCAGCGGCGAAGAATTGCTGCAAATGCACGCTTTGAAAACGGGCGCCTTGATTCGTGCTTCATCGGAAATTGGTGCCACAGTCGGCGGCGGAAGCGTGTTACAAATCGCGGCTTTAAGAAGTTACGGTGCGCATCTGGGGCGCGCTTTTCAAATCGCGGACGATGTTTTGGACGTGACTGGCGATCCGAATCAAACTGGCAAAGCCTCGTCTGACAGCGCGAATGGAAAAATTACCGCGACCGGCATTTTCGGTTTGGAACGCGCACAGCGAATGGCGCGCGAATCCTCGAACGCCGCATTGGATGCTTTAACGATTTTCGGCACGGAAGCCGACGCGCTGCGTCAGTTAGCGCACTTTGTGGTGGAAAGAAAAAAGTAGCAATCCGTTTAAGCCGGCGAACCCGAAGCGTGAGCGAGGGAGATTATTCAAATCTATCTCCCTCGCTCACGCTTCGGGTTCGTTATTCATCTTTCGACAAACGAAAGCATTCATGCGGCACCACGAAACTTGATTTCGAGTACTCGATGCAGCGGTTTTACCCTTGGAGCAACAATGGCACTTTTGGAACATATCAACAGCCCGACGGATTTGAAGCGCCTCAACATGAGCCAACTTCCCGACGTTTCCGCCGAGCTGCGCCGCCACATTATTCATACCATTTCGGAAAACGGCGGACATTTTGGTGGGCCTCTGGGCGCCGTCGAACTGTGCGTCGCGCTGCACTATGTGCTCGATTCGCCCAAAGACAAAATCGTCTGGGATGTCGGTTATCAAGCGTATGCGCACAAAATCCTGACCGGACGCCGCGACCAATTTCCCACCTTGCGCCAGCACAAAGGCATCGCGCCCTTTCCGCGCGTCGAGGAAAGCGAGCACGATACGACCAATCCTGGCCACGGCTCGACTTCGATTTCTGCTGCTCTCGGTTACGCTGTCGCGCGCGACCTGCGCGGCAAGAAAGGCACCGATGAAACTGTTGTCGCCGTCATTGGCGATGGTTCGCTCGTCGGCGGTTTAGCGTTGGAGGGCTTGCATCAGGCTGGACATCTGGGCAGCGATTTGATCGTTTTGCTGAACGATAACGAGATGGGAATTTCGCACAATTATTCCAGTCTGGCGCGTTATCTTCGTCGCGTGCGCACCGATCCGGTTTATCGTCACACGCGCCAAAGTTTGGAAGAAGTGTTCAAGAGATTGCCGGGCGGCGAGCTTGTCATCGAGGCGGGACAAAAGATGCGCGCCAGCGTGCGCTCGATGGTGGTTCCCGGGCTTTGGTTTGAAGAATTGGGCTACCATTATCTCGGCCCGATTAACGGCCATTCGCTGCCGGAACTGGTCGAAGCGCTTAAAACAGCGCGTGCGATAGGTGGCCCTGTTCTCATTCACGCCGTCACAACGAAGGGCAAAGGTTACGAAAAAGCCGAAGCTGCTGGAGGCCAAATTAAGTGGCACGCCGCGTCGCCCGCCGATTTCAAAGTGCTGCCCAAAGATGAATCGAGTACTCAAAACGTGCCCGCGCCGCCGTCTTATACGCAGGTTTTTTCCGATACATTAATTGAACTCGCCGAAAAAGATGACCGCATCGTTGCTATCACAGCCGCGATGCCAGGCGGAACTGGCATTGACAAATTTATCGAGAAGTTCCCGACGCGCGGCTTCGATGTCGGCATGATCGAAGAACACGCCGTGACGTTTGCGAGCGGGCTGGCGTTGGGCGGTTTGCGTCCGGTTGTCGCCATTTATTCGACGTTTATGCAGCGCGCTTACGACCAGATCATTCACGATGTGTGTCAGGTGCGCGAAGGTTTGCCGGTCACGTTCGCGCTGGATAGAGGCGGCATTGTCGGCGAAGATGGCGCGACGCATCAGGGCGTTTTCGACTTGAGCTACCTGCGCCACATTCCGCACATGACGGTGATGGCGCCCAAAGACGAAGCCGAACTGCGGCAAATGCTGGCGACCTGCGTCAATCTGAACGGCCCGGCAGCGGTTCGTTATCCGCGCGGAAATGGCGTCGGCGTGGCTTTGGATGCGCCGCTCGAACCGATGCAAATTGGCAAAGGCGAGATTTTGCGCGGCGAAGAAGGCCACCTTGAATTAGGCATTATCGCCATTGGACATTGCGTCAATGTCGCGCTGCAAGCGGCGGATGTGTTAAGAGAAGAAGGTCGCAAAGTTGGCGTCGTCAATGCGCGCTTTGTCAAGCCTTTGGACGAAGAATTGATTTGCGAAGTCGCGCGCCGCTCGGGTCACTTGATGACGATTGAAGAAAACGCCGTGCAAGGCGGTTTTGGCAGTGCAATACTCGAATTGTTGCAGCGCGAAGGCTTGCACGAAGTCGGCGTGACATTGGTCGGTATTCCCGATGAGTTTATTCATCACGCGCATCCGAAAATCCAGCGCCGTGAACTGGGATTGGACAAAGACGGTTTGCTTTATACGATGCGCCGCCATTTGCCCGCGCCCGCCGTCAAAACGTCCAAAAAACAACCCGTCGTCCAAGCATCGTCCGCCTGATTATGAAAACTTTGACCTTCCCGCGATTCCTCTCCGCGCCGCTCGCCCTTCTCGCTTTAAGCGGCGCCTTGCACGCTCAGACTGCAATGCCGATGGCGACGCCAAGCGCCACACCAACCGCCACGCCGACTCCAGTTGCGACGGCAACGCCAACAGCAGCAGCCACGCCTATTGCGACGGCGACGCCTAATTCGACTACTGGACCGATAACAGTCACGCCACAAGCGATGCCAACGCCTGTCGCAACACCGACGGCGACGCCAAACGCAACACCCGCCGCGACGCCGACGCCGGACGATACGGGCGAAAAAATGCGCGAAGTGACGCGCGCCTACAACAACGGTTTGGCGGCGATCAAGAAGAACAATTTGCCGGAAGCGGCGGCCTACTTGGAACACGCGACCAAATTGGCGCCGGACGATGCGATGTCGCAAATGCTGCTGGGCTACACGTATTTGCTGCAAAACCGCACCGCCGACGCGCTGACAACACTCAATGCGGCGGAAAGTCTGGGTGTTCAACTCGATGCGCACGCGCACGCGCAAGTTCAAAATTATATCGGTCTGGCGTTGTGGAATAAGAACGAGTACTCGAGTGCACTGACAGCTTATAGTCGCGCGGTCGAACTCGATCCGGCTTACAACGATGCGCGCTACAATCTCGCGTTTGCGCTGCTGGCGCGCGGCAAGGAAAGCGATGCGGTTCCGCATTTCGCGCAACTGATCGCGCAATCGCCCAAAGATGCGACGCTGTACGACGGTCTGGGACAAGCCTACGAAGGCGCGGCGAATTGGGCGAAAGCAATTGAAAATTATCGGCAGGCGCAAACGCTCGACGCGAAAAACTATGCGTATCCCTTGCATTTGGGAACAGTTTTGCTGCGCTCCGACCCGGCGGGCACCGTCAAAGGTCGCACCGATGCGGCGGCGTTGGCGTTACGCCAGGCGATGGCTTTGAATCCGCAGGCGGCGCCCGCTTACCTGCAACTGGGCACGATTTTGTTGCAGAAAAAGCGCTGGGTTGAAGCACAGAAAATGCTGGCGCAAGGCGTCGCGTTGCAGCCGAAGGATTTCAACGGCTTGTTCAATTTAGCTTTATCGTATGATTACGGCGCGCGTTTCGACGACGCCTTGAAAACTTACGCGCAAGCCGCGGAAATTCAGCCGGACGATCCTTCGATTGCCAACAACGTCGGGCGCATTTATCTCAAACGCAACCGTTTGGACGACGCGATTGCACAATTCCAAACAGCTCTGAAAGGCGACGCCGATTCAATTGACGCGCGCAACAACCTGGCTCTGGCCTTGACGCAGAAAGCCGATTTGCCCGGCGCTGCAGCGCAATGGCGCGTGATGATCGGCGTTGCCACTCGCCAAATTCGTGCTTTACCAGCGCTTGGATCGAAAGGCGAAGCGCCTTCGGATGTCGCGCGGCGCACTGACTTGACGACACGATTGGCGGCAGCGCGCGCGGCCCTGGCAGAAAACTATCTCAAAAGTGGTGCCTTCGCCGATGCCGCGCAGCAATACCGCGATTTGCTCAAGCAAAACCCGAACAACCTCGCGGCGCAGATCAATCTCGGTTTGGCGCTTTACAATACGCACGAATACGATGAGGCATTGAAAGTTTACGACGCGATCATCGCGCGCGACCCGAAGAACTCAGTCGCGTATAATAATCGGGGTGTTGTGCTCGAAGCGATGAAAAACAAACCGGCAGCGCTCGCCGCTTACAAGCGCGCCATCGAACTTCAACCTGATTACACCGACGCCAAAAACAACCGCGACCGCCTTTTAGCGACAACCGTCGTCGGATAATAGCAAGGCACGTGGTGGAAGGAATGAGGGACGAGTAACGGCGTTCGAGTACTCGATTTCATCCTTCATCTCTCATCCTTCATCCTTTCTCTCATGCGTTCAATTGGAATTTTCGCGGCGCCGTTCAAGCCTCAAGCGTGGGAACTGGCCGCGCGATTAGTGCAACTCGCCGAAGCGCGCGGATTGCGCGTGTGCATTGAAGAATCATGCGCGGCGTCCATCAATCGTGCCGATTTAGCGGGCGATGACGACAAAGTCGCGCGCTGCGAAGCCGTCGTCGTCTTGTCCGGCGATGGCGGCGTTCTGTCAGCGGCGCGCGCTGCGGCACCTCACGGAACACCAATTTTAGCCGTCGATTTGGGACGCCTGGGGTTTCTTTCCACCGTCAGGCCGGAAGATTTGGACACGGCCTTCGAGCAGCTTTTGCGCGACGAATTTCTGGTGGAAGAGCGCACCATGTTGGAAGCGCAAGTTCTGCGCGAAGGCGCGCCTTTCAGTACGGGAAAACCTACAGCTGGCCTGGACGCGCCAACCAGCGAGCGCATCATCGGCTTAAACGATGCCGTTGTCGCCAAAAGCGCGTTGGCGCGCATCCTCGAACTTTCGATTTATGTCGAGGGCGAACTGGTCGCCGAAGTGCGCTCCGATGGCCTGGTGATTTCCACGCCAACCGGCTCGACGGCTTACGCGCTTTCCGCTGGCGGCCCGATTACAACGCCGGACGCGCCCATTTTCCTGATTTGTCCAATTTGCGCGCATTCTTTAACTCAACGGCCTCTGGTTGTCGGCGCTCACGAAACAATTGAAGTTCTGGCGCAATGGCGCGGAGAAGAAGTGTCCAATGCGGAAATCGAAGCGATGCTGACAGTCGATGGACAAGTCGGCGTTCAACTCAAAAGCGGCGACCGCGTGCGCATCCGTCGCGCTCCCATTGTCACGCGCCTTTTGCGCTCACCCAACGACAGCTTTTACGCCCGCCTGCGCGAAAAAATGCGCTGGGGACATTGAGTTTTTGCAGAACCCCAAGCGTGAGCGCGGGGCTAAAGTAACTGTAAGTTCAGCCCCGCGCTCACGCTTGGGGTTCTGTGGGTTGATAACAGACCATTACAGCTTCGAGTACTCGATATAAAAATGCTTTCGCTTTCTTTGCTCGTCTTGCGCGCCGCCGACATCGAAGCGACTTTGCGGTTTTATCGCGCTCTCGGCTGCGTCTTCGTTCAAGAACAACACGGTTCCGGCCCAGTGCATTTTTCCTGTGATTTGCAACATTACGTTCTCGAAATTTATCCGGCAAAAGCTGGCGCGCCAGGCGAATCCAAAGCGGCAGGCGCGACGATGCCAGGTTTCACAGTTGATTCTCTCAACAGTGTTTTAGCCGCTTTGCACACATTCGGCATCACGCTGAAAGCGTCGCCGAAAGTTTCCGAGTGGGGACGCTGGGTCAATATCACTGATCCCGAAAGATGACGGAACACTGGAGCGAGATAAAAACAGGAATGATGGCGAAGTTCTGCAATAGAGACGTAACAAAGATTATATACTCCGTCGCGATCGAACGACTTGTAGGCTATGCCGTTAGACAATAGAGAAAAGTGTTGAACGGTGCTTTCGAGTATTGAAAATTTGCGAAATCAATTAAAAGGCTGCGCGTGAAAGTTTCGGTGATAGTGCCGGTTTATAATGAAGTTCAAACGGTGGAAGAGATTGTGCGACGTATTCGCGCGACGCCTTTCGACACAGAAATTATTCTTGTCGATGACGGCTCAACCGATGGCACGCGCGACAAGCTGCAGGACTTGGTCAAACTTCCCAATGTGCGCGCTTTCCTGCATCAACAAAATCGCGGCAAAGGCGCAGCGCTTCGCACGGGAATCGCGCAGGCGCAGGGCGATATCGTTTTGATTCAAGACGCCGATTTGGAATATGATCCGCGCGAGTATGCGAAGCTACTTCAACCGTTTTTAGAGGGTGACGCGGATGTAGTTTATGGTTCGCGCTTCACGGGAGACGGGCCTCATCGAGTGCTGTTTTTCTGGCATTTTCTGGGGAATCGTTTTCTGACAACGTTATCCAACGCTTTCACCAATCTCAACCTGACCGACATGGAAACGTGTTACAAAGCGTTTCGCCGCGAGATTATTCAAAGCATCACAATTGAAGAAGAGCGTTTCGGATTTGAACCGGAAATCACCGCCAAGGTCGCGCAAATGGAATGTCGCATTTACGAGATCGGCATTTCTTATCACGGAAGAAATTATAAAGAAGGGAAGAAAATCGGCTGGCGCGACGGCGTGCGTGCAGTCTGGTGCATCCTTAAATACAACACCTCAAGAGCGATTGACAGTCACACAAAATGAAGAAGCGTTGCGCAAAGATAACACGCCATGACAAACAGTTCCAATGCCGCAATCGCCAAACGTAGTAGCCGCGATGCCGCTTTGCTTCACAAACTTAATACACCTTTGCTGCCAGCGTTCATTGCTCTCCTATTCGCATTTTTATTAGGGGGGTGGGTTTTTTCACGCCGCAACATGGATGCGCGCCAGTTCATTGTCGCCGGTTCACTTTGGTCAGACAAGAACGTTTTAGGTGAGAGCTTTCCGATCGCTCCCAAGGCTGCTGGTAATGATGGGCAATTTTATTATCGCCTGGCGCTTAATCCATTTTCGAGTACTCGAACGGCTTATGGCATTACTCTGGATAATCCGCCGTATCGTCAGCAGCGTATTCTTTATCCTTTACTGGCCTGGTGTCTTTCCTTCGGACAAGCTGCGGCTCTTCCTCTCGTTCTCATTGGAATCAACGTCCTGGCTTTTTGCTTGATCGGTTTTCTTGGCGGATGCTGGGCTAAGGAGTTGGGGAAACACGCGTTCTGGGGCGTTTTATGCATTATGCATCTTGGCTTTATGTTTTCTTTCCTCAGCGATTTGACGGAAATTGTCGAGATCGCCTGCGTCTTGCTGGGTTTATATCTTGTACAACGTCAGCGCTGGATTGCGGCTTCTCTCGTCCTTTCGCTCTCAGTTCTGGCGAAGGAAACCTCACTCCCGATTATCTTTGCAGCAGTCCTGTCTCTGAATGCCCCTGATATCCTCAAACGGCGCGCGCTTAATCCTCAAAAACTTACTTTGTTCGCCCCACTGGCCGTTTATGCGGCGGTTCAGATCATCTTGAAAAATGTGTGGGGTGTTTTCCCTGTTCGGGTAGGTGGGCATAACCTGGGCCTGCCGTTTCAAACACTTCTGCCTGTGCTCTTCTCCCCGTTCGTGTCTCAGGGACGTATCGAGATCACCACGCCTGAATTATGGCTTTGTCTGTTCTTCGTTCTTGCTGTTTCTTGGCAACAACGGCGTTCAACAATTTCGCGCGAAATCAAGTGGGCCTGGTTTCTCTGCGCCTTGCTCTTCGTCTCGCTCAGCAATGAAGTATTGATACGCGATATCCATTTCATCCGCGCCTTTTCCGAAATTTATATTTTGGGTGCGCTTATCGTGATGGCTGCATCCCTGCGAACACGCTCCATTTTTTTATTCTGTGCCTTCACCGTTTGCCTCTTCCGCATCTCGTTAATACGGTAAGCTGGTGTCAAATAAAGTTTGTTATGCTGCTTGAACTTCGCATTCAAAATCTGGCGCTCATCGAACGCGCCGAAGTGCAATTTGGCGCTGGCCTCAACGTCCTGACAGGCGAAACGGGCGCCGGAAAATCGATCCTGATTCACGCGCTGGGCTTGCTCGTCGGCGAGCGTTCGACGTCCGATCAGGTCGGCAAAATCGAAGACAACGGCGTTCGTCGCGCGCGTGTCGAAGGCGCTTTCGACCTTTCTCGCGCGCCTTTGGCACACCAATTTTTGCGCGACAACGATTTTCCTGCAGATGACCCAGAACTCGTCATCGCGCGCGAAGTTTCCAGCGATGGGCGCAGCCGCATTCGTATTAATGGACAATTGGCGAATGCCTCGACATTACGTGATCTGGGCAATTTGCTGGTCGATTTGCACGGCCAGCACGATCATCAGGTTTTGTTGCGACCCGAAACGCATCGGGGGTTTCTCGACCAGTTTGGCGACAAAGAACATCAGAATCTGCGCGAAAAAGTCCGAATCGAGTACTCGAATTGGCGCGCCAGCCAGAAACGCTTGCACGAACTGTCTTCCAGCGAGCAAAACCGCGCGCAGCGTTTGGATATGTTGAGTTTTCAAGCGCAGGAAATTGACGGCATCGCGCCGGAAAAAGGCGAAGACGAACAATTGCAGGACGAACGTGCGCGCTTGATGAACGCCGAAAAACTGCGCGACGCAGCGGCCCGTTGCCGCGACGCATTGCTGGGCGGCGAAGAAGCGGGCGCCACAACATTGCTTAATTTCGCACTCAAAGCGGCGCGTGAAATCGAAAACGTGGACGGCAGCGTTAGTGAATGGACAGCAGAATTGCAAAGCGCAATCTATGAGATAGAAGATGCGGCGGCGCAGGCGCGCGCTTACGCCGATTCGCTTGACGCCGATCCTTTGCGATTGGATGAAATCGAAGCGCGCTTGCAGCGATTGAACCGCTTGAAGCGCAAATATGGCGACAGCCTGGATCGAGTACTCGAATATCGCGCGCGGATTGAAGAAGAGCTTTCCGGCTTGAACATTTCCGAAGGCGAACTCGAACTTTTGCGCGGTGAAGCCGACAAACTGCACCAGAAATTCGAGACGGAATCCGAAAAGTTGTCGCAGTCGCGCAAGACTTTGGCGAAGAGTTTTGAGGATGGCGTCGTCGCGCATCTCAAGACTTTGGCGATGGAGAAAACGCGCTTTCAAGTCGGCTTCGAGCGCGACGAAAGCGGTTCTGCCGATGGAGTTGACAAGGTCGAGTTTTTGTTTTCCGCCAATCCTGGCACGCCTTTGCGTCCTCTGGCGCGCATCGCGTCGGGCGGCGAAATCTCGCGCGTTATGTTGTCGCTGCGCTCGGCTTTGTTCGCGCCCACCAACGACGAACCCGCAAGCGGCGTGATTCCGGTTCTCATTTTCGACGAAGTGGACACGGGAATCGGCGGCGTCACAGCCGAAGCCGTTGGCGAAAAAATGCGCGAATTGGCGCGCGGTTTCCAGGTGTTTTGCGTGACGCACTTGCCGCAAATCGCGCGGCGCGCCGATCATCAATATCGCGTGCTCAAGGAAAGTGACGAGGAGCAAACGCGCGTCAGTGTGATTCCAATGGAAGGCGAAGATCGCGTGCGGGAAATGGCGCGCATGATGGGTCACGAAAGCGAAGCCAACCTGCGCCACGCCCGCGAACTTTTGAATGGAGTTGGCGACACATCGAGTACTCGAAACGGTGCGGCGCCTAAAAGCAGCCCGCGAAAAACGCGAAAAGCCGCGAAATAAAAGAACCGCCAAGACGCCAAGAACGCCAAGAGAAAGAGTTTTAGATCGAGTACTCAACGTCTCTTTCTCTTGGCGTCTTGGCGGTTCTTCTTCAAAACGCGATGTGCAGCGAAACGTAAGGTTTGATGTCGTGTCCGGCGAAGCGGCGCCCCAGCCCAATATCGGCGTATTCATTGACCGTCGCGGCCAAACCGACAAATGGGCCGCGCCCGCTCAATCCCAGATCAGCGTGTAGCAGCGCTATGTGGTTGCGCGTTCCCAGCGAAAAAGCCTGCCATTGAACAGCGGGTGTAACGACAGAATCCAGCCCAAAAATGACGCCGGTCGTAATCGTTGGGACGCGCAGTTTCGGCACATTTTGCAAATCGTTTCGAGTACTCGATGCGCCGTTGGAATCGTTCGCAGAACCATTCCACACACTTTCGAGGTAAGCGGTCGTGGTTCGCATCGCTTGACTTGGCACCAGCGACAGCGCCGGATGATTGGTGTCGATCCACTGAATCGGCGGACGACCAAGCGCATTCCAGGTATTTTCTGCCGCACGACGTGGAATGAACGAATCGCGCGCCGCCTCAATCATCAACACATGACGAGGCCGATTGCGATTCGCATAAGTCAAAGGATCGATTTCGCGCACTTTGGCGATGGCTGCGGCATTGAGGAGTTTGGGGTTGGTGTGGAAAAACAAGCGTCCGACAACGCTGTGACGATAAATTTCCGGCAAGTCGCCCGCGCCCAGCATGGCGACACCAGCGCTCAAGCGTTCGTCTTGCCCCATCGCCAGGTGCGTCACAATCGCGCCTAAACTAATTCCCGCAATGCCAACGCGCTGTGGGTCGATTTCAGGATGACACAACATCCACGTTATAACCGTTGAAACATCGGAAGACGCCTGACGGAATGCCTGCACGCCGACATCGGGGCTGGACGCAAAATAATGTCGCGCGGCGCTATCGCCAGGCGGCAAGCGCTTCATGTGAAATGGCAGCGTCATCACGGCGGCTGCGATGCCACGTCCGGCGAGGTAACGCCCGAATTTTTCCATTTCGCGGTTGTTGGTCGTGCCCAGATAGTGCAGCAATATAACAGCAGGAATGCGGCTTTGCCCATTTGCCTGCACGTCCGCCGGTTCGTACCAGGTAAACCAGATGCGATCATCAACAGCGTCACCGCTCGGCGACTGACTGGGCAGCGAAAACTCTTGCGAAGTTACGGTCGAAGAAACTGCATTCGCCAAATTTGTCGTTGAAGAATCGGCGTGAACGGGAGAAAAAACCGAACCGAAAATTAACAGAAGAAAACTGCAATGGAAAAGTCGAGCAAATCGAGGCCGTGCGAAGCGTTGAAAAAAGAGCATTCAGAAGAAATGAAATAAGAAAAATCTTGCTTAAGTTTTACGAACCGCAAAGCCAACGTCCCGCATGTCAGAACGTTCCGGCGCGCTTTGCTCACGCCCTTCAAAAGTTGAGTATCGAGTACTCGATTGGCGTTTAGTCATTGGCGCCGAATCGTGTACTGAAGGCGTCCGATCAGCAATTGGTCGCCTTCGCGCAACAAGGTCGCTACGCCGCTGCGTAGTTTGCGGTCGTTGATGAAAGTTCCGTTCGTCGAACCTAAATCGGTCACTTTGACGAAATCGCCCTGCGCTTCAATCAAAGCGTGTTCGCCCGAAGCGCTGATGTCTTCCAGCACGATGTCGTTGTGCGGCGCGCGTCCCAAACGCAGTTGCATCGGCGAAGTCAAGGTTCTCGTCAGATAATCTGAACCGCTAAAAATCCACACCGGATTGTTTGCATTTATGGAACTATTCGATGAACGCATCGGCATCGGAGGAACAACATTCGCGGTTGATTGAGGCGCAAACGCCGGAGCAATTGTAGGAATCGGGGCGACATCGGGCAATTGCCGCGCTGTTGATGGTTCTCCAGAGCGCAGTTTGAAACGGAAAGTCGTGCCGCCGAAACGCAGCGAATCTTCCGCTTGCAATTCGACATTGGTCTGCCTTTGCCCGTTGATTTCGACAGGTTCGCCCTGCCACGACCATTTCCCATTTTGAAAAACCAGCGCGCCACTTTGCATTTGCAACTCGGACGCGCGATAAAGCGAGATATTGTTCCCCTCCGAGCGCCCGACCGTCACGCGTTCGGTGTTCAAGGGATAGGTTTTGCCTTCATACGGCCCGGTCGAAACGCCGACCAGCCACGCTTCCCTGAACGCGCTTTGCACCAATCGCATCACCAAAGCGATCAACGCGCCAATAATGATGATGCCGAACAACGTTCCCCAGGCGAGCGCGCCTTCAGTAAAGGAAAAACGCATAATCACATCGACCAGCACGCCGCCGATGAGACCGCCCAGCGCGCCGCCCAGCGCACCTTGCTTGGCCTGTACTTTGTCGCGCCGCAGCAAGCCGATGCCAACGCCGATGCTGGTGCCGATCAAAATCCACGCTCCGGCGCGCGTCAGCGGTATCAGCGAAAAAACCAACTGACCAACGCCGCCGCTCAGGAATCCGAAAGTGGCAAATAACGGCAAGCCTCGCAATAAATCACGATGCCATTTTCCGCGCAAACTTTGCGTGTTATCAAACGCCAAAATGACGCAACTAAGAACTGCGCCCGAAACCATCGACAACATAGAAGCATAAAGCAACGCCTGCCCCAGACTTCTAAAGTGCAATCCCGATTCTGCAAAAAAAGGACTCATCGCAATACTGGCAACGATAAACCCGAGAAAGCCACCAACGCCGCCCACCAGAGCCGCCAACCAATCCGTCTTCGTCAACGAAATCTTGCGACGCACCGAAACCTTTGTCATAGATGTTTATTTTACATCTGATGTGAGTGACAAACGCGCAAAATCGATTATCGAGTACTCGATAATCGGTTCGCTAAGGTATGCTAAAGGAGGGTTGCGATAAAGACAGAAAACGAAACTTTTGCAAACAAAAGGAACTACCGATGAAAATTATAGTAACAGGTTCGCTGGGAAACATCAGCAAGCCATTGACACAAGAATTAGTGCAAAAAGGTCATACGGTTACGGTGATCAGCAGCAAGGCGGAAAAGCAAAAAGACATCGAAGCCCTGGGCGCCACCGCTGCCATTGGCTCCGTGGAAGACGCAGATTTCCTGGCGTCCACCTTCTCCGGCGCCGATGCCGTATATGCGATGACGCCGCCGAACTTTTCCGTGCCCGATCCGAGAGCGTATTACCGGAGCATCGGCAACAGCTATGCGCAGGCAATCCAACGGGCGGGCTTAAAGCGCGTGGTTCATCTCAGCAGCATTGGCGCTCATTTAGACAAAGGCACAGGCCCAATTCTCGGCGCTCACGATGTCGAAGGCATTTTGAACGAGTTGCCAGAAGTCGCCATCACGCATCTGCGCCCGGCCTACTTCTACACCAATCTTCTCAACTTTGCCGATATGATCAAAGGGCAGGGCTTTATTGGCGCAAATTATGGCGGTGACGACAAGATTCTGATGGTTGCCCCCACAGACATTGCCGCCGTCGCTGCCGAAGAATTAACAACTCCCTCGACTGGCCAGAACGTGCGTTACGTAGCAAGCGGCGAATATACGGCTAACGAGGCAGCTCACATCTTAGGTGCGGCCATTGGCAAGCCGGATTTACAATGGATGACTTTCACCGATGAGCAAATGCAAAGCGGTATGGAACAGCACGGTCTGCCAGCAGAAATTGCCGCCCTCTTTGTTGAAATGGGCGCCAGTATTCACAGCGGCCTATTGCAACAGGATTATAGGCTGCAAAATTCAGTAGTTATGGGCAAAGTCAAGCTGGAAGATTTTGCAAAGGAATTTGCAGCCGCTTTCTGAAAAGATTAATTGTCGTTGTGCAATCGAGTACTCAATTGCACAACGACAGTTCCGCCTACAACATTTTCTGTGTCAGGGATTAGGTAAAACTCCGCTCATGCTTGAAACCTTGGACACAATTCAATGGGCGCTGCTCTCTCAACCAGAATGGAACAAAGCGGACGCTATTCCAAATTCGTTACTCAAGTTAGCTGCTTGCAATTACGAATCGGGTTGGCACGATGCTTACATGGACTTTTTATCTGCGGTTGGCAATAATCACGCGGGAACGTACTATCCAGCGGTTCTCCATACGTTTACTTTTCTCAGTGAGATTCTCACAGACGGTAGCAATTCGTCACAAGTTGGTGTTCTCAACGCATTGATGGAACTCGGCACTTGCTTCTCGCCAGAACCTGGATACGAGTACATAGAAGATTCAAACAGTTATCGAACAAAAGTGAGTGCGCTTCTCGCACAAGAAATAGAAAAACTTCTTCCGCTGATCCATGCTATTATTGCTCATCCGCAGAAAGACGCAGAAACAAAAACGTTCGCCAGCCAATTGCTCGAATTGTTACGGGAGCAGGAGGAAGACAACGTAGAAACCTGACAAGCGAAGATAGCTCAACGCAAAAAGCCGATTATCGAGTACTCGATTGAGGAACGACAGCGCCGGTTCGCGCATTCCTCACGGCCTTTTCCTTCCAAGTAAAAACTTGAGGCGCTGCGAGTTGTCGCTAAAAACCGTAGTCGCGTCGTTTGGACTCAGTTCCCACAAAGTTTTGCCGGTTCGCGTTTCCCAGACGCGCAGACGATTTTTGAAATCCGTTTCCGCCACCAGTTTTTCATCGGGCGAAAGAGTCAGGGAATTGTTATATGTATGCCGATTGAATTGTTGCAAAACTTTGCCATCGCTCGTTTCCATCAATGCGATACGAAAACCTGTTGCCATCAACAACAACGAACCACTCGTCGATATTTTTGCTTCTATACCATCTTCGTCCGTTGCAGCGAATTCTAAAGGAATCGTTTTGAAACGCTTTCCATCCCGCAACTTCCACTTTTCAATGTGGTTGTAATTGACTGTTGTCAAAACCTTGCCATCATCGGAAAAACGTCCAAGATAAGCTTCTTCACTCGAGTCACTCACTGAATCTTCTAGAGAAAGAATGGAGCGCCACGTCCGCGCACCCCAAACCTGTGAATAAATACGATCTTGCGAGCCAGTTTCCCCGCTGGTCGCAAAAAACGACCTGAACGCGAATAAGCCAATGGTGTTAGGTAACTCCAAGGAAACGAAATTTTCTTCAACAATTTCCTGCTGCGAACGCTCCAAACCAATAAGGCCGCTGGCGAATTGTAAGCAGGCGGAGAACTCAACGCCCATCGTCCATTGGGTGAACGCAATTCTTCTCGATACGGCTCTTGGTATGGCGGCCGTGGAGATTCACCAACTGCCGCCCTTGCCATCGGCTTAGAAGAAAACAAGCCGCATGAAAGAAAAACGCATAGGACAAGCAAGGCAGTTTTGAATCGAATCATAATTTCAATCATAACGCATAAAGCCGCTTATCGAGTACTCGATAAGCGGCTTTATGTTTGTGTGCGACTCGCACACTGAAAACTGAATAATGTTTTGCGATTCTCGCTCAGGTCAGAACGAGAAGCCCTTGATGTTTGAGAAGATTCTGAGCTGATGTCGTTCATGCGAAAGACCGAAGTCTTGGGCATTACTTGAAGTTGCTCCAGAAAGGAGGTGATCCAGCCGCACCTTCCGATACGGCTACCTTGTTACGACTTCACGCCAGTTACCGACTCTACCTTCGACGCCTGCCTCCTTGCGGTTAGCGCGGCGGCTTCGGGTAGAACCGACTTCCGTCATGTGACGGGCGGTGTGTGCAAGGCCCGGGAACGTATTCACCGCAGTATTGCTGACCTGCGGTTACTAGCGATTCCAACTTCATGGAGTCGAGTTGCAGACTCCAATCCGAACTGAGACCGGCTTTTTGAGATTAGCACACCCTCGCGGGTTAGCAACTCTTTGTACCGGCCATTGTAGCATATGTGCAGCCCAAGATGTAAGGGGCATGATGACTTGACGTCATCCCCACCTTCCTCCTCTTTACAGAGGCAGTTTGTTCCGAGTTCCCGGCATTACCCGCTGGCAACAGAACATGAGGGTTGCGCTCGTTGCGGGACTTAACCCAACATTTCACAACACGAGCTGACGACAGCCATGCACCACCTGTGGATCACCCTCGAAGGCGACGATATTTCTACCGCTTGCAGATCCATGTCAAACCTTGGTAAGGTTCTTCGCGTTGCATCGAATTAAGCCATATGCTCCACCGCTTGTGCGGGCCCCCGCCAATTCCTTTGAGTTTCAACCTTGCGGCCGTAGTTCCCAGGCGGTTCACTTAATGCGTTAGCTGCGGCACCGAGGCGAAGCCCCGACACCTAGTGAACATCGTTTATGGCCATGACTACCAGGGTATCTAATCCTGTTCGCTACCATGGCTTTCGAACCTCAGCGTCAGTTTGCGTCCAGAAGATTGCTTTCGCCATTGGTGTTCCAAATCATATCTACGCATTTCACCGCTACACGATTTGTTCCATCTTCCTCTCCGCCACTCAAGACACCCAGTATAGGGAGCAGTCCAGGAGTTGAGCTCCCGCCTTTCACTCTCTACTTAAGTATCCGCCTGCGTTCGCTTTACGCCCAGTAAATCCGGACAACGCTTGCCACCTACGTATTACCGCGGCTGCTGGCACGTAGTTAGCCGTGGCTTATTCATGGGGTACCGTCAAGGCTCTTGCGAGCTTTTCTTTCCCCATAAAAGAAGTTTACGACCCAGAGGGCCTTCATCCTTCACGCGGCGTCGCTGGGTCACACTTTCGTGCATTGCCCAAGATTCTCGACTGCAGCCTCCCGTAGGAGTCTGGACAGTATCTCAGTTCCAATGTGGCTGACCATCCTCTCAGACCAGCTACCCGTCGTCGTCTTGGTAGGCCGTTACCCCACCAACAAACTGATAGGCCGCGAACCCCTCCTCGCGCCGCTTGCGCGTTCCCGTTAAATGAGATGCCTCATCTAATTCCTCGCCCGCATTACAAGGGATTTCTCCCAATTATTCGGAACGTGAGGACAGGTTGTTCACGTGTTACTCACCCGTTCGCTGCTCCATAATCCGGCAAGCCGGACCTGTCGCTCAACTTGCATGCCTAATCCACGCCGCCAGCGTTCGTCCTGAGCCAGGATCAAACTCTCCATAAGAAAAAGGTGATTCATTCAACCGAAGTTAAAATCGTCAGCAGTTTTGGAGTTGCTTCAATTACTCGAAAGTAAAAGAAGACTTTAATGACCTGAAGCTCGCACATCAATTTTTGCATTGTTTTCATTGCTCAATAAAGCAACAAAAACAACACTGGCTTTTTTGTTCGTAAAACACTATTCAGTTTTCAAAGAGCGCGCCGCATCTCGTTTTACGCTTGTTTTTGAAGCGTTCTTCGTGACAGGCAAGGAGTAATTCTACCGGACTCTTCAGAGCGTGTCAAGGCTTTTCAGAAAAAAGTTTTTCAACTTTTTTTGAAGCACTTGCTGAATGAACTTGACCCGTTGCTGGGATTTGGCTTCAGTAGTTTGCGGCTGAGGAGTAACTGCTTGGTGAAGTTACAAACGTCGAATGTTCGTCAAGGTTCCGTCTCGTTTTTGCGATGTCTTCACAAAGAAGAGCGAATCGCATCATCGGACAAGAGAAGATTATAGGGACTTTGCCGGGGTGCGTCAAGGCTTTTCAGAAAACTTTTTAGAAATATTTTTGTGTTCGCAAATCGAGTACTCGATTAAACTGCGTTCAAACCTTTAGGAGATGCCAACTATGTCTAATGTTGCTTTCGCGCCTGTACGCGTCCTCGTCTGGGATGAACATCCCTCGCACGCTTCCAAAGAACTTTATCCGAACAGCCTAAACGGTGCTATCGCCGATGCCTTGAACAAACTGGGCGCCGGTCAGATCGTGGCTACCACCGCGAATCTTGATGACGCTTCGCAAGGTATTACAGAAGAAGCGCTGGCCAACACTGACGTGCTGCTCTGGTGGGGCCACCAACGTCACGGCGAAGTGACGGACGAAACCGCTGAACTCGTGCGTCGCGCTGTCCACGAGAACGGATTGGGATTTATGCCCTTGCATTCGGGACATTACTCGAAAACGTACCGTCAAGTGCTTGGCGCGACGGGTCATCTTAAAGGCGGATGGCGAGAAATCGAAGGTTTTGAAGCCGAAGAAGTCACGGTTTGCGCGCCGCGTCATCCGATTGCGCAAGGCATCGAAGATTTTGTGTTGGACAAAGAAGAAATGTATGGTTCGCCTTTTGGCGCACCGCCATTTCAAACCTTGGTTTTTCAATCGTATTTCCCGCATGGCGGCGAATATTTCCCGTGCGGTTTCACGGTCACGGTTGGCAAAGGCATTGACGAAGAGTTCACGTCCGGCAAAGGCATGGGCGCTAATCAAGGCGAAGGCGTTGGTCGCGTTTTCTATTTCCGTCCAGGCCACGAAACTGTTGGCACATACCACAACGAAAACGTGCAAAAAGTTCTGCACAACGCCGTTTTGTGGTGCGCTCGACGTTCGTAAATCATGATCTCAATTGGCTCTATGGCGCGCGAAGAAGCGGCTGAAACTTTTCCGTTTCTGGCGGAAAAGTTTCGCAGGCGTCGCAACGCGATCAAAGAGTTCACGCACCGTGATCCCGATTTCGTGTTCTGGATTTATCCGGACGGCAAACTTCATAACGCGCGCGATTCGCATCTGAAGAACACGCCGCGCGGTTATGAGCATATTCTTGACGATGAACCCGATTACGATGGATTTCTGCGCGGACGCGTCGCTTCGCACTTCGAGCATCAACTGATTGTGGTTTATTGCCGCGAAGAAGCCTTGGCGACTTCGGGCGACAAGCTAACGCAATTTTTGCAAGGCCTATCGCAACTGCCGGTTTTAATTGCGAACGACGCTTTGGTCATTAGCGATAACGGCGATATTTACGGCACCGTTGATGATGTGCAAATGCGCAGTGAAGAAAGCTGACATCAAACTAAAAAGTGCACCAATCGAGTACTCGATTGGTGCACTTTTTAGTTTACTGACTATGGTTTTGATAAAGTCTGTTTTCATTGCGAGACTTCAGCATCCATCCTTCTGCTACATACGACGTAACATACTCATCAAGCTCTTTTTCTTCAAACAATTAGTATTCCGTTTCACTGCATTTTAGAACATCAAGCATGAGTTCTGGTAAGCCCTCTTCTTGATGAGTGACTTGCTTAACTTGAAAGGCAAAGTAGTCGCCCATTTCTTTGTTTCGGAGTTTGATCCAATCACCTCGCCGTGGAAGGCTATGGAACTTTATCTCTTTCTCCCAAAAACCAGACGAGATTTAGATGCCAAATAAAGAAGAAGCAAGAGTGTTGACCAATTGCTTCTCCTTTACGAACTTTCGACAAATTCGCGCAACGCGTCTTTCCAATGGCGCAATGGCGTGACGCCAACAGAATGAGCTTTGTCGTTGCTCAAGGTCGAATACAAAGGCCGACGTGCAGGCGCGCCGTATTCCTGACTGGAAATGGATTCGACTTCGCAGTTGATGTTCGCCAAGCGAAACACTTCGCGCGCGTATTCATCGAAGGCGACTTCTCCGGCGTTTGACAGGTGAAACAGTCCAGCTTGCTCGTTTTGAACCAATTGCCATAAAGCTTTCGCCAGGTCGTGCGTGTGTGACGGCGTTCCGATCTGGTCGTTGACGACGCGCAGTTTGTCGCGCTCGCGGCCCAGTTTCATCATCAACAACGGGAAATTTCCCGCCGGTTTTTGCGTGCTGCCGCCGTGTTCAAGCGGGCCGAAGACGCGGCACACACGAATCGCCAGGTTTCGAGTACTCGATGACAGCGCGATGTGTTCGCCGGCCAGTTTGGAAGCTGCATAAACGCCCAAAGGACGCGGGCAATCAGTTTCGGTGTAAGGAGTTCGCTTTTCGCCATCGAAGACGAAATCGGTCGAGAAATGCACCAGTGGAACGTCGGCTTTTTTGCAGGCTTCGGCAAGCGCGGCGACGCCCTGCGCATTGACACGCAAAGCGTCGCCCTGCCCATCGCTTTCGGCTTTATCGACCAAGTTATACGCCGCACCGTTGATCACGAGGTTTGGTTTCACTTCGTCGAAAACGCGCGCGACGTGTTCGCGGTCGCAAATATCGAGTTGAGTTCGTGTCAAGCCGATACAGTCCGATTTTTCGGGCGCGAAACGAAGGATCGCTTGCGCCAGTTGGCCGTTGGCGCCGGTAACGAGTACTCGATTGAAAGTCGTCATTTCACATCCGGTGTGATGGTATCGGCTTCAGCTTTCTCTTCTTTCGGCTCGATAAAATGGCCTTCCATGACGCTTTCGCTCAAAGGTCGGCGACTGCTCGGGGAATCGCGTTGCTGCATGGCTTCGGGCAACTGCGACTTATCACCGTGATGTCCAATCGCGTAAACCGCCATCGGTTCAAAATCGCTTGGAATGCCCAAACTTGCGCGCGCCATTTCCTTATCGAAACCGGCCATGCCGTGCGAATGCAGGCCATTTCGCGTCAGTTGAAATGTCAAATAACCGGATGCGGTGCCTGCGTCATATTGATGGCAACCGTTTGGTTGACCGTTGTGGCTGAAGGTTTTCTTAGTCACAACGACCAACAAAACCGGCGCATTTTTCGCCCATGCCTGGTTTTGTGGCAGCAGAAAATCAACGAATTTCTGGTGATCTTCGGGGCTGCGCGCGATGAGAAAACGCCACGGCTGTTCGTTGTAAGAACTGGCCGCCCAACGCGCCGCTTCAAGGGCGCTCATCAAGGCTTCTTCGTCCACCGGTTCGGACGAAAACGCATAAGGCGACCAGCGATTGAGAAACGTCGCGTCAATCTCGTGCGCGGCCTGGCGATTCGCTTTGACATCTTCGTGTACGACATTCGATTCGGACATTCGGTCTCCTAAAAATTGATCTTGTATGTAGATAAAAGTGCGGCTGCGTATAACTTGCGCCACAGAAATTGAAGAATCACTGTAGAACTTTTCGCGTCCCAACTTTTGCGTCGTGCGATGGTGCGGATGTTGTGCCCACGCGTTGTGCAATTCCCAATACTCGACCACCGAACATCGCTCGCCATCCGGCGCCGCAAAAGTCTTGAACAAAACTTGGCAGCGCGCGAGCCAAACGCTCGGTTTCTTCAGCCACTTTCGAGTACTCGAAATGATGTTCTTCGCGCAAACGCGAGCGAAAAATCATGACGCGGCCTTTGGACACGAAGGAACATAGATGTCGTCTGGTTTGATCCGATCCGTGTTCATCCGTTCAATCTGTGTGGGCGAAGCCTCCGTGTTCCGCTTCCAGAACACTCTCTAAACAGTCGCGCCGCCGCAGCTTGAACCCGCGCCCGCCGTGCAACCAAAACAATGTGCGCCCGTTGCAACCGCGCGTCCTGCGACATTTTGCGGTTCAATATCCCACAAGAACAAAGGTTTGCCATTTTTCCATTGCAAACCCAGCATTCCATTGAAATCGCAGTCGTAAACTTCGCCGCGCCAACCGACATTGATCGTATCGCGGCACATCAAACCTTCGACAGCGCCTACGTTAAACGATTGAATGAGCAAGCTGGCATATTCTTCGTTCTGATTCGTCAGTTTCAAGAAGTTCGCAAAACGCGCAATCGGCATATTGGTCAAAGCATAAAGGTTGTTGAACACGATCCCAAAATGCTTCCTCAACTCGTCTTTATATGCTGCTTCGAGTTCGTTTTGTGCGCCTGGCAAAAAGGCGCCAACGGGATTGTAAACCAAGTTCAACGACAAAGCAGAATCAGTTCCATAACCCAGCGCGTTCAGCTTTTGCAACGCCGCAATACTCTTGTCGAAAACACCATTTCCCCTTTGTTTATCAACGTTTTCCAAACTGTAACACGGCAACGATGCGATGATTTCAACCTGATGATGCGCTAAAAACTCGGCTAAGTCGCCTTGGTTCGGCTCAAATAAAATCGTCAGATTGCATCTGTCCATGACGTGAATCGGGCGCGCAAAACTTTTCAATTGTTGGACCAGATAGCGAAAGTGTGGATTGAGTTCGGGCGCGCCGCCGGTGATATCAACGGTAGAAATATCCGTATTTTGGAGCCATTCGAGTACTCGATTTATCGTTTCGCGCGACATTTCTTCGGTGCGATTCGGCCCAGCATTGACATGACAATGCGCGCAGGTCTGGTTGCATTTTTTGCCGATGTTGAGTTGCAAAACGCGCGTTTTTGTGCGCTTGAGTTGCAGATTATGCGAGGTTAAAACGTCATCAAAAGAAAGCGTCATTTTTGCTTCTCGGTCATCACGCACAAGAGTTCGGCCATCGTCAAAATGTCGAGCGCGTTGTGATGTAAAATCGGCGACATCAGGTGCGCGCCGGTCTGGTTTTCGGCATGCGTGCGCGCGAATTCGTGGTAAGTGCGCGGGATTTCGCGGCCTGCGACATCATCGACGCGCGTGCGTCCACACAAATAAAGCTCGAGCGTTTGCAACTTGCAATCGGGCAAATTGTGCTTCCAGTTTCGTCGCGCGTGATGTAGCAAATCGAAGTGCGCATGCGGCTTCGCTGGCGTTAAACGATGCGCGCGGCTGCGACCTTCGATATATGGCCAATCGAACGATTTGCCGTTGAAAGTAACCAACGTTTTCCCTTCTGCGAGTTGATTAAATGCCGCCAGCAACGCGCGTTCTTCGGGCAAATCGCGCGCAAGGAACAAGTCCAATCGCGGTTCGCCGTCCATGCGCAAAGCGCCGATCAGGAAGAGTGGAACGGACGACGAAAGTCCAGTCGTTTCAATATCGACGAACAACAAATCTTCGACATTGGCGCCGCTAAGAACCGGAAAACTTTCGCTTTCGAGTACTTGATGCAAGCGTTGCGATAAATCAGCGAACGCTGCATCGTAATCTCTGGCAGCGCGCGAAACCAGATAATGCGCGCCATTAACTTCGCAGTTTTTTTCTTCACCTTGGAGAGCTTGGTGCAAAGGAATATCAGGCGCAAAAGGTGGACACAAAATCGCGCGTGGAGCCGCAGGTTCAGCCAACCAACGTGGCGCGGCAACTTCTGTTTTCGCACTTCCAACCGAAGCACCTCGCATAGCGCCTGTCGCCAAACCACGCGTGTGCCCAACTTGCGAAACCGCGACTTCATCGGCAATTTCTTCCCACGATGAAGTTGATGAAGACGCAGATCGAGTACTCGATTCCGGGTCTGATGACTTGGCGGACGTTGTTACAGATGTTGTATAAAGCGCGTTTTCTTGCTCGCGCACCAGATCACGAATCCGCTTGTTCATGTCGCGCGCCTTTGCTCCGGGACGCGATGAACGAGCGCGCGGCGCCGCTGTTTGCAAAGGTGGCGAAGCTTCGGCTTCTTTCTTCGCTTTGAGTTCGGCGATCAAGCGTTGCGCGCGCGAAGCCACGTTGTCGTTTTCGGGCGTCAAAGCAGCATCGAAAAAATCGTTCGTCATGAGCAGTAAGGATTTCGAGTACGCGAAACAAGTTCTTTGATGTCGTGTTTACTTTAAACGCACCGTTGCCATAGATTGGTTGAACTCCGCGCCAATGCGCTTGAAGTCGCTGCTGCGCATGACGCAGACGAAACCGTAGCTCCTGTTCCCGTGCGCTGTAGCGAAGGCCACGACATGGCTGGGAATTGGGGTGTTGCCGGAACGGAAAACGTATTGGCCGATCACGACTGTCGTAAGGTCTTTGCCTTTCGCCAGCAACCGCGCCAAAAGAATCTTGCCATGGTAAAAGTCCGTGAAAGATTTTTTGGAGCTGTCCAGCATCTTCGCGTCCATCGCCGGAGTTCTCTTCACCGGATAGGAACTCGAGGCTATACGGCTACCGTTGGGGCCATCCCACACTCCGTCTACCGTTTTGTCCACACCGCTTACACGGTTTATTTTGGTTTTTGCCGCGAGTTGTGCATTGAAACGAAAGCCTAGCGGCGGTACAAAAGAGTAGCTGCCATCGGGCGCAACATAACGCGCACCTGAAGCCGTTTCACTTGACGCCTTGCGCGCGGCTGCCACATTTACGTCGCCAACGGTCGTCAGCAACAAGCCCGCAGCCAACGCGAGCAACGTCTTCTTCGTCGTCAATTCATACACAATTCGTGAAATCGTCATCATAAATCTCCTCAACTTTACAATCCGAAATTGAGTACTCGAAATGTGACTAATTTGTGAACGGCAAGTCGCAGACAACGGCAGTTTGGGATGAATCTTCGACTTGCAACTGGGTTTCTGTTTCCACGAAATCGCCGCGCACATACGCCAGAGCAATCGCGCCAAAACGTGGCGAAACGACGCGGCTGCTGATAAAACCGGCTTCTTTTCCATCCGCTTTCAGCTTGATTGAAATCGTTTCGTCGCCCGACAATTTCAGGCCGCGCAGACTGCGTTTCACTTTCTGATAAGTGTTCAAGCGCGCCACGATTTCCTGACCGTTGTAGCAACCTTTGTTGAGCGAAATCGTATCGTTCAAACCGGCTTCCCAAGGATTGACAGCTTCGGTCAATTCCAATCCGGTCGTGGGAACGCCGCTCTCCACGCGCAAAACGTTATAGGTTTCGTTGTCGCACAAACTGACGCCGCTTTGTTGAACAAATTGCGTCAATTCGTCGCGCGCATCGCTTTCCAGCAGAACGCCGTTGAGCGGCAAACGTGTTGTCGGCGCGACCAAAAACGATGCGTTTTCATTATCGAGTACTCGATTTGGCTGCGCTCCGAACAATCCGAACAACGCGCCGCGTTCAGAAATATCTTCGATTTCTACATCTTGCCGATACAAAACGAAAGCGCGCAAATGCGGCGCGAACATTTCGCGGCGATTGGGCGAAGTGACAACCAGAAAATCGTTTTCGCGGCGAAAAATCGAAAGCAAATCGAGCATTCGCGCTTTGCTGTTGATGAGAGCAGCTTCGCAACTTTGTCCAACTTTCAAGCCTTTGATGTCGTTGGTCGTCAGGTGATGCAACAATGGCGCGGCGTCTTTTCCGCGAACGAGGAAGCGACCAAAATGATTCATGTCGCGCCATAAAGCGTCTTCGCGCGCGGCGTTATAAAGTGTGATGTTCATGTCTAATAAGCGCGAATTAAAGGCGCCAGAGTTGCCGCCATCATCAAGGTTTGCAACGTTTGCAGGCCGATTAAAAACAGAAAGAAGCGGCCTTTTCCCGCATTCGAGTACTCGATTTCCGGTGAGTTCGCGGCGAACGCACAAAGTGGCGGCACCAGGAAAAACCACAAGCGTTCGGTTTCGCCGCGCACGCTGCCCGACAGCGACAGCGCCACGCACAACAGCAAAGTTGCAACGCCCAAGACGCGCGCTGCGTTCCAGTTGAGGATTTGATGCGCGCGCCAGTTGCGAAGTTGCATCCATGCGCCGCACCATACCGTTATTGTGAGCGCCCAGCCACAAAATAAGGCAAAGAAAACGAGGTTCAAAACCGCCCAACCCGCGTGACTGCGCGAAGTCAACGTTGCAGCGTGATGTGCTTGCATCGCTCGATTGTAAATCGCCTGCGGCTGCATCGGAAAAATCAAGCACAAGACAAACCATATTCCGACGAATCCCAAGGCAATCCAGAACAAATCGGAAATTGGGTGATGCACAGCGGGTTTGCGACGGCTCAACAAATCGGTCAAAACCAATTGCGGCGTCGTCAAAAACGAGCGCCACCCGAAACCAATCGCCAGCGCGAAAACCAACAATCCCCAAATCGCCAGCGCGCCAAACGACAGAAAACTCGCCAAGCCGATGAGAACGCCGCTCGCAGTCGCCGAACCGATTCCAGCGTTTGTTCCACTTGTCACGCGCCGCGCGATTAAGACCAACGACCAAGCTAATAAGCACGCCATCAGCGCATCTAATGTGAAGGTGAACAAAATTGTGGTCGGCGCGAGAGCGAACAACGCGGCGCCCAGCAAACCGCGACTTTCGCGCGCTCTTTCTTCGTCTTTTGCCAGCGCATCTTTAGACAACGCCTCGTTTCCTGAAATCTCTACTGCATCGTTAGTTGAAGCGCCATCTCGAGTACTCGATTCGCCTGCCGCGAGTTTGTAAACGGCGGGAACCGTCAGGCCAACGCTGAGCGACAGCAAAAAGGCGCACCAAATCGCACTTCCTACGGCGTCATCTTGGAACGGGCGCGCATTCGCATCGCTGGCGTGAGAACGCGCCAACTGGCCGCGAATGGTCTGCGTTACGCTTGGTGTGCTGGCAGCGGTGATGCCGGGCGCAATCGTTGAAAACGCCGCATGAACAAAAGGAATATTCTGGTAAATCTTGAGCGCGCCGTAATAAAACAAAACCGCGCCCGGCGGATGCGTCGCAACGTGCGATTTTACGATGTCATAATCTTGCTGCTGCAATGCGTAATTTTTCGTAAAATCGCGCGCATTTTCGATGCGATACGCAGTCGAAAAATACTGATTGGAAATGTCGCTCCACGTCGCGGAAACCAGATAAACACCAGAAATCTTGCGCGGCCCCAATAGTGTCCACGGTAAAACGACGGCGAGCAAAACTAAGCCGCTCAAACTCATGCGCAACGAGGTTTTTTCTTCGCGTCGAGATTTGGCGCGACGAAAGCGATCATAGGCTGACATCGCCGCGAAACCGCCGCACAACAGCAACGTTCCCAGGGGCAACAACCACGTATCGAGCGGCCACAAATGCGCGCTCGGCGTGACGAACCAATTGTCGCGCCCCAGCGGTTTTCTCCACAAGAAAAGCCACACGCCGGTCAGCAACACAAGCAGGAAAGCGCCAAGCGCCAGGCGACGTTGAGCGGACGCGAAAACTTTCATAGTTCAAATAACATCGAGTACTCGAAACCGTTTATTTGCAGGTAGGGGCGACCCTTGTGGTCGCCCGAAGGCACGTATGACCGCCGCACTCTGGGCACAGCAAAGGACAAGGGCGACCACAAGGGTCGCCCCTACGAACCCGAATGTTAAGCTCGCTTGCGCGTTTTCTGTCCCCATGGACGGTCGCCACGACGCGCCACAGGTTTCGATTGAGAGGCTTGAGGCGCAGGTTTGGCGCGCGCAGACGTGTTCGGCCTGGCTCCGTTCGCGCTTGACGTAAATGGTTTGGCCGCAGGCGATTTAGAAGTCGCAGCAGATCTTGCCGACGTTCTTGGCTTTTCAGCCGCGATGCGTGAGGCTTTTGCAGCCTGAGCCGTCGTTGCAGCGAAAACGCGTGCAGCTTTGGGCGGGCGCGTTGGCTTGGCCTGTTTTCCCGCCTTGGCTGAAGACGCGAAGTTTTCCGCAGAACGTTGCGGCGCCTGATCAAAACTTTGCGCCACGCGTCGCGCCAAAGGATGCGCTTGCTCAGTGCGTTGTCCGCGTTCGGAACGTTGTTCAGAACGTTCTTGTCGCGCCAAACGCTGCGTCAGCGCACTCGAAGAAAACCGCTCGCCCGAAGCCGCGCGTTCGTTCATCGAAGCGCGAGGCGCAACTGAACGATTGGGCGCAGCCGAACGATTTGAGGTTGCAGCACGTTCGGCAAAACGTTCGGTGGAACGTTCCATTTCGCGCGATGAAGTTTTGAAACCGTTCGGCGCATCACGTTTTGGCGCAACGCGCGAGGAGGCGAGCGGTTTTGATGTCGTAGGTTCGGTTCTGCTGTCGCTTCGGCTCTCAGGACGTGCGGTTGTACGAACAGGCTTGGTCGCCGGTTTCGACTTCGCTTTGGTTTCCGCAGCTTTGCGCAAAGCATGAACTTCGCCAGGAAGCAGTACGCGAAACTCGCCGGGCAGCAAACCATCGAGCGCAAAACTGGCCACACGAACGCGACGCAACGCGCGCACCTGATGACCAACGGCGTCTAACATTCTGCGCACCTGACGATTGCGGCCTTCGCGTAAAGTGATTTGCACCAGCGCGTTGTTTTCGGTTTGCGCCCGCACGCGCGCTTTGCACGGCGCCGTTTTGCCGTCTTGCAGATAAATACCCGCTTCCAAAGTCTTCAAGGTTTGCACCGAAACGGTTCCGCGAACGCGCGCCCAATAAACTTTCTCGACGCCGTGCGAAGGATGCGTCAAAAGTTGCGTCAATGAGCCGTCATCGGTCAGGAAAAGAACGCCTGACGTATCGTAATCGAGCCGTCCAATTGGGTGCAAAGTCTTGTACTTGTCGGGCAAAAGATGTGTTACGGTGGTGCGACCTTCCGGGTCTTTCTTGGTCGAAACGACGCCCAAAGGTTTGTTCATCAAGACCACAGTTGTCGTGGTTGGAACGTGCAACGGCTGGCCATCGACCACGATGCGGTCGCGCGACGGATCGGCTTTGCTGCCGGTCTCCGTCACGACTTTTCCGTTTACCATGACGCGACCCTGCGCCACGATTTCTTCGGCTCCGCGACGGCTGGCAATTCCCGCGCGCGCGATCAATTTATGCAAGCGTTCGGCGTTTGGCGAAGGTTCCGGCGTTGAAGTTTCGTCAGCCGCATCGTCATTCGAGTACTCGAAACTGTCTTCGGGTTCATCAAGTTCCGCTTCCGTGATAGGTTCAATTTCAACGTCTTCATGCAGAAATTTTTGCGCTTCGGCGAGCGAAAGGCGCGTTTTTTCAACGGTCGTTTGCGGTTCAAGGGAAGGTTCAACGGAGTTTTCAATGGGTTCTTTTTTGGACATGATTGGGCCTCGCGGATTCGCGGGTTCGACGCATCAGAAGCAGCGCCAGACCGAGCGCGCCGACTCCGGCCACGCCGATCAATAAAGTTTTGTTGGATGGCGCCAGCGGCGTATTGGGCACGATGCTGGCGATAACCGAAACGGGAACGTCGCTTTGCGCCATCAGCGGCACGCGCGCAATTGGGTGCAAGCCGCTCCACACTTCGAGTTCGCCGACGCGCTGACCGCGATGAACCGGCGCCTGCAATTTCAAAAAACGCAGCTTGTTCGAGACGCTTTCGCCCGCCTTCAAAGGCACTTCCACGGCGCGCGTCGCAATCGGCTGCACTTGTCCCGCGCCATTTTGCACATCGATCGGCGCGAAGGTTTGATCTTCTTTTACAACCGATGTCGGGCGGAAGTTCTTGAACGCATTGATCAGCAAATTGGCGCTTTCGCCCCAACTGTCGGGCGAGTGCATCACGACCGCGATCAAGCGCCAGGGACGAACTGCGCCATCGGCATCGCGCACGTTTTGCGTGGCGGACGCGACCAGGCAGCGCCCAGCCTGTCGAGTGTAGCCGGTTTTCACGCCGTCGCATTGCTGCCATTCCCACAACAGGCGATTCTTGTTTTCGAGTACTCGATAGGTCCCGATTTTCCAATTTCCGTGAATGCTCGTCACGCGCGTTTTGATGGTGTCGTTGAAGAAAGCATAACGCATATCGGCGCGCGCGATTTGCGCCAGGTCATACGGCGTCGTGTAATGCTGTGGATCGTGCAAGCCGTGCGGATTCATCCAATGCGAATCGCGCGCGCCGATTTCCTTGGACTTGGCGTTCATCAGGCGGACGAAATTGGGAACCGTTCCCGCCACGCCTTCCGCGACTGCGACGCACGCATCGTTGGCCGATTTAATCAAGGCAGCGCGCAACAAATCGCGCAAAATGAAATGTTCGCCTTGCATCAAGTTGGCGCTTTGTTCGCCAGTTTTGGGCGGATTGGGGCCGATTGTCACCAGATCGTCCAAATGACCGTAAGTCAGCGCCGTCAACGCCATCATGGTTTTGGTGGTCGAAGCGGGAAACATCCTTTTGTGCGGATTGAAACTTTCGAGCACGCGCCCCGAATCGACATCGACCACAATCCACGCCGGAGCACGCACAATCGCTGGAACTGCCAAGGGTTTGAAGCGCGGCGCGGCAGGCGGCAAAATCGTCAAAATGGGAATTGTCGGAATTGGCGCGACGGCGGCGACCGGCGGTTTCCACGCAGATGATTTCCAACGAGGTACGCGCGCTTGCAACGGAGAAAGTGCTACAGCGGAAGCGGCGAAGAGGGAAATGAGTACTCGAAAGCGGTTCATGGGATAATTGAAGTCCATCGAAAATTGCTGCACAGATTTTAACTGACTGCGCGCGATGAATGTCATATTCCACATTGGCTGCTGTTCCCTCGCACGAGGATGGCGCGTAATTCTAATTTCGTGACAATGGTCGAACTCTTACAAGTGTCTTTCTTTCCCGAAGTTGTCCCTTTTTAAGACGCTTGTCATACTTGCGCCCATGAAAGCGAAAAACGAAAAAACGACCAAGAAGAAAACGTCAAAAAAGGCGGCGCAATCGGCCAAAGTCGTTGAGCCAAAAGCGTCTGCTACAATCGCACAAAGTTCGCGCTCCAGCCACGATGCGGTTCAGAACGAGGCTCAGGACGAAGTTAAAGCTGAAATTCGGGAAGCGGCGCGTATTTTGAAAAGCGGCGGCAGCAAAAAGCGCGAGCGCCGCAAAGCCGCCAGCGTGATGAGTACGCTTGGTTCGCGCAAAGGCGGTCTCAATCGCGCCCAAAATCTTTCGCCTGAAAAACGCCGGGAGATCGCCACCATGGGCGGATTGGCACGCCAGGCCAAAGCCCGCGAACGCGCCACTGAAAACCTGATCGAAGGGAAATAGCCACAGAGAGCACAAAGGACACAAAGAGTCTGAGAAAAAGTGCTGGAACCTCGAAGGTTTCGAGTACTCGATTCTCTCTTCTTTGTGTCCTCTGTGCTCTTTGCGGCTACTTCTTCAATCGCTTTCAAAATCGAGGGCTTGCACGTCCACCCACAAATGACGGCATTTTTCAATAAACGCTTGATGACTGGGATGCGGCCCGTAGATTTCCAACGCCTGACGATTGGGAAAACGCACGACCAAGCCGATTCCAAAGCCGCGCGAGCGTCCACTAAAATCTTCGCCGACCGCCAAATGCAAAATGTCGGGGACTTGATCTTTCAAGTCGCGCAACGATTGCATCAAAGTCGCTTTTTCGTCCTGCGTAATGCCTTCTTTCAGCTTGAACCATACCAAATGTTCAACCATTTTCGTTTCCTTTTGGATTCACCGCGAAGGACGCGAAGAAATAGAAGAATCGAGTACTCGAAAGTAATCCTTTGTCATTCTGAGTGGAGCGAAGAATCTGGCTGGAGTTAGATTCTTCGCTCCGCTCAGAATGACAAAGGATTATGACGATTCCTTTTCTTTTTTTCGCGCTCTTCGCGGTGAATTATTTTTGTAAACCCGTCAACAATTGCGCCATGATTTGCGGCGGCGCCACGATCAGAGGCCGCATTTCGCGCTTCGATACGACTTCGGCTTGCCACGCGGTTCCGTCTAAATAGCGCGCGATGCAGCCCGCTTCTTCGCAAATGCAAACGCCACCCGCAATGTCATAAAGTTGATGCTGGCGCGCAATTGAAGCGACCAGGCTGCCGCGCGCTAAAGCGACCAAATGATAGGCCAGCGTTCCCAGATTGCGCAATCTGCACGGCACGCCCGCGAAATTGACCGCGCTTTCCACCGTCGTGTTGCACGCGATGAGGTCCTCCTGCATCAACGTTTCGCTGTCGAAAACGCGCAATTGAATCGCGGGCGGCGGCGATTGAGTACTCGATTCCAATTGCAGCCACGCGCCATGACCGGTTGCCGCCCACAACATTTCGTTTTGCGGCGGGACGGCGATGCAACCGAAAATCGCCTCGCCCTGATAAACCGCGCCGACCGAAATGCACCACAAAGGAAGGCCGCGCACAAAGTTCGTTGTGCCATCAATCGGATCGATCACCCAGCAGGGCGCGTTCGGGTCGCCATCAAGCCCGCCTTCTTCGCCTAAAAACGAAAAACTGGGCGCGAGTTGACCCAAACCTTCGCGCAAAAATTGTTCGAGTTGGCGGTCGGCTTCAGTCACCAAAGTGTTGTCGGCTTTCACGTCAGGCGTGTATTTGCCGCGCAATGTCAAGGACAAAAGCGCCGCTTCCTGCACAATGGCGACGGCGTGCGCAGGATCAAAAGGAAGAACGAAGGTTGAAGTATTAGACATTGCCGCGATTTTACTGCAACTTTCGCCTGCGCGCATTCGAGTACTCGATTTGAATAAAAACTACTAATAATCGGGACGTATCGTTCCATCGCTTTCCCGAGATAATATGTTCCAATTCGGCTGATTTAAGTTCTTTCGTTTTGCGTTTGAGTGTTGGCTTTTGAGTTCATCATCCCACGTCATTGTTGCAATTTGCGGACGTTGTTTCAAAAACCAGGCATGAACTTTCTTCCATGAACGATGATCGTTGCGGCGCGGCGCTTTGAATTTGGAACTGACTTGTCTCAATGCGCTTCGGCACTGCGGACAAACGAAGTCTCGCACAACTTTCATCTTTTTATTTTCACGCTTCCAACGCGCCGCCAGAAAACGGCTTGGCAGTCCGCAAGTCGCTTCTACGATAACCAGCGATTCTTGGTCTGAAAGAGGTTTGCGCCTGTAAAAAGTACTCTTGCTCCAAACCTTGCGGCAAGGCAAGCACACTTAGCGACCTTTTTCCTGATACACAATCTTTTGATTTTCAATTTTCATAGTTTGTGATGTTTAACATAAATTCGTCGAGTACTCGATTTCACTACTCGAACGGAACGTTGCCGGTTTTCAAACCTTGTACTGGCGTGCTTCTTCTTTTTCGTTTTCTGTCCGCGCGCTATTGGCTGCGACATCGCGGCGCGTTTTTCCTGTCCTGTCTCGGCGTCGCTTTGGGTTTGGCGGTTTTCGTCTCGATTGCGGTCGCCAACAATTCGGTTTTGGCCAGCTTTTCGGCTTCGCTCGATGCCGTAACGGGCAAAAGCAATTTGCAAATTCGCGGCAGCCAGAACGGTTTGCCGGAAAGTGTTTTCGCGCAATTAGCGACGACGCGCAATCCCATTATCCGCGACAATCTCAAGGCGCAGGCGCCGCTGGTTCAACGCACGCTTTATTCGCCGACTTTGCAAACTTCGCTCTTGATTTTAGGCGTCGATTTGTTTTCCGAAGCCGGTTTCCGCGATTTGGCAACGCCGCCTTCAGCCTTGGGCGGAAATCAAGCGAAGCAATTGTTTCAATTTCTGCTCGATCCGCACGCGATTGCCATTAGTTCGACATTGGCAAAGCGTCACAACTTGAAAATTGGCGACACGATTGAAGTTTACAGCGGCGCTAAACGCTCCCGCTTCCACATCGTCAGTCTGCTCGATTCCGCCGCGTCGGGACAAGCCTTCGGCGGCGATTTCGCCTTGATGGACATTGCCGCGGCGCAGGAAAACTTCGGTCAAATCGGCAGGCTTTCGCAGATCGATTTAATTGTCAACGAAGACAAAATTGACGCGGTTTCGCGCGCGATTCGAGTACTCGTTCCGCCGGACGCGATTGTGCAGCGACCCGCACAACGTTCAAGCCAAGTCGCCGATTTGTTGCGCGCTTTTCAACTCAATCTTTCTGCTTTATCGTGCATTTCGCTGTTCGTCGGCGCCTTTCTCATCTACAACGCGATTGCGACAGCGGTTGTGCGAAGACGCAGCGAAATAGGAACGTTGCGTGCTTTGGGCGCCAGTCGTTCGCAGATTTTGCGTACTTTTCTCCTCGAAGCCGCCTTGATTGGTATCGTCGGTTCGGTCGCCGGTTTCGCCCTGGGTTTGGGCCTGGCGCATTACACCTTGAAGGCCGTCAGCACGACGGTTTCGCAGCTTTACATCACGGTTCACGCGCAGCAATTGACGGTTCCAACCTGGTTGTGGTGGAGCGCGCCGCTGGGCGGAACGCTGTTGTCAATCGGCGCTTCGTTGCCCGCCGCGCTCGAAGCCGCCGGAACGTCGCCGCGCCAAGCATTGCAACGCGTCACGTTGCACCATGCGACGACGCGCTGGGCGTTGCCTTTGGCGCTTGTCGGCGTTGGGTTTTTGGGCGTCGCGTTCGTTTTGTGCTTGCCTTTCATTGCGACACGGAGTTTGTTCGCCGGTTTCGCCTCGTCGTTTTTTACGCTGGGCGGCTTCGCCTTGATGACGCCGCTGTGGACACTTTTCGGCGGCAAAATGGCGCAACGTTTCGCGGGAACTTTCTTCGGCATCGAAGGCACGCTGGCGGGAACTTATTTGCAACGCGCCATCAATCGCAGCAGTCTGGTGATCGCCGCTTTGATGTTGAGTTTGGCGATGTCTATCGGGCTTTCGACGATGGTCAGGAGTTTTCGCGCCGCTGTCGAAGGCTGGGTCAATTCAACCATTAGCGCCGATTTATACATCGCGCCCGCCAATGGTTTCAGCGGCGATTCGGGTTCCGGTTTGCCGCCCGAAGTCGTGCGTTATGCGCGCGCTTTGCCGCAAGTCGCCAGTTCCGATGTGGTGCGCATTTTCCACATTACGGTCAACAATCAGCCGGTTTCGGTCAATGCCAACGAATTGCCGACGCTGGTGCAAGGTCGTCCCGCATTGCGCTTTTTGCAGACACGCAACGGCGAAACACAGGCGCGCCAGGATTTTGTGGATGGACGCGCGGTTTTAGTTTCCGAACGTTTTAAGAATCTGGTTGGGCCAGGCGTTGGCGATCAATTGGTTTTGCCGTCTCCCAGCGGAACATTGCGCTTGCCGATTGCGGGCGTTTTCAGCGATTACAATCCTGAAGCGTGCGTGGTTTATCTGCCGAACGCGCTTTATCGAAAGTATTGGCACGACAATCAAATTGACGGCGTGGCTTTATATTTCAAGGACAAATCGAGGACTCGAATCGTGCAGGACGATTTGCAAAAGCGTTTTTCGGCGCGCTATCAGTTGATGATTTTTCCCAATCAGCAATTGCGCGATTCGGTGTTCACAACCTTCGACCAAACTTTTGCCGTCACTTACGCCTTGCAACTCATCGCCATTATCGTGGCGGCGATTGGCATTTTCGATACGTTGATTGCGCTGCTTTTGGAACGCGGACGCGAACTGGCGACGTTGCGCGCGCTGGGCGCTTCCGCTGCGCAAATTCGTAAAATGACCTTTATCGAATTCGCTCTCATCGGGTTTTTCGCCTGGGTTTTAGGCGTCGCGGCAGGTTTGTGCCTCGCGTGGCAACTGATTCACGTCATCAATCGCCAGTTTTTCGGTTGGAGCATCGGCTGGACAACTTCGCCGCAAACGCTGCTGGTCGCGCTCGTTTTGTCGATTGCGGCCGCTGTCGGCGCCGGTATCTGGCCATCGTTCGCCGCCAGCCGCAGAATTATCGCGGACGCGCTGCAGGTCGAGTGACACAAAGAACCCTGAGCGTGAGCGACGGGTGAAGTATCAGCGACATGACATTGTTACTTTTCACCCGTCGCTTACGCTCAGGGTTCTTTGACTTGCACAATCGAGTACTCGATTTGTTATAATCAGCAATCTTATGTTCGTCTTCTTCCTCTCATCGCTCTAATCGTGTCTTGCGATCTTTCGGGTTTCGGCTCGATGTTTCTTCGCGCAGCTTTCTATGGTGCCGTTTTCTGGCCTGCTGACGCGCTTCTTCCTGCTCCCACAAACCAAATTCGGCCACGACAAAATAACCTTTGACGATTTCGTTTCGGCGATTTCGCGCGATTGTTGTCGTTTGCCCGCGAGAAAGAAAACAGATGAACACTCCTCTTGAAGAAAAATGGCGTGACGTGGCGATGAACGCCGCGTTGCGCACTCAAAGCGCGGATGGCAACGCGGAAGACACGCTGTTACGGCTCGTTCGCCATCGTTGTCCGCGCGCCAATACGTTGATGCAGTGGCTCGACGGCGAAACTTCGCTGCGCTTTCTGCGCGAGCAAACAACCGATTTTCGCTCGTTGCTCGAAGGCCGCAGCGATTACAGCGATGAAATTGTCTTGCCTTATTTCGGATGGTACAGCTTGCAATGGCAGGGCGCGGCCATCGAATTGATTTTCGCTCCCGCGCGCTTCGAGAGCTGTTACGTCATCGGTTTTGGCGATGATGTAAAGGCTTTGCACGCGTTGTTTGCGGCGGTTCACGAGTACTCGATTCGTCCGCAAGGCCGTTGTTTGCGTTACGCGCAAGGCTGGGGAAAAGCGCCCGATTTGGACGGCGAAATCGGCAAGGTGACGTGGGACGATGTCGTTTTGGCGCCGGACGATTTTCGCAGTTTGCGCGCGGCAGTCGAAGGCTTTTTCGCGCAGCGCGAAGTTTTTCACGATTTTGGATTCGCCTGGCGTCGCGGCATTTTGATGGTCGGGCCGCCCGGAACCGGCAAGACAATGGTTTGCAAAGCCATCGCGTCCTCGCTGCCCACTTTGCCCTTTCTTTATGTGCGCGACTTGCATATTCGCAATCACGAAGAAGCCATTCAAGCGATTTTTGAGCGAGCGCGCAAACTTTCGCCGTGCATTCTGGCCTTTGAAGACATTGACGGATTGGTCAACGATCAAAATCGCACCGTTTTCCTCAATGAAATGGATGGTTTTGCAAGCAACGATGGACTTCTCGTCATCGCCAGTTCCAATCATCCGGGCAAAATTGACGAAGCACTTCTCAAACGTCCTTCGCGTTTCGACCGCGTGTTTCATATCGGCTTGCCCAAAAAAGCCGAACGTATCGAATACTGTCGTCGCATCTTGTCGCGCACGCAGATGAGTCAGCGCATCGCCGATTCTCTTGACCGCGAAGCGTTGTCGGCTCAAGTCGGCGAAAAAACCGACGGCTTCACGCCCGCTTATTTGAAAGAAGTCTTCACCTCGGCGGCACTTTCACGCGCGCAAGAGGGCGCAACGATTTTGGACGAACATTTCGCAACGGCTGTGATGGCGCAAGTCGAGGAACTTCGCGCGCACCTCAAGCGTGCCAAAGACCCGGAATCTCTGGCTACGATGAGCGGCAGCGACGACATCGTTGGTTTTCGTCGTTAAGTTCGAGTACTCGATTGGCGGTATTTGTCCGTGTTGTTGTACGGGTGAGGCATGCCTCGCCCGTACGTTCGCACTATGAAAAAATTCTTCTATTTCCTGGCAACTTTTGCGCTGCTTCAACCTTTGAACGCCGCACCACAACTTCAAAGCCCTTACAAACTGGCGTTGCCTGGTTACACGTTCAATTTCCCGCGCGATCACGGCGCGCATCCCGAATACTCGACCGAATGGTGGTATTACACTGGCCATTTGCGCGACCAAAACGGGCGGCGTTTCGGTTATCAATTGACGTGGTTTCGCCAGGCACTTTTGCCAAAACTAACGGGACGAACTTCGCACTGGGCAACGCGAGACGTGGTTTTCGCGCATTTTGCTGTCACCGATGAAAATGGACAGCGCTTTTTCTTCACCGACCGAATCAGTCGCGGCGCGGCGGGAATTGCCGGAACGAGCACGGCGAATTCGAGTACGCGAAACGCGCACATCTGGATCGGCGATTGGGATTTGCAATTTCAAGCGAAAAACCAAAAGCTGCACGCGCGTGGACAAAGCAATGCGACTTCGACAAACGATCAAACATTCGCGCTCGATTTGACGCAAACTCTGCTCAAGCCCTTAGTTATTCACGGGCGTAATGGCGTTTCGCAGAAGGCGCAAGGTTTGGGTCACGCTTCGCATTATTATTCATTTACGCGATTGAAAACGCGCGGCACTTTGCAAATCGGCGACGAGGTTTTATCGGTCGAAGGCCAAAGCTGGTTCGATCACGAGTTCGGCTCCAATCAGTTGGCTGCAAATCAAATCGGCTGGGATTGGTTCGCCATACAACTCAACGACGGGCGCGAATTGATGCTTTATCGAATGCGCTTGCGCGGTGGTGGAACCGATCCATTTTCCTCAGGAACGCTTATCAACCAAAACGGACGATCTCAAAGTCTGAGTTTGCGCGACTTTTCTTTTCAACCTTTAGCGACCTGGCAAAGCCCGACGAGCGGCGCCAATTATCCCGCAAAGTGGCGCGTTCATGTTCCACGCGCCAAACTCGACCTGACGATCGAACCGACGGTTTCCAATCAGGAGCTTGTCACGGCGCGTTCGACGGGAATCGCTTATTGGGAAGGCAGCGTTCGAGTACTCGATAATGGTCGAAACGTTGGGCAAGGTTACGTTGAATTGACAGGTTACGATAAACCGTTCAGCGGCACGTTTTAAGGTCAATATGAAAGAGCCATTGGAAGAAGTTCACATTGATGAATTGCTACAAACTGCGTTGGCAGAAGGCTGGTGCGAGTTGTATTTGGAAAATGGCAAACCGCCTTACGGACGGTCTCACGGTTCTTATCAAATGAACGAGTTATCGCAATATGAAGTTGTTCGTAAAAACGTTTTGCAGAGAATGTGTTACGACATTCTCACAGACGAACAAATCATACAATTTGAGGAACTCGGCGCACTCCACTTTTCCTACTCCGCGCAACATCTTACACTTTTTTCTGTACGTTTGATTCGATGGGACACTCCCTTGGAAGCATCTTTTCGCGTTTTACCAAGACGATAATCTTTATGCAAACTTTCGATTTAGCCGTTATCGGTGCCGGAACGGGTGGATTAGTCGCCGCTGTCGGCGCGAAAAGTCTGGGCGCGAATGTGGTTTTGATTGAGCGCGAACGCATCGGCGGTGAATGTCTTTGGACAGGCTGCGTGCCATCGAAAACGCTGATCAAAAGCGCGCGCGTCTTCGACTTAATCAAGCGTTCGGAAGAGTTTGGCGTTCACATCGAAAAGCCGAAACTCGTCTGGAACGCTGTCAAGTTGCGCATCCAGGACGTGCGCGACGAAATCAAAAAACTCGAGCGCGAAGAATTGAAGAAAGCCGATTTGCAAGTCGTGCAAGGCGAAGCGTCGTTCGTTGATGCGAACACTTTGCGCGTTGTCGGCAAAGACGGCGAGCAAATGATTGCCGCTAAAAAGTTTATTCTGGCGACGGGCAGCTCGCCGAAAATCCCCGAACTGGAAGGCTTGCGCGAAGCCGGATTTCTGACTTACGCCGATGTTTACAATTTGCCGAACTTGCCGCGCTCGATGATTATTTTGGGCGGCGGCGCCGTCGGTTGCGAAATGGCGCAAGCCTTCGCGCGCTTTGGCACCAAAGTCACGATTTTGCAACAAGACGAACGTTTGCTGCCCAAAGAAGACGCAGAAGTTTCCGCTGCGGCGCATCGAGTACTCGAAAACAGCGGCGTTGTGGTTCATCTCGGTGCGAAAGCCGTTTGCGCCGGTCGCGGCGAAGATCGCGCTTGGATCGAGTTCGAGAAAGACGGACAAACTCAACGCGTCGAAGGCAGCAAAATCCTCGTCGCGGCGGGGAAAACGGTCGATACGTCGAGTTTGAACGCGCACGAAATCGGCGTTCAAAATGATTCTCAGGGATTGGTTGTCGACCATCATTTGCGGACAACGGTTTCCAATATCTGGGCGTGCGGCGATTGCGTTGGCGGCTTGTTGTTCACGCACGTCGCGGAAGCGCAGGCGAAAATCGCGGTGCAAAATGCGCTCTTGCCGCTCAAAGCCAAATGGGACGCGCGCATCGTGCCATGGACGACGTTTCTCGACCCTGAGGTCGCCCATCTGGGATTGACCGAAGAGCAGGCGCGAGTCGAGTACGCGCATCCGAAGATTTATCGTCAAAGTTTCAAAACGTTGGATCGCGCGATTATCGAAGGCGAAACGGATGGTTTTCTCAAAGTCGTTTGCAGTCCCAATAATCGCGTTTTAGGCGCACACATCGTTGGCGCGAATGCGGGCGAACTGATTCATAACTTTCTCCCCGCCGTGCGCGATGGCGCGCTCATTGAAGAATTTGGCGAAGCGATTCACGTCTACCCGACGCTTTCAGAAATCGCGCATCGCGCTGGAAACACCTCGTATCAAGACTTGTTGAAATCGAAAAGCGTCCAGTGGACGCTGGGAAAGTTGATTTAACAACGAACCCGGAGCGTAAGCGACGGGCTGGTGTAGCAGTTACTTCAGCCCGTCGCTTACGCTTCGGGTTCATTGTTAAATGAGTGGTGCGGGTCTACCATAGGCCTGCGAGTTTATTCGCAGGCCTATGGTAGACCCGCACCATTGGTTACAGGATCATGAACACCATGAAGCAAAAATCCACTATCGAAGAAATACGGCAGCGTTTCGACAATGATGTCGAGCGTTTTTCTAATCTGGAAACTGGACAAAGTGCGACAATGGACGCGCCGCTGGTGCTCGATTTGATCGTGCAAGCCGCCAAAGCGACGACGCCAAACGCGCTTCGAGTACTCGATGTCGGCTGTGGCGCGGGCAATTACAGCATGAAACTGCTGGAACACTTTCCCGACTTAAGTTTCGATTTAGTTGACCTTTCGCGCCCGATGCTGGATCGCGCGATGCAGCGTTTACGCGAGAAAACGCGCGGTAAAATCGTCACGCATCAAAGCGATATTCGCGCACTCGAATTGGAAGACGACCATTTCGACATCATCACGGCAGCGGCGGTTTTGCATCATCTGCGCGAAGAAAGCGAATGGCGCGAAGTCTTCGCCAAGTTTCATCGAGTACTCAAACCGGGCGGCAGTTTGTGGATTTCCGATTTGGTGACGCATTCCGTTCCTGCGCTTCATGCAATGATGTGGACGCGTTACGGAGATTATTTGCGCGAACTGAAAAACGATGAATACCGCGAACAGGTTTTCGCGTACATCGAAAAAGAAGACACGCCGCGTCCGTTGTTGTGGCAGATTGATTTGCTACGCCAGGTCGGATTTACGCAAGTCGAAGTTCTACATAAGAACTCGGTTTTCGCGGCCTTTGGCGCGGTGAAAAGCTGACGGGGAAAGTTGCAACCGATTGTAGCCCATTCGTTCAACCTCGGGCATCATCAATCAGCAGCGACCTTGTTTAACAAAGCACAGCGGAGAATTATCATGCAATTGACGGGAATTCATCATGTGACTGCGGTGACGGCGGACGTGCGCGAAAACTATCGCTTCTATACGCAAACCTTGGGAATGCGCCTGGTCAAGCGCAGCGTCAATCAGGACGATGTAAGCGCGTATCACCTTTTCTACGCCGATGCGCTGGGCAGTCCTGGCACCGATTTGACGTTTTTCGATTGGGCAATGCCACGCGAAAAACGCGGCGCGCACAGCCTGACGCGCACCAGTTTGCGCGTTCGAGGGCGCGAAACACTTGATTGGTGGAAGCAGCGTTTTGCGGAACAAGGCGTGCAGGCGCATGACATTGTGGAGCGCGACAATCGTTTAACACTTGATTTTGAAGACCGCGAAGGCCAGCGATTGTCGCTCATGGACGACGGCGGCGTCAGTGAAAGCGGCAAGACGTGGGACAAAAGTCCGGTTCCTGCGGAACATCAAATTCGCGGTCTGGGCCCAGTCGTGATGAGCGTTCCCGACCTCAAGCCGACCGATACCGTGCTGGTTCGAGTACTCGAAATGCGGCACGCGCGCGAATATGCGCATCCTGACAACGCCAGTCACACGATTCACGTCTACGAAATGGGCGAAGCTGGCGCGTCCGCTGAACTTCATGTCGCTGTTCAGCCAGGTTTGCCTTTGGCGCGATTGGGCGCGGGCGGCGTGCATCACATCGCTTTTCGCACGCCCAATGACGACCAATATCACGCGTGGAACGAGCGTTTGCAAAGTCTGGGCATTCGCAGCAGCGGCGAAGTGGATCGTTATTATTTCCGCAGCTTGTATTTCCGCGAACCGAACGACATTTTGTTTGAAATCGCCACCGACGGACCAGGTTTCGCCGTCGATGAAGATGCCGCGACATTGGGCGAAAAAGTCGCGTTGCCGCCGTTTCTTGAGTCACAACGCGCCGCTATTGAAGCGAATCTCAAACCAATTGAGTAAGTTTCTGAATAACTTTCGCGCCAGTTCGAGTACTCGATAATTGTTTCACGAAGTCGGTTGATTGACTTCGGCCACAAACAGCAAATTGCCGCTGCGATTATCCCGAATCGCCGCCAGAAACGGGCGGTCGGCGATGAATTGAAAGGGCGGATTTTCGGGTATTAAAATGGCGCTCGATCTCATCCTTATGGTTGTGACAGCGGCGGCTTCGGTTCCAATTTCATCCACTTGCATCCACGCTTGGTGTTTGACCTGGCTGATGAAGACGCCCGGCACCAAAGTCATCGCGGAAAAATTAGCGTTCCTTGAAAAAGCCGTCTTCAGCCCCAACTGCTGCAACATTTTATTCAAAATAAAATCGTCTTTCAACGTAAAACGCGGGATTTTAATAATCCCGTCCTGCGCTTTCATCATCGTCATCCACGTTTTCCATTGCGCGTTGTCGCAGCGCGCCACAATTTGCGAAAGCGGCACGCCTTGATCGGGCAAGAGAAAAACCATGCTCAAGTTGCCTTTTCCGTAAGGTAAAGCGAGCAGCGCCGCATCGCTTGTTTTCGCATACGAATACTTTTTCACGGCGGGCAGCGACATCATCGGGACGCGGATTGTTTTGTCGGCAGTCAAATGAAAGTCGGCGTCGCGCGTGTTTTTCTTGTCGAAAGCCGTGCTCCAATCGCCGTGGAAATAAACCGCGTTGGCGACGACCAACATCGCCGCGCGCAAAGCGTCGGGCGAAACCATCGCGGTAATTTTGCCTTCGGTCTTGCCGCTAATCCAATCGTTGATGGTTTTTGCGGCAGAAGGCGATGAGAAGTCAAGTCCAGAAATTTGCGCATCAAAATTCTTCTGCGCGGCATCAGCAAACGCGGATTTGAGCGTGAATTTGCGATCCATCCACAACGAATTGGCGATGTCGACCTGAACTTTGCTGTCCGCCGTTTGCCAGCCACGCGTCAAAGCCACTGTCGAAGCCAGAACATTTTGCGCGGAAAGACCGGCGGGTTGCAGCAACTTTTCCATTTCGCTTCGTGTTTGACCCGCGGCGCCCTGCTCGACCAAAGTCAACGCCGTCGAAATGCTGAGAGGCGAAAACAGCACGTTCGCGCCGGACGCTTTTTGTGCGTCCAACTTTTGCAAAACGCGGAAACCAAAGCCGTTCATCGCATCGCCCACTTGGCGATCTTCGTTTGTCGGCGTCCAAACCGTTTCCGCATGTGAAGTGTTCATAGTGTTTCGCGGCGCGCTCGCATTGTTCTGCGCCACGCCGTTTTTACAAAAGCTCAAACCAACAGTCGCACACAACGCACTCACAACAATCCCGATTTTCCTGCTGTTATTGTTCATCGTTTTCCCTTGCGTTGTCCGCATTCATCCAACGTTGCACGCCGCGCAAAACGTTGCTTGTCCACTGCCGCGACGTTTTGGCGTTCATCCAAATGCAGCACGAACTTTCGCCATTGCTTTTGAGCCAGCGATCCAAAATCATCATTTCGTCGAGTTCAGTTTTCGCGGTGTAATCGGCGACCGGCGGCGGATTGTCGTAAATATCTGCAATCGCGCGGCGCAAGATTTTCTCGTCCTGATTCCAATTGCGCACAACGATATGACGCCGCACCACGCCGCCTTGAATTAAGAAAACGCTGGCATTTCGCGTACTCGATGCAGCGTTCGACCTGACAGAATCCGGATTTGTTCCAGTCGCATTTTCCGGTTCCGCAACGTTGCGCGCGTTTTGCACGATCACGACGTTGTTCTTTTCGCGCATTCGTTGCAAGCGTTGCAAACGTTTGGCGACGGCTTCAATCGCCTGCAATTGTTCTTTGAGTTGCGCGGCTTCTTCAAAGCGCCAGTCGTCGGAAAACTGTTGCATTCGCGCGCGCATCGCGTCTAATTGCGGCGCGTTGCCAGTTTGCAAGAGCGCAACTAAATCGGCGCAGACTTTCGAGTACTCGATGGTCTCTACGGCGCCAACGCACGGCCCTAGACAACGTTTAATCTCGTGATAAAAGCAACTGCGCGCCTTTTCGTCCGGCATAATGGCGCCTTCGCACGAGCGCAGCGGAAACAAGTTGCGGACAGCTTCAAACGTCCAGAACGCCGAGCGCGGCGAAGTAAACGGGCCAAGATAAAGTCCGGGAAGTTCACCAGCGTGCGGCGCGTTTTCCAGCGGCAACGATGTCGAACGCGATTGCGGTGACATAAAAGAAAAGTCGTCGGCGCGCTCGCCTTCCATTGGTTCGGCGCGCGTGAGAGTCAATCGCGGAAAGGTTTCGCGCGACAACAACAAATACGGATAAACCTTGAAACGTTTATGTTGGCGATTTAAAATCGGCAAGCGTTCGGCGATGAGGCGGCGTTCAACCAAAAGGGCTTCCAATTCGCTGCCGCATTCTTCGTGTTCCAAACGCTTGATTTCAGCCAATAAACGACGCAACTTGGGCGGGCGTCGCAAAGAAGTTTCGCCGAAGTATGAGCCGACGCGTTCGCGCAAACACTTGGCTTTGCCGATGTAAAGCAAGCGATTGTTGATGCCGTAAAAGAAATAAACGCCAGGCGAACGCGGCAAAGTTTTGGCGATTTCTTTGAGTTTGCGACGACGGCGCGTATCGCTTTTGCCTTCCAGCCGCGCGTGACGGTCGAATTGAGGCTGCGCGCCAAAGGCATGAAGCGCCGAAATCGGGCGCGCTTCGTCTTCTTCGTCGGCAGAAAACGCGGGAACAATGAGATTTTGCGGGGCGATGTCGCGGGAAGTCACGCTTTGAAGTTTATCGTTTTAGGAAGTTGTTTACCGACATCGAGTACTCGAAAAGCAGACGCGCCAAAGTCCTTACTCGGGATTTTGGCGCGGCTCCGCTGAAGGCGAATTTTACTTTACTGACGATTGCGGTAGCAAAGGCAAAACGACTTCGTTCAAACTTTGCGTTGTCACCGTTGTTTTGCCGCTGAAAACGGCGCGCACTTTTCCCGCCGCATCAATGACGTAAGTGGTCGGCAAACTGTCGGGATCGCCGAAGTTGTTGGTTTTGGCCTCAGTCAGCATCGCAGCAGGAAAGGTGAAGTTACGCATCACTTTTTTCACGTCGCCGCGATCTTGCCTGCGGTCGGCGCTCAGAGCGATCATTGCCAAACCTTGCGCGTGATATTTCGCATAAAACGCCGAAAGTGCGGGCATTTCCGCACGACATGGCGGACACCACGTCGCCCAAAAGTTCACAATCACGACTTTGCCTTTGAACGCGCTCAAATCGAACGTGCTGCCGTCCAATTCGCGCGCGACAAGTGAGGGCGCCGCGTTTCCTACTTTCGCGGAAGCCAAAACAGCTTTTCGAGTACTCGAAAGCAGGACGCACGCGGCCAAAACCATCCAGAATTTGCGCATAAATGTTCCTCCAACGAAAAGTGTGTTCGAGAAAGAAGTAGGACACGGACTTCGTTCTGAAAAAGAGTTCACAAAGTCCGAGAAACGCCCTGAAACTCATAGTTTGTCATTCTGACGGGCGCCCTCTGGGCAGTGCGAAGAATCTATGTTCAGTTAGATTCTTCGCACTGCCCAGAGGGCGCCCGTCAGAATGACAAACTACCACTTCTTCACACATTGCAGACTTTTCAAACAGATTCTCAAAAATCGTGACTGACGGTGACTTTGAACAAAGTTTTCGCCGTCAATTGATTGCCGTTGACGTGCTGATAAATCGGCAAGCCGACTTCGGCGAAAATACGCGCGCCCGCCAGATGGACTTCCAGGCCGGGCGCGAACAAAACACGTTGATAACCGCTGTCGGAAGCGTTGCTCAAAGCACCGCTATCTTTGCCGCGAACCGAGCCGATAATTTGCAGCAACGGCACGACCGGCGTTTTACCGACGTTCCACTGATGATAGTAAGCGCCCGCGACCGCGTTGATTTCGGCGCCCGGATTGTAGCCGTTTTTGTGCGCAACTGGTTGCTCCAGTTCGCCATTGACGAACCAGCCCCAATTGCTGTTGGCAAACTTCGCGTTGTGATAACCGCCCAAAAGCAAATCTGTGCTGCCAGTTCCGATTTCTGTGTCGGAATCGAAACCCGCGTATTTGGAATCGCCGGTTGGCAGTTTGACGCCATAAGTCAGGCCGCTGGACATATCGGGCGAAAAGCCGGTGTAAATGCCTTTGAGGCGAATGTCGCCCAAACTCGAGTGGTTGAACGTTTCGACTGTGCCCGAGTCGGCGGTCTTGAATTGGCGGTTCCAATATGGCACTTCCAGCATGAAACCGTTTTTTCGGTTGAACATGTGCTGCACGCCCAGGCTGAAAAAATCGGTGCGGATTTGTTTGTCATCGTTGTTGGCCGCGGGCGCCGACGACGAACCGCTCCAGTTGCGCGTTTGGTTCAAGTAATCGTAATCGAAGTAAACCGTCGTGCCGGCGCCGGTTGGGAACATCGAACCCGTTCCCACATCGAAAACGCCGCAGCCGCACGCGCACGCCCAAACGCGCGATGGGGCAAAAACCAGGCTCAGGCCGCACAGCAATGCGACGAGTAAAATCTTCTTCATTTGAATTCCTCCACAAGACGCGCCGCCTCATCACATCGAGTACTCGATTGCGATGAAACGGCGCGTCTCGCCTTATTTTCAAGGTTCAGCGCGATGCAGCCGCTTTGTTCGGCCTGGAATGGTTCATCGTCATGCCGCTCATTGGCATATCGCTCATCATGTCGCGCGGCGGCATCGTCATCAGCGCGCCCGCTTTGGGAGGCGTGCCTTTGATCGCTGTAATCGTGATCTGACGCGTCACGACTTTGCCATTAACTTCGACGTGATGATCCCGCGTTGGCTCGAAAACGCCTTTTTGGGAGCCGCTGTCATAATGCAGCATCGGCCACACTTTATCGCCCGCTTTGATGAGGCCATTGAGTTTGATGCGCACGTTGCGATAGGTTCCGGGCGCAAACGGGCCAGTCACGCCCGCCATCGTTCCAGGCTGACCGTTTTTGCCTTGCAAATGCGACATCACCCAGCCGGTTTTGTCCAGCGTGAATTTGTCGATGAGAATCGTCGAATTGACAAGTGGTTGATTGTGCGCCCACAGTTGTGGCGCCTGGGGTTTTGACGCCAATCGAGTACTCGAATGACGATGCTGCACATTTTGGAATGGCGACGCGAAACTGCTAACCGACGCCACAGCCAGAAAAGCCGTCGCCGAAAGAACGATAGAAAATCGTTTCATAAAATCTCCGCAAATTGTTGAATTTGATGGTTGCGATAAGGGCGAAACATCAAACCAAAAGTGGAGGGCCGCGCGCCGGTGGCTGCGGTAAAGACGAAACCGAACGAAGGGAAAAAGTGCGCGGCGCGAGGAAAGTGCGCGGCGCGAAAAGTGGCGTAAAGGTGAACGAGGCCGACAAACGCGACGGCGTAACTGACAACAAACGCGCTAAACACGTCACCGCACAGTCGACAGAAACGGCAGAAACCGACGCGACGCCAGTGCTTTGTTGAACCTGATTCTTACTCGCATCCAGACGTTGATGTTCAGGACAGCGGCAAAGCTTTGAATCGTGACAATGATCGTCATCGTCATCGTCCGCGATGTTTTTCAAGTTCGCGGTCGCGGCAGAAGTCGCAGTAGAAGTCGCGGAATGTTCGCATGAATTGCCGCCCAGCGCGCAAACGTGCCACATTGGTGCGACGACCTGCAACCAGATCAAGGCGAGAACCAGCAAACGCAACAGGGGATGAACCTTCGTCACGCGCCTTTCAAAACGATGTTCTCGCTGTTTTCGCATCAGACTACAGCAACTTTAACAGATTCCGTGAAAAGATTCACAAGAAAACGCACATAACGAACCCGAAGCGAAGCGAGTACTCGAACTTCACAATTTGGAATCGAGGTTTTGGCGCGCGGCGAAGCACAACGCAATTGCTAAAGCGTCAGCTACGTCCGGCGGATGCGGCGCGGCGTTCAATTTCAAACGCGTTTTGACAGCCGCCTGAACGTTCGATTTGGTGGCGTGCCCGTTTCCTGTCACGACTTGCTTGACTTCGTTGGGCGTAAAACCGTGAACCGGAACATTTTGCAGTTGCGCCGCCAGCATCAGAACGCCGCGCGCGTGCGCCATTAACAAGGCGCTGCGCGGATGCGCATACGTCGAAAAGAGTTCTTCGATGACCACAACATCGGGATTATGTTCGCGCAGCACTTCGCTCAAGCCATCGAACAAAGTTTGCAAGCGCAGCGGAAACGGATCGCTGTCGCGGGCGCGCACGGTTCCGCCTTCGACGAGTTGAGGTTCGAGTACTCGATTGCGCATCACGAGTTCAATCACGCCGTAGCCGGTGATGTGCAATCCGGGATCGACGCCTAAAATGCGCTCGGCGACTGGCATTCCCTGCAAACGCTGTATGCGGCGCGCCGTCGAACCGACGTGAGCACGAGCGCGCGTGCCTGGCATCGGAAAGGTTTGCGTTCGGAGCATGAGCGAAGTTGCGCCAATTTAACGAACCCCAAGCGTAAACGCTGGGCTGTAGCGGCAGTTATGTCAGCCCCGTAGGACGCTTGGGGTTCGTTAAGCGCCGGATTGCGCGGCGGTTTTCAAGGTCAGGGTTTTAGGCGTGGTACCGTTGCGTAAAATTTCGATTGTGACAGTCGCGCCGACTTTTTGCTGCTGAATCGTCGCCTGGACTTGCGCCGTATTGGTCATGTTTTGGCCGTTGATTTTGCGAATGATGTCGCCCGCCTGGAAGCCGGCTTTGGCGGCGGGCGAATCGGTCACGGCATCTTGCACCAGCGCGCCCTGCATATCTTTCAAACCGTATTCCTGCTTGGTCGCGGCTGTAATTGCCTGCAATTGCAAGCCGACGTAAGCGCGCTGCACGCTGCCGTGCTTGATGATTTCCTGCGCCACGGCATACGCTTTGTTGATGGGAATCGAAAAACCCAGACCCGTTCCGATGCCGTAAATCGCCGTGTTGATGCCGACAACTTCGCCCTTGATGTTGCACAAAGGGCCGCCGCTGTTGCCTGGATTAATCGCCGCATCGGTTTGCAGCATATCGGTCAGTTGAAAAGTGCCGCCGTTTTTCTCGTCCGGCACCGGAATGGTGCGCCCTGTGGCGGAAATCACGCCGACCGTAACTGTATTCGCCTGCGCGAAAGGGTTTCCAATGGCAATCGCCCATTGACCAATTTGAACGTCTTTGGCATTTTTCATCGGCGCCAGTTTCACTTCGGGCAAGCCCTTGGCGGACAAGGCGACAACCGCGATGTCCGATTGGCGATCCACGCCGACGATGCGACCTGTGTATTTTTGTCCGTCGCGCGTTGTGACCTGAATTTTCTGCGCATCGGCGACGACGTGTGCGTTGGTCAGCATCAAGCCTTTGGCCGAATCAATGACGAAGCCGGTGCCTTTACCTTGAATCGGGCGACTGGACGTGCCGGGATCGGGCAAAAATTCTTTATTGCCGCTGCCGCCGAAAGTCGTGTCCACGTTCATTACGGCTGGCCCGACTTTTTGAATCGCGCTTTCAATCGCGCTCTGGTTCACTAAATCCGCCGTCGCAACGCCACCATTTTCCTCAATTCCAGTACTCGAAGTCTCTGCAGCGCCACCATGACGCGCGCCGATCAAAGTTCCCAAACCAACCAGAGTGCACGCCAGAACGCCGCCCAACAACAACGTATGCAAAAATCCCAGCGTGTTTGAGCGCGGCGGAACAACAGTTGGCGTAGCGGGCGATGCTGCGCGCGGCGAATAACAAGGTGGCGCGCTGACCGTTGTCGCTGGAACCGCCGTTTTTTCACCAATGGGCGGCGCCGTTAAAGACGCGGCATTAAGCGGTGGCGCGATGCGAATTGGCTCAAATTGCACGGCGGGCAATGTCGCACGAGGCGCTAAATTTTGTTCGTTCGCACTTTGAAAACCGCTGGCGCTGGAAGCGTTTGGCGTCGCAGTGGGCGCAATTCTATCCGTCGCGTCCTGCGTTGCGAAAAATGGGCGTGAAGTTTCATCACCGGAAGGTTGTGGCGCATCCGACAAAGACGCATTGGAAGGTGTCGAAGGAAAAGGCGAATCAGTCGAAAAAGGCGGCTGCATAAAGGCGCAGTATAACGCGTCAACGGGACTATTAAACGCGGATTGGAAGCAATTTCGAGTACTCGATACAAAGTTTGGAGAGTCATCGCAGTTTTGGAGTGATATACTCGCGTGCCATGCAATTTTCAACCGAAGCCGTGCGCGACCTGGCGCGTTTGCTCAACGAAACGGGTTTGCACGAAATCGCGCTTCAAACAGCGGGCGAAAACGACGCGCCCGTGCGCATCGTGGTGCGCGGCGCAGTGGCTCCTCCCAGTTTTCAAATTCCTAATGCTCCAATCTCGCTTGCCTCAGCGCCAGAAAACGCGACGCTGACAACGCTTGCCGAAATCCTGAGCGAAGACACAGCCCAAAGTGTCGAAGAAACCGTGCGACCTCTCGTCGCCGTGACAGCGAGCGCCGTCGGGTTATTTCGTCCCGCCGCGCCGCCACTGCAAATTGGCGATACAGTGCGTTCAGGTCAAGTCGTCGGCACCGTGGAATCATTGAAGATTCCCACCGATGTCACGGCGCCCGCTGCAGGAAGCGTGATGGAAATCTTGGCCGAAGATGGTCAGGGCGTCGAATATGGCCAACCCTTGTTGATGATTGAAGTCGAAGAGTGAAACGGAGGAACTCGCATGAAATCGCAATTCGAGTACTCGAAAAGCCGCAAAGTTCAAAGTCGCGTAGTGCAAAGTCGCACGACGGCGAACCGCACGACACGGCGCAGCGGACAAACGTTGATCGCTTTGCTGGTCGTCGTGCTGATTTTGATTGGCCTCTATATGTTGTATCTGGGAAAACGCAGCGGCCCGAACGGAGAAACGCAGCCTTCGGTGCTCAAGCAAAGCATGAACAAAGGTGAAGATGTCGATACCACGTCCAACATCATGCAGATTCAGCAGGCCGTCGAGATGTATAAAAACGACAACAATGGCAAACCGCCCGCCTCGCTGGACGAACTGAAAAATAGTTCCTATGGCAAAGGTTATCCCGCCGAAATGTGGGTCGATTCGGTTTCCAGGCAACCTCTGAACTACGACCCGCAAACCGGACGCGTGTCTTCGCCGACCGGCGGTTTGAAAGGAGCGCCAGGCTCGGCGGGAACAACTGTCGATGGCGTTGACTTGAGCCGCGTGCCCGGCGTCGGATCGAGTACTGGAAACGCGCCGCCTGATCCATCAAGTGTCAATTAGTTGCCGTAAATATTTACGCGCCCGTAGGGACGCAGATTTCTGCGTCCGTTGATTCACACTTGCACACAACGGACGCAGAAATCTGCGTCCCTACAAGAGTTCAATTTCCCGTTTATTCCCAGAATGTTTTCTAAAATCCTTATTGCCAATCGTGGTGAAATCGCCGTGCGCATCATTCGCACTTGCCGCGAAATGGGCATCCAAACTGTCGCAGTTTATTCGCAGGCGGACGCCGATTCGCTTCATGTCAAGCTCGCCGATCAAGCGGTTTGCGTTGGGCCTGGCCCGGCCAAAGAATCGTATCTCAACATCGCCAACATCGTGTCGGCGGCTGCTATTACCGGAGCCGAAGCGATTCATCCGGGTTACGGTTTTCTGGCGGAAAACTCCAGTTTCGCCGAGATTTGCGAGCGCGTCGGCATCAAATTCATCGGGCCAAGTCCGGCTGTGATTGACGCGATGGGCAACAAAGCCAGTGCGCGCGACAAAATGAAAGAAGCGCGCGTACCGATTATTCCTGGCACCAGCGCCTTGAAAGACGAACGCGAGGCGCTCGATTTCGCGCGCAAAGTCGGTTATCCAGTCATCATTAAGGCGAGCGCGGGCGGCGGCGGCAAGGGAATGCGCGTGGTCAAGGAAGAAGGCGAAATGTCCTCGCAAATCGCCACCGCCAAGGCCGAAGCCGAAGCCGCATTTGCTAACGGCGAGGTTTATCTCGAAAAGTATCTGATCGAGCCGCGCCACATCGAAGTGCAGATTTTGGCGGACGAACACGGTCACGTCGTGCATTTGGGCGAACGCGATTGCAGCGTGCAAACCGCGCGTCACCAGAAAATGCTCGAAGAATCGCCCTGCATTTTCATTCCATCGAGTACTCGAAAAGCGCTGGGCGAAGCTGCGGTTCGTGGCGCCAAAGCCGTCGGTTATCAAAACGCGGGAACGATTGAGTTTCTGGTCTCGAAAACCGGCGAGTTCTTTTTCATGGAAATGAACACGCGCATTCAGGTCGAACATCCCGTGACAGAACTGGTTTGCGGGCTGGATTTGATCAAGGAACAATTGCGCATCGCGGCAGGCGAAACGCTGGGATTTTCGCAAAAAGATGTCGAGCTGAAAGGTCACGCCATTGAAGTACGTTTGACGGCGGAAGACCCGACGCGCAATTTCGCGCCGTCGAGCGGAACGATTGAGTATTTCGATCCGCCGGGCGGTTTCGGCGTGCGCGTCGATTCTCATGTGCGCAGCGGCTACAAAGTGCCGCCGTATTACGATTCGCTCTTGGCGAAGATTTTGGTGTATGCGCCGACGCGCGACGAAGCGATTGCGAAAATGGAGCGCGCTCTGGGCGAAACGCGTATGCAGGGCGTGCCGACAACATTGTCGTTTCACGAAAAGATTTTGGCCAACGAATATTTCCGGCGCGGCGAAATCGCCACCGATTTCCTGGCACGACGAATGACTAACGACAACGGATAATTCACCGCGAAGGCCGCGAAGAGCGCGAAGGGAAAAGAATAAGAATCGTCGCAATAATGTGTTAGTCTGAGTGCAGCGACGGATCTAACTGTAATCAGATTCTTCGCTGCACTCAGAATGACAAAGTATCACTTTCGAGTACTCGATTCTTCTTTTCTTCGCGCTCTTCGAGTCCTTCGCGGTTCAAAACAAAATTATGGGCAAGAGAAGAAGTGGGCGCGAATTGGCGTTCCGATTGTTGTTTCAGTGTGATGTGGGCGGGCAGCCGCTCGAAGAAGTCATCGAAATTGCGCGGACGGAAAGCGATGCGACCGAGGACGTATGGAACTTCGCCGTCGAATTGGCGCGCGGCACTTGGGAAAAACGCCAGCAACTCGATCCTATCATCAAAAAATATGCGTCCGGCTGGACTCTGGAACGCATGGCGAATGCTGACCGCAATTTGCTGCGGCTTGCGCTGTTCGAGATTTTGCACCGCGACGACATTCCGCAAAGCGTCAGCATCAACGAAGCGGTTGAACTGGCCAAGCGCTATTCGACAGCCGACAGCGCCAAGTTCATCAACGGCATTCTGGGCAGCTTTTCGCGCGCACCAAAAGCCGAGTAGATCTGAATTATGTTGAATCCAACGCAAATGATACAGATTGTCCAATCGCTGGCGCTCGAACTGAACATCAAATCGCCCTTCCTCGCTGTTGTCGCAGCGCGAAAAGAAGTTTTGAAGTTCGGAGCAATTCCCGCAGAAATCGTCAAAATGGATTGGGAAGCTTACCGCGTTTTAAATTCAAAAATCCGTCGAAGAAATGCTGAACGCACAACTTTTTTTCATGTTGACGAAGAAGACATGGTAATTTCCACGATCAAAATGGGAATGCGTGGCTCGGGGTTGAAACGCTGGTACAGAATACAAGAAAGTGATGGACACTTTACTTGCATCTTAAGTGGCAGCACGATTATGGCTTGAAAGGTTCGACAAAAAGCGATAAGCAGTTTTCATAAGCCTTGAAGTTCGTTGTTCTGATAATCAGCTTGCAAACTCCGCGAAGCGCCTTGAGTTAACAGTTTGTTGTTCCAGTGAAATCCGCCTAAAGGGTAGCCAAATCTCACTACACTCCGATTTTAAGACTTCGTAAACAGTAGCGCGCCGATGTGCCCGCCAAAACCGTAGTTCAAGCTGAGCACTGCGTTCATTTCCACTTCGCGGCCTTTCCCTGTCACCAAATCGAGATCGCAATCGCTGTCGATATTTTCCAAGTTCAACGTCGGCGGCGCGAAGTTTTCGCGCAATGCCAGCAGAGCAATCACCGCTTCAACGGCGCCCGCCGCGCCCAGCAAATGTCCGGTCAATGGTTTGGTGGACGAAACCGGAACTTTGTTTCCCAGCGCCGAAGCGATGCCGCGCGCTTCGGTTTCATCGTTGAGTTTGGTCGCTGTTCCGTGCGCGTTGATGTAATCGATGTTGGAAACATCGGCGCGGCGCATCGAGTACTCGATAGCGCGCGCAATCGAATCGCCGGACGGACACATCGCCGTCATGTGCGTGGCGTCGGCGTTCATCGCCCAGCCGGAAAGATAACCGTAAATGGGCGCACCACGTTCTCGCGCCTTCTCTTCGTTTTCCAAAATCAGACAACCCGCGCCGACGTTGGGCACAAAGCCATCGCGCGCCGTATCAAATGGCCGCATCACGCCGCTTTTGCTCAATGCGCCCATGTTGTCGTAAGCCGCCAAAACCAGCGGTGTTAAAACAGGTTCAATCGCGCCACAAACCGCGACATCAGCATAACCATCTTCGATCAGTTGCGCACCGATTGCCATCGCGTGCGCGCCCGTCGCACAAGCTGCAACGGGCGACAAACGTGAGCCGCGCGCACCGATTTTCTGCGCGATTGTGTTGCCCACATGATCAGACGAACTGCCTAACACATCTGGTTTTCCATTGAACCGAAAAACAACGCGGTTTTTGGAAGTGGAAAAAACAACCGCGACACGAGTTGGATTAGTCGATAAATTTCCACCCAAATATTTTCCATGCCACAAGCGCATTCCCGTCCATAAGTCAGCGTGCCGAAGTTCGCTGACGACATTTTGCCATCCTGAACCCAACGAAAGCAAATGTGCAGGAGCACCTTGAGAACCGATATAAAATTGCTCGCTGATGTCTTTTTGAAACGCATCACGTAAGTTCGGCCCATCTGCCGAACGAAAGTGATTGCGAAGCCCAAAACTTTGATTCCGGTCTTTTTCGTAATGCGCATAAAATCCCGTCACGGCGACGCGTGGGCGGTCGTGACGGGATTGCGTTCGAGTACTCGAGTGGGAAGAAAGCACGGCGAAAGTTTAACGCGCGACTTCGCTCAACGTGCGACCGCGACTTTGCCGCTCCAAGTGCGCGCCAGTTCAAAGATGGCCACGTCGGGCGGCGAGAATAAGCGCAAGGGGAAGAACACGGTTCCCACGCCGCGACTGACGAACAGCCAGTTTCCCGCGTGGCGATGCAAACCCCAGGGATATTGCTGGCTCCATTCCGAAGGCAAATGTGGCGCTTCGCCGTTGGGCAAACAAATCTGGCCGCCGTGCGTGTGGCCGCACAATGTCAAATCGCAGCGACGCATTTCCGAATGCTGGCACACATCGGGCGAATGTGCCGCCAGAATCGTGCACGCGCCATCAGGAACGCTTTCCAAAGTCTGCGGCATTTGCGCGGCGCCATGAAAATGATCGTCCAATCCGGCGATATAAATGCCTTTCCACGGTTCAGGAAGTTCGACGCTTTCGTTGATGAGAACGCGCACGCCGCACGCTTCGAGCGCCATAATCAAAGTATCGGCGCCCGCTTCATAATCGTGATTGCCCAGGCACGCATACATTCCGCCGTGCGGCATATCGCGCTTCCAGCGTTGCAGTTCGCGCAAAAGGGCGGGCAAGCCACGCTCGTCGGCATACAGAAAATCGCCGCCCAAAATTAGCACATCGGGACGCGCATCGCGTGCGATTTTCCACGCCTGGCGTGCCGCGGTTCGTCCCGAAGTCGGGCCGTAATGAAAGTCGGAAACGAAAGCGATTTTTAGCGGCGCGGCATCAGCGGGAAAATGCGCGAGCGTCAAGCGTTGGCGCACTTCGCGGACGCCTTGCCCGCGCATCATTTGCCAATCGTAGAACGCCCCATAAAGAGGCGCCAATCGAACCGCCAGGCGCGCCGCCAGGGTTCGTTTGGCGGGTTCGCTTTGCCATGTATCGTCGCTGCGCAGAACTTTGTCGCGCAAAGGTTGCTTGGCGGCAGGTTCGCGGTGCTTGAACAAGCGACGACGCGGTTTTTTGCGGTCGGCGCGCTTCAAATCTTCCAAATACACGTAATCGGGCGCGTAGGCTTTGGCCAGTTCCGCCAACTCTTCGCGCGGCATCGGAGTTTCATCGCTCGCTTTCGAGTACTCGATGTCCTTCGTTATATTTATTTGCTCGTTTTTCATGGTGAGCACCTGTTTATTTTTGGATTACACAATGCAGCGAATGAATTCGCCGCCAGAGAAATGTGTCAACCTTCGTTGACACAACACCGTTTTGGAGCCGTGTCGGATTTAGTCCGAGACCTTTCTCTGGCGGCGAATTTATTCGCTGCTTACAAACGATTATCGCAATGAATGACCTGGCCGGAAACTTCCGCAGCCGCGTCACTCAAAAGCCACTGAATTGTTGACGCAACAGTTCGCGCCGAACCGAACTCGCCGAACAAACTTCCCTCAGCCAGTTCGCGTTGTCGCTCGGCGCTCAAGGTTTGCGTCATCGCCGAAGAAACTACGCCCGGACAAACAACATTGACGCAGATTCGCCGTTCAGCTGCTTCGCGCGCCGCACATTTGACCAATGCAATTTGCGCCGCTTTACTGGCCGCATACGCGCTCTGGCCGATTGCGCCAATTTCACCGACACGCGACGCCACAACCACAAGACGACCGCCGTTTGTCAATTTGCGCAGGCTTTGGCGCACCACCAAAAACGTTCCATCGGCATTGACGCGCCGCGATTCGTCCCAACTTTCGCGCGATTGTTTCACCAAAAGCGCGTCGCGCGCGATTCCGGCGCAATGCACGACCGCGAAAAGATTGCCCAAATCATCGAACAAAGCTTCGACTTGCGCTTCGTCGCCGATGTCGGCAAAACGAAATTCGCAGTCCGTTTCGCGTTGCAAAAGTTCGGCGTTTTGCGCATTACGAAAGCCGTGCGCCACAATTCGAGTACTCGAATCGCTAAAATGGCGCACGATTTCGCGGCCGATGGCGCCCGTCGCGCCGGTGATGAGAAGAGTGCGTTTGTGGTGCGGCGAAGAGTGCGATGGTGAAGAATGCGAAGAAGCGGCAAAAAACTCTTGGGACGGCGGCGACATTGCGCGCAGTTTACCCGTTGCGTGTGCGTTTGAGTACTCAATTGCCAACTGGAAAGTTGATGAATTGGCGCGTCTAATTTCGCCGTGTCAATTTCGCCCTGATATAATGACGGCGCGGTGCAAATTTTCTATACGATCAACGATTGGGCGGGACAAAACGCGCTTTTCGATGGCGCGATGCGCGGTTTTTACATCGCGGCGATTCCGATTTTGGCGACAGTTTTGGCGGCGCTGCTGGTATTTCGACCGGCGCGTTTGGTGGCGAACGACGCAAAAATCCGGCGCATCGCGGTTGCCACAATTGGCGCCTTGGTTCTTTGCGCGCTTTTGCCAATTGTTATCAATTGGTTTTCTCTGACAGTTTTGGACGCGCCGATTTTGTCGTCGCGCCCTTACGTGACGCATTGGGTAAACGCGCTCGTGGTGGAGCCGAACGACAATTCGTTTCCCTCGCCCGAAACTGCGATGATCGGCGCGCTGTTCGTCGCAATCTGGGCTGTAGCGCCCAATCTGGCGTGGCCGTCGTTTTTTTATGGATTGTTATTTTGTTTCGCGCGCGTTTTCTGCGGCTCCAATTACGTCGAAGATGTTCTGGTCGGCTGGCTGTGCGGCGTGGCGATGGGACTTTTGGCGTTGTCGATGTTTGGCGTTTCCTTGCGACGCGTGCGGCGTTTTCCGTGGTTTCGCGTACTCGATACGGTTTTCGCGCGCCTTCAACATCAAACGCGCTTCGCCGTTTTTTTACTGCTATCGAGCGTCGCCGCGTTCTGGGTTTTCGGATTATACCTTTCACCAGCGCATTTCAACCAGAAAATGGGCGCCTTCTGGAGCGAGCGAACCAGCGCGCTTTGGTCGGGAACGCTACATCGCGGCGATAACGAGTACTCGAATCACGGCGACAATGGCAAAGCCTCAAGTTCCGATGCGCCACGCGAAGGTGAAGGCGTTTCCAGTTCGGGTTCAGGAAGCGAAAGCCTGATTACATCGGTGGTAAAAGAAGTTCCGCGCTCGGGCGTTGTCACGCTGGGCGGTAATTTGCCGATTCAGGCGAAGCAGTTGCAAAACGCTCTTCAAAGCGCGCATCTGGCGCATTCTTTGGTGAGCATTGATGTCGCGTCGTTGCGCGGCAATGAGCATCAAGACAAAATCAACGAAGAGCATTTCGCGTTTGTGCGTTTTCAAGTGCGCGCTTCGGGCAACGTAGAGCGCCAGCGCGTTACACAAACCGCAGCACGCATCGTGCAGATTGCTTTCGCGCAAAGCCCCAGAATGCAAAACGTCGATGTCGTTGGCGTGGTGTTGAACGATCCCGCACGCGATGGCGTAAAATATCCCGTGTTTGCCGAAGGCATGATTCCGGTTTTCACGGCGTCCATTCAACGTTCGCAACTGATTTTGACGGGCGCCGCAGCCGTCTTCAACGCGCCGACAACCGACGCTGGAACATGGTTGCGCGAACGTTCGCGGCTTTATTTCAACGAACGCGTTTTACCCGCCAAACTCCTGGCGCCGCCAACGTCGGTCTTCCCAATTACGGCGCCGCAAAATGTCACGCCGCAACGCGTCGCGCCGCAACGCGTCACTCCAACGCCAACACCCAAAGTTATTCCGCCGATAGCAACGCCACAACGCGTCACTCCAACGCCGCAAGCAGTTGCCCCAACGCCGAAAGTTGTCCCGCCAATTACGGTTCCGCCGATTGTAAAGCCTTCGCCGATTTCAAAGTCAACACCAAAACCGACAGTTACTCCGATTGTTCCAACGAATAAAATCGCGCCCAAGTCGAACGGGCTGCCGAAGAAATTTATTGCCCAGCCGCGGCGCGTGGTTCGTCCTCGCACTGTTTATAAAGCGCGTTCGAGTACTCGATTGCGCCGTTACACGCGTCCGCGCCGCGTTTATCGCGCTTATCGTCCGCGTTTTTACGGGCATCGCAGGAGTTATCGCCGCTATCGGCGTTACGATTAAACTGGGAAATCGTTATGACACTCGAAACCGCAATGCAATCGCCGCGTTTACCCGCAGCGCCCGAGACTTCGGACAATAAACGAAGTTTCGGATGGAAGCGCGCGCTGACGTTCGTCTTGGCGACGTTGGCGATCTGGGGAAGTTACGCGTGGTGGCGTCCACCGGCGCCAATTTTGGCCTTGGGTCACGTGGAGCATTTGGGGCGACAAAGCCAGCAAGTCGCGCTGACTTTCGATGACGCGCCGCATCCTTTGATGACGCCAATGCTGCTGGCCTCCTTGAAACGCAACAACGTTCCGGCCACTTTTTTCTGCATCAGCGACGGCTTGACGGTGTATCCCGAACTGGCACATCGCATGGTGCAAGACGGCAACAAACTGGGCAATCACTCGCACTATCACCACAATCTGACGCATGTCGCGCCCTGCGAATACAGTCACGAAGTCGCCGATTGCTTTACTACGATTGGCCAACTGGGAGAACAAACGCGCTTGTTTCGTCCACCCGGCGGCGGACTGGATCGCAGCGTGATGAATTATCTTTACGCCAATGGTTACACGCTCGCCTGGTGGAGCAACAACGCCGGTGATTGGACGCGTCCTCCGGCGTGGGACATCGCCAACCGCATTCTGTCGAACCTGCACGGCGGCGATATTTTGCTATTGCACGACGCCGGAGTCGGCACGCCGCAAGCCCTCAATAAAATCGTCCGCGAAGCGCGCCATCGCGGACTGACGTTCGTCACGATGCCGGAAAGAATGATACGGAATGATGAATGATAAATACGGAATATCGGGACTCGAAGTTATGCGTACGGGCGATTCGCCGAATCGCCCGTACAACTCATTCCGTATTATTCTTTGGCTTCCACGCGCACGTAAATGCTTTGTGGCGCGGTTTCAAAGTATTTGAAAAGCGCCGGGCAAAGCCAACCTTCGACATCCATTTCGGGCCAAAAATACCAGTTGCCGCCATATTCTTCGCGGCGATGCGTGATGCGCGCCATGTAGCCTGGAAAAGGGCCAGCGGAAAACAGCAGGCGAAAACCGTTTTGCGCATCGGGAATGTCGCTTGTAATCTGATCGAGCATCGTATCGGCGCCAAAGACAAACGGTTCGCGGTGCAATCCGACGTGCGGGTCGTCGAAAACCCATTTTCCTTCGTAACGATATGGCGCCAACAAAAAAATCGAGTTCATGGTGCTCCTCCTCGGACGAACGTTGAACTGTTCCGGTAAGGCATTTCGAGTACTCGAAACGCTTCGGTGCAGTGTTCCACAAAACGCGATTCAAGTACGCGCGCATGCCTTTTCGTTCGCACCTGACTTATAATACTTGGCGTGGATGTTTCTTCTCTTCTCTTCGGTTTTTCCAAAGGTCTTTATTCATCGTGGCTTTTCTACAAGCCCGACAACCTGCTCATCGATTGCGGCGAAGGTTGCTCGACCAGTCTTGGCAATCTGGGTTTCGGCATTGAGCGCGTCCTTTTAACGCACGGGCACATCGATCATATCGCGGGTTTGCCGGTTTTATTGTGGGCGCGCGCCGCGGGCATGGGCGATAACAACAAGCCGCTCGAAGTTTTCTATCCGCGCGATGACCTTTACATCGCCGACATGATGCAATTTCTCGAACGCACGCGCGCCAAACTGTCCTTCGACCTGACTTGGACGCCGCTCGACGCCGGAGATTCGTTTTCTTTGACAACTGAAGGCACGCACGCGCGACACGTCGAAACCTTTGAGACCGAACACATGACAGGACGCTTGACGCTGGGCTACAAAATCCTCGAAACGCGCCGTCGCCTGAAGATCGAGTACTCGAAACTCGCGGACAACGAACTGCGCGATTTGCGCAAAAGCGGCGCGGACATCAGCGAAGATTATCAAGCGATTGTGGCGGCCTTTGGCGGCGATGGCTTGCCGTTGAAAGTCGAAAACGTGTGCGGCGCCGAACTTTTGGTTCACGAAGCGACGATTTTAGATTCGTCGGAGCGCAAGCATCAACTGCATTCGACGATCGGCGAAGCGCTCGAAGTCGCAGCGCAGATTCAGCCCAAAGCGTTTGTTTTGCAGCATTTTTCGGGACGCTACCGCACCCATGAAATCAAAGCCGCTGCGCAAAAAGAAATCGCGCGCCTGAAGATCGAGTTTCCCGTTTGGTGTCTTTTCCGCGACCGCTTGTGGCAATTGAATACGTAACTTTTGAACCGTCACAATAACGAACCCGAAGCGTGAGCGACGGGCTTAAGTAAGGGTCTCATGTGATTGTTACTCAAGCCCGTCGCTCACGCTTCGGGTTCGTTATTCGGTCCCAATTTTAATTGTATGAAACCAACTTTTTACGCGATACTCATCATCGCTTCACTCGTTTCTGTCGGGGCGCGCGCGCAAACTGCTGCGCCGTCGCCTACGCTCAAAGCCACACCAACTGCAACAGCAACAACAATTTCGACGCCAACTTCAACAGCCACACCGACGCCGGTTTCAACACCAACGCCAGCTGCGACACCAACGCCAGCTGCGACACCAACGCCAGCTGCGACACCAACGCCAGCTGCGACACCAACGCCAGCTGCGACACCAACGCCAGCTGCGACACCAACGCCAGCTGCGACACCAACGCCAATCCCGACGCCACAAAATGCGACGAACAGTGGGCTTTTTTTAGATGCGAGCGTGCCGCTTTCATTGCGCATCAAAGACTTGAACACGGCGTGGCGCCTGATTTACGTCAACGATAAAGATTCGAGTACTGGAATTGGAACATCGAGCGCGACGACGGGCAACACTCTTTCGATGAGCGATTTGATGAACGAAGTTCTGGGCGCGCGCGAAGGCACGTATTTCACGCAATGGCAAACTGCGACGGCGGGCAACGATTCGTTCCTGATCGTTTATCGTCTGGCGCCCTTGAGCCAGAACGACCTCGCGCAAGTGTTTCCCGACAGCAAAAAACCGCCGTCTTACGCGCGTTTCATGGACATGGTTCCGCGCTGGATGGGCGATCACACGCTGAATTTGACGCTGCTCAATCTCAAAACCGTGAAGATTGTGGACAAGGCGCAGCCGTTCAATTTCAATACACGCGTCGAGCGCGTGCGCGGCTGGGCGCATTACAATCTTCCGAATGCCACGCCAAAAGTCGTCGCGCCGACGCTGCCTTTGAACATCGCCGACCAACAACGAGCCGATTTGCGCGAATTGGCGCTCGCCGTTGTTTTGTATGCGCAAGACCACAACAACCTGATTCCGCCGATGGACGACCTGGCGTCTTTCAAAAAAGCGATTCAACCGTATGTCAAAGCCCAAACGCTGGCGCCGCCTCCCGACAAAACGTTCTACAGCCTGAACACGATTTTATCGGGCAAGAAAACGGCGCACATTTCGGTGCCCGCCGACATGATCGCGCTCTATCAAACGCAGCCCGACAAAGACAATTCGCGCCTGGTCGCCTTTTTGGATGGCCACGTTCGCCGCCTGAACGGCGCGCAATGGTTAAAATACAAGCGAGGCTCGAAAATCAAGTAGTTTCAAAGGAAACGCGATGAAGACGAAACAAGTTGTCGCAATATTGGTGTCGCTGATTTCAATAGCCGTCAACGTTCGCGCCGACACAATCGAGTACTCGAAGGCCGAGAAAAGCGCTACAACAGTTGCTTCGGCGCAAGTGCCGCAAATCTCGAATTGGCCGGATGTTTTGGGCGGTCGCGTGGTGCCGCTTTCTGTGACGATGGGAAATTTGGATTCGACGTGGCGCACCTTTCATCTGGAAGACACCGTCACCAATCTGCTGCGAAGTTCCTACTCTTATAACTTCAATTTCGACAGTTTCGGTCTTTATTACACGTCGGGCGCGACGCTTTCGATAAACAACGAGACTTATCTCGTGACCTACCGCTTGAAGCGTCCCGTCGCAGATTTGGTAACGGGCAATTTGCGCCAAGAAGACATTTTCAAGGCGATGGTGTTGACGCCGAACACGCGGCTGGTGCTTTCGCTGCTGAACCTCAGCACGGCCAATAATTTTTACGAAGTGGCGCCCTTCGATGCGGAAAGTTTTGCCCGAGCCGCAACAAACTCTAAAAATAGAGTTCTGCTCAGCCAATCGATGTCGAATCTGAAACAGTTGGGAATTGCCGTTATCCAGTATTCGCAAGAGCAGGACGAAGTTTATCCGCCGATGCAAACGATGTATCAGCTCAAGAAAGCGATTTATCCTTTCCTCAGGAGCGACACCGTTTTCGTTCAGCCAATCAACAAAAAGTTCTACGTCCCGAACGCGGCTTTGTCGAAAAAGAGTTTGGCGAGCATCAACCAACCGTCGATGACAGCCATGATTTACGAAGCCGATTTCGACAGCGACGGCAAACGTGCCGTTGGTTTTGCCGATGGTCACGTCAAGCGCGTGACACCAGTCGAATGGACGAAAATCAAGAAAGATTCAAATATCCAATAGTTCTAAAGGAGAACACGATGAACACCAAACAACAAGTTGTCGCCGCAACTTTTTTCGCACTGATTTCAACCGCCGCCGCACACGCCGATGGAGGAAGCGGGAACGTGCCCTCCTCAGGCTTCACGTCCCAGTTTTCGGCGCAAACCGTCAACGTTGCCAGTTGGAAAGATGTTATGTCGGGAAGCGTCGTGCCGATGTCGATCAAGGGCAGCGATCTGAACGCGTCATGGCGTTCTTTCACCGTCAGCGACAGCAACGATTTGCGCAGCTTGATGATGAGCGCTTACGGCATGATGGGTTCAAACGCGCTTTATTCACGCGGCGATGAGATTTCTGTCGCAGGTGAAACGTATCTGGTCGCGTATCGCATGAAGACCTCGACGATGAACTTCGCAACGATGAATTCACAGTCCAACCCCGACAAGATGATGCAGGATATGATGCTCAAGCCCACTTCGGTGCTGCAATTGTCGTTGCTCAACGTGCGCATGACCGGCGCCTTCAACGAAATGCAGCAGTTCGATGCGTCGGCGTTCAACGCCAATTCGCCGATGAACAGCGTCTTCGGCGAAGCGCGCACGAACGCGCTCAACGCGTCGTCCAATTCCAACCTGAAACAGTTGATGCTGGGCGTGATGCAATATACGCAGGACAACGACGAACATATGCCGCCGATGCAAAGTATGTACTTGCTCAAAAAAGCGGTTTATCCTTACGTTAAGAACGATCAGGTTTTTCTGCAGCCGAGCAACAACAAGTTTTACGTGCCAAACGCCGCTCTGTCGAAGAAAAGTCTGGCGAGCATGATGGATCCGGCCAATACCGCGGCGATTTACGAAGCCGATTTCGGCAGCGACGGCAAGCGCAGCGTGGCTTTCGCCGATGGTCACGTCAAGCGCGTGACAGCCGACGAATGGACGAAAATCAAGAAGGATTCGGGAATTAAGTGAAGATTTCTTACAAGAACCGCGCGCAAATCGAAGCCATGCGCAAAAGCGGGCGACTGGCGCGTCGAGTACTCGATGCACTTTGCGAAGCCGCGCAAGAAGGCGTCACGCCCAAGCAGTTGGACACTTTGGCGCGCCGCCTGATCGCCGAAGCGGGCGCCAAAAGTCCGTTTCTGGGTCATCACGGTTATCCGAACACGATCACAGTTTCGGTCAATGAAGCCGTTGTGCATGGCATTCCGACGGTCATTCCGTTTCGTGCGGGCGATGTCGTGTCGCTGGACGTTGGAACGCTTTTGGGCGGCTGGGTCGGCGACAACGCGCACACCATTGGCATCGGCGAAGTTTCGGCCAAAGCCGCGCGCCTGATGAAAATCACCGAAGAAGCGTTGTATCTGGGAATCGCGCAGGCCAAGGCCGGCAACCGCACGGGCGACATCGGCTGGGCGATCCAAAACCATTGCGAAACGCACGGTTATGGCGTCGTCAGGCCGTTGTGCGGTCACGGCGTCGGGCGCTCGATGTGGGAAGAGCCGCAAGTTCCCAATTACGGCGTGCGCGGCCAGGGCGTTGTCTTGAAACCCGGGATGACGATTGCGATTGAACCGATGGTCAACGAAGGCACGCACGAAGTCCGGCAGTTGAGCGACAAATGGACGTATGTCACAAGCGACGGCAAACTTTCGTGTCACTATGAACACACGGTGGCGATTACATCCGATGGGCCGGAGATTTTGACGTTGAGCGATTAGTTGCAGAAACGATCTCGCAGCAATGTAGGGACGCCAGCTTGCTGCGTCCGTTTCGTGCTTGAAATAAGGGACGCAGCAAGCTGGCGTCCCTACGCGAAAACAACAATCGAGTACTCGATATGAAACGAAAACCGCTGTGGGGCTTGTGGCTGTTGATGATTATCGCGCCAGTTGCGGTGTTCTTTGGTGTCAAGGAAAAGCGGAAGTTGCGCGATAAGGTGACGGGCGATGAAATCACGTTCGATGACGCGGCCAGATCAGCCGCTGCGCAGGGAAAGCCGCACATCAGTAAATTGCGGTTCACGCCACTTCCGAACAACGCTGGATATTTAGTGCGCCTGAGTTTTTTCAACTCGTCTCCCGTCGCCGAGATTGGTGCCATAATCTCATCAGGTTCTTCAGAGGTTATTCAAAACACGGGACAAAGCGTTCTCAAAGACGGCGACGATTTAGACCTCAATTGTTATGGCAGATCTTATTGCAGCACAACGGTGTTCAACATCAAGAAACAGCGTCAAAAACCGATTCACGTACATCTCGATTGGTTTGTTACAAACGCCGCCGGTCAAAACGTTGAAAGTCGAAAAGACGTTGTTATCACGCCGCAAATGAAAGATAAATGAGACTGAAACATGAAAAACAAATCATCGTCGGGCTTATGGTTGTTGATGATTATCGCGCCGATTGCGGTATTTGGCATTTTCAAGAAACGTCCCGATGTCATCGTAGATTCGCCGCGTTTGATAAAGCTCACCTCTTTCGGTGAGCAGAAAAACATCGTGGGATTACAGTTTTTCTATCACAATTTTTCGCCAGGCGAGGTAGAAACGAATCTGCGGATTGTTGAGGGCGGAGACCAAATATACGTGCCAGATGGCGTAGGAAAATGGCAGAATGGCCGCGTTCTCGCCAAAATATGGTTCGCAAACTCTGATTTCACAAGTCCAATAATACAATTAAATCAAAATCGCCATCAAACCGTTAAGATTCAACTCGACTGGAAAACTGCAACACAAGCTGGTTCACAAACTTTCGTCATCACGCCGCAAATGAAACCTTAAATTAGGAGAACACATGAACATTGCCGTACAAAACGCCTCGCCTTTCGAGTACTCGACATCGTGCCTGGTCGTGCCGATTTATCAAAGCGAAACGCTGACTGACGACGTGGCGCAATTGGATGAAAAATTGGGCGGAATCATTTCGGAAACGATGCGCGAAGATGGTTTCACGGGCAAAGTCGGCGAAACTTTCGTGCTGTCCACCAATGGACAAATCGCGGCTAAACGATTGGTTTTAGTCGGCGCCGGAAAGCCGGAAAAGTTGGACGCAGCGGCGATTCGTAAAGCCGCCGCTAAAGCCGCGCGTCAAGTGCGCGCGCTCAAACGAACCGATTTCGCGGTTGCCATTCCGCGCTTGGCCGATCCCGATGCGCCACATCTGACGCCCGCGGTTGTTGGCGCTGCGCTGGTCGATGGCATTGTTTTGGGTTTGCACACCTTTGATGACTTCAAGACCGACGAAGACAGCAAATCGAGTACTCGAATCGAGAACGCGACGATTCTCTCGCCGGACGCGGACGCCATGCAGGGCGAAGTTCAATGGGCGCAGATCGCAGCCGAAGCGAACCTTCGCGCGCGTCACTGGGTGAACTTGCCGTCCAACAAAAAGTCGCCGCAATTTCTGGCGGAACAAGCGCGCCAGATCGCGCACGAAACCGGTTTGGCCTGCACCGTGTGGGACGAAAACCGCATTCAGTCCGAGAAAATGGAATCGTTATATGCCGTCGGCATGGGCAGCGACAATCCGCCGCGCTTCATCATTCTCGATTATTCGCCCTCTGGCCACGAACACGACGCGCCCTTAATCTTGGTCGGCAAAGGCATGACTTTCGACACTGGCGGATATTCGATCAAGCCCGCGGCGGGCATGGAAGACATGAAAGACGATATGGGCGGCGCGGCGGTCGTGCTGGGCGCGATGTCGGCGATTGCGCATCTCAAGCCGCCCTGTCGCGTGATGGGAATCGTTGCCAGCGCGGAAAACATGATCAACGGGCACGCCATGCGTCCCGGCGATATTGTCACGGCGCGCAACGGCAAAACCATCGAAATCTTGAACACCGACGCCGAAGGTCGCCTGATTTTGGCGGACGCGCTGAGTTATGCCAGCGAACTCAAGCCCGCCGCGATTGTCGATTTTGCAACGCTAACGGGCGCGATAGGAATCGCGTTGGGGCAGGAAGCGGCGGGATTGTTTGCCAACAACGACGATCTGGCGAATCGCGTCCTCGCGGCGGGCGAAGATGTCGGCGAGCGTTTGTGGCCGTTCCCGATGTGGGACGAATATAAGGAACACGTCAAAGGCACGGTTTCCGACGTGAAAAATATCGGGATCGAGCGGCGCGCCGGAAGCATCGCGGCGGCAGTTTTCCTGGAGCATTTCGTCTCAGACGGCATCCCGTGGGCGCACGTCGATATTGCCGCAGTCGCCCTGGTGCGCGAAGATCGGCCTTTGACCAAGCGCGGCGCGACCGGCTTTGGCGTGCGCCTGGCGCTCGAACTGGTTCGTCAGTGGAGTTAAGTTTGTAGGGGCGACCCTTGTGGTCGCCCGTTTTTCGGCATAGGGCGACCACAAGGGGCGCCCCTACGTCGCCTTTCCAGTACTCGATTTCGCCCAAATAACCGCGCGCGGAAGCAAGCGGGCTTATGTTCTTGCAGTCAAAGCCCGCTTGCTTCCGCGCGGTTGGTTAAAAAGAAACCATTTATGAGCAACATCACGCGCGGCAACGAATGGGAAGACGACATTTCGATTTTGTCGTCGGAAAACGTCGGTCTGGCGGTCGAAACGGCTGGTCTGGGTTCGCGTTTCGGCGCGCTGGCGCTCGATACGTTGTTGCAAGCGTTGCTCATCGGTTTGATTATCTGGGCGACGATTGAAGTCTGGCAATTTTTGCCGCAGAACGCCGTCTGGGTCAAATGGCTCGAATCGGGCGCTTCGGCGTTTCTAATTTTTCTGATTTCAACGGTCGTGCTGGGTTCTCAATTTTTGTTCGAATGGCTGTGGGACGGGCAAACGCCGGGCAAGCGATGGCTGGGCTTGCGCGTCATGCAAAGCGACGGCATGATGGCCGGAACGTGGGCGATTTTTGTGCGCAACCTGCTGCGCGCCGTCGATTTTCTGCCCAGTATGTACGGATTGGGCGCGCTGGTGGCGATCATCAACCCGCACAACCGGCGTATCGGCGACCTGGTGGCGGGAACGGTTGTCGCACGCGAACGCTATGACGCGACGCGCTCGAAAGTCCTTGACATCAACGAAGCGGCGGAAGCGTTCCTTACTTCGTTTGAAGCGACGAAACTCTCGGCGCCTTTGCCTGCAACAGTCGCGGCGGCTTCGGTCGCGGCTTCGTTTTCGGATGGAACGACGCCGCAAACCGATGGAAGCGCTCCCGTTCCGTTGTGGCTCTTGACCGATGAAGACCGCGAGCTATTGCATGATTATATCCAGCGGAGCGACAAATTGCGCGGCGATGCGCGTTCGCGTCTGGCGCAAAGCCTGGGCACACGATTGAGTACTCGATTGGGTTACGCGTCGCCATCGCGCGTTGAATCTGAAGCGTTTTTGCATACGCTGCTGCTTGTCATTCAGCAAAACGAGCAAGTGGCCAGAGACGCCGCTAAAGTGCAATAACCTGGTTTTGTAGGGTCGCACGGCGCGCGCACCCTTTGCAATCAGTTTTAATTGCGCATTCAAAGGTGTGTCGAACGAGGCGCTGAACGAGGACGCACGCCGCGCGACCCTACAAAGTCGATTATCCACTGCCATGACTTCTCTCATCATCAACCCGATTGTGACACGCGAACTGCGGGCGCGCTGGCGTGGCGGGCGCAGCATGGTGCTGGTGTTTGGTTATGTGACGTTGCTGGCGGTCACGGCGGGCATCGTTTACGCATCGTCTTCGATTTCGTCCGACACGAGTTCGGTGGCGGGCGATATGGCGCGCGTCGGGCACAACCTTTTCCTGATGTTGTCCGGCTTGCAAATCGTGGCGTGGATGTTGATCGGCCCGGCTTTGACCGCGACTTCCATCGCAGGCGAGCGCGAACACGGCTTGCTCGAATTGTTGCAATTGACGCCGCTTTCGGCATGGCGTATTTGCACGGGGAAATTAGGTTCCGCGTCCTTGGTGGTAATTTTGTTGATGTTCGCGCCGCTCCCCGTGACGGCGCTTTGTTTTTTGCTGGGCGGCGTTTCGCCCGGAGAATTTGGCGTTGCTCTGGCGTTGCAAATAGCGACGGTCTGCTGCGGAATGTGTCTGGGTTTGTGGGCTTCAGCGCGAGGACGACGCGCCACGAGCGCCATGACTTCGACCTTCGCGGTCGTCATCGGCTGGGCGTTGCTCACGTTTCTGGTGATGGTCGCGCACGAATCGCGCTCGCCATGGGCTTACGCCGCGCCGTTTTCCTCCAAAACTGATTTGTTGTACGCAGCACCTCTCGATTTCGTGTGGCGCACCGATCCGCTGCTGGTTTTTCTTTACGACATGGTGAACGTCAGCAGTTCTTCGCTGTCCTCATCATGGATGCTCACTTATGTCGGCGTGGACGTTCCCGACTGGATTCTCAACGTCGCGTTTCAAATTGTCGCCGCGCTTTTGTTGTGGATTTTCGCCGCGCGAACTTTGAGCAAACCCTTCGCAGACGCAGCGGAAGATGTTTTATCGCCAACCAGGAAACGACGCTTCTTGCGGCGTGCAAATTCCACTATCGAGTACTCGAATGCGGCTGCTGCGAAAGGCGTTGCGCCAAATTCGCTGCTGCAACGCGATGTGCTTTCCAATCGGCAAAGCGATTCGTTGTGGTGGCAGTGGAATTGGCTGGCGCGTTTTCGTTCGACGAATCCGATGCTGGAGCGCGAAGTGCGGCGTCGCGCACGTTGGCGTCGTGTCGCGCGACGTTCGCAAATCGCAACACGCCTGGTCGCTCTGGGTACCGCGCTTTTGTGCTTATGGGCGATGGGACGTTTGATTAACGATCCCGCCGGACGCTCGGTCGATACGTGGAGCGTGATCACCATCATCGCGCTGCTGATTATGCTGTGCTTTTCGTGCGTGCAAGGCGCTTTGGCTTTCACGCGCGAACACGAAGGCGGAACCTGGGAAGGCATCCAACTTTCGCTGCTGTCGCCGTCGCAGATTTTGTGGGGGAAATTGCTGCCACCGTTCGGCGTGGCGTTGCTGATAGGCGCGGTTTTATGGGCGCCGACAATATTCTGCATTGAGGGCGTGCTCGCCTCTTCCAGTTCGTACTCGAAAGTCACGCCTGATTTGTTTTTCGGCACGCTGGTTATTGCAGCCAGCGCATCGTGGGTTTTGCTGTGCTGGGGTTTGTTCTGGTCGGCGCATCTCAAGCGCGTTTGGCCAGCCGTGGTGTGGACAATCGGCTCGCTGCTGTTCGCTTATATCGCGGTTCCCGCCCTGCTCTACATCGTCGCGGACAGCAGCCGCAATTATGGCTCGACGCGCACTATCAACGACTTTTTGAAGTTGTGGCATCCCGTCGTCGCTATGGCCGAAATGTTCGACACCGCCAACCGCATGGGGATGAATTATGGCGAAGGCGACACGGCCACCAACATGGCGCTTGCCTTCGCGCTGACGGTTTCGACGTTCAGCGCAGTTCTCCTACTCGCAACGCATCGGCAACTCCAGCGCTTGATCGGCAAGAAATCGCGTCCACAAAACACTGCTATTCCATCCAACGAACCCCAAGCGTAAGCGACGGGTGGAAAGTAAGTGTTCGTTGTCGCTTGATGTTCCACCCGTCGCTGACGCTCAGGGTTCGTTACCTCCAAATGTCTATGACTTTCACCGTAGCTTGCGATATTTGAAAGTCTGCCATTTACGCTTGGGGTTCGTCTCGTTTCAGGAAGCGTTGCGCCAACACGATGGCCGCAAAATCATCGACGGGTTCGGGTGGCATTTGCAGCGACAAAGGCCACATGCGGCGCCAACCACGCGGCGGTTTTTCTTTCCAGTAAAGATCGCGCGCTTCCAGTGTCGAGCCAGTTTCGTCCTGCTCATGCAAAGCCAAAGCGGGAAAACGCGTCTCCATTTCGGCTTTCAAGGTTTGCGATGTCGTCGCGTGTCCCAACACAAAAATCGCGTCGGGAAAGCGCGCGGTCAAGGTTTCCAGATGAGAAACAACCGTTTTGCGCGGCACGATCTGGCGTTCGAGTACTCGAAATGGCGCAAATGCGACGACCGCGACGCCGCATTTGTCGCGCCCCGGATCAATTGCAATCACCAACGCCGCGCTTTGACTTTTGGTAGAATCGCTGGATTTTTCGGTCATTTGGAAATTAAAGACTTCAAGCCGCGCTTTTCAAAACGGTTTCAGGTTTTCTGTGGCGCGCCGGAAACCTTGTCTGGCGTTATGCCTGGTGTCGCATCGGAAGTTGAAGTTGCATCGCCGACTTCGATGCGTATATGAACAGGTTCAATCGTGGAAAGTGCAGTTGCAGCGACCAGACGAACCGGAACTTCGCCACCTTTTTGCTGGATCTGGCGCAGCGCTTGGAAGATGCTCAATCGCGTATCAGAAGCATAGATATTGGGTTCCGCTGTGGAAGGAATCGGCGCCACGCCGCGTGCTGCCGCGACTTTCTGACCTTCATCGAGCAAGCTGAGCAAGCGATTAAAAACTTGCGCATCGCCTTGCGCACCGCTTTGACTTCCGTTAATGGTGGTCTGAGCAATGACTTCGCCGGACGTGAAAGCCGAATGCACCTCGACGCCAAAAGGTCGCACCACAAGCTCGGTTTCGCCTTCAGGATGATCGCGCGCGGCGACGATTCGCACTGAAATAGGCGTTTGAGCCGCATAAACGTCCGCCGCCAACTTCAATTGTTGTTCTTCGCTCAAGTCCGCAATTGGATCGTCCTGGCGGAAGGAAGTCATGTCCAGATTGATCGACTGAAAATTCATTGCCCTGGCGTTTTGTGCGGCTTGCGCGAGCAATTTATGCAAAATATCCAAAACTTGCGCGGAGTTGGTTTGCGCGGGAATGGTCGCGGCGCTAAAAACTTGACCGGCGGGAACAATGACTTTGATCTCGCCCGACAAAACACCTTTGGCGATGCTCAAGTTCTGAGCGGCTATCGCCAGTTGAGCATTGGCATTGGCTTTCAGGCGCATGGTTTCCGCTGTTTGTCGTTGCGCATCCAAAGTCTGGCGTTGCGCATTGGCGGCTTGACGTTGAGCCGTCGCCGTTTGCTGCTTCGCTGCGTTGAGAAGAACGCGCGCATTCGCCAATTTTGATTGAGTACTCGAAAGCTGCGCGTTGGCGCTATGCAACTCCGTGCGCGCGGTCGTAACACGTTGCCGCGCGATTTTTTCCTGTTGCTGCGCCTGCACAAAGCGCGCTTGCGCCGCTTGAAAACGCGACTGAGCTTCTTGGAAACCGGCGCGCGCCTGCGCTTCACCCTGACGCGCTTGCTGCTGTCCGGCTTGCGCCCGATTCTGCGCCGCTTGCGCCGCATCGCGCGCCGACTGAGCGGCGTCACGCGCGTGTTGTGCCGCTTCGCGTTCGGATTGCGCACTATGTAAATTGTGTTGCGCCGCGTCCAATTGCTGTTGCGCGGCGTTGACTTGTTGCTGCGTTTGGCTGACGCGATTGTTCAAGCCGACGAGTTGCAGGTTTTTGCCGCGCAACGAATTTTCGAGCTGTTGATTGGATTGCGTTTGCTTTTTGATCGCGTTGCTTTGCTGATCGGATTGAGTTTTGAGTTCTGCATTGAGACCGCTCAGCCGCGCGTTTTCGCGGCGCGCTTCATCGTAATAAAGCAAGCCTTGGCGCAGCGACGGATTAATCGCCAAAAGCACCAGCATCGTCACGATCATCACGGCCAGGCTGGAAGCCATCGACAGCGCGGTCGCCGTCTGGCGCGGACGCAAACTGAAACGCCCGACATTCAGAGAAATGCGCTTTTTGCCCAGCTTCATGCCCAACTGGTCAGACATATAGGCGATGAAACACGTCGCCGCGCCCAGCACGAGCAACAGAATAATGATGGTTTGATACTTGAACATCGCGCGGAGAAAAAGAAGCCGAGATCATAATTCGAGTACTCGAATCGCGTTTGCAGGATCGTCAGGAAGGTTCAGAGGGTTCGGAAGAATTGAAAGGTCGCTCGAAGCGTTCGCCAAAATAAACAGCGCGCGCTTGCTCGTCTTGCAACAATTCATCCGCCGTGCCCTGCGTCAAAATCTGGCCGCCGCTGACGATGTAGCCACGATCCACGATGTCCAGTGTATCGCGTTCGTTCTGGTCGGTAATCAAAATGCCAATGCCGCGATGTTTCAAGCGAATCACCGTGCGCTGGATGTCGCGCCGCGCAATCGGATCAACGCCCGTGAAAGGTTCGTCCAACAAAATAAAAGCCGGATCACGCGCCAATGTGCGCGCGATTTCTGTGCGTCGTCGCTCGCCGCCCGACAAAGACAAGCCGCGCGAACGGCGGCGCTCCGTCAAATCGAGGTCATCCAATAATTCTTCCAAGCGTTCGGCCTGCTGTGCTGGCGAAAGCGGCATCAATTCCAGGACGGCGCGGATGTTGTCTTCCACGCTCAACTGGCGAAAAACCGATGGTTCCTGCGCCAGATAACCAATTCCTGCACGCGCGCGCTTGTGCATCGGCCAGTGCGTGATGTTTTTGTCGCCCAAGCGCACGACACCCGCATTGGGGCGCACCAAACCCATAATCATATAAAACGAAGTTGTTTTGCCAGCGCCGTTTGGCCCCAAAAGTCCGACGACTTCGCCGCGACGAACTTCGATGTCCACGCCGTTGACAACCATGCGCCCGCCGTAACTTTTTTGCAGCCCGCGCGCCGTAATAAATTCCGGCCCGCGAATTTCCACCGCAACTTTGCGCGCCGCATCGAGTACTGGAACGCTCGCGCTCGCGTTTGCGGAATCGCTCGCGGGCGCGCTCAGAGAATCGTTTTGAGTGGCCGAAGAATCGGGCATGATGTTCATAATTTCCAGTGGCCGACACCTTAACTAACCGCGCGCGTTGTGTAGGGGCTTGGCGTGCCAAGCCCGCAGCGCCGCATCGAGACAAGGGCTTGGCACGCTAAGCCCCTACAATCTCATCGAGTTTGGGCTTAAAAGCCCAGTTCAAACGGCGTTTGGATATTGACTGGCGCGCCCGTCACTTCGATCTGGAAATTGGCGGCGTTCGATGCACCACTTGCGCTGCTTCCGACGTTTTGGATAACCGCATGATCGCCCGTAAAACGGTTGTCGGTCGTTTTGCCGTCCGGCGTTTGCAGGCGATAAAAACCGGTGACGTTGCCGTCGAAAGTCAACGTGCTCAATTGCATCGCGCCGCTCGCATCGCGCGCCACGTTGATCGTAACGGCATCGCCCGCCACTTCGAGATAAGTCGGGCGACCCGGATTGTTCGTCCCCACAACGTTTCCAGTACTCGAAGTCGTGGGCGCGACTGGCGTTGCCGTTGTTGTACTGACAGGCGCGACGGGCAAATTCACTTTGAGCAACGAGCGTCCGCTGGAGCGAAGATTGGTCATCGCGCCAGTCGCGGCTTCGCGCGTGACAGTGAAATTAGGGCCGGTAAAATCAAAGCGCGTGGCGCCGCCCGTCGAAAATGCGTGCGCGTTGCCCGTCACAACCGCCGTCGATTGCGCGCTGTCCACGTTTAGGTTTTGTCCCGTAACTGTAATGGCGCCGATTTGCTGCGTCGTTCCCGCAGGCGTTTCCGGCGCAGGAATAACGAGTTGCACGCCGCCGCTACCGCCTTCGACATTGGCCGAAAATTGTTTCGCCACCGAATAATTGATGGTCGCTTTGCTGCCTTTCAAGGTGTTTCTGGCGCCGCCCTGCAATTGGTAAAAACCATCGACATTGCCCGTCAAAATTAGAACGCGATTGACCGGATCGAGGCTGGCGTTGTCGCTGGTGGTTTCGATGCGCGCCGGAGCGCCGCCACCGCGCGGCACCATGTTAATCTTCAAATTGACGCCACCAACGGCGCGCACCGAAGTGACCTGACGACCCTCGAAATCGAAGGCGATGGTGTTGGCACGTGCGTCCAATTGCGGCGATTTGATATAAGCATCGCCGTCTAATCGCACACCATTGTCGCGCTTCGAGAATTTTTTGCCGCCGAAATCGAAGCCAGCGCGCGCCGTAGGTTGAGTGTGCGCCGCAACACTCAGCGAAAGCAACAAAGCGCCGCTCCACAGCGCCGATTCGAGTACTCGATTGATGGTTCGCAAAGTCGCGCGCGGATGTTTCCTATTTTTCAATTGCATGATCGTTTTCCTAAGTTCAAACGTTATCGTAGGGGCGTCAGCTTGCTGCGCCCGTGTTTGTGAAACGTTGGGCGCAGCAAGCTGACGCCCCTACACGATTTTCAATCGCCGAACAAAGTTTTGCCGCTAAAAATCTGAGAATGACCTTTGCCGCGCACGTTGTCCAGAGTCGCGTCCTTGAAGGTGTTTCCAACCAGGCGCGCCACCAGATTGGTGCCATGCAAGCGATTGCCGCCAGCGTCTTTGTACCAGACATCGCCCTGCGCGACAATCGTTTGGCGCGACGCATCGTAACGCGCTGTCTGCGAACGCACTTCCGCACCATCTTTGCCGGTCGCAACCACGCCGCCCGACATCAGCACGTTTTTCCCATCGCCCGACGCATCCAAATCCGGGGCGCGCAAAACTACGCCTTGACGCCGCATTTCCACGCCGCCACGCGCCGTGACGCGCCCGTTCTGCGGCAAAATTCGTCCATCGAGTACGCGAACCCAGTGCATCGCGTTGCCCGAAAACGTGCCGCCGCTGCTCAAGTCGCCGCTGACGCCGCCGCTCAAGGTCGCGCTGTTGAATTGCGCATCAGTTTCCAAACGCTGCCCGCGCAAAGTGTTGCCGCTGCGCTGCAAAGTGACATCGCCCGTCGCCACCGCGCCGCGATTGTTCCACGTCACGCGCTGCCCGCGAATCGTGCCTTGATTGGCGCGCGCGTGGACATCGCCGGTCGCCACGATTTGCGTTTTGTTCTGGTCGGAAACGTTTTCGGCTTCGACGCGATTGGCGTCCACCGTGACATCGCGGCGCAGCAGAGAAACGTTTCCAGTTCCAATCGCGCGACCGCTTTGCGTCCAGTATTCGGCGTGATCGGCTTTGAGCGTGGCACCCTGATGACGGATCACGACATCGCCGCTTGCGGTCGCATAAGCGGACGCCGAATCGTAATCGGCGCGATTCGCGGTCAAGGTACCATCGGCGCGCGTCAAGCTCACATTGCCGTTGGCCGTCGCGCGTTTTTCATTCAACCAGACGGTCGCGTTGTCGGCGTTGAGCGTTTCTCCGGGACGCTGAACGGTCGTGCCATTTGTCGCAACTACGCGCGTCATTTTATCGAAGGCTTGCAAGTGCGTCGCACGAACCGTCGCGTCGCCGCGCGTCAGCACGACTTCGCCGCTGGCAGTCGCGGCGTTCAATTTGTCGTCGGAATCGATCTGCGACGCGCGCAACGTCGAACCTTCTTTCTGCATCGTGACGCCGCCGACAGCGGAAACGCGCCCCGCATTCCAATTGTAGAGTACTCGATCCGCTTTGGCCGCGCCCTGCGGCGAAGTCGCCGTCACGCCATTTTTTCCGCTCAAGGCGCCACGCCCGCCAGTGGAATCAGCATCTAAAGTTTGCCCGACGAGCTGCGTTTGGTTGTGCGAAATCGTGACATTTCCCGTCGCCTGCGCGCGACCTTTGCCCCACGACCAGACCGCGTTTTGCGCCGTGATGCGACCTTGCGGGCTTGTCGCAACCACGCCATTCGTGGCGTGCGCGACGGCTAAAGACGTGTCCGCCGTCATTTTTTGCGCGACGACGACCGTTTGTCCTTGCGTCATCGTGACCAGCGAGTCGGAACTTAAATGCCGCGCCCCGACATCAATCTGCAGTTGCGCGGTTTTCATTTGAACCGGCAACGTCTGAACGGGCAATGTCGCGCTTCGAGTACTCGATTTCGCGTCGGGTTTGGCGTTTGGTTTGGCGTTGGTCAGCGCGCTTGGTTGTGTCGTTGCCTGCACGCCGTCGCTGAGCGTCATCAGCAAGCCGTGCGGCGAATCGGAGAACTTGATCTTCTGGGCGCTGAAGGTCGTTTCTGGTTTGCCGTCGCGGTACAACGTGGCGTGCGCGTTTTGCAAATCGCCATGACGCGTCGCATTGGAATTGGCGTCGCTTTCGTTGTGAATTTGCCCCAGCTTGAATTGCAAACTCCACAAAGGACGGCCTTGCGCGTCGTTGCCGGTGAGTTTGGAATTCTTGGTGACGAGCGTGCCGAAATCCTGGATGGCATCTTTGTTTTTCTCGACCGCGTTCTGCACGCGCTCGCGCACCACATCGGTCGCCGACGGCTGATGACAACCCGCTAAAGCGAGCAGGCTGCACAAGGTTCCAAGCGCTACGCGCCGCGAAAAAATCATTAAAAGGCCTGCACAATTACAACTCGATGCCAAAAAGAAAAAGCAGATATGCCAGGAGTAGGTTAACTGCTCCCGTGCCAATCACAATAAGAACGAAAATACTCAGGCAAACATTTATCTTGAAACGATTATCGGGCTGTTTGAGCCAGCCTTTGAGAGATTGACGTTTCGCCATAGGTTTCACCACAATCGAGTACTCGAAATCAGAAACCGCGCCTACAACGCGTTGCTGCATCCAGACCAAAGAACCCGAAGCGTAAGCGATGGGTAAAAAGTAAAAGAAATCTCGCACTCTTACGCCACACCCGTCGCTTACGCTTCGGGTTCTTGAGCCGAACTTCACACAAAGCGCAGTTTCAACAATGTCCAGGCGGCGCGAATTCCGTCTCGCACGGCTTTGATCTTCTTGCCTTCCAAAACGCTGCGCGGTTGATAATAAACGGGCACTTCCCAGATACGATGGCCGCGCCGCGCCACTTTCGCGGCGATTTCAAAGTCGAGTTCAAAACCGTGGCCTTGCAAATCGAGGCTTTGCAGCAGTTCGCGGCGCACCATTTTGTAGCACGTCGCTACATCGCTGACGGGCGCGCCATACAAAATGCGAAACCAGATCGAAAGCCCGATGCGCCCGTAGTAAAACGAAGTGCGGCTGTTTTTCGCCTGATTCGCGCGCGACGGACTGCCTTTGAGCAAGCGCGTTCCAAAGACGCACTGACAACGGTTTCGTTTCTTTTCAGCGAACGCCAGCAACTTCAAAAAATCGTGCGGGTCATATTCCAAATCGGCGTCCTGCACAATCGTCCATTCGCCGCGCGCCAAACCCAAAGCACGCCGCACCGCCACGCCTTTGCCGCCATGTTCCTGAAAAACAACGCGTACCTCGGAGTCGCCAGTTTCGCCTTGCGCGCTTTCGCCACAAGCGCGACCATCGTCGATGAGAGATTGCAAGAGTTCGCGCGTTCCGTCGGTCGAACCGTCATCAACCAGAATGATTTCTTTTTCGACTGGCACGGCGCGCACTTGCTCCAAGATTTCGAGCAACGTCGCGCCCTCGTTCCACACCGGCATCAACACACTCAGTTTCATGCAAAGTTCTCGTTTTCGCGGCGAAAAGTCCTTTCTATCCTAACAAAAACAGGCGCCTGATAAATGAAATCGAACTTGAAACGATGGTTAGTGAATGAATTCGCCGCCAGAGAAAAGTGTTGGGCTGAACCCGACACGACTCTTAATGGTATTGCGTCGGCGTAGGCCAACACTTTTCTCTGGCGGCGAATTCATTCACTGGCCAAATTCATTTCGCCACAATTTCGAGCACAAGATAACTGCGCGTGTGGAAAAGTTCGCGTACCAAACCTTGTGTTTGCGCTTCTGTCAGTTGCGGTGGAACAACGCCATAACCGGCATTTTCGCCCGGCACAAGGTTAATCAAAACGTGAGTTGCGCCCAATTTCCGTAAAGCACTAATCCAATCGCGTGCGTTGTGAATCGTGGAGTAATCGATCAAGGTGTTGTTGGCGGCATCAGCCCAGAAATAATCGCGCTCAAGGTAAAAGCAGCGCGGCTCGCCATAAACCGCGATGCGCGCATTCGGCGGCGTTTTCTGGTTGATGCACTTCATGGCGGCGTAGCCTGGCGCGCGTCTCGTCAAATAATCGTCCGACGTTTGTTGTCCCATAATAACTGGCCAGACTGTGCGACTTTGCCACGCCACGACCGCAGGAGACCACAAAATCCACGCCACGAAAAAACCGCACGTCGTCCATTTCAAAAGTGCGGAACGTTTTGTATACAGTTCGATTGCCCAGCCGCATGGCCAACAAATGAGCGCGAAAAGTGGCAAAGCATAGCGAATCGTCTGGCTGCTGAATGTCCAAATTAGCCCGAAAAAGAGAATGCTCCAGCCAACGAAACTGATCCAGCGCGGCTTGCGGCGCGCGAAAAGCAGCGGCGCACCGAACGCCAAAAGCGCTGGCCCCAAAAACGAATTAGCGAGCAAGCCATTGACTTCAAACAAGCCAGTGTGAGTACTCGAATCGAGCGGCGCGGGGTTGAGCGGCCAAAACGGTTGTCCAACGGGCTGATTTTGCAAATTCACAGCGACATTGAGCGGCGTCATCGAAAGGCGCCACGGCAGCCATGCCAAATCGGTCGGGCTTTTGTCGAAGCCGAACGCCGAAACCGAGCGCGTATATTCATCGGCCAATGGCTTTGTCCAGCCGCGCCCGCCGAAAATGCCATAAGCAAACGGATAAACCGGATTTCCCGTCCATAAGGCGTTGCGCGCGTACCATCCGCCGCCGACAACGAGCGCTACCACAACAAAGGTACTCAGCGCGACGAATGGCTTTTTGAATTCTTTTCTTTGCCGAAAAATTACGAAGAGTGCAGCGACAAAAAGCCAGCCAAAGGGAATCAAGCCAAAGTATTTGGTGCCCAGACAAACGCCGCAGAAGACGCCACAAAAGAGCAACCAACGATTGTCACGTTCATTCATCCAGCGCAGAAAGCACAACACAGAAAGTAAAGTGAAAGCGACCAACGATAGATCAATATAAGCCGTTATCGCTTCGACTTGCACCAACGGCAACGACGCAAACAACGCCGCTCCCAGCCATCCAGCGCGCCGCGAACCCTGACGTTCTGCGACCGCGAGAATCGTCGCGCAACACAACGGCAGCATCAGCCAATGAAACAATTTCGCCAACACGGGCCCGCTCAGTTTCAAGCCGAGCAGGAATAGCATTTCCGTCGCCAGCGGAAAAAACGTGTGATGATCGTAAGCAAGAGGAACGATTCTGCCGTGCCGCAAATACTGCGCTGGCGCCGCCAAATGATACATCAGCGAATCGTAATCGTTGCCGACCGGCGGCGCCAGCGACAACACAAACGTGAGGGCAAAAACCGCCGCCAGATAAAACGCCAGCAACTTTTCGACAATTGGAAGCTTTCGCCAGAACGCGCTTGACGAAGTTCGTCGACTCGCGCGGCTCCACCACAAAACTACGCTGCACGGCGCCAGAAAACACCCAATCGACAACATTCCGACGCCGACCAGCAAGCCGCAAAGCCAAACCAGGAGGCTGCAACTTCCCAGCACAAAACCCGTTGTGAGAACAACCGATTCCAGTCCGCTCAGCGTTTCCGCTCGCCGCCACACGCGCCACGACAAAAGACCGAGAACCGCAAGAAATCCAATAAAAATCAGCACATCGCGCGCGTAGAACATGAATCGAGTACTCGAAAAGGCGAAAATCAGAGCGATCTTAAAAAGAAAACAAAACGCCCGCGTGCCAAAACCAGGTTAGAAAACAAAGCGCGATAAAGGCCGCCGCCAAAACATCTTTAAGTTGAGAAGACATAATGAGAATTGTGAACCGCCAAGACGCCAAAAACGCCAGGAGAGAAAATCGGGATTGTTGTAACACTGTGTGGAGAAAGTCATAGAAAGATGTAGCCAAACAACCGTCAAACTCGCAGTTTGTCATTCTGAGAGGTGCATAGGAATTGTAAAATGGGCCGTTAAACTATCAGTTTGGTCATTCTGAGCGCAGCGAAGAATCTAACTGCAATTAGATTCTTCGCTGCGCTCAGAATGACCAAACTGATAGTTTCGAGCTTTTTCTGTTGCTTTTCGGCTTTCCTATACACCCTCTCAGAATGACAAAGTTGCAACTTCAAGTACTCGATATTCATTCTTCCTTCTCTGCGTGTCTTCGCGTCTTGGCGGTTCAAATCTACTTTTGCAAGTTTTCGGTTTGTGTTTCTTCAACGTAACTATTGACAAGTTTCGCCCAATGACCTTGCGCGTCCAAAATTAATTCAACGACTTCGCGCGCCGCGCCGCGCCCGCCGCGTTCTTGCGTAATATAATCAGCGCGTTCTAAAACTTCGTTTACCGAATCGGCGACGGCGACGGTGATGCCACATTCTCGAAAGGCTGGTAAATCGGGCAAATCGTCGCCCACGAAACAGCATTCCTCACGCGAAAAACCGTGTTCTTTTTGCAAATCGCGCATCGCCTGCGCTTTGTCGGCGCAATCGAGCAAACAATGATGGAGCTTCAATTCAGCGAAACGCTTTTGCGCAACACGCGACGCGCGTCCCGAAATCCACGCGACCTGAATTCCCATTTTGCGCGCCGCAACCAGCGCAAAACCATCGCGCACATGAAAGGTCTGCAACAAACTCCCGCTTTCATCGAAAGTCAGCGAGCCATCAGTCAGCGTTCCATCGACATCGAGCGCGAGAAGTTTGATGCGCGCCCAACGTTCGGCGGAAACGGGCGTTTTCAGAGGAAGTTCGTTCATAGTGCGCCTTCATTTTACTAAAAGTCGCCGCATTATAGAGGAAAAACCGCAATCGAGTACTCCTTAATACAATACCTAACCACGACCGCAACAAAAAGAAAGCATGTTTTCTCAACTGCCGCTAAAGCGTGCTTTCTTTTGAGATGTCAACGTCCCAATTCACACCAAAACTTTCCACTACTCGTCTTCGGTGGTCGCAACGTTGTCGGAGGCACTTGGCATTTCGCGGTGAGAAGTCGCGTCCGCACTTATGATTTGTCCTCGTAACGCAAGAATGTGTTTGCACGTTGAGAGAACCGCGCAACCACGATGGCGGCAATTCCACTTCTTTTCGCGCGTCGTCTGACCTTCGACCTGCACCGCAAACGCTTGGGGATCAACGCGCAAGGCGACGCGACTACTCGAACGCATCGCGGCAATCGAGTTCGCTAAACCCGTCGAAAGATTCACATTGGTGTCGTACCCCAACGCTCTATGTTTTGTAGCAGTTCGGGACGTGCCGCGACGCCTCGATACGAGCTTGCGTCCTGCGAAAATTCTTTAAAATAGTTCGTCGGAGGCGATTGTGCAAACCGGATCGAGAATGCGATTCCAATCTTCCGCCGTCAATCGCGCACTGAAATCCGAAGTCACGACATCACGCAACATCGTGTCCGCGACCGCACCAATGTGCAAACTACCGCCGCTTGAAGTTGTGCCACTTAAGACTACTCGAGTACTCGAAAGCATGAAGGTTGAATATGTTACTTTGCTGCTCTGGTGTCCTTGTCAGCAAAATGGCTTGTATACGCTTGCGGGTGCTTTTACAGGTGCTTTATAAATCGTTTCACTTGATTGGGGTGACGCAAAATGAAGACATTGCGACCTTGTTTATAGTCTTCAATTTCCTTCATAATCTTTGGCCTGCTGTTGTTGGGGAAATTCCATATCCACTTGAGGAATTCCCCATCAATCTTCTCCGTACATCCTGCGCCCATGTCAGGTCTTGTTTTGCTTCGGTAGCGCCAACGCCGCCATAACACACGACGGATACAAAGTGCGCGAGTAAAGTCAAGAAAAATAATGGTATCCGAAGCCTCAAAACGCAATCGACGAGTTCCACCAAAGTTTCCATCCATCACCCATTAATTTTCCACGACCAAACCTTTAACGATGTTTTGCCACTCGTCTTCAGGTGTAGCGACCCAACCCGACCGCCAATAGAATGCATCCAAATGCACAACCTTAATACCACGAATGTTGGCGATCTGACAGGCCAAGGTGGATTTTCCTGAACCTCCCGAGCCGATCACAACAATTCTTTCCATTCTATTTATTATTACATTCAGCCAGGTTCAAAACCTTTTGAACCTTCTCTCAGGTTTCCGTTTTCGCTCTGAATGCAACCAGACCGACAACGCCAAGGTTTCCTTCCTGACTTGCCGCCGCGCCGTTGGTTAATCACAATAACAGGATTGAAAGCGGAAGTTTTCGTTTTCTCTTCTTCAATGAACGAAAACCTTTTACTTCAAAATAGTGGCATCAACCTGAAAAATCGCGGCGCTTCTGCCGCGCGACGACAGGAAGTGATGCAGCGCGTGGCATCTTGGTGGCAGCAATGGCGCTGGTTCGTTTTGCTGGGATTATGGCTGACCGGCTACACACTGGGCTGCATTGGCCTGCATCTTTTTTTCCCGTCGCGGCGTCTGATCGACGTTTTTTATTCGGCCTTTCAGTTCCGTAGTTTCGGTGGCAGCACAATTGGCACATTACCTTGGCCGCTGGAAATCGCGCGCTGGTTGATGCCGGTCGTGACTGGCTTCGCGGCCTTTGAAGCCTTTGGCGCCGTCTTCCGCGACCGCGTGCGCGAAGTGCAGTCGCGCGCTTTGCGTGATCACGTTGTGATTTGTGGACTAAGCCAGAAAGGTTTGCTGCTGGCGCGCTCGTTCCGCGAAAGAGGTTATCGAGTACTCGTTGTCGAAAACAAGCCGAACCACGACTTGCTGGCGGCGTGCAAAGAAAGCGGCATTTACGCCTTGATCGGCGATGTCACGCGCCGTGAAACCCTTCGCGCGGCGCGCATCGCTCACGCCAAATACTTGTTCGCGGTCTCCGACGATGCCGTCAACGCCGCCGTTATCGCCCATGCACGCGACATAATGTCCGCCTCAAAGGATGACAACGGTCACGTTCTCACCTGCGCGGCGCACATCATGGATTCCGAGTTGTGGCGCTTGTTGCGGCGCTGGGAAGTGAGTGGCAACAGCGCCTTTCGCTTGCAGCTTTTCGATGTCTTCGACATCGGCGCGCGTGGTCTGCTTTCCGCTCAACCGCCCTGGACAAGTGCTTTGCTCGCAGCGCCGGAACCTTCGCCAACGGACGCGACGACGCTTCAACCAACGATGCAAGCGCCGTATTTGCTGGTAATCGGCGCCGGACGATTGGCGCAACGCGTCGTTTTGCGCGCCGTGCAACAATGGCAGGAACATCGAGAAAACCTCAACAATGCAACGGCGCTAGTCTTGAAGATCGTTCTGGTGGATCGTGATGCGTCTTCGGTGTGCGAGTTGTTGCGTCAACGTCACGCGGGATTGTTCGCGTCGTGCGAAATCGAGGCGCGCGATTTACAAATCGGTTCGACGGCGTTTCAAAGCGCCGATCTTTTTGATAACGATAAAAACCATCACTTGAGCGCGATTTACATTTGCGTAGGCGATGAAGCGCAAGGTTTGGGCGCCGCGCTTTTATTGCGCCACCGTTTGGAAACGCGCGGCTGGCAGAAGACCGTTCCCATCCTGATGCGCACCGGAGAAAGCAACGGCGTCGCCGCGCTCATCAGCAACTCGGTCATCGAAAAAAACACCGACGTGGACTCATCGCCAACATCGAACGCCGATTTGCGCGCCTTCGGGCTTCTCGAGTACTCGTGTCATCCCGAACTGGTGTTGGGCGGCACCAGCGAAGTTCTGGCGCGCTCGCTGCACGACAATTATCTGCGCGAACAAAAACGTTTGGCGCCGGACGAAAACAATCCAGCGCTGGCGCAATGGGACGATTTGTCGGAATTGATCAAGGAAAAGAACCGACGCCAGGCCGATTTTATCGGCACGCAATTGCGCTTGGAAGGTTGCGACATCGCGCCCATCGCCGATTGGGAAGCCAAACCGTTCGCTTTCACGCCCGAGGAAACCGAACGCATGGCACAACGCGAACACGCGCGCTGGCTGCAAGAACAGCAAAGCGGCGGCTGGACGCTGGGCGCGCGCGATGCCGCACGCAAAACCAATCCCAACCTTTTGCCGTGGGAACAGCTGCCGCCAAATGTTCAGGAAATGAACCGCCAAACGGCGCGCCAACTGCCGCAATTTCTGGCGCGCGCCGGTTTTCAGGTTTTCCGGTTATGATAAGGACAGAATCAACGCCCGTCAGAATGACAAAGTGAGAGTTTCAACGTATCATTTCTGCCGTTCGTAGGGGCGGGGTTTTCCCGCCCCATCGCCTTGCCCGATTGCCTTCATCGACAGGACGGGGAAACCACGCCCCTACGAAATGACTTAACAACCTTATCGAACCTTTTGCGATGTCCATTTCCGCTCCCGAAACTCAGCCTGAAATCGCCTCTTCAACGCCCGAAGCGCCGAATCGAGTACTCGATTCGGCACCGCAATGCGCTGTTGAACGGACGTTGCGCGTCTTTCTTTCGTCGCCCGGCGATGTCGGTCAGGAAAGACTCATCGCCACGCGCGTGATGGAGCGCATCAACGGCGAGTTCGCGGGTTGCATCCGGCTCGAGCCAATTTTATGGGAACACGAGCCGTTGCGCGCGACCGGCCATTTCCAAGAACAAATCATTCCGCCGTCGCAAACCGACATCGTGATTTGCATCTTGTGGTCGCGCCTGGGCACGCGCTTGCCGTCGCAATTCCACCGCGAAGACGGTTCGCTGTTTTCTTCGGGCACCGAATGGGAATTTGAAGACGCGGCGCGCGCTTTCCGGGAACGCGGCGCGCCCGACCTGATGGTTTATCGCAAAACCAGCGAAGCCTTCACGCCTTTGTCCAACGAGCAAGCTTTGCTCGACCGATTGGCGCAGAAAAAGGCGCTCGAAGCGTTTATCGATCATTGGTTTGGCAACCCGCAGGCTTCGTTCAAAGCGGCGTTTCATGGTTTTTCCAGTCCCGATCAGTTCGAGGAAATGCTGGAAAACCACTTGCGGCGCCTGGTGGAAGAACGCTTGCCACGCCACATGACGGGCGAGGAAAGCGCGGCGCCGATTTCGTGGCACAGAGGTTCGCCGTTTCGCGGCCTGGCGGTTTTCGAGCCGGAACACGCGCCGGTTTTCTTCGGACGCACGCACGCTATCGGAGAAATCCGCGATATTTTAGTGCGGCGCGCGAGCGAAAATTGCGCCTTCACGCTGGTTTTTGGACGCAGCGGCAGCGGCAAATCGTCTTTGGTGCGCGCCGGAGTTTTGCCGACGATCACGCAGCCGGGCGTCATCGAACACATCGGTTTGTGGCGCTGGAGCATTTTGCGCGCAGCCGATGCCATTTCTTCAGACGCCAATCGAGTACTCGAAAGTGGCGAAACGAACGACCTGATTGCGGGTTTGGCCGCGTCGTTGTTGGACAAAAGCGCCTTGCCAGAACTGCGCAAAGACGGCTTGGACGAAAGGGAACTCGCGGCGCTTTTGCGTCAGGCGCCCGAACGCGCGGTTGCACCAATTCGCGCCGCCTTGAAGCGCGCTGCGGAAGATACGGGCAAGCGCGAAGGTTTGGATTCGCCGCCCGAAGCGCGCTTTTTCTTAGTTCTGGATCAGCTCGAGGAATTGTGGACGCTGGAAAAGATCGGCGACAACGCGCGGCGCAGTTTCATCGAAGCGATTGCGGCTTTGGCACGCAGCGGCGCCGTCTGGGTCGTGGCGACGATGCGCAGCGATTTTTATGCGCGGTGTGCCGAAGTTCCGACACTTGTCGCTTTGAAAGAAGGAAGCGGAAGTTACGACTTGCTGCCGCCGACCTTCGCCGAAGTCGGGCAGATGATTCGCAATCCTTCGCGCGCCGCTGGCCTGCGTTTTGAAAGCGACCCGAAAACTGGCGAGCGATTGGACGAACGGCTGCACGAAGCCGCCTGGCGCGATCCCGAAGCCTTGCCGCTTTTGGAATTCACGCTCGATGAATTGTGGCAACGCCGCACGCCCGATAACATTCTCACTTTTGCGGCTTACGATGAACTGGGCGGGCCGGAAGGCGCTCTGGCGCGGCGCGCGGAAGACGTTTTTTCGCAGTTGGATGAAGACGCGCGCAACGCCTTGCCATCGGTGTTGCGTTGCCTGGTGACGGTGAACGATTCGAGTACTCGAAAGCAGAGCGACGCGGCAGGAATGACGGGACAGCGCGTGCCTCTGGAAACCTTGTGCGATACGCCGCCGCGCCGCGCTCTGGTGGAAGCGTTTGTCGCCGCGCGGCTTTTGGTCACGGATTGCGCGGATGATGGGCGCGCTGTGGTTGGTGTGGCACACGAAGCGCTGCTGCGACGCTGGCCGCGCGTGCAAAACTGGCTCGAGGAAAACCGCGATTTCCTGCGCGCCCGCGACCGCGTGGCACAATCCGCCGCGCGCTGGAAAAGCGAAAACCAGAACCCCGATTTATTGCTGCCGCCAGGAAAACCTCTGGCCGAAGCCGAAGATATTTTGCTCAAGCGCCGCGACGATCTCGACGCAAACCTGGTCGAATACATCGAATCTTCGCATCGCAAACAAAGCCGCGCGCGTCGCATTCGACGGGTTACAATTTCATCAGTGGCGGCAGGTTTTTTCGTTTTGGTGACAGGTTTCGGCGTGTTCTCGTTCGGGCAATGGCAGCGCGCCGAAAAGCAGAAAAATCTGGCGCTACAAGCGATCAACATTTGGACGAATACGATTCCCGATCAATTGAAAGATGTGCCGGGCAGCTTGCCCGTTCTGAAAACGATTCAGGACACCAACGACCAGATCGTCGACAAAATTTTGCGCTTGAACCCCGACACGCCCGAAGCGCAACGCGAAAAGGCGCTCAACTTCGAGCGCAGCGGTTCGACCGCCGTCGTGCTGGGCAACGACGCCCAGGCCTTGCAGCAATTCAACAAAAGTTTCGCCATTTTTCAAACTCTGGCGCAACAACGACCAAGCATCCAAGCGCAAAACGATCTGGCGGCGAGTTACGAAAAAATGGGCGATTTGTTAGTGGAAACCAACGATGCGGCGGGTGCGCTCAATGCTTACCAGAAGAGTTTGCAAATCGGGCTTCAATTGTCGCGCAATGGCGACGACCGCGAAGCGCAGCGCGGCCTTTCGGTGAGTTACGAAAAAATCGGCGACGCACAATTTCTGGGCAACCAGGCCGCGCAAGCCTTGGATTCGTACCAGAAAAGTCTGGCCATCCGCGAAACGCTGGCCTCGAACGGAAACGCTCTATCGAGTACTCAATCGCAGCGCGACCTGGCGGTGAGTTTGGAAAAAATCGGCGTGTTGCAGTTGCTGGGCGGCAAAATCGGCGACGCTCAGAACGCGCTGGGGAAAAGCCTCGATTTGCGCGTGCGCTTGCTGCACCAAAATCCGACGCCCGAAGCGCAGCGCGATCTGGCGATTGCGTGGAAAAACATGGGCGACTTGCGACTGGCGCAAAACAAAGCGAAGGAAGCGCTGGATTTCGACGCACGAGCCGCCAAAATCCTGACCGATTTGTCGCCTTTCAGTTCGCAGGCGCGCCGCGATTTAGCTGTCATCTTCAACAAAATGGCGGATGTTTACGTCGCGCAGAACGATTATGCGCGCGCGATTGCGTCGTATCAACAAGGAGTGACGACCATCGCCGAGCTGGTGCGCAGCGCCGCCAACGAGCGTGATCGAACGGTGAACACGCAATATTTAGCGCAAGTTTATGGTGCTTTGGCGTGGGCGCAATTGCTGGCGCATCGTCCGCAAGACGCGGTTGTTTCGGCTTCGCGCGGCCTGCAAACCGACGCATCGCAACGCTGGATCAAGGTCAATCTGGCGCACGCGTATTTGCTGTCGGGGCAAAACGACAAAGCCGAAGTGCTTTATCTGGAAAACCGTCGCGTCCAAATCAGCGCCGGAAAAACCTTCGCGCAAACCGCACTGGACGATTTCAAAGCCTTCCGCGATAAAAAACTTTTGTCGCCTGCACAAGACAAAGAAGCCGCGCGCATCGCGCAATTATTGACGCAAAACACGTTATAGCAATTGACGGAATGCCCTGAAAGTAAGAGTGTGTCATTCTGAGCGCAGCGAAGAATCTGGCATCAAGTTAGATTCTTCGCTGCGCTCAGAATGACACACTCTTACTTTCAGGGCATTCCGTGGACTTGCCTTCCACACTTTCTTTATAACTCAGTGAATATAAACAACCTTAGCGCGACATATCGCAAAATCGACAAGGCGGCTGTCAAGTGTGCGACAGCGCGGTTTTCTCATTTCTCGCAAAATATGTCACAATGAGCGCGAAAGATGTCGTCTGTTCGGAGAACTTTCTTCACCATGAAAAGCACCATTTGGAGCAAAATCAGCGTTTGCGTCTTGTGCGCCTTGAACTTTTGCCATGTCGCTCAAGCCGCGCCAACGTCGAGCACGAAACCTCTGACCGCGACGACAAAAACGCCGCGCAAACTGGCGCTGCTGGTCGGCATCAGCCATTATGACCGAGGGCGCGGCGAAGATAAAGATTGGTGGAATCTCGATTGCCAGACCGATATTGCCACCATGAAACGAGTACTCGAATCGCGCTTTGGCTTCGCCGCTAAAGACATTCTGGTGCTGGAAGACGCGCAAGCGACCAAAAAAGGCATTCTCGATGCCTGGCAACACCACTTGATCGATCAGGCGCGACCCGGCGACATCATCGTTTTTCATTATTCCGGTCACGGCCAGGAAGTGCCCGACCCGACACATCGAAAAATGAGCGGAATGCACCAGGCGATTATTCCCTTCGATTACATCGATCAGAGCGCGCAAAGCGGCCTCAAAGCCGATGTTTTGGATGACGACATCCGCGATTCGCTGCGCCGCTTGAAAGCGAAGATGCAGGACAAAAACGGTCAGGTTCAAGGCAACATCACGGTGTTTTTGGACAGTTGTTTTTCCGGCACGGCGACGCGCGGCGGCAATGGTTTGCCCAAACGCGGGCGCGGCTGGAACCCGAAAATTGACGGCCCGAAACCTCTACAGCCAACGCGCGGCGCCAACGTTGCGGACGCCAGCGATTGGTTGGGAAAAGACGAGGCCGTCGCGCAAGGTTACGTCGTTATCGCGGCGACGCGCAGCGACCAAATCGCGCAGGAAGCCGCCAACGATAGAAACCAGCCGATGGGCGCTTTGACGCTTTATCTGACGCGCGCCCTGGAAAACGCCACGCCGCAAACGACGTATCGCGCCTTGTTTGAGACCGTCAGCGCGCAAGTCGAAAACGCAGTGGACAACCAAAACCCGCAAATGGAAGGTGACGCCGACAAACTGTTGTTTTCCGGCACAGCGCGCCCAGCAGGCAAATATTTGGTCGTCTCGCAGGTAAATGGAACACTTGTCACGCTGCCGACAGGTTTCGTTCAAGGCGCGTCGGTCGGCTCGACGTTCAACCTGTATCGCGCCGGAAGCGATGTCAACGACGCCAAAAATCTTCTCGCCACGGCGACGATTACATCCGTTGATGACTTCACCTCGCAGGCGAAGTTGGACATCGAGTACTCGAAAGTCCCGTCCGCCGATTTGGTGGCGGCGCGCGCCATTGAAACCGCGCACAATTACGGCGACAATCGGCTCAAGGCATTTTTGGATGGCAGCGGCGATTGGGTGCAAAAGTTGAAAGCGGCGCAAAAGAGCGCCAACGAAGACGAAAGCCTGAGCGTGATGGACGACAGCGCCACGCGCCAGAACTGCGACGTTTCAATTGTTCAAGTCGGACATCAGTTGGAAGTGCAGCGGCGCAGCGATCATCAGATTGTGGCGCGCATTAACAACGACGAAAAAATGTTCGACGAAATGCGCAAAGCCCTCAACGCCGAATGGCGCTGGCAATTTCTCAATCGTCTGGGCAATTCGCCCAGCACTCAATCTTTGTTGCAAATCGAGATGCAACTGGTGCCCGTTAAAGGCGCTAACGATCCCACGCCGCGCAGCGATATCAAACCGAATGACGGCAACAATCTGGTCTTCAAAGAAGGCGACAGTTACACGTTGAAGTTGCGCAACTTGTCGCCCGTCGATGCTTACGTGACTGTTCTCGATTTGCCGCCCGACGGCAGCATCAATCCGGTTTTGCCGCCCGACCGCCAGCCGATTGGCGAACTGAATCGCATTCCCGCGGATGGACAATGGCACGTCATCAAAGGCTTGATTGCGACCGCCAGCGAACCGTATGGGCGCGAGCGTTGGAAAGCCATTGCGACGCAGCAACCGGCAGATTTCAGCGCGTTGTGGGTACAAAAAGTGCCCGGCGCCGACAACCAGATTTTGTGCAGTTCATCGCGCGGCGGCGCACCTTCCAATCCGCTGTCGCAAATGCTCTTGTCTTCGGCGACACGACGACGCGGCGCGGCCCTGGCGCCTCCGGCGTATTGGACAACAGCGCAAGTGACTTTTGAGGTCGTACCGGCAACTCTTTAGCGAAAGCCTTAACAAGGTTCAACCTGACATTTGAAAATCTGCAGGAACCTCTACAATCCAAATCCGAACGCTGTGTTATCTTTGGAATCCATAAAATAGCGCCATGACATCGAGTACTCAATGTCATGGCGCTTTGTGTTTCTACGGCAAATCACGAAGCCGAGGTTTTCGGCAATTGTCCCGCAATCAACAGTAACGCTGCGGTGCGACCGGCAAGGTTTGCGCCTGGCGAATCGCAACGTCCACATTGACGCTCAGGGTTCGTTGCGTGACAGTTCCGTCTCCAAACTCAGCGCCCATCTTTTTCGCGCAGCAACGTTTCGAGGGTTTGTAGCTTTTCTTCCAGATTGTGCAGCGAGTTTTTCACGTCTTCGATTTCTCGATAGGTGCGCACATTCACTTCGTAATCGAGTTCGGCGCGCTTGTCCGAGTGCGCGTTTTGGCGGTTCTGACTGATGAGCAGAAAGCCAGTCAGGAAGATTGCTTCAATCGCCAGCAGTAATGACAATAAACCGAACGGATACGCATCGAAACGACGCAGCATCATCACGACGCCGGTGTTGACAATCACCCACACGACGAGCCAGATGCAATGCACCAGCAGAAAATGCGGCTTGCCGATGAAACCTGTCACGCGTTCCGCCACGCTTTCGTGCCAGCGCATTTCAGCGCGCAACTCTTCCGCCACATATTTGAAATCGCCCAGAGCTTTATGACACGCGGGATTGGCGCAAAAAACCGCGTCGTGCGCGTTTTCACCGCCACAAACCGGACAAATAATTGGGCGTGCAACTTTCTCTGTCATGCGCGAAAAGCCTTCTCAGGATGGTTTGCTCAGGTGCTCAAAAATAAAGTAATCTGAAGCGCAATCGAGTACTCGAAACGTTTTTGACTTCCTTCCTCGTCGCAAAATGCGCCAGTAGATAGCAAATTGTTTCAATGCAATCTGGCAGGAAATACCCACGTTTGCTTGCCATTGGAAAAAACGATTTTCTGAAATCCGGCACTTTCTATGTTGCCCAACCATTTCGATCCAGCGAAAAAAGTATCAAAATCTTCAGTCGCCAGCTTCTGTGTATATTCCGGATTCACAATGGAGATGACAGTATATTTTTCTGCCAGCGAGTTCCCCGTATCTGCCAACGTCACATGCGTTTTGTGCGCGTCAACCGGCCACGATTTATCGGAGTCATCTTTCCAGCCAGCCATGACGGATGGCGAGAAATCTCTTTGAATGACACGCAGCATGGATTGCCTTTTGACGACGTTTTTTTTCACCTCATTGGTGCGTGAAAGCCAGGCTGTTGACACGACGAGCAGTAAAAGCATCAACGGTAAGAACTTTCGCATAACAGTTTCTCCACGCTTCTGCGGCTCCGCCAGTTGTATGTCAAACACTCGATTCTCAAGTCGTAAATACGAATTCAAGGTTAAATCGACAGCGCCACCAATATCGAGTACTCGATATTGGTGGCGCTTTTCTTATGACTTCACATTACGAAGTCGAAGTTTCCAGCAATTGTCCCGCAATCAACAGCAACGCTTCGGCGCGTGCGACGGGCGGCAAGGTTTGCGCCTGGCGAATCGCCACGTCCACATTGCGCTTGGCGACATCTTGTAGCGACATCGCGTGAACTTGCGCGCGGCGCGATTGCAAAACCGCTTTGATAAAGGCGCCGACTTGAATGCGTCCGCCTTTCCACGCCAGAGATTTGCCCCACGTTCGACCGCGCCAGATGTCTTGCGTCACCATCAGGCGCGCCAGGCGCGATTGCAATTCGTCGCGCTGAACGCTCGGCTGCGCTTTGCCCGAATAATCCCACATGCGTTCCAAAAGGTTCACGTCAATAGCGGGACGCGCGCTGGGGTAAATTGGTGGCAGCGAATCGGACAAGGCTTTCAAAACATCGGCTTGCGGCGGCAATTGAATCAAAATCGGCACGGCGCGCACATCGTAACGCACGGCGGCTTTTGCCAAAGTTGCGACGCGATCCGTACTGGAACCGGTAATCAACGTTTGCGATAATTCCGCCATGTTGATGCGCGCCTGCGCCAGATTCTTCAAACTGGCGTTGCCGATTCCGCCTGCGATGCGTCCCGCCAGTGGCATATCGAATTGCGCGGCGGCGCCCGTCAGTTCGGCCAGCAAGTAATCGCGCGAACGGGATGAAGGCAAACGATTGACTTGCGTCCATGCGCTGTAAGCGGCGGTTTCGCGTGTCTCGGGATTGAGCGACGCCAGGCGCACCGCGATAAAAGTGAGGGCGCGCGCTTTCTGCTGCGGATCGCTTTCCCGACTCGCAGCACGGCGCGCCATATCGACGTAATTGACGCTGCGCGTCCAGTTGGCGCCGTTGTCCTGACTGAGCGCGAGCAAAGCGCCGACGCGCCCCGCGGCATCGGGAACTTGCAATGCGACGCGGCGCGCATACGAGCGATTGACTTGTGTCGCGGCATCGAAAAACGCCGCATACGCGTCCAAGCGAACGTTGCGCGGCACATTCGGGTTTTGCACCAGGTTCAACCAGCGCGAAGTCAAACCTTCGCGCCATGTCGTTCCGGTGCGCGGAATCAGCGACGCCGATTGGCGCACGACCGAAATTAGAGCTTCTGGATTTCTTTCTGCAATCGAAATCGCCTGCGCGATGAAACCCGTGGCGCGCGCGACTTGATCAGGATTGGCGGGCGCTATTTCGGGAACATCGGTTTCAGTTGCGTCCATCGAAGCCATCGGTGACGCAGCCATCGGAACCGATGTCATCGAAGTCGCGCCGCCGTTAGATTGGTTCGTTGCGGTTGTCGTCGTTGTGGTACTTGTCGTCGTGGTGGAAGTTGACGCTATTGTATTTGTCGAATCGACTGCCGTTGAATCGGCGGTTGTCGAATCGGTCGTGGTCGAAGTCATCGAAGATGTATCAGGTGTTGGCGCGGGAGTTGCGGCGCTTGAATCCGTCATTCCCGCGGCGCCGACGGTTCCCGTACTATCAAGGCCGGAAGCATCGGGTGTTGGCGCGGCGGCTGCGTTGCTGCCAGATGCGTTGCTGCTGCCCGCGTTCGATGTCATGGACGTGTCTTGCGCGTGTACCAAGGTCGGCGCGACAATGGCCGTCAGTCCCAGCGCCAAAGACAAAGTGGCGCAGGCCAAAGGACGAACGACGAAAGGGCGAACAGCCAACAGGCGAACCGAAGAGCGATGTTTCACAGGTTTCTCCACGAACAAAATTACCAACGACGAACTGTTTTCGGCGCTCTTATTCTATCATAGGAAGCACGCTAAACTGCAATGCGTTCCCACACACACGCGTACACAATCGAGTACTCGATAAGGAGTTTCATGGACAACTTTCGACAGATCAACGCACAAATTTCGATTTCCGGCCAGCCGACCACCGAAGATTTGGATTCTCTGGTGGAGAAAGGTTTTCGTACCGTCGTCAATTTGCGCACCGAAGACGAACCCGGCATTTTGCCTGACGAAGAGCGCGAAGTTGAAAGTCGCGCCTTGAATTACGCCGCCATTCCGGTTTCGCCGACTTTGCTGGACGATCCCGCCGTCGCGCGTTTTTCGCAGGCTTTGGAAAGCGTGGACGGCACGCCCGCATTGGTGCATTGCAAAAGCGCCGGTCGCGCCAGCATGATGACGCTGTTGCATCTCGCGGTCAAACACGGCTGGTCAATCGCGCAAGCTCTTCAAACCGGAAAAGAAATGGGCGATCTCGCACCCTCCGAAACCTCGCCGTATCGCGCTTTCTTTGAAGATTACTTGCGTCGTCACTCGGCGGGAGAACGTTAATCAGTTCTCCGTTTTAAGTTCTCAATTTTGAGTTAAGTCGGCCTCAACTTAAAACGGAGAACTTAAAACGGAGAACTTTCTTTATGCCCGAAGGCCCTGAAGTGCGGCGTTATGCCGTTCAACTCGCGCAGGTTTTGGAAGGGCGCGCCATCGTCGAAATCGGCGCGCGCACCAAAGCCGCTAAAGCGTGGCTGCTGGAACATCCCGATGAGTTGGTCGGGCGCAAAGTGTCGCGCGTGCGAGCGCATGGCAAAAACCTGGTCGCACAGATTGAAGGCGGCTTTTATTTCTACTCGCATTTGATGATGTGGGGACGTTGGCAGATCGTCGAAAACGTTCATCGAGTACTCGAACGTGACCGCCGCGAACGAGCGCGCATCACGACCAACGATCATCACGCGGTTTTGATGTCAGCGCCGGTTTTTGAAATCGGTCACGGTCAGCCGTTCCGCGATGTCGAATATCTGCGTCATCTCGGCCCCGATATTTTGCCGTATGAAGACGACGGCGCCTTCGACGAACACGAGTTTCTGAAACGCTTGTTGTCGAGCGAAAAAAGCGAAGACGGCGCGCGAGAAATTGGCGCTGCCCTGCTCGACCAAACAGTTTGCGCTGGAATCGGCAACTATCTGCGCGCCGAAATTTTGCTGTTGTGCAAGATCAATCCGTTCGCGCGCATCGCCGAACTTCCGCGCGACGAACTCGATTGCCTGGTTCGAGAAATTCCGCGCATCGCTTCTTACGCTTATGAAAACAACGGTGCGACAGCCGATGACGAACAACGCGAACGAATGCGCACCAACGACAACATGGTTTACGCTGCGGGACGCGAATACGGCACGCGCCACCTGGCGTTTCGCCGCACTAACTTGCCATGTCTTTTCTGCGGCGACACCATTCGCCAGAAGCGCCAGGTTACGCGCATCATCGAGGACGACGAAAAATCCCGCATCATCTACTTTTGCCCGACGTGCCAAAACGTGTCAATCGAAACGAAAGCGAAGAAATCGAGTACTCGAAAGTCTAACCGCGCAAGTGGAGGACAGCCCGATTCTGGATAAAACCAGATGAGCCTCTTACGCATTATCGTTGCGCTGCTGTGATATTAACATTGTGCGGCGGATTGGTCACACTCGATACTTTCTATTTATGCCTATCTCAGTCCGAAGAGCCAATACAAAAGATATTGCTCTTCTCGTTGAAATGATGCAGGAGTTTTACTCTGAAGCCGCTCATTCGCTCGATCACTGATGGGCGACTGAAAGCTTCACCGCACTTCTTGGCAATGAAGTTCATGGTGCGTCATGGATTGTTTTTTGCGACGACAAACCAGCCGGATACACCGTACTCACTGTGCGCTTCAGCATGGAATATGGTGGACTTGATGCCTTCATTGATGACTTGTTCATTCGTTCAAGCTATCGTAAACGAGGTTTGGCACAAGCTGTATTAGAAGCACTTTTTGCTGAGTGCAAACAGCGAAAAGTCCTCGCGCTTCATGTTGAGGTTAGCCCTGCCAACACTGCGGCGAAAGCGCTCTATTATCGCATCGGACTTCGTCCGCGAGACGATGATCGACAAGTACTCACAACCCAGTTCGAGGAAGATTTAGACAACCCTTGAATTTTCCAACATAACGCAATAAGCCTCTGCACCGAATTGCTTATAGACCTCTTTCAGCAACAAGTGAAATCAGTTTATGAATACATAAAAAGAGCGCACTATCGAGTACTTGATAGTGCGCTTTCGGCTTTTCCACATTCTTACTTTGCGCTGAAATAAACAATGGTCAGGTCGTCGCTTTGAGGGGCACCGCCGACGTGGCTTTCGACGGCCAATTCCATCCATTTCAGATCGTCCGGGTCCTCTGATGTCAGTTCGGGAGCGCATGGCGGCTTGTGAATTTTCGTGGCGCCGGTTTCTTCATTCAATTCGTCTTCCAGAGCTTGAGCGGCGTTTGTGCCATGGTGTTTTCCATTGCGCGCGCGTTGTTCGACTTCGGCGAAAATTGGGTCGTCGTGTTTCAGAATGCCCAAAATGCGTTCCATGCCGAACTCTTCGCCGTTGGCGTTCATCGCTTCGGTCAGGCCGTCGGTAAAAATCAGGACGCGATCGCCCGACTGCAAATCAATCGTATGGACATCCAGCAGTTGATCGAAATCCGGTGAATCGATGATACCCAGCGCGAAACCTTCCGGCTTCAAGACATCGATTTCGCCCGAATCGTGCGCCACTAAAAGCGGCTCGTGTCCCGCGCGCGACCAGGAAAACTGGCGCGTCGAAATCTGTAAAATGCCGTAAATGCACGTAATGAACATATCGCGGCGCATATCGCCAGTCATAAACGCGTTGACGCGCGACAAGACATCGCGCACATCGCAATTGCCCGTCGCCTGCGTGCGAAAAACGCTGCGCATCATCGCCACAGTGAGCGCGGCGGGAACGCCTTTACCCGAAACATCGGCGACGACGATGCCCAAACGGTCTTCATCGACCCAAAAAAAGTCGTAATAATCGCCGCCGACTTCGGTGGCGCTGGAGCCGCGCGCCGCGATGTCGAAACCTTTGACAATCGGGCACTTGTCGGGCAGGAGCATTTTTTGAATATCGCGCGCGATTTGCAGTTCGCGGCGAATGCGCTCTTGCTTTCCGACTTCCATCGTCAAGACCGCGTTGTTGATGGAAAGCGCGCCCTGATCGGCCAATGCCTGCAACGAAAACTGGTCTTCAAGGCTGAACGAACCGCGCTGCTTGTTCAAAACAGCCATCACGCCCAGCGGCTCGTCGCGCACTTTGAGAGGCACCAAAAGCATCGAGCGATTGCGCATAAAATCGGTCGTCGTGCCCAGCATAATATGTTCGGCGCGCACATCTTGAATCAGGCGGGCGCGACCTTCCTGGGCGACTTGGCCGATCACGCCTTCGCCAAGCGCAAAGTTTTGCGCAACCATTTCGGCTTCGAGTTCTTCGGTGCGCTGTTCCGAACTGGCGGCTGGCGTATCGACGTGCAACGGCGGAAAAAAATTTAGCACGATGCGCGGCGCCAGAATTTTCGTTTCCGCATCATACAAATAGATCGACCCGGCGGAAGCTTCGGTCGTTTCCAGCGCCGATTCAAGAATAATTTTGAGTACTTGATCCAGATCGAGCGCCGTTGTAAAGGCCGCGCCGATACGCTGCAGAAAGCTGAAGATGACCTGGCGTTCGCGCCCCAGACGATGACGCGAACCTTCAATGGCTTCATATTCGCTCAAGGTGTTGCGCGCCACGGCGCTCACTAAAAGCGCATACGACATCAAGGTGGCCGCTTCGGAAACCAGTAGCAAATCCTTGTTGCCCGCCAGTAAAGCCACCACGGGCGCCAAAGCCCACGCCCCAAAGGCGATCATCAGCCCACTGGGAGAAACGCGCAGCAAGCCCGCTGGCAATTCCGCGCCGCGCCGCGCCCACGCCGTCAGCATAAACGTCAGCACCAAAAGACCGCGCGCGCCATACAATGCAACCGCTGTAAATTGTTGAAAGTGCCGCGTCACTCCTGTCATCAACAACAAGACATAAATCGCCCAGAACCCAAGGAACACGGCGAAAGCAACATCGGCGCGGTTTTTATGACGCGATTCGGGATTGTAGAGAAATCCCAGTCCCAGCAACGCCAGGCCCAACAAATGCCAGCAGCCGACCCACACTTCCAACTTGGCGGCATCGCGGCTGGAAAAAAACAAGTTCACCGTCAAAAACTCGGCAAAAAAAAGCACGAAAAACGCGACCAACAATCGCGTATATTGCGCGCGACGCCGACGGGCCATCGAAAAATATCCGGCGCCCGGCTTGTCTTCCGAGAGATAAAGATAAAGAAATTCGCGCCGCCGCGCCGCGCTCCAGTCGAAGTATGTGAGCAGCAGACCCGCTGAAGCAAACAGCAGATCAAGCAATCCCAGCGATACCAACAAGGAAGAAAACTGAGCCATAACAGTGAAAACAGCAACTCGAAAAACGACGCGAAATAATACTGGCAGCATCGGAAACGCGACGACATCCGAGAACCCGCACTTTGTCTTTACCACAAAGATGCCAACTGTTCCCGCTTTGCCCGCATACACCCAATATTCTCAGTCGGTTTATGAAGTTATATCAACGCATTATAGCACGCTCTTGGCTTTCATTGAGCTTTCGTCGTTTCGCCATTTAAAACGAATTGAAATCTTCGTCATGCGTCGCTGAAGGTGTCGTTGGATATGTCGTTGGTGGAACGGGTGAACCCTCATTCAAAACGTGGTGCGGCAAAACGTGGTGCGGCAAAGTGTTCGCTGATTTTTCAAGCGCGGCGCGCGGATGGCTTTGCGCATAAACTTTTTTGAGATGCGAGGCGCCGACGTGCGTATAAATTTGAGTACTCGAAAGCGACGTATGTCCCAAAATTTCCTGCACCACGCGCAAATCAGCGCCCCCTTCCAGCAAATGCGTGGCGCAGGAATGGCGCAATGTATGCGGCGTCACGTTTTTATGAATTCCGGCGCGCCGAGCATATCCGACAACCAAAATATAAATCGCGTGCGGCGAAAGCCTTGTGCCGCGACTGTTGATCCACAACGCATCCGCCGTCGCCGCGAGTTCGTCCTGGCGCCGCGCCATCAATTGCGGACGCGCTCCGTTCAAGTAAAGGTTCAAGGCGGCTACAGCGGGTCGTCCCAATAAAACAATGCGTTCTTTTTGTCCTTTGCCGCCTTTGACGCGCACTTCGCCCATGTGCCAATCGACATCGCCCAAGGTCATCGCGGCGCATTCGGCCACGCGCAAACCCGTCGCATAAAGCGTTTCCATTAAAGCGCGGTCACGAACGCCAAATCCAGTACTCGAATTGGGCAATGCCAGCATCGCTTCGACTTCGCTCATCGTCAAAACGTCGGGCAAGTCGCGCGAACTTTTGGGAGAAAGCACGGCATCCGCCGGATTATTGACGACCGCGCCCTCGCGTTCCATCCATTTGAACCACGCCTTGATGCTCGACAATTTGCGCAAAACACTGCGGCGCTCGTAGCCTTTTTGCGTCAAATGTCCCAAATAACGCCGAATCATCAGATATGAGACGGTGTCGGGCGCGGCATCGGCGGGCACCAGTTTTTCAGCTTCCAGCCACGCAATGAACTGATTCAAATCGGAGGAATACGAACGCAAAGTGTGGGGCGACGCGCCTTTGGCGTCTTCAAGATAGCGCATGAAATGATCGAGATGAGAGTGCATTTGAAGTTTTGAGGTGGGAGCGCACGGCGTGCGCCCTGAGCATTGCGCTTTCCCAAACGCCGTGAACATTGCCACTAACGGACGCACGCCGTGCGCTCTACGAACGTTCAAACCGTCGCATTTTGACGTTGCAACTGGTTTTCTTCAATGAAGTTCTGCAACGTTTGCTGCGAACTCGTCACAAAATGTTCGGCTTTTTGATCTTTGCTGACCTTGCGTTTCTTGCCATTGGGCATCGTGTCCGACCAACTTTCGGGCGGTGCCATCAACGCCCAGTTCGAGTTCATTGGCTGAAAATGTTTCGCATCGGCTTGCGTAATATAATGAGACAGCGAACCTAAAACGGTTTCGCGTGGAAAAATTAAGGCTTGGCGCCCATCAAGTATTCGACCGGCGTTGATTCCCGCCATAAGTCCCGCCGCCGCGCTTTCGACGTAACCTTCAACGCCCGTCAGTTGTCCGGCGAAGAACAAATCGTCGCGCATCTTCGATTGAAACGTCGCGCGCAAAACCTGCGGCGAATTGATAAAAATATTTTTGTGAATCACACCAAAGCGCACAATTTCGACGTTTTGCAGGCCAGGAATCAAGCGCAAAATACGCGTTTGTTCCGGCCACTTCAAGCGCGTTTGAAAGCCGACCAGGTTATACATCGTGTTTTCCACGTTTTCGGAGCGCAATTGCACGCAGGCGAACGGCCAGCGTCCGGTTTCCGGGTCGGTCAAGCCGGCGCCGCGCAACGCGCCATAACGCATCGTCAAACGCCCGCGCCGCGCCAGTTCTTCAATCGGCAGACAGCTTTCAAAATACGGCACGTCGTCTTCGTTGTGACTTTCCGCAAGTTCCGCCGACAAAATCGCCTCGCGCAATTCGTCGTATTTTTCTTCTGAAAGCGCCGCGTTCCAATACGCCGCTTCGCCTTTTTCGTAGCGCGAGGCGAGAAACAACGTTTCGTAATCCAATGTATCGGCGTCGACAATCGGCGAAACCGCATCGAAGAAGTTGAGAAACTCGCCATCGAGTACTCGATTAATGCTGTCCGCTAACGCTTCGGAAGTCAGCGGCCCCGACGCCACAATGCACGGCGTTTCGGGAATTTGCGTCACTTCCTCGCGCCGAATTTCGATACTGGGATGCGCTTCCAAACGTTGTGTAATCAGTTGCGCGAACTTGATGCGGTCAACGGCGAGCGCGCTTCCGGCATTGACCGAACTTTCGTCGGCGCAGCGAATAAGAAGCGAATCCAATTGCCGCATTTCCCATTTGAGAAGTCCGCTTGCTTTGTCCAACAAGTTCGATTTCAGCGAATTGGAGCAAACCAGTTCGGCCAGGTCGCCGGTTTGGTGCACTTTGGTTTGCCGCGTCGGACGCATTTCATACAGCACGACTTGCGCGCCGTTTTGCGCGGCTTGCCACGCGGCTTCGCAACCCGCCAAACCGCCGCCAATAATTGAAAGATTTCGCATTTGAGTTATCTTGAATCGAGTACTCGATGTGCCTGAAAGTGTTACCATCGAAGACGTTCTTTTGAGTGATGGACAGTTTATGATTATTTCTTGCATCGTTGGCGGTTTGGGCAATCAGCTTTTTCAATATGCCGTTGGAAAACATCTCGCCATGCGCAACAACGAAACGTTGACCGTCGATTACGGATTGTTCCAATGTCATCGGCAGCGGCATCCGCAATTATTCCACTTCAATGTCGATTGTCGGGAAATCGACGACTTGAACTTCGCTTCATCGGCGGAAACAGAGATGCGCTCGCATTTCAAATTGCCGCCAGCCCAGAGAAGTCTGGCACGCCGCGTCGCGCGCCAGTTGCGTTCTCGCTTGTGGCGACGGCCTTTGGTTTCGGCGCCTTTGTTCTGGGAAAAAAGTCCGCGCTTCGATGCCGCGCTTCTCGATCTCGAAGCGCCGGTTCGTCTGATAGGTTTCTGGCAAAGCGAAAAGTATTTTCTCGGCATCGAATCGACCATCCGGCGCGACCTGCAAATCAAAGCCGAATATCTGAAAAACACCGATCGAGTACTGGAAAAGATTGGTCGAACGCGCGCCGTTTCCGTTCATTTTCGGCGCGGCGATTATGTCGGATTGAACAAATTCGAGATGCGCAATCCGCTGGATTATTATCAGAATGCTGTAAAAGACATGGCGCAACACGTCGAAGACGCGACGTTTTACGTTTTCAGCGACGATGTGGCGTGGGTCAAACAGCATTTTCAATCGCCGCATCGCATGGTTTACGTCAATGAAGACGGCGTTCTCACTGACGTTGAAGAATTGCACTTGATGAAAAGTTGCCGTCATCACATCATCGCCAACAGCACTTTCAGTTGGTGGGGCGCGTGGCTCAATCCCGATCCGCACAAGCGCGTTTACGCACCGCGCATCTGGTTCAACGACGACAAAGATTATTCCGATGTCGTTCCCGAAAACTGGCTGCGCTTGTAAATTGAGCTTGGCGAACCCGATTGAACCGCCACCATAATTTATTTCCACTGAACTAAATGTTTGCGCATTCGAGTACTCGAATTGCGCACGCTTTCGCTTCTTCTAAAGTCGAAAGTTCGCCCGCCAGTTGCGCAGCATAAACGGTTTGCGTGATTTGGCCGATTTGTGGGCCAGGCTTCAATCCCATTTCCAAAAGATGCCGTCCCATCAACAGCGGCGCGGGCGGCGCGTCTTCAACGCCCAGTTCACACACACGATTCCAGAACCATTCCGCCGCTTCGACATCGCCACGCGCGCGATTCAAATGATAAACCATTCGCGGCTGAACGCGCGCACTGAGCCAGCGAAATTCTTTATCGAGTACTCGATTGCCGTTTTCTTCGCGCCGAAACCAATCGCGCGCGCGTTTGCGTTCACCAACTAAAAGCACCACGTTTTTGCGAATGTCGTAGCCGTCCAACGTGTAAATATTCAAGTCATCTAAGAATTGCTTCGTGCTCTTCCAACCCACAAAACTGCCGATGGTCGCCAACATCAAGGCGATTTGGCGCGGCTTGTCCAACACGTTTTTCTCGTTTGCCGCGTTGTCCAAAGCCGAACACAACATTTTGCCACGACGTTGCAAGGCGATTTCGAGGTACGGGAAAAGTTGTTCGAGTCCTCGAAGTTGTTGCGCGACAAGCAAACCGCGCGCTGGATTTTTCGACAGCAACAATTTTTCCCATTCGCCCCAAACGCGTTCGCGCGGCAAATCGCGCAAATCAATGGCGCGACAGATTTGCGTGGTTTGTTCGTCCACTTCCAAATCGAACCTTGCGGCGAACTGCATAGCACGCAAAACGCGCAACGAATCTTCGCCGAAATGTTGGGCATCCACCGCGCGCAAAGTTCGGTGCTGCAAATCGTTTTGTCCTTCAAACGGGTCGAGAATTTCGCCGGTTAATGGATCGCATAAAATCGCATTCAGCGAAAAATCGCGGCGACGCGCGGCGTCTTCAACGCTGGCAAACGGATCGCCTTCGATTTCAAAACCTTTGTGTCCGCTTGAGGTTTTGCGGTCGCGGCGTGGAATTGAGACATCGAGTTCGTGACGAAGTTTGTCTTCGTGCCACGTCAATTTGTAAACGCGAAAACTTTCGCCGACGCAACCGACGCGCCCCAATTTCTGCAAAGCACGCCGCAATTCTTCGGGCTGCAAACCATAAACTTCCACATCCGCATCTTTGGGATTCAAACCCAACAACGCATCGCGCACCCAACCGCCGACAACCAACGCGCGCCCGCCACGAGCGGCACAAACACGCGCCACTTCGCGCACTTTGCGAAACAAAGGCGTTTGCGCGGCAGCCGATTGAAGATCGAGTACTCGATTAGAGGGAAAAGTCACAGTTAGAAGTATAAAGTATTCGTGCATCGAGCTTTTTAATTCTGTGATAGAAGAGTTAGAATCAACCGACAAAGGAGAAATTGATGAGCATCACAATGAGCTATCGGCGTTTATCGCCCGCGAAGTTTGAGGAATTGAAAATTGATTCCGAGGCCACGCAAGAGTTTTTCTACGGCGAACACGCGTACGACGGCATGAGCGTTTACAATGATGATTTTGATTCATCTGCAACACGTTTGCGCATCGAAAAAGAGTGGGAGGCGATTCATTATTTGCTAACCGGCGAAATCGAGTTTGGCAGCGAAAACGCGTCGCCTCTACACAAAGTCGTGATGGGCGGCACGCCGACTGAATGGGAATGTAGCTACGGCCCTATTCGTTTCTTAACGCCTACAGAAGTGCAGGAAATCTCGCAAGCCTTGGCGCAAACGCCCGAAAGTATATTGCGCGCGAATTTCGAGGCGCGCGGCGATGTCGAAATCTACGCGCAAGAAGATAATTGGACGGATGAATCAGACGATGATTGGGAAATCCTGTTGAACACTTATTCGTTCATCGTGCGTTTTTTTGCCGAAGCCGTAGCCGCACAGCAAATCATGCTACTTTCCATGGATTGAACGCGTTCGTCAACACAGCACAATCGAGTACTCGATTGCCAAAATGAGGACTTATGAGCGAACAACCGAAACAATTGCAACCTGACGACGTGTGCGACGCGGAATGGGCGGCTTATCTGGCACTTGGAGGCTCGCTTGATCCCGAACCCGATACGCAAAGTCCTTTCTTCGATGCGGACGAATGGCGTGCAAGCCTTGCTGATGGGCAGTCAGGCCGGTGCCCTTAAGGACGGATATTTTGCGGCGCGGCGGAGTTTAGCCGTAACACAGACTTCGCCATTTTAGCCGAACCCGACAAATAAGATACATTCCAGAACCCCGAACTTGTAGCTTGGTATATCTCGATTGTCAGCTATTTATAGATGAAGCCTTCGCTTGCTTCTCGAAGGAGTTCGAAGCTCTTTGCAAAGCCTGAACAACACGCTTGCGTTTCGGCTCTTCAAACAGCCAATAGGGAAATCTCTGTTGCCAGTTTTGCCAATAATGCTCCAGGTTCACATTCGGCACCATCGAACTGGGATGAATCTTCTGTGAGAAATACCCGAGATATTCTTCTATTTGTCGCAGCGATTGGAAGTGGAATGTAAACGAGCAAACATGAATAAAATAAACCCAATGCTCGTTGAGATTATCGCGCAATGGCGCGCCAATGAAATCACCGACGGAAAAACCACCAACATGATATGTCTTCATGTAATCTACGTGTTTTTCAACGTCTAACTTTTCCTTCCAATAACGCGCCATTTCGACAATCCTCAATTTCAAACCACTTCCGCGATGACATCCGGCGCGACGTTTTCTACATTTTGACTGCCGCGTTCTTTCACGAAACGAATGAAAAACGTGCCCAGCACGAACCATACAATTGCGGTGAACATGACGGCGCGGTAGCCAACGGACGCGTTGTAATGCGCAATCGTCCAGGCGGCGACGGCGCTACCCATGAACGGCGCCACGATTTGCGGAATCGTATCGGCGCAACTCCACAAACCCATATATTTAGCGGGTTCACCTTCGGGTAACACGTTACAAACCAGCGCCCAATCGACCGCCGAAAACGCGCCGTAACCCAGGCCGAAAACGCCCGCCGCAACCAGGGCGAAGGTGATCGAGTGCGAGAACACAAATCCCAAACCGCCCGCTACACACAACACGCATGTCGCGTAAATCACGTTCTTTTTCGAGGTGCGGTCGCTGACCAAACCCGCGGGAAATGTTGCGAGCAAGCCCATAAAGTTGACCAGAAGCGCGATAATCACCAGTTGTCCCAGCGCGTCGTTCTTGGTCAGGCCGTAACAATTCATCAGATAATAAAGCAGAAACGGCAAAATCGTATAAACGCCCGTATTGATCACAAAGCGCGACACCAAAACCCACACAAAGCTGCTGTGTCCGTGCAAATCGACGCGAAAAATGCCGGTCAGCGTGTGCGCGAAACTTCCCGTACTCGATTTGTTGTTTGTCGGGTTTTCGTGCGTCATCAGCGCGGTTGTCAACATCAAGCCGTTCAGCAAAACCAAAAACGAAATCGTTAAAAGCAGCAGGTTGTCCGTTTGCAAGGCTTTGGCGCCCGCAACCATGCCGCCGGTGCGTCCGATAAGTTGCAGGAATCCCATGAACGCCGAGGCTTTCCCATGATATTCAAAGGGAATCAAGTCGGGCAGCAAAGCCGAATATGGTCCCGATGCGACGTTGATAAAGACTTGAATCCATAAGAAGACCGCAAAAAGTTGCGCGTAATTGTGCGCGTAGGGAAACGCGAACACGCCCAGACTGGCGAGCAACGTTCCCGCGACCAGAAACGGTTTACGTCGTCCCCAGCGGCTGCGCGTGTTATCGGAGAGAGCACCGAAAACCAGTTGCGTGACCATCGAAATTAGCGCGCCGATTCCCAACAGCCAACTCAACTTGCTCGCTTGTAAGGCTTCGATTTCTTTTTGCGCGGGCGCTTCCACGCCGTCTTTGGCCGGCGTTGTCGGTGCAATGTAGGTCGGATGCGCTTTCGAGTACTCGATTTCGACAAAGCTTTGCACGCGCGATTGCAAAACGCTGTAAAGAAGCGCGCCCCAGAAAAACGAAACCGCCAGCCAGAAAATCGAGATGCCCACGTAATCGCGCGTCGAAGGATTGCGAATCATAAATTAAGTTTCCTGAAACCACCGAACCTGAATCAACGAACCCGAAGCGTAAGCGAGGGAGATAATTTGTGTGAACTTCCTCGCTTACGCTTCGGGTTCGTTGGTGTGCTGCATCGCGTAACGATAAGCGATTTCGTCGTCGATGTCGAATGCGAGTTCGGGCGCGGCGTTTTCGATAACTTGTCCGCGACAACCTAACACCGATTCGCAACGATTTTGAATATGCGCGATGGTCAAGCGTTTCGTCACCAAACGCGCGATAAACATTGGGCCGAGCAAGCGCGCCATTTGCAATTGGCTTTTGCGCGCCGCGAAAATGCGCTCGATGTGCGCGCGGCTTTGCACCATTGATTCGACACGCAGCAAAAAAGCACACGCCAAAGTCCATTGTTGACCGCCCAAAGGCACCCAGAAACCAGATGCCGCAGGAAAGCGTTGTTCAAAGGACGCGCGTTCGACAATCGGGACGCAAATATCGGTTTCTGGCGGGCACGCTTCGAGGAACTGCTGAATCGCTTGAGAAGTCACAAAGGGCAAATCGGTGGTCATCACCAACACGCGATGATCGAGTACTCGATTGGCCTCATCGTTTTCCTGCAACCATTGCAAGCCGCGAAAAATGTTAGCGGGGCCGGTCGCGCCTTCGGGAATTAAGACATTGGCGTCGCGGGCTTCTTCTTGGAGTTCCGCAGGCCCGATGACGACGATGCGACCGATGCCATCAGTTGCGCGCAAGATGCGGATGGTGCGATGCAGAATCGTTTCGTCGTGGAAAGTCAACAGCGTTTTTATTTCTGAACCAGCTTTTTTGGCCCACGCTTCGGGAATGCGCCCACCCGCAGGAAGCAAAACATCGAAAGAAGATTGATTCACAATCGAGTACTGTAACAAGCCGCGCGGTCAGAAGGAACAGCGATGCGCTTTTGCCACGCGCGAACGTGCTAAAATAAGCGCGGTTTCCATCCCTTATTTCGGAGATTTCTGATGCCACTTGACGCCGCTTTGAAAGAACTTTTGGTGTGTCCGCAATGTCACGGCGAATTGGAAGAACGCGCCGACGGTTTGCTTTGCGCGCGCGACGGCTTGCTTTTTCCGATCCGCGAGTTTCCCGTGATGCTGATTGAAGAAGCGACCAAAGTCGAACCATCAACAGAAAATCTCGTTCAGGACGCGACTTAAATGCCCTTGGTCGCGCTCAACGAGTACTCGAATACGCCATCCGGTGCGCCGGAGATCGACCTTTCAGTCGTTATTCTCAACTGGAACGCGCGCGATTATCTGCTGGCCTGTCTTCGTTCGATTGTTTCGCAAGAGTGGCGCGGGCGCATCGAAGTTATTGTTGTCGATAACAATTCCAATATCGACCAAAGCGTGCGTTCTGTGCGGCGCGAATTCCCGCAAATTCAACTGATCGCGCACAATCGCAATCTGGGTTTCGCGGGCGGTAACAATTCGGCCTTGCCGTTCGCGCGCGGACGCTATTTGCTCTTCCTCAATCCCGATACTGTTGTTCACGATGGCGCGCTCGATGTCTTAATTGATTTTCTCGACAATCATCCGCAATGTGGCGCGTGCGGCCCGAAATTATTGAATGAAGACGGTTCGTTGCAGAAATCGTGTCGCGCGTTTCCGACCTTTGGCACCGGACTTTTCCGCAGCACTTTTCTGGGGCGAATGTTCCCCCGTAATCCGTGGACGCGCAATTATTTGATGCTCGATTTCGATCACAGTTGCGAATCCCAAGTCGATTGGCTGTCTGGCGCGGCGTTGTGCGTGCGCCGCGAAACGCTCGATAAAATCGGGGCGTGGGACGAAAGTTTCTTCATGTATTGCGAAGACGTGGATTTATGTTTTCGCATGAAAGAAGCCGGTTGGGAACGTTGGTACATTCCGCAAGCGCAAATCACGCATCGCATCGGCGCCAGCAGCGACTGGATTCAAGGCACCACGATTCGTCGTCATCACGCCGCCATGCTGCGCTATTTCATTAAGCATAACGCGCGTGGCTGGAACGTTCTCACGGTTCCGCTTGTCGTCGTGGGAATTGGTTTGCGCGCTGGCCTGACGATGCTCAAGCTTTATCTCAATTATTGGAAATACGGTGTTCCCAATCGCCCCGAAGATGTCGCCAAATGGCGCGGCGATACTTCGTCTTAAACAGTCTTCAAGAATAACTATCCTATTGAAGCTACAAAATGCTTTGAACCGCTGTACTTTCCATATGCACTTCGTGACACAAAGGTACTACGCGTCTTATCAACAAAAAGAAGTTCTTGGCTTTGTTCTGGCAAGTTCGCTCCTTTAAGAAGATAACGCTGCCAGTCTTGAGAGTAAGATTGGCGCATCATAAATTGATATGTGCCGCTGCTTAGCTTGATGGGAATCTGAGTCGAATCTCGTGCGGTTACTAAGACGTCATTTGCGTTTACGTAACTCCAACCTGGCACATTTTGAAACGTATCGGAACCTCGGTCACTCACGACAGCTTCCATGTGAACGTTCTCCGCATCGCTGATCGCCTCGAAGGTATCGCCCGTCCACCTAAAAAAGCGCGGCTGCTTATCTTCAGGAAGTGCGCGGAGATAGACCTTATTGTCATGTAGGGCTAACTGCGGTGCCACAGCATTTTCAAAGGTAAACTTGGTAAGTTTGCCCTTTTTTAAGTGAAAGATGTAACAGTTCTCTTTCCTTGTATTCAATGGTTTGGATGAAGAAAGCGCGCGTAGGAAGAAGAACGGGCTGCCTTGATGCAACAAGAGATCGTTATCCACGATGATGAAAAGCTCATCTGAGTTGTAAGCAACCTCAGCCTCGCTTTGTTGTTGAACGTTGTACAGTGGCCAAAAGGAAAACCAAAACGCGAAAATTGCCAGAAGCGTCAAACGAACGTTTCTCGGTATGTATTTCTTTTTCATATAGCTCTTCAAGCAAATAGTTGACTCAAGTTGTGAAGGTCATATTTTCTATGATTTCCCGTTGATTAACTCGCGTGCATTTTGGTTTCAGGCAGCATAATGCGCAGTTGCGTGCCGTTCAAAGGCGACGACTCAAAAGCGCGGCGTTCGTCGTCTTTGCCGTTGAAAGCGAGTGCGCCGCGTCCCGAACGAAAAGCGACGCGTCCGCCATAACGCCGCGCGATTTCGAGTACGCGCGGCAAGCCGCCGCCGTGTCCGCCGCTGGTAAAACGAGAAGCGCCCGCTTGCACCGCGATACCTAAAGCTTGCGCGTCGCTGTCCAAACGTTCGGCCAGTGCCATATTCGCTGCCAGACTGCGACGCACGCCGATTCCCGCATCGCCGATGCTCATCACCAAATAACGCTCGCCCATTTTTCCTTTGTAGGTTTGCATCGCCGCCACGCCGCCGAACTCGGTTTGCGCATGGAGCAAAACATTCGAGCACAATTCAGAAAGCACTTCCAAAACGTGGCCGCGCGCCGTAATCGCAAACCCTAAGTTCTCCAGAATCTCGCCGGTTTTGCGCAGCATGACCGAAATCGCGTCGTGCGAACGCATAATCGTGATGTCGAGCAAGACACTCCTGTCAACCAATCGCGCGGGACGAATCGGGATTTGTTCGGGTCGCGCATCCAGTTTCTCGTGCACTTCTTCCCAGAAACCCATGCGCGTGAGATAAGAAACCGCGCCATTCGAGTACTCGTTATCGTCCGTTACGACTTGTGGAAAGTGAGGCAAAAGAAACTTGACCGGCAAAGTTTCAGGCGGCAGATGATTGATGAACAAAACCAGCGCGCACATTCCGTAAGGATCGAAAAAATGCGCGCGACTCAAGTCGAGACAAAGCGGCCCGCTGTCGCCGCGCACGCGCTCCCACTGGCGCAAAACGTCGTCGTGCGCTTCCACGCTATAAGTCGAAAACTCGGAACGAATCAACATAATTTTGATTAACCACAAAGCCACAGAGAAATTGAGGAATAGTAAAAGTTTGTCATTCTAAGCGCAGCGAGGAATCTAACTTCGGGTTTAGATTCTCCAGCCCAGCGAAAAGCAAGTCGTTGCTTTTCTAACAGGCGCCCAACGCTACGCTCAAAGGTTGTATAGAAAGTACACGAAAGTCCCTAAAAGTGGAAGTTTGTCATTCTGGGCGGAGCGAAGAATCTGGCTGCAGTTAGATTCTTCGCTCCGCTCAGAATGACAACTTCCACTTTCGAGCATTTTCTACTGCTTTTTGCGACTTTCTCTACAACCTGTCAGAATGACGAACTTCACCTAATCTAATTTTCTTGGCGACTCTGCGGTTAATTTTTCTTTGCCTTCAACAAAACGCCGCGCCAAAAGCGAGAAATCGGAAAACAACGAGCGCGTTCGACACGAAAACCAGCGCGTTCCGCCAAATCGTTCAGTTCGCGCAGCGAGTACAAACGCTGCGTTCCTTTATCGAACAAACGCGCGCCAATTTCAAAAAACGGCCAAATGTTGCGCGTGTAATCCTGAACAACGAGCGTTCCGCCGCTTTCGAGTACTCGATTAGCTTCGCTGAAAAATTTGTGCGGTTCGCGCAAATAATGCAACGTGTTCATCGAGACGACAACATCGAATGTTCTGTCTTGAAACGGCAAACGTTCGGCTTCACCTTGCACGAACATCATTTGACGATGCGAAATTTCCGCTAACTTTCGTTGCGCCACTTGCAACATTTTACGGCTTGAATCGAGCGCCACAAATTGACCGACTTGCGGATGTTGGTTCAACAACTGTTCAATGAAGAATCCGGTTCCTGCACCAACGTCGAGAACGTGCGCACCTTCAAGGTTTTGCGGCAAACATCGCAACACTTCATCGCTCGTCGCCCGATTGTAACGTGCCCAAACTTGGTCATAAGTTGGCGCTAAAAGGTCGTAACGATTCGCCATTGGGTTTTGGTCGAACTTATCGAGTACTCAATTCGCGCTAACTTTCGCGTCAGCGTCTTTCGCGTCATTTGGCGATGTTTCAGAACTTTTTGCTTCGCCCGCGCTGTTTTTCTCTTCTTCCTTCGCGCTCTCAGTGTTCTTCGCGGTGAATGTTTCGATGTGACGCGTCGCCATTTGCGTCGCCAGATTTGCGATATGTTCACGGTTTTCTAAGACATCAAGCCAGCGTTGCGGAATTTGTCGTTCCCCGTAAAAAGCGCCGGCCAGAGCGCCACAAACTGCGCCAATCGTATCCGCGTCGCCGCCCAAATTGATGGAAGAAACCACCGCGTCCTCGAAACTTTCGGTGTTCATAAATGCCCAGATCGCGCAATCGAGCGTATCTAAAACATAACCTGTGGGCTTGAGTTCGCCTTTCATTTTGCCAGGCGCAAGTTGCGCGCGTTTGCGAATATGTCCGGGCGCGTCGCGGCATTCATTCAAAGCGCGTTCCAGCGCCAGATCGCGCACGCCGACCGTCATCAGGTGAAAGATGAACGAGTTGAGCAGCGCGCAACTCCACTGGCATTCCTGGTGCGCGTGCGTGATTTCGCTTTGCACGCGCGAATGCTCTAATCGAGCCGAAACGTCGGCGAAATCCCACAAAGCGACCGGCGGGCAACGCATCAAAGAACCGTTGCCTGCGCTTTGCGGATTGGTGCGTTGAGTACTCGAACTGACGCTTTTCCAATCGTTGCCATCGCTTGCCATTTTGCCCAAAACCGCGCGCGTATGATTGCCAACATCCGGCGGATTGGAGTGCAACCACGCCACAAAACGCGCCGCGATGTCGCGGGCATCGAAAGCATTTTTCTCGACCAGACTTTCGGCCAGGAGCAGCGCCATTTGCGTGTCGTCGGTGTATTGCCCGGGCTTGAGATGCAGCCAGCCGCCGCCGATCATTTCGGTCACGCGACCATGTTTTTTCTCGATGGAACGCGCGTCCATAAACTCGACTGGCCCGCCCAACGCGTCACCAACAGCCAAACCCAGCAAACAACCGCGAAAATGCGCGCGTAAATCTTTCAACATTAATTTTCCTTCGATTGAGGTGCAAGATGATTACGAAATAACTCGATGCCACGTGCGAGTACGCGACGCAAAACTCGCACATCGCGCTTATGGCGAATGGGACGACAACTCCAGAGTAAGTCGCTCCAAAGCCGTTTATACCGGTCAATATACTCAGTAAATTGTTGATCGTTCACTGAATAAGCGATGTCATCGCACAGATTCCACACGCCTAAAAATTCATGTTTTACGCGGCACCGCTTCGGGTTTTGTAGCCAACTTTTCACGACATCGAAGTTATGCAGGATCGGTTCTTCCAGTTCCAGAACAATTTTGTTTTTGTCGGCAAAATGCCGCAGACTTGGCGCATCAGCAAACGTGCGAATGCAATTCTTCTCGTCAAGCAGAACGCGGCAATCGTATTTTCCATCAGATGACGAATACCAAATTAAATAAATGTCCGTCTGATTAAAACGCACCCAGCACGTAAAGTAGTTAGGCGAAGCGGTATCCATAAAAGTAAGCGATGTCTTGATAAACTGCTGTTGTGTCTCGTCCAACTTCTTCAACTCACACCTTCGATTATGCGGCGTTTGACCGCGCATTGGCAACGTGGTTCGCTTCTGCGCAACGCGATTTGCCGTGGCGCAAGGTCGAAAACGCGCGCGATGCTTATCGCGTACTCGTTTCCGAAGTGATGCTGCAACAAACGACTGTGAAAGCTGTCGTGCCGTTTTACGAACGATTTATCAACCGTTTTCCCGATTTGACAAGTTTAGCAAGTGCCGACATCGAAGAAGTTTTGCCCTTTTGGGCTGGCCTTGGATATTATTCGCGCGCGAGAATGCTGCATCGTTGCGCGCAACAAATCATCGAAAAATACGACGGCGTTTTCCCGACGGAATTGAATCGAGTACTCGAACTTCCTGGCATCGGGCGCTACACGGCGGGCGCCGTCACCAGCATCGCCTTTGGTCAAAAGAATCCGATTGTCGATGCGAACGTGGCGCGCCTTTTCGCGCGCTTGTTCCTCATCGAAGGCGATTTGAAGAATGCGGCCAATCAAACGCTTTTGTGGCAACACGCGACGTGCGTTGTCGAAAGTTGCAACGACGAGTTTCCACCTTCAATTGTCAATCCCGCCATGATGGAACTGGGCGCACTGGTTTGCACGCCGAAAAACCCTAAGTGCGAAAGTTGTCCGGTTCAGGGTTTTTGCGGCGCTTTCAAAACCCATCGCCAGAACGAATTGCCGTTCATCGCGCCCAAACGACGAAGCGTCGAATTGCAAGACGTTTGCGCCTTTGTAACGCGACTTTCAAGCGAAGGCAACGAAGAAGTTTTGTTGCGCCAACGCTCGCACGACGCGGGAATCTGGTGGCGCGGCATGTGGGAATTGCCACGCACGACGCGCCAGCAAAACGAAAGCGCGCCGGACGCTTTGCAGCGATTGTTGTGCGACGAACTGGGATGCGAGAACATCGCCGTCGAAACACCTCTCAAAACAATTTCGCACGGCGTGACACATCATAAAATCGCGCTCGAATGCTGGCGCGTTGAAGTGAAAGAATCCTCCGCGCATTCGAGTACTCGATGGTTCGCCTGGGATGAGATCGCGCCTTTGGCATTGCCCTCAGCGATGAAAAATTTGCTCGCTTGGCTGCGAACGCACGCCCAGAACGAACAGAAAACTTTGTTTTGATTGGCCAACGAATGAGTTTGCCACCAGAGAACCAACTCAACCTTCGTTGACACGAAGTGATTGGAGCCGTGTCGGATTTAGTCCGACACCTTTTTCTGGCGGCGAATTCATTCGCTAACACAAGCAGCAAACGTTCAGGGTGTTGTTCAATCTGCTAAAATCTTTGCGATGACTCCCGATGTTTCTCCCGAAATTCCCGACGCACCTTCGAGTACTCGAACCACTACGCGAAGCGAAGCCGAACTGACTTTGGTCGATCACCTGACCGAACTGCGCACGCGCCTGCTCTATTCGATTTCCGCCGTCGTGCTGACGATGATTTTGACGTGGAACTTCACCACGCCGATTCAGCGTTGGTTTGCGCGCCCGATTCTCGATGCTTTGCGCGTCTACGGTCACAACAACGCGAAATTGTTCACGCCGCAAATCACCGACGGCTTCATGATCTATTTCCAGATCAGCTTGTTTTCGGCGCTGATTATTTCGATGCCGTTCGTTTTATATCAGTTGTGGCGCTTCATCGAACCGGCTTTGACACACAACGAGCGCCGTTATACGAGCGTTTTAGTGCCGTTTTCGGCGGGATTGTTTTTGTGCGGCTGCATGATGGGATATTGGCTGGCGCCGTTGTTTTTCAAGTTTTTCTTGCAATATCAGCCACCCGATTCCGCCGCCATGTTCGATTATGCGCACAGCATTATTTTGCTGGCGAAGATGATGCTGGTCTTCGGCGCCTGTTTTCAAGTGCCCGTTATCACGGTTTTCTTCAATAAAACCGGCATCGTGTCGCGCAACGTGATGATCGAATATTGGCGCCACGTCGTGGTTATGATTTTCGTCATCGTTTCCATCATCACGCCGACCTGGGACCCGATTACGCTCGTTATCGCGTCCGTTCCGCCGTGTTTGCTTTACATCTTCTCGCTGTGGCTGATTAAATGGCTGTAGAAATTGATGACGAGTGACGAATGTAGAGGCGCGCGGCGTCCGCCCTATGGCGTTCCAGTTATATCGAAGTAATTGTCACTTTCGCGGGCGCACACCGTGCGCCCCTACATTCAGCGACGAAAAAAAGAGTACTCGATATTAGGCTGCACCATTCTTTGGCCGCGAGCGTGAAAGGTATCCAACGGCGATAAGTGATGATGCCCATAAAAACGAGAAACTATAATTGGCGCAACAGACAATTAAACTTGCACCGCCGCGTAATTCATAGCTAAACAAAGCCATCACGATGAACACGAAGATAAAACCGGTCTGGCGTGCCAAGCGTGCATCCTTTGAAAAGAAGATGTAAGGCGTGACAAACCCGAATAATAAACCAATCATCATTGAGATGAAAGGCCCACCGAAGGCCTTTTGTTGCTTCTCGAACTGCTGGGTTTGCCACCACAACCACGCCGTAATGAAGCCATTGAGATAGCATCCCCAAACCGCGAAGAAGCAACTTGCAACGAAGCCTAAGCAACTTCTTGTCCCCTTGTCCATAGGAATCTTCGCCATCAAATACTCGATACTACATCGTTTCGTTCTTTAGGTCGTGTTCGCAAAACATAGCCAACCGCGATAAGCGACAACGCCCAAAGAAAGGAGAAAGCATACGTATCGAACATCAGTCGCCATCTTATGGGCAAGCCTACCAAAGATAAACCAGTGACAACGACGAGAAACACCCAGCCAGATCGCCAGGCCAGAACCCATTCTCTTGAGACACAAATGTAGCCCGTTATAAAGCCCAGAAGTAAGCCGAGCAAAGACGACAAAAATGTAAGACTACGGATTATCAAATACGTCGAGAGGGTTTTTGGGGCGAGCAAAATCGGAAAATTATAATGCGTCCTCATCAACCAACGCGTGATGCAAATATTGAGGATAAAACCCCAAATAGAAAACACGCAGCCAGAAACTCCACTTAAACAACCTTTCTTTGACACGCCCGTCTCAATTTTTCTCATGTGATTTCATCTATCAAAACGTTATCGAGTACTCGTATCGTCAATTTACACATAACCTTTGCGACGCATAAACGCGTTGCCGCTTTCGATTAACGCGCGCGCGTTGCGCATCGAATGACTGACTTCGATGCAGCCGTGACGACTGGGCAAAACTTTCGACGGATTGAAGCGGCTTTCCGGGTCGAAGACTTCGCGCAAATCGCGCATCGCGCTCAACGTATCGGGCGTGAACGCCAGTTCCATCAGGTTGATTTTCTCAATTCCAACGCCGTGTTCGCCGGTCACGCTGCCGCCCAGAGCGATGCAGGCGCGCAGAATTTCTTCGCCCGCTTCCAACACGCGCGGCAATTGTTCGGGATCGCGCTCGTCATACATCAGGCACGGATGCAAATTGCCGTCGCCTGCATGAAACACATTGCCGATTTTGATGTTGTGTTTGGCCGCGATACGCTTGGCTTCTTTCAACATCGGCGCGATTTGAGAACGAGGAACAACGCCGTCCTGCGTCACATAACTGCGCGTGATGCGTCCAATCGCACCGAAAGCGCCTTTGCGCGCCGCCCACAAATTCTTGCGTTCTTTATCATCTTTGGCCAGCCGAACTTCGCGCGCGCCACTTTCCCGACAGATTTGCGCGGCAAGTTCGGCTTCGGCTGCGCTCGCTTCTGCTAAACCATCAGTTTCAATCAACAAAATCGCGGCAGCATCGAGCGGAAAACCAAACTTGTAAGCGGCTTCGATAGCTGGCACAAACACGTCGTCCAGCATTTCGAGCGCAGCCGGAATAATGCCCGCGCCAATCACGTTGGAAATACATTGCGCGGCATCATCGAAGTCATCGAAAATCGCCAGCATCGTATGCGCGTTTTTCGAGGCGGGCGAAAGTTTGACCCAGGCGCGCGTCACGATGCCAAATGTGCCTTCGCTGCCGACCACAACGCCCGTTAAATCGACGTTTCGAGTACTCGACTTGCCGCCCAGCCAGACAATTTCGCCTTCGGGCGTCACCAGTTCCACGCCCAGCGTATGATTGACCGTGACGCCATATTTCAGCGTATGTGGCCCGCCTGAATTGGCCGCGATATTTCCGCCGATGGTGCACGCCGCCTGGCTCGATGGATCGGGCGCGAAGCACAAGCCGTGACTAGAAACGCGCTGCGTCAAATGGCTGTTGACGACGCCCGCCTGCACCAGAGCGCAACGATTGGGAACGTCGATTTCTTCGATTTGCGTCATGCGCGTTAGCGCCAGCATCACGCAATCGCCTTCAGCTAAGGCGCCGCCCGCCAAACCTGTTCCCGCGCCGCGCGGAATGACGTTCAGTTTGTATTTGCCCGCGCATTTCACGACATCGGCGACTTGTTGCGTGCTCGTCGGAAGCACCACAATTTGCGGGCGATTTTTGAAACCAACCATCGCATCGCATTCATAAACGCGCGTTTCATCGCCATGCAAAACGCCATTTGCGCCAACGATTTCGATGAGTTCTTGAAGAGATTGAGAGTTCATGAAAGACGAGTTTAGCGGTTCGTTCTATCTGCCGCGTGTTCAATTTATGCAGTAAATTAGAAAGCATAATGGCGAAAGAAACCGACATCCAAAAACTTGAGCGTTGGTTGCTCACAAATCAACGCGAAGAAGAAATCGACGGCATTCTTGTGACGCGTTCATTGACTGGACAAGAGCGCCAGATTTTTCAACAGATTTTGACGATGCCACTCAAAAAGCCGCCTACACGCGCAGAATTGCAGGAAGTCTATGCCCGGTTGGACTTGAAACTCGAGCAGAAGACGCAATGGTACACGTCGGTGGAGGCGCTTTATTGGCTTGAATCTTCGCTTGCGCCATTCAAAACTTTGAGTTCGGACTTGGGCGTTGACGACAATTCGTACTTGAAAAATGAGAAAGCCTTGAATTTTGTAAAGGGTTTGTATACAAAAGGCGCTGTTAAGGTCACAGCGATTAGCGTTTCCGGTTATTTGGAGAAAGCAGAAGACCAAATGACAGACGAAATCGTGATTGAGCTTCCACAGGACAAAACACAACGCACCAATTTATTCGCTGTTAGCACAAAAACATCAAAAAAGCACGGATACGGTCCCACACCCGATGTCGAGCAAAGGTTTCTTCTCTCGAGTTGGAAGTAAAACAAAGCACATGGAAAAACTACGACGTTGGTGGCACGCGCGTTATGGTCTTGCGCAATATGAATTCATGCCGCCGCTCGGTCATATTTTGCGCGTCGAACATGGCGAACGTTGGCTGCGCATCCATTCGCTGCCAGGCGAGAAACGTTACGCCGAAACGTCGGATGAGTACTCGATTTTGCTGACGCGACACAATACGGTTGCGACTGCGGTTCTGGGCGATGGCGCGCGCGGCTTGATTTTCGTCGGTCGCCCGCAAGGTCATCCGCAATGGGACACGTCGCGCCAACAATTGCCTGGCCTGCGAGAAACCACCTGGTCGCTCTTCCAATCGACAACCGACGAAGATGAACCGGCACAAATGGCGATGAACTTCTGGTGCGCGCCCGTGCGTTGGAAAGCCGGACAGTTCGATGAACTGATTCACGCAGTTGCCGATGACGAAGAAGATTACATCGTTTTCGTGTCGCTCGAAAGCGGCGAAGTTTATGCGCCGTATGATGGCGGCGCCGACTTAATTCTAAGTTCGAGTACTCGATGCGCCGAATTAAATCGCAAGTTCGCAGCATGGATTCCACAACCTTTGTCAAACGGCGAAAAGGAAGGGAAAGCGGCGGCGCATTTGCGACAAAAGAGCGCGATTTCACAAGGAGTAAACGCCATGAACAACGATTCGCCCGAAGGCGCTGAAGAAGATTTTCGCGGCCAGGTTCCGACCGGCGTCGCTTTCACCAAACCGCACCCCGATATTGACGACGACAGCTTGCCGCTCGATGGCAGCCTGACTTTCAAAGACACCGAACCCGAAGACCAAACTGGCCTTCATCCCGACGAAACGCGCATTCTGACGGGCAGCGAAGCGACTTCCACCGCATCCGGCGCAGTTGATGTTTCGGTTGTGCCACCGCCCGAGAGCTTGGCGAATAATCAAACGGCCAATACGACAAACCGTTAAGCCAAAAGGGAGAATTGAGTACTCGATTCTCCCTTTTCGATGTCGGATATTCAAAGGTGATTAACGGCATGAAAAGCCTGCAAAGTCGTTTGTTCTCGCCTTTTAATTTGCCAGAGATAAAAGTCTTTCAGCGGATACAGCAAAGGCCATGTCATCAGGAACGCGCCTTTCCACGTTGGGCGATAAAAATCGCCGCTCGGGTCTTTGCTGAAGCGACCAAAACTCACCTGTTTTTCATACGATTCGATGATGGATTCGATGTAATGCGGCACAGCTTCGTGCTGCTCAAATGTCACTTTCGCGCTCGTGGGATGCTGGAGGCTCATCACCCAGCAATGAATTTGATATATCAGCCGAGCGTCTTCGGTCGTAGGCAAGCGCGTGTTAATGTCTTTGGCACCATAACGAAAAACGCCTGGCGTTTTGATATTGGCGGTCGAAAATCTTTCGCCGCTCTCAAAGCGTGTATCGAAAACGATGGTTTTGGAAGCGGCGCGCAACGCATGATCTTTTTCATGCGCAGCGATGATAAGGGATGCTTGATCCCCAGATGCACTATTCAACATCAAAACGGTGTATGTGCACACGTTGTTCACGGCATTTGGTCTCTTCAGCGAACCCATCACTTGAAAACCTTCCGCTTCAAGTTGTGCAACGATTTGCGCGAAGTAAGACGCCGCTCCTTGCGGCATGTTGGCCGGTTCAATCGCTTCAACAATCGGTCGCGCCTGCACGCGCAGCGTTTGATAGCTCTTAACCGGCCTGTTAACAAAATCCCACAGCGAAGCCACCACGAAACACGCCACTACGAACCAAACCATGAATAACGCGCTCCCATGTTCTTCAGAAACTTGTCGCGGCGTTGCCTTGCGTGGCGCGAAAGGCGCGCAATGTCGCTTGCTCGCGCGACTTCATCAACATCATGCGAATCGGTTTTATCGGCCACAATAAACCCCATGTCATCAAATAGGCGCCAATAATTGTCGGGCGATAAACGCCACTGGCGGAATCCAATCTCAGGCGGCCAAAGCGCACCTGTCGCTCGTAATCTTCGACCAGAACGCGCGACAAATAACTCGTCGCTTCGCCTTCTTTATAAGTGATTTTTGAACCAGACGGTTTTTTCTGCGACATCACCCAGCGATGGATTTGATAAAGCAAGTGCGGATCCTTGACTGAAGGCAATCGCGTTTTCGTTGTCTGTGCGTCATGGCGAAAAACGCCTGGCGTCGCCATCGTCGAGGTATCGAAATCGGGGCCGCTTCCAAAATCGGCACGTTCGGATTGGTCGTTTGCACAACCGTCACCATCGCTTTATCACCCGCGCTGCGATGCACCAACATAACCAAAAACGTTTGTACGTTCGGCGCCGGATTGGGCATTCCCAGCGAAGCCATCACGCGAAAGCCTTCCCTTTCCAGTTCGGGCACCACCGTCGAAAAATAGCGTGTCACTTCCAGCGGCACATTCGAGGGATCAATCGCCACAAACTGCGGACGCGCCTGCATCTTCTGACTGAATAAAATCAACAACGGCAATCCAACGTAAAACATGACCGCCAAAGCCGCCAAAGTCCACAACGGGTTCATCGAAAGTCCCTTGATATGTAGTAATGTGGCCTATGACTTCAACAAATCGGCCTTTATACAACCGCAAAGAGCACCAAGAAGAATAAAATCTTGGTGCCCTTTGTGTCTTGGTGGTTAATCCGATTTCAAACCAATCTGATGCGCCCAACTTTTGTAAGCGATGGGCGAGATTTCGCTGGGTTTGATTTCGCTGCGCCCGCCCCAGAAAACGTTGGTGTAAGAAACAGGAATACCGACATTTTTCAAGTGTTCATCCATCGCGGCTTTGTGTCCGAGTACTCGATTCTTATCGGTTCCGTGCGCCACGCCCATGATGTTGACGTTGTTGAATTCCGGGCCGCCTTCGCGCCAATACGCGTGTGTCATAATATCGAATCGCCCGACTTCGCGCCCCGCTTCGATTTCGCGCCCGACTGGAACCGCCCAGTGAAACAGCGCATTGAAACGCGTCACGCGCTCGCCCGCAGACGACGGTTTGACGTGTTCCAGAAACGTCGAGAATCTTCCAATGACGCCGCGCGCGCTAAGGTTTTGCGCGACTTGGATGAACTCATCGAGCGAAACTTCGGCTTCCTGCGCGCGATTTTCCCACAAGTTTTCCGTCAGCTCTTCGACTTCAAATTCGCGTTTCAAAGCGACCAGAACGCGCCATTCTTCTTCGTTCAATTGAACGATTTCCGTATTCGTCACTTCGGCCAATTCATCGGATTTGCTGCCGATTTCCATATTCTTGCGCCGGATGTGGCCAACGCCGAGCACAAACAGACATTTCGCAGGCATCAATTTAAAGGACAAAGCGCCAGTTTTTTCGCACAGCAATTCGCAATGACGCACCATCGAAAAGCCTTCTGGCACTTTCAATGTCGTCCACAAACGATAACGCGCGCCTTTAATCGGCGCATCGGTCGTGCGAATCACGACATGGCCGGAAAACGGATCGTTTTGAAACATCCAATCGAAAGCCGATTGCAGTTTTTCTTCGGGCACTTGCCACGCGACCAGCGAACCCGGCGCGAGATTAGTCGCCATCAAAGTTTGACGCACGCGGCGAATCGTGCCGCTTTCCAGCATGGCGCGCACGCGTTCGAGTACTCGATCTTTGGGAACATCGGACAAACGCGCGATTTCGCCGAATGGATCGGCTTGAAAACCTTGAATTCTGTCTTCGGAAACGCTCAAAATCTGCGCGTTTATCGGGTCGCTGATTTCAACGGGAACTTCAATTGTTGTCATAATTTGAGATTTCTAAAACCGCCAAGACGCCAAGTTCGCCAAGAAATTTTGATTGCTCAAAATCTGCACTTTGTCATTCTGAGCGCAGCGAAGAATCTACCTTTACGCCAGATTCTTCGCTGCGCTCAGAATGACCAAACCCTTATTTTTTCTCCGCGTCTTGGCGCCTCTGCGGTTCAAATATTCAGTTTTTCAGGCATTCTTCAACAGCCGCGACCATCGCGCGTGCGCCGATTTCCAGCGCGCGTTCATCAATGTTGAAACGTTCGTGATGATGCGGATAAACCGCGTCGATGACGGCGTTGCGCCCGCCGACGAAGAAATAGCAGCCGGGCACTTTTTCAAGAACGAGCGAAAAATCTTCGGCGCCCATTGTCGGCTCAAACTCTTCGACGTTTTCCGCCCCGACCACGCTTTCCAGTGCGGGACGAATCATTTCCGTGACGCGCGCATCGTTCACCGTCGCGGGATAACCATGCAGATATTCAAATTCTGCAGTTGCGCCGAAAGCACGCGGCAGTTCTTCGATGATTTCGCGGCAACGTCGCTCTAAAGTGTCGCGTACAATCGGGTCAAACGAACGAACTGTGCCTTCGATTTCGGCTTCGTTAGGAATCACGTTGAAGGCGCTGCCCGCCCATACTTTGCCGACCGTCACAACCGCAGGATGCAGCGGATTGATGTTGCGCGAAACCGTGGTTTGCAGCGCCAGAACGACGTGCGAAGCCACGACAATCGGATCGATCGTTTGCTGAGGAATCGCGCCATGCCCGCCTTTGCCGATGATTTTCGCTTTGAAACCATCCGCGTATGCCATCACCGGCCCAACTTTCACGGCGATTTTGCCGACTTCGATGTCGCTCCAAACGTGCAGCGCGAGCGCGAAATCGGGTTTCGGGTCGTCCAGTAAGCCCTCGTCAATCATGCGTCCCGCACCACCCATGCCTTCTTCCGCCGGCTGAAACATGAACTTGATTGTTCCCGCCAATTCGTCTTTTTTCTCGACCAAAAGCCGCGCGACCGTCAGCGCCATCGCCGTATGGCAATCGTGGCCGCAAGCGTGCATCTTGCCTTGAGTACTCGATTTCCACTCCCACGCGTTCTTTTCATCGACTGGCAAGGCATCCATATCGGCGCGCACCAGAACCGTCGGGCCAGGTTTGGCGCCACGCAAAAGCGCGATGACGCCGGTTTCCGCGACGCCGGTGCGCACTTCCAAGCCCAATGCCCGTAATCGTTCGGCGACGATGCCCGCTGTGCGCACTTCTTCATAACCCAGTTCGGGATGCGCGTGAAAATCGCGCCGCAACGCGACAATATCATCTTGCCACGATAAATCCAGTGAAGGCGCGACGGTTTTTTTTTCGAGCGTCAAAGTTTGTGTCATAAATGCAACCTTTCGTACGGGCTTGGCGCGCCAAGCCCGTACATTCAACTTCCGTTGCTGCGAATCAGGCTCATCATTTCCATGCGCGTCGGCAAGGCTTGAAAAGCGCCGCGCATCGCACTGGTCATCATTTTCGAGTGCTGTTTTTCGACGCCGCGCATCTGCATGCAAAGATGCGATCCTTCCGCGACAACGCCGACGCCTAAAGGCTGCAGAGCGTCTTCGATGGCGTCCGCGATCTGGTTCGTCATGCGCTCTTGAACTTGCAAACGCCGCGCGAACATATCGACGATGCGCGCCAATTTGGAGACGCCGACAATCTTGCCGTTAGGAATATAAGCGATATGGCATTTGCCGAAAAATGGCAGAAGATGATGCTCGCAAAGACTTGAGAACTCGATGTCGCGCAGGACGACCATGTTGTTGTTCTCTTCCTCAAAAATCGCGTTATTGAGCAGCACTTCGAGTTTTTGATCGTAGCCTTGCGTCAGAAACTTCATCGCAGCCGCCGCGCGATACGGCGTTTTCAGCAAGCCTTCGCGCGTTGGGTCTTCGCCGACGCCGCGCAAAATGCCTTCGTAAAACTTGTCCATGCCGCCGACATCAATTTTCGGTTTCCCGTTCGTTTCGACATCGTTCGCAGTTGCGCCAGTTGCGCTATTCACGGTTTCGAGTACTCGATTGTCGTTTTCCTGATGCAAATCGCTCAACGCGCCGCCTCCACTTCAAAATAATTCTTGGTCGTCTCGTGCAAGCCGATTTTCACCAATCGAGCGCCGTTTAATTTCCCACTCAAAACCTCGAAGATGACGCGCGCCAGGTTTTCCGAAGTCGGAATCAAGGTTTGGAATTCGGGGCAATCTTCGTTCAAGTGCTTATGATCGAAACGTTCAAAAACTTCTTCATCAACGATTTTGTCTAGTTCGCTCATCGAAAAAATGGCGCCGGTTTGAGCGTTCGGCTCGCCTTCAATCGTCACTTCCAGGCCGTAATTGTGGCCGTGACCGTTGAGGTTGTTGCATTTGCCGTAAAGTTCGGCGTTGTTGTCGTCGCTCATCTGCGGAACGTGCAGGCGGTGCGCGGCGGCGAACTCGTAACAGCGTGTCAATCGCATCAAAGTGTCGTCCTTGTCTATCCATAAACGCGCGTTTTCTTGCAGGCGAACGCGCGCCAGTCGGGATTGGTCAATTTGTGCCGGAAGGCGTTGCCAGACGAAGTTTACAAGGTTCTCCAGCGTGGGCCGTCGTTGTTGAAATTCTTCCAAATCGCGGTTCAAAAAAGCGCCGTCGAGCGGTTCGAGTACTCGATTCAAGACGGGCTTGATTTCCGTCAAATTGACGATCATGCCGTCGTGTGCGCTGATGTCGCCGCCATAAAAAACGTCCAAAACATAATCGTGACCATGTGGAAAAACATCGCGCCCGAAGACTTCGCGGTTGCGCTCGTCGCTCCAATCGGGATTTTGAAGTTGGCGCGCGCACGAAAAATAAGCGCGCCGCGCAATAAGATTATGGAGTTGCATAAATGTTGAGAATGAAAAGTTTAATGGAGAAAACATACAGAACCCCGAACGTAAGTGAGGGGCTGACGTAGTGGTTATGTCAGCCCCTCACTTACGTTCGGGGTTCTGTAATTGTGTCTTGACATGCAACGCGTGGGCGACGTTTTTCGCTTCAACGTTTGCGGCGCTTGACTTCTATGCCGATAACGCACACGTCGTCTTCGAAATCGTTGCTGCCGGAAAAAGCGCGCACTTCCGCCAAAACGTCGTCGAACAATTGATCCGCAGGAAGTTGGGCGCGCGCTTGAAACGCTTTCAAAAGTCGTTCTTCGCCGTATTCGTCTTCGGGATGCGCTTCGTTTTCGATTTCATACAAGCCGTCGGTGAACAAGGCGAACATGTCATGGCTCGACAATTCGCTGGTCACTGTCTGATAAGTGACTTCGCCGAAAACGCCCAGCACCGGGCCAGACGCCAGAGGTTCTTCTACCAAATGGCTGGTTTGTCCCGTATCGCGGCGAATGCGAATTGGGCTGGGATGTCCGGCGTTGGAATACGAAATCGTGCCTTTTTCGACATCGGCGATCAGGTAAAAAGCCGAGGCGAACATCGGCGTGCGCGATTGTTCCAGAATGCTGAGCAAATGCGTGTTGATGGCGCTCATAAACTGTCCCGGGTCGCTCGCCACAGACTTGCGTTCGCCGACCAGAGCGCGCATCATCGCCGTCACCAGAGCCGAACGCACGCCATGACCCATCACGTCGCAGATAAAAACGCCGGCTTGAGTACTCGAAAGCGCCAGCACATCGAAGAAATCGCCGCCCAAAGTCGTGGCCGGAATGTAGCGATGACAAAAGTTGAATTCGCTTTCATCGGTCAGCGCATCGGTTGGGAAGGACGGATATTTCTTCAGGATAAACGCTTCCTGCATCGCGCGCGCCAGGTCGAGGTCGGCTTGCATCAAGGCGTTGTGGGCGCGCAACTCTTCCCGACTGCGTCTGATGGCGTCCTGCGCTTCCTTCATTTTCAACAGCGAAGTCATGCGCACCTTGAGTTCGGTGCGATCAATCGGCTTGGTGATAAAATCGTTGGCGCCCGCCTCGACTGCGCGCAGGCGATCTTCTTTGGAAGTCAAAGCCGTCACCATGACAATCGGAATCTGCGCCACGAGCGGGTTTTCGCGGGTGCGACGCGCGACTTCAAAACCATCCATGCCGGGCATCATGGCGTCCAGCAAAATCAGGTCGATGGCGGGCGTGATTTTTTCGAGCGCGTCTTTACCATCGCACGCTGTCTCCGATTCGTGGCCAAACGACTCCACCAAACCTTCCAACAGTTCGCGGTTGAACTCTTCGTCGTCCACAATGAGAATGCGCTTGGATTGAGCCATAATTAGTTATTCGAGTACTCGATTCGATTTTCAATCGTCCAGAAATGAGGCGACGGTTTTGGAAAAGGCGCGCGTGTCAATCGGCTTGGTGATGTAACCGGCGCAACCGCTTTGCATCGCTTTTTCCTGATCGCCTTTCATGGCGTGCGCCGTAACAACAACAATCGGAATGTGCCTGGTTTTTTCGGCGTGCATCAAAATGCCGGTCGCCGTTAAACCGTCCATGCCGGGCAAACCGACATCCATCAACACCAGGTTGGGCAGTTGCGCGTTGGCGATTTCGATTCCGACTTCAGCGTTTTCAGCCTGCAACACAAGGTAACCGGCCATTTCCAACAAATCGGTCGCCAGTTCCATGTTCGCCTCGTTGTCTTCCACGATCAGAATCGTCTCGCCCGCCATCGCGCGCCCTCCTCAACTTTAACGAATTTTAACTTTCAACGGTTTTCAGCTTGGCCAGTTCGCGCAGCAGTTCGTCTTTGCCCGATTTGGGGAAAATCGCGCGGATGTCGCTGTTCAAGCGCGCCACGTCTTCGGCGGTAATGTCTTTGGCCGAAAAAATGACGATGGAAATGTCTTTGGTCGCGGGATTGGCGCGCAATTGCCGTACCACATCGAAACCGTTGACCTGGGGCATCATCAAATCAAGAATGATGACTTGCGGCAAATGGCGCGTCGCCAGATCAATGCCTTCCTGCCCACCGAACGCTTCGAGTACTCGAAAACCTTCGTTTTGCAACAAATCCGCCAACAGTTCGACGCTTTTCGGTTCGTCATCCACCACCAGAACGATGGGTTTCTCGTTTTTAGCGCTTCTGGCGTTTGCGGCGCCCGCTTTGGCGATCACTTCGATCAAGCGGTTTTTGTCGATTGGCTTGACCAAAAAATCCACAGCGCCCAGGCTAAATCCCAACTGGCGGTCTTCGGTCATCGAAACAATGACGACCGGCACATCGGCTGTTGCGGCTTGCGCTTTCATTTCGCTTAAGACCTGCCAGCCGTCTTTGTGCGGCAGCATGATGTCGAGCGTGACAGCAAAAGGATGCAGTTCGGTCGCCATTTGCACCGCTTGTTCGCCATCGGATGCGTGCGCGACGCGATAGCCCGCTTCGGTCAAATAATGCGTCAGCAATTCACTGGCCGGGCCGTTATCTTCCACCACCAGAACGACTGGCGCTTCGCCTGAATCGTCGTTGTGCGGCGCTGTTTCTTCCGCCGCTTCATCCGCAGATTTCGGTGTTTCCGCTTCGCCGTTTGTGCCATTCGAGTACTCGATTGTCTCATCCAGCGTTTCATCGAGCGGCAGCACAAAAGTGAATGTGGTGCCTTTGCCTTCGACGCCTTCGCTTTCGACCCAGATGCGACCGCCATGCAATTCAATCAGGTTTTTGGTGAGCGCCAAACCTAAACCGGTGCCTTGCTGCTGGCGCGAATAAGACGAATCGACTTGCTCGAACTCGCCAAAAACGCGGTCATGATCTTCGGCCTTGATGCCAATTCCCGTATCGGAAACCGCGATGCGCACCGCGTTGGGCGATTCCAGCGTGGCGACGACGCCAACGCGACCAGCCGGCGGCGTGAACTTGATGGCGTTGCTCATCAGGTTGTACATAATCTGCTTGAACTTCGGCTGATCGGCATGAAGCGACGGCAAATTCGGCGTGACTTCGACCGTCAATTCAATGTTTTTCTTGTTGGCCAAAGCCTTGACAATCGCAATCACGTCGTTCAAAGCGGTTTCGACGGGAAAAGGCGCGCGGTCGAGCGTCAAACGTCCGGCCTCGATTTTGGCGATGTCTAAAATATCGTTGATGAGTTGCAGCAAATGGCGTCCGCTGGTCAAGATATTGGACACATATTTCGACTGGCGCGCGTTCAATTCGCCGAACGTTTTGTCTTCCAACACTTCGGAAAAGCCGATGATGGCGTTGAGAGGCGTGCGCAATTCGTGGCTCATATTGGCCAGAAATTCGGATTTGGCGCGGCTGGCGGCTTCGGCGGCCTCTTTGGCGCGCTGCAATTCGACTTCGGCCAATTTGTGTTCTGTAATGTCTTCCGAAATGCCCAGCAGATATTGCGGCACGCCGTCGACATCCAAAATCGGGATTTTTTTGGTGTGCAAAACGCGCGTACCGTTGGCGGTTTGAATCGATTCTTCAGGAATGTCAACGATGCGATGGCCTTCTAACACAACGCGGTCTTTCTGAACGAAAAAAGCGACTTCTTCGGGCGGGAAAAAGTCGCTGTCGCTTTTTCCCAACATTTGCTCGCGCGACAGTCCCAGCAGGTTTTCGCCCGCTTTATTGATGCGCACGTAACGCAATTCCTGCGCGTCCTTCACGAAAATCATGTGCGGAATGTTTTCGACCAGCGAAGTCAGAAAGCGTTCGGCGCGTTGCGTGGTTGCTTCGGCGAGCTTGCTTTCGGTCACGTCGGTGTGAACGCCGATCCATTCCAAGATTTCGCCGCGCGTATCGAGTACTGGAACGGCGCGCACGGCCATAGTGCGATATTCGCCATCAGCGCGACGAATGCGATGCTCGACCTGATAAAGACTGCGCGTTTCAAAAGCCTTTGTCCAGATGCGCGCGGTTTCCGCTTGGTCGTCGGGATGTACCGCGCTGAGCCAGCCCCAACCTTTGAGTTCGTCCCAGGTTTGTCCGGTGAAGGCGCTCCACGCGGGTTGCGGCATTTCAAATTCGCCGGAAGCGGGCGTATTCCACACAATGGCCGAAGTCGCTTCGATGAGCGAGCGAAAGCGTTTTTCACCAGCGCGCAAGGATTCTTCGTTGAGGTGGCGCTGCGTGATGTCGTGCGCTGTGGCGTAAATCAAACCGTTGGTCACGTCAGCAGTCGATTTCCAGGACAGCCATTTGATCGAACCGTCTTTGCAAAGATAGCGGTTCTCAAAAGCAATCGTGCTGCCGCCGCCCGTCAGATCGCTCGTTTCTTGAATCGTCCGCTCGCGGTCGTCGGGATGCACCATGTCCAAAAAAGGGCGCCCCAGAAGTTCGTCTTCTCGGTAGCCCAGAATTTGCGTAAAAGCCGGATTGACGCGCTTGAAAACGCCATCGAAACCCGCGATGCACAACATTTCCAGCGATAACACAAAGAACTTTTCTAACGCATCTCGTCCCGTGCCAGGCAGAACTACGTCGGATAAAGAACTTGTCTCGGACGGCGGAGTTACAGCGTCCAAAGCATCGGAAATCGTGCTTTCGAGTACTCGATTCGGTTCGGACTCCGACGGGGAAGAATCAATGGAAGATGTCGCGTCATTACGATCCGGTGTCATGGAACTCTCCCTGCGCAATGGGATTTTGCATCAGCAACATCGCTTGCGAATCACAATGCCAATAACTTCTTATTATACGTCACGAGAAAGCGTTTTCTCGAATTTGCCGATACCACTTTCAAGGTTTTCTGTTGATGCAAATATTTTTGTTCATTATTAACAATGTGGAACATGATTTGCCTAAACAGCCTCGCCGCAAACAGTCGGAGACTGGCATTTAGCACAGTCCGGGCGGCACAGAGAACCAGGAGGCAGGAAATGAGCAACTTGAACGAAGATTTGACAACGGGAACCAATGTCAACAACGAACACGTTTCACCGGAACAAGTCCCCGGCGCGCACGACAGCGACGGCACTTTGGGACGCACGGCGGGAACCGGAACCGGCGCCATTGCTGGCGGGATGTTGGGTTCGGTCGTTGGCCCTGTAGGAACTGTTGTCGGCGCCATTGCTGGCGGAATGTTGGGCCACGCCGCAGGCAACGCCGCGCATGACATCGGCGACGATCACGACGACGTGAGCGTGCGCACCGGCAGCGACGGCCATCTGGGACGCGACGCGGGAACAGGCGCGGGCGCCATTTCCGGCGCGGTTATCGGTTCGGCAGCCGGCCCGGTTGGAACCGTAGCAGGCGCCGTCGCCGGTGGAATGTTGGGTGCGGCTGCGGGCGATGCGACCAAAGACTTCGGCGGACATCGTGGCGTTGCCGAGTCAACCGACAACACTTACGCGACGACAACTGGCGTGCCACCCATCAACGCCGTTGATTACGACACGACCAGCACAACTGCGAATTTCGGTACAGCAAACGTTGGCACCGTAAATGACGCCGATCACATTCGCGTGCCAGTTATGGAAGAGCAACTGAACGTGCAAAAAGCGATGCAGCAGTCGGGTGAAGTCGCCGTTCACAAGCACGTTATCGAAGAGCAAGTCAACATTCCAGTAGAAATTTCACGCGAACAAGTGACTATCGAGCGCCACGCGACAGATCGCCCCTTGGCAGCAGGCGAAACTCTCTTAAATGATGGCGACGTGATCCGCGTTCCCGTAATGGAAGAAACCGTCAACGTGACTAAATCGGCGCACGTCGTCGAAGAAATCGAAATCGGCAAGACGCGCACAACTGAACAGCAGAACGTTTCCGACACCATTCGCAAAGAGCGTGTGGAAGTTGATGACCCGACGCAAACCATCCGCGACAATCGCACAATTTAAGTCGCTTGTTCAAACGAAAACAATCGAGTACTCGAAGTGAGTACTCGATTGTTTTCGTTTATCGTCTATTTACGCCGCCCACAACACAGGGGAAAGCGCTACAAAACACGCGATGCACCAGACCAGACCAATTAAATATCCGCCTAAAACATCGCTCGGGAAATGCACGCCCAGATAAACGCGGCTTAAACCCGTCAGACAAACAATGGAAATCGCAATCAGTGCGAAAAGAGCAATCGACAACGAACTCCAATGGCTCCAGCGCGCGGCGGTTGCGACGCAACTCATCCAGAAGCAAAACGCTGTCAGCGAATGACCGGATGGAAAACTCGGATCTTTCAACTTGTGACCGAACGCAAAGCCTTTGCGCGGCGGACGAACGCGCTTAAAAACACGTTTCAAAACGAACGACAGCAGCATCGAACCGGCGTAACATAAGCCTGGCAGCAACCAGACTCCATAAGTTTGAAAAAACGGCGTGGCGGCGGAAACAACATCATGATGCGCGGCGCGATGTCCCATCCAGAACGGCACCAAAAGCGACCAGACCGAAAGGCTGGGCGCGGATGCGAAGTTCGTCCAGAAGCGAAAAAACCACGAAAGATTGGTGCGTTCTGTTGTTTCGTCGCGCTCAACCGTTTCATTTCCCGGGACGCGATAACGTAGCGTTGCAGCCCACATGCGGATCGCGTTGTCTAAACGTGTTACCATGTTGCGCACACGATTTTTTACGGCGCCGAAACCCAAAATCAAAATTGCCGCGCTGACAATCCACGCCAGTGCAAATGGCGCCAGCAAGTGTGGCAGGCTTTTCAACAAAGCGATCAGGAACGCGCCTAATTCGGTCAAAACATCCAAAAAGCAAACACCTCTTTCCCGCCAAAAAGACAATCGAGTACTCGATTATCAAACAAAAGGCGCGGTGGCACAACCATAAGAATCAGTTTGGAAAGTTAAAACTGCCCTGTGGTGGAAGTTTGTCATTCTGAGCAAAGCGAATAATGCCTACCGGAGAAGCTTGTAAATCCTGAGAGGTTGTATAGAAAGTCGTGAAAGTAGCAAAAAAACCACGAAAATAAGAGTTTGTCATTCTGAGTGAAACGAAGAATCTGGCCTAAAGTTAGATTCTTCGTTTCACTCAGAATGACAAGCTACGAGTTTTAAGGCATTTCGCGGACTTTCCATACAACCTTTGAGAACCTCGCGCTCTTTATTGAACGCCGCGCGTCAGCAAAGGGTTTTGTCTCGAGAAGGGGTTTTGTCTCGAGATTATGAACAAAACCCCTTGCTGACGCGCGGCGTTCAATTAGACTCTCATGTAGCCTATTGACCTTTATCTGATATATGCCGCAGCCTTTCCAAACCAGTTCCAAAAAGAAACGAAAACGCCGCGCTTGTTAAGAAGCGCGGCGTTTTCGTCATCGTGTTGCATTAGCGTTTGGTTCCGTCGCGCGATTGGAGACGCGACGAAGACAGCGCGTCCGGCACGCCGTACATTTTCGGCGAGGCGGGTGCGTCCAATTTGTTATCGTGGACGTGCGTCAATTCGTTCACCGTTGCATCCATCGCTTTCGACGCATTAGGACGGCGACCGCGACGGCGACCAGAAGAAGCTACTCCAGCCTCCAGCAACGCGCGATGCCATGAACCGAAGTTTTCGCGGCGGCGCGCGGCGCGATAAATGCCCGGACACTTTTCCTCGACCGACGACCACGACAACGATTCGCCGTTGGTCGCCATTTCCTGAATCGTGCGTTGAATGCGCGCTTTTGTCCAAACGCGGCTTTCGCGCATTTTTTCGTGATTCAAACCGGCAGCCAATAAAGCGCGCCGCCACGAACCGAAATAGCGATGCGCACACGCCGCCAAATACAAATTGCGGTGGCGCACCTTGAAATCGGGATGCAATAAATCTTCGCCTACAGCATCACAGGCTTGAATCTGCGCGACGATGCTGTCTGGACTCCATCGCTGCTTGACGCGCTTGATGCGATTGTAATCCAAACCTGCGGCAACAATCGCTGCGCGCCAATTGCCGAAGTGAGAGCGAGAACGCGCCGAAGAAAACAAGGCGCCATGCGTTTTCTGAATCGCTGTCGGCGAAAGGTCAACGCCCTGCTCGTTCAAACGCTGAATTTCTTCCACTAATTTTTCGCGCGTCCACACTCGCTCTGGCATTTTTTTCTCCTAAAAACCTGATTTTCCATCAATCCGAAACTGGCTCAATCAAACCGAAACCACCATCGCGGCGACGATAAACAACGCTCACCTGGTCGCTTTTTGCGTCACGAAAAACGAAAAACGAATGTCCCAGAAGTCCCATCTGCAACGATGCTTCTTCGGGCGACATCGGCTTCAGCGAAAAACGCTTGACACGCACCACGCCATCGTCCTCGTGACCGTTCGCGTCCTGCGATCCAGTACTCGAACCGTTGCTTTCGTGCGTGCTAATGCCGTCCGGCGCGACACCGGCGCCGATGCGCAACTGATGAGTAATCGTGCCCGCCACATCGTCGCGGTTGTCATGGCGACGCGTGCGTCCCTGCGACTTTTCTTTGAAACGATGTAGTTGCCCATCCAGTTTTTCAACCGCCGCATCGAACGCCTGGCGCACATTGGAGGCGCGCTCTTCACCGCGCATCAGCAATCCACCCGAAAGGAGCGTGATCTCTGCGGAGTAGCGTCCCCGATGCAGAGCAATCCGCACCTGCGCTTCAACTTCGCCCGTCCAATGCTCTTCCAGGCTTTCAATTTTTTCTTCAAAATGCGTTTGCATCGCATCATCCACTTCACAACCGCGAGCCTGTAAGTTAATCGTTGCCATATCGTTGTCCTCTTTTGAGAGATTTTTGTGCAATATCCACAATTATTTTCGCCACAACAAACAAATGGCGTGACATGCCATGCCTTCACCGGCGCCCAAAGCGCCCAAACCTTCCGCCGTTTTGCCACGCACATTGACTTGTTCCACATCAGCTTTTAAGACGTCCGCAATAACACTGCGCATTTGTTTGACATACGGCGCAATCTTCGGTTTTTGAGCGATGAGAACCGCGTCCACATTGCCAATTTGCCAGCCGCTTTCGAGTACTCGATAGTTGATTTGAGCCAGCAAATCGCGGCTGTCGGCGTCCTGCCATTCATTTTTATCGTCGGGGAACATTTGGCCGATGTCAGGCAAACCCGCAGCTCCGCACAAGGCATCGCCAATCGCGTGTAGCACGACATCGGCGTCCGAATGACCGACCAAGCCTTTGTCAAAAGGGATTTGCACGCCGCCCAAAACCAGGCGACGACCTTCGGCCAGGCGATGACTGTCGTAACCGACGCCAACGCGAAAAGGAACGCGCGATGTCGTGGAAGATACCGAAACCTGCGGCGAAGAAGCGTCCGTAATAAGGTCGGAAGAAGGCGTAGAAGTCATCAAAATGTAGTTCGGAAAGCGGCTGAGGTGTCGAAAAATCGTAACACCTTCAGCCGCTATTGTCAATTTGAGACCGTGACCAACCAAGCGTTTCAGCGCGTGGGAAAGCGGCTGAGAATGCGGCGGCGCACTTTTTCCGGGTCAGCGAAAAGCTGCGTTTGGCCACATTGCGTACAAACGTGCGCACGTTCGAGCGGCACCAAAGCATCGCGCGAAACAAAACGCCCAGCACCTTCGCCAACCAGAGAAATTCGCGCATCGCTATTGGCAATTTCGACTTGAACCATTTCGCCGCCGCACAAAGCGCACAGTTGCGGCACTGTCGGAATCGGATGTTTAGGTTCGCTCATGTTAATCAATTGAGAGTTCAGGTGAGAGTTCAGGTTAAGCGGTGGAAATTTCAGATAACGTCAGCCAATGTGCGGCGCGTTCCAAATCGTCGGCGTATGTCACCTTGATATTACGCGCATCGCCGCGCACAATGGCGACGCGTTTGGGAACATTATCGAGTACTCGATCTCGATGCAAATCGTGCGAGTTACGCGCCCAATGTTCCACGTAAGAAGCACAGTCGGTGCCTTGCCAATTTTGCGTCGCGGCGAACTCAAAGGCTTGTCGGAGCCAATCGCGCCGAAACATTTGCGGCGTTTGCGCCAGATAAATGTGGCTACGATCCAAAGTCGCTTCGATGAATGTGTTTTCGCCTTCTACAACAACGTGTTTCACGGTGTCATCGGCAGGCAAGGCCGCAATCGCTGCGCCGTTTTGCAAAGCCGATGCGACAACGCGGCTGGTGATTTCGGGCGTTAAGCATGGACGCGCCGCATCGTGAACTAAAACGAAATCGCCATTAGAGATTTCAATCGCCGCGCGCACCGATTCGGCTCGCGTGGCGCCGCCGCGCGCGAATCGCAAAGGTAATGCAGATGAAGTTTCATCATAGATTGCGCGCACCACGTTGCGTTCTTCATCGCGCACGGCGACAATCATTTCGACGATTGTCGCGGTTCGAGTACTCGATTCGCCGAAGTTGGTTTGCGCCGATAAAGCGCGCAACGTCCACCACAAAAGAGGTCGACCAAGAACGGGCGCTAAGACTTTGTTGCCGTTAAGAGCGGCTCTTGCGCCGCATCCCGCCGCCGGAACGATAACCGAGATCGTCGCCATTTTTCCCCGTTTTTCCTTCATTGAACAAGTCGTCGCCCGCGCCGCGCTGTCCTTTGTTTTCCGTCGTTTTCGGGTCTTTGGCGGCGCCCATTTCGGCGAAAATCATTTTGCCCGCGACGGTTTGAATCACTTGCAAAATCGTCACGACGCAAACCTGCCCAACGTAAGCGCGCGCATCGCTGACGACAACCATCGTGCCATCGTCTAAATAACCCAAGCCCTGGCCCGGCTCTTTGCCTTCGCGCGAAATCGCAATCGTTAATTCTTCGCCCGGGAACACCACAGGTTTGAGCGCCAACGCCAGCGCGTTCACATTGAGGACGCGAATGCCTTGCAAACCAGCCACGCGATTCAAGTTAAAATCGTTGGTCAAAATCGAGCCGCCGGTTTCGCGCGCCAGGACAACCAACTTCGCATCGACGGTTTCGGTGCGCGTCACCGAAGGCGGCACTTCGTTCAAAATATGAATCAAAGGTTGCGGTTCTTCTTTGTGGCCATGGCCGTGCGAGTTGTCCGTCACCATGATTTCGCGCATCGTGTTGAGCGTTTCCAGTCCGCGACGACCGCGCGTGCGGCGCATCGAATCAGCGGAATCGGCGATGTATTGCAACTCGTTCAACACGAAGAACGGCACATACAACGGCCCTTCGATAAAGCCGCTGCGACACAGTTCGACGATGCGGCCATCTATGATAATGTTGGTGTCGAGAAACTTCGCTTCGGCTCCCAAACCATGTTCATCGCGCTCGCCCAACAGGGGAAAAGCGCGCAACACTTCGTCGCGCATTCCCTGCAACAGCGCCAATCCCAGCGCCGACGACACCGCCATAATAATCAGCTTGAGGGGAGTAATCCAAGCGGCGGTATTGGGAATCGCCAGCGAAACCAGCGAACCGAAAAGCAAACCGAGCAAAATTCCGATGATTCCGAGTACGCGATCCGCGACCGACATTTGATGCACGCGCCCAATTCCCGCAATCATGCGGTCGGCGAGCCACGAACCGACGCGCGCCATCACAATCGCCGAACCAACCGCGATGGTAATCGACATTCCATCGCGCATCAGAACGTTATTGCCCGCCGTATTGAGCGCATAAGCGCGCCCGCCGAACCAACCCGTCGCGCCGCCGATGACGAAGAACAACGCCGTCGTCATCAAATAAAGAATTCGATTGATTGCTGCTGCGCTGACGGATATGTCGCTCCGTTCACGCGGCGGCGAATCAAGAGTTGTCCAGCCAGTTCGCGCCATTTTCGTCGTCGCGTTCATAAATGCTCCTCGAAAAATCTTCCGTGTCGTCTTCACTGTAACTGTTTTCGTGATTTCCGTTTTTATTCAGATCGTTTTTGCTGCGATTGTTGCTTAATCGAGTACTCGATACGGGTTGATTGGACAGCCTCGAAGCGGAACGCCCTTCGCCATCGCGTGCCTGCAACGCTCGCGGCGCGCTTTCGTTCTTTTTACTTTGTGGCGAGTCGTTTTTCGTGCGTCGTCGCCCTTCCAAAACCTGCGGCAACAAACTTTCAACGGCATCATGAAGCGTTGCGGCAGCCACCAGCTTCAAGCCATCTTTCGCGCTCAGCTTTTGTGCCGAAACGCGCGGCAAAACGCATTTTTTGAACCCTAATCGTTCCGCTTCCATCGCGCGCCTGTCCGCATGCGAAACCGCGCGCACTTCGCCTGCCAATCCGACTTCGCCAAAAACGCAGACATCGGGCGGCAAAGGCGCATCATGCAAACTCGAAATGACCGCCAGCGCGATTCCCAGATCGAGCGCCGGTTCGAGTACTCGAATGCCGCCGACAACGTTCACATAAACGTCCATATCGCCCAAGCGCATTCCCAAACGCTTTTCGATAACCGCCAGTGCCACATTGACGCGATTGAAATCGGCGCCCGTCACCGTGCGTCGCGGACTGGTGAAATAACTGGGCGCGCACAACGCTTGAACTTCCACCAAAAGCGGCCTGGAACCTTCGACCGTCGCCACCACAACGCTGCCTGGCGATTGACTTTGGCGCTCCGAAAGAAACAGTTCGCTGGGATTGGAAACACCTTCCATGCCACGTTCTGTCATCTCGAAAACGCCCATTTCATTGGTCGAACCGAAACGATTTTTCGTCGCGCGCAAAATACGGAAATTGTAGTTTTCGTCGCCTTCCAGTTGCAAAACCGCATCGACGATGTGTTCCAAAGCGCGCGGCCCCGCCAGATTTCCTTCCTTGTTAACGTGCCCGACCAGAAAAACTGGCACGCCATCTTCCTTCGCCACGCGCTGCATCGCGGTCGCCACTTCGCGCACTTGCGTGAGTGTTCCCGCCGCACTGTCCAATGCCGGATGCGACACGGTTTGAACGCTGTCCAAAATTGCAAAGCTGGGCTTCACGTCGCGGATGTGGCTTTCGATGACCGACAAATCCGTTTCCGCGAGAAGCAACAAATTGTCCGATCTCAGACCTAAACGGTCGGCGCGCAGGCGAATTTGTTCGGCGCTTTCTTCGCCCGAGGCGTAGATTCCTATTCCATGTTTGGCAGCCAAACGCACAGCCGCTTCCAGCAACAACGTCGATTTCCCAATTCCTGGGTCGCCGCCGATGAGCACCAGCGAACCTGGCACCAGGCCGCCGCCGAGTACTCGATCAAATTCTGGAATATCGGTCGAAAGCCGCGCGCGTTGCGATGAACTTGTCGCCGACAGCGATTGAGGCCGCGACACGCTTGTGCCACGATAGACGCCGCGAGAAGTCGAAGGCGCAAAAGATGATGCGCCGCGCGGCGTGGGCGCGACCTTTTCTTCGGCAAAGGTATTGAACGCGCCGCATTCGGGGCATTTGCCGATCCAGCGCGGCGCATTGTAACCGCACGATTGGCAAACATAACGCGTCGAAATTTTAGCCATGAACAATTAAAAACGTGCAAAACCGAACATCAATCAGAGAAACGTGTTGCAACAGCGTACTATTTTCGGATGCGTTAACAAAAAGGCGTCCCTCATTTGCAGTAATCGTGCCAAAGTTTCCGCACTCAGTACGTTGCTGGCCATTCTGGTGCCAGAGAGTTTTTATCTTCACAGCGACTTTGGGTGAGCCTTGCGTTTTTCGCCTGCAACGAGTTTTCGATGTGGCAGAAAAACATTCGTTGGCAGTTCTGGTGCATCACTAAGAAATGCCACGAAATGTCGAGCACCAAACGGGTAAAAAAGGCGATGCCGTTCAGGAAGGAATGCGATGCAGTTTATCATGCCGCTTTCCTGCTTCCCGATGCTGTGTTGAAAAAGTGGTTTTTTCTGCCGCAAAGTTCGATAAGAAATGTAAAGACGGTGTCATTTATCGAACAGTGCAGAAAGTTGGAAAAGTTGGGCTGCCGTTTCACTTGTTAGACCGCTGCATCTTCGATGTACAGCGGCTTTTTTGTGGGTGAAAGCAATGGCAAAAATTTGTGGAGGACAATTCTGATGGAGTTTCAAAAAGGAAGTCGTCGCGCACTGTGGGGCGCATCTCTGGCCTTGGTCGGCGCTTTGTCAAGTGGCGCAAACATCAACGTGGCGCGCGCTCAAAGCGTGACTTCGAGTTCGCCGATTTCGATTGCGCTGAGCGCTTTCAAAGTGGTGCATGACAAAGACGGTCACGAATCTTTGGTGGCGGCGAGCAAGGCGCGCCCGGGCGACATCATCGAATATCGCGCGACAACTACCAATTCGAGTACTCGAACGCTGGCGAACGTGCAAACGGCGATTCCGATTCCGTCGGGATTGGTTTTCGTATCGAGTTCGCAGCGTCCGGCGAGTGCCACAGCCAGCGCCGATGGTCGCACTTTTGGTTCGATGCCGCTCAAGCGCGTGGTGCGCGATGCGACGGGCGCCGCGAAAGTTGTGATGGTGCCGCTGTCGCAATATCGCAGCGTGCGCTGGACGATTGGACAGTTGGCAGCGGGCCAGAGCGTGCAAGTCAGTGTGCGCGCGCGGCTACGGGCTTCCGCCGAAAAGGAGGTCGCGCCCTGACACAGCTTGAGACGCACGTTGGTTAATTTTCACAATGCGCGTCGGAGATGAGCTGCCACCTTCTTACTTATCTTATCTTCGCTTATCACCTCGTCCTTCACTTTCGTTATTTTATTTTTGGGAGAAAGTATGTTGCAAATTGCACAGAGAAAACGACAGTCGCTGACAAAGATGACACCCTTGCTGCTCACGCTGGCGTTAGCAACGCGAGCTTTTGCTGGCCCTGCCCCTGCCCCTGCCACGCCCCTCGCCGGTTCGACCATCGGCAACCGCGCCAGCGCCACCTACACGGATGGCTCCGGCGTAACGCGCACCGCGACCTCGAACGAAACCGTGACCACGGTTCAACAAGTCGCCGCCCTGACCTTGGTGGCCAATCGCACCGTGACCGCAGCGCCTAACGCTCCGGTTTACTTCCCGCACACCGTCACCAACACTGGTAACGGCAACGATGTCTTTGGCCTGACGGCTGTCAACGCGGCGGGTAGCGGCTTTTCGGTCACGCCCGTCATTTATGCGGACGCCAACGGCGACGGCATTCCCGACAACAACACGCCGATCACGCAAACGCCCAACCTGGCGCCCGGCCAAGCCTTCAGCTTTGTGGTCGCGGGACAAGTTCCGGCAGCGCAGGCCAGCGGCACGACCAGCACCACAACGGTGACCGCAACCAGCACGATTGACCCCACGCAAAAAGCGACCAACACCGATACGGTCACGGTTTCGCCGAACGCGGTTGTCAACCTGACCAAAGCGATTGACCAGTCGAGCGGCCCATCGCCCAGCACTTCGCCGCGCACTTACACGTTGACCTACACCAACAACGGTTCGACGACAGCCACCAATGTGGTCATCAACGACGTGTTGCCGACACAGGAAACGTATGTCGCCGGTTCGGGACGCTCGAGCAATGCGGGCGCCACAGCCCTGACCGACGCCAACGATACAGGCGTCGATCCCGCTGGCATCAACTACACCTTCAACAGTGGCACGCACACCGTGACAGCAACGCTGGCCGCTGTTCCCGCTGGCACGACCGCGAACATCACGTTCCAAGTCAACATCAACTCGGGTCTGGCGCCGCAGAATATCTCCAACACGGCGACCATTCAGTACAACGATGGCAGCGGCACGACGGTTGGCCCGACGCCTTCCAACCCGGCGATCTACCATGTCAACCAGACGGCGGGCGTGACCTTTACCGGCCCAACCGCTGTGACGACCGCCAACCCGGGCGACACGGTTTCGTTCACCAACCTGTTGACCAACACTGGCAACGGCCCTGACAGCTTTGATGTCGTGGTTAACACCACCGCCAACACCAACACCTTCCCCGCTGGCACGACCTTCCAATTGTTCAAGCCCGATGGCGTGACACCTTTGGTCGATACCAACGGCAACGGCATTCCCGATACCGGCATCGTTCAGCCGAACGCGACCTACAACGTTATCGTGAAAGCGATTTTGCCGACGACCGCTCCAGCTCAGCCGAACGGGCCGTATAGCGTCACCAAGACGGCGACTTCCTTCATCGACCCGACCAAAACCGCAACGGCAACTGACACGCTGACGACGATTGCCACTTCGAGCGTCGATATCGAAAACAGCCCGACGCAGGGTCAGGGACAAGGGCCGGAAGCCAGTCCTGTTCTCACCGTAACTGGTGCGCCCGGTTCAACCGTTACCATTCCGTTGATCGTTCTCAACAAGGGCGCCAACCCCGACACCTACGCGCTGAACTACAGCTCGACCTCCACGCCAGGCGGCGCGTTGCCAACCGGCTATCAGGTCGTCATCCATTCGGGCAGCCCGACTGGACCAGTCGTAACCAATACGGGCACCATCGCCGGTAACGGTTCGGCAACTTTCTATGCAGTTGTGACGATCCCGGCCAACAGCCCGGTCAACACGACGCAGGACATCTTCTTCCAGTCGGTTTCGCCGACTTCGGGTAACAGCGACATCGTTCACGATGCCGTGAAGACGAGCAACGTCGACAGCCTCACCGTAACGCCGAACCGTCAAGGCCAGGTTTATCCGGGTGGCTCGATTGTTTACTCCGAAACCATCACCAACGACGGCAACGCCACGCTGACTAACATCGGCCTGACCAAAACCGATGGCACAACCGGCTTCACATCAGTCGTTTACGCCGATACCAACGGCAATGGAGTACTCGATCCCTCGGAAGTCGCGGCTGGACCCATCACCAACATTGCTTCGTTGGGCGCGGGCGCTTCGCAGAAAGTTTTGGTTCAAGTGTTCGCTCCTCTGGGCGCGACACCGGGCACCACGGATCCGACCGTTTTGACCGCTACCGGAACGGACGCCAGCGGCACCACACCGGTCACTGTAACCGGCAGCGCAACCGACACAACAACCGTTATCGTTGGCTCGTTGTCCATCCAGAAACTGCAATCGCTGACGGCTGGCGGTCCTTACACCAACGCTGTCCAGTCGGCCAAACCCGGCGCCAAGGTCTATTACCAGATCATAGTGACGAATACCGGCACGGCGCCCGTCTCGAACGTTGTCATCAACGACGCGACGCCCGCCTCCACGACTTACTCCATTGGCGATGGCAGCACTTCGCCAACCGGCGTGGCTTCCTTCACCACGGACGGAACGACCTACGCTGCGGGCACAGCTCCAGGCAACAACACTGCCGGTTCGTTGACCTTCAACGTCGGCACGCTCAACCCGGGACAAACGGCGACGGCCTACTTCGGCGTCACCATCAACGGTGGCCTGGGCTAACAGCCTGAACTAAAGGTTTGGCGCTGCGGCTTTTCAAAGTCGCAGCGCCAAAATCTTCCAACTTGCGCACGACCGACGGAGAAAAATCCGCTTTCCGCAGCTTTCATTTTGCGGAAAGCGGATTTTCAAATCGAAGTTTTAATCCATATTGCCGAACCATAAATCAACTGACGTTCCTTATCAAAACTTTTTATTGCCCTTGCCGATTATCGAGTACTCGAAACGCCGTTTTATTGTTCGCTCAAGCCGTTAATTAAAGATTTTCGTTGTTTTATCGCCGTTGTCATAAAGTTGTTATCACCATGTCGATGTTGGCCACTCTGTTGTTAGAAAGCTGTTGCCACAACGTTGGAAACGCAGTTTTTCGCGGGCCTACCCCGCATTTTGTCGCAATTTTTCAGGAGAATGCATGAGACAGTCTGGACTTTTTTCAACACTTCGTTCCCGCTCCACCTTCGGTTCGTGCGCCTTCATCGCCTGTGCGATGATGCTCGGCACGCTGTGCGGAACAATTGCTCCAGGACGCGCACAAACCACGATGTCGCAGGCGCCACTCGCGGGAACGTCGATTGACAACCAGGCGAACGTAACATTCGACTTGAACAATCAGCCGGTGCGCTTGGATTCCAATACGGTCAGCGTTTTAGTGCAGGCACAGGAATCTCTCACCTTAACCACCGATAACACGCAGCAAACCGCGCCTGGTGCATCGGTCGACTTGCCGCATCGCCTGACCAATACCGGCAACGTGACGACCAACTACACGCTGACTCTGGCGAACCCGAGCGGCAACAACTTCGATCTGCAAAACGAGACCTTGTACCGCGATGTCAACGGCAACGGTCAATACGACCTGGGCGAGCCGCAAATTACGCCAACCACAGTCATTACGCTCGCGCCCGGCGAATCAGTCGATCTGGTCATCGTCGGCACCACGCCAAGTACAGCGTTGTCGGGACAAACCTCGCACGTTCAAATCACCGCGACCAGCGGCACGCAGAACATTTCCGCCGTCAATACCGATACAGTTCAAATCGCGTCCGGTGTGGCGGTTCGAGTCCTTAAAAGCGCGCAGCCGCAGCAAGCCACAGTCGGGCAAAGCATCACTTACACGCTGACGACGACAAGTTACGGTTCGGTTGCGCCGTCGCCGATTTCGGTCATTGTCGATGGCGCATCGCAAAACTTGATCGTGCTACGCGACCAGATTCCGGCTAACACGGTTTTCCAAAGCCTGAGTGATCCCGGTCAAGGCATTCGCCTTTATCATCGCGTTGGCGACCCATCCGATACCTACGTTTCTGTTCCGCCCACGCCTGCTACATCCATTGATGCAATTGGCTACGGCTTCACCAGTCTGGCCGGAGCGCGTTCTTCGTCGCAGTTGACGATGACGGTTCAAGTCACGCAGGGCGGCGCCGAAATCACCAATACAGCGGTTCTCGAGTACTCGACAGGCACGACTACGGGCACCGTTTTGACGCCTTCCAACCCGACAGTTGTTGGCCTGCCGACCACACCGCCTGTCCTGACTTATTACACCGACGGCACCTTCACACGCATCGCTACGGCGACGGGCGTCGGTCAGCCGCTCTTTTTGCAGGCCACGGCGGGCGCTTGCAATCAAGACCCGACAAAAATTGAAACCATCACGATCCTGATCCGCTCGGCTTTAACCGGCGACACGTTGCAAGTCACAGCGACGGAAACCGGCCCCAATACAGGAATTTTCCGCACTGGCCCGATTCCGACCAACGGCAACAGCGCCGACCCGAACGATGGCATTTTGCAAACGCGCCCCGACGATGTGCTGACCGCGACGATGACCGATTGCAACGGCGCCACGGCGACCACCAAAATCGCGGTTGACCCGTTCGGCATCGTCTTCGACAGCCGCACCAATGCGCCAATCGCGGGCGCGACCGTAACCTTGATCGACGTAAACGGCACCAGCAACGGCGGACATGCAGGCGCTCCGGCCACCGTTTATCAGTTCGATGGCGTGACACCCGCGCCCAGCACGGTTGTGACGGGCGCCGATGGTTCGTTCCAGTTTCCCCAAGTCGCGCCCGGCGTTTACGAATTGAAAATCACGCCGCCCGCGGGCTATAAGTTCCCGTCGGTTGTGCCGCCCGCCTTGTTGCCGCCGTCGCGCGTCATTGATGCGTCCGGCTCGTATGGCGGAACTTTCACGCTGGGCAACGGTGGCTCGGTGCAGTTCGATGTGCCGCTGGATGGGCCGCCGCCTTCGGGCTTGTTCATCGAGAAAGTGGCGTCCGTGAGCACCGCCGATCTGGGCGATTTCGTGGATTATAGCATCTCCATCCGCAACAACAGCGGCACTTATATGAGCCAGGTTCGCCTGTACGATTCGCTGCCACACGCCTTTTCCCTGGTGCCGGGCAGCGTGCGTTATAACGGAACCAAAGAAGCCGATCCGACTGGAACGCCCGGCCCGAACCTGGTTTTCACGCTGCCCAACCTGACGGCGAATCAGCAGATTACGATCACTTATCGTGTGCGCATCGGCGTTAACGCGGCGCGCGGAGACAACCGAAATCACGCGCACTGGACGGGCGTCACGCCGATTGGAACTTCCTCTTCCAACGTGGCGAGCGCGATTGTCACGGTGCAGGGCGGCGTCTTCACTTCGCGCGGCATCATCTTCGGACGCGTTTACGTCGATACCAACCACAATCGAGTACTCGATAACGCCGAAGTCGGCATCCCGGGCGTGCGCATTTACCTGGAAGACGGCACCTTCGCCATCACCGACAGCGAAGGCAAATATTCGATGTATGGATTGAGCGCGACGACGCATAACGTCAAGCTGGACATCACCACGTTGCCCAAAGACGCGCAACTTGAACTCTTGACCAACCGCAACCTGGACGACGCGGGCAGCGTTCTGGCCGACCTGAAAAGCGGCGAAATGCACAAAGCCAACTTCGCTATCGTTGACCCGACCGACGCGATGCTCAAAGAAATCGCGGAGCGTCGTAAAATCAGCGCCGCAAATCTGACGGAAGCCGAACAGGGCGCGCGCACCGTGCTCGCTCCGGCGACCGATAGCGCCACGCCGACCGACGGACGCAGCCTCCCGGCCAGCGGCATCATCGGCAGCACTTCGACGGCCAATGCGCCAACGCTCGACATTCCAGGCGTCAGCAGCCCGAACGCGGGCAGCTTCAACGGCACGAACTTCACCAGCGGACTGGGCGGCATTTCGGCTCCCGGCGCGACCGGCACCAGCCTGAACGCGCGCGGTGCCATTCCTTCTTTAGATGATTCGACAACACCAGCGCGTTCGGCGCTCAGCGGACCGCTGGATGGTCAGGCTTCGCCGCCGCAAAGCACCACGCAAAGTTCGGATGTCGCGGGTGCGTTGTCGGAAGACAAAGACACGGAAATCGAAGACCTACTGCCGACCCTGACGCCGGATTTGGGCTTCATCGACTTGAAAGATAAAGACACCTTGCCCAGCGATCAGATCAACATTCGCGTCAAGGGCGCGGCGAGCAGCAAGTTCGTCTTGAAAGTGAACGGCGAATCGATTTCCGAGAGCCGCGTGGGAACCAAAAGCGTGCTCGCCTCCAAAGGCGTGCAAGCCTGGGAATATATTGGCGTGCGCTTGAAGTCGGGCAACAACACGCTCGAACTGACGCAAACTGATAGCTTCGGCAACGCTCGCGGCACGCAGACGATCACAATCGTGGCGCCTGGCGATTTGGGACATCTTCGAGTACTCGTTCCCTTGCGCAACACGCCCGCCGATGGCCGCAGCCTGGTTCAAATCAAAGTGATTTTGACCGACGACAAGGGCGTTAAAGTAACGGCGCGCACGCCGATCACGCTGGAATCGACTGCCGGTCAGTGGCAAGCAGTTGACCTCAATCCGACCGAACCTGGCGTTCAAGTCTTCATCGAAGGCGGCGAAGCGACCTTCAATTTGCTGGCGCCGTTACAACCCGGACAAGTTCTGGTGCGCGCCACAAGCGGCCTGCTGGAAGACACCGAGCGTTTAGTGTTCGTGCCGGAACTGCGGCCTTTGCTGGGTTCGGGCGTCGCCGATGTGCGCGTCAACTTGTTCGGCTTCACGCCGAAAAGCGCGCAATCGATTCCGAGTTCCAGCCTCTTCGACGACGATCTGCAATCGCTGAGCGGAAACTTCAATTCAAAAACGAGCGTTGATGGACGCGCCGCTCTTTTCCTGAAAGGCCAGATTCTGGGCAAATACCTGCTGACCTTGCGCTACGATTCGCAGCAGGATTCGGGCGCGCGCTTGTTCCGCGACATTCAGCCGGACGAATATTATCCCGTTTACGGCGATTCTTCGGTCAAGGGTTTCGATGCACAATCGACCAGCCGCCTTTATGTGCGCGTTGACCGCAATCAGTCGTATATCCTCTACGGCGATTACACCACGACTTCGCTTGATCAACTGAACTCGTTGAGCCGCTACAGTCGCGCGTTGAACGGTTTCCAGGTTCACCACGAAACCGAGCGTTCTTCGTTCACGGCGTATCAGGCGCACGATAATTCGCGCCAGGAAGTGACGGAGTTGCGCGGTTTGGGCATCGCGGGGCCGTATTCGCTGGGCAACTTCGATGTGCGCCTGCAAAGCGAAACCGTCGAAATCATCGTGCGCGACCGCAATCAGCCTTCAGTCATTCTCAGCACCACGCCGCAAATTCGCTTTCAGGATTACGAAATCGACAGCCTGAGCAACGGCTTGATTTTCAACCACCCGATTCCCAGCACCGACGCCGACCTCAATCCGGTTTTCGTGCGCATCACCTACGAAGTCGATACGGGCGGCCCCAAGTTCAACACTTACGGCGTCACCGGCCAGTTCAAAGTGACGAAAAACCTGCAAATCGGTGGCTCCTATAATCGCGCTGATGATCCGCAGCAACCGGCCACAGTCATGGGATTGAGCGCCGTCGCACGCCTTTCGGCGGACACGATTTTGATCGGCGAATGGGCGCGCACCGACCGCACCGGCAGTTCGAGTACTGGATTGGACACGACAAGCGGATTGTTCTCGGGACAGCATAGCGGCAGCGGCTATCGTTTGGAATTGCTGCACAACAGCGCCAAGTTTCAAGCGCGCTTGTTCGCCGGTCATACGACAAAAGGTTTCGACAATCCCGAATCGACGCTCACCCAGGGTCGCAGCGAACTCAGCGCCAGCGGGACTTATCAGTTGTCGAAGCAAACGCGCTTGCTGGGCGAAGCGATTCAAACCAAGGACGACACGACCGGCCAAAAACTCACAGGCGCGCAACTCAGCGTGGAAACCGCGTTGAACAAAACCTTCCGTTTGCAGGGCGGCGTGCGCTACTCGAGCGGCAATACGGACGCTGTGCCCGATCCTGTGACGGGAACTACGCCTGCTTCCGGAACCGGAACTTTGGCCAACGACAACCGCAGCTTCACCAGCCTGTTCGCTCGCGTGACGGCGCAGATCACGCCGCGCGCCAGCCTGTTCAGTCGCTACGAACAGGAACTTTCGGGCGGTCAGAAATCCTTCGCGCTGGGCGGCGAATATCAACTGTCGAACCGCACGCGCTTGTATGCGGTGCACGAGTTCTTGGATTCGCTGGGCGGCCTGTATGCGCTCAACGAAACGCAGCGTTCTTACAACACTCGCTTCGGCATCGAAAGCGACTACATGAAAAATGGCCGCGTTTACAGCGAATATCGCATCGGCGACGGCATCGACGGACGCTCGGCGGAAGCGGCTTTTGGCTTGCGCAACCTGTGGAATCTGGGTCCGGGACTTCGCCTCAACACGTCGCTGGAACGCGTTCGCACGGTTGGCGGCACATCGTTGACGGCAGGCAATAACGGCGATTCGACGGCTGCTGGAGTTGGCATCGAATATCTGGCCAAAGAAAACCTCAAAGCGACGGCTCGCGTGGAAGCGCGCACCGGACAAAACACGCACGGTTTGCTCAACTCGTTCGGCGTGGCTTACAAACCGGGGCGCGACCTGACGTTTTTGACGCGCAACCTTTACACCAGCACGCGCACCAATGGCTCGCCGGATCGCGTACAAGATCGCTTCCAGATCGGCTTAGCTTATCGCCAGACCGACATCGACAAGTTCAGCGCCCTGCTCAAATACGAATATCGCTACGACTTGAACAACAATTACTCGACCGATACAACGCTCTTTCCGAACACGCGCCGCGTCGTCAACATCGTGTCCGGCGACTTGAATTATCAACCCGCGGCGGCCACACAGTTCAGCCTGCACTACGCCTGGAAAAAGGCGAACGACGACTCGAACGGCTTGAGCGGCAGCAGCAACGCGCAACTGCTTTCGGGACGCGTCACGCGCGACTTGAATCGCAAGTTCGACCTGACGTTGCTGGGCAGCACCTTGTGGAGCCGCGGCGCGGGCGGTCATCAATACGGTTTGGGCGCCGAGTTGGGTTATGTGCTGCAGCGCAATATGTTGCTCAGCGTGGGCTACAACATCGTCGGCTACCGCGACCCCGACCTGGCCGAAGAAACTTTCACCAAACGCGGCTTGTACATGCGGCTACGCTTCAAGTTCGATGAGCACTTGTTCCGCGGACTCGAAGGCAAGCAGCCCGCTACGATTGACAACTCACTGGGCTTCACGCCAATTACAGCGCCCGGAGTTGCACCAGTGCTGGTTCCTGGCTCCGGCCTCTTTGGTGCGGCGCCTGGCCAGTTGAATCAGAACGAGTAAGCGTTGAAGATGTATCAGGCAATTCGAGTACTCGATTGCCTGATTCATCGCTCCCGATACGGCGCTGTGCGCCTTTTAAGGTGTTATTCCTTAAGCCATCATAGAGGATTTCAGAATGCGATTTCAAGAAAGAAAATGGGAGTTCAGCCGCAAAACGACATTTCGCCTGATGACGTTGTTGATGCTCGCGGTTTGGTCAACGGGCGCCAGTTGGATGTCTGCGGCACGCGCCGTCACTTTTCCCGCCAATAATTTTTATCTGCAAACCAGTGGGCAGGATCGTCCCCCCACCATCGGCGACTGGTATACATCGAGCGGAACCAGTAGCACCGACCGCGTTCACCGTTTTATCATTGATGTGACGCAGGCGGAAATTGATGCGGCAGGCGGTACGGCGCATGTGGACGTACTGGACGCCGAAAGCACCAATGGCCCTGGCACCGCAGTTGATGAAGTCAGCGGCGCTGGCGATCCCACGCGCTATCGTTTGTACAGCCCGACGGGCACGCTCCTGGGCGATCAAATCGTCCCTTCCGGTTCGCCCAATGGCACGACAGTTACTTTCAACATTACGGCGCCGGGTGCTTACCAGTTGACGGCGGTGGACGGTAGCATTCCCGTTTATGGCGCGCGCGTCGGCACCGACGAAGATAACGATGACAACTCGTACCAGTTGAGAATTCCCGGAAACAACATCTTCATTGGCTCGTTGCAGACGACGTATCAGCATTCCAATGCGAGCAACATCAACGCGAACTTTTACTTTCTGGTCGGCCCCGGCGAAACCAGCCTTTACCTGCGCAACTTCGACTACGATGCGGGTTCCATTTCGCCCGGCGTGACAGCCAGCAACCGCATGGTCTACACACGACCATCGGGCACGACGATCAACGGCACCTCATCGCAAAATGGCGTGTGGAATGGCACGTCACAGACCACCAACACCGGCGGCGATACGATTTCTGGTCTGAGCACCGTAACAGGCGGCGCGCCAGACGCCGGTGTCTGGCAATTCAACTTGCAAAACTGGACGCCAACCAACCAGGTCGCTCTGGAAGCTAACGGTGGAGTGACAGGCCGCCTGCCTCTCACCGATCAGCCGCCAACGACCAACGTCGGCAACTTCACCATCACGCCAGATACGACTCTCGCTACTTCTATCGGCGTTCCTGTCGATCATCCTTTCACGGTGAAGAACTTGTTTTTCACCAACGACATCATCAACTTCACGCTGTCGAATACAAACCCGACTTACACCGTTCAACTGCTGAACAGCAACGGAACCCCGCTGACCGACATCGATGGCGATGGTCACTTCGACACTGGCATCCTGACGCCAAACCAGACCAAAAGCTTTATCTTGCGCGTCACGCCCAAGGTGGGCAGCACAACGCAGGACGCCACGCGCATCACCGGAGTCTCGTTCATGAACAAAAAAGTGAACGGCACCGCGACCTTCTCGAAGTACGTCACAAAAACCACAACGCTGAGCGCGCAAGGCACAATTTCGGGCACCGTTTACGAAGACGCCAACGCCAACGGCACATTGGACGGCACCGAAAGCGGAACCGGCATCGCCAACCAGTACGCGAAACTGATTCCAGTCGTCAACGGCACGCCCGCCACCACCGCAACGCAGGCCGTCGCCGTCAATCCGAGTACGGGAACCTATCAGTTCAACAACGTTATCGCAGGCAGCTACGAAGTCATCATTGATGACAACAACACGCTGACCGATGTCACGCCGAGCACGCCCGCAGGCTACATCCCAACCGAAGCGCCCACCGAAACGCGCCAAGTCACCTTGGCCGCGAGCGCCAGCAGTTTGAACAACAACTTCGGCTTGTTCCACGGCTCCAAACTGACGGGCAACGTGTTCGACGATAACGGCGTTGGCAGCGGAACGCCCAACAACGGCGTCCGCGATGGCGGCGAAGCGGGCGTCGGCGGCGTTGCGGTCGCGCTCAACTTCGCCAGCAGCGGCGCCAACATCGCCAACACGACAACCGACGCCAGCGGCAATTACACCTTCTACATCCGCAACACAGTTGGCGCTCAACCATTGAACGTGGTGGAAACCAATCCCAGCAACACGATTTCGACAGGCGCGCAGGTCGGCAACACGGGCGGCACTTACAATCGCGCAACTGACACCACAACTTTCACCAACAACGTCGGCACCACTTACAGCGGCGTCAACTTCGGCGATGTGCCGCTGAACACCTTCCTCACCGATAACGCGACGACTTCGACGCCCGGCAACGCGGTGTTCTATAAGCACGCCTTCACGGCGGGCAGCGGCGGCACCGTCGCCTTCAACGTGACAACTCCGAGTACTCAAACGCCGACAGGAACCGGTTTCACGCAAACGGTTTACGAAGACACCAATGGCAATGGCGTGATTGATGCAGGCGAACCGATTTTGACGCCGACCACGCAAATCACCGTCACCGCCGGACAAGTCGTCAATATCATCGTCAAGGAAAACATTCCGACGACCGCGCCCGATGCCGCCAAAGACATCGCGGTCGTCAACGCCGTCTTCACCTACACCAACGCAAGTCCCTCACTCAGTAGCACGGTTTCCAACACCGATGTGACGACCGTCACGACCGCGACCGGATTATCTCTGGTGAAAAGCGTGAATTCCGCCACCGCCAAACCCGGCGACAACATCACTTACACCATTGTCTATACCAACAGCAGCGACAAGCCGATGACGGGATTGGTCATCAACGATTTCACGCCCGCCTTCACAACTTTCGTTTCGGCTGCCGCCGGTACGCCACCTGCGGGATTGAATGCTCCAGTCATCACAGCGCCCACCACTCCTGCGGGCGCGCCTACCGGCCCCATTCAGTGGACGTTCGGCGGCACGCTGGCACCGCAAGCCACTGGCAGTGTGACCTTTGTCGTCAAAGTCAACTCGTAAACTTCAAAAGGACAAAACTCGCAATTTGTCCTTTTGTCCTTCTGGAAGTGTGAAGAAAGTAAGGGAACACCACGAAAGTACGAGTTTGTCATTCTGAGAGGTTGTATAGAAAGTACGCGAAACGCGAAGAAAGTGGAAGTTTGTCATTCTGAGCGCAGCGAAGAATCTAACTGCAACCAGATTCTTCGCTGCGCTCAGAATGACAAAGTGCAGTTTTCCTACGTTGTTTTTCACTTTGCAAACACACTCTAAGACAACAATTGTCCAAAACAACAATCGAGTACTCGCACTTCGAGTACTCGATTGTTGTTTTGAGGGTGAATAATCTTAAAATTAACCCGCCCTGAAGGAGTGGGCTGAGCAAAGCAAGCCAGTTAAAACCGGCTCCCTGTTGTCGCGCGATTTCCTCGCAGCCCCATTTATGGAGCTTTGCACTTCAGCCCGCTCCTTCAGGGGCGGACTGATCCAAACTCTCCGTTATGACTTATTCTTCCCGATTCAATCAACGCCCCGTTTTGCGCATGGGCTGGCATCATTTGCTGTTCTTGCACTGGCCAGTTGAAGTCGAACATTTGCGCCCTTTAGTGCCGCGCGATCTGCAAATCGAAACCTTTGACAATCAGGCTTACATCGGTCTGGTGCCCTTCACTATGACGCGCGTGCGCCCGCGACTTTTGCCCGGCTTGCCGTTCGCGCCGCGCATTTATGAAGACTTCCACGAAACCAATGTGCGCACCTATGTTCGTCATCGCGCGACAGGCGAGCGCGGCGTCTGGTTTTTCTCTCTTGATGCGTCCAGTTTGCCCGCTCTCGTCGGCGCGCGAAGTTGGTTTCGCCTGCCCTACTTTTGGTCGAAGATGAGCGTGCGCGCCACGCGACATTCTTCCAACCGCATCCTGGAATATTCATCGCGGCGATTGTGGCCTGCACCACAAAACGCCGGTTGCGAGGTGCGCCTTCGCCTGCAAAACCAAATGCCGCAACTTGCTGCAAAAGACACGCTCGAACATTTTCTGGTCGAACGTTACACGCTGTTTTCCGGCGATAATCGCGCGCTTTTTCGTGGACGCGTGCGCCACAAACCATATCAATTGCAAGGCGCGAGCGTTGAACATCTGCGCGAAGACTTGATCGCCGCCGCAGGAATCGAGTACTCGAAAGCGGCGCCGCACGTTCTTTACTCGCCTGAAGCGCGAGTCGAAGCCTTCGCTTTACAACTAATAGATGGCTAACAATTTTTTAGCAGATTTATTGTGCAAAAATCTTAAAATTCCATATTATTCCTTGACAAAACGATATTTCACATCTAAAATAGCTACCGAATCTACCTTCAGGGTAGGAATTGAAAGGTTTATCGTCTGATAAACAAGAAAAGACGCTTTTCTGCCACGATCAATGGTTTCTCTCGCTTCCCGTTTTTTGGCTTCACCGAACATGGTGCCTTGTTGTATGGCGCTGTGTTGTCGCGCGTGTCGGTGGCCGGTCACGGGCAAGGAGATGAGATTACGGCAGGTTGCGATCTGAGTTTTCCTTGAGCTAAGCAATTTCAAACTTGCCGCTTTTCCCGTGCGCCGGCTTCTTCGATTCCCGAAGTCCGGCGCTTTTTTGTGCCACCCGAACCCGCAGAACCTTCTCAACGAGGGACTTTTCAAGTCCTCGCTCGACATTTCAAAGTCAAGGAAAATTTCGTGTCAAAGATTCGTATCTCTTCTCCAACTCGTAAAAACGGCTTCACGCTCATCGAACTGCTTGTTGTCATCGCCATCATCGCTATTCTGGCGGCGATTTTGTTTCCGGCTTTCGCCAAGGCGCGGGAAAGCGCGCGTCGCACCAACGGCTTGTCCAATGTGAAACAGATCAGCCTGGCGTTTACGCAATATGTACGCGAATATGACGAGCGCTATCCGGGCACCGTGACCGAGCGTCAGGGCACCGATACGGCGCGCTTCGGGCCTTACACGGACACGCCCGATGGCGCCGCGCCTTATTCGATTCGCGCCAAATTGCAGCCTTATTTGAAGAGCGTTCAAATCTTCAAGTCGCCGTCCAGCCCCGATTGGCCAACACCTGGCGCGGGCGCCTGGTACACCACCGATTACGGCTTTCATTTGAACGAAGCCAAGTTTTCTCCTGGCAAGTTTCAGCAGGCATGGTATGCCGCCAACCCCGATTTCGGCTACAACGAAGACACGGTGGACGCCGATATTGATGCGCCCTCGCAGTTCATCATCGTGGCGGACGCGGCGCGCGGCACCGGCGACCCATCGCGCGGCGGCTTGTATCCGATGAGCACGGCGGCGCAGAACTGGTTTCCAGGCGGCCCGGCGGAAGTTTCGACGCAAGCGCGCCCGTGGGAACGCCACTTCGACGGCGTTCTCTTCGGTTTCGCCGATGGTCACGCCAAATGGCTGCGCCCGACCACGACCTGGAATTCCGTCACCAACAACTTCTGGCGCCGTCATCCAACCTCGCCATAACAAGACTTCCAACACAAAGGTCGAGTACTCAATTCGAGTACTCGACCTTTGTGGTTTGGCTTCTCTTATCACGGCAGCAAAACGATTTTGCCCCAAGTGCCGTTTTGCATGACGGCTTCGTGGGCTTGGGGCGCCTCACTCAGCGCATATTCGTGATGAATGAACGGAACGAGCCAGCCATCGCGCAAGCCTTCGCCAATTTCTTGATGAATGTGCGTCAGTTCGTCGGCGGTCGTGTTGAACAATGTCATGGCCAGAATCGAAGCGTCGCGTCCCATTAAATCACGCGGATTGATCATCACTTCGCCGCGACTGCCGACTACGATAACGCGTCCGTTGCGCGCCAAAATCGGCAAGTCGCGCCCCAGGTTCACGTTCGCCAGCATTTCCAGAACGACATCAACGCCGTGTCCGCAAGTCGCGCCATGTGCGTCGTCAAAATGTTGCGCGTCGTTGTGATCCAAGACGTATTGCGCGCCCATCGCTTCCAACTTGTGGCGCGCTTCGGGTGTTCCCGCAGTCGCAATCACTTTCATGTCGTGATGCAACGCGAGTTGAACCGCCGCAGTTCCGACGCCGCCGCTGGCGCCATGAATCAAGACATAATCGCCCGCTTTCGCCATGGCTTTTCCAAATAGCGCATGATGCGCAGTCGCATACGGCACGCCCAAAGCCGCGCCTTGGGCAAAACTGATGTTGTCTGGCAAAGGACGAATCTGATGCGTCTTGACAAGAATCGCTTCGGCGTAAGTTCCGCGTGCCGTGTGATTGGTATAAACGCGGTCGCCGACTTTGAAAGTATCGACGCCTTCGCCAACACGTTCCACGATTCCCGCCGCATCGCTGCCCGGAATATAAGGCGGCGTTATCATATTTCCATAAGTGCCGCTGCGAATGGAGACATCAACGGGATTGACGCCCGCGGCTTTGATGCGCACCACAACTTCATCGTTTTGCGGCGTTAAATCGGGCACGTCTTGCAACTGCAAAACTTCCGGCCCGCCAAATTCGAGTACTCGAATCGCTTTCATATCGCTCCGTTAAACCGCGAAGGACGCGAAGAGCGCGAAGTAATAAAGAAAAGAATTGTCCATAAGATTGTGTCATTCTGAGTGAAGCGAAGAATCTAACTCCAGTTAGATCTTTCGCTGCGCTCAAGATGACAAACTCTTACTTTCGAGTACTCGATTCTTCTTTCCCTTCGCGTCCTTCGCGGTGAATCCAATTACATTCCCAACGCCGAACGAATCATCGCGGGAACCTGGTTCGGCAGTTCCGCGACTTGTGCGCCTGCCGCCGTCAAGGCCTCGATTTTGGCTTGTGCGGTTCCGGCACTTCCCGAGACAATGGCGCCCGCGTGTCCCATGCGTTTTCCCGCCGGTGCGGTTTTACCGGCGATGAATCCGACGACGGGTTTGGTCATCGTCTTGATAAATTCGGCGGCTTTTTCTTCATCGTTGCCGCCGATTTCGCCGCTCATCACGACCGCTTTGGTTTTTGGATCGGCCTCGAACCAGCGCAAAACATCGACGAAACTGGAGCCGATAATCGGGTCGCCGCCGATGCCGACGCAGGTGGTTTGTCCCAAACCGTTGCGCGTCAGTTCATCGACAATTTCATAAGTCAAAGTGCCGCTGCGCGAGACGACGCCGATGTCGCCGGGCGTAAAAATGTTGCCTGGCATAATGCCGATTTTGCATTCGCCCGGCGTAATCAAACCCGGACAATTCGGGCCGATCATCCAGCCGCTTTGCGCTTCGAGAAAGCGGTAGCATTTCATCATGTCCTGAATCGGAATGCCTTCGGTGATGCAAACAATGCCTTTGATTCCGGCATCAACGGCTTCAAAAATGGCGTCGGCACCGAACGGCGGCGGCACAAAAATGATACTCGTATCGGCGTTCGTCATGGCGACGGCTTCCTTGACCGTATTGAAAACCGGCACCGTTTCTTCGCCGTGCTCAATGAACTGCCCGCCTTTGCCCGGCGTGACACCAGCCACGACATTGGTGCCGTAATCCAGCATTTGGCGCGTGTGAAATTCGCCTTCGCGCCCGGTCACGCCCTGCACCAATACGCGCGTGTTCTTGTCAATCAGAATGCTCATAATTTCCTTATTCTACTTTGTGTTCTCCATTTTGCAGCGCAGACAATTCGCCAACGCCGTGCGCGCCGCATCAGGAAAACCACTGAAACCCGGAATGTCATTATATTCCAACGCGAACCATTTGCCTTCGCGCGTTTCCAGACAATCCAACGCCAGCACATCAGCGTTCAAGTGTTTGGCGGCGCGACGCGTCCATTCTTCCAACTCCGGCGGAACTGCAATCAGTTCGTAATCCGCCATGCCGCGATTCGCTTTCCAAACGCTGCCGCGCCGCGACATCGCCCACGTTTGGTCGCCCACAATGAGACAACGCACATCGCGCGTATAATCGACAAATGGCTCAACCGTCAGATAATCTTCCGTGATAAAAGCGAGATCAGCCAGGTCGCTCCATTGCTCGCGGTTTTCTGCGCGCGCCTTGCCCCAACCACCATGCAGATTGCCGATTTTCAAAACAGTTGGAAACGCAGGCGTAAAGCATTCGAGTACTCGATCTCCAAGGGCAACTGAAAAATCGAGCGTTGGCACATCAATTTCGCGCAATTCGGCTAACATCGACAAACGATCATAACCACGCAGCAATGTTTTCGCATCGTTGACGCAAGGCACTTTCGCCAGACGAATCGTTTCCAATGTCGCGCGATGATTGGGATGAGGACGAACCGCGCCCAAGCGCCACAAAACAGCATCGACACGCAATGCGCCACTCGCATCAATCACATAGAGGTCGTTGTCGCGCCACAACCATTTGGTGGTTTGCAAGCGGCGTTGCTGCACGTTGCATTCAGGAAAAAGCGGCGCCCAACCTTCTTCGCCATTGACCACGATCAAGTTTTCCATTGTTGTTCTTGATGGCTCTTAGCATCAGTTCAAAAAGTCCGCGAAACGCCTAAAAGTGGAAGTTTGGTCATTCTGGTCGCAGCGAAGAATCTGGCTACGGTTAAATTCTTCGCTCCACTGAGAGGTTGTATAGAAAGTGAGCGAAACGCTATAAAAGTGAGGGTTTGTCATTCTGAGAGGAGCGAAGAATGACAAACCGCCATCTTTCAATCTTGTTTTCTACGTATGCAAACTAATCCCCGATTCCCGCTTCATCCAGAGCGCGACGCAACAAATCGTCTACGCGCAACTCTTTGGCCCAGCGCTGAAGATAATCAATTTCGATGTCGAAGCAGTTGATTTTCAAGACACCTAAAATGTCGCGCCACTGGCGGTCGGAGGTTTCGCCGCCCGAGCGAAACCATTCAAGTTTGGCGAGTAAAACATCTTCGGGCGTGGCAATCGGATAAGTTTTAGCGTCTGCGGAATCATCCAGCGCATGAAATTCGCAGCGTGGCAATTGTTCACGATCGAAAGCACGGTTCTTGGGAAGAAAAATATCGACTTTGAGAAAAGTTCCTTGATGAATCAGATTGAAACTCGAACGACGGCGAATCGCTTCGCGTATGGCGCGCGAATCCACATAAAACGTGTCGCCCAAAGACTGAACAAAATCTTCAACTTGCGCTTCCTGCAAATCTGCCACTAAGTCGATGTCCAAAGTCGAGCGCGGTTCACCCAACACCGAACTTGCCACCGAACCACAAATGTAATAAGGCACATGGATATGCGACAACGCCGCAGCCACCGGCTCCAGAGTAAGGATGATTTCCGGTGAACTCATAAATTTGCGGATTTCCTGGAACACGCTAAGGCTTCGCCGACTTCTTCGCCGTAATGTTGTCGCACCCAGAACAGCAGAACTTCGCGGCGGCTCCATTCGGGATGCGCTCTTTCAATGGCGCGCCGCGACGCTTCAATAACAAAGCACGAGAGAGCGTTCATCCGTTGCGCGCGCTTGGCAACGCTCGCTCCTCGCAACATTGCCATTTGCACGCGCTCTGCTTCTTCTGTTGTGTCTGCGGATTGCGTTTTATACATATCGAGTACTCGATTCACGTTTGGCGGCTGATTTCACCGAATTTAAGCAGCGCGATCAATCGCCGTCGCGCCATTGCGTCAGGGCGATCAGGTTGGAGCGCTCAAAATCGTTGAAGCGCGCTTCGGCCTGGTGCATGGTGCGTCCCGGCACCGGATGATACCAGCGAAAGCGCAGAAACTGCCGACGAATCGCCATGTCGCCGAACAGAAAACCGTGACGCGCATACATTTCGTTGATGGCGTAGCGAACTTTGGCAACACCCATATTGTTCATGTCCTGCTGGCTGAGGATGTTGGTGCGCGTTTCGGGAAAATGCTCGCCCGGATACGACGCATCGGACGAGGAACTGTCCCGCGCGTCATCGCGCACGTCGGCCAGAACGCGCAAGTTGTGGCTCTCGATGCGTCCCAAATGCGCCTCGATTCCTTTCATGGTGCGACCCGGCACCGGACGATACCACGAAAACTGCAAAAACTGCTTGCGAATCGCCATGTCCGCGAAGAGAAAACCGTGGCGCGCATAGATTTCGTTGATGGCATAGCGGCGTTGCGCATGCGTCATTTCGGCTACATCGTCACGCGACATCATTTCGGTTCGCGTTTCGGGAAAATGCTCACCCGCATAAGTCGTGGCGCGCGCTGGAACGGACGACACCATCAAAGGCGCGGTCAAAGTAAAAGCCGTCAACGCTGCGATTGTCTTGCTGCACTTTGTCTTTTTCATATTTCTCCCCATTTCGAGTACTCGAGATCACGCGGCCTTGAACACTCGCGCGTACTGTTCTATTGTGCCATCAACACGAGTACAAAGGTGGAGCGAGCAGGAATCTTGCCGCTTTTCTTTAGTGTTCAAGTGTGTGCAATATCAAGTGTGTGCAGTATGCAGTATAAGGTACGCGAAACCTTTATTCGACTTCGAGAGCGAGTTTATAAAGTTCCGTGCGGACGACAAGTGTTGCCGCAAAATAGCGTTTCAGACTTTGCCATCCATCAAGTCCATTACACCCATCAAGTCCATTAAATGAATACGCTGAACAACAAATCCGCCATGAGCAGGCAAAACACAACAGCGAGTACTCCAATCGAGTACTCGCTGTTGTGTTTTGGGCAGCCTGGTTAAATGGCTTTAGCCGTTAATGCAATTTTAGCCGTTGTTGTGGTGACGATAATGGCGATGCGCATGGCGACGAGCGCGACTGTTGCCATTGTAACCCTTGTTACGAGAGCCATTATCATTGCTGTAGCGGCTGTAAGTGTTGCTGCTGTAGCTTTTGCGGTAACCGTAATTACCACCGCTGTTGTTGCCGTAGGTGCGCTTGCTGTAGCTATAGCTGCGGCTTTCGTTGCTGCGACCATCGTTGCTACGGCGATTGTAGCGGGCACGATTGCCGTTGGCACGATTGTCGTCGGAACGGTTATCGTTCTGCGCTTGTTGTTCCTGCCATTGTTGATGATGGCCTTGTCCTCTATCATCGCGCTCGTCGGCCACGGCGGGTCGCATACCAGTTGCAACAGCGCTCAAACCCAACAATCCGAACAATCCGGTGCTCAGCAGAACTTTACGGCTCTTGGTGATTTTCATAACCCTTTCCTTAATTGCGCATCAATCTTGAACCTTGATTGCTCAGTTCGATCATGCGGCTTACTTCATGCAAGACGGAACAAGAAAGCGAGAGTTTATGAGTATTTTATAAGGTTGTGTCAATTATCTCGGGAAGTTACGTCAAGCTAACTACAGCCAACTGGCCGAGTGATAAACTTCCAGTTTCCTGCTCGCGCGCCTCTGGCTTTCTGTGGCTCGAAGTCGCGGTGCATAGCTCTCGTTGATGCATTCGGCTAAACGAACTTGTTAAGCTCAAGCGTCGGGTGACTATAAACGGTTGACTATAAAGAAGATAACTCAACATTTAATCGTTGTTCGTAGTTTCATGTTGGTTGACCTGCCACGCAGCGCTTCATTAAGAAGTGGCTCTGCCTTCTTATTCTTTAAGCATCACGAGGTTTAGCAAATGACCACTGTTTTTAGAAACACACCTTGTCTGGCGACATTGCTTGCCATTATCGCAGCGGGAACGGCGCAGGCGGGAACGGCGCAAGCCAAAACGTCTAAAGTGGGCGATGCGCGGCGCCATCTCGCTTTGAACTGTCCGGTCAAGATTTCTCCAACTCAAGCGGGACAGGCCAAAGCTTTGAGTCTAAAGAAGAGCCTTAAAATTGGCTTTATTGGCGATAGCATTACCTGCGGTTACAACCAGGTCGGCAACACAATTACGCCCGGGCAAAACGACGTGGCGGCGCTGACCGTTCAAAAACTCTCGGCAGCCAATGGTGCGACAATCGCCGATAACGGCACGCCGTGGAACGTTTATGACAAGGGCGTGAGCGCCACCAGCACCGCTGATTGGCAGCCAGGGCCGCCACAAAATCTTTATGAAACGGCCAAAGCGGCTTTCGTTTCGTCGTTTGGTAAGCCAGATCCAAAACGCAATCCGGTGTGGGTTTTTATTATGCTGGGCACCAACGATGTGCGTAGTGATCGCCTTTTTACCGCAGCGCAACACGAAGCCAATCTGCGGTCAATTGTGGGCGATCTGGTTGCCAGTGGCTTCAACGTGATGATCAACCATGCGCCGTCATTTGTCGTGCCGACGAAATTCAATGGAGTTGCCTGGGACGCTGCAGCGATGAAGCTGCTTCAGTCGTACCTTCCGGGCGAAAAGGCCATCTCCGCCGACTTCGCAAAACGCGTTCCTGGCCGCGTTTTCCTCGGCGACACGATGGCTTTTTCTTATTTCGCCGCGCATCCCGCGCTTTTTCAAGAGTACGGCGTTTATGGCGGCTTGCACCCCAATGGCATAGGCGGGACGGAAGCACTCGCAGATTGCTGGGCGCGCGCCTTCCGCCACATTACCGAACCAACAAGCGGTACGACAACGAAAATCACGACAACAATGACAACACGCACGATTCCCCGTTGAACGTCACGACGACTTCAATCTCAGCATCAAGATTTGAAGTATCGAGACGCGAAGAAGCAAGAGCAAAAACAGTCCGCTTACTGGGAGATCGAGTACTCGATAAGGGTTGCGAAACGACGTTTTGAACAAGGCGTCTGTCACAATGGAGGTTGAAAGGAACACATTCTAATTGTGCAGAAAGCCTTATCAACATTGGGAATTGCGCAATTTTTCAGTATTTGCAAGTGAACTAAGAGCTTATCCAAAAGGAGAAGACAGCTAAAATTGCGTAGGATAGGAGCAATCACAAGGGTTCATTTATCGCAGGCGCAACCTTTGTGATTGCCTCTTCAGATAGGTTCTTAATAAAGCTAAAGAAAATCGTTTCCAATCCACCTCTTCACGATTGAATTTTTGGTCAAAAACTCATCGTCCTCTTTGACGATGAAGCATGCAACGGAACACAGTCAGGCTTTCGCTTGTTGAGGATAACAACGTCCGAAATTATACGGATTCCAAAAAGGACAAGAATGAAGCTTACCGTTACGATTGCCCGCCAATTGGGAAGTGGAGGCTCTGAGGTCGGACAAAGCATCGCGGATGCCCTGGGAATCCGCTGCATTGACCGCGAAATCATCAGCCGCACCGCACAGCGATTGGAACTCCACGAGCAGGAAGTGACTAACCGCGAAGAGCGAGTTTCGTCGTTCTGGGAGCGAATGTTGACCGGGTTTATCATTGGCGCTCCGGAAGCCGCTTACATTGCGCCGCCATTTCAAACCGCCTCCGACAGGGACATCTTCGATGACGAAACCGAAGTCATGAAGGCTATCGTGCAGAAAGAAGATTGCGTGATCGTTGGGCGCGCGGCTGCCCACGTTTTGCCCCCGCATTCCAAAATGGTCAACATCCTGCTCCATGCGCCGCTCAGTTTTCGCATTCCGCGCGTGATGGAATTCTATGGTGCTCGCAACGAAGCGCAGGCCCGCGCTCAGATCGAGCAATCGGACGCGGCGCGCGGCAAACTCATTGCTCAAATGACTGGACACAATTGGAGTGCTGCCGCGAACTACCACATGTGCGTCGATTCAAGTGCTCTTCCCCTTTCAGAAATCACGGATTTAGCGGTCGATTTCATCCAGCGAAAATTGAGGCGTGAAAGTTAAAAGCTGTGTCCATCTCTATGATCTGTCCATTTATGATAGGTGGCAACTTGGGTTAGTTACGCGTTGTAAAATGTCTCGGCGTCGTTGAATCGTGCATCCATTCGCGCTATAATGGCGCATAGTATGCGGAAGTAGCTCAGTTGGTAGAGCATCAGCTTCCCAAGCTGAGGGTCGCGGGTTCGAATCCCGTCTTCCGCTGTTTATTCTCTTTCCAAACAACTCAAACAGCCGCTTTCACACGTCTGTACGTGTATTGCGCGATGTTCCACGAGTTCGTTGAAAGAAAAGTTTCATCCTTCAATCCAACGCAGCAGGAATCTCCATTCTTTCTATGAGGTATGAGGCCGCTTCCTCTGGAGCCGCTTCTGCAGGTTATTAAACCAGTGGTGCGGCCTCTCTTGCAGCACAAAATGCCAACGTTCAGTCCGTTCATGGGACTTTGCAACTCAGCCCGTTCCTTCCAGGGCGTGAGATCGTTCTTACGCCAAACCACACCACCGCTCATTAAACCTTCCCTACGCACCCGCTCAGCAGAAAAACAAAAAAGTCTCTCGAAATTGCGCGATTGGCAATATCGGTGCAACATAAGTTTGCAGGACGCAACGAAGAAGTTGCTCCAAAGATTTGAAGAGTTTCCTGCGGAGGGAATAACATGATCAAGCGTTTTTTGGTAGAAGAAGAGGGACAGACGTTGGTTGAGTATGGTCTGTTGGTTTCGTTGATCGCTTTGGTAGTCATCGCGGTTCTGAGCTTCCTGGGCAAGCGCGTGCAGACGGTCTTCAACGTTGCGAACAACTCGCTCGGCACAGCCACTTCGTAATCACGAACCACGAACAACAAAAAGCTTCGGCTTTGCACAACGCTCGCTACTTCGGTGGCGAGCGTTGTCGTTTTTGTGTTTCGTTGTTTTGCGCGATAGCGTTTCGAGTACTCGATTGCGACGTGCAATTGACAAGAGAATGATCTCGCTCCAAACTGCGGCATATGAATGCACATGAAGTCGAGCAGATTTTGGTGGAAAGCGGCGCCCTTCTGGAAGGTCATTTTCTCCTTTCGAGCGGACGCCATTCGGCGCGTTACATCGAGAAGTTTCGCGTTTTGGAACAGCCGCGTTTGGCGTCGCGCTTGTGCGGCGAAATCGCGCGACGTTTCAACGAGCGCGACATCGAATGTGTCGTCGGGCCGGTGACGGGCGGCATTATTCTGGCGTTCGACATCGCGCGCCATCTGGGTTGCCGCGCGGTTTACGCTGAGCGCAGCGATGACGGCGTGGGTTTCACCTTTCGTCGCGGCTTTCAATTGAAAAAAGGCGAACGTGTTTTGGTCGTCGAAGACATTGTGACGACAGGCGGCTCAGCGCAGAAAGTGGTTGATGTGGTGCGGGAATATGGCGGCGAGGTTGTCGGCGTCGGATTGTTGTGCGACCGCAGCGGCGGCAAAGCCGATTTCGGCGTGCCGATTGTCGAAGCGCTCTTGAAACTCAACATCGAAAGCTACGCGCCGGACGAAGTTCCCGCCTGGCTCGAAGAAAAATATGGCCCGGCGATCAAGCTTGGCAGCACCGCCGTTCCGCAGAAAAACTTCGACGCCGCGCCAAAATAAATTCGCCGATCAAAGAACCCGAAGCGTAAGCGACGGGCTTAAGTGAAAGTTTCATGTAACTGTGAGGTAAGCCCGTCGCTTGCGCTTCGGGTTCTTTGAGTTGATTCGACCACTTTATGCGCGTATTCAATCAATGCTTGGCCGCGAGATACGTTCTCATCGGAAGCGCGCTCGCGGCGTTTTTTTCGTCGCCGCTGCAAGCGCAAACAATCGTGCGCGAACACGCGCTTGCACAATCAAAAATTGTTGGGACTTTGAGCGACACGCGATTGACGGAAAGTTCGGGCGTGGCGGCCAGTCGTAGGTTTCCAGGTTTCTTGTGGACGCACAACGATTCGGGCGATACGCCGCGCATTTTCCTGTTGAACCCGCAAGGTCAAACTGTTTTAGTCGTCAATTTCGATGGCGCCACCGCGATTGATTACGAAGACATCGACGTGGCGGGGAAAGGCGACGGCGCGCAGGTTTATGTCGGCGACATCGGCGACAACAACAGCAAGCGCAATTCAATCGCGGTTTATCGTTTCGCGGAAAGTTCGCTGCCGAAAAACCTGATTTCGAGTACTCGAACTGACGTAAATGCGCCGCAAATCACTTTGACGCCGCAGAAGATGACGCTCCGTTATCCCGACGGCGCGCATGACGCGGAAACTTTGATCGCCAACGCGAATGGTTCCTTAATCATTGTCACCAAAACGCTGGGCGTTTCGACGATTTTTCAAACGCCGCAAGAGTTCGCGGCGAATGCGACGCAAACCTTGGTTCCTGTCGCGCATTTCCAATTTGGCGGCGTCGGATATTTTACGCGTTTGGCGACGGGTGGCGATTTAAGCCCCGACGAAAAGCGCTTTGTCATCCGTACTTATTCCGCCGCTTATGAATGGACGTTGCCCAAAGGTGAAAACACTTGGCGCAACGTGTGGAAAAGCGCGCCGCGCGTTTGGAGTTTGCCGACGCAGCCGCAAGGCGAAGGCATCGGTTACGCGCTCGATGGTCGCTCGTGGTTTTTGACCAGCGAAGGCAAAAGTTCGGCGTTGTGGCAGGTTTGGCCATAGAAATCCTGCCTCGCAAGTTCACTCGCAGACTATGAGGGGTTCATCGAGTACTCGATTGGATGCGCTGTTCGCGGTTTTGCAGGCGCGCGCTTTTGATGGCACGTTGTGACGCTTCAAGCGTAATCCTTTGGGCGGAAATCGTTTTGGACACGTTGCGTCGTCGGTTCTTTGGCGTCGCGCGGGCTTTGATATAATTTCTCCAAGCGTTATACCATTTTCTTCTCCACCTTCGCTTGATTTATCCGTTTCTCACCTCGTTATCGGGAGTTTTGTTCATGCGTCGTTCTTTTTCGGTTCGCCATCCGCGAATCACTGCGCCGTTTTTGACTGCGCCAATTCTGACCGCCTCGCTGTTTTCTCCTTTTCTGTTACCCGCATTTTCGCAAACCCGGCCTGCCGTCCAAGTTCCCGCGACCAAATCGCCACAAGCGCAAGCGCTCGTGCAGCAATTGTTGCGCGAGGGCAAAATCATGCGCGCGCGCGACGTGAAACGCGGCATGGTCGGCTACGGCTTGAGCGTTTTTCAAGGCGTCACCATTGAAAAGTTCCCGATTGAAATTATCGGCGTGCTGGAAAGCGTCAACGGCGGCGGCGATTTCGTCTTGTTTCGCGTCACCGGCGGCACCGTTATTAAGCGCCAGAGCAGCATCGTTGCAGGAATGAGCGGTTCGCCGGTTTACATCAACGGCAAATTGCTGGGCGCCATTTCCATCGGTTTCGGCTTTCCCAAAGAAGCCATCGGCGGCATCACGCCCATCACCGACATGATTGCGACCACGCTGCCCGACCCGACTCAGGCCAAAACAGTTTCCGCCTCGGGCGCCACCAAACCCGCAACCGGCAACGCCAAAACCTCGACGGGAACCAAAGGCACCTCGAATGCGCAATCGAGTACTCGAAACGCGACTGCCAACCCGATCAGCCTGGAAAACACGCAGGTTTTGCGACCTTTGCAACCGTTGAAAATCGCCGGACGCAACATCGCGCAAGTCGTCGTGTCGCGCGACCGCACGCGCCTGGCGTTGTCGGGCGATGTGCGCCATTCGACGATGACGATGCGCCCCGCCACGATGCTGTTGCAGGTTTCGGGTGTTTCGGCCAGTTCCCTCGCGCGCCTGCAAAAAACCCTCGAGCCATACGGATTGGAACCGATTGCGGGCGGCGGAACCGCGATGGGCGGCGGTTTGTCGTCGCAGGTTTTCAATATGTCGTCCAAGAAAACCGGCGTCACTCCAGCGTTTATTCCGGGCGGCGCGATCGGTGCGCAGATGGTTTCCGGCGACATGGACATGACGGGCGTTGGCACCATCACGTATCGCATCGGCAATCGCGTACTCGCCTTTGGCCATCCGATGCTGGGTTTGGGCAATACGTCGCTGCCGATGACGAGCGCATATATTCACGATATTTTTCCGTCTTATCAAAGCAGTTTCAAACTGGCGTCGCCGGTGCAAACGATGGGCGCGATTCAGCAGGACACCAATTTTGCGATTGGCGGCACGGTCGGCGCCAAAGCCGATACGGTTCCGATGACGGTCACGATTCGCAACCCTTCGCGCCAGATTTTCAAAACCTATCACGTTCAAGTGATGAAAGACCCGGCCTTCACGCCGACGCTGATTCAAAGCAGCGCCTCGGAAATGATCGATACGACGCTGGGCAAAGATTCCGACAAAATGGTGACTTTGTCGCTGCGCATGAAGCTCAAAGGCCAGCCCGATGTCGTGCGCCGCAATTTTCTTTATGCGCCGACCGACATCGTTTCGGTTTCGCTCAACGACTTGAACGAAGCGCTTCAAGTGACGCAAACCAACACGTTCGCGCGCGGCGCCATTGAAGCCGTGAACGTCGATGTAAACGTGACGCCAGTCCGCAAAACGGCGCGCATCAAGAGCATTTTCGCCGATCGCAACAAAATCAAAGCCGGACAAACCGTTCACGTCACGGTCGAAATCGAGCCGACGACAACGCCCGGCCAAACCTTCACCAAAACTTTCGCCTTCGCGGTTCCTGCCGATGCGCCGACCGGCATTTTGCGCATCGCGGCGGGCACGTCCGGCGATTATTGGGCTTTGGCGACGCGCGTCGGCAATGCGCCGCCCGACCCGCAAAGTCTGCGCGAACTGATCGACGCTTACGCCAAAATCGGGCCAGCAAACCAATTGATGGTGCAAGCCTCGACGCCAGGCACTTTTCTTTTGGTGGATCGCACGCGCGTGCCGAACCCGCCCGCGTCGTGGTCGCGCCTGCTGCGCCAATCGTCGTCGTCTTCGGTTGCCGCCTACAACGATACACAAACACAAACCGCCGCTATTGATTATTCCCTCAGCGGCAATCAGTTTCTGGCGATTCCAGTCGAAAGCGCGCGTCACAGCGATGAAGTCGCGCCCGATGCGAGTGGTGCAACCGTGACAAGTTCGGGCGATGCGTCCGCTGCGGGCAGCATTTCCACCTCGACTTCGAGCGCCACTTCCGCCAGCACCGGCGATGCATCCGATAGCGCAACCGACGCGACAAGCAGCGGCATCCGCGCCTTTTCGCCGCAAATCTTCGGCGCACAAAACGACGTTCCGCAATCGGATGCTTCGACTTCGCACGGTTTTCGCGCCTTTGAAAACGCGCTGACACGCGGCTTGGGGCGCAAAAGTTTCAGCGGCGGTTTTTCGCCAATCGAGTACTCGATTCCCGATACGCGACGTGTTCAAGCGCCCGCCGACCCGAACGCGCCCAAGCCGAAAAACCCGATCACGCCGTCCGCCGGAGAATTGACGCGCCCAACGCCCGCTGTTCCGACGACGCCCACAACAACTCCTACGCCGATTCCGACGCCCACCGCAACACCAGGCGCGACGCCTTCGCCAACGCCGGTAACTGACAACGGAACGAACTTGGGTCGCCCGTCTTCGAGCTGGGTTCAAAACTCGGCAATGGAATTTACGCGCGGCGATTTCAGCGGCGCTCAAGTAACGAGCGAAGGCACTGTTCAATTGTCGGCGCGCGTGCGCCAACTGGCGACGACAGCCGAACCGTTCGCGTGGAGCGTGGCCGGCGACGCGCATGGCAACACCTATCTGGGAACCGGCAACAACGCGCGCATCTACAAAATCGCGCCCGATGGCACCAAGCAAATCATCTACAACGGCAAAGAAGTCGCGGTCACAGCAATGGCGACCGATAGCGCGGGCAATCTTTACGCGGGCGTTTCGCCAGGCGGAAAAGTATTGCGTTTCGCAGCGGTTGGCGGCGCGCCAGTTATGGTCTTTAATTCTGGCGACACGTTTGTCTGGGCTTTGAAGTTCGATAACCAGGGTCACTTGCTTGTCGCCACTGGCGGCGAGAAAGGCAAGTTGTATCGCCTTGATATCCTTTTGTCTACGCTTACATTTGCTGGCCATGAACCAATAACGAAACTTGTCTCTTTATCGCGAACAGTTTTGGCAACCGTGCCGCAAAAGCACATCCGCGCGATTGCGACACGTGGCAACGACATCTTTATCGGCACCAGCGACGATGGCGTGCTTTATCGTGTCGATGGCACGAGCGGCAAAACGACGGCGCTTTACGAAGTGACGGCGAGCGGCCAGCTTTCGCCCGATTTGGCGCAATTGGCGACCGCAGCCGCGACGGATGCAAGCGGCGCGAGCAACGCGTCGGTTGCCGCAGCCGCGACCAGTGCCGCTTCAGTTCCATCTACAACAGCGAGCGGAACCGAAATCCTCGCAGTCGCCGCGATGCCGGACGGCGTTTACTTTGGAACGGCCTCCAGCGGCACGCTTTATCGCTGGACAGAAAGCGGCGTCTCGGCAGTTTATCCAACGCCGCAAACCAGCATCTACTCGCTGCAAGTCGCGCCCGATGGTTCGCTTCTGGCGGGCACCGGCGAAAAAGGCATCGTGTATCAATTCCGCACGAATGCGAATCCCAATGACACGACCGGCGCGCGACTTCTGGAACCGGTGCAAACGCAAGCGTTGTCGATGGCGATTGCGCCCGGCGGCGACTTGCTGATCGGCACCGGCAACAATGCGGCGCTTTATAGCGCGGCGCTGTCCTCCATCAACAGCGGCATTTATACATCGAACGTTTTCGACGCTAAAAACATCGTGCGATGGGGCGCGATTCGCGTCATCGGCAGCGGCGTCGGCGTGCAAACGCGCAGCGGCAACACGCTCGACCCGGACGCCAGTTGGAGCGGTTGGCAGAGCGCGACCAGCAACGATCTGGGAGAATTGCGCGTTGCCTCGCCGACTGCGCGCTATCTGCAATATCGCGCGACGTTGAGCGCATCGAGTACTGGAAACGTGGTGAAACAGCCGCAATTGTCGCGCATCGAAGTTTCCTATCGCGCCAAGAACACGCCGCCGCAAGCGGCCTGGACAGCGCCTTTGGGCGGCGAATACTGGCGCGCCACCAAGCATTTGACGTGGATCGGTCAGGACGCCGACAACGACCGCTTGCGCTACACGATCTCCATTTCCAGCGACGATGGCGCAACGTGGAAAGTGATTGACTTGAAAACGCCAACCATAGCGGGTTACGATCTGGACACGACCAAATTCGCCGACGGAACGTATCGTGTCAAAGTCGATGTCAGCGATATTTTGTCTAATCCCGACGACCCGCAAACCGATGAGGAAATCAGCGCGCCGTTCACCATCGACAACACGCCGCCGCAATTGACGGCTGTCGGCGTTGGGATGAACGCGGCTTCGATGCGACAAATCACGGCGATTGTGACAGATGCGACTTCGCCGATCTCTGGCGCGGAATGGCATTTCGTCGGCGCAGATAAACCAAAAACAACAGCTACTTCAAGCGCAACATCGAGCGCAACGCCGCAGCCAACACCATCATCGAGCACGGCAAGTGCCGCGAAAACTTCAACGGCGAAATCGACGGCGCCGATCACGCTGGTTCCCGCCAAAGGTGACACCGCGATAGCAACGGCGACTTCGCCCAGCGACGATTGGCGCGCTATGTCTTCCAGCGATGGATTGTTCGATTCTCGCCGCGAAACCGTTATCGCCAACATCGACGAGAGCGATTTGAGTGCGGCGCGCACCAAGTTCGGTGCTGGTATGCAAATCGAGATTCGCGCCCGCGACGCAGCAGGTAACAGTGTCACGGCGAAAATAGCTGCGCCATCCGCGTAAATTATTCTGATTGAACGAGAAAAGCGGCCAGAGGGGAAATCTGGCCGCTTTTTCGCGTCTTCGAGTACTCAATAAAGCTGTCCAGCGGTTATTTTCTATGGGGATTTGACAAAACCTTCAAAAACATGCATAATGGGGCACGATCCCGATGTTGTTTTGCTCGTGTAAGAAGTTGCGGCGGCGAGAAACCGCGCGTTCTGGAAAAGCCATACGTTGAACCAGGAAACATGGCCACTGGAGTTCGACAGGTTATTTCGAGTACTCGTTCTTTTCTCTTTGCAACGATTTTCGACACGCGACGCGGCAATGTCATGGTCAAATTTTGTCTCCTGAGGAGGAGCATCATGAAGACGTTACAAAGAACGTTGCAGGGCGCGGTCGTTTTGGCCGCAGTTGTCGCATCGGCTTCGGTCGCTAAAGCCGACCTCACGATCAGTGGTGCCGTTGGTCTGCCGCTGAACCCAACCGCGCAAATTCCGGCCAAAGACGCGGTGCAAGTGCAAGCCAACTATTTTGACCTGGGTCAAAGCGGTTTCAAGGCGAAGCAATACGGATTGTATGCGGCTGCCCAGGTCGCGGACGGTTTTGAAATCAACGGCGGTATCGAGAAGTTGGATACGGATGCCAGCGATGTGAACCGCAGCGGAATCGCCCTTGGCGCCAAGTATTTGTTCACCCACAACAGCGATCCGTCAAACGTGCAGTTTGCGGCGGGCGTCGGCTACAGCCGCGCCTCCATCAACAACACGTATGTTTACGGCGTCGCCTCCAAGGCGTTCAACAGCTCGGGCGATCGCGCTCCCATCATTGGACACTTGGGCGTGCGCTACGACCGCTTTAAGATCTTTGATGCCACAAGCAACAAGACGTCGGTGTACGGCGGCGTTGAAGTTCCGTTCACCTCGAAGGGCGACTTTTCTTTCGTCGGCGAATTGCAGTCTAAAGTTGTCAAAGGTAGCGCTCAAGCGCCCTATTCGGCAGGTTTGCGCTATCATGGCGTAGACAACGGCTTTTCGGCCACGATTGGCATCCAGCGCCGTCCTGTCATCTTTGACAGCAAGAGCCGCCTCTTTGTGCAGCTTGGCTATGCGTTCGGCAGCCACGGCGAAACCGACAGCACCACCGCCGCCGCAGCCACCACAACGCCAACTCCGTAACACATTCGTAGTTCAATCATCGTCGAAAAAGTAGCGATCTCCCACGAGGTCGCTGCTTTTTCGTGTCTGGCGGCGTTTCGAGTACTCGATTGCACTTGTTATCTCGCTGCACGCGGCGTGGTCGCGTGCGATACATACAGGCAGTTATAATAGAAAACATTATGGCCTTCACAGATGCTTTCAAGATTTTTCCCATTTTGAATACAGAGCGCCTTATCCTGAGGCAGCTCACGCCAGAAGATGCAGAGGCTTATCACCACCAACAGATGACGGCGCAGGCTCTGTCGGGAGCGTCGGGAGCAGCATGGTCATTTGGTGGCGAAATGGAGTCAGTAGAAAAGGCACGAAGTTGGATTGGTTTTGCGAACAATGCGTGGAAGAAGAAGTCACGCCTCAGATGGGGCATTTGCCTCAAGAGTGATAAGGCGCTCATTGGAACCTGCGAGTTGTTCGACTTTTCCAATCAATCCAAAGCCGAAATCGGATATTGGCTTGGAGCGGAGCATCAATGTAAGGGATTGATGTCGGAAGCAGTTACAGAAGTTGTCAAATTTGGGTTTGAATCAATTAACTTGCATCGTATTTATGCCGTTACTTCGGTTTCAAACCTTCCCTCACTTAGAATGTTAGAAAAGGCTGGCTTTCAGCAAGAAGGTATTCTACGGCAGCATTCATTGCGAAATGGTGTGTGGGACGATTCTGTAATCGCTGCGATTTTGCGGAGTGACCGCCCTGAGTGAGTCATCGACATCACCAACAGCGAGATAACAAAACGCTGCACTTGATAAACTTCAAGTGTGACGAAACGCCCTCCTTTCCCTTCGACTGCTTTGTTCGATGCCGCGCAATTTCTCGACGACATCACCAGCAGCCTGCATTATCGCAACCAGATCGCGCACATCGCGCATCTTCCGGCGCAGGACGCGCGCTTCGGCGAACTCTCGTCGCCTTTGCCATCTGCCCTAAATCAAGCGCTGCAAAATCTGGGCATCGAAAAACTTTTTACGCATCAAGCGGCTGCTGTCGAAATGGCGCGCGATGGAAAATCTTTTGTCGTGGTGACCTCGACCGCCAGCGGCAAAACCTTGTGCTACCATTTGCCAATTCTGGAACGTCGCCTGGAAGAAATTGGTGCCAAAGCCCTTTACCTTTATCCGACTAAAGCGCTTGCGCAAGACCAGTTGCGCGGACTTTTGCGCTTACAGGAAGCGGGCGACATGGGTTTCAAATGCGGGACTTACGACGGCGACACGCCATCGAGTACTCGATCTGCTCTACGCGACCGCGCCGACATGATTTTGACCAATCCCGATATGTTGCACGCCGGAATCTTGCCGACGCACGCGCGTTGGGCGCATTTCTTCGAGCAATTGCGCTTCGTCGTGATTGACGAAGTTCACACTTATCGCGGCATTTTCGGCTCGAACGTCGCCAACGTTTTGCGCCGCCTGAATCGCATTTGCGCGCATTATGGAAGTTCTCCGCAATTCATTTGCGCATCCGCGACGATTGCAAATCCGCAGGAATTGTGCGAAAAGTTGTGCAACGTTCCGTTTGGAGTTATTAACGACGATGGCGCGCCGCGCGGCGCAAAGCAGTTCGTGTTGTGGAATCCACCGATTCTCAGGGATGAGGAAAAAGGGACGAGGGATGAGCGTTCGAGTACTCGAAGAGCCGACTCATCGCCTGTGGCTCAAGGTTCGTCGCTTGGCTTGCGCCGCTCGGCAAACAGCGAAGCGCAACACCTTTTAACGTCTTTGATGCGCCATGGCGCGCCGACGATTGCGTTTGTGCGAGCGCGCGTTGTCGCGGAATTGTTGCTGCGCTACACGCAAGATGAACTGGCACGGCGCGCTCCGCAACTACTGGAAAAAGTGCGCGCTTATCGCGCCGGATATTTGGCCAGCGAGCGACGCGAAATCGAAAGTCAACTCTTCAATGGCGAACTTTTGGGTGTGATTGCGACGAGCGCACTGGAATTGGGTATTGATGTCGGCAGTTTGGATGCGTGTTTGATGGTCGGTTATCCGGGTAGCATCGCTTCGACGTGGCAGCGCGCTGGTCGCGCCGGACGTTCGCAAAGCAGCAGTTTGGCGATTCTGGTCGCGGGCGACGGGCCGATTGATCAATATTTGATGCACCATCCCGAGTATCTTTTCGGACAATCGCCCGAACACGCCGTTCTCGACGCCGACAACGCATATATTCTGGCGAAACATCTGCGTTGCGCCTGCGCCGAACTGCCGTTTCCGCTGGATGAGGCGCGTAAAATGTCGCAGTATGCGCCCGCACTCTTGCAGCTTTTGGAAGAAGAAAAGCAACTGCGTCGCGCTGGAAAGTCGTGGTTTTGGGCGAGCGCGGGCATTCCTTCGCGCGACGTTTCGCTGCGCAATATCGGCGAAAATACCTATTCGATTGTCGACGCCGAACGCAAGAAAATCATCGGTACAGTGGATGAAACGACCGCGTTTCAAACTGTTCATACCGGCGCGATTTATTTGCACGAAGCCGAAACCTATCACATCGAAAAACTGGAATTGAGTACTCAAACTGCGTTCGCGCGCCGCCACGACGCCGATTACTGGACGCAAACCATGAGCGAAGCTAACATTCGCATCGAAGAAGCCGACGAAGAAAAAACCTGGCGCGATTCGAATATCGGTTTTGGGCAAGTCGGCGTCACAATTACCATTGCGAGCTATAAGAAAATCAAGTTTGGCTCGCTCGATACTTTAGGTTACGGCCAACTCGATTTGCCGCCGCAAACTTTGGATACCAACGCGCTGTGGATCGTGCCGCCGCCGGACGCTTTGCGAAAATTGAGAGAAATGGGACGCGTGCCCGTTGAAGGACTTTTAGGCATCTCGAACGCGGCGGTTGGCGTGATGCCTTTGCGCGTGATGTGCGACGCGAATGACATCGGTTCGGTTGTCGATTCGACGCAATTGGGAACGCCTGCGCTGTTTTTGTACGACAAATATCCAGGCGGTTTAGGTTTGGCACAACGCGGCTTTGATTTGGTCGAAAGCATTTTCGCCGCCGCCCACGAAATGATTGCGACCTGCGAATGTGACGATGGTTGCCCTTCGTGCGTCGGTTCAGGACGAAAAACTTACACCTATTACGACGCGGACGGACAATCGCACGAACGCATTCCCGACAAGGAAGCGGCGCTCGTTGTCTTACACGAAATGCTGGGTTTGGAGCCTTACATTCCGCGCGGCGAACGCGAATCGAGTACTGAAATGGAGACAATCGAGCAACTTCCGACGGGGTTAGAAAGCAAAGTGCGCCGCCAATTGCAACGCTTGAAAGGCTTGTAAACTAAGGAACCATCGTGAAAAGAGGACACGGAAGCTGCGCTTACACGGATTGAACGGATGGACACGGATCAGAAAATTTATCGGACGGTCGCATTGCAATGCGACCGTACATCTCAAAATCCGTGTTCGTCCGTTCAATCCGTGTAAGCGCAGCTTCCGTGTTCCATTCCCAGATCGGCACGTATTATTGGATTGTCAATCCCGCACTCGATTTGGTGGAAGAATACGTTTTATGGGCGACACTTATCGTATTGAAAATGAATCAAAGCGTGCGGAAAGATGGACACCACGCGCCTTTCCATCGTTGAACATTGTGCTGGAAGACGTGTTTTAAACGCCGTAAATTATGCAAAATTTTCTCAGCCGCGTGCGCTATTGGTGGGTCGAAGGCAGTTATCCGCTGACCAAAGTCATCATTCTGGTCAATGTTTTGACGCTGATTGTTGGCGCCTTTGTGCCGATTGCGCGTTATCTGGTGTTCGCCGCTCCCTATTCGTGGCGAATGCCGTGGACGGCACTGACGTACCCTTTATATTCTTCCGACCCGATTGGGCTTTTGTTTTATGGCTTATTCCTCTGGTTCATCGGTAGCTCGCTGGAACGTTCATGGGGCACACGTTTTTTCGCTATCTACTTTTTTTTGATGGGCGTGATCACTGCCGTAGGGCTGACACTTTGCTCGTTCATCATCAAAACGCCTCTTCCGGTTTCCAACACCATGCCGTTGGCGGCGCTCTTCATCGCTTGGTGTATGTTGAATCCCGATTTGGAAGTTCGCTGGATGGGTCTCATTCCTATTCTGGCGAAGTGGATGGCAGTGGGCGAAGTTCTGTTTATCCTGTTTTCCTACGGGCGCATTCATCCTCTGGCGGGCGTCTTCGCGCTGAGCGGTTGCGCTGCCAGTTATTGGTGGGTTCGAACGCGCGCCTGGCGCGACATCGCGTTGTATTCATCAATTCCCTACACGCCGCGCCCCATCAAAGCGAAAAAACCAAAGCGCAATCGCCGCGACGACGATTTTTCGTGGCGCGACTTGAACCCTTTCGAGAAAATGGCGCGCGCCCGCCGCAAGAAACAGTTCGAGCGTTTAATGCGCGAAGACGAAGAGAAGAAGGCGAAATAACAAAACGAACCCTGAGCGTAAGCGACGGGTGAACTTATAGCGACATCAACCTATAAGTTCACCCGTCGCTTACGCTCAGGGTTCTTCTGGCTTCAATCGAGTACTCGATTACGCTTCCAAATTCAGCCACTTCACTTCGTCGGGAGAAAGTTGGATATTCAAGGCATTTAGCGACGAGCGTGTTTCGTCAATGGTTTGCGGGCCAATTAGCGGGAAAGTTGGAAACGGTTGATTCAAAACATAAGCCAGTGCGATTTCAATCGGCTTCAGATTGCGCTGCGCCGCCATTTCGCGCACGCGTTCCAAGCGCTGAAAGTTGTCGTCGGAATACCAGCAACGCACCAATTCTTCATCCGCTGTAAAATTGCGGTCGCCGCGCACGAAAAAGCCGCGCGCCTGACTGCTCCACGGCATAATCGCCAACTGGTTTTGCGTCAGCCAGGCGCGCGATTGCGCATCGGACGATGCGATGCAGCCGCCCCAAATCGGGTCGATCATGCGCGCCAAACTGAAGTTGTTGCTGATCGCGGAAAAGCCCTGCAAACCTTTGGAATTGGCGTAATCGTTGGCTGCCTGCACGCGTTCATTCGACCAGTTCGAGCCGCCAAAAGCTTTGATGCGACCAGCCTTGACGTGCTCGTTCAAAACGTCGATGAACTCGGCCACCGGCACTTCGAGGTTGTCGCGGTGCATCATGTAAAGGTCGGTGAAATCCATCTGCATCCGCTCAAGGCTTTCCAGCAATTGAGCACTCAATTTGTCGGGATTGCAATGCGGCGAGTGCGCGCCTTTGACCAATGTCACGACTTCGTTGCGCACGCCGCGACTGTTGATCCAGTGACCCAGCACATTGTCGCTCGAGCCATAAATGTAGCCGGTATCGAAACAGTTGCCGCCACGCTCGAAGAAATCGTCATACATCGCCATGCCTTGCGGCGCCTGAAAAACGATGTTTTCCAGCATGCCGCCCATCACTACGCGCGATACTTTCTTGTCCAAATGCCGCACGCTGCCATAAGTCATTGGCGCATCGGACTGCACCTTGAGCGGCGTTCTGGAAAGCGGCGCAGTTTGACCACTCAGCGTGTCGTTCGAGTACTCGAGACCAATCGCTTTGCGCCATTTATCGAGCACCAGCATATTGCTGATCGAATCTTGCGGGCTGGGCGCGGGATGCGGCGCGCGATTATTTTGCACTGCGTCCGCGAAGGCATCGGCTTCGTAGGCATAAAGGTTTTCGCCCGCTTCGACCGCTATTTCTTCGGTTTTTCCGCCCTTCTCAACGACGATTTTCGAGGCGCCGCAAAACCATGGATCGGGAACTGTCAAACTTCCTTCTGTCCCGAAAACGTGAACCGTGTTGTCCATATTTAGGCCGACGCCGCTGGAAAGTTGCGCGACGATGTCGCCGTCAAACCTTAAAATCGCGGTGGAATATTCATCCACGCCGCTTTCGCCCCGATGTCCAATCGCCCGAACTTCCAATGGATCGGCGAAGTCGCGTCCTAAAGTGGCGCCCACAATCAAGCGCGTCATCGAAGCCGTGTAGCAGCCGACATCGAGAATGCCGCCGCCGCCCAATTCCTTATTATACAAGCGACTTTGTGGATCAAATCCGGCGCGAAAACTGAAATTTGCGCGAATCATTTTTACGTCGCCGATGATTTTTTGCTTAATCAATTCAACCAATTTCGCGGTTTGCGGATGGCAGCGATACATGAACGCTTCCATCAAAATTACGTTGTTGGCGCGACAGGCTTCGACGATTGTCATCGCTTCGGGAGCGTTCATCGTCAAAGGTTTTTCGCACAAAATATGTTTGCCGGCGCGCGCCGCTTTGATCGCCCATTCCGCGTGCAAAGGATGCGGCGTCGAAATATAAATCGCCTGCACATTTTCATCGGCCAACAACGCGTCATAACTCGCGTGACGAACCGCAATCGAGTACTCGTTTGCGAACTTATCCGCGCTTTCCTGAGTCCGGCTGCCGACGGCAACAAGTTCACCGGACTTCGAGGCGCGCACGCCTTTGGCAAAAGTGCGCGCGATATTGCCAGTTCCCAAAACGCCCCATTTCAACTTCGATGTCATGCTTTCTCCAAATCTTATCGTGATGGTTTCCGCTTCATTCTAACTTTTTCGCCGCCAATTTCAACGCTTCGAGTACTCGACAAAGAAAAAACGCGGCTTGGTAACGAGCCGCGTTTTTCTCATTTCAATTATCGCACTCCGCTGGATGAACGTATTTCAAACCTCGCCATTCGTTGATATTTTGATCATCTAAAAGAACGTTGGGCTTGGGCAAAAACGCGACGAAACATTCTTCAATGCCAAACTCTTGCGCACTTTGTCGCGCGTAATCGGCGCCGCCCGAACTCCAACAATAAAGAGTTTCGCCCTGCTCTTTCCACAGTTTGATGGTGCGAATCACAGCCGGAATCGGGATGCGCTTGGTGCCAACACTGCGCACAAATGTATCATCGACATCGACATAAACAATCGTGGGCATGAAGGGAAACTGTTATTGCAGCGCCAATAAATCGGCCAAATCCAATGGCCCATGCGCGTCGTGACGAATCGGCGTCTTGAGTTGCGCGCTCATTTCCGCAATCGTGATGTCGTCCAGCATGCGACCTTTGGCGTCCACGGCATCCGGCGGCAAAAAAATCAGGTCGCCGCAATCTTCACCGCGCAATTGATCCAAAACTTCTTCGCCCATCAGAAGCCCTGCGCACGCGACATTGCCGCCCCAGAACGTGTTGACGACTTCACGCACGCGCGCCTGCGCCAGACCGCGCTCATTCAAAGCGTCCGCCAATTGCCGCAAGGCGGGAGCCGCCAAACTTCCCGTCACGAGCGTAATTTTCGGGCGCGTTTGCGAATCGAGTACGCGATATTTGCGGCGGCGCACTTTGTTCACGTCGTCCAAAAACGAGCGCATCAGGCCGACGCCGTTCGCGTATTGCGGAAAACCATCATAAAACTTTGTCGGCGGCAAGGCATCGCCCGACAGCAAATACATTTCGTCGCTGGCATAAACGAAACGCGCGCCGAGCTTTTCCTGACAACGCGTCTGATGCGGCTTAATTTGCTCGATAATCTGCCGCGCTTCTTCCGAACGAACCGTGCGCATTCCGCGATTATCGGGCATGAACTTGGTCAAACCGACCGGCACGACCGCGACCGATTCGACGCCCGGCCACAACGTCATCAAATCTTCAATCGAATTGTCCAGTTGCGCGCGGTCGTTAATCTCGGGACATAAAACGATCTGCGCGTTGATTTGAATGCCGTTTTCGATGAGGAAGCGCAAGCGTTCCATGATGTCGCCCGCGCTTTTGTTGCCCAGCATTTTGATGCGCGTCGCGGGATCGGTCGCCTGCACGCTGACGCACAAGGGCGACAATTTTTCTTCAATGATGCGCGCGTAATCGTCGTCGCTCAGGTTCGTCAGCGTGATGTAATGCCCGTGCAGAAAACTCAAGCGGTAATCGTCGTCGCGCACATAAAGCGTGCGGCGCAGATTCTTGGCGTTCTTGATGCGCGGCGGCAACTGATCGACAAAGCAAAACGGGCACTTGTTCTGGCAACGCGTCACGCCATCAAAAAGTTCGGCGTTGGCCGACATTCCAATCGGTTCAAAAGTATCTTTTTCGATGTCGAAAATCTGCGCCTGACCGTTTTGCAAAACCGTCAGCGTCACGCGTTCGGATGCGTCGGCCATCTTCAATTGAATGGCATCGCGCACCGGCTTGTCGTTGATTTCGAGTACTCGATCTCCCGCCTGTAAGCCCAACTCTTCGGCGATGCTGCCCGCTTCGATTTCGGTGAGAATCGCGCCTTCAGTGCGTCGTCCGCCATCTTTGGCGCGCGCATTGGCGGGACGCGTTGCGGTGGCGCGTTCGTTCTGGTTGCGCGCGATACGCACATCTTCGTTTTCTTCGACCTGATTTTTATATTTCTTGATGACGTTGGACGGATGAAGCAGCATAATTTCGAGTACTCAATACGATAGAAAGCTTGTCAAGTATAGCGAAAACGCTGCGCTTAACGCTTGAACTGCATTGCAGATTCCAGAGAGATTTGGGATAAACGAAAAGCGCGCTCCAATCGAGTACTCGACGAGCGCGCTTTTGTCTGTGGGCTTGATAGGCTTTAGCGTTTTTCTCTTCAAATAAATCTCATAAAGAGCGGGTCAGTCAAGGCTTGGCTATCCTCATCACAACCCGTCTATTTCATATGTCCACCCACGTTTATCAAAGCAGGCACAAACCTTCCCGATGATTCTTTTCTTGTCGACATCTGTGATTCTTTCGCCTTCATGAGGCGGTTGCCAAAACGTGACGAGTCCTGCATATATAACCATGCTGGGATTACCAGATAATCTTTCAATGCTGATTATGACCGAGCGATCACCTTCGATGAATCTGTAAGTGTCCTGATCCACAGATTTCAGGAAGGTTATGCCGTCAATTTTACTGGCGTCAGGCACGCCTAATAAATCCAGAAATTTGTCTACCCATGCCATAAGTTGTCCTTCACCTCACCTGTAAATTATCAAAGGGTCTGGAGTAGTTAAGCCGATATAAAGAGGCTAAAACTTCAGTGGTGGCAAGGCAAAACAAGTATTACAAACGTTCCCGAATTTCGGAGAAGCGTTTGCGGCAATTAGTGCGGCTCTTCGCTCAGGATTTGGCGGCCTCGGATGTGGCTGTATTGACGGGCTTACAACGCAAAAGCGTGAACACAATTTACGCTAAGATTCGCACTCACACGCCTGAGCGATGCGAGTGCGAATCTCCTTTTGAGAATGGCGAGGTCGAAGTCAATGGCGAGGTCGAAGTCGATGAAAGCTATTTTGGAGCGCGCCGTGTGCGAGGCAAGAGCGGGCGAGGAGCTGGAGGCAAAACACCTGTGTTTGGATTGCTCAAGCGTAACGGTCGCGTCTACACCGAAATTGTGCCCGATTGCAGTAAAGCCACGCTGCAAGCTATCATTGCTGCAAGCTATCATTCGCGGACGCGTGGCACCTGAAGTGGCGATTCACAGTGATGGATGGAGGGGATACAATGGACTGGTCGATGTCGGATACGCAAAACACTTTCGAGTCGATCATAGCGCCAATGAGTTTGCTTTGGGCAGCCGCCATATCAATGGCATTGAAAGCTTTTGGAGCTTTGCCAAACGGCGACTGCAAAAGTTCAACGGAGTGCCTGCTCATACGTTTTATCTGCACCTCAAAGAATGTGAATGGCGTTTCAACAATCGGCAAAGCGACCTTTACAAAGAGCTACTGAAATTGCTCAGAATATACCCAATCTAAAACCCTTAACTACTCCAGACCCTTATCGAAATGCCTCTTCACATCCAGAAGAAGCACATATACACCACAAGATACAGCACAAGATACAGCACAAGAAGGACTTCGCAGACCATGAGAAAAGCACCGACCGTTTTAATTTTGGCGCGATACGCTTCACTTTTCATACTCTCGCTTTCCGAAGGGAGATCGCGTTTGTGCAAAGACGGAAAGTTCTTTTGATGCCGTTCGTAATTTTCTACAAGCTCACGCTGAATATCGTCAGGCGTAAAGAAGCACAGGAACGCCAGAAACCATAAAGGTATGGTCACAAAGACGGCGATCATTACACTGAGTATGGAAATAATTATCATGTCATTCCATACTTTATCTGGTAAACAAGAACCTGCCAAAGATAGCGAAAACCATGTGTATGACTTTTGGAACGAGTCGTGGACGCACAATATAAATTGAACACGATTTCGTGACAACTGAAAAGCGCCCCACTCAAGTACTCGACGCGTGCTTTTGTGCAAGGACTTATCATATTTCGATGGTTTATCTCACGATCCCATCCTTACCCAAAAACAAAGAGATAGTTTTCGATTTTGTCTTGACTATGATGGTGGAACAAGACCCATCCAGACAGCTCGCGTCAAAACGCCCTCGAACGGGAAGGCCTTGTTGAGACGCCTTGGCGATACAAGAGTCTACAGAAGCACTGCTTTCTAATGAGGTTGCTCTTCCACAATCTACCGTTCCAAATTCGGCTACGCCTTGAGCAGCTTTATCCAACAAATCAGCACGCGGGTCAATTCTCCAACATACATCAACAATTCTTCTCTTGACCGCTGGTGCAAACAAGACTACAGCAAACAGCATAATAGGCACTACGAAGAGCCTGGCTCTTTTGAACCTCAACTTGAATTCACCCATGCAGTACTCCAAGATGCTTTATTAAGTAAGCTATCAACAGGCTCAATAAGAAGAGTATAAATGGCCTTGCACATAGAATCGCACTGGCATAAGGGAACGGACATGATTAAATTTGCGGGCATCAACTTCGATCATATGCACATGGGCGATTTACTGCGCTATGTCAGTGAACATCCCAACGCCGAAATTGTCGGCATCAGCGATGAAAACGCCGAGCGAATGCAGGAAACGGCGCAAGCGTTGGACATTTCGCCGGAAAAAATCTTCACCGATTATCGAAAGTGCCTGGAAGAAACACGTCCCGACGTGGTGATTTTGTGTCCCGCGACGGGCGAACATGCGCTGTGGACAGAACGAATTGCACCGTTTGGAATGCACATTCTGGTTGAAAAACCGTTCGCGTCTTCTTTGCACGATGCAGACGCGATGATTGAAGCCATTCATAAAACCGGCAAGCACCTTTTCATCAACTGGCCGACGGCGTGGTTTGCGGGTATTTTGACCACGAAACGAGTACTCGATGAGGGTTTGGTCGGCGAAGTCGTCGAGTTTCATCATTATGGCGGCAATCGCGGGCCGTTGTTTCATCGCGCCGATAAAGTGGAAGTGAGCGCCGCACAAGTTGCGCAGGAAAAAGCGGGAAGTTGGTGGTACAAGCGCGAAAAAGGCGGCGGTTCGCTGCTCGATTACGCGGGTTATGGCGCGACCTTGGGAACCTGGTTTCAAAACGGGCGCGCGCCGCTCGAAGTGACGTGCGTCGTCGATGAACCGCAAGGTCTGGAAGTCGATGAACACGCGATTATCGTCGCGTGCTATGCGCAGGGTTTGTCGAAAATCGAAACGCGCTGGGGCACTTTTTCCGATCCGTGGACACATCAGCCGCAACCGACGTGCGGCTACGTTCTGGTCGGAACAAAAGGCACGATTTCCTGCCCGGATTACGCCACAATCTTGCGCATTCAAACCGAAGACAAATCCGCAGGCTTCGATTTGCCAGTTGATGAAGTTGCAGTGTCAATGCAAAACCCAATTGCGCATATCGTGGACGTGATAGAAAACGGCACGCCGATTCACGGGCCTTTGACAACTGAAATCTCGCGCATCGGGCAGCAGATTGTGGACAGCGCAGTTCAAAGCGCGCGCGAAAAACGCACTGTCAAGTTGCTGGCATAATCGGTTTACCGCCTTTCTATACACACTCTGAGAGGTTGTAAACAAAGTACGCGGACGCCGGAGAAAGTCTTCAAACTGGCACTTTCAGAACCTATGCGGATTGGCACCAACAGGTGGATTGGTGCAGCCTTTGGGCAACCACAAGGGTTGCCCCTACGATGAATCGGCTGGTAGGGGCAACCCTTGTGGTTGCCCTCTTCGCATAGGTTCTTAGGGCATTTCGCGTACTTTCTATACAACCTCTGAGATCAAAGGTGGCATCCCAATCACTTTTGATTGTGCAAAAGTTAGGCTGCAAGGTACGTGTAAATTCTTCATCGCGTTATAATGGGCGGAAGATTTTTCATTTCACGTCGCACATTTCCACTTCGAGTACTCGAAACCAAAGGACACGATGAATACCATCAGTTTTATTTCGGCGAACTATGTCGCGCGCGCTCTGGGCTACACTGGCGACGAAAATTGGGGCAAAAACGACACGGCAACCATCGCGCAAACCGACTTGAACGAAATCAATTCAATGCTCGATGACGTAAAATCCGCCGGTTTTTCGGCCATCGACATCTGGACGGGACATTGTTCCTACAAAGTTCACGCGGACGATGGTTTCGCGTCGCAAGTTAAAGCGGCGTGCGACGCGCGCGGTTTGCAAATCACGTCGTATGCGGGCGGCATCAACCTCAACACGCCGGAGGATTTGGAAGCGCCGTTTCGCGTCATGCAACAATTGGGCGCGCCCTATTTCGCGGGCGGCATTTACAGCCCGAACTTTTCCGATAACGATCTGGCGAAAATGGTCAACGACGCGTGTTTGAAATACGGCGTCAAGTGGGCGTTTGAAAATCATCCTCAGAAGACAGGCGCGGAGATGCTGGCGAAAATCGGTGGCGTCGAATATATGAACAACGGCATCGCGCTCGATACCGGCTGGTGTGGCACGCAAGGACTGGATGTCGTGGAAGCCGCTAAAGCCGTCCGCAATCGCTTGTTTTTGCTGCATCTCAAAGATATAAAAACCGCTGGCGGACACGAAACGTGCGCGGCGGGCGACGGCATTGTCGATCTCGAAGGCGTCGTAAAATATCTCAAAGACGACGGCTGGAACGGCACGATTTGCATCGAACACGAACCCTTCGACCGCGACCCGATGCCCGAAGTCATTACCAGTTTGCAACGCTTGCAAGAATGGTTGAGTTGAACCGCCAAGAGCGCCAAGATTTAGAAGAGACTTTGCGTTATCAAAAATACGTTTGTTTTCTTGGCTATCTTCTTGGCGCTCTTGGCGTCTAATTTTCCTTCGAGACGACTTCGGTCAAGCCGTATTGCATCGCTTCGGTCAAAGCCTGCCAAGAGGCTTCGATGATGTTGGTGGAAACGCCGACTGTGCTCCAACTTTCCTGTTCGGTTCCCGATTCGATGAGCACGCGCACCTTGGCCGCCGTGCCTTCGCGCGTATTGACAACACGCACTTTGAAATCGGTCAATCGAATCGCATCCATTTGCGGATAAGCCGCGACCAGAGCTTTTCGCAAGGCGTTATCCAGCGCGTGAACTGGCCCATCGCCTTCGGCTGCGACATGGCGCACTTCGCCATTGACGCGGATTTTCAGCGTCGCTTCGGTAATCCACTCGTTTCGAGTACTCGATTCGCCATAAGCAGGCCGCAATTCGTTGATGACGCGCGCGCCCAGCAGTTGGAATAATTCGTGCGATTTGCCAAGAGCGCGTTGCACCAACAGCTGAAACGACGCTTCGGCGCCTTCAAACTCGTATCCTTCACTTTCCAGTTTCTTGACTTCCGCCAGCACTTTGCGCGCCTCGGGCGAACCTTTTTCGAGTTCGATGCCCAGACCTTGCGCCACTTCGCGCACGTTGCTGGTTCCCGCTAATTCAGAAACTAAAATGCGGCGTTCGTTGCCGACACTTTCCGGCTCGATGTGCTCGTAAGCGCGGCCTCCAGCTTTTTGAACCGCATCGACGTGCATTCCGCCTTTGTGCGCGAACACGCTTTTGCCGACAAACGGCTGCCTGTCGTCGGGAACCAGATTGGCGACTTCGGTCACGAAATGCGACAAGGCCGTCAGACTTTTGACATTTTCCGGCGGCACGCACGCGATATTTTGCTTCACCTGCAAGTTGGCGATGACCGAAACCAGATTGCAATTGCCGCAACGTTCGCCGAAACCGTTGATCGTTCCCTGCACTTGACGCGCGCCATTTTCGACTGCGGCCAGCGCGTTCGCCACACCCATTTCGCAATCGTTGTGCGTGTGAATGCCGACTGGCAAACCGATTTCGCGCTGCACATCGTTGACGCACTGCGCGACCCACGCGGGCAGACTGCCGCCGTTGGTATCGCACAAAACCAGCATTTCCGCGCCACCTTCGGCGGCGGCACGCAAGGTTTTCAGCGCATATTCGCGGTTGGAGCGAAAGCCATCGAAAAAATGCTCGCAATCGTAAAAAACGCGGCGCCCATGTTCTTTCACGAAACGCACGCTTTCTTCGATCATGCGCAGGTTTTCATCGAGCGAGATTTTGAGAGCTTTCTCGACATGAAAATCCCAGGTTTTGCCCACCAGCGTTACGACCGGCGTTTGCGCCGCTAAAATCGTTTGCAAATTGGTGTCATCAGCGGCTTTGATTCCCGCCCGACGCGTCATGGAGAAAGCGCACAACTGCGAATTTTTCCAGGTTTCTTTCTGACAGAGCGCGAAGAATTCTTCGTCTTTGGGATTGCTTCCCGGCCAGCCGCCTTCGATAAAAGCGACGCCGAACTCGTCTAAGCGGCGCGCGATTTTCAACTTATCGGCGACCGAAAACGAGATGCCTTCGGCCTGCGCGCCATCGCGCAATGTCGTGTCGTAGATTTGAACTTGAGGAGTGAACATAATTTTCGTTTTCACCGCAGAGAAAGCTGAGGTCGCAGAGAAAAGAAGAGTTGAGTACTCGAAACCATGCGTTTGTCATTCTGAGCGCAGTTCTGAGCGCAGTGAAAAATCTGACCTCGCATAGAAATTCTTCACTGTGCTCAGAATGACAAACTGCAAGTACCTTCGTCCACTCTAATTTCTCTACGGTGAATCAATTTATTAAGCAACAAAAAACCCGCCATCGAGTACTCGAAAGGGAGTCGGCGGCGGGCGCGAAGCGAAGAGAAAGGAACGCGAATCAACGCAATCGGGCAGAAATCGCCGCCGACCAGGTAATTCGCGTCGTAATGAGAAACAAGGGAAACATTGTCTTTCATTATAAAACGCGGCGCTCACTGCGACAAGGAGAAGAAAGGAGATTGCACTTGGTGTTCAGCAGCGTACAGATATGGCATCGTTTTTGCCGATGGAGCGGTCGCTCTAAAAGTTGCACCAAAGCCGCATCGCAGTCTCATCCCGACGCACCAATTTCCAAGGAGAGGAAAGATGAAAACCAAGCACACGCCACGCGCAGGTTTCACCCGTCCCATCGCATTGCTGACGACCAGCGCCATTCTTGTCCCGACGCTGCTCGCCGGTTGCGGCGGTGGCGGCAACAACGCGCAACAGTCTTCACAATCCGCACCGCCGCCGCCTGCCGAAACCACCGCAGCGCCGCCGCCCGCCATTGGCGCTCCCAATGCGCCCAAGCAAGGCATGTCGACCAAGCAGAAAGTTGTGTTGCTGGCTGGAGCTGCCGCCTTGTACTATGTTTATCGCAAGTATGAGAAGAACAAAGCACCGAGCGGCGTTCAGTACTACAAGTCGGAAGCGAACGGTCGTATCTATTACCGCGATCCAAAAACGCATCAGGCAATTTACGTGACGCCGCCGTCGCAGCCGATTTCGGTTCCCGCCGAAGAAGCGCAACAGTATAGCGGTTATGCGGGTTACAATAATCAGGCGACGGGTCAGCAGTTCGGCGGCTACGGTTACAACCCTCAAGGTCAATATCAGGGTCCGGCAGGCAGCCAGCCAGCACCGACGATGTAAGACAAATGACGTAACCCAACAGGCGTTTGAAACCGTTCCATGACAATTCCATCCGAACAACGTTAAGGAAAGAAAGATTCGACGCCAAGGAGATTTCCCATGAACCCACTGAGTATGCTTTTCGGTCAAGTGGCCAACACGATTTTGAATCACGCTTCGCCCAACACGCCCGGCCCGTCCTATGACGCTGGCGGTTTGCTGGGGCAGTTGAGCGGTCTGTTCGGGCAGCACGCCCAGCAAACCGGCCAGCAGTTCGACGGCGGACAGTTCGGCAACGTGCTGTCGTCCAATCAGGATCAATACGGAGATCCGGGGGCGCAGGGCGGCGGACAGTTCGGTAACGTGCTGTCTTCCAACCAAGACCCGTATGGCGATCCCGGTCGCTAAATTCCGTTGTCGCACCAATGAAGGCTGAACACCAAAACGCCGTTTCGAGTACTCGATTGCTCGAAGCGGCGTTTTGGCGAGTGATACTTGAGCGCATGACGTTTTCGCCTGTGTTGCTTTCGTGTTAAGCTCCATGCGATTGAGGAAGGAGAAATCCCATGAACAAGAAAACTATTCACGACATTGATGTCAAAGGCAAGCGCGTTCTGGTGCGCGTCGATTACAACGTGCCGCTCGACGACAATTTGCAAATCACCGACGACGCGCGCATCCGCGAAACTTTGCCGACCTTGCGCTATTTGTTAGATAACGGCGCGCGCGTCGTTTTGATGGCGCATTTGGGGCGTCCCAAAGGCAAAGTCGTCGAAAGTATGCGACTGGCGCCCGCCGCGCGTCGCCTGCACGAATTGCTGGGCCAACCTGTCGCCACCGCCAGCGATTGCATTGGCGCCGGAGCCGAAGAAGCCGTTTCCAAACTGGGCGAAGGCGAAGTTTTGCTGCTGGAAAACTTGCGCTTTCACGCCGAAGAAGAAAAGAACGATCCGGCGTTCGCCGCTGAACTCGCCAAGCACGGCGATGTTTATGTCAACGACGCATTTGGCGCAGCGCATCGCGCGCACGCTTCGACGCAAGGCGTGGCGAAGATCATCCGTGAACGCGGCGGCGCTTGCGTGGCCGGTCTTTTGATGGCGCGCGAGTTGGATTTCCTGGGCGGCGTCATCGAAAACCCGCAGCGACCGTTCGTGGCGATTTTGGGCGGCGTCAAGGTCAGCGACAAAATCGGCGTGATTCGCAATTTGCTGGAAAAAGTCGATACGCTTTTGGTCGGCGGCGCGATGAGTTATGCGTTTGTCAAAGCGCAAGGTTTGGAAGTCGGCACCAGTTATTTCAAGGCCGAAGACGCGCCAATCGCCGGTGAACTTTTGAAACTGGCCAAAGATAACGGCAAAGATTTCCGCTTGCCCAAAGACGTTTTGATTGCCGACCGTGACGCTGAAGACGCGCAAACTGAAGTCGTTGCCTTCGACAAAATCCCCGCCGACAAAATGGGCATGGACATCGGGCCAGAAACGATTAGAGAGTACTCGAAAGTCATCGAAAACGCCAAAACCATCTTGTGGAACGGCCCGATGGGACGCTTTGAATTGACACCTTTTGAAAACGGCACCGAAGAAGTCGCCGAAGCTATGGCGCGCGCGACAGCCAATGGCGCCACAACCGTCATCGGCGGCGGCGATAGCGCAGCAGCCGCCAAAAAATTCGGCTTATCCGACAAAATGACGCATATTTCGACCGGCGGCGGCGCCAGTCTCGAGTTCTTGGAAGGTTTGGAGTTGCCTGGCGTGGCGGCGTTGGACAGCAAATAAAGTCCGAAAACTCTGTAAACTGGTGCAACGAAACGTGCCGCAGAACGTTTAATCAAGCGAGGCTCGATTATCGAGTACTCGAAGGAGATTTCAAATGAACAGTGGTTTCAATTCGCAAAATAGTCCGTTCAGCAGCACCACCCAAATGCCGATGGTGGCGCAAACGTCTGCTGAAACGCGGCTCAACTTTATCCGCAAAACCTACGTGCTGTTTTTGATGGGCATCTTGACGGCAGTTGCCGCTGGAGCCGCCTGTCTGCATATTCCCGCCATCAACAACGCCGTTGTTGGGCTGCTCAACCACTCGGCTCTCATCTTGTTCCTGCTGATAATCGGCGCATCGATTGGCGCGCAAGCGGTGTCGCGCGTTGAAGGCTTGAACTATGTCGCGCTGTTTGCTTTTACTGGCTTGATGGGTCTGGTTTTCGCGCCGGTCATTGCCACTTTCGCGCCTGAGGTTGTCGGTCAGGCCGGTTTTTTGACGGTCGTCATTTTCGGTTCGCTGACGGCTTACGCGTTTATTTCGCGCAAAGATTTCTCATATCTGGGCGGAATGCTGTTCATCGGTCTGATCTCGCTGATTTTGGGCGGCCTGGCGAACGCGTTCTTTTTTAAGAGCGGTGCGGCAAGCTACTTGATGTCTTGGGTCACGGTCTTGATTTTCAGCGGCTACGTTTTGTATGACACGTCGCGCATTATCAATCGCTACGACGAGCGCGGTTACTGTTCGGCAGCTCTCGCGCTGTTTCTTGACTTCCTCAATATTTTTATGGCGTTGCTCCGCATTTTGAGCGGCAGCCGTCGCTAAGAATTGGATGGGAAATCGAGGACTCGATGAGTACTCGGAAAGTAAAAAGGTCGCGGCTTCGGCTGCGACCTTTGTTTTTTACGTCCTGCGTTTTTGCCCCGCGTCGCGTTCTTTTGTAAAGTACTTGGAATATGCGAACACCAATCATCGCCGGAAACTGGAAACTCAACAAAACCATTGAAGACGCGCAAACTTTTGTGCGCGAATTGACGCCGCTCGTCGCCGAAGCGCAAAATGTGGACATTGTGCTGTGTCCGGTTTTTACCGCGCTCAACGCGACGTTTCAAGCGGCAACGAGTACTCGAATTAAAGTCGCGGCGCAGGACGTTTACTGGAAGGAAAGCGGCGCTTATACCGGCGAGGTTTCGACTTCTCTGGCCAAAGACGCGGGCGCGACTTATGTCGTGTTGGGTCACAGCGAGCGACGCGGACGCTTTGGCGTTCCCGAACCCGATTTGGAAGGCGAAGCTGGTCGCGTTTTCGGCGACACCGACGAATCAGTCAACAAGAAACTGCACGCTGTTCTGGCGGGCGGATTAGTTCCAATCGTTTGCGTCGGCGAAACCCTCAGCGAACGCCAAAGCGGAAGTACCGATCATGTCGTGACTTCTCAAGTCGAAGCCGCGTTAAAAGGCATCGAAAGCGCGCAGGCCGCGACGTTGGTTTTGGCATATGAACCCGTGTGGGCAATCGGCACTGGCGAAACCTGCGCTGCTGAAGAAGCCGACCGCGTTTGTGGCGTGGTGCGCGCGGCAGTTGGAAACGTTCTGGGCAGCGATGCGGCGGATGTCGTGCGCGTTCAATACGGCGGCAGCGTCAAGCCAGACAACGCCAAAGATTTGCTGTCGCGCCCGCACATCGACGGCGCGCTCGTCGGCGGCGCCAGCCTTAAAGCCGATTCCTTTGCGGCGATTGTCAATGCCGCGCAAGTTTGAAAGTCTGCAAAGCCATTTTGGGAAGTTGCAAATAACCAGGGAACTCGCAGTCCGTCATTTTGAGAATTAGTAAAACGTCGAAAGTAAGACTTTGTCATTCGGAGCGCAGCGAAGAATCTGGCTGCAATTAGATTCTTCGCTGCGCTCCGAATGACAAAGTCTTACTTTCAAGGCGTTTCGTGGATTTTCTCCATTTAGAATGACGCATTTATTACTATCGAGTACTCGATTGCTGATTTCTCGCCTTTGTAAACCTCCGCGCCGTGCTGTCGTCTGCTCGCTCGTCCCAAGACGTGTTGTTTGTCACAAGATATAAAATCTGTAGTTCATCGTTCTTCAAGTTGTCATTGTCATGAAGCATTCTCTTTCTCACCGTCGTTCTCGTCGTCTGTCTTCTCTGTCTCCCCGAACGTTGATGTTGGGCGTATGCGCCACCTTTTCCTTTCTGGGCAACGCCGCAAAAGCGCACACTAACAAACCACAAGCGAGTACAGAAAGCATCACCGTGCAAGATGCTATCAAGGCGCGCTTGAAGACCTACACAAAGTCTTCCGCCGATAATCGCACTTTGAGTAATGATCCTGGTAATTCGTCCGATATGGGTTCGACCGGGCAAACATTGGGCGCTTTGCCGATTGATCTGTCGCAAGTCAGGCGCATCAAAGTCGCCGGTATTTTGATCAACGATGCGCCGTTGCGTGTCGGCAATTTGGATATTCTGGCGCCCATCGTCGGCGATGATTCGTCGTTGCTTTCTAAATTGGGCGCGACCGCTTCGCGCGTGGCGGAAAAAAATTATCAGGGAAATCTGAACACGCCGACTGAAACGCAATCGTTTCAATTGAATCTCGCGCCGCGACCGCCGATTATCCTCACGGTCGGCCAAGCGACCGCTTACGTAGCGGGGCAAGAACAGCAATTGCGCGCTGCTCCTCTGGTCATCGGTAACAAGATTTATCTGCCAGTTTTTTCGATTGCGCCACTTTTGGGCGCGGCGGTGCGCTTGGAGCCGGACGGCACGCTCGACATCACGCCGACCATTCAAAGCGTCGAAGTTTTTCCGGCGCAAGGCTACACCGTTGTTACCGTGAAAACTTCGGCGCGGATTCCCGAGGGCGCCGTTCTCAAAGGCACGTTGGACAATCCGCCGAAGTTGTACTTCGATTTCTCGGGTTACTCGATGGGTTTCGATGCCGTCAACTCGACCGGCGAACGCGTTGTCAGCACCGGTTTGAACGATGTGCAGCAAGTGCGCGCTGGAATGCCGCAAAGTTTTCCGGATGTCACGCGCATCGCCATCGACCTCAAGCGCGACATCGCTTCGCAAATTACGGTGCAGCCATTGCCTGACCGCACCATGTTCGCGGTGTTGATTCCCAACTCGCAAACTAAAATTCCGCCTGGCGAAGTCACGATTCCCGGGCCAAATGACGAACGCGTTCAACCGACGGGTGGTAGCTTACGCGGCGTTACAATTGTCATTGATGCAGGACACGGCGGTTATGATTCGGGCGCGCCCGGCTCCGCGATTTTGCAATCGAGCAGCGCCATCAAAGGCGTTTCATATGGCGTCACGCGCAGCGCGGAAAAGCATTACACGCTGGACATGGCGCGTCGCCTGCGTGCAGATCTCGAAGCGCGCGGCGCCACGGTTTTGATGACGCGCGACGGCGATTATTTCGTGACGCTGCCAGGACGCGTGGATTTCGCCAACTCGCACCACGCCGACATCTTTTTCAGCATTCACATCGATTCCTACTTGCGCTCTTCGACCGGCACCACGACGCACTTTTACACGGCGCAATCGTTGCCTTTGGCGCGCGAAGTTCAAAGCGAATTGGCGCGCGCGACGGGCGTCAAAAGTCGCGGCGTCGAGCAATCGCGCTTTTTCGTGATTCGCAAAACGTGGATGCCAAGTGTCCTGACCGAAAGCTGTTTCATCACCAACCCGGGCGAAGAAGCGATGTTGATGAACCCGAACTGGCGCCAGCGCGTGGCTAATGGCATGGCGCAAGGTATCAGCAATTATGTCCGCAAATATGGCGTGCGCAATTAACGACGCACCGATTACCGAACTTTTATGAGCGTTCCTCCTCCCGATTTCAGGCCGCAAGAAAACACACCAACCAACGCCGTCAAACTGCACAATACGCCGCAGGACACCTGGATTTTGTGGCCTTTGCTGTTGCCGCTGATTTTGGGCGCGGGCGTTGTCCTGATGCAAACAACGGTTTTATCGCCAGACAGCAGTGATGCACCGCCGGAACGTGTTCACGTCAAACCGATTCACACGTCGGCTCAAACACCAATGCCGCAAATTTCGCCAACGCCAGTGGTCACTATCCAGTACTCGATTCCCACCGCGATGTGGGTTGCGGGCGACGATGCGAAACTACACCAGAAACCGTTTCAAAGTAACCTGCCCGCTAACTCTGGCGCCGATATCTCGACAATTTATACGCAGTGGATCAACGCTATTATCGCCGCCGCGCCAGAAATGTTTCCCACAGGAACTCATGTCCAAAGCGTTCAGTTGAATAGTGATGCGGCGACTGTCAACTTCAATGCGGCGTTCAACGATCCCAATTTTTGGAGCGGCGAAACCAAAACCAAGCTCGCCATTTACTCGATTGTCAATACACTGGCGCCCGTCATATCGGGCAAAGGCCGCGATGTTCTCGTGCAATTTCTGGTCGACGGCAAACGGTTGCAAAACCTGGGCGAATTCGACTTGAACGAACCAATTCCGCCCGATTACTCGTTGAACGCTTCCGCGACGAACGTGGCGCAAAGTTCGACAACGAGTCCAGCGCCAAACGCGGGAAGTTCGCTTCCGTGATTCAATCGAGTACTCGAAACCTCGCGCCGTTGACGATCGGCATTCGTGATTCGGGCGTCGGCGGTTTGACAGTCGCACGTTGCATTCAGGACGTTTTACCGCACGCGCGATTGCTGTATTTTGCGGATACGATTCACGTTCCTTACGGTGGTCGCGCGCCCGAAGAAGTGCGCCACTTCGCGTTATCAATCGCCGAATTCCTGATTGGTCACGGCGCGCAAATCGTCGTTTTCGCGTGCAACACCAGTTCGGCAGTCGCGCTGGAAACCGCGAGAGAAACGCTGCCCGTTCCGGTCGTCGGCACGATTGAACCCGGCGCGCGTTCGACTGTAGCGCAAACGAAGAACCGTCGTGTTGGTGTCTTGGCGACGCAGGCGACGGTCGAAAGCGAGGTTTATTCGCGCTCAATTCAAGCGATGAATCCTGCCATTCGAGTCCTCGAAATCGCCTGTCCCGATTTTGTGCCGCTCGTCGAAAGCGAACAAACCGTATCGAAAGCCGCTTTCCACGCCGCAAAAAAATATCTGCAACCGTTGATTGAATTCGGCGCTGATACAATTGTTTTAGGTTGCACGCATTATCCGTTGCTGCTGCCGGTTTTGCTTCAGGCCGCGCGCGAACTTGGTGCGCCGCACTTGCAATTCGTCGATCCCGCGCAAGCCGTCGCCGAAGATGTCCAGCAATTGCTCCATACAATCGAGTACTCGAAAGAGGAAAGCGCGCCCGAGGAGCACACGTTTTTCGTCAGCGGCGACAGCGACGGCGTGCGACACTGGGTGCAAACTCTGCTCGACATTCCGCAACCGCATTTAGAAAGCGGGCCGATTTTCAATTACACCGCCAAATAATTTAGAGAGAAGAGCGCGCAGGGAGAGAAGGATCGAGAATTCGATTAAGTGAGAGTTTGTCATTCTGAGTAACGCGAAGAATCTGATTACAAGTAGATTCTTCGCGTTACTCAGAATGACAAACTGCCACGTTTGGGTCGTTTCGCAGACTTTCTTATTTCAGACTGACAAACGCTTACATGACTTAATTCCTACTTTTGAGCACTCGATTCTCCTTCGCGCGATTTGTGTCCTTCGCGGTGAACTTTTCTTTCAAGGACTTTTATGCCACGCAACGATGGCCGCGCGCCCGACCAACTTCGACCGATTACATTCACGCGCGGTTGGGCGGCGCACGCCGAAGGTTCGTGCCTGAGCGAGTTCGGCCAAACGCGCGTTCTTTGCACCGCAACGATTGAAAACACGGTTCCAGCTTGGTTGCGCAACAGTGGAACGGGCTGGGTCACAGCCGAATATGGAATGCTGCCGCGCGCCACGCATTCGCGCAACCAACGCGACGGCAGCCGCGCGCGTCCCGACGGCAGAACCATTGAAATCCAGCGTTTGATCGGTCGCAGTTTGCGCGGCGCCATCAATATGCGCGCTTTGGGCGAACGTTCCATCGTCGTCGATTGCGACGTTTTGCAAGCCGATGGCGGCACGCGCACAGCCGCAATTTGTGGCGCCTGGATCGCTTTGCGCGAAGCGATTGACGGCTTGCGGCGCGACGGAATTATTCACGGACAACCTTTGCAAGGCAACATCGCGGCAATTTCGGTCGGCATCGTTGGTCGTCAGGAATTGCTCGACTTGAGTTACGAAGAAGATTCGCGCGCGAATGTGGACATGAACGTCGTGATGACCGAACAAGGTCGCCTGGTCGAAGTGCAGGCCGCCGGAGAAGGCGCCACTTTCACGCGCGCTGAGCTGGGACGCTTGATCGAACTCGCCAAAATCGGCATCGACCAAATCGTCGCGCTGCAAAACGACGCGATGAAAGATTGAGTCTATTTCGAGTACTCGATGAGCGTGGTTTCAGAGTGCCAAGCCACAACTTCGTGCCGCGTCTTGCAATGCGAATCATTTGTTCCGGCAGTTCTTAGAATCAGTTTGAAAAGTGGAAACAAGGCAAAGGGCGTGGAACTTTGTCATTCTGAGAGCAGCGAAGAATCTAACTGCAATGAGATTCTTCGCTGCGCTCAGAATGACAGAATGTCACCTGCTGACGGTGTTTTCTACTTTACGAATTGGTTTTAAGAGGCAAGAAACGCTTTGAAAAAAGCGGTTTGCTTGGGCACGATGTTTGATGGTTCTTCGTTGATCTTCATCAACACGGCGCAGTTATTTCAAAGGAGTTTTTCTATGAAAGGGCTTTTCAGTGTCGCAACCGGCATCGGCGTGATTTTTTGCGCTTTGGCAGCAAACCATCAAAGCGGACTGACCAAACCAGCCGCTTCGTGGACGCCACTCACAAAACAATCGGCGGCGCGGCTGGCCGGTTTGGGCAAGCAACTGGTGCAACAAAAAGGCTGTAATACGTGTCACGGCGCCGATCTTCAAGGCAAGCCGCACTTCGCACCAGGTCTGCGCGCTCGCGGCCCGATGCGTCACTATAACACGCAGACTTTTGCGCGCCTTATGGCTTCGGGCATCACCGATGACGGCGGCAAAGTGAAGAAGCCAATGCCGGTGTATCACCTCAAAGCGCACGACAGCCTGGCGCTTTACACTTATCTCAAGACACTGAAATAAATTTGCTCCATTTCTGCAAACCTAAACAGCGAGTACTCGATAAATGAGTACTCGCTGTTTTAACGTTAGCTAACCAGCGGTGCGGATTGCCGTTTCCCTGCGAGTGAACTCGCAGGCACAAGGGAAACCCGCACCATTGGTTAGCTAAATGGTCCACTTATTACACATTTAGCCACCGCTATATTTGCCACCAGCTTTTGTCAGGCTCAAAAATACTCGGCCTCTGAACCTTGCTTGCGCCAGTTCGCTTCATCGGCAAGCACTTCTCTGATCTGCCAAGCCTTCAACACTTGAACATTGTTTTCTGTTTTATGAACGACTTCGAGCCAACCTTCCGTGACTTGCATGGTGATCGAGTGCCGCGCTCGCTCCAAGGCTTCTGCATTGCCGCCAAACAAAAGCCAAGCATAATGCAGACTTTCCTCATCTCCAGTTAGGTCATCAAGTAAACGAAATTCCGCTGTCATAGCGTCAACCGTAATACGCATAGATGCCGCACGCAAGAAGCACACCTTTCTTTTCATACTTGACTTATGCTTTAGGTTTGTCACGTTTTTCTCGATAAAGGCCGCGACGATCATTGCGCCGCACTTGAACCAATTCGCGCAGCATTTGCAGCGGCGCGACAAAAGGGCTGACGCGGCTATCTTCCTGATGGCGCCACGTCACTGCGACTTCGAGTACTCGATAACCATATTTGCGCGCCAAAAACAACACTTCGGTATCGAAACCAAAGCCATCAATGCGCGCCTTGGAAAAAATGCGTTGCGCCGCTTCTCCGCTGAACAATTTGAAACCACATTGCGTATCTTTGATGCCAGGAACCGCGATGCGCTGCACAAAAGCGTTGAAAGTGCGCCCCATCATTTCTCGGTACCACGGCTGATGAATCGCCAGATTGGATTCTCGCATCGCGCGCGACGCAATCGCCACACCGTATTTCCCGCTTTCGATGGCCGGCAACAGTTTTTCGACTTCTTCAATCGGCGTCGAAAGATCGGCATCACTGAACAAAACATGGGCGCCACGCGCCGCCAAAACGCCGCGCCGCACCGCGAAACCTTTGCCTTTGTTCATCGGCTTTCCGCTTGCGTCATCGTATTTTTCCAGTCGAACCGTCGGATGCTGCGCCGCAAAATCGGTTACGACCTGCCGCGTGCGGTCGCGCGAACCGTCGTCCACTACGATAATTTCATACTCTTCGGCGCGTCCGTTCATATAAGTAACCATGCGCGCCAACGTCGGCAAAACGCGGTCTTCTTCGTTGTAAGCCGGAACAATAATGGAAAGTTGCAAATCGGTCATAGAAAATTTCGGCTTCATCCAATGGTTAATTTATATTCTTCGCTTACATCATCTCTGCGCGAAAATAAATTTCTTTAAGTTCTTCTTCACCTATTCCAAGGACTTCAAATTCATCAATATCAAATTCGAGGTGCTGATACATAACCGGATGGTTTTTCAGCCTGAGACGTTTGATCAGACGCCCAGCTTCTTCATCACCCTGAGCGATAAGCCAGGCTATTACCTCGGCGGCTACTCTTGAATCTCGCCATTCTTTGACAGTACGACCTTTTACTTTGTAAATTTCTGACCGGACAATCCTGAATTCCTCATCGCTCATTGTTGGTTCAGTTGTAGAAAATGGATACCACGAAGCCAGCCGTTTCCAAAGTTGCAAAGCCCTTTGCGCCTGCGCAGGATTCTCCTTAACCCATTGATCTGTGACGTCAACACAATAAGCATTGGCCTCCTGCGCTTCGGTCAGTCGGAGGTTGGCAAGATATAAATACGCGAAAGAATTTGCAGCGAAAGGTTTAGACCCTATTCCTGAAAAGGTGTCGACAACAGGTAGAACATTCGGCCAGCTTGCTTTCTGATTGTATAAGAGGAGTGATTTCAAGTCGATACACTGATTTGTTTTACAACCAAGGTCCTGTTTTTCGTAGCTTTTGATTTTCATCTTTAGCAGCCACATAAGTAAAGGACGACACAATACGCCCACCAATACTGTGAGAACAGTAATAATAACGTGTTTTATGAAGAGCATGGCTCCATTGGGCTTCTGTTCGTTTGGCATAACTCAAGATACGCCTTTGTTTTTTCCACACTACAAAAGCGAACTCGCGTCCACATCGACGATCAAGCCGGTTTTGCTTGCACGCGGTAATTTATCATACGCTTCGAGTACTCGATGCAGGCGCGGACGATTGCGGTCGCGCAGCATCAGGTGAAAGCGATATTTGTTTTTGATGCGTGAAACCGGACAATCGACTGGCCCCAAAAGTTCGGTGCCGTTTTCGCTTTCGCCGTTTTCGCGCGCGATGGCTTCGGCAAACGCAATCGCCAATTCGTCTAGTTTCAGCTTGGCCGTTTTCTCGTCTTCGTCCTGCGAAATGATGTTAACGATGTGCGCAAACGGCGGATAACACGGACTGCGCCGATATTCGCATTCCTGTTTGGCGAACGCTTCGTAATCCTGCGAGCGCGCCGCTTCAATCGCATAATGATCGGTCGCCAGAGCTTGAATCAGCACGCGCCCGGGACGAGTGCCGCGCCCTGCTCGTCCCGCGACTTGCGCCAGCAATTGAAAGGTGCGTTCCGCCGCGCGAAAATCCGGCATATTCAAGGCGCTGTCCGCCGCGATGACGCCGACCAAAGTCACGTTTGGAAAATCCAAACCTTTGGTCACCATCTGCGTGCCGATGAGAACCTGCGCGCGACCGCTGCGAAACTCGTTCAAAATACCGGCGTGCGAACCTTTGCGGCTCGTCGTGTCGCGGTCAAGACGCAAAATCGTGGCGTCTTTTAGACCATTTTTCGACAGCAAATCCGCGACTTCGCCTTCGACTTTTTCGGTTCCCGTACCGGAAAAACCGATCATCCAGCCCTGACATTCGGGGCATTCTTCGATAACGGGCGCGTTATGATCGCAGTGATGGCAGCGCAAACTCCGCTCGCCGCGATGATAGGTCAAGGCCACGTCGCAATTGGGACAACGCTCGACGTGACCGCAACCCAGACATTGCACATAAACCGCGAAGCCGCGCCGATTCAAGAACAAAATTGCCTGTTCGCCGCGCGCTACGGTTTCGCACAGCGCGGTCTTCAATCGAGTACTCAAAACCGGAACGCTGCCCATTTTCGCTTCCGCCGTCATATCGACGATTTCGACTTGCGGCAGTTGACGATTGCCGATGCGCTTGGTCATGCGAATATGCGCGTAATCGTTTTTGGTAGCGCGAATATAGCTTTCCAAACTCGGCGTCGCGGAACCTAAAAGCACAACCGCGCCGCTCAAACTCGCGCGTTTGAGAGCGACATCACGCGCATGATAACGTGGCGCGGAGTCTTGTTTGTACGAGCCGTCGTGCTCTTCATCAATCACGACAAGACCCAGATTTTCGCACGGCGCAAAGACCGCCGAACGCGCGCCGACGATAATATCGGCTTCGCCACGACGCGCGCGACGCCATTCGTCGAAGCGTTCGCCAGCGCCCAGAGCCGAATGCAAAATCGCCACGCGCTCGCGGAAACGGCGCTGAAAAATCTCCACCGTTTGCGCTGTCAAAGCGATTTCCGGCACCAGAACAATCGCGCGCCGACCCAGAGCGATGCAACGTTCAATCGCGTCCAAATACACTTCGGTTTTGCCGCTCGCCGTCACGCCTTGCAACAAAATCGTTTCGCTTTTGTGGCTTTGCGCCGTGCGGTTCAAGGCTTCGGCGATTTGCGAAGTGGCTTGCGTTTGTTCTTCCGTCAGTTGAACGCGCTCGGTTTCTTCTTCCGGCAATTCGTTGGGTAAACGCTGGATTTCCAGTTGGCCGAATTCGACCAAACCTTTCTTTTCCAAGCCACGCAAAACCGAACTGTCCAGTTCGTGGCGGCGTGCGAAATTGGCAGCGACAACGAAATGGCCGTCAAGTTCGCGCAAGGCGTGCGCTTGCCGCGGCGAACGTTTTTCGAGAGTTTGCAATTCTTCAGCATCGAGTACTCGATTGTCACTTTTACGAACCGCTTGCACAATTTTCGCTTTGACAGCGGCTTGCGTTACGTTTTCTGTTTCAGTCAGAAAACCATCGGCGACCAGCAATTTCAAGGTTTCGCGCACATCGGCGCCGCCCAGAGCTTTCTGAATTTCTTTGGTGGAAAGCGCCTGTTCGCTTTTCATCAACAAGCGCGCGACTTGGAGACGACGAGGAAAACCGAAAATTGGGCGCAAAGCCGCTTCGCCCGCGACCTTGATTTCTTCGACGAAAACGAATTTGCGTTCGTTTTCCTGACGCGAACCTTGCGGCACCCAGCAGCAAACGCAATCGGAAAGTGGCGCGTGGTAATACGAACTCATCCAGCGCGCGACGTGCAGCGCGTCTTCGTCCAGCATCGGTTCAATGCTGAGAACGCGCGCAATCGGCTTCAACAAACGCGCATCGAAGTCGATTTTTGCAGTGAAACCAGAAATGTAGCCGGTCACGGTTTGCGCACCGACGGGAATCAACACGGAGCTGCCAATTTGCAAACCTTCGCGCAGGCCTTCAGGAACGGCATACGTCAATTCTTGCGTCGAACCCTGCGCGCGGTCCGGCACCACCAGAATGTAAGGCGGCGCAAATGGCTCGTCGGACGCGGAAGAAATCAGGTTTTGTGGGGCAAAAGTGGCGGTCGGCATCGCACACTATTTTAGCAGAGGCTTTGCTTCGGCGGCGCGAACTCGCTCGTTCGAGTACTCGATTGGCGAATTCACACGCAAAAAAGAGCCAGCACGTTTTCGCGTGCTGGCTCTTTTTCAGGTTTGGCGACATCGCTAAAACTTAGCGAGGTGTCGTTGTGGTGGTGCTGCTGTCGGTCGTGGTGGTTGTCGTTGTCGTCGAGCTGGTCGTCGTCGGCGTGCTCATTGAAGTGTCCATGCCATAGCTCGTGTAGCCCATGTTGGAAGCGCTCATCTCATCGGCGTTCATGCTGCTGTCGCGGGACCTTTCTTCCATTCCCATGCTGTTCATCATGCCCATATGGCGCTCTTTCTTGCTCAACATCAAGCGCTGAAAGCCCAGGGCACCAACCGTGCGGCCATTCACAACAATCGCATTAGCGGCGATGCGGTTTTCAAAGACCGACATAACGCCATAACGCGGTGCTTCAGGATAGCCCGTGACTTCGACATCGGCGCCCTTGAACAACGGCGTGACGCGCTCGGTGCCATTGTAGCCTGGAGCCAGGCTGCGGAACTCGCGCGGTACGCGAACCAGCGTCGTGCCAGCCATCGTCATCGGCATCATCGAATTGCCCGACATCGAGGAATCGCTTGTGGTCATCGGCATTGTCGTTGTGCCAGCGCTGCCAGCGCCCGAACCACTTGTGCCCGAACCGCTCATCGAGCTGCTCATGTTGTTCATGTTGCCCGACATGGCTTTATCGCCGTCCTTAATGACCAAACCGACAACTTCGCCGGTGTCATTGGTGACGATGCCTTTCAAGGTGCCGCTGACTTTCATCAACTTCGCGCCGGACATGATATAAGGCACGGAATCGAGTTCGTCCATGTCCGAGGGCGAGGAGGTCATCATCATGCCGGGTGTCGGCATTGTCGCGCCAACCGAAACCACTTCGGGATGACGGTCGCCCGAAACATAAACCGTCGCGGTGCCGCCGACCGGATACGTTGTGTACAAACGCTGTCCCATGCTGGGCGAAAAGCGCACGAACTTCACGCCATCGGCGGTTTGAACGTCCATTGCCGTTACATAACCTTCGCGGTCGGTGTAATAGCGCAAGACGGTGCCGGTAACCATCATCGGCGTCGACGACATGGATGTCGTTGACATAGATGAAGTCGTGGTTGTGGTGCTCGACATGTCGCCTTGCGCTTTCGCCGTCAGCGGCGCCAAAGCCAAAATACCCAACGCCACACTGCAGATCAACGGTTTGGACAAAATCGTTTTACAGCTCATTGTGAAAACTCCCTTTGCTCTTTTCGAGCCAATTTTTCTGAACAACTCCGACACCTGCAAAACTTCGTACATCTCTGCGCTCCGCATTTTAGCAAAAAAAATGCCGCAAGACACAAACGTGGTGCGTTTCCCACGTGAAACCAGAAACTTGCGCGCCCAAATCTGCTTAAACGCCACGCTTTTGTCCCCACAACAAAACATGAAGCTGCGGCAAAATCGTGACATCGCGCCAGCCATCGCGCAAAGCGTGCGCCATCAACTCGTTCAGCCGCTCTGCCGTCGTGTTCGAGTACTCGATGGCGTCCGCAGAAAATTCGCTACCCGCCACAACTTCGCTGCCCGCTTGCAAATAAAAAGCGACATCGGGAAAACGTCGATGAACTTCGCGCGCAAAATCGTAATCGCCTTCATCGAACACAACGACTTTCAAACTGATGTTTTTCGCGCTCGACGCAACACATTGCGCCAAAACGTCCCAATCGGTTTCCATTTGCGAAGACGGTGGCTTGGGCGATAACACCAAATATTCCAGTTCAGAAAACCAGCTTTTGCAAACCGAACCCTGCGTTTCCATCGCAAAAGTGAAACCTTGCGACTGACCAATTTCAATTAAAGTTTCCAAAGGTTGCAACGCCGGATTGCCGCCTGACAACGTGACCAAAATCGGCTGATTGTTTGTCAGTTCTTTCACTTCTTCGAGTACTCGATCTGGCGTCATCGGCGTCCATTCGCCTTTATATTGCGGCAAAACCGCGTATAACGAATCGCACCAACTGCAACGATAATCGCAGCCCGCCGTGCGCACAAAAACCGTCGGGCGCCCGATCAAAGCGCCTTCGCCTTGCAAAACTGGCCCAAAAATCTCGCTGATCAAAACTGGTTTCATGAATGATTCACCGCAAAGGACACGAAGCGCGCGAAGAGGAAAAAGAATTGAGTACTCGAAAGTAAGGCTTTGTCATTCTGAGCGGAGCGACGAATCTGGCTGAAGTTAGATTCTTCGCTGCGCTCAGAATGACAAACTTTTACGACGATTTCATTCTCTTCTTTTTCTTCGCGTCCTTCGCGCTCTTCGCGGTTCAATTTCGATATGCTGTCGGATCGGAAACCTGCGCCAGTGCAAACGCTTCTTTGCGTTCGACGCAGGTGCCGCATTCGCCGCAATGAATTTCGCCGCCTTCGTAGCAACTCCACGTTCTTTCAAAAGGCACGTTCAAGCTGGCGCCTTTGCGCACAATATCGGCTTTCGAGTACTCGATAAATGGCGCGTAAAGATGCAGATCGGAATTTCCGCAACCTTCGACCGCTAACTTTTGCATCGCGTCGAAACTTTCGATGAACGGCGCGCGGCAATCGGGATAAATGAAATGATCGCCCGCATGAACGCCAATCGCCACGCGTTCCGCCATGTCCGCGACGGCGGCGCCATACGCGACGCTCAACATAATCGCGTTGCGGTTGGGCACAATCGTGATCGCCATCGAAGGCGCCGCGTAATGTCCATGCGGAACTTCGATGTCGTCCGTCAAAGCCGAACCGTGCAACACATTTTTCAAAGCCGACAAATCGACGACGGAAATTTCTGCGTCCAAACGCGTCGCACATTCGCGCGCGAACTCCAATTCTTTGGCGTGGCGCTGTCCGTAATCGTAGGCCAATAAGTGCAACTTCCAGCCTTCGCTGTGGAGAAGATGCGCCAGCGTCACCGAATCCAAACCACCGCTGACAATCGCAATCGCTTTCTTTGAATTCATCTTAATTCGTTTCCATTCGAGTACTCGATTCGTGTTTGATTGAGTTTACAGCGCCACGCCAGGCACCAAGCGAAGTTCCAAGTATGAAGCCAAGTGGAACGCCGATCAAATATCCCATAAACGCGCTGGCCTGGATATTTCCAGCAGACAGCCAGAGCGACCGCGCGGGAACAGGCAGGAAACTTCCAGCCGTCAGCCATGTCAACATCGCAAAGAGAGACGTAAAACAAACAGTGCCAACAAGGATTCCAACGCAACTTCCAACAACCGCGCTTCGACACATTTTTGTGAAATGACTGCGAACATCATTGCGCCGACTCGTCAAGACGCCCGCAATAGAAAAAACCAGAAGACTAGTCACGAAACCCAGAAACAGCATTAGTAGGGCGCCCATTTGCGAACCGTCCATTTCCTCTGGATGAGGACGCGGCACAAAATCGAAGGCAATTCCAAAAACAAAGCCCTCGAAAACTCCCGCAATGGCCATCACCAACGCGCCTTTGAAGCCGAAACTGATCGTCCGTGACAACACACGTCCTGCGATTCGCGCCGCCAGCATTTTTCATCTCCGTTTGAGTACTCGATATTAAGGGTCGCGTTCTGTAGGGGCGTCAGCTTGCTGCGCCCACTTACGTTTGAACACGGGCGCAGCAAGCTGACGCCCCTACAACCAAATTCCAGTTCACAACATAACAAAAAGCGCGGCACCTTCTCGAAAGAAAGAACCGCGCTTTTCCGTTCAACCGATTTACTTGGCGCTGCGTTCCGCGATTTCGCCGCCGTAGAACTTGCGGCGCGGATTGGTCGGGCGCAAGTCGGAACCGCCAGAACTGTAATTCAAACCGTGCGGCGCGCGCGGTTTGGGCGCTTCGCTACGCGTTTGCGAAGTGCGTTGACGTTCGCGTTCGGCGGGCGTCAACGCGAGGTTGTCGCCGTTGCTTCGAGTACTCGATCCGCCGCTGCCACCGCGATATGAACCGGCGCGATTGGCGTTGTTCGGGCGCGCATAACCGCCGTTTCCACGACGCGAACTGCCACGTCGCGCGGGCGCCGCCAATCGTTCCAATTGTAAAGGCGAGTTCTCGCTCATCGGCAATTCGGCGCGAATCGATTTTTCGATGTCGCGCACGTCGCTCGCCTGGTCGGGCGTGGCGAACGAAACGGCGTGTCCGGTTTCGCCAGCGCGTCCGGTGCGCCCGATGCGATGCACGTAATCGTCCGCGCAATCGGGCAAATCGTAATTGACGACCAGTTCAATGCCGGTCACATCAATGCCGCGCGCCGCAATGTCTGTCGCAATCAAGACGCGATATTTGCCGGTTTTGAAACCATCCAAAGCTTCGCGGCGTTGCGATAGCGAACGATCCGAGTGGATTTCCGCCGAACGATGTCCCATTTCGCGGACGACGCGCGCCACGCGATGAGCGCCCGAACGTGTGCGTGCGAACACCAAAACCGTGCGCTTGTAGTCATACAGTAACTTGGAAAGCAGATCGTTTTTGCCTTCCTTGGAAACCACAAACAATTCCTGCGTCACTTGCGAAGCCGTTGTTCCGGCGCGCTCGATTTCGATGCGCTGCGGATTGCGCATATAATTCGCCGCAATCGTGACGATTTCGCTGGGCATCGTCGCCGAAAACAGCATCGTCTGGCGATCTTCGGGCACTTCGCGCAAAATCTGCTTGATCTGCGGCGCAAAACCCATATCGAGCATACGATCCGCTTCATCAAGTACTAAAACATCGACGGTGCGCAAATCAACGTTGCGGCTTTGCAGGTGGTCGATCAAGCGTCCCGGCGTGGCGACGATGATGTCGGGGTTGCGGCTCAAAAGCTGGCGTTGCGCGTAAATCGGCGCGCCGCCAATCAGGACAGCGGTTTTCAAGCCGAAAGAGCGCCCGATTTGCTGCAACACTTCTTCGACTTGGATCGCCAGTTCGCGCGTCGGCAAAATGATCAGGCCGCGTCCGATGCGACCTTTGCCTTCGATGAAACGCTGCAACATCGGCAGACCGAACGCCAGCGTTTTGCCGGTTCCGGTTTGCGCAATGCCGGTGATGTCCTTGCCTGTTAAAGCAATCGGAATCGCTTTGGCCTGAATCGGCGTCGGCGTGACAAAACCCAAACGATCCAGCTTTTCGAGAACGCTGCCGTTAAGTCCCAAATCTGCGAAACGAACTGTCGCTTGTTCGTTGGTGTTTTCTGTTGAAGTTGTGGCGTTGGTCGTGGTTGTGTCGTTGTTTTCGCCAGTCGCGTTAGCGCCAGTCGTGGCGAGGCTGACCGAAGTGTTTTCGGTCGTGGAATGCGTCTTTTGCATCAAGTTCCTTGTTTTCTAAATATGACCCGCTGCTTTGGAAATGCCGCGCAGGTCAGAAGAAAGAACGTTGACGCACGAGGGAGAAGTTTTGGGCCGTGTTTGCCGGGGAGGTTTTGGCAAACAGCAAAATTATAACGCAACGAAACGTCTTTGTCCAGTTCGAGTACTCGATGGGCGCAATTGTCGCAGAATTGACATTGCGAAAAGGCTTGATGAAGGTTAAAATCTGTGCACCTTCGTTTCTTATTTTATTATGCGCTGGCGCGATTTTGACGCACTTGCTCCGCTTCCCACTACGTTTTTCGACACGCCGCGTCGCGTTCACTTCGTCGGCATCGGCGGCATCGGCATGAGCGCGCTCGCCTTTGCCCTGCAAGCGCGCGGACACCAAATCAGCGGTTCGGATGCGACCGAAAGTGCGATGACGCAAAAACTGCGCGACGCGAACATTCGCATAGTCATTGGTCACAATGTGCAAAACGTCGACAGTTACGACGCCGTAATTTTCGGTTCGGCCATCAGCGAGGACAATCCCGAACGCGCGGCGGCCAAAGAAAAGAATCTTCCGCAATGGCATCGCGCGCAGGTTTTGGCGTATTTTGTGAATAGCGCGGAAAGTTCGATTGCGGTTTCCGGCACGCACGGCAAAAGCACGACGAGCGCGCTCATCGCGCACATTTTGGTGGAATGTGGCTTCAATCCGACGGCGATTTTGGGCGCCGAATATCCGCCGTTTGGCTCGAATGTGCGCCTGGGTTCCAACGACTTGGTGGTTGTCGAAGCAGACGAATCGGATGGTTCGTTCACGCTTTTGACGCCTTCGGTCGCCGTCATTACCAACGTTGAAGCCGAGCATTTAGAAAATTACGAAGACCAAGAAAGCGAACTGTGGCGCGCCTTCGGCATTTTTGTCGAAAACGCGCGCGACGCCGTAATCCTCAACGCTGACGATACGCGCCTGATTTCCAGGCTCGACCCGAACGAAAACGAATTGAGCTACGGCTTGAAAAACGGCATTTTGCAGGCGAAAAATATCACCATCGGCGGCGGTTTTGCGCGCTTCGATTTGGAATATACACTGGGACGCGAACCGCAAACCATAGGCAATTACGCGCTGGGCGCGCCCGGACGCCACAATATTTCCAACGCTCTGGCCGCCATTTGCGCCGCTACGACACAAGACGGCCAATTCCCCGAAGCTTATTCGCGCGCCGGCGAAAGTCTGGCCGATTTTTATGGCGTCAAGCGGCGTTTTCAGCGCATCGGCGAAGCCAATCACGTCCTGATTTACGACGATTACGGCCATCATCCAACCGAGGTGGCGACCACACTCAACGCGGCGCGCGAGTTTTTGGAGCGCCCGATTTTGGCGGTTTTTCAGCCACATCGTTACAGTCGCACGCAGCAAATGGGACATGAATTCGGCCCCAGTTTCGTCGCAGCAGATCGCATTGTCATCACCGAACTTTATTCGGCGTGGGAAGAACCGATTCCTGGTGTCAGCGGCAGGATTGTCTTCGATGCCGTCTGCCAAACGTTTCCTGGCAAAGATGTGCGCTACGCAGAAAACTTGGAGCAAGCGCGCGCTCTTGTGATGGAAATGGCGCAGCCAGGCGACGCCGTAATTTGTCTGGGCGCAGGAGATATTACAACGTTGCCGCCGCTGTTGCTGCGCGACTTGAAAGACAAAGAATCGCAACAAACCGCTGCTGCTCCCTAATTCTTCTGCATTCCATGACTTCGACGTTTTCACCTCTTTCGAGTACTCGATATATGCTGGACGATGTGGCCTTACACGGCGAAATGTTGTCGCGCCACACCACGATTAAAGTCGGCGGCGCGGCGCGCTGGATGGCGTTGCCGAACAGCGAAGACGAACTTGTGGCGGTTTTGCAGGCCGCCAAAAAAGATGGTGTGCGCGTTCAAAATTTGGGCAACGGCTCGAATATGGTTCCCAGTGATGTGGGTTTTGACGGCCTGGTTTTGAAATTGGGTTCGGGTTTCGCGTGGCATCGTGTCGAAGACAATCGCTTGATTGCGGGCGGCGCGATGTTATTGCCGGTTCTGACCAAGGTCGCCTTGAAAAATCGTCTGGGCAACTTTGAATGGGCGTGCGGTATTCCGGGCGCGGTCGGCGGCTCGGTCTGGGGCAATGCCGGTTCGCGCGGCTTCAATGGCGAGGGTTTTGAAGGTCGTGACGCGCAAGCCGATCTGGTTTCTGTGGCGGTTTTCGACCGCAGTGGCACGCGTCGAGTACTCGAAAAGCGCGAATTGGAGTTTTCTTATCGTCGCTCGTCTCTGGGCGAAATGGTTGTCACGGAAGCGACTTTCGCCTTGAAGCCGTTGAGCGAAGCGCAGGCGAAAGTTCATCAGGAGGCGGTCGCCGAATTGTTGCGCATCCGGCGCGAAACGCAGCCTGTCAGCGCGGCTTCTGCGGGTTGCGCCTGGAAAAACCCGAAAGTCGAAGGTTGCGCCAGCGCCGGACAGTTGGTCGAACAACTGGGTTTGAAAGGTTTGCAAGTCGGCGGCGCGCAAGTTAGCACGCTACACGGTAACTTCGTCATCAATGCAGGCGGCGCGACGGGCGACGATGTGCGACAATTGCTGGCGAAAGTCGAACATCGCGTACTCGATGCGCGCGGTATTCAGTTGGAGCGCGAGGTGCGTTTGTTAGATTAATCGAGACGCGCGAAGAATTACAATAAATCGCTTTCATAAGTCGAGCATAAACCGAAGCGATGGCCGAAATCGAGAAATTGAACCCGCTTTCTTTGCGCGTGGCTTGGTGGTGCAATGAATTACGTGATTCAGGATTCAGGGAGCCGAGATGAACAAAGGGAAACTTGGAACTGTTGCCGCCAGCCTTGCTAAGGGAATCGCCGCCAGCGCATTGGCTCTGGTGATAGGAAGCGCGCTCTCAATGTGCCTGCTGTTGATGAACTCGAAGCACAACGCCCGTTTCGACACAAGTGTTTTCTTGCGGCAAGCCAACTTGTCTATCATCGTGGCTACGCTTGGCTGCGGCTTGGTCGCATTCTGGGTCAGCCTCAAAAATAAAAATAAGAACAAGTAAAACATTACCAAAATCAGCGGCCTTGCCAGCGGATAGGTCTTGTCAACGAATACATAATGAACAACGGTTTTCCTCCCCATCAAAATCCGATTCGCGTGGCGCTGCTGTTAGGCGGCGATTCATCCGAGCGCGCGATTTCTCTCAAGACGGGTCAGGCGATGCGCGACGCGTTGAACGATGCGCGTTTTTTTGTTTGTCTCTTCGATGTCGCTTCTGAACCGCGCGAAGACGTTGAAGATGCAGAATTTATTTTTTGGCGCGATTTGATCTTGGCTTTAGAAGACTTCGATGTCGTTTTGTCCGCACTGCATGGCGGCTGGGGCGAAGATGGGACGCTGCAAGCCGTGCTCGAAATCGCCGGTTTGCCGTATGTCGGCACGCCGCCGCGCGGTTCGACGATTGCCATGGATAAGCAATTGTGCAAATTGTTGATGCGCGACGAAGGTTTGACAGTGCCGCGCGGCGCAATTACCGAAGACGAAAACGCTGCGCCGCCATTTGATGGCGCCTGCGTTGTCAAGCCGAATCATGGCGGTTCATCGGTCGGCGTCACAATTTTGCAAGACACAAGCGACCGCGAAAAATGGCGTCAAGCCTTACAAAGTGCGCTGTCCGATGGCGGCACGGCGTTGGTGGAAGAACTGATCGAAGGCGTGGAAGTAACGGCGCCGATCATGGGCGAAGGCGAGAACGCGCGCGCTTTGCCGGTCATCGAAATTGTGCCGCAAAGCAATGGCGGTTTTTACGATTTCCAGGCGAAGTATGCCAGCGGTGGTTCGCAGCATTTGATTCCGCCACGACTGAGCGAAGACGTTCAGAAGCGCATTCAAGAAGACGCGCTCAAGGCACATCGCATTTTGGGATGTCGCGGCGTGTCGCGCTCCGACTTTCTGGTGCAAAGCGACGGTACGTCGGTGTTTTTAGAAATTAACACTTTGCCTGGCATGACTGCGACGAGTTTGGTGCCGGATGCGGCGCGCGCTGCGGGAATTGAATTTCCACAATTGATTCAAAGTTTGGTCGAAGGCGCCTTGTTACAGCAATCGAGTACTCGAATGAAAGATGTGGCGGGAGAAAACCGATGAAACCGATTCGTGGCCCGATTGATTATGGCGGCTATCCGGCGCGCAAACGTCGCCTGGCGCGCGAAGCGCAATTGCGCGAAGCTCAGGCCGCGCCGCTTTTGACGCCGCAGCAGAAAGCGGAACAAGAAGCCGCGCGTGAAGCCGAGCAAATCGAACACGAACGCGCGGCGCGCCTGAAATCGCGCTCCGCAATGTTTCGCCAGGCGACGCACGATGCGCACGGTTTTCCAACGCACGGCCACGTCATGTTGGTGCCCGATACCGAATCAGACAAAGCAACAAACGCGAACGTGGCGGAAGTCGCAGCCGCCAAAGTCGCAGCCGCCAAAGTCGCAACACCTTCCGTAGACAAAGATGCGCCGAGTCACAGTGAACGCGCGGTGCAAGAGCGACGCGCTGAGTTACAACGCAAAGCGGATTTGCAGGCAGCGCGCCGCGACCGCAACAATCCGAATTGGAAACGCGTACGCCGCCTGACGTGGACGATGGCGGGCATATTGGGAATTTTGTGCGTTGGCCTGGCCTTAACGCGTCCTGAAATGGAAGTTCGCAGCGTTCAAGTGGAAGGCGCGCATTTGGTTTCGCCTTCGGTTCTCGAAAAGATTCAAGCGCAATTTGTCGGGCAGAATATTTTTCGCGCGCGCACCAAAGACGCGGTTGCGAAGTTGATTGCTTTGCCGGTCGTGAAGGAAGCGCGCATTCGGCGTTTGGCGACGTGGCCACCGCAAATGACGATTTCTATTGTGGAGCGCAAAGCGTTTGTTCGCGTCGGAAACGAACGTTCGTGGTGGGTCGCAGACGAAGATGGCGTACCTTTTCGCAAAGCTCGCGACGAGGACAGCAAACTGGACGCAATTTACGATGCGGCGTGGGCGCCGACCTTCGGCAAACCTCTTGATAAAGACGCGTGGACGCGTGTCACACAGTTCGTACAATTGCTGTCGCAACAGCGATCTGCGGGCAAAGCGTGGAATTTGAAGCGTATTTATTTTGATGAACATGGCTTTGCTTCGGTGCGTTTAGCAGGCGGTTTTCACGACGCGACTTTGGTGCAATTGGGCGGCGAAGAGTGGGCGCAAAAGTTAGGTCGCGCGCGCCAATCGCTCGATTATTTGCAGGCCAGCGGACGACGCGCTATCGTACTCAATTTGATAACCTATGCGATGCCGGTGTGGACGCCTCGCGCGTCGGCTATACCATTGCAAACTTCGGGTGCGCAACCGACGAGCGCGAACCTTCGCAGCGGCTAATTTGTTCCTTTTCGTTCTTTTCTGGATGGTGACGCGACAATGAGTACTCGGTATTCTTCAACGCCTTTGGGAAGTGTGACGGCCAATGCTGCGGCGCCGCGCGTGTCTCGTCGCGCCAATACGTGGCTGGTTTCGCTGACCGGCATTTGTTTCGTGTTTGGCGCAGCTCTGGCGATGCAGTTGCGCGCGGTGAAAAGCGCGCAAGACGTGAAAGCAAAGCAAACAATTAAAGCGCAGCAGGCGGCCGATGTGCTGGTTGTGCAACAAAAACAATCGACCTTGTTGCGCCAGGCTGCGGCGCGTTCGGCGCAGGAAAGCGAAAAAACGCGCCAGCAAATCGCCAACTTGCGCCAGAAACTGTTAAGCAGCGGCGCTCTTTCGACGCAGCAGATCCAACAAGTCAAGGCGTTGAACGCGCAAATGAGCAATCTGCAAATGGCCGCCGGTTTGACGGCTGTCAAGGGACCAGGTATTCGCATCACGCTGGACGACAATCCGAATGCGGCTAAAAACGCTGACGCCAGCAGCTTTTTGCCCGGTATCGTTCACGATTTCGATTTGCTGCAAACCGTCAACGAACTGCGATTGGCGAACGCCGAAGCGATTTCCATCAAAGGCGCTGGACAAAGCGACGGCACGCGCGTGACGGGCTACACTCCGATCCGCTGCGTCGGCCCGGTGATTCAAGTCGAAGGTCAGCCAATTGCGGCGCCTTTCACGATTGAAGCGATTGGCAACGCCGAAGCGCTGGACAAAGCCGTCAATATGCCGGGCGGTATATTGTATAACTTGAAAGACCCGACGCGTGGCCCGGCGTTGCAAATCAAAACCGAGCAAATTGACCGATTAACGCTGCCCGCCAGCAACGGCGCGCCACGTTTCAGAGATGCCAAACCGGTCTCATAAACCTGACTGTCTCCTATTTCGAGTACTCGAAACTCAACTTTCGCTTTCGCCATGATTCTGCTTCCTCTTGCCGCTCTCGCGCTGGGTTTCGCCCTCATTTACTGGCTGCCGGGTGGCACCTACGCGGCGAATGACGCCATCGCGCGTTATACTGCCATCGCTGTTCTGGCCGGATTCGATACCGTTTTGGGCGGCTTGCGCGCGCACCTGATGGACGACTTCGACGACGTAGTTTTCGTTTCCGGTTTTTTCGTGAACGCGTTGCTGGCGGGCGGATTGGTGGTTTTTGGCGAACGATTAGGTTTGGAAACCGGCGTGGGTGAGCAGCGCGTTTCGGCGATGCTGATCGCAGCGGTGGTGGTTTTCGGCTCGCGCATTTTCAATAACCTGGCGGTGCTGCGGCGTATTTTGATTCAACGCTGGAGGCTACGCCAATCGCATCGTGGACGCGACCTTGAAAACGCCGACAGAGAAACTGAAACTTTGCCCGAACGTGGCGCCGAAGCGATTCGCTAAAGTGCGCGATAAAATGTTATAAATTTCACGAAGGGCGCGCGTTTGGCGCCCTTTTTCGGCGCATCGAGTACTCGATGCGCCAGTTTAGAAATGGTGTCAAGCAGTGTGTAGACGCTGTTTCATCGCAATATTAGGCAGGAGAATGACGTGGCGCGCGAGGATGTCGTGGTCGGGTTGGATATTGGGACGACCAAAGTCTGCACCGTTATCGGGCACGGCGATGCGCAAGGTCGCATCACGATTGCGGGCGTCGGCATCGCGCCTTCTCGCGGCGTCAAAAAAGGCGTCGTCGTCGATGTCGATGACACGGTTTCCGCCATCCGCGATTCGGTCGAGCGCGCCGGCCACATGGCCGGAATTCACGTCGAGCAAGTCGTCGCCGGCGTGACCGGCGAACATATTCAATCGGCCAATCGCAAAGGAACTGTCACGATTTCCGGCGAAGCGGGCGTCGTTACCGAAGACGATGTGGAGCGTGTCATGCACGCCGCGGCGATGGACGTGCCGCGCGACCGCGAAATTATTCATTCTCTGCCGCGCGACTTCGCCGTTGATGGTCACAAAGGCGTGCGCCGTCCGGTCGGAATGTGCGGTCAAAGGCTTGAAGTCGAAACGCATATCGTGACAGGAACGGCGGGGTTTCTGCAAAACGTCGTGCAATGCGTCGAGCGCGCCGGGCTTATTGTCGATGCTTTAGTACTTGAACCGATTGCGACCAGCGAAGCCGTAGCGACGCCGGACGAGCGCGAATTGGGCGTTGCCTTGATTGACATAGGCGGCGGAACATCCGACATCGCAGTTTTTTTAGATGGCAGCATCGCGTTTTCGCACGCGGTTCCGGTCGGCGGCACGCACGTCACGCGCGATATTTCAATTGGCCTCCGAACGCCCTTTGAAATCGCCGAAAAGCTGAAGTTGGAGCGCGGTGTGGCGTCGCCCGATCTGATTCCGCACGGCGAAGCGCTTGAAGTGATCTCCGCGGGCAGTGGCGAAAGGTTGCGTTTGCCGCGCGCCATTTTGGGCGAAATTATCGAAGCGCGCATGAGCGAACTGTTCGAAATGGCGCGCGAAGCGATTGAATCGGCGGGCATACAAAATCGTTTGGCGGGCGGCGTCATTTTGACGGGTGGCGGCGCGTTACTGCCTGGTGCAACCGAATTAGCCAGCCAGATTTTTGATTTGCCGGTTCGCCTGGGACGACCAATTGCGCTTGCGGGTTGGAGCGATAAAGTCGATTCGCCGCAGTTTGCGACCGGCGTTGGCTTGTTGCGTTTTGCGTTGCGACAACCTGGAACGCTAGGAAACCCGTTGGCAACTCGTGCCAATCCCGAAATGGCGCCCGCAATGGCCGATCCGCGACGCCGCGTTTGGAGCGCACCTTCGGGCGCAACGTTTACACCTTCGGTTCCCGCATCTGTGGCGACCAGCGCGCCTCAAGTTACGCTTCCCGTTGCGTCGTCTGCGGATGCACCCGCGCCAAACCCATTGACGGGAAGTGCCTCCGCGTCTCATGTCGCTACGCAAATTTCAGCAGATGCATTGCTGGCGCCGCCAACTTCGAGTACTCAATCAACGCCGTCACCTCTCACGGAAAAACACGTCTCTGACAATTTACCTGCCCCTGATTCGCCAGACGAGGCGCAACCAACTTTAACATCGCGCGATATTACAAACGACTCCAGCGGAATTTTTGAAGAGAAAGCTACCATCGACGCTGTGGCTCATCCTCGTTTTGACCCCGCAACGGAAGAAGTGCACTCGCCCTTCAAGAAGTTCATTAACCGCGTCCGCAATGCCTTGGGCTGGGAATCGGCATGACATCGAGTACTCGACGTTGAAAAGCAATAAGCTCCTGAGAAACGTTCTCAGGAGCTTATTGCTTTTCAGTAACGGATTAATAACCGGTTGCTGAATTGGTAGCCGCGTTGTTGGTAGCATCGTTGGTCGCGCTGTTGCCCATATCGGGGGCCGGAGCAGACGTTGCGTCGTTGGCTGCGCCTGTGGTTGAAGAACCGCTGTTGGCGCTGCCGCTCGGCGGCGTGATGTTGACGTTGGTGGTCACGTTGGGCGACGAACTTGAACCCGAGGGCGACGTTTTCGGCGCGGGAACTGTGTGCTCGCGGTTGATGATCGTTGTGTTGCGCTCAACTTTCGTCACAGTTTTGCCAGGAACCGGAACAAGAATTGTGTTGGGCGTCGGGACGCTGGACGGCGTGGTGACAATGACCGTATTAGTCACGGGCACTGGTGTCGCGCCATTGATGATCGTTGTACTGGTCGATGTCGGTGTATCGTTGTCATTGTGGCGCGTGGCGTAATAAGCCAGCACAGCGCCCGCAATCAGTACCAGTGCGACAATTCCAATGATCATCGCGGAGTTGCCAGTTTGACGCGCTTCGGGATCGTAAGCCATGTTCGTTTCTCTCCAAGAAGGGATTTTTGAGTGCCCCGAAAGAATGCAGTTTTGATGCCGCTTTACTGCTTTCTAAACATTCTCACAGATAAAGTTATCAATTGGTCATATCTTTTGCGCGTTTTGTGGTTTGATTTCGAGTACTCGATTCGAGTACTCGATGAGCGTCCAAACCTTCCCGGAGTTGACGCCGCGCCGCGCAACGCGCAAACTGCGAACGCACCATCGTTTTGCGGCACGAACGTGTTGCATCACGAACGTGTTGCATCACAACGATGGACTGGGAGTGGACATGAAAGGCATTCTTCTGGCGGGCGGTAGCGGAACGCGGCTGCATCCCGTGACGCGCGCGATTTCCAAGCAATTGTTACCGATTTACGACAAGCCGATGGTTTATTATCCGTTGTCCACGCTGATGCTGGCGGGATTGCGCGACGTTCTCCTGATTTCCACACCGGAAGATTTGCCGCAATATCGCCGATTGCTGGGCGATGGCAGCACTTTTGGTATCAACATTCAATACGCCGAACAGCCGCGACCCGAAGGTTTGGCGCAAGCCTTTCTCATTGGGCGCGAGTTTTTGAACGGCGACGCGGCCAGCCTGGTTTTAGGCGACAACATTTTTTATGGTCACGGCCTGACCGAAGATTTGCGCAATGCCGCGCAACTCGAAGACGGCGGCACAATTTTCGGCTATTACGTGAAAGATCCCGAACGCTACGGCGTCGTGCATTATGACGAGAACGGTCGAGTACTCGGAATCGAAGAAAAACCGGCGCATCCGAAATCCAATTATGCGGTCGTCGGCTTGTATTTCTACGACAAACAAATCTGCGACATCGCCGCCGAAGTCAAGCCGTCGGCGCGCGGCGAACTGGAAATTACCAGCGTCAACAACGCGTATCTGGCGATGAACAAGTTGCGCGTCGAAAAATTGGGACGCGGCACCGCGTGGCTCGATACGGGAACGCACGAATCGCTGTTGCAAGCCGGCAATTTCATCGAAACCATTGAAAAGCGGCAAGGCTTGAAAGTCGCGTGCCTGGAAGAAATCGCTTACCAACAAGGCTACATTTCCGCCGAAGACGTATTGCGCATGGCACATGAACTTCAGAAAACCGAATACGGACAATATCTTCAAAGCGTCATCGAACGCGAAGACTGACAGCAAATGATGAATACGAAATGAAGCTATCGCGTACTCGATATGGCGTTCGGATTCATCATTCCGTATTCATCATTCATCATTCATCATTTCCCTCATGCAACTTATTCAAACTGATCTGCCCGGCGTTGTCTTGCTTCAGCCCAAAGTTTGGGGCGATGCGCGCGGTTTCTTCATGGAAACCTACAGCGAAACCGTTTTCGCCGATTTAGGCATCACGACGCGTTTTGTGCAAGATAATCATTCGATGTCCGGCAAAGGCATTTTGCGCGGCTTGCACTTTCAATTGACACATCCGCAAGCCAAATTGTGTCGCGTCGTGCGTGGTCGAGTACTCGATATTGCTGTTGATATTCGCGTTGGTTCGCCGCATTTTGGCCAATGGATCAGCGCCGAATTGTCCGAGGAAAACAAAACGCAGATCTTTGTGCCGCGCGGTTTCGCACATGGTTTCGTCGTCTTGTCTGAGGAAGCCGAATTTCTTTATAAATGCGACGACACGTATCATCCCGAAGACGAAGGCGGCATCGCGTGGGACGATCCGCAACTCAACATCAATTGGATGTTGAAAGAAGCCGGAATTACAATTCCGCTTTTATCGAAAAAAGACACCACAAATCGCTGCCTGAACGACATTCCACACGGCGAATTGCCACAATACAAAAGTGGTTAAACAAGCGATTTCATCCCTCCAATCTGAAGCGTTGTCTGTCATTTCTTTTGTGTCCTTTGTGCTTTTTGTGGCCATTTCTCCGTTTTCACCACACGTTTATGGAAGTTCAACACGATTTCGATGACGGCGATTTGACCTGGCATTTGCAGGTTTACCGCGACTCCGACGACGCCGTTCTTTGCCTGGAAAGTCTGCGTCGCGTTTATCCCACATCACGTATCGTGATGGTTTCCGATGGCGACGATGACGCGCGCTGGCCGGAATTAGCGCAGCAATTCAATATCGAGTACTCAAAAGGCGAACATTTATACGGTTTGGAAAGTGGCGGGCAATTGTGGAAGCGAGTGTTGCACGACAGTTTGCAACACGATGCGTCGCAAAAACTGTGCAGTCACATTTTGAAAATTGATACAGACACGCGCATTCATCGCCGCTTTCGCTTTTTGCCGACGGGTTGCGTCGTTTTCGGCACGCTCGAACACCGAACCGAAGTGCTGCAAGTCCCACTCAATCCGCCCAATGTGCAAGGCGGTTTCACCGGTTTCACGCGCCAGGCGGCACAAAAAATTCTCGATTCCAGTTTGCTCGACAGCGACGAAATGCCCGATTGGAAACAAACTTACGCCGATGTTCCCGATGCGTTGTGGGCGATAAATCAACGCCCCTATGTGATCGGCGATTTGCAATTGCGCACCATTTGCAAACGCTTAAATATCGCCGTCGCCGATTTCTCCGAAGTGCGCTCAAACTTTCTCGCGCCACCCGAAATCGGCGACTTCGCCGTCACGCATCCGCATAAAGTGCGCCCGCGCACAACGTCCAAATCGGCCATTCGGCGCGTCCTGTTGATGAGAACCTGGCTGCGCATCCAACGCCGCTTTCAAACGCCGCTTTCAAAAAAAGTAACACACATCGAGTACTCGATACTTAATTCATCGTTAGAATACGATGGAACCATCAGGTTTTGGTGTCGTGGTAGAATAAGACGACAGTTTGGGTAGGAATTGAAAAGACAAAGGATTTTCTGATGATGACAAACGAACAGGTGATGCGTTACGGTCGCCACCTGATTATGCCGGAAGTTGGCGTGACGGGTCAGGAAAAGATCAATGCGGCCAAGGTTTTGATGATTGGCGCGGGCGGTCTGGGTTCGCCTTCAGCGTTGTATTTGGCGGCGAGCGGCGTCGGTACGATGACGATTATCGACCCGGATGTCGTCGATTTGTCGAACTTGCAGCGCCAGGTGATTCACGACACGAGCAGCGTCGGCGTGCCGAAAGTGGAAAGCGCCAAAAAGCGCATCAACGAGATCAATCCGAACGTGAAAGTCAACGCGATTCAGGACATGATCAACAACGATAACGTGTTGCAGTTGGTGCGCGAACACGACATCGTGGTCGATGGAACCGATAATTTCCAGACGCGCTACATGGTCAACGACGCCTGCATTTTCGAGAAGAAGATGAACGTGTATGGCTCGATTTTCCGTTTCGACGGACAGGCGACAGTTTTCGGCGCATCGGACGGCCCTTGCTATCGTTGCCTGTATCCCGAAGCGCCGCCGCCCGGCATGGTTCCCAGTTGCGCCGAAGGTGGCGTTCTGGGCATTTTGCCCGGCATCATCGGCGTGATGCAGGCGACCGAAGCGATCAAACTAATTCTCGGCAAAGGCAAGCCGCTAATCGGGCGCTTGCTGCTGTATGACGCATTGGACATGAAGTTCCGCGAACTGAAGATTCGCAAAGACCCGAATTGCCCGGTTTGCTCGGCGCATCCGACGATTACCAGTTTGCAGGATTACGCGTATTTCTGCGGCGTTGGCGGGCACGAAGACGGCGAAGACGACGCGCCACAGAAAACTGTGACAACGCGGCAGTTGAAAGAACTGCTGGACAGCGGTCGCAAAATCACTTTGTTGGACGTGCGCGAGCCGCAGGAATGGGACATCACGACGCTGCCCAACGCGAAGCACATTCCGCTGGGCGATTTGCCCAATCGCATGAACGAGTTGGACACGGCGGACGAAACTGTCGTTTATTGCCATCACGGAATGCGTTCGGCTAAAGCGATCAATTTCTTGCGCAAAATGGGCTTCGAGAAGTTGTCGAACCTGGCCGGCGGCATCGATTCGTGGGCTGTCAACGTGGACAAAGAAATGCCGCGTTATTAGTTTTCGGTTGCGCATAAAAAGAACGAGTACTCAATTCGAGTACTCGTTCTTTTGTTTGTGGCGCGTTTGTCGAAAACGTGTTTTGGCGGTTTGTTTCTTGCTCGAAGCGCGCTTTCACGAGCGGAAAGAGCGTGAATTCCTGAAACATAACGGAGCATGACCATGAAAACGACACGACGCGATTTTCTGAAAAATGGGACGGCATTGGCTGCAGGCGTGGCTGTTGTAGGCGGCGATTTGTTGGCGCAAAAGGCCAACGCATCAGATACATCGCTGCAAACCTTGGCATCGAAAACCTTTGCGACGCCAGATAGCGAACGGCGCGGCGACATGCTTTATCGAGTACTCGGACGAACTGGCGAGCGCGTTTCGCTGATCGGTCTGGGTGGTTTTCACATTGGCAAGCAGGCCAACGAGCAGGAAAGCATTCGCATCATCCGCACCGCCATTGATCGCGGCGTCACTTTCATGGACAACTGCTGGGACTACAACGAAGGCACCAGCGAAGTGCGCATGGGAAAGGCGTTGCGCGACGGCTACCGCGCCAAAGTTTTTTTGATGACTAAAATTGATGGTCGCTCGAAAACTGCGGCGGCGCGCCAGATCGACGAATCGTTGCTGCGTTTGCAAACCGATCATCTCGATCTGGTGCAATTTCACGAAATCATTCGCTTGGAAGACCCGGATCGCGTTTTCGCTCCGGGCGGCGCGCTCGAAGCGGCATTGGCGGCGCGTCAGGCTGGCAAAGTTCGGCATATCGGTTTCACGGGACACAAAGACCCGATGGTTCACTTGCGTATGCTGGAAACCGCGCGACGCCACAATTTCCACTTCGACACCGTGCAAATGCCGGTCAACGTGATGGACGCACATTTTCGCAGTTTTCAGCGTCAAGTGTTGCCAGTTTTGTTGCAACAGAAAATCGGCGTGCTCGCTATGAAGACCTTTGGCGATCATTTCATTCTCGATCACATTGTCAAAAGTGGCACGGCCACGCCAACGCAATTGCTCCATTATTCGATGTCGCAGCCCGTTTCGGTTGTCATCACAGGCATCGATAATATCGCCGTTTTGGAGCAGGCGCTCGAAGCTGTGCGCACTTTCCAGCCAATGACGGGCGATCAAAAGATGGCATTGTTGGCGCGAACCGCAATTCCCGCCGCTGATGGCAAGTACGAACTGTTCAAGACGACTTCGCACTTCGATGGGACCGCGAAAAACCCGCAATGGCTGGGCTGAAACGTCGTTGTCCCTTGCGGTTGCGGAACAAAGAACGAGTACTCGAAGTCGGGTATTCGTTCTTTGTTTTGGTACGCTGAGTGGCACCGTTATTGCTTTCATCGCGCGCCGCATAAAGGGCGAAAAAGGTTGGCGGAGGGAATTATGTTTTTGCGAAAAAATCGTTGGCTTGCAGCAGGCCTGAGTTTATCGAGCTTGATGATCGTGGCATCACACGGCGCGGCAGCGACATCGAAGACATCTTCGAGATTTGAGCAGACGAGTTGCGTAACTACAGTCTCCGCAGCGCGCAAGAAAACCGCGACGACGTGGCGAGCGCGCGCTGAAGTGGCTTACAACGCTAACAATTACACGATGGCTCTGGCCGATTATCGCCAGGCGATTGCCGCTGACCCGACCGATGGCGAACTGTATTACGGCGCGGGTATTGCCTTCGATGGGCTGGAGCAATACGATAAAGCAATTGCGCCTTTTCAAAAAGCGATCCAGCTAAAACCGACGATTTTAGACGCGCGCATTTACCTGGGCGGCGATTTGGTGCGACAGGATAATTACGCCGCAGCGATTCCCGTATTACAAGTCGCCGTCAAACAGCAGCCGGAAAAAAGCGACGCTTGGATAAATCTGGGTAACGCTTATTACGGTGCCGATCAGTATGCGCAAGCTGAAACGCCATATCGTCGCTATGTGGCGATGAAGCCGAATGATGCAACCGGCCTACGCTATCTGGCCGATACGCTGATTTACGAAAAAAAGTTTCCCGAAGCAGTCACGCTCGACAAAAGGGCGATTTCTTTGGACGCCACCGATGCTCAGAACTTCTATAGTCTGGGTAACGCGTACTACAATGCGGATCAATATCAGGAATCCATCGCGCCTTATATGCAGTCCACCAAACTCGATCCCAAAAATGGCATAGGCTTCCGCTTTTTGGGCGATGCTCTGGCGAAAGTGGGGCGCAACGCAGAAGCGATGACCGCTTATCAGCAAGCGATTGCGCTCGACCCGGACGACAGCGACGCCGCGCAAAGTCTCGCCACTTTGAAGTCATCCGCCGCCAGCGGCACAACGGACACTGCACCCGCCGCAAAGCCTACGCCATCAGCCGATGCCACAATGTAAAGCGAAAATTCGGCCTTGCCAAACTTTTAGGCCTCAGCGTTTTTATCAACGCTGAGGCCTATTTTGTGTTATCAAATGGTAGCGAAAAGACAAGAAAATCTCATTTCTGTCGCGCAACTTGCTACCGTCGTGCTGTCTCATCGAACATCAAAGATGCGTGGAACGTAGCGTGATAAGGTCAAGAGGACGAACGTTCGGCACCACGATTTGCCCGTAGCGCATCAAGAGGCTGCCCTGCTCCGCGTCATTGACGCCGCTGTTGCTGCGCCTTATATTGAAACGAACTTGCGCGACTTTGGCCAGTTCGGGAACGCGCACGGTGACATTGAAAGTGCGCGCCGTGTAACCACTGTTGTGCAACACGAAGTTGTTCGGATCATCAGCATCACTAAAAGTGAGCGCCGTAAAATTGCTTAATCCGATGCTCCAACTTCCATTTGGGTTGCGCGCTGCGGCGGCGGTCAGGCGCGGTTTTTTGCCATATGTCCACGTCATATCGCCGTCTAAATCGCTCTGGCTACTGCGAAAAACGGCGCCGACATCGAACGCTTCGCTCAGTTGCCGATAATAATAGTACTTTTGGAAAATCGTGGTGTGTAGCGGTCTTGTCGTATAGGCGATAATGCGCGTCGCGTTGTCGTTTGGGTCGGGCGTTTCAAAGCCGATGAAGTGAACCCAATGCGTCACGCGATGGTTCATGTCGTTGAGAAAACGCGACGACAAAGACGCCGCGCGAATCGCGTCATCGGGAACTTCCGCGCCGTTATCGCTGGCTTCGGTCATCCAGTACTCTTTCGTATTGCGACCGTCGGTTCCCGCGATTGTTTTCGCGGCCTCTTCGGTTGCCGCCATGCCGTAAGAATGCGACGCGATGCCGCTCAGATCATTCCACGCAACGGTGTCACTTTTCAAGCGCGCCAACGCATCATAGAACACGCCATCGACGTTGGCGCTTTCAGGCGCCACGATTTTGACCATTCGCAAGCCGCGCGCATCCAAAGCACTTCGCAGAGCTTTGGTCACAGATGCCAGTTGGTCGGGCGCGATGCGATCCAGATCGTTCGGCTCGTTTTGCAAACCCGTGACATTGATCAGAACGCCAGTTTGCGTTTTCACTTGCTGGATAAAATCGGCTAATAACGCCGCGTAATTACCGATTTCATCCTCTTTCAAGGCGTAATCGTGCGGCCCGCCATCGCGCTTGACCTTCATGTACGAAGGCATTCCATCCGGCGCCAACAACAGATTGATGACACCGTTTTTCTGCGCATCCGCAATCAAGCCCGAATCAATATATTGGGCGCGAAAAACCGAAATGTCGCGGGCGCCGCGCGTCGGGGCAAATTGATCGGTGTTCATCCACAAGCGCAAGGTTTTCATCTTCAAATCGTGCCACAATAGCCGCGACAAAGTTGCGCGTTCTGACAACGTCAGTTGTGCGTATTGGTGCCCCCAATTGCCGCAACTCGCGCCCAAACCCGCAAAACTTTGGCGCGCCTGCGTTCCGACAGTGACTGTGACCGATTGTGAGAGCGCTTGCGACGTGGTTGGCGCGACAACGCTCGTCACCGCATTCTGCCCGGCATATGATAGACCGCTGATTCCCAACAACACGGCGCCAGTTGCCAATGATGGAATTATTCGCAAGCGCGTTATGAACAAAATGTCTCCGTCAAAATGGCTTTCAACTATCGTTTACAAGAGAAATCTCGAACAACCTGGAGAAGTCACGCTGTTTTTGAATGCTGTTTCAAATGGTAGGCATCACGTTACCGCCGCAAACGGGCAAGTAGACGCCGCTGACAAAGCTCGCCAGGTCGGACGCCAGAAAAGCCACCACATTAGCGATTTCCTGATCCGTACCGCGTCGTTTCAGCGGCACTTTATTTTGATAATCGGGCTGCGATTCGCCGCCGCTCGCGCGGTCTTTATCCGAAATCGTCCAGCCCGGCGCGACTTGATTCACCGTTATGTTATGCTGGCCGACTTCGCGCGCGAGTACTCGTAATACGCCGTCCATGCCGCGTTTTCCCGAAACGTAAGCGGATTGTCCCGCGAAAGTTTGCATGGCGCATTCGGTGTTAATAGCGATAATGCGACCTTCGTTTCTTTCGATCATCGCGGGGACAAAGGCTTGCGCCATCAGCACGTTATGCAAGACGCACGAGCGAAATTGCCCTTCATAATCTGCAACGGCCTGATCCAAAACACTCGTCCAATTGTATTGAATCACGGCATTAGTGACGATGATATGTGGCGCGCCTAACGAAGAATTCACGCGGTCGCGCATCGCTTCGACCGAAGCCGCGTTTGTGACATCGGCCTGCACCGCGACCGCGCGCCGCCCTTCATTTTCGATGGCGCGGCACAAAGTCGCGGCCTGTTCCTCATTGCGATGAAAATGCACCGCGACATCGGCGCCGCAGCGCGCCAGGCTCAAAGCCATCACGCGCCCCAATTGTCCCGTAGCGCCCGTCACCAGCGCGATTTTTCCTGACAAATCAATCTTCATGACGACAAACCTTTTCAATCTTTGATTTTCAACAATTCCTTTCAACGATGACCATTTACTTAAAGTGTGCAGAGAAAATCCGCGAAACGCTCGAAACCAGGAGTTTGTCACTCTGAGAGTGTGTATACAAAGTCTTACGAAACGCTCAAAACTTCCACTTTGTCATTCTGAGCGGAGCGAAGAATCTGGCGTTAAGTTAGATTCTTCGCTCCGCTCAGAATGACAAACTCCTGATTTCATGGGGTTTCGTTTACTCTTCCCGAATTCAAGATCGAGTACTCGATTGTCACGCGCCCGACTGCACGACCTGACCGCTTTCCGCCGATGCGAAAACGGCTTCGCAAACCTGCATCACATAAGCGCCCCAGGCGACATCGCAAACCGGCGCGGCGCCCTCGATGCAATCGAGAAAATGACCGCGCAAATCGAAATCGGGATCGACTTCTTGCGGTTCGCGGCCTGCGCCGATACGAACGGTATAAACCTCGTTGCCCCATTCGTCGGTCGCGGCAGTGGCGCGCGTGCCCTGAATCTCACGAAAAAACGAGGGATTAGGCGCGCTCCAACTGCCTTCGTGCCAGCCAGTCGCGCCGCTGCCAAAGCCGATGGTGACCCACAGGGAATCGTTACGATGTTCGCCTTCTTCGGCCGCCCAGGTTCGCGCATAAACGCTTTGCACCGGGCCGCAGCCGCTTTCGTGCGCCGAGCGCAAAATCCAGTCGAGTTCGTGAATGTTGATTTCCAACAACAAGCCGCCGGATTGCGAGTGATCGTTGCGCCATGATGTCATTTCGCCGGTTTTGATGAAGCACAATCGCCGCGAACCGACTGAAACGATTTGCCCCAACTTGCCCTGGCGCGCCAAACGCGAAAGGGTTTGCAACGAGCCGCTAAAGCGCGGCGTGAAACCAACGACGGAAGCGATTTTCGCTTCGCTTACGGCTGCGTCAATCTCGTTCGCCTGCTGCAAATTGAGGCCAAGCGGCTTTTCGCAATATAAATGTTTCTTCGCTTGCGCAACTGCCATCGCGTGCTGGTGATGCAGAAAACTGGGCGAAGAAACAACGACGGCATCCACTTCATCGAGAAACTCGCGGAAGTCGGCGACAGCGCGCGCGCCGGTGACGGACGCGAGTTCTTGCGCGCGTTCAATGACGGGATCGGCAATCGCCACGACTTGAGAACGTGGCGAACGCGCGAAATAAGTCGCGTGCGTGGAGGCATTCGGGCCAGCGCCAATTACGCCAATGCGATGTGTCATAACATCAATTCCTTGAGATAAAACGATTGAGTATATTTAACCGCTTTTGCCAGGTTTTGTCATACCTGATTTCATCCTGACAACATCGCCACTCTGAACTTGTGCTTTGTAAAGAATTCTCGTGGACAACTCACGGCGCCGCGTCAAATTGGTACAATAGAATGCGGCGTCGGCTCGGCAGCGTTCAAAACCATTGAGACTTCAATCGAGTACTCGAATCGGGAAAAAGCGCCGCAGAGCGAAAACAAAAACGCCGAGATGTCGTCCAAGCGGCGCTTTCCTTCGCTTCAGATTGTTATCAGGCGGGGAAACGTTCGCTTATTTTCGGAGGAAAAGACTGATGAAGTTGAGTTTGAATAAACGTACTCCCTGGTTCGGAACCGTTTCGCGCGGTGTGTTTTTGGCGACAATTTGTGCCATCGGTTTGCAAACGGCGACGACGCAGCCAGCCAAAGCCCAGTCCGCACAAACGATTTCCATCGCTGTTGTCGATGAAGACAAATTGGCTGATGGTTTCACCAAGTATCAGACCGCGATCAAAGCGCTCGAAGGTCGCTCGCAAGGCATCAGCGATCAATTGGCGGCGCGTTCCCTGTTGAACCCGGACGAAGCCAAGGATTTTGAAAGCATTGTGCTCAAGCCGACCTTGACCGATGACGATCAAAGCAAAATTGCCACTTACGTCAAAAATTCCAACGACCGTAACGCCGAATATATTTCGCTGAACGGCAAAGTCACCAAAACCGACGCCGACAACGCACGTATCAAAACCTTGCGCGATCTGGCCGCAGGCAATCAAGACGCAGTAAGCGCGCTCAGCGACAAGTTGTATGCCAACCTGAAACAGCAACAAGACAGCACCGACAAAAATTTTACCGACCAGGCCAAAGCGGTCATTATCAAAGTCGCTAACGACCGCAAGTTCACTCTTGTGATGCGTTCGCGCGGCGTGATCTGGAACGTTCCCACCATCGACATCACTGACGATGTGTTGAAGCAATTGAACTCGTAATTGCAGGTTTGTCACGTTTTTCGGCAATGCTCGGCCCACGCGTTTTTTCGTTTCCTAAACGGCGTCGCGTCGCTCCTCACAGCGATGCGGCGCCGTTTAGGAAACGTGCCGCGCCGCTGCTCTTGGCCGGAACATTTTTTTCGCTGCTACCTCTCGCCGGTTGTTCGTTATTGCGCACTTCCAGCACGCAATCTTCGAGTACTCAAACAACGCCCGCAGCCGCGCAGAAGTCGTCTCAACAAACGTCGTCCAAACAACCTTCGCTGCTTTCGTCCTGGATCAGCGCGTTGACGCAAAAACCGAGCGCGTCACCGACTGCAACGGCGGTCGTTCAGCCTAAAGTTTTCATTGATGTGACGGCGTTGGCGCAGCGTTTTCCAGCTTGGCAATTGGCCGCGCGATTGGATAATTCTCAGACGAAAACGGTTTCACTTGTCATGCCGCGTTCTTCTACGCGTTCTCTGGCAGAAATTGTGGCGCCATCGCTGCCGTTTTCTGCGCTTCGAGTACTCGATACAGCGCAAGGTTCCGTTCCTGCGTTGCGCAGCATTGAAAATGGCGCGATGCGGCAATCATCGAATGAAACTTCGCTGCAAGAAGTGGCACGACGGCGCAGCGATGCGGATTTGAATAACTTTTTGCGCGACGCCAGCGTTCGTCGTGCGGCGGCGCAGCGTGCGCAGGAAAGCGAAGCGCGCGCGACTTTGGAGGACGATGTTGCAGCGGCGCGCGAAGTTGTTTTGCCGCCGCTGGAGCCAATCGGTTTGCCGCCCGAAGTGCAACTCGAGATCACCAATTTGCGATTGAAGTTGCTGCCGAACTCGAACACTTCGGCCATTGACCGCGAAGCGGCGCAGGCGCGGCTTTTTCAATTGCAGGAAGTGTGGCGCGAAAAACTGCGCGCTCAGGAACAGCAGATTTTGGACGAATGGACGCGGCAGCGCGAAGAAGAACCGTTGCGCGTGCGGCGCGAAGGCGAAGCGCAAATTGCGGTGCAAACCGAACGCGAGCAACGTATCAGCCGCGCGCGCCTGGTCGAACTGCGCGATGAACAAACGCGCTTTCTGGCCAACGATTTCAACGGCAGTCGCTCGCTTGTGGTCGTGCTGCCGCCATTTTCCACTTATGAAGTGCGTGGGACGACAATCGCGCCGACCACTTCGACCTCACGCGAAACAGTTGCTTTTCCCGCACGCTTGCCGCAACCAGAGATTACTGCACCAATGCCGTCTTTTAACCGTTTGTTGGTGACATCAGCGGGAACAAACGGCGCACGCGCGACACAGTTGCGGCTTCAAGCGTTGCAAGGCGCGCACGCGTGGGCGCAAAATCTGGCGCGCAGTCGCGGCTGGGTTTTGGTGGAACGTCCCGTTGTCGGCGTCCGCGATGAAACGCCGAGCGCTTTGCAAATGCTGGGAGTAAGCTGATTCTCCGGTTATTTCAGAATATCGAGTACTCGAATGGCACAGGAATTCGGTACTGCGCGTTGCTATTATGTTCATCACGTTTGATGGATATGCCATAATAGAGCGCGAGATAGTCAATGTGCGGTGGCCGTCAACCATGATAATATGTGTCACGAATTGGGATGAACGCGAGGCCAAAGTTCGCGTCTATCGCAAAGTTTGATTGAAGCCCACATTTTGAAGAAAAATTTTCGCGCTCACTAACTTAACGCGGCTTCAAGCAAAATGCCCACACCGAATTCCAATACAAGCCTTTTCTGGCGTTGCCAGGACGATCCCAACAACCTTATTGCACCGTGGTATCAAGTCGCTGAAATTGTCCGTGTCGTCCGTTGTTTTCACGCTATGCCGGAGGCCGCCGGTCATGTTTCGGCTACTCTCAGGAGGGTTTTTACTACCGATGTCATCTCCACACGCTCCCTCGCCGAACAATCAGCCACGCAACGGCGCTCCTCGTAATGGCGCGCGCAACGGCCACGCGATTAAAAAACCTGTGTCTATAGCCAATGTTCAATCGCATCGCATGACGGCGGGCGATATTGCTTTATTGCTGGGCGCAGAACTCGTCGGCGACGCGCAAACCTTAATCACCAGCGTGGCAGGCATTGAAAGCGCCTTGCCCGGCTCGATTTTATTTGTCGAGAACGAAGCTTTGCTGCAAAGCGCTTTCAATTCTCCTGCCGCCGCGATCATCGCGTCATCCGCCGCCGCCGACGATCTGCATCTCGTAGAAAAAAACAACAAACCCACGCTGTTAATCAGCAATCCGCGCCTGGCTTTCGCCAAAGTGATGGAGTATTTTCAGCTCAAGCCGGAGCGCGTGGCGGGCGTGCATCCGTCAGCTGTAGTTGCTGAAGACGCTCATATCGGCGAAAACGTCACGATTGGCATCGGCTGCGTGGTCGGGCAACGCGCTCACATCGGCGACAACGTGATTCTTTATCCGAACGTGGTTGTCAGCGACGGCGCGCAAATCGGCGACGATTGCGTGTTTCACGCGAACGTCGTGATCGGGCATCACGTCAACCTTGGCAAACGAGTACTGGTTCATCCTGGCAGCGTCATTGGCAGCGAAGGTTTCGGTTATGTGCTGGATGACGGACGCCATCGCAAAGTGCCGCAACTGGGAACTGTTGTCATCGAAGACGATGTGGAAATTGGCGCCAATGTGTGCATCGACCGCGCGACAATTGGCGCCACGCGCATCGGCGAAGGCACCAAAATCGACAACCTCGTACAGATCGCGCACAACGTTCAAATCGGCAAAAACTGCATTTTGTGCGGTCAGGTCGGCATCAGCGGCAGCGTCGAAGTCGAAGACGGCGTGATTATGGCCGGACAAGCGGGCTTGGCGGATCACGTCAAAATCGGCAAAGGCGCGATTTTAGGCGCCAAAACCGGTATCATGGGCGATGTCGCCAGCGGCGATGTCGTGCTGGGTAGCCCCGCCATTTCGCAACGCGATTTCCTCAAGCGCGAAGCCGCCGCCCGCAAAATGCCGGAAACCCTGCGCGCCTTCCGCCAGTTGGAGCGCCAGATAAAAGAACTTCAAGAGCAAATGGTAGCTTTGCAGAAGTTGTCGGAGTAACTATCGAGTACTCGATAAAGACAAGAAGAGCGCGAACTTTAAGTGAAGTTCGCGCTCTTCTTGTCTTTAATGCCAACAATAATGATGGACAACACACTGTTCCTATGAACTGAAAAAATGCACAAACACAGCTACCAGAAATTTTATTAAGAACATAGCGGTAACTGGCCACAGCCAAGAACGATGCGAGCTATTTCATAAGTCCAACAAGTAAAAGTCAGATTTTTCGCTGCGCTCAGAATGACAGGCTTTTACTTGTTGCCTTTTCCCGCACTTCTCGACACTTTCAGAATGATCGCCTATGCGCGTGTCTGACCGCTCAATTCGTCGCCGCTTCGCCGATTTTCAACGTGCCATTTTCCTGATGCAGCAAAATGTGGTGCTGCCATTGTTCGTCTTTCAGATCAGGGAAATCGGTGCGAAAATGGGCGCCGCGACTTTCCGTGCGTTCCATTGCAGCGCGCGTCACCAGTTGCGCGGTTTGAATCATGTTCGCCAGTTCAATCGCTTCACGTTTTGGCGCGGGTTGCAAGAACTTTTCGGCCAACGCATTCAGTTCATTCAAAGCCTTTTGCAAACCTTCGCCATCACGTACCAAACCAGCATATTGCCACATAATTTCCTGAACGCGCGTTCGTGCAGCTTCGATTTCCTCATTCGAGTACTCGATTGGCGCACCGTTGTGAGCGATGTTGGAGTTTTCTTCCGGCGGACAAATCGCGTCTTTCAAAGCAATGGCGGCGCGCACCGTGCGAATGCCAAAAACCAAACCTTCCAGCATCGAATTGGAAGCCAAACGATTGGCGCCGTGAACGCCGGTGCAAGCGCATTCGCCACACGCCAAAAGTCCGGGCAAATCGGTCGCGCCATTCAAATCGGTGTGAATGCCGCCCATCATGTAATGTTCCGCCGGGGAAACCGGAATCGGTTGCGTCGCCGGATCGATGCCGTAAGAAACGCACGTCGAATAAATCTTGGGGAAGCGCGCGGCTATTTCCTGTGCCGTGTTTTGCGTCAAATCGAGCGTGACATATTGCGTTCCTGTCGTCAAAATCTCCTGCGCGATGGCGCGTGAAACCACGTCGCGCGGCGCCAGTTCCGCATCGGGATGATAACGCTGCATGAAACGCTCGCCCTTGTTGTTGAGCAAAATCGCGCCCTCGCCGCGCACCGCTTCGCTGATGAGGAACTTGGGATTATTCGGCCCTTTGGCGAAAGCGGTCGGATGAAATTGCACGAATTCCATGTCCATCAAAGTCGCTCCAGCGCGAAACGCCATCGCCATACCATCGCCTGTCAAAACCGGCGGATTGGTCGTCACTTTGTAAATCGCGCCCAAGCCGCCGGTCGCCGCAATCGTCGCTTTGGCGCGAAACAGTTTCAAATTTCCCTGCGCATCCAACGCCAAAACGCCGCAGCAACGTCCGCCATTGACGAAGAAATCGACCGACAACGTGTTTTCAAAAATGCGAATATCGCCGCTTTCGAGCGCGTTGGAAGTCAGGCTGCGTTGCACTTCGCGGCCTGTCGAATCGCCGTTCGCGTGAACGATGCGGCGTGCGCGATGAGCCGCTTCGCGCGTCAATTTCAGTTCGCCGGTCGGTTCGGTGTCGAAGTGCGCGCCGCGCGCGATCAGTTGGCGAATGCGATGCGGGCCTTCGCGGACAAGGACATCAACAGCGCGCGCGTCGCACAAACCGGCGCCCGCTTTCACTGTGTCTTCCTGGTGCAATTCGCTGGAATCGAGCGGTTCGGGCGAAAGAACTGCGGCAATTCCGCCTTGCGCCCATTGTGTCGAACCGTCGCTGAGACCTTCCTTGGTCAAAACCGCGACGCTGCCGTGCGCTTCCAATTCGACGGCACAGGAAAGTCCGGCCACGCCCGAACCAACAATCACGAAATCAAAGGTTTCGTAAGGCAAAGATGTCACATCAAAAGGAAGCAAATAGGTCATATCGAGTACTCGAACGCAAATGGTAGGAAGGCAATCAAAAACAGGACACGGATTTCATATCTGCCCAGAGGGCGCCCGATTGAACGAATTTTCACGGATCAAAAGAGAGAGTATTGAGTACTCGATTCCTGATTCTTAAAAATCCGTGTTCATCCGCTCGATCGGGCGCCCTCTGGGCAGATATGAAATCCGTGTCCTATTTTCCTGACGTTTCTCAAAATTCAAGATGGCTTTCGACATCGCCCAAAAGCGTTTGAATGTAAGTCAGTTGCCCGTGATGATTGACTGCTTCGGTGACACCAATCGCGCAGGCATGGGAACAGGGAACCTCGCCGAAAGGCAAATGAACTTGGCGATCCAAATCGTCATTCGACAGTTTGGAAACTTGAATCGCGTATTCCGCCGCAGCGTGGCGAATCGCGGTTTGCGCGGCCTCGCGCGTCGTAATCGGCTCGACGTGAAACTGACCGTCGCCGCCGCTGATGATGTCCGACAAGCGCAGAATGTTGGGCACCAGATGATTGATGATTTCCAGCGCGGAATTGGCGTGCGGCGCCGGTTTCCAGTTCAATTTGTCGTCGGGAACAAAATCCAAGTTGATGGCGATGTTGCGTCCCGCCCACTCCATTTGAGACGTGTAAACTTCGGTCGCTGTGTGCTTTTCTGTCTGGCTCATGAGGGTTCTCCCGCTATTTGATATATGGCAAAAGGGCGCGGAATTCGTCCGTGCCCGCTTCGCCGAGCAGTTCGTAAATCAGCATTTCAACCGAAGCCGCAATCGCGCCCGCGCTTTTCATCCTTTCCACTCCAACGCGCTTGTCACTTTCATAACGCGACGAAACCGCGTCCTGTGGCAGAAGAACCGCGAAGCCATTTTCTGCTAAATCGAGCGCCGTCTGCAACACACAAACGTGCGTTTCCAGACCACACAATATCACGCTCTTGCGATTGGTCGCGCGCAATTCCGTCATCGTTTCTTCGACGCACGCGGAAAAACGCATTTTGGAAACCGGCGCATACGAATCGAGTACTCGAACGACGGGTTCAACGGTCGCGCCCAGGCGAGTTGGATTTTGTTCGGTCACGACAACGGGAATGTTGAGTAATTTCGCAGTGCGCGCCAGCAAACCGACGCCGCGCACAACGCGTTCGGCCTCAAACATGGCGGGCACGAGTTTTTGCTGCACATCGACAATCAGCAAAACGGCGTCATCGCGCCGCAAACGAGAAAGAAAAGTCATAAGAAATGGTCGCATTTAATTATGTCACGGCAACACCAAACGCGCAGAAAAGAAACAGCCCGCGAAAAACACGAAAAAGCGCGAAAGAAAAATGAAGGGTGATGGCTCAATCGAGTGAGTTGACGCAAAGCACTCCCAAGCTTCAGCGACCCGGGAAAGTGAGCGTTTCATTTATCCGTCACTTTTCACTGGTCGCTGACGCTCAGGGTTCCTTCTTTGTCCAAGCTTGGGGAAAAGGCTGGGGAAAAGTCGCGCTTTTCGGCTTTTCTCGCTAAAAACGGAAAATATTACCGAACACCGCTCTTCTCCCACGCTCAAACCGCGCTTGTGCAATTTCCTTATCCTCTTATAATAATCCTCAGAATATCTATATCTTGTGTTTTCGATTGGCTTATCCACAAGATATGGAGATAAACGTTTTCTTTGGAGTTTTCACATGAGCGACGCCAGCGACGCTTCTCAGCACGACGAACAGACTAATGGTCACGCGAACGGATATAGCAACGGCCACACCAACGGACTTCTCATGAGCGAACAAAATCAAAATCAGGAACCGAAAGAAACGGCGATCGCAGTTATTGACGCGGTCACCGAAGTGGTTGTCCAGCCGGAAGAAAGTCCGCATCCCGCCACGACGCAGGCGCCAGATATTACCGATGCGAGCATCACGACCAAATCGTGGACGCCCAAATCGAGTACTCGAAAGTCGAAAAAAGACGCCGGTTTGAAGTTTCAGCGTCGCTTTACGCGCGCCGGTCAAGATCCATTGGAAACCGTCGATTGGGAGTTGCGCACAGCCGGCATAACGGGCGAAGACGGCAAAGTCGTTTTCGAGCAGAAAGATTGCGAAATCCCCAAAGCGTGGTCTCAACTCGCCACCAACGTTGTGGTTTCCAAATATTTTCGCGGTCTAATGAATTCTCCGCAGCGCGAAACCAGCGTGCGCCAGGTGATTGGCCGCGTCGCCGACACTTTTGGCAGATGGGGACGCGAAGGCGGCTATTTCGCCAGCGATGAAGATGCCAGCGCCTTCCGCGACGAATTGGTTTACCTGCTGCTGCACCAATACGGCAGTTTCAACAGTCCCGTCTGGTTCAACATCGGCGTCAAGGGCGCGCATCAGCAAGCCTCGGCGTGTTTTATCAATTCCGTGCATGACAACATGGAAAGCATCATGGAACTGGCGGCGACTGAAGCGCGCTTGTTCAAAGGCGGCAGCGGCGCGGGAAGCAATCTGTCGCGCATTCGTTCCTCGAAAGAGCATTTAAGTGGCGGCGGCATTGCATCCGGCCCGGTCAGTTTCATGCGCGGTTGGGACGCTTTTGCGGGCGCCATCAAGAGCGGCGGCACGACGCGTCGCGCGGCCAAAATGGTGATTCTCAACGCCGATCATCCCGACATCGAAGAGTTTATCGTGGCCAAAGCCATCGAAGAAAAGAAGGCGTGGGCGCTCATCGAAGCCGGTTATAATGGCGGCTTCAACATGCCGGGCGGCGCGTATGATTCGGTTGATTTCCAGAACGCCAACCACAGCGTTCGTGCATCAGACGAGTTCATGCGCGCGGCGGACAACAACGCCGAATGGAGTACTCGAGCTGTCACCAGCGGCGAAATTATCGAGAAGAAAAACGCGCGTGAAATGCTGCACGCCATCGCCGAAGCGACGCACATTTGCGGCGACCCGGGAATGCAATACGACACCACGATCAACGATTGGCACACCAGCGCCAACACGGATCGCATCTACGCCTCGAACCCGTGTTCAGAATTTTTGTACCTTGATGATACCGCCTGCAACCTCGCCAGCATGAACCTGATGAAGTTTCGCCAAAGCAACGGCGAATTCGATTCGGAGTTGTTCGTGCACGCCAGCGAAGTTTTCATCACGGCGCAGGAGATCATCGTTTCCAACGCCAGTTATCCGACGGAAAAAATCGCCAAGAACTCGGAAAAGTTTCGGCCTCTTGGTTTGGGTTATGCGAACTTAGGCGCGCTGTTGATGGCGCAAGGCACGGCGTATGACAGCGATGAAGGTCGCGCATTGGCGGGAGCGATCACGGCGATTATGACGGGCGCGGCGTATCGTCAAAGCGCCAAGATTGCAGCCAACATCGGTACTTTTGAAGGTTATGCCGCCAACCGCGAACCGATGCTGCGCGTCATCGGCAAGCACCGCGACGCGGTAGCGAAAATCCCGCGCGCCACGGTTCCGGTTGATACGCTCAACACGGCGCAACGCGTGTGGGACGAAGCCCTTGTCTTAGGGCAAAAGCACGGTTTCCGCAACGCGCAAGCCACAGTTTTGGCGCCTACGGGGACTATTGCCTTTATGATGGATTGCGACACGACAGGCATCGAGCCGGACATCGCGCTGGTGAAATACAAGAAACTGGTCGGCGGCGGTTTGCTCAAAATTGTCAACCAGACGGTGCCCGAGGCGCTGCAAAAACTGGGTTATTCGAGTACTCAATCGGACGCGATTATCGATTACATCGACAAAAACGATACCATCGAAGGCGCGCCGGGCTTGAAGGACGAGCATTTGCCGGTCTTCGATTGCGCGTTCAAGGCGCAAAACGGCACGCGCTCGATTCAATACATGGGACACATCCGCATGATGAGCGCTGCACAACCGTTCATTTCAGGCGCCATTTCCAAAACCGTCAATGTGCCCAGCGAAGCGTCAGTTGACGACATCATGCAGGCGTATCTGGAAAGCTGGAAATTGGGACTCAAAGCGGTCGCCATTTACCGCGACGGCAGCAAGAGGACGCAGCCGCTTTCGACGACGACCGACGCCAAAATCGCCGAAGCCAAAGAAGCCGCCAAGGATGCACCGCGCGCTTTGCGTCGCAAACTGCCGGACGAGCGCCACAGCATCACGCACAAATTTTCGATTGCCGGTCAAGAAGGTTACTTCACGGTCGGGCTTTACGAAGACGGCAGCCCGGGCGAAATCTTCATCAAGATGAGCAAGGAAGGCAGCACGATTTCCGGCTTGATGGATTCGTTCGCGGTCGCCATTTCGATGTGTTTGCAATACGGCGTGCCGCTGCGCGTTCTGGTCAACAAGTTCTCGCACAGCCGTTTCGAGCCGTCCGGCTACACCACCAACAAAGAGATTCCCATCGCCAAAAGCCTGATGGACTACATCTTCCGTTGGTTCGACCTGCGCTTTCACCCGAACGGCAGCAACGGACATCTGGGCCGCGAAGCGCACGCTTCGAGTACGGGAACGCTCACATCCGCGTCCGCGCAACCGTCGTTGATGGCCGCGCCGGAGAAAAGCCACGACAGTCACGAGCACGGTCACGGCTTCCAAACCCAAAGCGATGCGCCGCCCTGCACCGAATGCGGCACGCTGATGATCCGCGCGGGCGCCTGCTACAAATGCCCGAACTGCGGCACGACAAGCGGCTGCGGCTGAGAATCGAGTACTGGAAAGGGGCGCAGCGAACTTGCTGCGCCCCATCATCTGGCAATATCTTCACTCGTTGCATTGAACGCGAAAACAGAAAGGAGATTTGAAATGTTAGACGTTTTTATTCCCTTGAGCGATCTTGAAAAGCGCATTCTACGCATTGTATTCGATGCGGACATTAATACGGCGTATCATTCGTACCATGCCTCACATTCTATCGTAGAGAATTGCGTTAACGCAGGTAATAGAGAAGAGGAAGCTGATGAATCAATTCTCTGCTTGGTCGACAGAGGTCTTCTGTCTGAGGTAGCTCCAGGCCACGTACGATTGACAAACGCAGGTTTTGACGAAGCTTGCACACTTTTCATACCAAACTACGATGACTTGACTGAAAAAGTCGGCCTTCATCTTCTCACTGTAAACGATGAGGAAAGCGCGGTAGTGCAAAGCATCGCGTCATCGCTCGGCCAACCATTCCTCATTACTTACCATTTCATTGACTTCTTTCGTAAATTAGGCTGGGTGAAGATACATCGTGAGGATAGTGAATACGCTTATATCGTATACATTTCTCCTCTTTTGAATCGTGCACTCCACCGATAACGTTAGGAGCAAGGAGGCATTTATGTCAGCGAGTTCTTATCAAAACGAAGTTTCCCGTTTGCAAAGCGATATAGGCGATCTGCGTAGTAAGATTGCAAACGAAGGTGCGCGCATTGCTCGCATCAACGATGATATATCGTCCATCACGCGCAGCATGAATTCGTCGAGCAGTGTCTCATCACTCGCTTCCGAAATGTCACGATTGGCGTCCAAGCAAGCAGAAGGTGCGCGTATTTCCTCTTCAATTTCTGATCTGGAAAAAAGGATGGGCAGCAAGATGAGCGATCTTGGGCGCGCTCAGACAAACTTGGCAAATGCACAGGCGTACGAAAATCGTCAGTTGCAGGATGCTGCGAAGCGCCACGAGGCAGAAACAAAACGCACAACAGAAGAACAACTACGCCGTAGCCGCGAAGTGACGCGAGAGTATGAGCGTCAATCCGCACTACAATCTGCGATAAGAAGGCAAGCAATGACTGACTTGGCAAAGTTACCATCAAAGATTAAGGTTTTATTTTGTGCTGCCGACCCACAAGATGAAAACCGTCTGGCGCTCGGAGAAGAGGTTCGCTCTATTACAGAGAAAATTCGTGCATCAAAGCACCGTGAGGCAGTGGAACTTCAATCAATTTGGGCGGTTAGGTCTTCTGATTTGCTGCAAGCTTTGAATGAACACGAGCCGCAGATTGTTCATTTTAGTGGGCATGGAAGCAGAGCAGATGAAATTATATTTCAAGACGCCGCAGGCAATGCGAAAGCTGTGAGTAAAACAGCCATTGTTCAGATGTTAGCTTCATCCGCTTCCAACTTGCGCCTGGTGATTTTTAACACCTGTTTTTCGCAGCATCAGGCAGATGAAATGACACAACATGTTGATGCGGCTGTAGGTATGGCAACTTCCATTGGCGATGAAGCAGCACGTAATTTCTCCGCCCAATTCTACTCAGCTATTGGCTTTGGCCTTTCGTTGCAACAAGCCTACAATCAAGCAGTTGCTTTTCTCTCAGCAGAAAATGAGGGGGAGGAGCAAACTCCCATACTCTTCACGAAGGTAGGAACCAACGCAGATGAAATCATCTTGGTTAAGCCGTAAGTCTTGATTTTCGCTTACAATCGAGTACTCGATTCCTTAACTTTTGCTCTTGATTTTGGCTGCCTTTGATTCACTGAGTTCATGCGAATAGAATCTCTTTTTCGCTCCAAGCTTTATACGGCGCCTTTGACGGCCTTCGCTACCAGAAAGAGGCGGAGCGAAGTTGCTGCGCCCCAATAGCAGGCACAAAGCGATTATGAATAGGCAAATGTTGGAGAAGTTGTACGAATTATATGCTTTGGGAACGCCTTTGGGCGCTCCTCAGCGAGTCACCGGCGGGTTACTGCATCACATGTATCGTATTCGCACAACGCATGGTGACTTTGCTGTCAAAGTGCTTAATCCTACCGTTATGGGTTACGCGGATGTACGCGCCAAGTTTCGATTGAGCGAACGGATTGCAGCGGCGGTGTCTGCCGCTCAACTACCGGTTATCGGTGCTATCGAAAGTTGTGGTGACGTGATTCATGATGTTGGCTCAGCTACCGTGATGTTGTTCCCCTGGATTGACGGATTCACGCTCTCGGCGTCATCCACCGAACCCGCTCACGCGCATCAAATCGGAAGCATCTTGGGGCGTATTCATGGGTTACGTCTGCATTTCGCAGAATTGCACGCTCCTTTGCCAGCCCCCGACTTCGTTGAAGAACCATCAGAGGCTGCCGATTGGATCATGCTGTTAGATAAAGGTGAACAGCAACAAAGCGTGTGGGCGGCGCAGGTTAGGGAGTTACTTCCCGAGATTTTGCTCTGGAAGTCTCTGTCGGAAAAGGCGAAACAGTTGTTGCCGGATCGCTGGGTAATCAGTCATGGCGACCTTGATCAAAAAAACGTACTCTGGTTTGACAACCACACTCCATGGCTTATCGATTGGGAATGTGCTGGATACGTTCAACCCGCCATCGAAGCGGTCGGAGCCGCTTTGGACTGGAGTGGTCAAGCCGAAGGTCATCCCAATGCCGCAACCTTCGAAGCCTTCCTGCAAGGCTACCGTCGTGAGACTCCGCTGGCCGCAAAACAGGTTCGTTGTGGTCTGCAGGCTTATATGGGAAATTGGTGTGGTTGGCTAAAATTCAATATGCAGCGCTCACTGGGTTTGGTCACGGCTGACGCGGCGGAACAGCTTTTGGGTACCAGAGAAATCAGCAAGACACTAATGTTGCTCGATGTGGCACGCGCTCATCTCCCCGCCTTAGAACAGCAGTTTGGCATAGAATGATGTGTTCTTATAAGCGTACGCACAACACCAGAAATCGAGTACTCGAACACGTTCAAATTTTCTCATACTAACCATCCGAGGTATTGCGGGCGTTGCGCTGTTCGTAGCCGATTGAGAAAGAACGCGACAGCCGCGCACAACTTGTTTTTGCTGCCTTCCATTCACCAAGTTCATGCGATTTGAATCTCTTTTTCGCTCCAAGATTTTTACGGCGCCTTTGACGGCTTCGGCGTGCGCGTTTTGCGTGATGGTTTTCCTCGCGCTGAACTTGTCGGGCGATAAGTCGTGGGCGGCAGCCGCACATTGGGGTTATTTTCCCGACCGCGCCGTTTGGGAAGGCCAGCCGTGGGCGCTCGTCACGTCGGTTTTCGTGCATTTGGAAATCTGGCACATCGCTTTCAACGTGTACTGGTTGTGGCTTCTGGCGCGTCGCGTCGCGTCAACACAGTAAAATCGACTACCGCCGCAATTGGCAGGACAAACGCACGTTTGGTTCGGCGCAAAAAAGGCTTGCCGCATTTGCAATGGGAAAACAATTCAGCACATTGAATTGAACTTCGAGTACTCGATAACGAACCTGAGTGCCCTCTGGGCGGACGTGAGCGACGGGTCTTTTGTCGATAATGTTTATGAATCGCTTCAACACACAAAGCACTATCAAAGAGAAGACCCGGCGCTCACGTCCGCCCAGAGGGCACCCGGGTTCGTTATTTCCTAATTGACATCGCTACTATAAAGCGTTTTTAATGTCTCGTCGGAATCGGCAAACGCTTCGATCTGCAACGGCAACGCGCCGAACGATGTTTGCAAAGCGCGTCGCAAATCGGCCTCATTCGCAGCGTTTGGTGGCACGCACAATAGCAACGAACGATCCGCGTTTTGATGAATCGTGAAATGCGAAAGCGTGAATGGTCGCAGGGCATTGGCGACATCCACGCTGGTCAAAACGGCGTTGTTCGCGTCCCGAAAACAAACTGGCGCGCGTCCCGCGAAATCGAGCAAGAGCGGCATTTGGTTTTCTCGAAATTGCAGGCGTCCAAAATCGCCGGTGCGATAACGCAACAGTGGCAAAAACGGATTGCGTCCGCCGCTGATAACAATTTCGCCGACTTCAAGCTCGTCGCAAGGCGTGCCATCGGCGCGCAAGGTTTCGAGATAGAGATCGTGCGGCAAAATCTCCCAGCCTTCGCCGGTCGCAACCGCTGTCATGCCAGCTTCGTTGGTTGAATAAATATCGAGAACCGGACAATGGAAATACACTTCGAGTTGATTTTTCAAAGCCGGTAAAAGCGTTGTCGCTGAAGAAATCAGAGCGCGCGGCTGGAGCGAACATCGAGTACTCGATTGCAGTTTCATCAGTTCGGCGAAGGAAACCGGATCGCCGGTGATGATTTGCGGCGCGCAACTTTCGAGAAACTTCGCGGCATCATTTTCATCGCGCCAATCGTCGCGGTTCAAGTTGATTTTGACGAAACCCGCGTTCTCCAGAACCGACGAAATGCTGAGATAAGTCAAGGTTTTCTTTTGCGCGCAAACTAAAGCAATCGCCACGCGCGACGACGATTTTTCGAGCGCCACGCCGTGCAGCGACAAGGCTTTTTCCAGCAGCGGCAAATACATCGAAGTCGTGCGCGGGTGCGACAAAATCGGTAGAGGCGCGCCCGTTGTGCCCGAAGTCGGATACAAAATTAGTTCGTCAAGCGATTGTCCATCGGGCACGAAACTCCACGCCTCGCGCGCGATGTCTCGGCGGGAAGTCGTCGGCAAACTGAAGAAATCATCGTTTCGAGTACTCGATTGGCGATTGCGATAAAATGGCACTTCCTGAAGACAAAAATCAGTGAATTTTTGCAACCAATGGGGAATTTGGCCGCGTTGCCAACCGCTTTGTTGTTGCAACTCGCTACTAAATTGTCGAACGCGGCGCAACGAATCGTCCGACAACATATCGCCGCACGCGTAATTCCAGATGGGCGCGTGAGGATGTTCGCGCAGCCATTTCAAGTTCTGCGCGCCGTGTTCATCCAATAAAGGAAAGCGTTGTTCATCGGAAAGAGACATTTTCAATCCTGCATATTCAAGCGTTGCGCGACGTTTCTCTGTTTCACTCGCGCGTATAGCGCGCGGCGGCTTCCTGGCGGGCTTTTTCCTGCATCGCTTCGCGGATTTCTTGCGCGCGTTGTTGCGCTTTGCGCGTTTGGAACACGACGCGCTGGCGCTCGATGCTGTCCAATGTCGTCAGGCGGCTTTGGGCTTGCGCGACGCTTTCGCCTTGCGGATGCAAACCCAAAGCTGCTAAAGCCAAACGCGCCAATTCTTCGCGGCGGTCAGGATCATTTACAAATTGCGGCGCATCGACGACCAGAGAAAGGTCGTTCAAGCCGCTGGAAAGCCATTGCAAAGCGCCTTTCGAGTACTCGATATTCAGTTTGACGTTCGACAAAAACCAATCGTCATGCAGCAACCATGACGCGACCAAAACCAATTGCAACCAATTGCGCTTTTCGGCGGATACGTTAAAAAACGTTGTGATTTGCAATGGAACGCCCATTCCCAGGTCACGCAGCAAGTCGCCGACAACAGCGGCCACAAAGACTTCGCCGCGCCCATTCATCGCGGGTTCAGCCAGAAAATCCGCCGGACATTCGGCCAGGCGATGCGTCAATTGTTGAAGCGAGCAGCCTTCGTTTTGCATGGTTTCAGTTTATGCACCTCGAAGGCGCAGAGAAAAGGAATGTAGGGGCGTCAGCTTGCTGCGCCCGTGTTCGAGTACTCGATTGCAGAAAGACGGGCGCAGCAAGCTGACGCCTCTACAATTCATCGCTCATTGTTTTTCCCTCAGCGTTCTCTGCGGTGAATCATTTCTCGTAGTTTTCGCGGCTAAAGTTGCGCGCGAATTCCATCAGTTCGTTCCAGTCGCGCACGCTGTGGACGCGCCAACCATCAGCGCGCAAACGTGCAACGCGTTCTTTGTGCTGCGCTTCGTCAATGTTCAAAGCGCAAGTGCCTTTGCCCGCACGCAGCAGAGAATTATGCGCTCGCGTCCAGTTATCAACAGGCTTTCCTTCGTCCATCATGTGGAACAAATCGGCGTCCGTAACCAGAACGATATGCGCAGGCCGCGCTTTATCGCGCGTTTCAAACGTTCCTGCCATGTGATGCACGCCAAACGCGTAACCCGTTCCCAGGTAGCCGGTCAAGGTTTCGAGTACTCGATGTTCGTCGCGCACAAAGTCGCCACTCGAAACCATCGGGCCAGGGTCGCCCGACAAAACCGCCATCACGCGCGCACCGGCTCGCAACGCCGACAACGCCATAATCGTCGCCGCCAAAACCGGAAACGACAACTGCTGCTGAGGATTGGGCATCGAACCCGAACAATCGATGCCCAGATAAAGGTCGTCCGCTTCGCGCTGCGGATCGCTGCCCGGCGAATCGCCGTAAATGCGCTGCACCGTCGTATATCCAGGAATCACAAACGGATTGTTCAACGTGGTTTGCAGCCAGTCGATTTGCTGCAAAGGCTCGCCCGCTTCCCACGCTTCAATTCCTTCGGGCGACGGTTCGCTCGCTTGCGGCTTCATTCTGACCGGAAAGCGAATCAAGTGCGGCAAGGCGCGCTCGCGGTAATAGCGAATCGCAATTTCGTGATCCGACAATTTCACGCCCAGGCTGCGCAAAATATCAATGTATTCGCCCACGTCGCGGTATCGAGTACTCGATTGCGGATCGGTTCCAGTTCCGATTGTGCCTTGCGAATCTTGCGGTGAGAGAACGTTTTCCTGCGGCACGACCTGATTGCGAATGCCCGACAACTGCTCATCGAAAGCCGGATGCCGCGCGCTCTCGATTTCGTCGTCGTCCATTTCGCAAAGTCCGTCGGGGATTGCGTCGCCGTTGGTCATCGCGCCCGCCGCATCGAGCCAAACTTTGACGGCGTTTTGCTCTGCGGAATTGTCGTCGTTCATCAAATAAGTCAGGCAAAGCGCCGCGAAACGCCCGCTGCCGCGCAGCCAATCTTTGGCATATGAACGCACGACGCGCGCTCCTAAAACGGCGTCCGCTTCGAGCGAATCGCTCCAAGTGCCATGCGCCAGATCGCCTTTGGGCAAGCTCCACAACACTTCGTAAGTGCGCAAATAAAACGTCCATAACTGCGAGGTTTCCACTTCACTTTTGCGGCTTTCGAGTACTCGATAGATGGCGTCCATCGGCAAATTATTTTGTTTTTGCAAGCGGTCGTTAATCAGCAAATCGGTGTAAAGGTTGGCGATCATCGGCGCGTGGATTTCTTTGGTCGGCAAAGCGTAACGCATTCGCGCCAGAGTTCGCGCATGATCGCCCAAATCGCCCGGACACAAAATGTGATGCCCGATTTCGTGCGCCAAAATCGGCAGCGCGAAATCGTTCAAACCGCTTTCCTGAATTTGCTTCAGCGAAATCACAACAGCGTGGTCATCCAGCCGAATCATGGCAAAACTGCCGGTCAAACCTTCTTGTTTTTCCTGTTCCCGCGAAATGCAAAAACGCGGTTCCTGCAAGCGTGTAAAACGGCTCCAAGTGGCCAACGCGTCCGGCCACGCGGCTTGCCATTGGGCGCGCAAAGTTTGCATTTCGGTTGTGAGGTTGAGAGCCATAGAGCAAGCGCCCGCCCATGAATGAGCGGGCTGATGAATAAGCCCCATAAATGGGACTGGGATTCGCGTACTGGAGGCCGCTTTAGCGGTCTTGTTGATTCAGCCCGCTCATTCATGGGCGGGCGTTATATTTTTCACGCAAACAAGAACACGCGATGCGAAGTCGCCATTGTAAGAGCGATGGTTCGTCCGTCGAACGCCGTCGAAAGAGCGTTTTGCGCTTCGGGAAACGTTTCGAGTACTCGATTCCAATTTGGCACAGACGCGAAAGAACTTGGTGAAGCCACCACTTCGCCGCGCACGCGAATCAACGTCGCGCCGAAAACATCGGCGAAAATTCGCCAGCTTTGCGATTGCTCGGAAACATAAAACGCGCCGTTTTCGCTCGTCACGCGCGGCGGCGATTGGAAGTTTCCGCCAAAGCCGCGAAAGTCGCCGACTTGCGCCACAAGTTTCAAACTGGAAGATCGAGGACTCGAAACGGCGGCTTCGGTTGGAGAAATCCAGACATCGTTTTGCAGATTCGACCACATTTGTTCCAAAGCTGCGGACGTTGTATCGTTGGGCAAATTGAACAGGAAACGCACGATGTTCGCGGGCAAACTTCGCCCGAGATGCAAAGCGTTTTCGCGCGTATGTGCCATTCCGCAACGCCACGCGAGGACACGTCCAGCGCATAGGAATGTTTCGACATCGGCGCACGCCGGCGCGACTTCGCGCATCATTTGCATCCAATTCTCGGCTCGCACTTTGGGCGTTTGCGACAAGGCGACAACCGCGTTGCAAACGCTGCCCACAACGCGGCGCGGCGACAGAACAATTTGGTTCGCCAAATGCGGCAACAATTGCGTCCACGCCTTTTGCAACAACGGGTTTCGCGTTTGGTTGCCCAGCAAACCTTTGCTCATCAATTGCAACGAAAGTTCATACAAAACCTCGACGACTTCGTGCGTTCGCTCGGAAGAAATCGCGTCGCACGCTCCAACAATCGGCGCGACGTTCCCGCGCAAATGTGCCGCAAACTCTTCGCCATCCAACGACGGCGCCATCTGCCGCGCCTGCATAAACTGCGCGTTGAAGCCACGGCGATTGCGTTCGAGAACAGCAGTAAAAGCGTCGTTCATAATGTAGGGACATAGCTTGCCATGTCCGCAATTGTCGGTTTGAGTACTCGATATAGCGCAAATACCATGTATCGCGGACATGGCTTGCCATGTCCCTACAAGTTCAGCCTTTCCAATGCAGCCATTTCAAATAATTCGTGTAACGTTGGTGCATATATTTGAGCGTTAAAATGTCGTCGAAGGTCGAGCCGTAAACTTTGCGGTTGCGGCTCCAATCGGTTAAAACGCGCTCGATTTTCACCAGGCGATTGCGCACTTCGCGCTCGTCCAAACTTTCCAGGCCGCGCTTGAACTCGTCCCACAAAACGGCGACAACATCGTCGCGGTCGAGATTCAAGCGTTCATATTCCTGACACGACAAGTCGAACAAGCGGCGAATCCAACCGATTTTATCGATGCGATAAACCGCGTTACCGCTTTGCTCGAACCACGGCGAATCGGCGTCCTGCGCCAATTTGTCGTGCAAAACAAAGGGCAAAATCTGGCGCACGTCTTCAAACGAAACTTCGCTGTTGCCTCTGAACCACGCCATCGCTTTGGCGAAAACCAAGCACGTCATCAAAGCGCGCACCGATAAACCGTTTTTCGTTTGCGAACCTAAATCGCGCGTTTTGTCCTTGCCAGTTTCACGAGAGGTCAGCAGATTCCAATCGACGCCGGACAATTTCGCGGTGTCTTTGGTTTTGTATTCCATCTGCTCCGCCGCGACTTCCGAGTACTCGAAGTTGGCGGCGAAAAACTCGATGCGGCGACGCAAAGGCGGCGGAAGCGCAATCGCTAAAATCTGTTTGTGCGCGGCTTCGATTTCCTCTTCGGTGAACACGATCTGCGACGGCACAAGGGTTTCCGGTCGAATGTCGCCTTCGATGCGCTCCAAAAGTTCGCCTAAGAATCGCGTGTTGAAATGCAAGGCTTTGACGACGACATCGATGCGGTCGCGCAAGGCTTCGATCACTTGATAGGTTCCGCCGCCCGCTTCATCGTTGGCTGTCAGATACCAGGCCGCTTCGGGACATTCGTAAACGTGATCCAAAATCTCAGCGTAATTGTCGGCCATCACAGTGAGCAACGCCGATTGCGTGCGCGTTGGAATGCGATTGTATTCGTCCACGATTTTGACGCGCATCGAAAGCCATTTGCGCCACGCGATCGTCACGCTTTCCATGTCCTGCGCGTTGACCATCGAAGACGGCAAAGGATTTCCCAGCAAATCGGAAATCGTCATTTGCGGCTGACCGTGCTGAATCGCGCGCCGAATTTCCTGCAGCGAATAACCTGCGATGACGCCGATCAAAATCGCGCTGGCGGTTTTGCCGCGTCCTGGCCCGCCAACCAGCAAGCAACGACGACGCAACACAAGGTTCAATAGCGGCAAGAGTACAAATGACGAGTAACTTTGATCGGTGGGTAGATGCAGCGCGTTTTGCGCGTCGCCGAAAGTGAAGGTTTGCGGCGGCGCATTCGAGTACTCGATGTCATAATACGGAGAGATAATCGCGTGATTAACGACCCAAAAATACGCCTGCCGCAGCTTTTCATCGAGCGAAGCGCGCGCGGTTTCACTTTCACCGATTTCGACCAGCCCGGCGTATAAATCCGCGACATCAAAGGTGCGCGAAGATTGAACCGGATGCGGATTGGTCGGCGCTTCCGCCACTTTGCGAAACGCATCGAAAAATGAGGCCATGCTTTTGTTATAACGTGTTGAAGCATGTCGTGACAGAGGAAAGATTATGTCTTTGATTAGCGAGTTACACGAAAAAATTGATGCAGGATGGACTTTCGCTGAAGCCAGAATGGGTAAAGGCTGGCAAGAAAAGTATCCAAATATCGCCGATGCGCGTTGTGGCTACGGTTATGCCAGTTCTGATGGTTCATACAAAATCTGGTTAGAAACTTTTTGTCGTCTTGGTTCATCAGGATTTCACAGCATTTCTTACACCTTGCACGAAGTCGAAATTGCTTCTTCGCGTGAAAATATTTATGGCGAAATAGATAAAATCATCAAGAACTATTTGGCCGCAGGCGGAAACGAGAAAATTGCTCATTTGAAAAACACTTGGACAGACGAGAAGACTTGGAGAACTCGTTATTCGCATTTATCGCGTTGGATTGACAAAGGAAAAAGATGCTGTGTTTCTGTCAAGATAAATTGCGTAACGCACCAATCGAGTGCAAAAGCCTGGCTTTACGACAAGCCGACCGACACGGAAACGGTGATCTTTGAGCGCAAAAACGCAAGCCTGACCGAACAAGCAATTCTACAAGCTGCGAATGAAGCGATAGGAAAGTGGTTTGACGAACACAGCGACTTCGAGTACTCGATATGAATATCAACATTCCACCGGACGCCGTGCATGAAGATTTTGTGCGCGCCAGCGGGCCAGGCGGACAAAACGTTAATAAAGTTTCGACCGTTGCAGTTCTGCGAATTGAAACGAGCAAGCTTCATTTGTCCGACGATGTTTTGTCGCGCTTACGGCGATTGGCGGGAACCAAGATGACGACTGAGGGAATCTTGATTTTGAAGTCGCAGCAATTTCGCACGCAAGACCGCAATCGCACCGCCGCGTGGTCGCAATTGGAAGAATTGTTGATGCGCGCTCACGAGAAACCCAAGCTGCGCAAGCCGACCAAAGTGTCGCGCGCCGCCAAAGAAAAACGTTTGGAGCAAAAGAAACGACGCGGCGAAACCAAATCGCTGCGCCGCAATATGGATTAATCGAGTACTCGATTGAGAATGAAACAGTTGTGAGGCGATAAATTCATGGAACAACCGAGTGCATTGGCAGAGAGTTTTGAAAGCGTTTTCCAACGTTTGCTTGAGGGCGAAAAACTCGATCTTTATGCAGAAAATGTGAGCCGTATGTTCGAGGTCATAGTTGCAGCCTTGTTAGCTGAAGTTCCTGCAAGAAAATATTATTGGTATGACGGCGTAGTTGACCTGACGGCGAAAGTGAGGAAGTTGCGGCAAATCGAGTTCACTGGCGAAATGTGGGTTGGAGACATCGGAGACGGTAGAAAACAGTGGAAAGAAAACTTTCGAGCGCGCGTGACTGACAAGCGATCAACAAAACAAGGCATTTGGATCACGCTTTGGCTCGGTGCGGACGAAGCCGAAGGCGAACTGTCAACCTTTGGCTAAGTCGGCCATGTACAATCCAGTGAAACGCGTCCAAGTTGAGTTGAAGGAGAAAAGATGATGCGACACAAACCAGCCAGTACATTTCTTTTCGCAGCAGCGTTGATGAGCGTTTTGTCGTTGGCTGCTCGCGCGCAAAACGGCGCGCCGGTCAAAACGGCTGCGCCGTTGGCAACTACGAAACCGTCGGCGCGTTGGGTTTGGATGATGAATAACCTGCTCTCAGACGATCAACTGGCGCAGGCGCAAGCGGTGATGAAGCGCGCCAAAGCCGCTGGTTACAATGGCGTTGTGCTGGCCGATTACAAGTTGGGCGTGCTCGACCAGGTTTCGCCGCATTACTTCGACAACGCGCGCGCCTTCATCAAAACGGCGCACGATCTTGGAATGGACATCGTTCCCGCAGTTGCGCCGATTGGTTATTCGGCGAGTTTGCTGGCGCACGATCCCAATCTGGCTGAAGGCGTTCCCGTCCGCGACGCGCCGTTTGTGGTCAAGGGCAAAACCGCCGAGTTGCAGATTGATTCGAGTACTCGATTGCAAAACGGCGACTTTGAGACAGCGAAAAACAACACTTTTGCGGGCTGGAATTATCAGGATGCGCCGGGCAGCGGCACGTTCGCTGACACACAAATCAAGCACAGCGGCGCGCAATCGCTGCGCATCGACAATATCGGCGCGGCGTCCAATCCGGCGAACGGGCGCGTTATTCAAACGTTGAAAGTGCATCCGTGGCGCCAATATCACCTGTCGGTGTGGCTCAAAACGCAGGATTTCGAGACGCCTGGCAGCGTTTGGTCACTGGCTTTGACGCCAACTGGTCGCTCGCTGATTTATGCGGGTTGGAAAGTCGCGCGCACGCAGGAATGGACGCAATATCACGCGGTTTTCAATTCGCTGGACAACAGCAGCGTCAACATCTATTGCGGCGTGTGGGGCGGTCGCGGCGGCAAAATGTGGATGGATGATTTGCAGGTCGAAGAAGTCGGCCTGCTCAATGTTCTGCGACGCGCTGGTTGTCCGCTGACGGTCAAGAGCGAAACGGGAACTTTGTATCAGGAAGGCCGCGATTTTGAAACCGTGAAAGACCCGCGCCTGGGCAATATCCCGTGGGCAGGCGAATACGAGATTTATCACGAGGCGCCGCCGATTCGATTGGCCGCCAATTCGCTCATCAAAGACGGGCAAAAACTGCTCGTCAGCTTTTATCATCCCATTGTGACCAATGGCGAACAGGTCGCCTGCTGCCTGAGCGAACCCGCCGTTTATACCTTGCTGCAAGACCAGATTCGTCGCGTCAACGCGCTTTTTCATCCCAAAGCCTTTCTGCTGTCGCACGATGAACTGCGCGTCGCCAATTGGTGCGAAGCCTGCCAATCGCGCAAAATGACGCCCGGACAACTGCTCGCCGATAACGTCAAGCGCTGCATCGCTTTTGTGCGCGCCGCCAATCCGCAAGCCAAAGTCTACGTTTGGTCGGATATGTTCGACCCCAACCACAACGCCGTCGACAACTATTATCTTGTCAATGGCACACTGGCCGGTTCATGGAACGGCCTGGATAAAAACGTCGGCGTCTTCAACTGGAACTTTGACCATCGCCAGCAAAGCCTGCCGTTTTTCGCCGCGCGCGGACAAGACCAAGTTCTCGCCGGTTATTACGACGACCGACCACAACAAATCCGCGATTGGCTCGACGCCACCAAAGGCGTCCCCAACGTCAGCGGCGTGATGTACACAACCTGGTCGCAACGCTACGACGACTTGGAAGCTTTTGCGCAACAAGCGTGGGGCAAATAAAAAGCGCAGCGAAATGAATCGCTGCGCCGCAATGTGGAGATATTAACGATGTTCAATGACTTGTGCTCGTTGTTATAATCCAAATAGATAAATTGGCATCTCTTAATGAGTTTCGAGTGCCGAAGGGAAAGTGAGATGAACTTGTTAGAAACAAAAGCCGAGACAATTGTAGATGAAGCTGCTGGCGATGACGCAACAATTCCAGAGCAATACGACATTGCAAGTTTCGGCGCGGACTATGATGTTGAAGGTATAGTTCGGCGGCTGCAAAGAGGGGATATTTTTAACCCGAAGTTCCAACGCGACTATGTTTGGACACAAGTAGAAGCCTCTCGCTTCATAGAGTCGCTGCTTCTGGGCCTTCCTGTTCCAGGAATCTTTTTGGCTCGAGATACTGGCTCAAACAAATTGATAGTGATTGATGGACAACAACGCATTAGCACTCTTCGTTTCTTCTATGAGGGATTTTTCAATCCGAAAAGTGATGATAAGAACCGTCGTATTTTTAAACTACTTGGCGTTCAAAAAAAGTTCTTGAATAAGGCTTTTAAGGATTTACCTGACAATGACATTGTAAAACTCAATGACTCAATAATTCACGCTACAATTGTGCGACAAGAATCACCAAACGATAACGATACAAGCGTTTACCATATTTTCGAGAGGCTCAATAATGGCGGTAGAAAATTAGATGCTCAAGAAATACGCACAGCAATTTATCATGGCGACATGATTGACTTAGTTGGTGAATTAAATAATAACAGCTACTGGCGCCAAATTTTCGGCAAAAAGCACACGCATTTGAAAGATCAAGAGCTGATACTGAGATATTTTGCACTACATTTTGGCTCTGCTGTATATGAGCGTCCAATGAAAGAGTTTTTGAATGTATTTGCAAAGAAGAACATCTCAATGTCTGATGAATTCAAACAAGAGTGCAGGGAACTGTTCGATAACATGATCTTAGTGGCCTATAAGAACTTTGGTGTTAAAGCCTTCAAGCCACAAAGGTCTATAAATGCGGCAGTCTTCGATGCTGTCGCGGTAGGCCTTACAAAACGTCTTCAAAACGATGTGCCTGTAGATGAAGACAAACTCCGTGCTGCTTATGACGCCTTACTTCAAGACGCAGATTTTATCAGAGCCAGCAGCCAATCTACTGCGGATGAGGCCAACGTAAAAGACCGTTTAAAGAAAGCGACGGAGAAGTTTGAAAACATCTAATGAATAATGCCGAGGTGTCAAGACAACTGCACAGGTTAAAAGCTTTGTTTGCAAAGACGAGCAAAGCATGTGGTGATGACATTGAAGCTCAATCTCACTGGGCGAGATACCTGTGTGTTTTAAGCGCGGGGTTTCTGGAGAACGCTCTAATCGAAATTTATAAAGCTTATGCTCGAGGTTCTGCGAGCGAGGCTATATACAATCATGTTAGCCAGAACCTTGACAAACTTCAAAACCCCAAAAGTCCAAAATTCGTCTCAGTAGCTCGATCTTTAAAAAGAATTGGGCTGTTGATCTAGAAACTTTTTTGAACGAAGAAGGTAGAAAAGAAGCCATTGATTCTATAATGGCTAATCGACATCTCATAGCACATGGAAAGGATTCGGGAATCACTTTGGCTCGCATAAACGTATACTTAGATAAGTCCGTGGAAGTGATAAGTTATATAGAAAAACAGTGCAAGCATTAAGTTCGGGAAGAATAAACTATAACTTCTCTCCACACATAATGAGGGTGCAGCAAATGAACTCGTTGCATCCCTCATTATGCGTAGATTAAATTTGCTTCAATGACCTTTGCCGTTCAATGCCACTTCCGGTTCGGCTTCATCGAAGACATCAACCACGGGTTCGGGCGTGCTGTCCTTCATGCGGAAGTTGCACGCATCGGGCGCGCCGAAGTTGCCGCAAACCCAGCCGTTGCCGCTTTTGCCGCGCACATAACGCGCTTCCACGCCGCAATCGCAATGCATCGTTTCGGCGATGTCCGACGCGAAATCGTCCGCTTTCTCAACCGGCTTTTCCGCAGCCGCTTTGTCGCGCAATCGAGTACTCGATGACGCTTTTACGGCTGATTTTTCTTCACTTGGCGCATTGGCCGCGACATCGGCGGGAACGTTTTTGGCGGCTTCGCGCACACTTTCGCGTCCGGCTTTGGGAGCCGAAACTTCGGGCGCGCCGCCATCGGACAGCCAGTTGTTCAGCTTGGTCGCTACTTCGCGGCCGGCTTTGTTGACGACCATGCCCGCAATCGCCGGACAACGCGTTTTGCCAACGATGAAGTTGTTGTCCTGATCCAGGTCGGCGACCACATCGAACTCGTATTCCAAACCGTCGCGCTGCACCGGAGCCATGCCGACTTTGCGCACCGTCGTGCGGCCATTCTTGTCTTTTTCCTGCACGTATTCAGTTTTGGCGCGCATCGTTGCAATGATGTGGATTTTGGCGCCGATCATCGCGTCCACCATCGCGTTGTGCAACGGCGTCACGTCGCGCCACGCGCCGAAAGTGTTGTTGCTTTGCGAACGTCGCGCCGCTTTATCGACCAAATCCAAAGCGCCGCCCTGACCCGTCCAGGCGTGCGAAAGGCTGTCCAGGATAATCACGTCGTAACCGGCTTCTTCAGCGGCAGCAATCGCGTCGATATAGGTTTTCGGGTTGAAGTTTTCCGGCTCCAAAACGTCGAACTCGAAGGTATCGGAATACTTCGAGGCGCTGCCGCGTTCGGTATCGAAAACCGCGACGCGCTTGCCCAAATGCTGCGCGATGCTGAGCGCCGTATACGTCTTGCCGCTGCCCGCGACACCGATCAAGGCCATGCGCAAACGCGCGCTTTTCTTACTCGCTCTCTGAAATGACAGGCTCATTCGAGGACTCCTTTTCTGCTGCAATTCTTGCTGCGTTGCAATTATTATAACGCTTTCACTCATCTAAGTGAAGTCATTTGGTATAATTATTTTAGGAAGTTTTTTGGGGACACGGAACTGCGTTACACGGATGAGACGGATGGATAAGGATTTTTCTAAATCGAGTACTCGATCTGTTTTTGATCCGTGAAAACCCGTTCAATCCGTGTCGGCGAGGCCGCCGTGTTCCAATAAAAACCTCATTTTTAGACCACAAAAACGGCACTTTTCAAGGTGTCGAACGTCTGAAAAACCCATACAGAGACAGGACGAAAGCCGTATTTTCGCCTCGTCCACATGAGCCACAAAAAGGAGATTTATCATGTGTCGAGAGTTTGCAATCAGTCATCGTTGGGACGAAGTTGTGCAGCATTTTGGTGTTGAAAGCGGAAGCGTTTTCGCGCCGACTTTCGGGATGCGCGCCGGTCAGAAGATTCCGGCGATTGGTGTCAGCGAATCGAGGACGCGAACCGCGCAAAGTTTGCGTTGGGGACTTGTGCCGAACTGGGCAAGTGACGATCAGGCAGAGCGTCGCATTTTCAACGCACGAGCGGAAACTTTGCACGAAAAGCCCGCTTTCCGCGATTCCTTGCTGAATCAACGTTGCATCGTTCCGGCGAGCGGGTTTTTCGAGTGGACGACGGTTGACGGCGAGCGTGTGCCGCTTTATGTCAGCGATAAGAACGGCGGTTTGTTCGGGTTCGCGGCGTTGTGGGACGAATGGGTTTTGCCAAACGGTCACGCGTTTCGCTCGTGCGCGATTGTCACGACGGAAAGCAATCGTTTGCTGAGTCCGCATCACGCGCGAATGCCCGCGATTTTGCGTGCCGAAAGTTATGAGCAATGGCTTGACCCGAGCGTGAGAAACACCAACATTCTGCGCAACTTGCTTCAGCCGTTTTCGCCTCGCCAAATGGAGTTGCGCTTTCTGTCGCGCGAGCAAATGAAACGGTCTTCGAGCGATGCCAAGCGCATCGAAGCGCAAAGCGTTATCGAGTACTCGAAAGACGTTTCAACGCCGAAGAAGCGTCTGGTGTTGCGCGACTGGGTTTCGCCGGACGGCCAGATTTTCTTCCAGACGCGCAGTTTCACGCGCGATGATTACACGTTCTGGCATCCGGTTGTCGATGTAGTGAGCGGTCATGTTTGGTGCGATTGCCCCGATTTTCGTTTTCGCCACGCGATGCACGAGCCGGATATGCAAACGCCGCATCATTGGTGCAAGCACGTCGCGCGCGCGGTCGCAAATTGCCGTCGTCACGGCGAATTGGTGTTGTGAGTTTTGTAGGGGCGCATTGCAATGCGCCCCTACTTTGTTTCTGCAATCTCGTGCAATTCTTTTTCATTTGTCGAAAAACATGCGCTTTTCTTGCAAAATGCCAGTTTCTAAACTCAGCCGTTAGACGTTTTGCGGCGTCAGGTTTTGGCGCCAGAAAACGCAAATTTATATTCTCGCATTTGAAGGACGATATGCAAAATGGTTTGAAAGGTCAGAGAAATTATCAGACAAAATGGTTCAAGACGCCGTTGCTAATAGCGGCTTTGGGGCTGGCGACAACAACCGTTCTCTCGCATGGCGCGCACTCGCGTTCCGTTTCGCCAGTTCGCCTGGCGCAAAACGCGATGCCAACACCAACCGCGACACCTGTCGATTCGCCAACCGCGACACCTGCTGCTTCACCAATCGCCACGCCGCGAGCCACGCCGCAAGCGACGCCGAAGGTTGTGGTTAAGAGCGATAAATCGAAGAAGAACGGGCCAAATTTGAACGGGCAACTGGTTTTGCAATCGATGCCCTACTCGCCGATTGTGGGGCGCAAAATCACGACGTGGGTTTATTTGCCGCCGAACTACGACGCATCGAGTACTCGATACCCGGTCGTTTACGTTTTGCACGGTCAGCCGGGCGGTTGGGCCGATTGTTACAAATCGGGGCACATGGAAGAAGTCGCCGATAAGATGATTTCCGCTGGCGAAATTCAGCCGCTGATTATGGTCGCTTTCGATGGCGACGGCCCCAAAGGTTCGCGCGACATGACGAACTTTTGCAATCGCGCAACGGACGGTTACCGTGAAGAAGATTTCATTGTTGAAGGCTTGGTGCCGTATATCGACGCGACATATCGCACGATTCCGCAGGCTTCGCAGCGCGCTCTGATGGGTTATTCCGGCGGCGGTTATGGCGCGCTCAATCTGGGATTAAAGCATCCCGATATTTTCAATGTGCTGTGTTCGCACGCCGGTTTTTATCAGCCAGCGGGCGATGCGAGCGTGATGAAAACTATTTTGGGCGCGCCCGGCCCGTTGTGGGACGCCAACAATCCGCTGTTGCTGGCGCAGAAGATTCCCGCCGATTCGCCGCTGCACATTTATATGGATGCCGCGCCCGGCGAAGAAGACTACGACGATTTCACCAAAATGGCGAAGGAACTTCAGACGCGCAACCTGGATCGCCGCGTGATGGTTTATCAAAAGTCGCACGTTTGGCGCGTCGTCACCGAACATTGCCGCGATTCGCTCGACTTCGCCAACCACAATTTCACCAGATTTCGGCCTGACAATGCGACCAAAAATCCGTAACTGATAGATCATCGTAGCATTGCTCTGGTAATTGCTCAAACCTCATTCGAGTACTCGAAACTGTGTCAGGGAAATTACGTGGCGCCACAAGATACACTCGGTTCTCATTTCGCCCTTGAGTTATGGAAAAAGATTGTCACCCAAAGACTTTCTCAACCGATCTTTCACGGCAGGAGTTCCACATGAAAAAAGTGGCACCGAAACTTTTCGCAACAGCGTTATCGACAGCCGCCTTGAGCTGGATGACGACAACGGCACAGGCGCAAGTCGCGCTTTCGCCGCAAACCGTACAAGTTCCAGCTTCGATGACGAGCGCGCCTTTCGATACACCGCGCACGCTCAACATTCCGACGAACTTCAATATCGCGGTTTATGCGCGCATCGGCGGCGCGCGATTTTTGACCTTCACGCCCGACGGCAATTTGCTGGTATCGCAGCCGGGCAACGGCAAAATCTCGCTGGTGCGCGCCAACGCCAACGGCGCCCCGACCGTTTCCGATTTCGTGACCGGATTGAACAAGCCGCAGGACATGGTTTTTCATACGGTCGGCGCCACGACCTGGCTTTATGTTTCGGAAAGCAACCAGATCGACCGCTTTCCTTACAGCAACGGCGACCTGACGGCGCACAACGAACAAACCATCATCAGCGGCTTGCCGGACGACAGTTCGCCGCAATTGCGAGGCGCTTATGCGCACGCGCTGAAGAACTTTGCCATCGACGGCAACGACAAATTGTATGTCGAAGTTTCCTCTGCGACGAACGCTGACCCGTCTGACGTGACGGCGAATCCGCCGCGCGCCACGATTTTTCAATACAACGCGGATGGAACTGGCGCGCGAGTTTTTGCGACCGGCTTGCGCAACGCCGAAGGGCTGGCGATTGTGCCGAACACGATCAACAATTTGTGGGTTTGCGTCAATAACCGAGACAACATCGCCTATCCTTTTCACAGCGATTGGGACGGCGACGGGACGGACGATTACGGCAAAGTGATGCAATCGTTTGTCGATAACCATCCGCCGGAAGAGTTCACGCACGTCCGCGATGGCGGCAATTACGGCTGGCCCTACGCCAACCCAAACCCCGATTCGAGTACTGGATTCGACAATATGCCGTTCGATTTGGACGTGCAAAATAACGCCGATGGCAGTCATGGCGCGGCGAGTAGTTTCGACCGCATCAACAAAGGCATTCAAGCGCATTCGGCGCCGCTCGGACTGACTTTTCTGGGCAACACGGCTTTTCCGACGGCCTACCGCAACGGCGTCACCATCGCCCTCCACGGTTCGTGGAACAGGTCGCAGAAAACCGGCTACAAAGTCGTTTACTTTCCGTGGGACACGACGAATCAAGTTCCGGGCGCGCAAGCCGATTTCGTTTCTGGCTGGGCCGATGCGTCCAGCAATTGGGGACGGCCTGTCGATACAGCCGTTGATGCGCAAGGCAATATGCTCATCTCGGACGATGGCAGCGGCACGATTTACAAATTGAGCCAGAACGCTCCACCTCCGACGCCGACACCAACGCCCGTGCCGCAAACGGTGACTTCGTTGACCTTGATCAACGCCGATACCGATCAAGCCGTAAGCGGCTTCGACCCGATTCCCGCCAACGCAACAATTGATTTCGCCAAAATTGGCACCAAGAACCTCAGCATTCGCGCCAATACCAATCCGGCGAATGTCGGCAGCGTGCTGTTCGGTTTGGATGGCACCACCAATTATCACACGGAAAACGCCGTGCCGTATGACATCGCGGGCGACAGCGCCAAAGCGGATGGCAGCACCGATTACGCGGCCTGGGTTCCAGCGTTGGGCGCTCATTCCGTGACTGCAACACCTTATTCCGCCAGCAATCTGGGTGGCACAAGAGGCACGCCTTTGAGTGTTTCCTTCACCGTCGTCGATAGTAGCGCCACAATGGGAACAGGCTTGAGCGGTGCTTATTTCAATTCGGAAACTTTTGTCAATCCAGTACTCAATCGGACGGATGCCACGGTCAACTTCGATTGGGGAACCGGCTCGCCTGCCGCCTCGGTTCACGTCGATTCGTTTTCGGTACGTTGGACGGGTCAAGTTCAGGCGACGACAACAGGAAGCTACGTTTTCTCGACGGTTTCCGATGACGGCGTGCGCTTGTGGGTCAACGGCGTTCAGGTCATCAACAACTGGACGCTGCACGGCGCTACGACCAACAACAGCACAGTCGTCAACCTGACGGCAGGCCAAAAATACGCCGTCAGAATGGACTTTTTCGAGCACACCGGCCAAGCTACGGCCAAGCTGTTGTGGAAAACGCCGGGCGGCTCGTCGCAAGTCATTCCGCAAAGCGCGCTTTATCCCAATTGACGCCAAAAACCCAGAAGAATAAGCAAAGCGGCTTCTCAATTTGTTTTGAGAAGCCGCTTTCGCATTGCTCTCGATTGGGAGTGCGCGATTAAGTAGAAGAAACACAACTTGTGATTTCGAGTACTCGATTCAAACGCCAAACGGTTCACGAAGTTTGAGGCGAAGGCGCGGGATCCGTTGGCACGTCCACGATGACGCGGCCTCGCGTGTCGAAGTCCATCGGTTGTGCGGCGGGTGTGCCTCGCTGCGGCGCGTCTTGTTCGCGGCGGTAAGCAAACCATTTGCGCCCGTCAGGGCCATCGAAAACGTTCAAATGGCCACCCTCGAACACCTTGCCGCGCGGGTCTTTGCTCCACGGGCCAAGCGGATTGTCGGCGTAAGCCGCGCCTGTCCAATACGAATTGTCGAAGGTTTGCGCGTAAAACAGCACGTATTTCTCACCGACGCGCTCGACCCACGGGCCTTCGAGATACTTTGGTTTGTCGCTCATCAGCGTGCCAACATTGTCGGAATCGATAATCTTTTGTTCTGGACTTAGCCATTTCACCTGGCCTTGATCCAATTTCGACAAGTCGATTTTGCGGATAAAGATATGGTATTTGGGCATCACGGCGTAAGTTGCGCCGTCGGCTGACTGGAAAAGCGTGGTGTCGCAGGCGCCGTCGGGAATGTAGGTGATGTGACGATAAGGCCCGGTCACTTTGTCGGCGACGCCCACAAACGCATAACCCGCCGGGCCCCAGTTGCCCGCCGGATTGTAGCCGGGCTTGCTCCAATTGTCGGCGGTGAAAATGATGTAGAACTTCGAGCCGAAACGGTGAATTTCCGGCGCCCAGAAACGATGTTTATAAGGTGAATTGGCGGGCAAGTCGCTCGATTTGACCAGCCAGTTTTCCGCTTTCCACGTCTTCAAATCCTTGGATGAGAACAATTGAATCCCAGGCGACGAACCGTTGTTGGGCAACGTCATGCGATTGTCTTCGCGGTTGGCGAAAGGCCACATCGTAAAAGTCATGTACCATGTGTCGCCGTCGCGGATGATGGCTGGATCGCGCACTTCGCGGCGCATTTGTCCGTCGCCCATATATTGCAAATCGAGCGGATTACGCACGTTTACAATTTTGGCGTCATTGACGCGAACGCCATTTTGCGCGCCACGAATGTCGCTGGCGTGAGCGCTCATCTTCACCAAAGCCGTGTTGAAAGCGCCCAATCGTTGCGCTGTGTTGCCTTCGATTTGGAGATTTTTGGCGCGGTCGATCCACACCAGAGCGCCAGCATCAATGCCGCGATCTTTGCCGCGCTTGTTTTCAGCGCGTTGGGCATTGAGGAACGTGTTGTTCTTGAATGTCGAGTACTCGATACCGTCCAAAACCACGTTCACGCCGTCGTTGGAGACAAACGAATTGTTTTCGATTCTGATGTTCGAGTGTCCGCGCGCAACGGGCGAATCGCCGGTTGCCAAAACGCTCAAGACGCCCGCCTGATCGTTCCACGGGCCGGTCGTGGCATAGCCGCAATGCGCGAAAGTGTTGCCTCGAATGACGACGTTTTGCGCGTAGTTCGCTTCGCCCCACCACATCTCCGGCCCCATCACCAGGCCCGCAATGGAACTGCCGTCAACCAGATTGTTTTCGACCAATCCATCGCGCGCCTTGAGCAGCATTCCACGCGCGCGATGATCGAGAATTGTGTTGTTGCGCAAAATGAACCCGTTGCCCGTTTGGTCGAGATTCGACACCACATCTCCTTCATAAGCCTTGAGAGGCTTGTCCAGCGTCAATTGGAAAAAGAAGCGATTGTCGCGGAAGTGTGCAAAATCGGTTTGCAACGGCGGCAGCAAGTTATCGGCGAGCGGCTTGACATTCGTCACAATCGCTTCGCCCATTGGAACGCCGTTTTTAGCGACCAGCGTCACGCGATCTCCAACTGAGTACGGCAGGCCAGGCCAAGGACGCATACAGGTCAGCGTGTCGTTCTGGCTTTGGCGCACCATCTGATATTCGCCGTGAATGGCGATGCCGTCGTCGGGCATCCGCGTAAACAGCGAATTTTCAATCGTCGGCCCTTTTTTGGTGCCCGCCGAATGGAAGCCGTCAGCGTTCTCGCTCATCAACGGATCGGCAGTCGCACCTTGAGGTTTGGGGCCGGGCTTGACCGAAACTCCGTCATAATGATTGCCGCCCACGCCGCCCGTCTCGAAAAAGCCAAAGCCGCCGGACGATTGCACCGACACACCGATGATGTTCATGTTCGTGCAATTATCGTTGTGCAAACCGCTTGCGCCGCGCCCGCGCATCGAAGTCAAATCGCCGACTTCGACTTCGCTGCCCAGCGCGTTGTCGAACGAAATCTGAAAACGGTCGGCGCTTAGCCGCGTCACGCCCGCACTGCCATAGTCGTAAGTACCAGTTTTGAGGCGGCGCGTCACGCGGTCGAAAACGTAATACGTCGTGCGCGCGTCGAAGGCTTTGGTGTCGTCGAGCGTGGCGGGATAACCGGCGTCGATTTTCAACTCGAACGATTTGCGGTCGGACGCAATGGTGGCAATTGTTCCCTGCGTAAAGGGAAACGTGGCGTTGCGAATCGTGGCACCGCGCAGCGTTACGTTCTGGCAATTGCGAAAGGAAACGCCGCCTTTCGAGTTGTCCAGCATCAGAAACGTTGCGCCCGTTGCGTCGATTTCAAAGTCCTTCAAGTCGGCGAATTCCAAATTGTCGCCCGTGATGGACGATGGAATTTGATAAACGCCCGCAGGCACGACGATCTTTTTAAGCCCCGCTTTGAAAGCGGCGTTGATGGCGCTTTGCAACAGTTCGGGATGTTCAGGCGAAAGTGTCATTGACACAGTCGTTGATTGGGCATGAAGAGGCAGAGGACCGGCGTATCGAGTACTCGATGTCAATAACGCAGCGCAAATTACGGCATTTGTGAGTTTCATGGGATTGGACAGACTTCGTGCATCATTCGCAAGATGCACGACAGGCGACACTTGAAATCAGCGCCGTCATCGTTCGAGTATTGTTATCGTTCGTTTTCGGGCCAGTCCATCTCGAAGAGGTTGGCGTCGGCGAAATGGCGACCGTCGCCTGGATGGTGGACGTGAATGGCCATCACGTTTGCGCCCTCGTGCAAGGTCGCGGCGGCCTGTGCCGATATGGGTAGCGCGTCGTAAGAGTGCGTCCAACCGGAAACTTGGGCGGCCAGAACGCCGTTCAAATACACGTCGATGTCCTGGTCGTGATAAGCCGATACCACGGGCGCCTTGAAAGCAGCGGGCAGCGTCACGGTGCGGCGCATCCAGATGTCATCGGTATTCCAAACGGTGCGCGGCGTTACGCCCACGTCATCGGTGCCGAAACCGCCAGGGCCGCTTTTCCATTTTGTGTCATCGAAACCCGCCTTGAACCAATCTTCCGCCGGCTTATCGGTGCTGTAGCGCCAGACCACGTTTTTATCCGTCTCGCCGAGAGGCTGCAGAATTGGATTTTGCGGGACGTGTGTCAAGCCCGTCGAAAGCGAAGGAGGCCGATTGAACGGCGAGGCGCCCCAATTTTTGTTGGGCTGCGCTCCCACTTGCACAGTCCAGGTTCCGCTGGACAAAATCGCGGCTTCGTCGAACCAGGGTTTGTCGAGAGGCGCGCCGTTCAAAGTCGCCGACTGGATATATTCCTGGTCGGGCGCGGCGTTCGGCGCTTCGATGATGAACTGCTTTCCGGCGTGCGTCGCCGACAGATTGATCACGACGCGAGGAAAGCGCGGCGTGCAGACCTCAAGATACGGCGTGCCCGAATCAACGGGATAAAAGCCCAACTGCGACAAGATATACCACGACGACATGGTGCCCAAGTCGTCGTTGCCGCCCGCCAGACCGCCCGGCGTGTCGGTAAAAACCTGATCGGCTGTCTGCGCCACGATGTGCTGCGTCTTCCACGGGCGGTTGATGTAGTCGTACAGAAAAGGCGCCTGGATATCCGGTTCGTTTGTCGGATCATATTGTTTTTGATCGAAAAAATTATCCAGTCGCTTGTCGAAGGTCGCCGGGCCGCCCATCAAATCGACCAATCCCTGAACATCGTGCGGCACGAACCACAAATAAATGTCGCGGTTGCCTTCGGTGTAGCCACCGAAACTTTGATCCCAAACGCCATTGGCATCTCGTCCCTGAAGGTAGCCGCTCGCCGAGTTATACATTTCCCGATATTGGAGAGCGCGACCAAACAGATACTTCGCGTCGTCGGGCTTGTTCAAAGCTTGGGCGAGATGCCCTAAAGCCGCGAAAGAAACGTTGTATTCCAACGCCGACGCCACGCTGACATCGGGATTAAGCGTGACGCCGCCTTTTTCCTCATCGAAGCTTTGATAAACGTCGATGTGCGAATGCGGGTCGCCGGGCTGCGACTGCTTCCACATATAGCGGTAAGCGGTTTCCATATCGAAGTTGCGAATTCCGGCGTTCCACAGGTTGGTCAAACAAATCGTGAGAGGGTCGCCGTTCATCACTGTAGCCGGCTGATTGAGTTGAGGCCAGCGATCAATGTAGCCCAGTTGCTTGGCCATTTCGACAATGGACTGCGCCATATCACCGGCGCGTTGCGGCTCGATGATGCCCAGCAACGGGAACTCGGTGCGGTAAATATCCCAACCCGAAAAAGTGGCGTAAAGATGCTTGTGACCCGGCGGCACGGTGTGAATTTGGCCGTCAAATCCCGTATAGCGACCGTCAACATCCTCGAAAATGGTCGGCGCGATAAGAGCATGATAAAGCGCTGTGTAAAAGATGCGACGATGCGTCAGCGTCCCGCCCTGAACATCGATCAGGCTCAGTTCCGTGTTCCACGCCTGCGCCGCGAGTGCGCGATAATGATCGAAACCGCCTGTGGGCATTTCCGCCTTCAAGTTGGCCAGAGCGCCCTTCGCATCCACATACGACATACCGATGCGCACTTCGACCGTTTGCGGACTGGCGGACGCGGCATAACTTCCATAAAAACCGATGACGGTGTTGCGGTCGTTTTGCGCGGCGTCGCCGCTGTTGGCATCGAGTACTCGATTGGTCCAGGTGCCATGACTGGCGAACGCCTTGCTGAATGACATCACGAAATACACCGGAATGCCGTGCCGCTCGCCACCGAACGATTCGCTGGAAACATCGCCGCTGATCGTGTGATCGTCCACATAATGAACGTGGCTAAAAATCGTCGGCGTATTGGCGTAGCTCAAAGGCAGCAGAATGTTGGCCTGCTTGCCTGCCGGAAAAGTATATCGAAGCAAACCGCATCGCGTCGTTGTGGTCATCTCGGCGTTGATGTCGAAAGGCTGCATCCGCACTTGATAATAGCCCGCCGAAGCGCTTTCTTGTTGATGATTAAACGAAAAATCGGTGTCGTCGCGCGCGATTTTCACCGGCCCGGTCGTCGCCGTCATCAGGACTTGGCCCTCGTTCGCGCCGCCGTTGCCGCTCATCAGGTTGACAACGAAACCGTGCATCCGCGTGTTGGTGTAATAGTAGCCGTTGTTTTCCAGATTGGGACTTAACTGCATCATGCCAAAAGGCGCGACGGCGCCAGGAAAAGTATTCCCCGCGCCATCGGTTCCAACCAGAGGATTAACCAGCGCCGCCAATGGCGACACCGCTTCGCTACTTTGCGCTGCCATTGATTGCGCCGCGTGACTTCCGCCACAAACAGTGAAAAAACTCGCCGTGATCAGTAACCAAGATGTCCACTTTCGGTATGTTTTCATAGCAAGGTTCCAATACATAACTGTCATCCATAACTATCAAAGGAATCGAAAAACCAACATTCCCTTGACACCAACAGCAAATGACGCCAATAGCAAATGACGCCAATAGCAAAAAAGCCGTATCCCAGACGTTTAGATGCGGCTTTTCAGATCGGCGAACGAGCAACGCGATTGAAGTGCCGCGTCGCAACGCTTTTTTGCAACGCTGCTTTCTTCGAGGAGATGTCACCTCATGCGACAGCAACTTTTGCTGCTTTGTATGTGAGGTCGCCAAAGCAAAACAACGGCGTTCGGTAATTGAATGCGAGTGTAACTTTTTATGTCAGGGCAAACTCTCTGAAACGGAGAGTTGCGCTTGGAACACAAACGTATTGCGCGGAAAGCAGCAAACTGCGAGGTATTTACCAGAACAGAATAAATCTTGAAGGTGGAAGCCAACTTGTCAGTTGAACTTCGTGGTGTGAGGAACAGAAGAAGCGCGAGGAGCGCGCAAAGCCTTACGTAATAAGGCTTAAAAGAGTAAGAATAGGTTTTTGGTGGGCGATGCTGGGATCGAACCAGCGACTTCCACCGTGTGAAGGTGGCACTCTCCCGCTGAGTTAATCGCCCGCAGAAACAATGGCCTTTCATTATAACGTCGCACAATACAGGTTTCAAGACGTTTGCCGCATTCGAGTACTCGATTTCGTTGACCGCGAGGCGTCACAGCGTTATAATTTGAAAGTCTTATTCCCCAAGAGGTTTCTCAATGCTTCGTAGCCGTCCGGTCCAATATCTGGGCCTTTTGCTCCTGGTTCTCGCGTGTCTGGGTTTCATCTTCTACCCGATTGGCGCGCCGCCGCAACCACAGAATTACACACTCACCTTTACTTCCACCACGCCCTTCGACCAAGTGGTGCCCAAACCGGCCAAAGGTCAACCGTCTAAAACTGCCACCGAATTGGTTGATGCCGCGCTTGCCACCGAGTTTCCGTCCGGTAAAGACGCCTTGCCATCGACAGGCTTGACTTACGACCCGAACGCCAAAACCGCGACCATCACCGACAAAGCGACGACGCGCCAGGAAGCTCAATCTCGCGCCGGTCGCATCGAACAGGTCGTGGTTAAAACGCTGGGGCGCTCGGTTCTGCCGCAACTCCCTGATTTCGTCAATTTTCCGATTGCGCCGATTTTCCAGACCACCAACTACGCGATTTATCCTTTTCAACGCGGCACTGCCATCAAATTGGGATTGGATTTGCGCGGCGGCGTCAGCCTGGTTTTGCAAGTTCGGCGCGCGCTGTTTCCTTATCGCTTCGACAAGAAATTGGCGGATGCCGATGCCTCAGACGCGTTTCTGGCGCAGGTTCGCACAGCATTAGCGAACGGCGGTTCAGGCCTGGATCGCGCTGACGTGAACTTTGCCACAGGCAGCAGCGACACGCTCGAAGTGCGCACGCAAGCCAAGGACCTCGCCGAGTTCAACGCGCAAAAAGCCGCTATTGATGCCGCTTTGCGCAACGTCGCGGGCGTCAAGTTTTCGCCGAATGGCGACCCCAAGTTCTACGACCCGAACGCCGGTGCATCGAGTACTGGAGTCGGCTTGGGCGCGGATCAGGCGAGCGAGCGACTGGATAGAACAGTCGAAATCGTGCGCGCGCGCGTCGATAAACTGGGCGTTAGCGAACCGCTGATTCAAAAACAATTGCCGGACAGAATTATCGTGCAGTTGCCCGGCGTCAACGATCCGCAAAAAGCCGTCGCGGTGATTGGAACGACGGCACAGATGGAAATTCGTTTGCTGCCCGCCGACTTGATTCCGATTAAGCAGACTGATCCAGCGACTGGTGAGGAAACTGAGACTTTCTACAAAACCGACGCCAGTGGTCGCCCGACGACGCCGGTTCCGACCAGCGTCGCTCGTCAAATGTCGCAATTGGTTGTTCCTGGCAACGACGTGAAGCCGAATACAAAAGCGGTTTTCGATCAAAATGGGAAGCCCGTCGTTTCCTTTGAATTGCAGGGTGATAGCGTGAAACGTTTCGCCGATGTGACGCGACAAGTGCAAAACCCGAACGCTGATACAGACCCGAGCAAGAACCGTTACATTCCCATTTTTTTGGACGAACGCTGCATCACGGCGCCCAGTGTTAATAGCGCGATTACTGATGGAACCGGCCAGATTTCAGGTGGTTTTCAAACTATTCAGGAAGCGCAAACTTTGACTTCGTTGTTGAATAGCGGCGCTCTTCCCGCGCCAATTGACGTCGTGGAAAACCGCACCGTTTCGGCAACGTTGGGCACCGATTCGCTGCTAAAAAGTTTGCGCGCGGGCGCGATTGGATTGGCGGCAGTCGCGCTGTTTATGATTTTCTTTTATCGTTTGCCCGGACTTTTGGCCGACTTCGCGCTCGCCGTTTATTGCGTGCTCAACCTCGCCGTTTTCATTTTGTTGGGCGGAACGCTGACGTTGCCAGGCATCGCCGGATTCTTGCTGGCGATTGCGATGTCGCTCGATACGAACATCTTGGTGTTTGAACGTTTGCGCGAGGAAATGGCGATTCAGCCGACCTTTACCGCCGCGTTGCGCGCTGCTTTTAGTCGCGCTTGGACAGCGATTTTAGATTCGCACGTTACAACACTGATCGCGGCAGTTGTCTTGTTCTTCTTCGGAACCGGCCCGGTCAAAGGTTTCGCTCTCACGCTGGGCGTCGGCGTTTTGCTGTCGTTATTTTCCGCCATCAGCGTGACGCGCTTGTTCATGTGGAGCATTGTTAGCGCGGGCGAGCGCAATCGCAATTTGTTCGGCAGTCCGGTTTCGCGCAGCTCAATGGAAAGCGAATCGAGTACTCGAACGGTGGCGAGCGGCGCGAAACTGCGCTAATTTCACGAGCATGAAATTTACAGTTTGTCATTCTGAATGCAATGAAGAATCTGACTTCGCATATAGATTCTTCATTGCATTCAGAATGACAAACCCTTGAATAACTTGGTTTGCCCTTGGCGCACTCTGCGTCTTGGCGGTTAATAAAAAAGAATTTCTCATGGATTTCAGACGAAAACACATTGATCTGGTCGGCAAGATGAACCTTTGGTTCGGCATTTCGCTGGCTTTGATTCTGGTCGGCATGGCGTCGTGGGGCTTATTCGGCCTCAACCTGGGCATCGATTTCAAGGGCGGCGGCCAGTTCCAATACCGCATTCCGTATTCAATGCGACCGCAAAGCGGACAAGAAGTCGCGCTTTTGGACAAGGCGCGCAGCGCACTCGAAACGCAGGGCATCAAGACGCTGCCGCAAATCGCAGGCGGCGACACGATTGTCATCAAGACCGACGCTAAAGGTCAAAGTGAACTGACGGGACAGGAGACGCGCGTTCGTCGCGCCCTGACGACGCTTTTTGCGGGTGGCACCAATCAAAACGGACAGCCCGCGCAACTGACGCCATTGGGACAGCAGTTCGTTGGGCCGGTCATCGGCGATGAACTGAAGCGCAATGCGGTAACTGGCGTTTTGCTGGGCGTCGCTTTGATCGCCTTGTGGATTTATATTCGCTACAACTTTGCCGGTGATGGAACGCGTTACGCGGTCGCCGGTGTGGTCGCGCTGGTTCACGACGTTCTGGTTTTAATCGGATTGTTCGCCTTGATTGGCCACATTGATCGCCGCGTCGAAATTGATGGCGCTTTTATCGCGGCGTTGTTGACGGTCGTTGGTTATTCGATCAACGACAGCGTGGTGATTTTCGACCGTTTGCGCGAAAACTTGCGCTTGCGTCGCAAAGAATCGTTTGAAAAAGTCGTCAACGATTCGCTGTTGGAAACCATGAGCCGCTCGATCAACACGGGTTTGACGGTTTTGATTATGCTGTTCGTTTTGCTGCTGTTGGGCGGCGAAAGCATTTACAACTTTGTCCTGGCGATGCTGATCGGCATCGCATCGGGTTTATATTCCTCGATTTTCAACGCCTCGATGGTGCTCGTCGCGTGGCATCGCTGGGACGAGAAGAAAGCCGCTCAAGCGCGCGACTTGCGAGCGTCAACAGTCATTGCGCCGCGTTCAACAACGTTATCGAGTACTCGAAACGCGACTTCGCGCACGCCCGTTGCCGCAACCGCCGTGACTTCGTCCAGTGTTCCGACGACGCGTCGCGCATCCTTCGCTTCAACCACCGCACCAATTACGACACCAAGTGCAACAACTGCGGTAGTAACGAACACGGCGACAACAAGCGAAACAATTCCAACCGCGACGCCGGAAAGTTCCGTCGCAACGCCGAATCTTCTCACCTCAAGCGTTGATGATGTGCCAACTTCGGGTGAGGAAGATGAAGCAGCTGCGACAATGGAAAGCAGCGAATCTTCGCTTGACGCGCCGCAGTCTGATACGCCTCGCACGCCGCAACGCGTTCATCCCAAAGCGCGCGCGCGCCGACGTTTTTAGTTGATTATTCTGCAAACCGTAGGGGCCTGGCGCGCCAAGCCCCTACACCTGATTCGAGTACTCGATTCCGCCAATGGAACTTTTGAAGCCGTATTATTCACACATTCTAATCGCGTTGATGATTTTAGCGACGCTGCAATTTCTGCTTTATGCAGGCTTGAACGGTCGCATAAAAAAGACTAATCGCGCGCTGCGTTCGGCGTTGCTGGGACCAAGCGGCGAAGATTTGGAAGCAATGCTGGCACGTTGCCTGAGCGAAAGCGAGCAATCGCTCAATCGCTGTCAGGAACTGGAAACGCAGTTGCGAAACGCCAGTGAAACGATGCGCGATTGCGTGCAGCACATCGGTCTGGTGCGCTATGACGCGTATGGCGATGTCAGCGGAACGCAGTCGTTTTCGCTGGTTTTGCTGGATGACCATCAAAATGGCACGCTTCTCACCGGCTTGATGGGACGCAACGATGGGCGCTGTTTTGCCAAATCAGTGATAAACGGCCAAAGTGAACAAACGCTGTCCGACGAAGAAAACGACGCGTTGCAAATGGCCTTGAATGGCGGTTTGCGCGCCTTCGCTGAAGTGCCGCAAAATGGCGGACGCAAAAACGACAAGCGCGATAGGAAGGTACGACTTGGCAGTTGAACCTTTCGAGTACTCGAACAGCGCGAACGCGCCGATCTTGAAAATCAGGCGCGAAGCAGGCGGTGAAGATTTGGCATTGCCGTCGTATCAAACGGTGGGTGCAGCCGGAATGGATGTGCGCGCGGCGGAAAGTTGCACATTGGGCGTTGGTGAAACAAAATTAATAGCGACAGGTTTTTCCCTCGCCATTCCAGAAGGCTACGAAGTTCAATTGCGTCCGCGCTCTGGTCTGGCGTTGAAACACGGCATTACTTTGTTGAATTCGCCAGCCACAATTGACAGCGATTATCGTGGCGAAGTCAAAGTCATTTTGACGAATCTGGGACACGAAGAATTTGTCGTTGCTCGCGGTGACAGAATCGCGCAAATGGTCGTGGCGCGCGTCGAACGATTGGAACTTGAAATCGTGGAAGAACTGGACGAAACCAGTCGCGGCAGCGGCGGCTTTGGGCACACGGGGAAATAAAGGATGAATGATGAATACGGAATGATGAATGGAATGAAACTGACAGCTTTGTCATCTTGAGCGTAGCGAAAGATCTAACTGGAGTTAGATTCTTCGTTTCACTCAGAATGACGAAGTGGGAATTCTTTTTTATTCATCATTCCGTATTCATCATTTATTTTCGGAGAGATGGCAGAGCGGTTTAATGCGACGGTCTTGAAAACCGTTGAGGCGAAAGTCTCCGGGGGTTCGAATCCCTCTCTCTCCGCCAAAATAAAAGTCGCCTTTCGAGTACTCAGTTCGAGTACTCGAAAGGCGACTTTTTCAGCGTTCATGTTCGCGTTTTTCGCGTACCTCAGGAGACAGAAACTGAGCGAAATCGGCGGGCACGACTTTTTCCGCCGGGCAGTCGGGAAATAACTGGACGCCCGCGTTTTCAAAAGCGCAGGAAACGAACTCGCCGCAGGAAAACTTATCGTGGCTGGTGTAATCGAGGTGCAGCTTTTTGAACATTCGCTCCAATACAATAACCGCGACGTCGGTTTTGTCGTATTTGGCGCCGATTTGCTGAATCGCCCACTCGAGCGCCGCTTCGCCTTTTTCGCGCCCGTGCGGACTGGAAATCACATCGAACGACTTGTCACCGTCCGGCCCATTCAAATCGCGGTCGACCACGCCGCGCGGACGCGCTTCCACAACGTGACCATCGCCGCGATAAAGGGCGACGTGATAATACGGCGATTTAGTGAACCAAGTAATCAAGCGATTGAACTTGCGCGCATTGCAAAACAGCAAAAGGTCGCCAGGTTGCGGCTCTTGCGCCGGTTCGTCCTGCGGTCGGCTCAGTGTAGAAGTGAGAATTGAAGTCATAAAGGCAATCGAGTACTCAATCCTTCAATTGAAAATCCAGTGGGTTGAAAAGTTTGTCTTGGCTTTTTGAAATATCACTAAGAAATGTGGCCTTCATCATCTTCACGGGATGTTTGGTGAAGTTCGCATAAACTTTAAAATCGTTGATTGCGTGGATGTAATTGCTGATGTCGCTCGGCCACGACCGCCACGCTTCGCGATTGGAATAGCCAGCGCGCAACACAAGTTTACCTTGCGAGACTGTGCATTCGACGCATCCCGTGTATTGATCCGAAAAATCGAACGGCAAATAGACGGTTTCGTTTTCGGTGAGATTTTCAATGGCTATCATCCATTGCTGTAAAAGTTGGCGCATGACTTTCAATGCCTTGTCCACGCTTCCATCATCGGGATAGAAATTGTAATCAATGAAGAAGTAGTACGAATCGCAGACGCACGAGTAATCATGTAGGCAAAAAACGATGTCCTTATGCCCAGTACCGTCTCGGTGAAACTGAAAATCAATCATGAGTTCGCGTTCTCACAACTTTTCGTTATATTTCTGCGCCGCGTTTTGCAGCGTTGCGGTTAAAGGCGATTGCGACAGTTTCGATTCGCTTTCGTAGCCTTTGCGACTTTGCGTGCCGATACTGTCGTCGCCGTCCATTTTCGGCATCAATCGGTTGGCAATCGCCATCGCGTCTTTCGACAATTCGGGCAGCAAAGTATCCAGCAGAATCGCCGTGTTGGTGAACCACAACGTCGCGGAAGCATCGCCGCGCTTCATCGCCGCGATCATCGAGCGCGCCGCGCGTTCTGGGTCGTCGGACAAAAGCGGATTGGCGTTCATCACCGAACCGATGGCGTATTCGGCGCGATGGCGGCCTTTGAACTGCGCGTTGCGCAAGCTGCCGACGCGCATAATCCACGGATAAACCGTCGTCACCAAAACGCCATCTTTCTCCAATTCAACGCGCAAGCCCTGCGACAAGCCGCTGAGCGCAAATTTGCTCGCATTATAAGGCAGCAAATGCGGCGTCGCAATGCGACCGCCGACCGACGACATGTGCACCACGCGCCCGCCGTTTTTCTTCAGAAATGGCAAAGCCGCCATCGTTGCGTAATAAGCGCCCCAGAAATTGACCTTCATCGAGTACTCGAAATCGTCATCTGTCATCGCCTCAATCGGCCCGGCGATAAAAACGCCCGCGACATAAAACAACACATCAACGGCGCCGAAATGTGCGACCGTTTTCTCGATGACGTTTTCGATCTGGCTTTTGTCAGTCACATCGCAAACTGTTGTTAAGACTTGCGCGCCACGCGCTTCCAGTTCGCTTTTCGCGGACGCCAGTTCGCTTTCGCCGCGCGCGCAAAGCGAAAGTTTCGCGCCTTCATCGGCCAGTTGGCGCGCCAGAATCAATCCCAGGCCGCGTGAACCGCCAACGATGAGCACCGTTTTTCCGCTCACGTCGTAAGCGCGTTGCTGGCGCAAAATCGCGCGCCATGTCGCTGCCGCGCCGATTCCAATCGCTAACGCCGTTAAAGTTTTGTGGGTTTTGCTCATCTTTTACCTCGTGAATTTTTCTCCATCGCAACCTATACGATTTTCTATACGATTTTGTCCGCGAAAAGACGCAAAAAAGCATCGAGTACTCGAATTGAGTACTCGATGCTTTTTGGTTGGCGATTTTTAGCGTCCCAGGTGGATAACAACGTCAGCGAAGATGCTGCCGTGGGAAAAGAAGCCGCTTACGCGTACCGAGTCGCCGCGCCTATAATGGCGAAACGCGTCGTTGCGGTTGCGAATGCGATACTCGTGGCCATCATAGTCACGAACTCTGTACCAGTCGTCCGAACTGTTGATAATGACGCCTTCAATGTCACGATCCTCGCAGCGGTAGCCATCCTCGTAACGATAGCCGTCGTAATATCCGGTGTAATAGTCGCCGTTGTAGCAATAGCGATCACCGAATAAATAAACGACGTTGAGGCCAAAACGATAGCCGTCGCGGTAGTAGAAGCCGCCATACGAGCCATTGAAAATCTGTTCTCCGCGATAATAGCGGCCACCGCGCGAGTAAACGTCGTCGTTGCGGTAACCGCGGTCATAGCCGCTGTAACCATAGTTACGGTTATAACCGTCGTTGCGATTGTAACCGTAACTGCGGTTACCATCGTTGTTGCGGTTGTAATCATAGTTACGGTAGCCATTGTTATAGCCACCATCGCGGTTGTTGCGATTATTGCGATTGTAGCCGGAGTTGCTGTCATCGCTGTAGACGCGATTATTACCAGAATTGCGATTATCGTTATAGCTGCGGCTACTTCCGTAGTTGCGATTATCGCTATAAGTGCGACTGTCACCATTGTCGTGGCGCGAGTCTTGGCGCGAATTGCTACGCGTTGTCTGCGTATCGCGGCGATCTTGGCGCGAATCTCGGTTGTCATTACGACTGGAATCGCGATTGTAATCACGGTCGCCCGGGTCAGCTTGCGCGACTTGGCCAAAAACGGTCATGGCGCCGAAACTTAACACGGCGGCAGCTAAAATGTTCGAGCGTTTCATCGGGTTTCTCCCTGCGAAACAAAGTTTGAAACTTCGTTCGTTTGTTGTTTATGCAGACGCGAACACGCAGTGGAAGGTTTGTCAAGAAAAGTCAATTTCAAGACAAAAATAACCGTCAATTTTTGATAACGAACGCGAAGCGTAAGCGACGGGCTTATAAGGATGGTCTTATGCACCTTTAGCTTAAGTCCGTCGCTTACGCTTCGCGTTCGTTATCAAAGACTCACTTCATTGAGCCGCTAATTGGGAAAGGGCGCTGCAAAATTTCGCAGCGCCCTTTCTCAACTTTTGCCACAGAGTTACTTTTGCTTTTTCGATTCGCGTTCGCGCGCCCGACGCTCCGATCTTGACATATTCCGTTCGTCGCCGTTGTTACCACTGCCGTTATTAGCAGATGGAAACGAATTGCCGCTAACGGAACCGCTACTTTGCACGTTTCGAGTACTCGATTGCGCTCCATTGTTGGGCACGTTAGGAAGCGCCATTGGCGAACTGGAAACCAAGATTTCTTCGTCGTCATCGCTATCGGCGTCTTTGTCCAGCAAGGCGCCGTCTTCGATGCCGCCATTGTCCATCGGCATCATTTGCACCAGGCGCGCTTCGGTCAATTCCGAAAGTTCCGGGCCGCCGTAGAACATATTGTTCACCGAAATCTCGTTCTGAGCCGAGAAAATCGCTTCGGTCACTTCGCGGCGAATTTCGTCCTGCATCTTTTGGAACAAGGCGAAACCTTCCTGGCGATAAACGCCAATTGGCTCCTTTTGCGCGTAGCCTTCCTGCCAGATCGCGTCGCGCAAATAATCCATTTCCGCCAGATGCTCCATCCAGTATTCGTCAATCGAGCGCGTGACTTGCCACGCTTCCAAACTGCGCAGATTTTCCTCGCCCATTTCTTCTTCACGCGAATTGTAGCAACCTTCCGCGACTTCTTTGAGCTTGTCGTCCATCTCGTCGCGGTTGGTGATTTGAACAAGTTCGTCTTCGTTCAAATGCTTGTGCAGCAAGGACGAACCGAACAAACGCGAAAGTCCGACATACAATTTGTGCGTGTCCCATTCATCGGAACGCACGGCGCGCGGACAATGCTTTTCAGCCTCGCCCAGCGCCGCTTGCTGCGCCATATCGAGTACTGTTTCGCGCAAGTCGCCGCCCAAAAGCGCGCGGCGGCGCTCTCGGTAAATCACTTCGCGCTGCACGTTCATCACATCATCATATTGCAGAACGTTTTTGCGGCCTTCAAAGTGGTTCAGTTCGACCTTCTTTTGCGCTCGCTCGACGCTCTTGGAAATCATCGGATGCTCGACCGCTTCGTCCTCGTCCCATTTATTGAGCAAGCCTTGACCACGCACGCCGAACAAACGCCACAATTCGTCTTCCAGGCTGACATAAAAGCGGCTCGAACCCGGATCGCCCTGACGACCGGCGCGACCGCGCAACTGATTGTCGATGCGTCGGCTTTCGTGGCGCTCGGTGCCGATGATGTGCAAGCCGCCCGACTGCTTCACAACTTCCTGCTCCGATGTGTGCGCGATGTCTTCGGCGCGCGCTTCGCCTTCCAAAACGATGTCGGCGCTTTGTCCCGCGACGCCGGTTTCAATTAAGACTGGCGCGCCCGTGGGTTGTGCGGGCGCGTTCGCCATATCGAGATTTTGCAGCTTGTGCGAAACCCATTCTTCGTCGATGAACTGCTTCGCCCACGGCGCATGACGCTCGACTTCGCGCAGCACGGCTTTGGCGTCGCTGCCTTCCTGCGCCACGGCTTCGCGCAAGGTAGGCGCCAGCGCATCGAGTACTCGATTCAGTCGAATGCGATAAACCAGAACGTCAATCGGCATCTCTTGAATGTTGCCCTGCTCGTCTTCAGACTGACCCATAATTTGCGCTTCAAACATGTCGTCGCCCGTCAACAGATTGAGCTGAACCATCGTCTGGTGCATCCATTCGGGATGCAAAAACGGCGCGTCGTGTCCGGCGATTTCTGCGACATCGCCCAGCAAAATCAGGTTCGGCGCTTCGACTGTCACCATGGCGCGACGATGTTCTCCACCATTCTGCCATTCTTTCAGCAAAGCTGCGACGCGTTCGTTGTCCAACTTCAAGTGCACGACGGCGTTGTCGCCCAGCATTTCCTGCAATTCCGGCGTCGCCTGAAACGCGCGCGCTTCACTCGCCACATTCCATTCGCGCAAGCGTTCGCGCAGCCATTGCAGCCCAAGATTCGCCTCGCCCAGAGCCGCGATAATCTGCGCTTCGTTGACTTCTTTGCGGTTCGTCTGCCGCAAATTCAGGGCGCGTTTCGCTTCGTCCGCGTTCGTCACGTTGAACAATTTCAACTCGCCTTCGACCCATTCCGGCGTGACGTTGGGAAGTTGCGTCGCCAGTTCGTTGAACGATTGCGCGTAACCCAAATCGGTCATCTTGGACGCGGCTTCCAACAACAGTTCGTCCAAATCGGGCATTTCGTTCAAGACTTCGAGCAAGCGTCCGCACGAGTTTTGCGCAATTGAAAGAGGCCGCGACAGCGCCGCCAACAACGCCGTTTCGCCTGGATCGCGGCCCGTCGCGCGGCACGCGATGCCGTTCGACAACACCATCAGCAATTGCTGATTGTCAAAGCGCGCGTTCATCAGGCGCTTCAGGTCGCTGTTCAGCGCATCGAGTACTCGTTCGTCGTCCATCGGTTCGGCATCAAGTGGCAATTGCTCCAATAGATTCAAACGCCGCGCGCGAGAACGCACTTTGTTTTTCAAATCGGGCGTCGTCAACTCCTGCGCCAGCGTGTCGCGCAATTCCTTGGCGATCTGGCCTTGCAGCTTGCCCTGATGCTCGAGTTCATCGACGTGTTGCGTCATCAAACTCATCCACGCCAGGTCTTGCAAACGTTCCGGCGAAAGCCTTTCGACAAACTTTTGCGTCGTTTCTTCGTTGCGCGAACGGACATGAATCGTTTTGCCTTCCAATGCGCGCGCCAGAGTTTGCAGCGTCATCACGCGCCAGCGCGATTCGACATCGAGTGTTCCGCCCAGCACGATGTCCACGCCGCGACCGGCCATGTTGGTCGCAATCGTCACGCTCGCCGGACGCGCCGCTTCCGCGACAATGCGCGCTTCGTTGCGGTGATTTTTCGCGTTCAAAACGTTGTGCGGCAAACCGACTTTAAGCGCCGTCTCCAATTTTTCGCGCGACGCATTCGAGACTGTGAACAACGCCAAAAGCGCGTTGATGTTGTCTTCGTGCGTCGCGTCGGGATTGATGCCGAACTGCTTGGCAACCGCTTTGACCTGCATCAAATTGAGTTGCGCAATCGGCGTATTCAAGCCTTGCACGATCTCGGCTTTTTGCTCGGCATTGATGCTTTTATCGTCCCACAACTTCGATTTGATCAATTGCTGCAACGCCAAAAGTTGCAAAGGCTGCGCTTTCAAGCGTTCGCTCATGCGCTCGGAAACTTCCACTGAGCGCGTGCCGACCAGAACCGGCTGACCAGCGCAGTGATGTTCCAAAATCTCGAACGTGATGGCACGGAACTTCGCTTCGGCGGTTTTATAAACCACATCGGGAAAGTCGCGGCGCTGAATTTGGCGGTTGGTCGGAATCGAAATGACTTCGATACCATAGGTTTTGGCGAACTCGGCTTCTTCAGTTTTCGCGGTTCCCGTCATGCCGCCCAGCTTGTTATACAAACGGAAATAATTCTGAATCGTGATCGTCGCAACGGTCTGCGATTCAAGCTGAACTTCCAAATCGTGCTTGCCTTCGAGCGCTTCGTGCAAGCCTTCCGAAAAACGACGACCAGGCATTTTGCGACCCGTGAATTCATCGACGATGACGATTTCCTGCTTGCCCGTTTCGGGATTGGCGGCGATGACGTAATGCACTTCGCGGTGAAACAGCGCGTGCGCCTTGATCGCCTGATCCAGAACGTTCTGGATTTCCTGCAACTTCGCTTCGGCCAAACGGCGACGACGCTCTGCAGGCAAACGCAGTACGCGATCTACCAATGTCGAAACTGTATCGTTCGGGTTTTCACTTTGCGCGCGACGCAAAACCGCGGCTTCGTCGTCCGTCAAGATTTCGTTGGAAACCAGCGTGTCGAGGAAGTTTTCCGGGTCGCTGAAAGCGGGCGTTCCGGCTTCGCGTTCGGCGACCAGCGTTCCCATATCGGTGAGCGCGGCCTGGCGACGCTTTTCGTCTTTTTCGGTCAGCCAGCCCAGGTTGCGCAGAACGCGTTTGAGGCTGTCTTCGCCGACGCCTTCATCGACTTGCACAACCGCGAGCGTTTCCTGCACCAAACGCACAAGTGCGCGCATCAATTGTTCGGATGAACGCCCGACGAAGTTGCTCGCCTTGACGCGCTTGCGGACAGGTTTCGCCAGCGGCAAGCGCCGCGTCACTTCTTCGGCGAACGCACCGGCGTTTTCTTCGGTCAACAACGGTTCCAAATGCCGGCTGACCGCATCCGCCGCCAAAGTCTCGAACAACGCGCTCGCCAGGTCGCTTTCGTTTTCGTCCAGCGTTTCTTCCAGCGCATCGTGCGCGTCGGCGGAAAGCGGCAAAATCGCGTCAATCGAACTCAAAAGCTGCGTGTCGCTTTTCGTCTCGAACTCGTCCAAGCGCGCGCCAAACTCGTCAATCGCCTGCGCCTGAGTCGCAATCTGCGGCGAAGTCAGAAGCTGCTCGCCGACGAAACTTTCCAGGTTGTTCGGATAATCGCCGTTTTCAATTGCGGCCACAATTCCAGTACTCGATTCGGCGGGAAGCTCGACTTTGGCGTTGATTTGCCCCACCAACTGGTGCGCGTTTTCTGTTCGCCATTCTTGAAGTTGGCGCACGCTTTCGCCGATCAGCGCGGGAAGTTCGGTGTTTTCGCCGGGCAAGTCGCGCACGGCCAACAGAATGCGCTCGCGCACTTCTGAGGTTTTGCCGCCTTCGTTCAACAATTGCGCCAGAACTTTGGGCGCATCGCGCGGCACTTCGACCCATTGCGCCATTTCTTCGGCGAGGCTTGTCGCCAAAGTTTCGTGTGCGCGGTTTTGCTCTTGCACGAACTTTTTGACGATCTTGGTCGCTTCGCCGAACGCGCCGCTTTTGGAGATTTCGCTTTGCAAATTCTGGCGCAGTTCGATAGCGCTCGCGCCGCTTTGTGCGCGCTTGACGACGCTTTCATAAGCGCCCAATTGTCCGCGCAAAAGCTCCGATTGTTGCTGCAAAAACGTGGTGCGCTGATTCGAGTACTCATTCGCCAGTTGCGCGATTTGCTGCGCCGTCGCGCCCGGATGTTGCTGCACGGTGCGCGCGATTTCCTGGCGCAACGCGTCGCGGCCTTGCGTCAACTTCACCGACTCCCACAAACGCTCGCCAGTTTCAAACGGCAACAATCCGCGCAGCGAAATCTCTTCCAACGCACCGATGATGCGACGCGCGCTTTCTTCGTTTTTGATGCCGTCAATGGCACCGCTTTCCGCGACGGCTTCGTGCAACAAGGCGTCCGCTTCCTGCACGCCGCCGGGCGATGCCAAAACCGCTTCCATCAACGCTGAGTGAACCGCTTGAGGCGAACTTCCGGCGCTCAACAAGGCGGCTGCGACGGCATCAACGGCGCCTTCCGACACCAGGTTGCGACGCGCCATTTCTTCGGCCACAATCTGCGCCACAACCGGCGTTTTTTCTTGTGTGTCATCCAGACGCGGCGCGAATTCGGTCGTCGCATCGTCGCCTTGATCGAGCGACATCGCCAGCGCACGCGCGTTGCCTTCGTCCATATTGAACGCGTACGCTTGCGCAAAAGGTTCGCTCAAGCGCGCGATTTCACTTGTCCAGGCGTCGCGCAAACGGTCGGGATGAACCGCTTGAACCGCGATATTCTGCAAATGCGCGCGGCCTGTTTCGTCGATCAGGCCGTCTTTCGAGTACTCGATTGCGACATCAAGCAAATGAGAAGCGTTTTCCACGCGCGCGCTGCGTTCGCCAATCAAATACGATTCGATGAGGTGCCGCGCCGCCGCTTCAAAGGCGCCGCGTTGCAAAATCTCGTTCATCAAAGCGTCGATGTCGATGCGCCCGCGCTCCGTCACGGCATCTTGCAGGTTTTCTATTTCGCGGTCGGTCACGGCGGGCATTAAATTACGCGCCAGTCCGTCGCAGATTTTCGCCATTTGCTGGCGTCGCAAAGCGCGGTCGGTTTTGGCGACCTGCCCCGCAATAATCAGCGGCGTGCGCGCTTCGTCAATCAAGATGTTATCGACTTCATCGACCATCGCAAAGTTGAGCGCGCGCTGCACGACATCTTCGGCTGTGCGCGCCATGTTATCGCGCAGATAATCGAAACCGAACTCGCTGTTGGTGCCATACAAAACGTCGCAGGCATAAGCCGGTTTGCGCGCTTCGCTGTCCATATCGTTGGTCAAAAACGCGACCGACAAGCCTAAGAATTCGTAAATCGGGCGCATCCAGTTGGCGTCGCGCTCGGCCAGATAATCGTTGACCGTGACGACGTGAACGCCGCGCCCCGAAAGCGAATTGAGATACGTCGGCAAGGTGGCGACGAGAGTTTTCCCTTCGCCGGTGCGCATTTCGGCGATGCGTCCGCTGTGCAAAACCGCGCCACCAATGAGCTGCACATCGAAATGTCGCAGGCCAATCGTGCGGTCGCCGGCTTCGCGCGTCAGGGCAAAAGCTTCGGGCAGCAGTTCATCCAATGTTTCTTTTTCTGCGGCCTTGCGAGCGCGATGATATTCGTCGCTCCAGTCCATTTCGGTTTCGAGTTCCTGCCAACCGAACGCTTCGCTCTGCGCGTCGCGCGATTTCGACAGCTTTTGCGTCACCAATTCTTTGAAACGCTCGCGCAATTGTTGTGAGCGTTCTTTCAGTTCTTCATCGGACAAGGCTTTGAGTTCGGCAGCCAGAGCGTTGACGCGCTCAACCATCGGGCGCAATTTGGCGACTTCTTTTTCGTTCTTGTCGAACAATTTGGCGACCGCCCCGGCGATTCCGGGCGCTTGCTGTCCGGGCGCTAATTGGACGGCGCCTGCTTTTGTGTCTTCATCTTTCGGCTTACCGCCGAACAAGTGTTTGAGGTTCAACATCGTTGTGACTCCAAGCGAGAAAGTTCTCGCAGTTTATGGTTGGTTTTATATCTAAACAGAACCCCAAGCGTAAGCGCGGGGCTAACGTAGACGTAACTTCAGCCCCGCGCTTACGCTTGGGGTTCTGTTTTTCCAAACGGCAAAAAGCCAATGCTCAACGTCGGCGGTTAAATCTGACCGCCGAATACTGAACACCGACTACCGATTTCTATTCGTGACGACGATTGGTGCGCACGCCGGAAAGTTTCGCGGCGGCATGAGAAGAAAGGGAAAGTTGCGCTAAACGCTGCGACTTGAGCGGCAACGAAACGCTTTGTGCATTTGCAGGAAGCAACGCAACTGAAGACGCACCATATCGAATACTCGATTGGCGTTGTCGCGTGGTTGATGCGAACTTTGTAACAACAATTTGTCCGCGCTGCGTTTGCTGCCATTCATCAAGCAACGCGGCGACTTGCGTGACAGACAACGTTTGCGGATTCTCGAATGATGCGGCGCGGCTTTGCATCCAGCGAAACAATTGTTCGCCTTGCGCGCGCGATTGAACTTCATCGGTCGCGCCCAGCGAAGATACCAGTGTCGAAGAAATGTGCGCCCATTGCACATTCCATTGTTTCAGCGAATCGGCATTTGCAGCGCTTTGAAACGGCGCAAACGCCAGCAACAACATCGCCGTCGCCAACAACGCGCTCGCGCCACGCGGCCACGACGAACGCGTCGAGTTTCGAGTACTCGATGTGGCAGAAACCAATTTGTCGCGGCGCAAACGATTCATAAGCAAAAGAATTATAACAAGGGAAGAGAAACGACGCTGAACTTACAAATTGAAGCCAACGGCTGTATTGCTGGCATAGACGTGTGTCACACGCAGATTTTTGTAACCGATTGTCACACTCCAGTAGCTCGTTGGAATGCCAAGCCAGGTGACATTTTTTCTGCCCCACAACTGCGGATTTTTCAAAGTTTGCTGAGCAAGCGCAAAATTATTGGCTCGGCTAGAGCCATACTTATTATGTTCCAAAAACACGCATTCAAAGCCGCTTTTCTCCAGCACGCTTTCAGCCTGTCGAATATCGCTGCCAATTGGAATATGTTTCAACACTTCGGCTTGCGCAGTGTGCGGATCGTTCAAGCGGATAATACTTTGGTTGCGCGTCGCGCCAAACCAAAGGACGCCACCACAACACGCGACGAGCAAAACAAGAAACGCCAGAGTTCTTTTCGTCGTGCTGCGTTTTCCGCGAAACATCGTTTATCCTTCGATAACGCGCGTCACAACTGTTTGCGTTGTCGGTAAAACGGGTTGCTCGACAATTTGCGTGACGACTGTTTGCGTCGCTTGCGGCAACATTACGCTGACCTGGCCGCCGTGTTCCCACAAAAGCGTGCTGGCTTGCGGAATCGCGATGGAAACCGGTGCGCCCGTCGCGTCGAAGCTGACCGCAATCGTGCCTTGCACCTGGCTTTGCGCGACGGGCGCAGCCGCTATCGTGATCGTCAAAACATCGCTCATCGGTTCATAAGAAATTGTCATTATCGCTGCTCCTCGGAGTCTCATAGATTGAGTACTCGATTCAATTTGTTACACCAAAATAATGTTGGTAGTTCTCAAGTTGAATTGTCGGCGACCAGTTTTTGAAGTCGCTAGACGCTTCGCATTTTGCAAGATATTCCAGAGCTTTAGCTGCTTGCGAAGACGATTGTTGCTGGAGGAATTTCTTTGTTTCTCCTAAACCTGCTCCACAAAGAAACTGAACATCGAGATAGCAAGCCAGATCGAATCCCGATTGTTTTGCTTCCCATATCCGCAGCACATCTTCAAGATAACCCCGACTGAACAACTGAACGCAGCACAAAAGAGCTAATTCTTCCTCACGTTCGCCACCACAGCGTTCGAGTTCTGCTTCATTCGCCAACATTTGCCGAATCGCTGGCAGCGATTCATCAGCTGGCACTAAGCCGTACAAATCAAGACTTTCTTCGTAAGTCATAAATTTGCTCAGCCCTTACCTAAAAACAGCGCGCGACTGGTTTCATCGAGCGCGCTCAAGTTCTGGATTTCGTAACGATTGTTTTCGTTGTCGGTGATGAAATAGCGACCGGGCGACATTTCAAAAAGCGCGTCGTTGATCGGTTTGGTGGTGACTTCGCGGCGCCCGCGGTCGGTGTCCAAATCCCATTGCGTCGTCCCGAAACGCTCGAGGACGCTGTGAATTTTCAAGATTTTCGGCAAAAAATAGCGACGATGCAGTTGAGCGCGCACCATTTCGCGCGCGCTTTCCGGCAAACTTTCCAGGTCGCGCAAAAGGCCGACTTCTTTGTTCGCGCCATCGCGCAAAACGATGTGTTCTTCGCTGTGCGAAAGCGGAAACGCGCGCAAAGCCTGCACTTGCAAGCTGCAACGGTCATCGGGAACAATAACGCGCATCGTGCCATCAGGCGCGGTGTCAAAAAGGGTTGTTTTCGGATCGAGATAAAGAGATGTCATAAGTTTCAAACAGAACCCCAAGCGTAAGCGCGGGGCTGACGTAACTGTCACTTCAGCCCCGCGCTTACGCTTGGGGTTCTGACTAATCGAGTACTCAAATTAGCCGCCAACGACGTGCGCTTCGTTAATGGCACGCTGGGCAGTAATCAGCTTGTAGAAAACGCCATGCTTGGCCATCAGTTCGTCGTGCGTGCCCTGCTCGACGAGGCGTCCGGCTTCCAAAACCACCAATCTGTCCGCATGGCGCAACGTGCTCAGGCGGTGCGCAATCGCAAAGGTGGTGCGGCCTTGCACCAGGTTGCGCAAAGCGTGCTGAATTTCCGCTTCGGTTTGCGTGTCGACACTCGCCGTCGCTTCGTCCAAAATCAGGATGCGCGGATCGTGCAAAATCGCGCGTGCAATCGAAATGCGCTGGCGTTCGCCGCCGGAAAGTCGCGTGCCGCGTTCGCCGACCAAAGTGTCGTAGCCATCGGGAAAGTTGACGATAAAATCGTGCGCGTAAGCGGCTTTGGCGGCCATAATCACTTGTTCGGGCGTGGCGTCCGGCTTGCCATAAGCGATGTTGGCGAACACGGTTCCGTGAAACAAATACGGCTCCTGCAAAACAACGCCAATTTGACGCCGAATATCGTCGCGCCGAATGTCGCGGATGTCCTCGCCGTCCACCATAATTGCGCCTTCGTCCACGTCATAGAAGCGCATCAACAAGTTAATCAAAGTGCTTTTGCCGGCGCCGCTGTGACCGACCAAACCGATCATTTCGCCAGGTTGCACATCGAGATTGATACCGTGCAAAACCGGACGATAGCGGTCGTAGCCAAACGTCACGTCTTTGAACTGAACGCGGCCTTCAACGCGCGGCATCGACACGGCGCCGTCTTTTTCGCGCACTTCGGGCGGCGTGTCCATGATTTCAAAAACGCGCTCGGCTGCGGTCATGGCGCGCGTGGTGAAGTTGACGACGCGCGTCAATTGCTGAATTGGGTCATAGAGGCGCGCCAGCAATCCGGTAAAGAGAAACAGCGAACCGATCAGCATCGTGCCATCGAGTACTCGAAGTCCGCCCAAATACCAGACAATCGGCCCGCCGATGCCCATCACAAAGCCGAGCACAGGATAGAAAATCGCCGCTTTTTGTTCGACGCGCTTGGTCGCATCGCGCAGTTCGCCGCTTTTGGCCGTAAAACGCGAGATTTCATAATTTTCTTGAGCGAAGGCGCGCACCACGCGGACGCCGCTCAAGCTGTCGGCCAGGCGCGCGTTCATACTCGAAGTCTGGTGCCAGACGCGGCGCCACAACTTCATCAGGCCGCGCCAATACGTCGTCGTGCCGAAAATGACGAACGGAACGGGAATCAAAACCGCAATCGCCAGAACCCACGAGTAATAGAACATCAAAACCATTACGACAACAATGGTCAGCGCCGAAGTGATCATGTTGTCCAGGCCGTCCAACAGGAAGTTTTGCAGCATTCCCGTATCGTTTTGGACGCGGCTCATTACGGCGCCGATTTCGCGCTTATCGTAATAACTGAGCGACAATCGCTGCAACTGATCGTACACCTGCGTTCGCACATCGTGAATGACGTGCGCTCCCAAATACGCTTGAATCCACGCTTTTATGCCGCCAATCAACGCCGACAGCGCCGAACATCCAACGCCCACGATAATCAAAATGGCCAGCATTCGATAATCGTTTGGCGTATGAGGACGTTCCGGCGTCGGTCGCAAAATCTGATTTATCAAATACACCGAAATCAGCAACGGCGCAAACGAAAGCGCAATCGAAATGAAGCTGAGCGCGATATTGGAAACCGCCATCGCTTTGTGCGGCCCCAGATAACCCAGCAAACGCTTCAGCGCCTGCAATTTATTGACGCAAAACGGGCAAACATTGGAATCTTCCGGCAAAGGTCGCCCGCATTTGGGACACGTTTTGCGCTTCCATTTTTCGTCTTCTTCGGGGTCTTCAGCAGAAGTTTTGCCTTCGCGCAAATCGGTTAATTTGCGCGCCGCATTCGACAATTCGCGCGAACGCGCATTCGACGAACGCAACAATTCGACGACGTGCTCTTCGCCATGCGACGCGCCATTTCCGTTCAGGCCACTGGCGCCATTTCCGTTTGCGCCATTTCGGTTTCCATCGACTCGCACGCGCGCTTCCAAAGCGGACGAACCGATCAAGGGCTTGGCCTGGGTTGAAACGAGGTTGGAAATCGGCTGATCGAATTCGACCTCGACCTCGTTCTTTCGAGTACTCGAATCGCCATTCGACGGGACTTTGGTTTTGCCATCGCCGTTGGTTTCGGGCGAAGAAAGTACCACGACGCGTTCGGGCGTGGCGACGAGATAACGATGTCCCCAGCGCCCGCTTTTGTCCAAATCGGATTGTACTTGCAAAACCGACGAGCCATTAACGCCGATGCTATCGAGTTTGGCGCGAACTTCAGGCGGTAGCTCAATGGTTTCAAAAATCGTTTTATCGTCGGGAGTTTTCTTTTCGAGATCGGTCATAACAAATGTATTCTACAAAACATCTCACAGGAAAGAGCGCATTTCTTACGCATGGTATCGCCGCTCGTTCCCTATGCGACTCGCTTTATCGCGTAAGTCGTTGAACGAACCCAAGCGTGAGCGCGGGGCTGACGTAACTGCGAGTTCGGCCCCGCATTTACGCTCGGGGTTCGTTACACATTGACGCAAAGTTTTATGACAAGCGGCGCCACAAACGGCGACCTTGCAGGAAAATCGCGTCCAGCAATATGCACAGCGAAAACGCGATGGGCGGCGTCAGCCAGAAAAATGAAATCGGGAGAGCTGTCAGGTGCAGCGTTTTTCCAAACAAAATCGTACCGATCAGCAAGGTTCCGGCGAACGAGAACAACATCAACAACGCGCCGCTGAATTGATAGGAAGTGCGGCGGCGACGCAAAAACCCCTGCGCTTTTTGCGACCCGCTCCAACGCTGAGGCCGCGCTTCGATTCCCGCGCCCCACCACCACAAAACGCAAATCACGAAAAGCGCGCTCCAAACCACACTTATTTGCTGCGCTCGCGATAAGATATTCCACGACAAACGCAACGCTTCCTCGATGCCTTTCGAGTACTCGATTGCCGAAGTTGTCGCCGGTGCGCGCACGTTGGCGACGTGAAACGCCCAGCCGAAGAATTGCAGCGCCAACAACGCGAGAAAACTTATCGGCGGTTTGCGCCATTCGCCCAGCAAACTCAAAATCAGCCATAAAAGCGACGCAGTGACAAAAGTGCTCAGCAAAATCAGCGCGCCATGAAGTCCGCTTTGTCTCAAGGTTTCGCCGATGAAAAGCAGCGGCGCATTCAAAATCTCGGGCCACGAAAGCGGAAGGTTCGCCTTTCGAGTACTCGATACTGTTGAGCCATCAACGAAAACGTGAAAAAGTGTCGTTAAGAAAAATGCGGCAAGGCAAAGTGTGGCGCCGCGCAACGCCCAGGCGCGCGAACGTTGACTGGCCTGTTCGCGTGACAGAACGCGATGCGGGCGCCGCAACGACGAAGACGGCGTGCGTCCGGCGAACTTTAACGACACAACATCTCACTTTCGGTTGGAAAATGCGTCATAATTGCGGAATAACTTGAAAGTCGCACGGAAAAATGTTGACGTTTAGTAGAATAAAAGCAATCTCATTGTACAGGAAAAAGACATATGACCGAACAACCGATTTTGGTCATTGATGACGAGCAGCATTTGTGCAGTTTGTTCACCGAAGTCTTGTCGCGCGACGGGCATCGCGTCTTGACGACCAATAAAGGCGCCGACGGATTGGCCGCTTTTTCCGACGCGCCCGAAGGCATCGGCCTGGTTTTCCTTGATGTCAAGCTGCCCGACATGGCGGGTATCGAAGTGCTGCGCGAAATCAAGCGCCGCTCGCCATCGACGCCCGTCGTCATGGTCACAGGCTACGCCACCAAAGAAAGCGCCGTCGAAGCGATGCGCATGGGTGCTTACGATTATCTGGCGAAACCCTTCAACATCAATGACGTTTCGATTGTCGCGCGCCGCGCCCTCGAGCGCAATCGCTTGATCGACGAAAACCGTTATCTGCGCGACGAACTGCGCAACAAATATAACTTCGACAACATCGTTGGCAACGATGAAAGCATTCAGGCCGCGTATGTTTTGGCCGCCAAAGTCGCCAACCAGAACGCGACCGTTCTCATCACGGGCGAAAGCGGAACCGGCAAAGAAATGCTGGCGCGCACCATTCATTATCAGAGCAAGCGCGCCGATAAACCATTTGTCAAAGTCAATTGCGCCGCCCTGCCCGAGCACTTGCTGGAAGACGAACTGTTCGGTCACGAAAAAGGCGCCTTCACCGACGCCAGCGCGCAACGCATCGGGCGCTTTGAGTGGGCGCACACCGGAACGTTGTTCTTAGATGAAATCGGCGAAGTGCCGCTCAGCGTTCAGGTGAAGCTGCTTCGCGTACTGCAAGAGCGCGAATTCGAGCGCATCGGCTCCTCGAAAACCATCAAAGTCGATGTGCGCATTATCGCGGCGACGAACCGCGATCTGGAAAAAGCGATTGCTGCGGGCACCTTCCGCGAAGATTTGTTTTATCGTTTGAACGTGGTGCCAATTGAATTGCCGCCGTTGCGTAGCCGTCCCGACGACATCGCCATCTTGAGCGAGCACTTCATTCATAAATACTGTACAGAAACAGGACATGACTCACTGGAACTTTCGCCCGAAGCCTTGCGCGAATTGCAATGCAACAGTTGGAAAGGCAACATCCGCGAACTGGAAAACTGTATCGAGCGCGCCGTAATTTTAGCTGAAGATTCCGTGATCGAACCGCGCCATTTGCTGCTGGCGCCCACAGGTTCGACGCAACAAAGCGCCCAGACGCGCGCCGTATCGAGTACTCATTTGCTGCCTGCGCAAGACAGCGCGCCCGCCAAACCGACTCCAGCGCAAACGATGCGCGAAATGCAGAAAAACTTGGTTGCACAAGCGTTGCGCGATAACGACAACGATCAGGAATCCGCCGCGCGCACGCTGGATATTTCGCTCAGCGAACTGCGCAATCTGTTGTCTAATGACACGGCTAAACAAACTGAATCTGTGGCCGCGTCGGAAGAACATTCTAAAGACACCACAAAGAAAACACCACGCAAGAAATCTTGAGTTTCCGTTAGCATCTCAATTATTGATGAGTGAATAACGAACCCGAAGCGTAAGCGACGGGCTTAACTCACAGACACATGAAACTATCAAGTAAGCCCGTCGCTTACGCTTCGGGTTCGTTGTTCACCGAAGAACTCACCATTTGGTTGGTTGTCCTCGATTTCACAGCGTGATTGTGAACGCATCGCAGTTACGGTAAGTCGACCTTCGATGTGTTTCGCTTTCCGCGGCACGCGTCGCTGCAATACTTCACCTCATCCCAGACGCGCGCCCACTTCTTGCGCCACGCGAAAGGTCGTCCGCAAACAACGCAGACTTTCTGAGGCAGGTTTTCTTTCTTCACGCCGCGCATGAGAATAGGAAAATGATGAATACGGAATAATGAACAGAAAAATCTAACCCGAACAACAAAGTTGGAGTTTCGAGTACTCGATATTCATCATTTTGATCACTCGTCCAACTCGTTGTGAATGCGCACGGCGGCAATCGCGGCCTGGCCGAACGCGACGCAGATTTGATTGATCTGGCTGACTAAATCGCCCGCCGCGTAAACGCCTTTTACGCTCGTTTCCTGGTTGGAATCGGCGACAACATAACCGTCTTCGTCGAGTTTCAAAGCGAGATCGTGCGCCGCATCCAAATTGACGCTGCAACCCAGCGCGCCATAAAGCACATCGAGCGGAACTTCGTGTCCGCCTTCGAGACACACGCCGCGTCCCGTATATTGCAATTGCGGGTCTTTTTCGTCGGGATCGTGCGTTTCCACAATGTGCGAAATGCGCGGTTCGAGCACTTCAATACTTGCATTCTCTAACTTTTCGCGGTAACGTCCCAGCGAATCGGCGCTTTCGCCATGCAGCAAAATTGTGATGTGCGGGCTGAAGGTTCGCAAAAACAAGGCGTGACGCGCCACACTTTCGCCGCTACCGATAATTCCCAAATGTTTGTCGGTGTGTTCGTAGCCATCGCACACCGGACAATAACGCATAAAATGCCCTAAATGGCGACGAACGCCCGCAATATCTGGCTCGCGGTCGCGGATGCCCATCGCCAGAATGATTTTACGGGCGCGCAAAGTTTCGCCGTTGCTCAGTTCGACGCAAAAAACGCCGTCTGAACCTTTGACCGTTGTCGCGGTTTCCTCGCGCACTGTTCCGCCATATTCTTCGGCTTGTTCATGCAAACGCCGCAAAATCGCGCTGCCCGCAATGCCATCGGGATAACCAGGAAGATTGTAAGTGCGATCAATATAAAGCAGGCGCGGCGCCGGGCCATGCGCGCCCAAGACAACTGCGCGACGATGAAAACGCGCCAGATATTCCAGCGCCGTCAAACCCGCTGGCCCCGCGCCAACAATCACACAATCGAGCAAATCGCTGGTCGCACCGTTTTGTTGTCCGCGCGACGCGTCTTCAAAAGAAACGTTATCGTGCGGAACGCCCTGCGGATCATCGCTGCCAAAAGCTGATGGAGAATTTGTCATTTCGAGTACTCGATTTCGTCTTTCAATTGCGCGCCCTTGACGCATCGTGACCAAACGCGTGCCGTATTTGCATTCGTCGCGTACTCGAAATGGCAAGTATTTAATAACACTAAGAACGCCAATCGAATGCAATGCCTTTATTTCTACAAAGGAGTTTTGCCCGCCGTCTCAAAGTCTTCGACCAGTTGCAGACATATTTCTCTGGATTGGTGCGTTTGCCAACGATTCTTATTCAGAAAACTGACGAACCAGGCCGCTTTATCGCGGTCGGTATGAACATAAACCATGAGACTGCCATTTGCGGTTCGCGTTGTGTCCCCAGAATACCAAACATACATCGCCGACCTTCGACGATGCCCTATTCTCGACGCAAATTGCGAGAACTGGTCTGATAGCCATGCAATCTACCACCACGTTCATTCGCCTTGAAATAATCTTCCTCTATGGGATTCCACAGATAATAATTTTGTGATAGCACGCGGCGCGGATGAAAGGGCGGAATCGTTAGCGGTTCTTTCCAGACGCCGAGTGCTCCCATCACCTTGCCGGAAAAGCGTAGCCATTTGTGGTCGAACCACGTATTGATTCGCACAACATATACGGCAGCAGGTCGATAGAAACTTGCGGCACCATTGACAATATGCTGGACAACTTCCACGAAGTCGGCATCATCTTGAAAATCAGGGATTAATTCGATCATGGTTTTAATTGTAGCGCACAACTCGTCTTAGTAAGCTGATTCGTGTAGATCAACGTTTCAAAGGAATCGAGTACTCGAATGAGCGAATCTTTTACACAACTTCAGGCGCGCTTGGCGGATGTTCACAACCTCAATATGGCGGGCGCGGTTCTCGACTGGGATCAGCAAACATACATGCCTTCAGGCGGCGTTGAGGCGCGCGCCGAACAACGCGCGACCCTTTCCAAAATCGCGCACCAGATGTTATCCGGCGACGAAACGAGCAAGCTGCTGGAGCAGGCCGAGCGCGACAACGACGGCAGCGAAACAACGAGCGCCTTTTTGCGCGTGGCGCGGCGCGAGTTCGATCACGCGACGAAACTTCCGCCGCAATTGGTCGAAGAAACATCGCGCGTGACTTCGATTGCGCAGGAAGAATGGGCGAAGGCGCGCGCCTCCAACGATTACGCGCATTTCGCGCCACACCTCGAAAAAATCGTCGACATCAACCAGCGCACGGCGCAAGCGTTGGGCTACGGGGACAAGTTGTATGACGCGCTTTTAGACCAGTACGAAGAAGGCATGACGTGCGCGCAACTCAACCCGATTTTCGCGCAGTTGAAAGACGCCAGCGTGCCTTTGATTCAGAAAATCGCCGGTCAGCCGACGATTGATGATTCGATATTGGCGCGCGATTATGACGGACAAACGCAAAAGCAATTCGCCGAACGCGTCCTCGCCGAATGTGGATTTGACTTTGGTCGAGGTCGCCAGGATTTGTCGGTTCATCCGTTTTGCACCAATTTCAGTCGCGGCGATGTGCGCATCACGACGCGCTTGAACACCAACGATTTGCAGTCGGCGCTGTTTGGCAGCTTGCACGAAATGGGACACGCGCTTTATGAACAAGGCATCGCGCCCGCATTGGACGGCAACGTTTTAGGCGGCGGCGTCAGTCTGGGCGTTCACGAAAGTCAAAGTCGTTTGTGGGAAAATCTGGTCGGTCGCAGCCGTAGTTTTTGGAAACACAACTACCGGCGCTTGCAGGAAACGTTTCCATCTCAGTTGAACGATGTTTCAGAAGACGATTTTTATCGCGCCATCAACAAAGTCGAGCCGTCTTTTATTCGTGTCGAGGCCGACGAAGTGACGTATAACCTGCACATCATCCTGCGCTACGAAATGGAAAACGATCTGTTGGAAGGTCGCTTGTCGGTGAAAGATGCGCCGGATGCGTGGAACGCGCGGATGAAGAGTTATCTGGGCGTTCATCCGCCGGACGATGCGCACGGCATTTTGCAGGATGTGCATTGGTCAATCGGCGCGATGGGCTATTTTCCGACGTATTCGCTGGGCAATATCTTGTCGGCGCAATTGTGGAATCGAGTACTCGAAGACGCGCCCGAAATCGAATCTGAGATCGCGCGCGGCCAATTTGATGTTCTCCTGTCGTGGCTGCGCGAAAACATTCATCGTCACGGAAAGACTTTCACGCCCAAAGAACTGGTGCGTCGCGCGACCGGAAACGACCTGGATGTCGCGCCTTATGCGCAGTATTTGAACGAAAAGTTCGGTGCAATCTACGGCTTATGATAAGCGAACCCGAAGCGTCAGCGAGGGAGATTGTGAGAATATCTCCCTCGCTGACGCTTCGGGTTCGCTTTACTTTGCGTAAACCGTTTCGCCCGTTGGATAGCAAATCAGTTCAAGCGCGTTGCCATTTGGGTCATTGACGTAGATGCCTTTGGTGCCGTCGCGGTGCGTGTCGATTGGCGTATGCATGCGCGATGCGAATTGTTCCAGAGCGGTTTCATCGACGCGCAGGGCGACGTGCGGCGGATGTTGTGTCGGTGTAACGAGCGCGAGTTTGCCTTGACCCAATCGCAAAAACGCCCATGTCGTGTCCTGATACAAAATTTCGGCGCCGAATTGCGCGACATACCACACGACATCGCGCGCAATATCGGTTGAAGCCACAGCGACGTGATCCATTTCAAACATAATTTCCAGTTCCTTGGCGAGCTGTTTTTTGTCGCAACACCCGCGAAATCGTTACAATAAGTTCCTATTTCCAACTCTCGATTTTCACATTCCCGTACTCGAACCACAGCTTTGCAATGACAGCATTTCATCTTCTTCGTTCCTTGCCCTTTGCGTCCCTGACCGCTTCGCCTTTGCTGCTCACGACTGCGATGCGCCGTCGCCGACCTTCGCGCGTGCGGCCTGTTCCAATTATCATAGCGTTGCTCGCTTTGCTTGGCTTGTTATGGTGGAAGCATCATAAAGCGCCGCACACACTGACGAAGTGGACGGCAAGCGGCCAGTTTTCGTCAGTTCCCGCAGCGGATCGCTATGATGTTTTAGTGGTTGGTGGAACGCCTTCGGGAATCGCCGCGGCGTTGGCAGCGGGACGACGCGGCGCACGTGTTTTGATGGTCGAGCAGCGTACACATCTGGGCGGCGACGCGGTTTACGCGATGCTGAACCAGTTCGATGTGCCGATCAATCCGGGCAATGCGTCGCCGGTTCATGGCATTTTCGCCGAGTTTTTCGATCAACTGGGCGTCGCGTTCAGCGTCGATCACGGACGCCAGTTATTTGAGTCAACAGTGCGCGCCGATCCCAACATCGAAGTGATGACGGAAACGCGCGTCACGCGCATTTTGAAAAACGGCAACCGCGTTGTCGGCGCCGATTTGCAGAAAGTTCCGGTTGTCGGCGTGCAAAACGATTCCAATTCGACGCTGTCCACATCGGCAGTTGCGGCGCCCGTTCCAAACGGTGGCCCGACGCGCGAAGTGTTGGCGAACGCGGTTGTCGATGCGACCAATGACGCCGATTTCGCGGCGCGCGCTGGCAGCGGTTATTACGTTGGGCGCGAAAACGCCAATCCCGACAAAAGGATGCAATCGGCGGGTTTGCTATTTTCGGTTTCGGGCGTCAACTGGAAAGAAGTGCGACTTTATGTTCGCGGACGCCGCCGTATGCGCGCCAGCGACGTTCACAAACCCGCCAAAGCGTTTCCTACTTTCACACCGAAACCAACGCCTCAAGCCACGATTCAGCAAACCGGTTTCGAGTACTCGAAAGCCACGCGCGGCAACTTCAAATTCGTCGCATTGCCCGATTTATCCAAAGGTTGGGACGACCGTAGAATGCCATCGTCGGGCAAAGTCGATCCGAACGTGTGGCTGCATCTGGGCGGTTTGCATGGCAATTACGCGTGGGAACGCGGCGACATCATCAAGCCATATAAGCCGCACGGCCCGGACATTATGACCTTGTCGATCAACTTCGGGCGCCAGCAGGACGGCAGCGTTGTGCTCAACACAGTCAACATTTTGGGCGTCAATGGACTTGATCCAAAATCGCGCAAGCACGCGCGCGACGAAGCCCTGGCGGAACTTCCCTATTTCATCGCTTATTTGCGCCAGAAAATGCCTGGCTTCCAAAACGCACAGTTGAAGCAGGCCGCGCCGGAACTTTACATCCGCGAAACGCGCCACGTTCACGGCATTTATATGCTGAAAGCGTCGGATGTTTACGGCCAGACAATTTTCCCTGATCGCGTGGCAATGGCGTCGTATCCTCTCGATTTGCATCCTTACACGCGCAATCAGATCAACCCGTTTGGGCCGCGCCGCTATTATTACACCTTGCCGTTGCGCGCCCTGGTTCCCAAAGCCGTCGATGGCGTTTTCGTCGCCTCGCGCAGCCTGTCCGCGACTTATTCGGCAGCCGGTTCGTGTCGCGTTATTCCCATCACGATGGCGGCGGGCGAAGCGGCGGGCGTCGCGGCCTGGTTGTGCGCCACCAAAACCGTGACGCCGCACGACTTGATCGGCAAAGACCCGACCAACTTGCGCACCATTCAAGCCAACTTGCGCGACGGCGGCGCCGACATCGGCGACGACATTCCGCTGCTGATTCGCGGCACCACGATTAAAAGAGCAGCCAAAACAAGCGCGAAAATACCGTAGGGTGCCTCGCTCCACGCAAGAAAGCGCCTATCGAGTACTCGATAGGCGCTTTCTTGCTTTATAGAGTTGGTGCAGCAGTTTCCAACGCTGATACTTGAGGCTTGTAAATCGCTGACAGTGAACTTCAGTACCCGATTTGCTTTACGTCATCGTCGATGTTGGAAAGCGACAGAGAATTGTTAAGTGATTTGATTATCTTCTGGGACAAAGGCCGATGCTCGTAAATGTGCGTAACGGCAGACAGATCAACGGAACGTTCATAATAATCCTCCGCCCATTCCTGATAAGTTATCGGATTGCCGTCCAAGAGAGCCAGCAAACTGACTGAACCATCCGGGTCTTGTGCCTCAGGCCATTGAATACGACCATGCTGCCACGAAATATCCGACTGAGTACGCCAAATGCAAAACGTCGTGTCGTTGGTGGTAAACGCGGGTTCTGATATAAACGCGGAAAACACTTCAGGCACATTATCCAAAACTCCCGGCCAAACGCGAGGCGGCTTTTTGCGATAAGGACTCATCGCCGACTCGTGAGCGAAGCCTTTCAAAATCGCACCCGCAGAGCAGAACAAAAAGGAGTAAGCGTCACCCGAGCCATTTCTCATTGAGGCCAGAGATTCTCCTGTTGCCCAATGCGTATCGAAGGAGTAATAACGAAAATCCCATTCCGGTTCCAAGATAGCGTCCAGCATAGCCAAGGATTGCGCCAACAGTTTGAGGCGATCAATATCGGGCAACAAGGCTAAATCACGTGTAGAAATCATTGTTTATTGGGGAATATGAATCGTTCTACGCATCAAGAAAGAAGACAATCGAGTACGCGATGCGCGCTTCCTTTCGTCGTTCACACTTTTGGCGCTTGTTCCAACCATTGTACGATTTGCTGTAAATGATAACCATCGTGCGCCACGACCATTACAGCCTGATCTTCCAGCGTTAACGCGCCCACGCCTTCGCGGGAAGCGCCGCGTGCCCAACCTTCCTGTGGCAAATCGCGCACGATTTCGCTCATCTGCGCGCGGCTTTCGCGCAAGCGTCGCAAACTTTCGCGCGCGTCGCTGTGCGCGTAATCGTTGTCGAGAGCGATTTGCGACGGATTCCAATTCGGAAAATGCGGTTCATTTTCTTCCAGCGTGCGGCGAAAACGCAAAACGCAAACTTCCGTATAATCAGCCAGATGAGCCACAATTCCGCGCAAGGTAAAGCGTTCCGCGTCAGGACTAAAATCCCAGCGCGCGTCATCAGGCGCAAGATCGCGCAGCAAGTGTTCGTAAACATCGGGCGCGCCACTCAAAGACGAAACAACATAATTGCGAGCCATTTGGAACAGCATTCATCACCTCAAAAAAACAAGCGACGAGAATAATTTCTCGCCGCTTGTTGATAATTTACACCTGCGCTTCCTGCAATCGAGTACTCGATTGGCGCGATTGTTCCCATTCGCGCAACGCGCTTTCCGGCTCGCCTTTCATTTTCATTGGCTCTTCTTCGACACCAAAATTGATGCGTTCCAATTCGGCGATGCGCGCCAAATCTTCGCTTGTCAAATCGGGCAAATCGGGTGCGGCGGCGAATTCGCGCAATTGTTCCTCATCGTAAATGTTGGGCAACACGCTGACAACACTTGGCTCGCTGAGGATGAATTTGATGGCGGCTTGCCCCAAAGTTTGATTGCGGCCTTCGGTCAGAAAAGTCAGGGTTTTCAGCTTTTCGATTCCGTTGACCAGCCACGAACGCGGACGATGGCGGCGGTGATCGTTGGCGGCGAAAGTCGTGTCTATCGTGTATTTGCCTTCCAACATTCCCGATGAATGCGGCACGCGCACCAGAAGTCCGACGTTGTTTTCGCGTGCATCCGCAAAGAAATCGCCGCCCGGATGCTGTTCCAAAATATTGTGAATGATTTGCAAACTGGCAATATCGCGGTGACGCATCGCGCCGATGCCTTCCCACAACCAACCGTTGGCTGGCCCAACGGCCACGCCATAATGCAACACTTTGCCTTCCTGCTTCAACGCTTCCAGCGTGTCCCACAACTCATCGTTTTGAACGTGATCCATGTGCGCGTTATGAATCTGCCACAAAGGAATCGCGTCCACGCCCAGGCGCAGCAAACTTTGCTCGCAGGCGTGACGGATAAATTGCGGCTCGAAATTGTGCGGGATTTCCTGCTGCCCGCGCCGCTCGTGGTTTTGGTTGTACCAATCGTAGCCGAACTTGGTCGCATAAACCAAACCTTCGGGATTATGTCCAAAGGCATCGCGCAACAGCGTTTCGCCGCGCCCATTGCCGTAAGTGTCCGCCGTGTCGAAGAAATTGATGCCCAGTTCGCGCGCTTGCTGCAGCATCGCAATCGCTTCTTCGTCGGTGTGTTCGCCCCACCAATTGGTCGCCAGCGTCCACAGGCCAAAGCCGACTTCACTGACGCGCAAATCTGTTTTCGGAAAAACTCGATACTTCATAAGAAAAAGGCTGGGAAAGGAAGACGGAAGAAGCCGAACGACGCAGCTTTCTTTCGGAAACCTTTTCCAGCCCTCAGCCTCCTGATTTCAACTTTTTTACGCCTTGACGCCGCCAATCTTCGTGATTTTGGTGCCGCAATCGGGACAAACGCCCTGCTGCGCCGGTTTGCCGTTTTTCATCGTGATTTCATGCGCGTCCTTCATTTCCTTCTTCGCCTTGCACTTCACACAATAACCTTCCATGAGTTTTCTCTCCTTGAGAAAATGAAAAATAACGACATGCGACAACTTTCAAACTCTTCTGCAATTCTTCGAGTACTCGATTACTGCAATTCCCGTGCGATGCTGAAACAGTTTGCGCACAAAACTTTAGAGTGCGTCGCACTGGAAGAACTCGACGATAACTCCGCCCGGCGCTTTGATAAACGCGATCTTCGCGGCAGGAACGATCTGGCCTTTGAAATCCACGTCGGACGGCGCCATCGTCACTTCCGCGCCCGCCGCAACTGCAACTTTCACGGCTTCTTCGCAATTGTCCGTCCGCAAACACAAATGCAAAGCACTCGATTCGCGCTCTTCCACATTCTCGTTATGCGTCGGTTCGCGCTCGAAAAGCTCAAAGTAATTGCCATCGCCCAAGTCGAGCATAGCGGCGCGCTTGGGCGCTTCGCCCCACTGCAACTTAGGGACACAACCCAGACCATCGCACCAGAAACGCATTGCTGCGTCCCACTTTGGCGTGCGATACGCAATGTGATGAAAGCCGCAGCCTTTAATAACTTGATTGCTCATAATTCCGTTTTGAACCGCGAAAGACGAGAAGAGAAAATAAAGGAGGGATGAGTGTACGTACGTTACGTGAATTAATGCGTCGAACTTCATACTCCAAACCCGTCTTTCTCCTTCTTGTCCTTCGCGGTGAATCACTCTTTGTGCGCTACGCCTTGTGCCACGCTTTCGGCGGGAATGGTTTCGCCCTGACCGTTGTCGCCCTGCGTTCGAGTACTCGATTCGTGCGCGTCGTAAACTTGTTCCGCCGCATCGCGCGCCGCGCCTTTTTCCAGCGGATAATCCATGTCGCTCAAGATGTCTTCCAGGGCCGACAGCAAGTTGACGATGTTGCTGTGATTGGCCGAATAGCCCATCGTTCCGATGCGCCAAATCTGGCCTTTGACTGGCCCCAGGCCACCACCGATTTCCGTATCGTAGCGGCGCAAAAGCTGCGTGCGCACGGCTGCGTCGTCAACGCCTTCGGGCACGCGCACCGCGTTCAACTGCCACAAACGATGACCTTCCTGCGCGAACGGTTTCAAGCCGAGCGCGAGTAAACCGGCCATCAAAGCGCGCGAATGCAGTTCGTGGCGCGCCCAGCGATTTTCCAGACCTTCCAAAAGCGTCATGCGCAAGGCTTCGTGCAAGCCGAAAAGCGCGTTCGACGGCGCCGTGTGATGATAAGCGCGCCCGCCCGCGCCGCTGTCGCCCCAGTAATTTTCGACCAGCGACATATCCAGATACCACGATTGAACCGGTTTGCGGCGATTGTGGATCACGTCCATCGCGCGTTCGCTGAAGGTAATCGGCGACAAGCCTGGCGGCGAACCGATGCACTTTTGCGTGCCCGAAAAACACACGTCCAAATCCCACTCATCCACCAAAACCGGACAACCCGCGAGGCTCGTCACGGCATCGACCACAATCAGAGCGCCATGTTCGTGCGCGATTTGGGCGATCTCTTCCAAAGGCTGCAAAATTCCCGTCGAAGTTTCGGCGTGAACAATGGCGACGAGTTTCGGCTTGTTCATTTGCGACAAGGCTTCGCGCACTTCTTCGGGCGTAAAAACCGTGCCCCACTCGCTTTCGAGTACTCGAACTTGCGCGCCCATGCGTTCGGCCATCTGCTGCATACGACTCGAGAAATAGCCTGCGACGCAAACCAGAACTTCGTCGCCTTCTTCGATCAGGTTGCACAACGAGGCTTCCATGCCCGCCGTGCCGGTGCCGGAAATGGCGCCCGTGATGCGGTTTTTGGTGCGGAACACGGCGCGCAACATCGTGCCGACATTGTTCATAATGCCGATAAATTCGGGATCGAGATGCCCCAGCGTATTGGCGCCCATCGCACGCAAGGCTTCGGGATACGAGGCCGACGGGCCAGCGCCCATCAAAATGCGCGGCGGGATTTTAATTTCAGGAATCGCTTCGATGTCGAATGTGGCGCCCTTTGTCGCTGCCGAGTTGTCTGCTACCGAGTTGCCTGCCGCCGCGACACCATTCGCTGCCGAACCATTTGCTGCCGCGCCACTGGCGGCTGCGTGTGCGAAGCCGTTGGCTGTTGCAACTGTCGTGTTGTGCGTGGCGCCGTTATCGGCCTGGTTGCCGGTTTGCAGTCCGATCTGCTCGTGCAGCGATTGTGTACTCATAATTCGTCTCAAACTCCTCCTGGGAAGAGCACAGTATAGCAGCGAACGGAGAATACGGAATGATGAATGAGGAATACGGAATATCGAGTACTCGAAGTTCAAAGTTGTCCTCAAAGTTCAATATGTTTGCATTCCGTATTCCTCATTCATCATTCCTTAATTTTCCTTTGTGGCACTTCGCTTGCACCCGTTTGGCGCCGGAAATCAAACTTTTCAGGAGTGACAATTATGGGCAGCGTAACCAAATCGGTGGTTGTAAAAGCGCCGGTCGAGCAAGTGTTTTCGTTTTGGAAGAACTTCGAGAATTTCCCGCGTTTCATGGAAAACATCGAGAGCATTCATGTGACGGGACAAGACCTGACGCACTGGAAAAGCAAAGGCCCGCTGGGAACTCACGTCGAATGGGACGCCAAAACTACCAGTGTGCAAGAAAATAAGAAAATCGCCTGGCAGAGCGTCGAAGGCCATATCGAAACGCACGGCGCCGTCACTTTTGAAGAGGCTGGCAGCGGCGAAACCAAAGTGACGGTCGGCTTGGAATATACGCCGCCCGCAGGCATTCTGGGCGAAGCCGTCGCCAAAATTTTCTCCGACCCCGAAGACCAATTGGAAGAAGACCTCAATCGCTTCAAGAAAGTCGCCGAAAGCGGCGATTTCGCAGCGATGGCCAGCGGCACTGCACCGGCTGTCGGCGACGGTTCTTATACCAACACCGCCAGCAGCGCCCAACGCAAAGATGTCAGCGGCGATGTGACAGGCAGCACCAGCACATCGTAAATTGTAGTTACACATAAACCGAAGGTCGAGTACTCAATTCGAGTACTCGACCTTTTGCGTTTTATGGTTGCAATTGAAAGGGAAACTTTCCAGTCGCATATTCCTGAATCAAATTATCTAACCAAGAATTGTTAAGGCCAACGCGCTTCGCTCGTGCCATTACATCAAAGTCATCAGAAACCGAAGCCGCAATTTCGGCGTTTCGCGTATTCTGAAAAGCGATCTTAAAGGTTCGCTCGCGGATTTGTTCGAGAACTTTTCGTTCGTCATCTTCAAGCAGCATTTCCGCTTCCCGTGCACGAATTTCTTCGTCGACGCGCAGCCATTCGCTTTCAAAAGCGTTCTCATCTCGTAAATCAAGCATTCGATTCCATTCGCCCTCACTTTCAACTATGTGGCGAAACAAATCGAGAAAGGCAATTTTAGCTTGAAACTCCAGAAGTTGCTTGTTCATAGCTTGTGTTTGGAGGAATCGAGTACTCGACCTTTTTGTTGTTAGCGCTGAGTCATTAACCTTAGCAAGCCGATAATTGGCAGACTGGCAACGAGAATCGTCAGCGCCAACAGGGAACCGAGTAAAACAACTGACATGCGCCAGCCTAAAAATCGCAGTGGGATGTTCAACGCAATGTCGATACAGTAAGCCGCGCAAAAAACAATGTTGACGGGAATCATCAAGAAAACCAATACAAACAATGCTGGGATCAGAGTAATAAGAAGTGATGCAAAAGCCTGAAGCGAATTGGAGGAACCGTGCCCGGCAGTCGCAAACATTATCAACAGCCATCCCGTCAGGAAATCGCAGACGAATAAAGTCGCAACGAAGCAGCACCAAAACGAGCGACGAACTTCCCACCAAGCGATGATATGAGAGGCTGTGCGCGGCGCATCACCTTCTTCAAAAAGCCACTCGCGCAAAGGTCTCCGTACCTTCGGCGGATATTTATTTCCCGACAGAAATGCGCGCGCTTCCCGGCTCACACTTTTTCGCGCCGTCAACGGATATTCATTTTTATCTTTATGCAACGCGATTTCCTCCAGCAGCACAACGTAGCGTTCGGGATCGTAGTCACAGTCAGCATGCCGCACGACATCACGCAACTCTTCCAACGAGTATTTCGTGTAATCGGGCACTTCGTCGGGAATCATTGACCAGAACATCATCGTTCATCGAATTACTCGTTGTTCTTTCGAGTACTCGATTTCGTTTTTCAACGCGTGGCCAAAGAATAAAGCAGAGAAAGCCAGGAAAACGCCGCGATAATTAAGGCCAGGGCTAACAGAGAAGAAAACAAAAACACACTCCAACGCCAATCCGTGAAATACACAATGGCGCTGAGCATCATATCGAGACCGACAAAGCCAAAATAAACGAAACTGGCCAATAACGCAAACAGCATAAAAAGGGCGCCGGAAATCCAGCCCCAACCCACCATAACCACAAGTACGGTTTCCAGCCAAGAGCCCATAGCGAAGGGGCCCGCATCAATTCCGCTCAGCAGCAGGAACGCGAGAAACGAAAGCAAGCCGCAGGAGGATACGAGACCGACGAAACGCTTCCAAAATGGCCGTCGATCTTCCCACCACAACAAAATCGCGTCCGTCGTGCGTTCTTCACCATGCTCGAACAGCCAGCGATAATTGCGCGGCGCTCGCTCGTTATCAAACAACCATTGGCCAAAATTACGGAAACGGTGTGGCTTCCTCTCCGCGCTTTCGCGCCGTGCCACTTCGACCATGACACGCCATTGCAATTCCGCGTCGCCGCAATGTTCGATGCGCGGCGCCACTTCGCGCAACTCATCCGCCGAAAGATTCGAGTACTCGAATTCCTCTTCATCGCTCATAAATCACGCGCGAGTCTTCACTTTCGCTGCGTTCCACAGTTCATCCCATTCTTGCGGCGACAAGTTTTCCAACTTCAAATCGTGTGTTTGCGCGTCACTTTCCATCGCTTGAAAACGCGTGGTGAAACGACGAACCGTGTCGCGCAAAGCGAGTTCGGGATCAATCTTTTTCCAGCGCGCGACGTTGACAATCGTAAACAACAAATCGCCCAATTCTTCGGTTGCGCGCTCGCGGTTTTCGCTTTCGATTTCGGCTTGCAGTTCGTCGATTTCTTCGCGCATTTTGTCCAGCACGCCGCTCAGGTTTTCCCACTCGAAACCGGCTTTAGCGGCTTTCTTGGAAACCTTCAGCGCCATTGAAAGCGCCGGAAGTTCGGGCGGAACGTTGCTCAAGGCGCTTTCGAGTACTCGATTGTCGTTTAAAGATTGCGCGGCTTTGCGCACTTTTTCTTCTTTCTTAATCGCGTCCCAATTGGCTAAAACTCCGGCGGTGTTTTCGACTTGCGCGTCGCCGAAAACGTGCGGATGACGGCGCACCAGTTTTTCGCAGATTTCGTGCAGAACATCGGCTAAATCGAAGCGGTTTTCTTCGCTGGCGATTTGTGCGTGAAAAATCGGTTGCATCAGCAAATCGCCCAGTTCTTCGCGCAAGTCAGCGTCATCGGCGCGCTCGATAGCGTCCAAGGTTTCGGCGGTTTCTTCGATGAGAGAAGCGCGCAAACTTTCGTGCGTTTGTTCCCTGTCCCACGGGCAGCCATTGGGCGCGCGCAACTGCGCGATGATGCTTGTCAAGCGTTGGAATTCATGTGTGGCGTGCGGTTTTTGAGTTGGTTCTGGGTTCATTTTGAGTACTCGATTGAAGATTTTACAAACGCAAAACCGGCTGACGAAACAAATCATCAGCCGGTTGCAAGGTTACCAAACGTTACGGTTTGGCGGGCGCTGCAGCGTTTGAGGTCGCGCTATTGGAAGTGGCGTCGTTGGAAGTCGCATTGGTTGCGCCAGAGCCTTTGAACTGATCGGCGACTTTTTTCAGGTCAGGGTCGGCGACGGTGACTTTGGCCTCGTCGCGCAGTTTGGTTTGGATTTCTTGGATTTTGCCCTGCGCCAACAAACTCAGCAAATCATGATAGGACGGATTGCTGGCATTGCCTTGTTGCGCGGCTTGTTGCGCGACGGCGGTTTGGATTTGCGTCAGGGTTTTTTCAAAAGTTTGACCGCCAGGCGCTTTGGAAACCTGATCGCGCGCGACCTGTTCCAGTTTGTAATCAGTTGTGGCCTGATCTTTCATCTTGTCGAAATCGGGCGTGACGGCAGGCGTTTTTGAAAGGATAGTGATAATTGCGTACGCCGTTTTACCTAAAGGCGTCACGGCGCTATATTCGCCGACGCCCAGTTTTCTGGCGGCTGCGCCCAAAGGCGATTTATCCTTTTCCAGTTTGTCGGCAGGCACATCTTGTTGCGCGCTGTTCGCGCCTACAGGATCGCCCATTTTTTTCTGATCGTCCAGCAATTGATCGAACGTTTTGCTCTTCGCCTTGAGTTGCGCCAGCATTGTATCGGCGCGCACTTTGGTGCTGGCAAACAGCAAACCGACTTTGACGCGCGCTGGCGTTCCATAGTGGCTTTGATTTTTGGCGAACCACGTTTTAACATCCGCGGGATCGGCTTTTACATCTTTAGTGACCAACTTTTCTGTAGCAATCTGCAAGCGCGCACGACGACGCACCGCGTCCAAACGCGTGCCACCGTCCTTAATAAGTTGGTCGATTTGGGCGCCTTGCGTCGGGTCCTGAGATTTGCGATCAGCGAGGAATTGATCAACTTCGGCGTCCGTCACATCGAGATTATTTTTCTTCAATTCCTGCATTACCAGGTTGTAATTGATGAGGTCGGTCAACGCTGACTCGCCCGTTGTAGCTACCATTTGCGGATACAAATCGCCGCGCGTGATGTTGTCGCCATTCACCGTTGCCACCACATCGCTACCGCTGAAATTGGCCGACGGCGTCGTGCTGCCGCCGTTATCCGCCGTGCTACTCGCTGTGCCGCCGCCCTTGTTGCCGCAACCCGCGACAACGCTCGTCATCAACAATCCCGACGCGGCGAGAACCGCCCATTTGTTCGTCTTGCTCGCTGTATTCACACTGATATTCACGCTTTTTGTCCTTGTTACTACTTTTGAAATCCTGCTCGCCATTCCAGTACTCGATATCGCACCGAAATCGCGTTTGATTGCTAAAACGTCAACCTTCCTGCCGCTGCTTTCTGCCAACTGGCTCACGCGCCGATTTCCTGCAAAATATTTTCGGCGATGTCGAAGTTGGCAGCGACGCTTTGCACATCGTCGTGATCTTCGAGCGCGTCCATCAACTTCAACATTTTGCGCGCCGTTTCGCCGTCCAGTTCGACCGTTGTTTGCGGCACCATTTCGACATCGGACGACGCGATTGGAACGCCGCCAGCTTCAAGGGATTGACGAAGCGCGCTCAGGTTTTCCGGCGCGGTTTTGATTTCGTAGGTGCCGTCTTCGCTCGAAAAATCGTCAGCTCCGGCTTCCAGCGCCAGTTCCATCGCGCGGTCTTCCGAAATATCGCCGGACGCTGCAACGCGCAAAACGCCTTGGCGCTTGAACTGCCAAGCGACGCTGCCATTTTCGCCCAGGTTACCGCCGTGCTTGGCAAAAATGTGGCGCACGTCGGCCACGACGCGGTTACGATTATCGCTCGCTGTGTTGACCAGAACCGCGACCCCGCCCGGCCCGTAGCCTTCAAAAAGCGCTTCTTCGTAAGTCGCGCTTTCGAGTTCGCCGGTGCCTTTTTGCGTCGCGCGCTTGATGTTGTCGGCGGGCATCGAGTTCTGCTTCGCCTTGTCGATTGCCATGCGCAAGCGCGCGTTGGAATCGGGGCTGCCGCCGCCTTGCTTGGCCGCAATCGTGATTTCACGCGACAATTTGGCGAACTGCTTGCCGCGTTCCAGATCCGCTTTGCCTTTTTGCAAACGGATGTTGTGCCATTTACTGTGTCCTGACATGAGATCGAGTACTCGCTTCGTGGAATGGCGCGCAGTTTAACAAACTCCGCAAAACACGCACAAAAGTGATTTTTCAAGGCAAGGGAACACGGCGCTGCGCGATCCGGGTTGAATGGATAAACACAGATCGGAAAAGTCTGGACTTTCGTGTACTCGAAGTTTTACAAGTAGGGATGCGGGTTTGCGGACGCCTACCGCTGAAGCAGTGGGCTGAGCATCAAAGCACCATAAATGGCGCTGAACTACCGCTTCCGCGCTGCAGTTGAGGCCGCTTTAGCGGTCTTGCTCGTTCAGCCCACTGCTTCAGCGGTGGACATCCGCAAACCCGCACCAGCGGTTCTGTAATCCAAGTTCTTCGATCCGTCTTTATCCGTTCAATCCGTGTCGCGTAGCGCCGTGTCCTATTTCAAGCAGTTTTTGAAAGAAGTTTCACAACTCTTCGATGCGAGATTGAGCCGAACGCGCCAAAGTCTGAAACCACATGCCGTCGGGTGAAACGAGCGGCAGCCACCATGCCGTAGGACGCAAATTGGTGTAACGCAAACCCTGGCTGACAAGCAACGCATCGCGCACCAGATGCAAGCGTTCGCGTTCGCTTTCGTATTCCAGTTGCGCAATCGTCGCGCGCAACGTTTTGGTTTCTTCGCTTTGTTCGATGGCGACGCGCTGCTCAATTTTCAGACGCGCTTGAGACTGACAACTGCGCGCGGTTTGACGCAAATCATCAATCGTTTTGCTGAACTCGGCGCGCTCAAGCATCAAACTTTCCAACTGCTGGCACAAATCGGCAATTTCCAGCTCTTCGGCTTTTTCAGTTTCGGCCAACGCGCGACGTTCGTCTTTCGAGAGTTTGAGGTTCGCTTCCAAGCGTTTGGCGGCGTTTTCTTTGATGTCGAAAAGGCGCGTGCGCACAGGCTGAATCTTGGCGCGCCAAAACTCGCCTTTTTCGGTTTCGATGTGCGAAGCCTGCGCCGTCACTTCATGCGCTTGTGCTCGCAACGATTGGATTTCAGTTTCCAATTGGCGCGTTTGTTCGCGCAAGTTGTTCAGGTTCTGGCGCGCATTCGAGTACTCGATAAGCGGTTGCGCCCAGTTATCTGCATCACGCGCGGCCAAAAACTTCATCAATTCGCGCGGCGAAGCGCATTCTTTCAACTGGTTGCGCAAAGCGTCCTGCTCGTCGCAAACGATTTTCCAACTGTAAGCGAACTTATGCGCCGAAATCGTTTTCGTACCAAAAGCGCGCGCCAGATGCGGCGGCAATTTGAACTCGGCTTGAACAGCGCGCAACGAATTCCATGTCGAGTACTCGATGCGCAACATCGGATGCAAATCGAGCGCGACGCCCGCTTCGCGCAAACACTTGTTCATAATCTGCGTGCGACTGGTGTAGCTTGACGCTTTTTCGTGAAAGACGAAAATGAACTCTGCCGACAGCATCGAAATCAAGGAGACTGCCTTGCCGACAATCGCCACGTTCGGGCCAAAAGTCGCTTCCAAAACCTGCGCCAATTCCGCAACGCTTCCGCAATCGCAGCCCTGACACAACGTAACCGGCGTCTCGGTTTCGATGTACAGCGAGCCTTCGTGCAAGCGCAAAGTTCCGCGCCCGCGATTGGGAATCACGACATCGAAAGGCAGCGCGCCATCGCCGAACTGACTCAATTGGTAAATGCCGCTGCCACGCACCGCGTCATCGTAACATCGTCGTGCAACATCGCGCGTTTGCGGCTGCAAGAATAAATCGAGAAAACGAAAACGCGGCGTCTCGCAGGTTTGCGAATTGAAGCGAAAGAGCTGCAGCGAAGTCGTGGTTTGCAGGTTGCAATTGCCTTCGCCGCGCACCGCTTTCCACAACTTCGGCGTCAGAAAACGATATAAATCGGACAAAGTCGCATCGGGATTCGCCATCGAGTACTCGTTAGTCCAATCGAGCAGTTGGCCAGCAATGTTTTCAGCGGAAGGTCGCCCGACGATTTGCAAACTTTCCTCAATCGCCCATAACAATTGCTCGCGCAAAGCGGGCGCGATGTCGGCGAGTTTCACATCGGCGGCGATAAGCGAACGCGCTTCGGTGTGAACCAGAGCGCGCCAGCCCCAGGCCACGGTTTCGTTTTCGAGCAAAGCCTCGTTGCCGCCGGGATAACGTTTCGCCACGCGGTCGAAGGCGACGCCGTTTTCACTCAGCAAATGGCGCGTCGGGACGATTTCGGCGCCGAACAAACTGCTGATTTCTCCGGCTGCGCTCCACAAGCCGCGCGTCGAGCCATCGTTGTGTGGCAACAAGGCGAACTTTTCCGCGCGGTTTTGCAAGCCGGGCAATTTCGCAAAATAATCCGTATCGTGAACGCCGGCGACGATTTCCGCAGTCGGCGCGATTTCTTCGCAAATGCGGCAAAACGCGGCTTTGGTCGGCTCGTCCCACAACACGGTTTGTCCCAACGTCAAAAACGGCGTTTGCGGGAAACGCGCGTGCAATTCACGAATCGCGCGCACCGTTGAAGCATGAAAATCAGGCATAAGGAAATTGAAAGCAGAAAATTGGCGAACCACAATTTGTAACCAGCGCAGTGACAAAGGCGCCGCAAGTTTAACGCAACACGATACGCGCTTGATGCGGTTCCGTTGGAAGGCGCGCAAACCTCCACCAACAACAACGCCGCGCTTATTGAAATACTCGATTCGAGTACTCGATAAGCGCGGCGCTGGATGAATTTCGTTTTGTCGTAGAAGCTTGGCGTGCCGAGCCTCTGTTTGTAGTTCTCGCGTTCACGGAAGGCTTGGCACGCCAAGCCACTACGGTTCAAAATCCTACGATTAAATCCTACGATTAAGACGATTTAATAAGCGGCGGCGGGAACAGGTTCGGTCGCGTAATCTTCGTCGTCTTCAAAGTCGGCGTCCATGATGTCGGGCGGATAGGCGACGATGCCCATGTCGGGAATATCCAGGCCGCCGAGTTCGTCTTCGCGGCTGCTGCGAATGCCCATGATTTTGTCTTGTATCTTAAAAAAGACGTAGCTCATCCCGAAGCCCCAAACGATCAGCGTCACAACGCCAACGCATTGCGCCAGAAACTGTCCGGTTCCGCCGTGCAACAAGCCGACGAGCGGCGCCGGTTGACCGTTGCGCAACATGGTATTGTTCCAGCCGCTGCCAAAGGTTCCGTCCGCGAAAATGCCGACTGATAAAACGCCCCACAATCCGGCTCCGGCGTGAACCGCGACCGCGCCGACCGGATCGTCAACGTGAATAACTTCAAGAAAAGCGACCGCCCAGCACACGACAAGTCCGCCGATGGCGCCAATGAGCACGCCGACCGTCGGGCTGACGAAACCGGACGGCGCCGTGATAGCGACCAGTCCGCCCAGAAAACCGTTGGCGATCATCGAAGGATCGAACTTGCCCGAGCGCACATACATATACATCATGGTAGCGAAACCGCCGCCCGCGCTGGCCATCATCGTCGTGACGGCGACGATGCCGATGCGCAGGTTGCCGCCGCCCGCCGCGCCGAAAGTCGAACCCGGATTGAAGCCGAACCAGCCAAAGCCCAAAATGAAAGCGCCCAGCAAAGCGAGCGGAATATTGTGCCCGGGAATCGCGTTGGCCGTGCCGTCTTTGTTGTATTTTCCGATGCGCGGCCCCAGAACAATGGCGCCCGCCATGCCGCACAAGCCGCCGACCGAGTGCACGACGCCGCTACCGGCAAAGTCGACGTAGCCGCAGCCCAATCCGAAATGATTGCCCAACTGCGAAAGCCAGCCGCCGCCCCACGCCCAGTGCCCAAAAATTGGGTACAAAATCACTGAAGCGAAGAAACCGTAAATCACGAAAGCGCCGAACTTCCAGCGCTCGGCCATCGCGCCGGTCGGAATAACCGCCATGGTGTCCATGAACACGGCCTGAAAAAGGAACATGGCGCACACGCCGACATCGTAATTGTTGCCCGACATGAAAAAGCCGTTGGTGGCGAAAATCGAACCCAGGCCGGGAATGCTGACGACGTGATTGGCGCCAAAAGGCGGAATGCCGCCGATGTTGCCCGCGTTGGCGCCCGCCGCGCCATACATCAAGGCAAAGCCGACCGACCAGAAGCCCAGCAAGCCGATGAAGTAGATACAAAAGTTCATCATCATCGTGTGCGTGGCGTTTTTGGCGCGCGTGAAACCGGTTTCCACGAGTGCGAAACCCGCCTGCATGAACATCACCAAAAAGCCCGTGACGAGCAGCCACGACGTGTTGATCGCAATGCGGTTCTGGCCTTCGGCCTCTGCCATAAAACGGAAACCGCGCCCGTACACGCTGTGTTCATAAGCGTGACCCAGACTAATTTTCGTTTTGTCGTCGGGCGCGCCATTGGCATTTTGCAAATCGCCGGAACTGCCTGTCGAAGTTCCGCCGGGATCGCCCGCCGATTCTGTCGTCGCTGGCGCTGCGACTGGTGCGGGCGCTGCAGTTTGCGCGCTGGCGTGTAACGCGTTGCCCAGAACAGCGACCGCCAGAAGCGCGGTCACGATCCAAAACGAGCGGCGCCGCACAACCTGGCGAGAACGCTGGCGCGAACGGAAGAGTTCGAGAAATAGCCTTTGAATAGATGCTTGAAGTCGCATGAATTCCTCCTTATAAACAAAAGTTAAAAAGATAAATGAAAGGATGAGAATTGCTGGCAAAGCGGCAATTTGTGGAGCGGCGCGGAACTATCGAGTACTCGATGTCGCATTGTGCGTCGCTATTGTCGAAGATTCAGGCGTAAATGTGAGGAGAGAACAACGATGAACGAGGCGCTGCTCGCTTATTGTGCCGATCCGGTATCAATGCCGCGCAGAAGTTGGCGACGCACGATGCGCCATGCGAGGAAGCCCGCGACAACGGCAAAGCCGCACAAAATCGCCAGGCTCACGTTGGGCAAAGCGACACGCGACGCCAGCAAAACAACAAACAACGTGACGCCTCCGACCGCCGAACTGAACAGCGACGCGCGCTCTTTTTGCAAAGTCGGACTTATTTCGTAGCGCGCAGTGGAACGCGATCTTCTCCGAGAAGAAACGGGGCGTTCCGAACCTGAATACTCGGTCGCGCCACCATCTTGTGGCGTGTTGGCCGTCCCTTCGCGTGGTTCAAAAGCATCCGATGATGGTTCGGCGTTGGTTGGTGTTGCAGCATCGAAAGAGGAAACTGTTTGCGGCGCATCTTCCGTGAGAAAAGCTGAATCAGGTGAAAGGATCGAAGCTTTAACGGCTTCGCCCGCAGCGGCGCGCACGGCGTCCAATCGCGTCGATAGACGTGCGGTGGGCGGCGGTTCAAGCAAGGGATCGCGCAAACCCAAAAGGCCTTCGCCTTCGTTGAGCGCGTCCATTTCGCCGATAAGTTCTTCCAGGTAAGCATGAAAGTCCGCAGACGAACCGCCATTTCTTATCTGAGCGGCGTAAGCATCATATTTGGCGCGCTTGCCTTCGTGCAGCAAAACGGCGCGCGCCTGCGGAATCCAATACAAAAAATTCGCGTATTGGCGGCGGCGCTCGGGGTTGCGATGATCGCGGTTCGCCTGCGCTTCGGCATACATTTCGTTAATGCGGCTGCGCAGTTGAATCGTCGGCGCGTCGACCGGCTGATCCAACAACGCGTAGAAATCAACGAAATCGTCCGTCGCAATTTCGTGATCGAAAGGCATCTGGAGGCTATTGGTCATTGGAGTATTGGCCGCGCCGTTGGCCGCGCCGTTCATCGAACTGTTGGTCGCGCCATAGGACGAGTCATCGGCGGCGAAGAACAAGACGAATCTCGAAAAAGAAGGCGCAGAGCGCGGCGTGAAATCGGGCATAATCTCCCTAAAAATAAGGGTAAAACAAGATTCGAGTACTCGATCTCGCGTGGTAAGAAAGGAAATCAAGAAACGACAGCGAGCGACATCAATTCTTCTTCTTGTTGCATTTCCTGACTGCTGCGTTCTCCAGCCAGTGAAATGACGGTGCGGCTTTCGCGTCCGGTGTCCATGTCGCGTGCAAACGCCGTAATGCGACCGTTTTCGTCGCAGCGAAATTCAACGCTGATTTGCGGCTGACCTTTGGGGCGCGGTGGATCGACTTCCAGGTTGAACACGCCCAGAGGCCCGTTTGGATACGATTCCCAATCGCGGCTTTCGCCTTCGTAAATGCGAATTTGCACGCTGCGCTGATTGTCCAAAGTTGTCGTATAACCGTCGCGCGTTTGCGAACACGGCAGCGGCGTCAGGCTGGGAATGACGTGATCAATAATTTGCTTGCCGTTTTGCAGCGCCGCCACGCCCAGAGAATGCGCCAGAACGTGCGTCACATGAATGTCTTCCAAACCTTCGTTGCCCGCCAGCAAACTGGCCTGAACCGCCGCGCCTTTGGCGACACATTCGTCGGGATCGTGCAACAAAGGGCGCTTGCCCGACATTCTCGTCAACATTTCGCGCACCATCGGCATCCGCGAACTGCCACCAACGCACAACGTTTGATCGATGTCGCTCCAACTCAAGTTGGCCTGCTTCAACACGTTTTCCAGCAAAATTTCCGTTCGTGACATCAAGTCCGCCGTAATCTTCTCGAACTTATCGCGCGTCAAATCCAGGCGAACCGGAATGATAGGGTCTTGCGCGTACTCGATGCTGTCGGCGGGACGCTTCGCTTTGAAAGTGATCGGAACCGAAGGGCGTCCGGTCAACTGGCGCTTGGCGGCTTCGGCTTTTAAGCGCAATTCCGCTTCAAAACTGTGATCGGTTTCCATCTCGAAATTGTACTTTTCGCGCATCTCGTCTTCGATGAAGTTCATAATCGCGTCATCGAAATCTTTGCCGCCCAAATACGGATCGCCGCCAACCGCAATCACATTGACCGATTCGTTATTCATGTCCAAAATTGTGACATCGAAAGTGCCGCCGCCCAGGTCATACACCAGAACGCGGCGCGCTTCATCGCGGTTGAGAATTCCATAAGCCAGCGCCGCCGCCGTCGGTTCGTTGATGATGCGCAGAACGTTCAAGCCGGCCAGTTGTCCGGCTTCGAGCGTGGCGTGGCGTTGCGCCTCACCGAAATACGCCGGAACCGTGATGACGGCGCTGGTGATGCTTTCGCCCAGTTCGGCTTCGGCTTCCTGCACGACTTTGCGCAGGATGAGCGACGATACGAACTCGGGCGAATAAGTTTGGCCCGCGATGCGGATGCGATGATCTTTCAAGCCCATGAAACGCTTGACGAACTGCGCCACGCGTTCGGGATCGGTGAGCGTGCTTTGCACCGCGACTTCGCCAACCGAATAATAAGGCGGCTCGAAGAACACGACGCTGGGCGTGGTCGCCTGCCCATCCGAGTTCTTCAAAATCATCGGCTTGCCGTAATCATCCACATACGCGACGGCGGTGTAAGTTGTCCCGAGATCAATGCCCACAGTGCGACCCAAAATTATTCTCCTTTCGTCGATGATCAGTGGTTAGTGTTATGTCCTGCAATCGAGTACTCGATGTTGGCTCCTAACTATTACTCATCAAGCTCGAATCGCTTACTTGCTTTTTCCGACCACGACTTCTGCGGGACGCAGCAATTGACCGTTGAGAAACCAACCGGAGCGTACGACGCGCTGCACTTTGCCGTCTTCTGCGGCATCCACCGGCACGATTTTGACGGCTTTGTGAAAGCGCGCATTAAACACGCCTTCGGGATCGTCCATCGGCGTCACTTCGCAAACACGCAACGCTTCAGTCAATTGTTCGCGGAAATAAATCGTGTTTTGTCGCACCAAGCGCGTCGGCATGACGCCGCTTCTTTCAACCGAAGTCGGTTGCGCGCCGATGGGATCAAAAGGCTCGATTTCTTCCTCGAACTGTTCCAACGAGTCGTAAAGGAACAGCAAAGGCCGCACGACGGGCTTGAGATGTTCGTAAATAAAATCTTTTTTGTAGTCGGAAAGCTCGGCGTGCAGCGTGTTAAAAACCCGTTCGCCCGCCGTATCGCGCTCACTGACTTTGTGCAAAACGCCGTAGATTTCCTGCAAGCCGCCGCACATCTCGTCCATGCCGGCCAACAGCGTCGCCAGGTTCGCATTCAAAACTTGTATGTTCTGCGTTTGCGCGTTTTGAGCCGCCATGTCGTCGCTATTTTGCGCCGCATTGTCGTTGCTGGCTTCGCTCGCTGCCGGACGCGTCGCCGCCATGTTCAGCGTTTTCCCTTTCCATTGCACTGTGCGCGCGCCACTGGAACCAGCGCCTGGAACGCCGCCTGTGGCCCGCGGAGTGGCAGCGCGCGCACCTTCGGGCGGAACCGTTCGGGACGGATCGGGAAAAGAAGAATTTGAATTGTTAAGTTCGGAAGAAGCCATTGCGGAAGGAGTCTGAGCGGAAGTAGTCTGGTCGCGTGGAGAAGATTGTGCGGCGTCGGGTTGGTTGAGTTCGACGACGCGATTTTTCTGATTTTTGCGCCAACCCAAAGGTTGACTGCTGTCCATCGTGCCGATTCGCATAAAAGTTTCTTTGCCTGTTCTTTGTTACGTCTCAACTCGTTGCGGCACCAAATTCGCCAACGCATCATTATAGAGCGAGAGCGGTTTCCGCTTTGTTTCGCGCGCGTAAAAGTTGAGTACTGGAGCGCACATTGACGCGAGTTATAGCGTTCGAGTACTCGAAACGTTCTGCGCTTCGGTCGTTTATACTTCGCTTGTGAATTGGCGATTGATAAACGAAACCGCTGCGAATGGCGCGCGCAATATGGCGACAGATGAATCGCTTTTGTGCAACATGAAAGCGAGCGAGGCGCCGATTTTGCGTTTCTATGCGTGGCAGCCAGCGTGCCTTTCGCTGGGACGTTTCCAGAAAGTGGAAGAGCTTTCCACGGAATTGCGCGGCGCCATCGGCGTTGATTGGGTGCGGCGTCCCACAGGCGGGCGCGCCGTTTGGCACGATCAGGAAATCACGTACAGCCTGGTTTTGCGCGAGGAACTTTTGCGGCCCGACGAACGTTCTATTGCCGCGTCTTATCGCTGCATCAGCGAAGGTTTTCTCGAAGGCCTGCGGCTTTTGGGAATTCAAGCGCAAATCGCGCCGTCCGGCGAGCAGCGTTCAAGCGAGCAGCGTTCAAGTTCAGCACAATCGAGTACTCGAGTTCGCCAGAATGTTTCGTCGAATTGCTTTGATTTGGCGACGCGCGCTGATTTCGTGGTCGATGGGCGCAAACTTTTGGGCGCCGCGCAATGTCGCAAAAACGGCGCGATTTTGCAACACGGTTCGTTGTTGATTGATGTCGATGAAGACGCTTGGAAAAAACGCGCTGGCGGCTCGATGTCACAAATCGTCACCTTGAAATCATTGGGCGTTCAGGCGTTGCGCGCAGACATCATCGTTGCTTTGCGCCAAGGCGTGGAACGCACCTGGAAAACAATTTTGCAGCCGAGTGTTATGACTTCGCAGGAAACGGAACTGGCCGATTTTTTGTGCAAAGAAAAGTATTACAGCGAAAGTTGGAATACGTATTGCCATGATTTTTCAGGCGACAAATCACGCATTGAGGTTGAATAATTGCAAAAGCGAAAGGAAAGCGTGCGCGATGCGTTATAATATAGAATCGTCTCATTCGTAATTTCGAGTACTCAAACCAAAGATCGGGCCGGCTTTTCGATCAATTGAAGTAGCGAAACGGGATTCAAGGAAAAACGATGGCTCACAAAATTCTGGCCGTAGACGACGAAAAGCATATCGTACGTTTGGTGCAGATCAATTTGCAAAAAGAAGGTTACGAAGTCGTGACGGCCAGCACAGGGCGCGAAGCTTTGGAGCAAGTCGAGCGTGAAAACCCTGACTTGGTTATCATGGACGTGATGATGCCAGAAATGGGCGGTTTCGAGGCGCTGCAAATTATGAAGGCGGGCGAAAAAACTTCGCAGATCCCCGTCATCATGCTGACTGCTAAAGCGCAGGACGCCGATGTTTTCCAAGGTTGGAAAAGCGGCGCCGATCTTTATTTGACCAAACCTTTTAATCCTCAGGAACTGCTGACTTTTGTCAAGCGCATTTTGCAGGACAAAGAAAAAGACGACAGTTCTTATCATTTGGACGAAAGCAACAGCTACAGCATTGACGACTTGGACGACATTCACGACGGACTGCCACCAGTTTAAATTTTGCTTCAATGAAGTTCGCTCCTCAGCGGTGCTTGAAGTCGGTTGAAATCGGCAGCATAAACACGAATTCAAAGGTAACGAAGTGTCCATGAGCAGAAAGATGCAAACGGCAGGCGGAACGCGATTCGAGTACTCGAACGGCGAAGAAAGTCACCACCAGTTGATTTACGGCGCGGTAGCAGCGGGCATTGTGCTGGGCGCGGCGGCTTCGGCGTATTGGTGGCGTGGTCGCGCACGCGCCTTAAAAATGCTGGAAACCACACCGTTCGAGCGCGTCGAAGAACTGATTGCCTCGTGCGAAAACAAAATAGAAGACATTGAGCGCACCATCGAAGACTTGAAGAAGTCGAAAAGTTGAAGCATTTTTTTGTTGCCTGGAGTTTGTCTTGCGGCAACGCAGGATTTCCATTCTCGGCACGCGAACCGCTCTTGACACGCGCAACTTAATTGCCCGTCGATCGTTTAATCATTTCCCAAAGCCGTTATCAGACTTATTTATCAAAGGCGGGTGACGCCCGTGTGCATTTGTTCGCTGAAAGAAAAACCAACGATGTTCCCCGCCGTTTCTCCTGCAAACGCCTTGTCCGCCATCGCGCGCCGGACGTTTTCCGTAACACCTGACGATAGCGCCAGCCAAAGCGCAAACTCTGTTGAAAAATCAACGCACACGCGCCGGAATCATCGCTCAAGTGTGACTTCGAGTACTCAAAGCGACATCCCTTCAATTTCTTCGGCTTCGACCTTATCAATGGATGCGACGACACCAACTTCTGGCGCGCCTTCGCTCGATGGTAATGGGTTGAGCGGTGCTGCGTTAGATGGCAACGGTCTTGGTGTGTCAGAAGGCATTATCGCTGAAGGTGCCGATGCAGGTTTCAACGCGGAAGAAATTGAAAGCGAAGAAAGCGAAGCGACGCCGATTCCGATGGATCCGGCGCGCGCGCAGTTTTTGCAGACCTTACAACGCGCCAAAGAAGGCGACAAAAAAGCCTTTGAAGAAATTTATCAGCTTTACCATCGCCGCATTTACAACGCGGTTTATGGAATGTTGAGCGACCCGGACGACGCGCAGGACGTGACGCAAGATGTCTTTATGCGTTTGCATGACGCTTTACCAACACTGCGCGCCGACGAAGCGTTTTCTACGTATCTGTATCGTATCGCGCTCAACTTGTGCCGTGACCGCGCGCGCCGTAAAAAGCGCGTTCGTTTTCAAAGCATGGACACGCCGCGCGCCGACAGCGAAGGCGATGTCGAACCGATGGATTTTCCCGATCAGGGCAAACTTCCAGAAGAAACGCTGGCCAATGACGAACTGCAAACCCGCGTGCGTCAAGCTGTGCAAACGCTCTCGACCGACCACAAAGCCGTCATCGTGATGCACCACTTTCAAGGCATGGAAGTCAACGACATCGCCAATATCTTGAAAGTCCCGACTGGCACCGTCAAAAGCCGCCTGGCGCGAGGCCGCGACCAACTTCACCGCAAACTCAAAAGCTACATCACGGTGTAGGGTTTCGGTAAATAGTCCAAACACAATGAAAGCGAGCGTTCAATTCCATGAACGCTCGCTTTTTGCGTTTGGCATTACACTGCAATTCCAAACGCGGTATAGCAGGCACAACGACCCAATCGAGTACTCGATTTGACAAGTTTAAGTGAGATAAAGTAAAAACCCTTCCAAGCGCCAATGTATTTCGGCTGTAGTCATTTTCGATTCGTGCGTCAAGCGCGCCATTTTAGCACAACACAACAGCGAGGACTCATCGATCACTCGCGGTCCCGTTTTGTCTGTTCGCGGCTCGAGGATGTACAATAATCCAGAACATGCAAATGCCCGACATTATTTTCTTATATGGAACATCAAGTTCAGGCAAAACGACGCTCTCCAAAGCGCTGCAACATCAACTGGAGCCTGCCTACCTTCATGTTTCTCTGGACGCATTTGCAAGCATGTTTCCTGAAAGTAAATTGCAGGATCAAGAACTTTGTTCCGCTGCCACTCCTAAGCTCTTCGAGGGGTTTTATCGCTGTATAGCCGCTTTGGTTAGCTGCGGTAATAAAGTCATAGTGGACACCATTGCTCACGAGAATGGTGCGCAGCTCTTCAAGCCTTTGTTTGAATCCTTTGAGGTCGTGTATGTCGCGGTAAGATGTCCGATTGAGGAGTTGGAAAGGCGAGAGTTGGCAAGAGGTGATCGCATTATTGGCCTTGCGCGCAGTCAAGTTTCAGAAGCGCACAACTTTTTGCCATACGATATTGAAGTTGACACCCACAAACAAAGCGCTGAAGCGTGTGCGGCACTCATCAAGCGATTCATAGAACCCAAGCGCGACAACATAACACGATAAACCCGACCTTTGAGAAAGGCGCAAGTTCGGCGCGCATTTTGGGCGAAAGACTTTGCAGCTTCGTTCCGATTCGGGCAGCGGTAGCGCGTTCGTCCAGATCGACTGGGCGCACAACTGACACAAACAAAAGTACAAAAGCGCGCCTAAATCGAGTACTCGATAGGTGCGCTTTGATGCGTGGAGTGGACAGGCGACAGTAGGCGCACTGACTTCTATTAAGGCCGGAAGTAACTAATCGCGCCTTGCGAGGCATTGGCCGCAGACATGGTGACGCTGGCACCACGATAGAATTTCACATGACCATCGGCCAGTAAGAAGTTCGCGCCGTCGAAGTGGCGAGGCTTATTATCTGCGCTTGCGTTCGTGCTGCCGGTCATATCCAGGTATTTACCGGTTGCCTGTATTAAGTAAGAAGGGGAAGCAAAACAACATTCGTCTACAGCAGTATCAGTTTGGGTCACGAGATCAGATCCAAAATCTGCAGGCGATTTGTATCCACCAGCTTCATCGGGCCGACTTAAAAAGACGCTCATCTTGTTATCGGTTTCCGATAGCATGACATAACGAGCCGTATCGTCGATAGAGGCCAGCGAATGGTCGGCGATGAAAGTGTTTAGCGCATAGCTAATGGAACTGGCTCCGGCAGCGGTCGACGTGCCACCGTTGGTAGCACTGGGACAAGCGTAGACTTGGGTCGATTTCACATAAGGATAAATCTCGCCAGCCCAACCGATACCTTTGCGCTGGATGGTCGTGGGCAATCCCGCCGGATAGCGTTCATCATATTCCTGGGTGTATTGCATCAACGCGAGACCGAGTTGCTTCATGTTGCTGGAGCAACTCGCGCGGCGCGCACTTTCGCGGGCTTTAGCAAAAGCCGGAAACAAAATAGCGGCCAAAATCGCAATAATGGCGATCACAACCAGCAACTCGATCAAAGTAAACGCCGCGCGAGAAGAAGGAAACTTACGGCTAAAAGGCAATCTACGCCAACATGGAGCGGTCGAAAAATTCATAATCCCTAATTATGCACCGCTTTTGCCATTGATTTATTAGCCCAAAGTTCATCGGTTTACGCCACAGAGCAAGCAGGGAAACAAACGTTTATGAAAAATGCGCTACAGTTCTTTTTCCATTTCCCAGCGCGTCGTTTCGTAGCCGCAGTTTTCGTAAAGTTTGCAGGCGGCGGCATTGGAAGTGGTGACTGTTAAGCGAGCGCGTTTAATGCGACCTTCGCGGAACCATTTTTCGGCGTGCAGCATCAGTTCGCGCGAAAGTCCATGGCCGCGTCGTTGTGGCGCGAGATAAAGGTTGTTGACGTAACCATAGCGTTCGCCCGTCCAAGTGTTTTCGCAGATGACGAGCCACAGGAAACCGACGAGTTCGCCTTCATCAAGGACGAAAATGCCGTGGTGAGGATCGAGCGCGGCGCGGCGCAAATCGTGGCGAAAAGCGGAGGCGAAACTATCGGTATAACGAAAATCGGGGAAGTTGAGCGTGTAAGTTTCTTTCTGCCAGGCGCAAACTTCGTCCGCATCGGCAGCGAAATCGAACTCGCGCAAAGCCGTTCGCCCGCCGCTGCCGACCCAGCGTAAGGCGGGACGCGGCAATTTGCGCACGCCGCCAATCGCTTCTAAAACCGCGCCCGACGACGCCAATCGAGTACTCGATTGCGAGGTGGAAGCGTTCGTTATGGCAGGCTGCGAGGTTGCGAGTTGAGGCGAAGAATTATTAGTCGGCGAAGCTGCTGTTGTCGAGTTCGAGCGAAAAGTTGCGGCTGGCGACGCGGATGATGACGCGGACGCGGGCGACGCTTTGGAAGCTGAAGCGCGTTCGTTTTTGCGAAAAAAACCTGGCCAGCGCAAAAGCGGTTTCATCGTCCGCAGTTTAACAATTCAAAGCGTGCATCGCCCAATCATTGAGCGCCTTCGCACTTTTCCTGGTTCTTCCCGAAGAGATCACGGTGTAAGTCGTTCTCGAATCAAACGTCTTGTGTGGATTTGTCCGTTCGCTGACTTTGCCCAGAAACCTGACCTGCCAAGAACTTTCAAGTCCTCGTCGCTCCAAGCTGACGGCAAACTCGCGCCCACATATTTTTCAGCGGCTTCGATCCAAGTAGCGACCGGAAACCGAAGGTAGCCGCTGTACTCCGTGCAATACATCACTTGAGAAGTCTGCACCTTCGCAGCAACTTCTTTCAATGCAATTAAAATCGCAGTCTGCAACGGTGTTATTTTCCTGTTTGGCATTGTGACGACGAAAGTGTCTTTTGGGCAAACATGTGAAATCGCGTCTTTAATTTGAGAAGCATTCAAAGATTTCGGAATTGCAAGGTTCGGTCGTATCGCGCCAGATGAACGGCGATGGAACGAGGAAATTGCTACAATAAAGGCGCCGCGTTTACTTATTGCCTGCAATTTCTCGCGCCGGATTTGTTCGTCAGGCGCGTTTTTCGTCAGTCGTTTCTGGTTTCTTATGCGTTATTTAGCGATTGATTATGGAACACGTCGCCTGGGTTTGGCGGTTTGCGACGAAAGCGAAACTATTGCGTCGTCGCACGGCGTTCTGCTCCGGCAAAACCTCAAGGCCGATTTGCAATCGTTGTTGCAAACGGTGCGCGGCTTGAACATCGAAGGCGTTGTTTTTGGCTTGCCGCGCTCCGTCAAAGCGAGCGAAACCGGCGACAGCGAAAACGCGGCGCGCGCCTTTGCCGATGCATTACAAAAAGCTTTGCGCGAAAGCGGTTCAACGATTGAAATCGCGTGGCAGGACGAGCGTTTTTCGACGAGTGAGGCTTCCAATCAAATGAAGGTGCTGGGCATTTCGCAAAAGCGCGGGCGCGAAGATTTGGGCGCGCAATCGATTGACGCGCGCGCCGCTGCCGTGATTTTGCAAGGTTTTCTGGATGCTCGCCGCGCCGTCAGCGAAGGCCATGCACCCGATCGAGTACTCGATTCGCGCGTTGATGCGCCGCAGCAAACGCCCAAAGCCGAAATTACGGATTTGTTTTAAAAGGTTTTCGATGAAAGGTTTTCTCATCTTTTTACTGATTGTTGGCGCAGCGGGTTTTGGCGGCTGGAAGTATTGGCAGCAACGCGAAGTGCAGCGCAAATGGGAAGCGATTGTGATGCCCGACCGCATGGCGCGCGTGCTGCAACCGCAATCGCCCGAAAAGCTGGCCGACCTGCTGCAACGTTCGGGCAAGTTGCGCGACACGGATGCTTTTATTCAAGCGGCGCGCGAAATCGGACTCAAAAAAGTCGCTTCTGGCGGTTATGCCCTGCCGAAGATGGCCGGGCCGCGCGACCTGGCGAAGATTTTCAGCCAAACGCCCGATTACACAAAAATCACTTTTCCCGAAGGCTGGACGGGCGCAAAAATGGCGGCGCGCCTGGCCGCCAATGGCTTTGTCCACGCCGACGATTTTCGCAATCTCGTTTATCCGCCTGGCAAGGACGTTTCGCCGTGGGAAGGTCGTCTGTTCCCCGAAACCTATGATTTTCCACGTCACGGCGCAGCGCAACAAATCATCGATACGCTCAACAAGCGTTTTGAAACCGTAATGAAAGGATTTCCTCTGGCGCAAAAGAATCTGCCACGCGGCGCCAATGGAAAGCCACTTTCGCAACTCGAAATCGTGACTTTGGCGTCGCTCGTCGAGCGCGAAAGCGGCGACCCGACCGAACGCCCGATCATCGCCGGTGTTTTGCTCAATCGCCTGCAAAAAAAGATGCGCCTGCAATGCGACGCGAGTGTTCAATACATCCTGGAAATGCAGGCCGCGCAAAACAAATTGCCGCAAGGGCACAAAGAAAAACTGACGCTAAAGGATTTGTGGCTCGATTCGCCTTACAACACGTATCGCCACGCCGGTTTGCCGCCAGCGCCGATTTGCAATCCGGGCAAAAGTTCGCTGCTGGCCGCGCTGCAACCGAGCGCTTCCAAGTTTTACTATTACGTGATGGCGCCCAAACTTCACCGTCACTTGTTCGCCACAACTTTCGAGGAACACCAGAAAAATCGCGTTTTAGCCGCGCAATAACGCATTCGAGTACTCGAAAGTGTGGTAAAACGCTCTTCTTTGAACATTTAAGTTTCTTCCAAATCTCTGATAACTTGTTGCGAGATTATTTGAGATAGCTCAACGGCACGTTCAATTTCCTCTTCCGAAGAACAAACGCTTTCCAAAACACAACCGCTATCAATTGCCAGAAAGTCCCAAAGTTCGCTGGGCGATAGGTGCGCTTTGTATCCAAGTTGAAAGTAGCGTCGCAAAGCCACTTTCTGCGCTTCAGTATCGGTTCCGGCCTGCCGCAGTTGCTCAACGGTTGACTCGCTCAGCCAATCCACGAACGCATTATAGTCTTCTTCGGAATCGCTTTCGTATGCGTCGAACTCCATATTTTGCAGCTCCTTTCCAAAAACATATTCTTACAAAAGCAAAATGTCATTCTGAACGTAGCGAAAATCTAACTTCAACAAGATTCTTCGCTACGCTCAGAATGACATTTTTCGGGTCTGAAACGACTTTAGTGTTTTACGAGGTTGCCGAACCATTCGCGTACGCTTGTCCGTTCGCATGGTTTTCGGTTTCGTGGAGTTGCGCTATGGTCAGGCGCTCTTGCAGCGCGTCCAACTGGTTGGAAAGTTCTTGCGGCAGGCGCGTGCCGAATGTTTGATAAAAAGTGCGAATCGAGTGCGCCTCGCGTTTCCATTCTTCCACATCGACCGCCAAAAGTTGCTGCAACGCATCCGGTGCGAGTTCTAAACCGTTCGTATCCAGCGCTTCGGCTTTGGGCAAATAACCAATTGGCGTTTGAACCGCGTTATCGGCGCCATTGAGGTTCTCGAAAATCCATTTGAGTACTCGACTGTTTTCGCCGTAGCCTGGCCACAAGAAGTTGCCCTCCGCGTCTTTGCGAAACCAGTTGACGCTATAAAGTGCGGGCAATTTGTGATTGGCGTCTTCGCTTTGATGAAGCCAGTGCGTGAAATAATCGGCCATGTGATAGCCGCAAAACGGCAGCATCGCAAACGGATCGCGCCGCACCTGCCCGACTTCGCCGCTGGCCGCCGCTGTGGTTTCCGAAGCGACCGTCGAACCGATGAAAACGCCGTGTTCCCAACTTAAAGCACGACGCACCAGAGGAATCGTGCCGGGACGACGACCACCGAACAAAATCGCGTCAATCGGCACGCCTTGAGGACTTTCCCAATTGGGATCAATGCATGGACATTGCTCGGCAGGAGCCGTAAAGCGCGAGTTGGGATGCGCCGCTCGAGTACTCGATTGCGGCGTCCATTCGCTGTTCAGCCACGACATCAAATGCGACGGTTTTTCGGGCGTCATGCCTTCCCACCACACATCGCCGTCCGGCGTTTCGGCGACATTGGTAAAAATCGCGTTGCGCGTGATGGAAAGCATCGCGTTCGGATTGCTTTCCATCGAAGTGCCGGGCGCGACGCCAAAAAATCCGGCTTCGGGATTGATGGCGTAAAGCCGTCCGTCTTCGCCCCACTTCATCCACGCGATGTCGTCGCCGACGGTTTCGATTTTCCAGCCGGGCAAAGTCGGCAGCAACATCGCCAAATTGGTTTTGCCGCACTGAGACGGAAACGCCGCCGCGATGTACTTCTTTTCGCCCTGCGGATTCGTAATGCCCAGAATCAGCATGTGTTCGGCGAGCCAGCCTCCGTCGCGCGCGATGACGCTGGCGATGCGCAGGGCGAAACACTTTTTGCCCAGCAACGCGTTGCCGCCATAACCGCTGCCAAAAGAAATAATTTCGCGCGTTTCAGGAAAGTGCGCGATGTATTTGTTCGGCGCGTTATCCGGCCAAGGAACATCGGTTTCGCCAGGCTCCAGCGGATGACCGACCGAGTGCAGGCACGGCACGAAATCGCCATCGCTTAGAGTTCCGAGTACTCGTTGTCCCATGCGCGTCATCAATTTCATGTGCGCGACGACATACGGCGAATCGGTCAGTTCGACGCCGATGTGCGAAATTGGCGAACCCAGCGGCCCCATCGAAAACGGCACGACATACATCGTGCGCCCGCGCATACAACCCGCGAAAAGCTCGCTTAAAACGCGCTTCATTTCCGTCGGTTCGCGCCAATTGTTGGTCGGCCCGGCATCTTCGGCTTTCTCGCTGCAAATAAAAGTACGATGTTCGACGCGCGCTACATCGTCCGGCTCACTGCGGCACAAAAATGAGTTGGGACGCAAGGTTTCGTTCAACTTGACCGCTGTACCCTGCTCGCACATCAACTGGCAAATGCGCCCGAACTCTTCGTCCGAGCCGTCGCACCAGACGATGTGGTCGGGCTTGCACAACGCGGCCTGGGCCTCGACCCATTCGATCAGCTTCTGGTTATTTGTTGGAAGATTTGTCCGCGCCTGAATCATAAAAATCTCGCTTTCGAGTACTCGAATTGCCTTTCATTGTAGCCCGTGCGGGTTTCAATCGTGTAAATTCAAGCACTCGATTTTCACTTTTCATTGTGACGCGAGCACAACGCAAACTTCATCCGTCCTTTGGCCGATTGTGACGATTTTCAACGCGCGATGCGGAACAAAAGCAGATGCGCCGCCTGATTTTTCCAGTGCGGCACAGCGACGACAACCAATCGCAGAGAGGGAATCCACACGCCGGTACGCGCCTTGGGCGCCGTCGGAACGCGTTCTAAAAGTCGCGCCGGAGCGTTTTTGGGAGCTTGAAAAATGTCAATCGCGCCTTCGCCGCCAATGATGTACAGGCGACGTTTGGCGCTGTCCAGATAAATGTCGTCGCTATCGCCGACGCATGGCGTTTGCGAAATCAGCTTGCCCGTTCGCGTGTCATACGTCAACAGCCGCGCCGGTTTGCGACAGACCACATAAAGGCGCGAAGCACTCGCATCGAAGCTCATCGCAAAGTTTTTCTGAAAAGGAACCGGCCATTTCGCCACAATTCTCAACTCTTTCGTTTTCGCGTTGGGCGGCGAAGTTTGCACGACCGCGACGTAATGTCCGTCCGGCACGTTGACGAAAACGCGGTGATGCGCGGCGTCGATTTGAAACGATTCGGGGTGCGATTCAAACGCGATCTCGCTTTGAATGTCCGCCTGACGCGCGCTTTGCGGCAACAAATCGGCGGGAGAACGCGGCGCCGCGAGCTTTCCACCTTCGCCAAGCGGCAACAGCGACGCGACATCTATCGAAGTCAAAAGTCCGCTACCCGGTTCGCCATTCGAGCCGACGTAAAGCGTGTTTGTGGAACTGTCCAGGCGAATGTTATCGGCGTTGCGTCCAATATCGACCCACGAGGTTTCGCTCCAATTGTGCGCATCGAAACTGCGCACCGTTCCATCGCCGCGACTGGCCACGAACAAGCGGTTTTTCGATGGCAAATACAAAATGCCCTGCGGTTCGCGCAAGCCTGTGATCTGGTGCAATCGTTTGCGATGAACGATGTCAATTACATCGAGCGATTGGTTTTCCAGTTCAGAAACAAAAGCGCGTCCCGTCTTCGTATCAACCGCGAAATGGTCGAAACGGCCTTCCACGCCGCGCATCGCAATCGAACCAACGCGCCGTAAAATCGAGTTCGGCGCCGTGATACGTGTTGTTGTCATTGCGGTTTGAGCGCGGCCATGGAGCGCGCCAAACACCAATCCAGTACTCGAAAGCAGAACGATACGACGCCATTTCTTGCTGAACATAAATCGGGAAAACCTTTATGAAAATTGCTTCAATCAACGCGGAAAGCGGCGTTTTGTCATGGCGCGAATCGTTTGTAGAGACTTGGCACGCCAAGCACCTACAATGAGCAGCGCTTTATCCACTCGCAACTAAACCATGACGCGCCGCCCACACTACGGCTTGCACGCGATCGGAAACGCCTAATTTGCCGATGACGTGTTCGACGTGCGTTTTGACGGTGCTTTCGCCGATGAATAAAATGGGCGCGATTTCGCGGTTGGAAAGTCCCGTTGCCACCAGGCGCAAGACTTCGGTTTCGCGTTCAGTGAGAGGCTGAATCAGGTCGCTCGCATCAATGGTTTCCGCGTTTAAGCCGCGCAGAGAACGCGTCAGGCTTTGCGCATCGAGCAAACTTTCGCCGTTCGCCACGCGCCGCAAGGAACTCATCAATTCGTCGTGGCTGATGCCTTTCAGCAAATATCCGGCAGCGCCACCGGCGACCGCGCGCGCCATATACGTCGGGTTGTCATACGTCGTCAGCATCAAAACAATCGTTTGCGGGAGTTCGCGCTTGAGCGATTTCAAGGCCTCCAAGCCATCGCCGTCGGCCATGCGAATATCGAGCAAGACCATTTGCGGCTGTGTTTGCCGCGCGACTTCGAGCGCTTCCTGGCCGGACGAGGCTTCGCCGACGACTTCAAACTCGGTATCTTCCAGCATACTTTTGACGCCGCCGCGCCAAATCGCGTGATCATCGACCAGCATCACGCGACAGATGCGGCAATCGTCCGTTCGAGTACTCGATGGAGAAGATTTTTTCATAAAACCTTTTGCATGAAACTAAAAGTTCGTCATTACAAGCGCGTTTAGAAAAGCAGATGCAACGCCATCAAACTCATAGTTCATAATTCTGAGAGGTTGTAAACAAAATCCCGAAAACGCTTAAAACTCGCACTTTGTCATTCTGAGCGAAGAGAAGAATCTGGCTTCGGGTTTAGATTCTTCTCTTCGCTCAGAATGACAAAGTGCGAGTTTGGCGGCTCTGCTTTCACTTTCTATACAACCTCTCGGAATGCCAAACTCTTAATTCCCTTATACACCGTCGGCTTTCCATAACACATTTTTAGCATCACGCTTCGGCTTCGATCCTGTCGTTAGCGTCATGGTCGAGAGCGAAATCGGGCTCCAGATCGTGTGGTTGATGATGCAAGCGTTCGACGAGATCGGCTTGCGGCGTCGTCAAAGCTGGCAACGCCAGAGCGGTTCCGATGGCAGCGAGCGTGAAAATCAGAGTCACCAAGTTCTCCCAAGTCGTGGTAATTTCGCCGATGTCATAGGCTGCGCCATTGCGCAATAACGCGAAAACGCTAATAAGTACTTTGGCGGCCAAGCTTCCCGGAATCATCGGGATGGCGCCCAGCACCAGAATCGTGCCCTGCGGCGATTGAAAATGCAGTCGCTTGGTCAAATGGTCTAAAAACGCCAAAGATAACGCCGCGAAAAACGAGGCGACGGGCAAGGTCAACCCCAGTTCTTGTCCCATGCTGCGCACCGCCAAAGTCAACACGCCCGCCGCAAAGCAAATCGGCAGCATTCGCGGGCGGCAATTGAACAACACGGCAAAACCGACCGCCGCGAGACCGCCAAACAACGCTTGATGCAAAACGTGAAAAACGTGTTCGTTGATCAATGCCGAATCACCACCACTTGCGCCAAAGCCAGGCCGAGCGACATGAAAACCAGCAAGTAGAGTACTCGAAGAGCGCGCGCCGCGGCCAGTGTCGGCTTCGATTCCAAAATGTCGATTTGCGCATTAAGAACCGCCACGCCAGGAACCAGCAGCAAAACCGCAGCGATCATGGCGACGGGAATTTGCGTGCTGTGGCTGACGCGCGCGCCCAAACCGGCCAGCAACGCCGCCACAAAACTGACAACGCCCGCCGTCACGAACACGTTGTAGCGCTTGTGCAACATCCGATGACGCACCCATTGTCCAGCCGCAGTGCCGATCAATGTCGGCAGAAAAGATGGCCAATCGGCGCCCAGCAAGCGACCGAAAGCGCCGCACGCCAGGCCAGTCGCCAGGCAAATAAACCACACAGGATAAAGCGGCGTCGTGCTGATAACGCCATCGAGCGCGGCCTGTGCTGCGGGGCAATCGAGTTGATGGAATTCGACGCGTTGCACGATGCTCAGCACGGCTTGCGAGCGGCGCAAATTGACGCCGTGTTCGCCCACTTTAGTCATTTGCAAAGACGAATCGGCGCCGCGTCGCAGCATCACCAGAATCGCCGAGTGCTGACACATCACTTCCACCACATCGCAGTGAAAACCGTCCGCGATGTCGGCCATCGCCTCATGCACCAGGCGCCCGCTGGCTCCGGTTTCCAGCAGCAAACGTCCCGCCGTCAGCGCCAAACGCGCCACTTCGGATAAAGGCGGCGCGCCACTGACATGAATTTGAGAAGAGGCTTTTCCAAGGTTCGAGGAAGCAGGAAAAGCGGGCGCGGCAGGCTCCGCAACCACGTGAGAGTCGCTCATAAACGGTTGACCTCAACTTCAATTGCGCCAAGTCTCTTTGAAAGGAAGACGGCGCGCATCCGCAAAATGACGGACAAAGAACGGTCGCAGGCAAGAATCGAGTACTCGATTGCGCATCGTTTATAAGATTTCCGAGTCTTGCGGCAAAGTATTGGAAGCGGCTCGTTCCCGTTCGCGTTGCTCTCGGTTCTTTTTGAATCTTATTCTGGTCTCTTCATTGTTTAACATTATGCGACGCGCGCCCAGAAGATGATTTTGTAATTCGTCGTTTTCTGTTTGCACAAAAGCTTTGAATCGCTTGCCGAACCAGAGTTTTCGGTAATTGTAATAAGCCACGTCTTCCAGAACGTGGAGCGCGCCGTCGGGGAAACGCTGCTCCAAAACATCGAAGTGTTTGAAGACGAGAATGAGGCCGCTTTCGTCCGGCACGTCCGCACTGGACAGCAAGTCCCAGAATGCACCTGATCTGAGTTGTCTAAGTGGTTTGAACGGTTCATTGAGGATTCCGAGACGCAGCAAAATGTCATGGTGGAAGGCTCCTTCCGACTGATACGTCGGGCAATCGAACTCATGGACGATGTATTGCCTTTCTCGAAGGTAAGCAATCGTTTCTTCTAACACAGCGAGATCGTGAAACAACGTGATTGCGCCATGTCGAAACAAATTGTATGTTTTGAAATCCTCTTTCACATCCGCATAGGTAAAAGCAGCCATGATTTTCCTCCAGATAACTAATTGTCTGTCGCCAATTCGAGGATGGGAAATTGTAGTGCGGACGGTTGTGCCGACGCGGATTTTCCTATTCCATACAAAAACAAAGCGGGGCTGGCGCCTTCTTCCAATCAGCACATAGAGCAAACCGATTGGAAGAGGCGTCAGCCCCGCTTTGTATAAAATTCGCTTAGGACAAACCTGTCGTGCCCGGCGTCGCGTTTTGTGAAGAACCGACCGCAACCGAAGCGTTAGCAGGAGCATTGCTCGCATCGAGTACTGGATTGACTGCTGAGCCGCCATTTGTAGCGTCGCTGTTGGTTGAACCGTTCGTGGCAGGAACGGCGTTGCCGCTGGCCGTCATTTGAACCGGTAAATCTTCGCCTTCAGCGCAATTTTCGAGGGACGCGCCGTTCGATTTCCCGTTACGCTGACGACGTGATAAGCGATCTAATCCGTCATAAGCCGCGTATTTGAGTGTGTCGCTCAGCGTGGGGAAATTGAAAACCGTATCGACAAACGCTTCGATGGTGCCGTCCAGTTGCATCACCATGACGCCGATATGCACCAAATCCGCGGCAGATTCACCGACCATGTGCAAACCCAAAAGTTTGTGTGTATCGGGCGCAAAAACGATTTTGACTTGTCCGCCGGTGTCGCCGATAATTTGGCCGCGCGCGTTGTTGCGATAATAAGCGCGCCCGACTTCGTAGTCGATGCCTTTGGCCAGACATTCTTCTTCGGTCACGCCGACCGTCGCCACTTCAGGAATCGTCCAGATGCAATACGGCACAACCGGCGCGAGCTTCGCTTTATATTCCAAGTCGAAGGCATGCACAACTGCCGCACGCGCTTGCTCAATCGAAGTCGAAGCCAAAGCCGGAAAACCGATCACGTCGCCCGCCGCGTAGATGTGCGACACGTTGGTTTGATAATCTTCGTTGACCTTGATGATGCCGCGCTTACCGGATTCGACGCCCGCTTTATCCAAGCCCAGCGTCGCCGTATTGCTTTGGCGACCCGCCGCGTACAACACTTTTTCGACGTTGACCTGACGCCCACCTTTCAAACTCAAGTTGACGCAGCTTTCCCGAACATCGACTTTTTCCACGTCTTCGCCCAAGTGCAAATGAATCTTCAAGCGATTGCGCATCTGTCGCAAAAGCGCGTCGGAAATTTCCTGATCGATGTGCCCCAATAGTTCGGTGCGGCCATCAATCAAAGTCACTTCAACGCCCAGCGCGGCGAAGATACACGCGTATTCGCAACCGATGACACCCGCGCCGACGACAGCCAGCGTTTTGGGAATGCGATCCAGGTTGAGAATCGAATCGCTGTCGTAAATCGAATCGTGGTCGAACGGAATGGTGGGCGGATGAAACGGCGCCGAACCGGTCGCAATCAGGACGTGTTCGCCATGCAGTTGAATCTGTGAACTTCCCAAATTGACTTCGACGACGTGCGGTTCGATAAACGACGCGCAGCCGCGATAAACATCGATGCCGTGGCGCCCGATGTTGTCGTCGATCAGTTCCCAGCTTTTTTCGACCACGACGCGCTCGCGGTACATGAAATCGCTGATGCTGATGTTAGGGCGCATCGAAACATCGACGCCATAAAGCCCGCGCTGCTTCAAACCCGTCAGTTGCAAGGCCGATTCGCGCAGGGTTTTGCTGGGAATCGTTCCCGTATTGACGCAGGCGCCGCCGGGAGCCGGTTCTTTTTCGATTAAGGCAACACTTTTTCCAAAATACGCGGCCTGGCACGCACCTTTTTCGCCCGCCGGGCCGGAACCAATAACAATGAGATCGTAGTTTTTCATGGGAATCAGGACGTTTCGCGCGCTCTTGCGCTGCATTCGAGTACTCGATTGAACAACGAACCCGAAGCGTTAGCAAGGGAGGTGTTTAGTCATAAATCTCCCTTGCTAACGCTTCGCTTTCGCTCAGCCCACTTTCACCAGTTCGACATCAAATATTAACGTCGCGTTGGGAGGAATCGTGGCGCCCTGGCCGCTTGCTCCGTAACCCATATTCGGCGGAATGGTCAGCTTGCGTTTGCCGCCGACTTTCATGCCCGCGACACCTTTATCCCAGCCTGGAATAACTTGACCGCTGCCCAGAGCAAAGGTAAACGGTTGGCCACGTTTATACGATTCGTCGAAAACTGTGCCGTCCGTCAGGTAGCCGCGATAGTTGACGGTCACACTTTGTCCGGGTTTGGCTTCAGCGCCCGTTCCGACCTTTTCATCTTCGATTTTCAACGCTGTCACGTCCATGATTTTCCCCTTGAGCGGAACTTTGTCCGCTGCTGCCGACTTGGTGTCCGCCGTGTTGGTCGTATTGGCGGCGGGCGGATCGTCTTCGCTGGGCGTAACGGGAATGTCGCTTTTCTGATGCGCGCCCGCCCAACCCCAAATTGCTATAGCTAAAACAACAGCTCCCGCTTTCCATAGTGTCGCTCGTTCCATCGCTGTTCGCTCCGTTGTTTGGTAAAAATTGCCACCGAAAGATGCTCTTTAGCTTATCACGAGCAAGTAACGATGTTCCCCAGCTTTGCTCACGACGCTTTGCTCACGACGCTTTGCTCACGACGCTTTGCTCACGACGCTTTGCTCACGCCAACTCTGAAATTGCGGACGCTGAAGTCTCGATAGTGGAAATCTTCTCGTTTCGAGTACTCGATTGGTCGCTCGAAGTCATTTCAACACTCGTTTCTTCAACACTCGTTTCTTCAACAATTGGCATTTCGATAAGTGTTGTTTTGGTGCGTTGCAAAGGCAGAGAAAAACAAAAACGGGCGCCCTGTTCGGTTTCGCGGTCGAGCCAGATGCGGCCTCCATGCGATTCGACCAGGTGGCGCGTCAGGAAAAGTCCAAGTCCGGTTCCCGTTGGCTTGGCGCGTTCGCCAGAACCCGGATTTTTGGCCGGTAAATCGCGTGCTCCAATGCGCCCGAAGCGCTCGAACAAACGCTCGCGGTGTACGGGCGCGATGCCTGGCCCTTCGTCGCTTACGCTGGCTACCAACATCGTTCCTTCGACTTGCGCCGCCACTGTGACATTGCCGCCCGGCGAATATTTCATAGCGTTCGACAACAAGTTAATGAGAACTTGCAGCACTTTGTCGCGGTCGGCCCACAGCGGCGGCAAACCGTCGGGCACAGCGTTGACCAAAGTGTGACGGCTCGAGTAAACGCGCTGCGATTCAATCGCTTCGTTGGCCACAGCTGCGAAATCCAAACTTTCGGGTTGCAGCGCCAGATCGCGTCCGGCTTCCAGGCGCGCCACATCCAGCAAATTGTTGATCAAGCGCGTCAAGCGTTCGCTTTCGTTGTGAATGACGCCCAGAAAACGCTGTCGCGTGGCGGCGCTTTTTTCTTTTTTATCTTTCTCGTTTTTATCGCGCGCCGCACTGTTTGGCATCATGGCACTGAGCCTTGCTAAAGGCGCGTCTTTTCGAGTACTCGATTCGTCGTCCGGCTTTTCCATGCGCTGTAGCATCAGCGAAAAGCCGGAAATCGAAGTCAAGGGCGAACGCATTTCGTGCGCTACAAACGAGACGAAATCGCTTTTCGCCTGCTCGATGCTTTTTTCTTCCGTCACGTCGGAAAATACCCACACAATGCCGGAATCTTTGCTGTCGGCGCTCAACAAAGGCGCCGAACGCACCTCGATAATACGCGGCGCATCCACATCGCCGCGCTGCAACTGCGTCGTCGAAACCAAAGGCAACAACAATGGCGCGTCCGATAATGGTAATTCGAGCAGCGGCACTTCCGAAAACCGCTTTAAAGGCTCCGCATGGTCGGAAGCATTGGTTTCGTCAAAAGTTTCCTTTGATGAAGTCGCGTCGCTACTTTCCGTTTCCGCCATTTCAACGATGAAAGTGGCTTCCGCATTTTTCAGCGCTTGATGGTCCTCGTTGGTTTGGTTTGGTTGTGTTCCGTTGGACGTGACGGAGATTGGCGAAATTGTGGTTTCTTCGGTTGTGCTTGAAGTGGTAGAAACGTTGGGCGCAGAAACGTTGGGCGCAGAAACGTTGGGCGCAGAAACGTTGGGCGCAGAAACGTTGGGGGCAACGACATCGGGACGCATCATGCGCGCGGCAAGTGCGAGCGCGACATCGGGCAGGCAGCGCGCGAGAGGTTGCCCCACAACGTTATCATCTAATTCGGGCAAAAGATGGCGCGCCGCAGGATTGAGAATTTGCACCAAGCCTTCGTTATTAGTGACGACAACACCGTCCGTCATGCTTTCCAGAACGGTTTGCAGCGTATTTTTTTCAGCTTCCAGGCGTCGGTTGGTGCGCTCCAGATCGCTTTCCGAACGCGCCACGCGCTGATTGAGAATCTCATATAATCGCGCGTTATCCAGTGCGACCGAAGCTTGATTGGTCACGGCGGTCAACAATTCCAGGTCGCGCGCATGAAAAGGCGTGCCATCGCGCCGATTGACGACCAGAATGGCGCCGACCGTGCGCACGCCGCTTTGCGGATCATCGGCGGTCGGGTCGCCTTCGCGCAACGGCGCCGCGATAACGGATGTAATATTGAGCGCGCCAGGCGCTGACAGCGAGCGAAAATGCGTGTAATACGAACGTCCATAGCGAAAACGCGGATCGCGGTGCGCGTCTTGAATCAGCATCGGTTGTTCTTGCAGCGTCACGCGCGCGGCGATTTCATCACGCGCCACCAAAGGCAAAACATCCAGCGAACGCGGCTTGCGTTGCACCGATGCGAGTACTCGAAAGCGCGGTTCGCTCGCCTCGTTTTCGTCGTCGCCCAGCAATTGCGACAATTCTTTTTCAAGGTTGACATCGTTTTCCATCACTAGCGCTAAAGCGGCTTCGGCGCCCATCGCGGCGAGCGTCCATTGCAGCACGCGCTCCAACAATTCCCGCGATTGCCCGCGTGCCGCGATGATTTCTCCAGCACGTTCGAGCGCTTCCACGGTAGAAGAAACGCGCGTCGTTTCGCGCTCCTGCAAACGCGCGCGCGACACCACACCTTGCAAAAAAGTCAGCGCCGCGGCCAGACAAGGCAACGAGACATCGAGCCACTCGCTTTGCATGAAAAGCCCTAACGACAAGAGCGCCACCGCGAGTAAGGCCAGGCTGGTTACCAATCCGCTCCATAAGGGCGGGCGCGCCGCAACCAGGCCGCCGACTGTCATGCACAAGAACACGGTCAGCAACCACAATTGCATCACGGAAACGCTATCGAGCGCGCCGCCCGATAGCAAATTATCGAGCACAATGGCATGAATCGCCGCTTCGGGGACGCGCGCGCCACCCGCCAGCGTCCATTGCGGCGCAGCCTGCGCGTCCGTCACGCCGATCACAACACAGCGGCCTCTCCAGGAACGCAGCAACGATGGGCGGCGCAGCACATTGACCATGCTGAGCGTGGTAAACGAAGGCGCCATCGCTGTTTCAGTACTCGAAACAGGTACCGCGAAATTTTCCTGCGGCGCCGGGGGCGTTAAGAGCAACTTCCCGGTGCGCGAATCCAGCGTCGGACTCACGATAGCAGAATTAAAAGACGCGCCATTGGCGGTGTCTGTGGTATCGCCAAAAGCATCGTCAGACGCCCAAAAATTGAGCAGCATGGCGCCGCCCGGCTCCAGCGCGATGGAGCGATCACCAAGCACCATGCGGCGCGCCCGATTCCATGGCACCACCTGACCCCTTTCATTTTGCAAGACGATTTGCTCGGGCTGCATTTGCAAACCCTGCAACGCCGTCGAAAGAGCCAGCGCTGGATTGAGCACAGAACCGCTTTCCAGCATCAATGGCACGCGACGAACGTGCGCATCGCTATCAGTCAGAAACGCCGTGTGACCGCGCCACGCCGCGTCGCGATACCATTGGCTTTGGCTGCTCTCGTTGCTGGTATTAGCCACGCTATCGCTCGCCGAATTCTGCATTGATTCGCTTTGCGAGGGCAGATGGGCAATGCCGCTGGCCGCAACATCGTGCCGCCACACGGCTTTGTCGCCGGGTGAAAGAAAGTCGCGTCCGGCATCGGGCAAAGCCACCGCAACCGCGACAACGCCATTCTGCTTCAACAACAACAAAGCACGCCCGACATCGCGTGCATCGAAAGTGCGCCCATGCCAGGCCTGACGCGTCGGCGCATCAATGGCCAAGATAGCGACGCGCGGCGAAACGCCTTCATCGTGCGGCACCATGTCACGCAGCGAAAACCACAAGTCCAGCGTGTGATTGCCCCAGCCACGCACCAAGCCGGTTCCGCTCAGGAAACATAAGGTGATCAGCGCGACAACCAATCCTTGCGCCATGCCGCGACTGGCACGCGAACGCCGCTCGCCGCGCGCCCCTATCCGCAGCACCAGAGAACCGAGCAACCACCTCAATCCTTTCATAAGATCGCTAAAACCTTAACGCTCAAAGTTCCCATTCTCAAAACCTATTTCAAAGTAGACAACAAGGTTGAGAAGTAAAACTTTGTCATTCTAAAAATCATTTTGCAAAGTCCGCGAAATGCCCTGAAAGCGACAATTTTGCGCATTCTCTGCACCTTTTAACGACTTTCTCGACTTTCTCTTAAAACCTGCAATCGAGTACTCGAGTCCCGTTGGAACGTCAAATTTCCTGCAAATAGCGTTGGAAATCATGCGCCGTTTTCACCAGCAAAAACAAAGTGGCAACCGCGAAAAACAACGCCGCGCCGCCCGTCCACAGCAGCGTGGAAGACGCCTTCATCAACGAAGGCGCGACTTCGGGCGACCAGGCGCGAATCGCGTTCGTTATCGTCGTCATCGGCAACAGCATTACCAGCGGCCCGTTGGGAATCGGAAAAGCGCTGCTCGATTGCAGCCCGATGCCGAAAGTGCGCGCCACTGAATCAGTCAGCATCAAAGCGCCGATGCCGCCCAGCGCCCAGCCCAAAGCGCGTCGCACCGTGACTGCGCGCATCGAACAAAACAAACCCCACGAAAGGGCAAACGCGCCAAAAATTAGTTCCAAGCCCAAGAACAACGCGACGCTGAGAAGCGGCAATAATTGCAACATCGCCAGCAGCAGCGCGATGGGAACCGCCAAAACCCAGATGTAAAACGTCCACACGGCGACCGTCATCATTTTGCCGCCAATGATTTCGCGCGGCAACAACGGCGTCGTCAGCAATTGCGGCAAGGTTTGCTGTTCGCGCTCGGGCGCCAGCGAACGCGCTCCGAAAACCGCGCCCGCCGCCATCAATAACAGCAAATGGAAACCGGCGAACGAAGCGAACCCGTCGCTCCAGTCGCGCGCCAGCACAACTGACGGCGACAACATCCACAGCAAAAGCAAAACTTCGCTCGCAATCACCACGATGTAGGAATAGCGAAAAAGATACGACCATTTGCCCAGAAGTCCGCTGCGCATATCGCGCATAAAAATCGGGTTGCGATTGTCCGGCAAAAACGCTTTCACGCCATACGTCGCGGACGCCTGACGCGTGGGCGGCGCCACGTTTTGCGGAGTGTAAGTGTACTTTCCAGTACTCGATGGCAAATAAACCACGGGAGGCGGCGCCACGGCCTGGTTCCATTCGGCTTTCAAATCGGCCAAACGTTCGCGCTTGGGCGAGCGCGGATCGGGACGGCGCGCCACTTCATCCGCCGCCCATTTCATCATCAATTGCGCCACCATCAAGCCATAAGGCAACACGAAAACAATCCAGAAAATGCCCCAATCCCAGCCGTTAGCCAAAACCCACAGGCCCGCGATGCACAAAACCGGAATCGCCACGAACATCAGCATTTTCCACAACCCGACGAAACGATGAGCAACCAGACGATGCGGTTTGGGCCACCACGAAACGATTCCACGAAAGCCGCGCCACAGTAGATTTAATCCCGCCGCGCCGATGCCAGGCGCCGAACAAATCAGCAAAACCGCCATCACCAAAGGCACCAGCAAGTAGCACATCAGCGTCGCTTGCGTGGTGTTTTCCCATTTCGCGGCGCAACCCAACCCCAGCGCCGTCACGCACGCCGCCAACCCCAGCAAGCACGAATAAACGCCGATCACATCGCCTGGCGAAACGCCGCCCAGCAAAAAACAGAGCGAAGTCAATGGCACCGTCGAAAGCAACAACAGCGCGGCGAACGCCAGAACTCCGGCGCCTTTGCCCCACACGATTTGCAGAGGCGTCAGCGGCGTCATCAAAAGCGATTCGAGCGTGCGGCTTTCGCGTTCCTGCGCCAAAGCGCCCGTCGCTAACGCGGGAATCAACAAAATGATGAGCAATGCCTGCGACCAGCCGAACCATTGAAACAAAGCGGTTCCCAGCGCCGCCGCACCCGTATCGCGCGAAGTCGTCAGCCCGACCGCGACATCGGCGGGAAATTGCGAGGCGACAACAGCGCCCAAAATCGCCACATAAATCGCAAGGGTCGCAAAGGCGCGTTCGTTGCGCAAAGCGACGCGCAATTCGCGGCTGACAACCGCGTTCGCGCCCGCCAGCGACGATTCGCCCCATTCGCTCCAGCGGAAACGAAACGATGTCGCATTTGGCGCACTGTTCGGCGTTGCGCTGGCAGGTTCGGTTGAAGTTGAAGAATCGGACATGAAAGATGCGCTTAAGAAATCGATCTAAGAACGGGACACGGAGGCTGCGCCTACACAGCCTTCGGGCACGGATAAACACAGGTCTAATAAAATCCGTGTTCATCCGTCTGATCCGTGTAGGCGTAGCCTCCGTGTTCCATTCTTTAAGATGATTCTCAAAGGAATGTTAAGCGTTGAAACAAATCGAGTACTCGATGAGCCACAAAGTGTTATTTCACGTTTTACCACAACGCGCAACCGAGCGTGACCAAAACGAGGAACAAAGCCGTGAAACAAAATAGATTGGAGTTTTCAACAATGGATGCAACGATTTGGCGAAGCGCGAAGACGCAATTAAATCGCAAGCGAAAGGAGATGCAAGAAGCGGAGTGAAGCCAGTGTTTGGTTTTGGGTCATTTCGAAGAAGATAAAGAAGAACCAGGCATCGGCAATTCGGCGTTCAAGCGTACGGTGCGTGTCGCCTGATGGCGATCAATGGCGGTGAGCGTGAACAAATTGGCGCCGTTTTGCAAGGTGACGCGCGCCGAAAAGCCGCCGTCGCCGCGCACCGTCATTTCCTGACCGTTCACAAAAACGCGATCTCCGGCTTCAGCCTGTCCCAACAAAAGTCCGCTTTGACGCGCTGTTTTCGGTGCGCGATGAACCATTTCGCTGAGCAGTAAACGCGCCTCCAGCGACGGCGTGACGATGTTGGTCAAAGGTCGAAAATCGCGCGTCGCGTTTTGCGCCAAGCGCGAATGCGCATCGAACAAATGCCAGGTTCCTTCACCCGCGCTGAGCAATTCTCCGGCGGGAACGGCTTGCTGCTGAACGTTTTTCGCGTCCGCGACATCGACCGAACCCTTCCAAACCGCGACTTCGGTTTCGCCTTCATTCGCCGTCACGCTGAAAATGGTGCCGCGCACATTCGTCGTTGCACCTGGCGTGACAATGGCGAAGCGCGAATTTTCGCTCAGTTTTTGCGGAATGCGCACGAAAACTTTGCCGCGCGCCAAAGCAAATTCGGAGTTTTGCGCGTGACGCTTCAAATTCAGACTATAATGCCGGATCGTGATTTCGCTGTTCGGCTCCAACCGCAGCCGCGTCCCATCAATCCAGCGAAACTCCGCCGTGCCATCAGCGCCGGAACGAATCGTGTCGCCGGTGCGAATTACGTCGCCTTGGTGCAATAAATGAAAAGGATTGGTCGCGCCGCTGCTCGCTTCGACAGTGCCGTTCAAGACATCCGCGACCGCCAACAGTTGCAACACCGCAACCGATTGCACCAACATCATTAAAACGATGAGGCAAATCGCGGCATTGACAAAAAGCAGGAATAAAGGACGGCGCATAAAAATCGATCTCAAGAAGCTGAAAGAAGCTGAAGAAAACACGTTCTTCTCTTTTTGATATACCCAAAAACCACGTTTCCTAAACAGTTTTTAGTCAGTTTTCGAGCAGTCGCCGCTTGAAAACTACCAGTTCGAGTACTCGATATGTCGCTTCGAGACCGTAGCGCCAAAGACTTCACTTCTTTTTTCCGCGCTTTTTCGCCTTTAGTTTCTTCGCCAGCTTGATGTTGCGTTGGATCATCGCATCGTCTGGCAGAACCTTTTGCGCCTGGCGCGAGTAACGAAGCGATTTGTCGTATTCGCCAACGTCAATGAGCGCGCCGCCCAGGTTTTGCAGCGCCCAAACATTGTTCGGATGAAACTTCAAGTAGCGTTTGTAGAACGCGACCTCTTCCTGGTAGCGCTCAGTTTTTTGGTAGCACGCCACCAAATCGACGACGTATTCGGCGTAGTTTTCGATGTCGAACTTCAAGTCGAAACATTTGGCGTAATACATGGCGGCTGTTTTCCAGCGACGACGCTCAAAATATCGGTTGCCCAAGTTGCAAAGCGTTTGCGCGTTTTCCGGGTCTTGTTGCAGTTCGCGCTTGTAACAGCGAATCGCTTTTTTCATCTCGCCCATATCACTATAAATCGCGCCCAAGTTCAGGTAGATGTTGCCTTCGTGCGGATTGAGTTTTCGCACTTCTTGCGCGTGCGCCAAAGCCTTTTTAAGACGCTTCTGGTGGCGATAAATCAGCGCCAGATGAAAGTGCGCGATCAGGTTGTTCGGGTCGCGTTTCAACAATTTCTTGCACAAGGCCAAAGCGTCACTTTCTCCGGCTTCTTGCGACGCCTGCGCTTTTTCTTCCAATTCCAAAATCGTCAACATGGGAATTCAACCTTCTTCGCAAATCCTCATTTATTATGCCGCGATTGGCAAATGATAAACTGGCGAATCGAGTACTCGATTGCTTTTTCTTGAACGCTTTTTCTGATGGACGATACGACTGAAGAAATTCGCCGCCGCGCCGATATTGTGGACATCGTTTCGCAATATGTGGCGCTGCGTCCGGCTGGCAATGGCCGCTATAAAGCGTGCTGCCCGTTTCACGACGAGAATACGCCCAGCTTTCATGTCTCGCGCGAACGCGGCTACTACCATTGTTTCGGCTGTCACGTTTCGGGCGACATTTTCAAGTTTTTGCAGGAAATCGAGAACATTCCGTTTCCCGAAGCCAAGCGCCAACTGGCCGAACGCTACGGCGTCGAACTGCCGAAATTCGGTAAAGAGTTATCGCCCGAACAACGCGCCGCCGCCGATGAACGCGAACGATTGCAACACATTACCGCTGCATCCGCCGCTTTTTTTCGCGCTCAACTGAATGGCAACAAAGGTTTGGCCGGACGCGATTACGCGCGCGGTCGCGGACTTTCTTTTGGCACGCTTGACCGTTTTGGCATCGGCTACGCGCCCGACGCGTGGGATTCGTTGTACCACGAACTGGTCAACAAGCACGGTTTCAAGCCCGAAGACGCCGCGCGCGCCGGAGTTCTCATCGAGCGCGAAAGTGTCAACGAACGCACCGGCGAAACTTTCAATCGCTACTACGACCGCTATCGCCATCGCCTGATGTTTCCGATCTGGGACGCGCAAGGTCGCGTTATCGCCTTTGGCGGACGCGCTTTGCCTGGCGGCGAAACTGGCAACGCCGACGCCAAATACATCAACTCGCCCGAAGGCTTGCTGTTCAACAAAAGTCGCGTACTTTACGCGTGGCATCTGGCGCGGCAGGAAGCCGGAAAGCGCGAAAGCATCATCGTTTGCGAAGGCTACATGGACGCGATTGCACTGCACGAAGCCGGATTTTCCAATACAGTGGCGACGTTAGGCACCGCGCTGACAATTCAGCACGTCACCAACCTGGCGCGCCTTTCACCTAAAACGGTTTATCTGTGTTACGACGGCGACAGCGCGGGAATTCGCGCCGCGGTGCGTTCGGCGCCGTTGTTTGCGACGCACAATTTGAACGTGCGCGTCGTGGTTTTGCCGGACGGCGACGATCCCGATACGTTTTTGCGCAAACACGGCGAAATCGGTTTCAATAGCGCTCTGCGCAACGCCAAAATGCTGGCGCGCTATCGCGTCGAAATGGCGATTGCCGACTTCGATCTGGGGCAAGTCGCGCAACGCATGGAAGCCATCGCCGCCGCGTCCGATGTGATCGTCGAAGTCCAGAACGACATCGAAAAAGACGCGCTGGTTTCGTGGCTGGCCGATCAATGGGCGCAAGCCGAAGGCGTGACGGCTCCAGCGCGACAACAAATGATCGCGGCGGCGGTGCGGCGCGAAGTCGGCGCCGCACTCAAGCGCAAAAGGAACCTCGTTTCCCACGTCGCTTCAAGCGTTAGTTCAAACGGTGCTCCAAACGCCGCGCACAACAATCCGAACACGGAATCGAGTACTCGAATCGCGACAAGTGCGCCGAACGTTCCGCATCAAGCGCGCGCCGAAGAAAACGATGCCTCGCTTTCGCAACCTTCGGGCGTCGTCAAAGCCGAGCGAATGTTACTGGCGTCATTGTTGGGAAACCCGAGTTGGCGTTCGCGCATTTTAAGCAAACTTCCCGCGACAAGCTGGACGCAAGCGGCGCACTGCGAAATCGCCGAAGCCTTGCGCCAGATGGATTGGAATGAACCCGTCGAACCCGGCGTTTTAATCGACACTCTGGATAAAGACGCCGGTGACATGGTCGCCGAATTGATGCTAAGCGACGAATCGCAAACGCCCGCCACCGACATCATTATTGATGATTTAATTGCGCGCATCGAAGGTCATCACGCGCGCCAGGCCGAAACAGAAATCCTCGAAATGGTGAAACTGAAACTCGAACGTCAGGAACCGATTTCCGAAACCGAGCGCGAAAACTACAACAACGCGCTGATCGCCACTAAACGCAAAGTTCCACCAGCGCCGAAAACATAACGAACTCGAAGCGTAAGTGACGGGTGAAAAGTAATAGCTCAATGTGAGTGTCACTTTTCACCCGTCACTTACGTTCCGAGTTCGTTAAATCCATAATCGAGTACTCGAAGTCCGTATTTCCCGATATGTTATGACCGAAAACTTTCCTGTTCGTCCCGTTTCGCAACCGTTGAACCGTGCTCGCATTGCGACGATTGGCTGGAGCATTTTATTGTTGCTGGCGTTTTTGTTTTTGCTGCGCGTTCTGGTGCAACCCGACCCAGACGGACGGCTTATCTGGGCGCGCGCACAGCGTTTGGAAGCGGCGAACCTGATTCGTCCGGCGCTGCGGCAATACGATTTGCTGGCCAACACGTATCCCAGTTCGCCGTATGCGCTCAAAGCCTTGCAGCGCGAAGGCGACATTTTGACCGACCTTGCGATAGCGGGCGATACAACGCGTTACGCGGACGCGCTCGATGTTTACGCACGATTGGTGCGCGATTATCCGCAAACCGAAATCGCGGCGGATGCGATGCTGTCCATCGGCACCATTCAACTGGACGACTTGAAAAACCTGCCTCTGGCGCGCGCCACTTACACGCGTTTGATGACCGATTATCCCGGCAAACGACCTCTTGTCGCGCAGGCGATGAACGCTCTGGGACGCGTGGCGCAGGCCGCGCGCGATGGCAAAACCGCGCAAAGCTGGTTTCAAAAAGTGCTGTTGACTTTCCCCGATCAGCCCGACCGTTGCGCCGAAGCGCAGTTTCATCTGGGCGAAACGTATGAAACCTTGTGGCGCAAAAAAGACTGGGCGCGCAATGCGTATGACGCGACCGTGCAAAAATATCCGAACACAGTTTGGGCCGGACGCGCGCGCACCAATCTGGGACTTCTCATTTACGGCGACATGGTGCCGAACGCGCGCCGCGTCCTCATCAAAACCAGCGGCATCTTCGATGGCGGCGCGCAGGATTCGAGCGATTCGTTGCTGAACGCTCTGCAAGTCGTCCTCGCCGCGCGCGGCCTCAATTTAGACGCCGCGACCTTAAACGGATTGAGCCAGCAGCCGTTCGTGGGCGCTTTCGATGCGCAAAATCCGGCGCTTGTCGCGGCGCCACAATTGAACGCTTTTGAAAACGCCGTTGCCGCAACGGGTATGACATACAGCGTTTCTGATGGCGGCGACAAAGACACGGCGCGGCGCAACCTGCAAAACGAAATCGATACGGCGCATTTGTCGTTGGTTTATACGGGACAATGGCAGTTTGTGGCGGGCTACGATTCCAACGCGAATGTCGTGTTTTTGCAGTCGGGCGCGCGCGTGCAAGCGATTTCCGTCGTCGATTTCATCAAAAGCTGGAGCGTTCGTTCACCACTCGGCGGAGCCTTCACACTCCTCACCTTTTCCACTGGCGCCGATGATTTGCACGCCGACCAATTGACGCTCGCTTTGCCGGTTGACCGCATTTTGTTCACGCGCCACAAGGACGGCGCCGCTTCGAGTACTCGAAAGTCGAACAACGCGGTCTTGCCCAATCCGGTCGCGGCGCAGACGACGCCGATTCCCATCGGCACGCAAATGACGCAACAGCCGCAAGGTTTGGTGGCTCCGACATGGGTTTTCACGGCGCCTTCGCTGGATGAAAAAGCGGTTTATCGTCGCGGCGTGCGGCGCGCCGTTTTGTGGATGAATCGTCCGCGCGCCGGACAAACTTTGCTCAACCTGGAAGCGTTGCGTTTAGTGTCCAGTGAATTCCAGCGCGCCGCCGATTTTGTCCAGCCTGCCGCGCCCGCCGCCACGCCCGCGACAGGTTCAGGCGACGAACCTTTAGCACGCAACGACGCCGTTGCGCCGGACACCACAAACACCGTTTCCAATGCAGGCACGCACGATGCGGCCACGCCGCAAGCAACGCCTAACACCTCGCCAGACACATCGAGTACTGGAAACGCGATGACGAAATCGCCTGCAACGGCACCCGTCAGCAAAGCGACGCCGGACACCGGCGCGCAAATACTGCAACACGTTCGCGCGATGTTGGCGTGGCGCAACCAACCGCTGGTGCAATGGATCGCCGCGCGACGCGATGCGGCCTCGTTCCTCAATGTGGCGGGCGACCGCTTGGGTTCTCCGGCTTTGAAACAAGCGGCGCAAAACTTCGATTTGTCCACCGTGAGTTTGCAAAACGCGCAGCAGGCGATGGACGATTTGGCGGCTTTGGATGCGAGCGGCAACTTCGCTCCCAATGGCGCATTGAGTACTCAAGCGCGCACACTTTTGCTTCAAGCCGCCAATTCTCTGGATGCCGCGCGGCAACAAGAAGCGCAAGCGACCGCTTTGATGGCGCAGATTTAAGGAGTCGAATTGTTCGGCTGTACAACTATCGTAGGGACGCAGATTTCTGCGTCCGTTGATCCAAACTTGCACATAACGGTCGCAGAAATCTGCGTCCCTACAATATCAGCAAGATGAGTCGTTTAGTCATATAGCGCGACAACGCCGTCACAAAAGAAAACTATGAAACGCTTTTCGCACGCCACACCAATCGCCGTCGCTATTCTTCCCGTCTTTTGCACCATTCCGGTCGCGGCGCAAACCGCGAAAGTTCAACCGACAAGAGCACAACCGAACGCTTATGATTTTTATGTGCGTGCCGGAAAAGCGCTGGATTATACAGGAGAAGGCACCGACTTCCCTAATTTCAACGATCCGAAATTGAACGCGCCGTTTCGTTCGCCATTGACGCGCCGTGAATTTGTTTTGCGGCGCAATGCGCGCGCTTTATCGTTGATGCGACAAGGTTTCCAGTACTCGTATCTGCAACCGGCGCCGCGTGACCCGACCGATGTCTTCTTTCCCAGCTTTGCTCGTATGCGCGAATTGGCGCGCTTGCTTCACGTTGAAGCCGACGTTTACGCGGCTCGTGGTCAATATGCCAAAGCCTTGAACAGCGCATTGGACGCAGTTCGTTTGGGAACCGATATCCCGCGCGGCGGCGCCTTGATCGCTTCGCTCGTCGGCAACGCCATTGAGGGCATCGGGGTTGGCGACTTGAAAAAGTCTTACATCGAAAAACTCGACGCGCGTTCGGCACGATCTCTGGCGCGGCGCTTGGAAGCGCTCGATGCGCGGCGTTTTTCTTATGTGCAAACGTTGCAAAACCAAAAAACGTTGGGCCTGGGTCTGTTGCGCCATATGTTCGCAGAACCCAAGTGGCGCAAGGCCTTTCCGACGACGCAAACACCTCAGCAAATCACAATGACATACAACCGCGTGCTGGACAAAGCGATTATCAACGCGGCTTTACCTTATCCGCAGCGACGCGGAATTGTTGAAAAAAACGTGGACGCAGTCAACGAAAGCTTTCTCGGTATTTATCTCAGCGACGACGCAGCCAAGCCGTCACTGGCGACAAGCGGATTTTCCATCGAACGTTCGCGCGCCTGGAGCCGATTGCTCGCCACCATGCTCGCCTTACGCGCCTTCAAAGTGGAACACGGGAATTATCCCGCGACTTTGAACGAACTGACGCCGAAGTATCTCAGCCGCGTGCCGATGGATCCGTTTGCTGACAACCAGTCGCTACGCTACAAAGCGACGGGAATCGAGTACTCGTTATACAGCGTCGGCTATGATGGTGTTGACGACGGCGGCAAAGCCTTGCCCAAGCGCGCCCAACCCAACGCCAAAGGCGATATTGTAGCAGGCATCAACACAAAGTAGAAGCTCAACGGAACACGCCTCGCCTCCAAACCCTTGTAGGGACGCAGATTTATGCGTCCGTTGATCCAAACTTGCACACAACGGACGCAGAAATCTGCGTCCCTACAACGTCAGCAACTCGGTGGAGTTCAAGCGTTTAACGGCCAGAGAAACTCAAAAAATGAAACGCGAACCTTTGGGGCGAGCCGAAAAATGGTGCCTGGCCGCGACGATTGTTTGTGGCGTGCCGCTCATCGTCGCACCGATTTGGTGGCAGCATCAGAACGCCCAAGCCATCGTTTCGATTCCCGACGTGAAGCTGCCTTCGCCCAACGCTTATGATTACGATGTCGCGGCGGCGCAGAAAATCGTGTGGACATGGCAGGTCGAACACGCGGTTCTCCTTTTCCGCAGTGGCCGCTCCATTCCGGCGATGCCCAATATCGCCGCCAACCAACCGTCGCCCAATAATGGCCCGGCGCCTATGCAAAACCACGCTTATTCAACAACTGAAAAAATGTGGTTGCTCGAGCAAAACGCCGCCGCGTTGCAAACTTTGCGCAAAGGCTTCGCGTTTTCCTACTGGCAGCCGCCGACGCGTTTCAGTTCTTACAGCGGTAGTTTGGCGGATATTTTAAGTATTCAAGCTGACGCTAACTCCAATTCGTTTTACCATTTGACGCAACTTTTGATTTTGCAGGCGCGTTTGCAACAAGCGCGTGGCGATTGGAACGGCGCCTTGAATACGTGTCTGGACGGCGTGCGTTTCGGCACCGACATTCCGCACGGAGCATCTCTGGCGAGCGCGACATGGGGTTGGGGCATCGAGAACATGGCGAGATGCGAAGCGTGGCCGTGCATCTCGCATTTGTCTTCCGCGCAAGCCCGCAACGCCCTTGCGCGTCTGCAATTGTTGCAAGATCATCGCGTGTCGTTCGCACAAACCTTGCAGCAGGAAAAATGGGCGCAGCAAACCCTCATGTTGCACATCTTCCGCGACCCCAATTGGCGCAACATCCCGTTTAGCAACGACAACTCGGTTCGTTCGCCGTGGGGATTGCGCAGTTCGTTCGTCAGCCAGCAGGAAGTCCTCGATGATATGACCCGCCGCATGGACGCACAAAGCGCCCTCGTTCGCCTGCCGTATAAACGTCTCTCGGAGTCGCCCACGAACTCCAATTCGCTGGATGCGCTGCTGGCGCTTGGCAGCTACACCACAAACAGGGTTTCTTCAGCGCAGTGTGAAACACAAAGCGCGCTTCTTTTGACGGCTCTGGCGTTACAGTCCTACAAAACCGAACACGGCGCATATCCTCAAACCTTGAACGCGCTCGTGTCACAGTATTTGAAAAGCGTGCCGATAGATCCGTTTTCCGACGGTCGACCATTAAGTTACAAGCTAAAATCACTGCGCTACATCAGCGACATTCGCCAGATTCCAACCGGACGCCAGATTCCAAGCGAAGCGCCAGGAGCCAACGCCAAAACACCTAAAGTTCCCGAAACCAAACCGCGTTTCGAGTACTCGAACACGCCATATACCTTGTATTCCATTGGCCCGGACGCTAAAGACAACAGCGGTCGACCTATCGAGAACACCAGCGCAACATTTTCGGCGCGCGGACGTTATTCCTCATTTTTCGGGGCGATAGACGACACACCAATCCCAGACGGCGACATTGTGGCGAGCGTTAATACAGAATGAAGCACGGGCTAAAAGGTTTCTATATGACTGCTCCCATACGACAGCGAACCCGAAGCGTCAGCAAGGGAGATTTGTCAGGTAAAAGAATCTCCCTCGCTGACGCTTCGGGTTCGCTAAAAGCCACCCGCAATTTCGCCTTTTCACGATGCCAAGCGCAAAGCGGGTATTTCGGGCGCGTCGTTTTCGATAATTTCGGTGCCATCAGGAACGGGCGCCGCAAACGGTGAAGCGCAATGTCCGCAACGTTCGTGGTCGACGACGCGCAGTTTGCCGCATGAAGGACATTTCTCCAGCGAAGGCCAATTGAGCAGCGAACGCATCAGCAAATAGCCCAGCGGCCCCAGCGCGAAAACCCCGATTGTCCATCCCAATCGAGTACTCGATTTGAACGCGTAACGATTGGCACGTCGCCAGGCGAAGAAGGCGAACAACACAGAAAACAAAGCAGATAGCCAAATGCCTTGTCGAACTTCATTTGCGCCAACAGGCAAGCCGCTTAAAAGTAGGGAGTTTTGCACTTCCGACACATTCCAGCGTGATACAACGACGGGCAAAAACGCTGTGGCAAGGCGTGTTGTAATCGGCAGCGGATCTTCTCGAAGCATGGGCAAAGCCGGCAAGGTTTCCGTTTTCAGGATTTGGTCTTGTGGCGACAATGCCAAAACCCTCATTGGCGCGGCGGAATTGCTGGCCGACTGGAAAGCCAGCCAAAGTCGCCCGTCGGAAAATTGTGCGGCTGTTATGATCCGATTTGGCAAATCCGGTATGGCGATAACAGTTGCCGTTCGAGTACTCGATAGCGGACTTTTCAGAATTGTGAGCGTGTTTTTCGTGATGATAACCGACGCGGTAAAACGAACCGCATCGCCTATACGCAGAAATTGATTATCCGCTAAATATTCGATTTTTTCACGCGAGCGCAGCAGCAGTTCGACGCTTCCATCACCGATGTTGCAACGATAAATGGCATGAGGAAAAACCAGCCAGTTGGAATCTATGTCATTATTGTCTTCGTTTCGGACGAAGCGCGGCTGTTCCTCGAACGACGTTGCGCCCTCGGCGCTTTGCGAAAAACCGTTGCTGCCGATGTAACCGCGAAGGTTTCCCGTTTGGGAATCGTAGCCGACAATGCGCCCCTGCGCGCGGTCGAACCACCACGTCAGCGTCCCTTTATTTTTGGAAGAAGATGCGCCGAGCTGTTGAAAATTGTACTCGTAACTTCCCGGAAAAGGCGACGTTTGAAATTCAGTGGAATTCAAAAGCGTAAATCCCTGTAGTTGAAGTTGTCGTCTTTTCTCGCGCAGTTGCCGTCCGCGCGCGACGACATGGCCATCAAGTTCGCTCAAACTGATTGCGCCCTTTTGCGATTCAAAGTGCAAAATGCGTCCATCATGTGCAACGCAATAATATGAAGCGTCGCTTGAATCAAATGGCGCGTTTTTCCGTTGCAAACTCCCTTCAGACGCGCCGACCGATGTCATTACACAAAAGAACAAAAGGCCAAGTCCGCTCGCTAAAACACCAAACATCGCTGCTTTCGTGGCGCGGCTGCGACGCTCAAACCCTTCACTTTCAAAACAGCCCTGCGACGCCAGCGCCAAAACCGCAATAATCAATGACAAAGCGGCCATCACTGGCCACAACATCGTTTGGATCTCCTGCCACGAAGCCAACACCGAGACGAAAAAGAGCGCGCCAAACAGCGGCAACAAGCGGCTGCCGATCAACGGGCGCACGCGCAAAGCCAGCAGCGCACCCGTGAAATAAGTCGTGGCGCAACACATCCATAATACGAAACAAAAACTGAATACGCGCCAGCTCCACGGCATTGGCGTCTTTACAAAGCGCATTGCAACAGCGAAACCGCCAAAGACAACGAAAATTGCCAGCATGCACAAACTCAGTCTCGCCGCGGCTTTGCACCAGAACAAAAAGCGGCGCGTGATGGGACGATGCACCAAAAACGCCCACGCGTCGCGCTTACCTTCGCCCGTCATCTGCGCCCAACCCAGGCAAAACGCCAGCAGCATCGTCGCGCCTGCCACAACGCTTTGCGAGAACTCCCACATTCCACGAAAATCGCGGTCACGGCGCGAATCGTCTGACACGTTGCCGTAAAACATCACGCCGATTAACAAGGCCGATACCAACATCGCGGCGAACGTCCACAAAAATCGCTCGCGCCATTCTTTCCACACCATCGCTTTCACGCTGCTCATTCGAGTACTCGATTGCGTCATGCCGCCACCTCTTCGCCAGTTTTCACGTCGTCCAAAAAGAAACTTTTCTCGCCGCGCTCGCTCAAATACGACACGAAAGCGTCTTCCAAACTCATCGGCACTTCTTCGATGCGGCTGGCACCCAACGTCGCCAACTGCGCTTCGGTCGGTTCGTCCAAGTTCGCAAAAGTCAGCAGAACGCTGCGGTCGGTGCGGAAACTTTGCAACAATCCCGACAAAGGCGGCAAAGTTGGCGGTTGATGATCGAAGTGCAGCGCGATTTGTCGCACTCGCTCCCGAAACGTTTCCATGGTGCAGTTCGCTTTGAGCACGCCATCGTGCAAAACCGCAATTCTGTCCGCTACGCGCTCAACATCACTCAACAAATGCGACGAAAACAAAATCGTCCTGTCCTGCCGCCGCGCCACATAAATCATCGATTGCAACAAACTCCGCCGCGCGACGGGATCAAGTCCCAGAGCCGGATCGTCCAAAATGAGGAGTTCCGGTTCGGGCGCCAGCGTCAACGCCAGGCACAAACCGGCGCGTTCGCCGCGCGACAAGTTTTTCGCCTGCGTCTTCTCGTCCAATCCGAAATGCCCAATCACGCCGCGATAAACGTCTTCATTCCAATGCGTGTAAAACGCGCGTTGCCACTTCTCGCATTCGCGCACCGTCATCCAGCCATAAACGTGATGACCTTCGGCCAGATAACCAATGCGCGCCCGCGTTTGCGGCGACAATCGAGTACTCGATTCGCCCAGCACAAACGCTTCTCCGCGCGTTGGCTCGTTCAGTCCCAAAATCGTGCGAATCGTGGTGCTTTTGCCCGCGCCGTTGCGCCCCAGAAACCCGAAAATCGAGCCGCGAGGAATTGCGAAACTCACGCTGTCCACCACTTTCTTCGACCCAAAATAACACGTCAAGTTGCGCGTCTCGATGACATTCTCGCTGGCAACTTCCATCGTCATTTCGTTCACGTTCTCGCGCGCCGATTCCTTTATCACTCGTTTCGCCGATTCATTCATCGCTTTCTCCCTCGCCGTCCAGCTTTTCTTTCCTCGCCTTTAATTGCGGCCTTTGCGCTTTCGTAATCGGCGCTTCCACGCTTGGCGCTTCCACGCTTGGCGCTTCCGCATTTCGCGCTTCCACGTTTCGCTGATTCGAGTACTCGATCTTTGCCGAATTCACGTCGCCGTTTTCAATCTCCTGCAATTTGCGCTTGAGCCGCTCGAGCAATTCTTTCCGGTCGAAACCCAGCAGCAAAACCTCGTGGACAAAGGTTTCCAGAGCGGCATCCAAGCGTCGCGCGCGCTCTTCACTCGAAAACACCACACGTCGCGGCGCCACAAACAAGCCTTTTCCAGCCTGCGAATCCAGCACGCCATCGCGCGTCAGATCGGTGTAAGCGCGCGCCACCGTGTTTGGGTTCACCACCAACTGCTCCGCCAAAACCCGCACGCTGGGCAACTGCTCGCCCGCCTGCAACGCGCCCGAAGCCACGCCGCGCCGCACAGCATCCACAATCTGGCGATATATCGGCGCGCTGCTCCCTGTCGCTATGCGAAACTCGATCACCTTACGCCTCCACAACTGTATCAGTTCACTTCATACAGTTTGATGTAGAGTGATACAGTTGTCAAGGGATAAAATGTATAGCGCGTAACAAGGGATGGGCTACACGTTCTACTCGGGGCAACCACAAGTCAGGGCAACCACAAGGGTTGCCCCTACGATTGCGCCGATGTAGGGGCAACCCTTGTGGTTGCCCTGTTCGATTTGCGGCCACAGTGTAGCGCGCATATCGTTACGCGCTATAACAGCGCGCGAACTTCAAGGGTTCGCGCACTGTTATAGGCAATCGAGTACTCGATTGTCCTTTGTAGGGGTTTGGCGTGCCAAACCCTGTCGGTTGCTCGCCGACGTAGGAGCTTGGCGTGCCAAGCCCCTACGTTGAGTCGTTTACGATGGTTTCGATGTGAGGTTCATGCCGCGAGTTTGCAGCCATTCTTCTAAATGGTCGCGCACGTTGGCGTTGTCTTGCGGCGACGAGACGGGATCGTCTTCAAAGGCGAATGTGGTGCCACGCGGGAACTGCGACAGCTTGCGCGTTAATGCCTCGAACGAAGCGAAAAGGGGACGCGGATTCTGTCCCAAATGATACATCGCATCGAATCCCAGCGCGCTGTAACCGATGGTCGGCGCTGCCCAACTGTTGTATTTGAGGATTTCTTCGATTTGCTGGCGCGCCCATTTGTCGGTGACTAAATCATACAACTTTTGCATTTTGTCGCGGCGCAAAGTCGGGCCGGGCATTGCCGCCAGCGCTTTCCACAACGATTCTTCGACCGATTTTTGCGCTTCCGTCATGCGCCCACCCGCCACGCTCTGTGCGGCCACGCTCTGTGCGGCCACGCTCTGTGCGGCCACGCTCTGTGCGGCCACGCTCTGTGCGGCCACGCTCTGTGCGGCCACGCTCTGTGCGGCCACGCCGCGTTGGAATTGACGCAAGCGCGTCCATAGAACGTCTTCCGTCGATGCGGAACCGCTTTGTCCCAACGCTGTGGCCGCATCGCGCACGACGTTTGCGTCGGGGTTTTGCAGTTGCGCAACGATGAACTGCTCGAAGGCTGCATCGGTGTGCAGCGAAGCGACGCCCGTCAAAACTTCGTAGGCGTTGCCGTTTTCGGGATGCGCGTACATTTTCTTGATGGCCGCCAAACCGTAAGGCGGATCGGCGCGCAGAAGGTAAGCCAGCAGCGCATAACCCGCGGCATAAGGCCAGTTGCCGTTGGGCAATTTCTCAAAAAACGCTTTGACGCGTGGCGCAATGCGCGGCGACGCGTAACGTTCGATCAGTTGCGCGTGAATCTCGCCGTCGGTGAAATCGCGGCTTTGTTCCAAACGCTGGATCAAAACGTCATCGAGCGTGGGCAACGTCGCGTCCGGCAAAGTGCCCAAAACTGCGATTTTGGCGCGCGGATTCGAGTACTCGATCTCCTTAATGATGGCGCGGCGGCCTTCCTCGGGCGACAATTGCATCAAGCGCGTCAAAAGCAAGCCGAACCATTGGCGATTCGTATAATCGTCGCGGAAAGCGGGCGTGGTGCGCGCCAGAAGCGTGCGCAAAACCGGCAGCGCGGCGGGCTGACGAATCGCGCTCCAGTTCGATTGCAGAATCTGTTGCTGCTTTTCGGGTGGCAAGTCGAGAAACGTCGCTAAAACCTGGCGCGCCAGAGTTGTTGAACTTTGCGCATCCGGCGCAGGAGTTTCGAGCAAGGCGTTCAAGCTCAAAGCGCGCGCCTGGCCGCTTTTCTGCGCAATGGCACGTTGTAGTCGCTTCCAGTTGGCGTCGCTGATTTGTTTGAGCGTGGCATCACTCCGATTCCGCGCATTCGAGTACTCGAGGACTTTGGCTTTGTCGCCCTGCACATAAAGCGGCAGCGGCGCGGGATGCGTTTGCTCGAACATCAAAGTCGTCAGGTCGCGCAAAAAGGCGCTCGATACGGCGCCCGAAGGTGAATCAATCTGGCGCTGCATTTCCTCAATCACCAATTCACGGTGCCGCGAACCGATCAAGCCATAATGAAAGCTGTACCAATTTTCGTCTGCGCCTTCGCCAAAACGCGCCACGATTTCGCGGATCGCTTCTGGCGTATCGAGATAGCACAATTCTTCTCCGGCCTGTTGGCGCAGTGCGCCATTTGTCGAACCCAATCGCGCCACGATGTCTTTCAGTTTTTGCGACGACCAAGCGGCATCGAAGGGCAAAATCTCGAACTCGACGATGTCGGAAACAGCCGTCGGCGACCCGAACATCGACGCATCGGTTTGGCTGGCGGAAAACACGCGATTGCTGGTGACGAACAACCGATATTTGCCAGGCTTGTCGAAGCGAAGATATTCCGTCAGCGTGAGCGGAACGACAGCGGGCTTGAGGCTCAAGATCGGCGGCATCGCGGAAATGCCGCCAAACATGCCCCAGAAATCGACAGAACCCAACGGATCGACAACGCCCTCGGACGGCGAAACCACGAAATCGTCCATGCCGTTCAAGCGACCACTACGGTCGTAGTTGCGCATTTCCGTCTTGTAAGCCTTGGGTCGAGTACTCGAAAAGCGCAGTTCGATGGGAATCAGTTCGCCCATGTGGAACTGTGTTTTGTCGCCTAGGCTGACGGTGAATATCAAGCCGTCGGGGTTGCGCGCTTTGCCTTGCGCGAACGCGTCATCGAAGGAAATCGCGCCGCTTTTCACAGCGACAGAAGTCGCATTCGGGACAAATTTCTCGACGGACGTTGGCGTCGCAGTTGGTGTTGGCGCCGCAGTTGGCGGCGCGGCAATTGGTGCGACTGCTGTCGAAGAACTTGTTATTGGTGCGGCGAGTGTCTGCGCCGCTAATCGAGTACTCGATTGGGCGAAAGACAGAGCGCAAAGCGACGAAATGCCCAATGCGCGACGGAACGTGTTCATAGAAAAGCCTTTGGTTTTTCGCCGCGCGATTATCGGCGGCTGGGGTTCGACCGCGAGGATTCGGGTTTTGTTCCCGCGATAGTTTTGCCAGCGAGTGAACTCGCGGCTGGGCGGCGTGCGCCGTGTCATCGGCCTGCGCCGACGAAAAATACTTGAGACTTCGCGTCGGCGCAGGCCGACGCTTCCGTCAAAGGCGGCTCAGCCGCGACTTCAGTCGCTGGTGCTGCAAGATCGCAACTCGGGCTACCTGATTTTTAATTGACGCCAAACACAAACGAACCCGAAGCGTAAGCGAGGGAGACAGATAACTGTCAATTAGCTCCCTCGCTCACGCTTCGGGTTCGTTATTTCTCGCTTTCGAGTACTCGATTGCTTATTCCACCGTGACGCTTTTGGCCAAGTTGCGCGGTTTATCGACATCTTCGCCGCGCAAAATGGCGATGTGATACGCCAAAAGTTGCAGCGCCAGAGCCTGCATAAAGGGCGCGAAACTTTCGGTCAGTTCGGGGACGGGAATCGCGCAATCGGCCAAAACATCGTCGTTGTGCCACAATTGGCCACACTTCAAATCGGGATTGTTGGCGCCGACAACCGCGACGACGCGTCCGCCGCGCGCCTTGACCTCGTTCATGTTCGAGATCATCTTTTCATAGACGACGCCACTGGTTGCAATCGCCACAATCGGCGTGCCGCGCTTTTGATCAATTAGCGCCAAAGGCCCGTGCTTCAATTCGCCAGCGGGATAACCTTCGGCGTGAATGTAGGAAATTTCCTTCAATTTCAAAGCGCCTTCGAGCGCGCTGGGATAACCGAAACCGCGACCGATAAACAAAGCGTGTTCCGAGTAGCGAATCACGTCGGCGGCGCGGCGAACACCGGTTTGCAAAGCGGAATCGGGTTCGAGCATTTGCTGCATCAAGTTGGCGGTTTCGCCCAGTTTGGCCAGGCGGCGCTTCATCCTTTCGCCGTCGATTAAGCCGTGCAAATCGCCCAGATAAAGGCTCAACAAATACAAGGCGCAGATTTGCGCGGTATAAGCTTTGGTCGAGGCGACGCTGATTTCCGGGCCAGCGTTGGTGTAAATCACGCCGTCGCTCATGCGCGTAATCGCGCTGCCGGGCGCATTGACAATGGAAAGAACGCGAAGACCGCGACTTTTGGCTTCTTCGATACCGGCTTTGGTGTCTTCGGTTTCGCCGCTTTGCGAAATCGCAATGACCAAAGTATCGGGCGCCAAAATCGCGCTACGATAGCGAAACTCGCTGCTCGTATCAATATCGACCGCGATCATCGGCAAGCGTTCGAGCAGATATTTGCCGATCAGTCCGGCGTGCCAACTGGTTCCGCAGGCCTGGATGAAAATGCGACGCACGCCGCGCAGAACGTCATCGGAAATGTTGATGCCGTCCAGTTTGACGTTCGTGCGTTCGGGATTGGTGTAGCGCGACAACAAACGATTGATAACGTCCGGTTGCTCGTGGATTTCCTTCAACATGAAGTTGGGGAAATCGCCTTTTTCGGCCTGCGCTTCGTCCCAGTCGATCAAGGCGGCGGCTTTGTGGCGCGCTTTGCCGTCGTCCATGTCGAAGACTTCGACGTTGTCCTGATGCAGAATCGCCATTTCGCCGTCGTCCAGCAAAATGACGCGCCGCGTGATCTGTAAAATCGCCGGAATATCGGACGCCAAAATGTTCTCGTGCTCGCCCAAGCCGACAACTAAAGGCGATTTCCAGCGCACGCCGATCAAGGTTTCCGGCAAATCCTGATGCAAAACCGCCAGAGCATACGTTCCGCGAACGCGCGCGCACGCCCGACGAACCGCTTCGGCCAGGCGCGCATCGCTGTGTGGACTGCCGTTCGGCTTGTCGCCGTTCGAGTACTCGATGTCATCGGCCAGCGCGTCATACGCCAATTTGATGAGGTTGGGCAACACTTCGGTATCGGTTTGCGTGCGAAAAGTGATGCCTTTGTCTTGCAGTTCCTGGCGCAGTTCGCCGTAGTTTTCGATGATGCCGTTGTGACACACGAAAATCGTGTCCGTCATGTCGCGGTGCGGGTGCGAATTGGTTTCGTTGGGAACGCCGTGCGTCGCCCAGCGCGTGTGCGCAATGCCGACATGACCTTCAATCGGCGCGTCGTGCAGCGACTTTTTCAAGACTTCCAGTTTGCCCACAGCGCGCCGCAACTTGACGCCGCTGCCGTTCATCACGGCGACGCCCGCCGAATCGTAGCCGCGATACTCCAGGCGCTCGAGTCCATTTTCCAAAATCGCAACCGCTGATTTTCCACCGATATAACCGACAATTCCACACATAATTTTCTCCTGACGACTTGCGACCATTGTGTAATTTTCACTAACCGCGCGCGGAAGCAAGCGGGCTTGTCTCAGCGACGATATAGCTCCAACTCAGCCCGCTTGCTTCCGTGCGCGGTTGGTTTGAAAGCTGCTATTTTTCCATGCCCAACTGCGAACGCTGCCGCGCCATTTCCGCAATTGCCAACGCCACGCGCGGGCCGGGACGCAGCATCCAATCGGCGGGAACAACCAGGACGCGACCTTGTTGGACGCACGGCAAATTCTTGATGCCGCTGGTGCCGCGCAACTCTTCGAGTACTCGAACCCGCTCGCTCGCCAGTTTGGTGCGCACATCGTCCTGGCTTTTCAAAGTGTTTGAAGTAACGATGTACCATTGCGGCGGATGCGCCGTCAAGATTTCCAGGTTGAACGGCTTATAGCCATCGACGGGTTGCGCAGAGTTGGAAAAACCCGCCTGGCGCAAAACATCGCCGACCAGAGTGTCGCCGCCCGCCGTCATAAAAGGCTGGCGCTCGATTTCAATTATCGCCGAAGGTTGGTCCGACTTTCGACTGCTCGAAGGCACAGAGTTCAGCGCGAAAAGCGGCTTGGTTTGATTTTGTCCCAGCCAGGTGCCGATTTTTTGACTATCTTTCAAAAGTCCCGCGACCGTTGTCGCCGCGATGCAAGCAACTGGCGCACCGATTTGTTTTTGCCAGGCATCAGCGCGATCAACGCCATACGTTTCGCCTTGCAAAATCACCAGATCGGGGTTGGCGGCGAGAGCGCGCTCAATGTTCGGCCCGTTAAAATCGCCAACAATTGGTAAGTTTTGAACTTTGTCGGGCGGGAAATCCGAAGCTGAATCGCGCCCGACGAGTTTCGATTCCAAGCCCAATGCGTAAACGATTTCGGTTGCGCCCGGCCCGATAACAAGAACACGTTTGGGAACCGCTTTCAGCTCGACAACGCGATCCAGATCGTCGCGCGGCATGGTGTTGAGAACCTGCGACGAAGTGTCATTGTCGCCATAGCGCTCCTTCCATTGCGCCATCGCTTTGGGATCGTTGTTTTGTGGCAAATGCCCCGAACAACCCGCGATAAAAAGCAGCGAGCACAAGGCGAAGAAACGAGAATAACGGGAAATCACGGGAAGATTATAGCAAAGCGAGTTGGCAATTCCGTGGAATCGAGTACTCGTAGGGCCATGGCTTTCCATGTCCGCGCCGTTGGGTGACTCGTGCCATTAGAACAATCCTGTCGCACAGCGGACATGGAAAGCCATGGCCCTACAACCTAAACTGCCACGCCGATTGCGCTTGAGGTCGTCCGCTTGTCGCGTTATTTGAAACTGTGAGCGGCACTTGATAAACCGCTTCCAAATTGTCGCGCGTCATCACGTCAGAAGGCGAACCCTGAGCGCGCGTTTGCCCATTCTCCAGCAGCAACATCGAATCGGAAACCGCTGCCGCCAGGTTAATTTGATGCAACACCAGAACGACCGCGATTTGGTCGCGCCGCGCGACTTTTTGTACCAAAGCCAGCAATTCGTGTTGATAGCGCAAATCGAGGTTGGAAGTCGGTTCGTCCAACAGCAAAACGCGCGGCTGCTGCGCCAGAGCGCGCGCCAAACCGACGCGCTGCCGTTCGCCGCCCGAAAGTTCGCCAATACGACGAACCGCAAACTGGCTGGTATTCGTCGCTTCGAGTACTCGATTGACAGTTTCATGGTCGTGCGCGCTCAACGTTCCATACGGCGAAAGATGCGGCGTGCGTCCCAGAGCGACCGTTTCTTCGACGGTTAAATCGTCGTCGCCCGCGAAGTTTTGCGGCAACAACGCGATGCGTCGCGCGCGTTCACGCAACGGCATTTGCGCCACGTCTTTGTCTTCGATTAAAACGCCGCCCGTTCGAGTACTCAATTGTCCGGTGATGCAGCGCAACAACGTCGATTTGCCGCAACCATTCGGGCCAATCACGGACACGATTTCGCCCACGCCGACCTGAAGCGAAACGTTTTGCAAGATATTTTCCGTTGTATAACCGGCGCTGATGGATTGAATTTCGAGCATCAAAAAACCACTTCCGTTCTAACGAATGAAGGAAAACCAACGAACCCGGAGCGTGAGCGATGGGCTTACCCGATGGTTTCATGTAACTCTTATGTCAGCCCATCGCTCACGCTCCGGGTTCGTTATTCCGCTCTTTTTTCGCGTCTTTTCGCTGGCAGAGAAAACTTATCGTCGTGCCAGCCATAAGAACAAAGGCACGCCCAACAGCGCGGTGACGACGCCAACTGGAAGTTCCACCGGCGAGGCGACCGAACGCGCAATCGCATCGCAGGCCACCAGCAACGTTGCACCTCCGACGGCTGCGGCAGGAACCAGAGTTCGCGCATCGCTGCCGAAGATTCGTCGCACGCCGTGAGGCGCCAATAATCCGACGAAACCGATCAGGCCGCAGAACGCGACGGCAACCGCGCTCATCAACGCGGCGGCCAAAAGCAAGCGAAAATGCAACTTGCGCACATCGACGCCCAAGGTTTGCGCTTCTTCATCGCCTGCGCGCAAGGCGTTCAAATCGCGGCTGGAACCCAGCAAAATCGTCATTCCCAGAACGAGAGCGAACAGTAAAAGGATATTTTGCGCGGGCGAACTGCGCGTCAGCGTTCCCAGGCTCCAGAACAAAATCTGTTGCGCCAGGTTCGCGCTGTCGCCCAGCGATAAAATCAAAGTCATCAGCGCGCTAAGAAACGCGGAAATTGCGACGCCGGTCAATAACAACGCGCCACGATTGCTTTGCACAGCAGATCGAGTACTCGAACGCGCGCCCAAAGCATAAACCGCAAACGAAGCCAAGAGCGCGCCGCCAAACGCCAGAGGAACCGCCAAATCGTAGCCGAACGAGGCGCGATTTTGCAGCCACAAACCGATGGTCGCGCCCAACGCGCCGCCGCTGGAAACGCCCAGCAAATACGGTTCGGCGAGCGGATTGCGAAACACGCTTTGCAAACACGCGCCGGACGACGCCAGACTTGCGCCGACCAAAAGTCCGGCGAAAATGCGGACGGGGCGCAAACCCCAATCGCCGCTCCACCAGCCGTCATCGCGCCAGAAAATGCGCCGCGCGATTTGCAACTTTTCGGCATCGCTCGACCACAAATCGGATAAAGGAACTGGTGCGCCCAAAGTCGCCGCCAAAGCGATAACAAACAGAAGTAAGGCGATTAAAAGAATCCAGCGCGCGCGATCTTTGGCCGAAGGTTGCAAAGAAGATTTCGAGTACTCGATGCCTGATGTCGAGGTCACCGAAAGGAGTGGTAGGCGCGTTTTCATGCGTCAGGCAGTGTAGTACAGCGGCGAAAAGCAGCAAGCGCAATGCACACGCCATGAACGAAGGTGCTCCTTTAAGCGCTGTTATTGGTCTAAAGATTGCAACCGGCGTAGCAATTAACGGCACGAAAGCCGAGGCCGGAATTGTGGCGGCGACCAAATTATTTCTGATTATTTGCGTTGCGAGACACAAAGTGTGAAAATAAAGAAGCAACTTACTGAGGAGAATTCCAATGGTTCAGAAAACACGTTTGGCTTCGTTGTTGGGATTGGGAAGCGCACTGCTGTTGAGCGGCGTCGCGCATGCGCAGACATCGTCATCGGGTGGCCCTGGCGGCGTGCCGGGCAGCAGTCCGTACAGCGGCGCACCAAGCAGCAGCCCATATAGCGGCGCGCCAAGCAGCGGATACAGTGGCGCACCAGGCGCGAGCAATGCCTCGTCCGGCACTGTCAGCAATCAGCAGACGGGAGACAGCACAACGATCACGTCCAACAGCAGCGACACCACCGCGACCGATGACAGCACGCTGGCCAAAACCGGCGGCGAACCCTGGATGATGGCTTTGGCTGGCATCGCCCTGGCCGGAGGCGCGCTGACCTTGCGCCGCCGCATCAACTAATCTTTACAGCATAGAATACGCATCAACGCTGCGCCCTCATTTTAAGGATGAGAGCGCGGCGTTTTTGTTTCTGCCGCGTTTTTGTATCGCGTGTTTTCGTAAACTTGACTTTATGCAAACCCGTTCCATCGAGGACAATTCATCGAAGCGTTTTTTGCGCGGCACCTTAAGCCTGGTCGCGCTGAGTGGCGTGGTTCTGGCGTTGTGGCCTGTCGGACAAACTGTTTGGGCGCGCTGGCATCAAGCGCAACTCGAACGCGCTTGGCAAAAGGCTGCTGCGCAGCCCGTTTCGCTGACTTCGAGTACGCGAAAGTCCAATATCCACACGAAAAGTGCGTCCACGAAAAAAACGCAAATCGCCGATTGGCCGCCGACGCGCATCATCATTCCTGAAATCAATCTCGATGCCGTTGTGGTGCAGGGCGAAGACGAAGACAGCCTGCGCGATGGGCCGGGGCACGATCCGTTTTCCGCTTTGCCCGGACAAACCGGAAACTGCGTCATCGCCGGTCATCGCAACATTTACGGCTCGTATTTTTATCGCGTCGATGAATTGTTGCCCGGAATGAAAATCACTTTGCGTACGCCACACCAAAGTTTTCGCTATCAGGTCGTGCAATCGTACCAGGCCGCCGATACGCAGGCTGCGAGCGTAAAAGCGGTGGCAGCGGACGCGCCGCCCATGCTGACGCTTTATACTTGCACGCTGCCGCGCAGCACCAATCGTCTTATCATTTCGGCGCAGTTATTGCCCGCAGACGCGCCCTGACAAAATCTCAACGTCACCCAATTTTCGCGCCCATATCAGCCGCATGGCGCTATAATCTGGCGCCTCCGTGCCTCGAAGACCAAAGTCCCAGACCATTTTCTATGTTTCTCTCGCTTGCTTTTCATAATCATCAGCCGGTCGGACAACTTCCCTGGTCGTTTGAAGATGCCTGGCGCGATTCGTATGCGCCATTTCTCGAAGTTTTGGAAAAGCATCCTCAGGTCAAGGTCGCGCTGCATTATACCGGCCCTTTGCTCGATTGGATGGTCGAACACAAGCCACAAACGCTTGAGAAAATTCGCGCTCTCGTATCGCGCGGTCAGGTCGAAATCTTGGGCGGCGGCTATTATGAACCGATTTTGGCGATTTGGCCACACGACGATCAAATCGCGCAACTCAAATTATTGAGCCAGCGCGTCCAGGAACTTTTCGGGCAAAAGCCGCGTGGAATGTGGCTCGCTGAGCGCGTTTGGGAACCGCAACTCGCCACAACAATTCGCCAGGCCGGGTTGGAATACACTTTTGTGGACGGCATCGTTTTCGAGGAAGCGAGCGTTCGCAGCTCCGAGTCGTTCGATATTTTTGAAGTCTCAGCGCCGCAAAACGAATACTCGGATCTTCATGACGAGCCGCAAAAACTCGCAGTTTTTCTGCTCAATCAACCTTTGCGCTATATCCTTCCCTGGCGCGAAGGCGCGGCATCGATTGATTACTTTAAGGGCGTTTACGAGCAAAAAGGCGACGACGCCATTGTCGTGTTCGCCGACGATGGCGAAAAATTCGGCGGCTGGCCTGGCACCTTCAAATTCATCTACGAAGAAGGCTGGCTCGACAATTTTTTCACGTTGCTCGAAGAAAACAGCGATTGGCTGCAAACCGCCACGCCGTCGCAAATTCTTGATGCACGACGCAGTTCGAGTACTCGAACCGCAACTCCTCGCTGCGCGCCGCGCCAGATCGCTTTGCCTGCCGGTTCCTATGAGGAAATGCAAGGTTGGTCGGGCGGCAATTGGCGCAATTTCCTCAATCGTTACCGCGAAAGCCGCGACATACAGGAAGAAGTTTTGCGCGTCTGCGAACTGCTGCAGGCTTCCGAAAACAAGAACGCTGCAGGCGCGAGTGCTTCCACTAAAAACGCTCACAACCTTCTTTTGCAGGCGCAAAGCAACGATGCTTTGTGGCATGGCACGTTCGGCGGCTTGTATTTGCGCCACCTGCGGCAAGCGCTTTATGCAAAAACCATTGAAGCGCAAGTCGCTATTGAAGGCAGCAAACCTTTTGTGCGCTTGACGCAAAAACCCAACGGCGAATTGACACTGGAAAACGAATTGGTGCGCCTCAGCGTGCGACCGATTGGCGGTCACATTTGGAATTGGACGAGCAAAGCGTCGCGTCACAACGTGCTGTCGACGTTACGGCGTTATCACGAACCGTATCTTGCTCCCGATTCGCCCGAAGATTGGTATCCGCGCGCTGCCCTGCTCGACCATTTTCTGGGCGCCACCACGACACCTGAAAACTTTGCGCAATCGCGTTTCCCAGAGCAAGGCGACTTTATCAGCGAAGCGTGGCATTTTCAAACGAAATCGAGCCGCGATGAAGCAACCATTCGCCTGACGCGCGACGGCGGCGTGTGGTCGAACGGACAACATCAACCGCTTTCCCTCACAAAATCGTTGACCTTGCGCCCCGGTTCGAGCACGCTCGAAATCGAGTACTCGATTCGCAACATTTCGCAAACGCCTCTCGATGTTTGGTGGGCCAATGAGTGGAACGTGGCGATGTCGGGAACCGACCTTCCGACGCGCCATTATCACGCGGAAGATCACAAAAAGCAATTGCCTTTCGACCAGGTCGCGGTTTTCCATAACGTGACAAACCCGATTGCCGCCGATGGATGGTTGCAGCTTCAAGCCGAATGGCAGTTTTCGCAAGCTTTGGAAATGTGGCACATCCCAATTTGCAGCGTGTCGCAAAAAGAAGGCGGCACCATCGAGCAAATGCACCAAAGTTCAGCGTTCCTCTTCCATAAGCGATTGCACTTGCCGCGCGACGCCGAATTTGCGCTGTCCTTCACCGCATCGCTCAATTCAAAACGCGCGTTGTAGTTGGCTTTTGTCCAACGCCAGCGATGACACCAGGTCATGCAAATGTTCTTGCGCCCAAAGTGGTAATTGCGATCTAAAAAGCGCTGTCGAGTACTCGATAGCGCTTTTGTTTTGCGGCAGATTTGGAGAAATTTGGTTAAACCGCGTTGATAATGAGAACCAGTTCGTCGGACGACAAGAATAAATCGCAACGCTTGGTACCTGGCACAATCGGCACGTCTTCGTAACTGTAACAACTGCCGTTGCCGTCATCGGCGCCGACGAGAAGACGCAAAAACGTGTCTTGAACGTCCATTGGAAACGACTCGGAAGGCTGCGTTTGAAAAAGGCGATTTAGAAGCGCGCCTACATTTTCCTCTGTCCCATAGGGCTGAACAAATGCAATCGCGCCTGAAGAAAGAGTAAAAACGTGAGTGCACCATTCGCTATCATCCAACACCAACATATCGCAGTCGTATCTTTTGAGAATATGCTTTTTGCTCTCGCAGATAACATCGTAATCGGTTTCCAAAGCGCCGCCGTTCATCAAACTATCCTCGAAATCAACCGCGCCTTTCCATTGCGATATTGCGCTGGCTTGCAGCACAATTATTGGCCCACCATCACCACCAATAAAACCATGTTCAATCATAAAGGCATCCTTACGCAGATTCCAACGACTTCTCACCAGAAACCCATCATAGTTCCGCTCCGTTCAACAACCAACGCGCCGCCGTTTCTCCGCTTTCCCACGCATCGACGACGCGCGCTTTTGATAAACCATCGCCGCAAACGAGTACTCGATCTTCAACTGTGTTCGCATCTTCAAAGGTAATCGGGTTTTTCGGCTGTGAATAACGCCAACGTTTGACGAAATTCCAATTTGAAGTTGTAAAACGTGCGTCGATTTCGTGTATCCAATTTTCGGTTTGGCGCACGATTTCTGCGTCGTTGGCGTCCCACAACGCGCGACTTGTGGCGTCGCCTAATTGCGCGACGAGCGCCGTTGAATTATCGGGCGCGAAACCTTTGGCGTTTTCGCGCGCCAGCCACAACAACGGCGCGGCGCGATCTTTCGACAACAACGCATAAAAACCTAAATCGTCGCTCGCAACTTCGTAGCGCAGCAAAACCGAAAGGCAGCGCGAGTATTGAATAGAACGCAAAAGTGCGATGCGCGCCGCGTTCGGTTCATCGCTGGCGGCCAACAAATCAGCGGCTTGCGGCGCAGGAAGCGTAACGATGACGCGTTCAGCCGAATCGAGTACTCGATTGTCGTCACCGCGCAGAACCCAATGGTTTTCGGCTTTTTCCAGGCGCGAAACGCGCGTGTTCAAGCGCACATCCAAACCTTGCGCGAGAAATTGCGGCATGGCGCGCATTCCCTTCTGGCAACTCCATTTCGCTTCGGCGTTGGCTTCGCTGTCGGCGGGTAAAATCTGGCTACCGTCGCGCAAACAAATTGGTGAGTCAATAAAAACTTGCTGATCGAAACCAAGCATTTGCAATTCGCTTTCGAGTACTCGATTGGCGGATTTGATGTTCTGCGCGCCGCTATCAAAGCATGTTTCTTGATCGTTTTCTTCCAAGCGCCGCGTGGCGATTCGTCCGCCAACTGACGCACTTTTTTCCCACAAAGTCACATTGTGGCCGCGCGATTTTAACCATCGCGCCGCGCCCAAACCCGATATTCCCGCGCCGACAATCGCAATTTTCATGGTTTTTATCTTGATGGTTACGCAAGGCCTTGCCACGCAAAACGGCGCGAATGAACGCTATTTTCTTTCTGCAAAAGGTGCGAAAACTTGCGCCGCTTTCGCGCACGAAGTTGGCGCAACTCTCACACATCGCCGACATCGAGAGCGCCTTGAGCGCGCAGGGCGTTCAGCGTGTCGAGCAGTTCTTTGTTACCTTCGTACCATTCCTGGATGCGCGCCACGTTTTTCTTGCTGCCCGCGACTTTGAGGAATTCGTCCATCAACTGCTTGCGTTTCTCGAACAAGCGCGGTGGGCCGCCGGGCCGCAAAATCCCGCGTGCTTCCGGGTTTTTCTTCAGATATTTCGCCAATTGAGTACTCGAAAGTCCCGCGACTTCGCGCTCGATTTCGCGTTTTTTCTCGAACAAAGCATAAGCCAGAGGCCAGAAAAGCTGCGTGTAATCGCCGTAAACGCTGACCGTTGTTTCGTGATAGGTGTCGCGGTCGACTTTGCCCCAACTAACGGCTTCCGCCGGTGGACACGAACTCAAACTACCGTCGGAAACCGGCGCGCTGGTGATTTGCAGATCGTATTTGTAGCCGCGCACTGCATACGGCTCTTCATCGAGCATGAAGTTTTGCAGCAAGCTGGGTTCGGGTTGCAGCGCGAAGTTTTTCGGCACGCCGCCACCCATAATGAGAATGCCCAACTCCTTGACGGGATTGGTAAAAAGTCCCCAGAAATGATAAGCGCACGATTCCAAAACGTCGCCCAGCGGGTCGTAATTGAAGGCGAAGGGTTTGCCGTGCAAATCGTTGTTCACTTTCAGCGGCAACATTCCCAGCGAATTGGAACCATCGCCGGGCGCGCCAATAAAAATCGGGACGCCGTATTGGTAACACGTCGCCACCAGGCCGCTTTCGACGCCGCGCACTTGTTCGAGCGCATCGTACAATTTGCCCATGCGATAATTGCGCTCGGTTGTCGTCATCTGGTGTTGAAATTCGGGTTGCTGAAAAATCCAGCGCGTGACGCGGTCTTGTTCTTCCAGGATTTCTTCTTTGAAACCGACATCATAGACGCGAATTACGCGGTTATCGCGGAGAATGCCGTCATCGCCATTTGGGTTGACCGAACGCACGGGACGTTCAATCGGGCGACCTTTGGGGTGCGGTTTCAAAGCGTCATGGCCGTCGTGATAAACCAGCGCGTCGGTTGTGGAAATGGCGGCGATGTAGCCACTGCGAATCATCGAATTGATCCAGAAACGCGTTTGATTGGAAAGCGAGCCGATGCCGGAAATCGCCAAAACCAGCGGCACTTCTTCGGTAATGGCGCGATACAAAATGTTGTAAGCGCTCGACATCGTGGAAGCGCCGCAGGCACGCGGCAAAGCCCCAAACGCTTCGTGCATCGAGGTGCATTCGTCAATCGGTTTGGTGGCGACGGGCGCGCCTAAGAATTCGTCTTTGGTTTTGCGGCGTTGAGATTTGGAACGCATATTTCGAGTACTCCAAAGAAGGTTTAGTGATGATGTTGCGAGGCAAAAAGCGACACCATATCAATGAGAATGTGCGCCAGAATGACGGGCGTGATGTCGCGCGTGCGCGCATAGTAAAGCGCGAAAACCAGAAACAAGGGCGCATAAGAAAGCGCTTGCGGCGCGCCTTGATAAAAGTGATACGAGGTTTGAAAAAGTACGCTGAAGGCAATCGCCCAATCGGTGTTTTTCGTCAACCATTCCACTTCGGTGATCGCATAAGCGCGCACTACGAGTTCTTCAAAAGCGCCATTCAAAACCATGAACAAAATGGCGATCAGCGAAACCGCGATAACCGGCAGCTTTTCGGCGTGCCAGTTCAACTTGTGCCCGGTCAAGGCAAAATATGCGATATTCAGCCCGACACGGCCCATCAGTGAAGCACCCACGGCGGTAATTGCCAGCAAAATCGCTACGCCAACGGTCATCGGCACTTTTCCTGGGTTCCAGCGAAAACCGAATTCGCGCACGCTGCGACCTTGACGAAACAGGACGTAAAGCAAGACCGCCAAACCGGTCGCTTCGCTGATCATGACGCTGAGAATGCGCGCGTCATCGCGTATCGCGGTGCGCGGCTCGTTATGAAAAAGCAAATACGCCGAACTGAAAATCGGCAGCGCGAACGCCACAGAGAGAACCAGAATTAATTCCAAAAGGCGCAAACGTCGTGTGTTTGGTTGCGACGGGGAGGAAACTGTCGTGTTGATGTCAGTCACAAGAATAAAGGGGAGAAGCGAAACTATTGCCGTTTGGCGCGCTTCATTTTATCATAAGTGACAGCCGCTTTTGCTCGCGTTAATCCTGTTTCGAGTACTCGATTTCAGGGCGCGACATTGCATCGAAAAAGCCGCCAATCGTTGATAATGAATCGCTTATAATAACAAGGCGCAGCGGCATCATCGACAGAGAATTGGGGAGGCAGAACCATGAGTTGGCCAGCCAGTGTAATTTTGACGTGGGGCGAATACGAAGAACTAAAAGGCGCGAATGATCAGCCTTTGATTGAAGAAATCAATAGTTGGATTGAAGAAAATTGGGAAGAGCAGTTGCGCGACGAGTTTCACGCTTTGCCAGAAGAGTTTGCTAACGGCAGGATTTGCGGAGAGAACATTTACTTTGGCGGCTTCAATTATTTTGCGCCCGATGAATTGCTTTATCATCTCCGCGAACTCAATTGGCAGGAACCGGAAAACGTGCAGCTTTTTGTGCGCGACATGGAAGACGCGACCTTTCAGATGTTCACCTTGAACGATTTCAAGCAAGATGAAGACGCACAAAAAGCCGTTGTTCACAGCGCGGAATCGGGACAATTTGCTGGTCAGCTTTTCGCATTCGTCGGCGAATTGCAATTGCTGTCGCACGCGCAGTGGAGCGAAATCATCGAGCAAGGCGGTGGTCATGTCACTTACGCTGTCAGCAAAAGAACGACAGGCGTCATCGGTGGCGACATCGACAGCGAAAACGGCGCTCAAGAAGTGGATGACGCCCATCGTTTAGGCATTCCTGTTATTTGGGAAGACGACTTTCATGCGGCCTTAAACAAATCGTTGTAAACCCAAACGTCGTCAAATCGAGTACTCGGGCTTATCAATTCAAATCATTTTATGCTTTCCTCACACAACTTTTGGCCAGCCGCCAATTTCGCGGCACTTTCGCCCCAACTTTCGGCTTTTGAAACCGCGCAATTCGTCGTTGTTCCGGTTCCTTACGACGCGACGACTTCGTGGCGCGTCGGCACGCGCGAAGGTGCGCAGGCGATTATCGACGCTTCGATGAACATGGAAACCTTCGACCGCGAACTGGCGCGCGAAATCTGCGAATGCGGCATTCACACCACGCCGCCAATTGAACCTGTCGCTAAAAGTCCCGAATCGATGGCGGTTCGCGTGACCGAAGTGATGGGCGAAATTCTCTTCGCCGACAAAATCCCAATTATGCTGGGCGGCGAACATTCCCTGACTTTCGGCGGCGTTTGCGCGGCATTAAAACTCGATTTAAGTGGCTCACTTTCGGTTTTGCAATTGGACGCGCACAGCGATTTGCGCGACAGTTATGGCGGCAGCCGCTTCAGTCACGCGTGTGTTGGCAAACGCATCAGCGAATTGCCCGGCACGCAAATCACGCAAGTCGGCTTACGCTCGTGCTCAATTGAAGAATACGAAAACATTCCCGCCAACGTGACGCAATTCTGGTGCGAAGATGTTTTGGAAGATTGGCCAAACGCGATTGAGCAAATCGTCAACAGTTTGTCGGACGATGTTTTTATCACTTTCGATGTCGATGTTTGCGATCCGTCCTGGATTCCCGCGACGGGAACGCCCGAACCTGGCGGATTGGGCTATTATCAGGTGCGCGATTTGTTGCGCGAAGTCTGTCGTCGCAAAAACGTTGTCGCGCTCGATTGCGTCGAACTGATGGGCGGACATCCGGCGAGCGCGTTTGCAATTGCGCGTTTGCTTTATAAATGCATGGGTTATCTCAGCGAATAAGCAACTGTCCGAAGCGCTGGACGGATGTCTTCTTTTAATCAGGCTTTTATTTCACTCGTTGATTGGAGGAGTGATTAACCGCGCTGCTATCAATCGAAAACCGCGTCTCAACTGAACCATTGCGCTTTTCGCACGTCCTGCGCGCGCTTTGTGGCGTCTTTCGAGTACTCGATTCCCGTCGAAATCCCCGCTCGAAACGGTCTTCATTTGGCAGAACGCGCGCTTTGGCGCATACTTGCAGCGAAAGCCGTTCGTTTTGCGCGCGGCGAGGACACACTTATGAAATTGCACACCCCAACATTTTCGCTTTTGACGCTGGCCGCGCTTTCGTGCGCGTTGCCGCTTCGTTCGTTCGCTCAGGACACGACAACCACGACGACTACAACGGCTTCGAGCACGGTTATCACGCAGGCGCCAATCGTAACGGTACCGAAAACTTTTAATCAGGGCATCCTGTTTCCATATAGTTATTTGGATGACGCGCTGAACAGCAAAGTCGATACGAAAGGTGGCGTCAATTACGCTTCGTTGCGCGGCGATGCCAACTTGAACATCTTTTTGCAAGCCGTCGCCAGCGCGGACTTGAGCGCTTTTCCGGTTTTTCCGGTCAAAGACGAAACGACGGGCATCGTCAAGCAAAGCCACAACCCTGAACTTGTTTTTTGGATCAACGCTTACAACGCGCACATATTGAAGACCGTTTCGGACGCTTACCCAATTGACAAAATCACGGAAATCAAAAACTTCGATACGGCGAAAACGCACATGGTCGCGGGCAAGAATTACAGTTTTACCGAGATGCGCAAGAAAATCGTCGCCTTTGATCCACGCGCTTTGTTCGCCTTGACCGATGGCTCGCGTGGTGGCCCGTTTTTGTTGCCTCAGGCGTATCGTTTTCGCACCGTCAACAACGATTTGAACGACGCCGTAACACGCTTTGTCGATGACCCGCGCAACATCGAAGTGTCGCGTATCCAAAGCAAAGTCACGCTCAGCGATTTCTTCAAAACCGCCGCCGACGCGCTCAACGTCAAAGGCGATGACAAGAAAAAGATGAACAGTTTGCGCGACCTGTTGGCCACTTACAGCACGACGCGCGGCAACACCAGCTTTCTGGGCGCCAACCCTTACTTCATTGACTTCAAGGCTGCTGACAAAGCTGTTAATATTCCACAAAGCTAATTCAAGCGGCGCTATCGAGTACTCGATGGCGCCGCTTTATACTTCATAAATAAACTGCCGCAATAAGTTTCTTTTTGCATTCCCCAATCTTCCTATGTCTCGACGCGCTAAAATCATTTGCACCATTGGGCCAGCGTGCTGCAGCCGCGAGAAGATGCGTCTTCTTTTGTTGAACGGCATGGATGTAGCGCGCTTCAATTTCTCGCACGGCGGGCCGGAAAAACAAGCCGCCAACGTCGCTCTGCTGCGCGAAGTGAGCGCCGAAATCGGGCGTCCCGTCGCGCTGCTACAAGACTTGCAAGGCCCAAAAATCCGCACTGGCCCGCTGGCAACGCCTTCGGTCGAACTCACACTGGGACAGCATTTCGTGTTGACGACGCGCCCTGTGCCGGGCGACAATTACGAAGTTTCGACGACTTACGCCGCTCTGCCGCACGATTGCAAACCCGGCGACACGATTTTGCTGGACGATGGCCTGATCGCGCTCAGAGTCGAAAAAGTGTCGGACACCGATGTCGCGTGTCTGGTGACCGACGGTGGCATTCTGAAGACCAACAAAGGCATCAATTTGCCGGGCGTGGCGGTTTCGGCTCCAGCCTTGTCGGAAAAAGATCGCCGCGATGTCGCCTGGGGCTTGGAAAATAACTTCGATTACATCGCTTTGTCGTTCGTGCGCCAGGCCGAAGAAGTGCGCGAACTCAAGCAAATGGCGCTCGCTTGTTCGACTGATCGCAATTCGAGTACTCAAATCATCGCCAAGCTGGAAAAACCCGAAGCGATTGATAACTTGGATGCGATTTTGGCCGAAGCGGACGGCGTGATGGTAGCGCGCGGCGATCTGGGCGTTGAAATGGCGCCCGAACAAGTGCCGATGTTGCAAAAACACATCATCACAGCGGCGAATTTGCACGATAAAATCGTCATCACCGCGACGCAAATGCTGGAATCGATGACGACGACGCAGCGCCCGACGCGCGCCGAAGCCAGCGATGTCGCCAATGCCGTGCTGGATGGCACCGACGCATTAATGTTGTCGGGCGAAACCGCTTCAGGCGCTTACCCGATTGAAAGTTTACAGATGATGAGCCGCATCATTTGCGAAATCGAAAGTAGCACCGACGATGGTTGGAACAGCGCGCGACGCCCGCCCAAACCTGCGCTGACGACTTTAACCGCCGCGATTTGCGAAGCCGCCGCGCACGCCGCCGCCGCCCTGGATGCGCGCGCGATCGCGTGTTTCACCGAAAGTGGAGGCACAGCGCGCTTGTTGTCGAAGTTCCGCCCACCCGTCCCAATTATCGCTTTCACGCCCGACCGCGATGTGCTGCGGCAATTGAAACTCGTGTGGGGCGTGCAACCGCGCCTGGTCGAACGCAGCGAAATGACGGATCAACTGCTGACGCGCGTCGATCAGTTCTTTCTCAAATCGGGCGATGCCGAGCCAGGCGATACAGTTGTTGTCACTTTGGGCGCGCCGGTCGCGGCCCATGGCTCAACGAACTTGCTCAAGCTACATCGTATTGGCGAAACTGGTTAAAATGGAATTGGTTCGGTGGTAAGAACAGTGCAATAGATAACGAATATTGGTAGCTGTAAAAAGCAGCTTTATCTTGAAGCCAGGAGAAATTCGGCACTATCAAAAGTCTGTGATCATCGCGCTTTAAGATGTTTAACATCGAGTGTATTCAATTTTTCTCAGCAAAGATGTTATACTTTGCCAATTCTTTCGTTCCGCAACTTACCGGTTTTGACACGCAGGCTTGTTAGCCGCGCGATGTCCAACCGATCTTTGGAACGAGACGAAGCATTTCTAATTTTTATATAGGCGCCATCTATCGTGAGCCAAAAAAAGTGTCCTAAGTGCGGAGAAAACAATCCGGTGGAAGCCGTAATGTGCTGGGCATGCTATACGCCCTTGTCTGGCGGCGCGGTAGCGGCTGGTGGTGTGCCAGCCGCCGGTACCATTGGCGTAACGGAAGAAAGAACGAAAAAGACGCCGATTCCGATGTGGCAGATCGGCGTTTTGGGTCTGGCAGGTGTGGGCGGTCTGATCTTCCTCGCGATGTCACTGATGGGCGGCTCATCCAGCACGGAGCCACCGGTTTATGGGACGGACACGACTTCTACAACGATTTCGACTTCTACGAGGGTGACGAACCCGAGTTTCTCCACCTCGAGCACTTCTCCGTCAGTTTCCAGCGGCCCCGCCGCAGCACCTGTAACTCCTGCGGCTCCGGTCACGCAGACCGGGCAACTTCGTTTTACTCTGAGTACATCACCTCAACGTGGTATTCCCTGGGGGACGATGGCGATTGTGCCAACCGATAGCGCAGCTGCGCAAGATGCCGCCGGGTTAGCCGCTACAGCCAGTCAGCAAATGGCTAAAACAGGGCGCTGGGATGGTCTCTATGTGTACGTTTTTCAGGATGCGAGCACCGCGCAAAAATTCCGCACGTATCAAAAAGACCACGACGGACAGCCTTTGGGAGAAGCGGATTACGAATCATTGAAAGATTTGTGGCCCAATACGTTGCTTTGCTACCAAAATAGCAGGGGTGACGAAGCCTTGCGTTATCCATCGAAGAACCCCGATGGATGGTGGAATGACGCTCCTAAAATTACGCGCGCGCACAGCTAAAATGCATTTAGCGCCGCATTCGAGTACTCGAATGCCAAAAGCCCGTCATTGCATAAACAATGACGGGCTTTTTGTCGTAGAAGATTGCCGTTTACGGAGTGAAGATCAACGCTGGCACACCGGAAGCCAGGCGAAAAAGTTTGACATGACCATCGGCGTAAGCGACGTTGATAGTGTTACGGTGGCGCGTGCCAATGGTATCGAAGGCACCAGCGGTTCCAAGGTCACCGGCGATGTCGGTCTGGCAATCGAACAACATCGGAGTGGTCGAAGGCGCTTGCACTTGGCCCAGAGAAATTGCAGGCGTGGTCAAGTCATTGTTGATGCCGTAGGACGATTGGCTTGTCGTGCCGTCAGGCCAGGCCACAGTCCAAGTGTTGCCCGAAGTCGCGGAAGGACAAATATACACGTTTTTACTTTTCAGGTAGGCATTCAGCATGACCGGAAAAGGCGGGTTTTGCGAAGCGGCAATATCGGGATACTTTTCGTCGTACTCCTGTGTATATTGCAAAACCCCAGTCGCAATCTGCTTCAAATTGCTGGCACAAGCGATACGTCGCGCGCTTTCACGAGCTGTGGCAAACGCTGGGAACAAGATTGCTGCAAGAATCGCAATAATCGCAATAACGACGAGCAACTCGATCAAAGTAAAGCCCGTACGACGCTTCTCGCCTCGATGACTTTCTGCCGGTCGAACGCGGCATTTGTCCGGTGGTCGGACACGGAATAAGAACATAATTTCTCCTTGAAGAGTTTGTTGAGACTCCTTGGGCCGCACAATTGAGCAGCCAAATTTCAGCAAACGCTTAAAAATAGTATACCCGCGTTGCTCGCATCCTAAACACGATAAGTAATGCCACAACTGACCTTGAAACGTTCTTGCCAAATACAATTTAACACTCAAAAGGAAGATTTGTCGGCGATAGCACCCTTATCGAGTACTCGATAAAATATCGGCACGGCGCTTCGCCTCATTTTACAGGGCAACCAGAGCATTCTGCTCCAGGCAGCGCTTCATCCACTGCTGATGAAGCGCGTGTCCGGCGCGCGACGCGATGAAGTGCGCGTTCAACAAGCCGCCAGCGGGCGCCAGCATCAGCGCGACATCGCCCAATAAATCGAGCGCCTTGTGGCGCGCCAATTCATCGGGAAAGCGCAAAGGCACAAGCGACGCTTCTTGCCCCAAAACAATGGCGTTTTCTGTCGTGCCACCAGCGATCAATCCTTGCGAGCGCAAAGGCGCGATCCATTCTTCGAGCGTGAACGTGCGCGCCGTTGCGATTTCATTTGTGAAAACTTCCGGCGAAATCGCGGCATCGAAAAGCTGCTCTGTCAAATAAGCACGTCCAAAATCGGCGAAAATCGAGACGCGCAAACCCTCGTGAGGCAGCGCCAGCACCGAAGCATTCCCAGTTTCCACGTAAACCGCTTGGCGCAGCGCGTAAACCGGACGCGCCTGATTTCGAGTACTCGAATCAGCGTTTTCCGGCACAGGAACACTTCCTGCTTCTGCCAAAAGAAGGCACCAATCGCGCGCGCTACCGTCGCCAATAGGCACTTCGGGGCCGTCCAACTCGATGCGGCAATGCGTAATGCCGCTCATCCACAACGCCGCCATCAAGTGCTCGGTCGTGGAAACCTGCGCGCCGTTTTGCTGCAGCGTCGTGGCGTGCCTGGTTTGGCTAATCGCTGCCAGAGATGCCGCGATTTCTGGCGCATCGGGTAAATCGACGCGCACGAAGACAATGCCGCAACGTTCGCGTGGCATCAAGCGCAAACGCACTGTGGCGCCCGAATGCAAGCCGATGCCCATACTTTCAACAGAACGTGCCAGAGTTTGAAATGACGAAACGAACATAAGGAAGAACGCGCCAAAATACGGAATCAATTGAGTTGACGCAAGAAACGGCAACGCTTCGAGTACTCGAAACGCTGCCGTTTGGTTTTTGTCACAACGAAGTACGCTTATTACGAGGCGGAGCGAACATGAACAATCAGTGAAGCTTTGCCCAATTCAGCGCGCGTGAAGCGGTCACGAACGGTAACCTCGACACGATAATCCTGCTCCTCGTTGGGATAAGTGAACTTCGCCGTCAAGCCACGCGCATCCAATCGCGGCGTATTCAGCGCAATCGGCGAAGTGCCGGGCGCACCAGGATAACCACCTGAAGAAGCACCAGGAACACCACTTGATGGGAAACCGCCCGGCGACGCTCCACCCGGACTCATTGCGCTGGGATCGGAAACTCCCGGGCTATAACCCTGAGGCGTTGCTGGAGCGCCTCCGCCAAAATTACCATAGCCGCCTCGCCTGCGCCGACCACCAGAGTTGCCGCCGCTCAAAGGTTGTTCAGGAATCGCGGCGGGCAAGCTGCCGGTTTTGTCGGCGTCAAAGTTCCATTCGACATTGGGATCGACATTGCCCGATTCGACATCGGCGATGAGGTTCACAGGCGCGCCTGGCTCGACGGTAATTTCAGTTTGCTGTGTTCCAGGAGCATCGGTGATGCGGCGAATAGAAACCGACATCGTGCCCTCGGGCGCCAGAGCAATTTGCCCGGCCATAAACGTTCGGTCACTGTTACCCGTCAGCACCACGCTTCGCAAAGCGCCGCTCGCGCCCGGCGTTGCGCGCAACGACTGCAAAGGGACCGTAAAATCTTGCCATCCGAATTGATCGGGACGTACCGTTGCTTCCGTATCCTGCCCAAAATCGAACTGCCCGAACAAAGCGCCGTTATCCAAGCGCATCACGACCTGAATTTTGGTAAGCGCCGGTACATCCAGCATCGGATCGGGCGTCGCTGATGGTGTCGCCGACGGGTAAGGATTGTAGCCGCCAGTCGCAGCACCTGGAGCACCATAACCGGAACCGCCCGCGCCGCCATAACCACCCTGGCCCCCGAAACCACCTGGAGCACCATAACCACCTGGAGCACCATAACCACCTGGAGCACCATAACCACCTGGAGCACCATAACCACCTGGAGCACCATAACCACCTGGAGCACCATAACCACCTGGAGCACCATAACCACTTGGAGTGCCGGGAACACCAGATGGGGCGCCTGTATAAGGAGAAGCAACGCCTGATGCAGGGGAACCAGTGCTTGGGATGCCACTCGAAGCACCAGGATAACCTGAAGCACCAGGATAGCCCGAAGCACCAAAGCGACCTGAGGCGTTACCGTTGCCGCTCATCAGATCGGTTTGGCGTTGCGAGCGCAGGCGCAAACGCAGAAACCCCGAACGATATGGCGTCAAATCGATGGGTTGCGCGAAAACAAAACGCGCGCCTTCATAAAGGTTATGCGTCGTCACCAGAAGTGCGCTGCGACTCGGGTAATCGACAGGTTTATTCACTTTGGCGCTGCCGTTGCCCCACGTATGAATTGAAACATTAGCGTCAGTCGCGCCGGTGCCGTCCCACAAGTAAATCGTGTGCGCATCGCCCGAGGCGGATGTTTGCGCGTGTGCGGCTTGCGGCACGTTCAACGACAGCGCGCCGCCGAACGTCGCCATGCCGCACGCCGCAATGAGTACTCGTTTCCAGGAAAATCGCTTCATAAATCTCCTCACCATCCGCCATTAGTTACGGCCAATTAAATCATTAGGCGCGCGGCAATGCCATCCGCCACCATCATCGCGGGAGCCTGCAAACCGATTCGTTGTTCGTTTTGCCACAACACGCCGCGCGATTTCAACTCGTCGAGCGCGCTTTCGAGTACTCGATAATCGCTGACGCCCAACTTGCGCGCCGTACTTTCCACATCGAAACCTTCGCGCAAGCGTAAACCCAACATCACGACTTCGTTGAAACGCTGCGCGCTCGTCAAATACTCTTCGCCCGCGCGCGCGCTACCTTCATTTTGCATCCGAGAGACGTAAGTTCTGGCGTCGCGTTCGTTCCACCAACGATGACCGTTTTTGTGTCCGTGCGCGCCGCAACCCGCACTGAGATAATCGCCGCCACGCCAATAATTCAGATTGTGCTGACACTCGAAACCGCGCCGCGCGTAATTGCTCACTTCGTAACGTTCGATTCCGGCTTCGCGCGTCATTTCATACGCGTCCTGCATCAGTTCGGCCTGCGCGCCGTCCTCGACAGGAATCAAATCGCCACGTTCGACGCGCCGCGCAAAAGGCGTTTCCGGCTCAATGGTCAAACTGTAGCACGACAAATGCTGCGGTTCCAGACGAAGCGCGCGACGCAACGTTTCACGCCAACTTTCACGACTTTGCCCGGGCAACGCAAACATCAAATCGAGGCTGATATTTCCGAATCCGGCGCGCTTTGCCGATTCAATCGAGTACTCGATATGTTCGCTCGTATGAACGCGCCCGATTTTTTTCAACGCTTCGTCATCGAAACTTTGCGCGCCCAGCGAAAGTCGATTCCAACCGGCAGTTTTCAACGTTTGGAACAGTTCGTCGCTGCTGTTTTCAGGATTGCCTTCAATCGAGATTTCCGCACTGGGCAACACATCGGCGTGTTCTCGAATCAGTTGCATCAAGCCCGCCAAAACTTTGGGCGGCAGTGCAGTCGGCGTTCCTCCGCCAAAGAAAATGGTCTCCAATGGCGCGCTATTTTTCGCCAAAACCTGAACGATTTCGTTTTGCAGTGCGGTCACATAATCGGCGACGAAACTTTGTCCCGCGCCGACGTGAATCGCAAAATCGCAATACGGGCAGCGTCGTGCGCAAAACGGAATGTGAACATAAAGTCCAAGCATAAAAATGTCGCAAAACGCAGCGCGCGGACTGTTAAACTGCGAGGGTCTCAAAGAGCTTTCGGGTCGCTTTTATTTTAACACTTTGCCGCAATTTAGCGTCTGGTTCTTTGCAGCGTGGAGCTAAGTATTGTGAATAAAAACATTTACATCTCTTGTGCCTTTAATGAACGAGATTTGGAACAGGTAAAATCGCTCTGCGTTTTTTTGCAAGAATCTTCGTGCCTCATCAACTTTGCACCGTCGTCAAAAGAAGGCAACCTTTATTCGCAAGTCGAAGACAGAATTGAACGCTGCGACATATTCATTGCGATTATCAGCGCTGGTTACGATTGTAGTACGTGGCTGAATCACGAATTGCTTTATGCTTCTATTTTGAGACGATACCGAATGGTTTCTAAGCCCCGAATGTTTGGCTTGTACATCGAAAACTACATCTTGCCACGCTGTTCGGAAACCATCGAATTGGAATATCTTAGTGAAGGCGCTTACTCATTAATTCTGGCTGTTTGATTCTTCACGTCACATAGAACTCTCAATATCGAGTACTCAATATTCGATTTATCCAATCAAGAACTTATTATGCGCGCTGAAATTCTTTGTGTCGGAACCGAACTTTTGCTGGGTCAAATCATTGACACCAACGCCGCTTACATCGCCGGACAACTTTCTCGCGCCGGCATCGACGTGCATCGCAAGCAAACGGCAGGCGACAATCTCGAGCGCATCGTCGATTGCATTCGCGGTGCCTTGTCGCGCGCCGATGTCCTTCTCGTTACCGGCGGACTTGGCCCGACAACCGACGACCTGACGCGCGAAGCAATTGCTCTCGCGCTTGGCGTTCCGCTTGAACATCACACGGAACTCGAAGACGAATTGCGCGCGTTTTTCGCACGCCGCCAGATCACGATGGTGGAAAGCACATTTCGCCAGGCGTATTTGCCGCAAGGCGCGACCGCGATTCCTAATTCCAACGGCACCGCGCCCGGCGTTCAATGGGAACACGAAGGCAAGATGATTTTCGCGGTTCCCGGCGTGCCGCGCGAAATGAAAGCGATGCTCGATTTGTCGATCATTCCGCACTTGCTGGAACACATCGGCGGCGAACGCCAGATCATCGTCAATCGCGTTTTGCGGACTTTTGGAATCGGCGAAAGCGTTCTGGCCGAACCGCTCGAAGACATTTTGACGACCGCACAAAACCCGACCGTCGCGCCGCTGTTGTTCGGACAAACCGAAGTTCATCTGCGACTGACCGCCAAAGCGCGCGACGAAGCCGAAGCCCAAATTCTGCTCGACGACATGGAAGCGAAAATTCGCGCGCGTCAAGGCCAGCACATTTTCGGTGTCGATGACCAGACGATGGCGAGCGTTGTGCTGCAAGAACTGAAGAACCAGAACGCCACGCTTTCAATCGCCGAATCAGTGACGGGTGGCTTGATCGCTGCGATGCTGACCGATATTTCCGGCGCCAGCGAAGCCTTGCAACTGGGCATCGTTTCTTACGCGACATCCGCCAAGATTCGAGTACTCGATGTACCGCAAAACATCGTTGACGAACACGGCGTTGTCAGCGCACAAACGGCGCAAGCGATGGCGGAGAACGTGCGCAAATCGGGCGGCACGGCTTTCGGCCTGGCCACAACCGGTGAAGCTGGCCCGACTTCGGGCAGCGGCCAACCTGTCGGCACAGTTTTCGTTGGCCTGAGCGACGAACACGGCACGCACAGCTTTCCGCGCGACTTCATCGGCGACCGCATCATCATCAAACAACGCGCCGCCATGTTCGCGCTCGACGTTCTACGTCGCCATTTATTGGGGTTGCCGCAGCTTTAGGAAACTTGAGATGCGTTTCATCAATTACATTCTCGGCTGGCTGTCCGCAAATCAATCGCGATTGGAAAGCGAAGACATTCAGATGACGATTGTAGGACCAGCCGACATTCAAACAAAGAAGAGCATCGTTATTGATGCAACGGCTGGGCGCTTCAATGGATTATTCATTTGTTGGGACACAGGCGAGTGCGAGGTGGAAGTCGCTGACCTTGAGGCAGCTTTGGACGCTCCTGAAGATATAATAATCCAACACAAGCATTACGAGTTCGAGAACACCGAAGAGCTTGATGTCGCGCTTCATTCCTTCTTTGAAACATTGACGTAGAAACTCTTTCGAGTACTCGATTTCAACACTTGCAACGCTCAGAAATATCGGTTACAATGTCGCTATCATTGAAAACAATGAAAACATTTTGATGTCGAAAAGTGGTAAATAGAAGCAACGAAAAGTGATGTAGAGCGTCGGAAAGACGTAGATAAATACAGGCGAAAAACGATTTAAGGAGAGCGAAAAATGGCGAAGGATACGGGGCCGAGCAAGGTCATTCACCACGACCCGAACGCGACGGGCGAAGACAAGCGCAAGGCGTTGGAAGAAGCGATGTCGCGCATGGAAAAGAACTTTGGCAAGGGTTCGATCATGCGTTTGGGCGATAAGACGCACATGAACGTGGACACGACGCCGACTGGCTCATTGTCGCTCGATGTCGCTTTGGGCGGAGGCCTGCCGCGCGGTCGTCTGGTCGAAATTTTCGGTGCGGAAGGCGGCGGCAAAACGACGCTGACGCTGCACATTCTGGCTGAAGCGCAAAAAGCGGGCGGAACGTGCGCCTTTATCGACGCGGAACACGCGCTTGATCCGTCGTATGCGGCGGCGTTGGGTGTGGACATCGACAACTTGTATGTGTCGCAGCCGGATAACGGCGAACAGGCGCTGGAAATCGCCGATACCTTGATTCGTTCGGGCGCGATTGATGTCATCGTCATCGACTCGGTTGCCGCTTTGACGCCGCGCGCCGAAATCGAAGGAGAAATGGGCGACACGCACGTCGGCGTAATGGCGCGCATGATGAGCGCAGGTTGTCGCAAGCTGGCCGGAAGTGCTGGTCGCGCCAATACGACGGTGATTTTCATCAACCAGATTCGTGAGAAAATCGGCGTCATGTACGGCTCGCCCGAAACCACGCCGGGCGGTCGCGCCTTGAAGTTTTTTGCCAGCGTTCGTATGCGCGTTTCGCGTGGCGAGCAGATCAAAGACGGCACGACGGTGATGGGCAATCGCACCAAAGTTCGCGTCGATAAGAACAAAATTGCGCCGCCGTTCCGCGAAGCCGAATTCGACTTGATCTACGGCAAGGGCATTTCCAAATACGGCGATATTTTGGATTTGGCGGTGCAGAAAGACCTGATCCAGAAAGGCGGCGCCTGGTTTACAGTGGGCGACGAACGCTTTCAGGGACGCGATAACACGCGCAATTATCTGGAAGAAAATCCCGACATCGCGGACGAATTGGAACAAAAGATTCGCACGTTGTTCAACTTGCGCGGCAGCGAACAGCCTGCGCAAATTGAAGACGCGGAAGACGACGAGACATCAGCGGAACTGGACGCGCCCGCCATCTCGAAGCGTGCCGCCACCAATGGCCGCGTCGAAGCTGCAATTGGCTTGGCGTAATACACCTATCGAGTACTCGATAATAGCGAAGCGCCGCAGAGTTTATGCTCTGCGGCGCTTTTTATTTGCTCTCGATGCGTCGTTTTTCGCGCGCCGCTTGATAAGCGTCTTGAACAGCGACGACCACCGCGACGCCGTCATCAATTGTCACGCATTGCGGAGTGCTTTCGTCTGCTGAAAGTTGCGACGCGAAGTATTGAAGTTGCGCGACAAAAGCGGGCATTTTCTGATAGCCATCGCCGAAGTTTTGCCAGTTGTTGGTCTCGAAACCGCAACGGCGCGATTGTGTCCAGCCAATTTGCAAGATGGATTTGGTGCCGTTGATGGTCAGAAACCATTCGTCGCTGTGCGCGCGTGTCCAATCGAGTTTGATTTGTCCCGACAAACCCGAACGCGTTTCCAGTTGAATCTTGCAGGCGTCTTCAACTTCCAGTTTCTGATGGAAACATAATTGCGCTTCGACCGATTGCACTTCGCCGAAAAGAAATCGCGCCAGATCGAACGCGTGCGGGCCGTTGTCCATCAAAACGCCGCCACCCGCTAATTTGGGATTCGAGTTCCAGCGATTGCGCATTTCCACAGGCGCGCAAAAGGCGATCTCAAACGATTGAAGGTCGCCCAAGCTGTTCGATTGAACTTCTTTTCGCGCGCGCTGAATCGCGTCGCAGAAACGGAACTTGAACGCGGGCAACAAAAGGCGCTGATACTTCATGGCGTCGCGTCGCATAAGTTGCGCTTCTGCCGCCGAAATCGCCAACGGTTTTTCGCACAGCACATGAACGCCGCGTTGCAAGCACGTTTGCACAATCTCCAGATGTGTCGAAGGTGGCGTACAAACAATGACAGCTTCGACGCGACTTTCTTCAAGCCACGATTTCAAATCGTCGCCGATGAAAGCTATAGAAATCTCTGGTGCCAAACGTCGCGCCGCTTCAATATCGCAGTCGCACAAACCCACAAGTTCAAAGGTCGGCACAGAGGCCAACGCTTGTGCGTGTGTCAGCGCGATGTGCCCACAACCAACAATGCCGATTCGTAAAGACATAGTTTCGAGTACTCGATAAGCGCCAAAGACTAACAGCCAGCTCATCAATAAGTTATCGCGTCAATTTATCAGTTTGTCATCCTGATGGCTTCGATCTTTTAGTTGTATTTAAGAGGTGACTTCAAGCCAAATTACGAAAATGAGAAATCGTTTCGTGCAGCGCGCGAGACAAAAAACGGACGTGTTCTTCGGTGTAATTTTCGTTCCATGGCAAAACCAGCAGATGCGCCAAAGCATCCATTGTGTCAGGAAAATCTGCGATGTGAGGCTGCTGCCAGTCGCGTTCGAGATGCGCGCCCACAAAGGGAAAACGGCTGGTGCCGAACGTTCGCTGCTCGCGGAAAATCGCGCATTCGAACGCCGGTTTTTGTACATAGCGCGGAGCCGAAGACACGCCAAAGTTGTCGCTCAGAAAACGCCCGATTTGCTGAACATCGGCGCCGGTTTGCGCTTCGTCAATACGCAGCGCATATTTCCAGAACACGGGTTCGCTTCCGCGCGGCGTGGCCTGCGGCATCACGCCAGGCAGATCCGCGATCAAATAAGAAAACTGCGCGGCGCTTTTTTGCCTGTCACGCACGACATCGCGCACTTTGCGCCATTGAGCCAAAGCCACCGCTCCCTGCAATTCGCTCATGCGATAATTCAACGCCAAAAAATAATGATCCGGTTTCGCATCGCCGTAGCCCCACGCCTTGTCGTGAAAAAGCGTCATGCGACGCGCCAAATCACGGTCGCGCGTCAGCACCAATCCGCCTTCGCCCGCCGTCATGTGCTTGCCTTGTTGCAACGAAAAACAGCCGATTGTCCCCAGCGTTCCCGCGCGTTTCCCCTGATAAAGAGCGAAAGGCGCTTGCGCTGTATCTTCGATAACGGGAAGATCGCGTTCCCGTGCCAGCTCCATAATCGCTTGCATTTCGCAGGGCACGCCAAACAAATGCGTCACAATAATGGCGCGCGTGCGCGAAGTGAGTACGCTCTCAATGCTCTGGCGCGTAACGTTGAACGAAAAACGGTCGATCTCGGCGAAAACAGGCAGCGCGCCCTGATAAAGAATCGGCGCCAAAGCGCCCATGTCCGTAATCGAAGTCGTCACGATTTCATCGCCCGGATTGGGATCAATCGCCGCAACCGCCGTGTGAATCGCCGCCGTCCCCGAAGTCACCGCAGTACAATGCCAATCTTCGCCGCCGTAATCGCGTTCAAACTCCCGTTCCAGTTGCATCACCATCGTGCCTTTGGTGCAGTTGAGCGTTCCCGATTCGATGACCTGGCGCAACAAATCCATTTCCTCGTCGCCCAAACGCCGCCCCGAATTGTTCGCATCGCTTGGCAAAATCATAAAGTTCCGCTCCTTAAATTGATATTATCAAATCGGCGTGCCATTCGCAGCGTCATTGGCTGGAAGGTTTCTTGAATTTGGTGGATGTTACGAAAGGTGTTCGTGGTACTTCGAGTACTCGATTGGCGTTGAAAGCGGCGGAATCGCGCACGTAAAAGGACATAATGGTTCCGCCAGGCAGCGCGTTTTTCAAGTCAGGAGCGAGCGTGCGCCGTGTTGTTGCATCCCTCTTTTTACCACCTGGCAAAGTGTCGAGCACGAAGCGCGGCGCCAGAAACTGGTAATTGTCGTTAGGCTGCGTATACAAAAGTTGCGCGACATCGCCGCCGTCGGAGTTGATGGCGCTCCACACGTTTTTGCTGTGGCGCATGGACATCCAGAAATGCTGAACATCGGACAGCATCCAGCCGCCGCGGCTCAAGCGATCGGTGGCCGGCAAGCTGCGGGCAAAGGCGGCGCGACTACCGTTTTCGCCGTCGGGTTCTTTCACAAAAAGCAGGTAGAAGCGTTGCGAGTTCCGCGTCCATGCCATCGAAACGCGCGATGTGCGAATCTCATCCAGAACGGGAATATGCCCCGCGTTTTGTGGCGTCGCGGGCAGACGTTTTTCGTCAATCGGCGTTGTCGGGTAAGGCGCCAAAGCCAGGGCGCGACCATTTAACAGCAGGCATTGCGCGCTGCCAGCGGCAAAATCGAAGCGCGCCTTCTGCGCGGGCGTAGGACGAAATATGACGCGAAATTGTGGCTTTCCCTTTTCGGTTTGCACGCCGAACATCCAGCGCGGTTCGGGCGCGTAATCGAGTATTCGACCGTGAAGAACCAGAGGCGCCAGATGAAAGGCGCGGTCGGCCTGGCGCGGCTTCCAGTTTTTCAAGCCGAAGAACAAGCCATTCCATGCGACGACGACGCGGCCATTTCCCTGTCGCGCAAAGCGTTGATTCAGGTCACGCGTGACAACGCCAACGCCTCGGTTCCAGTAAGCAACGCGATTGTCGAAAGGCACGTCGTCGTCTTCGTCCTGATCATAAATCTCAAAGCGCAGTTGAGGATTGCGCGCAAAGTCGAACTCGATTAAATCGAGGCTGGTGCCATCGGCGGCGCGCGCCGTCCATTGCGTTATGCCCCGATGAAGCGTTCTTTGATGAGCGCCAGGCCACGGCCAAGTCGCTTCGGGCGCCGCGACATCGCGCAACGACACGGGCACCAATTCCGTTGTCGTGCGCTTTTTCGTTAGGCACACGACAAGGATTATCACCGCCACGAACGCAGGAAGAAGCCATACGGAAAGAAGCCATTGTCGCACGAGTTTATTTTGAAGAGCGTTCGGTGTCCGTTGCTCGAATGCGTTTCGAGTACTCGAAGGAGCGAGAACGCGCAGGGCGCACCACGCGATGAAGCCGACCGCCATTCCCAGACATAATGCGATGATTGTTCGCAGAACACAAAACCAGAGCGGGTTATTGACCTGGCAAAACGTGTTCATCACGTCGGCCTGACCGACTACAGCCAACAAAATGGCGAAGAAAAGCGCGTTCACCTTGCGTTTCGGCGCGAGCCAGACGGCCAATATCAACGCGGGATGTCCGACCAAAATCTCTTTGGTACGAGGACGCGCGAGCAGCAAATGTTCCAGGACAGAGCGCATTCGCCATTCCCATTCGGGCACGTCCAAACCGCTGTCGTTGCCACTGCGCGTCATCCACAAGAACAAGCCAACGGCGCCCAGCGCGCTCCACAACGCGACACGAATCGTATAAGGCTGCTGCAACCACAATCGCCATTGCTGCCAGGCGCGCCGATGAGCGATGCTCGCGCCTTCAACGCGAACGCGATGTGGAAAGAACTGACCCGACAAAGCGTAAGCCAGCAAAACCAGCGGCACGATCTGCACGATTTTCGTTCCCAGAAAATCGTCGGTTTTGCTGAGAAATTGCCATCTTCCCAGCAAGGCGACAACGAGAAGGGCGCCACATAAGGTGATCGCTGTCGTGCGCAGCAACACGCCGCAAGCTGTTAAAAATCGAACGGGACATGACGCGTCGCGCGTCAGGGTTTGTGGCAAGCCGCCCCACAAAATGCCGACGATGGGGAAAACGCACGCTGCGACAGCCGCCAGAACTTGCGCGCCTCGCAAAGCCGAAAAGGAAAGCGCGGCGACAACGATCATTCCAAACATCGCTGCCCGCATTCGCGCTTTGCGGCTCCAATCGCAACACAATTCGAGCAGCAGCAAGACGCCGCCCAACACGCCCAAGCCCGATAGGAAAAGCGCCGCTTGCGACAGGCTTCGCACCAAAGCGGAACTTCTTAGATGGCTTTCCAGATTTTGCGCCGGATAATTGCCAAAAGCCGAAGCGTCGCGCAAAGCGAACGAAGGTTGCAATCCGCCGTGCTTCAATGTTTGGCTTATTGAAGAAATGATTTGCAAATTGTGCTGCAAGATATTGCGCGAACTGGCGTTTGACAACGTTCCCGCCGAGTTGCGCGAGGAAAACGCTTCGCCCTTGGCCGATTCGAGTACTCGAAACAGCACAAGTCGAACGCCACGTTCGCGCACCGCACGCACATAGCGATCAATCAATTTGCGCGGCGTAATGTGCGATGCTTCCGCTTCACTAAGGTTGTGAATGCGCACCAAGGAACCGTTGGACAAAGCAGTCAGGTCTTGCTCGCCCGCTTGCTGCGAAAACTCCGAAGCGCCGAAAAGCAAGTGGCGCTTTTGCAATTCGCGCGCGGTTGGCTCGATCAGCGTCGAATATCCCAACGTTTCATCGTCGCCGACAATCACAACACGCGCGCCGGTCGCTTTGGCATCGTCCAGCATGGTGCGCAAAACTTGAGGCGTTAAGCCCAGCGGATTGAAGACGCGAGCCGTCACGCGCAAACCGGCGGCGCGCACGAGAGCGACCTGATCGGGATCAAAGCCCAGCGGCATCTGATTCCAAGAATCATGCGCTTGCGCAATCGCCAGAGTTTGCGCATCCAGCCACACAGGTTGCTGATTTCGCCCCGACTGCGCCGCAAGATGTGTGGCAATTTGCTTCAACACCGCGCGATTTTCACGTGTGACACGAAGCACATACGAATAATTTGGAAGGAAGCGACGAAAGCCAAAAAGCTGCCGCGCTTTGCTGGCCGACACAATATCGACTCGCCCGACCTCGTGCCACGTATCCAGGTTTTGCAAAGCCAACACAACGCTTGAAACGCCGCGCGCCTTCATTTCACTCAATACTTCCAAAGGCGCCACCTGACTTGAATCGGCCAGACGACGCACTTCATCCAACGCCACCGTGAGTTGAACGCTGCGCATCGAGCTTTCATACGACCAGCGCAAAGTCGCCCAAACACTGGCATTGAACACGCCAATAACGACCAATAACCAGGCGAAACCGAAGCGATGCTTCATCTGACAGGAAAGTTTGGAGCCTGTCAATTGCAAAATATCTCGCCCAATGCTCATAACATCCCTGAAAGAAATCAAACCAGGAATGATATTATCATTTCGAGAACGATTCAGCAAAACGAGTTCTTGGGATTATCGGGCGCCATCGAGTACTCGATTGACGAAAAAGCGCCGCTGCAAACTTCTGCAGCGGCGCTTTTTGTTGGTCATTAGAGTTTGCGCAGCGAACCCGAAGCGTAGTCAAGGGAGATTGGAAAAATACCTCCCTCGCTGACGCTTCGGGTTCGTTGTACTACTTTAACTTCCAGCCATTGGGTTGCAGCAACTCAAAAGGCGCGCGAGTTGAAGCGCCGCGTTTCAAGAACAGCGTTCCTTGTTGTCCGGCTTGTGGCAGGACGTTTTGCCCGACTGGGCCAGCCCATCCGTAGGGACGATCACGCAAACGCCAGTAATGCACCGTCAGGGTTTGACCGCGACGAGCGCGACCTTTGACTGATTTTTCGACCACGACTTTCGCCAGGTAATCGTCGTTGTGGCCAGGATTGTTCGCCACGACTTTGGAGATAAGGGCGATGATTTTCGCCTGCACGACAACGTCGCTTTGCGCAACGCGTTGAGCGGGTTGCAAAGGCGGAATCGCGGCTTGAACGGCGAGTTGTCCCCCGACGCCGCATATCACAGCACCAGCGATAAGCGTTTTAATTGAGATTTTCATAAAAAAGAACCGACGCAGCCCGTCATAGATTGAAGGCTGCGCCGGTTTGGAAGCGAATCGAGTACTCGATTTACAGTTTGCCCATTTGCTTCAAGTTGTCCAGGCTGATTTTGATGCTTTGCATTGGGTCGCCATCGCATTGGTCTTGTTCGACGACATACGCGACAACGTCGCCTTCTTCCGAGGCCGCGAAAACTTCGGGCCAATCGAGCTTGCCGGTTCCGATTTCGGCGAAGGTTTCGCGCTCGTCGTTGGTCATGTCCTTGATGTGAACCAAGGGCACGCGGCCTTTGTGCTGGCGAATGAAAGCCGCGGGATCGCCGCCGCCTTTTTGCACCCAGAACGAATCGACTTCGGCTTTGACCAGCGTCGCGTCCGTGTTGGATAGCAGAATGTCGAACATGGTTTCGCCGTCGTATTTTGCGAACTCGAAATCGTGGTTGTGATAGCAAAGCTGCAAGCCCGAACTGTTGAGTTTGGCGCCGGCTTCGTTCAAAATCTTCGCCAATTTCAAAATGCCTTCGCGGCTGCGATATTCTTCGCCGCTCCACGCGATGATGACGTATTTGGTGTCGAGCAGCAGCGCGTTTTCTGCGACTTGCTCAAAGCTGTTCTGCAGTTCGGCGATGCTGGCGTGCATGGCGATAACTTTCAAATGGAGTTCATCGCACAAGCGCTTCATGCTTCCGGCATCGAGTTCGCCGAAACTGCCGCCGACTTCGACGCCTTCGTAGCCCACGGCAGCGACGGCGCGCAACGTGTTCGTCATGCTTTCTTTCACCGCGTCGCGCACCGTGTACAACTGCAAACCGATAACTGGTCGAATACTCATTTTGTCCTTTGGTAACTGGGATTTCTCCTCAGTTTATATCATAGTCCGGGGGTAATTTATTTAGCATATCGGAGGTTTTCTGATCGAATGTGGCGCCCGGCGGTGGCGCAAAACTGAACACATTGTCATGCAGCGCGGGGTTGAGCGCGATGTTCGTGTAAGTTTCGGTTTCCTCGACGGAAGCGCCACTTTGATAGAAGTACAAGAGCTTCTTTTGACGCAAAACATGAGTCTGCGTGTCTATCGCTATAGTGAGAATGCTGTTGCCTTCCTCGTCCGAAAGAAGAACGCGAACGCGCTGTACCGGCACACCAGCCACCTTTCCCGGCGATAAAAGCCAGATTTCGCGCAGTGACGGATCATCGTAAGCCGGTTCGCCGCTCGGGTCTCCTAACAACGTCAGGCCACTCACATCGCCTTCTTGCAAAGCCGCCTCAATGCCTTTCTCGTTGCTCTTGAACGATTGCTTCGTGTACTGCTTGGGAAACAACGATGTCCAATTGTAATAAACGCCCGCTTTGCACACAGTTTGCGAACGTTCCCATTTCCAGAATGCTGTTGTATGCGAACGCCGCAAAACGGCGATTGCGCCCGGCTTCCATTGAATCTGCGAAACCGCCTGGCGCGTCGAACTGTTTCGGCCTGTTGAAACGCTCTGGCTGTAACAAACACAAGAATACGTTTTCAGCGCGCTGTAGACTTTGCCGAGTGCTTCAAAAACAGCGCGCGCTTTCGGATCAATGATGACTTTTGGCTTCTTCTGCGTAGCGGGAAGAGTTACGGCTTCGACCTGACTTCCATTTGCCAACCCGAGCAAAGTTAAAGCGACAAAGAGACAACGCGCGCTACGGATTCGAGTACTCATTTTGTCCTTTTGTTTTGGGTAGATTGAACGCAAGTTTAACCGATTATTTCTTGGCCAGAGCTGCGCGCACGGCGGGTTCAAGGGTTTCGCCGCGCACATCGACAGCGGCGATTTTACCGTCGCGCCCAATTAAAACCGTGAAGGGAATCGCTTGCACGCCGTACAAATTGGGAATCGCGCTATGCCAGCCTTTGCCATCGAAAACCTGCGGCCACAAAACGCCGCGATCCTTGATGAAGGCGCTGAGAGCACTGCGATCTTCGTCCAGCGAAATGCCCACGATGTCGAAGCCCTGCGCGTGATATTTCTGGTAAGTCGCTTTGACATTGGGAAATTCGCCGACGCACGGGCCGCACCACGTCGCCCAGAAGTCGAGCAGCACGACGCGACCTTTGTATTTCGCGGGCGAAACCTTCTGCCCATTGGTCGCCGTTGCGCTGAACGCAAAAGGCGCGGCGCCCGGCTCCAATCGCGGGTCATAAGTCACATCAGCGGACGGCGGGACAAACAATTTCGCGCCCGCAGGTGGCACAAAAGCGAACGTTGACGCGGGCAAAACCGGATTGACCTGGACGTTGGAGTAAGTTTCGGTGCCGTCAGTTTGTTGTCCGGTCGCTCCAACTTGCCCGAAATGAATGTTGATCTGACGCAGCAAATGATCGCTGTTGGCGATGGTCAAAGCGAATTGTCCCGATGCACGGTTGTCCTTCATCAACGCAGTGACAGTCTGCGTCGTGGAAGCCGCGTTGTCCAGCGTCAGCGACTTCAGCGTAGGCGCTTGCAACGAGGATACCAAAGAGTTCAGGCTGCTCAGCATCAATTCCGGCGCGCCGGAAATTTCCAAAGCTTGCGGCAGCGTGTTCACGCCTGTAGGCAGCGCCACTTTCTGATATTGCTTCGGCTGCGTTGACAGAGCGCGAAATAAGGTCTTGCCATCGGAAACAGTGTGCAACGTCGCAATCCCCTTAATTATTGAAACTGAAAAACGATTCGGCTTCTGCCATTGAATCGAGCTACTCAATTGAGGCACGCCTGCCGAACCGCTTAACTTTATATCGGCCGAAAACGATTTCAAATTGGCGTAAGCCGCGCGCATCTGCGTCAAGGCTTGTTGCGCTTTGGGGTCAATGGTCGCCGACGTTGCAGGCGAAGAGTTCGGCGTAGCGGTTGACGACGCGGACGGCGACGTAGACGGTGTGGTGGACGGTTGCGCGCGTAACGAGTACTCGATAGGACGGCTCAAGGCGCCGCTGACGAGAAAAGTGCAAACGCCCACAGCAGCGACGTTGCGACGAAAAGACGAAGACATGAATTTCCTTTGGTGCGAATGTGTGACGCAGTTTAGGCGAACCAACGCCTGGCGCAAAGTGCGACCGTAAAAGCAAAGATAACGAACCCGGGTGCCCTCTGGGCGGACGTCAGCGACGGGTGGAAAGTAATAAGTAACTCAAGTTGCTACCTAATCAGTGCCTGCGAGTGAACACGCGACTCCGGTGCCCTTTGGGCGGATCGGCCTGCGCAGACGCAACATTGAAAGGACTCTACCTCTGGCGTCGGCGCAGGCCGACGCTGCCGCCGCAGGCGGTTAAGCCGCGAGTTCACTCGCAGGGCATGGCAGCAACTTGGGTTAAGTCCATCAAACTATAACTTTCCACCCGTCGCTGACGTCCGCCCAGAGGGCACCCGGGTTCGTTGGTTGCGCGGCGTGCTACTTCTTCGCCAGTGCATCGGCCACGACGCTTTCAAGATAAGGGCCGCGCGCGCCAATCGCGGCGATTTTGCCGTCGCGTCCAATCAGCACCGTGAACGGGATCGAGTTGACTTTGTAGCGCACGGGTACCGCACTTTTCCAGGCGCCGCCGTCGAAAATCTGGCGCCACGTCATATTATTGGTGGCCGTAAAATTCAGCATAGCGGCTTTATCGTCGTCCAGCGAAATACCAACGATGTTGAAGCCCTTGTCTTTGTGCCGTTGATAAGTTGCCAGCACATTCGGCAGTTCCTCGCGGCATGGCGGGCACCACGTCGCCCAAAAATCGAGCAACACGACCTGACCTTTGTAATCGTCCAGGTTGACGATTTTTCCGTCCAAATCGCGGGCGCGAATCGGCAAAGGATCGGCGCCAACCACCAGGCGCGGATCATATTGCACAGACGGAAACGCGGTGACCATTTGCGTGCCTGGCGGCGGCGAGTACTCGAAACTGGTGTTGTCCGGCGTCACGCTCGCGTTGTCGTAAATTTCCTTGAGGGAAGCCGGTTGTCCGTCTTTGGTTTGCTCGATGCGAAAGCTGCGCAACAAGCCATCGTTACCAATGACAAACGTTCCAGTGCCACTATCTTTGCGGCGCGCGAAAGTCGCCACGACAGCCACGCGATCTGTTGCGATTTGCATTTTTCCGCTCGCATCAGGCGCGCTGATCTTCTTCAACTCGACTTTTTGCAAACTGCTGCCGAAACGCCGCAGCGGATCTTGCCCGGCCATCAAGCGCGCCAGCATTGAATCGTCCGCGCCCATTTCTTTCATCGCACCCATAAAAATCTGCTTGGTTGCGGCGGCCTTGTGTTGCAGATAGGCGCCGGGAACCAATGAAGTGGTTTCCCAGAACGTCGCGCCGTTGGAAATCAGCGTCGTCGCGCCGTCCTCGCCCGTGCCGCTGATGTTGATTTTGTTCGGCTTGGCCCACGCGATAGTCGCGCTTACCAAGGCTTGACCAGCAGGTGGCGAATCGTCCAGGCCGCTGCTGTAAATCTTGACGCCGCTCGAATAAAACGTCGCGCCTTTATACGCCGCCGTCATTTTATCGAGAGCAGCTTGTGCAGCGGGCGCGATTTGTGCTGGCGCCGGATCCGAACTTTCGTATTGCGCGCGAATCGAGTACTCGTTGGCGCCGACAAATATCCACAAGGCCGCGCCCAGCAGCGGCAAAATACGATGACAACGTTTCAAAATGGTCATTGCAAAACTCCTTCACTGGCAAAGTCAATCGAAGTTTAACGTTCGGCGAGCGCATATTCGATGGCCGCCTGCAAAGCGCTGCCGTGCAAGTTGACACCAAGAGCGGTTCCGTCGCGCCCGATTAAGACATTGTTGGGAATCGACTGAACGCCATAGGTTTGCGCCAGAGCGCTATCCCAATCTTTGCCGCCGAAGATCTGGCGCCACGTCATGCCGTTGGCGTGCGTGAAATTGGAAACTTCATCGGCATCATGATCGAGCGAGGCGCCGATAATTTCCAAACCCTGGCTGTGATATTTGCGGTATATCTGCACAATTTGCGGCGCTTCCTCGCGGCACGGCGGACACCACGTCGCCCAGAAATCGAGTAGAACAACGTGCCCATGATATTGGCTCAGCGAAATGCTGCGCCCGTCCATATCATCGGACACAAACTGTGGCGGCACGGGACGCCGGGGAACACTGCGCGCCGTTCCGCTCACACTTCGAGTACTCGAACTCGTCGTTTCCTGTTGCGCCACAGTCGCCGTGCCGCGCGTCGTTCCTTTATTCAAGGTTTGCACATGCGTCGCACCGCTGCTAAGAGGAATCGTGCCGCCGCTGTCATAATTTAAAATCGCCACGCCATCGACAAATCGCGGCCCATTTGCTGCCGCTCTCGCCGTTGCCGCTTTCATCGTTGTCGCTTTCACCAGCGTTTTCGCTTTCACCAGCGTTTTCGCCGCGACTTTGTTTTTCGATGCGGCTGTCGTCGAAGTTTTCGCGCGATGTTTCCTGTGAATAATCGCTTGTGCCGATTGCGACTTGGCAGCTAAACACAACGTGCTCAAGGTGACTGCGGCAGTAGCCTTGGTTTTCATTTTCGCTCTCCATTTTTCTATCGTTCTTATCATGGCACGATTTTGACCTAAGCATCAAACCGGCGAACAACGAACCCTAAGCGTAAGCGACGGGTGAAAATAATAAATACATCAAATGACTACTTTTCACCCGTCGCTTACGCTCAGGGTTCGTTGTTGAACTTCATATCTGCACCATTGGCAAACGAAAAAGGACGAGCCGTAAAGCTCGCCCTTTTCACCCTCGAGTACTCGATTCGCTATTCTTCGTCGTGCGCTGCGCCGTTTGAAGCGCCATTTGCAGTTGCGATATTCGATTTGATGTTGTTCGATTTGGCGCCGCTGATAATCAAACCGTTGTCGGCGGCGAAGGTTTCGTTGCCATCGGGCGCGTCGTCGGCTACATCGCCGTCGGCTTCCTGCAAAATCTTGGCGACAGCTGCGACCTGATCGCCTTCGTTCAGGCGAATCAGCTTCACGCCTTGCGCGACGCGACCAGTTTCGCGGATTTCGTCGGTGCGCTGGCGAATAATCACACCGTTCTTAGTGATAATCAACAATTCTTCGTCCGGTTTCACGACTTGAAGACTGACCAATTCACCAGTTTTTTCTGTCACTTTGAGCGTGATGACGCCAGTTCCGCCGCGACTTTGCAGGCGATAATCTTCGACGCTGCTGCGTTTTCCCATGCCGCTTTCCGACACCACCAGAACGTGATCCGTCAAGTCGGCGACCGCCGCGCCCACGATGTAATCGGCCTTTTCTTTGAAGCGCATTCCCGTCACGCCCATCGAGTTACGACCTGTCGGGCGCACATTGCTTTCGTTGAAACGAACGCTCATGCCCTTGCGACTGGCCAGAATAATTTCTTTCTTGCCGTCGGTCTGGAACACGAAGCGCAGTTCGTCTTTGCCATCCAAATTGATGGCGATAATGCCGCCCGTGCGACGCGTCGCGTAATCGGCCAGCGAAGTTTTCTTGACGGTGCCTTCTTTGGTCACCATGAACAAATAGCGCTCATCCGAAAAATCGATAACGTTCAAAACCGCCGTCACTTGTTCGCCGCGCTCGACTTGCAGCATATTCACCAGCGGCGTGCCGCGACTGGTTCTCGATGCGCTGGGAACTTCATACGCCTTCAATTGGTAAATGCGACCGCGATTGGTGAAGAACAGCAAGATGTGATGCGTCGTGCAAATGAACAAGTGCTCGACCAAATCTTCTTCTTTCTTGGTCAGGCCGATGATGCCTTTGCCGCCGCGACCTTGCGTGCGATACGTATCGACCGGCAGCTTTTTGATGTAACCGTCGCGCGTCACCGTCACGATGACATCTTCTTCCGAGATCAAATCCTCGATCTTGATGTCCTGCGCTTCCTTGTCCAAAATCTGCGTGCGGCGCGTGTCGCTGTATTCCTTCTTCATGCGCGTCATGTCCGCTTTGATGATGCCGCGAATCTTGCGCTCGTCTTCCAAAATCGCTTTCAAGCGCTCGATTTCGCGCTGCAAATCGCCATATTCGTCATCGATTTTCATGCGGTCGAGCTGCGTCAATTGACCCAAACGCATATCGAGTACGGCATTCGCCTGAATCTCGGTCAGCGTCACCATTTCGTTACGCCGCTCGAAATTGGGAACACCTTCGTGCATCAATTTGTTGCGCGCATCTTCGCGCGATTGGCTGCCGCGAATCAGTGCGATCACGTCGTCAATCGAGGCCAAAATCGCGCGCAAGCCTTCCAAAATGTGGGCGCGCGCTTCGGCTTTCTTCAATTGAAACGTGCTGCGCCGCGTAATGACGGTTTTGCGGTGCGCGATAAACGCTTCGAGCGATTGCTTCAAATCGAGTACTCGAGGCTGACCATCCAGCACCGATAAGTTGATGACACCGAAGCTGGTGCGAAGCGCCGTATGCTTGTACAGATAATTCAGCACGACGTTGGGGTTCGCTTCGCGCTTGAGTTCGATCACGATGCGCATTCCGCTGCGGTCGCTTTCGTCGCGCAGTTCGGAAATGCCTTCGATTTTCTTGTCGCGGTGCATCGCCGCGATGTTCTCGATCAGCGTCGCTTTGTTGACCTGATACGGCAACTCCGTCACCAAAATCGACTGGCGACCGCCATCAATCGGCTCAATGGTGGCGCGCGCCTGCATAATCACCGAACCGCGTCCGGTTTTATAAGCGCTGTTGATGCCTTTGCGTCCCAACAACAAACCGCCAGTTGGGAAATCGGGGCCGGGACAAACCGTCATCAGGTCGTCAATCGTCGCTTCGGGATTTTCGACCAGCATTCCCACCGCGTCGCAGACTTCGCCCAGGTTGTGCGGCGGAATGTTGGTCGCCATGCCGACCGCGATGCCCGAACTGCCGTTCACCAGCATATTGGGATAAACGCTGGGCAAAACGCTCGGCTCGGTCGTGCTTTCGCTGAAGTTCGGGATGAAATCGACGGTTTCCATCTCGATGTCGCGCAAAAGCTCCATCGCAATCGGCGACAGGCGCGCTTCGGTGTAGCGATAGGCCGCCGCGCTGTCGCCATCGACGCTGCCGAAGTTGCCCTGCCCGTCGATCAGTGGATAGCGCATCGAAAAGTCTTGCGCCATGCGAACCAGAGCGTCGTAAACCGATTGATCGCCGTGCGGGTGATATTTTTTCAGCACTTCGCCGACAGTGGACGCGCACTTTTCGCGGCGTCGGTCGGGCGTCATGTTCTGATCGAACATCGCGTACAGGATGCGACGGTGGACGGGCTTGAGGCCATCGCGCGTATCGGGCAAAGCGCGCCCCACGATGACGCTCATCGCATAACGCGTGTAGGAAAGGCGCATTTCGTCTTCAATGCGCATCGGCAAAACTTCGCGGGCAATCTGTAGCATATTTCTCCTGAACTTCAGTTATCGAGTACTCGAATTAAGCGGCAACTTTCGGTTTTGTAGCACGGCGCTTCGTTTCGGCTTTGGCGTGAATTGTTCCTTTATGCTGACGATTACGCCGCGCCAGCGAAAACAAACTGTTCACCGATTCTGTTAAAGCCTGCGCGCCGCCCGGCTCAAAATAGATTTCGCCGCACTGCGAACAAGTCATCGCGCGAACTCCTGACACTTCGACACGCAAACCTTCGCGCTCAAACTCTTGCGAGATAAGTTGCGGCTTCACTTCGCCGCCACATTCGGAACACGGAACTTTGGTTAAAGCAATTGTTGGCTGCATCATAATTTTTCTCGCTGCGTTGGCGAAATCCACCACGGACGTTGCGGAATGTAAGCTGTTACAATATCGACAATTTCAGGATGTGACACATCGCACACAACGTGCAACGGAGATCGAGTACTCGAAGAAAACCGGAAGCGTCCTAGAACCAAGCAACGCTCTTCATCTTCGTATTCTTCCAGCAACTGCAACTTGCCTGTTAGCGCCTCGACTAAATGATTCTCGTCGAAACCTTCTTCAATCATGTGCCGTACTGCATGATTACGAACGCGATAGCGTTTTTGTAACAAGCAGTTTTTGATGTGCGCTAAAACATCTTCGGGAGTATTCATGCGCGATGTTGTTTTAATAAATCGTCTAACAACAGCGCAGACACCGATGTTAACTGTCGAACGCCGCGAAAAGTTTGTGGATCGAAATCGTTGGCTAAAGGAGAGTCCTTTATTTTTGGCGCCATATTACCTGTGAAGCGTAACTTGTGAATCGTGTCATTAGGAATGACTAAGTCAAAGTGCGTAACGTCCGTACTTTCAGCGGTCGCAACGATGTGTTCAGTCTTCCAAAATATATAGCTTCGGGCAATTTCCGGATAACGGCTTTTCACTTCTGCCCGAGTGCAAATTTCTTTAACTTGCATTCGCCCTAACAGATACAACCGGCCTTTTAAAAATGACCAGATGTAAACAGTATCGCCTTCATTAACTCCACGTTTGACGAACTGATTGCTTGCCGCAAAGTCAAGATTCCATTCAGGATGATTCGCCTTGCGACCGAGAAACTCCTCACCAGTCCAGTAGTACGTAAAGAAACGCATTGCAAACTCCTGAAAAGCAAAATTAAAGTCGAGGATAATTTGGCCGTTATCAAATCCTCGATTGTTACGTCTTCAATACGCTGGCCACAGCCACTTTCGCACCTGCCAACATACGTCGCGTCGTTTCGTTTTGCTCATTCGCATCAACTAACGTCGGTTCAATTGTGTTGTCAAAAATGCGCCATTCGTCCGCCAAAGGCAAATACAATTCGAGGAAGTTTTTGCGGCTGGCTTCGTAGCGGCGACGAATCGTGTCTTCAGGAATGTGGTGGCCGCCTTCGAGTACTCGATTCGCTACACGTTCAATCGCCAACTCGACGCTTTCGAGCCGCACATACAACAAATGAACGCGAAAGCCGTGCGCCTGGCAACTTTTCAGAAACGGCGCAAACGAACGCGACGCGAGCGTGCTTTCAAATGCGAAATCAACCTTCGCGTCGCGCAACGTGTTGATGCGCTGCAACATCAAGCGACCAGCTTGCAGCGCGACGCTTTCGACGCGAAACGGCGACAAACCGGCGGCGATCAAATCGGCGTTGACGAATTCGCGGCAACCCAACACTGTGGACAAAACGCGCATCGCAATTGTCGTCTTGCCTGCGCCATTGCACCCGCCAAAAACATACACGTTCGGCATCGTTTACTCGTCGCAATCGGCGCTGTGGCACAAGTTCAAAACGGCCAGGCCGTGTTCCAGCGATTGGCGGATTTCATCGAGTACTCGTTTGGCTTCCTCATGCGAACCGCGCTTGGTCAGGTTGAAACTGCGCAGGTCAACCGGCGAATATTCGATGACGACGACGAACGTTCCGCCTTCACGGTCTTCGATCTGAACGCTATACGCCTCGTTCATGTTGAACAACTTGCCGTCTTCGCTTTTGATCCACATGATAGAAATTCTCAGTTTTGAGTTTTTAATTTTGAGTTAAAGAATCGCAACTCGAAGTTAGAAATTGCGGTTTCAATCGCGCAGCAAAGCACGAAAACCGGCTTGCTCGAAATGATGGTCGTGTGCGGGTGCTTCGCTGCAACCGCGTTCTTGCATGACCACAAAACTCAGGCAATCGGTCAGGCTCCAGCTTTTGTCTGAACGCGACGCGTACAAATCCCAGCCGCGGCCAAACAACGCTTCGTCAATTGTCACAACTTCTAATCTCCGCGATTGCTCGACCATGCGCCGCAGTGTCGCGCCCTGATGACGCGCGCCATGCGATGCCAAGCCGTCCAACGTCTCAATCAAAACTGCTGACGTGCAAAGCAAGCGTCCACGGCGATTGTTGATGTCGTTGAAAAGCGAACGCGCCTTGCCATGAAGAACATCTCTTTGATGAAAAAACGCGATCCAAAAACCTGTGTCCACGAAAATGGCCGCAGAACTAAGCATCGTCCGCCTTTTTCAAGCCGAAACGATAAGCGTCGAAGTTCTCAGCCCAATCGGTCGGCGCGCCGTCAATTGGCGGCAACGCATCAACTTCGTCCAAGATATGATCGAGAACATCGTCTTGCACATCGCCGCCATTCAAGTACTCGATATGACCATTTTTCGCCAATTCCAGCACGATAACTTCCACAGTGTCACCAGCGACGAAAGGCAGACCTTGCAGCGACAACTGCCCGGCCTCGTTCAGCACCACTTCGGTTTTGTAAGCGTTCATGTCGCCTCCGGCAATTCTCAATTTTGAGTTCTTAGTTTTGAATTAACAGTGCCTCAACTCAAAACTAAGAACTCAAAATTGAGAACTTCTTAAATGTCCAAGTCCGTCAAAGCGTCGATCAACTTCGCGTTTTTCTCGATGAACTCTTTGCGCGGCTCGACCGCATCGCCCATCAGAATCGAGAAAATCTGGTCGGCAGCCGCCGCGTCTTCCATCGTGACTTGCATCAGCAAACGCTTTTCCGGCTCCATCGTGGTGCTCCACAATTCTTCGGGGTTCATTTCGCCCAAACCCTTATAGCGCCCGACTTCGCCGCGACTCACCTTGATGATCGCGTCACGCTCTTTGTCGGAGTAGGCATATTGAATCTGCTTGCCCTTGCGAATCGAATACAACGGCGGCTTGGCAATGTAAATATGACCAGCTTCCACCAGCGGCCTCATGTAGCGGAACAAAAACGTCAGCAACAGCGTGCGAATGTGACTGCCGTCCACGTCGGCGTCGGCCATCAAAATGATGCGGTCGTAACGCAAACGCGTAATGTCGAACGCCGCATTCACTTTTCCGCCCCGCGCGCGCTTGCGCATTCGAGTACTCGATTCGCTGCCGTTGCCATTGGTCGCGGTGCTTTCGCCCTCGTCGTCGAACTCGTCGTCATCGGCTTCCATTTCCAGCGTGCCCTGCTCCATCGCTTCGATGTCGGCAGCCATGTCGTCGTAATCGACGCGCTCGGCGATGCCCGTCCCGAACGCCGTAATCATGGCGCGAATTTCTTCGTTGCCCAGAATCTTGTCCAAACGGTTCTTCTCGACGTTGATAATTTTTCCACGCAACGGCAAAATCGCTTGGAAACGACGGTCGCGTCCTTGCTTCGCGCTCCCGCCCGCTGAATCCCCTTCCACGAGATAAATTTCGCATTCCGCCGGGTCTTTTTCGCTGCAATCGGCCAGTTTGCCGGGCAGAGAATCGCTTTCCAGCGCGTTCTTGCGCTTCACCAAATCGGCGGCTTTGCGAGCGGCTTCGCGCGCCTGCGCTGCCGTGATGCACTTCTGCACGATGCGCTGCGCTGTGTTCGGGTTCTCGTCCAACCATTCGGCCAAACCTTCGCCGACGATGCTGTTGACCGCGCCATCGACAAAGGTCGGGCCAGTCAAGCGTTCCTTGGCCTGGCTCGAAAACATCGCGTTCGGAACCTTGACCGAGATTACGGCACTTAAACCTTCGCGCACGTCTTCGCCGGTCAGGTTCGGTTCTTTCTCTTTGAGGATACCTTTCTTGCGCCCGTAGCCGTTGATAGCGCGCGTCAGACCCGTCTTGAAGCCGCTTTCGTGCAGGCCGCCGTGAATGTTGTGGATCGTGTTGCCAAAGGCGACAATCGTGTCGTGGTAGCCTTCGTTGTATTGAATGGCGATTTCGGCTTCGATTTTCTCATTTGAACGCTTGAAGTGAATCGCGTGACGATGCAGCGCCGTTTTGTTCTTGTTGAGGTGCTCGCAGAACGCCGCCAGGCCGCCTTTATTTTGAAACACTTCAATCGTCGGTTCTTGTCCGCGATAATTTTCCAGCGTGTATTTGCAAGTCGGAATCAGGTAGCTCAACTCGCGCAAACGCTTGGTGATGAGTTCCACATCAAGCTGCACATCTTCGCCGTTTTCCAACTTGAAAATCGACATGTCGGCGCAATAAGTCACGGTCGTGCCGGTGCCTTCCGAAGTGCCGATGACTTTCACGTCGTATTGCGGAACGCCTTTTTCGTAGCGTTGAATATACAAATTGCCATCGCGCTTGATCTCGACTTCGACCCACGTCGAGAGCGCATTGACGACCGAAACGCCGACGCCGTGCAAACCCGCCGCGACTTTGTAATTGCCATCGTCGAACTTGCCGCCCGCATGAAGTTCCGTCATCACCAATTCCAAAGCTGAACGTCCGGTTTTGGCGTGCGTATCGACCGGAATGCCGCGCCCGTTATCTGAAATCGAAACCACGCCGTCCGGCAGCAATTTGACGATGATGTCGTCGGCGTGACCGGCCATCGCTTCGTCGGTCGCGTTGTCCAACACTTCGCGCACGAGAACGAACAAGCCGGTGCGTCCCGTGTCGCCGATATACATTCCAGGGCGATGTCGCACGGCTTCCAAGCCTTCGAGCCAGGTGATGTTTTCCGCCGAGTAATTGCCGTTGTTAGTGGTTGCTTTGTCTTGAGCCATAAAGTTCTCCGTTGGAAGCGTTGTCAGACGTGAAAAGTAAAACAGGTGCTGCGCGCAAAAAATCCGCATTCGAGTACTCGAAATGCGGCGCGTAAATGGATTTCAAATGCTGTGGGAAAGATGCGAAGTCACACGTAAATTATACTTCATTGGCTCCAGTGAAACAACATATAATATAGATACGCGTACGCGCGCGAGACCAATTCCACCAGATTTGCAGACGTCTTCAATATAAGATTCTGATGCTGTTGATAAACAACGTGTATGAAGACTTATTTGGAGGGATAGAATGCGTCAAAACAACTTCTCCTGGCTTACGACGATTATTCAGTTGTTTTCTGTTGCTGCCCTTGCGCTGCTATTGATGCGCTTGTGGCCTCATGATAAAAATCCTCCGAAGAGCGTTGCCTTATCCAAGCCAGACAAGAACGTTGTCGCACCAAAACCTCAGGAGAAGACTGCTCCACCAAGCTCTAATCAGTTGCCAGATCTCATCAAAACTTTGCCGGTTTCTCAACACATTCGGAAGATCAGTTATTCGCCTGACCGCAAAGTTCTGGCAGTCAGTGGCGAAGATAATGTCAGCAGCGAAGATAGAGTGGACTTTTATGATACTCATAGTTGGAGTTTGCTGAAATCGCTGCCAGGAACCACTGCCGTGTATTCGGATGACGGACGATTTATCTCAGCAGGAGCCTTTCTCTATGATGCCAAAACTTACCGCTTGAAACGAATCTTTACCGATAACTCCAGTAAAGGAGAAGGCTTTCCAGGTGTTTTTGGACCAACAGCGATTTCTTCAAACGGAAGATATGTCGCTACTTGCGGAGAAGACCCCAATGTGAAGTGGTTCCCGCCTCAAGACACAACCAGAGCAAACACGGAAGCGAATTACTCCCGCACCTTTGCTGTCAAGCTGTGGAATGCTCGCACAGGAAGGCGCCTCAGGGTATGGCGGGGCCACTCGAGTACCAGTGGCGGCACAACAAAATTGGTATTTAGCCGCGATGCTCGTTTTCTCGTCAGTATCGGTCCTAATCGTCTCGACGTATGGAATGTGAGAACAGGCAAAATCTGGAAAACGATGCCTGCTGAACGTCACTCCGCCTTTTCTGCTCAAAAAATGCTACTGGCAGTAGAAGGGTATAACAACAAGGCCCAACTGACTTTCTTGAACTTGTCTACTGGTAAGTCAAGTGTTTGGGCGTTTCCTCTTGCTCAAATGTATTGCCTAGGTCTTTCACCAGACGGACGGTTATTGGCTACATGCGGCATAGAAATTTGGAACACACAAAGCAAAACTCGGGTTCTCTCTATTCCCAACTATAGCGGAGGCTTAACGGATTTAATTTTTTCGCCTGATAACAAAACCTTAACAAGCGGCTCTAACCTTGGCCTTGTTTGTATCTGGAAACTTAAATAGGAGAATCGAGATGAGCAATGAACTGGTTTTAGTGGTGGATGATGAAGCGGGTATTACCGATTTCGTGTCTTACAATTTGGAGCAGGCCGGTTATCGCGCGCGTGTCGAAGCGACCGGCAAAGGCGCGCTCAAAAGTGCAGCCGAAGAAACGCCGGATTTGGTCGTGCTCGATTTGATGCTGCCCGACCTGAGCGGTTTTGAAGTGTGCAAAGCGTTGCGCGCCAAGGAAGCGACGCGGCGCGTGCCGATTATCATGCTGACGGCGCGCGACGATGAAGTCGATAAAGTTGTCGGCTTGGAATTGGGCGCCGACGATTACGTGACCAAGCCGTTTTCGCCACGCGAACTGGTGGCGCGCGTCGGTGCCGTTTTGCGTCGCAGAAATGAAAGCGGCGGTGAGGCGCCGACCAATCCGCAAACCGGCTTGTTCAAGTGCGGCGACGTGGTTTTGGATACGGCGCGCCGCATCGTCACCAAAGGCGGCGAAGAAATGCCGATCAATCCCAAGGAATACGCAATTTTGGAATTGCTGATGAAAGCGCGCGGCGCCGCTTTGTCGCGCGACCGGATTCTTGATGTCGTGTGGGCGGGCGATTTTTACGGCGACGCGCGGCAGTTGGATGTCTATATTTATCGTTTGCGCGAAAAGCTGGGCGAAGGCGTCATCGAAACGGCGCGCGGCTACGGTTATCGCATTAAAAGCGAAGGATAAAACAGGAGGCAGCGGCAGAAAACAGGAGGCAGTTTGGGCGCAGAACATTCCAACGACACAGTTTGGATTTCGAGTACTCGAACTGCCTCCTGCTTTCTGCCGCTGCCTCCTATTCAATTTCAATCATGCGTGGTTTTCGACGCACACTTTTCTTTTCCCATCTCGGCTTGGTCGCGCTGACCGTTTTGCTGTTGCTGAGCTTGTTTCGGCAACTGGCGGTTCCTTACGTCTCGGAACAGTTGCGCAACCGTCTTTTGCACAACGTGGCGGCGGCCAGTCGCTTGATGCAAAGCAAGATCAACGACGATGGCTTCGATGTTTACGTAACGCAGCACGACTTGCTCGATTTGCAAAAGCAATTGCGCCAGACATCACACGAAAACGGCGTTCGCTTGATTGTTATGTCGCGCGACTTGCAAGTGCTGGCCGATACCGGCATCGCCGATTCGAGTACTCGAACCAACGATAACAATACGCCTACCAGCGATTTCGATAGCAATATCACTTGGAGCACGCGCCCCGAAGTAAAAGCCGCCATGCAGGGCGAAACCAATTGGAACATGAAAGGCTCATGGCGCGATTCTTCCTCGGCCATGACGCTGGCGATGCCGGTTCGCATGCGTCCCGATGGCCAGGTCGTCGGCTGCATCGTCGCCTCGTCACCGATTCTGGTGTGGACGCGCACGGTTTCCGGTTTGGCACGCAACTTCATCATCTTCATCGCCGCGATTTTGCTGTTCGTTATCGCGCTGTCGTTCGCTCTGGCGCAACGATTGGCGCTTCCCATCCGGCGTTTGGAAACCGCGACGCGCCGCCTGGCCGAAGGCGATCTGGGCAGCCGCGTTCTGATGCACCGCCGCTTTCTGGGGCGCGGCGACGAACTCGATGCCTTGATGCGCGAATTTAACGCGATGGCCGAAAAAATCGAGGCCGTTGACCTGGAACGCCGCGCCTTTCTCGCCGATGTTTCGCACGAACTGCGCACACCTTTGACGGCCATTAAAGGCAGCGCCGAAACCTTGCGCGACGGCGCCTGGAAAAGCGAAAAGATGGCGCCGCGCTTCGCCGAAACCATCGTCACGCAAAGCGACCGCTTGATTCGTCTCGTCGGCGATTTGTTGAAGCTCGCGCGTTTGGAAGCCGCGACTTCGCCAAGCGCGATTTCAACCAAAACCATCGGCAACGCGGCGAGCGACGATGCTTTGTCTCGCTTCAATACGCGAATCAAGGCAGCGTCGGTTTGCGAGCGCGCCATGAGCGCCGTGCGACCTTTGTTCGATAATCGCGGTGTCCAACTTCAACTCGATTGCGAAGCGTCTTTAACGATGTGCGGCGACGAAGATTTGCTGGAACAATTGCTCATCAACCTGCTGGCGAACGCCGCGCGCTATTCGCCCGCAGACAGCACGACGATATTACGCGCCTGCGAAGAAAGCAACGAAACCGTTTTGCAAGTGCGCGACGAAGGACGCGGCATCGCGCCCGAACATTTGCCGAAATTGGGACAGCGCTTTTATCGCGTCGAAGAAGGCCGCGAACGCAACTCCAGTGAAACCGGCAGCGGCTTAGGTTTGGCGATTTGTCGAAGAATCGCCCTCGCGCACGGCGGAACTTTAGAGATTGAAAGCGAAGTTGGTGCAGGCACAACAGTTACAGTTCGCCTGCCGAATTGAGTACTCGAATTGATGTCGCAACGTGTGTGGTGATTATTGATATGGATGAACTTAAAGACCCTTTTGCGCGTGCGGAGCAGATTTATCAAGAAGCTGATGAACTGATTGCTGCGGAAGATTTTGTCGCCGCCATCGTCAGGTATGATGAAGTGTTAAGACTGCTTCCTTATAGTGCGGTTACTCTTTACGACAGAGGTTTGGCGCACCAGATATTAGGAAATCTCGATCTCGCCATTTCCGATTATACAGAAGCCATTCAACGAAATCCCAAGGATGCCGACACTTTCAACAATCGTGGTTTGGCTTATGCAGATCTTGGTCAACACGACAAAGCTCTGGCGGATTACGCCGAAGCGATTCGACTATCACCAAGCGACACGAAAGCATTTTACAATCGCGGTGATTTACTTAGTAAGTTAGGAAATGATGAGCAAGCGATCATCGAGTACTCGATTGCTCTTGAGCTTGACCCGCAATACGCTCACGCTTTTTACAATCGCGGAGTTTCTTACGCCAACTTAGAAAAGTTTGAGGACGCGATACAGGATTTCACGCGAAGTCTTCAACTCGATGCCAGCGACGCCGATTCGTTTATCTGGCGTGGAAAACTTTTCAAAAAGGTGGGCAGAACAGATGAAGCAAAAACCGATTATGCAGAAGCCAAGCGTTTGCTCGGAACACAATCGCGTACTTGATAATTGATTATCAATACTGCACTGCTTTTCTAATTCGCTGTTGTCAGCGGAACATCAAAAGAAAACGTGCTGCCGTGCCCGACTTGGCTTTCGACGCTGATTTTCCCGCCGTGCGCTTCGACGGCCAATTTGCAAAACGTCAGGCCCAAACCTGTGCTCATCACGCGCCCACTTTGACGCGATTCGACCTGGCCGAACTTCTCGAAGATGCGACCGAACGATTCCGGCGGAATGCCTTCGCCCGTATCGCGGACGGAAAACACCATCGAGTACTCGATTTCGCTTTGATGCGCTTCAATGGTCACCGTGCCGTTCTCCGACGTGAACTTGATGGCGTTGCCCAACAGATTCACCAGAACGCGGCGCAGCTTGTTTGCATCAGCGCGCAACGGTGGCAAATCGGCGGCGACCTGACGAAGCAGCATCAAGTTTTTGCTTTCGACTAATGGTGCGACTTGAGCAATCGCGGAGGTGACGAGTTCCATGACATCAAACGAAGACAGATCGAGTTGCATGGCGCCGGATTCGAGTTTTTCAACGTCCAGCAAATCGTTGATCATGCCCAGCAAAGTTTCGCCGCCAGTCAGCGCGATGGCCGTCATTTCGCGCTGCTCGCCGTTCAAGTCGCCGACCATTTCCAGCGTTTGCATACCCATGATGACCGAAGTCAAAGGCGTGCGCAGGTCGTGGATGATCATGTGCGTCAAATCGTCGCGCAGCTTTTCGAGATCCTGCAAGCGCTTGTAGTTGTCTTGCAACTGCTCGAAGAGAAGCATTTCACGGTCGTGCGCGCGCTTTTTCTCGAGCGATGCTCCAATGCGCGCTTTGAGCAAAATCGGGTTGAACGGCTTGGGCAAGTAATCTTCGGCGCCCATTTCAATGCAGCGCACCACCGCATCAAGTTCGCTCAAAGCCGAAATCATAATCACCGGAATGGAGCGCAACGCTTCGTCCGCCTTGAGGGACTGCAAGGTTTCGTAGCCGTCCATTTCCGGCATCATAATGTCGAGCAACACCAAATCGAACGATTGCGCGCGCAACTTTTCCAGCGCCTGAACACCGTTTTCGGCTGTCGCCACATCATAACCCTGGCGTTGCAAGCGGCGCGAAAGCACGTCGCGGTTGGCTTCGATGTCGTCTACAACGAGCAGAAAACCTTGCGATAACGGGGCGGTTTCTTCAGCAATCGAGTACTCGATTGGCGTTTGGAATGTTGGCTTTTGTTCGTTTGACGAAGCAGTCGGCGCCCTAACTTCCGGCGCTTGAAGCGAACGAAAGTTATTGTTGATGAGCGATAAAAGTTGCTGTCCCGCTGCATGCACCTTTTCTAAATCGGCCACGAAATCGTCTTGATTTGTTTCCTGCGCCTGCTCAGTCAGCATTTCAGAATAACCAATAATTTGGTTAAGCGGCGTGCGCAAGTCGTGAATCAAGGCCGCAGGTAGAGGATGTTGTGGTTCAATCACAGCGATTGTTCTCCGGCGGGATTTAAGCTGTTTCCATTCAGCAGCGCATCGATTTTGCCCAGCAAGCGCGGCAGTTCGACGGGCTTGGTGTCGTAATCGTCGCAGCCGGCTTCAAGGGCTTTTTCACGGTCGCTCGACATGGCGTGCGCCGTCAACGCGATAACAGGAATGTGCTGCGTGACGGCATCGGCTTTCAAGCGGCGCGTCGCTTCCCAGCCATCGAGAATGGGCAGGCTCATATCCATCAAAACCAGATCGGGCGATTCGCTTTGCGCCATCTCGACACCGCTTTGGCCATCGACTGCGAGCACGACTTGGAAGCCTTTGCGCATCAGGCGGCGCGACAGCATATCGCGGTTCATCTCGTTGTCTTCCACTAATAAAATCTTGGGCATAATGAACTGTTGTAGGTGGATCGAGTACTCGATGTCGGATGCAAACTTTGCGTGTTTATTCCACACTTTTGTTTTTTGTTGCGACATTAGCCACCAGTTCGCGCACTTGATCGAGCAAGACTTCGCGCGAACTACCGGCCTTATGCAGAATCGTTTCGACCGAGCCGCTGAGACGCCGCCGCTCATCGGCGCTGAGGTCTTTCGACGTGACCACGACAATCGGAATCGAGCGCCATTCGGGATGGCTTCGCACGCGCTCAGAGAACGCGAAGCCGTCCATTTCGGGCATCATCAAATCGAGCAAAATGAGGCTCGGGCGCTCGCGCTCCATGCATTCCAAGGCGATGCGCCCATTTTCGGCTTCGCTGACTTTCCAGCCTTCTTTTTCCAGAATGTGGCGCGTAATAGCGCGCGTCGCCGCATCGTCTTCCACCAACAAAACGGGACACGGCGGATTGGCGCAGGTGTACTTTTTGAGGATCTGCGTTAATCGCTGGCGGTCAATCGGCTTGGTCGCATATTCCGCCGCGCCCAACGTAAAACCGCGGTCGGGATCGTCCACCATGGTCAGCATGATGACCGGAATATCGCGCAAAGTCTCGTCGGCTTTCAGGGCGGAAAGCACGCTCCAGCCGTCCATATCGGGCATCATCACGTCCAAAGTAATCGCCACGGGACGCAGCTGACGCGCCAAGCGCAAGCCTTCTTCGCCGCCGCTCGCCGTGCGCGCACAAAAGCCTTCCTTGTTCAGAAAACGCTGCATCAAATCGCGTTGCGTCACATCGTCATCAATCACCAAAATGCAGCCGTCTTGCGCGATGTCTTCGGGCAATGCGGTTTCAATTCGAGTACTCGATATGGCTTCGTCAGGTTTCGCATCGCTGGCGACAGCGGGCATTTTGATAGTGAAAACGCTGCCTTCATTTGGCACGCTGTGAACCGTCACATCGCCGCCCATCATTTGGCTGAAGCGGCGCGTCAAAGCCAATCCCAAGCCCGTGCCGCCAAACTTGCGCGTCGTCGAAGCATCGGCCTGCGTAAAATCTTGAAACAGCTTGACGATTTGTTCGGGGCTGAGGCCAATGCCGGTATCGGTCACGCGAAAGACGATCCATTCGCGGCCATTCATTGTCTGGCGTTCAGCGTTCAGCGTGATGCTGCCGTCTTGCGTGAACTTGGCGGCGTTCGACAACAAGTTAAACAAACCCTGTCGCACCTTGATTTGATCGGCGTGCATCATTCCCAAATTTGGCGCTCGTTCGATGTGCAAAACGTTGGCATTTCGCTCCACCAGAGGTCGAATCGTGGAGGCGACTTCATCAATCATCGCGGTCAAATCGAAACTTTCCAAAAACAATTCCATTTTGCCGGCTTCGATTTTAGACAAATCCAAAATATCGTTGATAAGCGCCAACAAATGCTTGCCCGCCGCGCTGATTTTTTCCAGATCAGCGCCGAAATCATCCAAATGTCGCTCTTCGCATTCTTCGTGCAGCATTTCAGAATAACCCAGAATCGCATTAAGCGGCGTGCGCAGTTCGTGGCTCATGTTGGCCAGAAACAAACTCTTGGTTTTGTTGGCGGTTTCCGCGGCTTCCTTGGCTTTGGCGCCGCTGGCAATGGCGCTTTCCAGTTCGATATTATTTTCCTGCAGCGATTGCTCGAAACGCTTGCGCTCGGTCACATCGCGCGCCGCCGCAAAAACGCCCAGTACGTTGCCTTTGTCGTCTTTGTAAACGCTGGCGTTATACAGCACATCGGTCACGCGTCCCGTCGTATGGCGAATCGCCAGAGGATAATCACGCACAAAACCTTCCGAGAACACTTTTTGATAACCGGCGCGCGCTTCATCGGGCGCCGTGAAATAATCGGAAAAATCGGTGCCGATCAGTTGCTCGCGCGCCACGCCCGTCGCCTGCACCGAAGCCTCGTTGACATCGGTGATTTTGCCCTGCGCACTGATCGTGACCAGAGGATCGGGCGAGGCTTCGAGCAGCGAGCGCGCATACTGCGACGCCTGCTTTTGCGCCGTCACGTCGCGCGCGGCTGCAAAGACGCCCTGCAACTGCCGGTCGCGGTCGTAAAACGTCGTCGCATTGTAGGAAACAACGGTTTCTTTTCCATCGCGCGCGCGCACCGTCAATTCATAATCGGTCAGTTTCTTTTCGTTTAGCACCAGCTTGATGCCCGCTTCGGCGCGTTCGGCATCGGTAAAGTAATTCTTGAATGGCGCGCCGATCAGTTCATCGCGCGTGCAACCGGTCAAGGCTTCCATTTGTTTATTCACGTCGGTAATGATGCCTCGCGGATCAGTCGTCATCAGCGCGTCGATGTTCGATTCGATGAGCGAACGCGTATAAAACTGCTGATCGCGCAAGCGTTGATCGAGCTTCTTCTGCTCTTCTTCGACCTGCTTGCGCGCCGTGTTGTCGGTTCCAATCAGCAAGTAGCCGATGATGGCATTTTCCGCGTCGCGCAAAGCCGTAACCGAAACCACAGCCGGAAAACGACTGCCGTCTTTGCGGATGTAAGTCAGTTCATAAATGTCTTCGATGCCGCGCGCCGCCTTGAAAACGAGGGCTTCAAAGCCTGGCGTAATCGGCGTCGCCAATTCTGTACTCAACGAAGCGGCGCGCGCGATGACTTCCTGAGGATCGGAAATATCGGCGGGCGTGATTTTGTTCATCACTTCGGCTGCGGTGTAGCCCAGCATTCGTTCCGCGCCGACGTTGAAAATCTGGATCACGCCTTTAGCGTCGGTCGCAATGCTGGAAAAGTTGGCGCTGTTGAAGATCGCGCTTTGCAACGCGCCCGCCTGCAACAAGGCTTCTTCGGCGCGACGCCGCTCGGTCACGTCTTCCATAGCGAGTACGAGAAGTTCGCCATGATGTCCCGCTTGCAGCTTGCGCGCGTTGAGCACCATGACGCGCCGCCCGATCACGGGAAAGTCATGCTCCAACTCAAAATCGTTAAACACCGAACTCTTGGGCACAATGTCTTCCAGCAACGTGCGCAAATCGGGAATGTCCCATTGACCATTTCCCAGTTCATAAATCAGGCGGTTTTCGGTTTCCTCGGACGAAACCTGGAACGCCTGATAAAACGCGCGATTGCCACTGCGCACGCGCAACGTCGTATCGAGAATGAGCAGAGGTTCGCGCACCGTATCGACGATGTTCTGCGCGTAGGTTTCGATGGCTTTGAGATCGTCTTCCGAACGGCGCCGCTCAGTCACGTCTTCCATCGCCAGCACCAGCAATTCGGCGTGACTGCCCGCACGCAACTTGCGCGCATTGAGCAACATCACGCGGCGCCCGATGACGGGAAAGGTGTGTTCCAGCTCGAAATCGTTGAAAACCGAACTTTTGGGGACGACATCTTCCAAGAGCGTGCGCAAATCGGGAATGTCCCATTGACCGTTGCCCAGTTCGTAGATGAGTTGGTTTTCGGTTTCATCGGGCGAAACCTGGAAGGTTTGATAAAACGCGCGGTTGGCGCTGCGCACGCGTAACGTCGTGTCCAGCATCAAAAGCGGCTCGCGCACCGTATCCACGATGTCCTGAGCGTATGTCTCGATTTCATCAACCAACGGTTCGATTTTCATGAAGTGCCTTTGTGCAATTTTAACACAAGCGGCCAATACGCTGTATAATCAAAGGTTTTCCGCTTTATTGAGTACTCGATAAAAGTTGCATGGAAATCCTAAGATAGGAAAAACTAAAAAGCAGTAGTCGTTTTGAGTTTGCCGAGATGAAAGGGCTAACGTCCTCTAACATCGTTGCGCTGTGGTTTATACCAGCACCCTCGATTACTCTTTGGCAATCTGGCACAATAAACAGCATGAATCAAGTTCCACAATATGACCTTCTTATCAATCCTTTATTTCAGGCACTCAAACAACTCGGCGGCTCTGGCTCAATTGAAGAAATTTACGAGAAAGTCACAGAGAATTTGAAATTTCCCGAAGCGATTTTGAACGTTCCACACAACCCTGATAAGAGCAATCAGACTGAAGTTGAATATCGGCTTGCTTGGGCGCGCACTTATTTAAAGAAATATGGCGTTTTAGAAAACTCGAGTCGTGGCGTATGGGCAATTGCGCCTGATAAAAGGTATCTCGAAAAGGTCGACCATCGAGAAGTTGTTCGCGCTGTCCGCGAAATGGACAGGAAAGACAGGCCTAATCGGAAGTCAAAAGAAATAAATAGCAGTGTTAATGACGAAGAATTGCCAGAAGAAGTGCGTACTTGGCGCGAGCAACTCCATTATATTTTAACGCAGGAAATTGATTCTGCTGCCTTTGAACGTCTTGTAAAACGATTACTCCGCGAATCCGGCTTTGTACAGGTCGAGGTGACGGGTCGAAGTGGTGATGGTGGTATTGATGGAAAAGGCATTGCCCGCATCAATGGACTATTGAGCTTCCATGTCATTTTTCAGTGCAAAAAATATCAAGGCTCAGTTTCATCCAGTGATATACGCGATTTTAGAGGCGCTATGGTTGGCCGTGCAGATAAAGGGTTATTTGTTACCACTGGCACATTTACGAGAGACGCCATAAAAGAGGCTATCCGTGATGGTGCGCCACCGATTGATTTAGTAGATGGAGATCAACTCGCGGATAAGTTAAAGGAGCTGGGACTTGGGATTACCACCCAAGTTGTTGAAGAAGTCAGTGTCGATCCAGATTGGTACAAAACTTTGTGAAGCACAAAGTTTAATTAAACAGCGTGATCAAATAACACATGAAAGTGCAAGCGGCAATATTATCGAGTACTCGATAATATTGCTTTCGTGTTTCAACCACGCTGTAAATCGCGGATGCGATCTGTATAAAGTTTTTGATGGCGCGCTTGAGCCACCGCCCAATTTTCAGGGAAAGGTCGTTTTTCCAACACGACATCTTCAATCGCCGTGCGCATTTGGTGAGCGCAAACATCAGGACCGACTTGCCCGACGCCAGTTCCCAAACCTGGAAACGCCACACTGTGGACGACTTCGCTAATTGGCGTGCCTTTGTGAAAACCCGCACGAAAAACGCCATGTTTCACCAACGTCAAGGCGGCGCGTGCCGCCAAATACGGATTGGCTGAATCGCGCAAAATCATCGGCACGCGCATCGTTGGCGCTGCAATCAAGAACGGAATCGGCGCATCGGTTTCGACAATTTCCGCGACGCCGACCAACAGTTCGCCGTGATAAACGGTGCGAATCAATTCCTGCAAACGCTCTTGCACCTGCCAGCCGAAGCGACGGCTGTAAAGCAGATCAATGCCGCCGTCCATAAAACCAAAACTGTTGGCCGGACTGACCACAGCGTCGCAATGAACATCGAAAATCGAGCCGTGATAAACCGTAACATCTTCCAAATCGCCGCAGAAGCGCTGCCACGCCTCGACTAATTCCGGCTCAACGCCTGTGAGAATGATTTTCATGATTATCGCTGCCCGTTTTGGCTGTTCAAGCAAGCATTCATAACTAAATCGCAGGCCCATGCCGAGAAACTATTAGTCCGCGGATCATCGGGCGTAACGACAGTGATCATTGATACCGTAGGACAGCAAACCATCGCTTCATAGAAGTCAGATTGCGCGCCATCTAAGTGTGGATAGCCTTTTGTCGTCACCAAAAGAGGTTCTCGCACATGAATTGAATGGAGAAGTTGGATTGGTCCTTCACCATCCTTCATCGCGGTTCCACCTGTTCGATCGGTGTGTTTCTGCATTTCCTTGTCGCGCATCAAAAAACACTGAATGAGATCTCCTTTAAGATCATCTGGTGTTGGCAAGAATGGCGCTGTGAACTCTTTATCTGAAGGGTCAATCCGTATCCTCATCGAAGGCCATCTATCGGCAAATGCTTTGAGAACAATGTGAAATACGTATGTTGGCGATGCACTCGTGAAGTAGACGGTACCAAATCCACTAGGCGACATTTGCACCTCCATAGCGTCCAGATTCAGTTATTTTTCGGCTCAACACTCGTCTAAATAATTTCCGCGCGTTACTTCCTCGGCGGTTCGATGAACTGCACTACTGCGACAGCGTAAGGCTTCAAAGTTACGGTTTGGAAGGCGCTTTTAGGGAGCGCGACATCGGTGCGCACGCCCGCTTCGGGGTTGTCCAGAACCTGCATTTGTGCGGCGCGCAAAACCGCGAAGCCGCGAATCGCAACGCGAACTGTGGTATTTTCACCGCGCGTGTTGGCCAGCAAAACGTTGTGCAAGCGAGGCTGACCGGCGACAACCGGCGCATTGACAGCAAAAGCAGCGACGCCCGACGCGGGAGCAGTAACGAGTACTCGATTGCTGCCGCGCGGCGCATACGTGTTCCACATCCACATCGCGTAATACGCCGGATAAGCGCGTGCCTGCGGATTGAGCAAACCCCAACCGGCGTTGGTCGCGTCGTTGTGAAAAACGGCGTCCGCCACGCGCGAACTGTTGCCCAGAAACGACAGCCACCAGGCGCCCGAAACCATTTGCGTCACACGTTCGTCGCCCGACGTGCCCGCATCCAAATCACGCGCGTTGCTCAGGTTGCTTTGCGTGACATAAATCGGCGCCGCGTTGAAACGCGATTTATCCAGCAACGAAGCCGCCGCGCGCAAAGAATTCAAATTGCGCGTCGCGCCGAACAAAACATTCGCCTCCGGCTTGCCGTTGTTGGCGCCGTAAAACTGCAAAGTCAGAAAATCCAAACCTTGCGCGCCTTTAATAAGAGCGGGAACCACGCTCGCGCGCGTTCCCGAAGCCGCCACGCCGCCGACGCGAAAAGCTGGCGAAACTGCTTTGATAGCGGCGCGCGCGCTGTTATAAAGTGTTACGACTTCGGCATCGCTCATCGTCGCGGATGGCGAGATGATGGCACCATCGGCGCTGGTACTCGAAGGCGGCACGATTTCAAAACGTCGTGCACCGCCATTGGCTGCGGCACCGACGTTCACGGCGCGCGCCGCCTGAGCGCAAAAGCTGGCGAAACCGCGCGCATCCAAACCCCACGCCGCATCGTTGCTCAAGGCCACCAAAGGTTCGGCGCCCAGGGCGCGCACTTGCTTGACGTTGGCGACCAAGCGCGAAAAATCAAAGCCAGGTCTTGACGAATCGGTCATCGTGACGAGCGAAGCGGCATCCAGGCGAATCAAGCGCGGCCCTAAAACTGTCATCGCGTCACGAAAAGGCTTGCTCGTCAGCAATGGATATTGCGCTGCGCCGCCTGTGTCATCCGAAGCCGCACCCAAACTCACATCGGCGCTGGTCGTGATGCGGCCTTGCAATTTCAGAAAATCAACGCCGACTTGCAACGTTCCCGGCGCCACAGTTTGCGGCGTTCGAGTACTCGATGTCGTGTTGGACGGCGTGGCCGAAGTTGTCGCAACCGCGTTTGTCGCAACCGCAACTGGCAACGGCTTTCCATTGCCTTCGATTTCAATTTGATCGATTGTAAAAAAGCGCGATTCCCACGTCCCACGTTGCACGAATTGCATCAAGTAAACCTTCGACAATTGCGACAACAACGGCACGCCCGCCTCGTTGCGCACATCTTTAAGCGGAATCGTGACCTGGCGCCACTGCTTGACATTCAGTCGAACCGGCAATGTCCAAATCTCTTCGCGCTTGCTGCCGTCCGCGTTGGAAACCGCCGCGCGCAACACCAAAGACGTGCCTTGTGGCGCGCCATCGGCATTGAGCCAGAAGGTGAGGGTTTGCGCACCGATTTTCGCCCAGCTTGCGCCATCCACGCGCCGCGACGCCGAAGCCCACGACGTTTTCCCACTTTTGAAGCTGAACAAGGCCGCGCCGCGCGAAGTGAACGGCAAACCTGCGGGAGGTCGCGTCGCCACGATGTCAACCAGCGAAGCCGGAACAGTTTCGTTATCCGAATGAACTTTGTCGTTGCGCGTCCAATTGTCGACACCATTTTCAAAGTCATCGACTACAAGCGAGGTCGCGCCGTTTGGCACATCAGTTGTCGCGTTAGAAACGGTGTCTTGCGCATGAGCGGCTTTTGTCAGAACCGGCGCGATAAGAATGGGTGCGATTATCAAAAAGGGAAGCGATAACAGCGGCGCGCGCGATGTTTTATGAATGTGAAAATTGGGGAGTTTCTGGAGTTTCAAAACGTTCCTCCGCAAACGCGAGTCTTCTCGTTCGAGTACTCGACAAGGCGAAATTGAGAGCGGCTTCATAGTATAGCGGCGTGATATAGAGGCGTGCGCGCACTTGGCGAATGCGGCGTCGCGCGCCAAAATGGAATTACCATGAATCCTCTCAACGAAAACTCAGCCTCTTCCGTCACTTCCAACGAGAACATTACCAACGAGAACCAACAACGCGTGGTGCCAGGAACCAATACGGTCGCCAGCGTCGCCGAAGAAAAAGTCGCGGCACGCAAAACCGACGATTTCGCGCTGCTGAATGCGTGCCCTGAAGATTTGCCTTTCACGCAAAGCGATACGTGGCGCGTTCTGCGCATTCAATCCGAGTTCGTCATGTCCTTCGAGCGTATGAGCAAAGTCGGCCCCGCCATCGCTATTTTCGGTTCGGCGCGCTTGGGCGAAGAAAATCCGTACTACGAATTAACGCGAAAAGTCAGCAGCTTGCTCGTTCAAAGTGGTTGGTCGATTATTACAGGCGGCGGCCCGGGCTTGATGGAAGCGGCCAACCGAGGCGCGCACGAAAGCGAACCACAACTTTCAATCGAAGAGAAACAAAAACTCAATGGCGCTTTCGTCGGGCGTTCGGTCGGCTTAAACATCGAATTGCCGTTCGAGCAAAGTGCCAATCCGCATTTGGATTTAAGCCTCAACTTTCACTATTTCTTTTGCCGCAAAACCAACTTTGTGAAATACGCGTCCGGCTTTGTCATTATGCCCGGCGGCTTCGGCACGATGGACGAATTGTTTGAGGCCTTAACACTGGTGCAAACGCGCAAAATCCAGAACTTTCCGGTCGTGTTGATGGGAATTGAGTACTGGAAAGGCTTGATCGACTGGATCAAAAGCGCGATGCTGCCAATGGGCACCATTTCGCCAATTGACCTCGATTTGCTCTATCTGACCAACGACCCCGAAGACGCTGCGCGCCACATTTTCAACCACACGCGCGACTTGCGGCATCCCGCAGAAAGGTTGTGAGCATAGGGTAAGTGAGTTTGCGGCAATAGCATGTAGTTGGCGGTACGCATGGCGTAGCTAAAACTCGTAAGATAGTAAATATGATGCAATATTCTACGCCCAGATGGACACGAGTTTCGACGTTGGGAGTAATCCTGTTTGCTTGTCCTGGCTCTTCCGGTTGTGCGCAGGAGCCGCCTCCCAAGACATCCGCTCGGACGATGACTATTGACCCTCGCTCACTGAAGGTGAATTTGAGCAATTTTATACCGGATTGGAACGAGCAGAAAGATATAGGCCCGTTCTTCAGACCGTCCTATGGAAATGCGGAAGGGCCAGGTTTCTACTCGGTTGAGCACCTTGATGGGAAACCTCCTTCTTCTGCTGGTGGCTACAATTACTTTGTTCGCTACAATTATTTTGATGTCACCAATGACAATATTCTAAGAGGGTGTATAGGAAAGGGTTAGACTTACATTTATGAAACGCCAGAGCTATCCCAGTGATTTGAGCGAGGCACAATGGCAAGTGCTGCGCCCTTTGATCGAGCCACAGCGTGCGCGCGGTACGCGCAGGCTTTACGCCCAACGCGAGATCGTCAACGCTTTGTTGTATCAGTTGACCAACGGCTGCTCGTGGCGTGCTTTGCCTCACGATTTTCCGCCTTACACTGTGGTTTGGTATCACTTCCGGCGCTGGCGTGACAACGGCACTCTCGAAGGTATCCACAGTTCGTTGCGTTCTCAAGTGCGCCAGGCCGATGGACGGGATGAGGCGCCCAGCGCAGCGATTCTGGACAGCCAGAGCGTCAAAACCACAGAAAAAGGGGGCCAAAAGGCTTTGATGCAGCCAAGAAAATAAAAGGGCGCAAGCGTCATATTCTAGTGGATACCAACGGCTTGTTGTTGCAAGTGTGTGTTCATGCTGCCAACGTTCAAGAGCGTGACGGAGCCAAATTACTTTTGCAAGACAAAGCCCTGTGGCGCTTTCCTTCACAACGTTTGCAGTTGATTTGGGCGGATGCAGGCTACTGGGGACACAAGTTCGCGGCTTGGGTGCGAGAAAACTGTGGCGTTGCGCTCCGAGTGATAAGCCGCAATGCCCTGGTGAACCGTCAATATGAAAACAAAGGCTACGTGCCGTTGCCGCGTCGCTGGGTTGTCGAAAGAACTTTTGCATGGTTGGGAAGATGTCGAAGGCTTTCAAAAGACTATGAGCAAAATGTCAAATCAAGTGAAACCTGGATTTATCTCGCCATGATCCGGCTTATGCTCCGAAGGCTTGCGTGATTCCTATACACCCTCTCAGAATGACACAATGCCGCTTCCAAGCGTTTTTCGTTGCTTTTGGGTTTTCCTATACGCCCTCTTAGGAATCGATACAAAAATCAGGAACTTGCCAAAGGCCCATTCGGAACAATCTGCGCAGAGACAATGTTTCGCTATGAGAAGGAGTACGCTCCCAACGCTATTGCATTTGAGATTTCTGCTAACCCCTTTCACGGCACCTCCGAGCCGCCTCGCGTTATTTCTGCGCTTCCAAAACACACGATGCAAACGCTGCGCAAGTTCACCGTGATGAGCGTGGTTCGCGTTTTTCGTTCCGCAAAAGGTTATACGGTAGCAATTGGTTATTATTCACCGGAAGGTCGTTTGGTCGTTCCTATTTCTTCTGAGTTAATGAAGAACGGCGAGCGGGTTTATGCTGGAACGATGACATATGGGGACGAAGAGCATGATCGAATTGCTTTCGGCTTTCCCACACGGATTGATGTAGCAAAGTACTTGCAAAATCCAAAGCCTTTCTGGAAGCGCACTTCTTTGCTCAACACAACAAACATCGTAAATCTCCACTACGACCGAAATAAGTGGGTTCGGCAAGACACTTTTGCTGGCACAAGTTCGCCTAAAACTCGATTCCTGACCTACCTCACTATGGCTCAGGACATAATGCTTGCCCCAATCGACCAAAAAATGCCGTTTAGAATGCCGGGGCAGAGCTAAATATCAGCAACAAAACCAACTATCGCACCCAACCGCGATCGAGTACTCGATTTGTCAACCGTTTTTCGCCACTTCGCGCGCTTGTCGCATCGCTTCTGTCAAACGCTGCGTGGCGATTTCGCGGGCTTCGCGTTTGGGTTTGTCTTTCAAATCATCGAAGCGAAGCGGCTTGCCAAAGTGAATAGCGACGCGTTTCCACGTCGGGCGTAAAACGATGCTGCCATAAGGCATCACGCCCGTCGTATTCCACAAGCCGACGGGAACAATCGGCACATTGCCGCGCAAAGCGAGCATCACCGCGCCCGCCTGAATTTCGTTCATTTCACCATCGGGCGAGCAGAAACCTTCGGGGAAAACGACCAGACATTGTCCAGCTTTGAGCAGTTCGGCGGCGTGCTTCAAGGCGTCGCGGTCGGGTTCGTGCGGGTCAACGGGAAAGGTTTGCAAGAACTCGATTTTCGGGCCGAGTTTTCCAATCAGCGGCACCGTCATGCCGAACAATTCGCGCTTGGCCATGAACCACAAACTGCGCGACGCCAAACGCGGACTGGCGTTTTGCACAATTGTCGGATCGACATCGGAAATGTGATTGGGACACAGCAAAACGCCGCCGCGTCGCGGAATGTTGTTTTGCCCCGTCATGCGCAAGCGCGGCGCGAGCAGTCGCCACAAAAGGCTCAGCAAACTGCGCATCCATGGGTAAAACAAGCGATAAACGCGCGTCGAACGCGTTGGAAATTCGGACATGGGATTATCGAGTACTCGATTGTGCGGAATGCGTTGTAGGGGCTTGGCGTGCCAAGCCTTTGCCACCAAATCCTCGTTTCAATGTTACGACGAAGGCTTGGCACGCCAAGCCCCTACAGAACAACTTCAATCGTCGTCTTGCGAGCCGAGCAGGACGCGCGCAATTTCATCCGATGTGGTCAGGCCGTTGCTCATCTTCTCGATGCCGTCTTCCCATAGCGTTTTCATGCCGCTGGCGACGGCGATGCGGCGCATCGAATCGGAATCGACGCGCGTCATTACGGCGCGGCGAAAATCGCTGTCCACCGTCAGCAATTCCAAAATCGCCAGGCGACCTTTGTAACCTGTTCCGCTGCACGCGTCGCAACCGGCGCCTTTGAACATCGGCGTGCCTTCGGGCAAGCGCAAACGCACAATCGCGTCCTTGTATGCGGCGCTATTTTGGTCGACGGGTTCTTTGCAGCCGCGACAAATCAGGCGCGCCAAACGTTGCGCCAGAACGCCCGCCATGCTGGACGCGATCAGAAACGGCGCGACGCCCATATCCTGCAAGCGCGTTACGGCGCCGACCGCCGAGTTGGTGTGAAGAGTACTCAAAACAAGGTGACCTGTGAGAGCGGCGCGAATAGCGATGTCAGCGGTTTCGCCGTCGCGGATTTCGCCGACCAAAATCACGTCCGGGTCTTGGCGCAAAATCGCGCGCAATTGCACCGCGAAAGTCAAATCGATGTCGCTTTGAACGGCGGTTTGCGTGACGCCTTCCAATTCGTATTCGACCGGATCTTCAACCGTGATAACGTTTTTCGTTTCATCGCGCGCAGCCGCCAGAGCCGCATACAAGGTCGTGGTTTTGCCGCTTCCAGTTGGGCCAGTGACGAGGATGATGCCATGCGAGCGGCTCAGCATTTCCATGAAGGTCGCGCGCGATTTGCCGCCGAAACCCAACTTCGACAAATCAGTGACCAGAGCCGAACGGTCGAGCAAACGCATCACGATTTTTTCGCCGTGAATGGACGGCAAACTCGAGACGCGAAAGTCAAAGATGTGGCCGCCGATGGTGGCGCGAAAACGCCCGTCCTGTGGTAGGCGGTTTTCCGTGATGTCGAGATTTCCCAGCACCTTGAAACGCGAAATAATCGGCGCCTGCAATTCCTTGGGGATAATGCCGCCCGAACGCAAATGTCCATCAACGCGATAGCGCGGCAGAACGCCGTTTTCGCGCGGCTCCAAGTGCATATCGGACGCGCGCAGGCCGACCGCGATTTTCAAAAGTTCGTTGCAATACGTCACAATCGTGCCCATAATCGGGTCGTCCAGGTCGTTGCTGCGCGCTTCGCTGTCGAAAACGACGCCGCTGTCATCCATAATCGGCGCCGCGCCCGTTCCCAGACCGACGCTGGATGACACGGTATCGAGTACTGCATCGGGCGCTTCAACGGTTTGCAACGCCGTCGAATGACCGTTTTGTGTGGGCGACGTATTGTGCGATGTGCCATTCGCCGATGCGTTGGCGTTTTGCGGCAAAATATCGAAAGCGCCGGGTTCGACTTGAATGATTTGTTCGGCAGACACGGCGCCGCTATCGACGAGTGCCTGCGCAATGCCAATATGAGAATCGCGCGTTTCGGCGACGTGGCGCACTTGCTGCGGCGTGACCAATCCGGCCTGAACGAGTTGGCGCGCGAGTTGTGGTTCGGTCATAGTGACTCCGTTTATTTCCTGTGCTTCTCGAAAACTTCTTCGCAAAAAGTGCGTTGCGCCTCAACGTGCTTTAAAAACTGATGCGACGCAAAAACGCGATAGATAATAGGAACAATTATATAACGGAATGTCGTGACGCGGGATTGTTGTTGCATCGAGAAACGTCGAGGGAACAAGGCATGTTTCACCTTTGAGAGAGCGCAATGTGCGGTTCGGCTGCTATAATAATTTTGCGCGTCGTTTCGATGGCGTCACGATATTCGGAAAATAAAGTACCGATCAATCTTTCAAGGACATTTTTTATGGCCATTTCCAGCAACAAAACCAACGTTAAAGAACCCTTTCAAGTTACGCGCGCCAAGTGCGGTCAGTGCGGACGCGAATTGCGCTATGTGCCGTTTGCGCTCAACAACATCATGTGCCGCGAATGCTACGGACTCGACCGTTATCGCCGCAATGCGCCTGTCGCAGCGCTTACGCCCGAAAAACCCATCGAAGTCTCCATCACCGACGAAGAAGCGACCGCAACTGCGTAAATATCGCAACCGCATCGTTGCCCGCTTTCCTGTTTCGCCTTTAGAGTCCTTGATTCGAGTACTCGAACGTTTCATCTCTTATGAAGAAATTTCTGTTTTCACTGCCTTTAGCGGTACCTTTGGCCTGGTGTCTGGTTGGTTGCGCCTCGAACGTAAACGGCACCGACACAAGCGCCAATTCGACGACTAATGCCACCACGTCCGCCACAAATACGGCTACTTCCAATGTCGCAACCAACTCGGCCACTTCCAACGATGCGACATCAAATGCGGCCACCAATACGTCCAGCAACGCGACGGATACCACCAGCAATACGGCTGCTTCAACCAGCGATTCTTCCACGAAGAAAACGTATCAGGTCGTCGATGAAGCACAAGCGAGTTATCCCGCGGCGATTGCGGCAGCGATCCACAAAATGGCGCTTCCGCCGCCGCCCGCTTCGATGAAAGTGCCGGACACAGCGCGCGTTCTCTTCTCGACTTCTAAAGGCGACATCACGGTCGAACTCAACGGCAAAGCGGCGCCGCTGCACGTCAAAAGTTTCCTGTACCTGGCGCAGAAGAATTTTTATAACGGCACCACGTTTCATCGTTTCGCCGATTTGGGCGCGGGGTCGGGACAACCGGCGCGCATCATTCAAGGCGGCGATCCTTTATCGAAAACTGCCACATTCCGTGCTATGGCGGGTTCGGGCGGACCTGGCTACACGATTCCGCGCGAATATAATGCACTCAAGCACAACGCGATGGTGCTGGCCATGGCGCGCACTCAAGACCCCGATTCCGCGGGCAGCCAGTTTTATTTCACACTCGATGCGACGCCTTTCCTGGATAAAGAAAACGCGCAGGACGGCGTCGGCTACACCGTTTTTGGCAAGGTTCTCAAAGGCCAAAACGTCGTTCTCCAGTTGCGCCAGGACGATGTTCTCAAGCGCGTCGCGGTTTTGAAGTAAAGTCGAAAATCATGCACGTCGTTCTCTACGGGAAGCCAGGTTGTTGCCTGTGCGATAAATGCGAAACGCTGTTGCACACCTTGCAAAACGAGTTCGCTTTCACTTTGCAAAAAATCGACATTTCCAGCGATGCCGCCTTGCGCGAACGCTGGAAATGTCACATTCCCGTCGTTACGTTCAATGGCCGCCATCGTCTCGCTGTGCGCATCACCGAAGAACGATTACGACGCTCGCTCCAACGCGCTCAACACGAAGTTCAACTTCAACCTTCCAAAGTCTAATTTCCCAGTTTTTGTCCACAATGAGTACTCGATTCTTTCCGCGCCGTCGCGCGTTTTCGATTTTCGCCGTCTGTTGCGCCTTGTCCGCAGCGCATTTGGCAGCCGTTTCCGCGCAAACGCAAACTCCACCAATTCCATCGCAAAGCAGCACGGCTTCCCCTGCGATTACCATTCAAAACTCGCAGACCAGCGGTGATCCTACGGCGATTGCCACACCAGCGACACCAACTGTCACTTCGCCCGATGCGCAACCAACCGCTGCACCATCAGTTTCGCCAACTGTTACAGCAACGGCCTCGCCCGACACAACGGCTTCGCCCGATGCAACACCAAAGCCAGCAACGCCAAAGACAGCAGCAACGCCAAAGACCCTGCCAACAACGGGCGTGGCGTTGTCCGTGTTGGCGCGGGAAGCCAAACTGCCGCTGCCGCTGCCTAATGCGCGCATCGTCATCGTGAAAGCGCAGCGTCGCTTAGAGTTGTGGAACGGCGGGCAACTGGTAAAAACGTATCAGGTCGCGCTGGGCGCCAATCCTGTGGGTGCCAAAAGCCGCGAGCATGATGGACGCACGCCCGAAGGTCATTTCCGCATTTGCACGCGCAACTCGACCAATTCCGCGTTTCACATTTTTCTCGGCTTGAGTTATCCTGACGTGCCGGACGCGGCGCGCGGCGTTAACAGCGGCGTCCTTTCGTGGCGTGAATATACATTGATCAATCGTCGACTGGCTTCGCGCGGCGCGCCTTTATGGGACACGCGCTTGGGCGGTTGGGTCGGCATTCACGGCGGCACAGGCAGCCCTTTCGCGCAAAAGCAAGCCGCAAAACGAGGCCGCAATGATTGGACAGCGGGTTGTATCGCGCTGACCGACCGCGAAATCGAAGAACTGTATTCCGCCACAAAAATGGGCACGCCAGTCTGGATTCAGCCTTAGTTCAGTGGGCAGAAGGCAGCGGCAGAAGGCAGTTCGAGTACTTGAAGCAGTCCTAAAGAAAAAAGCGCACTCAATTTCTGAGTGCGCTTTTTTATTGGTCGAACCTGTTTTTTTGCGAGAACTTCAAAGCCTAAGCGTTCGAGTACTCGAACTGCTTCCAGCCGCTGCTTCCTAATTACTGTCCCGTAATTACTGTCCCGTAGCGTGTTCGAGTTCGCTGAGCAAGCCTTGAACGTATTGCATTTTCTCGAACTCGCCGGAATGTTCGTAAGCGACGGTGAGATTGCGCAGCACGCGCGTAACAATGACTTCCGAAGGCATTCGCGTTTCTAAAAGTCGTGGTTCGGCTTTGCGAATGGCGTTGGTTTCAAAGGGCGACAGCAAGCGTCCGGCGTCGAAACAATCGAATAGTAAATCCAAGCCGCCACTGCGCGCGTGCGCCAGGAAATGTCCTGGAAAATTGCAGCCGCGAATGTCTAATCCCAGGCGCGCGCCGACCAAAATAAAAATGCACGACAGGCTGATCGGAATTCCACGCCCGTATTGGATGACATGAAGCAGGTTCGAGTTGCGCGCGTTGTAATAATCGCGCGTGTCGCCGCGCAAACCTTTTTCGACGAAAAGCCACGCGCTCAGCGCCTCGGGATGCCAGGGCCGTCCGGTCGCGCGAAAATCCTGCGCCAAACGATCCAGCGCGACACCTAATTCCGGCTTTTTGCGCCCGAACGAACGCGGCAATAAATCGAGGTTGCGCGGCGCGGCATTAAGATATTCGTTCGAGTACTCGTTGTTCAAATACTCGGCAGAAGATTCGGACAGCGATTCCGCTTCCTTTTGCCAGTGCGCTAAATGCGACAGCGCCGCTTCCAGCTTGGCGTTTTCGTCGTGCTGACCCAGCCATTCGAGCCACGAATGCGCGGATGCAACTGCTTTTTCGCGCAAGCCCAGAGCGTTCAACGCGGTGCGCTGCGAAGTCGTTAAAACGAGGTTTTGCGCTTGTATTTCGCGTTCCAGACCATTGCCGAACGCGCGCAATTGTTGTGCGACGCGTTCACGCACGCGCGGCGAGGAATCGTCGATCAAGCGCAATAGGAACGGCAACTGCCGAGTATCGGGCAAACGAGCATCAGGAGAAAGTTTGTGTGCCATGGCGAAACATCCGAGCGAGTGTGCTTTGTTCAATTATGCCACAGAAATGCCATTAAGAAAGTTCTATTTCGCTGGGACAGCCAAACTTTCTTTTCCCTTGTGCCAGACAAAGGTTCGAGAAGCGAAACACAACATCGAGCAAGCTTTTGCGGGGCAGAATACCAATAAGACAAAAGCGCGCATCGAAGTTCGAGTACTCGATGCACGCTTTGATGTCTCCGAATTTGACGATTCAAAATCGGCTCGGCAAATCAGTTCAACATCGACGGCGGCATAAGGACAAAAGGCGCGATAACTGCCTCGAGAAGTTCGCCATCGGGACGCGCCATGCCATAAGTGCCGCGCATCGTGCCGTATTCGGTGCGTAAAGGACACCAACTCGAATAAGAAAAGGCGGCGCCCGGCTCCAAAATCGGCATTTCGCCGCCGACGCCTTCGCCCTGCACTTCCTCGATGTGATGCCAGGCGTCTTTGATAATCCAATGCCGCGTCAAGAGTTGCGCGCTTTGCTCGCCTTCGTTTTCAATCGTGATGTGATAGGCGAACAGATATTTGTGGCTTTCCGGCTCCGATTGTTCGGGCGCGTAAACCGGCTCGACACTGATTTTAATTCCCTGCGTTACGCAAACCGACATAAACGGCCTCCTCGTCAACCAATCGAGTACTCGATTCAAGATACTCGCACGTCTTATTCAACTTCAAAAGTGCGTCGCAGTTTACCATTTCGCAAGCTGCCGCGAAGCTACGCTTTCGACGCGCCGCGTGCCTTTAGAAATAGCTTGTAAACTATGCGTCCCCAGAAATTTCGTCTTCAGGAGAACATCCATGAACGGATTGTGCCCGCGCCATTTTCGTCGCGCTTTTTTGACTGCTCTCGCCTTAAGTTGCGCTTTTAATGCGAAAGTCGCCAATACTCAAGCGGTTTCAGCCGCGCGTTTTCCTTTTGTCATGCCGTGGAACGACGCCAGCAAAACCGTGACAGACGTGAGTTTTCTCAATCCCGCGCCATTGACGAACGCGCGTCGCATTGGCGTGCGCAACGGTCACTTCTATGACACGATGGGACGGCGCGTGCGTTTTCTGGGGACGAACTTCGTCGCGGGCGCCAACTTTCTTTCCAAAGCCGATGCCGCGGCCGTTGCGGCGCGAATGCACAAACTGGGTTTCAATATCGTGCGCCTGCACCACATGGACGCGACGTGGGCACAACCGTCCATCTTCGGCGCCAACCGCGACGCCGCCAATTTGCCCAACGAAATTCTCGCGCCGTCTTCGCTGAATGCGCTCGATTATCTGGTAGCGCAGTTCAAAAAGAATGGCATTTACGTCGATTTGAATCTTCATGTCGCGTGGTCGCCAACGGCTGCGGGCGGTTATCCCGACACCGATCAATTGCCCGACAGCAACAAAGGCGTTTCCTATTTTGAAAAGCGCGCCATCGAACACCAACGCCATTACGCGCGCCAATTCCTGACGCACCTCAACCCTTACACCGGCTTGACGTGGGCGAACGATCCGACCATCGCGTTGATTGAAATCACAAACGAAGACACGCTTTTGGGACAAGCCTGGAATGGCAGCATCCTCAATTATCCGCCGTATTATCTGAACCAGTTGCAAGCGCGCTGGAACACCTATTTGCTGAAGAAATATGGTTCGACGCAAAGCTTGAAAACTGCGTGGCAGGGCCCGGGTTTGGGGCCGAACATTTTGCAGAACAACCAGTTCGCCAGCGGCCTCGATAATTGGTCAAACGAAAAACAAGCGGGCGATTATTCGACAACTGTCGAGCCGATTTCGAGTACTGGAAACACGCCTTCGCCAAACGGTCAGACCGTTCATTTCTCGATTCGCTCGATTGGTGATGCCGATTGGAAGCAGCAATTTCATTACAACGGCTTGAATTTGCCAAACGGCGCGATTTACACCATTCGCTTTTGGGCCAAAGCCGATAAAGCGCGACCTTTAGCGGCCTACATCGGGCGCGATGAAGCGCCGTGGGGCGAACTTTCGCCCGCCGCCAATTTTAACCTGTCGACCGATTGGAAGCGTTACGAACTCACGGCCACATTGAAAAACCCGATTCCCAACCACAGCCGCTTATCTTTTGCCATAGGCGGCGCGACCGGCGAACTGTGGATCGCCGATGTGTCGTTGCAGCGCGGCGCTTCGAGCGACATCGGCGCGCAACGGTTGGAAGACGGCAGCGTTCAAATGGCGCTAATTGATAACTCGTTGCGTGGGCGCGACATGGTGGACTTTTTGATGGGCGTCGAGCGCGATTTTTCGGTCGGAATGTACAACTACCTCAAGCAAGATTTGGGCGCCAAATCGCTGGTGACGTGTTCGCAATCGTGGCTGGGCGGCTTGGGCGGCGTCGTCCGCGAATCGCGCATGGATTGGATCGATCATCATGCCTACTGGCAACATCCGCAATATCCTGGCGCGATGTGGGATCCAAATAATTGGCTGATTGGCAACACGGCGATGGTGAGCGACGCAAACGGCGGAACCTTGCCGTTTTTGGCGGCGCATCGCGTCGAAGGCAAGCCGTTCACTGTGACCGAATACAATCATCCGGCGCCCAGCGATTACGCTTCGGAAACCTTGCCTTTCATGGCGGCCTACGCTGCTGCGCAAGATTGGGACGGCTTTTTCCTTTTCGATTATCACAGCGAGCAAGAAAATTGGGATCGCAACAAAATCGTCAACTTTTTCGATGTCGATGCCGATCCCAACAAAATGGCGAACATGCCCGCTGCCGCCTTGATGTTTCTGGGTCAGGGTGTTCCGGTCAACAATTCGATCAGCACTTTGACGGTTCCGCGCGATGCCGTTGTCTCCACGCTGGCGAGCGACAAGCCGGGCAACTTTTGGGACAGCGATGTCCTGCGCCGCTGGACAAACGCCGGATGGACGTTGAACGACTTGCTTTCGACACGCATGAACCTGCGCCTGACCGATGGCAACGGCGCCATTTCGCTCAATCGAGTACTCGATGCCAACCGCAAAAACGTCCTGGCCTGGAACAACGCCACGCCGCAGAAAGCGTTGTTCAAGGTTGATGCGCCAAACGTGAAATCAATCGTCGGTTTCTTGGGCGGACAAAGCGCGACGTTGAGCGGCTTCACGGTTTCGATGTCGCCCACAACGCGCAATTTCGCCACGGTTTCGCTGAACTCCAAAGACGGCAAGCCAATTGGTGTTTCGTCATCTTTGCTGTTGACGGCGTTAAGCAACGTGGAAAACCAGAACGTGGGTTGGAACGCGGCGCGCAATTCGGTTGGCAGCAATTGGGGCACTGGCCCAACGATGGCCGAAGGCGTTCCCGCGCAGATTTCGTTGCGCACTTCAGCGAAAACCGCGACGGTTTACGCGCTCGATAATCGTGGCGCGCGAACTGTCGTAGTGCCGTCGCAAATCAAAAACGGACAATTGCAGTTTGCCATCGGTGCGCAATACCAAACCTTGTGGTATGAAATCGCCGCTCGCTAAAGAAAACGTTCCCGCCAACTTAAATTGATTGCAACCCGCGAACGCTCTTGCGCTTCTATGGCGCGGCAATCGAGTACTCGATTACGTATCTGCCAGGTCTCGAAATGAATTGAGAACACGAAGGCTTCGCCTACACGGATCAAACAGATGAACACGGATTTTTAGCTGGTTTGATTTCGATCTGTGTTCATCCGTGTTGTTATCCGTGCGGGCGCAGCCTCCGTGTTCCATTTCTCGAGCCGTTTTCAAACTCTTCTCCTTCGCCCGTCATGCGCGAAGGTTTTATGTTAGGCTTTTTTGTCAGGTCGTCATTATTCATCGAAACTTGCCGTATCGAAAGGAACTTCGCGCTTTATGTCGCAATCTCTTGGAATGGGTCAGGGAATGGAGCAGTCGCTCAATCCCAAAATGATCGCGTTTTACGCCCTCTTGCAGCAGCCTTCGGTCGAACTCGAGCAGGCCATTGACAGCGAATTGCAGGAAAATCCCGCGCTCGATCTCACCGCCGAACGCGTTTGTCCGGCGTGCGGCGCGACGATGCTGACCGTGATGTGCCGCGAGTGTGGCTACCAATTCACCAAAGAAGACGAAATCGTCGAAGCGGCAAAAGACAAATTAGCTGACCTCGCACTTGAAGCCGCGCCAACCGAAAAACCGGCTTATTCCGCCGACGACGAAATTGATGATGTCGTGGCGCGGTTGGTTTCTCCCGAAACGCTGGGCGATCATCTGCGCTGGGCCTGGCGCTTGAATTGTTCCAAAGAACACCGCGAAATCGGCGATACGCTGATCGGCTGCATCAACGACGACGGTTATCTCGACACCGATTTGGAAACGTTGTCCGAAGGCTTGTGCATTCCAATTGAAAAACTCGAAGAAGTGCTGAGCGAAATTCAGCAGCTCGATCCGGTCGGCGTCGGCGCGCGGACGTTACGCGAATGCTTGCGACTTCAACTGGTCCATTGGGACGAACGCGACCGCGCCGGAGATCACGCCAAACTCGCGCTGACTTTGATCGACGAGTACTGGGAAACCATGGCGCGCCATTCTTATGAAGACATCGCGCGCAAAATGAAGATGCCGCTTGATACGATTCAGGAAGTCGCCGATTTCATTCGCACGCGATTAACGCCTTATCCCGGGCGCCAGTATCGCCCCTCCTGGCAATCGCAAGGTTCGCAAGGCGCGGGACGCGTCCGCCCCGATGTCACGATTTCCAAAATCGAAGGCAAAGACGGCGTTTATGAAGTCACGGTCAGCGAGTCGCGCAGTTTAGGGCTTCGCGTCAACGCGGTTTATCGCCAGTTATGGGACGCCATGCGCCGCGATCCCACTGGCTATTCCAGCAAAGACCGCGAACACGTTCAAATTTATTTGACGCGCGCCCGCGAATTCATCGACAACCTGAACCAGCGCCGCAAAACCCTCAAATTGATTATCGAAGCCGTCGCGGGCGAGCAAGGCAAGTTTCTGGAAGAAGGCACGCATTCGCTGAAACCTTTGACAAGGCTTTCGGTGGCGCATCAATTGGGCTTGCATGAAAGCACGGTCGGGCGCGCTGTCACGGGCAAACACGCTTTGATTCCCGCTGGTGAAGTGATTCCCTGCGAAATGTTTTTTGATTCGAGTTTGAGCGTGAAAGAAGTGATTAAAGACTTGCTGGCGGAAGAAAATCCGCGCAAACCGTACTCCGACGAACAAATCAGCGCGGAATTGGCCAAGAAAGGCATAGAAATCGCCAGAAGAACGGTCACAAAATACCGCGAGGCGCTCAAAGTTCCACCCGCCGCACAACGGCGTCGCTACGATTAAAGTGGTTTGTACGAACTTTAATCCAACGCAAACTGTTTTCGTTCTGCATCGAGTACTCGAATCAAGTGTTGTTGTCTCTCAACGCATCGTTTTCGGGTATTTCATAGCTTTTGCAGTGCGCGCTAATGCAGCGTGCGGAACTTGACGCCCAAGTGAGTGCTCGCATGACAACCCATCAAATGAAGGCCTGGCTCGAAGCGATGCCCGAAGCCGCACGCCTGATCGATGCCGAAGGCCAAACTTTGGCGCAAAACATTCGCGCCAACGGCCACGCACCCGAACGAAAACACATCACGTCGCACGACATAGGCGAAGGCTGGCGCTTGGAAATGTGGCGTCCCCTGAAAGTCGCCGATCCCGATTTGCGCGCCTTGGCGAACGGACTCGCGCACACGCTGCGCAACCCGCTTTCTTCGATTATGACGGCTGCCGATCTGGTGAAAGACGACCCGAACGTGAGCGAAGAAAGCGAAATGCTGCTGGGAATTATCGCCAAGGAATCGCGGCAACTCAATCGCATCCTCACCGATTTTCTAAACTATGTGCGCCCGCGCACCACACCGCCTGCTTCCTTCGATCTGGCCAAAGCCTTGCGCGATACGGTGGGAGCGTTGCGCCAGGAAAAAGCGTTGCCCGAAGGGATTGAAATCGAGGACAATTTGCCCGCTGTTTTGCCGGCTTTGGGCGATGAACACGCGATACGTCAATCGCTGCATCACGTCGTAAAAAACGCGGTGGAAGCGATGAACGGCAAAGGCACATTGCATTTGTGCGGCGAAGCGTTCGATACGCGTGGCCTCGTTCACGTCGAAGATAACGGGACGGGTTTTTCAAGCGAAGGTTTGGAACATGCTTTCGATCCGTTTTATTCCTACACGCCGGAATGCGCTGGTCTGGGACTTTCGGTCGCTATGGCTGCTGTCGAGCGCGCGGGCGGGCGCATCACGATTGAAAACGTGCATCACCACGAAGGCGAAAGCCGCGAGCATTTCGAGTACTCGAATGGACAAACGACATCGGCGAAACCTGTCCAGGGCGCGCGCGTTTGTATCGAACTGAACGCGCCGGACAGCGAAAATTCGGGTTCGCAGGCCACCCAAGATGACGTGCATCAAGATGAGGTTTTGACGGTTTGAAATGGTTTTGACCTGAGAACGCGCCGAAAATAGAAAACCGGTCAAACTCGCAGTTCGCCATTTTGCGCGCAGCGAAGAATCTGACTTTGCATATAGATTCTTCACTGCGTTCAGAATGACAAACTATAAGTTTTAGAACTTTTGGAATGGCCTGCAGACTTTTGAGTACTCGGGAATCTATGAAGTAAATTCTAAGCCCAAAATTCAGAATTTTGCAGCAACATTTTCCGCAGATGTGAACGTTAAGTCGTTGAGAAACCGTCGTTGAAAGTTGAAAGAGGAAACACGCAAAGACATGGCTCACATTTTGTTGGTGGATGACCAGAGTTCGATTCGCTTGACGTTGACGGCGTTGTTGAAGCAGGCGGGGCATACGCTCGCGCAATCGCCCAACGGCGAGGACGCGCTCAAGAAAATCTCGCAGGATGATTTCGACATCGTGATCACCGACCTCAACCTGGGCGACAGCAACGGCATGGACGTTCTCAAAGCCGCCAAAACCAACAACCCGCAAACCGAAGTCATCGTTCTGACAGGTTACGGCAGCGTCGAAAGCGCAGTCGCGGCGATGAAAAGCGGCGCCATCGATTATCTGACCAAACCGATTGACAACGAAGAATTGAAACTTGCAATCGCGCGCGCGACCGAGCGTCAGAAACTCAAAAGCGAAGTGACGCGATTGCGCGCCGAAGTCGAGCAAAAGTTCACGCCGGGCAGCATCGTCGCCACCAGCGATTCGATGAAACGAGTACTCGAAATGGTGCGCCGCGTCGCTCCAACCGATGCCGCCGTGCTGATTCAAGGCGAAAGCGGAACCGGCAAAGAACTTATCGCGCGCGCCATTCACCAGAACTCGAAGCGCAAAGACGCGCCGTTTATTCCCATCAACTGTGGCGCCTTGCCGGAAAATCTGCTCGAAAGCGAACTGTTCGGCCACGTTAAAGGCGCTTTTACGGGCGCGGTCGCCAACAAAAAAGGCTTGTTCGAGGAAGCCGACGGCGGCACGCTTTTCTTGGACGAAATCGGCGAAACGACGCCTTCGACGCAAGTGAAATTGCTGCGCGTCTTGCAAGATTTTGAAGTGCGACGCGTTGGTTCAAATACGGGCATGAAAGTCGATGTGCGCATTATCGCGGCGACCAATCAGCGTTTGCAGGAAAGGATTCAGGAAGGCGCCTTCCGCGAAGATTTGTATTATCGATTGCAAGTTATTTTGATGCAATTGCCGCCGTTGCGCGACCGCCGCGAAGAAATTTTGCCGCTCGTCGAACATTATTTACAGATGAATGTGCAGAAAACCAACAGGAGCATCAAAGGCTTGAGCGAAGACGCCAAGCGCGCGCTGATCGAGTACTCGTGGCCGGGCAATGTGCGCGAATTGGCGAACGTCGTCGAGCGCGCTGTCATATTATGCCGCGAAGAATGGGTCGAGCCGGAAGATTTCGCATTAACAACGGGCGGTTCGCTGCTCGCCGATGCCTTGCGCCAGCGCAACGTGCAAACCCATAGTCACGATGGGATTTCTAAAGGAACGCCGACGCAATTAGCTCGCTCATTGCGCGACATGGAACGCCAATTCATCAACGATTCGCTGCAACGTCACAACGGCGAAACGCAAGCCGTCGCTTTGGAATTGGGCTTAACTCCGATGCTATTGTCCAAGAAACTGAAAGAACATCAATTGGAAAGTTGACAGCGAATGAATTCGCCGCTAGAAAGAGGTGTCGAGCTAAACTTGACATAATTTCAATTGCGTTGTGTCAACAAAGGTTGATCCGCCCGCCGGTTACCTACGCAGTAGGTGGTGGCATCCGCTCTTTAGCGGCGAATTCATTCGCTGTCAAGTCGAGTACTCGATTGGTTTTCCACCTTTTAATGCCGTTGTGAGAAAACTCTCGCAACGGCATTGGCTTTGCATGGGCGTCGTTTAGCGCACAGTTCCACCATTGAGGGAACACCGACTTTTATGCGCGGACGACGATTATGGCAGATGTACTCTTAGTGGACGACAACGGTAGCATTTTATTGACTTTAGCGATTGCCTTACGGCGTCGCGGTCACGTTGTCACGGTTTCCACCAGCGGCGAAGCAGCGCTCGCGCAATTGCAGCAACAACAGTTCGACATCCTGATTTCCGACGTGCGTATGCCGGGCATGAGCGGCATTCAACTGGCCACGCAAGTCAAGAAACTGCCTGCCGCGCCACATATCATTCTCACTTCAGCCTATTCGACTATCGAAGCGCGTTCTGGTCTGGCCGAAGCGTTTTTGCGCAAACCCATTGACATCGTTCAACTCGACGCAATTTTGTGCCACATCACAGCGCGCGAACAACACGAGCACGAGGCCACATCTTCACTGAAAGAAGAACCCGTTCTTCCCAAAGCGCATCGTTGATAAAGCCGCTTTTCTTCGCCCCGACATTTGCGTTACAATTCATTCCTCAAGATGGCGACAAATCCCACGTCGCAGTCTTCCATCAGAAACCCGACTGGCGCAGTTGCAACATCAGGCAACCGCGCCGGTTTCGACGCGTCCGAAAATCAAATCCGTGTAAACTATCGGAATTGGAATTAACTATGAGTACTGAAACACAGGACATCGAACTTCTCGCCACACAAGAATACAAATACGGCTTTCAAACCGACATCGAAAGCGACAACTTCGCGCGCGGCTTGAACGAAGAAACCGTTCGTCTCATCTCCGAAAAGAAAGGCGAACCGCAATGGTTGCTCGACTGGCGCTTGAAGGCGTTTCGTCACTGGCAGACCTTGACCGAACCGCACTGGCTCAACGCCAAATATCCGTTCATCGACTATCAGGACATCATTTACTACGCCGCGCCCAAAGCGAAACCGAAGTTGTCTTCGCTGGATGAAGTCGATCCGCAACTGCTGGAAACCTTCAACAAGCTGGGCATTTCGCTGCAAGAGCAAAAGCGTTTGACGGGCGTGGACGATGGCACCAGTGCCGATGGCGAAGGAATCGAGTACTCGAAAGAGGATACTTTGCCGCAGGTCGCCGTTGACGCGGTTTTCGATAGCGTTTCGGTAGCGACGACGTTCAAGAAACATCTGGCGAGTCTGGGTATTATCTTCGGCTCGTTCAGCGACGCGGTGCGCGAACATCCCGAACTGGTGCGCCAATATCTGGGCAGCGTTGTGCCGCACACCGACAACTTTTTCGCGGCCTTGAACAGCGCGGTTTTCTCGGATGGCTCGTTCTGCTACATTCCCAAAGGCGTGCGCTGTCCGATGGAATTGTCGACTTATTTCCGCATCAACACGCAGGACAGCGGACAGTTTGAACGCACGCTGATCGTCGCCGAAGATGGCGCTTATGTGAGCTATCTCGAAGGTTGCACGGCGCCGCGTTTCGATACCAATCAGTTGCACGCGGCGGTTGTCGAGATCGTGGCGATGGACGACGCGACGGTGAAATATTCGACCGTGCAAAACTGGTATCCGGGTGACAAAGACGGTAAAGGCGGCATTTACAACTTCGTGACCAAGCGAGGCAAATGTGCGGGCAAAAACTCGAAGATTTCGTGGACGCAAGTCGAAACCGGCAGCGCCATCACCTGGAAATATCCGGGCGTTTTGCTGCAAGGCGACAACAGCGTCGGCGAGTTTTATTCGGTCGCCGTGACCAACAATCATCAGCAGGCCGACACCGGCACCAAGATGATTCACATCGGCAAAAATACGCGCAGCACGATTGTCTCGAAAGGCATTTCGGCTGGCGTTTCCGATAACTCGTATCGCGGTTTGGTCAGCGTTTTGAAAGGCGCGGACGGCGCGCGCAACTTCTCGCAATGCGATTCGCTTTTGATCGGCGATAAGTGCGGCGCACACACGTTTCCGTATATTCAAGTGCGCAACCCAACGGCGCAAATCGAGCACGAGGCTTCGACTTCAAAGGTTGGCGAAGACCAGATTTTCTATTGCAATCAGCGCGGCATTTCGACCGAAGACGCGGTTTCGATGATCGTCAACGGTTTTTGCAAAGAAGTCTTCCGCGAATTGCCGATGGAATTCGCCGTCGAAGCGCAAAAGCTACTGGGAATTAGCCTGGAAGGCAGCGTCGGTTAAAGATAAGATCGAGTACTCGATACGATGTACGGGCGAGGCATGCCTCGCCCGTATGAACACCTCAGGAAAACGAAAACAATGCTTCTCGAAATTAAAGATTTACAAGCACGCGTGGGCGAAAAGCCGATTCTCAACGGCATCAATTTGAGCGTTGGCGCGGGCGAAGTTCACGCGATTATGGGGCCGAACGGTTCCGGCAAAAGCACGCTGGCGCAAGTGTTAGCGGGGCGCGAAGAATATGAAGTGACAGGCGGCGAAGTGCGTTACAACGACGAAGATTTGCTCGAACTTTCGCCGGACGAGCGCGCCTGCGCCGGAATCTTCATGGCGTTCCAGTATCCAGTCGAGATTCCGGGCGTCAACAACACTTATTTTCTCAAAGCTGCCCTCAACTCGGTGCGCAAAAGTCGTGGCGAGGAAGAACTCGACGCGATGGAGTTTTTGCAGTTGGTCAAGAAGAAAATGGGCATCGTCGAAATCAAGCAGGATTTGCTCAATCGTCCGGTCAATTCGGGCTTCAGCGGCGGTGAAAAGAAGCGTTCGGAAGTTTTCCAGATGGCGCTTTTGGAGCCGAAGTTGGCGATCTTGGACGAAACCGATTCCGGCTTGGACATCGACGCCTTGAAGATCGTGGCGAATGGCGTCAATGCGTTGCGCGACGGCACGCGTTCGTTCATCATCGTGACGCATTATCAGCGCTTGCTCGATTACATCGTGCCGGATTTCGTGCACGTTTTGTATAACGGTCGCATCGTGAAAAGCGGCGGCAAAGAGTTGGCGCACGAACTGGAAGCCAAAGGCTACGACTGGGTTATTCAAGAGTTCGGCGCGCCGCAAAACGGCATTTCGGCCAATGGAAGCGCACGCGTAGGAGCCAAACTGTGATGGACAAGCAAGTCACTTTAGCGCCTGAAAAATCGGCTGCCGTCGAACGTTTCGCCGCGCTCTTACAAGATGTGAACGAAAGCAAATCGTGGTTGCAAACGTTGCGTGGCGCGGCAATGGAAAGTTTTCGCGCGCAAGGTTTTCCGACCTCGAAAAACGAAGAATGGAAGTTCACCGATGTGCGCTCGATTGCCGAACTGAATGTTCATCAATCGCAAAGCGACCAATCGAGTACTCGAATCGCAGTTGACGCCGAAACTTACAGCATTCCCAATCTCGAAGGTCATCGCTTAGTTTTCGTGAACGGGATTTTTGACGCGTCGCAATCGCGCATCGAAGAATTGCCGCAAGGCGTCACGCTGACGAATATGGCGAATGCGATTGATTCCGACAACGAACTGGTGCAGGAACACTTGGGACGTTACGCGGCGAGCACGCAGGACAGCCCGTTTACCCAACTGAATACGGCGTTGATGCAGGACGGCACCTTTTTGCACATTCCGCAAAACGTTCATATAGAGCAGCCGATTCATTTGTTGTTCATCGGTGTTGGCGAAGACCAAACGCCACTTTCGAGTACTCGAAACCTGTTCATCATCGGCGCCGAAAGCCGCGTGCAAATCATCGAGCATTACGCGGGCGAAGGCGGTTATTTCACCAACACGGTGACCGAAGTCGTGGCCGGAAAAAACGCGAACGTCGATCATGTCAAGTTGCAGTTGGAGAGCACAGACGCGTTTCACATTTCAACTTTGCAAGTGCAGCAAGAGCGCGATTGTCATTTCGCGTCGCACAACATCGATATGGGCGGACGCTTGGTGCGCAACAACAATCATGCGGTGATGGGCGGCAGCGGCATCGAATGCACGTTGAACGGCTTGTATGTCGTCGGTGGAAATCAGCACGTCGATAACCATACGGCGATGGATCACGCGCAGCCCAATTGCAACTCGTATGAAATTTACGCGGGCGTTTTGGGCGGCAGTTCGCGCGGCGTTTTCAACGGCAAGATTTTCGTGCGCCGCGATGCGCAGAAAACCGATGCCAAGCAAACCAATCGCAACTTGCTGCTCAGCGGCGACGCGATGATCAACACCAAACCGCAGTTGGAGATTTTGGCGGACGATGTGAAATGCACGCACGGCTGCACCATCGGTCAGTTGGACGAAGAAGCGTTGTTTTACCTGCGTTCGCGCGGCTTGAGCGAAACCACAGCGCGCAATTTGTTGATTTACGCTTTTGCCAACGATGTCATCAACGGCATCGAAGAAGAGCCGGTGCGCACCTTTATGGAAGCGAAACTCTTGCACCAACTCGAACGCATTGGCGTCGATGAAAGCGCGGTCGCAGCGTAATTCGAGTACTCGATATGTTAACAGTTCAAGAACAATTGCCTTGTCCGATTTGCGGAAAAACTTCGTATTCTTGGGGAAGTGTGTTTCCCCAAAGCCTGCAGTTTGTTGCTGCTGACGATGGCTCTTCCAAACAGAAATTCGCTGGTTTGATGTTGAAGAAGATTCCAGCGCGTTCATGTCAATCGTGTGGCAATATCCAACTGTTCTCTGCAAACTTCGTTGAGAACCAGTAACATCGAGCCAACAATGTACGGGCGAGGCATGCCTCGCCCGTACGAGAAGTTTTATGACAACACTTCAAACTGAACTCGAAGAAGAGCGCACGCAAGAACCGGAAATCATTGAAAGCGATTTGCCGGACGTTGCCGCGCCGATTTTCGATGTCGAAACTATCCGCGAAGACTTTCCGGTTTTGCGCGAAACGATCGACGGCAAGCCGCTGATTTATCTCGATAATGGCGCGACTGCGCAGAAGCCGCAAATCGTGATTGACCGTTTGGTCGAATATTATTCGCACGAAAACGCCAACATTCATCGCGGCGTTCATACGTTGAGTCAGCGCGCGACGTTTGAATATGAAAAAGCGCGCGCCACGGTTCGTGATTACGTTGGAGCCGAACACGCGCACGAGATTATTTTCACGCGCGGTGGAACCGAAAGCATTAATCTGGTGGCTTCGAGTTGGGGACGTGCCAACTTGAAAGACGGCGATGAAGTTCTTATTACGGCGATGGAGCATCACGCCAACATCGTTCCGTGGCAACTGGTTTGTGAGCAAACCGGCGCGAAACTCAAAGTCGTCCCGATCTTCGATAATGGCGAATTGGACATTATCGAGTACTCGAAATTGCTGCAAAGCGGTCGCGTTAAAATTGCGGCGTTCACATATATTTCCAATACGCTGGGCACGATTAATCCGGTTAAAGAAATGATTTTCCGCGCGCACGAAGTTGGCGCGGTTGCTTTAGTTGATGGCGCACAGGCAGCGCCACATCTGCGCCCGAATGTGCAAGAATTGGACGCCGATTTTTACGTATTTTCGGGACACAAGGTTTACGGCCCAACCGGAATTGGCGTTTTATATGGCAAAGAAAAGTTGCTGAACGCGATGCCGCCGTATCAAGGTGGCGGCGATATGATTGCAACGGTTTCGTTTGAGGGTTCGACGTGGAACGAATTGCCGTTCAAGTTCGAGGCGGGAACGCCGCACATCGCGGGAGCCCTTGGTCTGGCGACGGCGTTGGATTACGTTGTCGGTTTGGGAATGGACAACATCGCGCGCCACGAGCACGATTTGCTGGAACATGCAACGGCGCAAGTCAACGAAATCGCGGGTCTGCGCATTATTGGGACAGCGCCGCACAAAGCGAGTATTTTGTCGCTGATGCACGAGACCGTTCATCCGCACGATTTGGGCGCGGCTTTAAATGAAGATGGCATCGCGGTGCGCACGGGACATCATTGCACGATGCCGCTGATGACACGCTTTGGCATTCCCGGAACGTGCCGCGCGAGTTTCGCTCTTTACAACACGCGCGACGAAATCGATGTTTTCATTCGCTCGCTGCGCAAAGCCATTGAATTGTTTAGTTGAAGTAACCGCCAAGACGCCAAGAACGCCAGGGGGGAACAGAGTACTTAATAAACTCTCTTTTTGAATCTTGGCGTTCTTGGCGTCTTGGCGGTTTACAAAAGATATGTCTACTCAACAGGAAAATGCGGACGCTTTGGTCGAAGCGTTCGAGATGTTCGATTCGTGGGAAGATCGTTATCGTTTTCTCATCGACCTGGGGCGCAAATTGCCGCCGTTGCCAGACGAGGCGCGCACTGAAGCAAACCGCGTTCATGGTTGTCAAAGTCAGGTTTGGCTGGTCGCTCAAGCGAAAGACGACGACACAATTACCTTTATCGCGGACAGCGATTCGACACTTGTGAAAGGCTTGATCGCGGTTTTGCGCAAGGTTTATGAAGGTCAAAGCGCGCGCGATGTTTTAGGTTTCGACATCGAAGCGTTTTTGGAGCGTTTGGGTTTGAACCAACATCTCAGCATGAGCCGCCGCAATGGTTTGTTCGGCATGGTCAAGAAAATCAAGACAATCGCGGCGCAGCAGGTTCAAACTTCCATTCAGTAGGTGAATTCGTGAAGGACAACATTATGGCGGACATTATCAATTTGGGCGGCAATCCGCAAGACGTTTTGGAAGAAGTCGCACAATCGAGTACGGGAAACGATCCGGCGCACGACATTACCGAATCGAGCAGCATCGGCGAACAATTGCTGCGTCAGCAAATCATCGAGCAAATTGAAACGATTTACGATCCCGAAATTCCGGTCAACATTTACGAACTGGGCTTGATTTACGAACTGCTAATTGACGAAGAAAACAACGTCATTTTGCGCATGACATTGACCAGTCCAGCGTGTCCCGTCGCGGGAACTTTGCCGGGCGAAGTGCAACAAAAAGTCGCGCAAGTTCCTGGCGTCAACAACGTCATCGTCGAACTCGTGTGGGATCCGCCTTACAACATGTATATGATGAGCGACGCCGCGCGCCTGCAACTGGGCTTGATGTAAATCGAGTACTCGATTGCGCAAGGACGATCATGCAACTTAAACCACCTTTTACGGCAGAGACCGCGCGCCTTAAAGTACAGATGGCGCAAGACGCGTGGAACTCGCGCGACCCAGAACGTGTGGCGTTGGCTTACAGCGAAGATTCGTGGTGGCGCAACCGAGATGAGTTCTTCCAGGGACGCGACGCGATCAAAGACTTTTTGCGGCGCAAGTGGGACAAAGAGCTTGATTATCGTTTGCAAAAAGAGTTGTGGTGTTTCGCCGACAACCGCATTTCAGTCCGCTTTGAATACGAGTGGCATGACGCGACAGGCCAATGGTTCCGCAGTTATGGCAACGAACAATGGGAATTTGACGACGAAGGTTTGATGCGTCGCCGTGAGGCCAGCATCAACGATATTTCCATCGAAGAGTCACAGCGTCGCCTTTTTGCCTGAGCTTTTAACCAGTCGATTATGCGTCGTATTCGCGTTGCACATCGAGCGAAACAAAGCCGTCGCGGTCGATTTCAATTGTCAGCAAATTCGGGCGGCAACACACGGCGCAATCTTCGGTGAACTGCTGGCGACGCGCATAAGCGAAGGCACTGCGGTCGAACGACGCTTCATTTTCTTCGCCGCAGAACTCGCAACGATACGTCGTTTCGCCATCTAACGAAAGATCGTTCGAGTACTCGATATTGTCGCTTGCTTCGTTGTTCATCGCTTTTCCTCACACCTCAACGTAGTCCAAATCTTTGCCGTAGGTCTCTTTCAAACTCAGCAGCGCAACGGCGGCAATGGCGATTGTAATCCAACCGACGACGAGCGCGCCGTTCAGCATTCCCAAGGGTTTTTGCGCGAAGGTGAACGCAGTTGTCATCAAAGGCACGGCGCCGCGCACGAAGTTGGGAACCGTTGTCGCCACCGTTGCGCGAATGTTGGTGCCAAATTGCTCGGCGCCATTGGTCACGAAAAGCGCCCAATAACCAATCGAGCAACCCAGCGCGAAACACAAACCATAAAATTGCGACGCGCTCAAATTAAAACTGCGCGAGTAAACGCCGATAAGAACCTCTGTGGCGAACAAAAACGCACCGATAACTTTGCGGCGGCTGCCCAATTTTTGCGATAGAAATCCGCTGCCAAAATCGCCGACCGCCAAACCCGCATACGAAAACAAAACCGCGCTGCCTGCCGTGACGCCTTGAATGCCCAGCGCTTTGCTTAATTCGGGCGCCAATGTCACCAGAATGCCGATGACAAACCAGATCGGCAAACCGACCAAAATGCAACTCAGATATTTCACGATTGATTCGCGCGAGGAAAACAATTGCGCCAGATTACCACGCGGAATGTGGCTTTCCAGTTCCTCGAACAAATGCGATTCGAGTACTCCAATGCGCAGTGCAAGCAGCGACAAACCCAAACCGCCGCCGATGAAATACGCGGTGCGCCACTGAAAATGCTGCGCAACCAAAGCGGCGAAAACCGCGCCCGTCACGCCAACTGCGGCGACGATCATCGTTCCATAACCGCGCTCGTTCTTGCCCATAATTTCGCTGACAAGCGTAATACCTGCGCCCAGTTCGCCCGCTAAACCGACGCCCGAAATGAAGCGTAAAATCTCGTATTGTTCGACCGAATGCACGAAACCGTTCAAGATATTGGCGATGGAATACAATACAATCGAGCCGAGCAACACCGACGAGCGCCCTTTTTTATCGCCCAAAATGCCCCACAAAATGCCGCCAATCAGCATTCCGAACATTTGCACATTCAACAAATGAATGCCGATGTTCTTGGCTTGAGCTGCATCAACGCCCAAGTCTTTCAAGCTGGGAATGCGCACGATGCTGAACAACAGCAGATCGTAAATATCGACAAAATAACCCAACGCCGCCACAACAACCGCCAAACGAATCGCACGAGAATTCATAAATAACAATCCTTGCAGGTTGACCGAAATAGGACACGGGAGCTTCGCTCACACGGATAACAGCACGGATGGACACGGATCGAAATTAAACCAGAAATCCGTGTTTATCCGTTCGATCCGTGCAGGCGAAGCCTCCGTGTTCTATTTTCAACAGTTTTATGATGAAATGCTTTGCGCAATTATAGAACGTTTGGCGTTCTGCTACACTTTTCGCGCTTCTCTTCGCTTTCGAGTACTCGATATGTCTTCCACTGCCCTGCCCGTTCTCGACGAAATCTTCACCGAAAAAAATGGTTTGGCGTGGCTCGATCACGACCGCTTGATGGATTGTATTCATTGTGGTTTGTGCTTGTCACAATGCCCAACTTACGCCGAAGAAGGTTTGGAAGCCGATTCGCCGCGCGGTCGCATTTACCTGATGCGCGCGCTCAAAGAAGGCCATGCGCAGCCGACGCCGGAACTGGTCAAGCATCTCGATTCGTGTTTGGGTTGCCGCGCCTGCGAAACCGCGTGTCCGTCCGGCGTGCAATACGGCGGCTTGATCGAAGGCGCGCGCGCTTATTTGCGCGAAGAATATCCGCAGCCCTGGAAACAACGCACGTTGGGACGCATTATCGAAGCGATTTTTCCGCATCCCGACCGCTTGGATTTGGCGCTAATGCCGGTCAAAATCGGGCGACGTTTGGGAATTATTCCCTTGCTGCACAAAATCGGCGCGATGAAAAATTTGGGATACATCGGCGACTTGGAATGGATGCTGCCCAAACTTTCGCCAACTTCCAAACGTTTGGCGTTTCCCGACCAATGGAAAGCGCAAGGCGAACCTCAAGCGCGCGTCGGCATGATTACCGGCTGCGTGATGCCCGTCATGTTATTGGATGTGAACATTGCGACCGCGAAAGTTCTCAGCCGCGCCGGTTGCACCGTCGAAGCGCCGAAAACTCAAGGCTGCTGCGGCGCTTTGCACGCGCATACCGGCGGAATGCTGCAGGCCAAAGAGTTCGCCAAACGCAACATCGAAGCCTTTGAAGAAGTTGAACAACAAAGCGGCGCCTTGGACGCGATTATCATCAACGCGGCGGGTTGTGGCGCTTCGCTCAAAGAATACGGCCACTGGTTTCACGGCGACGCACAATGGCGAAGTCGCGCCGAACGTTTCGCCGCCAAAGTCAAAGATGTTTCCGAATTTTTGGCGCAAGAACCTTTCAAATCTCGTTTGGCACAATTGACAGATTCGAGTACTCGATTGTCGAAAACTAACGCGCCAACTAACGACATCGCGCGCGAAACGTTGCCCAACACGATTGGCGCCAGCACGATTCACAACGGCGAAATGCCTAAAGATGACGCCAATTTAGAACAAGCGCAAGACGTTGAAAGCACAACGGCTGATGCTTCAATTAAAAACTCAAAACTCAAAGCTCAAAACTCTCAAGCCACTTACCACGACGCCTGTCATCTGGCGCACGGACAAGGCATTCGCGTTCAGCCGCGCGACTTGATGAACCTATGCGGCGAAACACTCGTGCCGCTTGAAGAAAGCGAAATGTGTTGCGGCAGTGCCGGAATCTACAACATCACGCAGCCACAAATGGCGATGCAACTTCTCGAGCGCAAAATGAAGCACATCGAAAATACCGGTGCGAAAGTTGTCATCACGGGAAACCCGGGTTGTATGCTGCAATTGATGTTGGGCGCACGGAAGTTCGGCGTCGCTGTCGCAATCAAACATCCCGTTGAAATCCTGGAAAAAGCGACGCGCCGTAAATCGAGTACTCGCAAGGCTTCCAAGTAGTTTTATAAATTACTGCTTCAAACTCGCGGTTTGTCATTCTGAGCGCAGCGTTGGGCGCCCGTTAGAAAAGCAAAAACTTGCTTTTCGCTGGGCTGTAGAATCTAACTTGGTGCCAGATTCTTCGCACTGCCCAGAAGGCACCCGTCAGAATGACAAACTGCTGAATTCGATCTTCCACCCGTATTTGCAGGAGTGCTTCTATTCTCATGGAAATGACAACAAAACCGATTGATGCGCGCGTTCGCATTGGTCATGTTCACCTTAAAGTCGCCGATTTGGAGCGTTCTCTCGCATTCTATTGTGGCGTTCTGGGCTTCGAGTTGGTGGTGCGCTATGGCAAAGGCGCGGCATTTATTTCGGCTGGCGGCTACCATCATCACATCGGGCTGAATACGTGGGAAAGTTTGGGCGCCGCGCCACCGCCCGCGCACAGCACGGGACTTTATCACCTGGCGATTTTGTATCCTGATCGCGCCGCGCTCGCCGATGCGTTGAAACGTTTGGGCGAGGCTGGCATTGCGCTCGATGGCGCCAGCGATCACGGCGTCAGCGAAGCGCTTTACCTGCGCGATCCCGACCAGAACGGCGTCGAACTTTATTGCGACCGCGACCCAAGTTTGTGGCCGCGCAACGCCCATGGCGAAATAGAAATGTTCACTGGCGCGCTCGATTTGCGCGCACTTTTGGCCGAAGCCAGCGCCTAAAACACGAATCGAGTACTCGATGAACAAAGAGTCCTTTAGCGGCTCCTAAATTGCGACTTCGCGCGCGGGAAAACCCACTTTCAATCTTGGAGGACGAACGATATGGCAGCAATTTTGAGGACATCGACCGGCACCTGGAAGGGCGATTTGAAGAGCGGCAGCGGAACGATTGACGCGACCAGCGGCGTTTTGAACGCGACGCCTTTCACTTTTGCGACACGCTTTGAAAACGCCAAAGGCACCAATCCCGAAGAACTGATCGCCGCCGCGCACGCCGCCTGTTTCAGCATGGCGTTCGCCAATTACCTCAGCGGCAAAGGTCATGTGCCCGAAGAAATTTCAACGCAAGCGACGATTTCACTGGATGGCGGCAAAATCGACAAAATGCACCTTGTCACCAAAGGCCGTGTTCCTGGCGTCGATGAAGCGCAGTTCAAACAGTTGGCCGAAGAAGCCGAAAAAGCCTGTCCCGTTTCCAACCTGCTGCGACCTGGATTGGAAATCACGCTCGATGCGTCGCTGGCATAAAGAGTGTTACGCTAACTTCGTTCGCAAAAACGGCGCAAATCAATGCGATTCTTTGTAACCGAATCGCGTTGATTTGCGCCGTTTTTGCGTGACAAAGCCTTGCGTAACTTTTATGTGACGACGAAAGGGATAGTTGAATTAATCGGCCAGAGTCTTGTGTATTCTTCGCCTTCAACTAATCGAAAAGCCGCCGCTTTCAAAAACAAACTTGATCTTTTAACCACAAATCCAGCTTCCTCGAATGTCTGTTGCGCATCATCCGTAAAGATGAAGATGTTCATTTCGCCGCTTCCGGCATCGTGTCCGTCGACTTCAGCTAATCTGCATAACGAGCGAACAAGGTCGTCTTCTAACTGAATCATTGCATCGTAATCGTCAATGCTCGAAAACGAAAATTGCAGCACAAGAATATAACGTTTCATGGTTTTCACTCTGGTTCCGCGCTACCTTCCAAAACCAGGCCGTGGGTTTGTGGAAACTTCTCGTACCACAAAGCCAAAACGTCGCGCAGATGTTCAGCGTAACGATAATGCGCGCCGGTTCCAGTTCGCAGTTCGGCTTCGTAAATAAACTTGTCGGCTGTCGTCGTATGTTCAAACGAGAATTGTGTGCCCAGTAAAAGCGAGTAAACGTAAGAGTTTTCGCCTTCGCGCAGCAATTCCAGCGCGTAGCGCGAAGCAGCTTTCTCTTGTTCATTCAACGCGCGCAATTTGTCGCCGAATCCTGTTTCAAATTGCGTCGGCAATTGCTCCAGAGCGGCGTAGAAACCTTGCGGAACGAGAGGACACCATTTCGTTCCGGTGCGATGGCGATTCAAATCACGGATTTCGGCCAGCGCGACAGCTTTCCAGCCGAATCGAGTACTCGATCTTTGCAACGGCGAACCAAGCCACGCATAGCGGTTGTCGTGGAAACTCAAACTTTCCGCAATGTCGTTCTCGGTTACGTCCGGCGGCAAATCAACGTTCAAAAACGCGCGCGGCGGATGTTCGGAATCGGCGTTTCCTTCCAAGTGTTCACAACGGTTTTTCGCCATTTGCTGTAACTTCCGCCATTCGTTTTGTAAACCTTGCTGAATTGAAGTTTTCGCCGTGGCGTGACGCGTCATGCGCGGCGCGGCGAGTTCAAGTTCAGCGCGAATCAATGTTCCCAATTGTTGCGCTTCGGGCAAAACGTGTGACAAAAGATGTTGGCACAAACTTGTCCAGGCGCGCGCCGATTGGATCATCATCATGTTGGTTGGCGCACAAATCGGCAGAAAATAGCGCGCGCGATCAAAGGCATAATTGCGGCGCATTCGCGCGATTTGCTTTTGCGCCTTTTCCGACGAATCTTCCAGCAAACTTTGAGGAAGTCGCATCACGCTTGGCTCGCGCGCCGCGATTTCTTCCCAGATTGCCAACGCCGCATCGTAACATTCAAAGGCGTTGCGCACGCCGGTTTTCCATTCCGTTTCGTGCTTTTCCGCGATGCCGAAATCCGTCGCGCGCAACTCTTCCAGCGATTGATAATTGATGTATCGAGTACTCGATTCCTGACCGCCCGCCGTCGGGCAAAGCGACCAGACATAATACGCCAGCCAGAGCGAAACGCCGTCCATAAAAATGGCGACGGGAACCATATCGGCAATGGATTGATGACCATAGTCGATCATCTTAAAGATGGAATCGACGGATCTATCCAGGTTGTTCGGGTCGATTTTGGCGAGAATGGCGTCCAAACCTTCGCTGGAACGCGAATAGCGCGCGCCACTGGCGGCCAAAAGTTCGGGCGTGAGAGCAGGACGACCGGCTTCTTGGGACGCCGTTGTCGGACGAAGCGCGACTTGAGTGACTTTCATGGGCGCTCAGTTTAACTTTGCGAACCGCCAAAACGCCAAGAGAAATCGAGTACTCGATTGACAGCAAAAAGCTCCGCGTTATCTGCAACGTGGAGCTTTTGTATATTTTTAAAGCATCGTTTTAGAAGAGAACACGGAGCTTCGCTACACAGATAAAACAGATTCACACGGATGCAAACCAAAAGAAAATCCGTGTTCATCCGTTCGATCCGTGTAGCGAAGCTCCGTGTTCTTTTTTCGATAAGTTGCTTAGAAAATTTCAGCGAAGAAGTCTTGCATCGCTTGCCAACTGCGGCGGTCGGCTTTGGCGTCGTAGGCGAAACCTTTGGAAACATCATCGCCAGCATCGCGCTGCGTAAAGGCGTGAACCGCGCCGCTGTAAGAGATGAACTGATAATCGACTTTGGCGGCTTCCATTTCGTCGTGAAACCTCGCAATCGCTTCCGCCTTGATGAAAGGATCAATCGCGCCGTTGAGCACCAGCAGCTTGCCTTTGATATTTTTCGCCAGGCTTCTGTCAGGCGTATCCAAATTGCCATGAAAGCAAACGAAACCTTTGAGGTCGGCGCCGCTACGCGCCAGTTCGAGTGCGGCGCCTCCGCCAAAACAATAGCCGATAATCGCCAAACGTTCGGTGTCAACTAAAGGATTTTTGCGCAGTTCCGTGACCGCCGCCGCGACGCGTTCGCGCAATAAAGGTCGGTCGGCGCGATACTTTCCGGCCTGCGCCATCGCTTCTTCAACCGTCTTGGGGCGAATACCTTTGCCATAAACATCAACGGCGAAAGCGACGTAACCCATCTCGGCCAGCATGTTCGCGCGACGCTTTTCGTTGTCGCTCAAACCCATCCATTGATGCGCGATCAAAACGCCGGGACGCTCGCCCTCGAACGCCTCATCGTAAGCGATATAGCCTTGCAAAGCCGTGTCGCCCTGCCGATATTCGACATCGTGTGTCACAATCTTGGACTTTGTATCGGAAGCAGTTGGAGAAAGGGGAGTTTTCATGCCCTATTAACGAGCAAGTAGAAGTCCATCTTTGTTTCAGAAAGCTGTTTCAGGAGCCGAAGTTTGTCATTCTCACTTTCGAGTACTCGATTCTTTGTTCTTTTAGTGTCTTTGTAGTTAAAATGGCTTCTCGTGCTTTCCGCTTTTTCTCTTTTCGCGCAAATCATCACCGTTGTCATCGCGCCGATTTTCCTGCTGATGGGCGTCGGATACGGCGTTCAAAAACGTCTGGGTTTCGATATACGAACGCTCACACGCTTGAACTTCTGGATTTTCGTGCCCGCGTTTTTGTTCGTTTACATCGTCGAATCGAAACTTTCGGCGCATGACATCGCGCTCATCGTCGCGCATTTTCTCACGCTCGGCGCGATTTTGTGGGTACCGACCTGGCAAATCGCCAGTTTGTTGGGCGCGAGTAACGGTTTGAAGCGCGCCATGACCAATTCGGTGATTTTCTACAACGCGGGCAATTACGGCGTTCCCGCGGCGCAACTTGCGTTTGGCGCGGCGGGCGTCGCCATTCAAGCGATGGTGATGATGCTGCAAAACACCACGACTTTCACCATTGGTTTGGGAATGCACGCGGGCAGCAAAACAGGTTCAACGCACCGCGAAACGCTGGGCGCCATCTGGAAACTGCCGATGCTGCAAACGCTGTTCGTCGCTTTCGCCTGGCGCGCGACCGGCTGGACTTTGCCGCTGCCCGTCAACACCGCGCTGCATTATTTGTCCGACGGTTTGGTGCCGATTGCGCTAGTGACCTTGGGCGCGCAGATGGCGCTTTTGAAGTCGTTCCGCGTCGATGCGCCGATTGTGTGGACGCTGCTTTTGCGCTTGATCGTGTCGCCAATTCTGGGATTTTTCCTCGCGCGATTGATGCAAATGCCGCTCGCCCTGACGCAATCTCTTGTCGTGGCCGCCAGTTTTCCGGTTTCGATCAATTCCGCTCTGCTCGCGATTGAATACGACAACGAAGCCGATTACGCCAGCTCCGTCGTCTTTTATTCGACTTTGCTGTCGGTCATCACGGTTTCCGCCGCGATTTTCCTGGTGCGCTTGTTGAAATAGCCACAAAGATCACAGAGAGCACAAAGAATTCAAAAGAGGGACGATTTAACTATACATGTCGTTTTTCTTCTGTTTTTCTTTGTGCTCTCTGTGATCTTTGTGGCTATTATCCGCTTCAGGCGCGTGGTGCTGCGAAATCGGCTTTCGGTCGACGACCTTTGAACGGCGTGTCGCGCAAAACGTGCAACACGTTTTCGGCTTCGCGGCTTGGCACTTCGAGAAACGTCGAGCGATCCAAAAGTTCAATGGTGCCGATAGAACGCGCGTTCAGGCCGCACTCTTTGGAAATCAAGCCGACCAATTCGCCGACGCGCAAACCGTCTTGTCGGCCAATACCTAATTGCAAGCGCGTCATGCCGTTTTCGGGTTGCTCGCCGCCTGCCGAAAGTTCTTCGCCGCTGTCGTCGGGCGCGTTGTGTTGCAATTGCCACAACATCTGCAAAGCGGCAGCGGCGATTTCCGCCGTATCGAACTCTTCGCTCAATTCTTCGACAATCGACAACTGCGCCTCGTACTCGCTCGCTTCCAAAGCCGTGCGCAACCCGTCGGCGAAGTTTTCGCGGCGCCGCGCGGCGATGTCGGCGCTCGTCGGAATGCGCGCCGGTTTGATTTTGGCGCCCGTCATCTGCTCGATAAACTTCAGCTTGCGACGTTCGCGCGCTTCGACCAAAGTGATCGCGTCGCCTTTGCGTCCGGCGCGGCCTGTGCGCCCGATGCGATGGATATATTGCTCGACATCCCACGGCAAGTTGTAGTTGATGACGTGCGTGACCGAATCAATATCCAGACCGCGCGCCGCGACATCGGTCGCCACCAAAAGGTCGGCCTGACCGTCGCGGAAACGGCGCAAAACGCGCTCGCGGTCGGCCTGGCTCATTTCGCCGTTCAAGGCTTCGGCGCTGTAGCCGCGCAACCGCAAGGCTTCGGATAAATCGTTGGTTTCCTGGCGCGTGTGACAAAACACAATCGTCGGGCCGGGCGTTTCCATATCGAGTACTCGACCCAGCGCTTCCAGCTTTTTGCCACGGGGAACTTCATAATAAGTTTGTTCAATCGCATCGACGGTGCGGCGCTTGGTGTCGATGGCGACGTGTTCGGGATTCTTCAGAAAACGCTTGGTCAAAGCCGCGATGCGCGGCGGCATCGTGGCCGAGAAAAACGCCAGTTGACGATTTTCGGGCAGCATCGCCAGGATCGTTTCCATATCTTCGAGAAAACCCAGCGCCAGCATTTCGTCCGCTTCATCCAGCGTGCAAAACGTCACGTTTTCCAGCGACAGCGAACCGCGACGCAAATGATCGAGTACTCGACCGGGCGTTCCAACCACGATATGCGCGCCTTGTTGCAGCGCGCGAAACTGGCGATCAATCGGCTGTCCACCATAAACCGGCACGACGCGCGCGGATGTATGCTTCGCCAAATCGTAAATGCCGCCCGCGACTTGAATCGCCAGTTCGCGCGTCGGTGCCAACACCAAAGCCTGCGTTTCGCGGCGATTGACATCAATTTTCTGAATCATTGGCAAAGCGAAAGCGGCGGTTTTTCCGGTTCCAGTTTGCGCCTGACCGATGATGTCGCGGCCTTGTAGCAGCAAAGGAATTGAGCGCGCTTGAATTGGCGTCGGCGTCTCGAAACCCAAAGCTGAAATCGCGCGCGTGATGCTTTCGTCCAGTCCGAGTTCGTCGAACGCGGGCGTGTCTTCGTTGTCCATTTTTTCGTTTTGCGATTCGGTTTCTTCAGCCTTGGCTTCGACCGCTTTTTCTTTGCGCGCTTTGACTGTTGGCGCTTCAACGTTTTTCGCGGGCGCGTCATTTTTTGCAGGCACGTCGTTTTCCGTTTTACGAATTTTCTTGCGCGGCTTTTCGGGTTGCGCTTCGTCATCGGCGGTTTGCGGATTGACAACTTCAACGCTCGCAGCCGTTTCTGGCGGCGCAACTTCGTTCGTTGCTTCGCTTGTTACTTCAACATTGTCCGGTTGGGGCGCAACGTTTTCGACAAGTGCAATTTCTGTTGCCGCAACTTCATCGGCGTTTTCACTTCCGACGTCGACATTTGGAATTTGCGGCGCGACGATTTCGCCCGACGCACTGGAATGAGCGGACGCTTCTTCGCGTTCGTTGACTTCGCGCTGCAAAGCCAGGCGACGCGTTTTGCGGTTTTCGACTTGAGGTGTTTTCGGGTTGCGGGTTTTGATAGTCGGCGCACCATCCGTACTTTGTGGATTGGCAGCTTTGGCATTTTGTCCGCGATCTTTGGGACGATTGGTGGCGCTTCGAGTACTCGATGTTGGAGTTGAAGAGCGAGAAGTCGTCGGTTTTTTGCTGACGGCTTTTTTCATGGTGGAAGAAGAGGTTTTTGGTTTCTTGGGCATAATGTCTTTGTAGTATCGCTGCGCGGGGCGAAGTTTGCCTATTATCAGTTCCGGCGTTTGGAACGTTGCATTCAATATCGAGTACTCGAAAGGCGAAAAGGTTGTATTATTGTCGCTATGAGACTTTTTTCCGCCAAAATTTTTCTTTTCATCGTGACGGCACTACTTTTTGCGGGCTGCGCGCGCATTGGACAAACCTTGCCCAATGTTGAACCTCAAGCCATTGCGCCTCAAACGGCTGCGCCTCGCCGCACTTTTCGGATGCCCACGATTTCGCTGGCGGACGCGCGCCGTAATTATCGTACGCAATTGGTGAGACAAACCACCGATGGCCATGCCATAATGACGCCGCCCGCCAAACTTTTCCAAACCGTTTCTTACCCTTCATCCATCGGAAAGTTGGCGGCGTATCTGAGCGCCGATCCGCGCGACGGCAAAAAGCATCCGGCCATCATCTGGATTTTCGGCGGCTTCAGCAACAGCATCGACGATGGAGCATGGCAGCCCGCGCCTGTCGACAACGATCAATCGGCGAGCGCTTTTCGCCGGGCCGGAATCGTCATGATGTATCCCTCGTTGCGCGGCGGCAACAAGAATCCGGGCTTCAAAGAAGGCTTTTACGGCGAAGTCGACGATGTTTTGGCTGCCGCAAACTATTTATCAACGCAACCTTTCGTTGATCCGAACCGCATTTATCTGGGCGGACACAGCACCGGCGGAACTCTGGCGCTGCTCGCCTCGGAAATGCCAAACCGTTTTCGCGCGACGTTTGCCTTCGGGCCAGTGACTTCGCCGCGCACTTACGGCGCCGACGAAGTGCCATTCGATGTCACCAACAAAACCGAATCCATGTTGCGCGCGCCGGTTTACTGGATGAAAGATGTGAGCCATCCGACCTTTGTCTTTGAAGGCATGGACAAACCGAGCAATTACACGTCGTTGCAGATTTTGCAGAAGTATTCGACCAATCCGAACCTGCATTTTCTGCCGGTGCCGCGCGCCTCGCACTTTTCGATTCTCGCGCCGACTACGAAACTGATCGCGCAAAAAATCGTGCAGGACACTGGAGCCACAATGAACATTTCCTTTTCGCAAACCGAACTCAACGGCTTGATGCAATGACGAGGAAGCCCCGATTTCGAGTACTCGATTGCGCTTTTCAACTTCGCAAGGATGCGCTTTATGATTTCTTTTCCTGCTGGCGACCCGCTGCTTTTCGCGTGGATTATTATGGCGTTTGGGCTGTTCTGCTCGCTGGTGCCTTTAGTGCCCGGCCCGCCGATTGTTTTCATCGGCGCGGCGCTTTACGCGTGGCAAACCAACTTCGCCAAAGTCGGGCCAGTGACGTTGATTTTTCTGGCGTCGCTGGCGATTGCGGGCAGCACCTCCGATATTTGGGCGAGCGCAATTGGCGCGCGAAAAGGCGGCGCTTCGATTTGGGCGACCGTCGCCAGTATCGTCGGCAGCACAATTGGACTTTTGTTGTTTCATCTGCCAGGTTTGTTCATCGGTGCGCTGGGCGCGATTGCTCTCGTGGAATATCAGCGCCACAAAAGCTGGGACGCGGTTTTGAAAGCCAGCGGCGGTTACCTCATCGGCTACTTCATTTCGCTCTTCGTGCAAATTTTCGTGTGTCTTTTGATGATGGGCATTTTCGCGTTTGCGGTTTATCGGTGATTTATGACAAAAGAAGAATTGAATCGAGTACTCGATTTGCAAAACAAAGCCTACGGTTTGCTGTTGTGGATTGACGATCAGGCGCGTCATCAACCGGATTTGTTAAGCGACGAAAACGTTGGAATGTGGCGTTTCGTGGCTTCCTGCGAAGATTGGGTTCGTCGCATGATCGGCATTTTTCCGCGCGACTTGCGCCCCGAAGAAAACGACATTCCCGCTTTTGCACACCTGATGTCGTCGTTTTTCAACACTTCGTTTCATGTCGAAGAGAAAAACGAATCGACGTGGTATCGAGACCCTGACAACTACAAGGTTTGGCACCGCAAAAAGCTGGTTTCAGGTTCATCTGCATTAGCGCATAAAACGCCAGCAGAGAAAAAGCGCGTTCGTCAAAAAGGCGAAGAATCTGCGCACAATTTGCAACTCATCGCGCTGGAAGAGTTGGCGATTGAAAACGATGTCGATTTGTCGACCCAACAATTGAAAACTTTGGCGCACGACACAAAACTCGCGGACGCGCTCAATATGTATTCTTACGCGCACGAACTGGTGCGACGTTCGCAATTTTCTTCGCAAGGCGCCGCGGTTCACGCGATGTGGAACACGATGGACAAAAAGACGCGCCAGAAGTTGAATACGGAAGTCATCTGGCAGGCGCGCGAAATGTTGCTCAACGCATTGCGCAACATCACGAGTTAAGAAGGCGATAAACGTCCCAACTTTCGATCACAATGTTTACGCCACTTTCACAACGCCAAAGAAATTTTCAATCTCGCTTCTTCGCACGTTATTTCTCATACGGGAACCGCAATTATCGTCGCGCGATACTTGACAAGAATCAATATGTGGGTGCTGAAGCCTTGAAGATATTCAACATATTGTTGAAAAGAATTGATGACAGCAAATATGTGTGCGGTTTATTGGTGAGTTATGACAAAGGAAGAACTGAATCGAGTACTCGATTTGCAAAGTCGAGCCTTCGGACTGCTATTGTGGATGAATGAACAGGAGCACCAGAATCTCGGTTTATGGGACGAAGAAAATCTCGCGGCATGGCGTTTCACCGAGTTGTGCGAAGCGCGGCTTCGCCATAGAATTGATGTTCTTCCACGCGATTTGTGTCCCGAAGACGGTGATATTTCCACGCTCTCGCATTTTATGTCGTCATTTTTTAATCCATCGCAGAGCGTCGGTCTTGGGAAATGGAAATTCATCGCGCTGGAAGAACTGGCGATTGAAAATGATGTCAATTTATCGCGGACACAACTCGAAACTTTAGCGAACGATAGTTCGTTGCTTGTACTTGCTTTGTGTTATTACATGCACAAAGTGTTGCGGCATGCACAATTTGTTTGTCAGGGCGCGGTGGTTGATGTGCTATGGCAAACGCTTGACATGGAAACGCGCCAGACTCATAACGCCGCAATACTCAAGAATGCGTGGGAGAACGCGATAGAGCTTCGTTCTTTAGGATATGAAGTGCTGCATCGTTCTCGATTGGCTTCGCAGAACGCGGAGGTTCAAGCATCATGGCAAACATTCGATGAAAAGTCGCGCCAAAAAATGGACACCGAAATCATCTGGCAGGCGCGCGAAACTTTGCTGGCGGCAATGCGTGACGCCGCAAAATAGCGACGTTTCAAGTCCTGAAAACAGCGTGCGCTTTCTGCTTGTGCAAACTTTCACAGGCTTGTAGAATATCAAGGTAGGAATCTTAGAAAACGAGTACTCGATTTATGGTCAGCGATTCGATAACCGGCCCCAATCCGACAATGGCGACGGTGCCGCACGAAAGCAGCGGCGCTTATCTCAAAACGATTCCGCGCGCCGAAAGCGCCGTGGAAAAGTTGCAGGCGCAATTTCCCGACATCTTCTTTGAAGTGCGGCGTTTCCGCGACGAAGTGACGGTTTACGTGCCGCGCGAACGACTGGTCGAAGTCTGTCGTTTTTGCAAAGTCGGGCCGGATATGGGCTACGATTATCTTTCCGACCTGACCGGCAACGATTGGCCCGACCGCGATCCGCGCTTTGAAACGATTTATCAGTTGTATTCGATGCAGCATTTCACCTATTTGCGCTTGAAAGTGCGCGTGCCCGAAGACGACACGACAGTTCCCAGCGTGACCAGCGTATGGCGCACGGCGAACTGGCACGAGCGCGAAGTCTTCGATTTATTTGGCATTCGTTTCGAGGGTCATCCCGATTTGCGCCGCATCTTGTTGAGCGAAGATTGGGAAGGTCATCCTTTGCGCCAGACCGAAGAAATTGGCTGGGAAGAACCGGAATTCACCGTGCGCAAAGTGCCGCGCGTTTACGCCAAAAGCTAAATTGAACCACCAAGACACAAAGGACACCAAGAGAAACGGAAGGACAAAAAAGAGGTTTCGCGCAATCGAGTACTCGAATCTCTTTTCTTGGTGTCCTTTGTGTCTTGGTGGTTAATAACCTCATGTTGAAAACAAAACAGCCGGATCCGACCAAAATCTTCGATAACATCCGCGACGATATGGCGCCCGTTGAAGCAATGGAGCGGCGCGATTCGCTGGATCACGCCGCGCGCATGGCGACGCATGGCCGCACCTTCGACATCGAGCCGCATCCTGTCGAGCCGGGCGGCAGCGAGCGCATGATTATCAACATGGGGCCGCAGCATCCCAGCACGCACGGCGTGTTGCGGCTGGTCCTCGAATTGGATGGCGAAACCGTCGTCAAAGCCGAGCCGGTGATTGGCTATTTGCACACCGGCATGGAAAAGACGATGCAATCGAAGACGTATCAGCAGGCGATTGTCGTCACAGATCGCTTCGATTACACCAATTCGATGGGCAATAACTTGGTGTATTGCCTGGCTGTCGAGAAACTTTTGGGCGCCGAGATTCCGGTTCGCGCCCAAGCGTTGCGTGTGATTTGCGCCGAGTTGGGACGTTTGGCGGCGCACCTTGTGTGGCTGGGAACGCACGCGCTCGACTTGGGCGCGATGACGGTTTATTTCTATTGTTTCCGCGAACGCGAGATGATTCTCGATATGTTCGACCAGCTTTGCGGCGCGCGCCTGACGTATTCCTATATGCGTGTTGGCGGATTGGTCGAGGACGCACCGCCGGAGTTTTTGAAATCGCTGGCGACATTCCTTTCTATCATAGACGAGCGCATCGCCGAATACGATTATATGTTGAGCGAGAACGAGATTTTTACGGCGCGCACCAAAGGCATCGGCGCCTTGACGCGCGAGGAAATCATTGATCTGGGCGTCAGCGGGCCGGTCGCGCGCGCGGCGGGAATCGCCTGGGATGTTCGTAAAAGCAATCCGTATTCGGGTTACGAGAACTACGAGTTCGATATTCCGGTCGGGCAAAACGGCGATGTTTATGATCGTTATTTAGTGCGCATGGAAGAAATGCGGCAAAGCGCGCGCATTTTGAAACAAGCGTTCGCCAAACTTCCTGATGGCCCGATTCGTTGCGCTGACCGCAAGATTTCTCTGCCGCCGCGCGAAGAGTTGGCGACTTCGATGGAAGCTGTGATTCATCACTTCAAGCTAATAACTGAAGGTTTTCATCCGCCGAAGAACCAGGAAGTTTATGTGGCGAACGAGTCACCCAAAGGTGAAATCGGCTTTTACATCGTCAGCGACGGCGGCAACAAACCGTATCGTTGTCACCTGCGCGGCCCCAGTTTCATCAATTTGCAAGCGTTGCCGCCGATGCTGGAAGGCCGTTTGGTGGCAGATGTCGTTGCCATTATCGGTTCGATTGACATTGTTCTGGGCGAAGTCGATAGATAGATTTTGAACCACCAAGACACAAAGGACACCAAGAAGAGAATCGAGTACTCGATTGCGCGAAACCTCTTTTTGCCCTTCCGTTTCTCTTGGTGTCCTTTGTGTCTTGGTGGTTAATGAAAAGGTTTAGATATGTTGACTGAAGCGAATATCGCGCGCATTGAAGAAATTTGCAAAGAATATCCGAACCGAAAATCGGCGCTGGTTCCGGCGCTTTATGTGGCGCAGCGCGCTTATGGCGGATGGCTGCCCAAAGAAGCGATGGTCGAAGTCGCGGAAGTGCTCGACTTGCCGGACTCGCACGTTTACGCGGTCGCCTCGTTTTATTCGATGTTCTACCTGAAGCCGGTCGGCCAAAGCGTGATTCAGGTTTGCACAACGACGCCTTGCGAATTGCGCGGCGCCAAGCACGCCGTCGAATTGTTCGAGCAGCGTTTGGGCATTCACGTTGGCGAAACGACGCCCGACAAAAAATTCACTTTGATGGAAGTCGAGTGTTTGGCGGCGTGCGACAAGGCACCGATGTGCCAGATCAACGAAGATTATTACGAGAACCTGGACGAAGCGAAGATTGACGAGATCATCGGCTATTTGGAGCGCGGCGAAAAACCGCCGTATGCCGAATTTCATAAATGGCTGGGCACGCATCCGATTGCCTTCACCGACGCCGAACTGGGCATTGATGTCAGCAACATTCAGCGCGCCGATGACATTGTAAAAGTAGAAAAGCCGAAAGAAGCTGAAGTTCCTGCAGCCAAGTAATTTTGACGATTCGAGTACTCGATTATGGCGACGACAACGCGCGAAAACAAGAAACCGTCCGACGCTCGTTTCGTGCAGCGTCCGGCGAAGTCGCGCCGCGAGGTTGCGCCACGCCTTGTGCGCTGGACGGTCGAGCAGTATTACCGAATGGGCGAATTGGGCTGGTTCGGTGACAAGCGCATCGAGTTATTGAATGGCGAAGTTTTCAGTAAGCACGAAGGTCGTTCCTGGTTATGGAACGTGAAGCAGTACGAAAAAATGGCGAAGTTGGATTGGTTCGCGGGTCGTAAAGTTCAACTTGTCGGTGGCAAGGTTTACGAAATGAGTCCGATGAACAACCCGCATTGGTGGGGAATTGCGCGCACAATGGAGTGTTTGCGAGAAGTCTTTGGCAAAGGTTTTCTGGTCGTAAGCCAACTGCCCTTGACTTTGGGAGAAAACGCGCAGCCTGAACCGGATGTCGCCGTTTTAGCCGTTGATGTCAAAAACCATCCCGCAGATAAGCCGAGTTCCGCCCTGCTTGTGGTTGAAGTGTCGGACACAACGTTGCGTTTCGATCAAACCCGAAAATCTCTGGATTACGCTCAAGCTGAAATCCCTGAGTACTGGATTGTCAATCTCAAAGCGCGTCAGCTCGAAGTGCGCCGCGAACCTAACACTAAAGGTTATTCGAGCACGCAAACTTTGAAAGCCGACGATGAAGTTTCGCCCTTGTCGGCGCCGGAAAGCAAAATCAAAGTCGCCGATTTGCTGCCTTAAATTATGACCAAACGCCTTCTTCTTTTAACAATCGCCGCGACGGTTTCCGCTTCATCGGCACGCGCGCAATCGACTTTCCGCGACGTGCCGGACAATCACTGGGCAGCGGCTGCGGTCAAGCGTTTGGCGAAAGCCGGAATTATTATCGGGCGTCCAGCAGGTTCAACTTCAACCGACAACACCAACGATAAAGTACCGAAGGCCGCTTTTGTAGCTCCTCTCATCAAGAGTGCTTTGATGGCAAACGCGGTACTTTCACAACAAAACGTGAACGTTGATGTTATATCACCTACAAAAAGCAACCGAGGAACTGTAACGTTAGTCGGAGCCGTACAAAATGAAGCCCAACGGACGCTCGCTGCAACTATCGCGCGAGTGCACGCGCCCAACTACAAAATTATCAATCAACTAAAAATAATGGCGACGCGTTCCATTCGCAAACGCTAAGGAATCGAGTACTCGATATGGCATACGCAGACGATCCCAAGATCATTCACAAATATATTGATGTGCCCAACGTCGGCAACATTTCGGTTTACGAAGAAAAGGCCGAAGGTTATGCCGCGTGGCGCAAGGCGCTGTCAACGATGGAAGGCGCCGATGTGCTCAACGAAGTCAAGACTTCGGGTTTGGGCGGGCGCGGCGGCGCGTGGTTTCCGACCGGCATGAAATGGAGCTTCATGCCCAAAGACGTGTTCCCAAAATACCTCGTTTGCAATTGCGACGAAAGCGAGCCAGGCACGTTTTCCAACCGCGAAATCGTCGTCAAAACGCCGCACACGCTGATCGAAGGTTTTCTGTTGGGCTGCTACGCGATTGGTTGCACGCACGGCTACATTTATGTGCGCGGCGAAATGATGAAAGGCTTCGAGAACTTGCGTCGCGCAGTCGCCGAAGCCCGAGCGCGCGGCTACATCGGCAAGAATATTCTGGGTAGCGGCGTTGATTTGGAAGTCACAATTCACACCGGCGCAGGCGCTTATATTTGCGGCGAAGAAACTGCGCTGTTGTCGTCGCTGGAAGGCGACCGTGGTCAACCGCGCTTGAAGCCTCCGTTTCCGGCTGTTGCTGGACTTTACGCCAAGCCGACATCGGTCAACAACGTTGAAACGCTGTCCAACATTCCGTTCATCGTGCGCGAAGGCGCGGCGGAGTTCAAGAAGTTCGGGACTGAGAAATCGCCCGGAATGAAGATTGTCAGCGTTTCCGGTTGCGTGGAAAGGCCGGGCAATTTTGAAGTTCCGGTTGGCACGCCGATCTCCAAAGCGGTCGAATTGGCGGGCGGCATCTGGAAAGGCAAAGCGTTGAAGGGCTTTTTCCCGGGCGGCAGTTCAACGCCGATGATGACGCCGGACAAATTCGATACGCCGCTCGATCCGGCGTCGATCACCGCGGCGGGCAGCATTCTGGGAACGGCAGGACTCTGTATTTTCGATGAAGATGTCGATATTGTTCACATCGCGGCGCGGCTTATTCAGTTTTACAAGCACGAAAGCTGCGGCAAATGCACGCCGTGCCGAGAAGGCAATGATTGGCTGACGCGCGTGCTGCAGCGCGTCGATGCCGGACGTGGCAAAGATGGCGATTTGGATATGTTGGTGGATATGGCGAGCCAAATCGCGGGACGTTCGTTCTGCTTGCTGGGCGATGCCGCCGCGACGCCGGTGATGAGCAGCATCAAAAACTTTCGTCCAGAATTCGAGAAGCGCTTGACCAATCCGGCGGATGAGAAAACTTTCATTCCTCTGACGCTGATGGAACATTGATTGACGACAACACAAAGACTTTTAGCGAACCCGAAGCGTCAGCGAGGGAGATGGTGAATTATTAATCTCCCTCGCTGATGCTTCGGGTTCGCTAAAGGTTATGATGTAAGTTCCATCGAGTACTCGAACCGTGCGGAAACCGAAACATAAATGCCGTATAATGTCGTGGTGTTGTGAGTCGCACAAACTACAAAAACCTTTGGGGGTCTCTTATGGCATATGTCATTACCGAGCCGTGTATTGATGTAAAAGACAAGTCGTGTGTGGAAGTTTGTCCCGTCGATTGCATTCATGCAGACGACGATTCGCCGCAGTTGTATATCAATCCGGGCGAGTGCATCGATTGCGGCGCCTGCGAACCGGAATGTCCGGTCGAAGCGATTTACGCGGATTCGGCTGTTCCCGCCGACCAGAAGAAGTACATCGAAATCAACGCCGATTACTTCAAAGACAAGTAGAGCGCCGTGGTAGACGATTGCGACCGGCTGTTTCATTCGAGCGTTCCTTTTCGAGTACTCGATTTGCATGAAGCAGCCGGTTTGCGCGCGTTTATACCTTTGGCGCTTTGACGTGATTCGTGCGTTCGTTTTTGCGAGGTTCACCTTTATGCGTATTTCCGCTACATGGTCGCTTGCCAGTTTGGTGGTTTGTGGGATTGCTCTGTTTGTTCCGGTGCGTGCCGATGATGGCGGTATTGCGTGGGGCGGTTCGCCGAAATTGTTGTCGACGCATCCCAGCGTTTCGATGCAAAGCGAAGTGATTCGCATCACGCTCAACAACGATACGGAAACCGTCGATTGCAACTTTGTTTTCAAGAACAACGGCATGGCGACAACAGTGCGCATGGGTTTTCCCGATGGCGCCGATGGAACGATGGACGCGGAAGAAGAAGTCGACACGCAAGCGGATCCGAATTGGCGCAAAAAACCGATGCAGCCGCTTTTCACCAGTTTTAAATCGTGGGTGAACGGCGTGCCGACGAAAACAACACTCATTCGCGCCGATGAACCTGGTAATTACTGGCACGCGAAAAGCGTTTTCTTTCCGCAATCGAGTACGCGGATTGTGCGCGATTTGTATACGCTTCCCGTGGGCGGCTCGATTATGGGTTCGGGTAGCGGATCGTTTTCCGAAGCATCTTATATTTTGCACACCGGCGCGTCGTGGCACGGCCCGATTGGTCGCATCGAAGTTGATGTAACTTTCAATACGACAGTTGGTGCAAAGACAGTTATTCCTGTCGCGCTGAAATCGTTGCCCAACCCGAACGTCGCCGACTGGTCGCAACTGAAGCGCGGCACGGTCATTTATTCCGGTCCAAGCGTGCCGACGGCGAACGGAAAAACCTTACGTTTCGTGCGCACAAACTGCACGCCGACCGAAAAAGACGACATTTTGCTGTGGTTCTCGCCGCGCGACAGCAAAGGCATCGTTGGCAAGTAAACAGTTCGAGTACTCGAATTATGGAAACAGTTGCAGCACCGATCAATGGGACGAAGTTCAGTATTTGGAACTGGGACACTTTGGTGTCGCATCCACAAATGAAGGTCGAAATGCGGTTCAAATATCTGACTGAGCCGCCACACGGTGATTTCCAATATCATCTGTATTTGGACGACATTTTATTGTCAGAACATTTGTACTGGGGAAGGAATCTGGCAATAACGGAAGACGGGAAATATCTGGCTGTGACAAGAAATCTACCAGTTGAATTAGTCGTTGTTCACTTACAAGACAAATTTATCTCAAAGGTGGCGAATTTTTCTCACATTGAAGGTTGGCGAAATCACACACTAAAATATCGCCATTATGTCAGTTCAAAACCCGATGTCTCAGACGAATTCTCTTTCGACGTTGAAACAAATTAGATTTCATAAATAGTCAAGCGAATCGAGTACTCGATACGAAGCAGGAACATTTTCATGGCATTGGTCAACATCACAATCGACGGACAAAAAGTCAGCGTTCCCAAAGGCACGCTGGTCATCGAAGCGGCGACGCAAATCGGCATCGACGTGCCGCGCTTTTGCTATCATCCGAAACTTTCGGCGGTCGGAATGTGCCGTATGTGCCTGGCCGAAGTCGGAATGCCGAAAATGAATCCCGACAAGACGCCCGCCTTGAACGAAGACGGCACGCCCGCGATTGCGATGATGCCCAAGCCGCAAACGTTGTGCACCACGCAAGCGGCGGAAGGCATGGTTATTCTTTCAGAAACGCCCGCCGTCATCAAAATGCGTGAAGGGGTTTTGGAGTTTTTCCTCGCCAATCACCCGCTCGATTGTCCGGTTTGCGATAAGGGCGGCGAATGCATGCTGCAAGACCAGAGCATGGCGTATGCACGTGGCTTGTCGCGTGTGCAAGATATGTATTCCTTGCGCAAGGACATGAGCAAGGATTATCCGCTTTCGGAACTGATTACGCTCGACCGCGAACGCTGCATCCAATGCGCACGCTGCACGCGTTTTCAGGACGAAATCGCGCAAGATCCGGTACTCGAACTGGTGGCGCGCGGCTCCAAGACGATGATCGATACACTGAGCGATCCGCCGTTCGATTCGCATTATTCGGGCAACACGATTGATATTTGTCCGGTTGGCGCTTTGACTTCGCGCGATTTTCGTTTCAAGGCGCGCGTGTGGGAATTGAAGAATGTGCCGACGGTTTCGATGGCGGACGGCAGCGGCACCAACATTTTCGTCAGTCAGCGCAACGAAACTTTGGCGCGCATCATTCCGCGCGACAACGAAGCGATTAACGAATGCTGGATTTCTGACCGCGACCGTTTTGGCCTGGATTATGTCGATCAGGACGCGCGTTTGACGCAGCCTTTGGTGAAGCGCGACGGCAGATTGGTTCCCGCGACGTGGGACGAAGCGTTGCAAATTGTCGCGGACAAGTTGAAGAACACGCCGAAAGAACAAATCGGCGCGATTGGTAGCGGGAAATTGACGAACGAAGGCGCGCTGTCGATGGCGACTTTGTTCCGCGATGTCGTCGGCACGCCGAACATCGACGCCAGTTTTTCGCCGCAAATTGCAACACCCGGCAAGCCGCCGATTGCGTTCTATGAAGAACTGGAAATGGCGGACGTGATTCTCGTTGTCGGCGCCAACCCGAACGAAGAATTGCCGATTTTGGACTTGCGCTTGAAGAAAGCCGCGTTCCAACGCAAGGCGCACGTGGTCAATTGCAACGCGTATAAAACGCCGCTCGACCGTTTGGCGAAACAGGTTTTCATTCATAATCAGAACAGCGAAGTCGCATTGCTGAACGGTTTGGCGAAAGAAATTCACGCGAGTTGGACGAACGAACCGGCGCAAAGCGAAAAACTGCAAACCTTGAACGGCAGTGACGCATGGGCGCAAAACCTGAGTGCGTATTCGAGTACTCGAAGCGCGGAATTGACCGGCGTCGATGAAACCGCCTTGCGCGATGCCGCGGGCGCGATTGCCAAAAGCGAACGCTTGTTCGTTCTGGTTGGCGCGAACTCGTCGCCTGAAACCTTGCAAGCGTTGCAAAACTTGGCGACGTTGAAAGGTCGCAGCGATTACGTTGTTGTGCTGAATAGCGGTGCGAACGCTGTCGGTGCGCGCCGCGCCGGTTTGACGCCGAGCGTAAACGGTTTAGATGGAAATCGAGTACTCGAAAGCGCGGTCAGAGGCGAAATCAAGACGTTGTTCATCGCGGCGAACAATCCTTTAAATGGCGCGCGCGATTACGCGATTGCGGAAAAGGCACTCGAAAACACGTTCGTGATCGTGCAAACCTTGTTCGAGAACGAACTGACGCCTTACGCCGATGTCGTTTTACCCGCCGCGACTTTTTTGGAACAAGACGGCACGACGACGAACTTCGCCGGACAGGTTCAGGCTTTGAAGCAAGCGTTTCGCCCGCGCGAACGCCGCGACGCTCAGGGCGCAACTTTGTCGGCCTGCGCGCCCGATTGGTTAATCTTCACCAAATTGATGCAGCTTTTGGGCAAAGATTCCGGCGTGCGCAACGTGTCGGAATGGACGCAGCGTTTTCGCGCTTTGCCGCAAGCGCAAAAGGCAACGTCGCAGTTCGTCGCGGTGACTTATGAAGCGCCATCGAGTACGCGAAACGAAGGCGAGTTTCAGGTTTTGCACGGCGCGTTGTTGATGGACGGCGGCGAAAGTTTTGGTTATTGCGACCGCTTGAGTCGTGTCGTTCCAATGCCGTTTGTGCAAATCGCACGAGTAGATGCGCGCAAACTGGGTATCGAAAACAAAGCGACGGTTGAAGTCAAAACAAATCGCGGCAGCGTGCAAATGCTGGCGAAGGTCGGGCGCAGCGTCAAAGAAGGCACGATTTGGATGCCGACGCGCTTGCGCCAGTTCAATGTCAATCAATTGTTAGATGGCGCGCCGACGTTTGCGACGCTGACCAAAATCGCGGACGCGCCCAAGCCCTATGTCGAACCCGAAGAAACGCCCGAAGACGAAGCGATTATCGACATTGAACCGACGGATGAGTCGTTCGTTGCCGATGGTCATGCCGAAGGCGTCGCTCAGAGCGCGCCGACCGAGCATCAGGAAAATCCGGTTGCGGCAGGTTGAAATTGAAATGTAGGGGCGAGTCATGCCTCGCCCCTACCAGGCGCCAACTATCTACCAACTTCGAGTACTCGATTCCCCTGTTCTCTTCTTTGTGAACTCTGTGTTCTTTGTGGCTATTAAAAAAGAGGCTGAAAACTGTGACATTTTTAGATTTCGTGTTGATGTTCATCAAGGTCGTCGTCATTTTCGCCGGCGTGATGACGATGGTTCCCGCCCTGATTTATCTGGAGCGCAAGATCGTCGCGTATTTCCAATTGCGCGTCGGGCCGAACCGGACGGGTCCGCTGGGCTTGATGCAACCGATTGCCGATGCCGTCAAGCTGATGATGAAAGAAGACATCACGCCCGCCGGTGTCGATAAAACGCTGTATTTTCTGGCGCCTTTTATGGCGATGGTTCCGGCGCTGCTGGCGTGCGCCGTGATTCCGTTTGGCCCGGCTTCGTGGACGCGCATCACCGATTTGAACAATTCGCTGCTCTACTCGCTTGCGCTGTCGTCGCTGGCGGTTTATGCGATTGCGCTGGCGGGTTGGGCGAGCAATAACAAATATTCGCTGATGGGCGCGATTCGCTCGGCCTCGCAGATGATTTCCTACGAACTGGGAATGGGGTTGTCCATCATCGCGCTGCTGATGATCACGCAAACGCTAGACTTGCGCGAAATTGTCGAGCGCCAATACGCAGGTGGCGGCCTGAACATTTTCGCCTGGAACATTTTCCGCGCGCCGACGATGTTTGTGGCGTTTCTAGTTTATATTATCTGCGGCATTGCCGAAACGAACCGCGCGCCGTTCGACTTGGCCGAAGCGGAAAGCGAATTGGTGGCGGGTTTTCACACGGAATATTCCAGCTTCAAGTTCGCCATGTTTTTTATGGCCGAATACGTCAACATGGTGACGGTTTCCGCGCTGGCGACGACGTTGTTCTTCGGAGGCTGGAGCGGCCCGGGCGTCAGTTTCGATGTCAGCCCGCAAACCGGACACTTGCTCATTGACAACGGCAATCTGGCGCACATTGCGATGGCGCTGCTCGGCGTGGTCTATTTTGTCATCAAGATGTTCGGGTTTTTGTTCCTTTACATCTGGCTGCGCGCGTCTTTGCCACGTTTCCGCTACGATCAATTGATGAACTTTGGCTGGAAACGCCTGGTTCCGATCAGCCTGGCCAACATCTTCGTGATGGCAGTCTGGATTGCGGCGTGGAACCATTGGAAAGGCGTCAGCGGTTGGTAAGGCGTTTTAAGGCGTTGGTCGCACGAATCGAGTACTCGAAGGACGAATTCTTATGAAGATTTTACCGACTGGCATCATCAAGGGCATGGGACGCACGTTGCGCCACGCGTTGGGCACCGTCGCGGGTGGCGAAATGATGACGGTTCAATATCCCGAACGCGAAAAACCACGTCCTCTGCGCTTTCGCGGACGCCACATCTTGAACAAATACGAAAACGGATTGGAAAAATGTATCGGCTGCAGCCTGTGCGCCGCCGCTTGTCCGGCGGAAGCGATCTGGGTTGAAGCGGCGGAGAACACGCCGGAAAATCGCGTTTCGCCCGGCGAGCGTTATGCCGCGCGTTACGAAATCAATATGCTGCGCTGCATTTTCTGCGGCTACTGCGAAGAAGCCTGCCCGACGGGCGCCGTGCAACTTGGCCACGATTACAAGATGGTGGACGAGCAGGACGAGCAGCACAGTTGGACAACCCGCGACGGCTTCATCTTTACCAAAGAAATGATGCTCGTCAACGCTGGCGAAGGCAAACCCGACCCGCTTTCTGAAGCCTTAGACGAACGCTTGGAGCAGAATCCCGATCACGACCGCGTTTGGTGAGTGATTTATAACAAAGAAAAGCGTCTATCGAGTACTCGATAGACGCTTTTCTTGTGACAGAGGAAGTTCTGCAGTTTGTTCCGATTTCGCCATTCAACATGAAAAGATATGCTTACTTCTTCGCTTCCTGCTGACGACGATAAATGACGCGCACCAGAGTTTCGGCGTCGGGAACGTCTTTTTCAGACGCTAAGGCTTCGCGCACCATTTTTTCGGCTTCGGGGCGCTTGTGTCCCAGCATAATTAAGAGCTGCAGCGATTCTTCGCCGACAGCGTGCAAGTCAGGCGCGGTTGGTCCCAAGCGTTTTTCCAGATCGCTGTCCTGCATCAAGGCGAACTTGGCCAATTTGCCTTGCAACGTCGCCACCATATCGCGCGCTTTTTGCTTTCCGACGCCGGGCAGACTTTGCAAAACCGTGTCGTTGGCGCTTTCTATGGCAGCGGCAATCGTCGAAACGGGGCGCGCGAATGCACTCATCGCGCCCTTTGGCCCCATGCGAGGAACCGTCAAGAGTTTGTCGAAAAACTCGCGTTGAATCGCGTTCTGAAAACCGATGAGCACTGGCGTCGCACGCGTTTGCTCGACTTGCAAGTAGTAAATCGTTTCCAGCGTCAGAATTTCGCCTTCGAGCGTACCTTCCAAGGCGCGTTCGACGACCAGCGGCACCGCGACGTGATACGCCAGGCCGCCGACATCGACGACCAGAAAGCCATCGCCACGATCAATCAACTTGCCGGTAATGCGCGAAATCATAGAATTGAGTACTCGAAAGAGGTAGAACCACAAAGACACAAAGGACAGGAAGGACAGAAGCCGTGTAATTATGAGTTTGTCATTCTGAGCGCAGTAAAGAATTTAACTTCTTATATAGATTCTTCGCCGTGCTCAGAATGACATTGTTATCACTTTCTAGTACTTGATGCCTTCTCTATGTGAGTTGCTCTTTGGGTAAATGTCTTTGTAGCTTATTTTATAAACGATGCAGCCGCTTCTTGTGCCCAGCCGAGTGCGGCAGTCTGCAGGATGAACATCGCGGCGACGGCGACAGCGCATAGGACAATCGCCAGCAAAGCGCCAATTGGTAGAGCAATTGGACGTGCGGCGATGGTTGCTTCGCCGCTTGCGCCTGGCACAATCGCGTCGCTGGATGGAGCGGCGACCAAACTCGTCGCGGCAGCCGCTTCGCCAACGTTATCGCCCATATACATTGAAACAACGGGGCGCAAATAGTAGTAAACCGAAATCACGGTATTGATGGCGCCGACGACGACCAAGCCCCACATTCCCTGCCCGATGGTGCTATTAAAGATCGCCAGTTTTCCGAAGAAACCGGCTAATGGAGGAATACCCGCCAGTGATAGCAAGAACAACGTCAGCATCGCGGCCATCATCGGTTCGCGCCAGCCCAAGCCCGCCAAATCCGACATTTTCAGGTTGGCGTCTTCGCTATCGAAATTGTCGCCGCGCGGCGAAACCGGTAGCACGCCGTCCACCATTCCAGTACTCGATTGGCGCGCTCGTGTGCTGCGCGCGTTCTCCAGATAAATCAAGACGGCAAAGGCGCCCAGATTCATCAGCGTGTAGCACAAAAGGTAGAACAAAACCGCCGCCGTCGCACCTTGCGCGGCGTCAGTTTGTCCACGATAAAGCGCGCTCGAAGCGGCCAGAACGCCCATCAGCAAATAACCAGCGTGCGCGATGGATGAATACGCCAGCATTCGCTTTATGCTGTCCTGCGAAATCGCAATCACGTTACCGACCGTCATCGTCAAGACGGACAAAACCAGCAAAAACGGATGAAGCTGCGGTGCCAAAGGCGCGAACGCTCCGCCGAAAACACGCATCAAGGCGGCAAACGCGGCAGCTTTAGCGCCCGTCGCCATAAACGCTGTGACAGGTGTCGGCGAGCCTTCGTAAACATCTGGCGTCCATTGATGGAAAGGCACTAACGCCGCTTTGAAACCCAGGCCGATCAGCAACATCGCCACGCCGACGTATAAAACGCCCTGCGAACGAACCGCGCCCTGCGAGAGGTTGGCCGCAATAACAGGCAGCGAAGTCGAGCTTGTGGCGTAATACGTCAGCGCGATTCCATACAGCAAAAAGCCGGTTGCAAAGGCGCCCAATAGAAAATACTTCAAGGCCGCTTCGTTGCTCATCAAGCGCGTGCGCGCGAAACCCGCCAATACATAAAGCGCAATTGACAGCGTTTCGATGCCCAGAAAGACGACCAGAAGATCGCGCGCTCCGGCCACAAACATCATGCCGACAGTCGAGAGCATCATCAATCCGAGATATTCGCCGGAAACTGCGCCTCGGTCGCCGCCGCGTGCTGTAGCAAAACGTCCGCTGAGCAAAACCGAAACGCCCAATCCCAGCAGAAAAATCCAGTTGAAGAACAGCGCGAAATTATCTGCCACATAAATCGAACTTTGCGACGAGCCAAAGAGCAGGTCTTCGTTCCACAAAGCCCGCATGCTGGCGCCCGAAGCGGCCACGCCCACCAAAGCCAGCAGCGGCAAGGCGGTTTTCTGGGCTTTCGCATCAAGGAAAGCGCCCGCCAACAAAACCAGAACCGCGAAAACCGTGAGCAGAATTTCGGGCGACAAAACAGCGAGATTAAATCCGGACGACATTTGATCGAGTGTCATAAGAAAAGAAGATCGAGTACTCGAAACGTTGAAATTTCTTTTATCAAGGAAGCAAAGTAGGAAACTGTCAGTTCGTCATTCTGAGCGTAGTGAAAAATCTGATTATAGTTAGACTCTTCGTTTCGTTCAGAATAATGAACTGAAGGCTTCGGAAGCTAAATCCGTTTATGGAGTGTCTACTCTTACTGTACAGCTTTGCGCGGCAATTCCGCCCATTTGTTTTTGGTTAAAGACGGTGAGGCTTGCGCGACTGCGGCGACATTTTTCGCGTCCGCGCCGATCATATCGAGCAAGCCTTGCGGCGCCACGCCAATCCACACGATGACCGCCAGAATCGCTGCGACAGCGAAAAATTCGCGCGCGTTGATGTCGGGCAGAGCTGCATTTTCGCTATGGTCGACTTCGCCATACATCGTATTGCGGAACAAGCGCAGCATATAAATCGCGCCCAAAACAACGGTCGTCGTGGCCAACGCCGCCATCCAGAAACCGGAGGCCATCACGCCTTGAAATATCAGGTATTCCCCGACGAAACCACTTAATCCCGGCAAGCCAATCGACGCGAAAAGCGCGATCCAGAACAAAACTGTGAAGCGCGGCATTACGCTCGCCAAGCCGCCGAAAGCGCCCATTTCGCGGTGCGGCACGCGATCCAGCAAAACGCCCAGTAGCAAGAACAACGCGGCGGTCGAAAGCCCATGCGAAACCATTTGCACGGTCGCGCCACTCAAAACCAGATCCGCGTATTTGCCTGCGCTCAACGCCGCAAAAACGCCCAGCACGATTAAAGCCAGGTGAGAAACCGATGAATAAGCGATGACGCGTTTGATGTCGGTTTGATTGATCGCCAGCATTGCGCCGTAAATAATGCCGACAACCGCCAGAATCATAATCAGCGGTGCAAAATCGTGCGCCGTGCCAGGGAAAAACGGAATCGCAAAACGCAGGAATCCATAAATACCCATCTTCGACAAAACCGCCGCCAGCATCACCGCGCCGCCGGTTGGCGCTTCTGGATAAGCGTCCGGCAGCCAAGTATGTAAGGGAAATAGTGCCGCTTTAATTCCAAAAGCCAGCGCGAACGCCGCAAAAAGCCAGACCGCCGCGTTGCTGTTGCTGTCCAGCGTGCGCGCCGCATCGCCAAAAGCCGCCAAATCGAAAGACCGAGTACCCGATGGCTGCGAAAAGTACACATACAGCATTGCCACCCACATCAGGACGCTACCCGCCATCGTATAAACGAAGAACTTAATACTCGCATACGCGCGACGCGCGCCGCCCCAGATGCCAATCAGCAACAAACTCGGAACCAGAACCGCCTCGAAGAAGATGTAAAACAAAATCACATCGAGCGCGCAAAAAACGCCAATCGCAGCGGATTCCAAAAGCAGCAAGCACACCATAAACTCTTTGGTGCGCTGCGCCACTTTCCATGAAGAAAGCACAACCAAAGGCGTTAAAAACGCGGTAAGCAAAACCAGGCCGACACTGATTCCATCCACGCCTAAATGATAAGTCACGCCCAATTGCGGTAACCATGAGCCACTTTCATCAAAGCGAAACTTGCCCGCCGCGACAGCCGCATCGTTCCAGTGAAACACCAGATGCAACGCGAAAAACAGGTTGATCGCCGCCACGACAAGCGCACCTTCGCGCGCCACTTTGCGCGGCAACAGCGACACTAAAATCGCGCCCACCAGTGGACAGAAAATCAGGCTGCTCAAAACCGAATGATTGAAAAAATCCATGACGAAAACTTATATCTTCTAACTTGTTATCAACGAACCCGAAGCGTGAGCGACGGGTCTTCTTGCAACTTCCCGAAGACCCGTCGCTCACGCTTCGGGTTCGTTGATGTCTAACGATTAACCGCGAAGAGCGCGATCAAAACAATCGCGCCCAGCGCCATGCCCAGCGCATAGTTACGCACGAACGAAGTCTGTGTTTGGCGAAGCGCACCGGAAATCGCGCCGACCGCGCCGCCGATTCCATTGACCACGCCGTCGATCACTTTCTCATCAACCCAGCGCGCGGCTTGCGTCAGGCGAAAACCGCCGCGCCCGAAAACAGTACCATAAACCGCATCCAGCGAGACTTTGTCGGTCGAATCGGGAAGCAAAGCACGACTGGCGCCTTTGCCCATTCCCAAACCTAAAATCCAACCCAGCCAACTGATAACGGCTCCCGCGCCCAACATCAATAAGTTCGGCGCGACATCGGCGGCCTGGCCGTTGCTTCCAGTACTCGAATGCGCGAAAACCGGACTGAGCCAGTCGGCCAGAGCGTGCATTTGCGGCAACCCACCGATGTGCGGCAAACCCAAAAGTCCGGCGAACACGGCACCAATCGTCAAAATCACCAGCGGAATCGTCATCACCGAAGGCGATTCGTGCGCGTGTTCCGCCAAATGTTCGTCGCGCGCCGCACCGCCAAAAACCTGCCCGTATTGGCGTCCCGTGTACATCGCCGTAATAAAGGCGACGGCCAACATCGCAAAGGCGATAATTTGATAAACGCCGCCCAAATTGAAAGCCTGTCCGATGATTTCGTCTTTGGAGAAGAAGCCGGAAAACGGCACCGCGCCCGCCAACGCCAAGCCCGACAGCAAAAACGTGATGTTGGTCATCTTCATTTTCGCTTTCAGGCCGCCCATTTTGCGCATATCCTGCTCGCCATGCAAAGCGTGAATCACGCTTCCGGCGCCTAAGAACAAGCACGCCTTGAAAAACGCGTGCGTCAGAACATGGAAAATCGCCGCGGAATAAGCGCCCGCACCGATGCCGACGAACATAATTCCCAACTGCGAAACCGTCGAGTACGCCAAAACTTTCTTGATGTCGTTGTGCGCGAGTGCCGTTAATCCGGCGATGACTGCCGTCAAAGCGCCAACGACCGCGATAATCAATTTGGTTTCCGGCGCCATGTCGAACAACGCAGCGGAACGAGCGCAAATATAAACGCCCGCCGTCACCATCGTCGCAGCGTGAATGAGGGCCGAAACCGGCGTCGGGCCAGCCATCGCGTCTGGCAGCCACGTATAAAGAGGCAATTGCGCCGATTTTCCGCAGCATCCGATGAACAGCAAAATTGTGATCAATGCCACGCCGCTGAGACCGAACATATGTGCGTAATCCGTCGCAAAACCTGTACTAAAAACGCCCAAATCTTTGCCAACGCGATCCAGAACGCCCTGTCCGCCGTTGAAATACTTCAGCGTTCCAGTCGTCAGGAAAATCAAGGTCATGCCCAGCAAAAAGCCCATGTCGCCGATGCGGTTGACGATGAACGCTTTTTTGCTGGCCGCCGCCGCGTCTTCGCGCTTGAACCAGTAACCGATCAGGAAATAGGAACACAGGCCGACGCCTTCCCAGCCGACGAACATCAAAAGGTAGTTGTCAGCCAGAATCAGCAGCGTCATAAACGCGATGAACAAGTTCAAAAACGTGAAGTAGCGCGCGTAAAGTTTGCTTTCGGGATCATTATGATCTTCGGCCATGTAGCCGATGGAATAGAGATGAATCAGGAAACCGATGCCGGTCACAATCAAAATCATCACGCCGGAAAGCGGATCGAGCAAAAACCCGACATCGACTTTGAAAGTGCCAACGTTCATCCACGTATAAGCCGTTTGCGCGATTTGACGCCCACTTTCTGGCATCTGCGACAAACTCAAAAAGTTGATAACTGCGACGCCAAACGCTGCCAAAACCGCCAGCGACGCGATAATTCCGGGCAGCGGTTTCTTCAGCTTTGCGCCAAAGATGCCGTTGATGAGAAATCCGAGGAGCGGCAATAAAACGATAAGAAAAAGAGGCATAAAAAGTCAGTGAAAAGCGAATCGAGTACTCGATTCGCGCAGCTTACAATTTCAAAAGATTCACTTCGTCCACGTCGATGGTTTCGCGGTTGCGGAACAGCGTAATAATAATCGCCAGGCCAACCGCGACTTCGGCGGCCGCAATCGTCATCACGAAAAAGACAAAGGTTTGACCTTGCATTTGATGAAGCTCGCGCGCTGTGGCCACAAACACCAGGTTCGCCGCGTTCAGCATCATCTCGATGCACATAAAAATGATGATCGCATTGCGCCGAATAAGAACGCCTAAAACGCCAATCGTGAACAACAGCGCGCTCACCGCAAGATAATAAAGTGTAGGCATAAATGAGAAGGAATGAGGTAAAACGGATGAGAGATGAGTTTTCAAGCTAATGCGACGATTCGAGTACTCGATTGTGAAATGTCTCTGACGGCGAACACTCGTCCCTCGTCCCTTTTACCTCATCCCTGGCGGTTAAAGTCGTTTCTTCGCCAGAACCACAACGCCGACCATCGCAATCAGCAGCACGACCGAAGTCGCTTCAAAGGCGAACAGATAATTGGTAAACAGCGTATTTCCCAGCGCCTTGACGCTGCCAAACAAAACGTCTTCGTTGCCAATTGTGCGCACCATCGGCGGCGCAGCGATGTTCGCTGTTGGGCGACGAAACACCAGATAACCGATCTCCGCCGCGAGGAACAGAAGAAACCCAACCGCCAGCGGAAGTTGAACGCCCAGATGCCGTTCAGATGGCAAAGGTTTGTCTTCGCCCAGCAGCATGATGACGAAAACGAACAACACCATAATGGCGCCCGCGTAAACGATGACTTGCACGGCGGCCAGAAACGGCGCGTGTAATTGCAGGAAGAATATCGCCAGGCCCAAAAAGGTGAGCACCAGAAACAGCGCCGAATGCACCGGATGGCGATTCAAAATCACCATCACAGCCGAGCCGAGCGTGAGCAAAGCCGCAACGCAAAAAACAAGAGATTCAGCCAACGGAACAATTCCTTTTCGAGTACTCGATGCGGGCGCGCAAAAATCCGGGGACGACCTGCACCCGCGCTATTCTATCACTCTGTGAAAGGTTGCACAAGCGTTTGTGGAACGTTTGAAAGGCACATAAAAATGCGCCTGACCTCGCACGATTTTGCGCCTGTTTCGCTATAATGGAATGCACGACTTGAGGAAAGAGAAGGAGAAAACGAATGAACGACGACAAGAAATTTGGCAATATGTCCAAAGGCGAATTCCGCGATCTGGAAGCCGCGCCTTTGCAGCGAACGACGGATGAAACCAAAAACGCCTCGGCTTTGAACGACGATGCGCTGGAAAATGCGGTCGATAAAGACATTCTCAGCGCCGATTTGGATGATCCGGTCGAAAGCGATCTCGACGCTGATTTGCCCGAAGGCGAAGGCTACCGCGAAGTCTTAGAAAGCGACCTGGACGAAGAATTGACCGACGGCGGCCCTTCGCACGACCACATTCACGCGCCCGACATGATCGCATCCGACACGCCCGGCGAAATCGACATCGAAGATTTGGAAGAAGGCGATCTGGAAGGCACCGGAATTCCCGCCGACGCGCTGCTCGACCCGCTGGAAGACTGACTGTGGGGGCGAAGCATGCTTCGCCCTTTGATGCCGCATTGATGTCACACAATGCTGGTATCGAGTACTCGATTCGTCAAAGCGCGGGCGAAGCATGCTTCGCCCCTACATTATGATTCGCACTTACCGTGAGAAAGGTGGATGGACGATTGTCGAGCCGCAAATGGTGCGTCGTCGCGCCTGGATGTGCGGCGGCGTACTGGTCGTCGTCTTTTCGCTTTTGCTGGCGCGCCTGTGGTTTTTGCAAGTCGCGCACGGCGCTGATTTCCTCGCGCAGGCGCACCACAATCAAACGCGCGACGTGCCGATTTCCGCGCCGCGCGGCCTTATTCTCGACCGCAACGGTGTCGTCTTAGCGACTTCGCGCGCCTCTCATTCGGTCGCGGTTGTTCCTGCCGCATTGCCCTCCGCGCGCCGCGATCCGCAAGGTCGCAACGGCATTTTGCAAACGCTGGGGTTTCTGATCGGAATGTCGCCGCTGCAAATCGAAGCGCAAATTACCGACGCGCGCGAAAAAGGCGGGCGGCCTTATGATCCGGTTCATCTGCCGGTCGATGTCGATCTGCACACCATTACGCGCATCGAAGAAAACAAGGCGCGTCTCGGGCCTGCCGTTCTCGTCACTGACGACCTGACGCGCGTTTATCCCAATGGAAAAATGGCGGCGCACGTTTTGGGCTACAGCGGAATGGTGACAGCCGACGATCTGGAAAAATCGCGCGACGCTGCACTGACGCCTGTCAATTCGAGTACTCGAAAGCCCGTCCGCGACCTGAAATACGACGACGTGATCGGCAAAATTGGGTTGGAAAAAGAATACGATACGATGCTGGCCGGAACCAGCGGCGCGCAACAATTTGAAGTGGACGCGCGCGGTCGCCCAATCGAGCAACGCGGCCTGAAACCCGAAGTTCCCGGCCACACTTTGGTTCTCAGTCTCAATGCGAAACTGCAAAAAGCCGCCGAAAACGCCCTCGATCAAGCGAAAAATAGCGGTGCCGCGGCGGTCATTGATCCGCGCAACGGCGAAGTTTTGGCACTCGCATCGCGCCCGACTTTCGATCCGAATATCTTCGGCTTGCCCAAGGCACAGTTCCAGAAAGTCTGGCTGCAACTTAATCAAGACCCGAAACATCCGCTTATCAACCGCGCCGTGACAAGTCGTTTTCCGCCTGGCTCGACTTTCAAAATGATCACCGCTTCGGCGGGTTTGCAGCAGGGAACCATCACGCAGAACACGGTTTACGTTTGCACTGGCGGCCTCAAATTGGGACGCTATTTCAAATGCTGGCAGGTTCATGGCGCTGAAAACTTGACCGGTGCGCTCGCCAAATCGTGCGACGTGTTCTTTTATCAAAGCGCCCTCAGAATGGGAGATCCCGAAAGCAGCGGCCCGACCTATCTGGCCAAAGTCGCGCGCCGTTTCGGTCTGGGTGAAGCGACCAATATCGACTTGCCAATTGATCAGCGCGGCCTGATTCCCGATCCGGCGTGGCGCAAAAAGCGTTTCCCCAAAAACCCCGACATGGCGCACTGGTATGCGGGAAATACGCTCAACATGAGCATCGGTCAGGGCGATGTCCTGGCGACGCCGCTGCAAATGGCGCTCGCCACGGGCGCCGTCGCCAACGGCGGAACGCTCTGGCAGCCGCATCTTTTGCGCGAAATGCGCGACCCAAGCGGCAATCGAGTACTCGAACGCTTCCAGCCCAAAGGCCAAAGCGTCGGCATCGAGCGCCGTTACCTCGATATGGTGCGCAACGGAATGCGCGCCGTCGTAACCAGCGGAACCGGCAGGCCGATTGCGTTGCCCAACATCGAAGTCGCGGGCAAAACCGGCAGCGCCGAAGACGCGCACAACACGCTGCCGCACGCCTGGTTCGTCTGCTTCGCGCCCTACAAAAACCCGACCATCGCCATCGCCGTCATCGTCGAAAACTCCGGTCACGGCGTCGATAACGCGGGACCCATCGCCAAAAAAATCCTCGAAGCCGCCTTTCCTCAAACCATCGCAAAAGTCACCAAACCAAAGAAAACCCGCTAATCGAGTACTCGAACTTCCTCGGCATTGCTGCGCTCAGAGGTTGTAAACAAAGTGCCAAAAACGCTTGTAAGTGGAAGTTTGTCATTCTGAGCGTAGCGAAGAATCTAACTTCAGCCAGATTCTTCGCTGCGCTCAGAATGACAAACTGCGAGTTTCAAGGCGTTTCGCGTACTTTCTCTACACCTACTTAGAACACCATTCGGAAAGAGAACGCGGAGCTTTTCAAAACAATTTCCCAACTCTCTTGACATTCGATTTATTACCTATATAATATATGTATCGATGATTTGGAGGTGAGTTGTGGGACGTGAATTAACAAAGAGCAGCATGCACACGTTGATTTTGGCGGTGTTGAAAGTTGGGCCGTTGCATGGTTATGCGATTGCGCGCGAAATCGAGCGGCGCAGCGACAGCGTTTTGACGTGCCAGGAAGGAATTCTGTATCCGGCTTTGCGCGCGCTTGAAAACGACGAATTGGTTGCGGGCAACTGGGAGATTCAAGCGAGCGGCCCGGCGCGCAAGATTTACACGCTGACGCCCAAAGGTAAAAAAGATTTGGAGCAGCGCGCGCAGGCGTGGCAGAAATTGAATACGGCGATGAGCCGTGTTTTAGGAGGCAATGATGGATTCTCAAGTACAGAAAGCTGACATCAGCGAAAATGCAACAATCGAAAGTTATCTGAATACGTTGTGCGCGCCGCTCCACGATTTGCCGCAAGACACGCAGGGCGAAATTCGTCAGGAGATTGGCGCGCATTTGCAATCGCTGATTGCGATGAAGCGCGAGCCGAATCGAGTACTCGAAAGCGCCTTGCAGCAGTTCGGCGACCCAAAGGAAATCGGGCGTTTGCTGGCCTTGGAGTGGGAAAACCGCGAGTGGGATTTGGGTGGATTGTCGTTGCTTGAACGTATCGAAAAAGTTCGTCAGGCCACAGTAACAATGCAAGACGACTGGCAGAAAACAACATTTGCAAAGCGCATTGTTTGGCTGTTTCCATTGATCGTTTCGCCGTCTTTGGTGTCGCTGGTCAAAGATACCTTGTTGCACAAGAACTTCGCTTTGGATCAGATGCTCGCTATTGCAATGTTTTTCTTGTGCGGGCTGGCTCTTGTCGTTTCGTTCACGCTGGCTTGGAAGGATTGGCATCACGCGCAGATGCAAGGAAAAAGTGTAATTAGTCGAGTTCGATTTGCATTGGCTCAAGTCGCCATGGGACTTTATGCTTTAATGCCGCTGACGTTTTCCTCAGCTACCATGCTTCATCAACCGGCGGCATATCTCGCATTAATTTGGTTAGGGGTTGTCGCATTGTTGCTTGTCACCTTTCTGCTCGTCTTGCTCGTGTTTGAACCATCGCGCAAGACAAAATCGGTGACACTGGCTTGGACAGGTTGGGGAGCCGTTTGCGGCTTTGTGATCATCCCCATTGGTTTCCGACTTTTAACGGCGCTGGGCGTTACTGCCTACTGGGCGCAAGGTCCGATTGTCTTTTTGATTACCTTCATTTTAGGCCGCTGGTTCTGGAAAGGTCAGACGGCGAAACGTCAACAAAAGACGGAGTGAAATACGTTACAATATCGGGTACTCGAAAAGGAGAAATTATGAAACGAAAAAATGTCGTGAGCGCCATCGCGCTGAGCGCGTGTTTTGGAATTGGTCACGTTGTCAGCGCGCAACCGACCAACGATGACAATGCGGTCGTGAGTATGGGCAAAGCGTCGGCGGAATACGTGACGCTGCGCTTGCACTTGAAGCCTGGCAGTCGCTATCAGATGACGCAAACTTCGCAGACGAAAATGGTGGTTCTCACGCCGATGATAAGCGGTCGTCCGTCGCAAAAGATGGAGATTTCCAGCACCAGTACCAACGTTTTGGATTACGCCGTTTTGTGGAACAATCCCGATGGCACGACGCAAATTCGCATGACGTATGGCGACATAAACAGCACGGGCACGATCAAGATGAACGGCAAAACGCAGGCAATGCCGGCGGCGGCGACCATGGCGGGGCAGGCTTTGGTCGGCCAGAAAATCGAGATGAAAATTTCGCCTGCAGGCCAGGTTTCCGATGTGCGAGGCTTGGACAACATCTGGCAGAAAGCGTTCACCGGCACGAAATCGCCCGGCATGACGTCGCAGATGAGGCAGCAAATGCAGGACGGCATGAAAAAAATGTTCGGCGATAATTTCATCAAGAGCCTAATACAACAATCGGGCATGATGTATCCCGAAAACCCGACTCGCATCGGCTCTTCGTGGACGCAGCGCGTCGAAACGAACGGACAATTGCCTTTCGTCATCAATCTAAAGCGCACGTTGCAAGGTCGCGCCAATGGCCTGATTTCCATCGGCGAAAGCGGCACATTATCTATCGGTGACGCGCAGAAAACTGTTTCTCTTGGCCCCGCAGCAGTGCAAATGGCGCTTACGGGAACTTATTCCGGCACCACGATTTTAGATGAAGTGACCGGCTTCACGCGCTCGGCTAACATCGCGCAACGCTACGGTGGTAGCGCCAGCGCGGTTGTCAACGGTCAAAAATCCACGACGCAGTTATTCGGCGCGGCGAACGTTCGTATTGATGTCGAGAAGATGAGCTAACAACGTTTCGAGTACTCGAAACGCCAGAAAGCGAACGTCCTTCCGCAATAACAGACGTTCACTTTATGAGAGAACGCCAAAAAGCCGGAGCGTAATTGCTCCGGCTTTTTCGTTTTCATAACGTCTTTACGATTCCACTGACGCCGATTGCAAATCGTTTTTCGCTTTGTCATCTTCTTCGTCCATCGCTTCGGCGCAACTGCGCGCCGCTTTGGTCGCCGAATATCCGACCAGGAAAAAGATCAAGCCGACGGAAAGCAACGCGATAACCGCGAAAACTTCCAGTGCCGCGACAAAGGCGGACGACCAGACCGCGACCGCCAGAGAAATCCCCAGCGCCAACAAAACGATTCCAATGAGAAGAGGCACGCGAAAAGGATAGCAAATCAGGCGGCACTTGACAGCGGCAAGCAGCGAGGACGAACAAACGAGGCTGTGACAAAACCTTTGCGGGTGCTCGCCTGTTGTATATTCTCGTAATGAATGATTCCTATCTGATAGTTCGACGCGTTCCATATGAGGAACCACATCACACGCAATTGGAAATTGTGGTTTCAAACGGCGCTTTCAGTGGAAGCACCGACATCTACTGCAATGTCAGCGATTTGGCTGATATTGGACGCGTCCTGCAAACTTTTCCAAAAGTTGTAGGCGACGAATACAAATATGAATATGGTTCGAGCGATCCGGACTCAAATTTCTATCGCAATTTCATCATACGCTTTTATGCGGTCGGCTCTTGTGGAAGCTGCGCTTTGCAAGTTGAGATCAATCAAAACCAAAGCGAGCCGAATGAAGGCGTTTGCCGCTTTTCCTTAAAGGCCGAACCAGCCTCTATCAATCGTTTGGGCGATTTATTCGTCGCCTTTAGCGAACTCCAGCACCTTGAGTTCAAATGGATTCCGAACACGGACTTCGCAGAATTGTACAAAGAATATCAAACACAAAACGTCACGTCGTTCAATCGCTGATCGCTTGTTTGCGCAAATCTTGCAACTTCAAAATCGCTTCCATCGGCGTCAAATTATCGACATCCAATGTTTTTAATTCTTCGACGACCGGATGAACAACAGTTCGAGTACTCGAATCGCCGTTTTGGTGGTTTTCAAACAGCGATGTATGATCGCTCAATGGACGCGCGGTTGGCAACGCGTTCGGTTGAACTTCCAGGCCGCGCAGTTTTTCGCGCGAGAAACTTTCCAGCAATTCTTTGGCGCGCGTGATGACGCTTTCGGGAAGTCCAGCCAGGCGCGCGACTTGAATTCCGAAACTTCTGTCCGTCCCGCCGCGAATGATGCGCCGCAAAAAGATGATGTGATCGCCGTCTTCTTTCACCGCGATGCGATAATTCTTGGCGCGTGGCAAGCGTTCTTCCAGTTCGTTCAAATGATGATAATGCGTCGCAAAAAGCGTTTTTGGCCCGCGCTCGTGCAAGAATTCGGCGACCGCCCACGCGATTGAAAGCCCGTCATAAGTCGACGTTCCGCGCCCGACTTCATCCAAAATGACAAGGCTTTGCGGCGTCGCGTTGTTCAGGATATTCGCGGTTTCGTTCATCTCCACCGTGAAAGTGCTTTGTCCCGTCGCCAGATCGTCCTGCGCTCCGACGCGCGTAAAAATGCGATCCAGCAAACCAATCGTCGCGCTTTTGGCGGGCACGAAACTGCCAATTTGCGCCATCAAACCGATCAGCGCGACCTGGCGCAAGAACGTCGATTTGCCGCTGGCATTCGGGCCAGTGATGATGAGAACCTGCTGCGAATCGGCGTCCATCACGCAATCGTTGGGCACAAACGGTTCTTTCGACGCGACTTCGACAACCGGATGCCGACCGCTGCGAATGTCGAGTACTCGATCTTCGGAAATCACCGGACGCGCATAATCGCGGCGACTGGCGACTTCGGCGAAACCGGCGTAAACATCCAAATACGCAAGGGCGCGCGCCGTGTCCATCAAAGGCGCAGCCTGGCTTGCGACCTCGCGGCGAACGCCCTCGAAAATTTCTTTTTCACGCTCGTTGATTTTGTCCTGCGCGCCCAAAATCACTTTTTCTTTGTCTTTCAGTTCTTCGGTAATGTAACGTTCGGCGTTGGCGGTGGTTTGCTTGCGCACATATTCGGGCGGAACTTGCGACTGATTGACTTTCGAGATTTCGATGTAATAGCCAAAAACGTTATTGAACCCGACTTTCAGGTTTTTGATGCCGGTTCGCAAACGTTCGCTTTCTTCCAATTGCGCGACCCAAACGCGACCTTCGCGCGCTTCTCGCCGCGTCGTTTCCAGTTCTTCGTCGTAGCCGTCGCGGATTAAACCGCCGTCGTTGAGCGTCGCTGGAGGTTCATCGGCAATCGCGTTGGCTAATAATCGCGCGAGTTCTGGTGCGGGATTCAAATGCGTTTTGACGGTTTCAATTGCGCGAGATCGAGTACTCGATAAAGCGGTTTGCAACGCCGGAAGCGTTTGCAGCGCGTTTCTTAAAGCGACAAGATCGCGCGCGTTTCCCTGACCAGCCACAGCGCGCGCCACCAAACGTTCGATGTCGCCGATGCCTTTGAGCAAATCGCGCACATCGCCGCGCAACAGCGTATCGTTCAATAATTCCGAAACCGCGTCCTGACGATTTTCAATGCGACTTTTTGAAAGCAACGGCTGCAAAATCCACTTTTTCAACAACCTTGCGCCGGCGCCAGTTCGCGTTTCATCGAGCAAGGCGAAGAGCGTTCCGCGCGCGCTGCCATCGCGCAAACTTTGCACGAGTTCAAGGTTGCGCCGCGTCGCGTTATCAAGCAACATCCATTCGTTTTGGCTGAGAACGCTGATGCGTCGCAAATGCCCGAGCGCTCCCAAATGCGTCGAGCGCAGATAATCGAGAACCAGCGCCGCGGCGTCTTGCGCGTGCGGCAGTTCTTCGATTCCAAAGCCGCGCAAACTCGATGTATGAAAGTGATTGAGCAACTTTTGGCGAGAGGAATCAAAGCCTTGCGCATCGAACGGCGTGGCGCGCAAATCGTAATTTTGCAGCATTTGCCAGAACGCCGCGCACTCGCGCAATTGTTGCGGCACAAGAATTTCCGCGGGAGCGAAACGCAGCAATTCTTCGCGCAAAGCCGCCCATCGAGTACTCGATTCCTGCGCATTATCGGGCGTTTGGTCAATTGACGATTGCGGCTCAACAGTTGACGATTCAGCGGGCGCGCATGGCGATTCAGCCTCTTTCTGACCACTATTCACCGACAATTGACCACTGACTTCGCCCGCTAAAAACTCGCCGGTCGAGACATCGACTAAAGCCAGGCCGAAATGCGTCATGGTTTTGTCGCAGCTTATAGCAGCCAAAAAGTTATTCGCTTTGCTCGCGCCGACGCTGTTGAGATACGAATCTTCGAGCAAAGTCCCGGGTGACAAAACGCGCGTCACTTCGCGCTTAACTAATCCACGCGCCAGCTTGGGGTCTTCGACCTGATCGCAAATCGCGCAACGATAGCCCTTGCCGACCATTTGCGCGATGTAACGCTCCGCCGCGTGATACGGCACACCGCACATTTGTGTTGCATTAGTCGATTTATCGCGTGAAGTCAGCGTAATTTCGCATTCGCGCGCCACAATTTGCGCGTCTTCGCCGAAACATTCGTAAAAGTCGCCCATGCGGAACATCAAAATCGTGTCGGGATATTGGGCTTTGATGCGCTCCCATTGCCGCATCATCGGTGTCGATTTGGATTCTTCAGGCATAACGCCAGTTTATCCGAACGACGACGCTTTTTGTGTTTCCTTACTGAACGATTGTTCTATTTATAAGATGAATATCTTCGGCGGCAAAACGAACCCGAAGCGTCAGCGAGGGAGAAAACTGTAAAATCTCCCTCGCTGACGCTTCGGGTTCGCTAAAAGCCGGAACCACAATTACGCGTTTACAGTTTCGCGTTCTTCGCTGAGCGATTCGACCTGATCGTCCGATAGCGCCGGATAATCGGTGTAGCCGTGCGCGCCCTGGCCGTAAAACGTGCCCGGATCGGGCGTGTTCAGCGGCGCATTCAGTTCAAAGCGACGCGGCAAATCGGGATTGGCGATGAACAATTGTCCCCACGCGACGGCATCGGCTTCGCCGTTTTCGAGTACTCGTTCGGCGCTTTCCTGCGTGAAACCCTGGTTCGCAAAGTAAGCGCCGCCGCCCGCGTTCTGAAAGGCGCGCTTCATTTCCACGCCGTAGCGCACATCGCCTTCGACGCTTTCGCGCACGCACAAAAACGCCAGTCCGCGATTTCCCAATTGTTGCGCGACATAGCCAAAAGTTTCGGCGGGATTTTCATCGCTCATATCGTGCGCATCGCCGCGCGGCGACAAATGCACGCCGACGCGATCCGCGCCCCAAACCTCCGTCGCAGCATCAACGATTTCCAGCAGAAAACGCGCGCGATTTTCCAGCGAGCCGCCGTACTCATCGGTGCGATGATTGGTGCCGCTCTGCAAAAACTGATCGGGCAAATAACCATTGGCGCCATGAACTTCCACGCCATCGAAACCGGCTTCCTTCGCATTGATCGCGCCCTGACGAAACTCTTCAACCACGCCCGCGATTTCGCTGGTTTCCAAAGCGCGCGGCGCCACATAATCTTTCAAAGGTCGCACCAGCGAAACATGACCTTTGGCGGCAATCGCGCTCGGCGCAACAGGAAGTTCACCGTCGAGATAAGTCGGATCGGAAATGCGCCCGACGTGCCACAATTGCAAGACGATTTTGCCGCCGACCGCATGAACCGCATCGGTGATTTTCTTCCAACCCGCGACTTGTTCCTGCGACCAAATGCCCGCCGTATCGGGATAACCGACGCCCTTCGGCGTAACCGCCGTCGCTTCGGTGAAAACCAGACCGGCACTCGCGCGTTGCACGTAATACTCGCGCATAAGGTCGTTCGGCACGCGAGCTTCCACCGCACGGCAACGCGTCAAAGGCGCCATCAAAACACGATTCGACAACTCCAAAGCGCCCGCTTTCAACGGCTCAAACAATCGATTCATCGTTTCTCCTTTTCGTAACAAGAAATGTTACAAATCAACAGATAATTTCGCAATTCAACAGAACCGCGCGCATAAGCAAGCGGGCTTTGACAAAACTCCCAATGGGCCTGCTTTCTTACGCGCGTGATTCGGTGAGGCTGGCTTTTTTCGGTGAGTTCACGGCTTTGACAACATCGGCCAGGCTAAGTTTCGAGTACTCGTTTTCGACGGCTTTGCTGGCACGCGCGCGGACGTCTTCCAGGACGCGCTCGATTTCGTGCCCGACGGGACAACATTGCGCCGGTTGGTTCGGATGTTCGCCAAACGAATGCACATCGCCTTCCACCGCGCGATGAATTTGCAACAGAGAAATCTCATTTGCAGGTCGCGCCAACTTCGAGCCGCCGCCTGGCCCGCGCTGCGTCTCAATAATTCCGGCTTTGGACAATTCTGTCAGCAAGCGGCGAATGACGACCGCGTTGGTGTTGACCGAAGCCGCCAAAGTTTCCGACGAAGTCGCCTCGTCCGCGTGCAACGACAACACGCTCAACACATGAACCGCAAACGCAAAATGACAATTCAAAGCCACAATCTCAACCTCACGACTTAAATGTAACTCATTTCGTTACGAATTACAAGAGAAGAAAGCAAAGGATGGATACGGAATGATGAATATCGAGTACTCGAAAGTAACAATTTATCATTGGGAGAGTGTGCAAACAAAGTCCCAAAAACGCTTAAAAAGGGGAAGCTTGTCATTCTGAGTGCAGCGAAGAATCCCCAGAGGTTCAGCATAGAGTCAGGGGATTCTTCGCTGCGCTCAGAATGACAAATTGTTAGTTTGGCGGCTCTTCTTTCACTTTACTTATAGCCTCTCCCAATGACGAAGTTGTCAGTTCGACTTATTCATCATTCATCATTCCGCATTCATCATTGGCTGTTAATCGTCGTGGCGCGTGAGTGGCGTGCTGCCGGTGGCGACATCGGGCGTGGTTTGTCCAAGGATGCCTTTTTCAGGGCGCGATTGCGGCGCGTCCACGTCTTCGTCGCGCGAAGACGTGCGTTGTCCTTCACTTTCGTCGTGTCGAAAAGTTACATCATCGTCGGGCGTGGCGTCGTTTTTTTGCTGGTTCGTGTTCATCACAAAACTCCTTTTCGAGTACTCGATTGTTGAGAAACGTGGGTAAAGGGCGCAATATATTGCGCCCCTACAATCATTCTTCCCAGGCGCCGACGTTCCATTTGTAGGTGTGATTGCGGATCAGTTGCTTGTTGACGACTTTGCCGTTGCGCCGAATCGTGCGATACAGTTGCGCCGTAATCAGTCGCGGGCCTTTTTGTTGTTTGTGAACGATCAGAGAAACGGTTTGTCCGGGCGTTTTCTTGCCAAATAGCGCGACACTCACCGAACTATTGCTGATGCTGTATTTGATGTAAATCGGCGCCGACGTGTTGTTCTTGAACTTCATATCGAAGCCGCCCCACGCGACTGTGGCATCGCGGCCAATTGGCAAATAAGCAACGGGACGCGAGTGGAATTTGACTTCTTCAATCGGCAAACCAGCCAACAACGCGGCGTTAAACAACGTTCCCGTGACTTGTGAAACGCCCGCGCCAACGCCAGGAACTTTGTAACCGTTCTGAAAAATAATCGAAGTGCGATAACCGCGCGCCTGCGTTCGTTCGCCGACGGCTTTGTTGAGCGAAAAGGTTTCGTTCGGCTTCAAAATCGTGCCGTCAATCGCTTTAATGGCGATGCGCATATTCAAAGTGCGCTTGACTTTAGCAGCGTTGTAGTTCGTCGTAAAACTGCCAATGCGCGCATCAATGCCTTTGAAATGCGCGGCTGTTATCTTACGCGGCGTAGTTTTGCTGACCAATTCGAGTACTCGAACGCCCGGATTCTTCTTGATTTGTTGCGCAATGCGAACCGCCGACGTTCCGACATCGAGATGGCGCGCCGCCTGGTCAGGCACGATTTTGATGCGGCTTCCGACTTCGACAATTTTAGCATCGCGCCCTGCGAAATCGAAGGTTTTCGATAGCGGACGCAACGCTTTCTGCACCACAATCGGCGTGGCGCGAAACTTCAAAGGAACACTGCCGCGCCCCATTTCCGCCACTTGCAACATCGTTTCCAAGTCGAGCGCGATGCCGATTTGACCGCGTGTGCGATACGCCGCGTGCTTGCCGTCCGTCAATTTAAGGCGCGTTTGCAATTTCGGTTTCAAGACGCGCGCCAGACGACGCTTGGCTTCTTCGGGCGTCAAGCCCTTGACCGAAACTCCAGCGATTTGCACCGAGCCAAAACGAACGCCATTCGCTTTGGGCGCCGCAGCAGCAACGACTTTCTTCGACGCAACCGCTTTTTTCGCCGCAACTTTCTTTGCTTGAACTTGCGGCGGCGCGGACGGTTTTGGCGCGGCGTGCACGGACAGCAAGGTCGTAAAACTGAGAGCGCTACCGAGTAAAATAGTATGGTAAGTTTTCATGGCAAATCCTTTAAGATTATTTGGAATGGGGACACGGCGGCTGTGCCGACACGGATTGAACGGATAAACACGGATTTAATCAGAATTCTGTTTGATCCGTGTTCATCCGTTCAATCCGTGTCCAAAGGCCGTGTTCTATTCCTAAAACAGCTTTTGAGAAGTTTCGAGTACTCGATTGAGCCATCGAACGAAGCAAAGCAGACGCCACAAGACACGCAACGTTTAACTCACCACAAAAGGACTTCTGCAATGGCCGAACACCAAAACCCGTGCGCCATCTGCGCGCAAATCGAACGCGCCCGACACGGTGAACATCCGGGCTTAATCTGCGAAATCGAAACCAGTTTCGCCGTATTGGGCGATTCGCAATTCTTTCGCGGCTACTCTTTGCTCTTATGCAAAACGCCTGCAACCGAACTGCACGAACTGCCGCCAGCGACCAAGCTCAAGTACCTCGAAGAAATGTCGCTTTTGGCTGAAGCGGTTGCGCGCGTGACAAAGTGCCACAAACTCAACTATGAAATGCTGGGCAACCAGGTTCATCACCTGCATTTTCATATTTTTCCGCGTTACGCCCACGAAGAAAACGTTCTCCAACCCGTTTGGCTTTCCATGCCGCAAGGCAACGCCGCCGAACCTTTCAAACTGGATGCGCAACGCGACGCTCCGTTGATCAAAGAATTGCGCGCGAAATTGCAAAAACTTCTCGATCGCTGATCCTTGCACTCTTTCATTAGACAATGTAATAATATCAATTATCTTGTTTCAGGGGAGATGATGATGAGAATCAGCAAAGGTTTGGGAGTTGTGGCGTGCACATGGTTCTTCGGTTTTTCGGTGGCGCCAGTTGAGGCGCAGGGAACAAAGGCTGGAGCAGCGAAGGTTTCGGTTCGCGCGGTAGGCGATTTGAGCAGCGCGGGAAATCGCGCGACGTTTATCGGTGATGGAACAATTCCGTTGACGGTGAAGGCGGGCGACATGAACGCTTCGTGGCAGGAGTTCCACTTTAACAGTAGTCTGGAAACCGATAACGAAAACACGGTTTTTTACACCAGAGGCCAGATCGTGACGATTGACGGCGAGAATTACTGGGTGGCTTACGAACGCGCGCCGCTTGATGTTTCCAAACTGTCGTCGTGGCAATATCGCGCCGAGCAGATGGCGGCCAGTAAGGGCCAATTGCATCCTGAAACGGTGTTGTCCTTGTCGCTTTTGCATTCGGCTGAAGTGAAGAAATATGCGAGGTTGAAGGACATCGAGCCATTCGATGAAACTTCCGTGTCGCCGGAGTTCAACGACAGCAAAGAAAGCGTTTCATATTTCAACGTGATGTCGCTGAAGTATTTGCGCAAAATCAACGAGGCTCTGGCAAGTTACAAAACCGATTTCGAGTACTCGACGATGCCACGCATGAAGACGCCGGAAGAGGCGCGCAACGATTTGCTGCCCTACGCCGAAAATCCCGCCATTTTTGTTCAGCCTGGCACCAATCGCTTGTATGTGCCGAATGCTTTTCTGTCCGAAGAAAAACTAGCGCATTTGCGCGTGAAAACGAAATACGGCTCGCGCGCCATTTTTATGGTGGTTTTCTACGAAGATGACGAAGCCAGCGACGGTTCGCGCGGCGTTCTGATGCTGGACGGCAGCGTGCGCCGCATGAACGAAGACCAATGGGCGCGCGCCAAACACTTGTCGCACATCGACCAACTCGCTTTGACCGACAAATGAGCGAACCAAGACGACAAAAAGCCGCGCATCGAGTACTCGAAAAGAGTTCGATGCGCGGCTTTCGTTGTCGCTACGGCAGTTTATGCAACTGGTTCCACGACGGTTTCAGCAGCGGCGACAACGGGATACACCGAGATCTGCTTGCCGCTGCTTTTGGCGCGACGCGACGGCTCGAAGGTGACGATGCCATCGACTTTGGCGAAGATCGTATGATCGACACCCAGACCGACGTTGTGCCCGGGATGATACAACGTTCCGCGCTGGCGCACGATGATGCTGCCGGCTGTCACTTTCTGTCCGCCAAAGGCTTTGACGCCCAAGCGTTGCGAGTTGGAATCGCGCCCGTTACGCGACGAACCCATACCTTTCTTATGTGCCATTGAAATGCTCCTTCTGTCTCAAACTGACTTACGTCTTAAGCCGCCTGAAGTCCAGCACTCGAACTTGCAGTGACCTCTTGACGTGGCGTCGATGCGCCTTGACGCTGCGCCGTAATCGAATTGATGCGAATTAGCGTTTGATGCGGACGCGCACCGATGCGACGACGATAATTCTTTTTCGCTTTGTACTTGAAGACGCGAATCTTGCGGCCCTTGGAATGACGAACCACGGTCGCGCCAATCGTGGCGCCCGAAACCAGCGGCGTGCCGATTTGAATCGAATCGCCGTCGCCCAAAAGCAACACTTCGACATTTTCCAAAGCCGCGCCTTCTTCAACCGCCAAACGGTCGACCAAAAGCTCGCTGCCTTCTTCCACTTGATACTGTTTTCCGCTCACGCGAATAGATGCAAACATCGTTTTTGTCCTCTCTTAAACACCGCGAACATTTTAGCAGGCCAAGCGAATTTCGTCAATCGAGTACTCGATTTGCTTTATCGGCTTCTAATTTCTTCTGCTTTTCAAGAAATGGTTTCACATCACGAAGTCGTCTGGGACGAAATCCCGGACATGTGTGCGATTGGCCGCGACAACGAGAATGGAATGTAAAATCGTTTTCTGCCAACAATTCGACTTTCTTCCATTGTTCGACATCCATTTGTTTCGGAACGTGAAAATCCCAGCCCATATTTGTCATCGGCTTGCGACATTGCGGACATAAAACGACGCGTTTTTCGCCTTGCTCCAAGCGTTTTCTGCCCATGACTTCCATTGAGCTTCGTTGCTTAAAACACTTGCGACAACGAAAACACGCCCATTTTTCTTTGTAGATAAAGTGCACGTTGTCACGGCCTTTGGGGTAGATTCGTTTCATATTTCGTTCTCAGTGAATCGAGTACTCGATTTGCTTTCAATCAGTCAAAATAATCTATGAAAGGATGTACATGAGCTGCACGTCCTTCAGGTGACGGGTGTAGTCGGTTGCTTTCGTTAACACCCGGATACTTCCAGCCTGCAATTGGCCCAATAATCTTGAAAGGGCCGTCGTTTGGATTGAATAGTTCATCTTCTGTCTTTACAAAATCATTGTTCCCTGAAATAAGCCGAAGCACAGTCAACCCACTTTCAATAGAATGTGCACCTATTTCGATCCTACGAGGTAAACGTCCTGTTCTTAAAAAACAGGTGGCAATTTGCTCGGCATTAAGCGGAACAGTCCATTTGTCAAACTTGCCTTCAACATACTCAACATTTGGACACTCGAAAACAAAGACGATGTAGCGAAAATACGCTGGCATAGGGTCTACAACAAATTTCTGGGCAAAACTCACTGCTTTTATAGAAGCTATTAATAATTTGGTTTTGAATTCCTCTTCATTCATAAATTGTATTATCGCATACAACTTCAACTAATTTGCGCCACTTTCCCCGCTCCGCTATACTTCTTTGGCTCAAAAATTCACACCTCGATTCGTGTTGGGTCGAATATCGAGTACTCGAAAGAGGCTTTGATGTTCGCAACGTTCGGGGGAGGATTAACCCAAAGGAGACGCACAATGCCCGTTAGTTCAATGAAAGAGTTGTTGGAAGCCGGTGTCCATTTCGGACATCACACGCGCAAGTGGAACCCGAAGATGAAGACCTACATCTACGGCGAGCGCAACGATATTTACATCATCGACCTCCACAAAACCCGCAAAAAGCTCGAAGACGCTTACGAACAAGTCCGTCAAATGGCCTTCAACGGCACGACTTTCCTGTTCGTCGGCACCAAAAAGCAGGCGCAGGACAGCATCAAGGAAGCGGCGGAAAGCTGCGGACAGTACTACGTCAATCATCGCTGGTTGGGCGGAATGTTGACTAACTGGCCGACGATTCAAACGCGCATCGACCGATTGAACCGTTTGGACAAGATGATCGAAGACGGCACGATGGAAAAGCTGCCCAAGAAAGAAAGCGCGCGCTTGACCGAAGAACGCCAAAAGCTCGACCAGACTTTGGGCGGCATTCGCACCATGAACAGTTTGCCGACGTGCATCTTCATCGTCGATTGCAAAAAAGAGCACATCGCCATTCGTGAAGCGCATCGCTTGAAGATTCCTCTGGTTGCGGTTGTCGATACGAACTGCGATCCCGATGAAATCAATTATGTAATTCCGGGCAACGACGACGCGATTCGCGCCGTGAAACTGATGGCGTCGCAGATGGCCGAAGCGATCAACGAAGGCAAAGGCATGGCGCAAAGCGCGATGGAACAGCGTGCCGATGCCGCGATGCAAGGCGCTGTTGGCGGAGCCGCGCACTTTGGCGGCGGTCAGTTGGAATTTGAAGGCGCGCCGCAAATCGAATTGCCGCCGGTCGAGCACAACGCCGAAGACGGCGATACCGATTTGAACGCCGCTTTCGCCGACAGTGCCGACAACGCTGGCGAAAACACCAATGGTGCTACAGGTGATAACAACGGCGCTGTGGTTAATGGCACGCAATCGTTCGCGCGCACCGAAGCTGGCGGCGCAGGCAATGATGGCGAAAACCCGAGCAGCTTGAGCGGCGACGGTAATCCGTCGACATCGGACGCGCTGGGCGAACAAAGCCACGATCCGGCTTTGTCAGTGGGCGGCGCGAACGCTTGAGTTAAATCTGAAGATTGCAACCGTCCGAACTTCACAGTTTGTCATTCTGAGTGCAGCGAAGAATCTATATAAAGTGAGATTCTTCGCTGCACTCAGAATGACAAACTGCGGGTCTTAAAAAAACTCTTGAGAAGAATCTTGAGAAGAAAAGGATAGGAAAATGCCATGAACATCCCAAACGAAAGCGTGGAAGCGGACGATTCCAAAGCGGGCGACACCAACGATCCCGATTCGGCGACGCAACACAGCGGCGATACGATGGCTGGCAACACTGACCCGAATCGTGTTTCGGTGGAAGAAGTCGAAGCCGATGGTTGGGCGGTTGGCAGCGACAAGCCGCAAATCATTTCGGAAGATGGCGGCAGCGAAGGCACCACGACCGACATTGATGATGCAGGCGAAGGCAGCGCGCAAACGCCATCTGAGGGCATTTTGCACTGACGACAAATTATAACTGCGTAAATCGTAGGGGCGAGGCATGCCTCGCCCCTACTTGCGCGACTGAGACGTTTTACCAATAAGAACAACAAAGGAGTACTCGAAATGGCGACAGTAGATGCCGCAACCGTAAAAAAGTTGCGTGAAATGACGAACGCAGGAATCATGGATTGCAAGCGCGCTCTGGCCGAAAGCAACGGCGATTTTGAAAAAGCCAAAGCCTGGTTGCGCGAAAAACTGAACGTTCGCGCCGATAACAAAGGTGACCGCGAGACGGCTGACGGTCAAGTTGGCGTGGCAATTTCGGACGACGCCAAGCGTGGCGCACTGATCGAAATCAACTGCGAAACCGACTTCGTGGCGCGCAACGACAACTTCCAGAACCTGGTCAGAAATCTGGCGACGCAAGCAGCCGACGGCGGCATGAGCGACGTGCAAACGTTTATGCAGCAGGCTTTGACGTCTTACGACGGCAGGACAGTCGAGGAACACGTCAAGGAATCGATTGGTATCGTCGGCGAGAACATCGTCGTGACGCGCCTGGCGAGTCTGGAAACAACGGGCGTTCTGGGTTCGTATGTCCACTCCGACGGCAAGCAGGCGGCGATTGTCGAATTGCAGGCCGATAACATCGAGAACCGCGAAGCATTGGAAAACGTGGCGCGCGACGTTGCGATGCAAGCGGTCGCACTGAAAGCTCCGTATCTTTCGCGCGACGACGTTCCCGCGGATGTTGTCGAAAAAGAAACAGAAATTTTTCGCAAGCAGGCGGCGGAAGAAGGCAAGCCCGAAGCGATGCTCGCCAAAATCGCTGAAGGTCGCCTGAACAAGTTCTACAGCGAAAACACGCTGCTGGGACAAGCCTTCGTCAAAGATTCGACCGGCAAGCAAAGCGTCACGCAATATGTCAAAGCCACGTTGGGCGACGGCGTCAAAGTCGCGCGCTTCGTGCGCTTCAAAGTCGGGGAAAGCCAGTAAACAGAAGGCAGCGGCAGTCGGCAGGACAAGACACGCCAAACTCGCACTTTCTCGACAAAAGTGCGAGTTTCGAGTACTCGAACTGCTTCCTGTCGACCACCGCTGCCTCCTGATAACGGCTGCTGCTTCCTGTCATACTTTCCGCAATGAAAAAACTCTTAGCTCGCGGCGGACCGTTGGGCGTGTTCGTCGAATATCCGATTTTGGCGCGCCTGGCCGCGATTTGTGTGTGCGCCGAAATCGCGTGGGCGACACTCATCGCGGTGATGGAGTTCTACCTCAAAGAAGATTTGCTGCGCGATCAGCCGCAGCAAGTCATCGCGTCTCGATTGGCGACGGCATTGCTCGCCTTCGTCGGCATGGAGACGATCTTCAAATATCCGATGGGGCGCCTGGCCGACCGCATCGGCGCGCGTCCCTTGGTTTTGTGCGCGCTGGCGATTTCGTCTGTCACGCCGTTTTTGATGTATTTGGCAGCGCGCGAATGGTGGCATTTCATTCCGTTGCGCGCTATTGATGGTTTCGCCGCCGCGTCGTTGTGGCCAGCGATGAGCGCATTGATGGCGCGTTCGGTTCCACGCGAAGCAAAATCCGCCGCGATGAGCGTTTTGAACGCAGCGTATTGTTTGGGGTTAGCAGTTGGGCCGTTGTTTGGATTGGCGCTGGGTCATCGAATGGGCAATCGCGTCGTGTTCCCTTTGTGCGGCGTCTTGATGGCGATTGGTTTCGTGCTGGCGTTTCTGACCTTAGATAAGAAGCCTGCCGGAGCGAATGTGGCGACATCGAGTACTCAATTGACCGAAACCAACGCCGCAGGTGAAACGGTTTCCGTCGGGTTTTTGCGCTCGCACCCGATGCTGATGCGCATGATGGGATTGTATGCGGTGTCACAGATCGGCATGGGCATTCTGGGGCCGACGATGCCCAGTTTTTTAGATACGCAGTTTCACATCAAGCAGAAAGACCTTTCCACGGTCATCATTATTCCGGCTTTGATGGTGGTGCTGATCGCGCTGCCTTTGGGACGCGTCGGCGATCAAATCGGGCGCGCCAAAGCCGTCTGGATTTCCTATGCAATGGCGACAGCCGGCATGGTCATCGCGGCTTTGAGCGGGCGTTTTCAGCCGACGCATGGATTTCTGTCGTTTCCTTTGGCGTTGTTCGGTGTGGGCATGTTGTTGCTGGCTGCTTCGTACATTTTGGGAACTCCGGCCTGGTTGGGCTTGACTTCGTTGCAGGTGGATGACACCAAGCAGGCGCAAGCCTTATCGTTGATGCAAACGGCGCAAGGCGTCGGCGTGGTGTTCGCATTTTTGATGGTCGCGTCCGGCGGGCTTCTGATGACGCAGTTAAAGCACGTTCGCATGGCCGTTGGTGCGGCTTTCCACCGCCATCATCACCAGGTTATTCCGCCGAATACGCCGGTTGTCGTCGTTGCCAAGCTGCGCGATACGGTTCCCATCAGCGTCTGGTTTTGGGTTTCAGCGTTGGTGTTCGCCTTATGCTTGCTGGGAACATTGCTGTGGATTCACGAAGAGCCGCATCCCAAACACGACACTCCGGCGGCAGACAGTGCAGACGCGGCTTCGCTCAATCCCAATCTGGCGGCGACTGACACGACACAAGTTTGATGCACTTTCCTGACGTTTTTGAAATCGAGTACTCGATGAAGACCGCAAAATGAAGACAGCAAAGATCGGCGTTTTAGTTTCGGGAAAGTCGGGCGGCACCAACTTCGGCGCGCTACTCGAAGCAATTGCGCGCGAAGAATTGCACGCGCACATCGCGCTCTTAGTTTCGACAAGCGAAGAACATGGCGCCGTCGCACGCGCACGCGCCGCCGGAATTAAGACACTGGTTTTGCCGCCGAATTCGGTTCAAAACCCCGACGATTGGGAACATCAAATCGCCGACGCGCTGTATCAGGAAGGCGTTTCGTTTCTGGTTTTGGCGGGTTACCTGCGACGTGTCAGCGCCGTTTTACTGGAAGCGTATCCGCGCCGCATTTTGAATGTTCATCCCAGTTTGCTGCCTTCTTTCGGCGGCCAGGGAATGTATGGAATGCGAGTTCACAAAGCGGTTCTCGAACACGGCTGCAAAGTCAGCGGCTGCACCGTTCATCTGGTCGACGAACGCTACGACACCGGCCCGATTGTCGGCCAGGCATGCGTTCCCGTCGAAGACAGTGATACGCCCGAAACGCTTTCCTCGCGCGTGCAAATGCAGGAACATCGGTTGTATGCGCAGTGTATCGAACGCGTCGTGCAAGACCAGATTCGCATCGAAGGCCGTCTCGTGAAAAAGAAGTAGGCAGTCAGCAGAATGCAGGAGGCAGTTCGAGTACTCGAAACCCCTACGTCGGCGTTCTGGTCGATTGTTGAACGCGGGCGCAGCAAGCTGACGCCCCTGCGGACTTCGCCAAACTTTTCTCTGTGTTCTTTGTGTCTCTGTGGTTAATCAAAAATGAAAAAACAAGCGTTAATTAGTGTTTCCGATAAAAGTGGCGTGGCGGATTTTGCGCGCGCACTTTCCGAACTCGGCTTTGAATTGCTTTCAACCGGCGGTACCGCTAAAGCCTTGCGCGACGCCGGTTTGAACGTGCGCGACGTGGCCGACGTGACGGGTTTCCCCGAAATGATGGACGGGCGCGTGAAGACGCTGCATCCCGCCGTTCATGGCGGACTTCTGGCGCGCCGCGATGTGCCCGCGCACATGGAAGCGATTCAGAATCACAATATCGCGCCGATTGATTTGGTCTGCGTCAACCTTTATCCGTTTCAGAAAACTATCGCGCGCGCTGATGTGAGCGACGAAGAAGCGATTGAAAACATCGACATCGGCGGCCCTTCGATGCTGCGTTCAGGCGCTAAAAACTTCGCCAGTGTCACGGTTGTCGTCGATCCACAAGACTACAATCGAGTACTCGAACAGTTGAAAAACGGCGATACGACATTGGAATTGCGCCGCGAATTGGCCGCCAAAGTTTATGCACACACATCGGCTTACGATGCGGCGATTACGAACTATCTCAGCGGCAAAAAGAACGATGCGGACGAAGACTTTCCGGCGGAATTGAATGTCTCGTTTGAGAAAGCGCAAACGTTGCGCTACGGAGAAAATCCGCATCAGCGCGGCGCGTTCTACCGCGAAAAGGACGCCGCTGTGGGAACTTTGGCGCGCGCCAGGCAACTCAGCGGCATCGCGCTCAGTTTCGTCAACCTGTTCGATTTGGATGGCGCCTGGAACCTGGTTTGCGAATTCGATGCGCCCGCTGCGTGCATCGTGAAACACGCCAATCCGTGCGGTTGCGCGCAAGCCGAAACTTTGGCCGAAGCCTTTGTCAAAGCGCGCGACGCCGATCCGGTTTCGCGTTTTGGCGGCATTATCGCTGTCAATCGAGTACTCGATGTGGCGACAGCGCAAGAAATTATCGTCAAAGGTTCGCTGTACCACGCGATTATCGCACCTGGCTTTGATCCCGAAGCGCTCGAATTGTTGCGCAATCGTTCGGGCTGGGGCGCCGATTTGCGATTGCTGGAAACCGGCGCGACGCCTGATAAAACCACGCTGCGCCAAGACTGGAAGCGCGTTTCCGGCGGACTTTTAGTGCAAGACATCGACGCGCACGAACTTTCGCCAAACGATATGAAAGTTGTCACCAAACGCGCGCCGACAGAAACGGAACTCGCTGATTTGCTTCATGCGTGGCAATGCGTCAAGCACTTGAAAAGCAACGCGATTGCGATTGCCCGCGACGGTTCGCTGATTGGCGCGGGCGCCGGACAAATGAATCGCGTGACGAGCGTCCGTTTGGCGATTGAACAAGCAGGCGAAAACGCGCGCGGCGCAAGTCTGGCCAGCGATGCGTTTTTCCCATTTGATGACGGGCCGCAAGCTGCGGCGACGGCAGGCGTGACGGCGATTATTCAGCCGGGCGGCAGCAACCGCGACGCCGATTCGATTGCACTCTGCGACCGCGAAAACCTTGCGATGATCTTCACTGGCGTGCGACACTTCAAGCATTAAAGATTCAATTTCGAGTACTCGAAAAGGCAGGACGCATTATGGAAAAGTGGAAAATCGCGGTGATTGGCTGTTTGTTGATCGGCTTGATAGCATATCCGGCGTATCAGCAAATACAGGCAAACGATGCGGCAAAAACGACGGCGAATATGCCTGCAGTGAACGCTTCCAATGCGGTTGGAGATTTTAATCCTAATCAGCTCATTCAACAGTTCGTTGGCAAACCCTTACCTGCATGGAACATCGCGCCGAAGTATTGGATGAACACCGCCAAGCCGCTGGAGCCGAGCGATTTCAAAGGTCACGTTACGATTGTCGAGTTTTTTCGCATCAAGTGTTCGCATTGTCAGGCGAGCGCGCCCGTCCTGCGCGATGTCTATGAAAGGTTCAAGGGGCGAGGCTTGAGAGTTGTCGGCATTCAAGCGCCGAGCGACAAAGACCCGGATGAAAACAATTGGAATACGGTCGCCAGCGTTTGCAAAACCCAGTTTGGCTTGAATTATCCGATTGCCTTTGACGAAAAAGCACAGCTTTTCAAGAACACTTACAATGGCAAGCTTTATCCCAGCATTTTCCTCTTGAATCGCCAAGGCATTGTCGTTTTCGCGCAAACTGGCTTCGATTACGATCGCGAAAAGAACCTTCTGGACGCCATGCAAGCGGAAATGCATAAAAAGTAACGCTCTTAAAACACGGTTTTTCGACAAAACGGAATCAGTGCGCCGGCCTCAAAATCGTGAAACTGTACCCAACGTTCGCCAAAGTCAACTGTCGCAAAGCACGGCTCGTGCGGTCGAAACAACGTTCCCGTGTTGATGACGATCAAGCTGCCAAAGTCGCGCACCATGCGATGATGCGTGTGACCCGCAACGACAATACGATATTTACCATCGCGCAGCAAACGTTGCAATTCGTCTTTGCATTCCAGCGCGTAACCTTCATCATCGGGCGTGAGACGCTGCATATCGTTTTCGCCCAGGCCGTGACACAAAAGCAAATCGCCTGCAACAGTTGGGAAACTTCGAGTACTCGAAAGTCCTCGCAGAAACGCTTCATTTTCAGTCGTTAAATCTTCGCGCTTTGTCGCATCATGCAAATGGCGCATCGTGTTTTCAAACATCCAGCGGTCGTGATTGCCGCGCACCGTTTTGACACCGAAAGCGCGCAACAATTCGCAGCAACGATTTTCATCGCCCGCGCCGTCCACAACGTCGCCGACGCACAAAATATCGTCCACGTTTTGCGTCGCCAAAAACTCCAGCGCAATGCGCAAAAGTTCGTCTTCGGCATGAACATCACCAATAATGCCGATGCGTTGCAAAATCATCTTGATTTACGTTCAGCGCTCGCACAATTGCATTCTTACAAATGCTTTCAAACGCCAAAAGCGTGCGGTTTGTCATTCTGAGCAGAGCGAAAAACCTTTCTTTAGGCCAGATTCTTCGCTCTGCTCAGAACGACAAACCGTGCGTCAATATCAACGATTGTGCGCCATCGCAAGAATCTCTAAGCGGGTTGCATTGGATTTCTTTGGTCTTGAGATGGAACAAGTTTATAGATTAGGGAATTATCTTTGTCCATCTGCTGCAAGATACGAAATTGCCTTCGTATACCTTGTCGTTCAAAGACACAGGGCAGTTGTAAGAGACGTTCCTTGAGTTCGCCTCTTGTATAAGTCTTCATTCCCATAATTGACAGCCCACTGGGTAAATTACGTGTTTTCCACTTAGCCAAGCGTAACTTTTCAAGATAGTCAAGTGCAGTTTCCCTGTGTTGCACTTCCTGAATAATGAGGTCGTAGAAAACGAATTCAAATCCCCAAAGATGTTGCGCTTCGTGATTCGCTATCGCTTCAGCTAAAGAGAAGTAGTTTATAGGCTGTACTTTCCCAGTATCACGACTCACAAAGAGAAGTGCTCCGCCAATTACGCTATCTTCGGGATTGCGACTAATAGCGTATTCCTTGGAGTTACATACGAAAAACCAGCCGTAATCTTTTTCAACGGTACTTTCATCAATGATGGCCATGTCTACTTTCCAGTGTGTTTTCATGGATTTGAGGTACTCCACAACCAAGGCTTGAGCGGTTTCTCTGTCAATCATCGAAATCACCTTTATTTACGCATTAACCCGCTTTGTCCAGCATGGCATTAACGAACCAGAGAATGCCGCCGCAAGTGGCGCCGAAGATGAGCCAGCCGCCGATGAGGTTGATGATGCGCGACGAAAAAATATCGCGCAGACAGCGCAGCGTTCCATAAACCGCGCCTACAAATCCGCCTGCGAGCATCCAGCCGCCTGCCGCCCATTTGCCGACGAGCACCTTTGTCAGCGGTTCGAGTACTCCATCACCCGCGGGCAGCAATAATTGTCCCGCTAAACCGCACATCACGGAAAACAAAAACGCGGGTAGCAACGCGCCGAAAAACAGCCACCAACTGCGACGCCGCGTCGCTTCGCCGACTACGAACGCGAAGGTCGCGCCGCAAATTGCCAGACCAAAGAGCGGCGCTGTCGGCAAATAATCGATTTGCGCGCCTGACGAAAGCCAGTGCTGTCCTGCTGCGGAATGCGACAGCGGCAAAGAGCGCGCGATAAAGCCGCACAACATTCCCAGAAGTCCCCACGAAACGACCGCGACCGCGCCGTCCTCGCCTTCGTTCGCCGCTTTTTCGCGTCCTGCGATTTGCGCCGCAAACGGCACGCGCCATTCTCCGGCGGAAGAATCGATCACGATTTCACCGGAATGCGCGCCACGCTCCAGGCCGCGCGCATCAAAAGCAATGGAAATCGCTTGCGCGTTGCCGTCGAAACCTTCGGGGAAAACCAGGCCGCGCGCGCCCGAATGCAAAATGCCAAACAAATGACCGCGCCCGTTGTTGGTCAAACTTAAAGGAATGGTGGCGCGCTTGCCTGGCGGAACAACGCCGAAGTCGAGAAATCCGGGTTGCACCAACATCTGCGGCGGCGGCGCCAAGCCCGTCGCTTGCGCCAGAGCTTCTAAGCCTTGCCACTTTTGGTCGGGATATTCCTCGACAATTTCGCGCGCGCGTTGCGCCAAATCCGCGCGCCCAATCTGGCTGAGCCATGTCGCAAAATCGCCGCTGTAAAGATATTCTTTGGCTTCGCCCCGATCTCGATCCATCAACGTCACAAGTTCGCGCACGTCATGCGCCTGAGCGCCCGAGCGAAAAGTAAAAGGTGGCGCCAAAGTTGTGACGGGCGTTGTCATGGGCGCGGTTTGCAGCGCAGTTCGAGTACTCGATTGCGGCGCGAAGGTGCTTTCCGTTGCTGAATGAACAACCGATGCACCATTGTCCGAACGCTTGAGTTCGTCGCCAAATTCGCGCGCGGTTTGTGGACGACGCGCGGGATCGGCGCTGATGGCACGCGTAATCAGAGTTTCCATTGCGGGAGAAATGTCCGCGTTCCAGGTGCGCGGTGGCTTCGTCCGCATCTTTTGCAAATCGTCGTCTTCAAGCGGGTCAAGGCCGGAAACCAGCGCATACAACGTCATGCCCAGCGCGTGAATATCGGAGCGCGCATCGGGAAAACGACGTTCGACACTCGATTCGGGCGCGTAGCCCAAAGTCCCGCCGCCGGTTGTGTGGCGAACCGCGCGCGTCGAAAAACTGCCTTCTTCGCCGCTTTGCGTAGTGATGCCGAAATCGAGCAAAACCGCGTCGTCGTTTTGCGTGCGCAATCGAATGTTTTCCGGCTTGATGTCGCGGTGAATCAGGCCGCGACTGTGAATCAAACTCAGCGCATCGGTGATCGGCAACAACAAGCGAACCGCGTCGTGCGGCGTCAAGCGTCCGCCCGAAGATTGCGCGGCCTGCGTCAAATCGGGGCCGCTGAGATATTCCATCACCAGATAATGGCGCTGCTTGATGACAACCGGACTGGCATTATGCGTCGGACAAGTCGGCGTTCCTTTGAAAGCCAGGCCACAAATCGGGCAGACCAGCCAGGTGCCGCTACAAGGCTGATAATGTCCCGACACGATATGCGGATGGCGCAAATTCGACAGATTGGCGGCTTCCTGGCGAAACTTGACGAGCGCGGCTTCGCGTTCGGGCGCGGCGTTCGGCGTATCTAAAACGTGCAATTCTTTGATGGCGACGAGCGTGTTCAGTTCGCGGTCGCGGCATTGATACACGGTGCCGAACGCGCCCGCGCCCAGAACGCTGATCACTTCGTAGCGTTCTTGAATCAAGTCGCCGATTTGGTGTCGCAAAGTCGCTGTCATCGCGGGAAGTTTAAGCTATTTTGAACGCGCGCAAGTGAAATAATCGTGGAATCGAGTACTCGAAGTACAAGTTAAAATAATTTCATGAGCCGAAAACAAGAAATTTATCGCCAAATCTTAGCACAGGCTTTACCTTTCAATCGCAACGAGCTTTCACAGCTTTGTGCGGTCGATTTTCTCGAACTTCTTCCACCCAAGCGTCAGAGTGCTCTACGCTATCAATATCAAGTTGCGCAATTTGTGCACAACCTTTCCGCAACAATTTTAGTTGAGAATTTTACACAGCACGACATTCATTTTCTCAATTATCAAGCGCGAAAGTTTTTCGAGAACAACGATGACCAATGCCGTTTCTACTCGCTGTTCGCTTATTATATCCAAGAGTTGTTCAAGGAAGTTCCTGAAGAGCGACGACATGAATTGTCGTGGGACGGGCCGCAAGGCGATTTTTCTTGGGCGCGCCCCAAAGTTGGCGGCGAGTTTGATGACGGATTGAGCACTTCGAGTACTCGATAAAAGAAAACGCGAACGTCGACAGTTGACGTTCGCGTTTTTCAATTCACATCTTTTACACGCTGCCGACGCGCATCACGACTTTGCCAAAGGAAACCTTGTCGCCGATGTTGACGTTTTGCGGCGTGTTGTCGGCCAAAGGTTTGTTGTTGACGCGCGTTTTGTTGGCGCCGCCCAAGTGCGTCACCGTTAAGCCGCCGTTCTCAAACTTCATCTGCGCGTGCTTGCGATGCACATAACCTTCGTCCTGATCGCTCAAATCTACGTCGGGATAAATGCCTTCTTCGTCGTCTTCGCGCCCGACCAGGATTTCAGGATCGCCCAGCACGAACTGCTTGCCAATCGTCATGCCCTGTTCAACCGTCAGTTTCACATGGCCTGGCTGCAAATTGCCGGACGGCGCCGTTGAAGTTGCCGCAGGTGCGGTCGAAGTATCTATCGTCGAAGTATCGAGCGCGGAAGTTGGCGAAGCGGAAACCGGATCGCTGTTGGCAATGGCGCCTGCAATCGGCGCGCTTGTGGCATTTGGTGATGTCAAAGCCGCGTCGCCCGAAGGCAACGTCGTGCCAGTCGGCGAAATGCCGCTTGTCGTATCGCCTGTGAGTACAGCCGGCATTGGGAAAGCCGAGGTGTCCATGGTCGAACCCAAACCGGACGCCAAAGCCGAAGGTGTCGCGTCCGAAGCTGTCGCGCCGGAAGTCGCGGAAACAGCATTGCTGCCCGATCCCAAACTCGAAGTCGCCAGTGACAACGGCGGCGTCGAAGTTCCCGTCGCCAAAGGATCGGCAGAAGGAACCGTGTGAATCGAACTTGCGGGCGCCGTTCCAGTACTCGATGTCGCACCCGAAACCAACGGAGAAGTCGTTCCTGAAGCGGCGCCTGGATGAAGTTCGGTTCCGCAAACTTCGCAGACAACGTTATCGGCGGGATTGAGGTTTTCGCAAGCTGGACAACGAATCATGTCGGGCGAAGCACCCGTCGCGGCGCCATGAATCGGCGTATTGCCGCCTGCGTTTCCTGTGGCGACTGTTGCGCTGGTCGAAGCGTTGACGCCGGCTTTTTGCGGCAATTCTTCGCCGCAGCCTTCACAAAACTGCGTGCCGTCCACGTTTTCGTAACCGCAATCGGGATTGGGACATTTAATCATCGCTTTTCCTTTTTGAATCTTTGAATCTAAAAATCAGTCACCTGCTTCATCACCGACGGTGCCACCGACGAGACTGCACCACGTAAATTTCCCAACTACGCCATCAACCGTGCGACCTTTTACAGCTTGATACTTACGCACATCGGCTTGCGTGCGTGGCCCAAGAAGACCATTCAGTGGCGAATCGTAGCCAGCGTCGCGCAGCAAGACTTGAACTGCTCGCACCGCATCGCCGGTGTTGTTGCGCCGCACGGGAACGACCAGAGCTTCCCAGGTCGTGTCCTTCAAAACACCATTGGCGATCAACCCATGCTTTCGCTGAAAAGAACGCAACGCGCGCGTTGTCTGGATGCCCCACGCACCATCCACGGCAAGCGAATAGCCGCGTGCCCGCAACAGATATTGCACAGCGCGCGACATTGCCTCCGAATCCGCAAAGGACTCGGTCGATTGCGAAACTTCTGGCCAATTGCGCGCCGTTCGCGCCTCGCATCGAGTACTCGAACCGCCAAAAAACGCCAGCAAAACAAACAAGATCGGCAGCCAACGCAAATATGGGATTTTCATGGTTTGCCTCCGTTTGTGCCTCAACCCAAACGCTTGGTTTTCTTCGATTCAACTGACGAAACCGCCAGATCATCGGCGGAAATCGCGCCGCCAGTTTGCAGCGTCGCTTGCATATCGTCCAGAACTTTGGTCGCCGAAGTCTTGCCCAGACGCTGCGTCATCTTCTTTTTGCGCTCCAAAACGCTCGTCATCTTACGCCTATCGCCCGCTTTCACGGCGTCTTCCAAATCCATTTGCAACTTGAAATCAACGGCTTCTTCGTTCAATTTCAAAACTTCGCCGTTGCGTTGCGCCAGTTCCAATTCGTTGTCGGAATAGCCGACCAGAACGTTGGTTTCCGCGCGATGCTCGACGCCACTTGAAATCACGACCGCCGCGACCTGACACAACAAGCCGCGACCGGCGGGATTGGTCGGCGTTCCGGTCACGACATCAATCAAATACGCTTGCGGCTGATCGTTTTGAATCGAGCCGACGCCGACGCGAAAACTGCCGTCCTGCACTTTGGGCGGATCGAAAATCTTCTTGTCCGGTACGACGCGCCAGAAACGCCTGACAGTTCCGTTCAAGCGATGAACTTCAATCGCCACGTCGCTCAAAACCGTGCTTTGAATGCGCCCGAATTCGTCCTGGAAAGCGTCCGCCAGTTCGTGCGGCTGCTGCGCCATCAGAAACTTGCTGGAGCCTTTGTCCGCCAAATCGCGCAAAAACGCTGCGTCGTAATCGGACGCGCTGCCCAAGCCAATCGTCGAAAGCGAAACGCCGTTGGTTTTGAATTCGGCGTCGGTGCGCTGCAAAAACTGATCGAGAGTTTTGACGCGATAACCCTGCGAATCGGTCGGCTCGCCATCGGACAGCAAAATCACAAACGTCGTAACCTCAGGCGAACGATGCGGCGCGACTTCGGCGTAAACCTGATTCAAGCCCGCCAAAAGTTCCGTCGCGCCCTCGATTTGCAAGTGCGCAACTTCGCGTTGCGCCATTTTTTTAACCGAATCGTCGAAGCGCTGCGACGGCACAATAGTGCGCGCGCCGCTCGAAAAAACGCAGACCGCGGCGCGATCTTCCGGCTTCAATTGTTCCAGCAAAAGGTTGCACGCTTGCTTGGCGTTTTCCAGCTTGGCGCCTTCCATCGAGCCGGACACATCGAGCAAAATGCCCAGGTTCATCGGCAAGGTGCTCATGCCGCGCTGCGGCGTCAACTCGATCATCAAGGTTTGCACGAAATCGCCGCGCAAAGGCCGAAAGTCTTTATCTAACGCCGTTCTGATTTGAATCGCATCCATTCTCACTCCTCAAACTTCTTTCAATTCACCGCAGAGGACGCGAAGAAAAGAGAACAGAATCACCTCAACACTTTGTCATTCTGAGTGAAACGAAGAATCTGATTGCAGTTAGATTCTTCGTTTCACTCAGAATGACAAAGTGTTACTTTGAGTACTCGATTCCCTTTCCTCTGCGCTTCCACGTCTCTGCGGTTCAAAATCTTTTATCCTGAAAACTGCGCGCACACGACCGTAATATTATCCATGCCGCCCGCTGCGTTCGCCGCATCCACCAAACTTTGACAAACAGCTTGCGGATCGTTCGACGCGATGTGCGGCGCGAAATCGCGGTCGCGGAGCATATCGACCACGCCATCGGAAACCAAAAGCAGTTTATCGCCGGGCGCGAAAAGCCGCAGAAACACATCGCGCTGCTTCAATTTCGCAAAGCCGATGTGAGCCGTAATCACGCTTCCCTCGGGATGATCCCACGCTTCGTCGTCCGTCAATTCGCCGCGGTCAATCAAGGTTTGCACATACGAATGGTCTTTGGAAACGCGTTCCAGAACGCCGTTCGACACTTTATAAGCGCGACTGTCGCCGACGTTGCCGACGAAAACGCGCGCTCCCAATCGCAAACCGAAGACCAGCGTCGACCCTGGCTTGGCGCGCGTCGCACGATATTTCGGCGTTTCGGTCAGGGCGACGACTTCGGCGTTCACGGCGTCGATAATTTCAATTAAAGCGTTGCGCACCGCGACGTTATCGTTCCAATTGGTTTCCATGCGCGCGTCGAAGTTGCGTTGCAAGGAACTCAGCGTCAAATCGCTGGCGACTTCGCCACCTTCGTGTCCGCCCATTCCATCGGCCACGACATACAATTCCAAATCGCGCGAACCCAGATGCGCGCGGCGCTGCAGCTTCAAAATAAAGCCGGAATCTTCGTTCAATTCGCGTTCCTGGCCGACATCGCTGACAATCGCCGAATCGACGCGCAATCGAGTACTCGAAGTTAATGTCGCAATCGCTTCCGCCGCTTCCTGGATCGTTTCAAAACCGGCGCGGTCGTTTATCTGTCGCGCCAATGCCTTGACTTCTTCGGTCAAAGCCAGCGAACCGAACTCGTCGTCTAAGCGCATAGTGGAAGATTCGGCGAAGACGCGCTTCAGTAAAAACGCCGTCAAAGAACGCAACTGCGCCAACTCTTCGTCCGCGACGTTGGGCTTTTTCGCTTCGACAAAACCGTAAAACTTCAATTCGCCTTTGGGATTGACGCGCAACGTTTCGGTCGTAAAATCGGCGCGCAAACTCCGCGTGCTCAACTCGTTCAAGCCGTTCGCCAGAGTGTTCAACATCGCCAACAAACGTTCGTCGTTGGTCGCTTCACGATAATCTTGCAGCGCGGTTGTCGACGCAAATTCAAAGACAAGATATTCGCGCTCTTCCTGCACAAACGGCGCGCTTTGCGGAAATAATGGCGATTGCAACGGCGCGCTGGCTTCGCTTTTGGCTCCCGCTCCAGTACTCGATTCCTCAGTTTTGAATTCTTGAATTTCGCTCGCCTGCGCCGATGGTGGAACCGAAGTGCGGCTCATTTCGCCAGTCGGATCGCTTTCGTCAACCGGCACGATTTCGCCCATCGGCGCGTTTTCGCCAGTCGGCAACGTGTCCACATCTTCCAGAAAAGCGCCGCTTCCCGCCGCGTCATCAACTGTCGTGGCCGAGGCCGCTTCCGCGACATCTTCGGCGCTTGTTACAGTCAATTCGACAGGTGTTCCCGTGCTGGAAACTAACGGCGGCGCGATTGGCGTTTGCGGCGGCGGAACATCGCGTTCGGCAATGAGAAGCGGACTGGTCGCGCCATAATCGCCGTATTGCGCTTCGTAAATGTTGGTCATGCCGCGCGATAAGACGGTTTTGATTTCGTATTCGCCCTTTAACAACGCGCCTGCTGAAAGCGCGCGCGGCGGTTCGGGCGGCGTTGTTGACGCGATTTGCGGAATCGCATTGGGCGCCGCGTTCGTTGCAGAAAGTTCGCTCAAAGGCATCGAAAACGTGGACGTGGAAGGCGCCGCAGATTGGGGCGCAACAATTTCCGGCGCGATAGCTTCCGCCGTTGTTCTTTCGGGCGTCGGTGCCGCGCTGGAAGTCGCAAGCATCGCAGAATTGGTGGAAAGTTCGTTATTCATAAGATCGAGTACTCAAAACTTGTAGCATGTCATTCTGAGAGGTTATATAGAAAGTGCAATGACGCCGAAAAAGTAAGAGTTTGTCATTCTGAGCGCAGTCCGCCCAAAGGGCACCCGAATCTATATTCTAAGCCAGATTCTTCGCTGCGCTCAGAATGACAAACTCTTACTTTCCATCATATTTATCACGCTTGCACAACGGGACGAATGATGAAGTTGGACACCAGATCGGCGAACTCCAGGCGCGCGCCGTTTTGCAAGGGAACCGTCGCGCCCGGCGAAACCGTGAAACCATCGACGCGCGTCGGGTTGAGCGTTGGATTTGAGGTCAGGAAAAAGCGCGTGCCGTCGCGTTTAATGGTCGCATGACGGCGGCTGACAAAACGTCCCGTATCGAAACGGCTCAGGTCAATGTCGGGAAAAACGCCGGTGTCGGGATCGGTGCGGCCCAAAAGCGCTTCTTCTTTTTGCAAATAAAGCAAAGTCGGTGGCGCGTTACGCGGCAAAACGCGCAGCATTACGGTATGAATCGGCGTGCGACATTTGCCGCAGAACAGCGCGCGATCCGTGCGCGGGACGGCGCCGCAGTTGGGACAAAAGCACGACAAAAGCGGATGCAAGTTGGTTGCGCGTCCGGCGCCGACGGCTTCCAGACTGGGCTTATTCTCGTCCATTCCCAGGGCGCGCAAAGCATCGCCCATTTCGCCCGCCGTTTGAAAACGACTCAATGGATCAATTTGCAACGCTTTCAAAACAATCTTTTTCAGGCCATCGGGAATTTGTGGATCGTAGCCGCGAAAGTCGCGCGGCGTGATTTTTGGCTCGGGCGATTCGCCGGTCAACAGTTCGTACATGACGGCGCCAATGGTGAAAACATCGGCGCTAAAGGTTACATCGGCGCGCGTCGAATACAGTTCGGGCGGCGCGTAGCCTTCGGTTCCCAAGCCTTGAGTCACTTTTTTCGACTTGGCGGAAAAGCGCGCGGTGCCGAAATCGATGAGTTTGCAAACTTGGTGAACGCCGTCCCACATCACGTTTTCCGGCTTCAAGTCGCGGTAAATGATCTGGCCGGGCAGCATATGAACGTAATGCAAGGTGTCGCAAATTTCGATACCGACGGCGACGACGGTTTCGGGCGGAAATGGCTGATTGTTGTGCGCGACGCGCCAATCGTCGAAGAGTTTGCGCAGACTTTGGCCTTGCACCAGTTCCAGCACAAAGAACAAATCGGGGTCGCGTTCGATGAGTTCGATGCCGCGCGCGATTTTCGGGTAATTGATTTGCGTCAGAATTTCGGCTTCGCGGCGAAACAGTTTGCGCTGATAATCGAAATCTTCGGGACTGCTGGAGCCGGTGTCGAAGAGTTGCTTGACGACGACGAAATTGCCTTCGGCGTCGCGCGCGCGAAAAACCGTGCCATAAGCGCCCTGGCCGATCACTTCGATCATTTCGTACGAGCCGTGCGCGCCTTCCAAATGTTCGCCGGGTTTAAGCAACATGAAAAAAGAAGTTCCTTCAAAGAGAGCGGCGCGGCGTGTCGCAAAATCCGCGCCGCAGAAGATTTTGACACAAAACGCGTTAAGGTGGAATTAGAGATTTTCCTTGTGCAAAGTGCCACTTTGTTTCAAAGGTGTTTCGCTTTGTGCTCAAGCGATGCTCAAGTCGCAATCGAGTACTCGAATCTGTATTGACAGAGCACAAAGCACGCGATAATCTATGCGCCTGTGCGCTTGTGAAAAAGCGCACAGAACAGATCAGAATTTTCCCGTTTAACGCACTTCTAAGGATTTTCGATGTCACTTATCAAGCGAATACTGATCGGCCAGCCGATTGCGACCGACCGCGCGCATCACGAAAAAATTCCCAAAATCATCGCCTTGCCGGTTTTCGCTTCAGATGCTTTGTCGTCTGTAGCTTACGCGACCGAAGCGATTATGGGCGCCTTGCTGGTCGCGGGAACCGGAACTTTCGGCTTGACGCCGTGGCTCAGCCTGGGCATCGTGGTTTTGCTGGTGATTGTCGCCACAAGTTATCGCCAGACGATCATGGCGTATCCAAGCGGCGGCGGTTCTTATATCGTGTCGCGCGAAAACCTGGGCGAACTTCCGGCGCAAATCGCGGGCGCTTCGTTGCTGGTCGATTACGTACTCACAGTTTCGGTCAGCGTGGCGGCGGGCGTGGCGGCGGTCGCGTCGCTTTTGCAAACGAACCACATCAACATGACGCAAAACGAAGTCGTCTTGATGTGCGTCGTTTCGGTTGCGTTTATTTCGTTGATGAACTTGCGCGGCGTGCGCGAAAGCGGAACGATCTTCGCCATTCCGACTTATTCGTTCATCACCATTATGTATGTGATGATTGGCATTGGCCTGTATAAAATCATGGGGGCACACGGGCTACCAGCGGCTCACCCACCCGCTGATTTCGCCAATGCGGGCGGCGGCGCGGAAGGCGGCCCGATTTCGCATCACGTCAATGGTTTTGGCGGCTTGAGCCGTTTTCTTGGTCTCTACCTGATTTTGCACGCCTTCGCGTCGGGTTGTACGGCTTTGACGGGAGTCGAAGCGATTTCCAACGGCGTTCCCGCCTTCAAGGAACCGTCCTCGAAGAATGCCGCCACGACAATGTTGTGGATGGCTGGCATTTTGGGCACGATGTTCCTGGGCTTGAGTTATCTGGCGATGCAGATTCACGCACTGCCGCCGAACGCCATTTTGCCCGGCAGCAAAGACCAGTTGGGCGAAACGGTTTTGTCGCAAGTCGGTCGCATGGTTTTCGACAACACGACGCCAGTTGGCAACATCCTGTACTGGTTCTTGCAGATTGCGACCGCGCTGATTTTGATTTTGGCTGCCAACACGTCGTTCGCAGACTTTCCGCGCTTGAGTTCGATCATCGCGCGGGACGGTTTCATGCCGCGCCAGTTCGCCAACATCGGCGACAAATTGGTGTTTGATCGCGGTATCGCGGTGCTGGCGATTTTCAGCACGATTTTGATCGTTGTCTTTCGCGGCCAGGTCGATAGCTTGATTCCGCTGTATGCGATTGGCGTGTTTCTTTCGTTCACGCTGTCGCAAGCCGGCATGGTGAAGCATTGGTTCGACCTCAAAACTCCGGGCTGGCACGGCAAAGCGGTTGTCAATGGAACGGGCGCCGTCGCCACCGCGATTGTGACGTTGATTTTTGCGGCGGTCAAGTTCGCTTACGGCGCCTGGGTCGTCATCATCCTGATTCCGATGCTGGTCTGGTTCTTCCTGCGCGTCAAATCGCATTATCGCAGCGTGGCCAAGCAGCTTAGCCTGGAAGGTTATCGTCCGTCGCAAGGCTTGCGGCATCACGTTTTAGTTCTCGCGCCCGACATTCATCGCGGCGTCATTCCGGCTTTGCAATATGCGCGCACAATTTCCGAAGATGCGCGCGCCATTCACGTTTCAATTGACCCGACGCGCGAAGAACGCCTGCGCAAACGCTGGACGCAATGGTCGCGCGGCATGCCTTTGGTGATTTTGCCCAGCCCGTACCGCTCGCTCAATCACCCGATTATGGATTACATCGACCGCTTGCAAAAGCAAGAACCGAACTCGGTCACGACGATTGTCATTCCCGAATTCGTACCGGCGGGAACTTTCGCCAAGTTTTTGCACGGACATGCCAGCCTGACTTTGAAGTTGCGCTTGCTGTTCAAGCCAGGCGTTGTCGTTACCAGCGTGCCATATCACATCGAAGCGTATGTCCCGGAAGATGACGATATTCGCGCCAGCGGCACAGGAAACGGCAGCAATGGACACAACGGCCACCACGTCGAAAACCATCTGGTCACAGTCGATACTTACGCGGACGAACATGCGCAAACGCCGCACGCGTAAGGGTTCAAACGCCGCAGCTTAAAACATCGTAAATCAGGAATCGAGTACTCGAAAGGGCGATATTTTCTTATGAACATTGTGATTGTGGGATGCGGGCGCGTTGGTTCTCGCCTGGCGATGCGATTGGCGATACAAGGCCACAGCATCACGATTTTAGATGAAAACCGCGAAGCGTTTTTGCGTTTGGGAACTTCGTTTCCTGGCCTGACGATACAGGGTTCGGGTTTGGAAGTCGCTGTTTTAGAGCGCTCACACACCGACCAGGCTGAAATCGTACTGGCGTTGACTGGCGGCGACAACCGCAACTTGATGGTCGCGCAACTGGCGCGTCATAAGTTCGGCGTGCAACGCGTTGTGGCGCGGCTGCACGATCCAATTCGCGCCGCCAAGTTTCATGAAATGGGCGTCGAAACGCTTTGCACGACAACGGTTTTGGAAGGCTTGCTCGAAGTCTATGTCAAAGACGGCGCGTTCCCGACCTTGCCCGGCGAAATGCCAGTTTTCGGCGACGCCAGCGCACTGGACACGCTATAAGAAGTTCGTGGTCGAAAGTCAGCCAGCATCGTAATTGAGTACTCGAATCGACCACTGACCACCGATTTCTGATCACTGGAGAAAAATGGCATACGCAATTATTACGGGCGGCGGCAAAATCGGTTATTACCTGACGCGCTCGCTCATCAACGAAAACTACGAAGTCCTACTGCTGGAAAAAAATCGTCCAGAATACCATCGCTTGTCCGCCGATTTAGGCGACGTTGTGATGCATGGCGATGGTTGCGATCCGCTGGTTCTCAAAAACGCGGGCGTCGAGCGCGCCGATTTGATCGTGGTGGCGACCGGCGATGACGCCGACAACCTGGTGACGTGCCAAATGGTGGCGCATTGTTTTGGCAAAACGCGCATTATCGCGCGCGTCAACAACCCTGATAACGAAGAGTTTTTCGAGAAGATCGGCATTAAAGAACGCGTCAGCGGCACGCGCGCTATTCTTGATTTGCTGGGGCGCAAAGTCGGCTCCTCGCCGCTGCACCTTTTGGGCGTTCTGGAAAAAAGTAACGTCGAAGCCGTCGAAATCGAACTGGGCACGCGTTCGCCGCTCATCGGGCAAACCTTAGGCTCGATCACGCTGCCCAAAGACACGCTAATCATTTCAGTTTTGCGCGATGGCGGCGCCTTCGTCCCCGATGGAACAACGACTTTCCAGGCCAACGATGAAATCATCGCGCTTGTGCCACCGCAACTCGAATCGGCCCTGCGCAGCTTCGCCATCGCGTAGGTTTTAGCACTCATTTTGGTTGAGGCATCAGTTACAGGAAGACACTTTCTGTGACTGATGCCTTTTTGTTTTGGAACACGTTTGATTCTATTGCGCAACGAGTACTCGAATCGGGCGTCACCTGCGCTATAATTTCAGCAGGTGACAATTATGTCTTTAGAAAAAGTTTTGCTGGTGCGTCCGCGCGGCTTTTGCGCTGGCGTGGTGCGCGCCGTCGATATTGTCGAGGAAGCGTTGCAAATTACGCAGCCTGTTTATGTGCGCAAGGAAATCGTGCACAACAAGTTCGTGGTCGAAACCTTGCGGCAAAAAGGCGCGATTTTCGTCTCCGAACTGGACGAAGTGCCCGATGGCACGCCCGACAACCCGATTGTCTGCATTTTTTCGGCGCACGGTGTCAGTCCCGTGGTTCGTCAGCGCGCGCAGCAAAAACATCTGTTCGTGATCGATGCGACCTGTCCTCTGGTCACGCGCGTCCATTTGCAGGCGATTCGCTATGCCAAACAAGGCTATTCGATTGCCCTCATCGGTCACGCCGGACACGAAGAAGTCGAAGGCACAATGGGACAAGCGCCATCCGCGATGCACTTAATTGTCGATGTGAAAGACGTTGAAAAACTCACCGTTCCCGACCCCGAAAAAATCGTCGTCCTGTCGCAAACCACTCTAAGCGTTGATGACACACGCGACATCGCAGCCGCTCTGAAGACGAAGTTTCCCGCTTTGCTGGTTCCGCCCAAAGGCGATATTTGCTACGCCACGACCAATCGCCAGGCGGCAGTCAAAGACCTCGCGCCGCGCTGCGACCTGATTTTGGTCGTCGGCGCGCAGAACTCTTCCAATTCGCAGCGCTTGCGCGAAGTCGCCCAGGATTGCGGCACGCGCGCTTTTCTGATCGACGACGAACGCTCGATTCGTGACGAATGGTTTGACCAGAGCGTGCGCGTGGCGGGTATTTCTGCTGGAGCCAGCGCGCCTGAAGTGTTAGTTGAACGCGTCCTCAATGACTTGAAACGGCGCGGCGCAACAGAAGTTGAAATGCTGGAACTGATTCCCGAAGATGTGTTTTTTCCGCTGCCCAAAGAATTAAAAACTTTGCCAATGGTGGTTTGATTGTTGTCGCACGAAGCGTTGTGATGCGCTTCTGCAAGTTCCCGGAAAGCGCGAATCGAGTACTCGATTCGCGCTTTTGTCGTTTGCGATACGGTTTCAAAGCGAACCTTTTACGCAAAGCTCACGCGCTGTTCACGCTTTTGTAACAAAGTCGAAACCTTTGTCGCCCACAATTTGAAGCACGCAACACCAAGCGTTGAGCGCCAATTGGAAATGCTCGAACAGGAATCGAGTCCTCGAACGCGAAGCAGGAAATTTATAAACCAGGAGGTGAACGCCCGGCATCGCGCTCTCCAGCATGAAGCCCAAAAATTGAAATCACTTCCCCAGGCTGCGACGGACGACCGTCGAAATATGAGCAGGTGCCGCAATGTGGCGCGAGAAACCACCTGTTCTTTCCGTACCTTTTGTTTCTCAAGCCACGCGTTTATTTCCCGCCGTTTATTCCCCTCGACCCAGGAGACCTATGGATCGTACACTTTCAACCCGTAATATGCAGATGATGTGGAGTTTGCTCCGCGAACGCGTCGGACAAAAAGAGTTCAAGCGCAATTTCGCGCTTGCTCTCACCGCCAAGATGCTCGGTCTGGCTTTAATTTTCGGCGTCATTACAGCCGTTAGCATCACCTTCTTTCAGCACGCGAACGCCGATGCACCGCCCAAGTTAGCTGACATCGCGGCGACGCAAACCAACACCATCAACGCTGTCAACACGGCCTGGACGCTGGTTGCGGCGTTTCTGGTGTTCTTCATGCAGGCCGGATTCATGGCGCTCGAAGCTGGTTTCGCGCGCACCAAGGAATCGGTCAACATCATCCTCGAAGGCATCGTTGACACCTGCTTATGCGGACTTTTGTTCTGGGCATTCGGCTTCGCTCTGATGTTCGCCTGGGGCAATCCCTGGATCGGTCTGGGACATGGCGACCCGACAGCGACGGATGCTGTTGCCAAGAACGCCAACTACTTCTTCCTGGCAAATACACCGGCCACTTACTGGGCGACCGGCGTTCCAGTTATCGCATTCTGGTTGTTCCAGTTCGCTTTCGCCGATACTTGCTCGACCATCACATCGGGCGCAATGCTGGGGCGTACTGGCTTTGTCGGAGACTTGATCTACTCGGTCGGCGTCAGCGGCTTCATTTACCCGATTCTGGGTCACTGGGCCTGGGGCCCGGACGGCTGGTTGGCCAATATGGGCAGCACTGGCAACATTCTGCCAGGTCTGGGCACGCCGTTCCACGATTTCGCCGGTTCAACAGTTGTTCACACAATTGGTGGCTTCATCGCTTTTGCGGGCGCTATTGCACTTGGGCCGCGCCTGGGACGAGTCTTCAAGCGCGATGGCGGCGGACTTCCGCCTGGACACGACTTGCTGTTGGCTTCTATTGGTGGCGTTATCCTGTGGTTCGGTTGGTATGGATTTAACCCGGGCAGCACGCTTTCGGCGATGGATGCGCAGGGCATTGGACGTGTGGCGACGAACACGACGCTTGCGGCTTGTGCGGCGGGTTTATCGGCCTTGTTCTACACCTTCCCGCGCGGCAAAAAGTGGGATTGCGGCATCACAGTCAACGGCTTCCTGGCGGGATTGGTCGCTATCACCTGCCCTTGTTACTGGGTTTCGCCAATGGGCGCCGTCATCATCGGCCTGGTCGCTGGCGTGGTTGTTGTGATGGCGGTTGACTTTGTTGAGTGGCTGCGCGTTGACGATCCGGTTGGCGCGGTTGCGGTTCACGGTTTCGCCGGAATCTGGGGCACGCTGAGCCTTGGATTGTTCGCCTGCGGACAATATGTTTCCGCTGGCCCAACTGGAGCAACCGTTCCCGACGCAACCGCCAAACCGCCGGTCGTCGGTGTCACAGGCTTGTTTTACGGTGGTGGATGGAACCAACTCGAAGCGCAATTCATTGGCAGCGCGACGATTACCGCTGCGACATTCCTGGTTTCCCTCGCCTTGATGTATGCGGTTAAAGCGACCGGAACGCTGCGTGTTTCGCAGGCCGGTGAAGAAGAAGGCCTGGACTACCACGAGCATGGCGCGAACGCTTATCCCGAATTTCCGACGCATGACAGCGGTGGCGGTGGCGGATATTACGGTGCTCCAGTTGGCGCGCCCGCTGGTGCCATGGCGATGAATGCCACGCCGCAAACAGCTTCCTCAGTCAGCACAACGCCGAGCAATATCACGATGTAAAGCGTAGCAACGCCGGTTCGCAATCCCGCAGTCTTCATGATTTTCGGAAGACTGCGGGTTTTGCTGTCTATGAAATTGTCATGCTGCTATGTGACAAGAGCACACATCTCACGTTTAGACGCACGATAAAAGGAGAAACAACAGAAATGAAGCAACGCACAAAAAGCGTTTGGATCGGCCTGGCTTTGAGCGGCCTGATGGCATTGCCGATTCTGCCAAACAACGTCGCTCGAGTACTCGGAACTGGCGCAGCGTGGGCGCAAACCGCCGACGCGCCAAAAACAGAAGGCACCAAACCTGGCAAAGGCACGCAAGGTCCCGCTGGTGTCGCTAACGCCGCCCAATCGGAACAAACGACCGCCACAGAAAACGCCGTCACCGCCAATGCGGTCGCAAACATAGCAACGGCCAATGCCGCATCTAACTCAGCAGCAGCAGCGGCAACACCCGCAGCGACGCCAGTTGTGGGCGACCCTGCCGGTTCAACCACGGGTAATAGCGGCGATCTGGCAACGGGCGATCACACACTGGGAACTGCGGCTTCCAGCAGCGCTGACGACACCAAAAAAGCTGCTCAGGAAAAAGACGATGTCACCAAAGCGATGAGCGCGCCTGGAATGCAGTTCATGGCCGACAACATCGGGCAGAATCGCATTGCTATCAACACCGTTTGGTTGCTGCTGACGGGCTTTCTGGTCTTCTTCATGCAAGCCGGTTTCGCGCTTGTCGAAACGGGTTTCACGCGCGCTAAAAACGCTACTCACACGATGATGATGAACCTTGTCATCTACTTTTTGGGCGTGGCCGGTTTCTGGGCCTTTGGTTTCGCGCTGATGTTCGGTGCGGCTGGCCCCATCGCCAACTTGGGAGGATTAGCTCCACTTTCGGATGCGGCGGCGAAAGTTTCCATCGCGCCCAACTGGTCGATTTTCGCCACGCATGGATGGTTTCTCTCCGGCAACTCCTATGATGTCGGCGTTTACGCGTTCTTCCTCTTCCAGGTCGTGTTTATGGATGCGGCGGCGACGATTCCGACTGGTGCCATGGCCGAGCGTTTCAACTTCCCCGCCTTCCTGGTTTATGGTTTGGCTGTGCCGATCATCATTTACCCGATCTTCGGACATTGGGCTTGGGGCGGCGGCTGGCTCAGCCAGCTGGGTAACAACTTGCATTTGGGCGTGGGTTATGTTGACTTTGCGGGCAGCGGCGTCGTTCACGCTGTTGGCGGCATGATCGCTCTTATTGGCGCTTGGATGATCGGGCCACGCATCGGCAAGTTCAACAAAGACGGCACGGCCAACGCGATTCCCGGCCACGACATTCCGATGGCGATTTTGGGCACCATGATTCTGGCCTTCGGTTGGTTCGGCTTCAACCCAGGTTCGACCTTTGGCGCTTCGGGCGCAGGAAACCTGCGCATCGGCATCGTCGCCGTCGCTACGATGCTGGCTTCCTGTTCGGGTGGCATCACTTCGATGTTGTATATGTACGCCAAGACCAAAAAACCCGATCCGACGATGGTTGTCAACGGTTTTCTGGCGGGCTTGGTCGCTATCACGGCACCATCGGGTTTCGTCAATAGCTGGGGCGCTATCATTATCGGTGGCATTGCGGGTGTTCTGGTTTGCGTTTCAATTGCCTTTTTTGAAGCGCGCAAAATCGACGATCCGGTCGGCGCAATTTCGGTTCACGGCATCGGCGGTTTGTGGGGCGTTCTCAGTGTCGGCTTGTTCGCTGACGGCACTTATGGCGCAGGCTGGAACTTGACGGTTGACGCACAAAAGAACAACGTTCCTTTGAAAGGCTTGTTTTACGGCGGCGGATTTAACCAGTTCATCGCGCAGTTCATTGGCGCCGTCGCCTTAGTTGTCTGGGTGTTCGTGTCCAGCTACATTATCTTCAAATTGATCGATGTGACCATCGGCTTGCGCTCCAAGCCGGAAGATGAAGTCGCCGGTCTCGACTTACCTGAAATGGGCATTCTCGCCTATCCTGGCTTCCATACGACCGCCGAAACCGGCGAACACGACGATCACATCGCGGCCACCATTAGCGAAGGCCGTCGCGGACGATAGTCGCGGTCGCTAAAAGTCTCAAAAGCAAAACGCCGCTGCTCTGGTTCATTCCAGACAGCGGCGTTTTCGCTTGTGTCCACAAATATGTAGGGGCGAAACATGCTTCGCCTTTTGTCGAATCTTTGCATCGAACACAAACTTTCAGGACGCAAAGTTCAGGACGCAAAGTTCAGGACGCAGCATGCTTCGCTCCTACGGGAATACGCTGCTAAACTGCATCGAGTACTCGATTCTCATTACAAACCACCAAGCACTCCTTTATGAACCTTCAACTGGCCATTCATTCCTCACCGCGTTTTGCGACGTGGATGTGGATTCCCGACTGGCACCTGCTCATTGACGCGGGCGATGGCGCCACGCAGCATCTGGGCTACAAAATCCGCAAAATCGACACCGTTGCCCTGACGCACGCGCACCGAGATCACATCGGCGGGCTTTTGCAAGTCGTCAATCAGCGCGGCGAAGCCGGAAGTTTTGCAGTCGCGCATCCCTGCGGCAGCCGCTCGTTCAGTGAATTGGAAAACTTCGCCAACAAATTCAATCCCGGGACGAGTTGGCGCGCCGTGTGGCACGCACTCGAAGAAGGCGACAGTTTGCAAACCGGCGATGTGCCGGATCGCGTACTCAAAGCGTTTCGCACGCGCCATTATCTCGATGACAAAATCGAAGACAAGCCGCGTTCTCTGGGCTTTCATTTGTTATGGCGCAAGCAAAAAGTGCGACCCGAATTCCGCGATTTGTCACAAGCTGAACTCGATGCGATGCGCGCGCAGATTGGCAACGAAGCCTTGAGTTCGCCACAATTTCGCAACGTCGCCGCCAGCAAACGCGAAGATTTGGCGCGTCGCCTGGGGCGCGAAGGCATTACGGAAGTGGTTGATGAAAAATGGATTTCCGTTGGCGGCGACGGCGAACCTTTGCATCCCGACGAAGTGCGCGGCGCCAAATTGCTGCTTCATGAAGCGACATTTTTGTGCGCCGAAGACCGCGATTCCGGCGACGATGAAGACGGTGCACCAGGCGAACCGATGCCGAACGCGCGAGCGCACGGACACGTTCATTCCACAGTCGAAGAAGCCTTGCGCGTGGCGCAGCAAGCCGAAGTCGAAAACGTCGTCTTGTATCACATCTCGACGCGCTACACCGATCAACAAATCCGCGACGATATTCGCGCCGTCGCGCAGAACCTCAACTTTCGCGGACGCATCTGGCCGGTTTTGCCGCGCCGCGTCCACTGGAATTTGCTGGGCGAAAAGCCGGTCTGGGAACAACTTCAGGGACGAGTTGCCAGGGATGAGAAGTGAATGGTACGGGCGATTCGGCGAATCGCTCGTACGTCGAACTTCAAGTGCGTTGTGACTCGTCCCTTTTACCTCATCCCTCTTAACCTATGCTTCGTTCTGAACCTCTCGATTTCACGCACCGTATTATGGCGGACGCGATGCGCACCTCCAGCGCGCCCGACGGCCACGCCGTGATGATGCTCGATATGAGCGGCGTTCATGCGTTTCGCGCGCAGTATCAGGAAAAACACGGGCTGGCGCTGACCGATTTGCAGGTCATCATTCGCGCTTCGGCTTATATTCTCGAACGCGAGCCGTATCTGCAAGCGGTTTTGCAGGGCAACAAAATCGTCTTTCCCGATTCGGTTGACATCGGCGTTTCTGTCGCCACAGGACGCAGCATAACGCCGATTATCGTCATTCAAAACGCGCAAACCAAAAACCTGCGCGACATTCATAATGAACTGCGCGAGAAAACCTTGCAGGCCATCGAAGGAGAAAAACTCGCCAAAGCGCAAGGCGGCGCGCGCTGGCACCGTTACGCACGCTGGATTCCGGGCAGCGTTCGCCGCACCCTGATTGGCGGATTGGGGCGTTCGGCCAAGATTCGGCGCGCCAAAGTCGGAACCTTTCAAATCACCAGCGTAGATTTGAGCGATTTGGAGTTTTACACGCCGTATCATCTGGGAACGACGACTTTGATGAGCATCGGCGGCACCAAACTACGCCCGATTGTCGTCGGCGACAAAATCGAAATCCGCCCGACGGTTTACTTATCCTTTGGCGTCGATCAGCGTGTCGTCGGCGTCGTGCGCAGCCTGAAAACCTTCCGCCGCTTCAAACGCTTACTGGAAAACCCCACGAAATTGATGGATTGAACCGCCAAGACGCCAAGTTCGCCAAGAAGAGTAATCGAGTACTCGAAGTTGAAAGTTTCAGCGTTTGAGAAAAGAAACTATGAATCCTTTCGAGCATGAAAATCAATATTTAATTCATCTGTGCGAGAACACTGATGAGCAGCCTTTCATCTGCCTTCAATATGTTCTTGAACATGAGTTGCAGGCGCAGCAACTCAACAAATGGTCGGGCGCGGGCGGTTCACAAGAAATAAGCTGGATGAAGTTCAGCGTGGATGGCGAAGTTGTCACGATTCAATCTGAAACTTACGAAGGCCTCAAAGTATTCGGCGCGCGAACGGTTGTCGAAGATCTGGTAAAACGTGTGCAACGCAGGCTCTCGGAAACACAAAGTAAGGACACGAGTTCTCCGCTTTGTGCAGAATGACAATCGCTATCGAGTACTCGAATTTGAGATTTTTTGTTCACCAGCGCCAGCCATAGAACTTGGCACCTTGCTTGGCCTTTTCTTCAAGTTCAAGCCACAGCCTGACTTCTTTTTGTCGTGGAGGTCTAAAACCTTTTCCCATATTCTGCATTGGCGCGCCACATTGCGGGCAAGGCGCTTTGTAGTTGTGGACGAAGTCTTGATAATCTTTGAATTGACAACGGAGCGATTCTTCCAAGCCACGCCAAGCAGTTTGTTTGAACATTTTGCGGCACTTGAAGCAAGCAAAATGCTCTTTGTAACGTTCGTAAACTCCAGGATTGCTACTCATAAATTACCTTCACACCATCAAATACTCGATTTCTCTTCCTGGCGTTCTCTGCGCCTTGGCAGTTCATCAATTGCGCCGCTCTAAAATCATCTTCAAGCCGTGGCGCGGGCCAACAGTGACAACGGGATGCGGTTCGACTGGCGGATGATCTTTGGGCAACTTCAAGCGAAACTTTTGCGCCAGAGTTGCAACTAATAAAACGCCTTCCATCCAGGCGAAGGCTTCGCCGATGCACAAGCGCGGGCCAGCGCCAAACGGGAAATACGCATACTTCGGGCGGCTGAGAGCGGCATCGCCGCGCCATCGTTCGGGGTCGAAGATGTTCGGGTGATTGTAAAAACGCGCGTCGCGTCCCAGAACATACGGACTCATCATCACGGCGGAACCTTTGGGCACCAGATAGCCGCCGATATGAACGTCGCTGGTGGCGCGGCGCCCCATCGTCCACACCGGCGCATACATCCGCAAGGTTTCCTGAAACACCATTTTGGTGTAAGTCAAATTGAAGTAATCGGCGGACGTTGGCGCGCGGCCTTCGAGTACTCGATCCAGTTCTTCGTGCACCTTCGCCTCGACTTCGGGATGTTGCGACAACAAAAACCAAACCCAGTTGAGCGCGTTGGTCTGCGATTCGTGACCGGCGATAAAGATCGTCATCGCTTCGTCGCGCACTTGCAAATCGCTCATCATGCCGCCGTCTTCGTCTTCGGTCAGCAACAACATCGACAGCAAATCGCCGCGATCTTCGGTGTCTTTGCGACGCTCGGCAATCAGGCGATAAATCATCGAATTCAAACGAGCGCGCGCAGTGCGAGAACGCTTCATTTTGGGCACCGGCAGTTGTTCCAGAAGGCCAAAACCAGGCAAAACCAGCCAGTTGAAGGCGTCCATTAAGTCGGTCATCACGGCGCCCAAGTCGGCGTTTTCGCCTTCCATATCGATGCTCAACATCGTTTTGCCGACGACCGCCATCGTCAAATGCTTCATCGAAGAATTCACATCGAGCAGTTCATCGAGTGGTTGATTTTCCCATTGCGCGCGCGTTTTAAGGGCGCAGCCTATCATCATTTCAGCGTAGGAATTGACGCGTTCGCGGTGAAACGCTGGCTGCGATAATCGGCGTTGGCGACGATGAACCGCGCCTTCGCTGGTCAGCAAGCCTTCGCCCAAAACGTGCATCATTTTGCGCATGGCGCGACCTTTGGAAAAGTAGCGCGGCTTTTTCACCAAAACTTCCTCGACCAAATCGGGATGATTGATGAGGAATAAATCGGTCGGCCCCAAACGCAAATGCACGAAGTCGCCGTGTTGTTGCGTCAATTGCGTGAACCAGCGAATCGGATCGTGTTGCAACGCCATCAAATGCTTGAGCGGCGTAAAGCGACGCGGCCCCGGTGGACGTTTTTTCGCGTTTCGAGTACTCGATCTCGCAGCACTCAATTTTCCAGACGGACGCGGCGAGACGCGACGAATAACACGGCGCACCGAACGTGAAGCAATCGAGCGCGAAGTGCGGCGACGGCGCGTTTTTCCCGCATGAGGAGCAGTGACTTCGGGCGTCGAAGGCGCGCCAGGAGAAACGGGAGATATGACGACGGGCGCTTCTGAAACGGGAAAGGGCATGAAGTTGAAAGGTTTGGCAACGCAGTGTGCGGCAACGCGGTGTCTGGCAACGCAGGCAACGGCAAATTCGGGTAGCGGCGACAGTTTACCCGCTTCTTTTCTATGAGCCAAAAGAAACGTGGTGGAATCTGCGCTTTGCAAACGCCGCGCGGACGCTGATAGAACGCGACGGTTCGAGAGAACACGGAACTTCGTTACACGGCGTTACACGGATTGAACGGGTTTTCACGGATTTTACAAATTGCAAATCGAGTACTCGATCCTTTCTTTTTTGATCCGTGTTCATCCGTTCCGGGTGCCCTCTGGGCGGATGTAACGAAGTTCCGTATTCTCTCCTTACAATCTTTCCAAAACACTTTTTCGGCGTTGTTGTCGCTTTGCATTCGTTACAATAAACGACGCCTTTCTTCCATTATGAATTTTCGTCCCGCTTCTTCCAAAATCGTGCTGACAACTTTCGGCTCGTTCGGCGATGTGCATCCTTATCTCGCCATTGGGCGCGAACTGAAAAGTCGCGGCCATCATGTCGTAATTGCGACGTGCGAATTGTATCGCGGCGCCACCGAAAACGCCGGTTTGGAGTTCTTCCCGATTCGTCCCGATTTGCCCGATTTGTCCAACAACGCCGCCTTTTACGAGCGCGTAATGAACCCGATCAGCGGCGGCGCAAAATATCTTTTGCAAGAAATCGTCGCGCCCAACGTGCGCCAAACCTTCGACGATTTATGCGAAACCACGCGCGACGCCGACATTTTCGTCTCGCATTCGATGTCTGTCGTGGCGCCTTTAGTTGCGGCGCAATCGAGTACTCGAAATGCCGTAAAAATGCGCTGGATTTCCGCCATTGTGTCGCCGATGTTTTTGCAATCGGTCGATGATCCGCCATCGTTGCCGATTGTTCCGGCTTTGGCGAACGTTCCTGTTTTGGGCAAAATCGCGGTGCGCAGTTGGAACCGCTGGCTTGGGAAATGGCTGGCACAACCTTTGGGTTCCTTGAAGGAATTGCGCCGCGAATTTGGTTTGCCAGAAAGCATTTCGCCACTGTTCGATGACGCGCATTCGCCGCATCGAGTACTCGGATTGTTTTCGCCCGCTTTGGCGCCGCCACAAAAAGATTGGCCGCCGCAAATACGCGCCACCGGATTTTGTTTGTATGACCGAGATGAAGGCGAAAAACTTAGCGCAGAACTGCAATGGTTTTTGAGCGAAAGCGCGCAGCCGCCGATTTTGTTTACGCTCGGCGCGTCGTCGGCGATGAGCGCGGGCGATTTTTGGACGCAAAGTTTGCAAGCCGTTCGCCTGATGAAGCGTCGCGCGATTTTTGTGCTGGGACGCGACGCGCAATTGTGGCCGAAACTCGATTTCGCGGACGACATTTTTCCGCTTTCTTATGTGCCGCTTTCCCAAGTTTTGCCGCATTGCGAAATGGCGGTTCATCACGGTGGAATCGGGACAATCGCGTTGTGTTTGCAAGCCGCCAAGCCAATGCTCATTATGCCGCATTCGCAAGATCAGCCGGACAACGCTTTACGCACGCAGCGTTGCGGCGTCGCGCGCTTGTTGCCCAAATCGAAATACAAAGCATCGCGCGTCGCGCACGAGCTGCAGCGCTTATCGAGTACTCGTTGTTACGCCGAACGCGCGCAAATCGTCGGCGCGCAAATCCGTAACGAACGCGGTACGCAAACGGCGTGCGATTGGATTGAAAACGAATTAGAGATCACAGATAAAATCATTTCATTCGTTTAATCCTTATCACAACGAACCGTGCTAATGTTCCAGTTATGTAAAACATTGGGACAGTTATTAACCCCAACAAGGCAACAGATGCCCATAAGCCAACTGTCGAACGAGGCGGAAAGATAAGCGGCAATAGTTCAGAAAGGAGGCCAATAATAATTACAGCAGTAAGCGCGCAAATCAATTTACGGTTGGTCGTCATAGTTTTCTCCTTTCTTACATAATTATTCCATAGTAATGGAAAGCCGCAGTTCTCATCATTAGTTAAACTTCCCTTGTGCAAGCTCCTCCCGAAACCGAAACGCCCAACGAAGAATCGCGCGACATTCCACCGCGCGCTGTGTCCGCCGATTCCAATCATTCGAGTACTCGATATTCGTCTTCGCGTTCGGCGACGCAGCCCACAGCCGCCACGCGCGAGCATTCGCGTCCCAAAGCGCAAAAAACCTTGCCGCCGCTGTCGCCTTTGACCTATTATCGGCGCAACATCGCGCGCACTTTGCCCATCGGCGGCGCGATTGTGATTTCCTGTTTTCTCATCGCCGCCATTGTCACGCTGCTCAATTCCGTAGATCGCTCGATTACGACACATTACGGCTTAACGCGTCGCTTTTCGGTTTTGACTTCGCAACTCGAACGCGATGTGGCGCCCAATGTCGTGGCGCGCGCGCAACGCGATCCGAATTTATTGCGCACTCACGTCGTAATACCGACGATTATGAACATTCGGACGGTTTTCGGGCAAATGCCGGTTCCGTTTTACGGCGTTGATGCGGCTGATATGAACCATGCCGTCACCGACAGCGGCAATCGTTTGGTGGAAGGCCGCTTGCCGAAGGAAAATACGCCCGAAGTCGTAATGACGCGGCAATGGGCGAACAATTTCGGCGTTAAATGCGACGAATGGATTCGCGGCAAAAAAGAATTGCTCAGCCCGCCGCCGATTCCCGAAAACCAGCATCTCGTCGGCATTTTGGATGGCGGCGAAGACGTTGGTTTCTGTGACCGCACTTATTTGCAACTCGAAATTCCCGATGTCGTGCAGCGCACTTCTTATCTGATGGTCGCCAAACCAGGACGCATCAACGACTTCAATCGCAATGTCGAAACATTGATCGACAATCCTCAGAAAAACGGCTTCGATGAAGCCGATGTGCGCTACGTCAAGCTGATTACTTTTTCGACTCTGGTCGGCGAACTACGCACGCATTTGGAGTTTTTGTATCAATTTCTCGCCATTGCCGATGCGCTCGTGATCGGCGCCGTCGCCTTGATGAGCGGCTTTCTGGCGAACATTTATTTCGAGCAACGATTGGGCGAATTCGGGCTTTTAAGCGCCTTTGGCTTTCGCCGCGAACGCTTAGCGCGCCGCGTCATGGTCGAAACCGGAATGTTGGTCGTCGTTGGTTGGCTGCTGGGAATTGGCCTGACGTGGACGCTGTTTCGAGTACTCGATGCGGTTTACATGACGCCGCGCGGCCTCATTCTCGCGCCGCTCGACAGCCTGGCGATTCGCTACACCTTGCCGATTCCGGTTTTAGTCGGACTTTCCAGTTTGGCGACCGTTTTATCGCGCCTGTACCGGCTCGACCCAATTGACATTATGGAACGACGCTAAAAGAAATGATGAATGATGAATACGGAATGATGAATGTCAAATAATCAAACTGCGGCTGAAGTCGCTTTGCGCGCTGACAACCTGGTTTTGACGTATGAAACGGCGCGTTCGACGACCTATGCAGTGCGCGAAGTTTCATTGAACGTCGGCGCGCGGCAGTTCGCGGGCATCGTCGGGCCGTCGGGAAGTGGCAAATCATCGTTGATGTATCTTTTGTCGGGCTTGAAAAGCGCCACTTCGGGCGAAGTGTGGATTCGTGATTTTCTCTATTCCAAAGCGCCTGCCAACGACAAAATCGACTTCCGTCGGCGCGAATTCGGTTTCGTCTTTCAGCAGCCGTTTCTGATTTCTTACCTTAGCATTTTAGAAAACGTGCTGGTGCCGATTGAAAACGCGGGCGCCGACGATCAAAGTCGCGCTTTGCATTTGCTGGAAGAATTGGGCATCGCGGACTTGGCGCCCAAGTTTCCCAACGAATGTTCGGGCGGCGAACGCGTGCGCGCTTCGATGGCGCGCGGCTTGGTGCATCGTCCCAACTTTTTGTTTGTTGATGAACCGACAGCTTCGCTCGATATTGCGACGGGAACGCGCGTGATGGACGTTTTGAAAACGCAGCGCGAGCACGGCGCCTTGATTATCGTGACACACGACATGGAGATTTTGGACGACGCCGACATCGTGTTTCGGATGCGCGACGGTGCGTTGGTCGAGACGTTTCATCCCGAACCGCTTTATTCATAAGAATTCGGGTACAATTCGAGTACTCGATTTGCGAGAAAGCGGCACAACGCTTGCCCAAGCGAGCGCCGCAAAGTTGCATAGAAAAGCCAAACGAAAACCTTTTGTGGAGGCCGGAAAATGGGAAAGATTGTCAATATCATTCAAGACGTGGGCGTGGCAGTTTGGTGGGGCGGAACCTTGATGGGCACCTTCGCCATGAACCCCGCGGTCGAAGTTTTGGACGACCCGGAAGAGCGCGGCAAAATGGTCGATGAAGGCTGGGCGCGTTTTCAGCCTTACGCCGTGGCAGGTTTGTCGGGCGCTCTGGTTTCGCATATTCTCATGCGTCGCAACCCGCCCAAGCGCCCCAGCGATACTTATAAAAACGTCGCGCGCTTGAAAGATTTGTTGTACGTCGGCGCCGTGGTTTCCTCGGTCGCAAGTCTGGCTTTGGGCGAATATTCGACGCACTACGAACCCGAAGCCTATACGCCGATGGCGAGCGCGACCGAACCAACCGAAGAAACGCCCGAACCTGTGGAAAAAGCGCAACAAGGCCTGAGCGTTTCCTCGTGGGCGCAAATTCTCACCGGACTGGGATTAATCGTTACCGGCGCAATCCTCGCTAAAGAACGCGAAAAATCGCACACCCGTTTCGGCCTGTAAATATTAAGCCGCCAAGAACGCCAAGATTTTGAGAGAAAGTTGCTCAATCGAGTACTCGAATCTCTTTTTTCTTGGCGTTCTTGGCGTTCTTGGCGTCTTGGCTGTTTAGGTAAACTCTAATTGTGAATCAATTGCTGGGAAAAACCACTTCGGAAATCGAAACCTTGCTGCGCGAAATCGGAGAACCGGCTTTTCGCGGGCGCCAGATCGCGGCTTGGATTTATCGCAAAGGCGCGACAAGTTTCGAGCAAATGACGGATTTGCCGAAAGCGTTGCGCGAGCGGCTTTCGAGCGCGCAATCGAGTACTCGATTGCGTTTTCCCGACGTTGCGGCGCGTTTCGATTCAAACGATGGCAGCACCAAATTGTTGCTGCAACTCGAAGATGGCGAGCGCATTGAAACCGTGCGACTTCCGTATCACGACCGTGTGAGCGTTTGTGTTTCCAGTCAGGCCGGTTGCGCGATGCAATGTCAGTTTTGCGCGACGGGTTTGGGCGGTTTTCGCCGCAATTTGACCACAGCCGAAATTATCGCGCAGCCGCTTTTGGCGATGACGACCGATGAACATTTGCGCCACGTTCCGACGCACATCGTGTTTATGGGAATGGGCGAACCGTTGCTCAACGTCAACAACGTGCTGGGAACTTTGCACTTGATGCACGAAGAAATGGCGATTCCGTATCGTCATATCACTGTTTCGACGGTCGGCATCATTGCGGGAATTGAAAAACTCGCCGCCGCGCAAATTCCTGTTACGCTGGCGGTTTCGCTTCATGCGCCGGACGATGGATTGCGCCATCGCTTGATTCCGACTTCGACTAAGATTAGAGTCCTCGATTTGGTGAATGCGACGCGCCAATATGTGGCGCAAACCGGACGACGCGCGACCTTTGAGTATGTTGTTTTAGGTGGCGTCAACGATGATGCCGAGCGTGCGCGCCTTCTGGCGAAATGGTGCAAAGGCTGGCCGGTGCACGTCAACCTGATTCCGTGGAACAACGTGCCGGGCGCCAATCTGGAAGAACAAGATTTCGTCGCGCCGCAACCCGAACGCTTGCGCGAATTCCGCAATATTCTCGAACGCGCTGGCGTTGCTGTCACACAACGTGTTCAACGTGGCGCCGATGTCGCAGCAGCGTGCGGCCAATTGCGCGCCTTAAAAGACAATTCGAGTACTCGATCTTCGCAATTAATCACGATTTCATAAACGAACCCGAAACGTCAGCGAGGGAGCTAACTTCTACTATCTCCCTCGCTGACGCTTCGGGTTCGTTACTTTCCCTCATAATACGCCGCGTTGACTTCCTGAAAACTCTTCCATTCCGTTGGTAAATCGGTGTCCTGATAAATCGCGCCAACGGGACACTCATGTTCGCAGGCGCCGCAGTCGATACATTCGCCAGGGTTGATATACATCTGCGGCGAATCTTCATCGCCGTGAATGCAATCCATTGGGCAAATTTCAACGCACGCTTTGTCCTTGACGTTGATGCACGGTTCGGCAATTACATAAGCCATAATCGTTTCCTCCCAAAGAGAAGATACGCCGCGCGCCACACCAAAGCTAAGACATCTTTTCTATGTGTCACATAACTTCGGGTTATGATTAATCCGTGAATTTGAACCAACTGGCGATTTTTTATGCGGTCGCCAAAGAAAGCAGCGTCAGCCGTGGCGCGGAACGATTGCATATTTCGCAGCCCGCGGTTTCCAAGCAGTTGCGCGAGTTCGAGAAAAGTCTGGGCGTCGCGCTGTTTCATCGCTTGTCCAGCGGTGTGCGCTTGACCGAAGCGGGCGAACTTTTGCTCGATTATGCCAGTCGCATTTTCAGTTTGGAAACGGAAGCCGAAAACGCTTTGGACGAACTGCGCGTACTCGAACGTGGAAGATTGGTCGTCGGCGCCAGTTCGACGATTGGAACCTATTTGTTGCCGCAGATTTGTGCGCAGTTCAGCCAGAAATATCCCAGAATCGAACTGCATCTGGAAATCGCCAATACGGAAGAAGTGCAGCGCAAATTGGTCGAGAACAAAATCGATGTCGGCTTGAGCGAAGGTTTGATGCACTTTCCCGAACTGGAAGCGGACGCTTTCGCATGGGACGAAATCGTCGCGGTTGCGGGCGTTAGCGACGTCATTCCACCAACGATTGAAGTTGAAGATGTCCTCCAATATCCGCTTATTTTGCGCGAGCGCGGTTCGGGAACGCGCGAAGTGGTGCAGCAGGCGTTTGCAGCGCGCGGCATTTTGTTGCAACCTTCGATGAGTCTGGGCAGCACGCAAGCGATCTTGCGCGCAGTCGCCGCCAATGTCGGCATCGCCTTTGTTTCCCGCTTAGCGATTGAGAACGATCTGTCGATTCGAGTACTCGAAATCCGCGATTTCAAAATCAGGCGCTCGTTGCAGCGATTGAAAATTAAAGGACGTTATGAAAGCCGCGCGGCGCGAGAATTCGTGCGGTTGTTGCGCTCGTAGGGGCGCACGTCGTGCGCCCTCGTTGTAACGCGGTGATAAAAATCCAGTTGCGCCAACGTTCAGGGCGCACGCCGTGCGCCCCTACAGTTATGAAACGACGATTTTCTTTTTCGCCCTTGCAGACGTTCTGGACGTGGGCTTTTTGCGCGCTGACGCTGGGGCCGTTTCTGATTTATCCGGTCTCGCAAGTCATGATCGGCGCGATTTCGGAAAACAATTCGTGGCAACCTTCGCTGCTCTTGTTGCCCTTCAACGACCAAACCACGCGCACCGCGATGCTGCATTCATTTGGAATTGCGATTGCCTCGACGCTGGCGGCTTCAATCCTCGCGGTGCCGCTGGCGTATTTCGTGGCGCGCTTGCGCTTTGCGGGCAAAGGATTTTTGTCGGGATTGTTGTTGGTGCCATTGCTGTTGCCGCCGTTTGTCGGCGCCGTCGGCTTGCGTCAAATGTTGGGCAGCGAAGGCGTTTTGAACACGCTCGCGCGACAATGGCATTGGCCGACGGTTCAATGGCTCGATTTTCAGGTGCCGATGATTATCATCGTTTCGGCTTTGCACCTTTACCCGCTGATTTACCTGAACCTGAGCGCGGCGTGGGCGAACATCGACCCGACTGTGGAAGAAGCGGCGGAAAATTTGGGCGCGAATGGCTGGCGCTTGTGGCGAACTGTGACCTTGCCGCTTTTGCTGCCCGGTTATTTTGCGGGCGCCCTCATCGTCTTCATTTTCGCCTTGACCGATCTTGGGACGCCATTGGTTTTCAATTACAACGAAGTCGCGGCGATCAAGATTTTCGATGCGAAGACGACCTTCAATTCCAGTGGCTACGTCATCGCCTTCTGGTTGACCGTTGTCGCCGCGCTTGTCTTCTGGATTTCACGTCGAGTACTCGATAAGAGCAGCCAGCGCATCGCAACACTTTCGCGCAGCACAACCAGCGGGCGCGAACGAAGCGCATCGTTCTGGGAACGAGTACTCGTTTACACAGTTTTCGGCGTTGTCTTGTTCGCCGCGATGTTGCCGCATATCGGCGTTGTCCTGGCCAGTTTCGCCAGCGATTGGACAGCGCGCTTGCTGCCGGTTTGGACGACCGACAACTATAGCAAAATTTTGCACGATCCTGTCACCAACACTTTAAACGCGATCAAAACGTCGCTCATCTGCGCCGGACTTTCGATGAGTTTGGATGTCGTCGCGGGTTTCGCATTGGCGTATGCGCTGGTGCGAGGTCGCGTCTGGGGCAAAACGTTTTTGGACACTCTGGCGATGTTGCCGCTCGCTTTGCCTGGACTTATTCTGGCGTTTGGACTGCTCACCACGTTTCGCAAAGACGGCAATCCGCTCGATCCGTTGCAAAACGCGATTCCCCTGCTCGTCATTTCATATGCGATTCGCCGCTTGCCGTATGCCTTGCGCGCGGTGTCGGGCGGACTGCAGCAAATGAGCGTGACTTTGGAAGAAGCGTCGCAGAATTTGGGCGCATCGCCGCTCCAAACGGCGTGGCGCATCACGCGGCCTCTGGTGACGGCGAACCTTTTGGCGGCGGGACTTTTGACGTTTGCCTTTGCGGTCTTGGAAGTGTCGGATTCGTTGTTGTTGTCGATTTCCAACGACAACGTGCCGATTGCCAAAGCGATTTATAACCTGTCGATTTCTGAAAGCGGCGGCTCGTTTCTGGCCTGCGCGCTCGGCGTTGTCGGCATGGCGCTGTTGACCGTCACATTTTTACTGGCGAATCGCCTTTTAGGCAAACAGTTGGGCGCATTATTTCGCGTTTGAACAAAGGAAAAGTCGCAATCGAGTACTCGATTGCGACTTTAAGTTTCAACGCTGTGGCGCTTACTTACGATTGGTCAAGACTCGCTGTTCCGCCGCTTTGCCCATTTGATTTCCCAGCATACAACAACACAGCGCCAGAATCAGCAACAGCAAAGGACGAGCAAAGGCGGCGAGGTTCGATGCGGCGAGGTTCGATAAAGATCCACCCTGGGCGACAGTTTCGGCGCGCAGTTGGAGAAAATCGAAGTTGCCTGCCGAACCGTCGCCGGAAGCGCTGGCAAAAGTCAAGCGCATGGTTTGCTGCCCGGCGGAAAGTTCAATTCCCTTTTTTTCAACAGTTTGATACGCGTTGTCACTGCTCGTAGCGGGCACCGCGAGGGCGCCGGTCTTGTCTTGACCGTTGAAACTCAGCGAAAAACTGCCGCCGCCTTCGCGTGACGCGACATTCGCGTCCAAGTCATAAAGACCGCTTTGCGCCACGTTCACCGTATAATTGAGCCATTCGCCGGGCGCAGTGTTTGTCACTGCATATCCCGCATTGGTGGGAACAATCGGCACGCCCGAACCTGAGCGGTAATCGCCGCCGCCATTGATTGTATGCGTCAATTTGTGATATGCCGTGCTTTCCATGCCCTGATCGTAATCTTCGGCTTCGATTTTCCCCGGAATGGCCGAAGTCACGCCGCGATATGGCTGATGCCCCAACATCGGTTCGTTCGCCAGGCTCGCCGTTCCAGTACTCGAAACGCCGCTCAACACAAAAATAAGCATCGTTCCCAGCATAAAAGCACTCAGGCCACTGCCCCAACTCCAGCGCACGCGCGCCGTTTTAGCGAGCGCGATTTGCCTTTGTTTTTGTTCTTCCCATTGTTTTTGTTCGGCTTCAATTTTCTGGCGTTCTTCTTCTGCGGATTTTTCCTGTTGCTGCTTCTGCTCCCGCCAGCGTTCTTGCTGACGCCGCAGACTTTCTTCACGGCGCGCGCGTTCTTCTTGGCGCACCACGACGGAGGTTTTGCGCATATAAACGTTGCGCACTTCTTCGCGCACCGCTTGCTGCGGCGTAAAGACCAGAGGTTGAGGCGTTGACGATTCCTGCGTCGCTTCCAAACTTTTTTGCCACTGCAGCCACAAACTTTCGCGGCGTGCAGCCAGCATTTCCGGCGTTACTTCTTCTTCGAAAACAGATTGAGCGACGCGCGCGGCAGCATCTTCAATTATTCCTGTACCATTGAGAACATCGCTCGCAGTATGTGCCACATCTTCCAACAAGTTGGCGTTAGAAAGTTGAGCAGCGCGTTGTTCGGCGCGATCGGTGCAAAAAGTGCGAACGTGTTCATCGTATTCAGGGCGACGTTTGTCATTGAGTAAAATGAAACGGGCGCGCGGCAAATGCACTTCATACATTTGCTGGTAATAGAACTTTTTTTGCGCGTTGCGATGATCGAGATTCTTTTGCGCTTCCAGGTAAAGAATGGAAATGACCTTGCGCAACTCGCTTTGAGTACTCGAAAGCGGTAAATCGAGCAAATTGTAAAGATCGACAAAGTCATCTTTACCGGAGTTGTCCTTACCCGCGTCGTCCTTGTCCAGCAGTGGCGCGGCATGACGTAGCGCGGCATGATGTGGCGCGTCGGCCAACACGGGAGGCAGAGCGTACGTCGATGCATTCGAGGATGTATTTATTGGCGAAGCAGACAAGAAAGAATTCATGCACGCCGAGTGTAGGCGCAGTCTTGTGGCATTGTGGTTAAGCAGAGTTGAAGAAATTTTTGCAAATAGATTAAACTAATGGCCAATTTGTGGCATATCGTAAACCACTCTAAGTTTCACTTACGGGTTTTGCATCGAGGAAAACCAAATGCTCCCTTCTATTACATCTCCTGAAAACAGCAAGACGAACAATTCATCGCCTGGCACCGCCGCGCCGTCGGGCGCCGCCCAGAAAACCAAATTGACGGCGTCGGATTTGACGGCGGCGCAAAAGGCGCCCGTCGATTTCGTCAATCTCTATGATGTGCTGCAAATGCCTTTGCAAAGCGATCCCAAGGATTTGCGTAAGCGCATCTCCGAGTTGTACCTCGATGCGCAGAAGAACCAAGATCATCGCAACCCGCAGAAGAAAATTTATTACCAGCAGCTTTACGAAATTTATTTGCCACAGGCGCGCCACTTGTTGCTGGATACCAAGCGCCGCGCCGAATACGACAATTTCCTGCAGGTTTACCGTGAAGACCAGGATCGGAGCGCCCAAGTCGAAGAAGTTTTGGCAGCGCATGCGGCACAGGAGCATAGTACCGCGCCACAAAATCCTGTAGCCACTCAGGTCGTGACCAAAGCGATTGAAGAATTGATGACGCCCGAAGAATTGGCGGCATACCGCGCCGATATGTGGCGCCAGTGGGAAGAAGGCCTGGAGCGTTCCAAAGGCGAACTGGCCAAGCTCACTTTTTCGCCGATTGAATTGCAGCAACGCGCCGTCGCACGCCAGGACTACATGGAACGCGTCATGCTGGAAGTGCGCAAAGAAAACCAGAGGATGGAAGAAAAGCGCGAACGAGAGCGCCGTCTCGAGCAGGAAAAACGCGAAGAAGAACAAGCCAAAGCGCGCGAAGAAGAACTGCAACGCCGCCGCGAAACCCAGTTCGATGAAAACGTGGATGGCCTGATCGCAACCGCGAAAACATATGGAGGAGCCGGGGCCGGTGGCGCCGCTTTGCTGACCAGCCTTTCGCTGCTTTATATGCTCAACGCTTATTTTTGGCTGATGCCCTCGCACACGATGATGAACATGGTGGGCGGTGGCCTCAGTTTGCTGCTAACCGGCGTGGTGGCGTCGAAAAGCGCGACAGAGGCCGTTAAGCGTGTTCAGGCGCGTGCCCTGCCTCGCAAAGACGTGCAAAGACAGGCCGAAGCTTTGGCGCGCGTTGTCCTTAACGAAAAGCGCGCGCAGACGGGCACAGTAGCGACTAAGACCAAGCCCAGTTCCGATCAGATGCGCGAAGAAGCTGAAGAAATGCATCAGGAAGTCAACCTTCAAGCGCGCCAGTTGCATCGCGCCGCCATTGACGAAATCGTGGCCGAAACAACCGGCTATGGTCGTGCTTTCGCGGTCGGTGATGGAATCCTGCTTTTGGGATTCATCATCATGTATGTCATCGACTCGATGTTGAACGGCGACGGCGATTACTCTTTGCGCCCCACCGCTACCTTTTTAATCTGGATCGTGACTTGTGGCGCCGCCGCTGGTCTGGGTTTCTGGCTCCTGCAACGCACCAAGCAACAAACCCTCGAGACTTTGCGCAACAGAAAGGATTGAAGAACGGGCTGAGAAGAACCGACAGAAAGGTTTCCGCGAAGTCTCAAGGCGCACCAGATTCCGTTTTACCCGCACATTGCCGCACCTTTTGAAACCTGTTAGAATATCGAGAGTTTGCGCAAAAAGCATATTTCAATCGCTCAATTCGAGTACTCGATGTGCGTTTTAACCAAACTTTTGTTATTCGTTTGGGCCGTCGCCAAGTGGTAAGGCACCGGTCTTTGGATCCGGCATTCGGAGGTTCGAATCCTCCCGGCCCAGCTTTCAGTTTTGAATTTTGAGTTCTCAGTTTTGAGTTGACCGAATGTAACTCAAAACTGAAAACTTAAAACTCAAAACTTTTTTTATGTCTCTCGCCCTCATCATTCTCGCCGCAGGAAAAGGCACGCGCATGGAAAGCGATCTGGCCAAAGTCCTTCATCCGCTGTGCGGCAAGCCGCTTTTGCACTGGGCACTCGAAAGCGCATCTCAACTTCATCCCGACCGCATCGTGGTCGTCGTCGGTCATCAAGCCGAAACGGTCGAATCCGAAACCTCGCGCGTTTTTCCTCATGTCGAGTTCGCTTTGCAAAGCCAGATGCTCGGAACAGGCCACGCCGTTCAACAATGCGAAGCGACTTTGAAAGACTTTCAAGGCGACATTCTTGTGACGTGCGGCGATGTTCCGCTTCTCCAATCGAGTACTCTTTCGCAACTTATTGAGCGCCGTCATACAGCAAACGCAGCCGCTTCGCTTCTCGTCGCGCGTGTTGACGAGCCAGGCAGTTATGGGCGTGTCATCAAAAATGAGGACGGCATTGTATCGAAAATCGTTGAAGCAAAAGATGCCTCGCCAACCGAAAAAGCGTGCCGCGACGTGAACGCCGGAACCTATTGCTTCGACAGTGCGGCGTTGTGGCGCGAACTGGGGAAAATCGAAAACAAAAACGCGTCCGGCGAATGGTATCTGACCGATGTCGTCGGGCTTTTGACGCAGAACGGCGAGCGCGTCGTTGCGGTCGATGTCCCCGAGCGCGAAATGACGGGCATCAACACGCGCGCGCAGTTGCAGAGTTTGGAAGCGGAACTGGTGGCTGAAGGAGCGTGCGCTCATCAGTAACGTGGCGGAGAACGAAATGGCCAAAGTTCATGTACCGACTTTCGACGATTATTCACAGACGATGAAAATCTTCGCCGGCAACGCCAATCCGCAACTGGCGCGCGCCATCGCCGCGCACTTACATTTGCCATTAGGCGAAATGATCACGACGCGCTTTGCCGACGGCGAAATGCGCTGTGCCATTAACGAAAGCATTCGCGGCGCCGATGTATTTTTGGTGCAGCCGACGTGCGCTCCGGTGAACGATACGCTGATGGAATTGCTCATCATGTGCGACGCTTTCAAGCGCGCGAGCGCGCGGCGCATCATTCCCATCATCCCGTATTTCGGCTATGCGCGACAAGACAAAAAAGTGCGTCCGCGCGAACCGATCACCGCCAAACTCGTTGCCGATTTGATCACGCTTTCGGGCGCCGATCGCATTTTCGCCATTGATTTGCACGCTGGACAGATTCAGGGGTTTTTCAACATTCCCGTCGATCATTTGCCAGCGCAGCCGATTATCGCAGAATATCTAATTTCCAACAAAATCTACGATAAAGGCGTGACGGTCGTGTCGCCGGACGTGGGCGGAGTGGAACGCGCGACACTTTTGGCCGAACGTCTGGGCGCCGATTTAGCGATTGTCGCCAAGCGCCGTCCCGAACCCGGCAAAGTCAAAATTGTCGATGTGATTGGCGATGTTGAAAACCAGATTTGCGTCTTGATCGACGACCTGATCGATTCCGGCGGCAGCATCACGGCGGCGGCGAACGAGTTGGGCGACCGTGGCGCGAAAGAAATTTATGCAGCGTGCACGCATCCGGTTCTCAGCGGCGACGCGATTCGTCGCATCCAGGATTCGGCGATTAAGGAACTGATTGTAACGGACACAATTCCGATTGCGCCCGAACGCATGATTTCCAAAATCACGACGCTTAGCGTGGCCAAAGTCTGCGCTGAAGCGATCGCGCGCATTCACACCGATGATTCGGTGAGCACAATGTTTGAAACTCAATGGTAAAAGAAGTTTCCCAACCGCGACCTCAAGAAAGCGGTTGAGAACATAATTCAACAACACGAGCGAATATCGAGTACTCGATAGCGCATGGAGGACACAAGAAGATGGCATCGTTTGATTTGCAGGTCGCAACACGCGACACGACAGGAAAAGAAGAAGCGGGACGCATGCGCCGCACGGGACGCGTTCCGGCTGTGGCTTACGGACACGGCGAAGCGCCGGTCAAATTGTCTTTGAACGCCAAAGAATTGCGCGATTTGTTGGCGCACGGTCACGGTCATGGCTTGCTGAACTTGAAGATTGAAGGTCAGCCCGATTTGCCAGCGATCATCAAAAGCGTGCATCGTCATCCGGCGACGCACGCAGCGTATTCGGTCGATTTTCTACGCGTTGCGCTCAACGAAAAAATTGCGGCGTCGATTCCGTTGGTGCTCGAAGGCGAGCCGGTCGGCGTCAAAATGGACGGCGGCATTTTGGTGCAAGCGCTGCAACACATCGACATCAAAGCGTTTCCGCAAGACTTGCCAGAACACATCACAGTCGATGTTTCGCATCTGGAATTCAACGGCGCGCCGATTCACGTCAGCGAAATTAGCGTTCCCGCCAACATTGAAATCGTGACCGATGGCGAAACGCCTGTCGCGGTCGTCAATGCGCCGGATGTCGAGCCGATTGTCGAGGAAACGATGACGGCGGAACAAATCGCCGAAGCCGAAGCCGCCGCTGTCAACCCGGAAATGAATTCCGAAGCTGGCAAAGAAGACAAAACGACCGGCAACAAGAGCGATACTGGCGAAAAGCCTGGCAAAGCGTAATTTTGTCGCACAGTTCAACGGGAATCGAGTACTCGAATACTCGGTTCCCGTTTGCCGTTAATCAACGAACCCGCAGCGTCAGCAACGGGCTACGCGTAAAAATCACACCATCTTGTTACGCGTAGCCTGTCGCTGACGCTCAGGGTTCTTTTATTCTCTCATGTTTCTGATCGCAGGTTTGGGCAATCCGGGCGCGCGATACGCGCGCACGCGTCACAACATCGGCTGGATGGTGTTGGATGAATTGTCGCGCCGCTGGAACATTGAACTGGCAAAACGCGCGCACGAAGCGATGACGGCGACAACGCAAATTGATGAACATCGCGTACTTGTGGCCAAACCGCAAACCTTTATGAACGAATCGGGACGCGCCATTGGTGCGTTGCTTCGCTACAACAAAATCGAGTTGCCGAATTTATTGGTCATTTGCGACGATTTGAATTTGCCGACTGGAAAATTGCGCCTTCGTCCTGGCGGCAGCGATGGCGGACAAAACGGCTTAAAATCGGTCGCGCAGAACTTGGGTTCGCAAAATTACGCGCGCTTGCGTTTCGGCGTCGGCGCGCCTTCAGAAGAAGAACGTCAACAACGCGGAACAGCAGATTTCGTGCTCAGCCCGTTTTCGCCGGACGAAATTCCTTTAGTTCAAGATGGTATCACGCGCGCGGCGGATTGCGTGGAAGTTTTCGTACGCGAAGGTTTGATAAATGCGATGAACCGTTTCAACGGCTGAAACGTTGACAAGCTGTTCCCTTTTAACGTTGTTAAGCGAGGAAACATTATGAAATGGATGAAGATTGTGCCGTTTGCATTGGCAGCGCTGGCGGTAACAGCGTTGATTTCCGATGAAGACTTATCGGTTGCGAAAACGAGCGCGCCTGCGAAATCGAGTACTCGAATCGCCTGGCGCACTTCTTTTACTGCAGCGCAAGCGGAAGCGCGACGAACTGGCAAGCCAATTTTGGTCGATTTTACGGCAGATTGGTGCACCAACTGCAAAGCGTTGGACACGCGCACTTATACCGATGCGAACGTGATTCGTGAATCGCGCAAGTTTGTCGCCGTCAAAGTTGACACCGACAAAGACACGGCGACGGCTAAAAAATATCGTGTTTCTTCGTTGCCAGTTGTCGCAGTTCTGAAACCAAATGGAACGATGAGTTCCGCCTTTCTGGGTTTCCGCGACGCGAAAGGAACCGTCCAATTTTTGCAGAGCGCGTATGCCAAAGCGCACAGTAAATAAAGAACGAGTGACGTAAAATCAAAAGCGCTGCGAACGAATCGTGGCGCTTTTATCTTCTTGCCAGCTTGTTTCGACAACGAACCCGAAGCGTGAGAGAGGGAGCTAACTCCCACCATCTCCCTCGCTCACGCTTCGGGTTCGTTAATCATCTCCTCGCATTTTCCGATGAACACTTTGCCTGATAATCGAGTACTCGAACGTCCGCTGGTCAAAATCTGCGGCACGACTTCGATCCAAGACGCGCAACTCGCGCAAAATGCGGGCGCCGATTTTCTGGGCGTCATTGTCGAACATTCGCCGTCGCCGCGCAGTGTCGATTTGGTAACAGCGCGCGCGATTTTCTTGGCCAGCCAAACTCCGATTGTCGCCGTCACGGTCAATAAAACGCTGGACGAATTGCTCAAAATCGACCAAACGTTGCGGCCTTTCGCATTGCAATTGCATGGCGACGAAGAACCTCAATTAGTGAGAGAACTTGTTTCGCGGAAAATTACAGTTTGGGCAGCATGTTCGGGCGAGCGCGAAATTGTTCGTCAACGCGCACTCAAAATGACTAAAGCGGGCGCGCAAGCGGTTTTGCTGGATGCGCGCACGACAAACGGCAACGAGATTATTTATGGCGGAACGGGCGAACTGAGCGATTGGGAGTTGGCGCGAGAACTTCGTGCAAGCGGCTTGCACGTGATTTTGACGGGCGGACTTTCGCCAGAAAATGTGCAGGAAGCAATTGGTTTTGTGCGCCCGTGGATGGTCGATGTGGTAAGTGGAGTGGAAGCAAAAAAAGGCGTCAAGGACGCGGAGAAAGTGCGCCGTTTCGTGCAATATGCGCAGAACAATACGGCCACCAGCAAACTTTATGGCGAATAAACCTACGTCCAATGTTGGCACCAAATTGATGTTCGAGAACGAGCGCATTCGCGTTTGGGATTTGGCGTTGCAGCCCGGCGAATCGCTGGAAAAGCACGTTCATCACGAAGATTATCTGTTCATCGTGCTGCAAGGTGGCGCGTTGGTTCACGTCGATGATGACGATTCGAGCAAAGATGTCGCGGTCAATTATCAAACTGACCAAGTCGTCTTTCTGGAAGCGGGCGAAGGCTTGGTTCACAATCGCCTGGAAAATGTCGGAGACGAACCTTACCGCAATCTCGTTATTGAATTGAAACGCACATTATAGAAGGCCCATTATAAAGGAATCGAGTACTCGATCTTGTGCGCGGCTTGACGAAACTTGACACGCCTCAACTTCTTCTAAAGAAGCGTTGGTATGGCGCAATCGTTAGATTTTGACAGCCTCCAAATTTTCGCAGAGCTTGTTATCTCCTGCTGTAAACCTTTTTCGTCATGCAAAAATTAGCTGAATTATGTGTGCGCCGTCCAGTTTTGGCGTCAGTTCTCATCTTGATTTTGGTCGTCGTCGGCGCGGCGGGATTTTTCCGTCTGGGTGTCGACCGCTTTCCTCAGGTCGATTTGCCGACGGTTTCCATTAACACGAGCTTGCCGGGCGCGGCTCCCGAAACCGTCGAAACTGAAGTGACCGACAAAATCGAGCAAGCTGTCAACACAATCGCCGGCGTCGATGAACTGCGTTCCTCATCCACGCAAGGAAGTTCGTCGGTCACGGTCACCTTTACGCTGGAAACCAACATCGACGTGGCGACGCAAGAAGTGCGCGACCAGATCGCCCTGATTCAAAACCAGTTACCGCTCAACATCCAGCCGCCCGTGGTGCGCCGCTTCGACCCAAACCAGACGCCGATTTTGGCGATTGTAATTTCGGGTAAAAAGTCGGTCGGCGATTTAACGGATTACGCGAATCAAACGCTGGAGCCTTTGATCGAAACGGCGGGCGGCGTCGGTCAAGTGCAGCTTCGCGGCGACCGCGCGCGCCAGATCAACATTTATCTGGACGCCTTCAAAATGCGTTCGTACAACATCACGACGCCCGATGTAGTGAACGCTTTGACGGCGCAAAACGTGGAAGTGCCGGGCGGCAACGTCGAACAAAGCGCGCAAACGTTGACTTTGCGCACGCTCAGCCGCTTTACCAATCCCAGTCAGTTCAATAGCGTACTGCTTTTGTCGGGCAATGGTCAGCAGGTTCATTTGTCGGACATCGCGCGCGTCGAAGACGGTTTAGCGGATGAAGTCACGGGTTCGGAATTCAATGGCAAGCGCGCGGTGCAGCTCGTGGTTTACAAGCAAAGCGGCACTAATACGCTGGAAGTCATTCAAGCCGTCACGCAAAAACTGGCTATGGCGAGCAAAACCGCGCCCGCCGGAGTGCAATTAACTGCCGTTCGCTCGCAGCAGGATTTTATCCAAGCCGCCGTTCATGCCGTCGAAGAACATCTTATTTTAGGTTCGGTTTTGGCGTCGCTCGTCGTGCTGCTTTTCCTGTGGAATTGGCGCAGCACCTTGATTTCGTCGATTGCGATCCCGACTTCGATTGTTTCCACTTTCGGCTTGATGTGGGCGATGGGTTTCACGCTCAACGTCATCACTCTTTTGGCGCTGACTTTGGCCGTTGGCATCGTGATTGACGACGCGATTGTGGTTTTGGAAAACATTTATCGCTTGATGGAAGAAAAAAATCTTCCGCCAATACAAGCCGCCATTGAAGGCACGCGCGAAATCGGCTTCGCGGTTCTGGCGACGACACTTTCATTGATCGCCGTCTTCTTGCCAGTCGCTTTTATGAACGGAATCGTCGGGCGATTTTTGGCCAGTTTCGGCCTCACGATGTCGTTTGCGATTCTGGTTTCGCTGCTGGTTTCCTTCACGCTGACACCGATGCTGACGGCGCGCTGGCTGGGCAAAAAGAAGAAAAACGCCGCATCGAGTACTGGAAATGTCGCTGTCATTGTTCCGACGAACACCGATCTCGCTCCGGCAAATGCGGGTTCTGAGGCGCTTCTCACATCGCACAATGCTCATGGTTCCTCGCACGATGCGCAGGATTCGACGCGCGCCCGTGGATTTTACAGTTACATCGACCGTTTTTATACGATGCTTTTGAAGTGGAGCATGGCGAACCGCCTGGTGATTGCCATCGTTTGCGGCGGCGTTTTGTTTTCGATTCCGATTTTGTGGAAGATGCTGCCGTACAACTTTTTGCCGGACGAAGACGAATCGCAGTTTCAGATCACGATTGAATTGCCGCCCGGCACCAGCTTGGATGTGACGCGCAAAGCGGTGCGAAAAATTGACGCGCAAATTCGCAAATCGCACGATGTTCAATATACGTTGATGACAGTTGGCGCGGCAGGTTTCGGGTCGGGAACGACGAACCAGGCGAACATTTTCGTCGGTCTGAAACCGATTGAACAGCGCAACCTGTCGCAAACCGACATCGTTCAGAAAATGCGTCGCTCCTTGCGCAAGCCCGCCGCGAATCTGGGCATGACGACGTTTCGCGTTTCGCCCATCAACTCGTTCAGCGTTCTCAGCGGCGGCGGTCGCGGCGGCGGCAACATTTCCTACGTACTGAGCGGCAACGACTTGGACGCTCTGCAAAAAATCGCGCAAAAAGCGATCGCGCAGATCAACAAAATCCCTGGCGTGGCCGACGCGACGACGAGTTATGAAGCCGGTGCGCCCGAAGTTCAAGTCGCCATTAACCGCGACGAAGCGGGCGACGCAGGCGTTAGTCCTCTGGTCGTCGCCAACACCCTCAATTATCTGGTCGGCGGCCAGAAAGTCACCGATTACCTTGAAGGCGGCTACGAATACGAAGTGCATATTCGCGCCGCTGCACCTTTTCGCACCGATCCCAGCGGCATCGGGCAAATGACAGTTCCCGCGAATCCGTCCATTACCGCGACGACTTCCAGCGGCACATCGAGTACTGGAAATGCGTCCGGTGGCAGTTCTTCCAGCGTGCCATTGAATCAGGTCGTCGACTTCAAGCGTTCGACTGGTCCGTCACAAATCGACCGCTATAATCGCCGCCGCCAGATTACGATCAGCGCCAATGTCGTCCCCGGCGCTTCGGAAGCGAACATCGGTCGTGGCATCGAAACCGTCTTTCGGAATCTCAAACTTGATCCGTCTTACACCTTGACGCCGAGCGGAACTTCGCGCGAGCAGCAACGCACCAATGCCGCTTTCATTCAAGCGCTCACTTTGTCGTTCATCTTCATGTATCTCATTTTGGCGGCGCAATTTGAAAGCTGGCTTCATCCCGTCACAATTTTGCTGACGCTTCCGCTAACCGTTCCCTTCGCCTTGATTTCGCTCTTGATTTTCGGTCAATCGCTGAATATCTTTTCGCTGTTGGGCGTTCTGGTGTTGTTCGGCGTCGTCAAAAAGAACGCGATTTTGCAGATCGATCACACCAACCAGTTGCGCGACAAAGGCATGAATCGCCTGGACGCCATTGTCGCCGCCAACCGCGACCGCTTGCGACCGATTTTGATGACGACGCTGGCGTTTGTGGCGGGCATGATTCCTCTGGTGTTTTCGCACGGCGCCGGTTCCGGCACCAACCGCGCCATTGGAACTGTCATTTTCGGCGGACAAATCTTGTCGCTCTTGCTGACGCTTTTGGCGGTTCCCGTCATTTATTCGCTCTTCGATGACGCCGCGCATTCCGTATCAAGTATTCGCCAGCGTTTCGGCTGGGAAAACGAACCGGTTCAGGAACCGCTTTCGCCGACCACGGCGCAAATGCAAACCATGAAGGAATCGACGTAAAACATTCGAGAGATTGAAACGAAGTGCGCTCCATCGAGTACTCGATAGAGCGCACTTTTGTTGTAAAATGCCATTGTCCCGCGCGAACTTTGCTCGTCCACCAAAGCCAATTGCGTCACGCTAAAACTCCCGATAGAATCTCGCGGATTCAGTGTGACTCTTCGTAAAATTTCTATGACTTCAACGCCGCTTTTGTTCGACATTGTTCCTTGCCCGCTCGGATTCTTGCTCGTTGCCTCAACGTCACGCGGACTTTGTGCTGTGCGCTTGGGCGACAACGCCGACGAACTTGAGGCGAAATTGCGCGAAGAATTTCCGACTTTCGACATTGCGCACGACGTATCCACTTTGCGAGAAACGACGCAAACGATTTTGCGACATTTGAACGGCGAGATTCGAGTACTCAATTTCGCGCTGGACGTTTCCGGCACCGATTTCCAATGGCGTGTCTGGCGCGCTTTGCAACAGATTCCTTATGGCGAAACGCGTTCTTACACGCAAATTGCGCAGATAATCGAACAGCCGCAAGCGGTGCGCGCCGTTGCTGGTGCCTGCGCCGCCAACAGTCTGGCGCTCGTCATTCCATGTCATCGCGTCGTGCGCAACGATGGTTCGCTGTCCGGCTTCCGCTGGAACCCTTCGCGCAAAGCCGCATTGCAACGCCGCGAACGGGAGTTCAGCGAACAGGAAATAGCTCAACCGCTTTTGTTTTCCAATCTTTAACGAACCCTGAGCGTAAGCGATGGGTCTGCTACGACCTTGCAGAAGACCCATCGCTTACGCTCAGGGTTCGTTATGCTGTGTATTATCCATTTATGACCGATTCCATTATCGAAGTTGAGAACCTGCGCAAAGAATACGCAGGCGGCACCGTCGCGGTTGACGACATTTCATTCAGCGTGCGCAAAGGTGAGTTTTTCGGTTTTCTGGGGCCAAACGGCGCGGGCAAATCGACGACGATGAATATGCTCGTCAACCTGGTCAAGAAAACCAGCGGCGTCATCAAAATCGCCGGTTTCGACATCAGCAAAAATCCTAACGAAGTCTATAAACGCGTTGGTTTTGCGATGCAGGAAGTCGGTCTCGATGAAACCGCGACCGCCACGGAAATGCTGCAATTGCATGGACGTCTTTATCATTTGCCGCCGCGCGAAATCGAAGAACGCAGCAAAAAACTGCTCAAATTGGTCGAACTCGAAAAGGTTGCTCATCGCTACACGTCTACGTATTCAGGCGGAATGCAGCGACGTTTCGACCTCGCTTTGTCGCTGATTCATAACCCTGAAGTTTTGTTTTTAGATGAGCCGACGACCGGTTTAGACCCGCACGCGCGCCAACTCATTTGGAGCCATTTGCGCGATTTGAACCGCGACGGCATGACGATTTTCCTGACCACGCACTTCATGGAAGAAGCTGAAAACCTGTGCGAGCGCATTGCCATCATGGACAAAGGCAAAATCGTCACAGAAGGCTCAATTCCGCAACTTCTTGAAAAACACAACGCCAAAACGTTGGAAGAAGTTTTTCTTTCCACAACGGGCAGCAACCTGGGCGAAGAAGAAGTCAACCTCAACACCACTGACCCGTATGCACGACGACGTTAATCTTTTGGACACGGAACTTCGTTACACGGATTGAACGGATAAACACGGATTTTCGTTAGACCCGTGTTTATCCGTGCCGTTATCTGTGTAGGCGAAGCCTCTGTGTTCTATTCATTCAAAACACCGATTCGAGTACTCGATTCCTCTTTATGCGACAATTCTTTTCCGACTGGCTGTATCTTTCGATCCGTAACATTCGCCAAATCTGGCGGCCGCTTCTGGCGCTGATTCCCTCGCTTTTCATTCCCGTTTTTTTCTTCGTTGTCAACTCGACATCATTGCAAGCCTTCGCCAAAGTACCAGGTTTCCCGCACGTTTCTTACAAAGATTTCATCGCGCCGGTTGCCATTTTCACCGCAATTTTCTTTTCCGCTGGCAACGCGGGAATCGAACTGGCGCAAGATATTTCGAGCGGATACTTCAAGAAACTCATCATCATGCCGATTCATCGCGTGACGATTGTGCTGAGCAAACTCAGCGAAATCGCGCTTTTGTCGATCATTCAAGGCGTTGTCGTTCTAATTTTGTTGCTGGCGGTCGGCGTTCATTTCAACACGGGCGTTTTGGGCATTCTTGCCATTTTCGTTATGTTGACGATTTTTGCGATGGGCTGGAGCTGCATCGGCATGATCGCGGCGTTGGGAACTCAGAACGTGAGATTGGTGCAATCCATGTTCATCATCGTGTTCCCGTTTCTTTATCTGACGACTTCGCAGGCGCCAATGCAATTGCTGCCACCAACCTTTCGCTTCTTTGCGACCTACAACCCCGTGACGTATATCATCGAAGGCACGCGCGCCCTGGTGCTGTCGAACTGGAGCAATCCCGCCATCTATCAGGGCTTTCTGGTCGCCATCGTCCTCTTCGTCGTCCTGGTGACATTGACGGTGCAATCTCTGCGCAAGGCTTTGAAGTGATGTTCTTCTGTCACTTTCATGTCATCCGCTCTACTCTTCTTGTTTCACGATAGTCTCTTCAAGTTGAATAATATCGCTTAATGATGCTATATAACCTTGTGAGCGTAGCCCATTCAGAATCGCTTCTAAAACTTCGAGGCTTGGACGACGAGTCCCGTTGGCAATCGCGTAAATTGTTTGCGAACTGACACCATCAACCCATTTGCCCAAGACATACGGAGTGACGTTGATTGAAGTGAGATAATCTCTGAGTTGCACTCGGAGTTTTATTTTTTGCATTGCTTCCATTTCGCTCCTTGACTTCACTACTCTACTTAGAGTAGAATAAGGCTACGATGAAAAATCCTTCTCTTTTTGGCGAACCGCAATTAGAATTGTTGAAGCATTCTCCAACAAAGCAACCTGGGCGACGGGTTCAAGGCGGCGTTCCATCAACGGACGTTATTTTGTCGGCGCATATTGCAGGCAATGCAGAAGTGTTCACTCAAATTGCTGCTCTGCATATTCCAGCAGGTTCGTTGGTCGCAGATTTGACTTACGGAAAAGGTGTTTTCTGGCAACTCATTCCAACGGGGAAGTACCGTTTTCTCTTTTCTGATATTGATGCAAAAGTTCAGCAAGATTCTACTCATAGTGTTCCTGTAGAAACAGGCATAGACAGCCGCAGCCTTTTATATAGCGACGAATCCATAGACTGTGTAGTTTTTGATCCACCTTACATGGAAGGTCTTTTTCGCACTTCAGCCGACCATTTGGCTGGTTCAGGAACACATACAACATTTCGGCATCATTACTCCAGTGGCAAGGCAACGCCTGATGCGGACGACCAGCCAAAATGGCACGATGCCGTACTGGATTTGTATCTCCGTACAAGCCGTGAGGTTTATCGAGTACTCAAACCCAAAGGAATCTTTGTTGTTAAGTGCCAAGACGAAGTAAGCGCTAACAAGCAACGTCTGACTCATGTAGAAATTATTTCGGCCTGTGAATCGTTAGGATTTTACACGAAAGACCTATTTGTGGTCATGCGAACAAACAAACCAGGCATAAGCAGACTGAAATCTCAAGTTCATGCCAGGAAAAATCATTCTTACTTTTTAGTATTTCAAAAGGTAAAAATGCCTGTTTCCAACGTCGTCAATCTTTAACGATTTCAGGCGGTTTACCCTCTTCTTGGACAATCATCGTTTCCGGCGGCTTTTGATCAGCTAAACGCTCTCGTATCATCGCATCAAGCAATGCGAAAACGTTATCCGAAAAGATGCCTTGTGGTGGCCATGTGATACGAACCGTTGTAGCCAACAAATGTTGGCGCTGCTCTTCGGAATAGTTTCTAAAAGTGGAGCGAGGCAAATCTTTGTTTCGCGCAAAGACAAAGTGCCATTCATTTTGAAACGTAAAGCAATTGACGGACAGCACATCGAACTCACCAACGAGCAAGTTAGTCGTTTGCAGTTTTGAGCCGTCAGGCATCGTAACGGTTCGGCGGTCGCTGGCATCAACTTGAGCTACGCTCGCGTAAGTTCCATCTGCCAGAACTTTGTTGCGAGCCGTTTGAAGCGATTTACTTTCTATTCTGAACTCGTGGCCTTTGTAAACAATTCGCAAATCGCCCTTTTTGCTGCGATCATGGTCATCATCTTTCGTATAACTTGTCACATGGCTGTTGCCAGAAAGAAGTTTGCGAAGTTTGATTTCTGCGACATATCCAAAGACCATTCCACGCAAACTGCCGTTCTCAAGAACTGCCTGGCTCAATTCTTCAACCGTAATACTCCAATGCTTCAAAATATTTAGCATAATTTCACTTCTTTTTTTGACTGAATTGCTCGCGAGATTATATCGAAAATAGCAGTACAGCAAAAACAATCATTTTAGTTGATGAAACAAAAAGCCCGAACACCTTTCAGTGTTCGGGCTGTTTTAGCAATCGAGTACTCGATTACTTGGACGCGATTACTTGATTTCGACTTGGGCGCCAGCGGCTTCCAGCTTTTCCTTCATCGTCGCCGCTTCTTCCTTGGTCACGCCTTCCTTGATGGGGCCGGGAGCGGCGTCCACCAAATCTTTGGCTTCTTTCAAGCCCAACGACGGCACGACTTCGCGCACGGCCTTGATGACCTGAATCTTCTGCGCACCGGCATCCTTGATGATAACCGTGAACTCGGTCTGCTCTTCAACAGCCGGAGCCGCTTCGCCACCGCCGCCAGCCGCCGGGCCAGCAACCGCCGCGACCGCCGCCGTCACGTTGTATTTTTCTTTGAAGCCTTCTTTGAGTTCGTTGAACTCGAGCAACGTCAACGCGTCGAGTTGCTCCAAAATCTGTGATACTTTTTCGCTTGTAGCCATCTCAATTTTCTCCTGCGCTGGACGACCGTCGTAATTTTGAGCCGCAGAACGCAACTTTTCCTCATCATCGAGTACTCGATTGTCGTTTCACACCTTTGGCTCGCGGTCGGCCTCATTAAGCGCCCGTCTCATTTCCAACTCTTGTAACCGCAGACTTCGCGGGTTCAATTCGATTTAAGTGCAACACTTTGTAGGGACGTCAGCTTGCTGCGTCCGCTAATTCAAACTTTCACATAGCGGACGCAGCAAGCTGCCGTCCTTACGCGATTTACGCCGCCTGCAACTGTTCTTCGCGCGCTTCCACCAAGCCGTAAAACTCGCGGATGACTGAATCTACCAAACCGGCAAACTCGCCGATAAAGCCTTCCAGACTTCCCGCAAACTGCGATTGCAATTCGGCTTTGCCTGGCATTTTCGCCAACGCCGCCAGACCGCCTTCGTCCACGACCATCTTTTCGACAACGCCCTGCTTGAGGTTGAACGGCTCGAAGGTTTTGGCGTTATCCGACAACTTTTTAGCAGCGTCCGTCGGCTCGCCGTAAGCAATCGCAACGGCTGTCGGGCCGCTCAGTTCGCCGACGACTTGCGAAGCCGTTGTGCCTTCCGCCGCCAGTTTCAGCAACGTGTTCTTGACCACGAAAATCTCGATTTGAGATTCGCGCAAGCCCGAACGAAGTTTCACCAAATCGCCCGCTTTGAGGCCGCGATATTCGGTCACGACGACCGCCGAAGCGCGTCCCAACTTTTCATGTAATTCGGCGACGAGCGCGGGTTTGTTCTTATATTTCTTGGCGACCATTACGCAACACCTCCGCGCAGTTTGGCGGGATCAACCGGAACGGCAGGCCCCATCGTCGAGGAAATCGTGATGCCCTTGAGATACGTTCCCTTGGAACTCGACGGTTTGGCGCGCTGCAAAGCGTCCATCAGCGACACCAGATTTTCCTGCAATTGAACCGGCTCAAAACTGGCTTTTCCGATCACCGAATGCACTACCGCCGCTTTCGGCTCGTTGCGATATTCGACCTGGCCTTTCTTGCGATCCGCGACGATGCGTCCCAAATCCGGCCCGACCGTGCCGCTTTTCGCGTTCGGCATTTTCGGCCCCAGCTTTTTGCCCAGGCGCGACAGCAAGCGCATCATGTCCGGCGTCGCCACCAGAACATCGAACTGCACTGCATCGCTTTCGATTTGCGCGATCAAATCTTCCGCGCCCACCGCATCGGCACCGGCGGCTTCGGCTGCCATCGCCGCTTCGCCTTTGGCAACCGCGATGACGCGCGGCGTTTTGCCGGTTCCGTGCGGCAAAGTCAAAGTGCCGCGCACCTGCTGGTCGCCTTTCTTCGGGTCAATACCCAAAATCACTGTGACATCAATTGTTTCATCGAACTTGGCAGTCGCTGCGCCCTTAACCAGATCGACCGCTTCGCTCGGCGCGAAGAGGGCGTTCGACGCGATTTTTTCAGCCAGCGCGCGATACCGTTTTCCGTGTTTTCTCGCCATAATCACCTGCTCCAACTGACAGTTGTTCGAGCGACTGACGCATCGAGTACTCGATAATCGCCAATCTCCAACCGTCAATTACTTAATTTCAATGCCCATCGAGCGCGCCGTTCCCGCCAAGATCTTCATCGCGGTTTCAACATCGTTCGCGTTCAGGTCGGGCATCTTCAAGGTCGCCAATTCGCGCAGTTTGTCTTCGCTGACCGAACCGGCCTTGTCTTTCAACGGATTCGCGCTTCCTTTATCCAGACCAGCGGCCTTCTTCAAAAGCGCAGCAGCGGGCGGCGTTTTGGTGATGAAGGTGAACGATTTATCCTGATAAACCGTGATTTCGACCGGAATGATGGTGCCCGATTGCGCCGCCGTTTGTTCGTTGTAGGCTTTGACAAACTGCATGATATTGACGCCGTGCTGACCCAACGCCGGGCCAACCGGAGGCGCCGGAGTCGCCGCACCTGCGGGCAACTGCAACTTGATGAAACCTGTGACTTTCTTTGCCATGACTTTTTCCTATTGATTCACCGCGAAGGACGCGAAGGACGCGAAGAGAAAGAAGAAAACAATAAAGCTGTCAATCTGTCATTCTGAGCAAAGTGAAGAATCTAACTTCAACCAGATTCTTCGCTTCGCTCAGAATGACAAACTTGCACTCTCGAGTACTCAATTCTTCTTTCTCTTCGCGTCCTTCGCGTCCTTCGCGGTTCAAAATCTGTTTCAACTAAGGCGTTCGACCAGCGAGAAGTCCAAGTCAACGCGCGTTTCGCGCCCGAAGATCGGAATCATTACCGTCAGTTTTTCGCCCTTCACGTTAATATCTTCAATGCGACCTTCGCTGCCGTTGAACGGGCCGCCAATCACATTGACGCGTTCGCCCTTGTGGAACAAAGCGGTACGACGTTGCGGCGCGGCTTCGCCCATTTTGCCCAGCCACACATCGACTTCGTGCTGCTGCAGCGGCGCTGGCTTGCTGGTTCCCGTCGCCTGCCCCAGAAAACCCGTCACGCCAACGGTTTGACGGATGAAATGCCAGGTTTCGTCGTCCATTTCCATTTCGACCAGAACATAACCTGGAAACACCTTGCGCTTGACAATGACTTTTTTCGCGCCGCGCATCTTGTGTTCGTCTTCGGTCGGCACCAAAACGCGCGCGATACGATCCTTCAAGCCAATCGCTTCGATGCGACGCTCCAGGTTCATCTTGATTTTCTCTTCCTGACCGGCGTACGTATGCACGGCATACCAGTGCTTGGACATGACACTCCCTGCGACAAACATGAACAACAAAGACCCTAACAACAAACATCCGTTGCGACAGGCGCGACAAAACAAAGCCGCGCCATAAAAACAACGAAAACCAGATTAATTCGACTTTTTATGGGTGAGAAGGCGCCGCGACGTAAAGTCCCAGCACGTGGAATAGCCAGTTCACAATGTAATCCGCCCCAAAGATATAAAACGCGAAGAAAACCAGCAAGCCGACCGTGACAATGGTGCCCGAGCGCACTTCTTCGCGCGTCGGCCACTTCACTTTGTACAGTTCGGTGCGCGTTTCTTCGAGAAACGAACCCGCATTAGCTGGTCGCGGCGCGAGCGTGCGATTGGGCAGCACAGGCGCCGAACGACCCGCGATGGGCTTGGTTTTCGCCGGTACAGTCTGGCCGTTGGGCGCAGAATTGCCGACATCTTTGGTTGTGGTGCGAACGATGGCCATAAAACGAATGCCTCTCCCACTCAAACGACAAAACGAGTGTGCGACATCGAGCCTCTTTATCGAGTACTCGATGCGATTATTTTTCCAGGCGAGACAGGACTCGAACCTGCAACCGACGGTTTTGGAGACCGCAACTCTACCAATTGAGCTACTCGCCTATCTTACATAATTCTCAATTTTGAGTTCTCAATTAAAAACTTAAAACTGAGAACTCAAAATTAAGAACTATCGTGTTTCCGCGTGTTCGGTGTGAGCGCGGCACTTGGGGCAGAACTTCTTCAAGCGCAAGCGATCTTTCACATTTTTCTTGTTCTTCGAAGTCTGATAGTTGCGGCTTTTGCAATCGCCGCACGCCATCGACAACGTTGTCTGATTCTTAGATGCCATTTTAACAACTCCTTCCAATTCAACAACTTCAACGGACTGATTCAACAGACCAAAACAAACTTCAAACGAGCGAAAGGACGAACTCGCTCCCACTGAAAAGCCACTGGAGGGATTCGAACCCTCGACCCCCATCTTACCAAGATGGTGCTCTGCCCCTGAGCTACAGCGGCTTAATGAGTTCTCAATTTTCAAGTCTCAGTTTTGAGTTATCTACGTCAACTCAAAATTAAAAACTAAAAATCGAAAATTTCTGCAATGCACAGGGACGGATTCGAACCGCCGTACCCTTTCGAGATCAGATTTACAGTCTGACGCCATTAACCGCTCGGCCACCTGTGCGTTTATGAATTCTCAATCTCGAGTTGAGAAGTTCAACGAAGAATTCAAAACTAAAAACTGAGAACTTTTTGGAAGCCAGCGACAGGAGTCGAACCCGCGACCGGCGGTTTACAAAACCGCTGCTCTACCAACTGAGCTACGCTGGCAATGGCGTTTCCACCAAGACATTTCCACGCTTTTCGAGTACTCGATTCGCTGTCTCAAGCACTTCGGAAGACAAAAGAAAAGACGCATTACTCGTCACGCGCGAAGCAACATTCTAACGCAACCTCCAAGCGTTGTCAATGCAAATCTGCGCCAGCAATCTTGTATTCACGCAAGTAATCATGCATCTTTCGTCTCATTTGTGGATCAACGAAGAAATGTTGCCAAACCTGAAAATAAATGATCGTACACACAATCGGCGCTAATGATTCCCAAAGAACTCCGTTTCTCCAAACTCGACTGGCCAATTGTTGGCTGAGATTGAAGACGAAACTGATTCCAATGTAGCCCAGCCACCAAGTCCAAAGCCGCAGCATTTGCCAGAAGTAATAACGGTAAGCCGCGCGGCGCACTTCTCGTGGTTGTCGGCGCAACACTTTGTTGAAATCGAACTTGGCATCAAATGATTTCATCAGCACCTCGCCTATCGAGTACTCGATATTGTAGCGTCAGCGGTTTTTGCCCGCCACATAATCGCCTTTGCTGTCGAACTGGACTTGCGGCAATTTTTTGCGGCGTTCTGCCGAAGCCGACGCAGGCCACGAAACCGGCGTGCCATTGTTATCAATTCCATCCGGCCCGATGCTCCACAAAAGGTAACCGTTTCCAACGATTTTATAGCGCAAGGCTTCGCCACCGCCAAACGGATCAGCGGGAACTTGTTTGAGATAATTCGGTACCAGCATTTGCAGCTTTGTCGGATAAGCGTTGTGCTCGAGTTTGTAGGCGCGCAACGCCAATGTCGTTAGCCACAAGGCGTTTCCCGCGTCATTGCGCGCGAAAACCGTTCGCAACGTTTTTCCAAAATCGTAGGCAACCGTTGCCGAAATCGGATCGCCTGACGGCAATTCCTTGAAAGGCGAGGTATAAGGCAACTGCGCGTTGGCAATTTGTGCGTCCAGGCGTTGGATCGTGTTGTTCACAACCGCGCGTTTGGAAAGACAGAACATTTTGATTCGGTCAACAATTGATGGACTGTCGTTCCAATTGCTCACCGCGCGCCAACTGGAATCTGTATCGTGAAAAATGGTTATTAAAGAAGCGAGCGCACGCCATTTCTCTTCCCGCACCAATTCGATGTAGGTGATACGCCGCGCGTAAATCGCTTCCAGGCGTTTGGAGGCAGCGCGAGCTTGCGTGGCGTTCAAGCGTTCGACACTTTTCCACGGTTCGCTGCGCCCAATGCCTTCGATAGCAAAGGCCACGAGGCCAGCATCCACATTTCCACCGTGCGCCATGTCGTTGCCCATTTGAACCGTATCTATCTGACTTTGGACGGCAGCATTCCAATCGCCGCGCATTTCGCGTGCATGACGTTCGACGCTTTTGCAGCGCGCCAATTCGCGTAGCAAACGGTGAAATGGAAGCGGGCCAAGCGTCGAACGGTAATCTGGATATTGACTTTGCATCTTCAGCGCGGTTTGCATCAGGGAAAAACCGGCGGCATTGCGTTTGAGCCACGCTTCTTTGTTAGCCAGCGAATATTGTTGCGCGCGCACTTTCGGATCGCTCGGCGGTTTTGGATCGTCCACTTCGTCCACATAAGGCCGCGTTTGAGCGATCATTTTCGAGGCTTTGACGTAAACATCGAAGCCGTTCGGCGTGGGCGCTTTGGGATAGGGCGGAATGACGATTTGCGGATCGGCATTGATGGCATTGCGCCACACCGCCGTGCCGCCAATCAGCGCGATTGATAAACCCGTGACAGTCCACAACTTCTTGCCGGAAGGCTTTTTCATAATCGAGTACTCGATGTCGCTAAATAAACGAACCCTGAGCGTTAGCGACGGACTTACGTAACAATTTAATGTAATCGTTACGTAAGCCCGTCGCTAACGCTCAGGGTTCGTTACTTACTTTCCATTCTTCATGGCGTTTCCAGTACTCGATGTTGGCGTTGGCGCGTTCGTGTTTGTCGTGTCGGCAGTCGTCAGAATGTGTGGCGTGATGAAGATGACCAATTCGGTGCGTACGGTGTTTTTCTTGCTGCCGCGAAAAAGGCCGCCAATGAGAGGCAAATCGCCGAAGAACGGGACTTTGCTTTTTGTGGTTTGCTCTTGATCCAAAGTCAGGCCGCCAATCGCAATCGTTTCGCCGTCTTTGACGCGCACCGTTGTATCAGCGCGGCGACTGGACAAAACCGGCAAGCCAGTTTGTATATCGAGTTCGGTGATGTTCGAGACTTCGGGTACGATGTGCGTCGTGATTTCGCCGTTGCCGCCCGTCAAAGGCGTGACCGCCAGCTTGACGCCGACATCGACGCTTTGAATGCGCGTTTGCGTTTGCCCAAATTGGTTATATTGCGTCAGGATGAAACGCTGCGCGCCGATGAACAAGTTCGCGGTTTGGCCATTTGTCACAGCCATTTGAGGACGCGCCCGCACGCGCGCCTTGCCCTGAAGTTCGAGCGCGTTGAGGGTAAATTGAAAGTTCGACGGCAGGTTGCCGATGTTGGTGTAGGACAAGGTTCCGCCAGCGGTATCAGTCGCGGACGAGAAGCCGCTTTGTGCGTTGCCGAAGGAAATGCCCAGCGCGCGGTCGTTGGTGTCAGTCAGTTCAACCGCAATCGCTTCAACGGCGATTTGCGGCGGCGCGACATCCATTTTTTGTAAATCCTGACCGATTTTCGCCAGCATCTGACTGGGCGCCGTGACGACAACCGCGTTCTGCTCGGGATTCACTTTCACATACGAATAAAGGAAGTTGGGCAACAAGCCAGATGCGGTTTGCGCTTGCGTGTTTTGCATCCGAAAAGATTGCGTGTCGGATGCGTTGTAAGTCGCCAGATCGGTCGGAACGCCTTCACTCAAGGTGTAAACGCCATCGTTTTGCGACAGCGCCAAACCATAGGCGGTGCTGATGTCGCGCAACGCGTCTTCAGCCGAAACATTGTTCAAATTAAGGCTGACTTTGCGCGAAACCGCATCATCAACGGCGACCGAAATGCCGCTTTTGCGCGCGATGCCGCCGATTAATTCGTGAATATCGGCTTTCACGGCGCGTAACGTCAACAATCCGTTTTGATAAAGGACTTCGGTCGAAGTGTCGGGTTTGGTCGTGGCGGCACCAATTCCAGTACTCGAATCGCCGCCTTTGCGTCCGCTTTCCACCGTGCGGTCGGAGTTGATCGTCAGCAAGACGCTCTGGCTGTCGGCGCTGGTCGAAACGCTGGCGCTGGTCGCGCTGAGATTGGAAATATCCAGGTTCAAGCCGATGCCGTTGGTTGCGCCCTGAGGCGTGGAAAGCTGAATGTAAGAAACCGGATAACTGTTGACGTTGAAGAAGTTTTTGCCAGTTCCGTTGCGCGCACCCGGAAAATAAAGGTGCATCTTCAGCCCATACGTATCCTGGTTGGTGTATTGCAAAATGCCGTCGGCCTGAATCGAAATCTGCACGCCGTTCGATAAAGGCGTCACTGTCACGGCGCTGATCGTCGTGTAAGAACGGTTTTGCGCGCTCGTTTTCTTAGTCGCAAAAAGGCACAGAATGCACAAAAGCAAAGGGGCGAAACGGCGAATTGAGTACTGGAACATAGGAATAAATAACGAACCCTGAGCGTCAGCGACGGGTGAAGTAAGAGCGACATCACACTGGCAGTTCACCCGTCGCTCACGCTTCGGGTTCGTTGGTTCGATGCGAAAGTTTACGAGGTTTTGCTGGCGGTCACGAGCAGAATGGATTTCGCTATTTCATGGTTGCGCTGCGTCGTGTCGAAAGTCAAGGCGCCGCGACTGCGCGTGCGTGCGTTCAAATCGGAATCAAGGCCGGCGATTAAAATTTGCTCGCCATTTTGCAGCGTATTGCTCGAATAAAATTCGCGGATGCCCAATGTCGGCAAATGCGTGTTGCTGTCAATGTTGTCCACCGTCGAAAAGCGCGGATGCAAATCGAGGCTGATCTGGTCGCCTGCTCCGGCGCGCGGCGTCACTTCCAGCGACGTGCCGACTTGCAGTTGCAGCGCGTTCACCTGATAGCCATCGAAAATTGTGACATAACGCGTTTGTCCCAAAAAGAGCGTTCCGTGTTCGCCCGACGCGACGACAAGAAACGGCTTGGCGCGCAGTCGCACGCGTCCGCGAATTCCCAACGCCTGCAACGTCGCGGCAAATTGACGCACTCGGTTTCCGTCCAGACGAATCGCCAGCGAACCGGCTTGCGAATCGAAGTTCGCGCCAAAATTACGACCCGCGAAAACGGTTTGCAACGCGAGGTTGGCGTCATCGGACGAAGAAAACTCCCACAAATCGGCTTCGACACGAACTTGCGCGCGCGGCTTATCCAAAACCGCCAAATCGTCGCCGATTTTCTGCGCCAGCGATGACGAAGCCGAAACCAACAGCGCGTTGTTGTCTTCATCGACGCGCACCGCAGGTAGCAGAAAATCGGGCAACAGAGAACGCGCGCGGTCAGCTTGCAAATACTTCAACGAGAAACGTTGCAACGGCAATTCCTGCGACGCGCCCGAAGCACTGATCGAAGTGTTAGTCGTCGCATTTCCAGTACTCGAATTGGCGCCCGCAGCGTTTGAAACGTCGGAAAGTCCTCGCGCCACTGCGAAACTTCCGCCTTCTTGCGGCACGATTTGCATTCCGTAGCCACGCGACAAATCATCGAGAAATTGCGGCAAAGTCGCATCTGGCAAAAGCATCGACATATCGGTGTCGGCGACTTCGGGCGCAGCGAAAAGCCCGCTTCCTGTGACGCGCGCGACTTCGCCCAACACAGCGCTTAAAGGCGAATGCAACGCGTCCAGGCGAAAGTGTTTTTCACCGGCGTTTGGAACGTTCACTATCGAACTGGCATTCGTCGAATCGGTGACTTGCAAGCGATGTTTCTGGTTTTCGACTGGCGAACGCTTGATGTTTTGCGCGGAACGCGTGTCGGCACGGTCAGTAAAAACGGTAATGATAATCGCCTGACCGTCTTGCGAAGGATCGACGGCGACATCGTTTGGCCCCAGCGTGTCGTTGAAGCGCAAGCCGTAATCGTTGGGACGAACCGTGAAACGTTGCACCGTGACAGGAACGTAAAAGTGCAGTTCGATGTCGACGTGCGGCTCGAATTGCGGCGCTTCCTGGCGATAGTACGGATTGCTGAAAGTCGCGGGCGCAATCGACACACTGGCCGAATCAATCGGATATTGGCCGATTGGAACATAAGCCGGAAGACGTGCGCGCGCGCCCAAAACGCGCAAGCGAAACGAACGTACCGGTTTCGGCTGATACGTGTTGTCGAAGTTGATGAAATCGTTTTGATCGCCGCCGAAATAAACCGTGCCATCAGTTTGAATCGTCAAGCGTACCGCGTTCGGCAAACTCGTCGCCGTGATGCCAGTCACGTTGTAAAACGAAGTCGCCAATTGCGCGCGACACGGAATAGCCCAAAACATCACCAGACATAGAAGCGCAAGACATCGTACGGGCGAGGCATGCCTCGCCCCCACATAATGCGAACGTTTCATTTGAATGCGAAAAAGCATGATTACTTTGCCGCGTTCGGCGCGTTTCCAGTACTCGATTGCGGCGTGGAAGATGTTGGCGTGGAAGACGTTGGCGTGGAAGACGTTGGCGACAAAGCTGTCGGCGGCAAATCGAAAGTGGAAGCGGGCGCGGGCGGCAAAGGTGCGTTCAAATCGCCGTTGAGAAAACGATCTTGCATCGCTTTTTCCTGCGCGGCGGGCAAATGTCCCGTATCCGACAAGATGTGCGGCGTGATGAACAAGACCAATTCCGTGTCGGTTTTGCCGATGGTTTTGGTGCGGAAAAGTTTGCCGATGAGCGGCAAGTCGCCGAAGAACGGCACTTTGGTGCGAATGTCGCGCGTTTCCTGTTGCTTCAAGCCGCCGATAACAATGGTTTGCCCGTCATTCACGCGCACCGTTGTGTTCGCGGTTCGCGTGCTTTTTTCCGGCAGGTTGGTTTTCGGATCGTTGGCCGAAAGCGTGGAAACTTCGGTATAAGCGTTGATGAGAACTTGATTTTGTCCGCCCGTATAAGGCGTCACATTCAATTGCACGCCGGCGGAAATGTTGTTGCCGCCGTTATCCAAAGGCGTCAAAACGTACTGCTGTCGCCCGACGAAAATCGAAGCCGGTCGTCCCGAAACTGTCGCAATGCGCGGATTGGCACGCACGCGCGCTTTGCCCTGCTGCTGCAAGGCGTTCAATCCAACGAAGAATCCGCTTTTGAGCGTCGTCACCGCACTGAACGCCGAACTTCCCACTCCTGGCAACAACGATATGCCGCGTCCGCCGTTGGCATAAGAAAGCTGCAAACCCAGATCGTCTTCGCTGGTGTTGGTCAGTTCGACTAAAAGCAAATCGAGCAAAATCTGCGATGCGGGAATGTCGAACTGCGCGATGTCCTGGCGAAACTTGGTCAACACTTCGCGCGGCGCCGACAAAACCACCGCGTTCTGCTCCGAATTGACTTTCACATAATCCTGCAAGAAAACCGGCAATAAGTTGCGCGCGTTCGCTGCATCGACGTATTTGGTCGGAATCGAGTCGATGTCAGACAGCAGGTAAGAACTGGGCGAACGGGGAATGCCTTCGGAAATCATCGTCACGCCGTTCACATCGGCGGACGACATTCCATAAGAACGCGTGATGTCTTCGATGATTTGGCGCGCTGGTTTGTCCACGAAGTTGACGGTCAATTTGCGCGAAACCGTGTCATCGATCAGCAACGGCAGTTTCGCGCGGTCGGCTACGGCGGTAAACAATTCTTGCGCGTCGCTGCCGACGGCAAAGACCGACATTTGATTGGCGTCGCCCGAAACTTCCAGCGTGCCGCGCGCGGGCAAAACCGGCGTTGGGGTCGGCGTTGCTGTTGGCGTTGCCGTGGGAGTGGCTGCGGCTGGCGCTTTGGGCGAAGTTGTCGGGCTGGCGGTTGTCGCTGGTGCATTGGGAACTGTCGATGAACCTGGAATTACGATTGTTGGATTTATCAGCGGCGGCGTCGCGTCCGGTGTTGCATTAGAAATAGGTGCGGCGGGGGGAACCGCTGTTGCGGGTGGCGCGATGATATGCGGCGTTGAGTTTCGAGTACTCGATGTCGCGGAAGTCGTTTGCGCCGACGCCGCAGCAATTGCAAAAATGCTTGCAATGGATAACACGAGAACCAATTTGCAGCAACGGTGCGATGAAGAGAACAGCGTAAAAAGAAGGGGCATGAAAGAGTTATCGAACGATAATTTGAAGGAAGACAAGTATACTTCTTCCATTTTTTTATCGCTTTTCTCAACGATTTGGAATGCACGCTCTCGCATAAACACAAACTTGTCGCGCTATAATGAAGCTGTGGCTGCTTTTGATTTGAACAATTTCGATGTCGTAGTTTGTGGCGGCGGGCCGTCTGGTGTGATGGCTGCAATTGCCGCGGCGCGCAACGGCGCACGCACGCTGCTCATCGAACGCTACGGTTTTCCAGGTGGCTCGTCAACTGCGGCGCTGGTGCATCCCTGGCTCAGTTTTCACAACAAGCGTGGCGAACAAGTTTTGGCCGGACTGGGACAAGAATTGGTGGATCGTTTGTGCAAAGTTGGCGGCGCCGTCGGTCATTTGCGCGACAGCATCGGTTTCGTTCATTCGCTGACGCCCTTCGATCCCGATTTGTGCAAGCAAGTCATGCTGCAAATGCTCCACGAAAGCGGCGCGCAACTTTTGCTGCACGCTTTTGTAATCGATGTCGAATTTGTAACCGATGTCGAACGCGCAAACGACCGCATCAAAGCGGTGCGCATCGTTAATAAAAGCGGCGAGTTTTCCGTTGCGGCCAAGATTTTCATCGATACAACGGGCGATGCCGATGTCGCTTTTCGCGGCGGCGCGCCAATGCAACATCGAGTACTCGATTCGGGAACAGAAGCGTTGCAAACGCAAACGTTGCAAACGCAGCCGATGACGATGTATTTCCGCATGAGCGGCGTCGATTGGGCGCCGATTCGTCGTTATATCTTGGACAATCCGCACGAGTTTCACGACGAAACCTTGTTCGATGATTTGCGGCGTGGCGCACCTTTGACGGGCGTTTCCGGCTATTTCACGAAATGGCGCAAAGATGCCGCAAAGTTGGGCATTCCGCGCGACCGCTTGTTGTTTTTCGCGGGCATTCGCGCTGATGAATGCTTTATCAACACCAGTCGCGTCACGCAGTTGGATGGCGCGAATGGTTTCGATTTAAGCCAGGCCGAAATCGAAGGACGGCGCCAAGTCGGCGTTTTAGCGGAGTGGTTTGTGCAAGAAATTGATGGTTTTCAAAACGCTTATATTTCGACGATTCCGACGCAGATCGGCGTGCGCGAATCGCGGCGCATCGTGGGCGATTATCTTTTAACCGAAAACGATGTCGTGAGCGGCGCCAAGTTTGAAGATTGCATCGCGCGTTCGGCCTATCCGGTTGATATTCACGCGCCGACGGGACACGGTTTGGTGACAAGCTTGCCGCCATCCGATTGGTATGAAATTCCGTTTCGCGCCTTGCTACCATTAGGTTTAGATAATTTAATCGTGGCAGGACGCTGCATTTCCGCGACGCACGAAGGCCACGCTTCAACGCGATTAACGCCGACCTGTTTTGCGATGGGTCAAGCGGCAGGAACCGCAGCGGCGCTTTGCGTCAAGAGCAAAATCGCGCCGCGCGGAATTGGCTGCATACTACAAAAAACCTTGCGCAATCAAGGCGCTCTGGTGTGAAAGCATTACTGAAGTCTGGCGTTTCGGATAAGATTGAGACGTTCAAAGGCCAAATGTTTGCGAATATAGTGGGAAATGTCCCAGGTTCGAGTACTCGAGCACGGTTTGCAGGATGAGAATCAGGATGAGAATGAGGAGTTAGAACAGCGATGAAGCGGCACATTGAAGACGCCGGTGAAATCGAATACGACAAACGCGGCAAAGGTACGCCCGTCGTGTTTTTGCACGCCTTTCCGCTTTCCAACGTGATGTGGCGCGCCCAAATCGATCTGCTCGCCAAAGAGTTCAAGGTCATCGCGCCCAATGCGCGCGGCGTCGGCGGTACTTCGCCTTTTACCAGCGCGCCGTCGGTCGAGCAAATGGCGCACGATTTGGCGTTGTTGCTGAACGACATGAACCTGGCGCAACCGATTATTTTGTGCGGCCTTTCAATGGGTGGTTATGTCGCTCTGGCGTTCGCGCGAATGTATCCGCAGCGCTTGAGCGCTCTAATTTTGAGCGATACACAAGCCGCGCCCGATTCACCCGAAGCGCGCGAAAAACGCGAAGAAAACATCGAGTTCGCACGAACGCACGAGCCATCTGAATTTTTTGAACGAATGCTGCCCAACTTGCTGGGCGAAACAACGCACACCACGCGCCGCGCTCTGGTTGAAAAGGTGCGGCAAATGATGGGTGACACAACGATCTCTTCCGCTGCCATTGTGCAACTTTTGGAAGCCTTGCGCGACCGCCCCGACGCTACGCCGTATTTGGAAAAAATCAAAGTTCCAACGCTGGTCATGGTCGGCTACGAAGATACCATCACGCCTCCACAGTCGGGACATTTGCTGGCGCACTACATTCCCAAAGCCGAAATTCACCTTATTCCGCAAGCCGGCCACCTGACCAACCTGGAACGCCCGCAAGAGTTCAACCGCCGTTTGCAAGCCTTTGTACGCGGGTTGTAAGAACTTGCTTTTTGTCAGAAACCGCGCGCCGCGAACCTCAAGTGTTCGCGGCGCTTTCAACGTCGCTTTTCGCTATTTTGCCTCCAAGGCATCGTATATATCAAATAACTGCTCCGAATGACAAACTAACAGCTTCAAGATTTCAGTTGTGTTCATAATTTAGCTTCTATTAATTAACCCAAGTTGCCATTATGATGAGCATCGCTGTGACAATTGCGCGCGAATCGCGTTGAAAGTTTCACCTTCTGCATTTCGAGTACTCGAATATCGTGTTGTAACCTGAATTTCCGTTTTTATCGATGAACTGGCGCAAAGTCGTTTTTCTTTTTCTGGTGCTGGCGTTTGGCGTCTTTCTGCTCGGCCACTTCGCGCAGGGCGAAGCGCTTTTGCGCACCCTGAAACGCGGGCAACCTTTGTGGATTGGCGTCGCTATTTGGTTACAATTGGGCACTCTGGCCAATCAGACCTCGTTTTATCAAGCGCTTTATGCGTCTCTCGATCTGCCGATTCACTGGCGCGATTTGTGGCCCAACGTGTTGGCCGGTCATTTTCTCAATGTTGTCACGCCGTCGGCTGGCTTGGGCGGCACCGCGCTTTTAATGAACGATGCGCGCCTGCGTGGATTCGATATGGGCCGCGCAGCGCTGGCCAACACGCTTTATTTCGCGCTCAATTTCGTCTGGTTCGGCGTTTTATTGATGCTGAGTCTGGCGTTTCTGTCGCGCCGCCACGAATTGCTGCCAGCGGAAAGCGCCGCCGCCGCAACACTTTTCACCGTTCTTGCACTGGCCGCTTTCGCCTTAATTTTCCTGGCTGTGCGTCCGCGAACCTTTCTTCGAGTACTCGAAAATGCGGGTCAGCGCATCAATGTTATGTCGCAGAAAATGGTGCATCGCGCGCTGTTTCCGACCACAGAAATCGTGCATTTCATTGAAGGTTTCGGCGCTTCCGTCAGGCAATTGCAAGGTTCACACACGAAACTGCTTCGTCCTATTTTGCACGCGATTTTGGTGGACAGTTTGGAAATTGCGGTTCTGGCGGCGTGTTTTCAAGCGTTTCCTGCGGTGATTCCTCATTTGCATCATCACGCAACAGCGATAACGTTGCCTTTGCTTGTGATAGGTTATAGCATCGGCACGTTATTTCTGGTAGTTTCTGTCACGCCGCAAGGATTAGGCGTCGTCGAAGGCGTGATGACAGCCGTTTTCGCCAGCCTGGGCGTGCCAATCGAACGCGCCGCAGTCGCCGTTCTGGCGTATCGCGGACTTAGTTTTTGGATGCCTTTGTGGATAGGATTTTTGGCTCTCCGATGGACAACGAACTCTCAACCCAACCTCGCAAACCTCAACGAAAAACCCAACCAGACCCCGTTACCGTGAACGAAAACGTCGTGAACGAAAACGTCGTGAACGAGACCGTCATAAATGGAAACGTCGTGCACGAGCAATCTCAAAAGGTGGCGTCGTCCACCGGTTTTATCGAAGAGACTTCGGACGGCAAGACTTCGAGTACTCGAATGGCAGATCTTGATCGCACGACATCAATAAATGAGGTGCCGACGAACGTGAATAAAGATGTGCCTGAGCCGCCTTTGGCTGTGTCTCATGCGCATCCGAAGTTTGCGGCGCGGCGGCGCGCTTTATGGAGCGTTCAAGTTCCGGCGATCTTGACGGGTTTGATGGGATTGGTCAATTTGTGGTCGACGGTGACGCCAGGCTTGCCCGACCGCATGACAATTTTGCGTGAAATGCTGCCTTTGGAAGTGCGGCGCGGCAGCCATCTGGCGACGGCTTTGGCGGGTTTCGCGCTGTGCTTACTGGCGCTTAGTTTGTGGCGTCGCAAGCAAGTCGCGTGGGCGCTGACGATTGGCGTCCTCATCGTTTCGCAAATCGCGCACCTGACCAAAGGATTAGACTACGAAGAAGCGGCTTTCGCGCTGTTTTTAGCCTCGTGGCTGTGGATCGCGCGGCGCCATTTTCACGCGCGTTCCGATGCGCCTTCGGTGCGACAAGGCGTGATGATGTGCGTCGCGGCGTTTTTCTTCACGCTGGCTTATGGAACGCTGGGGTTTTTCCTATTGGACACGCATTTTAACGTCCACTTCGGATGGCGCGCCGCGGCTTGGCAAACGCTGACGATGTTCACGCAATTTTACGATCCCAGCGTGGAACCGGTGACGCGTTTTGGTCAATGGTTCGCCGATTCGATTTACTTTGTCGCCTTTTTCACCTTCAGCTACGCGACCTGGATGTTGGTGCGTCCCGTCGTTTTGCGTCAACCGGTTTCCGTCAAAGAACGCCAGCGAGCACGAGAAATCGTTGAAAAATATGGTCGAACGGCGTTCGCGTTTTGTGCGCTTTTCGATGATAAACGCTATTGGTTCAGTGAAGGCGGCTCGGTCGTGGCGTTTGCGGTGGTCGGTCGCGTGGCGGTTTCGATGGGCGATCCGATTGGGCCGTGCGAAGATGCTGCCGCCGCGATTCACGGCTGGGTCGAATGGTGCGAGCGCAACGATTGGCGCGCCGCGTTCTACGAAGTCTATGACGAGTACTCGAATGTGTACCGCGACGCCGGTTTATTGCTGCTGCGCATCGGGCACGAAGCGATTGTCGATGTGCAAAATTTTTCTCTCGACGGCAAAAGCCACAAGAACACGCGCAACATTCTCAACAGCTTAAAAAAACAAGGTTACCGTGCCGAAGTTCATCAACCGCCGCTCTCGGACGCGTTGATGAAAGAGTTGCGCGAAGTCAGCGACGAATGGCTGGCGATGATGCACGGCAGCGAAAAACAGTTTTCGCTGGGTTCGTTTGAAGACGCTTACATTCGCGCCTGTCCGGTACTGGCGATTCACGACGCGGACGGCGAAATCACCGCCTTCGCCAACATCGTTTCCGAATATCAGTTGAACGAATCGACAGTTGACCTGATGCGTCGTAGCCCCGATTGCGCCAAAGGCACCATGGAGTTTTTGTTCGTATCGCTGTTTGAGTGGGCGAAGACGCAAGGCTTCGATACCTTCAACGTCGGCCCCAGCCCGTTTGCGATGGTCGGCGAACACAGCGAAGACCCGGCGACCGAAAAAGCGATGCACTTCATGTACGAACACATCAACCAGTTTTATAACTTCAAGGGCTTGCACGCTTTCAAGGAAAAATTTGATCCCAAGTGGCGACCTTTGTTTTTGGCTTATTCTGGCGCGGCGGGTTTGCCTTCGGTTGCCACCGCGATCATTCGCGCCGATTCGGGACAAAGCTCGTGGTGGCAATTCTTCAAGCATTTGAGAAGCGGCTAAAAATAGAAGTTGGGACACGGAACTTCGTTACATCCGCCCAAAGGGCACCCGGGACAGATGAACACGGATTTTCAAGAGGCAGTTTGTATAGTCTTAAAGTTTGTCACTCTGAGAAGTTGTAAACAAAGTACGCGAAACGCCCTAAAAATCGCAGTTTGTCATTCTGAGCGTAGCGAAGAATCTATGTTCAGTTAGATTCTTCGCTACGCTCAGAATGACAAACTGCGAGACCATGCAGAAAGTCTAATTTAATTTCGATCCGTATTTATCCGTTCAATCCGCGTCGGTAAAGCTGCCGTGTCCTTTTCTCAACATCAAAAATAACAATGACGCAAATTCCACAACCTGCGCGGCGCAAAACTCTCTGGTGGCCGCGACTTTTAGCGTTTGCAGTTCTTGCAGTTGTCGCCTTTCTGGGTTACTGGTTTGGCTGGCCGCGCTATTTGCGATGGTTTCACACACGCCAGGAAAACGCGATTTTTAACGAAAAACTCGCCGGTAAAATGATTCGCATTTCGATGCCGATGAGTCCGCGCCTGCATCGAAAAATCACCGCCTGGGTTTATCTGCCGCCAGGTTACAGCACATCGAGTACTCGATACCCGGTCATTTACGTTTTGCACGGAATGCCCGGCGAAGTGCGCGATTGTTTCGTCAAAGGCCAGATTCACGACACCACCGAACAATTGATTTTGTCGCACCGAATTCCGCCCGTCATTCTGGTTTCCTTCGATGGTCACGGCCCGGCCAATCCCGCCGATGTGACGAACTTTCTGGATCGCGCCGACGGCACCTGGCAAATGGAAAGTTTCATGATGCACGAACTGGTGCCGTGGATGGACACCAAATATCGCACGATTCCAAATGCGAAAATGCGCGCCATCGTCGGCGTTTCGGCTGGAGGTTATGCCGCATTCAACCTCATTTTGAAGCATCCCGACATTTGGACAATCGGCGCCTCGCACACCGGCTTTTTCAGCCCGAACGACGACGTGCAAAATATGACGAACATTTTAGGCGCGCCCGGCCCGTTGTGGAACGCCAATGACCCGACCAAAACGATGCGACTCGTTACGCCGCAACAAGGCCTCAGCTTTTATATGGACATTGGGCAGCGCGACGAGGAATTGCCTGAGTTCAAGCAAATGCAGGCATTGATGCAAAGCCGCCGTTTGGATTTCGCGGCGCACGTTTTTCCAGGCCGCCACACCTGGGAATATTGGGGACAACATTACCACGATTCGCTGTTGTTCATCGGCCAACGTTTCGCGCGCAACCAGAAAGCTTTACTGGCTGCGAAAAAGAATGTCTTTAACAGTGTTATTGCGAACGCGCTGTCGACGGGACGACTTTCGAGTACTCGATAAGCCACAAAACTCGCCTGGATTAGTGATAAATATTGGCCGCGTTGATCAAACACGTTTGCGCATTCGTCAAGTCGGTTCCGGCGAATGGCACGTTACAATCGTCCAAGTATTGAAGTGTTGGTTGCAGAAAAATCTCGTTTGGGATGAATGAAACAACAAAAACGCGCGAACCATAAAGATTCGCGCGTTTGAAAGACGGATATTTGGTTGCATCGTGCGGTCAAGGCTCATCGGCTTTACTCGTATTTGATGTCGTCGAGATAGAACGTGACGGGCTGGCCATTCGCGCCAACAATCCAGCAAAAGCCGGTTTTGATGCGCGACATATCCTGATTAGTCAAGTCAATCGAGTACTGCCTCCAGGTCGGCGAAAGCCTGACCTTGCCCGTGGTCGCAGTGCCGGTATCGAAGTACTTCTTATCGTTCTTGATCAGGCCAAAGCTGAATTCCACTTCTTCGCCGCCTTTGTCGCCGCGCGCCCAGAAGGTCAGTTTTTTGGCGCCCGTCAAATCGACGCCGCCGGGCTGATCGCCCCAATCGTTGGCCGGGCTTTGCCAGACTACGCCGCCCCAACCGCTGCCCGAAGTATATTGCGCCTTGATGTCGGTTTTGCCGCTGTGCGGATTGGTAGTATCGTCTTCCGCCATTTTGATATTAGCGGTCGTGCCCATATAACCCGAGGGAATGAAGGTCGTGTTCGCTCCGGCGTCGGTATAAATCGCATACGGCAGTGTGGCGGTAGCTGACTTTGGCGCTTCAGTTGGTTCGTTGCCTTCGACAAAAAGCGGAATGTTGCCGATGGCCGCGCCGTTGTGGTTATCGTGAACAACGGCGAACAAGCGATAAGCTCCGCCGCCGCGCGGCATTTTGACTTCGCACGACGTGTTGTCGGACTTGACGATCGCTTCGGGATAAGTCGGAGGAATTGCTTCGGTCGCGCCGCCAGTGCTATACGTCGCCGGATCGAGTTGCAAAACCCATTGAACTTTCAACGGGTCTTTTTCGGGATCGACGGTTGTCAAAACCGCGCGCACCGTGCCACCGGGCTGAACGCGGTCGGGCGTGGTTAATTTGAGACCATTCATTTCCGGTACTCGATTCGCCGGTGTCTTGCCCGACCAGATCGTTTGCAGCGCATCGACCGCCGCCAAACGCTCGCCATCGGGCAACAACATTCCGTACCATGTCGCGGACGCTTCCTGCTTGTTGCCCCAGGTGAAAGCGTAACCGCCCAACGCCATCGGGTTTTTGGCAACAGCGATGTTCCACGCGTTGGCGTACATTTGTCCTTTTTGTGTCGAAGTCAGTTCGGGCACAACGCCCCAACTGTTCTTGCCCTGCTCCCAAGTTCCTGGAGGGCCAAACTCGGTTAGCACATACGGCTTGACGCCACCAGCTTTGATGTATCGCTGCGGCAATGATGGCGCACCACCATAACTGTTGATGCCGATGACATCAATATCGGGGCAATACTTGTTGATGTTCGCCACTTTCGCGCCGCCGATTTCAGCCACCACAGTCATCGTCGGGTGATTGGGATCGACTTTTTTGGCATAAGCGGCAATCGCCTCAATCGCCTGCCAGACAGCGGGATCGTTGTCGGGAATACCGCTTTCCATTTCGTTGCCGATGCCCCACATCAAAAGCGCGGGATGGTTTTTATAACGATCAATGGCTTTTTTGGCGTTCGCCAACTGGTCGGCCACTTGCTGGGCATTGTGATAATCGAAACCGTTATCCGTGTGGCCAAGCCACATACCGACGGTCACGGTCATGCCCAGTTTTTGCGCCTGGTTTAGTTGATCGTCGAGGTTGTCAGCGCCCCAGGTGCGCCACGAATTGGCGCCCGTCGCCAAAAGCGCGGTTTTCGACCCATCGCCGCCAGCGCCCTTGATGATATAAGGACGACCATTGCGCAGCAATTGAAATCCGTTACCCTTTTTCACAAGTTTGACAACCGATGGCGCGGACGCAGATGCGGCTGTAGATACGGAAACGGGTATTGATGTCACAGAAGTTGTCGAAGCCGCTCCCGAGGAGGACGCGGCGTTTCCACAACTGGCCGTACTCAAACCCAGCGCCGCCAGAGCCGACCCCAGGACAGCGGCTTTGAACGTTTGTGTCTTCATTGCAATGTTTCTCCAAGAATGTTTTTTACTACCATTGGCGCAAAGCAAGCGCACTTGAAACCAGGATATTTGATTGCTTCAATGATTGAAACAAAAAGCACAGTGGGCACTTTCGCTCACACTGGCAAAGCGGAAAGTGAAAGAGCTGACGCAATCTCAGTGAGCATCAAAACTGCAAACAATTCGTTCAACAAAACTGTTTGCACATACGAATGCGCAATTTTCTTATAGTATACCCATCTTGAATTCGGTTCAAACATTTTGGTCTATCCTGTGCCCGATTTTGCGCTTCAAGACATCAATCCAAAGACAAATCGAGTACTCGAATGCGACGCAGCGGTCAGAAATTCCTCATACAGAGCATATTGCGTGTTTATTCCCCTGACGACGAATGTTAAATGGCTAAGCGGAAACGACAAAAGCGGAAACGACAAAAGCGGAAACGACAAAAGCGGAAACGACAAAAGCGGAAACGACAAAAGCGGAAACGACAAAAGCGGAAACGACAAAAGCGGAAACGACAAAAGCGGAAACGACAAAAGCGGAAACGACAAAAGCGCGCCAACCAAAAAGGTTGGCGCGCTTGAAAACAACTGAACAAATCAGGCTTCGTATTTGATTTCCAACTCGAACTCGAGCAGCGATGGTGCCGGTTTGTCGGGATTTTGGAAATCGGAGTTTTGAAATTCGCGCCACCACCGCGAAACTTTGGGCGGCAAAGTGATTTGCTGCAAAGGTTCACGCGTGCAAGCGATGCTATGACCATCGAAAACGTACCACAAACGCCCGGTTTTGCGATGCAGCGCCGCACTGATTGGATTGTTGATCGCTGTCACATAAGGATCGCGGCAATCGGTTTCGCTGACTGATATTTTCATCGCAAACTCCGTCATTCTGGGCGTTAGAATGAAAGAATAACCGATGAATGTAACAAACAGATTTCGCTCACGAAAATTTTCGCATGAGTTTGGGAAAAAACCTCATCCCCGTCCCTTCCCCATGATCAAGGGGAAGGGAGACGAACTTCTTCTTCAGGGACACCTTCAATATCGAGTACTCGATGGCGCTTTACGAGCCTTTTTCCAGGCCAGCGAGCGTTTGTTTGGCTTGCGCCATGCGATCTTCGATGCCCAAGCGCGCTGCTTCTCCAGCGTAGTTGGGTTTCGCCAGAAAACTTTCCAATGCGCCGATGTGACGATGCCACAAAGCGATTTCGTTCGCCTGTTGCGTCGCCTGACGATTGGCGTACCAGTCGCTTTGCAACAAACTCTGCGAGGTGAACAGCGCGCGAATATCGGAATGCGTCAAATCCTTGCCTTCGTAATGATTGTCGCGCATGATGTGCAGCAGCGCTTTCAAAGGCGGGCACGCGGCTTCCACTCCGCCATCGTTGAAATACAATTGCGCCACGCGCTGTTGCGTTTCGACAATGTTGTCCATGCCATCGACAGCAATTGCCAGACTTTGCTTTTCTGGACGCAGCATTTCGTCGGTAAAAACCGCGTTCGGGTGATTGAAAACGCGCCCGAAATACGTTTTCACGAAGCGCCGCGTGATGCGATAACCCAGACGCGAGGTGTAAACCGTGCGCCCTTCGTATTGCAAATCCTCGCATTTTTCCAGATAACCGTTGCGAATCAGAAAACGCGGATCGCGTTCGGCTGTCGACATGCGGCACCACACTTCGGGAACCAAAAGACTGACATCGTGATCGACGCGGGAATTTGGCCCGACGTAACCCGCTGCGGTAATGAAAACATCGGCGCCCGTCAGAACATAGGAAAGCAAAGCGTTGTTCACGTCGAGAATCGGATGCAGCGCGTTGAACGGCCCTTTAGTGAGCGCGCCTTCGCTTCCGGCGCCCGTCGTCGAAGGCGATTTTCCGGTCATGCTGCAAATGAACTCCATGAACAATTCCGGCAATTCCATGTAGTGAATCGGGTTGTAAACCGCCAGCGAACGAATGCCCGCGGCAGGCTCTGGCGGATTGTTGCGGCGCCCGGGCAAAACCGCGTTGACAGGAAGCCGCACCGGTTCAGATAACGGAATACGGCGGAACATTCGAGTACTCATTTCCGCCAGATACGCGTCGCGTGGGTTCAATAAATCGGGGCGCGTTTGCAAATAGCGCGGGTTTTTGGTCGGTACGCCATCGACCAAGCGCGGATGCGCAGGCGTCACGAAAAAGTCGGGATGTGGATCCTCAGCCAGTTCGCGCACCAGGTTTTGCAAAGGCGTCGTCCACTTGTCGAAGCCAATCGAATCTTCCAAAAACATCTTGGCTTCTTCAACTGGAAGCGGCTCGTAGTTGGAAAAGAAGTTGTCGTGCCGCGTGAAATCCCGTTCGGTTTGCTTGTCGTAGCCGCGATGAATGGCATCGTCCGGGCGCTGAAACAAACGACCTTCGCAGTTGCCGACGAACTTCACATACGCCTGCGCATAATCGGGATTCAGTCCTTTCAATTGCTCGGCTGGCACCACGGTTGAAGCCGAAATGTCATCCTCGAGCGCCCACTTCACAGCCGGATGAAAGTCTTTGCGCAAGCCGAAAGTGCGCCACGCGCCGTCTTCGTCGTAGCCGACGCGCAGGAAGTTTGATACCAATTTGGCGCCGTCCAGTTTCAGTTCGTTGCCTGGCGTGCCATTAATGATGTCCACGCTGAAATGTTCGCGCCAATTTGCGCCCCATTCCGGCTTGTAAAAACGCTTGACCACAAACACCAATTCCTTGATGTATTGCGGAATCGAATCGAGCCAGGCGTTGTATTCCTCGTTGAAGTCGCGCGTCGCGGGCGTCAAAAGTTTGATGACCGAACCCAGCGAACGCTCGCTGCTGAGAACCGGACGGCTGTCGGAATACTCTTTGAATTCCTGGCGATAGCGTTCGCTGAAGCGGTCGGAATAATTGCGCGCGATGATTTCCGCGACGACATCGAAATCCTTTTCAAAATCGGCGACGAAAACCGGCCCTTGCAAAATTGCATCGGTGATCGGCTTGGAAATCTCCGATTTGCCGCCACCCGAAACCGTGCACGGCTTGTGGCAAAACGTGCCTTCGGCGAGTGTTCCGACCAAACGCCAGGCGCGACCGCCTGCGGGTTTTTCCATGTGAATGCGATGACCCGAAGGTCGCACATAAGTTTTGCCTGGCAACAATTTGATTTTCGTGCGCTCTTCGCCGTCGCCAAACGGCCAACTGACGGTTTGCGAATGCAAGTCGAACGTCACATCTTCGGCGACATAAACGATGTCGGGAAACTTTTTATCTATCGCGTAACCTTCGGGCTGCACGTCCATCGCGTCGGCATAGGTTTCGAGTACTCGATTGAAAGTGTGACCCAATGGCGGCGCATGCAGCGAGCCGTTGAACTCTTCGCCCAAGTCGTAGCTCGGATAAACCAGAGCGCCGCCGGAATGCTCTTCCTCGCAGTTGCCGCTCAGGTTGGCCGAATAGCTGATCTGCGTTTTCACTTCTTTCTTGCAATAACCGTAATAGTTATCGGCGATAATCGTCAGCATCACGCCGCGTTCGTCGCGGCACGCGATCTTGAACGCCTTACCGCCGTTGTAAAGTTCGTTCTCGTCGCGCCAGCACATTCCATCGCGTCTTTGCAATTCGGTCGCATCGTCCCAATGCGGCAAGCCCAATTCCTTCTTATTTTCGGTAATAAGGTGCGGCGCCAAAATCACGCAGCCGGTATGTCCCGTCCAATGTTCCACATCGAGCGCAGCGTCGTTTTCCGGCAAGAACGGATCGCCCGCATTGCCGAAAATGCTTTCCACAAAGTCGAGATTGCTGACCAGATTGCCGGGCGCGAAAAAGCGAATCTCCATCCTTTTTTCGGGTGTATAACCGCGCACTTCGGGACAAACCAACGGTCGGAGAAGCAGTGAAACCCAGCACGCCGCTTGCTCGTTCTGACTGGAAGTAAAAGGCAGGCGCAGCAGTTCTTCCGGCGGATGCAAAGCGCGTTCGAGCAAGCGCGCGAAGACGGCTTTGGGCACGCCAATTTTGTCGTCGGGAATCGGCAGGCCGCCTTCGACGATGTGAAAAATGCCCTGCGTGGTGCGCCTGTCGCTTTTCGGATTGTGCAAAACGCCCTGCTTGGTGCGATACGAACTCACGATGTCGGACAAGAATTCGTCTTTGTCCGGCGCAAGAGAAAGCGCGCGCGATAATCCATATTGATCGAGCACAAAAGCGCGCGACGGCAAGCGCGGCACAGGAACGTTCGCATCGCATAAATAGGCTTGCAGAAAATCCTGGATGCGCGCGTCGGCGGGACACAAATAGCCGGCCAGCAGGCGACTGGTTTCCTGTTGATGCAGCAGCAACGCGGAAATCATGGCGTCGTTTTCCGCATGTCCAAAGATCGGGCAACCTAAAAACGCCAACTTCAAATTCAAATACTCGATGGTTTTGGCATCGACGTCAGAAGTTGTTTTTTCGCACAAACCGATTTGCTTGTTCAAGTCCATCGTGAAACTCCCGCTTTTTTGATCTTGAGTGCAGTTTAAGGCGCAAAGGTTACAGGCGCGTTAAATCGAGTACTCGATAACCAGCGAATAAATTCGCGGTCTGTCATTTTGAGATTGCAGAAAAAGTAGAAGAAAAGGTCAAACTCGCAGTTTGTCATTCTGAGCGCAGCAAAGAATCTATATCCTAAGCCAGATTCTTCGCTGCGCTCAGAATGACAAATCCTCTTCTGCACGTCTTTTTTACGCCTCACGTACTTCCAAACTCATCCTAAGCGACGTTGTGTCAACGCAGGTTGACACCTTTTATGGCGGCGAATTTATTCGCTGGCTACGAAGTGCCGCGCGCTCGTGCTGTGGCTTCTTCAATGGCGGTCGCCGCAGCATCCAGCGAATGCACATCGACTTCTTCGACGGTTTCGCTGTCCTGCGCCCACAATTCCTGCTGATGCGCCAGTTCTCTGGCCAGAGGCGCATAAATCGCGCGGTGACCACTTTCGTCGGCGTAATCCCACAAGCCATTGTAGCAGTGGCGGTCGTTGTCCCAGCCGGGATGATTCAAAATCGGATACAGGCAAACGCCTTCGAGCGGCACGCCCAGATTCCGCGTCGCGCGCGCTTCCTGCCCGATGTAGCGCAGCCACGCAGGTCGCGCTTCATCTTCGATGCCGGTTTCCGAAAGGAAAACGGGTCGCCCGTAGCGCAAATGCAATTCGCGCAGCATATAACGCAAGCGCACATAATACGGACTCGACGGGCCAAGCGTCGAGCCATTATGAATCCATTGATTGTTGGAATAATAATTGGCGCCGATCACATCGAGATATTGCGGTTTGCCGCCCAATTCCGGCGCGCGACGCCCGCAAATCATGTCCCACACCTGGAACTGCGATTGACGATGACCTTCAGCCACAATTCTGTCCTGCGGGCGCGTCACATCCGCCGCGATGTTGATAATCGGATCGATGTGAAAAATGCGCGCATCCGCAAAATTTTCCTGCAAAAGCCGCGTCGCGCCAATGGCGGCGGACACGAGTTGTCGCTTCAATTCGTCGCCGCGATCATGCACAAACGGATTGAAAAAACCCGCGCCGCCCGCCGCCCACGAGAAAAACGAGATTTCATTGATCGGCGCAATATAAGGCGCGCTTTCGCCTTCCTCTTCGAGTACTCGAATCACGGCGCGCGTGAAGTTTTGGAAACGCGCGACAAAATCCGCCGCGAAAATATCAATGTGATCCGGCCAGCCGAAATGCAACAAATCCCAGATCACTTTGATGCCGTGTTGCCGCGCGGCACGAAGCATCGGCAGCGCGCTCGAAAAATCATATTTTCCAGCTTCGCTTTCGATTAAATGCCAGCGGAACGCTTCGCGCGCCGTCAACATTCCGACGCTTTTCAAGCGCTCGTAATCTTGTGCGACAAAGCGGTCGTGCTGCGTCGAAGCCGTTAAATCCAATCGCTTGCCATTATGCAAACGATGCGTCGAGCATTCGTAACCGCCGATGAAAAAACTGGGGAGTAAAGAGTTTGAAGAAGATGGAATATTTAGGTTCATAAAGATCGAGTACTCGATTGTTGTGTTCGTATTCCTATTATAGGATGTGTAAGGGAGGCGCTTGTATGTTCATAATGTTATGGCTTTTCGCAACGATAATTGTGGGGATTTTTTCGATAAAGCTCTTTGAGAACCTCATTAACGCCGCAGCAAAAAAGCATTATGCTCGCGCAACGGTTTTCGCCTTGCCATTTTTCGTAGTTGCTTTTCCGTTTATTTGCACTTTCATTTCTTCGTCTTGGTCTATCGAAGACAACTCCAAAGAGATCTTTTCTTCGGTCTTCAACACTCAGCCGACATCGCAAATCCAAAATCTGAAAGGGCAAGACTTGTCACGAGAAGAAGAGCAAGAGGAGCCGACATTTTTGAGCTTCCAAGCTTCGCCAGCGACAATGGCTAAGCTGACAAACAAAAGGCTCACTCTGCTTTCACAGAATGAGAGAAAATTTTGCGACGTGCAAAACTGGCAATCGCCGCCAAGTTGGTTCAGCACAGAAATCAAGCCGCAGACTCAGATTTACCATCAGGCCAACACAGGGTTTGGTGGAAATCATTGGCTCTTTTACGAACCAAACGGGCGAACAGCGCGCGTTTTCTTCGGCACAACAGCCTCAGAAACGGCGCCCTACTAATGAAAGCAGAGCGCCGTTTCCTTGTCAATCGAGTACTCGATCCGTCGCTTTACCAGCCGCGCGTCGACATCTTTTCGCTTTCGGCCATCTGGCGAATATCAAGGCCAGCCATCGGGTTGCCCAGGTTCATTGAGCATTCGACGAGTTTCGCGGGATCGTTGAAAAACGTCGTCGCATCGACAATGGCGCGCCCGCGTTCTGCCGGATCGCCGCTCTTGAAAATGCCGCTGCCGACGAAAACCGCTTCCGCTCCCAACTGCATCATCAACGCCGCGTCAGCCGGAGTCGCCACGCCGCCCGCGCTGAAGTTCGGCACCGGCAACTTGCCCAGGCGCGCGACTTCGCACACCAAATCGTACGGCGCGCCCAGGTTTTTCGCTTCGGTCATCAGTTCGTCTTTCGCCATGTTCTTCAAGCGACGAATATGGCCATGAACTTCGCGCAAGTGCCGCACGGCTTCGACGATGTTGCCGCTTCCGGCTTCGCCTTTGGTGCGAATCATTGCGGCGCCTTCACCGATGCGGCGCAACGCTTCGCCCAAATCGCGGCAACCGCACACAAAAGGCACGCGAAAGTTGTGCTTGTCGATGTGATAAAGTTCGTCGGCGGGCGTCAAGACTTCGCTTTCGTCAATGAAATCGACGGCGAGTTGTTGCAAAATCTGCGCTTCGACGAAATGCCCGATGCGCACTTTCGCCATCACAGGAATTGTCACAGCGCTTTGAATTTCTTTGATCAAGTTCAGGCTCGTCATGCGCGCGACGCCGCCTTCCTTGCGAATATCGCTCGGCACGCGCTCCAGCGCCATCACCGCGACCGCGCCCGCTTCTTCAGCGATAATCGCTTGCTCGGGCGTTACCACGTCCATGATGACGCCGCCTTTAAGCATTTCCGCCAACCCGACTTTGGTGCGAAACGTTGATTTCTGATCGCCGTTCAAAGCGGCTCCATTGTTTTCTGACATGATAATTTGACCTTCTTTTTGAACCACAAAGACACAGAGGACACAGAGAAAAGAAGTCGAGTACTCGAAAATAAGAGTTTGTCATTCTGGGTGAAGCGAAGAATCTGACTTGACGTATAGATTCTTCGCTTCACTCAGAATGACAAACTCGCACGACAATTCTTCCCTAAAAATCTCTGTGTCTTCTGTGTCTCTGCAGTTAATTTTTAAAAATCGCGGCGACCGCGCAACGCTCCGGCGATTGTCATCTGATCGGCGTAATCCAAATCGCCGCCAAATGGCAACCCACGCGCCAGTTGCGTAGTGCGAATGCCGCGCGGCTTGAGCAAATTCGCCAGATAATTGGAAGTCGTTTCACCTTCGACTGTGGGCGACAGCGCTAACACGGCTTCACTGATGTTCTCGTCGCCCAAGCGTTTCATCAAAGGCGCGACGCTGAGTTGATCCGGCCCAATGCCTTCAATCGGACTCATCACGCCGCCCAGAACGTGATAGCGTCCGCGAAACTCGCCCGAACTTTCGATCGCCATCAAGTCGCGCGGCTCGGCGACGATGCACAACAGCGCACTATCGCGGCGCGGATCGAGACAAATGTCGCAAACATCTTCGTCGGTGAAGTTGCCGCAGCGCGCGCACGGCTTGATTTTGTCGCGCACATCGCGGACGGCTTGCGCCAGCATTTCGGTTTCTTCGCGCGGCGCTCGCAAGATGTGAAACGCCAAACGCTGCGCCGATTTCGGCCCGATGCCCGGCAATTTTTCCAATTGTTCCAGCAATTGCGACAACGGTCGCGCGTAGTAAATCATGGTTTCAAACGACGAACGAGCGATGGAAAAGTGCCAGTCGAGTACTCGATTGAAAAGAACCCAGAGCGTAAGCGACGGGCTGAATTTGAAATTACAACAAACTGTCAATCCAGCCCGTCGCTGACGCTTCGGGTTCGTTGGCGACGACCAGATTACATCGGAAAGCCAAGTCCAGGCAGTTTGCCCGCGATGCCGCCGGTGATGCCGCTCATGCGCTCAGTGTGATGATCTTGCGCTTTCTTCAAGGCGTCGCGCACAGCGGTTGTCACCAAGTCTTGCAGCATTTCGACATCGTTGGGGTCAACGACTTCCGGTGCGATTTTGATTTCCAAAATCTCGCCCATGCCGCTCGTCACAACGTGAACCATGCCGCCGCCTGCGCTCGTTTCCAAGCGGTCGGCGTCCAGTTCGTCCTGCGCCTTCATCATATCTTCTTGCATCTTCTGCATCTGCTTTTGCAAATTGCCCAAACCGGGGATATTCATAAGAGTAACCTTTGATTGTGTTGTTGAGTACTCGATTTCAAAATAGCGAAACCGACATTTAATTATACTTCGCCCGAACGCCCGACAACTTCGGCGCCGAACATATCCTGCGCCAGTCGCACCACATCGTCGTCGTCATCGTCGTCCGGCGGCGGCGGAACGTCTTCCACAACAGCGGCTTTGCCCGGCGGATTCCAGCGAAACTTCAAGCTGCGCGGCGTCGCCATACACTCGTTCACGACCTGCTCGAAGGGCAAGCGACCGGCGGCTTCCTTCGCTTTTTCGTAGTGAAACTCTTTCTGGAACTCCAGCGTCGCGGTTTTGTCGTCCATCGCCACCGGCTGCGCATCGTGCAGATAAGCGACCGCCGTGACGCCAATTTTGCGCTTGACGCGCGCCAAAACCGCTGGCCACAACTCGATCAGTTCGCCCAAATCGTGAATGCGTCGCCCTTTCTTCTTCGACGCTGCCGCGCTCGCTGCTGCCGCATTCGTCGCTGTTGATGATTCTTCAGCCGTATTCGCTTCAGTTGTATTCGCTTCGGTTGCCGTCGCTTCGGAAATCAGCGCAACATTTTCATTTGGCAACGCCGTTTCTTCTTCAATTTGAGGCGCTTCGCTGCTTTCGATGCGCATTCGAGTACTTGATTCTTCTAATGGCGCACCGTTTGACGGCGCATCATCACTTTCAATAGCTTCGATGGTTTCAACGGGCGCTTCAACAATTCGCCCGGCGCTTTCCAACAGCGTAAAAGCGGGCGCCACTATCGGTTCGACATCAGTCTTCGGCGCGATGCCATTACTTTCCGCAACAACTTTCGGCGGCGCTTCTGCAAATCGTGGCTCGGTTTTTGGTTCAACAGAAGGCTGCTTCCACACCGGACGCGGCGCGTTGTTCGCAACCGCATTATTAAAAACTGCGGCATTTGAAACCGGCGCGACTTTCTGCAATTGCGGCGCAAGGTTCGTAGATGCAGCATTCGAGTACTCGATATTGGCGGTTAGGCGCACCAACGTGAGTTCGAGCAACAAGCGATGATCCGTGCTCTGGCGCATTTCTTTTTCGGCCAGACGCAAACTTTCCACGCAACGCGTCAAACGCTCGCGCCCGATTTTATTCGCGTGCTCTCGACGTCGCGCGCGTTCGTTTTCCGTCAAAGTACCGTTGTCTTCAAAGCCGACTGTTAATAAAAGCAAATCGCGGCAATAGCTTGTTAAATCGCGCGTTAATTGCGAGAAGCTGACGCCTTCTTCGGTCGCCGTCTCGACTTGTCGCAAAGCCGATGTCGCGTCTTGGTCGGCAATCGCGTCCACCAAATCGAGCAACAATTCACGCGAAACCGTGCCCAAAACCAAACGCACATCACTTTCGGTGATTTCTTCCGCAGAAAACGCCGAGACTTGTTCGAGCAAAGTCAAGGAATCGCGCAAGGCGCCGTCCGCTGTTTGCGCGATCAATCGCGCGGCTTCAGGTTGAAGTTGGAGGTTTTCGTTTTGCGCGACATACATCAAGCGACTGACGATGTCGTTGGGCGTGACGCGGCGAAAATCGAAGCGCTGACAACGGCTTGTAATCGTTTGCGGAACTTTGTCGGCTTCGGTGGTGGCAAAGACGAAAACCAGATGCGGCGGCGGTTCTTCGATGGTTTTGAGCAGCGCGTTGAAGGCTTCTTTGGTCAGCATGTGCGCTTCGTCAATGATATAAACGCGATAGCGACCTTGAGCTGGCGCGACGTTGACGTTGGCGTTGATGTCGCGCGCGTCGTCAATGCTGCGGTTACTGGCGGCGTCCATTTCGATCAAGTCCATCGTGACTTGATTGTTGCTGACACGGACGCAAAAGTCGCACTGGTTGCAGGGATGGGGCTTTGGGCCTTGCTCACAATTGAGGCATTTGGCGAGCAGGCGGGCGGAGGTGGTTTTGCCCGTACCGCGCGGCCCGACGAAAAGGTAAGCGTGCGCGACGCGGAGCGGGTCGGACGAAAGAGCGTTGCGCAAGGTTTGCGCGATGTGCTCTTGCCCGACCAAATCGTCAAAAGTTTGCGGGCGATATTTGCGGTAGAGAGACATGGCAGAAGAGAAATGATGAATACGGAATGATGAATGATGAATCTTCGTTGCACTCATCGCGCTATCGAGTACTCGAACTTCATCATTCCGTATTCATCATTCATCATTCCGAAAAGGATTGGCTGCGCACCCGCGCTTTGACCGGCATCTTCCGAACGGAATCGAAATCGGTGGCTCAGAGCAGGCGACCTACGGCGCACGACGCTAAACGCTTATCGTTGCTGCCTTCCGGCCCTGGCGAGGTTCACATCGCGCCGTCGCATAGGACCCGCTCCTCAATGTTCCGTGTTTCGCCCAGCTTCACAAGATGGGGCCGTAGCGCAGGAATTCGGCTCTGCTGAGCGGATTGCAGATTCAGGGCACCGCTATCTCCCCGCTTAGCGCAACCAAAAAGAAGAATTCTTAATTTTAAATTCTTAATTTTGAGTTTAAAAACAATTCAAAATTAAGAATTTAAAACTTAAAATTCAATGGCGGACAGGGTGGGATTCGAACCCACGAGGCTGTTACACCCACACGAGTTCCAGTCGTGCTCCTTAAACCACTCGGACACCTGTCCAAACAAAAGTTCTCAATTTTGAATTCTTAGTTTTGAGTTAGGATGTCCAATTCAAAACTAAGAATTCAAAATTGAGAACTTTTTGCTGGCGGACAGAGAGGGATTCGAACCCCCGATACACTTACGTGTACAATAGTTTTCGAGACTATCGCCTTCAACCACTCGGCCATCTGTCCGTCGAAACATTTTACTACAAGCATCAAGCGTTGTCATCTGCTTTCAAGGCTGCGTCCAATTCATAATCCGCGCGACGACAAGACCGCGTGCATCGTCGTGGTATTCATAGCCCAGACGAAAAGGAGAAGCCAAATTGAGATGCTCAAAGATTTTAGCATCGTGAAGACGCTCCAAGACACGCCATAATACCAGCGTGACATGACCTGTCAAATAATCAGCGTCTTCATCTCGTTCTCTTTTCGGATAGCACGAACTAAAAGCGAACATTTCCCAATCACGAAACCGCTTTTCTCCATACAAAGAGAATTCAAAATCGGACACACTAATAGAGTGTTCGACCATAGAAAGGGCAAAATAGGCCTGCGCCCACCGCCAAGAATCCTCATCCACCAACTTTTCTTTTCGACCTTTTACAGAATAGTTCTGATATTTTTTACCCTCCGCGAAGCCATTTTGCGCTGAATCAAAATTCATATTCACGTCGCCATAAACCGCGTCGCAATCGAAAGCGAAAAATGCGCAAAGGCATTCGGGATGTTCAAGAGCAAAGCGGCGAATTGTGTCACAACTTTCATCAAACAAAGCGTCTTCCGCTTGCTGCCAATCAGGTTCGTCATCATAATGGCGTTGATAAATTTCAGACGCTTTCATATCCAGTTCACTCCATTCTTGACCAAAGATGCGCGCCATGAGTTTTTATATCCAGTACTCGATATAAGAAACTCGTGCGCCAAACGTTCAAAGGCTTCAGCGTCGCTTGCGTTTTCTGGCTTCCATCACGCGCCCCAGAGCCAGCACTTCGCGCAGGCGGAAGCGGCGTTGTCCGCCTGTTGTGCGCGTGTGCGCGAGTTTTCCGTCGTCCGCATAATGGCGCACGGTGGCCGAACAAACGTCCAAGATCACGCTCGCTTCGTGCAACGAAATCTGCGGATTCGTCAAACGCTCCAGCATTTGAGCGCGCGTTTCAACACGCAAGCGCACGCGTTGCACCGGTTTTTCGTCGCCCGTTTTGCGAGACGGGCGCCCGCGTTTTTGCGCACTCGGACGAGTACTCGAAAGCGGTTCATCTGCGTCATGTTGTTCGTCAAATTCGTTTTGCGCGTCGCTTTTTTCAACCATGGCAAAAGTTTCCGTCGTCGCTCGATAATTTGCTTTGAGTTCTGTTACGTCAGCAGAATCCATGTCATTTACAGGGCATAAGTTGAAACGTTATCAAACTCGCAGTTTGTCATTCTGAGCACAGAGAAGAATGTGGTTGAAGTTAGATTTTTCGCACTGCCCGGAGGGCACCCATCAGAATGACAAACTGCGAGTTGCGAGCATTTTTTACTACCTTTTACAACTTTATTGACAACCTCTCAGAACGATATAGTGTGAGTTCGATGATTTGTTCCTACTTTCTGCACCAACTTTGAACAAGTAAAAACCTGATTTACGCACGAACTTTTTATTCGATTAGCATCGCGTCGCCGAACGAGAAAAAACGATAGCGTTCGCGCACGGCTTCTTCATAAACGGCGCGCACGAGCGCCAAGCCGTCGGGCGTTTTCTGTTGCGCAAAGGCCGTGATCATCACTAAAAGCGTCGAGCGCGGCAAATGAAAGTTGGTAATCAAGGCATCGACCACGCGAAATTGGCAGCCCGGACGAAGAAAGATCTCGGTCGAATTCCAACCGCTTCGCACTTGACCGTTGGCGGCGGTTGCCGACTCCAGAACGCGAACTGTCGTCGTACCGACTGCGACAATGCGCCCGCCGCGCGCTTTTTGCTCGTTGATTTTCTGCGCGGTTTGTGGTGAAACTTCGTATTCTTCGCGGTGCATTACGTGTTCTTCAACGTTCTCGCTTTGCATCGGGCGAAAGGTTCCGATGCCGATTCCCAGCGTTACAAAGCAATGTTCCAGACCACGTTCACGCAAATTTTCCAGCAATTCTGGCGTGAAATGCAAACCCGCAGTCGGCGCTGCGGATGATTCCAAGATGGGCGTTTCTGCGGATCGAGTACTCGATTGTGAATCGTGATGCTTGCCACGCGCGTAGACAGTTTGGTAATCGTCTTCGGTCGAGGTGCGCGCGGCGATATAAGGCGGCAAAGGAACTTCGCCCAACTGCGGCAAAAAAGCGCGCACATCCGCGCCATTTTCAGGGAGAAATTGCAGCGTCCAACCTTCGTCAATTCGTGTTAAAGGCGTGGCGTTCACTTGAACGCTTTCATCGGGCGAGGAAAAAAGGAGCAGCGTCCCAATCCTCAATCGCGCCGAAGGACGCAGCAAAACTTCCCACACGTTGCGCTCTTTTTCGCGCAGCAAAAGTGCTTCGACGCGCGCGCCGTTTTGTCCGCTTCCCCCGATTTTATAACCGCGCAATCGAGCACGCAAAACGCGCGTGTCATTAAAAACCAGCAAATCATCGGGACGCAACAACTGCGGCAAATCGGCAAAAACGTGGTGCGAAAGTGCGCCGCTGTCACGTTGCACATGAAGCAAACGCGCCGCATCGCGCGGATGAACCGGCGTTTGCGCGATCAGTTCCGGCGGCAAGTCGTAGTCGAAATCGCGGACGAGCATAGTTCAGGAGGCAGTCATCAGGAAGCAGCGGCAGAAAGCAGCGGCAGTTGGGGCGCAGGACAGTTCAGCGACACTGTTTCCATTTCGAGTACTCGAACTGCCTCCTGCCGCTGCCTCCTGCTAACTGGAGCGCAGCGCGTTCAGGCGCGCCATGGCGTCTTTGTGCAGTTCGATAGCTTTGTCGTGCAGAGAATCGTCGCTGTTTTCCGCGTACATTTCATAAGCGTTGATGGCTTGGCTGAAAGTATCGCCGACGGCCAAGCGCGCGGTGTAAGCGTCGCGCTGGCGGTCGTCGGGAGGCGTTAGCGATTTCAGAACGCTGTTGGCCAGCGCGATGTCGTCCGTCATCGGCTTGAGTTCGAGCAGGGCGCTATCGCGCGAAATATTTCCCTGCACCACGCCATCGGTCAGTGCATAAGCGCGCATCACCATCTTCGCCACCGTTTGATCGTAGCCTTCGACCAGGCGACGAAAACGCGCGCGATCCACAGTCGGCAATTGCGTCGCATTTCCAGTACTCGAACCGGGGTTTGCAGCCGCATCGTTGGACAATTTCGTGGCGCGCATCCAAGCGGCGAAAGCGTCTCGTTCGCGCCCGTCGCGCCCGGCCAAAAGTGTCGCGTAAGAAACTTGGAAATCGCGGTCGCCGATGAGTTGCGGCGCGGCGCGGTCGAGCATCTGCAGCGCCTGGCGCGACTGATTTTGCATCGTCAACTGCTGCGCCAGTAAGCGTAAAACTGCGGGATCGTCGGGCGCCATTTGTCGCGCTTGCGCCAGATGAATTGCGGCATCCTGCAACGCGTCATCAGCGCTTTCGGCGCGTCCTGCATCGGTAAAAAGTTGCGCGCGTCCCAGTTGCGCAGTCGCCATCGCTAAGCGCAACGCCACCGAATCGGTATTCGCCGCCAGCGCTTGTTTTCCGGCGTTCAAGGTTTCGGGCCAGTTGCTCGAAGCAGCATAAGCCGTCGCAATTTGCGCCCACGCCGCGCCTTTATCGCCGTCCAAAGCCGCCGCGCGGCGATACGACAATATCGCGGCATCTGCGTCGCCGCCTTTGAGTTGAACATCGCCCAGTAGCATAAGCGCATCGCGTTGCGTTGCATCAAAAGCCAAAACGCGCGACAAGGCATCGCGCGCATCGCTCAGGCGATTTTCCGATAAAGCCGCACGCGCTGTCGCCAGCGAATCCGCCGTGATTTTGTTGCGATCTCCCGATGGCGCCTGTGCCCAAATCGCCAGCTTTTGCTGTAGCAGAGTGGAACCGACTTCCGCCGAATTCTGATAACTCACCAAACGATTGGCGTTCGTCGTTCCGGTTGTTGTCGTTGCCGTTGTGCTGACTGCGGAACTGGCGGCTGGAACATCGAAAGTTGTAACATCGCCGGTTTCGCGCAACGCGTCGACCAACAGCATCACGTAGTGCGTTTTTCCTGCACTGTCGGAAGTCAGCGTCAAAATCAAGACCGCGCGATAATTCAAAGCCTGTCCCAAGCGCGACGCCGCCGCAATTGCACGCTGCGTGGCGCTCTCAAATGAGTTCACCTGAGCGCTCAGCATCACGCTCGGAACAATCGCGGGCAACGACGACGCGTTCGCGTTTGGATTATCTGCGCTCGGATCCATAGCTGGCGCAGTTGAAGTCGATGAACTGGAAGATGGCGCAGTCGATACGGAGGTTGGCGGCATCAAAGCAGCGGATGCGTCGCTTGTTGTCAGGCTGACCGAAGCAGCAATGGTACTCATCGCCTCATTCAATTGATCGAGTACTCGTTGCGACAAGCGGTTTTCAGCGACCGCGCGACGCAACACGGAACTATTTGGTGCCGCTGTCAATACGTCACTTAAACCGCGCTTCAATAAGGCGCGACGCAAAGGAGCCGCTGCCGCTTGCGCCGGGCCAACGACAATCGCCGCCTCGCTGCCCGCTGCCAATTCGGTGGCGCTATCCGTTATACCATTGCCCAGGCTCGCCGTGTCAGACGCCGTATTTCCCAGATGATCCAACGGCACCAGCAAAACATTGAACGCCGACAACGAAGCAGCGGAAACAATCGCGCTCGCATTTGCTGAATTTGCTGTGGAAGAAGCAATTGGAGCCGCCGCAACCATTGGCGTAGTGATCGTAGGAGGCGTTGTCACAGAAGGCGTCACAGAAGGCGTCGCCGATGGCATAGCTGATGGCGTAGGCGACGAAGGAACGGCAAAAACGGGCGCGGACAGAGCGCATAACAAAACGCAGGGCGCGACGGCATCCGCCAAAACAGTTGTCCAGGAAGAGGCGCATTTTGCGCTATATCGAGTACTCGAAAGCGATGTCGGGCTTTGGTGTTGCGCCGGACGAATAGGAAATGTCATGCAATTTCTCCAACAAAAACGTCATCAAACCACGCCTTAAAACCAAAAGGCAGCGGAATTAAGACGCGGTAATCAACTTCAAACCGTCGCGGCAGGCTTCGAGGCCGCGCCGCGCATCGTCCACGTTTTCGCCGCGCGCGATCTGGCGACGATATAACGCCATCGCGCTTTGAAAATCGCTGGCGGCGCGCGAATTATTGCCCTGCTCAACGTAAATCAAAGCGCGCGTCTGGTATTTATAAGCCGTATCGGCAGCGCGAACTGCGGAACTATTTTCGGACGAGGCGGACGGCGCACCTTCGCTCATCTGGTTTTGCGTGCGCGATTGCACCTGCGAGGGCGGTGGAAACGCCGGTAACGGTCCCGAGTCAGGCTGCGTTCCATTGTTTCCACCAGCATTTCCGCCGTTGTTGCTTTGCCCGCCATTACCGCCATCGCTTGGCGGCACTTGGATAATTGGTGGGAGAGCGCCATTGGAAGCCGACGAAGCGCCTGCATCGTTCGATGAACGCGGCAAACTCGACACATTGGCCGGCGGAATCGAGCTCACATCGGGCGCTGGCATTCCTCCGCGCGGCAAGCGAGATGTCGGGCGTTCGGCCTCGCGGTTCGCGTTACCCGAATAACCTGAGTTGTCCTCGCGGCGAGCGCGCCGTTCGCGCCTTGTTTCCACACGATCAGCACGGTTTGTGTTTGCAGAACTCGCCGTGTTCGTCACCGTTGTTTTCGCTGGCGCATTGTTGACAATCAAGCCAGAAGGTGTAGGTAACGTGGTGGCAGGCACGCCTGAACTGGCAACTGTTGATTTAATGACGCCCGCATTGGCAACATTCACGTTGCTGTTTCCAGTACTCGAAGTGTTCGCATTCGCAGCACCGGCATTCGTAGCACCAGCATTTTGCAGCGGCGCAACGTTATCGGCCACGCTCGTTGTCGTGGGCGTTGTGGCGCCCGCGACGGTATTGATCACTGTCGTGCTCGATGTCGATGGGACAGCATGACGTTCGCGGTCAAGAGCTACGCCACGCGACCACAACATAAAAAGGAAACCGGTTCCTGCCACCGCCACCAACGGCAAACTGCGCATCCAGAACGTTCGCGCGCTTTGCCACGAAGACATCAAAGTCGGCGTGCTGTCAGTGAGAAGAACCGAAGGCGTTGCGGCGGACGCTACAGGCATTGAAGATGGTAAAGCCACCGGCAACGGGTTCACTTGCCGATTTGTTCCCGTCGCCGGAGTTTGTCTCGGCATGACAACCGATGAAGCCACAACAGGCGCAATTTGCCCGGCCGCACGCGGCGTTTGGGTCGAAGTCGGTGTTACCGTTGAAGATGGTACGACGCGCGGCGCAACAGTCGCAGGCGCAGCAGTCGCAGGCGCAACCATGGTCGCTGTCACAGCGCCAGAAGAAACAGGAGCCGTCGCAACCGGAGAACGCGGCGCGCTTGCAACACCTGTTGTCTGCGCTTTGGGCAACGTGGGATTTGAAGTTGTGGGCGCAGTGAGTATCGTTGCGCCGGACAAAGTTGCGCCGGACAAAGAAGCCGCGTCGACAGCAGCGTTCGTCGCGGCACGAGGCGGCGTATTCGGCTTGTTCGTCAGCGTTGCAACTGCTGATGTCGCAACAGTTGGCGCTCCGATTTGAGTACTCGATAGCGGCGCACTCGTCGGCGTTGCTATGAGGTTTGTTGCGGCTTGATTTGTCACGGGCGCCGCGAGGTTTGCGTTTTGTGACGCGGATGCGGGTTCCGCCAGAGCGGGCAAGTCGTTGGTAGACGTGTCGCTGGACGTGTCGAAAAGTTCGGCGTCTTCGAAGTGAAACATCGGCGCTGCGTTGCTTTGACTGGCGGCGCGCAAACGCTGGGCGCTATCGCGTTCGAGAACGCTGTCGGGTTCGAGTTCGACGGCCTTGTCATAAGCGGCAATGGCGCCTTTGACATCGCCCGCGCGTTCGAGCAACAAGCCCAACATCGAATAAGCGCCCGCCGCCTGAGAATCAATCGTCAATGATTGGCGACACGCTAAAATCGCGCCGCTATTGTCGCCTTTTTCCCATAGCGCAAATGCGCGATCCAGCAAATGACGCGCGCGGCGTCCTTCAGTATCCGAAACTGTTTCGCTATTGGAACTCGAGGGTTCGTCTCCGCTTGAATCGCCTGCCAAGGTTTGTCCATTGGGTGCTGCGACAACCGCGCCGCTCGTCGATTCAGCTATCGCGGGCAAGTTGGTTTCTTCGCTCGCGTCGTTCAAAGGGTCGAACCGATGGTAAGAAAAAGGCTGCGAAGAAGGAGAAGACATGGCGCACCTCGCGGCGCATCGCTCAAATGCAGGCCGCACATCACTCAAAAACAGGAACTTCGAGTATAACGCAACACCCGCGTTTTGATAAAGTACCAACGTTATGACCAATTCAACTATTCCATCAACTTTGCACATCGAAACCTTTGAAGTCGGCCCTTTGTCCAACAATTTATACATTTTGCGCGACGACGCCAGCAAACAATTCGTCGTCGTTGATCCGTCGCTCGACAGCCAGAATGCGCTCAATCGAGTACTCGAATTAACGCGCGACGGCTACACATTCAGCGCAATTTGGAACACGCACGGCCACTTCGATCACATTTACGACAACGCGCTCTGGAAATCGCAATTCGATGTTCCGGTTGTAATGCACCGCGACGATGAATGGCTGCTCGAACGCTTGCCCGATACGGCTGTGATGTTGCTCGGCTTGCCCGAAGTGCCAATTATCATTCCTACTGCGTGGCTGCACGAAGGCCAAACCTTAAAAGTCGGCGACCTCGAATGCGAAGTTTTGCTGCTTCCAGGACATTCGCCAGGTTCAGTCGCTTTTTATTTTGCACAAGAAAATGTCTGCATCGCGGGTGATGTGTTGTTCAAAGGTTCGGTTGGTCGCACCGATATTCCGGGCAGCGATGGAGAAATCTTACGCCGTTCGCTGGCCAAACTGTGCGCCCTGCCCGACAACACGCGCATTCTGCCCGGACACGGCGCGCCAACAAGCCTCGCGCAGGAAAAAGCGACTAATCCGTTCTGCCAAAATTTGTCATCAGCTTAAAAGAACGCTCGGGGTTCTCTTGCCGCTCTTCAACTCGATTACTTCAAGGACAATTTTTATGACTTCCATATTAACTTCTTCCACCGATTCCACCACCTTACAAACCGTTGCGCGCCCGCTTCTCGTAGTGCTGCACGACATCGAAGGTTTGGACAATTGGACGAAAAGCGTTGGGGACAAACTTTCCGAATCCGGCTTCGATGTCATTACGCCCGACTTGTTTGCAGGCGCCAAAGGCAAGGACGGCGCGGCGCCGACAGCCGAAGATTTCGCCGTTTACGCCGACACATTGTCCGATGCGAAAATCGTCGAAAACATCGTTTCCCATCTGGAAAACGTCGCCTCGAGTACTCGAATCGGCATCATCGGCTGGGGCTGGAGCGGCGCTTACGCGTTGATGGCCGCCGCTTCGGATGCGCGTTTTGCCGTTGCCGCCGATATTGGCGGCGTCATCACGTATCCGGTTTCGACAGCGCAACGTCCCGGCTCGCCGCTCAATTTTCTGGCGAATTTGGAAGGCACTTTGTTCGCCGCTTTCGCCGGACAAGATTCTAACTTTCCGGCCAACGAAATCGGTCGTTTGCGCGCGCAAATGATCAATCACGACAAGCGCGGCGCAGTCAAAGTCTACGACGCTGCGGCGCGTTTCTGGCGCGAAGATTCCGTTCCCGCGCAAACTTTGTGGCGTCGCCTGAATGGTTTTCTGCGCGAACATTTGCTGGAAGAAGGCGAAGTCGATGAAGAAGGTGCTTATCCCAACGAAGAATCGCGCTTGCACGCATAAGCCAGAAAACGGAGGACGTCAGCTTGCTGCTCCCGCCTTTCGAGTACTTGATTGGTCAAAGGAGATTTATGGGCGTTTCAACTTATCCGATTCTCGAAGGGCGCGAAAATATCAAGGACATTCCTCAAGAGTTCTGGCACGTCGAATGGAAATGGTTGACGGATGTCGTTGACCAGTTGGACGATATGACTGAAGATCTTGATGTTACGCTGCTTGGTGATTTCAGCGGTTACTGTCGAGAAGATGCGTTTCGACAGGGCGAAGATGTCGAAGAAATGGAAGCCGAAGCGACTTTCCAAAACGGTCGATATATCAGCGCTGAAGGCTATCAACTTTGGACGCCTGAACGCGTGTGGTGCAACCCTTCTGATGGCTTGAAAACAACGCACGTTTTACTGAAACAGTTACAAACCAAGCCGGATTCAGTTGATGCAGATAAAGGCGACATCGAAGAATTCATCTACGTATTGAAAGAACTGGAGAAAGTTCTTCTTGAAGCCCAACGAGACAACAAACGCTTTTATTTGGGTGGTGGATAACGACTTACCATGAAACATTTCTTTCGAGTCGCGGCGCTGTTGGCTGCGATTTTTTCTTTTTCTCAAGGTGCCAACGCGCAATCGAGTACGCGAAGTGCAACTTCCTGGCACATTCAAACGGCTTCGTCATTGCAGAAACTGACGGCGAAAACCAATGGCGTTTTGATGCCGTTTGCGACTCAACACGTCGAACTGCAAGCCGCGCGCGGCGAATGGCAATCGTTTCAGGTCGTTGTCACAGCGGACAACAAACCGTTGCATTTCGCGGTTTCCGCGACGAGTTTCGCTACCACGTTGGGGCAATTCATCACGCGCGACAACGTTCAAATCTTCCGCGAAAATTATGTCTTGGTGGCGCGTCCCAGCGGCAATCGAGTACTCGATCCATTGTGGTGGCCGGACGCTTTAATTCCCGTCAACGACAAAGCAGAAACCGCGGTCGATGCGCATCGTTCGGTTGTCTTGTGGGTCGCGGTTTATGTTCCACGCGACAGCGAAGCCGGACAATATTTCGCGGCGCTGAACATCGTGGCCAAAGGTGAAACACCGCGCGAATTGGCTTTGGCGTTGAAGGTTTCGCACGCGGTTTTGCCAGTTCAAACGATGCGCGCCAATGTCGCGGTTTATTACGATGTTTTGCGCGCCTGGTACGCGAAAAATCTGTCGCCCTTAAATGACAACGATTTCGTGCAATTGAAGAAGAATTACTACGATTTTCTGCTCGATTACGGCTTGAACGCTTACGACTTGCCAGTCGATTGGAAAAGCGAAGACGCCGCCAATTATCTGCGCGACGAACGCGTGCGCAGCGTGCGTTTGCCGCCACAGGATTCGCCCGATTTTGCGATTGCCGTCGATCAATTGCGCCGCACCCAAACGTTGCAAAAATCTTACGCCTATCGCATTGATGAACCTTCGCCCGAACAATATGAAGCTGTGCGCGACGCAACGACCAAGCTACGCGCTGTCGATCTGGCGTTGAAGCAATGCGTTACGGTTGCGCCCAACAATTCTTTGCGCGGAAAAGTCGATATTTGGTGTCCCAACATCGGCGACTTTTTCGGTGTTGGTCATCTCGATTTGAACGATCTGCAACGCGAGCAGAAAAACGGGCGAGAAACCTGGTTTTACACGATGGTCGAGCCGAAAAGTCCTTATCCGACGTGGCTTTTGGACGATGATGCGAGCGCCGTTCGCGTTTACGGCTGGATGATGGCGCGCTACGGCATCAACGGTTTCGTTTATTCGATGGCGCACGGCTGGGGACCGAAACCGTTGCAAAACCTCGAATCGTTTGAAGGCACCAATGGCGACGGAACGCTGCTTTATCCCGCCGATTTAACGGGCGATCCCGACCTCAAATTGCGCCCGATACCGTCCATTCGCCTGATGATTTTGCGCGAAGCAATTCAAGATTACGAACTATTGCGTTCGCTGCCGGAAAGCAAACGACGCGCACTCATCGAGTACTCGATTGACGATTCGCTGCTTTTTCCCGCAACAGAACGCGCGCATTTTGAAACGACGTTTGAAGCGCAACGCGCGCGTTTGCTGGCGCTGTGCGGCAGCGAAAACGTTCCCATTCCGCGACATCACTGGGCGCAAAACGTTTCGACATTGAACATCGGAAATGGCGCGATCCCTTTTGCGACGCAAACACCAAACATTGATGGACAATTGAACGATGCGACTTGGAACGAGCGATCTCGTTTTCGCGGACAATTTTCGCGTCTGCAAAACGTTGAGGAGTCGTGGCCGCCAACCTCGCTGTGGATTTCGCACGACGCCAAATATTTATATGTCGCGGTGCGCGCGAACGAAAAAGAGCGCGCTGGTGCGATTGCGGTGGAAATGACGCCGACCGATGCGCCCGAACGCTGGCGTTTTGTCGACTCGGCGAGCGGCAAGATTGTGGTCGAACACGACACGCGCGAAGGTCGTTTCCAAGTCGCAAGCGGCGATTGGAAAATCGTGCGGCGCAACGTTCTTCACCAAAAACGAATCGAGTACTCGATTGTTGAGATGGCGCTTCCTCTGGGCTTGGTGCGCGACCAAAAACACTTTCACCTGAACGTGTGGCGCCGCGTCTGGCGCTCTGATTCGCAATCGTTCCTGACGATTAAAGCCGCGCCCGACGCGAACGATGCGACGCGAATGCCTTTGGTGAATTTGGCGCCGCACTGAAAATCTTCCGGCAAATAGGACACGGAGGCTTCGCCTACACAGATAACGACACGGGTAAACACAGATCTAAAGAAAATCCGTGTTCATCCGTTAAATCCGTGTGGGCGAAGCCTCCGTGTCCTATTTTTCTGGACAAAGTTTGCGACTTCGCCATCGCACGGCTAAAATGAAATGAGCCGTTTGAACCCATATTGAACCAATATCGAGTACTCGAAACGAAGGAAACCTCAACCATGACATTTGAACTTCCGCACCTGAGCCAAAGCGATCCGGAAGTCGCGCAGGCGATTCAAAACGAATTGCGACGCCAGCGCGACAAACTCGAACTGATCGCGTCCGAAAACTTCACCTCGCAATCGGTTCTCGAAGCGACCGGCAGCGTGATGACCAACAAATACGCCGAAGGTTATCCGGGCAAGCGTTATTATGGCGGCTGCGAGTTCGTCGATGTCGTGGAAACTCTCGCCATCGAGCGCGCCAAAAAACTCTTCGGCGCCGAACACGCCAATGTCCAGCCGCACGCCGGAAGCCAGGCGAACGCGGGCGTTTATCTCGCCATGCTCAAACCTGGCGACACTATTCTGGGCATGGCGCTTCCCGCGGGCGGACATCTCACGCACGGCCATAAAATGAGCTTCAGCGGCAAAACTTACAACGCCGTCGCTTATGGCTTGAACCGCGAAACCGAGCGCATTGATTACGATGAAGTCGAGCGTTTGGCGCAGGAACACAAGCCAAAGATGGTTATCGCCGGTTTTTCGGCTTATCCGCGCACCATCGACTGGGCGCGTTTCCGCCAAATCGCTGATAGCGTCGGTGCGTATTTGATGGTCGATATGGCGCACGTCGCGGGTCTGGTTTCGGCGGGCGAATATCCGAACCCGGTTCCGCACGCGCATTTCGTGACCACGACGACGCACAAAACCTTGCGTGGCCCGCGCGCCGGATTGATTTTGTGCAAGGCCGAATTCGCTTCCGCGATTGACAAAGCGATCATGCCTGGCTTGCAAGGCGGCCCTTTGATGCACGTCATCGCGGCCAAAGCCGTCTGTTTCGGCGAAGCCTTGCAACCTGGTTTCAAAACTTATCAAACGCAAATTCGCAAAAACGCGCAGGCGATGGCCGAAGGTTTGGTCGAAGGCGGTTTGCGTTTGGTGACGGGCGGAACCGACAATCATTTGATGCTGGTCGATTTGACACCGGCGGGCGTAACTGGAAAAGAAGGCGAAGAACTGCTCGAAGGCGTCGGTATTACGTGCAATAAAAACCAGATTCCCTTCGATCCTCGCCCGCCTCTGGTGACTTCCGGCATTCGTTTGGGAACGCCCGCTGTCACGTCGCGCGGCATGAAAGAAGCCGAAATGCGCGAAATCGCCAGCATCATCGTCGAATCGTTGAAGAACCATCAGGACGAAATGGCGCTGCTCAAGCAAAGCCAGCGCGTTGCGGAAATTTGCGCGCGTTTTCCGCTTTACGAGAACATTCCTTTGACGGGAAATGTGCCTTTGAGCGGCGAAAAAATTAGCGATAACGCCGCGCAAAAAACCAGCGCTTAAAGCTTACAAACACAAAGCCCGACGAGCTTTCTTTCGAGTACTCGTCGGGCTTTTTCGGTATTTGATTAAAAATCTTGACTTTACATGGAAAAGATGCGTATAATTGCCGTCAACTGTGGCAAATACAACGTAAGTTGACAAGCGAAAGCCGATAGTCGCTTTTTCTTGCTTGGTTAAACCTGGTCAAAGTGTTGCTGCTTAGGTTTAATCGGCTCAGACCGGAGTGTTTCTTCGAGATTGTCTTCGAGAAACGCGCACTCGCCTTCTCTTTCGCGGCTTTTGGCAAAATGAATGCCAAAGTCGGCAGACAACAAAAGTTTTTGCAGGAGATTTTCTGAATGACGAAGCGTAACCATTGGATGATCGGCGTTATTGCCCTAAGTTTCCCCCTCGTTTCCCTCCTTTCTGTTCCGGCGCACGCTGATTTGTATCATGCCGTTGAAAGCGGCGAAACCTTGCAATCGGTAGCCACAAAGTACCATTTGAGCGCCGAAACGTTGCGTTCTTTGAACAAACTGCAAGATGTCAGCGACAGCGATGCCTTACCTTCGATGTTGCTGCGCATTCCCGACGGCAAGGAAAAAAGCGTTTCGAGTACTCGGTCGCGCGTGACGACTTCGGTCACGACTTCGGTAACAACAACATCCAGCGCATCGTTCGCGCCGCGTTCCAATGGTTATATGGCTTCGGGTTTCGCTTCCAACAATGACGATCAGGCGTCTGGTCGCGGAACCATCACGAAATCGTTTCTTTATACGGTTCAATCCGGCGACACTATTGAATCGATTGCCAACCGTCACACGGCAGCCGGTTATCCCGTGACGGCGGACGCAATTCGCAGCAAGAATCCGGGCAGCGAGAATTTAACGGTCGGGCGCACGCTGGTCATTCCGGTGCAAAGTCTCAGCTATAGCGCGCCCTCAGACGCAAAAACAGCGAGTACGGTGCGTTCAATCGCGCAAGACGAGGGCGGAATGCCGCTGCCCACGTTCCAGCCGCCGCTTTACACCACGCCTGGCGCGACGCAGCCCGAATCGAGTACTCAATCGTACAACTACAACACGCGTCGTGGCCCGACTTCGTTGTCTTCGCGCAGTTACGTTCCTTCGCCGAACATGACGCGCGGTGGCGCTCGTTTGGATGGCGCGCGCGTTATTTCGCCCGATGAAGATGCGAATGTGACGGGCACGCCGCTTTCCCGATTGCAGCCGCGCAGCACGCCAGCGCAACGCGCGACGCTCATCCCGACGGCGCAAGTCGCGCGCATTGTTCGCACCGGAGCGCGCATTCGTCGCCTGCCCGAATCGGACGCCGTGACGTTGTATTCCTGCTCGACAGGAACTGAAATCGCGGTAACGCAGCAAAGCGGCCCTTGGTCGGCGATTTTGATGAGTGACCGCAGCACAGGCTGGGTTCCGACGCGCTATTTGCGCTTCACCGGCCAAAATGTCGATGTCTCTTCGCAAATTGTGGCGAACGTCGGCGGCAACGACGCGGAACTGAGCTATAACGGCAGCTGGCAAAGCAGCAACCCGATGGTGACACAAGCCTTGAAATGGCTCGGCACACGCTATGTTTATGGCGGCGAAGGTCGTAACGGCATCGATTGCTCGAGCTTGGTGCAACATGCGTTTGCGGCGTGCGGCTATCAGTTGCCGCGCACAGCCGCCGAACAAGCGCGCGTTGGCATTCCGGTTCAACCCGCCGATTTGCAGCCCGGAGATCGCCTTTATTTCTCCGCCAGTGGCACACGCATCGACCACACCGGCCTTTACATGGGTAACGGCTTGTTCGTTCACGCCAGCGGACATGGACGCCAAGTTATGGTGTCGCGCTTGTCCGACCGCCGCAACTGGAACATTTTCGTTGCCGCACGTCGTATGCAATAAGTTCGGCATAAGTAGAAAAACTCCGCTATCGAGTACTCGATAGCGGAGTTTTTCTGTCTGATATCCAATTGGTTTCTCAGCTTTCAATTGGAACACGGCCACAAATGATTGTTTCAAAAACCCAAGTGTGAGCGCGGGGCTGATGTAACTGCTAATTTAGCCCCGCGCTTACGCTTGGCGTTCTGGATGGAATGTCTTCTCCAAATCGTAAACCACAACGGCAATATCTCGCGTCGAAAGATGTTTTTCGATCTTTGGTTCGATCCACTTCCATTTTCCGCCCGCCAAACCGCAGCCGATGCGCGGCATATGAACTGAAGCGTTTAGTTCAAGAGATCTGTCGCCCAGAATTTCGAGTACTCGATCAACAGCATTGTACTGAATTGGCTTGGCAGTATGTTGTCCTCTAACGGCTCCGTATCCGCGACTGCAAATCATATTGGCAACCCACAAATTTTCTTCAACAGGAACCAACTGCACAGCACCTAAGGCGAAATCGTTTTTAGACCGTTCGCAATACCAACGGCGGAATGCTCGACCTGGTTTTTCCCAGCGTTTTGAAACCGACAGCATAAAGCCTTTATCGTTGTAGGAAGGCCAATCTCCACTATCGTTACAAACGTGCGCGATGATCTTGGCGCCATCGCCTTGCGGCTGCGTGGCGTCTCCAATGACATATCGAATGGGTTTCATGGTAAAAATCAAAGCAAAAGGCGATTGCGAGTACTCGAAAGCACCCGAAATCGCCCTTTGGATCGACAAATCTGGGGTTAATGAGCGTTGAACATCGACAGTTCGCCGTTGGCCGACATTTGCGCCATCTGGCAAACGGCGGGGCCGAGGATGATGATGAACAACGCGGGGAAGATGAACAAAACCAGCGGCAGCATCATTTTGACCGGAAGTTTTCCAGCTTGCTCGCGGATATACGCCATGCGCTTTTCGCGGATTTCCGTCGCCTGCAAACGTAACGCTTGTGCCAATCCGACGCCCATGCGCATCGCTTGGTCAATCGCTGCGACCAGCAACGTCAGGTCGTTCATACGCACGCGTTGCGCCATGTCTTTAAAGGCTTCGCCCTGCGAGCGACCGACGTTCACTTCAGCCAGCACGCGCTTCAGTTCATCCGTCAAGGGGCCTTTCGTTTTCTCGACAGTTTTGCCGACAGCCGAGTCGAAACCCAGACCCGCTTCGATGCCCAAAACGATCAAGTCGACCACATCGGCCATCGATTTCCGAATCTGCTTGATGCGCTTGTTGATAACCTTGCGCAACCAGAACGTCGGGCCAGAATAGCCGATGAAAGCGCACGTCATCGCGTAAATACCGATGATGAGAATGGAAGGAACGGGAAAGAATCCGGCCAGAAATGGTACTACAAAAGGAAAGGTGAGCAAACCAAGTCCAACCATCGCGAGCAGGCAAAAGGTTTTGAAACCCAGGAATTCGGCCAGGCCCATGCCCCAGGGATGACCCGCTTGTTCCAGCATATCGCGCAATTGTGAGCCTTGCGCCGTTTTAATTTGCTTGGCAGCAGAACGACCCAATTTTGTGAAAGTCGGACCCAGGCTGCGCTGGATCAGACTGCGACTCATTTCTTCTTCGTGCCGTTCGTCCAGCACTTCTTGCAAAGCCGCGTCGTTTGGACGCACTGTTTGTGCCATGCGCTTTTGAAAACCGCTACGCGCATATTGACCCAGCATCAGCAGGCCGAAACACACTATAAATCCGACCCAGACCAAGATCAGCAAAGTTGTTGGCGGAGGTGAAAAATGCATTGTTATTCTCCTTCAAAATTTCGTTTTCGAGTACTCGACATTCGTTCGTTAGTTGTCGAAATCAAGTAGTTTCTTAATCCAGTAAATACCGATCGACTGCATCAAAGCCGCGCCGATCAGCATACTTTTGCCCAGATCCGTGGTGTAAAGCGGCAGGAAGTATTCGTGGTTGATGATGTTCAGCATCAGCGCGATACAAACGGGAAGCGCGATCAAAATAGCGCCGCTCATGCGTCCCTGCGCCGTCAAAACCGCGATGTCGCGGCGCAAGCGAATGCGATCACGTATGGTTTCAGAGATTTTCTCCAACAATTGCGCGAGGTTGCCGCCCGAAGCCAATTGGATATTGGTGGCGCTGACGGTCATGTCGAAATCGTAGGAGTTGACGCGCTCCGCCATTTGTTCGAGAGCGCGCGGCGTGTCCAAACCCAATTGAATCAAGCGCACCACGCGCGAGATTTCATCTGTAATCGGCGGCTGCAATTGCTCGGTCGCCTGGCTCAAACCTTGAATGAACGAATAACCGCCCTTCAAGCTCGAAGCGACCAGCGTCAAAGCTTCCGACAACTGGATTTCCAATTTCATGCGGCGCCGATTCGCCAAAAACTGCAGCGTCATCTGCGGCAATCTCCAGCCAATAAAAGGCAGCGCCACCAGCGCAAAACCGATTTGCGCCAAGCCCCACAAGCCTTTGCCGATTTGCACATGGCTCATAAAAAGCGCATCGGCAATCAGCACCAGAACCAGGAAAAACAAGTTCGCGCCAATAAATTCAGCCGGTTTGATCGCCAAGCCCGCCGTGATGAGGTTGCGCTCAGTCGCGCTGCGCCCCTGACGACCGCGCATCACGCGCTCAATCCAACTGTCAGGGTGGTCTTTGCGCGCCACCACCGCCTGCATCGCTTCCACCGACAGCCCGTCGCTCGTCACGGTGGCCGGCTTGCGCAATTTCACCGCGCCCAAAGCCACCAAAACAACAACGAACACTCCCCCAATCAAATACATCGGGTCCATAGAGGATACTCCTTGCTTAATTGAACAATTGACGACAACCCGCTTTCCAAATCACGCATCGAGTACTCGATTCAAGCACTCGATCAATCAAAATCAATCGGGCGAGAACAATTCGCGCGGCAAAGGATAACCGGCGGCCTCGATTTGTGGGACGCAACGCGGGCGATAACCCGTTTTGCGATGTGCGCCAATCACTTTGCCATCCGCGCCGCGCCCGGTTTGCTCGAAGATAAAAATGTCTTGCAGCAAAATCGTTTCGCCTTCCATGCCCTGCACTTCTGTGATATGCGTGATTTTGCGCGTGCCGTCGCTCAAACGCGCCTGCTGCACAATCAATTGGATGGCGCTGGAAATCTGCTTGGAAATGACGCGCACCGGCAAATCCAATCCCGACATCAAACTCAAGGTTTCCAAGCGTGAAATCGTGTCGCGCGGCGTGTTCGAGTGGACCGTACTCAAGCTGCCATCGTGGCCCGTGTTCATCGCCTGCAACATATCGATGGTTTCGCCGCCGCGACATTCGCCGACAATAATGCGGTCGGGACGCATACGCAAGGCGTTGCGCACCAGATCGCGGATCGTCACTTCGCCTTCGCCTTCGATATTGGCGGGCCGCGATTCCAGCGTCACCAGGTTGGGCAAACTGACCTGCAATTCCGCTGCGTCTTCAACTGTGACAACGCGCTCGTCCTGCGGAATAAAATTGCTCGTCATGTTGAGCGTCGTCGTTTTTCCGCTGCCGGTGCCGCCCGCAATAATAATGTTCATGCGACCTTTGACCGCCGCTTCCAAAAACATTTTCATTTCCTGCGTCATCGAGCCGAAAGCGATCATGTCATCGGCATCGAACTTCTTCTTGAAAAACTTACGAATGCTCATGCCCGGCCCTTTGAGAGCCAGCGGCGGAATCACGATGTTGACGCGGCTGCCGTCCGGCAAGCGTCCATCCACCATCGGCGTGCGCGCGTTCGCCTGCTTGCCCAAAGGTCGCACCACGCGGTCGATGATGTTCATCACATGGCGCTCGTCAATGAACTTGCGCCTCGAACGCTTGATTTTGCCTTTTCGCTCGATGAACACATCAGTCGGCGAATTGACCATGATTTCCGTAATCGAATTGTCATTCAACAAATATGTCAAAGGCCCAAAACCCAGCACTTCATCCAGGACGAGCTCCAACAAGGCGGCTTTGCGGCGCGGCATGAGAGGCTTTTCGTCCTGCAATAAATCGTTCATCACTTGCTGCGCAATCGGGCGCAAACGGTCGCGGTCGTCCGAACGAAATTGTTGACCGCCCAATTCATCCACCAAAACCGTGTGAACCTTGTGCGAAAGACGCAGCATTTCGTCATCGAAATCTTCGTCTTCCGTATCGATTTCCATCGCGCCATGGTGCGCGACAAAAGTGCCCACAGGCGCACCATTCGCCGCGCCGTTGGCTGTTCCGTTCGCCGAAGCGCCGTTCGCCGAAGCGCCATTGGCATTTCCATTGGCGGTACCGTTGGCGCGCGCACCATTAACACCGTTATTGTTGGGTGCATCGCGCCGCGCGGCACCATTTACAGTACTCGTTGTGCGCGCTTGGGGACGAGAACTTTCAATGTGCGAGTAAATCGTGTCGTCGTCCAATTCGACGTTCGCAGGCGGCGCCGAACCAACACGCGAACGCATTCCTCCACCAGGAAAAAGAGCCATAATCGTAACCTCTCAAAAGAGCTTCATAGGCGATTGTCACAGAACCACCTTTCTATTGTGTAACAGGAAATCAAGCGTTTCGTCAAAACTGTCCAAAGCTATCGCGCAACAATCTTGCCACGACGCTTTTCATTTGACATTTCATTTGAAAGAAGACGCTTGTATATTCAGACATTGGTAGCAAAGTCTGAATTTTAAGGAGCAAACAAACTTGTTTATGGCTTTTTTGCAAAGACCTGCTTGTAGAAGCTGCGCTCCGCCTTGTCAAGCGTATGGAAGTTATTCCACATTCGGCGCATATTTTTGAACGGAAGTTTTAGTTCCAATAGGAAGCGGGGAATTTCCAGATCGCGTGCGCGCTTCCATTGGCCAGATCGACTTGCCACAAAATGCCGCGCGCGGCGACCAGAACAGCTTTTTGGCCTGGCAACCAGCCGGCGTCATCGGCGTTCCAGTTGCTTTTCTGGCCGATTTGCCGCGTTTGCAGAGAAGGAATGTCAATCGCCCACAATTTGTCGCCGCTGGCGCCCAAAATATTTTTGAAGTCGGGCGACCAGAACACGGAAATCACGTCCGCTGGGACACTTCGAGTACTCGAAAGCGTTGCTGAACGCGGTGAAACGCGATACAACGTCCATTGCCAATCGGACGTGCCGTCTTGCGTGCGGCAGATGATCAGCCATCGCGCATTTTCCGCGATGTAAGCCCAAGTAATTTTCCCCAACAGCGTACTGATTTGCTGTGCCCGCCCATTTTCAATGCGAAAGAGCGCGTTTTGATTTTTCACTTGAGGCACATCGCGCACGATATAAAACACATCATGCCCATTTTCGCGGACTGCGCGGTTTTGATAATACGTTACGTTCGCGCGGTCGAGCAACTTCGTCTGTCCATCGCGTACGAGGAACAGGGCTTTGGGTTCGCGCCGCGTTTTAACGATGAGTTCGCCGTTCGGCGTCCACAAACCTGCGATTGATTTCTCGCCGGAAGGCAACGTTCCCGCTGGAGTTAAGGCGCGCGGCGCTGCTTTCTCCGCGAGATTTTCTTCGTGCAATCCGGGCTGCGTATCGGCCACGCTGTCGGGAATTTTCTCGCGGTCGAACAGCAAACTTTGACCGTTGCGGCTCCATTGAACGATGAAATCCTGCCATCCGCGCGGCGCTGGTCGCACCTCATATTTTCCACTTTTCAAATCGAGCACAAAGCGGCTCGACAAATCGCCGTTGCGATAAACCGCCGTAAATGCGACGCGTTGTCCGTTGGGCGAAACATGCAAGCCTTTCACAATCGGCGGCGTTTTTCCCGTTTTCGTCGCATTTCCAGTACTCGATTCGCCCGAACTCACGTTGTTGATGGCGTTGTTGGTCGATGAAGTTTGCGTCGTGTGAAACCCGTAGCCGACCGCAAATCCCAGCGCCAGCAGCGCCGCTGCCATCAAAGCCGCAATTTGCGGAGAAGAGCGAACATTCATCGGAAAGGGAAATTGAGCCGGATTCTGGCGCTGTGCAGTGAGCGATGTTTTCGTTTTGAACGCTTGGCGTTTTAACAATGAACGTCACGATTTTTCAGATCGCGTTTTCTGACAAAGAACGTAACCACAATTCGTGCAAACGTGTTTCGCCCGCGATTTCGGGATGAAACGCCGCGCCGACGATTCTCCCTTGCTGCACCGCGACGGCTTCGTCGTTGAAACGCGCCAAAACCTGAACCGTTTCACCACAACGCACAATACGCGGCGCGCGAATAAATACGGCGCGCAATATCGTCGAATCGGGAGTTTCGTCATTTTCTGGCAAATCGTTTTCCAGCGACAGATCAGTTTCAAACGATTCGATCTGCGCACCATAAGCGTTGCGCGCCACATCCACATCAAGCGCGCCCAACGTTTTCTGCTCGAAATTGCGCGTCGCGCCCTGCAGGTTTTTCGCCAGCAAAATCAAACCGGCGCACGTTCCCAGCGCGCCCATGCCGCTTCGCAACCTTTCTTGCAACGGCTCCCACAAACCGTAACGATCACACAAACGACTCATCGTCGTGCTTTCGCCACCTGGAAGAATCAGCCCGTCGCATTGCTGCAACGCGTTCGTATCGCGCACTTCGAGTACTCGATCCACAGCGGACAAACCTTCGAGAACCGCGCGATGCGCCTGATAATCGCCTTGCAAAGCGAGAATGCCGATAGTCATAAAATCAGTTCTCAATTTTGAGTTTTCAGAATCAGTTTGCAAAGGAGAAAACAGCACGAAACGAAGAATCTAACTTCAAGTCAGATTCTTCGCACTGCCCAGAGAGCACCGTCAGAATGACAAAGTTCCACGCCTTTTACCTTGTTTCCACTTTGCAAACTAACTTTCAGTTTTAAGTTAAATCGGCCTCAACTCAAAACTGAGAACTTAAAACAAAGAACTCTCACATTCCCATGATTTCGTAGCCGCCATCGACGTAAATCACTTGTCCGGTGATTTTGCGAGCGGCATCGCTGGCCAGGAAAACGCCGGTTCCGGCCAACTCCTGCGATTCACCTTTCCATTCGATGGGCGCTTTGTCGCGCGCATGGCTCAACATCGTGGTGAAACCGGCGATGCCGCGCGCCGCGAGGGTATTCGTCGGGCCAGCGCTGATGCAATTGACGCGGATGTTTTTCGCGCCCAAATCATAAGCCAGATAGCGCGTACTCGCTTCAAGCGCGGCCTTGGCGACGCCCATCACGTTGTAGTTGGGCATCACTTTGGTGCTGCCGTGATAGGTCATCGAGATAATGGCGCCGCCGTTTGTCATCAAAGGTTCGACGCCGCGCGCCAGAGCGACCAGAGAATAAGCGCTGACATCGTGCGCCACGCGAAACGCCTCGCGCGAGGTTTGCACGAACGGCTCGGACATCGCTTCTTTGGGCGCAAACGCGACCGAATGCAACAACAAATCGACGCGCTCGGTTTTCGATTTCACAAATTCAAAGAACTTGTCGACTTCTTCGTCGCTCGCAACATCGCACGGAAACAGCGCGACATCGTTGCCAAAAGTGCTCGCCAATTCTTCGACATTTTCCTTCACGCGCTCGCCCTGATAACTAAAAATCAAGGTCGCGCCCGCTTCGGCCCACGCTTGAGCAATCGCCCACGCGATGCTGCGCTTGTTCGCCACGCCACACACAATGCCAACTTTTCCCGCCAAAATTCCTTCGCTCATTCGCTTCTCGTCCTTAAATGATTGCGTTTGCCGTTGCCCACGATTGCTCATTCCCGCAAACAGTGAGGCACAGCGAGTACTCGAAGTGTACCGGCTGTGCCTCATGTTGTGTCCCATTCCAAACGTCTTGAATAACGATGTTAATACTGCGTCCGCAAACGATTGCGACGCGCCTCGGTGAAATAATCGGGATCGCCGAAGATGTACATTCGCACTACGCGGTTGTAGGAGATCGTAAAAACGATGTTGTAGCTTTGCTCGTAGCGCACTTCAAAAACGCGGTTGATGTTGTTCGTCGCGCCCGAACCGCCGCCTGCGCCGCCACCACCAGAAGCACCGCCGCCAGAACTGCCACCTTCGCCGCCGCTTGGGGCACCGCCCTGACCACCGCTTGGCGCGCCGCCTTGACTTCCACCGCCTGAAGCACCACCACCACCACTACCGGCTGAAGCACCGCCGCCAAACGACACCAGATAGGTTGTGAACGAATCGGGATAACCATAACGGAACAAGACTTTGCGCAAGTCATCGCCCAGTTTGACGGTGTGTTCCGGGTCTTCCAACTGCGTGTTGGCAATATCGGACTGAATGCCCGCAACGACAATGCCATCGACATAACCCAAACGATCCACCACGAAACCCATCGCGTAGTTGCCGCGATTATAAAGCCATTCGACGTGGTTGGAATCGAGATCAACGATACACGCGTTCGCCCAGGCCGGAACCGAACCATTCTGCGAAAGGGCGAAACGGGGTGAATACTCCGGCGGCTGCTGCTGCACGCTGAGCGTTCCGGGCGCATCCGCTGTACCACCCACGGAACCGCCGCCGCTGGAACCACTGCCGCCACCAGAGCCGCCCGCGCTTCCCTGCGGCGAACCCTGAGAACTGCCTTCTCCACCGGAACCACTTGCGCCGCCAGAGCCACCAGATGCCGCCGCCTGACGAATCGGCACCACAATCGCGGTCGGGTTGCCATGCATCGCAAACAAGCCATAGCGATCAATGCGGTCGAAGCGATCTTTGTTGACCGCCAAAGTTCCCAGTCCGACGCCTGCGAGCTGAAATTCCAAAGGATAGCGAACCCAGTGCGGCGTGATGGTGCGCTGCGCACCCACAATTTGTGCGGGTGCAATCGAAGAGGGAAACATGGGGACGCTGCGCGTGATGCGCGTCGTGCGGCGTGTGGTTCGACGCGTCCGCTGCGCCGAAGAGCGCGTGATTTGCTGAAAATCGCGTTCGCTCATTGCGCGGTCGCCAAAAGCTGGCAAGTCGCGCAGGTTCTTCGGCATTTTGCCATCGAATTCCGGTGTCAGAACCGGAGCTAATGGATCGGGCATCCATTTGGGGCGCGCCATACGCAATTCGCGCAAGGTTTTGATGTCCCGAATCGGCAGGAAGCGCGGCAACGCCGGTTTCACTTTCAAGTTCTTCTTTCGAGTACTCGAAATGCTCTTTGTCTTGGAACTCGTGGTGCGCGCTGGCGATGCGACGCTCCAAACGCCCAGTACAGTGACGGCGGCGGCAGCGGCAACAACTGAAAGTGTTCCTTGCTTCATGGTTTTCTCCCCGCCCGCGCTTTTCCAACCACCACTAAAGGCAATCGAAGCGCGAAAACGGTCAACGCGGTACAACAATGTTTGGCAAAAGTGTTGATAAAAACTGTCTCGACGCACTTCCGCCTGGCGAATGGCCATCGAAATAATTTGGAAGTGCGTTTATCTTAACAAAATTCCGCAGAAAATGCGCGACAAATTCCTCTTGAATTCCCCAGTTCCGCACATCGCGCCACGGACGTACAACCTTCAACGCAGCACGCGCAATGGAACGTTTGGCGTGTCGCACCAAAAACGTGTTTGGTTGCCATCAACTTGCAACTCGAACGCTCCGCCATCCAAGCCGATCTCCAGCACCAACTTTCCGTTCATCCAAACGCGCGTTCGAGTACTCGATACTCGTCCCGCTGTTTCAACCGATGTTTCGACTGGCCCAATGCCCGCCACGCTCATTTTCCACTGCTTGGGATAACGCTCATCGCGCACGACTTTCTGGTCGCGGTTGCGCGCATTCGTCACGTTTTTCAACATCCAGCGCCGCGAACGGTTCAATGGTAAACCGTCCAGAGAAAGCGCGACCCAGACGCCGCGCCCGTTTTCCACTTTCAACGAAGACAACTTCGCACTTTGATCCGCATCAATTCTTCCACAAATCGCCTGAAATTGTGACGTGTCAATTTGCAACGTTTCGCGCGTCGCATCGCGTCGCAATTCGCCCGTGTCGGAAATCGCAACTTTCACGTCGCGCCCAAAATCCAACTTCGAGTACTCGATATTGGGTGCGAACAAGCGTAAAGCCTGGCGCGCCGCGATGATCGTCTCGTCATCGTCCAAACTGCCGAAAACCAGACGCTTTTGCGCGCGGTCGAGAAAACCGTGCGCCACATCGTTTTCGTCATCAGTGCCGATGACTTCGCGGTTTTGCAAGCGCAGCAATGACAAAGGTAATGCCAGCGGCAAGTTGCTGCGCACTGTCGCGCCGCGCGCATACAAAACGCCGTCGTAACCTAACTTCGCGTTCGTCGCTGGACGCGTTGTGAGGTTGTATTCGCTCAAGTATTCGGGCGCGCCGATGTCACGGCCCCAAACGTCGCGCGCCAGGTTTTCCGTATGCAACAGCGCGGGCGCGCCTTCAAACGTTCCAATTCCACTGCGTCCGTTCGTCAAAATCAAGTTCGTCGTCGCATCCGCGCGATAAATTTTGTCATAAAAATCGTTTTCGACGCGCGCGTTCCACGCCAGATTGTAGAACGCGTTCGAGTACTCACGGTAGGAAAAAGTGTCGACATCATTGAATGGAATCACGATTTCATTCTTCGCCGGTTGAACCAAACCTTTCAAGAAAACCTGCGACGCGACGCCGCACAAACCCCAGCGCGCTGTGTCGGAGCGCACGTTGAAGTAGAAAACGCGCGGCGTCGGCATCACTTCGTAGCCGAACAAAATCAGGGCGTCGACATCTTGCAAGGCCGCATAACTGGCGGCTTCGATCATTCCCGCCGCGCGATTGTCATTCGGCCAGCAATAATTCCATTCGCGCACGACCAGCGGCGTACCTTTGATGCGACTTTGCGCAATCGACCAGGCGAATGATTTTTCCGATGTGTCGCCCAGCGGATTGCGATTATAAAAGTAAGACGGCGCTTTCCACGCGGGCTGATCGGCTGGCCAATACGGATGATCGTAATAAAAGTTGGACGCGGTGAAATCGCATTCCTGCGCCACGCCTTTCAAGTCGGCGATGTCGTCGAAACGTCCGACCGTGGAAATCGGAACGCGGACGCCAAGCGAGCGCAGATAACTTTTCATGTCGCGCAGAAAACGGCTTTGCACGTCGTCCGCGAAACGCGCGCCATCGTTGCGCCGCGCGGCTTGCGCCCATTTCTGCTCAGCCATTGGCAACTTTTCCGGCGAAGGCGTTAAAGCGGGAAGTTGAACCGTGCCATCTTCCAGGTTTTCGCCGGAATCGAGTACTCGATTGCCCCAAACTTCGCGCAGCTTGCTCGTTGAACCATATTGTTTGAGCAGCCAATTGTTCCACAAAGTCTTGAAATTATTTTCATATGGCGCTGGCATTTTTCGCCATACGTTGCGGCGCATGAACAAGCCTGATTCGTCGTACATTTCCAGCATCACAACGGTCGGGTCATCAGCATACGCCAGTTTGGTGTAAAAGTTGACATGATCGCGCAACAGCATTCGCGCGTATTCTTTTTGCAGTTCGATTAAGCGCGGATCGAAGACGTTGTAAGGTCGCGCGGCGCGTCCAATCGCTTCGGCATTGACCACGCCGTCGCCGTCTTTGAAGCGCCGATAATCCAATAAATCGAGATAAATCGAAATGCCGTTTTGACCGGCGCGATAAATCCAGTAATCGAGTTTGCGCAGGCGCGATTGAAGAAAATGCCGTGAATCGGGACGGTTTTCGGCGATAATGCCGTCGCGTTCATCGAAGTGATGCAGGCGAATCAGGTTGAAACCGGCGCGGCGAAAGTTGACGATCATGTGGTCGATGTCCGCGTCGGATTGTTGCAAGGTTGTGTTGGCGACGTTGATGCCCCAGAAACGCGCGCGGCTTCCATTCGCCCAGTAGAAATGCGCGCCACGACGCGTCAAAAAACCGCGTTTTCCGGCTGCAAGCTGGGTCAAATCTGAAAAGTCGTGCAAACTCGATTGCGGAAAACGATTGCGATTAGGATCGAGCAAAGCGTCATATGGCGAAACGTTTGGCGTGACAGAAAACGGCGAGGTTGAAGACGCCAATCGAGTACTCGAAAACGTTTTGGCTGGCGTTTTTGTCACCAAATGTTGACTAAAGGGTTTGGACTGCAAACGTGGCGCAAAAATCGCGCAGAGGGCGCCGAACGCAAGGCACAAAGAACGAGCAAACTTCACGGGGAACTCCAAACGGCAAAATGAAAGAAGGATTGGAAAACGTGTCAAGTCTTATCAAGCGCGCATGGTCGCGTCAAATCTATGACGCGCATCAACCAGTCGCGCCGGACAAAACGACAAACCCATTGTTTCAGTTTTTTGATCCTGGCGTTTTGATTGACGACGATTTACAGCTTATCGTTATACAAACGCGCCATGCGACGCTCAACTGGTCGCCGCAATATATTTTTCACATGACGCGCACCAGCGACGGCGCGCGAATGGGCAGCATAACGCTCCGCATCGGCGACAGCGAATTTCTGACAATGTACGCCGGACAAATCGGTTATGGCGTGCAACCCGCCTTTCGCGGCCATCATCTCGCGGCGCGTTCGGTTCGATTGCTGTTGCCCCTGGCGCGTCGTCACGGTTTGAATCCGCTGTGGATTACTTGCAATCCCGATAACTTCGCGTCGCGCCGCAGTTGTGAAATCGCGGGCGGCCAAATGATCGAAATTGTGGATTTGCCGACCGATTGCGAGATGTATCGTGAAGGCGAACGCCAAAAATGTCGCTATCGCTTTGAGTTATAGCGAATTCGAAGCGTCAGCGAGGGAGATTTATAATCAAACATCTCCCTCGCTGACGCTTCGGGTTCGCTTTTATTTACAGGAGAAATGATGAATTATCGTGAGTTAGGAACAAGTGGCGTCAAGGTTTCGGAAATCAGTTTCGGTTGCTGGACGATGGGCGGCTTGAACTGGGTCAACGGCAATCCCAATGGTTGGGCGAATGTCGATGAAGACGAAGTGACGCGCGCTATCAAAATCGGTTTGGACGCAGGCGTCAATCACTTCGACAACGCCGACGTTTACGGCAACGGTCGCGCCGAACAAATGCTTTATCGAGTACTCAAAAAGCTCGGCATCAAGTCAGAAGATGTCGTGATCGCCACCAAAATCGGGCATTTTCCGGGCACCGCTGCGCACGCCTACGAACCGGCGCACATTCGCCACCAATGTGAACAATCGCTGCTCAATCTGGGACGCGATTATATCGACGTTTATTATTTTCATCACGGCAGCTTTGGCGAAAACGATGTGTATTTGGAAGACGCTGCCGCGACGATGGACAAGTTGGTCGAAGAAGGCAAAGTTCGCGTTAAAGGTCAATCGGCGTATTCGGCGGACGATTTCGAGAGACTGGTGCCAATTGTCAGGCCACAGGTTTTGCAAAGTTGGGCGAACGCTCTCGACGATGGTTTTGTGCGCCCGGGTTCGCGTGTCAGCCAGTTGATGGAAAAGTACAATCTGACATTTGTCGCGTTCAGTCCGCTGGCGCAGGCGCGCTTGCTGGACAAATATGATCCGTCGAAACCGCCGGAATTTGAGCCAGGCGACAATCGCAAAGACAGCCAGGCGTTCAGCGCCGAAGCGATTGCCGAACTCAAGCCGAAATTGCAGAAATTGAAAGAACGCTTTGGCTCATCGACCGAAGATTTAGCGGCACTCGCCTTGAATTACATTCTGGCGCAACCGCGCGTGGCGTGCGTCATTCCAGGCTTTCGCAACGAGCGCCAGGCGCAATGTAACGTCGGCGCCGCCAATCGCACCTTGAGCGACAGCGACATCCAATTTATCCGTGAGACTTTGGCGTAAGGAAACGCTGGTTGCGAATAAAAGAAAACCACCAAGGCACAAAGGACACCAAGAGAATCAAGTTCTTAAATCAAACTTTTTTCTTCTTGCTGTTCTTTGTGCCTTGGTGGTTTCTTAAGCAAGTGCAAAAATGTTTCGGCTTTATCGCCTGACTTCGAGTACTTGATTGGCAAGCACTTGAGTGCACATATCGCGGTCTTTGAGCGGCGGAAAAATCCTCGCTTGCGATGCACAATACATCGTAACGATTTATTGCACAGCGAGGACATCATGCGCATTCTGCTCATCAACCCGCCGCACACAGCCATCGGCAGCCGCATTCCACGCGAACATTTGCCGCCGCTGGGACTTTTGGCGATTGGCGGCCCGTTGCTGGACGACGGGCACGACGTTCGTCTTCTCGATGCCGAGTTCGGGCCGCTTTCTATCGATGAAATCGTGCATCGAGTCCTCGAACACGCGCCTGATGCCGTTCTGCTGGGACATTCAGGTTCAACGTCGGCGCATCCGACCATCGCCGCAATCACGCGGCAAATTCGTCAACGCAGGCCGCAAATCAAGATCGTTTATGGTGGCGTTTTTCCCACTTATCATTGGCGCGACGTGCTGGAGCAAGAGCCGCAAATTGATGTCATCGTGCGCGGCGAAGGCGAAGAAACCGCGCGACAGGTTATGCGCGCACTGCAAAACGGTGAAGCGTTGGAGAAAATCGCGGGCATCGCTTTTCGCCAGGACAACGTTCCATTTGCGGCACCATCGGCGCCCACGATTCGAGTACTCGATGATTATCGCATTGGCTGGGAACTGATTGATTTTGCGAACTATTCGTATTGGGGCGATAAGCGCGCGGTCGTGGTGCAATTTTCGCGCGGCTGCCCACATCTTTGCAATTATTGCGGACAGCGCGGTTTCTGGACACAATGGCGTCATCGTGACCCGCAGAAATTCGCGCGCGAACTGGCATGGTTGCACCACGAACACGGCGTTCAAGTCGTCAACTTCGCCGACGAAAACCCGACCTCATCGCGCAAAGTCTGGCGCGAATTTCTCGAAGCCCTGATCGCTGAAGATGTGAACCTGATGATTGTCGGTTCGACGCGCGCCGACGACATCGTGCGCGATGCCGACATTTTGCATTTGTATAAGAAAGCGGGCGTGGCGCGATGGCTGATGGGCATGGAAAGTTATGACGAAGCGACGCTGCAGAAAATCCGCAAAGGCGGCACGACCACAACTGACCGCGAAGCGATTCGTTTGCTACGTCAGCACGACATTCTTTCGATGGCGACGTGGGTAATCGGCTTCGAGGAAGAAACCACGCGCGATTATCGGCGCGGCTTGAAGCAATTGCTTTCTTACGATCCCGACCAACTGCAACTGATGTATGTCACGCCGCATCGCTGGACACCGTTTTTTCGTATTGCGGCAAACCGGCAAGTTATTCAATTGGATCAACGCAAATGGGATTACAAGCATCAGGTTTTGAGTACGCGATTCGTCAAACCTTGGCGCGTTTTGCTGTGGGCGAAGTGGATCGAAGTCGCCATGCACGTTCGCCCGCGCGCTTTGTGGCGATTATTGACGCACCGCGACCACACCATTCGTCATGCGATGCAGTGGTATTACGAAATCGGGCTGCGCGTTTTGCATTTTGAAATTGGCAACTTCCTGCGCCGCGAACGCCGCGTAAAAAACGGCCCGACCTTGCAGGAGTTCTGGGGCGCGCCGCAAGACGCCGAAGAAAATGCGCTACAGCTTCCATCGCGCAAACCTATTGCGACGTTGAACGTTATCAATGGATAACCGCGGGATGATGCTCGTCGGTTTCCCAGTTCAACGGGTTTTGCGCGAGGTAGCAGCGCGTATCATCAAGTTCGCTTTCGTTGCGGATGACACGCTCGAAATAGTTGCGATGCCAAACTTCGACGGGCGGTAAATTGCGTTCGGCTCGATAGATGTTGATGCGGCGTGTGACCGCTGATTTGAAGGCGCCGATGATGGTGCCCAACGTTGGCGCATGTGCGGTCAAGGGCGAAGGTACGGGCGAGGCATGCCTCGCCCGTACGATGGCATTCTCTGCATCGCGCGCGATCATCACGATGCCATGAAAATGATTGGGCATCACAACCCATTCATCCAAAATTACATCAGGAAAATGTTCCGGCAATGACAACCAACAAGTTTCAACAATCCGCCCGTAAACATTCAATTTCATCACGCCGCTTTCAATACGACCAAAGACATCCTTGCGGCGCACGCGACGCTGCACAGAAATCGAGACAAAATAGGCGCCGTTTTGCGAATAATCGTAACCGCGCCAACGAATCGAACGCCGCTGAGGTTGATGTAGTTGACGGTTCATACAAAGAGGGTGGAGAGGAAAGTGAAGGTACGGGCGAGGCATACCTCGCCCGTACCTCACACTCTCACGTATGATACTCCGCGTTGATCTTCACATACTCATACGAAAAATCGCACGTCCACGCTGTCCAACTTGCGCCGCCTTCGCCAAGTTGAACCGCAATTGTCAAATCGTCGTGCGACATCTGCGCTTCAGCTTCTTGAACGTTGAAACTTGTTGGTTCGCCGTCACGGAAGACTTCGATTTCGCCCAATGAAATGCGCATCTTAGCGGCGTCGAAACGGACACCGCTGCGCCCTGCCGCTGCGCCGATGCGTCCCCAGTTTGGGTCGCGCCCGAAAATCGCGGTTTTTACCAGCGGCGAATTGGCAATCGTCATCGCAATCGTTTTTGCGTCGCTTTCATTGGCAGCGCCGCTGACTTCGATTTGCACCAATTTGGTGGCGCCTTCGCCATCGCGCGCAATCTTTTTGGCGAGTTCGACGCACACTTTTCCCAACGCTCCGACGAATATCGAGTACTCGATGTCGGTAATTTCGACGCCACTCGCGCCATTGGCCAACAGAATACACGAATCGTTGGTCGAAGTATCGCCATCGACCGTGACGGAATTGAACGAACGCGCCACCACTTCTTCCAAAGCGCGTTGCAGCAATTGTTTTTCAACCTGCGCATCGGTCGTCAAAAACGACAACATCGTCGCGTGCAACTGACCACCAGCCCCTGACAACTGACTGCTGATCGCTGCCATATTCGGCCCGATCATGCCGACACCTTTGGCCTGTCCGCCAATTGTCACGGTGTGACCATTGATTTCAAACTGCACGGCGCAAAATTTCGGCACCAAGTCGGTTGTCATCACGGCGCGCGCCATTTGCTCGGACGTAAATCGAGTACTCGAATCGCCCACATTAAAAGTCTCGAACGCGCTTTCGATTTTCGGCATCGGCAATTTATGGCCGATAATTCCCGTCGAACAAACGAGAACTTCGCCTGATTCGCAATCGAGAACATGGCTGGCGAGTTCGCACATTTTCTGTGCGTCGCTCAAACCTTGCGCGCCGGTGCAACAATTGGCGTTGCCGCTGTTGCAAATGATGGCACGCGTCGTCGCATTTTGCGCGTGTTCAGCCGAAACCCAGACTGGCGCGGCTTTGACGGCGTTTTGCGTGAAGACAGCGGCGCAGGTCGCGGGCGTTTCGCTCCACAGCACGCAAAGATCGTCGCCCTGCGTTTTGATTCCGGCGCGCAAACTGACGCCGCGATAATTTTGTGGCGACAAAACGCCGCCGTTTTCGATGAAAGAAGTTTGATTTTGCACGGGATTATTATAAACGAGAGCGCGGTCCAAAGTCGCAACACTCTTTTCATTATGTCCCGCGATTACGCGTTGCCTTTTACTTGTTTCATCATCTCTATCCCTCGGCGAACGCGAACGCTATGACAACGGCTGCGGTGACGGGAATGCTGGCAGGGTTAAACGAATGTGATTCGACTTCGGCATCCATAGGGACTTCGACAGCGCTATGAAATCCGATGCGCAACGATTCAGGATTGATGTCTTCAATATGTAACACGCGTCCAAGTTTGACGCCTGTTTCTTGTGCATAAAGTTGCGCTTTCTCGCGCGCCGCCGCGACTGCCTCTCTTCGTGCCTTTGCGCGGAGTTCCTTCAAGCGACTGGTTTGAAAGTTGGTGCGACTGATTTCGGTGGCGCCCGCTTCCAACGCGCCTAACAAAACTTCTTCAGTTCGTTCCAAATCGTGTAGGATCGCCTGAAAGTAGACATTTGCCTTATACCCTAAGAAATGCTTCTCGCCTTTGTCACGATGGAATGTAGATGACAAATCGATCTGAGACGAGCCAAACTCGGCAACTCCTGCGTTGCCTAAATACTGGCGCACCTGAGCCGCTGCTGTGCGAACCGCCGCAAACGCGGCTTTCGGATGCTCAGCCATGTTCTCGATTTTGAACTCAAGCGATACAATATCAGGCTCGACACGCAACAGCGCTGACCCAAAAACGTTTATTCCAAACGGTTGCTCGATAACTTGCTTTAGCATGGACACACCTCAAGTATTTTTATGGCGTAATTCGGCTCAAATTACAGGAAAACCGCGCACCAACACAACCATGTTATTACACATCGCTAACGCAGCAGAATAACGGTTTCGATGCATTTCAAAGATATGATTGTATCCAAGCGAAGCCAGGCAAATCATTGCCCATCTTTATCATAATAAAGATGTTATCTCGATCTGAATTGAGATGAGTTGCAAGCAGTGTTCGTGTTTATCGAGTACTCGATTTACTGCCAGGGAAACGCGGGCGCGCTGCCAAACTTGAAACCGAAAATCGTCGGGCTAGTCATGGCGATGATCGCCCACACGACCGCGCAGGTGAATTCGCCCAAAATCATGCCCAGCATGAACGGCGCGATTTTGCGGAATACGTCAATGCCGCCAAAGCGCATCGTCAAACTTTTGATGATCCACGCCAGGAAACACGGAAACCACAACACCAACATCGCGTAGGTTGGCGCAATCGCATACGCCAGCGGGTTGAACGGAAACCACACGTAACGCGCGCGCATCACGACCATCAACAACGTCGCAAGCGTTCCCAAAACGAAGCCGCCATAAGCCGTCGAATCGGGCGCCGGCAAATCGCCGGTAATTGATGCAGAAGTCATGCTGAACATATTGCGCGCGTTATTCTGATTCGAGTACTTGTAAAGGCTCAGGCCGCCCAATTCGTAATTGAACTTGAGAAAAAAGTAACTGGCGACGACAAACGCCACGACGATAGCAATGATAAGCGGCATCAACAAGGCGCGCTGACGAACACGCAGTTCGCCCGCCATTTTCTGGTTGTCCAGCATCGGCGACAACATCACGCCGCGCAAATCGCGGATAAATACCACATCCAGCATTCCCATCATCGACAAATTCGTGGCGCCAAAAGCGTGAACCGGAAACACCAAACGCATCAAATCGGTCGGACGAAAACTGGTTTCGGTCATCAAAAGTCCGGCTTCGCAAACGCCGCGACTCATTATGACCGCGATGAAGAACAGATAAATTCCCATCTGTGTCGCAGCGACCAACGGGTTCATTCCCGCGATTGAAAGCCACAAAACGATGCCCGCGAAACCGCCGCCCAGTCCGATAATCGCGGCGCGATAACTCATCAATTCGCCGCTGTCATCCAACGGTTGAACGCGCAATCGAGTACTCGAACGCGGAAACGCCGTCTTGCAAACCTGCTTGTAATACGGCCAGGCGATGCGCGTTTGCGCCGCGATCAAAACCAGATACGCGCCAGCGGCTTGATAACCTGTCCAGACGCGGCACGAATGCGAAACCATCGGCGTCGGCGTGCCGCCCAGCATCACCGCGGCGGCGTCTTGCAAGCGCGTCAACAAAAAGAAGAACCACAGCGAAAACAATAAATCGGTCGGCAGGAAAAACGCGAAGCCAATCGCCGCCAGCGACACATACGCGACAATCGAATACATCGCGTTCCACGGCTTTTCGGTGAAGATGCCCGAAAAATCGAAGTCGATGACGAAGCGCGGCCACTGCGGGAAGTTCGCGTTCAAACCGTTGATGGTGAAGACGAAAACCGCGAGCGCAAAACCCAGCCACATCACGCGATTGGAGAAAAACGGCTGGCCTTCGCATTCGTCGCGCATCATCGCCAGCGGCAACGTCGTGAGGGGAAAACGCAACTGCTCGTTGTCCATCCATTGGCGCCGCAAAAGCGTACTCAAGCACGCGAAAACGATGAGCACGCAACAAATCAGGCCGAACCACGCCAGCAACGGCGGAATCCACGCGCTGAACGGAATCGGCGTTCCGGCTTTAATTCCTTCGTAATAACCGCGAATCACATCCGGCGCCGGTTGCGCCAAAGCCGTCGGTTGATACGGCACCGCCCAGCGCGGAATGTGTTGCGTCACCAAACTATTGAGATTGTTTTCGCGCGTGGCAAAATACGGCAAATACGCCAGCGGCGGAATCAGTTTTTCAATCACGCCGCGCGTCGAAACCATCACGCCGACCAAAGTCATCGCGTAAATCGTCAGCATTTCCGAAGGGCGCAGCAATTCGCGCTGCGTCAATTTCTTCAAAAAACGATTGATCAGCGCGACGCCAAAAAGCGCCACAATCGCGGGCGGCGCGAACTGCAACACGCCGAATTGCACGCTTTGCGCCACCATATCAGCGTAAACCGACAAAAAGCAAATGCCGACCAGCAACGGTAACGCGACCAGATAAGCGCGCAACCGCACGCCTTGCGAACCCGCACCGGACGAACGCGCCGTTTGAACGCGCTCTGCGGGAACATTCGAGTACTCGATTGGCACGGGCGAAGTGGAAGCAGGCGGCGCGGCATTCATGGAAGAAAGAAGAGGACGAAAACAGTCGCTTGATTATAAGCCGCGCGGCGGCGAAGTGACAATGAAACCGCCTTTGCCAATAAAATAGAAAACTAAAACGAGGAAAGTTGATGAATGTGCCACCCAAAATCATTGAGCGAGCAAACGTTTTTTGTCATGTCATTTTGAACGAATCTCACCGAGAAGTCCACATGGAAAAGCTGATTTGTGGATTGGCAATCGTTCACTATGTCGACACGGAAGGTTTTCTTTTGTTTGGCTGCGACCAAGATTGGAATTGCGTCACAGATACATGGCACGAAACTCTTGAAGACGCCCAAGCTCAAGCCGCTGCTGAACATCCCGACTTAATAATCCGCTGGCAAACTGCGTAATTTATGCAACGTCTTTCCATTCGATTCTTCCTGTTGTGAAAAGAAGTACAAACTCGTTCAACAGGAAAACTTTATGAAAAGCAAAAATTCGTTGTTCTTTCTCAGCGCGCTGGTTGTGATGGCGATTGGCGCCTTGAAAGTGATGGTTATGTGCCGCAAGCCGGGCGATTGCTGAAGTGATTTCGAGTACTCGAAAGGGCGCAGAAGATGGCGCCGATTTGCGGGTAAAAGGTCGTTGTTGTACAATATTGGCGCGACTCGCAGGCGCCGTTTTCAAGAAGCGACGAAATGAGAAATTTCTCTTTTTCGTAACGAACTTGAAACGTGATTTTGTAATCATTTCGGCATGACCATCATTTATTCAACGCGAAAATACTTTTCCCGCTGCGCCAATAGCGCCCGCGCCGGGGCTTGGCGCGTCCAAGATGCGGGCACCACGCGCGTCTGCATCAAACGCGTATCCGTCAAACACATTGCGGCCTGACGCTTTCTTCTTCGCCGCCTTTCAGCTTTCGCCGTTTATTTCCTGCTCTGCTCGTCGCAATCAATCTTATAAACTTTCGAGTACTCGAACTCTTTTCGCGTTCCCTGTGACGTTGAAAATCAGGAGACTATCTTGACTTCACATTCTTCCCATCTCGGTCTGTCTTTCGGTTTGCCGCCCGCGCACGGTCTTTATGATCCGCGCATGGAACAAGATTCCTGCGGCATCGGTTTCGTCGCTGATGTGCAAGGTCGCCGCACGCACCGCACCGTGGAAAAAGCCATTGAAGCGGTTTGTTGCCTGACGCATCGCGGAGCCGTCGCTGCCGACGCAAAAACAGGCGATGGCGCGGGCGTGCTGACGCAGATTCCCTACAAACTGCTGCGCGCCGGATTGGGTCGAGGTCAGGGGAAATTGTTGCGCAAGGACGAAGACCTCGCGGTGGCGATGATGTTTTTCCCGCGCGATGCCGAAGCTCGCCATCGCGCTTATGACATCTGCAATAAGGTTGTGGAAGAAAGTGATCTGGTGTTTCTCGATTGGCGCCGTGTGCCGGTCGATGCGACAGCTTTGGGCGACAGCGCGCGCGAAACCGCGCCTGAAATCCGTCAATTGTTGCTGGCGCGCCTGAACGGCATGACGGACGAAGAATTCGGTCGCGTTTGTTATCAGATGCGCAAAAGGATGGAAAACCGCGTCGCCGCCGAAGGCATCGAAGGCTTTTACATTCCCAGCTTTTCGCATCGCACCATCATTTATAAGGGATTGGTCGTCGCGCCGCAATTGAACAAGTTTTACGGCGATTTGCAGGACGAGAACTTTGAATCGGCGATTGCTTTATATCATCAGCGCTACTCGACGAACACCTTTCCGACCTGGTTTTTGGCGCAGCCGTTTCGCTTTGTGGCGCACAACGGCGAAATTAATACGCTGCAAGGCAATGTCAACTGGATTCGCGCCAAGGAACTGGCCGAAAACTCGTCCATTTGGAACTCGAAAGAAGCTCTGGCCGAACTGCGCCCGATCATTCAGCGCGGCGGCAGCGACTCGGCGGGATTGGACAACGCGCTGGAAAGCCTGGTTATGGGCGGGCGCGATTTGCTGCACACCGTTCTGATGATGACGCCCGAAGCGTATGAAGCCGTGCCGGAAATGGACGACGACTTGCGCGCGTTTTATCAATATCACGCGTGTTTGCAGGAACCGTGGGACGGCCCCGCCGCGCTATCGTTTACTGATGGCCGCATCATCGGCGCCAGTTTAGACAGAAACGGCTTGCGTCCGGCGCGCTATCAATTGAGCGATGACGGAATGCTGATCGTTGCATCCGAAGTCGGCGTGGTCGATTTGCAAGGCGCGCGCGTTCTTGAAAAAGGTCGTTTGGGGCCGGGACAAATCATCGCGCTGGACACGCAAACCGGCGAACTGATGAAGAATCAGGAAATCAAAGAGCGTTATTCCAAGCAGGCGCCTTACAGTCATTGGGTGAACGAGTTCCTGGTGAAAGCCGATGAAGTCAGTGGTCAGGAGCCAGTAGTCAGTGGTCAGGAGCCAGTAGTCAGTGGTCAGAACGGAGGCGCCAACGGTCACGCGAACGGGAACGGTCATGCGGCAGATGGAGCAATCGAGTACTCGAATAGCGACCAATTGGCTGCTGTCGCCGATCAATTGCTGATTCAGCAAAAGATTTTCGGCTACACGCACGAAGATGTCGAAAGCATCGTCAAGCCGATGGTAAAAACCGCCAAGGAACCGATTGGTTCGATGGGCGACGACACGCCGTTGGCCGTTCTCTCCGAAAAGCCGCGCTTGCTTTACACGTATTTTCGCCAGCGTTTCGCTCAGGTGACAAATCCGCCGATTGACCCGTTGCGCGAGAAAATGGTGATGAGTCTGACGACGCTTTTGGGCGCGTCCAAGAACTTGTGGGACGAAAACCCCGAAGCGTGTCGGCGCATCCAGTTCAAGTCGCCGGTTTTGACGAACGCGCAACTCGAATGGCTGCGTTCGGGCGCGGCGGGCGAATGCTTCAAGGCCAAAACGCTGGACGCGACGTTTCCCGTTAGTGAAGGCGAAGCCGGTTTGAAAAGCGCCTGCGACCGCGTCCACGATGAAGCGGTGCAAGCGGTGCGCGATGGTTTCTCAATTTTGATTTTGAGCGACCGCGCAGCTGGAAAAGATCGCGCCCTGATTCCGACTTTGATGGCGGTCGGCGCGACGCATCATCACCTGATTCGTTGCGGCGTGCGCACGCGCGTCTCGATTGTGGCCGAAAGCGGCGAAGTGCGCGACGATCATCAGACCGCGTGCTTGCTCGGCTTTGGCGCCAGCGCCGTCAATCCGTATCTGGCGTATGCAACCATCGAACATTTGATCGAGAACAATCTGATTGAAGGTTGGGACAAAGGCGTCGAAAAAGCGCTGGTTTCTTATCGCAAGTCGATTGAAAGCGGCCTGCTGAAAATCATGTCGAAGATGGGCATTTCGACATTGGCGTCTTATCAAGGCGCGCAGATTTTCGAGGCGCTCGGCCTTGCTCCGCAGATCGTTGAAGAATGTTTCACGCACACGCCTTCGCGCATTCGTGGCGCGGGTTACGAAGAAATCGCGCGCGACACGTTGCGACTTCACCAGACGGCGTTTCCGCTTGAGGCGCCGAAGAAGTTCGAGTTGGAAGATTTTTACTACCTGCGTTTTCGCAAGGGCGGCGAGCAGCACGCCTTCAATCCGGCGTGGTTCAAGCCGTTCCACGAAGCCGTGCGCAAGGGCGATTACGACACGCAATATCAGATTTATAAGAATGCGGTCAATGCGCGCGAGATGCCGATTGCGATCCGCGACCTTCTTGAGTACTCGATTTCCGACGCGCCAATTCCTCTGGACGATGTGGAGCCAGTCGAGAGTTTGTTCCGGCGTTTTTGCACCGGCGCGATGAGTCACGGCGCGCTGTCGTCGGAAGCTCACGAATGTCTGGCGATTGCGATGAACCGCATTGGTGGCAAAAGCAACAGCGGCGAAGGCGGCGAACATCCGTCCCGCTATCACCGCGACGAAAATGGCGATTGGCGCAACAGTCAAATTAAGCAGGTCGCCAGCGGTCGTTTCGGCGTGACGCCAGAATATCTGGTTTCCGCTAAAGAGTTGCAAATCAAGATGGCGCAGGGCGCAAAACCTGGCGAAGGCGGACAGCTTCCCGGCGGCAAAGTCAACGCGGAAATCGCTTTCATTCGCCACACGGTTCCTGGCGTGACCTTGATTTCTCCGCCGCCGCATCACGATATTTACTCGATTGAAGACCTGGCGCAACTGATTTACGACCTCAAGCAAGTCAATCCGCACGCGCGTGTCAGTGTCAAGTTGGTGGCACAAGCGGGCGTTGGAACGGTCGCGGCGGGCGTCGCCAAAGCGTATGCCGACACGATTGTGATTTCTGGTCACGACGGCGGAACCGGCGCCAGCCCGATCACTTCGATCAAAAATACGGGCATTTCGTGGGAGCTGGGTTTGGCCGAAGCGCAGCAGGTTTTGATGGAAAACAATCTGCGCGGTCGCGTTCGTCTTCATGCCGACGGCGGTTTCAAAACCGGACGCGACGTGATTATCGCGGCGTTGCTGGGCGCGGAAGAATACGGTTTCGGAACGGCGGCGATTGTCGCGGCGGGTTGCGTGATGGCGCGCCAGTGTCATCTCAATACGTGTCCGGTCGGCGTCGCCAGCCAGCGCGAAGATTTGCGCGCCAAGTTTCCCGGCACGCCAGAGCACGTTGTCAACTTCTTCACTTTTGTCGCCCGCGAAGTGCGCGAGATTTTGGCATCAATGGGCGCGCGCAAATTGGACGACATCATCGGTCGCACCGATTTGTTGCGCATGAAGCCCGAAGGCACGTATCCCAAGACGCACAACATTGACCTGACGCCGTTGTTCTACAGCGCGAAGCAGGTTCTGGCGGGCGAATCGAGTACTCGAAACGATGGCGCGATGGGCACCGATTTGCGACCGGAGCCGATTCGTCCAGGCCGCAGCATCATGGGGCGCAACGACCGTCCCGCCGATTGGCGCCATATCGACGAAACAATTTTGCAGGAAGGCCGCGACGCCATTTCCGATGGTCGCACGCTCAGCTTGCATTATCCGATTAAGAACACTGACCGCACCGTTGGCGGGCGCGTGGCGGGCGAAATCGCGTATGCGCACGGCGACAAAGGCTTGCCCGACGATCAGTTGACCTTGAACTTTACCGGTTCCGCTGGACAAAGTTTCGGCGCGTTTTGCATCAATGGCTTGCGCTTGAATCTGACCGGCGAAGCCAACGATTACGTCGGCAAAGTGATGCACGGCGGCACGATCACGGTCAAGCCGCACGCGCATGAAACGTATGTGTGGCACGAAAACTCGCTGATCGGCAACACGGTGATGTATGGCGCGACGGGCGGTCATTTGTTCGCGGCGGGTCGCGCGGGCGAGCGTTTCGGCGTGCGCAACAGCGGCGGCACGGCAGTTGTCGAAGGCGTTGGCGATCACGGCTGCGAATATATGACGGGCGGCACGGTCGTCGTCTTGGGCGAAACGGGACGCAACTTCGGCGCGGGCATGAGCGGTGGAATCGCTTACGTTTATGACGAAAACAATGCGTTTGCGCGTCGCTTCAATCCCGATATGGTTGGCATCGAGCGCGTAGAAGAGGGAGACGCTTACAAATTGCGCAACTTAATCGAACGCCACCTGACGGAGACTGGCAGCCCGCGCGCCACAGAGTTGCTCAACGATTGGCAAAACTCGCTGGGACAATTCTGGAAAGTCGTGCCGCATCCCGATACCGTTCCGGCTCCTCAGAAAATCGAAGCGAAACAAAGCGGCAAGTCAATGGACGGCACCGACGAGAAAACTCCCGTTCCATCGAACGCGTAAATCAAGGTTGCAAAACACAAAGCGTCCGCTATCGAGTAACTTGATAGCGGACGCTTTTGGCAATAATACGTTGGGCTTTGGGAGTAAGCAATGAAATACGTACCGCAGTTGGTTTTATGGGCGAGCGCGTCCATTTTCGCTGGCACGATTGGGACACGGAACGTGGATGCACAAAGTCAGCAAACAGGAACCGCCGGAGCACAACTTCCAGTTTCTAATCCAGATAATAACGTCTTTCAAAGTGTGACGGCAACCGCAACCAACGAGCGTTTCCGGCGCGTGCGTGTTTCGGTGACGGCGGCGCCACAACTTGAAGGCCAAGTTGTGGAAGTGCGCCAAGATGGGCGTGTTTTGGGAAGCGCGGTGTTCTACAAACAAGGCGAACGGAGCATCGCTCTTGTCACGTTGCCGATGCCGCCGCGAAATCAAAACTCGCGTGATTCATCGGTTTGGATCGGTGGCAAGCGCGCTGTCTCGCTTCTTTTGCCCGACATTGAAACCGAGCGTCGTGCTCTCACGGAATCGGCGCCGATTCTCTTCACGTCATTTGTTTTCGCGGGCGAAGAATTTCCTCAGGCCGATTTCGAGCAGCCTTCGCTGATGGAAGACGCGCTTGGCGCTTACAGCATCCAAACGCAGTTCTACGATGCGTCTTATAACCTCGTGACGCGCGCGACGACGTTAGGGCGTTATGGCGCTGTCGTCTTGGTGCAGCCACAAAACGGGCCAAGTTTCAAGCGTTATATCACGCTTTATCGCCAGGATCGAGTACTCGATTGGAACAAAGACAAGTCGGATTTCACCGGCGAGTTGCCACCGGAAATCGGCGTCAGTGCCGAAGTGTTGCGCCAGCGTCAGGCTTTGTGGAGCAAATATCTGAAGCAGCAGTTTGTCGATGGCCTGGCACGCGACAGTTCATCCGGCGCGCTTTTAGCCGGACTGCACGAAGCCGGTGACGGCAACGGAAGCGGTTCGTGGAACAACCCGTGGCACCGCGACGAAACGTGGTGGTATGGGTTGAAAAAGAAGTTGGGCGAAACCAGGCCGACGCGTTATTTAGTTGATCTTCCGCCAGATTACGCCAAAGACAAAACGAAAAAGTGGCCGCTCGTTTTGTTCTTGCACGGCTCGGGCGAACGCGGCGATGACCTCAACGTTTTGCGCCGTCACGGGCTTCCAAAGCTGATTGCGCGAGGTCAAAAATTTCCCTTTATCCTCGTTTCACCACAAGCGCCGCACGATTATTTGCTGGCCACGCAATTGATCGAAGTTCTGGATGAAGTTCAGGCGAAATATCGCGTTGACGCCGACCGTGTTTACGTTACGGGCTTGAGCATGGGCGGCAACGGAACGTGGTTCCTCGCGTTAGAGTTTCCCGAACGATTTGCCGCCATTGTGCCGATTGCAGCTGGCGGTGATCCTGGCGGCGCAGCACGCTTGAAAAACTTGCCGACATGGTATTTCGTCGGCGGAAAAGACGATACCTTCGATCCGCAAAGAGCCGATGACATGGTGGCGGCGATGAAAGAAGCGGGCGTGCCGTTCAAGTTCACGCGCTACCCACAGGCCGGGCACGCCGAAACGTGGGAAAAAGCCTACGCCGATCCCGAACTCTACCAATGGCTGCTCTCGCAAAAGCGCCCGCAGTAATGGAAAAGTTCGTGTTCCAAACGAAAAGCGTCCGCTAATCGAGTACTCGATAGTGGACGCTTTTCGTTTATGGCGTTATGTTTCCGTCGCTGTTCAAGAATGATCTGATGTTCTATTTTCTTCTAACGCATCGAGTTGAGCCACGAAGTCAGACACCTCTTGACGCCAGTTTGCGTGGTGTGAAGAGGTTTTGTGACCTTTCTTACTGAAATACAAACTCACAGATGAGTGTTCGCGCACTTCGCACCCGTAACTTTGCTCGATAGGGAGTGTTTTCAGATCGTCCAAACCGTTGAAATCAACGAATAGAGGTTCAAACTGCGTGCTGCGTTGAATGACCCAGGTCGCGGAAATACGATATTCATCTCCATCTTGTTGAGCAAGAATACGCCAGCCGCGCCGCTCGATATGGTTTTTCAATTCGTCAAGATGCCATTGAGCCATTTCTAAACCTTTGTGATAAAGAGAATTGTAGCAAGGATGAAGCTGCTTTGAGCCGAGGAATTAAAACATCAATGGCGGGATCAATACTATCGCTACTCATAGTCTTTCCTCGAGTCAACTTTGTCGTCATCATTGTGGCGCGTAAATGTCTCACGCACCATCGAGTACTCGATGACGGACGTTTCGTATTAAAAAGCGTGCTTTTCTACAGACTTCAACTTACCAAAAAGCGTGGCGCGTGTTCCATTTTCGATAGGTTCAAACTGGGCTTGTAGAGTAAAAATTGCCTTGCAGTTTTTGAAAGCCTCCGAAGAACCCGAAAATTTAATGTCGAATTGTCCAGTTTGAGTGTGGTCAATTGCAATAACGGGGCAATCTTTGACTTCTGCCATTTCCTTCAACTGTTCAAACATCAAGGCGGTGAAAAGGTATTGCTCTTCCACATAAACCCATTCTCCGCCACTTTTTCGATAAGAAGAACGGAAATCTGATTCGATAGATTCCACGTTCTGCACAATGTCGATGCAAATCTCATCGGCTTGAAATCGGAAGAAAGCATTGGCGAGCAGAAGATGAAGTTGTTGGGCGGCGAAGCGCCGCGCTTCAGGCCGCGAAGCCAAATCCGACTTTTGATTGTGTTCTATCTCCCAGCGACGCAGCCAGACGACTGGTGGGCAAACTGAAGGTAAAAATACGACTTCACCGTTGGTCACGAGAAATGGGCCGAGGCCGTCAAAACCAGATTTGGGATGACCTTCATCTATAGCCTCGCGCAAGCTTGCGAAAAAGACCCAGCCATAAGAAAACGCCTCAATGCTTGTAATGACAAGTTCATTCTCGCCAAACGATTTGTCAAATGCTTTTTCTGCCAGTTGACGCGCTTTCTCGAAACTGATACTCATCGTGTTCCTTTGCACAAATTTTCGTGGATTTGATTCTATTTTCTCAACATACGTTATCGAGTACTCGAAAGTCCATTTTTCGAGCGTTTTCTCCAGTGGAAAATTCCGTGCAAGTGAGAGTTTGTTATGAGAATGGGTTTACGAGCGAAATCGGCGCTGGCGTTGGTGACGTGTATGGCGTTGGTGCTGGGTTTGGCGCTTGTCGCGGGTTGGCGCGCGCTCAACAGCATCGAGGAAAACCTCGGCGCGGCTTATGCGCGCAATGTCACGCGCTTGAACAAACAACGTATTTTGACGCCGGTTTTGCGCGAACTGGCGCTCGCGCAACAGCTGGCCAATTCGGAAACCACGCGCCGCTGGCTGCTCGATGAAAGAAATCCTGATAAGAAATCCTTGTTCTTTGCCGAAGCCGCGCATTATCAAAAAGCCTTTGACGATCATTCTTACTTCGTGATTTCGGGCGCGACGCGCGATTATTATTTCAATGATAGTCACACCGCGTCGAGCGATCAGCCGCGCTATGCGCTCAAAGCAAACACGACGCACGACGCCTGGTTTTTCAACACGTTGAAGGACACGCGCGCCTTCAACATCAACGTTGACCCGGACGTGAAACTTCATGTCACCAAAGTCTGGTTCAACGTGCTGGTCAAAAACGGTTCGCGCAACATCGGACTGGCTGGAACCGGGCTGGATTTAACCAGCTTTCTCAAGCGTTTCATCGCCAGCAGCGAAACGGGCGTGACGCCGATTGTTCTCGACCGTCGCGGCGATATTCAAGCGCATCCCGATCGCCGCTTGATCGACTTTTCCTCGATCAACGACAAAGGCGCGCAACACAGCCGCATTTTTCGCCTGCTTTCCAAACCTGACGACGTGGCGCACCTCAATGCGGCGTTGCAGAACGCTTTCGAAAATCCCGAAGGCATTCAATTGGTGCGCGCCGATTTGAACGGGCAAAATCAACTGCTCGCCGTTTCCTACATCCCCGAACTCGATTGGTATGTGCTAACCGCTGTCGATTTGAAAGCGGCGCGCGTGATGGATCGAAGCTTGTGGCTGCCGCTTTTGCTGAGCAGCCTGGCGCTATTAAGCTTGCTCGTGGGCGCGATTACGCTTGCGGTCAATCGGCTTTTGCTGGCGCCCGTGATCAAGCTGACGCGCTCGGTGCGCACGGTTGCGGCGGGCAATTACGACATTTCGCTGCCGCGCGCCAGTGACGACGAACTGGGCGAACTGACGCGCGCCTTCGACCAAATGGCGACGCAGGTGCGCACGCACACGCAAGAACTCGAACATCGAGTACTCGAACGAACGCACGAACTGACGCAAACGCACAAGAAAATCGAGGACAGCATTCAATACGCCAGCCTGATTCAAAACGCGATTTTGCCGGACGCGCTTTTCAATCAACAATTGGGTGAAAAAGCGTTCGTCTGCTGGCGTCCGCGCGATGTCGTGGGCGGCGATTTTTATGCGTTCCGCCCCACCGAAAATGGCTATTTGCTGGGCGTTGTCGACTGCGCCGGACATGGTGTTCCAGGCGCCTTTATGACGATGATCGCGCACAGCGCTCTGGATGCAGCGATTGCAAAATGCGGCGTCGAAAATCCGGCGCAACTGTTGACGCACATGGATCAACAAATGCGCGGATTGCTTCAATCGCACATCGAGTACTCGAATGCCGCGTCGAATGTCGCCACCAATATGGACGCCGGATTCGCTTTTGTGTCAAACAAAGAACGGACGCTGACTTTTGCCGGCGCCAAAATTTCGCTTTTTCGCAGCAATGGCCAAAACGTTGATGAAATCAAAGGAAATCGCAGTGTTTTGTTGGCCAAGCGTCCGCCGGTATTTTCGCAAACGAAAGTGGCCGTTGACGACGGCGATACGTTTTACTTGACGACGGATGGTTTGCTCGATCAAGCGGGCGGCGACAAAGGTTTGGGGTTCGGCAATGCGCGTTGGACGCAACTGCTAACGCACCTCGCGCCGTTATCGTCGGGCGAACAAAAAGCTGAAGTCGAAAAAACTCTGGCGACTTATCAGGGCAAAAACCCGCAACGCGACGACATCACGGTGCTGGGTTTTTGCCCGATTCCAAGCAAAGACGAGGAATAAACAATGAATCATGCGGACTTGTACGAGTTGCGCAAAACGTATAATCAGAACCAGATTTTGTTGTGTTTCAACGGCCCGTTTTCGCAAGGCCTGATCGAAGAAATCGGCAACGCTTTGAAACGTTATATGCAAAGCGAAGCGGCTTCGACTTCGGCGACGATGGATGTCTTTGCGGTTTACATCGAACTGACGCAAAATATCCGTCAATATTCTGGAAAGCGCGAGTATACGGAAAGCGACGCTTCGGCCACGGTCGTCATTGGCCGCGATGGCAGCGGGCATTATGTGGTGTCGGCGGGCAATATTGTTGAAACCGTTGACGGGCAAAAGTTGCAAGAGCGCGTGCAAGAATTGGCCGTGCTGGACAAAGCGCAGTTGAAAGCGCTCTACAAAGAACAATTGCGGCAGCCGCGCGGCGAAGCACAAAGTGCCGGACTGGGTTTGATCGACATCGCGCGCAAGGCGTCAGCGCCGGTTTCGTGCGCCCTGCGCGAAGATGAAGATGGGCGCTGTTTTTTCAGTTTGAGCGTGGTAATTTAGCGGTGCGAAGAACATCGAGTACTCGATTGGCGAACACGCAATTGGCGAACACGCAATTGGCGAACACGCAAAAGGAATGCTGCATTTGATGAACAGTTTTTTAGAAGAAATTCATTGGGAAGCAACACAAGCCACACCTTTTGTGGCGACTGATGCGCGTGCGGGCACTTTGGAGATGCGCGGCGATTCGTATCCCGAAAACTCTTTCGAATTTTTCAAGCCCATCATTCAATGGATGACCGCTTACTTGAAAGTCTCGGACGATCCGCTGTGCCTCCATTTGAATTTGGTTTACTTGAACACGAGCAGCGTCAAAGTGATGATGGATATTTTCGAGATGCTCGAAGACGCGCACGATAAAGGCCGCGCCGTGAGCGTGCGCTGGTTATACGACCGCGACAACGAGCGCATCGCGGAATTGGCCGAAGAATTCAAGGAAGATTGCACCTTTCCTTTTGAAATCGCCTTTTTAGATGAATGAAAAGGTGAGAAAACGGTGTTCAAACCAGGACGTTCAAACCAGGACAAGCCTTATGAATGACGACTTTCTTGATCAGCACATCGCCGAACTTTTGGCCGATCCTCAACATCAAGGCCACGAGTTGCATTCGGCGCTTTCGGCTTTGGTGAAGCGCTACCAGAATCATGTGACGCAGTTGGAGCGTTTGACTTCGATTTCCGATGGTTATCAGGCAGCGGTCCGCGACAAAAACCAAACACTGAGCCAACGTTACGACAAGCAGATGCGCCAGTTGCAGCGCATGATGAGCATTTCCGATCATTATCAGGGAATGATGCGCGACTTGAATGAAGAATTGAAAGTGATTTCCGCGCAGGATTCGCTGACAGGATTGCTCAATCGCCGCGCGATATTGGAACGCTTGCAGTGTGAAATTGGACTGGCCTTACGTCACAATCTCCCGTTATCCGTCGCCATGATCGACATCGACCATTTCAAGAACGTCAACGACAATCACGGCCACGAAGCCGGTGATCGCGCTTTAATTTGCGTCGCTCGAACCCTTTCGGCCTTGCTGCGGCGCGAAGACGATTGCGCGCGCTGGGGCGGCGAAGAGTTTCTGCTTCTGCTCTCCGATACCGACGGCGAGGAAGCTTTGGCGAGCGCTAATCGCATTTGTGGCGCAGTGGCCACACTCGTTTCCAGCGATTTACCGGATAACTTGCCGCTTTCAGTCAGCATCGGCGTGGCCGAGCACATAAGCGGCACAAGTTTGGATGAAACTATCAAACGCGCCGACATCGCCTTGTATGACGCCAAGCGCGCAGGCCGCAACTGCGTCGTTTTAGCGAAAAATACTCCTATCGAAAACCCCATGAACTACGCGGCGGCCTAAAAGAATGTGGCCTAAAAGCATTTGGTCGTGGCCCAGGTGGCGAGAGAGATTGAACCTATCCGAGAAGAACCCGAGCGTTGCGATGGGTGGACATAATGGATGAATAAAACTCTGACGCTTCATTTGTCGCTGGCGCTTTGGGTTCTTTCAATCGTCTTACTCAACGAAGCCGTGACCAAAAATTCGAGTACTCGATTCAATAACTTCAATGTCAAAGAGGGCAAAACGGGCTTGTGAAGTCACGCCATTTCGCGCCAAACTACGCGCGTTATGAACCCACTTTCCTTCGATCACATTCCACCGTTTTACACCAAAGATTCCGCCGAACCAAACGCCGTTCACATGATTGTCGAGACGCCGCGCGGAACGGGCAACAAGTTCGCCTATAAAGAAGAATTTGGCGTCATCGAACTGCGCCGCACTTTGCGTTCCGATCTGAAATGGCCGTGCGATTTCGGTTTCGTGCCGCAAACTCTGGCCGACGACGGCGACGCCATTGATGTCGCGCTATTGATTGACGAACCGTGTTTTCCTGGCTGCCTGGTGCGCGTTCGAGTACTCGGAGTGATCGGTTTGAAGAAAAACGGCGTGCAAAACGACCGCGTTCTGGCATGCCCGATTTCGCTTCCAGGCGCCGGTTCGCGCTGGGACGAAGTACATTCGCTGAACGATTTGCCGTCGCGTATTCCGCGCGAAATCGAAGGTTTTCTTCACGATTATCAGGTTTTTGAAGGCAACCGCATCGAACTGACAGGCATTGAAGACGCCGAACGCGCGATGCAATTGGTGCGCGACGCGGCCAAAAATTGGAAACCGAAAAACCAATGAGTCTGCGTTTGTATCACGGATCAGCCACCTTGCTCTGGCTTGCTTTTGCGGCCTGCTCACGCTGTTGAAGGCGGATTAAGGGTTTTCGACGGTATTCAGCAAGGCTTGTAGTTTGTTGCGTAGTTCGCTATCGCCATGAATTAAGCACAAACGCAAGTGCAAGTCATCTGGATGGCGCGCAACTAAGACGCCTTTGCTTGGAAGGCGGCCTTTTGTGTTCGCAGGCCATTCGCTGAGAACTTTGGTTATGCGTTCACGCAAAACTGGAGTTGAAGCGGCCTTCTTTTCCAATCGTAGCAGAATCTCCATGGTGCGAAGATTGCGCGCTCCAGCGAGTTCTTCGTCCCAAGCAGTGCCAAAAAGCAGGCGGCCATATTGTAGTAAATCGCAAAATGCCTCAACGCACTCGGTTTTGCCAACGGTCAACGAAAGCAGCTTGGCCGAATGAAAAAAGCCATTGCGCCTTTCACGGCGTTCTTTCATTGAACGTTGGAGTTTGTCTATCGCGCTGACTTCTTTTGCGCGCTTTTTTTCAATGGCCGCGCGCACATCATTCAAAACTTCATCATAAGCCTTGAAGCGGTCTATGCGACCGCCTTGTTCTACCAAAGCGAATTCTTCCGGCGTTGCCGTTCCTTCACCTTTGGCCATTGCCACAACGTTCTTGCGGGCATCCAACAACTTTTTTGCTTCTTTTTCGTGAGTGTCTTTCCATTTTGGATTATCTTTCAACAACCACAATTTCGATGTGAGTTCCGTGTAGTCGTCGCACAACACAAAAGCCGCTTTAAGATATTCTTCTTCCGTGCGTCCCGTGTAATAAATTTCGACGCCCGTGCAGATGTCGCGGAGCAATGCGCGCAAGCTCATGCGTCACCACCTTGGTCGACATTTTGTGCAACATCGAGTACTCGATCTTTCGTTTCGCCCAACAGTTGCCTCTCGAAACGCGCTTTGGCCGCGCTCCACTCGGCGTTCGCTTCATCGCGCAAACGCCGCGCAGTCTCACGCCGCGAACGCACTTCATCGGCAATGGTTTGTTGAGTAGGAAGTTGTGGCAATGGAAAACGGAACATTTCCAGCGTTGTTGAATTGATGCCAGCTTGATTATTGAAGTTCGTTGACATCAAACCGAATAAACCTGTCGAGCGCAAGGCGTTGAACAAGGGCGCAACGAAATCAGGCACCACTTTTTGGTTGAATTGAATGCGTGTCATGTGATTGGAACACGCACATTCGGTTTCACCCGCAAAAACTCCTGTTTTACCAACCCAAGCTGTCGAGTTCGTATTGTTAAAAATGACTTCGCCTTTTTGAAGCCAATCACCAGCACTAACAGCACTATGCGGAACGAACTTGGCATTTGCCAGTGAAAATTCGCCCTGTGGCGTGATGTTCATTGGGCGGATATGCGGCACGCCGCTTTCTGCATCGTCCGCCTGATCGTCGCGTCCCGATGCAAAACCGCTTTTTATATAAACCGCGACTTCTTTGACGCTGACAATCTCAAAGCCGCTGTCTTCAATTGAAGCGCGCAACGATTGAAAGCGCGGCGAATGGAAATCGGCGTCGAAGCGCGAACGCACGTCGCCCAAGCGCACCGCAAAGCACGCGCGTTTATCTTCCTGCGGCGGTTGCAAGCCTAATTGATCGAGCAGCCAGCCGTCCAAACCCGAAAGTAACGCGTCGGCTTGCGCCAATTTGTCGCGCCGCGAACTACGTGCGGCTTCCAATTCGTTTACGAGTACTTGTTGTGTTTCAAGTGGCGGAAGCGGAATTGGAAGCGATTCGAGCTGCGGCGTGTTCAAACTCTGGACAGTTGTGCTGTGCTTTGAGATTGCAGGCAGAACTTGCTTACCAAACACAACGAAGTAATCAGCTAAATACCTGGCTAAAACTTCGCCAAGAGGAATCATGGCTTTCAAGTCTTGATTGATTGTCACATTCCTCCCTGTCACAGCAACAGGCAATGAATGTTTAAGAACGCCGCTACGGACGACCATCAATAAACTATTCTCTGGAATTATGTGCAAGCTCGCGTCAAGAAGGCCAGCAGACGAAATATGATCTTCGCTGTCGTAAATAGTATGTCGGCCAAAATCTTTTGGACTAACCCAAGGAATATCGCCATCCCAGAAATCACCGCGCGCCTTCGATGGCGTTCCACCGCTGTAAAAGTTGACAAGTTTATTGAGTGGAGTCGTTTTATACTTGCTTTGTCCTTTCTCAGATCGTTCTGATAAACGAAAGGCTGTATCAAAGCGACCTTCTTTCACGTCACCCCGACGCACAGCGAAGCGCACGACTTCACCGGCGGCGGGGCTTAGACGAAAAAAGGTTCGGGATCGCTTTGAAAGCGCTGCCATTCGCCCAACAAACCGGTGTTTGGAATCACTTGCCGCGCTCGCTCGAAAACCTCGAAGCCTTTTATTTCATAAGTGATTTGCGCATCGAACAAATCGCAGCGCAAGGTTTCCGTCCACGAGCTTGCGTCGTGTTCTTCGCGTGACAACAACTTCCAGGTTTTGCGTCCTGTCGCGTCGTAGCCGATGTTTTCGGGCGCCGCCATAAAAATCGGTTCGTCGTCGCGCGGCGTTTCTTTCGCCGTGCGCTTTTCGACAAACACCAGGCTGCTTTTCACGCCCGCGCCATAATGCGCAAACGCCATTTGTGGCAGGGAAATTACGGCGCGCAAGCTAAACGCAGAAAGCAGATAATCGCGCACATAGGCCAGACTCGAATTGGTCAAGATGCCGTCGGGCAAGACAATCGCGGCGCGTCCGCCTTCACGCAAAAATTGATGAATGCGTTCGAGGTACAAAATCTCGGTTTTCTGGTTTTTGCGCGTTTTTTTCTTGTCCTTCGAGTACTCGACAAACGCGAGTTCGGGGAAAAGTGACGGCAGATGCGGCTTTTGATCGAAGGCGACTTGCGCACCAAAAGGTGGATTGGTGAGGATCAAATCGAACGAGTTGGGTTTGAACGCGCCCGCTTTGATGACATCGAAACGCTCGAACTGCTCCAGCGCGTCTTCGCCGATGACGTTGGTGTGTCCATCGTCGTGCAAAATCATGTTCATTTTGGCGACACGCGCGATCTCGTCGTTGATTTCGATGCCGAACAAGTTGAACTGCGCGAAATCGTGCCAGTATTTGTAATGCTTGATTTTTTCATCGGAGTCGCTTTCCCAATCGGGAAACTCGGTGTCCGCTTCGCGCCGAATGTAGTCGAGAGCATGAAGCAAAAAGCCGCCGCTGCCGCACGCCGGATCGAGTACTCGATGATGAGAGTCGGGCGGGAACATTTCAACGGCGAACTGAATAATCTCGCGCGGCGTGAAGTACTGCCCAAAGTTGCCTTTGAAAAAGCCGTCCATGAAGCGCTCAAACGCAACGCCTTTGGTGTCCAAATCGGTTTTGGCCAGGTCAATGCTTTCCAAATGCGAGACCACGGCTGACAACATCGCGTCGGGCACTTTGATGGTTTCATCGAAGACGCCCGCGTCGTGTTCGCGCTTGCGGTGTTTATCGTATAGCTTGCGAATGCGTTCACTCAGTTGCGACGGTTCTTCGTGGGTTCGCACCTGAAACTCGTAAGGCTGGTTTTTGCGCGTGTCTTTTTCATCGCAGGTTTTGGCAAAAATCAGTTTGCACAATTCGCCAAACGCGGCTGGCGGAGAAAGTTTGCCGCCGCCCCAAAGCGTGTCATGACACTTCTTAATCGCAGCAATCAATGTTTCTTTAGAAACCGCCTGGATTTCTAAACTGCCTTTGTGGACATATTTGTATTCGGGAACTTTGCCGTATGCGATAGGAATATCCGCGACGATGTTTTTATCGCGTTCAAGTGCGGCATATTGGTCAGAGCAATCGAAGGCGCGACGCGTCGCACCGGCGACAACGATGACGAAGTTGGCGCGAAACTTTTGCGCGTTGCCATTGCCAAATGCCTGATCGATGGCCTGCGTGAACTCGGGCGGCGTAATCTTTTCGCGCTTGCACTCGACAACGATATACGGCGCTTTACACGCATCGTCTGTAAAAACAATGATGTCGGCTTTATCGACATTGGTGCGATCCGGCACAACGACTTCCAGCTTGATTCGTTGTGGCGAGTAATGATAACGCTCAATCAGTTCAGCCCAAAACTCGGCGCGCACCTGTTCTTCGGGGTCATCGTAAATTTCTTTGTGACCGGACGGGAAGTAAGTGATGACGCGCCGCTCGCTGCCATCCTTGTTCGTTTTGCCATCGAAAGCGATGTTGGCCAGCTTTTTATCAACGACCTTTTTCAAAAACGAATCGACGGCGGGTTCAAGTTTCTGCGAATGGGAAATGATGTTAGTCATAGAAAAGAGAATTGAAGAGAGTTGCAACGATTATAAACTAAAAAGCGCAATAACCGAAATCGGCGCTTTGTGTGGGCGGTTTCCACGAGCATCGAGTACTCGAACGATTGGCAGGCACACGAAAAAGGCTGCGAGAAAAATCTCGCAGCCTTTCTTTACGACTCTTGAAGCGACTTAGCGGTCGTCGCGGCGATCCTGGCGGAGGTCACGGCGGTCGTTGCGCAAATCGCGGCTGTCGGTGCGCACGTCGCGGCGTTGGCTACTGAAATCTTGACGCGCATCGCGCAGTTCGCGGCCATCTTCGCGGCGGTCGCGCCAAGTGGTGGCTTGGTTGAAAACGTAGCGATCCTGAACCACAACGCGGCGATCTTGTCGCAAACCTTGGCGGTCATCGCGCGCGTCAACGCGGTCGTTGCGAACGTCGACACGGTCGTTGCGAACATCACGGCCATCTTGGCGAACATCCTGCGTGTTGCCGCCGTTATTGTGCCATCCGTCGGCGAAAGAAGGAACGGCTGAACCAAACAAGGTGACAGCGCTCAAAACAACGGCGCCCAAGGTTACGACTTTTTTCTGTGTGCTTTTCATGGGAAAGTTCCTTTGATCTTTCGATCATTTTTCTTTTCAGGTCGCAACATTGCGGCTTGTATCGCTTCTGACGCCAACTCCAATCCGCTGTTTGTAAAGCAACAATAACCTCTGTAAAGAAACTCGCGCTCCTTCTGATCAATCGATTCGAGTACTCGAACCAGGCGAAACCAATCAGCGACTTGTGGAAGATGAAAGAATAGAAAACCCAAGTTTCCACCATGCCTGCGAGTGAACTCGCGGCTCAACCGCCTGCGGCGGCAGCGGCGGCCTGCGCCGACGCAACATGGAAAGCACCTGCCCAAAGGGCACCCGAACCGCGAGTTCAGTCGCAGGCAATGATTAGGTAGCAACTTGGGTTAAAAAGTACACGGACTGAACGGATGAACATAGATTTGGGATGGATGGAGGAGCGCATGATTATCTTCTGCGCTTTGCGATCTGTAAAAACCCGTTCAGTCCGTGCATGGAATTCGTGTTCCCTGCTTCCCACATTTCAAGCGCGCGACGGTTCACATAAAAACGCGGGCGCGATGTTCCATCCTGATAAAATCAAGGTGGACTTCTTCCCGCTATGAACTTCGGCCTCTCGTTCACCAATCCCTGGGCGCTCGCGCTGTTTCCGCCGCTGGCCTTTTATTTCACATGGCTGGCGCGACGCACGCTGGCCGATTTGTCAAACGCGCGCCGTGGCATCGCGCTGGGCTTTCGCCTGGTTATCTGCGCGCTACTAATTTTGGCTTTGGCGGGCGCGCAATTGGTGCGTTTTAACCGCGATTTGGCCGTGATGTTCGTGGTCGATTATTCCGATTCGATTGGGCCAAACGACAAAGCCCGCGCCGCGCAGTTCATCGAAGACGCCATTAAAACGCGGCGCCTTTCCGATCATTGGGGCGTTGTGGTGTTCGGGCGCGATGCCTACATCCAATTGGCGCCAGGCACTGCGCCGACTTTGGGGAAAATCCAGACTGTGCCGCCTGGTGAATTCACCGACATTTCCGCCGCTATCCGATTGGCGACCGCGTCTTTGCCCGATGGAATGCGCAAGCGCGTGATTCTGCTTTCTGACGGAAATGAAAACCTGGGCGACGCGCTCAGCGAAGCGCAAAGCGCGCACAACAACGACGTGACAATTGATGTCGTGCCGCTTTCCTCGCCGCCCGCGCACGAAGTGCTGATCGAAAAAGTCATCACGCCCGGCGAAGCGAAAATCGGCGAGCCTTTGGAAGTGCGCGTCATCGCGCGCTCGACCGCACCCACAAACGCGCAAATCAAACTTTTCCGCGACGGCGTTTTTCTGGGCACCAAACCGGTTCATCTGGAAAAGGGCAAAAACGTTTTCAACTTTCCGCAGACCGTGACCAAAGCGGGCGCCGCGACCTTTGAAGCGCAAATCGAAACCACCAAAGGCGACGACACGATTGCGGAAAACAATCGTGGCCTGAGTTTCGTGAACGTGCAGGGCAAGCCGCGCATTTTGCTGGTCGGCGATGACACCACGCAAACCGCGTTCTTGTCGCAGGCTTTGACGCGCGAAAAAGTCGATGTCGAAATGCGCGGCGCGGGCGGTTTGCCTAACGATTTGCGCGCCATGCAAGCCTACGACGCGATTGTCTTGAACGACGTGCCCGCGTGGGAATTGAGTACTCAACAAATGCTGGGCTTGCAATCTTATGTGCGCGACTTGGGTTGTGGCCTGGTGATGATCGGCGGCGAGAATTCTTTTGGGCCGGGCGGCTATCGCTCGACGCCAGTTGAGGAAAGTCTGCCGGTCACGATGGACATTCGCAACACGCAGTTTTTGCCGGGCGGCGCGGTGGCGATGGTGATGCACTCGATGGAGTTTCCGCAAGGCAACGATTGGGCGAAAGCCGTCTGCGCGCAGGTCACGCGGCAAATGGGCGACGAAGATTACGCCGGTTTGATCATCTACGGCATGGACGCGAGTTGGGTTTATCCGATGATGAAAGTCGGCCCCAATCGCAACCTGATGCTGACCAAAATCAAAAGCATCGACCCCGGCGATATGCCCGACTTCGACGCCGCGCTGCAAACCGCTTATGATGGATTAGTCAAAACTCCGGCCTATCTCAAGCATTGCATCATCTTGAGTGATGGCGATCCCAGCCCGCCGCGCCCGTCTCTGGTCGCTGCTTTCAACAAGGCGAAAATCACGGTTTCGACAGTTGTCATCAACCCACACGACCCCAGCGGCGCGCAGAATATGTATCAAATCGCGCGCGAACACGGCGGGCGTTTTTATCAAGTGCGCGCCGCCAATCAAATCCCAAACATTTTCTTGAAAGAAGCCGCCACGGTTTCGCGCTCGGCGATCATCGAAGAACCGTTCACGCCGCGCTTGGAATCGCCATCGTCCATTTTGAAAGGGTTTGACAGTTTGCCGAAATTGCTCGGTTATGTCGGCACCAGTCCGCGCACCGTGCGCGAAGGTTCGCGTGTCGTATTGAGTACTCATCAGGGCGATCCGCTGCTGGCGACGCGGCAATATGGTTTGGGAAAAAGCGTCGCGTGGACAAGTGACGCGCGTCAGCGTTGGGCGGCGGCGTGGCTGGGCTGGCCGGGTTTTTCCAAGTTCTGGGCGCAAACTGTGCGCTGGAGCATGAGAACGAGTAGCGGCAACGATTTGCAGACGAACGTCGACATCAACAAAGGCCAGGGCAAGGTGACGATTGAAGCCGTTGATGCGAGCGGCAATTTCGTCAATTTCCTCAACCCCAAAGCGCGCCTGGTGCCGCCCAGCTTGAAAGGCATTGATTTGCCGCTCGAGCAAACCGGCCCGGGACGTTACGAAGCGACATTTGATGCGCGCGAACTGGGCGCCTATTTGGTCAACATTCGCACGCAGCGCGGCGACAAAACTGTTTCGCAAATCACCGGCGGAACGTTGCCCTACTCGCCCGAATACGCCAGCGTCGGCAGCGACCTGTTTTTGCTCAGTCAAGTCGCGCAAAACAGCGGCGGCAAAGACGTGCAACCAACGGATGTTTTCGAGCGACCGCGCCAACCCGCCAAAACGCCGACCGATATTTGGCTGCCTTTATTGGCGCTTGCCGCGTGTTTGTTCCCGCTCGATGTCGCAGTTCGTCGCGTTTTGTGGGGCGAAGAAGAATGGCGCAACTTCCGCGAAAAGCGGGCGAAGAAAGCGAGCGCGCCGCCACAATCGAGTACTCGAACGCCAACTGTCGCGCCGCGCGATGAAAACTTGTCTCGTTTGCGCCGCGCCAAAGAACGCGCCACAACTGAAAAACTTGAAGAAACGCCACCGACAACTGTCGAATTTACGCCGCCCGTTTCGCCACAAACTCAAACTCCGGCGGCACCAGAAAACGCGCCGCCACCTGCATCAACTGAAACACCAAGCGAAGACGCCGGCGACGCGATGGCGCGTTTACGTGCGGCGAAGAGAAGAGCGCGAGGTGAAGAATGAAACTTTCTTTGATTTCGTTTCAAGGAGGAGCTAAGAGAAGTGGCCGCTTCAGCGAAATTTACGAACGGGATTTTTCTGGCGGTGGCGATGAGACATACGTGCGAGATGTAAACGCAATGCTCGCTTTGATTCGCTATCTTGAGGATGAAGTTGACGCTCCCGATCATTGGATATGCACATCCCATGTCCATTTGGGCTTTTTCAAAAAAGACATCAAAAACTACAACGAAGTTTCTAATGACCTTCGCGCCTTATTCGTCACAATTTCTGAAAAAGGGCCAGGCGTTTATCATATTGGTGATCGTGTCACAAAAGATGCACAAATTGCCGGTGAATGGATTCGTCAGATTTTGAACAGACCTTCTGCATAAGTCAAACTTGAAGAAAACGTGCGAAAGGAAAAGCGTGTCATTCCGAGCGCAGCAAATCGGGTTAAATAAAAAGGAAAAATGATTTATGATTCCAACACTTAATGGCGCAACAGCAGGTCGCGGTCTGGCTTTGCCGCAATTCGTACAACTGGCGGCGCAAAACGGTTTCGTCGGCGTCGAGTACTCGATTGTCGAAGCCGCACAACTGGTCGCGCGAACGTCGTTTGAAGAAGTGGCGGCGATTTTTGAAACACCGAAAATCTTGCCGGTCGTGTTCGGCCTGCCCGTCGAATGGCGCAAGGATGAAGACACCTTTCAAGCCGATTTAGCCCGATTGCCCGAACTCGCCAAACTCGCGCAGGATTTGGATTGCACGCGTTGCACAACCTACATTTTGCCGGACGGCGGCGTTCCCGTCGCTCAATATGCGCAAACTTCGGTTCGTCGCTTTGGCGAAATCGGGCGCGTCTTGAGCGAACAAGGCGTTCGTCTGGGATTGGAGTTCATCGGCCCGGCGCATTTTCGCGCTGACCCCAACAACGTCTGGTTTTACGATATTCCGGGCGCGCTCAATGTTGTCGCGCAAATTCAAGAAGATTACACGCTGGAAAATATCGGCTTGCTGGTCGATTGTTTTCATTGGTTCACGTCCGGCGGCACGACGATGGATTTGGCGTCAATTCCGATTGAGCAGGTCGTTCACGTTCACATCAACGACGCGCCGAATGTGCCGCTTGACCAACAGCAGGATTTCACGCGCCTGCTGCCCGGCCAAGGCATCATCGACTTGAACGCGTTTATGCAAACTCTCGCCGCCATTGGCTACGACGGGCCGGTCGCAGTCGAAACTTTCAGCGACGATTTGAAGAAATTGTCGCCCGCCGAAGCCGCAACTCAAGCCGCGCAAGCCGTTTTTGGCACCTTCGCCAAAGCCGGCATAGAACCGCTACATTTGCAATAGAAAGGCTGGCGCTGTTCGCCAATCCGTTCTTTTGAGTGAAGCGGAGAACGCGACTGACTGAGTTTTCGCTTTACTCAAAAGGTCACATCGTGTAGACGTATTTCTTACAAACACTGTCACCGGTTTGCCTTCAGCGTTCCAATACTCGATTGCGCGTCAGAGAAACTCCAGTTATCGAAGGCGCCCAAACGCAGCGCGTCCGAGAGTCGCTTCATTATACTTGAGGAAACACGTCTCGAAGTTGTGCGTCTGGCATCCGCGAACATCCCGTTGAAATGTTCAATGCCCAGACAAACTTGTTATTTCGTTGCTTTTCCGCAGGAACATTTATGAAGCGTTCGTCATTCCTCCGCGTTCTCGTTGCCACCACTTTCGCCGTTGCGCCGTTGTCTTTTACGATGCGCGCAGAAGCTGCGCCGTCGTTACCATTGCCCGCACCAGCGCCACAAGCATCAGCGCGACAAAAAGCCAGCGCGCCCCAGTCGAAACCGAATCCGGCGCCGCAAACCGCGTCCAATAACAACGATGACGCCGATGCGCCGTATATCGCGCCGCCGAACGTCGATATTCCGCTGCGCCGCAACGCGCCAAACGTCGATGCCACCGATAATGCGAACGCGAATACTTCCTCCGGCGCCGGGCCGCTGCCGCAAATCGCACCGATTCCTGCGCGTCCGAATGATGATCTGGCGCGCGATAATTCTTCCAATGCCAAAGGCGCCAGCGTTGGCGGCGTCAGCATCGAAGGCTTGAGCGACCGCGAGGCGTTCTTGAGATTGCGTCGCGTACTCGAAGCGAAGTTGCGCGCTCCGGTCGCGTTGTCCGATGGACAAAAAACCTGGATGTTGCGCCGCGACGAGCTGGGCGCGATGGCGCCTCTGGCGGCTCTCATTCTGGAAGCGCGCCGCACCAGACGCGATATTCCGCTGCGCTTCGATGTCGACACCGACAAAACAACGCGCACTTTGCGAACCTTATCGTTGCAGGTCAACCGCGTCACCAATGGTCACAGCGATGGCATCGTGCCGGTCGGTGGAACGCTCGCGCGCGGTTCGCAGCGACTGACGCTTTCGGTCGGTGGTTCGGCGCAGCGTATTCGTCAGGCTTTGGAATCGCGCCCGCCGCGCGTCGCCGTCGACTTGGATGTCGATTCGACACCAGTCAACAAAACGCCCGAATCGAGTACTCGAAACGCCAGCGACAAGCCGTTTTTGAAGAAAACGCCGTATTTGCTGGCTGAATTTTCGACGCCGTACGATTCGAGCATCGCAGGACGCACGACGAACCTCAAACTGGCGGCGCGCAATGTCGATGGAACCATTGTTCAGCCGGGCAAAGTGTTTTCGACGAACCTGGCGATTGGACGCCGCGACGAAGCCAACGGTTGGAAAGAAGCGAAAATGTTTATGGACGGTCAAGTCGTGGACGGCGTCGGTTCGGGCATTTGCCAGTGCGCTTCGACGCTTTATAACGCGGCGCTCCTGGCCGGACTGCCGATTATCGAGCGCCATCCGCACACTTTTCGCGTCTCGTATGCGCCCGCCTCGCGCGACGCCACAATTTACTGGGGCAGCAAAGATTTCCGCTTCCGCAACAACACGCCCGGCCCGATTTACGTGCGCACTTATCTGCGCAACGACCGCTTCCACGTCGAATTGTATGGCGTGCAGCCGGTTTCAAACCAAATCGAAATCGCGTCGCACGTTTTATCGCGCAAAAATGGCACGCGCTCGGAGGCATTTCGCATCATCAAAACCTCAACGGGCGAAACAACCGAGAAACTGTCCAGCGACTTTTATCGCCCACATCCATAAACGGTAAAGTCGGTAAACGGCGAATCGAGTACTCGAATGGCGACCTTCGTCCTTTGTCCACATTGCATGGTGCGCAATTCCTCGACGAATTGCGCTTGTTACGCGTGCGGCCAGGTGATGAGCGCGCCTCGTATTGCTGAGGTCATCAACCAGTATGCTGACCTTCGTCCTTCGACAGAAGCGAACAAAAACGGCAAACCAGTAGTGAATTGGGGCGCAGGCGATCCGTTTTTGAATGATAATTTTCGCGGCTGGCGCAAAGTTACCAATTGGTTTTTGCAAGAAGAAAACCTGATTTTGTTTGTAGGCTGCGGCTGGCTATTCATCATCATCGCTGCCATTCTTTGCTTCATAGCAGCTCTCGCCTTAGCCGCTTATGCCAGCGCCGGGATGTTCTAAAAGCGTTACAACAAAGCGCGGCGAGAAACCAATCTCGCCGCGCTTTTTATGTTTTATCGAGTACTCGTTCTTTACCAAACTTCGCCGTTGCGCACGTATAAATCCTGACGCGTTGGCGGCATTTCCGAAGAGCCTTTAGCGGCGTGTTTGGTGGCGACAATTTGATACAAACGCAGCGGGCCATCCTGAAAATTGAAGCTGACAGCCGCCAGATACGCGACCCACAAACGATAGCGTTCGGCGCCGACGAGGGCAATCGCTTCTTCGCGGCGAGCCGATAAACGCTGGCACCATTCGCGCGTCGTCAGACCATAATGCCAGCGCCAACCTTCGACATCGTGGATTTCAAAGCCGCACGCTTCCATGCTTTCCTGAACGTGACCGACGTGACTGAGTTCGGAACCTGGAAAAATGTGTTTCAAAATCAGGCTTTTGGCGGGCGTGATTTTCTTGAAGTTTTTCTTATCGGCTTTGGCGCGGCGCGTGATGCCATGATTGAGAAAAACGCCTTTGTCGCGCAGCAGTTCATTGACTTTGGTGAAATACGTCGGGAAGTTGGCGATGCCGATGTGCTCGAACATTCCGACGCTGGAAATCTTGTCGTAAACGCCGGTCACTTCGGCATAATCACGCAATTCGACCGTGACGCGATCTTCCAAACCCAGACGCTTGATTTTGTCGCGCGCGAAATCGTGTTGCTCCTGCGACAGCGTCACGCCGTGCGCGTGGACGCCATAATGTTGCGCCGCGTAGCAAATCAAGCCGCCCCAGCCGCAACCGATGTCGAGCATTTTTTCTTCGGGTTTCAAGCGCAGTTTGCGACAAATCATTTCCAGTTTGTCCAATTGTGCCTGCTCCAGCGAATTGTTCCAATCGCGGAAATAAGCGCACGAGTACTGCATTTCCGGGTCGAGCCAGAGTTGATAAAACTCGTTGCTCACGTCGTAATGAAACTGAATGAAGTCTTTGTTGTTGCGGCGCGCTTCCTGCCGTCCCGTCACATCCGAACCAAAACCGTGCGCAATTTCGGCTTTGTCGGGCGGCGTCAGCAAAAGCGTCAACGCTTGACGAAGCAGAAAACCTTTGCTGAAACCGCGCAAGCGCGTCCGCGAACGCTTGGAACGCGCCACTTCGCCGAACTCGATGAGGTCGCCACCCGCGAAGTCGAGCGCGCCGGACGCGTAATGGCGCAGCAGGTTGTCCAATGTCGGGCGTCGCAAAATCGAACCGATAACGCCCGGCCCGCTGATCGAAACATAGAACTTCGGGTCGGCTTCTTTTCCCAACGGGATGATGGTTCCGTCCCACAATTTGACGGAAAACCTGGCATCGAGCGAAGTCGCCAGATGTTCAAAAATGCGCCGCGCCGCCTGAAGCTGCTTTTGCTCACGAGTTGAAGTCATAAAAATTGCTGTTCAAAAGTTCGTTAAAGCTAACAATACGTTCGACCGAAGTGCGAACCTGCCCACCCATAAATAAACGGGCTAAATACATAAGACTGCTAAAGCGGCCTCAAGCGTGGCGCATCAGCGCCATTTATGGTGCTTTGCTGCTCAGCCCGCTCATTGATGGGCGGGCGCCGTTGGCCAGCGCCAACTCGCTCTTACAGAGTTGCAAAACCTGACATTGAGTACTCAAATCTACGAATTACTACGCTTCACTTGCAAATGGCGCGCGGCTTCGGCGGAAGCTTCATCGATCATGATTTTCACGCGCTCTTGCCACTGCGCAGTTTCTTCGCGCGAAAGATTTGTCGGCAATTCGACTCCGTCACCGATGTGAACGTGAACACGCGCGAAAGGCTTGGGAATGAGATATTTGTCCCACGTTGGCAGACGCCAATAAGACGAAGCCGCGACGCCCAGCGGCAACAGTTTGGCGGGCGCGTTGGACGCCATATAAATCACGCCAGGATACGCCTGATGTCGCGGCCCTTTGGGACCATCCGGCGTAAAAGCGAACGATTGTCCGCCCCGCAACAAATGCAACATTTCGCGCACAGCCCGAATGCCCTCACGTTTTTTGGTCGAACCCCACAACGTCGGCCAGCCGTAAAGTCGCCAGAACGCCGCCTGCATTTGTCCCGAACGCGAATGACTCATCATCACGCCGACATTTTTATCTCGGAACAAGTGCAACGGCATCAAAGTCAGGTCGTGCCACGTCACAAAAATGACGCCCTGCGGCTGGCTAATGGCAATGATCGAGTTCTTCACGCCCGACGTACTGATGCGCAGTGTGCACATCAAAAGCGAATGCAGAATGCGCAGCAATTGCGGTAGCGCCCAGGAACGAATGCTGTTCCACGGTTCGCCCATCGTCCAGAAATAATAGCGAAAAGCCTTCATCAAAAAAGAAACCTTGCGTTTAGAACCGTTGCCAAGACATAAGCCTATTGTCTCTGGTCTGCGTTGCGACGGCAACTTTCAACGTCAAACAGGCAAACAAGAGCGCCGCGCAAGACGAATTGCGCGGCGCTTTGCTTAGTTTCGAGTACTCGATCAACAGCGGCTATCAACCTTCACGATTTTGACTTTCCTGATTATTGACTTTCACCATTACTGACCTTCACCATTACTGACCTTCGGCAAGGGCTTGACATTCAACGGTCAAAGCGGCCCACGGAATCAGCTCCAGGCGCGCTTTGGGGATCGTTTCGCCCGACATATCGCAAATGCCGTAAGTGCCATCTTTAATCTTCTGCAAAGCGTGATCGACAGCACCCAGCAAATCTTCGATTTCGTCTTCGACCGACAAATCCATTTCTTTATCCATCATCGCCGACGCCAAATCTGCGGTGTCTTCGTCGCCGCCCTCGCCTTCTTCGGGCAAGGCGCCATCGACGGAACCGGAGCGACTACGAATTTGCTCGCGCTCTTCTTCCAAGCGCACGCGCTCGGCCAACAGCAAATCTTGAAAATATTCGATGTCCTTGTTCGCCATTTTCGTTTTGCCGTTCTTGCTTTCCACAACTTTAGCTTCCCGGGCGGACGCTTCCATATTGGCACCGTTTTCAGGCGCGCTATTGCTGCTCGCGCTGTTATTGTCACTTGTCTTCTGAGATGTTCGTGTCGGCATTTCTTCTTCCCTTTCTCACGGTTTCTTCACAACTATTTGTTAAACGCTTTCCGCTGTTTTTTGCATTTGCTCCACGACTTGCTGTTTCAACTGCGCGCGTCGCGCTTGATACGTTTGCGCTTCGATGCGACCGGCGTCCCAATCGTCATCCAAAGCGGCCAATTGTTCGATCAACGAGGCAACTTCTTTATCCTGACCGGAATGGCCCGGCGAATGAATGACGCTGTAAACGCTTGCTTGACCGTGCGGTTCCGCGCTTTTTCGTGCCGTAGAAACGCCATTCGAGTACTCGATAGGCGCCGTTTTGCGTCGTCCCAGAATCATCAAGGTCGGCAGAAAAATGCACAACGCGGCGGTCAAACCAATAAATCCCCACATCATGGTGGAAACAGGCCGCGAAACGTGAATCTCCATGCGCTGTCCGGCCATCAAAACCGGCGTATCGCTTTGCGGCAAACCAATCGACTTCACGACACGATTTTGCATTTGCCCGTTAATCGGAATTTGTTGCACTTCGTCTTTGCCCAGCAGCGGCGCATCGACCAGAATCTTGTCTTTGTCGGCTTCCTCGCGCACCACGAAAAAGAACTTTTCAGGATACAGCAATTCGCGCGACAAATCCACGCTTTTGCTCCACGGCAATGAATAATTGACGATGATCGCGTTTCCAATCGGGCCACCATCAATGGTTGGCGTAATCGGCTTGGAAACTGCGTAAATCGGTTTCTTGCCAATTTTAATCAATTTTGCGTCCGCAATCGACGGATCGATTTCGACGTTCTTGGCGCCTTTAGGCAGCGACAAACCCAGTGTAATCCCGCCCTGACTCTCCACTCCGATATACGTTTTGTTCGAGGGATTATCAACGACGATGCGCTCGGTGCATTTCAGATTATCGCCGTCGTCTTTCAAGGCGATATGATGCGCCACAAACGTCATGCCAGGCGGCGCCGTTTCGCTCGTATCGTAAATGTGCAAGCGCAAATTGGCCGGATCAATCGTGCTGCCAGTGCGCCCCGCGCCATCGTAAGCCGGCGTAATATACGGATAGCCGCCCCAATCGACGCGCGCGAAAATCAAATCAGCCGGTGCGACACTTAAAGGTTTTGTCTTGAAACGTCCCTGCGCATCGGTCTTGACTGTCGCCAGGTCGTGGCTCGCGCCTTCGGGACTGACATGAAGCAATTGCACGGTCGCGCCTGGCGTCGCGCGATCGCCTACGGAACCATTAAGGACACTTCCCGCAAAAGTCACCGTCGCCGCTTGAACACGCGCACCAAATATTACTAAGAAGATAAAGAGGAGCGAAAACTTTCTCATAGATGGAAGAACTGCAGAACCCCAAGCGTAAGCGCGGGGTTGAAGTTACAGCTAAGTTAGCCCCGCGCTTACGCTTGGGGTTCTGTGGAATTTAAACGTGCGCCGCGCCGCAACTCGCACAAAACCTGTCGTTTTCGCTCATCGTGCGGCCACACGAACACGTCCAAGTTGCGCCGCTAACAGCATTTTGCAAAGCGCGCTTGCGTCGCGCGCGAGCGATGAGTACTTCGGCTTCAACGTCGAAATCTGTCGCAAACACAGGATTCGCGGTGTGTTTAGTCGCTTCGCTTTGCAATTGATTTTTGACTGTCGTTAGTTGCGCATCCAAATCGCCGCGCCACTGGTCGTAGTCGTCGGCGTTGATTTTCCCCATCGAATAATCGAACTCGATGTCTTTGATCTGGCGCGCCAAACCCTTTTGTTTTTCCATCAAACGCTTGCGATTGTTCTGCTCCCTGCCATTCGAGTACTCGAAATCAGCAGACTGCGCGCGCGTGCGCAACGGCAACAAAACAAAAGCAGCGGACAGCAAACAAAGAACAATGATGAGAAAAGGTGTCATGGGAACGAAGACTTTAAGCTATTTGAAAAGTCTGCAAACTTTCAGTTTGTCATTCTGAGCGCAGCGAAGAATCTTGCACCACTTTAGATTCTTCGCTGCGCTCAGAATGACAAACCCTTGTTTCTCTGGAGTTTAGAAGTAGCTTGCAGGAAAAACGAAGACCAACGAATTACGGCGCGGAAACTTCCTTGCGAATCGCCGTTGCTGCCAATACTTCGCCGCTGCGCGGTTCATTGCGCGTCGGCCTATCGAGTACTCGATTCGGTGTCGGAGGCGCAAGGGTTTTCTCGTCCGCTGCGACGGTTTCACGTTTGCGATCAGGCAAGAGCGACAACGTCGTGCCGCCAATGAAGAAGATACAACTGACCCAGATCCACATTACCAAAGGGTTCAAAAACGCTTTGATTTGCGCCGTATTCTTTTGCGGATCGTAATCAGTGAGCGACAAATAAAGGTCGTGCGCGGGCGTCACCATAATCGCGGGGCGAGAAGCCTGCTGCAACGGTTGATCGCGCTGCGAGGTCGCGTCCGCATTGCCATTCGCCTTGAAAAAATCGACGTGCGGCGACATTTGCGCAATCGCCACGCCGTTTTTTAAGACCGTGACTAACGCCGCCACTTCATCGGCTTTACCCGCTTCAATCGTTTGAGGCCGCGCCAATCCATCAAAGCGCAAGGCATATTCGCTGACGCGCGTCGCATTGCGCACCGGCATGATGTTGCCTTTTTTCAAGACAATCGCTTCGCTTTCAATTTTGAACGCGTTGCCCGCCGCGCCAACCATCAGCGTCACAATTCCCAGATGAACGATGTAGCCGCCGTAACGCGCTTTGTTGCGACCAATTAAATTGCTGAACGCCGTGCCCGCGCTTTCGCCCGTCGAACGTTGACGCGCTCGCGTACCGCGCCAGAACTCGCCGCCGATAGCGACAACCACGAAAACGGCTAAGCAAAACGCCGTTGCCGCGCCGGTCTCCTGCTGCGCTAAATACCACAACAAAGGAGAAGCCAGAACACCGAACACGATCGGCCATTTGAGTACTCGAAAGAAGGATAGCGCCGTCATTTTGCGCCACGCCATCAACGGCCCGATTCCGGTCAGCGCCAACAAAATCAAGCCCAGTGGAACCATCACGCGATTGAAATACGGCTGTCCCAGCGAAATCGTCGTGCCGTTAAACGCCTGGCTGATGCTTGGAAAAACCGTGCCCCACAAAACCGCGAGCGTCGCGCCCAGCAAAACCCAGTTATTCAACAAGAACGCACCTTCGCGCGACAAGGCCGAATCGAGTTCGGTTTTCGCCTGCAATTCATCGCGCCGCCATACGATAACACCGAAAGCGGCGAACAAAGCGAAGCCCAAAAATCCCAGAAAATACGGCCCGATGTTGCTTTCAGCGAACGAATGCACGCTGGAAATCACGCCGCTGCGCGTCAGGAACGTGCCGAAAACCGACAGCAAAAACGTCAATGTCACCAGCGTCATGTTCCAGGTTTTGAGCATTCCGCGCCGCGCCTGAATCATAATCGAATGGATGAATGCGGTTCCGGTCAGCCACGGCATCAGGCTCGCGTTTTCAACCGGATCCCACGCCCAATAACCGCCCCAGCCCAAAGTTTCATACGCCCAGCGCCCACCCATGATGATGCCAATCGTCAAAATCACCCACGGAAACAGCGTCCAGCGACGCACGACGCCCAGCCATTCGCCGTCGGTTTTGCGATGCAGCAACGCCGCCATCGCAAAGGCAAAGGGAATCGTGCAACCGACGTAACCCGTATAAAGCGTCGGCGGATGAATCTGCATCCAATAGTTCTGCAGCAGAGGATTCAAGCCCAAACCGTCTTTGGGAACCGCGCCGCTGCCGACTTCAAAAGGAGAAGCCGCCAGCGCGATCATGCCAATAAAAAAGACGCTGACAATGTTGATAATCGCCACCGCCGTCGGCGCCAGAAAGTGCCCCACTTCGGCACTCGAAGACCGCTTGCCGAAACGCGCCACCAAAACGGCATAAAGAGCTAAAATCCATGCCCACAAAAGCAGAGAACCGGCTTGTCCGCCCCACAAAGCTGAGATTTTATAAGCGACGTGCTGGTCAACCGTCGAATGTGCCCACACGTAATTGACGCTGAAATCGTTGGTCAGGAACAAATACCACAACAAAACCGCCGCGCTCGAAAGCGCCACCAAAACAAGAATTGTGGCGCGGTGCGACGACGCCAAAAATGCCGAACCGCGACCGGCAGGCGCGCGATAAGCGAACCACGTCGCGCCGATTGAATAAGCGGCGCAACACAGCGCAATCCACAACAACGTTTGACCTAAAATGGGTAACATCGAGTACTCGATTCCTTCTTACAACGAACCCGAAGCGTCAGCGAGGGAGATGTTTTCTAAAATCTCCCTCGCTGACGCTTCGGGTTCATCAATTGTCATATTTCATTGCGATGGCAACATCGCCAACGACGTATTCTTCAAACTTTGCGGCGCGTTTTGCGGATAGCTTCCCGCTTTGCCGTCTTTGGCGCCTTCGTATTTCGACGGACATTTCGTTAAGACATGATCGGCTTGCATCACGCCGGGCGCCGTGTAAACGCCATCGACTTGAACCGGCCCGCCCGCGCGAAACGTGTCCGGCAGCGCGTCTTTATATTCGACCTGCAAGGTTTTGCCTTTTTCCTCAATGCTGAACTGCGCCAGTTGAACCGTGCCATTCGCAGTTTGCAAATCGGTTTTACGTACTGGCTGGTTCGTGATGCGCCCGACAACACGCAAACGCTGCGACACAAAAGACGCCGAAGTCGCGTCCGCCGCGCGCAACTGATCGACCGGAACGGCGCGCAGCGTATTCGATTTCATACCGGTTGCGACCAGCGAAACCAACGCGCCAACAATGATAATCGGCCCGATCAGAAAACGTTTGTTGCGGGGTTTTTGAATCGTCATTTTCGCTTTTCCAACTGCTTGAGAAATTTTTCACAACCTCTGCGAGTTTACTTTGTACAAGAGGAGAGGTCAAACTTGTAGGGACGTCAGCTTGCTGCGCCCGCACCTTTGACACACGGACGCAGCAAGCTGACGTCCCTACAGAATTATTGACCCGACAATTTTCGGGGTCGAGTACTCGATTCCCAATTCTTATGCTTGATTTTGCAATTTTATCATCTCAGATGGAAAAGATGTTGGACGACGAAGCGTCACGTCCGCAATCGTTGGATGGCGCCTTCGATTTGTCGCGCGAATTGTGCGAGCGCAGCGTTGAAAACGATTTCAATGGCACGATTGCCGACGCCTTGAACCATGAGCGCGTGCCGCAAAACTGGCATCCAGCACAATTATTGGACAACTCGATGGCGCCGAACACGAGTTTCATGGTGACAAATGCGCCCGACGATTACCGGATTGTGGCATCCGATGGTTCGCAGATTTACGCGGACGCGCACCAAATCAGCGATTGTTATTTACTGCACCTGAGCGCGATTGATTTGCATTACGGGCAAAACGGTTCGGCGCAGATGTCGGCGACGCCGCACTTTTTTTGGAACGGCATGGACGACGATTGGCACAACGCCGCATCTCAAAGCGGTTCAATCGTTGTGCGCGAATTGATTGACGCGCGCCGCCACGTCGCGGAACTGGACGAACTGGCGCGTCTTTTGGAAGAACAAAGTGACGTGCCGACTTTGGGAATAAGCGACGGCATTTTCGATTTGCGCATCTCGTCACAGCAAGCGTGGCGCGATTGGGCGCAGAACGAAAACGAACGCGCTCTGGATCGCTTGAGAAGTTGCGGTCAACCGATTTGCGGTTACATCGCCGCTTCGCGCGCCACAGATGTCGTCACAAGTTTGCGCGTTTTAGCAAATGAATGGAGCAGTGAAAACGAAGAGACAAGCGCCATTATCACCCAAATGGCGCGGCTTTCCGATGCGCGTTTGTTCGACGAATTGTTGGGAAATGGAGCGCGTTCGCCGGTTTTCCTGTCGCGGCGCAACCAGCAATCGAGTACTGGAAAGCCAACAAACGCCAACGCCTCGCGTCATCAAACCTGTTTTTTCTACCTCAAAATTGAAGACAACAACGTGGCGCGCTTGGAATTTCCGATCTGGGTCGCGCAGAACGCCGATTGGCTTGATCAAATTCACGCTTTGACATTGGCGCAAATCGAGCGCGGCGACGGTTATCCGATTTCGCTGATGGAAGCGCACGAACACGCGGTGGTGCGCGGCGCTGACCGCGAAATGTTTTATCAATTGCTGGAAGAACTGATGACGAGTCGCGGCCTCAGCGCGCAACGCTCCAGCAAAAACCGCTCGAAAACGCGACCCTTGGTGTGATTTCAAACTTCGCTCAAAACCGCATAAATACGTTGCTCGATGAACGCTTCGTCGTTGCGCGCGAACCATTTACCTACTTTTGTGAGGGCTATCATATAGAGCATCATGCCTATCGGTAGAAGGCTATAAATCAAACCTTGCCACCGAGGAACAGGTGAAGATACGGGAACGTGGCCGACGACAGCACCCACGACAAAAAGCAAGGACATAAAACAAAGAAAACCGAGGCCAACGCTAAGAAAGAGGCTGGTGGAACGATGCATGGCGAAGTAGCCTTCCAACATTGTTATGCCATCATGTTCTCGGAACGAGCCGTAGAAAACGGGCGCGAAAGAATTTCCGACGAAAGGAATGACACGACGGATTCTGACGCGATGAACTTTGACGCTTCCAAGCAGCGATTGTCCAAACAAAGACGGAAACCAGCACACCACTTTCGACAAACGTCGCACCGATTCTTCAACGCCGAACGAAGAACGAATCGAAACTGGCTGTTTATAAAACAAAAGATTGGAGAAGAACTTCCACAGAATGTTGTCGCGCATTTCTTTATAGTAGAGCAATTTTGAAACGCTCATTCGAGTACTCGATTAGAGTTTATTCCAGCAAGCCCAACAGCCGTTTGGCCAAATGATAAACGTCTTTCTTGTCGCCTTCTTTGCGCATTCCAAGAAAAACGACCGTGACTGTCACAACCTTATCTTGCAACTGGTAAATGATTCGATAGCGTTGTCCGACCGCGCGGATGCTGCGAAATCCCGTCAATTCACCGATCAGGGCTTTGCCTTTGCGGTCGGGTTCAAGGCTCAAGCTATCAATTGTTTCCACCAATTTCTTCTGCACGCGCGCGTCTTTAACCGCTTTCAAACTCGCTTCCGCCGTTGCAGTAATCTCAATTTTCCACGTCGTGGCCGTTGGTTCTTCGCTCGCCGCTGTTACCAGCCGTTCTTTTGTTTCACGCTTTCCCATGAGTTCGTTCGACCGTTGCGCGCTTCCTCGATTCCATTTCGCAGTTCAGTCATCAATTGCGGGTCGCTCGCTATTTCGAGGGTTTCCATGAGAGCGTCATACAACTCGAACGGCATCACCGACATAACGGGTTTGCCGCGCCGCGTGACCGTAATCGCGCTTGTCCCACTCGCAAATTCTTCCGGCAATTGAGTCAGCCTTTTGCGCGCTTCAACGATCGTCATCTCCTTTTCATAGATTTTCGTGCTCATGGTGTCATTCCTTTAATTTTGATTTCGTGGTAGCGAAATGCACATCAAATGTTACATCTTCTTGTGCAACTAAACAAGTCGAATCGAGTACTCGAAACGCGAAACGCGGCGTTTAATTTGCGACAGGAGCGCGCCCGATGTCACAGCAATTTGCGACAAACTTGCTACAATAGAACGCAACAGCAAAGCCTAACGCCGCGTATCAATCTGAGGAGTTTTTCGATGCCACCCGAAGTTTCGATTTCTAACTTTCCGACCTGGACGATGTATCTCATCGCGCTTTCGCAAATCGTGTTCGCCATTTCCGTTGCCGTTATCGCGTTTGCGGCCTTCATGCTTTTGGGTGCAACCAAAGAACTGCTGGGCGATGTGCGCAAAACGATGGACGAAGTGAATAAAAAAATGCCGACGATGATGACCAACGTGGACGCCACCGTCGGCAACGTCAAGTCGATGAGCGACGACGCGCGCCAGACGACTTCCAACGTAACCGGAACCGTGGATCGCGTAACGCACATCGCCAGCAGCGTGATGGCGCGCGCCGAATCGCCGCTGGTGAAATCGGTCGGCATCCTGAGCGGCGTGCTGGCTGGAGCGCGTGCCCTGCGCGGCAACAAGAAAACGATTGTCGTCGAGGAAAGGAGGGGTTTGCTTGGCCGAAAAAAGAAATAACCTCGCGCCCGAAACCGTAGTCATTCACGCTGGCCCAACCTTTTCATCCGCCATGGGCTTCGTCTTGTTCGGCGCCGTCTTAGGCGCTGCGGCGACATATTTCATCGCGCGCAGCGGCGAACAAGCGGCGCACGCCGAAGCACAGGAATCGTTGCGCGCAACTGCAAACAACGCCAAAAACCTGCAATCGCGCTTGGGACGTTTATCGGGTCGCGTGAAAGGTCTCTCCGGACGCGCCAAGGATGTCGCGCAAACCTTCAATGAACACGTTCGTCCCGCGTTGCAAGATGCGATTCAGGAAGGTTCGCTGGCCGCGCGCGAAACTCGCGCAAACCTGCAAGACGATTTGCGCAAAGAATCTTCTTCCAAAAAGCCGTTCGATGACTTGACAACAGAAGAAGCCTGAATCGAGTACTCGAAGCACGAAAAAGTCCAGCGATTAAATGTTCGCTGGACTTTTTATTGTTCGCGCTACTATGCCGCACGAGTTTCGAAATTTGTCAACTCTCCACGCAGGATATTTTGCACTTCATCCAACGTGAGTTGAAACCACCATTCTTTTTCGTCCGCATCGTAGCCGCCACAAAAATGCTCGCCTTGAAACTCATCGCTGGATTCCGCGTCGCGCCAATCTTCGACCGAAAAGTTTTCGACCTCGATTTGCCGACAAATCACTTTGAATTCGTCATTTACGGAAAGAGTCATTTTGCGCCCCGGCTTTTCAGCAGCGCCAGTATTTTCGGCTGTTCGGAAGCGAAGAAGAGCGGCGGCTTGACGTGGGATTGCTTGTTTTTCTTGTTGACCAACAACGGATCGGCATCTAAAAATTCACCGACTTTCTCCGCGAGGCCCAGAACACACGCCGCATAAATGTCCATTGGCGCACCATGAGCCAGCAAATATTCGATGATGTCTTTCCGCTTCATCTGGCACGCTGCGCCCAGAGCGGTTTCGTTTCCATTGGGCATATCGAGCAAAAGTGGCTTGCTGCTCAGCATTTGCTGCACTTTATCAAGATCGCCATGCGCGGCCTCGACAAACTCTTTCACTTCATTCTTGGTAATCTTCGCTTCGCTCATCTGGCCTCCAATTGAGTACTCGAAACCATGATATGTTAAGCCGCTTCCGTTTCCGCAGCATCAAGTTCGCGCAACAATTGGCGGGCGCGCACAAACGTCGCTCGGTCGCCGCGCGCCGCGATGGTTTCCAAAATACGCCGCGCAGCTTGCGGTGTCTGTGGCACAACATCGCGCGACAGCGACCATAAGGCGCGTTCGCGGTTGGCTTCGATCAAAGTGTTGAGGTCGCTTTGAAATTCGGGAGACATAAAACGATACGTTTTCTCGGTTGCATTACCAATCGAGTACTCGAAGCAGAATTGATAGATGTGTCGTTGAACTTTTTTATTGTGCCTCACGAGCTTCAACGTTTATTAACTCTTTGCGTTGAATACGATGCACTTCGTCCAACGTAATCTGAAACCACCATTCGACTTTGTTCGCATCGTAGTAGCTGAAGCAAAATGCGTCTTCGTCCGCATCATAACCGCCGCAGAAATGTTCGCTTTGAAATTCGTCGCCAGATTCGGTTTCGCGCCAATCTTCCAACGAGAGATTTTCAATCTCGATTTTCTCACAAATCGCTTTGAGTTCGTCGTTCACTTCTAAAATCATGCTGCACCTTTGAAAAGCTGGTTTGCATTCTCACCGCGCGGCCAATCGAGTACTCGATTGCGCACGTTGCAGGAAACTGACAAAGGCTTGCGGGTCGCGGTTTAATCCTTCCAGGCGCGCTAATTCGCGGCCATCGGGCGAAACGGCGACGTATAAAGGTAAGGCGATGGTGCCGAACTTTTGTTGTTGCAAAATGCTGTTGCGCTTGGAAGCCGCGTCTTCGCCATCGGTGTAAAGTTCGACCGGAACGAAGTTGGCAATTTCACGGCGCACGTCCGGCTGCGGCAAAACGTTCGATTCCATGACGCGGCAATTGGTGCAAGCGTAACCTGTGAAATTGATCAAAATCGGACGACCTTCGCGTTGTGCGACATCCACTGCTTGCGCGTAATCGTTGTGCCACGTCAACGCCGAAGCGGAAATCGTGCGCGAACCATAATCGACCGGCGGCGGATACGCATCCACAACGCCCAGCGAACGGCCACCGATTCCCGACAGCAAATAAACGCCAGCCGCGCCAAAGGCGATTCCCAGCGCACGACGCATCAAACCCGCTTTTCCAGTACTCGATTCGTGCGGAAGTCGCAGCCAACGCAACAAATACAAGCCCGCCACAATCGCCAGAGTTGACCAGATCGACAAAAAAATCGGATGCGTCAAAACGCCCAGATTCCACACGTAGTCGGCTTGCGACAAAAACTTCAAAGCTGCCGCCAATTCAAGAAAACCCATCGTCGCCTTCAGCGAAACCATCCAACTTCCGGCTTTGGGCAAGCGCGACAACCATTGCGGAAACAACGCAAGCAGGAAAAACGGAAATGCAAACGCCGAACTAAACGCCAGCATTCCCAGCAAAGGCCACCACGCGCCGCCTTTGGAAGTCGCCACCAGAAGCGTCCCAACAAACGGCACCGTGCAGGTAAACGAAGTCAGCGTAAACGCCAAACCCATCAACAACGGCGCGACTAAACTCGAACTGGCGGAAGCGTTTTGCGGCTGCACGCGATTCAAAACCGACGATGGCACCATAATTTCAAAGACGCCGAAAAGGTTCAGCGCGAGCACGACAAACAAAACCGCCATCGCCACATTCAACCACGGATTAGCGGCCAAACGCGTGATGCCACTGGCACCGAAAAAGGCGGAAACGACCAGACCAATCAAGGTAAACGTGCCGATAATTCCCAGGCAATACGCAATTGGCGCGCGAAAATCGCGTTTCGTCGTGGCGTTTTCCGCCTTGGAAAAAACGCTGACCGTCAGCGGAATCATCGGAAAAACGCACGGCGTCAAAAGCGCGGCGAAACCCATCGTGCAGGCCAACAACAGAAAAGCGCCGATGCCATTCGATTGCGCGCGTTGAACCTGCGCAGCAATGCCATCGTTATTTTGCGACGTTGTGGAAGCCGACGGCGACAATCGAGTACTCGATGTCGCTTTTGGCGATTGTCCGCCCGATGTTCCCGATTGTTGCGGCGATATTTGCGTGACAGGTTTCAAGCGACCCGCGCGCGCTTTTCCGCTCGCCGGTTGAATCCGCAGCGACAACGTTTCGCTTTGCGGCGGAAGGCATGTCGTGTCGCTGCAAATCATCGAACGTACTTGAATTGCAATTTTCGATTTGGTGGACGCGTTCGGCTGGATTTTTATCGGCAAACCAAAGGTGACATTGCCTTCAAAAGTTTCCACGTTGAGATTGAAACCTTTGTCGAACTTGACTTTCGGTCTGGGCTGAAGCGGCGCGCCAACCGAAAGGATGACGGAGTTCGGCGCGATTTTGAGCGTCGTCCGAATTGGGCCGCCCGCAGGTTGCGTCGTCGAATAAAGATGCCAGCCTTTGGGGATTTGCGCTGTGACAACGATTTGCGCGCCTTCGCCACGACGCGCATCAGTTGGGCGCAAAGTCGCGCTCCATTTCACTTGCGGAGTGCTTTGTCCCGGCGAAAGAAAACCGCCTTGCGCGCGTGCGGCGACGTTCATCATTAGCGAAACGAATAGAAAAGTGAAAGCGACAAAACGTGGTTTCATAATCGAGGGTTTGGTAAACGTTGGAAGTTTAACATTGATGCTTGGCACCATCGTTTTGATAAACAAGAGCAGGAGCTGGCAAGTTCCAATTCTGGTCGCATCAGCTTGCTCTATTGGTCATTTTCTGTCCAATAAATGACCAATATCCTCTATTTGTCATGTTCTGTCAAAAATGGCATGAAAAACGGAGTTTGACGTGTTAAGATAGGGGCGAGACAATAGCTCGATTGTTGGCTTTTGCCGTTTGCCGTTCTATTTTCGCAAGGAGAGATTCATGTCCCGAACAGATGTTTCACCGGACGCGACACCTTCCGATGTGGCCTCGCTTGATGCGGCCTCGCTTGATGTCGCTTCGCCGCAGCGCCGCCAGCTTTTGGCGATGGGCGCGGCAGTTAGCGCCGCCGGATTGTTGCTGGGTTCTTCGTTGGGCGCCGCGCCCGCGCAAGCTGACACATTGCGCGGCCTCAAAGGTTTTCTGTACCTCGACCCGTTGGTCGTCAACTTCGCTTACGAAATGGAAGAATTGGAAAGCGAATTCTTCCGCCGCTCGCTCGATTCGCGCGCCTACAGTCTTCTCACCGACCGCGAACAAGATGTTTTCACCACGATTGCGTATGAAGACAAGCAGCATTTTGAAGAGATCGGCAAGTTCCGCCAAAGCCACGCTTATAAAAGCGCAGGCAACCTGGAAACGCCGAACGCTTCGTCCTCGCGCCGCCCGGGATTGTTTTCTTTCGGCGATGCCTTTAACTCGCGTGCGCACTTGTTCGATACGGCGCTCGACATCAAGCAAACCGTCCTCTACGCTTATCACGGCGCGGTCGATATTGTCGCCAAAGACACCTTGATGCTGGCCGCCGCAATCGCCGGAGTCGAAGGTCGTCATGCGGCGGTTTTGCGCGAAATCAATGGTATGGATCCAGTTCCCTCGCCCTTTGAAACGCGCATGTATCCCGATGAAGTCGGCCACAAGTTGGCGAAATACGGCTTCAATGGCGGCGGATACGGCTTGAAAGGAGGCCCGCGATAATGAGTACTCAAATGGATAACACTTCACCAAACGCCGTACCGACCGCTATTGCCGCAAGCGAAAAAGGTTTGTCGCGCCGCGATCTCATCACGCGCGCTGGCGCCTTGACCGGCGGCGCAGTGCTGGCGACAAGCGTTCTGGGATTGGCCTTGCCCGCAGAAGCCCGCAGGCACCACAGGCATACTGACACGACGCCAGCTACGGCGCCGATGAGCGACGCCATGATGAGCACAGCGACGATGCCGATTCCGGGCGCGACGGTTGAAAACCCGTTCGGCACGCTGGCGAACTTGTCGAACGATGTTGAAATTTTCAACTTTGCGCTGGTTTTGGAACATCTCGAAGCCGATTTCTACGCGCGCGTCGTGGCAGCCGATACAGCGCGTCCTTATCTGCACGATGATCGCGTGAAGTTTGCGGCAGGAAAACTGGCGAGCGATGAAGCGGCGCACGTCGTCGCTGTGACTTCGCAGATTCGCAGTCTGGGCGGCACGCCGATTGAAAAGCCCAGCTTCCAGTTTCCCGAGAACGTGTTCATTTCGCAAACCGGCTTTTTGACGCTTTCGACAGCGCTCGAAGAAACCGGCGTCGGCGCTTATTCGGGCGCGGCTCCCAAAGTGGCATTGCCTGCCAACCTGCAGTTTGCCGCTTCGATTTACGGCATTGAAGCGCGTCACACCGGCTTGATTCGCTGGCTCAGCGGACGCACTTTCGCACCTGCGGCCAAAGAAGTACCGTTCACCGCGATGCAAGTCGTCATGCGCGCGTCACCATACATCGTGACAACGGGCTTGCCCTCGTCTCCGATGTCCACCGATTCTTCGATGATGTCGTCTGATGGTTCGATGCAATCAGGTTCGATGTCGTCCTCATCGTCGTCCTCGACAATGTCATCTTCATCGAGTTCTACAATGAATCGCTAAGAATCGAGTACTCGAAAAGCCCGACTGCACAGTTTGCAGTCGGGCTTTTCGTTATCGGTTCAATTTAATGGTTGCTGGATGTTCCGTCTTGAGGAAGCGAAAAACGGCTGGCTTTTACCAACAAAACCCACGCGTTGTCAGAATTGTCTTGCTCTTTCTCGTTGAATAACGCGATAGTGTCGTCGCTATTCAGATTTACGCTGGTTTGAATCGTCCGGTTGGATGGGCTGGACAAAGGCGTGATATTTTTCGCTCTTGAGCTGTCGCTTTGAAAAAAGCCATCGACACAATCGAGGTCGAGCGCAATTGTTCCATCACGATTGAGAGTGGGCGTAGCAGAGAACTTTTGCCCGATTCCAATCGTGATGGAACGCTTCGATTTCCCTTCGGCATCCACCGGCCCTGCAAACATTGTGTGGCTCGTCACTGACACCATCATGGTGTGCGCTTTGTTGAAAGTCGTGACTCTCGGCGCTTGGACAATTTTCGCTTTGCCAGCCGCAGTGAGCTGGACGATTCCTTGGCCGTCAAACGCTTCGATGTCGGGATTGGATGACGGTTTTTTCGCAAACCCGTCCGTGGACACCAGCGATTTAGGAACCTCTACCGATTGTATTTCGATTTCAATCTGCGGAATTGGTTTGTCCAACAGCGCGATGGTTTTGCGCAATTGTTCAATGCCTTCCTTGGTGCCGCGCGCAACGAGTTCATTTGTGTCGTCTTTAGCCGTAAGCGTATCGATGCCGTCGGGCAAAACGGCAAATTGTGGCGAGACCTGCAACGGAACTTCTTGATTCGGCGCGATTGCCGTATGTTGAGGATCAAGCCAGTATCCCATTAGGCTTGGCTTTATGTTGCGCAGTTGAATAGACATCGTTTGCGACGAGTCGACCAAGAATGGTGGTTGCGTCGCAGGAGGCGCGGCAGGTTCAGCGCAAACGTTAGGCGCGAGAAAGTTTGCAGCACACAGTGCGAAAACGGCGAGTTGAATTGTTTTCATGGTCTCTCCGATGCGAAAAGTGGCTTGATTATAACGGATCGAGTACTCGAAAAGCCCGACCGCGAAGTTTGCAGTCGGGCTTTTTGTTGTGTGTCGGTGCAACTTCTTTGCTATCGTGACGAACGTCGCGTTACGCCATGCGCAAAAAGTTTTTACAATGCACGACGTGTTCTTTGAAGGTGCCCAGCGTCAAAGTCGCCAGATGACGCCCGTGCATTTCCGCCATGCTGGTGTGTCCTATCGAGTTCGCCAGATAAGAGTTCGCCAAGTCGCGCAAAAACTCGTGATTGGCCAGTTGCGCCTTCATATACACCTCATCGAAAGCTGGGCCTCGGGGCGTCGACTTAATTTTGGCGAGAATGGTACGCGCTGTCGCATCCATCGGCGGAACGGGCGTTTTCATTTCTTTAAGAACTGTCGTCACGCCGATTGCTTCGCGCAACTCGAAGTTGGCAAATTCTCGGGCTTCCGGGCTGGTCGCTTTATCGACCGCGATCTGGCTGGTCAAAAGCGAAAGCGTGGCCGGGCCGATGACGCCCATGCGGAATTGCACTTCGGTCTGGGCGTTTGGCTTGGCCATCGGATAATTGTGTCCCGTGTCCGCTTCGGGCTGCTTGGGCATCGTCGCCGCTTCGACGGACGACATCAAACCCATTGTCGCCAGCCCAACGCCTGCAACCGCCACGCGACCCAGAAAAGCGCGCCGACTTTGAACATCTGGCGCGCCTTCTTCAACGTTATCTTCGCCATTTACATCGTGTGAAATCTCTTGCATGAAAACTTTTCTCCTGAACCGATTGGGTTCTTTGGTCAAATATCTTGCAAGTCATAAACCGTCAAGTTCAGGTTACTGTCGTTTTTGTACCGAAATCGATTCGAGTACTCGATTGCGGGTTTGGTTAAACTGGCAGCAACTTTTTCTTGAATTGGAGAACGCAACGTGGCCTTGAAGATGGAAGATGTCGTTTCGCTGTGTAAGCGGCGCGGTTTTGTGTTTCAATCGTCGGAGATTTATGGCGGTTTCGCCAGTTGTTGGGATTATGGACCTCTGGGCGCCGAACTCAAGCGCAACGTCAAAAACGCGTGGTGGCGCGCCGTCGTGCAGGAACGCGACGATATGGTTGGCCTCGATTCCTCGATTTTGATGCACCCGAAAATCTGGGAAGCCAGTGGTCACGTCGCCACTTTCAACGACCCATTAGTCGATTGCAAAACCTGCAAAGGCCGCTTTCGCGCCGATCATCTCGATACGATTTCCTGTCCGCAAAAACCGTCAAAAATGGCCGGACAAGCCGAACAATGTCAATTGACCGAAGCGCGCTTGTTCAATCTGATGTTCAAGACGCACGTCGGGCCAGTTGAGGCCGAAGACGGCTCGAACATGGCGTATCTGCGACCCGAAACCGCGCAGGGCATTTTCGTCAACTTCAACAACGTGCTGAATACATCACGCAAAAAGTTGCCGTTTGGCATCGCGCAAATCGGCAAAGCGTTTCGCAACGAAATCACGCCGGGCAACTTTACTTTCCGCACGCGCGAATTTGAGCAAATGGAAATCGAGTACTTTTGCCGCCCCGAAGACGCGCCGCGCATTCACCAAGAATGGATCCAAGCGCGCTATCAATGGTATCTTGACCTGGGAATGAAAGCCGAAAACCTCAGTTTGCGCCCGCACGAAAAAGACGAACTGGCGCATTATGCACAAAGCGCCGAAAGCACCGGCACGACCGACATCGAGTATCAGTTTCCGTTTATGGAAAAACCCGCCGAACTCGAAGGCATCGCCAACCGCGCCGATTTCGACTTGACGCAGCACTCGAAGTTTTCCGGCCAGAAGCTGAGCTATTTCGATCCGCAAACCAACGAACACATCGTGCCTTACGTGATTGAGCCTTCGGCTGGTGCCGACCGAGGAACGCTGGCTTTTTTGGTGGACGCCTACCACGAAGAAGAAGTGAAGCCCGGCGATATGCGCACGGTCTTGAAGTTTCATCCCGATCTGGCGCCGATCAAAGTCGCGGTTTTGCCTTTGTTGAAAAAGCGCGACGACATCGTGGAAGTCTGTCGCAACCTGACGCACGACCTCAAAAAGAAAACCGTGGCGACTTACGATGACACGGCGAGCATCGGCAAATTGTATCGTCGCCAGGACGAAATTGGCACGCCATATTGCATCACGGTCGATGTCGATACAGTCGAAAAAGACCAGAGTGTCACTGTCCGCGACCGCGACACGATGTTGCAAGAGCGCGTCCATTTGGATCAAGTCAAGCAGTATGTGCTGGATAAATTGGAGCGCTAAACGTAGGGACGCCAGCTTGCTGCGTCCGCTCTGCGTCCGAGTTACCCTGAACCCAATCACAAAGCGGACGCAGCAAGCTGGCGTCCCTACAATTACACATCGAGTACTCGAATGCCGCAAATCGTCGTCGAAACGTTCATCCGTGCGCCTCTGGAAGCCGTTTTCGATGCGGCGCGCGATGCCAAACTTCACACGCGAACAACATCGCACACGCGCGAAAAAATTGTCGGCGGACGAAGTTCGGGTTTGTTTGAGTTGAACGATGAAGTGACCTTCCAGGCGACGCATTTGTTTGTGCGCCAGCGTTTGAGTTCTCGCATTGTCGAAATGCAGCCGCCGCATCGTTTCGCCGATGACATGTTGAGCGGCGCTTTTGCGAGTTTGCGGCACGTTCATCAATTTGAAGAAGCGCCAAACGGCACGCGCATGACCGATGTTTTGAGCTGGACTTCGCCGCTGGGATGGTTGGGCATAATTGCGGATCGTGGCTTTTTGATTCGCTATATGAAACGTTTCATCGCGCAGCGCAATGGCGCTTTGAAAACGATTGTCGAAGGGAGCATCTCGAGTACTCGATTATGAGCAATCAAGCTGACCGACCGATCACACTTCTTGTCAACGCCAATTCGCGCAAAGGTCGCGCGATGTTCGACGCAGCGCAAGAAGGATTGCGCGCCGCCGGTTTAGAAATCGAAGCGCACGCCGTTCAAAATCCAGAAGAAACCAATCGCTTATTGAAGCGCGAAATCGAGGCAAACGCCAAATTCGTCATCATTGGCGGCGGCGACGGAACTTTGTCCGATGTGGCGGGACAACTGGTTCACACCGAAGTTGCGATGGGCGTTTTGCCTTTGGGAACCGGCAACACGTTCGCGCGCTCGATTGGTCTTCCTTTGAAGTTGGAGGACGCCTGCAAAACCATCGCCAGCGGCTGGATCGAAAATATCGATGTCGGGCGCGTCAACGATCAGTATTTTTTGAACAGCGTGGCGCTGGGGCTTTCGGCGGAGATCGCGGGCGCGCTGGACGAAAACATCAAAAGAAAACTGGGGTTATTGTCGTGGCCAATTGTCGGGCTTCGCATCCTCGCAACGCATCATCCTTTGGTTTTGCGCGTTGTCGCCGCAGAGAAAACTTACAGCGTGCGCACGCATCAATTGTTGGTCGTTAATGGTCGCTATGTCGCCGGCCCAGTTACCGCTGCGCCGACGGCTTCTTTGCAGGATCACACTTTCGATGTCTTTGTGCTGGGCGGCGCCAATCGCGCAAGTTTGTTCAAAACCGCCTGGCACTGGCTCCGCGGGCGCCACATTTATGACCCGCAAGCGCGCTTTTTCACCACGCAAAAACTGCGCGTCGAATCGTTGAGGCGCCCTTTGAAAGCGAGTGTCGATGGCGAAATCAACGAAACGACACCGCTGGACTTAGAAATTCTTCCGGGCGCGCTGCGCGTCGTCGTGCCGCATAACTTCGATGCGGAGACGGTTTGACTTCGGCGCGACCAGAAAGAATAGAAAGGCGGACAATCGAGTACTCGATTGTCCGCCTTTCTATTCGCGCGACTTATTGCTGAGCAGCATCTTTTTCGGCGCGACGTTGAGCGTGGCGCGCTTTCATGCTGGCCGAAAGTCGGGCGCGCACTTCGTCGGAAACGACGCGTTTCTTGCCGGTTTTGCCTTTGGCGCCATTCGATTTGGTCGCGTTGTCAACTTTGGGTTTGCGGCCCGGACGCGTCACGTTGACAGAAGCGACTTCTTCCGTCGGCAATGCGACATTCTCGCCGAGCAAAGCGCGCAATGTATTAGCGGCTTCCGTATATTTCGCCGCCTGTTGTTCCAGTTCGTCAATAGTTTGCTGTAAATTCATTTCGTAATCCTTATGAAGTAGATGAAGAAACGATAACGCATTGGGCAGAAAAAGTCTCGTTTGACAACACTAAAATCATAAAATGCGGTCTATCGAGTACTCGATATTGCGTATTCATCACTTATTTTGCGACACAATCGCCAGCATCGAAGACACGTTGCGTTCGCGCCCATCGGACGGATGATTGATCGCGGCGCCGTTGACAACCAGCGTTTCGCTGCCGCCGCCATCGAGATTCATCGCTTCCACGCAGCCAACTTTCTGTAATTCGTCGCTCAGGCGGCTCAGCGTCATGCCGATACTGTGATCCGGTTGCTTGCCGTCAGTCGCAAACAAAATCAAATGGTTACGCGCCGTGTAGCCAATCGCCGCGCGCGGATACGGCTCGTTATCAAAGAAACCCGAACCGAAAAAGACTTCGTTTTCAAAGGTGTCGATGATCTGGCCTTTGGAAATCAATGTCGGCCCAGCGCCGATAGCGTTCTGCACATTCCAGATTTTGGCGCCTTTGGGGAAAGTTGATGAAGGCGGTGCGGCGGGCGTTAGCATCGTATTGGGCGTCGGCGCGTCATAACGATAAAGCGACGTTTGGCCTTGATCGTTTTTGATTTGCGCGATCCATGCGACATCAAAAGTGCGGTCGTTGCGAATGCCGAAAGCGCTGCGTGTCACATCGTATTTGCGCCCTGGACGCGTCACGCGCGCGATGTTGGGAACAAGTACTCGATTGTCCTGCAACACCAGGCTGAAGGTGCGCGCAGGAATGCTTTGCATATCGAAATAGCCACCATTGATGGCGACATAAGCATTTTGACGGCGCGCCATCTGGCTCACCGGCTCGCGGCCTTTCGGGTCGTTCGATAAATAAGGTCGCGCCTGCAAACCCAGATCGTTGTAATCCACATCAGCGTACCAGGCATGAATCGGTTCGCCATTCTCCGCAACCGCGGCGCCTTCATAAATGCGAATCGAAGGCGGCAATTTGAAGTCAAAAGTTTTGTCGTCCCACACAAACGGCTGCGCTTTAGAAGTTTCGCCCACAATCGCGACGGCGCACAAAATCGCCAAAAACCCCAGCGAAAATCCCCAACTTAGCAGTTTACGATTGGGACGAAAAAACCGCACGACAGAAAACGTCGTGTTCTTACGAAATTTTGGCGCTGCGACAGTTCGAGGCATGGCCGAAAGTGAAACGGGAAAAGTTTGAAAAGTCATAGCGCGAGAAATGGAAAAGTCTGGAAATTAAGGCATTGCTTTGTGTAGCAAAGTTATTTACGAAAGACAGATAGTAACTTTCGTACCAGCACAGGGAAAATCAAAGCGCCAAGCCCCGCACAAATGAGCGTAACAATAAGGAGTTCCAGCAAAAAACCTACGGGGCTTCCGCCAGTGGCATACAGGAGAACCAAAAGGCAGAACGAAAAGGCACCAGCAAGGCCACCGAAAAATAAACCACAGGCTCCCATATAAAAGGGGTCTATCGTTTTTGAAGATTCCTCTTGCTTGGCGTGTTCCACTAATAGCTCAAAGCGCCTGAGTTCTTCACCATCTCTTTCATCTTTGGGCAAAGGGAACCACCTCTTCCTCTTCCCACAATTCAAGGAAATCACTTCTTCACTTTGCGCGGAAAAATATCGGTTTGCAGATTAGCGACGCGATCCAAAAACAAAACGCCGTCCAAATGATCGAGTTCGTGTTGCAGCGCGACCGCTTCAAAATCGCGCGCTTCGAGTACGCGATGTTCGCCGTTTTTGTCCCGATATTCAACTGTCACTTCAATCGCGCGACGCACGTTCGCCGTAAAATCGGGCAGCGATAAACAGCCTTCGCGCCCGATATTTTCGCCGCTTTGCCGCACCAATTTCGGATTGACCAGAACAAATCGTCCCTGACTTTGATCGCCGTGCTTGCGATGAATCGAAGTATCGACAATCGCCACGCGCTGCATGGCGCCAATTTGACAGGCCGCAATACCAACGCAGCCTATGTTATCGGCCATCGTGTCTTCCAAGTCGCGCACCAACGCGCGCAAGGCTTCGCCGAAATCAGTGACGACTTCGCACGGCGTTTTCAAGCGTGCATCGGGAACCAGCAGAACGGGACGAATCGGCATAATGGAGTGCTTCAGCAAAAACCAATTGACCGCGAAGGACACGAAGAGCGCGAGGAAACAAGAAAAAAGGACGAGTTGTACGGGCGATTCGCCGAATCACCCGTACGTTGCGCCATCGAGTACTCGATATTCATCAATCTCTTCTTTTCTTTTTCTTCACGCTCTTCGCGTCCTTTGTGGTGAAATCAGAGCGTTTCTTCTTCGATGGGACGCAACGAAACTTGCGCGCCGATCTCGCGGGCGACGTTTTCCAGCGAAGAAGTCAACGTTTCAGCGGACAAATTTGCGGGCAGTTCGATTTCAAAGAGCATCACATAAACTGCGCCAGCCGAAGCAACACGCGTTTGCACATCGGTGATGTTGACATTTTGCTGCGCCAAGACGCCCGTTATTTGCGCGACGAGTCCGCTACGTTCCGGCCCATAAACCGATAGCAAATAGCGCGGCGCGGCGCTTTCGTCAGTCTCAATTTCGTCTTCAATGGCGCGGCAGTTGATGAACAAACCGTGCGAATTTTCCAGTGGCTTGATCAATTGAGACAAAGTTTCAACCGACAGGTTTTGCGGCGGCGACACGATGAGAATCATGGCGAATTCGCCACTTAATCGCGTCATCGTGGTGTCTTCGATGTTGCAGCCATTTTGCGCCAGTTGCGCCGCCAGCGCGTGCGCCATGCCAGGCCGATCTTTGCCGACCGCCGTAATGATAATCATAAATCGAGTACTCGAATCGAAAGTTACATCTTGATGGTTACATCTTGATGGTTACGCCAACTTCGTGCGCGAAAACGGCGCTAAAGGACGCGAGTTTTGGTAAAGGGAACACGGCCTTTGGACACGGCGACTGCGCCGACATCCGCCCAGAGGGCACCCGGAACGGATTGGCACGGATCAAAAGAATTGGAAGGCGAAGGTCATCGTACAGGCGCATTGCAATTCGCCCGTACATCCGAAAAATCCGTGTTCATCCGCCTAACTCGTGTCGGCAAAGCCGCTGTGTCCCAAAAAATTTCTAAACGTGCGAAATGGGCTCGCGCAAACCGACGTCATGTGTGGCATCGGCCTCAACGGAAGGGCGCACAAAGGTTGAAATCGCCCAACCCATTAGCATTCCAAAAAGCGCTCCGCCCAAAACCTGATACGGATAATGCGCGCCCGCTTCGACGCGTCCCCAGCCGATGGCGACCGCCGCGCCATACCAAAGCGGCGCCAGTTTGGGATATTTTTCCGTCACCAGCCAGGCCAGCAAGAACGCGAACATCGCGTGTCCCGATGGAAAACCATTTTTCTCCAGAGAGTAAGGTCGTGGCAATTTGAAAAACGTTTTACCCACTTTTTCAACGATCACATTGCCTGCAATCGCCAGCGGCGCCCACGCCAACGTCCAATCTTTGGCGCCACGAATGCAACGTTGCAATGGCGGAATCACCAACAACAACAGACTGAACGTGATCAGCGTGACAAAACCGATGCGCGTCAGGTTGTAAGCGATGCGCGTTTGAATATCGTGGCCGGAAGCATGGCTGATCGCGTGCGCCTGCGCCACGGAATACGCCAGCCAGACCGCGACTCCCAGCCCCGCATAAGCGACCAGAAAACGAATCCAGCGAGTTTTGCTTTGAACGTTTTGCGCACTGCTCATATTGATTTTCGAGTACTCGATGCGACTTGTAGGGGCGTGGTTTCTCGCCCGTTGTTCATCAGGCGCAAATCGGGCGGGAAACCACGCCCCTACGAAGTCAACATTTTTCGCAACAATTCATTGACCAAATTGGGGTTGGCGCGGCCTTTGGTTTCCTTCATCACGCCGCCGACCAGAGCGCCAAACGATTTTTCTTTGCCCGCTTTGAAATCTTCCACTGCGCGCGCATTGGCCGCAAGGACTTTGGCGCAAATCGCTTCGAGTTCGCTGGTGTCGCTCATTTGCGTCAGGCCTTTTTCGCGGACGATGCTTTCTGCGTCGCGGCCACTGGCGAACATTTCGTCGAAAACTTCCTTGGCGATTTTGCCGGAAATCGTGCCCGCGTCCAGCAACTTCAACAAATCGCGCAACTTGTCGGGCGAAACCGGCGATTCCGCGACGGTTTTGCTTTCGTTGTTCAAGCGTCCCAAAAGTTCGTTGGAAACCCAGTTCGAGACGATTTTTGGTTTGCCGAAACCTTCAATCACGCGTTCGTAAAAGTCGGCCAGTTCGCGCGAAGCGGTTAAAACTTCGGCTTCATACGGCGATAAGCCCAATTCTTGGAAACGTTGTTTGCGCGCGCGCGGCAATTCCGGCATTTCGCCTTGAACGCGATGGAGCCACGCATCATCAATCGAAAGCGGCACCAAATCCGGTTCAGGAAAATAACGATAATCGTGCGCTTGTTCCTTGCTGCGCATCGGCTGCGTGGTTCCCGATGCGTCGTCCCACAACATCGTTTGCTGCTCGACAATGCCGCCGCTATCCAAAACTTTGGTCTGGCGCGCGATTTCCGAACGCAAACTGTCTCGCACCGCTTTCATCGAGTTGAGGTTTTTTACTTCGACGCGCGTGCCCAGTTTTTCCTGACCAAAAGGTCGCAGCGAAAGGCTCGCTTCAAAGCGCAAGCGTCCCTGCTCCATTTTGCAATCGCTGACTTCGAGATAAAGCAGCAATTGGCGCAGCGCCGTCATATACGCTTCGGCTTCTTCAACGCTGCGCATATCGGGATTGGAGACGATTTCAAGCAGCGGCACGCCCGAGCGATTGTAGTCGATCAAGCTGGAAGAGGGGTCGCCAATGCTTTCGCCGTGCTGAGATTTGCCGGTGTCTTCTTCCATGTGAACATCGTGCAACGTGACGCGCTGCGTTCGAGTACTCGATACGCCGTTTTCATCGGTTTGCGGCACATCAATTTCGATAAAACCGCCTTCGCCCAGCGGCAACATCGCCTGCGTGGTTTGATAGGCTTTGGGCAAATCGGGATAAAAATAATTCTTGCGCTCGAAAATACAATCGCGATTAATTTTAGAACCGAACGCCAAAACCGTGCGCAACGAAAGATCGACGCTCTTGGCGTTGAGAACTGGAAGGCTTCCAGGAAAGCCCAGGCAAACCGGACAAACGTGCGTGTTCGGCGGCGCCAGAGCGACATTCGCGCAACCACAAAACTGCTTCGATTGAGTAAGAAGTTCGGCATGAACTTCCATGCCGATGACGATTTCATATTTTGACATAGGGAAGAAGGCGGAAGGGAGAATTTCGTTTTACTTCGTCCAGCGCACCGAAGACAGCGCGCCCATAAATGCGCTGTTGTATTTGCCGAACGTCGCCTCGCGCGCCGTGCAGGTAAAAGCAACCAGTTTGCCGTTGTGGATGGCGAACGCTTGATACGCGCGCACCTTGATGGGCGGCTGGCTCAGCATGTAGCCCGAAACCAGAACGGCGGCGCGCTGTCCGCCCAACGTTGTGTAGCCTTGACCCAACACTTTGTAGTTGGTCATTACGCGGCGCATTTGTGCCACTCCCGCCGCGCGCGCCTGCTCCAGAGTGACGCTTTTAGGAACGGCCACCGTCACCACGTTGATGTTCTCGCGCGTTTTGCTCATAAACACGACTTCGGTTCCTGGCGTGCCGTGCGAAGTTGTCCAACCCGCGGGCGGCGTGATCGTGTAACCGTTGGCGCTGCGATACGGCGCGGCCGAAACGCGCGGCGCCACGCTTGCCGTCAACGCGAGAGCACTCATCAAAACGGCGGTGGGACGAATGGCGGAACGAAATGTCTGCATTGCTTTCTCCTGTGCGCCTGCTGGCGCCCGTCCAAAAATATCACGAATCGAGTACTCGATTTCGTAAGTCAACAAAGTCGCTTAACTGTTATAGAAAAGCGCCTTATGGATTTTACCGTTTCTACGCTCGGCTTTATACCACGAGCTTTGGTCTTCCAAGCGCGCCCAACGCCGCTCTTCGGCGCGATAATGCCAGTCGACATCGTTCTGGAAATAAACCTGAATGTTGCGGCCTTCCAAGATATTCAAAATCGCGTTGTTGTGATAATGATGCTCATCGAAATGCGTCGTCGCCTTTTGACCCATTTCCGAATACACCTTGTTCAATTCCAGCAACAAATGATTCAAGCGCGGTTCCAAAGGCTGCACGTTGAGGCCGATGCGCCGCGCTTCTTCCAGCATAATCGGATAATCGTGCGCGGGATAATCGTTGTTCAAATGATGACTGATTTTCTCGGCCTGCGCGCGGTCGCTCATGTGATGCGACAAAATATCGGTGCAAACCTTGATCGACAACGAACTCGAACGATCCACCGCGCCAATTACAAGCGGATGAACGTGCTGATACAACGCCTGATACGGATTCGATTCATCGCCCTGCGCTTCACGTTGCCACAATTTGATGGTGCGTGTCAACTCGTCCTGGCTGACCGAAACGCGGCGGTTATAAGAATCAATCGGCGACAAATCGTGCGTCAGAGACGTATCAACTGCGGTCAAATACGCCAGCGGCCCCATATGGATTTCATCAGCGCCCAGCGCGACCATTGTGGCGGCGGAAGCGCACGCCAGCGGCACGAGCACGCGCACATGAGACGCGTAATGGCGCAGCAGATGCACGATGCGCAGCGCTGCCAAACCCGAACCGCCGTCCGACTTGACGAAGACGACGACGCGTTCGCGCGCGCCGATGCTTTGCAAAATTTCGTGCAAGCCGACGACATCGCTGTCGCACACGCTGCCGCCATACGAAGTCCAATACGACAAAAACGTGCCGTCGCATTCGTCTTCCAATTGCGCGATCAGCTTCTGCGTTTTCTCAAACAACACCGGCGGCTTGTTGATTTTGCGCTTCGCAGGTTCAGCCGAAACAATCTTTTCTTCACTCATAAATAAGGTTCTCTGCAATAAATCGAGTATGCGATTCGCTTCTATTCAACGCGACCGAACTTCGTGTCCATCAATCCAACCGCGTTCGGCTATTTGAATCGCTGACTCGCTCAACCAACCGCGCGGCGTCGAAATCCATACGCTGTTTAAACGATTCGTGGCCTTCACATGGCGAAGTTTCCCACTATGATCGCGCATCGTAAAAGCGTTCATATTTGTCGCCGTAACAAAAGCGCGTTTGTCACGAAAACCGAGCGTTTCTATTGTAAAATTCGCCGCGTCAAATTTGACAATCACCTTATCCACAGCATCCATATAACGAAGATATTGCGCGCGGTTCATCGTTCTTTTCAAGTCACGAATGGTAAAGTTCGGAGCTAATCGGCTGGCCAGAAAACGCCTGTCGCGGCGCAAAGTGGCTTGGCGTCCTTGCAAAAATAGCTTGTTGAACGCCTTCAGTTCCGCCGCTGTCGCAGGTCGCAACGGCTTTTCTGCCGCACAACTGACGCGAATCATCAAGCTCAACAACAGCAACGTCCACACAGTTTTTATTCTCATAATGTTCCTTTGCGTCGTTCGAGTACTCGATTCGGCTTAGCTCAACTCTTCGGTCAGGCGTATGCGCCAGCCGCTGCGCGTGGGAATCCAGGTGTCGCGCGAAGTCGAAGTCGAAGATAGGAGCGCGCCTTTGCCTTCCGAATTGCGAACCACAGCGGAAAACCGAATCAGCGCGACAACAACGATTTTGTTGCCGGCGAAAGCGGTTTTGGTCAGCGTGGTGCGGACGGAAGCGAACGATTTGATGTGTTGAAAACCCTCCCGCACATAGGCGCGCTCCAGAGCACGACCCGTCCGCATCTGGCCACTGCGCGTTTTACGCTGAAAGTTGACATCGGCGCGCCATAAAAGCGTCCAAGTTTTTGGCCAGCAGCGCCTTGTCCTGCTGCGCGTAAACCGCTTTCATCGCGCGCATCTGCGTTGGGTTGAGCGGCGCGGCCATTGCGACACGCGCAAACATCAACGACAACAAAACCATCCAGCCGATTTTCGCTTTCATAATTTTCCTTTGCGCCTTTAACGAATGAACGAAGTAAAAGTTTGTCATTCTGAGCGCAGCGAAGAATCTGGCTTTTCATATAGATTCTTCGCTGCGCTTAGAGGGTGTATAGGAAAGGGTTAGACTTACATTTATGAAACGCCAGAGCTATCCCAGTGATTTGAGCGAGGCACAATGGCAAGTGCTGCGCCCTTTGATCGAGCCACAGCGTGCGCGCGGTACGCGCAGGCTTTACGCCCAACGCGAGATCGTCAACGCTTTGTTGTATCAGTTGACCAACGGCTGCTCGTGGCGTGCTTTGCCTCACGATTTTCCGCCTTACACTGTGGTTTGGTATCACTTCCGGCGCTGGCGTGACAACGGCACTCTCGAAGGTATCCACAGTTCGTTGCGTTCTCAAGTGCGCCAGGCCGATGGACGGGATGAGGCGCCCAGCGCAGCGATTCTGGACAGCCAGAGCGTCAAAACCACAGAAAAAGGGGGCCAAAAGGCTTTGATGCAGCCAAGAAAATAAAAGGGCGCAAGCGTCATATTCTGGTGGATACCAACGGCTTGTTGTTGCAAGTGTGTGTTCATGCTGCCAACGTTCAAGAGCGTGACGGAGCCAAATTACTTTTGCAAGACAAAGCCCTGTGGCGCTTTCCTTCACAACGTTTGCAGTTGATTTGGGCGGATGCAGGCTACTGGGGACACAAGTTCGCGGCTTGGGTGCGAGAAAACTGTGGCGTTGCGCTCCGAGTGATAAGCCGCAATGCCCTGGTGAACCGTCAATATGAAAACAAAGGCTACGTGCCGTTGCCGCGTCGCTGGGTTGTCGAAAGAACTTTTGCATGGTTGGGAAGATGTCGAAGGCTTTCAAAAGACTATGAGCAAAATGTCAAATCAAGTGAAACCTGGATTTATCTCGCCATGATCCGGCTTATGCTCCGAAGGCTTGCGTGATTCCTATACACCCTCTCAGAATGACAAACTACGAGTTTGAAGACGTTGTGCGGACTTTTTCAACTGATTCTCAGAATGACGAACTCTTACTCACATTCTATTCCGTCAAAATCGATCCGCCATTCGAGTACTCGATTACAGTTTCGCGCGCTGTTTGTGCCATTCGGTCGCTTGTTCGTAAGCGTGCGCGGCGCGCAAAAGCGTGCTTTCGTCCAGCAAATTGCCGATCAGTTGCAAGCCAATCGGAAGATTTTCATGGAAGCCACACGGCAAAGACATCGCCGGAAGTCCCGCCATATTGACGGGAATCGTGCAAACGTCCGCCAATTTCATCGCAAACGGATCACCGGTTTTATCGCCCAACTTGAACGCTGTCGTCGGTGCAGTCGGCGTCGCCAAAACGTCGCAAACTTCAAAAGCGCGCGCGAAATCCTGCCGAATCAAGGTTCGCACTTTTTGCGCCTTGAGATAATACGCGTCGTAAAAACCCGAACTCAGCGCGTGCGTGCCGATGAGAATGCGATGTTGCACTTCGTGGCCGAAACCTGCGGCGCGCGTTTTCGACAGCATTTGAATGATGTCATCGCCTTGTTCGAGTATTCGAAGTCCATATTGCACGCCGTCGTAGCGCGCCAGATTAGACGAGGCCTCGCTGGGCGCGATGATGTAATACGTCGCCAGCGCGTATTCAACGGACGGCATCGAAACTTCGACAACGTGCGCGCCCAACTCTTCATATTTCTTGATCGCCGTTTGAACGGCTTCAACGACATACGTTTCGACGCCTTGCGCGAAAAACTCGCGGGGAACGCCGACGCGCAAACCTTTGATGTCGCCCGTCAAGGCTTTGCTGTAATCGGGAACTGATTGATTGACGCTCGTGGTGTCGCGCTTGTCGTGTCCGGCGATAGTTTGCAGCAGCAGAGCGCAATCGCGCACATCGTTGGCGATCGGCCCGATTTGATCGAGCGAACTGGCAAAAGCGATCAATCCATAGCGCGAAACCAGGCCATAAGTCGGCTTCAAACCGACGCATCCGCAATAGGCCGCCGGTTGGCGAATACTTCCACCGGTATCGCTGCCCAACGCAAGCGGCGCTTCAAGCGCGGCGACGGCAGCCGTCGAACCGCCCGAGCTGCCGCCTGGCACACAACTTAAATCCCACGGGTTGCGCGTCGGAAAAAACGCCGAGTTTTCCGTCGAACTTCCCATGGCGAACTCGTCCATATTCGCCTTGCCAATTGTGACCGCGCCATCGACCGCCAAACGCTCGACAACGTGCGCGTCATACGGCGGCACGAAGTTTTCGAGCATTTTGGAAGAACACGTTGTGCGCACGCCACGCGTACACAACAAATCCTTGACCGCAATCGGCACGCCGCCCAACGGCCCCAATTCTTCGCCTTGCGCCAGACGACGATCCAGCGAATCGGCGCGACGCCGCGCTTCATCGCCCGTCACCGTGACAAACGATTTGACGCGATCTTCAACGACTTCGATGCGCTCTAAAAACGCGTCTGTCACTTCGCGGCACGACAGCGATTTCGATTTGATTTGGTGCGCGATCTGGTGCGCGGAAAGTTGAGTAAGAGACATAGGAGAAGAAGGCTGAAGAATAAATTATGAAGGATGAAGCCGAACGCGAAAACTGAAACGACACAGTTTTAATATCGAGTACTCGAGTACTCGAGTTCATCCTTCACAACTCATCCTTCATCCTTTGCATTGTTATTCCGCTTCGACGACGCGTGGCACTTGGAATTGTCCTGCGGCGCTTTCGGGCGCGTTTTGCAAGACGGCATCGAGCGGCAAACTTGGGCGCACTTCATCGCGGCGCAAAACATTTGTGACGGGAAAAACGTGGCTGGTTGGCGCAACGTTTTCGGTATCGAGCTGCTTCAATTGCTCGAAGTGATCGAGGATTTGCGACAATTCGGTCGCGGCGCGCTCGCGTTCGACGGGCGAAAGTTCCAGGCGAGCCAGCAGCGCGATGTGGTCGATTTCTTCAGAAGATAAACGCACAGGAAACCTTTGGGGGACAATCGAGTACTCGATTGCAAAATAAAACTCTACATCAGTGTATATATTTATTCGGCTTTATTCTAACCTAAACGTCAGACACGAAAAAGCCGCCCGCACAGCGCGGACGGCTTTCCATTCGGCGCAACAACGATTAGCCGTTGCTCATCGAGATGTAAATGCGTCCCGTGCTCGGCTCCCACTGAACCTGCGCTTGCAACGCTTTCTCGAAAAAGCGAATTGGCACCATGGTGCGTCCGCTCAACAGGAACGCCGCCAAATCCATCATTACTTTGCGGTCGTTGACGGTCGCTTCGCGGCTGCCGATGGACAACGTGACCTGATTTGTGCCATTGGTCGCGGTGATGCGCTGATGCGCTTCGTCCCAGCGAATCGTGCCGCCCTGCTGCTCGAACAAGAAGCGGAACGGCGCCACGCTGGTTTCGCCGACCATGATCGCGCCGATGTCGCTGCTCTTGTTTTCGCCGCTGAAGCGGAAGTTGAGGGCGCGCGGCAAATTCAATTTTTCGCCCGTCTTCAAAACCGCTTTCTCCGGCAATGCGTTAACGCTGGCCAGCGTTTCAACGGGCAAACCATAACGCGCGGCCACTGAACGCAGCGTTTCGCCTTTTGCCACAACGTGCAAAGCCGGAAGCGTTCCCGCCGCGCCTCGCGTTCCCAAAGCCGCAACTGTCGCTGGCGACATCGTGATCGCGGGATTGGTGCGCGGCGTGTTCGTGTTCGAGCGCGACGGCGTACCCAACGTGCTCGGCAACGAAATCAACTGACGCACGCCGCGCGACTGGTCGTTTCCACGAACCGCATGCATCGCACTTCCGGCGATCCGCGCATCGGTCGCAGACAAGACCGCCGTCGTCATGTGCAACGGCGCACTTTGCTGAGCGGCGCCAATCGCGCGCGTCGTCGCATTTTGATGCGTCGTATCAAGCGTTGTCGCAGCACCAAAAGGCACCGTTCCACGACGCGTGTCCGGCGCCATCGCCAAACGCTCCGGCGTCGCAACCGTTGATGACTTACGGTTTCCGACAGTCGTGCTGACATCAACGCGTGGCGCAGCGACCTTCGTCGGAACCACGCCGAGAATCGGGCGCGACTTGCGCATTTCCGGCGACGAGGCCGATTTTGCGGGAAGGACGCTTGACAGCGAGCGTGATTGGCGCATTTCTGGCGACAAAGGAAGAGCAGAAACCGGTCCTGCGGCAACCGTCGTGCTTTTTGCGACCGGAGCAATACTTCCTACGCCGGGCGACGCAACAGCCATCGTCAAAGACGGTGCCGTAGTTGCGGCATTTGCGATTGACGAAATTCGCGGCGCCTGCGCCCATCGAGTACTCGAAACAACCGTCCCAATGTTATTACGGCTCTCACGCAGAACGGGCAACGAGATTTTCGCGCGAAACATTGTGTCATCGGCAAAAACGGACACTTTTGTCGAGGTTTGAAGAGAAGGTTCGACCGAGGTCGCAAGGTTGGCTGCCGTCAGCGACGGACGAGGCAAAATCAACTGCGCCGCATCCACCGAACGGCTGTGCGTAATCGCAACCGGCGCTGATGCGACGCGCATCGGCGTGGAAGTTTTCGGGGCGACTGTTTTCGTGGTGGCAACACGCAACTGCGACTTTTGAACCGTTATCGTCGAAGCCTTCACGGCTTTGGATGTGTGGCCGACGTTTTTGACAACGCTTTTTTGAACGACATTCTTCGTCGCAATGTTTTTCGCGGCGTTTTGGTCAGCGACAGCGTTCTGTGACGGAGTCCGACGCGCTTCAGGATGAATTTGCGTCGTCAGAACACTGGCGCGCGCCACATTTCGAGTACTCGAAGCGACCGGAAGTTGCGCAGTCGAAGCGTCCTGCTCCGGTTTCTGCTTGCTCATCACTTCGCTCAATCGCTCGATAACAGTCGGATTGAGGCCGTTATTGGAAACGCCAAAAGTGACTTGCTTGGTTTCGCCTTCGTTTTGCAAAACGTCGTAGCCGCGCGCCTTGAGAACATAAACGCCATCCGGCAAGCGCATTGTGTCCAGCGAATAAACATACGGCGCGCGATTAATGAGGCTGGCGCGCAATGGCGGCAAGCGGTCGGGATTGGCAATCGAGTTCACCGTGATAACGATGTACTTGACGCCGAAACCGCTGCCAGCCTGCAATTGCAAATCGGCTTGCCCGTGCAACAAATCGCCGTCATGGACGTTCATCCAGTTCAGCTTGGGCGCCGAAATCGTGGTTTGCCCGCTGTTGTTGATGTAAACCTGCGTGTCGGCTTGGCCGATAAAACCATTGGCATCGGTCACGCGCACGCTCAATTGATGCTGTCCGTCCCTAAATTTGGAGGTTTGCCAGTTGAATTGCGCCGACGGCAAATTCTCAAAAGGAATCGCGCCGCCGCCGCTCGCCGAAACACCATCGACAAACAATTGAACCGATTTAGTGGGCGAACCGCTGGCTTCCACTGCGATCACAATCGCCGTATCGCCGCGCACCAAGTCGGAATAAGAAGGCGCCACAATCGAAACGCGCGGCCCTTGACCGACATTTTGGTTGCCGCCCAGTTGCTCCAGGCGCGCCGACGCATTGTTTGTCGCAGTCGACGGAGCGTTGGCTTCATCGGCGCGCGCGATAAAAGGACTGCCGATGGCGCCAGCTAAAGTTCCGGCGGCCAGGGCACGCAGGGCGCGCGCTTCGGGAGATAAACGACGAGAACGTTGCAAAATGGAACGGTGCGACGGGGCAAGGCGTGACGAACGATGAGACCGCATGAACGGCTTCCTCCTGTGAATCAACAACAATCGGTTCAACGACAAAAACACGACGACAACGAGTTTTCGACGGCGTTTTCCGCGGTGGCTACAAGTTCGACGGCTTCAATGGCGCGGATGCCAGAGACTCTTTTTTACTTACGTATGTACTATATATGGACGCGTAAGCGAATTTCTAAACATCACGCCCTTATCAAGAACTTTTTTGAGGTTCGCTTGCAGCATAGCATACCCGCGCGCACGCGTCAAAAACAAGTCACACGCGAAATTATTTTTGCCACAAATTCACTACGCTTTGCTATTGCTAAAATGTGTCAAAATGGGGTTATCGAGTACTCGATGTTCATTCATAACTCAAGAAGAATTCCAGTGACAAGTCGCGGCACCTGCCGTTCGATAATCAGGGAAATATCTTTCGATGCGAATTTCGCCATAAAATGCACACGATGCACTGCCAGATTTGCGTTTAGCACGAGAAATCGCCAGAGCAGTTTCCCGACAAAATACTCGTCTGAACCTGACAAAGCGCCAGACGTTTGCTATTGTTGCTGATACACGTTTGTTGCTGATGCACGTTGATGATCAACAAAAATGTCTCAAAGTTGGTCGCATCGATTTCTTTTTGAGGTTGTTATATGAAACACGTTCGTTTTTCTTCACGCTCGATTTCTCACGTCTGGGGCAAGGCTGCAGGCGCGACAGTTGCGGCTTTGGCTTTGGGAACCTTGATTTTTGACGGTACCGCGATGGCGGCTCCTGCGAAATTTGCAGGCGCGAAACCTGCAGGCGCGAAATCTGCTTTGACGCCGCAGGAACAACAGCGCGCCGCGAACGTGATGTTTTACTTGAAGCGTTTTTTGACCCGTCGCATTTCCAGTCCGAGCGGCAAAATGACGTTGGTGATCAAGCCCTCAGCGCGCGTTGACCTGGGATATTTCAACGACGTTTATATTGCGGGCAGTCCGCTACTTATCAAGAAGTTGCGCGTCAGCGATTTCTCGCTTCATGCGCGTAACGTCCATCTCAGCACGAACGCGATTTTAAGAGAAGATCATCGTGACATCGTGACGTATGCGGCGCAAACTGCGGCGCGCGCCGTCATCAGCGAAGACGATTTGACGTGGATGTTCTCGCAGGGCAAAAGCTCGAGAGACATGAACCTGCGCGCCAAATTCATCGGTAATCAAATTCGCGTTTCGGGCAACTGGAACTGGGGTTGGTTCAACGGGCCAGTCATCGTGCAAGGCACTTTGCACTTGCTGAAAAGCAGCGGCGGCAATCAAGTCTGGTGCGACATCACATCGCTCAAGCTGAACGGCGCCGAAGTGCCGGGCTTTATCAAAAACAAGTTCAGCGAACAACTCAATCCGCTGATTTCCTACGACGACTTGCCGTTCAAACCCAACATTCGCACCCTCACCTTTCACGGCTCCAAAGCCATTATCACGACGTAAAAAGACAATTGCTGCAATTCGAGTACTCGAATCGGCGAAAGAAAAGCCGCAACATCATTTCCGATGTTGCGGCTTTTCCTTTAGAAATAGCAACTGACAATTGAGAGGCTACAACGTGTGAGTTGTGTGCATCCCAGAACCCCGAACGTGAGTGAAGGGCTGACCAAACTGTTACTTCAGCCCTCAGTCACGTTCGAGGTTCTGATGTAGCCTTTCAATTGTCATCTGTTATAGCTCGTGTCGCGGATTTGCAATTCATCTCGTTTCTTGCAGGCGTGGTGCCATGACATTCGACATTCCAGGACAACCTCGTACCACGAGTTATCAGGCTTGCCAACTCCTTCAATCAACTTCCACCGGCGCGGCGCGGCGTATTTGTTCTGGGCGGCGGTGCGTCGCTGTTGCCCGCAGTTTCGCCGCCATCGCGGGCCGCTTGAACGCCTTTAGTTTTGGTTTGCAAGCCTTGTCGCTGCTGCGCTTGCAATTGTTTCTTCGCTTCTAAAGGCGACAGTTTTTTGGCGGGCGCGTTTTCGTCTTTCGGGGAATTGTCACTCACGGTCGTACTCCTTTTGGCTGATGCCCTGAGTTTAACGCGTGTGGTTAGACATTTGGCGCGTGTTCTCCAAACCCAACCTCTACAAACCCAATTTGCATCAATAATCGAGTTTGACTTCGCCGCCTTGGGCTGCGCTGCGATACAAGCCATCCAAAATGGCGGTGACATCCAGCGATTGTTCGGGCGGAACCGGCGACGGGCGACCTTCGACAATCGCTGCGGCGAACTCCATACATTCGAGCGCATGCGGTTCAACTTTGTCCGACTTTGTTTGCAATTGCGTGTTGAGCAACTGCTTGGTCGTGTTGTTGGCCGAAAGCAGTTCGTTTTGCGGCCAATGCGAGCCGCCTTTGGTGCCATAAAGCCACATTTGCATATCTTCGCCCGTCGTCGCATGATGCAGCAACCACGAGACTTCGAGGATCAACGACGCGCCGTTTTCAAAGCGCACAAAGGCGGCGGCGAACTCTTCGACATCGAAGTCTTTGGAAATCGGGCCGCTCCAGGCGGAAAAGGTGCCTTCCTGATGTGCCAGTTTGTCCTGCGTCACGCCAGTCACAGTCACGGGTTTGGGATTGTCCATCATCCACAACGTCAAGTCGAGAATGTGGACGCCGATGTCGATGCAAGGGCCGCCGCCGCTGTGCTTTTTCATGATGAAACCGGGGCTGGCGGGCGCCCAGTTGCGGCGCAGCATCCACGAACGCGCGTGATAAATCTCGCCCAAAAGTCCGCCTTCAAGTTCGGCTTTGAGAGCGCGCGCCGCGCCGCCGAAACGGAAATGTTGCGCCGTCATCAGCAGTTTGCCGCTTTTGTCGCGCGCTGCGATCATGTCGCGGATTTCTTTGGGCGTCGGAGCCAAAGGCTTTTCACAAATGACGTGCTTGCCTGCTTGCAGCGCCGCGACGGAAAGCGACGCATGATACGCGTTGGGCGTGCAAATGTCGATGATGTCGATTTCAGGATCAGCCAACATTTCTTCGGGCTTGGCGTAAGTGCGCGTAACGCCCTGCGCTTTCGCCACGCGTTCGAGCGTCGCTGGCACGACATCGGAGAGCGCTACGAGTTCGGTGTGAGGGCTGTCGTTCCAGCCGGGAAAGTGCGTTCCCGCGATGCCGCCGACGCCAATGACGCCGACTTTCAAAGTCTTTGACATTTTGTTTTTACCTTTCTAAGACGAGATTTAGGACGTTCTTTAGATTAACCAAAAAAGCCGCGCGATACAGCGCCGCGCGGCTCATCACTTTCACTTCTTAACCATTGGGATTGTTGATGATATTCGCTTCAACGAACCCGCAGCGTAAGCGATGGGTCTTCTGTCGGTCGAAATCGCCGCGTCCGCACCCAACGCGTTGTCAAACAGAAGACCTATCGCTTACGCTGCGGGTTCGTTGACGGCGCGTTCGCCGTTCAATTCCAATAGTTTCGCCAAGATTTCTTCGTCGCTCAGGTCGGGCGAAAAGTTGTAAGCCGCGCAAACGGCGACATCGAGTACTCGATGCAAATTGTCGAGCCATTGCGGGCGCGCGTTATACAAATTGGTCAAGGTGCGGCGCGGCAGTTCGTCGCGCAGTTTGACGGCGGATGTCACACCGTCGCGCACAATCGGAACCGTCATATTCGGGTCGCGCGGAACTTGACGCGAATAGCGCACGGTTCCCATTCCGCTGGAGTCGGCGTCAACCACAAAACGACGCCACGCGCCATCGACCGAGCCGCGAAACTCCACGATTTCCTCGCGCATCCATTCCGGCGGGTTGAGCCAATTGCGACGACGTTCATCGAGCAAACGCGCGGCTTCGCCAATCGCCGCGCGATGTTCGTCCGAAGGCAGCGGAAACGGAAACGTCTCAAAACAACTTGTCGGCGTGTACGTGAATCCACTTTCACGTTCGCGCAATTGTGTACCTAATTTCAACGCCCAAACTTGGTGTAAACGCGAATGCAGTACACCAAAGAAGTAATCATCGTCGCGCGCAAACGCACAAAGTTTGTGGTCTGCGACAAACGTTGAATCGAGCCAAGCGAAAATACGATGTTTACTCACTCGCGGAGTTACTAAAAATCGCGGCAGATTGTGTAAAGCGCGCCTCATTCCGGGACGGTTTTCACCATGAAGCCACCAACGTTCAGCAGTTCGTGATCGGCGATTTTCTAAGCGCACAGGTTTAACGTGCGTTTCGATGTGCCCAAACGGTGCTTCATACAAAGCGGCATCGTTCAAACTTTGGTCGTTGAAATCAATCAGCCAATCGCTTCCAGTTCGACGCACCAACGCTTCGGCTGTGACTCGTGGACGCAAAACGTCGCTGTTTGGTCGTCCATGAACATTCGGCATTTGCAACATTGCTAAAGCTGTTGCTTCTGAAATATTAAAATCCCCTGATTTCATCACGCCTAAAAAACAAATGTTAGCGTTTTTAGAAATTAGTTGTGCTTGCGTGACATCGCTTTCGCTGGATAAATCGGCGTTGATGGTTGTGACTTCGTGGCCATCGAGTACTCGATGTGTTTGCGTTCCGTTGTCAAAGGCGACCATTGAAACGTGAACCGCCGCGCCTTTCAAAGTCCATTTTTGGTCGCTTTGCGCAAAGAAAATATCTCCGCTGCTTTTGATGCGTTTCAAAACTTCGCGGTTGACGCCGCCGCGAATCGCCTGCGTCGCAATTAAACCGGCGCGTCTGGTCATTCCCGTTTCAATTTGCGCGCGTGCTTTTTCAAACCAGTAGCAACACAAATCGGCGCCGCCAGGAACGCGACCTTCGTAAACGCGCCACAAATCGCGCTGATAATCGCGTCCCAATTCGCGCCACAACAAACTGCCGCCCAAAAACGGCGGATTGCCGACGATAAAATCGGCGCGCGGCCAATCGCTTTCGCGCGGATTGTCCAAATCGCTGCGGTCGAGAACGGCGTCGGCACAATGGAAATTGTCGGTCGAATGCAGCAAAGGATCGGCGGGAAAGTGAAAACCGTTGGCGGCGATCCATTGAAAAAAGCCGATCCACAACGTCGTCGCGCCAGGTCGAGCGCGTTGGCGTTCACTTCCAGCCCGATGAATTGTTCGGAGCGCACGCGCAAATCGAACTTTCCCCAGCCGCGATCTTCGGCGCGCAGACACACGTTTTTCTCGAAATCTTTCAGCATTTGCAGCGCGACATACAAAAAATTGCCGCTGCCGCACGCCGGATCGAGTACTCGAATCGCGCATAATCGCTCGAGAAACGCCGCGACTTCGTTTTGCGCGAATTCGTCGTGTTCCTTTGTCAGGCGCGCTTCGAGCGTGTTCCATTCGGCTTCGAGCGGCGCCATCACAACGGGTTTGATGAGGGCTTCGATGTCGCTTTGTCCGGTGTAATGCGCGCCCAGTTGCGCGCGATTATTGTTTTTTTCGAGCGCACTTTCAAACAGCGTTCCCATGATGGACGGACTGAGCGCGTCCCAGTTGAAGCCACACGATTCGCGGATGACATCAATTTCTTTTTGTTCCAGCAGCAAAACCGGCTCGTCGTTGAACAAATTGCCGTTGAAACGCCGAATGACGTACTCGTCGAAATCGTCGCCAATGGCCATCGCGCGAAAGAGTTTTTCGATTCGTCGCGCCAGTTTGTCGGGATTATAACGATTGTTGTGAACGATTTGCGTAAAAATCTGCGGCGGCAAAAGCCCGATGTCTTCGGCGAAAAGACAAAACACGATGCGGTCGAGAAAGCGCGCGACTTCCAGCACCTCTTGCCCGCGCGCGTGCATCAAACCCGCGATTTCACCCAGCTTTTGCGCCGCGCGCTCGGTGATTTCCTGCGTCGTTTCGCTCGGACGAAAACGTTCGGGTTCCTCGAAAATGCCGCGTAGCCTTTGCAGCTCGCCCACTTTGTCGAGTTCGTTCAAATTCCAAACGTGTCGCGTCGTCGGCGCGTTGTTGAAATTGGTGTAAAGCTCCAGTTTCGCCAGGTCGCAGACGACGAGCAGCGGCGGGTTTTCCAACGATTGCGCATATTGCTGCAATTGCTTGTAAGCGGCGTCGAGGTCTTTGTGCTTGCCTTTGTATTCCCAGCCGAAGAAACCGCGTTTCCAAACATCGGCCCAGCCTTGCCCGTCGCGGTTGCCGCGCCGCCGCGTGACGCCTTTTTCAAACGCGAAATCGGTTCCATCGGCATCGTCGTTGGGCGTGCGATGATCGAGAAGACGACACAAATCGATGAAATGCTCTTGCGCGGCGGAACGCTCGTGGCGCGTGTTGCGGCTCCATTTATGGACGAATTCGGCTGGTGTCATGCCCGCTATTTTACCGCGTTTGCTGGACTTCACGAACCCGCAGCGTGAACGACGAGCTTGAACGACGAGCTTGAACGACGGGCTTACGCGAAGTTACATGACATTACAAAGCAAGCCCGTCGCTCACGCTGCGGGTTCGTTATCGAGTACTCGCTCCTGGTTCGCTTTCTATGCGTCCGCCTATGCGTCCGCCTATGCGTCCGCCTATGCGTCCGCCTGTGCGTCCGCCTGTGCGTCCGCCTGTGCGTCCGCGACGATTGAGTACTCGATTGAGCATCTGCCGCTTCTCAGCGAGGAAAGACTTTCGCTCCTTCGATTTGCGCCATTGCTTCTTCGATACCGCGCGTTTGATTATCGAAAACGACAACCTTCAGTTCAGGAATGCCACCAAGTTGCGCGTTTAATTTTTCCGCCAGCTTGCGGCTGGATTCGGCTCCCAAGGCGCCGCCATTTTGTTGCCGCGCTTTGACGCCTAAAATGTGTTGCATGACCTGTTCGGCGTATTCGGCGTTTTTACGAACCAGATACGCTGCTTGCACCAGTCCACTTTCCGCCAGGGCTTTTTGAATGCGCACAGTTTCAGTCGCATCAAGGCGATGCGGCGCAAAGGTTCGATGCCAGGACAAGGTTTGACGCTCGTCGGGCGCACTTTGCACGCGCTCGACAAAGGTTTCAGCGCGTGCGCGGTAACGGTCGGCCTCATCATAACGCCCTTGTGCTTTGCAATGCTCATAAAGCCGTTGGCAACATTGGGGCGTGCTGCTCGGATCATCTTTCATCAGGCTTTCCAGCGGTGCGATGCCTGTCTCGTCGCCTTGTTCCAAAAGCGTGTGACCAAGCAGAAAACGACCCGCGCGATGCTGAGGATGTTTTTGGACAAAGGCTCGCAACACGGGCAAGGCTTCGGCGTCGCCACGCACTTGAAGGGTGCGCACGACACGCTGCCATTCTTCTTCGTTGGTCAATGGTTTGCCTGGCGCCCTGATTTCCAGTTCTTCCAATTCCTGGCGCGATTTGAGGATTTTCTGATGGTGTTGTTCCCAGGACGAAGCGACTCGCGTATGCCACTGCCCGTTCAATTGTTCGATCAAACGACTTTCCTGCCCGCCCAGCAACACTTCCGCCGCGCTCTGTTCCACAGGCTTCGTGAATCGCTGAACATCAATTGGTAATTTATTATCGCTGTTGTTTTCGGCGTTTCGAGTACTCGATTGAGGAGTTTGGCCTTCTGCAAAGTAGCCCAACGAGTTCAGTCGGTCGCGCAGACAGGGATGCGTATCATCATATTCGGAACGTTCCAGAAAAGCTTTTGCCAACCATTGGCTCGCGTCCTGAAACGCCAGATTGGTGCGCAAGGTGGTGGACAACTGGGAGAAAACGACCTCGGGCGGATGTCGGTCGGTTTCGGCTTGTTTATAAATATCGGGCCAGAAACTTTCGTGCAGGAACTGACCGCGAACCTGCGTGTTAATCAGGGCATCGCCGGTCGCTTGAACGCCCACCAATTCGGCGGCGCAACGGTCGGCCACATATTCGTCGGCGCGGCGCAAGACGAACGAGTAAGCGCCAAAGAACGGCGCATACCAACGCAGAAATTTGTCGAACAACCAGGCGCCACGATTGCCACGCCTCGCAAGATTGACAATCATCTGCTGCCACGTTTGAAACACACGGTAAATCCAGCCAGAAAAGCGCGAATGATTCTGCGAAAGATGTCCCATCTCGTGCGCCACGATGGATCGCACATGTTCGAGAGGCAAAGCCTGCATCAAAGGCAAGCCCAGCAGCAGATAGTTTTCTTGCCATCCCAAAATGCCCAGGCGCGGAAACTGGAATACCGCCGCGTTGAAATCGTCGGTCAACAAAACATGGTGAAAAGGATGGGTTTTGAGTTGCGCAGTCAGATCATCGACGACACGAAAAAGTTCGGGCGCTTCGTCACGCGTGAGCGGAATGCCTTCGGGACGCGGAAATCGCACCCACAACGAACGGATGATGCCCGATGCCACAAGACTCAGCGCAAAGGCCATTTGCAAAAGAGCCGCACTGAAGATATGCGCCAGCAAAATCAGCGCAACCAGAACCAAGACCATGGAGACAACCAGCAACAGCACAAAGGCAATGTACACGTAGCCCAGCAACGCGATCAAGCCGACTTTGCGCCGATACATCTGCGGGTTGCGTTGCGCATATTCTTCCAAACGCGAAACCGTCACCTTAAATTGTTCGCTGTTCATATCGCTTCACGTATTCCATGATCCGCACCGCCCGCTATGTTTCGTGCTGCGCGACATCGCTGTCGACGCACAATGTCAACGCACAATTTTCGCCTTTCACAAATCAAAAGTTGCCCGGCACAATCTCATTGCCTCCGACAAAAAACAGAAAGTGCGCACGAGAAAACTGTGCGCACTTTCTGCTTTTGTTTTACGACTGACAAAACTATCGAGTACTCGAAAGGCGAGCAGCCTCAACGTCCGCGCGAAATTATATCGGTCAGTCCAGGCAATTCCAGGCCGATCAGCATGCAAGCGCCGACGCCGCACGCCAGGACGCCGGTCACCAAATGTGCAGCGGCGAAAAAGCGCGTCATGCGGCGTCCGCCCCACGCAATGGCGCCACCCAAAAGCGCCGCGTAAAAGCCCATAGACGCCAACACGCCAACGCTAAAGGCGAAAGTAAACGCCACGATCATTCCGTAATGCGACGCCGCCTGCGCATTGATCGCCTGCACCAGAAACGCGCCCGTTCCCGCGCCGCCGTGCAACATTCCCATCAACAACGAACCCAGACCATTTCCATGAGAATGACGATGCGTGGTAGCATGCGAATGCGTTGTTCCATCGGCGTGCGTGTGTGTTTCGCTTTCCGTTTTGGTATTTGTCGAATGATGATGCGAATGGTGCATTTCTCCGACGCGAAGTTGCAGCAGTGTCCACAAACCCAAGCCAATCAGCACGACGCCGACAAAGCGGTCGAGAATGCCGGAGGAAAACAGAAAAGGTTGATCGTGTTCGAGAACGCGGCGCAGCGCGTATAAAATCGAGCCAAAAATCAAAAGGCTGAGTCCGTGTCCCATCGCCCAGTTGATGCCGAACCAGGCGGCCTGGCGCGGCGAAGGACGTTTCGCCACAAAGGTGCTGACAGCGGCCATGTGATCGGGTTCAAAGGCGTGCATCGCGCCCAAACCCAACGCGCCCAGCAAAAGTATGAAAACTTGAATCATGGTGCTCCGCAAAGGAAATAAAACCGTTGCCTATTTTAACAGGAACAAGGCCACGCTTAAAAAATCGCAACGTCAAGCAGCAAGCCGCAGCCAGCAAGTAAAATAGAATTGATGCGCCGCCTTTTGCCGACATCGAGTTACCGATATCGAGTACTCGATGCGCGAAAATGCAGCCTTTCCAAGGAGAAGAATGAAACTCACCGATTGTCACATCGCAAGCCGTAAGGTTATAACCCGTGCTCTTGCCTTTCTCGCGGTCACCGGACTTGTTGCCGCCAAACCATTGCCGAGCGTGGCGGCGCCTGCGACACGTTTTCCCACCAATAGCGGAATGGTGAAATATCACATGACGATGGGCGGCCAGATGGCGATAAGCAACGACATCACCATGACATGGGCAAGTGGTGGCGCGCGTTTTCGCCAGGATTCGCTGATGCACATGAACGCTCGCGGGCGCGCTATCAACATCCAATCGTGGACAATTTTCGACGGTCAAGCGCTTTACATGGCGATGCCAAACGGAATGCCAGGACAGGTGCAAAACCGCAAGGTTGCCATGCGCATGACGATGCCCGTCAATTATCTCGAGCGCATGGCGACAGGACGCGTGCCAGGAATCGAAAATGCGGGCGCCGGTCGCATCGTCGGGCGCGGCACCGTTTTAGGCAAGCCTTGCACCATTCGCGTCCTGCCGATTCGATATCCGCAAATGCACGGACAAGTCAAAATGTGGATGTGGCAAAACTTGCCGCTGCGCACCGAAACCTCGATGATGATGACCTTGCGAGGCAAGCCACAAAACGTCACCATGACGATGGCTGCGACGCAGCTCAATACGAACATTCAGCCGTCGCCGTCGTTGTTCCGCCTGCCCGCTGGCTATCAGGTGCAAAACATGAGCGCCTTGCAAAAACAAATGCAAGCCGCCATGCAACGCTATCGTCGCCGCTGAACAAAACTATCACAATCGAGTACTCGAAAGGGCGGCTGCAATTTGTGCAGCCGCCCTTTTGTGCTTCAACGACCGCGCTTATAGCGCCGAATGGCGCTTGTGTCTTGGATTCTCGACAACGTTCAAGTGCACCGAACAAAATAGTTTTGCAAGCTGTTCTGTGCAAGTATCGCGTGCCTTATACTTGCGCAGAAGCTGTATTCGCAAGGAGAAAAATGAGTTTTAATTGTCGTCCATTCGCCAGTCGCACCGCGAGCCGCGCCCTGGCATTTCTGGCGGTCGCATCTTTCGCCGTCAAACCCTCACCGGTTGCCGCAACTCCGGTTGCCGCCGTGCCTGGATCCATCATGCGCCTGCCTTTCCCCAGCGCAAGAATTAAATATCACATGACATCAAGCGGCATGGGATCGATGAGCAGCAATATGACTTGGACGTGGGCAAACGGCGGCGAACTTTTTCGCCAAGATTTGCAAGGTCACCTCAGCGGCGGCCTGAGCGGACAAGATGTCAATACGAATTCGTGGACGTTCACCGATGGCAAAGCGCTTTACACGGCGATGACGGGCGAAATGCTGAGCCAGCCTGCGGGCCGCAAAGTCGTGCTCAGGACGATGCTGCCGCGCGATTACTTCAAGCGCTTGATGGAGATGGGCACTCGATTGACCCCTTCAAATCAAAGTCGCGTGATCGGACACAGCACCATTTTGGGCAAGCCGTGCGAAATTCGCGCTGTCGACTCGAACAGTCGCGCTTCCATCACACACAACAAAGTGTGGGTTTGGAAGAATCTGCCGCTGCGCATGGAATCGACGACAACCATGAAAGCCGGTGGCAAATCGTACATTTCAAAGACAACATCAATCGCCACGCAATTGGACACCAACTTCAAGCCGTCACCGTCTTTGTTCCGCGTTCCCGCAGGCTACAAAGTGGAGACCATGCAACAATTTGAAAAAGAAATGCAAAAGATGCAGAACCCTTGAGTTCTCACACCCATCGAGTACTCGATGCTGAAGACCAAAACGGCGGCTGCAATCTTCGCAGCCGCCGTTTTGCCTTTGAAGTTTTGCCTTTGAAACTTTACGCCTGATAGCCGAAATAGCCGCGTTCTTTGATGATTTTGGCGACTTCGGGCGGCACCATTTCTTCCCACGAACTGTCGCGGTTGGCGATGCGATTAAGCACATCGCGCGAAAAGATATGCAGATACTTGCGGTCGAAAAAGTCCAGCGCCTGAATGTATTCGTTTTCGACCAGGTGGTTATAAAGATTTTGCAGATGCGGCGCGACTTTCATCTTGGGAACCGTGATCAAGCCGCCGGTTTGCTCGTTCTTTTCGGGATAAATATACAATTTCAAATCTTTCTTGAACAAGCGCCCGAACGATTCCAAAATGCCGCCTTCGAGCGTTTCGTAATACTTTTCATCGAACAAATCGCGCAGGCTGGGAATGCCCATCGCCAAACCAATCGGCTGCGATGTATAACGCTGAAGATACGCTGCCAAACGATAGTACTCGAAGTAATTGGAAATCATCACCGTTGCGCCGGTTGCGGCCATGATGTCGGCGCGCGCCAGAAAGTCGGCGATGTCGATTTCGCCGCTTTGCAACAAGTTGCGCATCGTGATTTCCATCAGCGTCACAATTTTGTCTTCTTCGACTTCGGGGTCTTGCGCGAACTGCTCGCGCGCGCTCGCCAGCATATCCATGTTGACGCGCGTGACAGGTCGAAAACTGCCGCGCTCGACCAAAATCGGGCGCTTGTATAACACTTCCGAAGGCTGCAAAACTTGGCCGTTGGGATCGAACATCGCCGTATCGCTCAAGCCCAGTTGCACCAGTTTCAAGCTCATCAAGCGATGATCGACATCGGCGAAAACCGGCCCCGAAAAATGAATCATGTCCACGTCGATGCGGCGCGTGGTCAGGTTATCGAGCAGCGATTCCATGATCGCTTCGGGCGAAGGATAAAGGAAAAACGCGCTATGAATCAGGTTGATGCCGACGATTCCCAGCGCTTCCTGCTGCTCAATGTTGCGCTCATCCAACATTCGGACGTGCATCACGATCTGGTTCGGTTCGCTGCGCGGATGAGTTTGAAAACGCACGCCCATCCAGCCGTGACATTCGTTGGTGCCCTTGAAATTGCGCGCCGCGACCGTATCGGCGAACACGAAAAACTCGGTGTCTTCGCCGCGCTTGGCGCCCAAACGCTCCAGTTCCAGCGCATATTCGTATTCCAGCATTTTGGCCAGGCGACCACGCGAAACATAGCGGTCAGACGTGCCATAAATCGCGTCGCTGACCGTCATGTCATACGCTGAAATGCTTTTAGCGATGGTTTGACTGGCGCCGCCGGCCTGAAAAAACCAGCGCACCACTTCCTGACCGGCGCCGATTTCCGCGAACGCGCCATATTTGCGCGACTGCAAATTGATAACAAGAGCTTTTTCGAGTGTTGAAACACTTTTACGCGTTGTCAGACTTTCGGGATAATCTTCCATAATTCCGCCAGTTTAACTTGACAGCCAGATGTTGTCGTTAAGACCAATCGAGTACTCGATATAATCGGAATATGAATATCAAAACGCTTTGCACCTTGACAGCTTGGATATCCTTAGCTGTAGGGCGTTCTTTTGCAGTGGTGCCTACCAAGCCCCAGAAGCCAGAACTTCTCATTCAAATTTCAGCAGCAAAAACGGTTCTACGCGCCAAAGAATATCCTGTTATTTGTATATCCGTGAAAAACCAAGGCAAGCAACCAGCAACATTGGTGCAAGCGGGCGACGGCAGTGACATTGGTATGCGAACGCCTCTTGTTCGTTGGATCATTTTCAAGCTGAATACGCATTCAGAGCAATTCGAGTCCTTTGTCCCAGAAGGCGTGCCTCGTTGCGGCAACTATAATCCGTTAAGTAGTGGCGAGGTTTTCACTATCGCGCCAGGTAAAACCAGAAAGTTGGCGCGCGAGTGGATTGGCTTTCCCACATTGTCTCAACCAGGTCGATACAAAGTCTTATTTTCCTATACCAATCGTCCCAGAATGATCTGGAGCAACAGTTCGCTCGGCCCGCACGATGCCAAAGAAATGAAGCGTGTCTTAAACAGCGAGAGTTGTTCCCTGATAAGCAACCCGATCATCTTTACGATCACAAAGGAGAAACAGAAAATCGGGTAACAGATGAATGTTTGCTAAAATCCTATCAATGTCTTCACAAAATCCTATTTTCGTCGCGCTCGATGTGCCCGATAAAACTTCGGCGCTTGCGCTCGCCGAACAATTGCGTCCGCACGTTGGCGGTTTCAAAATCGGGCTGGAACTTTATCTTTCGGAAGGAAAATCTATCGTCGAAGAAATTGGCACACACAACGTTTTCCTCGATTTGAAATTGCACGACATTCCAAACACTGTCGCGAGCGCGATGCGCGTGATCGCAAAAATGGGCGTTGACATTACCACCGTGCATTGTTTGGGCGGATTGGAAATGATGCGCGCCGCCAACGACGCCATAAAAAGCGTCAATTCGAGTACTCGATTGATCGGCGTCACGGTTTTGACTTCGCACGACCGAGAAAGTCTGGCGAGATTGGGTTTGGATGAAGAGCCGCAAAGCGTTGTGCGACGTTTGGCGCGATTGGCTCAGGAAGCCGGTTTGGACGGCGTCGTCTGTTCACCGCAGGAAATCGTTGCAGTGCGCGAAGAATGCGGCGCGGATTTTCTTCTTGTCACGCCTGGCATTCGTCCCGCGACGGCGGAATTGGGCGATCAAAAACGTGTGATGACGCCGCGCGAAGCCGTTGATTTGGGCGCCAATTATCTCGTCATCGGGCGCCCGATTACAGCCGCCGATGATCCGGCGGGCGCGGCGCAAGAAATCGGCGAGTCGCTCATTTAATGTGTCAGTAGGGACGCAGATTTCTGCGTCCGCTAATTCAAACTTGCACACAGCGGACGCAGAAATCTGCGTCCCTACAAGGGTTGCTCAAGTGTGTAGCGTTCAATCGTCTAACTGCTATATCAAAGCTGTTCAAATGAGAAAGCGCCCATTTCGAGTACTCGAAATGGGCGCTTTTGATCTACCGTAATTGTTTATGCGCCAGCGGCTTTATACATTTCGGCCATGACGCGCGATTCTTCCGCCGCTTCTTCGATTGTCACCAGCGGAACCGCGATTTCTTTGCCGTTCAGTTTGTCGAAGAACAATTGAAAAGCGTGCGGCGCGTTTTCCGGCAATTTGGTCACTTCGCTGCCATCGGCGCCTTCGACGTGCTTGGAATAATAAAAGACTTTGCTGCCTTCGATGCGAATCTGACCTTCCGTGCCATTGATTTCGACCGGAGAATGCAACTTCGGATCGATCCAACTGGCTTCGACAACCGCAATCGCGTCCGACTCAAAAGTAATCAGTCCAGCGCCGAATTCGTCAATATCTTTGTAGCGCACGAAACCGCTGCCCAGACTCGCCGCGACTTTCTTGACACCACCGCAAACCGGACGCAGAATCATCAAAATGATGTCGAGCGAGTGCGCGCCCAGGTCAGCGAAACCGCCGCCGCCCGACAATTCTTTGTTGGGAATCCATTCCCAATCGGGATGAAACCAGCCACCAATCGCGGCCTCGTGCGCATTGGTGTGACGCATGCGCGTGATTTTGCCCAGATGTCCGGCTGCGACTTCGGCTTTGGCAAATTGAATGGCGCCGCTGGAGCGCATAAAAAAGCCAGTTTGAAACTGAACGCCCGCTTTTTCAACCGCCGCCCGAATGCGCGCCGTGTCTTCAACCGTTGTTGCCAAAGGCTTTTCGACGAACAAATCTTTGCCCGCCGCGGCGCACTTTTCCACCAGTTCGACGTGGCGCACGGTTTCGCTGCAAATGATGACGGACGTAATTTCTTTGTCATTCAAAATCGTGTCGAGATCGGTCGTGAACGTCGCGCCGACTTCCTGCGCGGTCTTCTCGCCGCGCTCAATATCGTCGTTGTAAACCGCTTTAACGCGCACGTCGTCGCGGCCCTTCAACATCCTGACAAAACCCGGCGTGTGAATATGCGCCACGCCTACAATCGCTGTCGTTACCATTATTTTCCTTTGTGTTGTGCTTGGTGTGGAATCGTTTTTACTTTATCAAAGTTGGCGCACTTTTCGCTGCATTCAACAGCATGAAACCGAAACTTATCAATCCCCATTTATTGAAGAAAATGCCGCTCATCGAGTACTCGAATGATGCATCAAAAGCCGATTACGGCAAATTGTTGATCATCGCCGGTTCGCGCCGCTTGCCCGGCCCGGCGATTTTATCCGCCAAAGCCGCCTTGCGCTCCGGCTGTGGAACCGTTCGCGTCGCTGCACCAGAAAGCATTTGCACGCAAATCGGCGTCGCCGTTCCCGAACTGATGATGATTCCTTTGACTGAAACGACTGACGGAACGGTTTCGCTCCAGTCATTGAAGATTTTGGAAGAACAATACCAGTCGTGCGACGCGGCAGTTGTCGGGCCAGGATTGGACGCCAACGATGAAACCAACGCGTTGTGCCTGAAAGTGATTTCAGCTTGCCCGTTGCCGCTTTTAATCGACGCGCAAGCCCTTGTTGCATTGAGCAAATCGCCTGAAAACAAGCGCGATTATGGCACGGAAAACAATCGAGTACTCGAACGCATATTGACGCCGCATCCAGGAGAAATGAGCGCGTTGCTGGGAATCGAAGCGACGGAAATCGAGGCGCGCCGTGAAGAAATCGCGCACAATTTCGCCCATGAAAACAAAGTTACGCTGATTCTCAAAGACCGCGCAACTTTGATCGCGTCGCCTGATAAAAAGCTGTTCATCAACACGGCGGGAACGCGCGGCATGGGCACCGCGGGCAGCGGCGACGTTCTTTCAGGCGTTATCGGAAGTTTATTGGCGCAAAAGATGGACGCACCACGCGCCGCCGTTTGGGGCGTTCATCTGCACGCCAAAGCCGGAGAATTGGCGGCCAAAGTTCAAGGCGACGACGGCCTGATGGCGACCGATTTCTTAGAACGATTGCCACACGCACTGAAACACTTCCGCGAAAAATAACCGCAGCAAAGGACACCAGTGTAAAAGTCTGTCATTCTGAGCGCAGCGAAGAATCTAACTGTAGGCCAGATTCTTCGCTGCGCTCAGAATGACAGACTTTTACACTGATTCTTTTTCCTTCTTTTCTTGGCGTTCTTGGCGTCTTCAATTAAACCTGCATCACGACCGGCAAGATCATCGGTTTGCGGCGCACGCTGCTCGAAATGAAGTCGGACAGCGATTCACGAATAAGACGTGCAACGCCCTGTTCGTCCGCCATCGGCGCGTGGTTCAGCGATTCCAAGCGGTTCTTGACGCGCAATGTCGCCTGCGCCATAAATTCTTCGCTGTTCGGCTGATGCAAAAAGCCGCGTTGCGTCAAATCGGGGCCAGTTAAAATCGCGCCCGTGTGCTTGTCCATAATCACGGTTGCGACCACAACGCCGTCATCCGCCAGATGACGACGATCGCGCAGCACGGCGCCGCCGACATCGCCGACCGTTAAGCCGTCGACCAAGACACTTCCCGCAGGAACTTGTCCGGTGATTTCGCAACTATCGGGCGTCACGCTTAGCACGTCGCCGACTTGCATGAACGGGATATTTTCGCGTTCGTAGCCGACTTCCGAGCACAAATCGGCATACGCCAATGCGTGGCGCGGTTCGCCGTGATAGGGAATCGGATATTTGGGGCGCGTCAGGTTCAGCATCAGGCGCAAATCTTCCTGATTGCCATGACCCGAAACATGAACCGCATGATTGGGCGCGCGATAAACATGCGCACCATTCAAACACAACGCGTTGATGACTTTGAAAACCGCGCCTTCATTACCAGGAATTGGAGTACTCGAAAGCACGACCGTATCGTTTTCCTGCATCTCGACAAAGCGGTTTTGTCCGCGCGCCATCTTCGACAAAGCCGCCATCGGTTCGCCTTGCGCGCCCGTCATCAGGATGCAGATTTCGCTGTCGCCATGATTGTCGATGTCTTCGATATTGAGCAAAGGCTGCGGCGGCTTGAGATAACCCAATTCCTGCGCGATGCCGCAAATCGTCAGCATTGAACGTCCAGTTAATGCGACGCGACGACCATAAAGCGCCGCGATGTCTAAAATCTGCTGCACGCGATGCACGTTCGAGGCGAACGTCGCCACGAAAATGCGACCCGGCGCGTCCGCGAAAATGCGCTCCAAGCCGGGACGAACGCTCGATTCGCTGCCCGTCAAACCGGCGCGTCCGGCGTTCGTCGTGTCGCTCAAAAGCGCCAGCACGCCTTCTTCGCCATATTGCGCAAAGCGCGCGAACTGCGGCGTTTTGCCATCGACCGGCGTCTGATCGAACTTGAAATCGCCGCTCTGAATGATAGTTCCCAGATCGGTTGTGATTGCCAAACCGCACGCATCGGGAATCGAGTGCCCGACGCGAATAAACTCGACTTTGAACGGCCCGATTTGCACCGTGTCGCCCGGGTTTGCTTCGTGCGTTTTCAGACTGTTGGCATCAATCGGATGCTCGCGCAGGCGGCCTTTCATAATTCCCAAAGCCAGCTTGCCGCCATAAATCGGCACTTCGGGGAAGTCGGCTAAGAAATACGCCATCGCGCCGACGTGGTCTTCGTGTCCATGCGTGATGCACAAACCGGCGATGCGCTCGCGGTTGTCGCGCAGGTAGGTAAAATCGGGGATGATCAAGTCAACGCCCGGCAGGTCTTCATCGGGAAACATCACGCCGCAATCGACGATGAGGATTTTGTCATCGTATTCATACAGCATCATGTTCTTGCCGATCTCGCAGCAGCCACCCAACGGGATGACTTTAATTTCACTTCGACTCATAAAATACTTTCCTTTCGACAGTTCTTCAGAACTCTCATTTTTTACGGCTTTTTAATAATATTTACAGCTTATTTTTACGAGTATCGAGTACTCGATACTCGAGTATCACACTTTCAGTTTGTCATTCTGAGCGCGGCGAAGAATCTGGCTACAGTTAGATTCTTCGCTGCCCTCAGAATGACAAACTGGTAGTCTCAACCACAACTTAAATCTTCCCAAACCGGATTACTACTTTCGATTAACTCGATTTTCTTTGAACGCAGCCAACCTTTCAACTGCTTTTCTCTCGCAATAGCTTCCAACGACGTTCCGAAAACTTCGTAATAAACCAAATGCGTTAAATCGTAGCGACTACTGAAACCACTAACCAGCTTGTTCTTATGTTCATAAACGCGCCGTGCCAAATCGTTCGTCATTCCAATATAAAGCCGATGTGAATAATTCGACATGATGTAAACGTAATATGTTTTTGGCACCATTATCTCTGTATGTAACTATCAGTTTGTCATTCTGAGCGCAGCGAAGAATCTAATTGTAGTTAGATTCTTCGTTACACTCAGAATGACCAAACTCGTAGTTTGATTCGTCCACTTAAAACAACGACAACGTTTCTTCTGGCGGCTTATCGGGCGCACTTCGAGTACTCGATTCGCGCTTTGGTTTGGTCACAACCGCGCTTAAATCAGTGATTTCGTCTTCGCGCAATTCGCGGTTGAGCAATTCGCGCAACGTCAAAATATCAGCTTGCAGCGTTTCCACCAACTGCGAACGATGCAGCGCCGCAGCCGGATGATAAAGCGGAATATACAAAATGCCGCTTTTGCGAAACACTTTGCAACGCACCTGCGTAATTTTCAAATCTCCGCCAAGCAACGTTTTCAGGGCGGCGGCGCCCAAAGGAATCACGAACTTCGGTTCGATAACAGCGATTTGCGCCATCAAGTAATCGGAGCACGCTTCGACTTCATCGTCCAAAGGCACGCGGTTTTCCGGAGGACGGCATTTCACGATGTTGGTAATGAAGACTTCATCGCGCGCGATTCCCGCTTTTTCCAGCAAACCGTTCAAGAACTTTCCGGCTTGCCCGACGAAAGGCCGACCGGTTTTGTCTTCGTTTTCGCCCGGCCCTTCGCCGACGAACATCACACTCGCGCGCGGCGAACCTTCGCCTGGAACAGCGTGCGTGCGCGTTTGCGCCAGGCGACATTTCGGGCACGTCTTAATTTCTTCGCCCAGTTCTTGCAGGATGGTGATTTTGTCCATTCGAGTACTCGATTTGCGCACCAACAACCGCAAAGAACGACGCTATAACACTTCGTCGGGTTTCAACACCCAGCCCGCGGGATGCCGCGTAAAACCGATGCGCTCGTAATAATCGACAGCTTGCGGCGCGGCGAACAAAACGAGTTGCGCTCGCGGCGCCGCTTCGCGTGTTTTGCGTAGCAGTTCAGTTCCGATGCCGCGCTTTTGATGCGATTCTCGCACCGCCAAATCCGCGACGTAAGACACGTAACTCCAATCGGTTAAAGTGCGCGCGATGCCGACCAGAAGGTCATCTTCCCACGCCGCGACGATTAAATTTGCGCTCTGCAACATTTGCGAAAATCGCGTCGCGTCTTCAATCGGGCGACGCGCGCCCAAAGTGCAACTGCGATAAAGATCGCGCGCCGCTTCAACATCCAATTTTTCACTAAAGCGATATTCAATCATTCGAGTACTCGATTCTCAACGAACCCTGAGCGTAAGCGACGGGCTTAACTTGCAGTTCTATGTAATTCTTACTCAAGCCCGTCGCTTACGCTCAGGGTTCGTTAGCCTGTACTTTGTTACAACAATCCCGCATTCGTCATCGCCGTGCGCACGGTTTCAATTTCGCTTTTGGTTGCATCCACCAAAGGCAAGCGCAGGCCGCCGCAATCGAAGCCTTGCAACTTCAGCGCGGCTTTCAGCGGAATCGGATTCGACGAAGACGGCGGAAACAGCGCATCGACAACGGGCAATAATCGACAATGAATCTCCAGCGCCGTCTTCAAATCGCCGCTCCAGAAAGCGTCCACCATTTGCTTCATTTGCTGTCCGGCGATGTGCGAAATCACCGAAACCACGCCGACCGCGCCCAAGGCCAGCATCGGCAAAGTGTCGGAATCGTTGCCGCTCATCAGCAGGAAATCGGTTTTCGCCAGCATTTTGGTGCGCGCCCATTGTGTCGGGTCGCCGCTCGATTCCTTGGTTCCGATGATGTTGGGAATTTCGCTCAGGCGCGCGGTTGTCGCCGCTTCCATGTTGCGCGAAGTGCGTCCCGGCAAGTTGTACAGCACAACTGGCAAAGGCGTGGCATTCGCAATCGCTTTGAAATGTTGATACAAACCTTCCTGGCTCGGCTTGTTGTAATACGGCACGACGGCGAGCAGCGCATCCACGCCAATTTCAGCCGATTCGCGCGCCATTTCGACTGAACTTTGTGTATTATTGGAGCCGACGTTGGCGATAACCGGAACGCGGACGGCTTCTTTGACGGCGCGAAAAAGCTGCAATTTCTCGTCGTGAGAAAGCGTCGGGCTTTCGCCGGTTGTGCCCGCCACGACCAAACCCGTCGAAGCGTTTTCAACCAGATGCTGCGCCAATTGCCGCGCGCGATCCAGGTCGAGCATGCCATTCGAGGCGAACGGCGAAACCATCGCGGTGACTAAAGAGCCAAAAGGTGAAGTGTTCATAAGCGTGAAAACAAACGAAACGTCCGCTTATTTTATCACAGATTTTTCAGGCAGATGTTTGAGAGCGCTGCAATCGAGTACTCGCCAGCGAATAAATTCGCCGCCAGAGAAAGGTGTCAGGCTGAACCCGACACGGCTTGAATCGGATGGTGTCGACGAAGGTCGACAGCTTTCTCTGGCGGCGAATTTATCCGCCGGTTTAATCGCGCGGCGAGATTTCGGGCGTTGGTTGCGGCGTGGCATTGACGTTTTGAGAAGACAAAGGCAAAGCGCTCCACCAATCGACGGGCGTCGCTTTGACATCGCCCGCGCGCACGACCCAGCCGCTGCGCGCTCCGATGGAAGTATCCGATTGGTGATGTCGCCGTCGATGTCGCGTTGTTTTGGCGGCGACAATCGGCTTGAAGTCGAGCCATAACACGGCGCGCGGTTGGTCGCCAGTAGGTTTCTCGCGCGCCAGCCATTTGATGCTGGTTTGCGGCGCGCGCAAGGCGATAATCTGCGCGCATTCGGTCAAAGATTGCGTCGCGTCGCGGAACGATTCGGGCGAAAGAATCGCATATGTCGCGGTGTCGTCGGGCGTGGAACTCATACCCGGAGCGTTCGCTGCGTCCGCGCTGCGCAGAGGCGTTCGAGTACTCGATTGTCCCACCAGACTGCGCTGCGACGGCGCAGTGACAATTGTCCAGGTCGCGCCCACCGACAACGTTTTCGCATCGCGTGCGGCTTCTTCCAAAAGTGGCAAAGCGCGTTCGTCCCAGCGCGCTTCGGGTGAAACTTCGTGCGTCGCAACCACGCGCGACGACAAGCGAATCGGTGCGCCAGGCAAAGGCACAACTACAAAACGCCGATCACTGAGAGCAACGGGCGCCGTTCCCTGCAAAAATAATTGTCGCGTCGGCCACAGCCACGAAACCCATTTTTGCCAGCCCCGAGGTCGCGCATGGCAATGTAATTCGAGTTTGTCCACGCTGCCCGCAGCCGGCCACGTAATTGGCAAACCTTCGCCCGTCACGCCCGTATAATGCCACGAAACATCCCAATCGTTCGGGTTCGACAGCGAAACCACAAACGGTTGCCCGGCGCGAATCACCACGGTCGCGCCGTTTTCCAAGGTCGCGCTACCCCACTTTTGAGAGTTTGGCCATGCGACAACAAGTCCGGGCGCTTGTGGCGAATGCCAGCGAAGAAAAGCTATCAGCAACACGACAAAGAGCAACGCACCAATCTTTCGATTTCGCCCTTGGCGTTGACGACGCGCACGACTGAGTTCGCGGCGCGACAACGTAACGCGCACATCGGCGCCCGCTGGAAGGTCGTCAAGGTGTTCGTCGCGGGACATAAAGGAAGGAGGCAGCAGCAGAAAACAGGAGGCAGTTTGAGTACTCGAAACTTCAACGACATCGTTTCAATGTTCAGCGCGCAAACTGCCTCCTGCCGCTGCTTTCTGCCTACTGAATCAAGCCGTCGCGCAGCAACATTTCGGCGACAAGAATCGCGCCGCGCGCCGCGCCCATTTTGGTGTTGTGCGAAACCAGAACGTATTTCACGCCGTTTTCGCCCAGAGCACGCTCTTCGCGGATGCGACCGACGGTTGTCGTCATGCCGCCGCCATTGTTGCGGTCGCGGCGCGGCTGGGGACGAAACGGATCGTCATGCACTAAAATCACCGGCTGCGGCGCCGAATACAAACCGCTCAATCCGCCATCGAATTCGCGCATCGCCTGCGCCACATCTTCCGCCGAACACGCTTTTTCGGTCGCTACATAAACCGCTTCGGTGTGACCGTCCAAAACGCCGACGCGTGTGCAAGTCGCCGAAACCGGAAAAGTGGCTGGAGTAATTGCTAAAGTTGGAAGCGTCCCAACAATCATAGGAACTTTCCAACCAGCGTCCAGTTTGCCCAAAATCTTCTGCGTTTCGCGTTGCACTTTTTCTTCTTCGCCCGGAATGTAAGGAATCACGTTTTCGGTCGAATCCATGCCCAGAACGCCGCCACGACGACCCGCGCCGCTCATCGCCTGCATCGAAGTCATCACAACCGACTTAATGCCAAACGCGTCGTAAATCGGCTTCAACGTCATCGCCAAACCGGTCGTCGTGCAGTTGGGAATCGGTGTCACGAAACCTTTCCAGCCGCGATTACGTTGCTGTTGTTGCAACATCTTCGCATGATCGTTGTTGACGCCAGGAATCAAAATCGGCACGTCGTCGAAATAGCGAAACGCGCTCGCCGTGGAAATCACGGGCGTGGTTTGCGCATACAGCGGCTCGAGGATTTTGGCGGCGGCGCTTTCGGTCGCGGTAAAAACGATGTCGACAGTTGTCGCATCAAAGTCTTCGCCGTTGATGACGGGCATCTTCGCGTACTCGATTGGCAACTCTTCATCGCACCACCAACCGATGGCGCCCGATGGTTCGCGCAAAGCCTCCAAATACGTCTTTCCCGCGGAACGCGCGGACGCCGCTAAAACGGTAATTTCCAGTTCGGGATGATGAGGTAAGGCGGCTAAAAATTGTTGTCCGGCGATTCCCGTGGCGCCGATCACGGCTACTTTCTTCTTCATTAGGTTGTGTGTTCCTTTTCTTCGCTTCGAGTACTCGATGTCGCGCTTTGTTGGAGTTGCAACACCATTTTGTGGGCGTCTTCAAGCCAATAAAGCTTTTCGCCGAACGTTGCGTTTGGATTGTCCTGCACTTTTTCTTGAAGCCACTCATCGGCAGTGCGACGCAGTTCTGCATCCATTGGCGGACGCTCGAAGTCTGTCGCTTTCCAGTCGGCGCTCATAAAATCTTTTCCAAACCGTAGGTCAAACCTTGCAAACTTTGCACTTTCTTGATCGCCATCAAAACACCTGGCATGTAACATTCCCGAGTGATCGTATCGTGACGAATGCTGAGCGTTTGTCCCGCCATGCCGAAAATCACTTCCTGATGCGCTAAATATCCGGCCAATCGCACACTGTGAATGCTGGCGCCGCCGATGTTTCCGCCGCGCGAATGTGGCGCCGTCGAACCTTCACTTTCCTCGTCGCCGCCGACATGAACGAAATCGGTTTCGCGCGCTTCACGCATCAAAAGCGCGGTTTTGAAAGCGGTTCCGCTGGGCGCATCAACTTTTTTGTCGTGGTGATATTCGATGATTTCGGCGCTGTCGAACAACTTCGCGCATTCGGCTGCGAAACGCATCATCAGAACCGCGCCGATGGCGAAGTTGGGCGCGATAAAAACCGGAACATTGGCCGCTTTAGACGCCGCATCAATTTCCGCCAGATCGCTTTCTTTCAAGCCCGTCGTGCCGACAACCGGACAAACGCCGTTATCCAGCATAGTTTGAATGTTGGTGCGCACCGCTGTGGGAATTGAAAAATCAACCGCCACTTGCGCGTTCGTTTCGCGCAAAGCCGTCGCTAAATCGCTTTGAATGAGGACGTTACACGTTTCAATTCCGGCGATTTCACCGGCGTCGCGCCCCGCGTTGTGATGATCGACGGCGCCGACCAACTGCAATTCGTTGTCACCACAAACGGCTTTGACGACTTCGCGCCCCATGCGCCCGCTGGCGCCGCTAACGAGTACTCGAATCATGCGAATTATTATAACGCGACGAATGAACCACAGATGGACACAGAGAAACATAGATGGTTTCAAGATCGAGTACTCAAATCCAAATCTCTAAGAATTGGTTTGCAAAGTAGAAAACAACACTGAGAAATAGCACTTTGTCATTCTGAGCGAAGCGAAGAATCTAAACCCTAAGCCAGATTCTTCGCTTCGCTCAGAATAACAAACTTCCACTTTCGAGCATCTGCTACTACTTTTTGCGACTTTTTATACAACCTCTGAACCAATCGCTCAGCCGACTTCGATTTGCAGCAGCGCGGCCTTATCGGAAAACGGCCCAATCGCCACCAGATTCATCAACGTTGGGTCGAACATTTCGCGCGCCAGACTTTGAATATCATCCAAAGTGACGGCTTGCACTTGCGCTAAAACGTCCTGCGTCGAGCGTTGCACGCCATAATACAATTCGTTGCGCGCCAATCGGTTCATCCGCGAACCCGAACTTTCTTCGCTCAGCAGCAAATTGATGCGCGCCATTTCCTGAGCGCGTTTCAGTTCGGCTTTAGTGACGCCCTGCTCTTTCACTTTGCGCAATTCGCGCCCGATGATTTCGACGGTTTTCTTCGCCATTGGAGGCGCGACGCTGGTTTCCACCGCCCAGAACGCGGCGTTGCGATAAGACGCCGACATTGGCCCGATGGAATAACACAAACCGCGTTTTTCGCGCACTTCCTGAAACAAGCGCGACGAATAACCGCCGGTCAAAATCGAATCGAGAAGTCCCGCCACGTAACGCCGCTCGTCTTCGTAGCCGCAGGATTTCGTGCCGATGCACAAGTGAACTTGCTCGGTTTCGCGCGACAATTGCTTTTGATGCGACGTGATAAACGGCGCTTTGGGCGTTGTCGCGCGCTTTCGAGTACTCGATTGCACTTGCGGCAAATCGCTGAGCAGTTTTTGCGATAATTTCACGATTTGCTCGTGCCGCACATCGCCCGTCGCGGAAATCAGGACGTTGTTCGTCGTGTAATGCGTTTGCAAATAACGCCGCAGATCGTCGGCTTGCAAAGCCGAAACGCTTTCCTCGGTTCCTAAAATCGGGCGTCCCCAGCGCGACTTTTCCCAGATGGTTTCGGTAAAAACGTCTTCGACCAATTCTTCCGGCGCGTCTTCGACCGAATGGATTTCTTCCAGAACCACGCCGCGCTCAATTTCCAAATCGCTCTTGTTCAAACTCGGACGCGCAATGAAATCGCACAGCAAACCCATCGCTTTTTCGACGTGATCCGGCAAAACTTTGACATGATAGCAAACCAGTTCGCGCTCGGTGAAGGCGTTCATCTGCCCGCCCAGATTGTCCATCAAGCTGGCGATCTGCTTCATGCCATGACGCTGCGTGCCCTTAAAAACCAGATGTTCCAGCAAATGCGCCAAACCGCGTTCGTTATCGGTTTCAAAAACCGAACCAGCCTGAATCCACACGCCCAGCGTCGCCGAAGTCGCCTCTTCGCGCCGTTCAGTTAAAACGCGCAGTCCGTTCTCTAAAGTTGTTTTGTGAAATTGAAAATCGTTCATTTTAGGGTTTCTACTCACGCCAAGGGTTAACGATGAAATCTGCATCTGTCATATAGAATTCAATAAAGTCCGTGAACGAGTTGCCAAATTGGTATCTTGGTGTGTCAGCCATCCAGTAAACAGGCGTTGGCTGTTGCGAATCGCTATGGAGTTGAATGACATAATACTGACATTCAATGCAGTAATCGGCGAAGATAAAAAGTGAAGCTGGATCAAGTTCTTCCAATTGCGGCACATTAACATAGAATTCTGCCACGCTTTTCATCTCGTCAATTGACCACAGGCAAAGAAGCGAATTGTCCATCGTTTCGCTACGTGCGCTCCCCATGCCATTAACAGTTGAGAAGTATTGGCGCAAATCTTCCGGCAAATGCACGTCGTAACGTTCTTCAAAGTTAGCGATGTCACTTGCTGAAGCGCCGCGCAAGGCTTTCTCTTCGATACTTTGACATTTGCGTATCGTTTGGGCATTCCAGGATGGATGCACAGCGAATATGTTTTGTTGAAGCCAATGCTGTTTCAAACGTGCACCAACAGTCATAACAAGTTCCTCTCAACAAAGAACAAAAAAACAAAAACAAACCGCTACGACAAAAGCCGCAGCGGTTCGAGTACTCGAATGTCGCGTACGGGCGAGGCATGCCTCGCCCGTACATAATCATCAGCGCCGTCCGCCGAAACCGCCGCCACCGCTTGGACGACCGCCGCGATCTCCACCACGATTGCCACCGAAGCCGCCACCGCCGCCCGAACGTCCGCCACGATCTCCGCCGCCGAAGCCGCCGCGATCTCCGCCCGAACGTCCGCCGTTGTCGCGTTCGCTGCGTTCGCGCGGCGCGCGCTCGACGTAACCTTCCGGCTTGGGCAACAAGGCTTTGCGCGAAAGGTTGATGCGTCCTTGATCGTCAATTTCCGAGACCTGAACTTCGACTTCATCGCCGATATTCAAGACATCTTCGACCGTATTGACGAAATCCCACGCCAGTTCGGAAATGCGAATCAAGCCTTCGCGTCCCGGCATGATTTCCACGAACGCGCCAAAGTTCAGCAAGCGCGTCACGGTGCCGGTATAAACTTCGCCGATCTCGATTTCGCGCACCATGTCGGAGATAATCTTCGCCGCCATCTTGCCGCTTTCGGCTTTGGTCGAAGAAATAAAGACCGTACCGTCGTCTTCGATGTCGATTTTGGCGCCGGTGCGTTCGACAATCGAGCGAATCATTTTTCCGCCCGGGCCGATGATTTCGCCAATGCGCTCGACCGGAACGTTCACTGTCAAAATGCGCGGCGCATAGCTGGACAACTCTTCGCGCGGTGAGGGCAAGGCGCTTTCAATGGTGTCCAAAATCGTGAAGCGCGCTTTTTTGGCCGCCGCAAACACTTCGCGCATCATCGACAGCGGCAAATACTCGGCTTTGGTGTCCAACTGAATCGCCGTGATGCCGTCGCGCGTTCCCGCGACCTTGAAATCCATGTCGCCATAGAAATCTTCCACGCCGATAATATCGGTCAACAAAACGCGTTCTTCCACGCTTTCGCCCGTCACCAGACCAATCGAAATGCCACCAACCGGCGCCAAAATCGGCACGCCCGCGTCCATCAAAGCCAGCGTCGATCCGCAAACGCTGGCCATCGAAGTCGAGCCATTGGAACTCAGAACTTCAGAAACTAAACGCAACGTGTAAGGAAAATCTTCTTTGCTCGGCAGAACCGGAACCAGAGCTTTTTCGGCCAGCGCGCCGTGCCCGATTTCGCGGCGACCTGGCCCGCGCAAAGGCCGCGCTTCGCCGACCGAATAGGCCGGGAAATTATAGTGATGCAAATAGCGGCGCTTTTCTTCTTCGTCCAAGCCGTCGATGATTTTCTCATCGCCGGGCGAACCCAATGTCGCCACCGTCATCACTTGCGTGCCGCCGCGCTGGAACAAGCCGGTTCCGTGCGTGCGCGGGAGGAGCGAAACTTTCGCAGTCAACGGTCGCAATTCGTCCAAAGCGCGGCCATCGGGACGCTTGCCTTCGCCCAAAATCATCTGGCGCGTATATTTCTTGGCCAGCTTTTCCATCGCGCCGCCGATAGATTTCGCGTCGTCGCCCAACTCTTCGCTCAACGCGGCTTTCACGTCAACGCGCGCCTGGTCGAGAGCTTCGTTGCGCTCGCTTTTGCTGGGCGTCGCAATGGCGTCTTTGATTTGCTGGCCGAAGCGCGAATCAATCGCTTCGAGTACTCGTTCCGGCACGACGCTGGTTTTCATCTCGCTTTTGGCTTTGCCGACTTTGGCCTGCAACTGCTTTTGCAGTTCGATGACCGGCTGAATGACGCGATGCGCCATGTCAATCGCTTCGGCCATGCGCTCATCGGACAACTGATGCGCGCCCGCTTCGATCATCAAAACGCCTTTGTCACTGCTCGAAACGACCAATTCCAACTGACCGTTTTCGATCTGCTCGTGCGTCGGGTTGATGACGAAATCGCCACCGACCATGCCGATTTTGACGCCGCCAATCGGCCCGTTGAACGGAATATCCGAAATCACCAGCGCGGCAGACGCGCCAATAAGCCCCGGAATGTCCAGTTCGTTTTCGCCATCAACAGAAAGCGAAGTCAAGACGACTTGCACATCATTCGCGGCGTTCTTGGGGAACAACGGGCGAATGCTGCGGTCGATGAGACGCGAGTTCAAAATCGCGTCTTCGCCGGGGCGCGTTTCGCGGCGCACAAAGCGGCTGCCGGGGATTTTTCCGGCTGCGTACATGCGCTCTTCAAAGTCGACCGTCAGCGGGAAAAAGTCGATGCCGGGGCGCGGCTCGCGCGACATCACGGCGGTGGCGAGAACAATCGTTTCGCCATATTGAACCGTTACGGCGCCATTCGCTTGCGTCGCCAGCGTGCCGGTTCCCAATGTGAGAGTGCGTCCGCCCCATTCGATGGAGACGGATTCTTGTTGTATATCCATTTCGTTCCTTTCTTGGCCGCCGCTCACAAATTGCGGCTGTCACCAAACCCTTGTGTTCAAACTTGGGTGTTGAAAAACACAACGCCGCCTTTCGTTTCGTGCGCGACCGTCAAATACTCGGTTCGAGTACTCGATAGTCGGCGGACGGAACGAAAAAGGCGGCGTGAGAAAATTCGTTAGCGGCGCAAGCCCAGCTTTTGCACGATGGCGCGATAGCGCGCGACATCTTTGTTTTGCAAGTAACGCAAAAAGCGGCGGCGGCTACCGACCAAACGCAGCAAACCCAATCGGCTGGCGTGGTCTTTCTTGTGAATCTTGAGGTGTTCGGTCAGGTAATTGATGCGCGCCGTCATCAGCGCAACTTGCACTTCGGGCGAACCTGTGTCGCTTTCATGTTTGGCGTGCTCGGAAATGATTCCGGTCTTTTCGCGTTCGGCTACACTCATTTGAATTGTGTCCTCGATTTGTCCATTTGGAAAATTATCTATCGAAGGTTACTAAATCGCATCAAAAAGCGCAATAACTTTGGTAGTCACTGTTAATCAACAATAAACATTAATATAAAATAGATCTTTATGAACAATGAATTTGGCGACGATTATAAGTTACTCTGGCACAAGAGAGATATGCGAGTTGCAGAGGTCAGAAATTACTCAAACGATAAATCCGGCTATCGGGTTATACGAGTGATTCAAAATGACGCTCTTATGCAAAAAATCAACATGCGTTTCATTGTTTCGACATGGACGGACGGCGAACCTCACGCAATAGTTACTTCTGGTTTTTTGCAACTGGCTCATGAATATAAAGATGCCGCAATATGGCATGAGGTCGGGCATATTCACCATGAACACTATCACACTCTTGCTGAGCGCGGTCTGCACACTCAGGCAGATATACGTGCACGTAGAATTGCTTGCATAGAAAAAGGTGAAGTTGAGCCTGATGAAATAGAAGCAGACGATTTTGCGATTTCACGCGTCGGTAAGCAGCCTGTGCTTGCCTTTATCGAACTCTTGTTGAAGACACGTCCCAAAGACCCACCAAGCGGATTGAACGAATTGGGTAGAAAAGAGTTAAAATTGCGAATCACTCGTATACAAAATCTTCCCGATTGAGAGCTGATTTTCCATCGTCTTTATAGCCACCTTTTCACCCGCGCTCGTCCCGTCAGATAAATATTCAACAACACACATTTGCACCTTACATAGCAGTTTTCTCTAAATCATCCAGCAATTCCTGCGCTTCTTCGCAATCGTTTTCGCTGATTTTAAGTGGAAACTCGGCAGCGGCAGCGATTTGCAAAAGTTCGATGGCACGTTTTCGTGAATCGCTGCGACCGTTTTGCAGCAGGCGCTTGGCAAGTTCAAGCCCAGCACTTTTATCGCTCAGCAAAACCGCTTTGTTCCACCAATAGAAAGCGCGACGGCGATTTCCCATAATTTCGTATTGCCGCGCGACGTTGCCGTAGTCGTAACTTGAGTTTTTCGCAATGCGCGCGGCGCTTTTGTGCCAAAACAGTGCTTGATCTTGGTCTTTTTCGACGTGCTCACCTCCGCCATACATGAGGCCGAGATAATTGTGCGCCCAGGCCGCGCCTTGTTCTGCGGCGTAAGAGAACGACTCGAAAGCTGTTTTAAAGTCGCCTTTCTCATACGCTTTCGTTGCTTTCAAAAACACTTTGTCGTCATCGTAATCTTTCATTTCTCACCTCAACTTTCAGCGTTGACTGAAGTTTGCTTTATCCGCGCTTGTCCCGACGGACACAAATCCAGCAGCACGCATTTGGCGCACGCGGGATTGTTATAAAAACACACGCGCTGGCCGTGCAACATCAAGACTTCGTGGTTGTCGTAAACCTGTTGCGCGTTCCAATCGGCGGGAAGTTGCGCTTCGAGTACTCGATGGCTGGGGCCGACGCTGAGACTTTTGGGAATCAAGCCCAAACGCCCTGCAACGCGATGATGATGCGAATCGACGGGCAGCGCGCGGCGGCGCAAACGAGAAAACGCCAGAACTGCGGCGCTGGTTTTCGGGCCGACGCCGACCAGTTCTTCCAGCCAACGGCGCGCGTCTTCAACGGTCATTTCCGACAAAAACTCTAAACTTAAGTCGCCGTTGCGACGCAGCGTGATTTGACGCAACACTTCCTGCAAGCGCGGCGCTTTTTGTTCCGGCCACGTACACGGCGCAATCGCGGTTTGAACGTCTTCCATCGAAGCATCGCGCACTTCTGCCCATGTCGGGAAACGTTTGGTCAATTGCTTAAATGCACGACTTGAATCGGCGTTCTTGGTGCGGTGCGAAAGCAGCGACGAAACCAGTTCGCTCAACGGGTCGAGATTGTGGAAGTATGAAATGGGGCAATTGTATTCGCGGCACAGGCGCGCCTGGATTTCGAGTACTCGATGTCTCAGGTCTTCGGGTTCGGGTTGTTCGGATGCGAAAAGTGTTGTCATAAAACGGTTCCGTTGCGGCGCGGCTTGCAAAAGCGAAACCGCTGAACTCCAAAGATGCTTTGAGTTTAGATTAGGACACGGCGGCTGCGCCGACACAAATAACGGCACGGATGAACACGGATTTTTAGCTGGCTTGATTTCGATCCGTGTTCATCCGTTTAATCCGTGTCCGAAAGCCGTGTTCCATCGCCAGACATTTTCTAAAGATTGAAGCAAAGGATTTTATGGTTGGTTCGGGCGAAGGTTCAGCGTTTTTAACGCCGGTTGTGTGGCTGTTCATCGCACTGTTAGTTTCGTTTCCGTTGCTGGCGATTGTGCGCGCTACGGTCGTTGATGGAACGCTCGATTGGGGCATTGGCATCGCTTTGTTTTTGGGCGTGATGTGCGGCGCGGGCATGATTTTGTCCAGCGGCGGCGCGGGTATCGCGGTTTTGGCGGGCGTCGTTTTGATGCTGGCGTGCGGCGCGGCACCTTTTATAACGAAGTTGGCCGACCGCCAAACGTCGCATAAGTTGCGCGACGAAGACATCGAACGTTTTGAAAGTGCTATCCAGTTCGACCCGACGAACGCCGGAGCGCACGCCGGACTTGCCGAAAAGTGGGCGGAACTGGGGCAACTCGAAAACGCCGTCGATGAATATCGTATCGCCATTCGCCTGATGCCGGACGGCCCCGCTACCAAACGCTGGAAGTCGCAACTGCGCACCGTTTTGGACAAGCAAGAAGGAATAGATCGCTACGATTTCGCGGTCTGCCGCAAGTGCGACAAACAGATTCCGAAGAACACCAAAACCTGTCCGCATTGCGGCGAAGTGCATCAGATGAACTTCTTCGAGTGGGCCTTCAAACCGGAAAACCTGGTGCCCGCTTTGCGCGACGGTTTCGTCTGGCTCATCGTATTGGTCGTTGTCGGCGGCGTTTTATTGATTTTGCCCAGCGTCATTTCGGGTTCCATTGTCGCCGTCGCCATCATCGCTGGCGGCTGGTTTTTGCTGCGACGCATGGCACCGTAACTCTTGGTTTGTTCTCATAGTGAGGAGAAATCCGTACGGGCGAGGCATGCCTCGCCCGTACAAAGCGAACGCCCGGACAAACCAAACAACTTGTTGCGCAAGCATTTTCTGCCGTTCAATGTTAGAAGGGCTTATGTTTCCTCACTTTCGAGTACTCGAAATCTTATGTTTGCTGTCTTTCTTGCCGCTTTCTGCACGCGCGCAAAACAACGGTCAAAACGAAGATTTAGCGCGCCTGTTGCCCGCCGTTCCCGTGCGCAATGTGCGCAACGATCCGCGCATTTCCGCATTGCAGGCGAAAATCCGGCGCGCTCCCATTTTCGACGCTTATCGCAAACTGGCGCAGATTTATCTGCAGTTGGGTCGCTACGACGACGCGGCGCAGACGATGCACGATGAAGCGGCGCAATATCGGCGCAAAGGTTTGTGGGACGCGGCGATTATCCAGGACAACAAAGCGGCGCAATACCAAACCGATTTGCGCGCCTTTGTGGACGCGCCAGCGCCGCTTTCGAGTACTCGAACCGCGCGATTAGAGCCGCAAAATGGTTGTTACATCGGCGCATTTATCGACCGCGACGATGCGCTGGGCGGTTCGTTTTATGATGAAAACTGGCAAAGCCATCATCGCAGCGAAGCGTGGGAGCAACTAACGGGAAAAGCGCACGCCAGCTATTTCATGTATTTGAAATATGGCCAAAGGTTTCCTCGCGCCTGGGTCGAACACTTGAAACGCAACGGCGCGATTGCGCAAATCGCCTGGGAACCAGCGAACTTGAACGATGTGCAAGACGACGCTTATTTGCGTGGTTTCGCGCGCGATATGGCGCGAGCCAACTGGCCGGTTTTCGTGCGTTTCGCCAGTGAAATGAACGGTTTCTGGACGCCATATCACAACGATCCGCCGCTTTATCGCGCCAAGTTTCGCCTGGTTGATCGGGTTTTGCACCAGGAAGCGCCGTTGTGCGCGACGATCTGGTGCGTCAACAATCCGCCGCTGGGCAACATTGCGCAGTATTATCCGGGCGACGACGGTTGCGATTGGGTCGGCGTCAACATTTATTCCGTCCCCTTTCACGAGAACAAAGCGAATTGTCCGGCTTTCGATGAAAATCCGCTTGCCCTGCTCGATCCGATTTACAAGATGTTCGCCGCACGCAAGCCGATTGCGATTTGCGAATATGCGGCCAGTCATCGCGCCGCGTTGGATAATATTTCACGCTCCGATTTCGCCATTGATAAATTATCGCTGTTGTACGGCGCTTTGCCACGATTGTATCCGCGCGTCAAATTGATTGATTGGTTCAGCATGAATTCGCTGCGTTACCGGACAGCCGGAAAAACGCTCAGCGATTACACCTTGAGCGGCGACAATCGCGTACTCGAAGCGTATAATCGCGCCATCAGCGAACCGTATTTCCTTTCGCATTGGCAGCAGGAAATGACGTCCGTGCCGCGCGCTTTGACGAACGGGCAAACGTTGCGCAACAGCGATTTGTTGAGTATCTGGGCGAAAACGTATGTGGCGCGCCCCAAGGTTTATTTGCAGATCGCAAACAAAATCGTTTATGCGTCGCAAAAGCCGGGCGTGCATTTGATTGCGCTCGATTTGCGAAATCTTCCCACAGGAAAACAAACGCTGACGGTTTATCTTTTTGATGACCGCAATCGTTTTATTCGTCGCGCGACTTTTTCGGTAATTGTTGCACGGTGAATCGAGTACTCGAATTCACTGTGCGTGTCACGAGTTTCGTTCGAGACCTCGATATTTGCGCCAGGCTTCGGTCTGCGCACCTTTACGTGGTTTGGGCAGAAATCTTTGGAAGCGACGTCGCAAGCGTTGCGATCCGACATGGAACAGCAAACGCGCCACCTGGCGGCTCCAGCGCGGATCGATCAGCGACAATTCGTTGTGAGATGCGCACAGCATTCGCGCGAGTTCGGTCGCTTCCAAATCGCTTTCACGCCCAATGCGGTCGAACCACAACGCTTGCTCGTGACAGGGCCGCATCTTGTAAACGTCGCGGCGCATCGAAGCGGAAAATTTGATCGTGCCCAGGCGTGGCACAAAGGTCACACGATAACCGGCGTCGCGGATGCGCTTCCACAAATCCATATCGGTGGGCAATTCGATTTCGCGGTAATTGCGCCAGCCGCCCAATTCCTGCACCACATGACGGCGATGCACCACCGCAGAAGGCAAGCAAAAATGAGGAAAAAGATTCACTGGCGAAACCCAGCCCGGCGGATAAATCCAATCAATAATCGAGTACGCCAGGTCAGCACCGGCATCAATGGCGGCGACTTGAGTTTGCAAATGGTGCGGCAGCCATAAATCGTCGTGCCCCAGATAAGCGATCAGTTCGCCGCGCGCCTGACGCAAACCTTCGTTATTTGGCGCGTATTGGCTGCCCGCGTTTTTCTCCAAATTAATCCAGCGAATACGATCTTGACCATATTCGTCCTGCCCGATTTCATCTGCAAAACGCCGCACGACACTTTCCGAATCATCGGTGCAGGCGTCGCCGATAACTAACAATTCCCAGTCGGTGAAGGTTTGACGCAACACGCTGCCGATGGAATATGGCAACACGCTGCTCCAATTGTAAGTCGGGATGATGACGGTTAAACGCGGCATATCGAGTACTCGAAGTGTCTAAATACTAACGCACAGCATCAGCCGCCGCGCGGATTATCGAACTTGTGCGGGATTTGATCGGTGTCGAGCGGCAGGCGATATTTATCAGGGCTGTCGTGATTGTAGGGAATCGTGGGATAATTGACCAGAACCGCGTCGCGGTCGCCCAGATTGCGGTCGGCGTGCCAGATGCCAGCGGGAATATTCAGCAAACGCCGCTTATACTCCGACAACACGATTTGAGAAACCAAACCGTGCGTCGGCGAATCGGGACGCGCATCATACAACACGACTTCGACTTCGCCAAACAAAATAAAATAGCGATCTTCGTGTTCTTTGTGCAAGCCCCAGCCTTTGATCCAGCCGGGACGAATCGTGAAAAAGTAGGAAAATACAACCGGATCGGGATGCCAGTCCCAGCGCAAGTCGAACATTTCGCAAACGGCGCCACGCTCATCGACGTGTGTCGCCACATCGTGAAACGAGACGCCGTGCGGCAATGCCTGCAAACTTTCGCCTCCAGAAGAAACCGTTTTCTCGTCGCGCGTTGGTTGTGTCATAGCGTTTTGCCTTTATATCCTTATATTCCTCATCAAATGCCCGCAAGTTAAACACGAAATAGGATAGCACAACAAAAACGCCACTTCTCCATGAAACCTTTTCCCCTGCTCTTCCTCGTCGGCCCGACCGCCAGCGGCAAAACACGTTTGGCCATCGAATTGAGTACTCGATTGGATGGCGAAATCGTCTCTATGGATTCGATGCAGATTTATCGAACGCTCGACATCGGCACTGCCAAACCGACACGCGAAGAACAATCTCAGGCGCGTCATCATTTGATCGACATCAAAAACCCGCAGGAAACCTATTCCGCCGCGCAATGGGCGAACGATGCGCAAATCGTCATCGAAGACATTCGTAGCCACCATAAAACGCCAATTATCGTCGGTGGAACTGGCTTTTATGCGCGTGCTTTGCTGCAACCCGAAACTTTGGCCAGCGCTCCGCCAGACTTTGAATTGCGCGCGCAACTCGAAACGCAACTGCAAGAACACGGCGCTGTTTGGTTGCACAACCAACTGCGCGTACTCGATGAAGCCTCTGCCGAACGCTTACCAATCAACGACACGCGCCGCATTACTCGCGCGATTGAAGTCGCGCAATACGAAAAAAATAATCTTTCTTCTGTTCATTCATTGCTAATCCATCGGCTCCATCGGCAATCGCCTGAGTTCAGACCTTATCTCTTCGGCTTGGAATGGCCACGCGATGTTTTATACAGTCGCATTGAAACGCGCATTGACGCGATGCTTGCAATGGGTTTTATGGATGAACTGCAACGTTTAGTTGAAATGAATCTCGATGAAGGCGCAACCGCCATGCAAAGTTTAGGTTATAAACAAATGCGTCCGGCGTTGGAAGATGCGAATCGTTTCAACGAATGTGTCGAACTTTGGAAGCGCGACACGCGGCGTTACGCCAAACGGCAAATGACGTGGTTTCGCCACCAGTTGCCGACACAATGGATTGATGTCAACGATGAAACAAACTGGCAAAAAATCGCGGATAAAATTGCTATCGAGTACTCGAACGACGCCGATTAAACTTCATTCACAATTCCTGAGAGGAACACGTTTCATGTCATTACGGATTCAGAAAAAATGGTCGCAGCTTGGAAGTCCGCCAACGCCCGGCACGCACAACGCGCGCGGCGTTGGCAAGATTGTCGGCATCACCGCCGAACACATCGAGCAAGCTCAAAAGCTGGGCGACCCGATGATTGTATTGGGACATCGTGAAACATCGAGCATGACGCCGCACTGGGAAATCGTGCAAATCAACGAAATTTGAACTGCCGCACTTTCTTCTGCGACAGCACTTCCTGCCCGATCAAGGGCAACATTGTTGCGACCAATATCGAGTCGAACGTTTGCATGAAGAAACGATTTGATCATGCTGTGTCAACGTGCAAATTTCTTATTTTCTGATGCGAGAAACTTTATGACAGACGCCACCAAAACTGCCGACAAGTGCGCCAAATGCGGCGTCACCAACCCGATTTCTTTTACCAAATGCCGTCGCTGTGGCAAAACTTTGCAATGGGCAAACAGCGCAGCAGCAACAGCAGCACCAGTTGCGGTTTCGACGGATCCGCTCATCGCGCCGCCGTCCGCGTTATCGAGTACTCGATCCCAGCGCTCAACTTCAGTCGCCTCCAAAGACGCCGCGGTTATTCCATCGAACGCGATGTTACCAGGTGAATTGACGACCGGCGCCAATCGTCCGCCGCAGGTTTACACGGGTGGGCCGCCATCAAAGTTGGACGATGTGCCGCAGGCGCCACCTAAGAACATGACACCGTTTTACGCGGGCGGCGTGGTTGGCGCGCTGGTGATATTTTTCCTGGTGCTGCATCTGCTGGCGCCCAAGCCTGTGGAAGCGATTTCAGGTTTTACGCCGCACACCACCAAAGGCAAAACGTTTCAGTGCCTGGCGCCGACAGATGCCGACTGGGAATTGCACGAAGGCGCCAGTGAAGATGGCTTGACCGGCGGTTCGCGCTGGCAAAATGGTTCGGCGCAAGTTGGTGTCGCCGCCGATGCCGCCGGTTCGTTTATGAGCGAAACCATGAAGAACTCGGCCAAATCGCCGCAACAAACCCTCCACGAAGCGGAAGCGAAGCAGATGAGCGAAAAGTATGGCGGCTACGAGGAAGAAACGTCGCGTAAATATACGGGCGGTTTCGGTGAAACGTGGGTTTGCGAGTTTTCCGGCAGCGGCGGTTTGCGCGTCGGCAAATTGCACGGTTTGCGCGCCACGATGCTAACCAATCAGGTTCGACTGCAATTCGTGGCAACATGCCGCGACGAAGATTGGGAAAAGCTCCAGCCCGCCTTCCAGAAAATGCTGGCCAGCGTTTCGCCACCCGATGGCGCGATGCCAACGGCTTTGGTTCCCGCCGCAGCGTCTCCCGCAACTTCAGATGCAGCACCAAGCGATGCTCCCAGCGGCGCGCCGACGAGCTAATCTGTTGGTATAATTGAACCTTGTTTTGATGGGCGCGGCTTTCCTTTCGAGGCATCCGCGCCTTTCTTATGCAAACTTGTGTGAACCTTGTATGAATCGTGGTGCAATTTCCCACTTCCTGATCTTCTTATGGCTTTTTCTTCTGATACGCCGCTTCGTTTCATCAAAATGCACGGGCTGGGCAACGATTTCGTGATGATCGATTGCTTGGACGGTTTACCTTTGCCAATCGAGCAAATGCCAGCGCTGAGCGAAGCGCTCTGCGACCGTCATTTTGGCGTTGGCGGCGACGGCTTGATTCTGGTTTTGCCAGATGAGAACGCGCAATTTCGGATGCGTATGTGGAACCCAGACGGCAGCGAAAGCGAAATGTGCGGCAATGGCATTCGCTGCTTTGGCAAATTGTTGTTCGACAAAGGATTAGTCGGCGAAAGTTCGGTTTCTGTGGCGACCGTCAAAGGATTGCAGCACATCGAGATTTTGGCCGATGGCACGCAACCGGGCGCCCGCGAAATTATGGTGCGCGTCGATATGGATATTCCGCACTTGAAAAGAAGTGAGATTCCGATGACTTCTTTGCCCGGTGGCAACGATCCGCAAGTCATCAATCAACCGCTCCAAGTCGGCGCCAACGAGTACTCGATTACTGGCGTTTCGATGGGCAACCCACACGTCGTGATTTTCGTGGACGATGTGGAAAACGTTGCCTTGAAAGAAATTGGGCTGGAAATCGAGCATCACGAAGCGTTTCCCGAACGCACCAATGTTCATTTCGTGCAAGTTCTGGGGCCGCAAAAACTATGGATGCGCACCTGGGAACGCGGCGCGGGCGATACCCTCGCGTGCGGCACGGGCGCCTGCTCAGTCGTCGTCGCCTCGGCCTTGACCAATCAGTTGAAGAACACGGAGCGCCGTGCTCTGGTGCATTTGCCGGGCGGCGATCTCGATGTCGAATGGGCGCAAAACAATCACGTTTACATGACCGGCCCCGCCGCGACCGTCTTTGAAGCGACACTCGATCCCGAATTCTTAAAAAGTATTTAATTTACCGCAGAAGACGTGGAGGACGCAAAGGAAAAAGTTTTGCGTCGTCGCCATAGTTCGTCATTCGAGCGCAGCGAAGAATCTAATTACAGTTAGATTCTTCGCTGCGCTCAGAATGACGAACTCATGGTTTCGAGTACTCGAACAAATTTCTTTTCCCTTCGCGTTCTTGGCGTCTTGGCGGTTCAAAAACTCTTATGAAAACTGCAGAACGACTGAAACTGATTCCGCCGTATCTTTTCGCCGAGATTGCGCGCAAGCGTCGCGCGAAGATTGAAGAAGGCGTTGACGTGATTTCGCTGGGCATCGGCGACCCCGATCATCCGACGCCGGACGAAATCATCGACGAAGCTGTGCGCTCTTTGCGCGACGCCAATGATCCCGACCGTCATCGTTATGGCGGCGATATGCCGGTCGCCGATTATCCGCAAGCCGTCGCCGAATATTACCAGAAGCGTTTCGGCGTCACGCTCGATCCGAAAACCGAAGTGCTGACGACAATTGGTTCTAAAGACGGCATTGCGCATATCCCGTGGGCTTATATCGAAAAAGGCGACATCGCGCTGGTGCCCGAACCTGGCTATCCGGTTTACAATATTGGGACGCTTTTGGCGGGCGGAGAAAGCTATTTCATGCCGCTGACAGCCTCCAACCATTGGCTGCCCGATTTGGGCGCGATTCCGAGCGATGTCGCCAAACGCGCCAAAATCATGTGGCTCAATTACCCGAACAACCCGACTGCGGCGATTGCCAGCCTGGAGTTTTTCAACGAAGCGGTCGAGTTCGCGCGCAGCAACGATATTTTGTTGTGCCACGACGCGCCTTACGCCGAAATCGCTTACGACGGCTACAAAGCGCCGTCCATTTTGCAGGCCGACAACGCCAAAGACGTGGCGATTGAGTTCAACTCTTTAAGCAAGCATTTCAACATGACGGGCTGGCGCATCGGCATGGCGGTTGGAAACAAAGACGCGGTGGCCGCGCTTGGTCTCATTAAGGACAACGTGGACAGTGGCGTTTTGCGCGCGGTGCAATTCGCGGGCGCCAAAGCTTTGCGCGACTTGCCGGAATATGGCGCAAAGATCAGCGAAGAAATCTACAAGCCGCGTGTCGATCTGGTTGTCGATGCGCTGAACAAAATCGGCTGGAATCTGCAGAAACCCAAAGCGACGTTTTATATCTGGGCGCCGGTTCCCGACGGCTTCGATGGTTCAAGCGCCAAGTTCGCCGCGCATTTGCTCGATACCTGCGGCGTCGTTGTCACTCCAGGACGCGGTTATGGCGAAGCGGGCGAAGGCTATTTCCGCATTTCATTAACTTACCCCGAACATCGTCTGCGCGAAGCGATGGAACGTATTGCCGGTGCCTTGAAGTAATTTGAAGTTATTGACGCAAACAGAAGCGTGAGTACTCGATTTGAGTACTCGCGCTTCTGTTTTTTTGTGTGCAAATTCCTGTAAAATTAATTGTTCTGCTTGAAAAAGATAGAGTTTGCTTACTCAACCATCGCATAAAAGGCGGACAACTTATGTTTCTTCACATAACTCAAAGTACGGCCAAACTGCGAAGTTTATCGCAGTTTCGGCTACCTCTTGCCACGACTTCATTGGTGGCAGCCGGGCTTTGTGCCGTTGCTGGCTGCACTGCTATCAGCACCGGAATGCAAGCTCCAAGCATACAAAGCACGCGTATGCAAAGTCAAAGTGTGGGAACACAAAGTACCAAAGGTCAAGCAATTCATTTGGAAGCCGAAGACGGGCAACTGACGGGGACGAAAATCGACACTTCGCGGCCTGGTTTTTCGGGGCGCGGTTATGTGACGAACTTCGTCAAGGACGGCGACAAAGTCGTGCTTCATACACAGTCGCCAGGCGGTTTTTACACGGTCAAAATTCGTTATTGCGCGCCGCAGGAAAAAGGTTTCGATCTTGTGGTGAACGGCGCCAAGATGTCGGGAATGTTCCAGGCCACGCCGACTTTCGCCGAGCAGAGCATCGGACAGGTGGAACTAAAGATGGGCGACAACGAAATCGCCATTGAAAAAAGTTGGGGCTATTACGACATCGATGCCGTTGACCTTGTGCCAGCGACAATTGATATGTCGCTCAAGAAACCGCCTGCGACTCTAGTTGACTCCAAAGCCAGCCCTCGCACGCGCGCTTTGTTCGCTTCGCTGCTGCGTCTCTACGGAGAGAAAACAGTTTCCGGCCAGACTGGTGCGCCAGACATTGCTTACATCAACACGACGACCGGAAAATTCCCCGCGATTGTTGGCGGCGACCTCATCGAGTACTCGCCAACGCGCATGAGTCATGGCTCAAAGCCCGACCCGACAACCGAACAGATGATCGACATCGCTAAATCTGGCTCGGTTCTCACCGTAATGTGGCACTGGAACGCGCCCAGTGAAGTACTCGATGCGCCTTACAAAGATGCGCAGGGCAAAATCGTGGACGCGCATTGGTGGAGCGCTTTTTACACGTCTTCGACGACCTTCGATTTGCAAAAAGCGATGGACGACCCGAACAGCGCGGAATACAAAGCGCTGATACACGACATGGACGCCATCGCCGTTCAATTGAAGAAGTTGGACGCGGCGAACATCCCGATTTTGTGGCGACCTTTGCACGAAGCCGAAGGCGGCTGGTTCTGGTGGGGCGCCAAAGGCCCGGAGCCATTCAAGAAGTTGTGGAAATTGATGTTCAACCGTTTTACCAACGTTTACAAGCTGCACAACCTGATCTGGGTCTACAGCAGCGGCACCAAACTCGAATGGTATCCGGGCGATCAATACGTCGACATCGTGGGCATCGATCAATATCCCAGCGATTGGAGCGATCCTTTGAACATCGTTTGGAACACCTTAAAAACGCGCTTCGATGGCCGCAAAATGCTCGCCCTGACGGAAATGGGTGGCGCGCCCGACGTTGATAAAATGCGACGCTACGGCGTGCGCTGGTCATATTTCATGTCGTGGCAGAATGATCTGGGACCGCGCAAATTGCCGCCCGCCGACTTGAAGCGCATTTACAGCAGCCCACGCGTCATCACCAAAGACGAACTGGGAAACATCGTGACCTGGCGCGCCCAACCTTAAAACTACCAATAAAAAGTGTAAGAGTTTGTCATTCTGAGAGGTTGTATAGGTTGTATAGAAAGTGCGCAAAACGCTCGAAACTCCCACTTTGTCATTCTGAGCAAAGCGAAGAATCTACAACCGAAGATAGATTCTTCGCTGCGCTCGGAATGACAAACTTTGACTGTTATGGTGTTTTTTTCAGGAGTTCGTCGCTGCATAGAACCACAAAAGTTTCGCAGAAAGTTTCAAAATGCCGCGCCTTGCACGCTGATCCAACCTTCGCGCCCGAGCACAACTTTCTTCTCGACACGCGCGCTGGGAAGAGTCTTTGCGTCTGGCGGCAGCAATTCGCCCAACGGCACGATTTCAATGCCGCGCAACTGGGCTTCATCCAAGAACTGCGCGAACAGTTCGGCGCAAACCATGCCTTCGACTTCAGCGTGAATGGTTAAAACGTTCAACTCGTCTTCGCGCAACAGCGACAAAATGTGCGCGTTGTAATTGTCGTTGGTGATGCCATCGGTGCCGATAATTTCGTCATACGTCGGCAACGTGGTCGGGATTTGCGGCTGATCGAGTACTCGATTCTTCACTTCTGGCAAGAAAACCGATTCGCCGCGACAATCGCTATTAAAGCGAAACGGATACTTTTCGCGGTCGAGCAACACTTCGTTTGTGGAGCGCCAGGCCGGAGACGCCGCGCAAATTGGCGCTTGTCCGGTCGCATCTTTGAGCAATTCAAAGGCTTGCGATGTCCATTCGTGAACGCGTCTGGTTCCCGAACGCCGCACCTGCATTTGCCACGCATGATGATCCCACGCGTGCAAACCGATTTCGTGTCCGGCTTGCGCGGTCTGCTGAAAAACTTCTTTTTGCCCGCGCCCGATTTGCGGCCCAGGCCAGAAAGTTCCGCGCAGCAAAATATCCCAGCCATAAAGACTGGGCGCATTCGAGCGCAGCATTTTCACGAAAAACGAAGGCCGCAGCAAGCGCCAAACGTGACGACCCATATTATCGGGGCCGCACGAGAAAAAGAACGTGCCGCGAACGTGGTGCTTTTCGAGTACTCGAAGCAGTTGCGGAACGCCCTCGCGCGTGCCACGCCACGTATCGACATCAATGCGAAGTCCAATTTTCATAATTTGTAGGGGCGACCTGCTGGGTCGCCCCAATTATCGCGTTACGAGTTCGGGCGAGGCAGCGCCTCGCCCCTACGGTTACCGCGCGAAATCAGCGAAATCGCCTGATTCAACGGCTTCTTTCAAAAAGAAATCGACCGTTGTTTCCACCGATTCGCGCAGGCCAATCGTCGGATTCCAGCCCAACAATTTGCGCGCTTTCTTGATGCTGGGACGGCGATGTTCGACATCTTGATAGCCGCGTCCGTAATATTGACCGGATTCGACATCCTGAAAACCGGCGAAGGGCGGAAAATGATCGCGCAAAGGATGCGCTTCAAACTGCTGCACGATAATTTCGGCCAGTTCGCGGATGCTGGCTTCGTTGTCGGGGTTGCCGATGTTCAAAATCTGCTTGTCGCAGACGCCGCCTTTGTTTTCAATGATGCGGAACAAGCATTCCATCGCGTCTTCGACATCAATAAAACAGCGTTTTTGCGCGCCGCCGTCCACCAATTTAATCGGCGTGCCTTCCACCAAATTGAGAATCAATTGCGTAATCGCGCGACTGGAACCAACGCGCGCCGCTTGCAACGAATCCAGGCGCGGGCCGATGAAATTGAACGGGCGAAACAGCGTGAACGGCAGGTTTTCTTTTTCGCCATACGCCCAGATCACGCGGTCTAAAAGTTGTTTAGAACACGAATAAATCCAGCGTTGCATCCGAATCGGCCCCAAAACCAGGTTGGAATTGTCTTCATCGAACTCCGGTTCGTCGCACATTCCATAGACTTCCGAAGTCGAGGGAAACACAACGCGCTTGCCATATTTCGCGCAGTATCGCACAACGCGCAGGTTTTCTTCAAAGTCGAGATTGAACACTTTCAAGGGATTACGCACATATTCAATCGGCGTCGCAATGGCGACGAGGGGCAAAACCACGTCGCATTTGCGCACATGATATTCGATCCATTCGCGGTGAATCGAAATATCGCCTTCCTCGAAGTGAAAGTTCGGATGCGGCAAAAGTCGCGCGATTTTATCCGACTGCAAATCCATGCCGTGGATTTCGTAATTATCGTCTTGCAACAAGCGTTCGCCCAAAGCATTGCCGATAAAACCGTTGACGCCCAGAACGAGTACTCGAACGCGACGCTTGGCCTTGGCGGGAACTCGTCCCAGCGTCATTCCCGCTTTGAGACCAATTTCGCGGACAGCCTGCGCGCCGCTCATATAAATGCCGTCTTTAGGCTGCGCGAAATCAACTTGCAACGCACCACTGCCGCACGCGACGACAAACGGTTCGGTCGAAAGCACCGTTCCAGCGCGCGCATCAGCCTGGTCGTTCGGAACTTCGGTCGCTTGCCAGATCAGCAACTGGCGGTCGCCGTGATACGTAAAAGCGCCCGGATAAGGTCGCGTCACGGCGCGCACCAGGTTGCGAACTTCGCGCGCCGATTGTTCCCAGTGAATCTCGCCGTCTGAGGGTTTGCGTCCGCCAAAATACGTCGCTTCGTCGTGGTTTTGCGGAATGCGCGGCGCCGTTCCATCCGCGATTTGTGGCAGGGTTTCATCCAACAATTGGCGCGCGGCTTCGGTAATTTTGATGAACAACGTTGGCGCCGTGTCCCCGTCGGAAATGAGTACACGACGTTGCGCCACGATATCACCATCGTCGGGTCTCGGCGTCATGTAATGCAACGTCACACCGGTTTCCGTTTCGCCATGCAGCAATGCCCAATTCACCGGCGTGCGCCCGCGATATTTCGGCAGCAAAGAACCATGAAGATTGAGGCAGCCTTTGGACGGAATATCTAAAATCGGCGCTTTGATCAAGTTGCGATAATAAAACGAAAACAAAATATCGGGCGCCAGCGAGCGAATCTTTTCGACCCACAGCGGATGATTGATGTCGGGCGGCGCGTAAACCGGAATGTTGTGAGCAGCCGCGAGTTCCGCGACCGAGCGAAACCACACATTTTCATGCGGATCATCGGCGTGCGTAAAAACCGCGCTGATTTCGTAACCATTGCGCAACAGCGCCTCAATCCCTTCGCAACCGACATTATGATAAGCCAGAACAACAGTTTTCATTTTCATTATTTGGTAGGGGCGACCCGCTGGGTCGCCCGAATGCTTGTAAATATCGACGCCAACTGTTACTAACGCGGGCGAGGCAGCGCCTCGCCCCTACATCACGCGCCTTCGAGTACTCGATTTGCAACATCTATCGGACGAATTACAAATGTCGCATCCAACCCTTCTTCTCGATCTTAGTAATTTTCAACTTATCTGCAATAAGAGCAAATGCAAAAAGACCAAGCATCCCACCACAACCGATGATCGCAAAGTTTGTTTTGGCTCTATCTTCCTCTTCAAACTGCTGTCGAGTCACTTCTTGATATTTGTCTTGAGTTTTGTCGATGCGAAGAAAGTAATGATTACCTTCAATCTTCGCACCATAAGTTGCTTGAGGAAAAGAAGACTGCGTGTACGAAGAGAAAGACTCAAAGGTGATCCAAACCACCACATAAAGAATTATGAATCCCAAAAAAAAGCGTTCCGATGTTTGATTGGGCATCCTGTTTCACCTCAATTATGCACCTTCGAGTACTCGATTCGCACCTTTTCCCGCCGATTCGTTTTTCAACTGGCTTTGGCCGATTTCTTCCTGCACGAAATAGCGCGGACGGGCGCGCACATCGTGATAAATGCGCCCGATGTATTCGCCCAGAAGTCCCATGCCGATGAACTGCGCGCCCACGAAAATAAACAAAATCGCAAAGAGGGTAAAAACGCCCTGCGCCGCCCATTCGTGGCCGAACGCCAGGCGCAACAACAACAGCAAAAAGCCGAAACCGATGCCCAGCATCGAGATAAAAAACCCGATAATGCTGAGCAATCGTAGCGGAAACGTCGTGATGCTGGTCAGCAAATCGAACTGAAGATTGATCAGGCTCCACAACGAATACTTCGATTCGCCCGCACCGCGCGCCGCATGAGCGACTTCGACTTCACCGGCGCGACGCGCGAAAGAGTTCGCCAAAACCGGAATAAACGTGCTGCGCTCGTGACATTGCAGCATGGCTTGAACCACGCTGCGACGATACGCGCGCAACATACAACCGTAGTCGTGCATTTGCACGCCGGTCGCTTTGGCCGTCACTTTGTTGACGATGCCAGATGCGACTTTGCGAAACCCGCTGTCGCGCCGGTTCAGCCGAATCGTGCCAACCACGTCGAAACCGCTTTCGGCTTTTTCGATCAGTTTGGGAATCTCTTCCGGCGGGTTTTGTAAATCGGCGTCAATCGTCAAAACCAGATCACCGCGCACGCGCTCAAATCCTGCCATAATCGCCGAATGCTGACCATAATTGCGGTTCAGCAAAACGACGATGATTTCGCCTGGATTCTGCTGAGCGGCGTCTTGCAAAATGTTGGCGGAATTGTCGCGGCTGCCGTCATCGACAAGCACGATTTCAAAAGGCCGTTGCAAACTGCGGCACGAAGTTAAAAGTCGCCGCAACAATTCCGGCAGGTTGTCTTCTTCGTTAAAAACGGGAACAACAACCGAAAACGAAGCGACTTTATCAACGTTCTGCGGCGCGACGACGGTCGCAATCGGCGCGGATGTAAACGTCGGCGCGGCAAGGGTTTCGGTTGTCAAGTTCGAGTACTCGATTGGGCTTTGCATAAATTTTTACGTTGTGTGCCAACCTGCGAGTGAACTCGCGGCTGGGCGGCGTTCGCCGCAGCGTCGGCCTGCGCCGACGCAAAGTTAAATCATTTCGCGTCGGCGCAGGCCGACGCTTCGCGCGCAGCGCGCTTAGCCGCGAGTTCATTCGCAGGCACACGCGTTTGAATGAGCGTTAAACGTTTCATTCGCTGGCCAACACATCTTTCATCGCGTTCACGACATCGTTCAAGTCATCTTCGGTCATCGAAGGAAACAGCGGCAGCGACAGCATATTGGCCGAGTTCCATTCGGTGTTGGGCAACTTTCCCGTCCATTGCGGCAGCGTTTCGCGGTAGAACTTTTGCGTGTGAACCGCGCGAAAATGCAGGCCGCTGCCGATGTTGCGACTTTTCAATTCCGCCATAAACGTGTCACGCCCGATTTTAGCACGTTCGTTCAAGCGCACAATGAACAAATGCCAGGCGTGACGATGCGCATAAGTTGGAACGCTGAGCGGCGACAGTTCGGGAATCTCTTGCAAGCGTTTGTGATACATCCCGACAAGTTCGGTGCGTCGCGCGTTGAATTCGTCCAGTCGCGTCAATTGTCCCAAACCCAAAACCGCCGCAATGTCGGTCAGATTATATTTATAACCGGGTTCGATGACTTCGGCTTGCGGCGCGCGACCTTGCATTTGGCGATCAAAAGCATCAACGCCCAAGCCGTGGAACTTCAGGCGACGCACACGATTGAGAAGTTCTTCATCGTCACTCGAAATCATGCCGCCTTCGCCCGTCGTCATATTTTTAATCGGGTGAAACGAGAAAATGGAAGTGCCGCGCGCGCCGATTCGCTGATTCGAGTACTCGGTTCCCGCCGCGTGCGCCGCGTCTTCAATTAAGGCGACGTTGTAGGTTTGCGCGATGCGTCGCAACGGTTCCAAATCGACGGGCGCGCCCGCGTAATGAACGGGAATAATCGCCCTGGTGCGCGGCGTAATCGCAGCTTCGATTTCCTGTGGCGAAACTAAAAGCGTGTCGCGGTCAACGTCCACAAAAATCGGCGTCGCGCCCAGCAAAGTGATGAGGTTGACGGTGGAAACCCACGTCAAACTGGGCGTGATGATTTCGTCGCCCGGCTGGAGTTCCAGCGCTTGCAAGACGACGTGCATTCCGGCTGTCGCGGACGAGAGCGCAACGGCGCCCTGACAGCCGGTGTAATCGCGCCAAGCTTGTTCAAAGTCGGCGCTTTTGGGGCCGGTCGTAATCCAGCAGGAACGCAAAACATCGCCCACAGCAGCGATTTCGGCTTCGGAAATATCGGGGCGCGAAAACGGCAGAAAACTCGAACGACTCAAAAGGCACCTCTGGCAACGTTTCTTTGTTTCTTTTCGACACATCGGCGTTCTCAAAACCGATCCTGAACGGGAGAATGCTTTATTTTATCACGACCGCGCCAGTCGCTGGCATTGGAAATTTCAAAGAAATCACGCGCAGAGTTCTGATAGGCTTTAACTCAATATTTCCAAAACCATTTCGATTTCTATGCGTTCACCCGTTTTTCCACCCAATCCAGTACTCGAACCTGCAGCCAATGAAGCCGCAACTTCGTCGCGTCAAACCTGGCGCGATGTGTTTTTAGTTTTTCTACTTTCTTTGCCTCTTTTCTTCTGGAAGTTGGGCGGCTTTGGGTTTTTCGATCCCGATGAAGGTCGCTACGCCGAAATTCCGCGCGAAATGCTGGTCAACCATGATTGGATTACGCCAACGCTGAACGGCGTCAAATACTTTGAAAAACCGCCGTTGCTCTATTGGCTGACTGCGACCTCCTTCAAACTCTTCGGCCTGAACGAAACCGCCGCGCGCCTTGTTCCCGCATTGTGTGCTTTGCTGGGCTTGTTCCTGACCTATGCGCTGGGGCGCCGCATGTTCGGGCGACGCGCCGGTTTATTGAGCACTGTGGTTTTGACCACGTCGATTTTCTGGTGCGTCATGGCGCGCTTTATCATCATTGATATGTTGTTGTCGGTCGCGCTGTTCGCGGCTTCGGCGTTCTGGTGGCTTGGACACAGCGAGGAAAACACGCGTCGACGCACCCTTTACAATCTCGGTTTCTGGATCGCTTTGGCCTTGGGAGTTCTCTCCAAAGGGCCGGTCGCCGTGCTTTTGGTCGGTGCTTCGATTGTGATCTACGTCGTTTTATGTCGCCAAACCAAAAGCCTCACCAGGATGAACTGGGCGCTGGGCATTCCGCTTTTCTTGTTGATTACCGCGCCGTGGTTCATTCTGGTGGCGATGAAGAATCCTGAATTCAACCATTTTTTTTGGTGGGGACAAAACGTCGCACGATTTCTGGGCATCGGCAAAAACCGCGAGCACGTTCAAAGCCCCTGGTTCTTCTTCGAGAATTTGCCGCTTTTATTTCTCCCATGGACGTTTTTGCTTCCGGCTGCTGGTGTCGCGGCTTGGAAACGCTTGTGGCCAGCGCGCGGCGAACAACGAACCGAACATCAACACGCCGCGCTTTACCTTCTGATTAACGCGACGTTTATTCTGCTGTTTTTCTCGGCTTCGACCAGCAAATTGTTGACGTACATTTTGCCCGATTTTCCCGCGCTGGCGATTCTGGTGGCGGCGTATCTCGACTTGTTGTGGCGAAATCGAATCGAGTACTCGATTCGCGCGCTGATCGTTTCGCTGAACGTTTTCGCCCTTCTTTTCGGCTTGCTGGGACTCGCGGCGTTGAGCGTGGCGTTGCACATCGTTCCGTATTGGGCAAACCTGCTCGACGATAGAATCGACAAGGCGCTGACGATTCCGTTTTCGCCGAATGGTTACGGCATCGTCTTGGGAATCGTATTTCTCGGTTGGTCAATCGCGGTTTTTATCGCATCACATCAGCGCAATGCGAAAATGGTAGCGATTTCCTTTGGCGCCGGTTCAACTGCATTGTTGCTAACAGTTTTTGCGCTTCTGAATACGCTTTCGCCCGATTTGAACATGGCGCCGCTGGCCGCTTACATCCAGCCTGGATTAAACCGTGGCGCCAAACTCGTCGCTTTCGATTCATATTCGCAGGGCGTTAATTTTTATACTCGGCAACGCGTAAAACTTATCAACGGCTGGGGCGAATTGGATTTCGGCGCCAGTCAACTTTCACCGAACGAGCGCAGAATATGGTTCGACCAAACGCAAGGCGATGGGGATTTATCACTGTTGCAGCGCGAAATGCGATCGTCGCAGCCGGTTTATTGCTTCGTCAAGAACCACAAAACCGCGCAGCGATTATTGCCGCAATTGTCAGGCGCGGTCGAAATCGTGTGGAACTCGCGTCGCTCGGTTTTGGGCAACGCCGCCGCTGCTGCACTCACGCCGCCGCGTTCTCAGAACCCCGAACGTGAGTGAGGGGCTAACGTAACTGCCACTCAGCCCCTCACTTACGTTCGGGGTTCTGGAATGTGCTCCTCGTTTGCCCGTGAATATTTCCGAAACAACAAAAGCCCAAATCTCATTCATAGAGATTCGGGCTTTTCTGCTAATTTGCAAGCCACCTGCCGGACTCGAACCGGCGACCCTCGCATTACGAATGCGATGCTCTACCAACTGAGCTAAGGTGGCACAACGGCTTCAAATTATCGCTTAAACAACGCGTCACGTCAAGCTGTTTGACCAGTTGCGCGTTATTCGAGTACTCGAAGTTCAGGAAAGAGCCGTTTCGCCGGCCAGACGTTGAATGCGTCGCACGAAATCTTCATCGTAGGCGCCCAGCGAGATCATGTCGACATCGACCGAAATCGCCGGTGCCTGATCGTTGCGCGTGTAAGCGTAGCGCAACAATGTCCAATAAGACGCGTTTTCGGGCTGCAATTGTACGGCGCGCTCAAACTGCAAAACAGCTTCATTGGTGCGCTCGCGTCTCAATAAGGCGGCGCCCAATCGCAAGCGATAATAATCGTCGCGCGGCGCCAGTTCGACAACGCGCTGCAATTCGCAAATCGCGTCGTCTTCACGCCCCATCAACAGATAAACATCGGCCAATTGAAAACGATAATACGTGTCGCGCGGCGCGTATTCAATCGCCTTGCTCATCTGCGCCACCGATTGTTCATAAAGCCCCATTGCGGCCAGCGCAACCGCCAATTTCCAGCGGTAATACGGGCGCTGAGGACGCAAACGCACCGCGCGCTCATAAGAGCGAACCGCAGCGGCACTAAGCGCGAAAGTGCGACATAAATCGCCGATGCCCAGGTGCGCGTCCGGCATTTCTTCCTGACCATTTTCGCGCTGCGTTTGCAAAGCGCGTTGATATTGGCGCAGGGCTTTATGCGGCTGGTCGGCAGCAGCGTAACCTTCGGCGAGGTCAGCTTGATGTATGGCCGATTCGGGATTAGCACGCGCCGCCTCACGGTATTCCTGCAAGACTTCTTGCGGATCGCGGTCGCCGCCATAACCAATGCCGCGAAAGCCGTTTTCCACCGCCATAGAACCGAAGTTGTCGGCGTGCTCGGCGTCGTTGTGGTCGTTCACGTTGTGGTCGTTCACATCGCCGTCGTTCACGTTGTGGTCGTTCACATCGCCGTCGTTCACGTTGTGGTCGTTCACATCGCCGTCGCCATTAATTTCGTCGCCAGTATTTTCGTCGCTTTGCTGGCCGTCCATTTCGAGCGCGTCACCCAGGTGGTCGCCCAAACGGTCGCTTAAATGGTCTTCCAGACACGCTTCTTCGGCGGAGTTGAGAGATCGTTCGTTCATCAGTGAGTCATTTTCTGCTGCGTCATTTTTTGTCATGGAACAAATGGCACAAGTTGCAATTGTACAAATCGAGTACTCGAAAAGGCGATTCACGAACCCTTTTCGCCACGTTTTGTGGTTTCTAAAACCATTGTCACAGGTCCGTCGTTTTCGACCTGGACTTTCATGTGAGCACCAAACGTTCCGGTTTGCACCGCGACGTTGTGGGCGCACAAAAGTGTAACAAAGTGCTCGAAGGCGGGCTGTGCGAAAGCGGGCTTTGCGGCGCCACTAAAATTGGGGCGCGCGCCTTTGGAAGTTTGACCGCACAACGTAAAATTGGAAATTGCTAAAATCTCGCCGCCAATGTCAATCACGGAAAGGTCGAAACGCCCTTCATCGTTGTCAAAGATGCGCAATGCAACGATTTTGCGCGCCATTTTCGCCAGTTCGCTTTCCTCGTCGCCGTCCTCGATGCCGACAAAAATCGCCAAGCCCTGCGCGATTTGCCCGACGACTTCGCCTTCGACTTCGACGCGCGCCGACTGGCAACGCTGAATTACGATCTTCATGGCGCTTTCACTTTCTTGGCAATCGAGTACTCAATTCGCCATCGTGTTCGACGTTGGGCATTGGCAAGTTTTTCACCATGTCGAAAACGGTTTCACACGCTGTGCAAGTTTCGCCGCGCGCGTTGCGATATGTCCATTCGTCGTCGTAGGCTTCGCCGAAAGTGTTATATCCCAAACGTTCGTAAAGTGTGCGGGCGCGTGGATTTTGTACACCAACCGCCAGGCTAATTTGCGCGTGTCCGCTTCGCGCGACAAGTTGTTCGGCGCAATCGAGCAGCAAAGTTCCCAATCCCAAGCCGCGAAAAGCGTGCATCACGCGCAACGATTGCAAATCGGGAACAAGCGGATGCGTCGGTTTTCCATGCCAGTGAATGGCGCTTTGCCCAATCGGAAAGCCGTTGAAATCGGCGATGAGAACGCGCACCTGGCCGCTCTCGTGATTTTCCCACTGCGTTTGGTACCAATCGCGCAAATCTTCGGCGCCATGCCATTCCAGATGTCGGCCATCTGCCGCCTGCAAATCGCGCACGACAACCGACAAAGACGGCAAAGCGTGAACGCGATGCACCAGCTTGGAAGAAGTCTTACGACCACGTACGGAAGCCACCGCAACGGAAACACTCGCCAGAGAAGCGTCGGTTGAAGAAGCGTCGGTTGAAGAAGCGTCGGTTGAAGAAGCGTCGGTTGAAGAAGCGTCCACAGGAATGAGCGCCGCTATAGACGACACGTTTGAAACGGGAATTTTTTCGGTTTCCATCGCACAAGAGTATAGAAGCGTGCGATGAACTTGGAAACCGACCGAGGTCGTTCCGCATATTGCGAATCATATTGCTGCAATCGAGTACTCGATTGTAGCGCGACAAGCAGAACGCTTGAGGCAGAACGCTTGAGGCAGAACGCTTGAGGCAGAACGCTTGAGGGAGAACGCTTGCAAGGAGAACGCTTACGAGCGTGCGATTTCGGAGTCTGGCGCATCATCAACAGAAGAATGCGTCGTAGGGACTTCAAAAATAATTTCGGCGGTCGTGCAATTGCGTCCCGCCGCTTTCGATTGATAAAGCATACGGTCAGCAACTTTTACGAATTCCTGCCCTTCTGGCGAGAGCTTGGCATCAGCGTCCTGCAAATCATGCAATCCATTTTCCACACCTTGCGCAGCGCGCATGGCTGCGTCCTGAAGTGCGCTACGCACCGAACTGCGCACCGAAACCGTTTCGGCCCCTGTCAATAAAAAGGCGTCAGGACTCACGGCTTGGTGCTGCACGTGGCTGGCTTCAGCAAGCACTTCAGTACCGGCTTCGATATGCCCTGCAAGCGGCGAAGTTTGATTGACTTCAACGATTCCAGTCGCTTCTTCTTTGGCCACTGGGACATGCGGCATTTCACTTCCGCTTATCTGGCTGATTACGTCGCCAGCATTCGACACGCCAACATCCGCAATAAACGTTTCGCCCAAAGGTTCCAGACGCTCAGCCACGGCAGCTCCGACGGAAACGGTAATTTGCCAGTTATTTGCGTCATCGCTTGAAGCGGAGCCCTCGGCAATACCTTCGGCAGCGCCCTCAGCAGCGCCCTCGGCAAGCAGGCCGGGAATGTTCATTTTCGCCGTCGACTGACGCACTTTTTCGGCGAAAGCACAGGCGCCATCGAAGCCGGTGGCCGGCAAAAGCGCGCCAAACTCTTCGCCACCCAAACGCGCCACAGTGTCAATGCTGCGCTTGGTGTTTTCGAGTACTCGAGCGAACGCTTGCAAAACAAGATCGCCCTGCGGATGGCCCCAGGTATCGTTGATGCGCTTGAAGTGATCCAGGTCGAACATAATGACCGACATCGGTTGCCCGAAGCGTCGCGCGCGCTGCATTTCGTCTTCCAATTCAAGATAAAAATGACGACGGTTGCACAAACCCGTCAGCGAATCGGTGGTCGCCAGTTGCGCCAGTTTTTCGTTGCTGGCACGCAGTTGTTCCTGCAACTTGCTCATGCGCAATGCGGCACGCACGCGCGCGATCAGCTCGGGCGCCGCGAAAGGTTTACACACATAATCAATCGCCATTTCCAGACCGCGCACGCGATCTTCCGTGTCGCTTTTGGCCGTCACGAAAATCAGTGGGATGTGACGCGTCGCGGCGTCCTTTTGCAACACGCGCGCGACTTCATAGCCCGAAAGATGCGGCATCATCACATCAAGCAAAATCAAATCGGGCAAGCGTTCGACCACCATTTGAAGCGCCTGCTTGCCATCGCGCGCCTGCGCCACCTCATAATCCTCGACACGCAACGTCAGCGCCATCAACGCATTGATTTCAGGATCATCTTCGACTACAAGAATATACGCCATATCAAAAATATAAAACTTGTACAACTCGCACCCTGACCTTCCAGCAACGAAGTAGCCAAATATGCCTGGCACATTTCACAACAAAGAAGATGAGATTGGTGCGTCGTTCTGCGCTCAGTAAAGTCGTAAGCGCGCTTCACAGAGCAATTTGGGGGGCAAAGTTTCCCCAAGACGTTGTTTTCTGGATTTGGTTGCCATGACATACATAACTTGAGAATAATCTTTGTTCAGCGCAAATGTTCTGCGCCATCCACTGCCAAAATTGCGCCCGAAATGAACTTGGGGCCGCTAATCAAAAAAATCACGGTTTGCGCGATTTCTTCGGGCGAACCGATGCGTCCCAGCGGAATGCGCGCCGTCAACTGCGCCATGTCGTCGCTGTAATCTTCACTGTTGCCTTGCGTTTCCGAAGGCGGCAAAATCGTGCCGGGACAAATGCAATTTACGCGAACATGCGGCGCCAAAGCTTTGGCCAAGCCTTCTGTGAGTAAGATAAGCCCCGCTTTGGAAACGCAATACGGAATGTAGTTTTTCAATGGCTTCAAGCCATGAATATCGGCGATGTTGATTATCGCGCCGCTTTTTTGCTGAAGGAAAATATCGCCGAAATGTTTGCACGTCAAAAATGGCGCTTTGAGATTGGACGCGATGTGGACGTCGAAATCGCTTTCGTTCATCGTTTCAAAAGGCGTGCGCCGAAAAATCGCTGCATTGTTGACCAAAGCATCCACGCGTCCAAAGGTTTGCACGGCATCAACGACTAATTTCCGCACTTCATCATCGCGCGAAAGTTCGCATTGAAAACATCCAAACCGCTGATTCGAGTACTCGATGCGCAGTTGTTCGACTAATTCCTGCGCTTCGTTTTCCGAAGTGTTGAACGTAATCGCAACGTTGGCGCCAGACGCGGCACATTCGGTCGCAATCGCGCGCCCAACGCGTTTCGCGCCGCCTGTCACAACAACGGTTTGGTTTTGGAGCGAGATTGTCATAATGACATTTCAACGAACCCGGGTGCCCTTTGGGCGGACGTAAGCGAGGGAGATTGAGTCACACCTAATCAAGCTCCCTCGCTTACGCCTCGGGCTCGTTGCGACACTCTAAACTTCGACACTCAAACCATCAAACGCCAGGCGAACATTCTGTGGCAAGGTCGTATTTGTTTCATCATGATCCAAGTCGTGCGAGATATGCGTAAAAAAAGCACGTTTAGCGTTCAATAGTGCGACTTCGCTCAAGGCTTCACTCAGCGAAAAATGCGCCGGATGCGGTTTGTGACGCAGCGCGCCCAAAACTAAAACATCAGCATTACGCATCGCTTCGCGCGAAGCGTCGGGAATTTGCGAGCAATCGGTCGCGTAAACCAGAGTTCGGTTTTCGGCTTGAAAACGATACGCGAAAATCGTGCGCGTGCCGTGACAAATTGGAATTGGCGTGATGCGAACGTCATCAATTTCGACGCTTTCAAACGGCGATAGAGTGCGCAACGTGACGCGCGGAAAGTTCGCTTCCTGATCGGGCACAAAAGCGTAACCAAAAATACGTTGTAAATGCTCGCTTGTCGCTTCATCAGCAAAGCCCGGAATGTAGCCGATGCGATTGCAAATCGGACGCAGATCGTCCAGCCCAATAATGTGATCGTTGTGCGAATGCGTCCAGAAAACAGCCGATAAATCGCGCACTTTTTCGCGCAACAATTGCTGTCGCAAATCGGGCGTCGTGTCGATCAGGATTCGAGTACTCGATGTCTCGACCAGAATCGAGGCGCGCAAGCGTTTATTGCGCGGATTGGTCGATGTGCAAACCGCGCAATCGCACGCCACAAAAGGCACGCCATAACTGGTTCCAGTTCCTAAAAATGTGAGTTTCATCAGCAAAGTTATGGTTTGAGAATGTGTGGCTGCTCGGAATTGCGTCCGGCTATTCAACTTATTTCTTTCTTGTGACGACAAAAACACTAATCAAACCCAAAAGGAAACTGGTTGGCACATAAGCCACGCAATATCTACCATAAAGTTGCAAGAAGTAATCGCCACACATATCCGCTTGATCTTCCCGACACGCATTCAGGGCTTCTGCAAATGTTCCTGCATGATATTCTGCAATAACTCGATGATGAACCAACAAGAAACACAACAACCAACCAAGAAATAAACCGATTGTGCCACCGGCAAAATACCAACTTGCGAAGTTAGGATTTCTCAATATTGTTACGGATTTCACAGTTTCTCCGGCGCGAAAACCGTCATCGTGAAATCTTCGACGAAGACGCCCAAACGTTTTCCGACCAACGCGAAATGCGTGCGCCCTGAAATCTGCAAAGGCGCGCGAACTTGGTTTCCGTCCAGGTTTTGCACTGTCCACGCTTTGGCAGAAATCGGAAACGAGAAACGCGACAAGCGCGCGCGAATGTTGCGGTTGCGAAAACGAACGAGCACGCGTTTGTCGTTGCGCGCCCATTCGATGGATTCCAACGTTTTGGGATAACCCCAATTTTCGCGTCCTCCGATCATCGAAGATAGAAGAGTAACCGGCATTTCGATGACTGAAACACCGCGCCGCGTCAAAACTGCGGACGCCATTTCGTTGTAAGCGCCGACCGGCGAATGCGTGTAATGCACGAAAGCGCGCACGCCAATGCGACGTTCGAGTACTCGATCGACAAAGGCGAAAGCGTCGCCGCGCAATGTCCACGGCGCAGGAACGACTTTGGGGTTTTGGTGAGACATAAATACGGCGTAAATGCAACGTACGGGCGACTCGCTGGGTCGCCCGTACAATCACAAACTTCTATTTCACGGCGTTGACAATGTCCGCCGCGCTGATGTTGTTGTCGGCCAGGCATTCGTCGGGCGTCGCCGAGCGTGGCATTTTGCGCACGCACAAATGCGTAAACTTCGCCGCTTCGCCGTTCAGCTTGCCGTCTTCCTGCGCATCGGCCAAAGCCGCCAGAACCGCGTCGCCGATGCCGCCTTCTTTCCAGTGGTCTTCGACAACCACTAAATGGCGCGTTTCCTTGGCGGCTTTGGCAATCGCCGCGACATCAATCGGCTTGACCGAATACACATCGAGTACTCGAACAGTTTTGCCTTCGCCTTTCAACTGCTCGTAAGCCGTCAAAGCCTCACGAATCGTGATTCCGGCGCCGATAATTGTCGCCACATCGTTATCGGATGAGCGCAAAGTTTTGGAGCCGCCAATCGGAAACTTCTCAGTTGATTCGTAAAGAACCGGCGTCGCTTCGCGCGTAGTGCGGATGAACGAAATGCCGGGAATGTCCTTGATTTCCGCGACCAGTGCGGCGGTTGAAGTTGCATCGCTGGGATATAAAACCGTCGAGCCGTGAACGGCACGCATCATCGACAAGTCTTCCAGCGCCATCTGCGACGGGCCGTCTTCGCCGATGGAAACGCCAGCGTGACTTCCCGCCAATTTGATATCGGCCTGCGAAATGGCACCCATGCGAATCTGGTCATAAGCGCGCGCGAAGAACGCCGCAAAAGTCGAGCAATACGGCTTTTTCTTACGGTTTTGCAAGCCGGTCGCGGCGCTCACCAACAATTGCTCGGCGATGAACATTTCAAAGAAACGGTCGGGAAAGGCTTTGCCGAACTGGTCGGAAAACGTCGAGTTGGAAACTTCGGCGTCCAGCGCGACCACGCTTTCGTCCGCCGCGCCAATCGCTTTGAGAGCGTCGCCATACGCTTTGCGGCACGCGACTTTTTCGCCCAACGTGTATTTGGGAAGTTCGAGCGCGCCCGCCACAAATCCAGTACTCGGCGTGGTATCGTCAGCGGGTTTTTGAACCTGGATCAGCATATCGTTTTTGCCGCCGAGTTCTGCAATCGCTTCGGTCGCCTGATCTTTGCTCAAGGCTTTGCCGTGCCAGCCTGGTTGATTGGCGGTCAGCTTAATGCCGTGACCTTTCTCGGTTTTGGCGATGATACAAGTCGGCAATTCGGAGTTCTGTGCGATGTCGAAGGCGCTGCGCACTTCGTCCAGGTTGTGGCCGTCAATTTCGACCGCGTTCCAGCCGAAAGCGCGCGCACGAGCCGCATAGATTTCCGAATGCCAGCCCAGCATGGTTTCGCCGCGCTGACCCAAACGGTTCATGTCGAGAATGGCGACCATGTTATTCAGTTTGTATTCGCTGGCGGCGGCGAAGGCTTCCCAAACGCTGCCTTCGGCCATTTCGCTATCGCCCAGAATAACCCAGACTTTGTAATCGCGCTTGTCCAAATGCGCGGCCAAAGCGTCGCCGATGCCGACCGAAATGCCTTGTCCCAGCGAACCTGTCGCGGCTTCGACCCACGGAATATCGGGCGTCGGATGGCCTTCCAAGCGGCTGCCCAGCTTGCGCAAGGTCAAAAGTTCGGCATCAGAAATGGCGCCGACGGCTTTGTAGGCCGCGTAGAGTAGCGGACAGGCGTGACCTTTGGAAAAAATCAGGCTGTCGTTGTTCGGGTCGTCGGGGTTGTTGAAGTCGTAGCGCAGGTGATCGGTGAGCAGAACGCTCATCAAATCGGCGGCGCTCATGGCCGAAGTCGGGTGGCCGCTTCCCGCTGCGGTCGTGCAACGGATGCTGTCAATGCGCAATTGCGCGGCGAGGGCTTGCTGCGTGGCGATGTCAGTCGTTTGAACGGTATTGGACATGAGGAATTGTCTCCGTTAAGCGTAATCGAGTACTCGATTTCGCTCTTGTTTTTATCATAAAGCCGCCAGTCTTGCCGCCTTTGTCCGTTCGCGTGATACTCGCAACAACGAAGAGAATGTTTAAACCAAATTTAACGCTGTCGGGAAATGAAAATTATGTCAAACCGTTCTGCTTGCGATGTCATTGTCATCGGTTCATCGAATATGGATATGGTCGTCCGTTGTGCCGAACTTCCGCTGCCCGGACAAACCGTGATGGGCTCCTCTTTCGTGATGAACGCTGGCGGCAAAGGCGCCAATCAAGCGTTCGCCGCCTGCAAGTTGGGTGCGAACACGCAACTCGTGGCGCGCCTGGGCAACGACTTGTTCGCCGAAGCCTCGCGCCGCTCTTTTCAAGAAATCGGACTGGGCACCGATTATCTGATAACCGATGAGGACACGGCGTCCGGCGTCGCCTTGATTTACGTCGATGAAAACGGCGAAAACCAGATCGTCGTGGCGCCTGGCGCCAACATCAACCTGACGCCCGCCGATGTGGATCGCGCGCTGCCAGCGATTCAAGAAGCCAAAGTGATGATTTTGCAGCTCGAGATTCCAATGGAAACTGTCAAGTACGCGGCGCAACTCGCGGCGGATAACGGCACCAAAGTCGTTTTGAATCCGGCTCCAGTGCGCAAGCTGCCCTCTTCGCTGTTGAAAAATACCACGATTACAATCGCCAACGAAACCGAAACACTGGTCTTGACGGGCGCCGAAGAAATCGGCATCCACACGGCGGTCAATGCCAGTCGCCCGCTTTTGGATAAGGGCGTTCAAACCGTGATTATGACGCTGGGCAAGCACGGCGCGCTCGTCACCAACCAAAATGGCGCGACGCGCGTTCCCGGCTTTCGCGTCAAAGCCGCCGACACGACTTCGGCGGGCGACACTTTTACCGGCGCCATCGCCTGCTGTCTCGCGCAAGGCCGCGATCTGGAAGAAGCCGTTTTGTTCGCCAATGCCGCTGCCGCGCTTTCCGCGACAAAAGCGGGCGCGCAGATCTCGATGCCCAGCCGCGAAGAAGTCGAGGAAATGATTAAAAACGGCGAGCGTCGCTAACCGATTTGATTGAATCAATTACGAACCACGAAAAACGAAGATATGGAAAACGAAAAATTGGAAGCCAGCATCGTCGTCGAAAGTTATACGCATGGGGAAGGCGGCGATTTTGGCCGTTTTCGCAACGTTCTTCAAGCCGCCACACAAATGGCCGCAACGCATGGCAACACGCAAGTACTCGTCACAGATACTCATGGCGACCAGGCTTTGCTCGATTTATTGGCGCGCGAATTCCCCGCTGTCGAGCGCGTGGATGCGCTGGGCTTGAGCTACGATGAAGCGAAAACTAAAGCGGCGCAACAAGCGCAAAGCCGTTTTGTACTTTATCTCGATGGCGATTGCCTGCCGCAAGACGGTTGGCTGGAACGCCATTTGGAAGTTCTGCGTTCGGGCAAAGTGCACGCGACGGGCGGCTTCACGCGCTACGATGGCGGTTTTCTGGCGTCGGTTTGCAGCGTGATGGATTTCGGCTTTCTGCTGCCGCGCGGCAATCGCACTTTGGCCTGCTACGCGTCCAATAATTCCGGTTTTCGCCGCGATACTTTGATTGAGTCGCCCGTGCCGCACGGCCCGATGCGTTGCCGCTGCTACGCGCACGCGCAATTATTAAAGCGCCGCAAAACGCCGGTGATGATGGTGCCCAATGCGGTTGTGCTGCATGAAGTGCAGCCCTTTCGCGTCGAACGTTTTCGCCAGGGTTATGATGCCGTCGCCGCTTGCTGGACCGATCCAACTTTGCCGGAAACACCGTGGCTGCGTTTGGGGCCGCTGGCCGCATTCCCACTTTACGCGCGCAATGTTTTGCTCGATTGGCGGCGCCTGCAAAATGGACGGCGCGACCTGAACCTCAAAAATTGGCAGATCTCGCCCGCGCTCGCGCTTTATCCGTTTTTCCGCCTGGTCGACTTGGCTGGAATGTTGTCAGCTTTAACCAAGCCGCGTCCAAACGACGAAAGCTGCGAGATAACATCGTAAATCAGCACTGAATCGTAGATCAACATTGAAATACAAAGAGCACGCGCCAAACGCCACAATTCCCTGTTTCGAGTACTCGATTTCTTTTTTCGCGCTTTTCGCGGTTAATTTCCATGCAACAATTTCACGCCACAACCATTTGCGCGGTTCGCCGCAACGATCAAACCGCGATTGCCGGTGATGGACAAGTCACGGTCGAGCATCACATCGTAAAAAATGGCGCGCGCAAAGTGCGGCGCATGAACAACGACGTGATCGCCGGTTTCGCCGGTGGCGCCGCCGACGCCATGACGTTGTTTGAAAAGTTTGAGCAGAAACTGGAAGCGCATCGCGGCAATTTGCGGCGCGCCGCGGTTGAACTCGCCAAAGATTGGCGCACCGACCGCGTTTTGCGACGATTGGAAGCCTTGTTGATTGTGGCCAACGCCAGCGAAATGTTCCTGCTCTCGGGCAACGGCGACGTAATCGAGCCGGACGAAGGTGTGGCGGCGATTGGCAGCGGCGGAACTTTCGCCCAGAGCGCCGCGACCGCGCTTTTGCGCCACACCGAAATGAACGCGCGCGACATCGCCGAAAACGCCTTGCGCATCGCCGCCAGCATTTGCATTTACACCAACGACAACATTTCGGTCGAAACAACTCCAGCCGAAGCTAAAACCGAAGCGGCGTCTTGAGCGAATCGAGTACTCGATTTGTGAAAAGCGTTGGCCCAGCGGACTTCTTGTTATGAGAATCGCCATTGATTGCCGCACCGTATTGGCGCACAAGACTGGCGACCGCACGTATTGCCTCAACTTGCTGCGCGGTTTGTCGCGCCTGTCTTTGCGCGCCAGTGAATGGCACTTCGACTTGCTGCTGGCTGCGCCCGACGACGAAGGTGTTTTGCCCAGGTCAGAAGTTTTCCATCCGGTTGTTATCGCAGCACCGAACTCGCGGGTTTGGACGTTGCTCGCTTTGCCGATCTGGGCACGCAAAGAGCGTCCCGATCTGGTGCATCTTCAATATTTGGCGCCCTACGGCTTGCCGTGCCCTTACGTCACAACGATTCATGACGTGGTGTGGCGTGCTCTGCCGCAAACGTTTCCTCGCTTGCATCGCCTGGTGATGAACCGCGCCATGCCTTCTTCGGCGCGCCGCGCGACGCGCATCCTAACCGTCAGCAACGCCGCGCGCCAAGATATAGCGCGCTATTTGCGGGTGCGCCCTTCCAAAATCAGCGTGACTCCCAACGCCGTGCCGCCAGATTTTGGCCAGAACATCACCGCCCAAAGCACTAAAGCCGTGCGCGCCAAATACGGGTTGGGAAGCGCGCCTTATGTGCTGAGCGTGGGCGTCTTGCAGCCGCGCAAGAACCTGCCGCGCCTGATAGAAGCGTTTGGTCGAGTACTCGATGCGCATCCCGACAAGCCGCACCGTCTGGTCATCGTCGGCAAAAAAGGCTGGGGCGACGAGTCACACAATTCACCGCCTTACGTCACCACGACCGGTTACGTGCCAGACGATGATCTGCCGTCGCTTTATGCGGGCGCAACGCTTTTCGCTTATCCGAGTTTGTACGAAGGTTTCGGGTTACCGATCCTCGAAGCTATGGCCTGCGATTGTCCGGTTCTCACCAGCGATTGTTCTTCGATGCCCGAAGTCGCCGGCGAAGCCGCGCAACTCGTCAACCCTTACTCCGTCGAGGCCATCGCGCAAGGTTTAAGTCGAGTACTCGATGACGCCGGATGGCAGCAGGAATTGCGACAAAAAGGTCGCGCGCGTGTCGCGTATTTCACGGTGGAACGCCAGGCGCAAACGACATTGGAAGCTTATCGTGCGGCCACGCAACGCCCTTAATATTTGTTGCGTGCCAATCAAAACACCATCGAAAACAAGTTTCGGTAGTAGCTCAGGTGGTGAGGCAGGTTGAACCTATCAACGACAGAACCCCGAGCGTCAGCCACGGTGAAGCGTAAAAGTTCATTCATTTGTTACGTTTCACCTGTCGCTGACGCTCGGGGTTCTGTCCACTGACTCACTCAATTGAGCTATTACTCAGGTATCGAGTACTCGATGTGCGATATTCGCCTTGACGAGAGATTTGCCATCATCAGGCGCAAGTTGGAGACATGATGACCTCGAATCTCGTATTGCGTTCAGTTGGGCGCGTGTTGTGGTTTGCCGTGGCGGGCGCGCTTTGTATGGCGTTGGTTGGTGTTGTGACTGGCGCTGCAATTTTTGCTCTCACTTACTTGTTTTTCAATTTTTCTTTGAATGGAATTTCCAATCAAGCCAAATACCTTTATCCAGTTTTAGGCGCTCTCATCAGAGGTGGGCTTATGGCTGGTGTCGTCGCCTTTGGGATTGCGGGTTTCTTTGCGTGTTTTAGCGCTTCGCCGCAAAAAGTTTTCTCGAAAGCGTTGCGTTTGTCGTGGCTCCTGGCAACCGTTGGAATCGTGCTTGGCTTTGTTTCAGCCATCGTTGACACCCTACTTTTTGCGCCCCTAATGCACATCAGACCATTTTTTAATCCTTCAGCCTGGTTTTTGGGTATGCTCGGCGGCTTCGTCATCGGCACCTTTTATGGGGCGATTGTCGGTGCGCGAAACGAAATCGCACGGCAAAAAGTCGAATCGAAAGTGGCGCTTTCGACATTGGAAAGCGCCGCCTGAACCCATCGAGTGCTCGATTTCAACCGCCATCTCCAGAGGAATGTACGGCTGCTTTAGATCATAACTCGGTTACAACTTCATCTTCCAGCTTTGGCGCAGCACTTCGCGGAACAGTTTGATTTTCTCGCGCGCGGCGGGACGTGACAAAGCCAAAAACGACCAACCCAGCAGGCGCAAGAGCGCACCCAGCACCACGAAAAACTTCACGATGTTGGCGCGCCTGGCATTCTCGCGGCCAAAAAAGAAGTAGCGACTTTTGTTGTAGGACGCGACCATGCGTGCCCGCGCTCGCCAATCGCGGCTGGAAGCGCCCAGATGATGTTTCACGCGCGCTTGCGGGACGAAGAAAACGTCCCAGCCCGCCGCACGCAGCCGAATATTGATGTCCACATCTTCGACGTACATAAAGAAAATTTCATTAAATCCGCCGACTTGCGCATATGCTTCGCGGCGTGCAAACAAACAAGCGCCATTGATCTGGTCGACTTGGCGCGGCTCGTCCAACAATTGAACGCAATTGTCGCCGCGCTTTTGAAGACGACCAAAGAGCAGACGGCGAACCGCACCGCGAAAAGCGCCCAGAAAAGTTTGTTCCCAGAAGATGCCGCTCAAATGTGGATCATCGCCCCACGACTCTTGTGGCTTCCCGTCGGGCCACAAAAGCTGCGGCCCGGCGGCGCCCGCTGCGGGATGACAATCCAAGAAATTGCGGAGAGCGCTCAGTGCGCCCGGCTGCACTTCAGCATCGGAGTTCAAAGCACAAAAATAGCGTCCCTGCGCATTCTTGAAAGCCCGATTATTGGCGCGACCATAACCCAGGTTCGAGCCGGTTTCTATCAATTCGACAGTTGGGTTCTCGGCGGCGACGTTGTTCGAGTACTCGTTGCGTATCATTTCGACGCTACCGTCGGTCGAGCCATTATCGGCCACGATGATTTGCAACGTCGCTTCGCCTTCTTGCTGCCGCGCCAGCAACGCATTCAGGCAAACGCGCAGCAACTCGGCGGTGTTATAGGAAACGACCGAAACAGTGATGTCGAACTTGGCGGGAGAAGACGGTTCGTGAAATGAAGACATGGCGCTATGGTTACGAAAAAGAGGCGAGAGAATAATTAACCCAAGTTGCTACCAAGCCCTGCGAGTGAACTGCGGCTCAGGGGCCCTTTGGAAGGATCGGCCTGCGCCGACGCCACAATGCTTACCGTGTTGCGTCGGCGCAGGCCGTTGCTGCCGCCACAGGCGGTTGAGCCGCGCGTTCACTCGCAGGGCTTGGTAGCAACTTGGGTTAATTGTCCTCAACCGCCGCTGTTATCTGCATTGTCTCCGCTATCGGAATTATCGGCGGCTGGCGGCACCATCGCCATCGCGGGTTGTCGCACCACACGCACCGAAAACGTGCTAATTTTACCGCCTTGCCAGACATCGAGCTTGAGCGTAGAATCGGGCGTCGCGTCCGTAATGATGTTGCGCAATTGGCCGGGCGAATCAATCGGCGTACCATTGACGTTGACAATTACGTTCGCGCCGTCGCGCACCCACGGCAATCCGGCTGCCGGGCCGCGCGACGAAACGCCCGTGACGAGAACGCCGCTGGTGCCCGTATAATTGATTTTCTGCGCCAGGTCGGGCGTGATTTCATCGGCGCCAATGCCAATCCAGCCGCGCGTGACGCTGCCGTTCGCCAAAATCTGGCCGCTGACGTTGCGCGCCAATTTCGCCGGAATCGCCAGGCCAATGCCTTGATTGCCGCCGCTCTTCGACAAAATCGCCGTGTTGATGCCGACCAAATTGCCGTTGATGTCGATCAAAGCGCCGCCGCTGTTGCCCGGATTGATCGCCGCGTCGGTTTGCAAAAAGTCTTCGATCTGCGACAAGTCCAGGTCGCGCCGATCTTTGGCGGAAATAATTCCCTGGGTGACCGTGGCGGAAAGTCCAAAAGGGCTGCCGACGGCCAGAACGATGTCGCCGACTTGCGCTTTGTCGCTGTCTGCCCACGGAATCGTCGGCAAATTGCCGCCTGGAACATCAATGCGCAAGACCGCCACATCGGTGTCGGGATCGGTGCCGACCAATTTGGCCGCGAAACGTCGCCTGTCGTTCAACGTGACGGTGATCGTGCTGGCGTTTTTAATGACGTGATTGTTGGTGACGATGACGCCGCGCGCGTCCACAATGACGCCCGAACCCAGGCTTTGCGCTTGCCGGTCCGGTTCGCGCACGGTTCCGTTGCCGCCGAACAAGCCGCCAAACGGGTCTTCGAGCACGCGACCTGGAATCACTTGCTGCGTGTTGATGTTGACCACAGCCGGCGTGACTTGCTTGGCCAAACCCGCAAACGTCGCCGAAAGCCGCGCCAGTTCCGCCGCGTTGCCAATCGTGTTGCCCGTACTGACATTGTTGTTCAGCGCCGTCGTTTGTGTCGTGGTTTGCGCCTGCGCGCTGCCCTGCAACACCGATTGAGTACTCGATGTTGGCAACTGCCGCGCGCACGCGCCAATCAAAATTCCGACGCCAACCGCGCCCGTCAAAGGTAATAAAAAGTTTCGTTTCTGCATAATTCAGGATTGCTCCTTTGTGTTCGTTTTGGTTTTGGTTTCAATCGGTTGCGCGACAAGCCAACCTTTTTTATGCGCAATTTTGCGAGCGATTAACCACGATAAGATGTAGCTGTATAAGATGTAGCTGTATAAAAGGAATGTGCCACCCTCATTTTTTCTTATGTGGGTATAAAAGAAGGGGATGCGATGCACTAAACTGTCAATTACGATGTTGAGCAGAATACACAAAACGACTACGCAAAAATAAAAAAACAAGACATCGCCTGGCTTAGACCGATAAATAACTTGCGGATTTGGATCGTAATACTTTTCGACCCACTTCAACTTTTCACCGATTTTGGTAGCGATCAATGCTGCGTAAAGAAACGCAACGAGCAGAACATAGATCAGCGAATTCTCAAATGGATAAAGACGATCCACCCAACCTTGAAGCATAACGACGAACGCAACTGTGAGAACTGCCCACAAAACCCAGAACATCGGTTTGAACTTTTGCTTTGTCATTACTGTTTCTCCGTTTACGTTGTTTTGCCGAGTTTTCTCAAAATGTAGTTTTTCAAATCGCGGACGGTGTTGATGTTTTCCGCAGCAACGTTTTCGTCGGGAAACTCGAACGAGAGCTCTTCTTCGCAGCGCATGATGAGTTCGACGAAATCGAGTGAATCGTCCAAGTCTTTCCAGAAATCCAAATCGTCGTGAACTTCATCGCGCGAAATCGTGTGTTCCTCCGCCACAATTTCCTCAATGTTATCTTCAATAGTTCTTGGTGATGCCCATACCCAAAACTCACGAAGTTGCTTTAACTCAGCAGCTTTCTCTTCCGCTGTTTGATCGAAAACAATCGTTTGAGGGACATTCAATGATAATGTAGTCGTTTTACAACATCGACAGCAACGGAACCAACAACGGCAAGAATGAAGAAAAGCCAGCCCACAAAATAAACAACTTCCATCACAAATGTTTGTGAACTTTGCCCTTTGTAACGTCGCGCTCGGCGACTTCGCAGGGCTTCATAACCGAAGAGCCAGACAACGGCGAAAACTACGAGAAGACAAAATCGGCTTGTGAAATCGTTCATCGAGTACTCGATTCGTCTGGCGCAGGTAGATTTACGATAGTATAAATGGCGGCGCGACACTTGCGCAGAGAACGCCGCCGCACCCAATTCCTCACAGCTTCAGGAGAAAACGATTATGGCTCACGAACTGCCGCCCTTGCCTTACGCTTACGATGCGCTCAGCAGCACCATTGACGAAGAAACGATGCACCTGCATCACGACAAACATCACGCGACTTATGTCAACAACCTCAACGCCGCGCTGGAAAAAGCGCCCGACCTGGCCAGCAAAAGCGCCGCAGAACTGATCCGCGATTTGAACGCCGTGCCTGAAGAAATCCGCGCCGCCGTGCGCAACAATGGCGGCGGTCACGTCAACCACTCGATGTTCTGGGAAATCATGGGGCCAAACGGTGGCGGCGAACCGACCGGCGCGATTGCCGACGCCATCAAAGAATCGTTCGGCGATTTTGAAACGCTAAAAAAGCAGTTCGGCGAAGCGGGCGCCAAGCGTTTCGGCAGCGGCTGGGTCTGGCTGACCAAAGGCACCGACGGCAAATTGCAAATCACCAGCACACCAAATCAGGACAACCCGCTGATGGAAGGCGTTTACCCAATTTTGGGCAACGATGTGTGGGAACACGCGTATTACCTGAAATATCAGAACCTGCGCCCGAAATATCTCGAAGCCTGGTGGAGCGTCGTCAACTGGGACGAAGTGAACAAGCGTTTCGCGCAAGCCGGTTAAATCGAAGAGGTTAAAGAACCGTTGTTATGGCAGCCGCCTCAGAAGGAAAGGAGCGGCTGCCATCATTTGTTCGATCAAACTGGCATCACTCAAAACCAGTTTTCACAATGCAAAACGGAAAAGGTCGCGCGGCCTTTTCCGTTTTGTGTGGTACACAACGTTATTTGGCCAGTTTGTGGCACGAAAGCCGATGCGCATAAGCGAATCTTAAAGTTGTTCAGGAGTTCGGTGATGGCGGAGCAAATTTCTCAAGGCGGAGTCAGCACAAAATACACAATGGATGGCGATAATCCCGCCGTCATTCTGGAAGAGGCGCGCGTTCGAGTACTCGATTGGCAAAACGCGCTGCAAAACCAACTCGACCAAGCGCAGGCCGCTCTGTCAAAAATGGAAGCGAAACACGCGCAACTGCACGCCGAACATCAACAGTTGAACGTCGAACATCAAAACCTGAACTCTCAACATCAACACCTGAACGACAAATATGCGGGATTGTCTGCCGAGCACGAGCATTTACAGGGCGAGCGCGACCAATGGCGCGACGACTGCACGCAAAGCCGACACGAATGCGAACAAAGCCGCGCTGAGTGTGAGCAAAGTCGCAAAAAGTGCGAAGAAGGTCACGAGCGCAATCAAGTACTCGAAGCGCAAGTGACAGCGCAAACGGCGCAGAAAAACGCGATTCAGCAGGAACTGATGGAGCTTTACCGTGATTTGCGCGCGGAAGATTTGCCATCCTTGATTTTGCGCATCGGCGTCAAATTGACGGACGCCGAAGTCGGGCTTTATGTCGATAGCAGCGGCGATAAAACGCTGGCCGACATTGGTCTGGACAATTTGCCCGAAATCGTCAGCAAGGCGCTTTATGGATTCACGCATCAGGTCGCACAATCAGAAGCGCCGCTGGTGCGCAACGATAGCGAAAACCTGCCCGACGGCGTGCATCTGGTCAATTTGGCGGCGTTGCCAGTCGCGGTTCAGGGCAATATGAAAGGCGTTTTGCTGGTCGCCAACAAGCGCAGTGGCGACTTCACCGACGAAGACACCGAACTGCTGCTTTCCATCGGCAATCACGCCGGAATCGCGCTGGAAAATAACCGCTTGCATAGCGAACTGGCGGAAAGCTTTCTGGCAACTATTGCGGTGCTGGCGGACGCCATCAAAGTCAAAGACCCTTACACGCGTGGTCATTGCGAAAGCGTGGCGGAAATCGCCGTGCGCATCGCGCAACACTTGGGCTGGAACAAAGACGAACTGGAAACGATTCGTTACGCCGCGTTGCTGCACGACATCGGCAAAATCGGCATTCCCGACGGCATTTTGCTTAAACCCGGACATTTGTTGCCCGAAGAGTTCCAAGTCATTCAACGCCATTCGATGATTGGCCACGATTTAGTCAGCCGCGTGCGTTCGCTGGAAAATATCGCGCCGATTATTATGCATCACCACGAAAAAATGGATGGCAGTGGTTATCCTGATGGCTTGCGCGGTGAAGAAATCGACCCCGCCGCGCGCATTATCAGCGTGGTCGATGCCTACGACGCCATGACTTCGCCGCGCCCTTATCGCAACGCCGTTTCGCCCGAAGACGCTCTGGTCGAATTACGACGCTGCGCCGGTTCGCAATTCGATACGCAAATCGTCGACATCATCCAAAACGTGCTCGAAGAACGCGCCCAGGAAAACGCTAACCCTTCAACAGTTGAAAAGATTGCTCCACAATAATTGTCAGACAACGAACCCGCAGCGTAAGCGACGGGCTTAAGTAGCAGTCAAATATAATTGCTACTTAAGCAGTGGTGCGGGTTGCAGTTGCCCTGCGAGTGAACTCGCGGCTCAGCCTCTTACGGAGGACAAAGTCGGCCTGCGCCGACTCCAAGCCGGAAGTGTTTAGTCGGCGAAGGTCAACTTTGTTGCGTGAAACGGGACGAGCCGCGAGTTTACTCGCAGGCACAAGGTAGACCCGCACCATTGGTTACTTAAGCCCATCGCTTACGCTTTGGGTTCGTTGTCTGATTTTACCGATTGAGCTATTACCTAAACAACCAATGAATATCGAGTACTCGAAGACCGAAGATCCAACCGCCAACGCCACAACCTGGACGCAAATCGAAGTGACGTGTGCGCTTGAAGACGCTGAAGTTGTCGCCGAACTTTTGCTGGACGCCGGTGGCGCAGGCGTACAAACCGAAGACACAAAAATACTTTTCGACCAAAGCGAAGACGCGCAGATCGTACCGCGCGACAAGGCTCTTATTACATCCTATTTCGCGCCAGAATACGACGCCGCAACCTTGCAAAACGAACTGAAAGACACTTTCGCGCGCGGACAAATCGATGCTCAAATTGCCACCAAGAAATTGCACGAAGAAGATTGGGCGAATTCGTGGCGCGAAAATTTTCCGCCGTTGCACATTGGCGCGTTTCTGATTGCGCCGCCGTGGGAAGCGCATGAAGAAGTCGAAGACAGCTCGATTGTGATTCGCCTCGATCCGGGTTTGGCGTTTGGGACCGGACAACATCCGACGACGAAGATGTGTCTTGAACTTTTGGGAGAGCAATTTCAGGGCGAACCGATGCCTAATCGCATCCTTGATAGAGTTCTCGATGTCGGTTGCGGCAGCGGCATTTTGAGCATCGCGTGCGCGAAATTGGGCGCGCAAGTCGTCGCTTCCGATCTCGATCATTTCTGCACGCAAGCCACGCGCGACAACGCGCAAATGAATGATGTCGCCGACAAAATCAAGGTCGTCGAAGCGGCAGGCGCCGATTGGACAAACGAGCAATTCCCGCTCGTCGTCGCCAACCTGATGAGCGATTTATTGATTTTATTAGCGCCACAATTATTCAATCGAGTACTCGATAATGGAACGTTGATCGTTTCCGGCATTTCCAGCCCGCGCGCTGATGAAGTCGAAAACACGATGCACCAGGTTGGTTTCCAAACGCAACACAAACGCGAAGAAGACGGCGAAGCGCGCGGCGATTACATCGAACAATGGACCGCGTTTGTGTTTGGAAAAAGTTGAATCATGGCCTTTGAGAGTTTCCAGTTGCTGCAAGGCGAAACAATTCTGGCGACCTTGCGTTGGTATGAAACCGATCAGCCTTGGTTTTGTTGTCGCTTCGAGCCGACAGCAGCTTTCGCGGATGTCAAACCGTTGTTTGACGAACAAGCGCAAAATGGCTACGACGAAATTCTCGATGACAAAATAGACGCACTGGGTTTGCGCCTGAAAGATACCGATACCGGACAAGTCATCACTGAGTTTTGCTCAACGTTGAAGGCGACGAGGCGTGGTTTCGTTACTAATTCAGCAATCGAGTACTCAATTCAATTGTACACTGCGTTTATGCCTCGCGTTTACCTTTCCTCTGCCCTTCTCGAACCTGGACTTCGCGGCGAAGAGTTCGATCTCGACGTTGACACAGCGAAAAAATTGACGCGCGTTTTGCGCCTGACTTCGGGCGAAATCTTTGTCGCTTTCGATGGTTTGGGCGGTCAATGGGAATGCGTTCTGACCCACGTTAACGAAACCGGCAAAAGTGTGCGCGCCGCGATTTTGAACGAAGTGACCGAAGAACGCGCGCAGCGCTTGCACATTTCTGTCGCGCAGGCGGTTCCTAAAGGTGAAAAGATGGAGTTCGTCTTGCAAAAAGGCACCGAACTGGGCGTTCGAGAGTTCTGGCCGCTTTTAGCTGCGCGCAGCGTTCCGACCTTTGATGACGAATTGCGCGTCGATGCGCGCAGCGAACGTTGGCGTAAAATCGTGCAGAACGCGTGCGCGCAATGCGGTCGCGCCGATCTTCCAATTGTTCACGCGCCGTGCGAATTCGCCACTGCGGTTGATTACGGCACCAGCAATTCGCGGTGTTTCATGCTGGACGAGCGCGGCGGCAGCGAAACTTTGCGACAAGCCTTGCAGCGCGAGCCTTTGCTTGAAAGTGGTGAATCGAGTACTCGAAACGGCGAAAGGGAAGAAGAAACGCCGCGTCGCGTGATGCTTTTGGTGGGGCCGGAAGGCGGCTGGACAGAGCGCGAGCGCGAATGGGCTGATCGTTACGGCGTGGAAAGTGTCGGTTTGGGACGCTCGATTTTGCGCACGGAAACGGCGGCTTTGGTGGCGGTCTCGGTTTTGAGCTGGGAAGCCGGCGAATTGGGTTAAAGCATTGGGTTAAAGCATTGGGTTAAACATTGGTGTTAAATATCGATGTAAAACGTTGGGCTGAAACTTGCACTGAACGTTTGGAGTTGCAAAAAGTTTAATTTAAGAATTCGCGTTCTGTAAATAAGACGTTCAAAGTGATTGACAAGGCGCGGCGCACGACATAAAATCTCCGACAAGCAACATCATCTCAGCGAAGTCAATTTCAATCACGCTTTATCGCGTTTCGGCCTGCGGTTCCGAAGCGTTCATATAGAAGCATTTCTGTAGAAGCATTCATGTAAAAGACGTTTTTGCGAAACCGATACCAGCGGATGCTTGGCCATCGGATATTCGCACCTCATTTCGCACCTTAATTTTTTACAGACATTGGGGAGGAAGCAGTGAAGGAACTGAAAATAGATCACGAAACAGCTCCAAAAGACGCGCAGTCGGGCAGTGCGCCGAACGTCGAGATTTTGCGCCTCGAAGGCTATGTCGACGCGCACACATTCACCGATTTCGAGGAAGAATTGACCAAGCTCGTCGAGGGCGGTCACTATCATTTGCTGCTCGATCTGGAAAAGCTGACGTATATCAATTCCACCGGATTGGGGTTGCTGATGGCAACGTTTCGCCAGGTTCGCCAGCATGGCGGCGACTTAGTCATCGCCAAGATGAGTGACAAAATCACCAACATCTTCAATTTGCTGGGTTTTTCACGTTTGATTCACACTTACCCGACTGAAGAAGAAGCGATGAAGAAATTTCTGCCCGGCGCCGCTTAATTCCAAGCCTGAGTTCAATCGACAAAGGGCAAACAACGTTTCGTGCTTACGAAACTGCCGTATAGGAAACAGAAAATTCCCGTGTCAGAGCAAAACGCTGGCGATTTCACCTGGGGTTCATCTTCGCAAGCAGTAACGCACTTGCGGCTTCTCAGCACGCCTGATGCATTGCCGCAGATCCGCGCCCTGGTGGTCGGCTCCGCAGAAAAGCTGGGTTTTGATGCGGAGAACATCGCCAAGATTGAGATGGCCGTCGGGGAAGCCTGCACCAACATCATCGAGCACGGTTACCAAACGCAGCCTTTGCGCGATCAAATCGAGGTCGTTGTCGAAACTTTTCCTGACCGCATGGAAATTACGCTTCTCGACTATTCAACCGTCAACTTTCCAGTTGACGCCATGCCCGGTATCGCACTCGATGAATACATCGAAACACAGCGCAGCCGAGGCCTGGGGCTTTATATTATTCGCACTTTCGTCGATCATATCGAGCATCGCTTCGTTTGTGGGCAAGGCAATCAATTGCGCCTGATCAAATTCCTGGCGTAACATTTTTTCTAATTTCCTAAGTCAAAATCTAAACAAGCCGCGCCACTTTTCATGGCGCGGCTTGTTCGCATATCGAGTACTCGATAGTCCAGTTGTGATCGCGTAAAGCTCAGGCGAAATCGTTGGTTTGACGAATATCTTCGGCGAGCAGCAACGATTCGTGTTGGCGCATGGCCAGCGGCGAAACCATGGCCATCACATCGTCATCTTCGCGCCACACGACAATGCGATAAGCGCCGCGTTGTCCGGTGAGGAACAACTGTCCTTTCCACTCGACTTCGTTCAGGTCGCCCATCCCACAACTTGGCTCGCGGAACTGATAGACCGCAATGCGCACGCCATCCTTCACATAATGCACTTGCACGCCGGTGCGGTTCCAGGCGGAATGACGCCGCGCACCCAAAAGTTTCGCGCCTGAACGCGGCTTAATTGGCAAGTGCATCGCCACGCCGAGTTGGTTTTGCAGCTTGTGGCCGATCATTTGCGTTGATTCGCGCTCGTCAGCGACAAATTCCAGCGGCGTCTGTCGGCGCAGCGAAACATCGAAATCGTTGACTAATGATTGCACTGGCAAAACACGAAGGTTGGGAGACGTGGCAATAATTGAACTTGGCAGAGCATTTTCCGATGACGCGGCAGGGCTGGAAAGCGCTCGCAAAGCGTGGTAGTAACCGATGGAATGGCTGCCCAGCGCGGTCGTCATCAAAACCGCCGTAACCGACGCCCAGCGCCACGCCGGATTGCGGCCTAAAGACAACGGCTTAAACAAAGGAAAACGCGAAAGCGCACGCGACGACAATTGTTCACGAGCCTCCGTGACATTGCTTTCGATGGTCGCCATCAAGAGATTATGCGTCGGCGTGAACGCTTCTTGAGCACCTATTTCCAAGCGCGCTTTTTCGGCAGGATCATCCCACGCGGCACGCAAAAGCTGCGAAATTTCTTCCAGCTCCTGAACTTCTTGATCCACAACATCCACAACGCTTGGTTGTCCAACGTTCTGGACGCAGCGCGTGGAACGGGATTTTTCCTTCGTGTGAATGAGATGCCACAGAGAATCGGCATGGCGCGCGTCCTGACCATTTTGGCGCCCCGCGTTTGCCGATGAATGCCCTTTACTATTACGAATCCGATGAAACATGCTGCACCACCTACTTCGCCTTGTTCGAGAAGGCGATAAAAAGCGACTTTAAATTATTTTCAACAAGGCTCAAAAGCGTTTATACGCTGCAATGGGTGACATCAATGCTGGCGCAAAGTTCGAGTACTCGAATGCCGAACCGGAATAGGCAGCAGATGAAACCCACCAAAATTTAATTCCGTGCGCGCCGCGCCGCTGGAAGTTGTTCTGCGAACCAGCCGCTTTGTTCGAGCGCAGTTTTCAGGTGCCGCATCGCGCGATGCAAATGCGATGTGACAGCGGAAATCGATGGTTTATTAAGTGCGACGGCGATTTCGCGGCAACTCAGATCGCTGTCATGTGCCATCTCAATAATCATGCGGTCGCCGTCGCTCAACGTTTCCAACGCACGACGCACGGCGCGCGATTGTTCAGCCCGCAACACTTCGCGCTCCGCTCCCGGCGTCACCAGGCGCAGCGTTTTTTCTTCGTAATCGTCGCAGGTTTCGCCCACCGGCAAGCGACGCCGATGATCGGTAACGAGGTTCGCGGCGATACGCAGCAGCCAGGCCGCGACGCTGTGCGTTTCTCGTGGTGAAAAGCGATCCACGGCGGCGTAAGCGCGCACCCAGACTTCGCCCGCGATGTCCTGCGCGATGTCGGGATCGAAAACCGAACGTCCAATAGTGCGATAAATGCGGTCGTGATAGCGCGTATGCAACTCGCCAAACAATTCGCGCTCGCCGCGCTGCACGCGCAGAATAATATCGGTGTCGGAAAGCATGACAGGCTGGCCCAGTTCTTTTTTCATCGGAAAGGTCTCCGACATTCAATTTAACGCGATTGTACCACGCACGTCACGGGCAAATGTTGAGAAAAAGATAAGTTCCAGAAAAAGAAAATTGATAAGTCGGATGCTGGTTCAACTAAACTGTGCACCTACTTCAGGCTTAATTGACACTACTTATTCATTTTGACGTCATCTCCACAGCAAAGTCAGTTCATGCACCGATTCCTAACGGGACTCTTGATCCTTTCTTTGACAACACCATTATGCTTACTCGTTCGCAACTTCACCCAAGCGGAACCGGTAATACCTTCAAGACCTTTTTCTGCTCCCACACCAAGGCCAAAACTTCTTGGCTTGGACGATGCTTACACGGAACTCAACAAGCCAGACGCCATTGATTGTGGTGAAATCAATTTGTGGGCAAAACAACGCGCATCGGCGGACGCTTGTGCAGTCTCAGCATTCAAAGAGAAAAAGCCTTTTCGATTGAGCTACGAAACGTCCAATAGAGATGATGAGCGTCATGTGACAATCATCGGCAATCGCGAAGGTCACGTTTACTTTTTATCCAAAACACAGGTTTGCTGTGAGAACGACCGTATATTTATAGATGAGTATTTGTGTAAGCATCCAATTATCGTGACAATCAACGGCGAACCACGAATCGCCTGCAAGGATCACCGCAATCTTGTGCCTTAAAAGTTTGCCAATTCGAGTACTCGATTACATTCACACAAGTAAATTATGCACAAACGAAAAAGCACGCTGCAACCTTCGCAGCGCGCTTTTTTACTTCGACAACCAATCAATGCTTGACTGTCATCTTGGATGTCATTTTCGTCGAGGTTTTGCGCATGGTGCCTTTGACGGTTTTGTTGGCCGCGTGAACCATCACGCCCGAAACCATGCCACCTTTCATCATGATGGTAACCATTTCGCCAGCTTTCAGCTTCGACAACTTGGTCGGAACGGCGCCCATCATGATTTTGGCCGAAGCCGGAATCATCACGGTTTTGCTCATGCCCATGCTGTGCATCGCTGGCTTCACTGTCAGCGAATGCGATGTCATGCCCAAAATCGTGCCCGACATTTGCGTCGTCTTCATCGGCATTTTGTGCGATGTCATTTTGGTGGACGACATTTTTGTCGAACTCATTTTGGTTGTCATCGCGGCTGTTTTGGCCGTCGCGGGCAAAATCGCGCTGCTCAAAATGCTCGCCAACAACAAACCCTTGCCAACGTTACAGTAACTTTTCATGATGTCTCTCCTGAAATTCCCGAATGTTTTCGAGTCTTCGCTTCGGCTCGCAATGATACCGTGCCCTTAACTTAACATCTCTTGACAAACAATGTCACGCGCCGCCAGCAATTAAACAGTGAGAATTTTCTTAAAGTTCCCGATTGGACGAACTGAAATTATAGTTTGTCATTCGGGAAGCGTTTATAGAAAACAAAAAAGGCTTCAAACTGCCAGTTTTAGGAAGTGCCACAACTTTCTCGACAACCTTCGAGCAAAACGAAGAATCTACCTTTATGAGAATTTTCGCTGCGCTCAGAAGGACAAACTATTATTCACTCGCGCTTCGCCTTTCAAGGCGCTTTTACAAAGCTGAGCTTTCGCCACGCACGCTTTTGACGAAGCTGGCGGCTTCTTCTTCATAAGTATGAAACGGGTTGCGCAGTTCGAGATGGCGATCTTTGTCGATGCGCACCCAATCCCAATCAATGAGATAACGCGTCGATTTGCGCGCGATCAATTCCTGAATTACTTCGGCTCGACCTTTGGCGCGCGTGTTCTGCGGCGGGTTTCGAGTACTCGATTCGATTTGTTCATCGGTGCAAATGCGCCGCACGGCGTCCATTTCTTGCAGCGCGTAATACAAACTTTTGCGCGGGTTGATGTTGTGATACTCCATGTCCAGCGAGTGCAAGGCGTCGTTTTTCCAGCCCACGTCTTCGCTGTTCATATAATCCTGCAACATCGACTTTTTCGCCACCCAATCCAAACGGTCGCCCATCTGCATCGGATCGCGTTCCAAACCGTTCAAGACGCTTTCCCATTCAACCAAAGCTTGGTCGGTTTGCGCGTCTTTGCCCTTGAGATAAGTTTGCGCCGCTTCGAGATAAATGCGCTGCAAATCAATGGCGCTCATGTTTTTGCCATTGGAGCGACGCACTGGCCATTTCATCGTTGCGTCGCGCGACACGCTTTTGAGCGTTCCCAAAATGTCGTCCAGACGCACATCGGCGGGCAACACTTTCAAGTCCATCAAATCCAGAACGATGCACGTCGTGGCGACTTTGAGCCACATCGCGTATTCGTTCATGTTCGGCTCGCCAAAAAGGACGTGCAAGCGATGCAAATCCGAATAATCGTAATAAGAATCGCGCTTCGGGTTGATAATGGCGCGGTTGAAACGCACGCGTGAAGAAACGGTATTGACGATGTGATCGGCGCGCTGCGAGAGTTGGAAATCGACTGTGTTATCAAGTTCGACGCCGTAGAAATCGGCGACCCACATCGTATCGACATCGTGTTCGCCGATGTTCATCACGTTTTTGCGAAAATCGTTGCGATTCAATTTGTGTCCGCCAACGCGCCCAACGCCCGCGAAAATCTGCCGCGTCACCAGAAACGGCATCAACAAACTCAGACTGCCACGAAACGCGCTGGCGGAAATATCGACCAGATAATTTTCGTGACAACCGAAAGTGTGGCCGCCAAAATGGTCGATGGCGTTCGCATAAAACGCGACATCATCGGACAAGCCCAAATCATCGACCAAACCTTGAAGCAGCACGCGACCAGCGCGATCATAAGCGACGGCATCGCTCCACGTCACGCATTCGGGCGTCGCATATTCTTCGTGGCTTCCCACAGCATCGACATACAAACGTCCGCCATTGATCAGAAAACCGCCACTGCGCGCTGGCTCAAAAGCGTAATCGCGCGCGTGCATATCGAGCAAACCCAGCTTGCGCCGCAAAAACGCGTGATCTTTAACGGCTTCGACGATGCGTTCGGCGCTACCAACGCCACGGCCTTTGCTGTCGGTTTCGACAAAACAGCCGAACTCGGTTTCGATTCCAACAATGCGCTGTTCCATAACGTCCTTTGGTGAACCACGGATAAACACAGATGAACACGGATGGCTTCAGAAGAGTTTAGAGGATCATGCGTTTGATGCCCAAGCGTGGAGTTCCGAAGTTCAGGATAAGTCCGACCTTTAGGTCGGTCGCTTTCAATTAATTCAACAATTGCACAGGTGATTTTCGTCAATGGTTTTGCTGGCTTTCAGTTCCAACAGCACCAAGCCGTTGACGACAATATCTGCGCAATAGTCTCCAACGACAATCCCGAGATAGCGCACTTGCAGGGTTTGTTGCGGCAATGCTTGCAATCCACTCCGCCGCAATTCGACTACCAGCGCGTTTTCGTAAACCTTCTCCAAAAAACCAGCACCTAAAACGTTACAACATTGATTTCATCTGTGTCCATCTGTCTGTGTTTATCCGTGGTTAATTTCTTCCGCTTTCAGCAAGCGAAACTTGCTTTCGCGCGGCGTGTCGCGCTCCAAAACACCGGCTTCCAGATGACCGTGCTTCAAGGCTTCGGTCAGCGCATCGACTTCTTTTTCGTCCTTTCGAGAACTTTCTTCGCTTCGAGTACTCGATTCGGTTTTTTCGTCGTCTTCGTCATCGTCGCGCGAAGTGTCCAAGCTGCCGATGCGCCAGACTTCTTTAACGCGTTGCAAAGCCGTGGCGAGATCGGGGACGTCGCTGTATTCTTCCAACTTTTTGATCATCGCGTCTTCTGCCGCTTCGCTGCCCGCAACGACCGCGAAAAGCGCGTGCGTCGTGAATTCGCCGTCGTAATTTAGCACGAAAAAGCTGTCTTTTTGCGGAGTGTTGCCGATTTCGGCGAAGAGCGCGCGCAAAACGTTCGGCGTGTTATAAGCATCGCCGAAGGAACGCTTGAGCGGCGGCGAAATGGCGAAACCGACCATGCGCTGAATCGAAACATCGTCTGGCGAGCGCGCGAAACCTTCCTGGTGCGCGAAATCAATGGCGGCCAGGCGAACCGCTTCCACGTCGGCCTGATTGCCAATCGCCGAATACATCAGCTTGTCGTAAACCTCGAAAACCTTGCGTTGCGTCCTTTTCACGGTGAAGAGCAAAATGCCTTTGTCGTAGCTCAAGCCGACGACGGGCGCGCCGCCTTTCAAGCGTTCTTCGACGTATTCGGCGCGGTGCGCAATAGATTGGTTGAAATCGTAGGGAGAATACATAAATTAGGAGAGCCTTTGCGGAGATTAAAATCGGAGATCCGAGTACTCGATTGTGCTTCAGTGTCGCGTCAGACGCGTCCGGCGTGCAACGGCTCCAACACGCTTTGAGACCTTTCTCCACAACGTTTCATCAACGTTTTATCAAAAGCTCGATTTACGAAACGCTGTTGCTTGGATCGTGTTCCCGGGCGAACGACTGCTCGGTTTCAAGTTCGGGCGAAACTTGCGAGTCGACCAGAACATCGTGCTGAATGCCGCTATCGGACTGAATGCCGCTATCGGAATCGGCAGAGGATGACGTTTTGGATGAAGGTCGAGGCACAATCGGGTATTCGCTGAGCAAGCGTCCGCTCTCGACTTCTTCGATGAAGGCCGCGAGGAAGCGCGTGGCCGGAGCGCCATCGGTGATTTCGTGATCGAAGTTCAGCGCGATGTCCAGGCAGGTGCGCGCTACAATTTCGTCGTTCACGACCAGAGCGCGCTTCGATAAACTCCCCATCATCACATTCAACGCTGTCGTGACATAGAGAGGTACGCCCCAGGCTCTGTGTCCCTGCACCCACGGCGTTGTCGAAGAAAGCCGGACGCACATTTCAGCCGCAAGACGTTCTGTTTGCATCCGTCCACGCCGGTCTTTTACCACACGGCCTATGCGTTGCCACCATTCAGGCGAATGGTGCGAGAAAAAGCGCGAATGCGGAACCACAATGCGCTGTCTTTTCATTTCGCGGACAGATTTCGTGATTTCAAGTGCGATGTCGTCCAAGCGCCGCTGCCCGACATTGCTGGATAGAAAGAAGGCTGGCATCTTTTCTTCTTCCGCAGATAAGCCTTCCACGACAACCAGCACATTCACTTGACGTGGCACCAACAATTGATGCCCTCGCTGAACCGCCAACATCTCAAGGTTCTGCTCCAAAACCACGCCCAGACAACGCGCAATGTAAGCCGTCAGGCTGGGCGGGCGTACTCTTTGCGCGCGACACAATTCGACAAAAACGGTGTATCGCTCCACATCGAACGACGCCAAAATCGCAAAACCTTGCGTTCGCGCCGCAGACCTCAAGTGGTTTTGCACAATGCGGCGCACCGGTGACAACGGTATGACACGAAAAATTCCGGCGTGATATTGTGCTGTTCCACTGTGTTGTTTTCTTGAGATGGCATATCGATCGAGTACTGAAACCATTGAAATTAGCGGCTGGATTAGCAGAACTGCAGGACATCAGGGTTCATTGCTCATCCATTGTCGTCCTGCCGTTGTTTCAGATGTCGTCACTCGTTGTCCTTTCCTGTCGCAGTTGATGAGGACGCAGTTTTCGCGGCTCAATCAGATACTCATTGAGCAGTCGCCCGCTCTCGACTTCTTCGATGAACGCTGCAATAAAGCGTGTCGCGGGCGCTCCATCAACAATGATGTGATTGAAATTAAGCGCCACATCCAAGCATGAATGCACTGCAACTTCGCCCTTATCGGTCGCTACAGGGCGCCGCGAAGAGCCGGATAAAGTAACGCTGAGCGCCATCGGAGTATACAATTGCACGCCCCAGCCGCCTTTTCCATTCATCCATTGCGTTGTCGAGGAAATTTGAACGCACGCGTTCTTCATGGCATATTCGCGTTGTGCCACAGGCCGACGATCACGGATTGTTGCCACGGAGCGGCTCCACCAGTCCGGCGCCCACAACGGCACGAAACGCCGACGTTCCGCGGGCAATTGCACCGTGGTTCGTTTGGCATGACGCAACCGCACCTTCATTTCTTCCGCGATGTCGTTCAGCGGGCGCCCACCCAAGTCCGCGAAGTGAAGCACCGCAACCGCCCGTGAACCGTCGTAAGCGCCCATTTCCACCGCAACCAACGCATCCACGCGGCTGGGAATGAGCAGCTTTCCTTTGATGCGTACCGCTAAAAGCTCGGGTTGCGACGCCAACAGCACACCCAAGCAACGCGCAAAGTAAGCGTACAAACTGGGTGGGCGGCAACGCGCGTCGCGGCAACGTTGCACGAACTCTTCATATTTTTCGATGTCGCAAGTGACAATGCCGCAGAAACCGAAGCCCTTGGGTAGCGCCTTGTGATGCGCCTCCACGCGCTGGCGCAAGGGAGAAAACTCGATTTCCCGAAAATCTTGAGGAGTTGTTGCTTCGGTCGCAGTCACAAAATACCATCCAAGTTTTAATGAGTTGAGCACCTCGTCAACGCGGCGACACTTATCGAGGATGCAATGTCATCGGCAGGTTGTGCGAAGGCCACAACGAAATGACGGCGTTGGAACGCACTTCGACACCGGAAACGGGGCGCAGTACAAAATGCTGCGCGATGCCAGCGACGATCAACTGAGCTTCCAGCAACGCCGTATATTTTCCGATGCACTGGCGAGGCCCGGCACCAAAGGGAACATACGCGAAAGGATGACGGGCCGCCTCGCGCTCGGGCGTAAAACGTTCGGGATCAAACTTTTCCGGCTCGTCCCAAAAATCGGGATGACGATGTATCGAATAAGGACAAATGTGAAGCGTCGAACCAGATGGTAGCGCGTATCCACTGAAAATTTCGGGGCGCGTCGTTTCACGCAAGAACGACCACACCGGCGGATAAAGACGCAGCGTTTCATTCACTACCTGACCAAGGAAAGGCAGATGTTCCAGATCAGCGCGCGCCGGTGGCCGCCCATCGAGTACTCGATCCAATTCCTGATGCAGGCGCGCCTCGGCTTCCGGGTGTTGCGCCAGCAGAAACCACACCCACGACAAAACTGCTGCAGTCGTCTCACGACCCGTGAAAAGAAACGACATCATCTGATCACGCACCAGGCGAGCGCGCCGTCTTTTTTCAAAAAATCGCGGCGAGGCACGCTGAAAAACGTCCCGTCCCACTTCGCTTTCTTCCAGCTGCTGCAACAGCAAATCCAACAAATCGGGCGCCTGCTTTTCACCTTCCGATTCCGCTTCAGGGTCTTCGCGGCGGGCTTCCTCGCGGCGGATTTCTTGGCGACGGCGGATAATAGTTTGCGCAGCTTCTTCCAATATACGAAGGGAGCGACGAAAGCGTCCATGCTTCGTTCGCGGCAGGTAAACACCCAGCGTTCGCTTGTGTTTGGCATACATGGGCCAAAAGACGATGTATTCCAGCACAGCCGCCATGTGTTCGCTGATGGGTTCGGTCAGATCGCCCAGTTCAGTTCCGAAAAGCGTATGTCCGGCGTTGCGCAGTGTCAGGCGTGCCATTTCGGTTGTAACATGAATCGTTTCGCCGCTTTGTGCCAACGGGCCAAAACGCACCAGAGTTTCCTGCACGCTTTGCTCGATACGGGTGGCGAAGTGTTCGTGATAACGGCGCAAAAAGGCTGGTTGTAAACTCCGACGTTGTTGCAGCCATTGTTGCGGCTCGACGGTAATTAAGCCCTGTCCGACCAGCAAGCGAAAATTGTCCCAGCGGCGACCTTTGCGAAAACTCTCGTTCGAGCCTTTGAAAACAACTGCCAAATCGTCGGGATGAGAAACATGAAACAGCTCTAACTTTCCCAGCAATCGAAACTCGAACACATCGCCACACTCGCGCTGTGCCAGCACATAAAAATTGGCAATATCGTGCTGCAGTGCCTCGCGCCATTGAGGTAACGATTGATCGAGGACAGGCGGCGCAGGCGGCTTTGAGACAGGCTGCTTTAAGAGCGGCGGAGCAGACAAAGGTAAGAGATTCATAAAGTTAAAAACGAAAACGCCCGAACTCAATTGTTCCGACGGCTTAACGTTTACACTTTTTCCGAATCAGCGTCAATTCTTCGCGTCCGCACCGGCGGCATCGTATTGAGTACTCCACCTTCGTCGATTTGCCGCAAAACATCGCGCATCTGCTCTTCATCCAGCGACAAAATCCCGTCGCGCGTCAAGGCTTTGGCAGCGGGAAGAATCTTGGAATAACCGCCGGTCGCCGAATCAAGATCCGCCGCGATGTCCAGCAAAATCAGGGTTTCGCGCAACGCTTCCTGCAAATCCATTTCGCTGAACGGCTTTTTGGTGCGCACAATATAATCGAAACTGCCGCGAATCGCCGAACTTCCGCTGCCCGCCGCGCCAAATTCCGAACTCTCAAAACGCGCGCCCATACCGTCGTAAAAGAAAATGCGACCTTCATCGGCGTCCAAGTCATAGGCCGACAAAACCGGAATAAAAGCGCCGATCCCCTGCATTGCCAGCGGCAAGTTATTGGAGATCGCGCGCGTCATTTCGGCCAATTTGCCTTCCAAACTCATCGGCTGCAATTGCGAACGCGAATAGTATTTGAACGAATGGCGCAAAAACCGCCCGATTTCAATCGCTTTGGCGAAACTGCCAGAAATCGCAATCAAAGTGTGATCGTCGAGCGCCAGAATCTTTTCCGCGCGATCATACATCACGCCCATGCCAGCCGTCGCGCGGCGGTCGGCCACGTTCAAAACGCCGTCGCGGTATTTCACAGCGATAACCGTTGTGCCATGCGTATCAATGACGTTCGACACGCCACCCGAAGGCGCTTCGGCGCGCGGCAAATCAAGGTTCTGCAACGTCACAATCTTGGAAAAATCTCCGGCAAAGTTAGGTTGAAATGTCATATTTTGAATTGAACCGCGAAGGACGCAAAACGCGCGAAGAAATCAAATCGAGTACTCGAAACTTGAGAACATGTCATTCTGAGAGAGTGTAGAGAAAGTCCGTAAGTGCCTTAAAAATAGGAGTTTGTCATTCTGAGCGCAGCGAAGAATCTATGTTCAGTTAGATTCTTCGCTGCGCTCAGAATGACAAACTGCTGTTTTTAAGCGTTTTCTGTAACTTTTTCGCTTTCCTATACACCCTTTTAGAATGACACACTTCTACGACAACTCTTTTCCCTTCGTACTCTCGGGTGCCCTTTGGGCGGATCCTTCGCGGTGAAAATTACTCGCCACTGCGCTGACGATAGCGCTTGGCCTGTTCGGGGTCGACGCGCTTCATGCGGTCGAGCAGTTGGCGCGAATCGGGACGCTTGACTTTGGGCGCGCTGGGGCCGCCGTCATCGCCGCCCGGCTTGGTCGTCGGTTCGGCGGGCACGGGACGGCGCATCGTTTCATCGGCTTGAAAAATGTTCATCGGAAATCTCCTTCGCAAACTGCTATGTGCAGTTCGAGTACTCGATTGGGCTTTCTGGACGCGCACTACAGAACGCGGTTGCCCATCACTGCGCTACGAAAGCCAAGTTTCGCATTTTTGCGTTTCAATGTGAAATCGTGCGCGTTGCAATCGCTTACGACAACCACAATCTTCTGGCAATGTGCGCGCGTTGCTCCAACGAACCCCGAGCGTAAGCGACGGGCTCAACGCAAGAATTTGATGTGACTATTGCGTTAAGCCCGTCGCTTACGCTCGGGGTTCGTTTCTTTATCACTCGCTCAAGGCACATTCAAAATGGCCGCGACTTCGCGCAGGTTTTCGCAGTTTTCTAATCGCGCGCACAACGCCTGATAATCGGAATAATCTTCCGGCAAGCCAATCAACCCTTCGTCGTCGCCGTCTTTGTAGGCGAAACCGCCCCACGACGCGCTGATAATTTTATCACCGAAACGGCGCACAATAAGGCCGCGCAAACTGGCGCGCGTGTTTTTTGGCGGCTCGCACAAAGCGCGCTCGATTTCACTTTCTTCGACGACGGTTTGCATCGCGCCCGCTTCGACCAGTCCGTAATATAAACCTTCGTCGTGATCGACGTTGTGATACGCCAAATCGAGGCTTTGCAACGTCAACACGTCGTCTTTCCAATTGAGTTCTTCAGCTTCGACAAACTGGTCAAGCAAGCTCTTTTTGGCCACCCAATCGAGCGAATCGGCCAAGCTGAACGGATCGCTTTCCAGCGCATCGAGTACTCGATTCCATTCTTCGCAAACCCAATCGCTGTTGGGCAAACCTAACGCTTGGCAGCCTTTCAAAAAGGCGCGCTGCACTTCGATTGCGCCCACTGTTCCGCGTTCGCCATCGATAATCCATTTGAAAGTTTCGTCGCGCGAAATCTGCTTGATGGCGCGAACCGGATCGCGCAATAGCAACGGCGTTTGCCAGCCGCTTTCAATCAGCGCAACGACCAAATTGGTGACGCCGATGCGCAAAGCCGTCGCGTATTCGCTCATGTTGGCATCGCCCGCAATGACGTGCAAACGCCGAAACTTGCGCGCGTCGCCGTGTGCTTCATCGCGCGTGTTGATCAAAGGCCGATTCGCCAGCGTATCGACGCTTTGCAAGACATTGAAAAAATCGGCGCGCTGCGAGATTTGATAAGTGGCGTTGGCGCCTTTTTCCTCGCAACCGACTTTTCCTGCGCCCGCATACAAAATGCGCGTCGCCAGAAAGGGCGCCAGATTTTTGACAACGTTGTCCCATGAAACGTCGCGCCGCATCAGATAACTTTCGTGCGTGCCGTAAGATGCGCCGTGAAAATCGGAATTGTTCTTCCAGATTTCGACGCTTTTCCCGATCTGTTGCTGACGCGCTTTGGCGCATTGCAGAACGATGCGTTCTCCGGCTTTGTCGTGCGCCACGAGGTCGCGCAGGTTGTTGCATTCGGGCGTTGAATATTCGGGATGCCCATGATCGTTGTAAAGTCGGGCGCCGTTTTCGAGTACTCGATCGCAGCGGTCTTCGGTTTGCGAAAGGGCGCGGTCGCCAGGTCGGTCGAACTGCGCGTCGGTCGCGTCCTGCGTCAGTTTCTCGGCGCGAAAACCGCGCATGTCGGCGCGCGAATCTTCGGCACGATAGTTCCACGGCGCCACCATTCGCCCGCGATAATGCTTGACAACTTCGCGCGATTCGGCGACCAAAGCCGAGGCGTCGGCGCCTTCAACGGTGATGCCGTATTCGGTTTCAATTCCAAAAAGTGAGTTCACGGGAAACCTCAACGAAAACAAAGTAAAATGCGTTCCACAGCAAGTTTATGCCAACCGACCGCGCCCAACCTTTTCAATTCGCGTTCTTGTCGCGCTGCTCATTTCGAGTACTCGATTAGCGACCCGAAGTTATTGAGGCATATAACTAACCGCGCGCGATTGGTCCAAATTGTGCGTTTAATGTTTGAATGACAGGAGAAAGTTATGAAAATTGCGCGTGTTTTGCTGGGTTTGTCGCTGTTGTGTTTTCAGGTGGCGCAAGCGGCTCCAAAGGCTCCAAAGGCGGTTGAACCGACGGAAAGTGGATTTTCGATGCCAGTCGCGCAAGTCGTGCGATTGGGGCAGAACAAGTTCATTGAAATCTATTCCGCGAAAACGCACGCCGAGTCGACGCAAGGCCAAATGGCAGGCTACAGCTATTACGCGCAGTCGAAACAAATCGACAACGATGCGCACGCCCGCTTTTTAAGTGCGGCTCGTCGTCAGCAGATCGTTTCGATTCGTGACGACTTGGGTCAATTGGGGGACGCAGCCTGGAGCATGACCGAAATCCAGGCCGGCGGCGGCACGATGTGGAAACTGATGTCAGTGGGCGCTTATGCCGACCGCGAAGATGAAATGGCGGGAATTATCGCCGCGATGAAGCAGCCGCGTCAAAACGCCTACGCGCGTCGTAGAGCAAGCATTTTGTTGGCGCGAACTCAACACGAACTTGCGCAACTCAAGAACGCGCATATCAAAAGTTATGATGGAGGCAGCACGGTTGACGCACAACGCAGCTTCAAAATGTCGTGGAACGAAGCGCAAACCGCCACGAGCCAACTGCGAAATCTGGCCGCTGCCTTGCCCGATAACACGGCGCGCGAAGTTGCACAACGCGCCTTTGTGGAAATGGACAATGCGGACAATGCGCAAAATGACGCGAACAATTGATGCAAAACTCGAATACTGAAATCGAGTACTCGAAAGGAGATTTTCGGATGGAATACACACATTTGGGACGCACCGGCTTGAAAGTGAGCCGCCTTTGTCTGGGCACGATGAACTTTGGGCCGCAAACCAGCGAAGACGATTCGCACGCGATTATGGACAGGGCGCACGAACACGGCATCAACTTTTTCGACACGGCGGATGTTTACGGCGGCAAAAAAGGCGAAGGCATCACCGAGCAAATCGTTGGTCGCTGGTTCGCCAAAGGTGACAGGCGCCGCGACAAAACCGTGATTGCGACCAAAGTTTATAACGACATGGGCGACTGGCCCAACGAAACGAGATTGTCGGCATTGCACATTCGCCGCGCCTGCGAAGCCTCTTTGAAGCGCTTGCAAACCGATTACATCGACCTTTATCAAATGCACCATATCTGGCGCGATGCGCCGTGGGAAGAAGTCTGGCAGGCGATGGAATTGTTGGTCGCTCAAGGCAAAGTGCTGTACGTTGGAAGCTCCAACTTCGCTGGTTGGCATATCGCGCAGGCGAACGAAATCGCCAAACATCGTCATTTTCTCGGCTTGGTTTGCGAACAAAGTTTGTATAACCTGGACGCGCGCAAAGTCGAACTCGACCTGATTCCGGCTTGCGAAAAATACGGCCTGGGCCTGATTCCGTGGAGTCCTCTGGGCGGCGGCTTGCTGGGCGGCGTCCTACAAAAAGCCAGCGAAGGCCGTCGCGCCGGCGAAGATATGCAAAAGCGCATTGAAGCGAACCGCGACAAACTTCAATCGTATGAAGACCTTTGCCGCGAACTGGGCGAAGAACCCGCCAATGTCGCGCTTTCGTGGCTCCTGCACAACCCCGTCGTGACGGCGCCGATTATCGGGCCGCGCACGCAAGAACAATTGGATGGTTCGCTGCGCGCCGTCGAAATCAAGTTGTCGGACGAGACATTGAAAAAGCTGGACGAACTTTTCCCTGGCCACAAGCCCGCGCCCGAAGGCTACGCGTGGTAGAACGAAAAGATGAATGCGGAATATCAAGTACTCAAAAGTAACAATCCTTGCCATAAAGTAAGAGTTTGTCATTCTGAGTGAAACGAAGAATCTAACTTCACATATAGATTCTTTGCTGCGCTCAGAATGACAAAGTGATAGTCCGATTCAATTCATCCTTCCGCATTCATCATTTTCCTTGTAAATTCTTATGAAACACTTTCGTATTTCGAGCACCTCATCTCTTTTTGTAGTGGCCGCCGCATCATTGAGCGCGGGCGTTCTGCTCAGCGCGTGTGCCGCCAATTCTTCGCCGTCCACGCTGGAACCGGTTGCAACGCCGCCCGCGACGCCAGTTGCGACACAATCGGCAGCAACGCCGTCCGCTTTCAAGGCGCAAACGCAAACTAACGCGCGCATCAGTTCTCGCGTTTTGACGGGCGATGCGGCCAAAGGCGATTGGACGACTGACGCGCCCGGCGTGCGACGCCACCTCACGGTGAACGATTTGCCAGCGCCGTATGCCACAAATTCCGCTAACAACGGGCCGCGAACCGTAGATCGACCCGATGGCGCCTGGCCTAAAGCGCCCGCTGGTTTCACGGTCACTCAGTTTGCAACGGGTTTGAGCAATCCACGCTTGATGACAACCGCGCCCAACGGCGATATTTTTCTGGCGGAAAGCGGCGCCAATCGTATTCGTGTTCTGCGCGATGCGAATAATTCGGGCAAGGTGCAACAAAGCGAAATTTTCGCGGACGGTTTGCGCCAGCCTTTCGGTATCGCGTTTTATCCCAATGGCGCCAATCCGCAATGGGTTTACATCGCCAACACCGATTCGGTCGTGCGTTTTCCTTATCGCGACGGCGATCTGAAAGCGCGTGGCGCAAGCGAAGAAATCATTGGCGATGTTTCACCCGGTGGACGCTTGCCCGGCGGCGGACATTGGACGCGCGACATCGTTTTTTCGCTCGACAATCGCAAGATGTATCTTTCCATCGGCTCGCGCTCCAACGTCGATGAAAACCACGATCCCGACGAAAACCGTCGTGCCCGCGTTTTCGAGTACTCGTTGGATGCGCAAGGCCGACGCACAGATCAACGAACTTTCGCCAGCGGCATTCGCAATCCTGTCGGCGTGACGATTCATCCTCAAACCGGACAAGTGTGGGTTTCGGTCAACGAACGCGACGGTTTGGGCGATCATCTCGTGCCTGATTACATCACCAGCGTCAAAGACGGCGGTTTTTACGGCTGGCCCTATTTCTATACGGGCAACCACCAGGACCCGCGTCACCAGGGCGAACATCCCGAATTGGGCGCGCAAACGATTGTGCCCGACGTGTTGCTGCAATCGCATTCCGCTTCGCTGCAAATGGCGTTTTATACGGGCAAGCAGTTTCCCAAAGAATATCGCATGGACGCTTTCGCCGCCGAACACGGAAGCTGGAACCGCAGTCATCGCACCGGTTACAAAGTGATTCGCGTGCCGATGAAAAACGGCAAAGCGACTGGCGAATACGAAGATTTCCTGACCGGCTTCGTCACCGATGACGGCGATGTGTGGGGTCGTCCCGTTGGCATCACGGTCGCCAAAGACGGTTCGCTCTTAGTCTCCGAAGACGGCAACAACGTCATCTGGCGCGTCGCTTATACCGGCAAAAAGTAAACCTTACTTAAAACAAAAAGCGCGCATCGAGTACTTGATGCGCGCCTTTTGTTTCAGCTCTTTCAATTGTTGCCATGTCGCACCAGTTGCGGCGCGATTCCAATGTAATTGGCAGGCGTCATTTCGAGCAAGCGCGCTTTATCTTCGGCGGGTAAATCCAAAGTTTCGACGAAAGCGCGCATCGTTTCCTGATTCATTTTCGCGCCGCGCGTCAATTCCTTCAGCTTTTCATATGGGTTTTCCATGGCGGCTTTGCGCATCAGGGTTTGAATCGGTTCCGCCAGAACTTCCCACGCGTTGTCCAAGTCGCGTTCGAGTACTCGATTGTCCAGTTCCAGCTTGCCCAGACCGCGCAAGGTCGATTTCAAAGCGATTAACGAATGCGCGACGCCAACACCCATATTTCGTAACGCGCTGGAATCGGTCAAATCGCGCTGCAAACGCGAAATCGGCAGCTTGGTCGAAAGATGTTCCAGAACGGCGTTGGAAAGCCCGACGTTCGCTTCACTGTTTTCAAAATCAATCGGGTTGACTTTGTGCGGCATCGTTGAAGAACCGACTTCTCCGGCGACTGGCTTCTGCCGAAAATAACCCATCGAAACATAGGTCCAGATATCGCGGTCGAAGTCGAGCAAAACCGAGTTGAAACGAATCAAGTCGTGAAACAATTCGGCGATGTAATCATGCGCTTCGATTTGTGTGGTCAAAGGATTGTATCGGAGACCTAAACCTTCAACGAAATCGCACGCGAATTTTTCCCAGTCGACATGAGGAAAAGCCGCGACGTGCGCGTTAAAATTGCCGACCGCGCCATTGATTTTCCCCAGATATTCCTGACTTTCAATCTGCTCCAATTGACGATTCCAGCGCGCGCAGAAAACCGCCAGTTCCTTGCCGACGGTTGTCGGAGAAGCAGTTTGCCCGTGCGTGCGCGACAGCATCGGCGCATTCGCGTGTTCGTTCGCCATTTGTTGCACACGATTAACGACTTCGCGCGCTCGCTGCAGCCAAACGCTGATGCCGCTTTGGAGCATCAGAGCGTGCGACAAGTTGTTGATGTCTTCGCTGGTGCAAGCGAAATGCAACCATTCGCGCACGTCCTGCAAACCCGTGTTTTCGAGTTGTTCTTTCAAGAAATACTCGACGGCTTTGACATCGTGGCGCGTGGTTTTCTCAATGGTTTTCACGCGCTCGGCGTCTTGTTCATTAAAGTTATCAGCGATGCTTTCGAGTACTCGAACTTCGTCAGGAGAAAAATCGCGCACTTCGGGAATCTCTTGGTGCCGCGACAAGGCGAGCAACCATTGGATTTCGACGTGAACGCGAAACTTAATCAGCGCGAATTCGGAAAAACTCGGCGCCAGTTCCTGTGTGGCTTCCTGATAACGACCATCAAGTGGGGAAATTGCGAAAAGGGACATAGAAAAATGTAGGGGCGAAGCATGCTTCGCCCTGGTCTTGAGCTGATGCAACTCTTGGAGTGAGACAACATAAGGGGCGAAGCATGCTTCGCCCCCACGTTTTTCAACGCGCTTAATCTTCATACGGCGCGATAGCTTCGTCGATGACCGATTCGGAAGCCGCAAAAAACTGGATGCCTTTGCCGGAAATAAACGAGCCGACGACGCCCAGCAACAGTAAATAAAGGAACTTCAAGATTTCGCTGCCCAGCACCGACACATAGGCCGTGATTTGCTGGCCCCAATCGGTGTTGCCGCCCGTCTGATTGATGCGCATCGTCAAATAGCCCGGCTTGCTGAAGTTCTCGAAGTTGTCCAGCGCTTGGCGAAACACATAAACCAACAGCAATGCACCGAATAGGAAGACTGCCAAACCAATCCAGCGCGCCGCGCGACGCCACCGTTGTCCGGCCAACAGCGCCGCCGAAGCACGCGCTCGACCCGCGCTGACATTGGCGCGCACGGTTTGGTCGCGCGCCGCCAGTTCACCACTTCGAGTACTCGATTGAGCACCCGCAAGACGCGAAACATCTTCGCGCAACGGTTCGGTCTGGGCTTCGCGCGACGCGACAATTTCATCCGACGAATTGGGGTTTTTCACAACGCCCGAGTTTATCAGTTGGCAACGCCAAGCGGCACAACGTAGGGGCTTGGCGCTGCCAAGCCCGTGTCGTAAGCCTGCGTCGGTTTTGCATCTCGGGCTTTGCGTGCCAAGCCCCTGCGTTCGTCTGGTGATCCGTCCGAAAATCAATTCTAAACCTGACTTGCCTGATAAACTAACATCGCACTTGCGCAACGTCAAACCGACTGCTTCCTGCCGCTGCCGTCTGCCAACTGATATGTCCCGAGTTCACAAACTTTCGCCCGACATCGCCAACCGCATCGCGGCGGGTGAAGTCATCGAGCGTCCGGCCAACGCGGTCAAGGAACTGGTCGAAAACGCGCTCGATGCCGGAGCGCGGCGCATCGACATCGAAATCGAAGACGGCGGCAAAAAACTCATCCGCGTGCGCGATGACGGAACCGGAATGCCCGCCGAAGACGCAATTCTCAGTTTGCAACGTCATGCAACGAGCAAGCTGCAAACACCGGACGACTTGTTTCAAATCCGCACGCTGGGTTTTCGCGGTGAAGCCCTTCCGTCGATTGCCGCCGTGTCGCGTTTTGGAATGACGACGCGCGAGCCACAAAGCGAAGCCGCGACGCGCGTTCTGGTCGAAGGCGGCGTGGTGCTCGATGTCAGCGAATGCGCGGCGCCTCAAGGCACGGAAATCATTGTCGAGCACTTGTTTTTCAACACGCCCGCGCGCTTCAAGTTTTTGAAAAGCGATGCAGCGGAAGCGGCGCGCATTTCCGAAATGATCGGGCATCTGGCGCTGGCTTATCCTCACGTTTCGTTTCGATTGCGACACAACAATCACGATTTGCTGCGCGCTGATGCGATTGGCGAAGGTAACCCGTTGAACGCTGTCGTCAGCGTTCTGGGACGCGATATGGCGCGCCAAATGTTGCCGATTGCCGCTGCCAGCGAATCGAGTACTGGAAACTCGAGTAACGACAACGAAATGCGCGTCACGGGTTTCGTGGGGCGCCCGCAATTGACGCGTTCCAATCGCAATTTGCAATTATTTTTCGTCAACGGTCGCGTCATCAAAAATCGCTCGATGCAGCACGCGGTTCAAGCCGCTTACGAAGGCTTGATTCACGGGCGCGACCGTTTTCCCGTTGCCGTCGTGTTCTTGCAGATGCCGCCTGGCGCGGTCGATGTCAACGTGCATCCGGCCAAAAGCGAAGTGCGTTTCGCGCGCGAATGGGAAGTGCATCACGCGGTTCGCGTCGCCTTGCGCGAAACTCTGGTCGCCTCGCAACTCGCGCCGTCTTGGGGACTTTCTTCAGGAAACAATTGGCAGCCGCAGGAGGCAGGAAGCGCGCCTACATCTGATGCGCAATCAAGTACGGGAATGATGCCCAATTCAACGATTCCGCCGGATTTTAATGGCTTTCATCAGCCGATGGTGGCGCGCGGCGGCGATTTGGAAGCGTTTCGTTCGACGCAGCAAAATATGCGTAACACATCGCCTTTCGAGTACTCGAATCCAAGTTTGCAGCCTGCGGCTATGCAAGGCGCATTCGCTGATTTCGCGCCGCCGGTTGAAGAAGCAGAACATCACATTTCATTGAAGCCGCTGGCGCAGATTTCCAACAACGCTTATATTTTGTGCGAAGGTTCGGACGGTTTATATATCGTTTGCCAACATCGCGCGCACGAACGCATTCTGGCTGATAAAGCGATTGCGGCGGCGGAAGGTCGTCCGGTGGAATCGCAGCGTTTGGTAATTCCATTTACCAGCGATGTCGGCGCGCGTTCGGCGGCGGCGCTGGAAGAAAACGCCGTGTTGTTGAAGGATTTGGGGTTTGAAATCGAAGCGTTTGGCGGCAGTTCGGTTTTAGTGCGCGCGGTTCCGGTTCTGGTCGCCAGCCGCGATTATGAAAGCGCCTTCGCCGATTTGATGGACGAACTGGTTTCGGGTCACGGAGGCCGCTCTTTGCAGGAACGACGCCGCGCCATGCTGACGATGCTTTCTTGTAAAAACGCCATTAAAGCGGGCGACACGTTGCAAATGCCGCAAATGTGTAATTTGTTGGATGATCTGCTGCAACTTCCCAATCCGAGCATTTGCCCGCACGGGCAGCCGATTTTAATTAAAATCTCCACGCTGGAACTGGACAAAAAGTTCGAGCGCGAATATGCGTCGCGTGGTTGATACGAATGGCGCCCGTTTTCAATCGAGCCATTCGGTGAGGATTAAAGGGTTTATGTCTACGGAATCGAACGGGCAGTCACAGCTTGAAATTGTCGTCAGTCATTCGCCGCTCGCCTTTATTTATCAATGGTTTACTCCCACCGTGACCATTAATGACTCTGTCCACCGTCGTGCTTGGGGCACGCATCTATTCCCAGTGCCGCCGGGCGAATATCAAATTTCGGTCTCTTATCCGTGGTTGTTCCTTCCAGAATGCGGGAAAAATACGGTACACCTCGCGCTGCAACCTGGAGAAACGCGAAAAGTGACATATTGCGCCGGTTTGATTCGCTACTTGCCAGGCAAAATGCACCTCGATTAACAAACCGAGACAACGAAGCTGGACAAAAGTCGAGCGCAATACGCGTCGCGTTGAACCCTGAACCGCAATGTTGAACTCTGAACCGTTATATCGAGTACTCGAAAACGTTATGAACACCAATCCAACGTCGTTGCAATATTCCCTTGCGGTGCTCTTTGTAGTTTTGATAGCGACGCGCCTGATGACGTTTGTTTTCAAAGGTTACAGCGCGCGACGCCAAGATGAACGATTGCGGGTTTTAGAACAAAAGGTGGACGCGATTACGCGACATTTGAATTTGTCCAATTCAACAACGCCGATGACGCCGCCGTTGCCTTCGCCTTTTGACAACGCACCTCGAAAATCGGCACCAAATACAATTCCGTTTTCCGGCGCGACAAATCTCAACTTGAGCGCCAGCGATCAGGCGGAACTTGCGCAAATGGTGCGCGCTGGTCGCAAAATCGAAGCGATCAAGTATTTGCGCGAACGCAGCAATTTAGGCTTGAGAGACGCTAAAGACGCAGTGGAAGCAGTTGAAAAACTCTGGTAAGTCCTGGTGATTCCTTATGGCACAACATCCCAACAATCAAGCCTCGAATCAGAACGAACCCTCGAACGCGCGCGAAGCGCAAATCGAAAGCAATCGAGTACTCGAATCGGATGGAGATTCAGCCGCTGAACATCGCGCGCAGGCGCCGCGTAGCGTTCGCGTTTTCGTCCTCACGGTTTCCGATACGCGCAATGAAATCACCGACAAAGGCGGCGCGCTGATTCAGGAATTGCTGCAAAACGCGGGTCATCAAATCGTTGGTTCATTGATTGTAAACGACGATGCGAACGCGATCCGCGAAGCCGTGCAAACCGTGACCGATGGCATCAGCGACCCCGAAACGATCATCGTGACTGGCGGTAGCGGCATCGGTTCGCGCGACGTGACGCCCGAAGCCTTGCGCCCTTTGCTGACCAAAGACTTGCCAGGTTTTGGCGAAGTGTTTCACGTATTAAGTTGGGAGCAAGTCGGCGCCGCGACGATACTCAGTCGCGCTTTCGCGGGCGTCATGGGACGAACTTTGCTGTTCGTTTTGCCGGGCAGTCCAAAAGCTGTACAACTGGCGATGGAAAAACTGATCGTTCCCGAACTGGGTCATCTGGTGCGCGAAGTACGTCCCGAACGGCGCATCCCAACGCCTTGAATGTTCCTATTGCACCATTTGTCGCCTGGCAAGTGCCCACAGAACAGTCACTCATTTGTGCGCTGTTGCATAAGCCGCAGTGTGGCTCACTAAATACCGCGTCAGTATATAATTCATACGTTTGATGTCCTTACGCTATTGTCAAACACCCATTCGAGTACTCGATTCGCGGACGCAAAGACAATTTGAACGCCGCGCCGTTGTTCTTTGCGCGGCGTTTGTGCTTTGATGAAATTGTCGCATTCGACTAAAACGAACCCCAAGCGTGAGCGCGGGGCTGACGTGACAGTTACTTCAGCCCCGCGCTCACGCTTGGGGTTCGTTAGCGATTATAAAGTGCAGTTCTCTTCTTCAATCTGTTAAATGGCATTTCAACACGACCAGAAAGAAGCGCATGATTTCGCCGCTGTCAACGGCGTTCGCTTGCATTACGTCGAGCGCGGTCAAGGCGAATTGGTGTTGCTGCTGCATGGCTTTCCCGATTTCTGGGGCGGCTGGAAACATCAGATCGAAGCATTGGCAAACGCCGGTTTTCGCGTCGTCGCGCCCGATTTGCGCGGCTACAACCTGTCGGACAAACCGCGCGGTATTGGCGCGTATTCGATAGAAAAATTAACGAACGATGTCGCGGCGCTGATTCGGTATTTGGGCGCAGAAAAAGCGGCTGTCGTCGGGCACGATTGGGGCGGCGTCATCGCGTGGCATCTGGCGATGCGACAACCACAATGTTTGGCGAAACTGATCGTCTTGAACGCGCCGCATCCCGCCGCTTTCGCGCGAGAACTGCGCACCGTACGACAAATCCTGAAGTCGTCATACGCGTTGTTTTTTCAATTGCCGTTTTTGCCGGAACGTCTGATTCGCGCCCACGATTTCGCCCTCGTGCGCCGCGTTTTTCGCTTTGATCCGACTAATCGCCGCGCGTTTTCACGCCATGACATCGACCAAACTGTTGAAGCCTTAGCGCAGCCGCGCGCTTTGACGAGCGCGCTCAATTACTATCGCGCGTTGCGTTGCCGTCCGCGCCAAGCGTTTCAAGCACGACGCATCGAAACGCCAACGCTGCTGATTTGGGGCGAGCAGGATCGTTATTTGGGCGTGCAACTCACGCAAGGTTTGGAAAAATGGGTGCCAAATCTTCAATTAGAATTGTTGCCGGACGCCAGCCATTGGGTGCATCGTGACCAGCCGCAGCGTGTCAATCAGTTGATAATTGATTTTCTGCGCGACGTGTAAGAGCGAAGAATAAGCGAATCGAGTACTCGATTCTTCTAAACTGCGGAACATGACAGAAAACCGGATCATCTGCGGAGATTGCATCCCTGTAATGAACAATTTGCCCGCGGAAACGGTGCGCCTCGTGGTCGCCGATCCGCCGTATTTCAATGTGCTGCTTGAGGAAAACTGGGATACATCGTGGAAAACGCCGGACGATTATCTCGAATGGACAGCGCATTGGATGCAAGCCGCGATGCGTTTGCTGGTGCCCGGCGGTTTGCTGTATTGCTTCGGTCAAGTCGGTAAGCGCGAACACGTCATGTTGCATTTGATGTCGCAGGCCGCCCGCGAATACGCGTTTCACGATTTGCTGATTTGGGACAGAGTTGTCGGCTACAACGACCGCCGCGATTCGTTCACGCCCGCTTACGAGATGGCGATTGTGCTGCGCAAAGACGGAGCGCCGCCATTATTCAACAAAGACGCGGTGCGCGAATCGTATGACGAAAAAACCATCGGGCACTATTTGAAAGACAAGCGGTATAAAGACCTGGAGGCGCGTCGCGCTCATCTCGAACGCGGCAAATATGCGACGAACTTGTGGCGTATTCCGTCTCTCAAAGGCAGTTCCAAAGAGAAAATCGGGCATCCTTCGCAAAAGCCGCTGTCGCTCATCGAACGCATCGTGCTTTCCAGTAGCGCGCCCGATGAAATCGTCCTCGATCCCTTTTTAGGAAGCGGCACAACTGCCACCGCTGCGCAAAAACACGATCGTCGCTGGATAGGAATCGAAACCTCCGCGCATTTTTGTAACGTGGCGCGCGCACGTCTGGCCACATTTGACAAAGATAAAGCGGAGTGATCCACGAACCCGAAGCGTCATTCTTACTTCCACAAGGATTCGTTCTGCCAATCGGTCGGGAAACCCATCGCTTGAATGTTTGCGTAAGGCGTGACGGAAAATTGTCGAGAAGCGTTTTCAATTATTGTGGCCACGAAGATTCTGGATTGATAACGTGTGAAAAGTGACACAAAATGCAGCAAACGCTATAAATTCGGGTGCCTGCGTTTGGCAACGTTCGTTTGGCGACGTTTGTAAATGATCGAGTTGCAGTATCGTTCCAACTCGCGGTAGATTTGGATAATCATTTAAGTTGAGATTCCACAAGCGCCCATGATGCGCGATAACGTTGCGAACGTAGTTCAAAGAGCGCAACCAACTTGTCATCAACTCCCAATTGAGAACTGCAAACCTTGTTGCAAGCGCTTGGCGGTCGTGGATTCTCAGCCCACTGTAAAGATGAGACAGCAACGCGAAATTCCATAGAGGCCAAAATTCCGTGACTATTGAATCGAGAGATGAATTTCGACCACAGATAAGCACAAATGGACACAGATTCATAAGTATCAAGTACTCGACACTTCGCTTTGTGCTTTTGCCCTGATCTTATCTCCACTGCATTTTTACACCGTCATTTTGCCACCAGCGTTTCCACTGCATAAGATTTGGCTGTTCTTGCCCGGTCGCAGTTTTGAGTGCAGCGCCGACAGTTTTTTCGTCCAGGAAGCCGTAACGATTTGCGTATTCGGGCGAAAAGATAATTGGCACGCCTCGTTTATCGCCGTGTTCAGCCAAAGCGATTGCCGCCCCCAATCGCGGCGATTCGCGGCTCCAGTCGCCGAATTCAACTGGATAAGTCAGGAAGTTTTCAATATGTGTTTGAGCGCGCGCCCAATCAAGTTGGGCTATCAAACGAATCGCTTCGATTCGCGCATCTCCGTCAGGAAAGCCTTCGTCGTAAGCAATTCGCAACAAATAGTCGAAGACGCGAGGATCTTTCCAACGCGACAAAGATTGCAGCACCACAGGCGGCGGATTGAGAATCTCGCGCCACTGCAAGACACGCCATAAATCGGGGAGCGATTCATTGGGGAGCGATAAAATTTTTTGTTGCCATTCGTCCCGCTTCAAGCCAGAGGAGGAGTCGTTAGCGCTTGATTCGATTAGCTGCGCAACCATTTGATACTGTGACCCAACTTTAAAATCGTCGTAGCGAATGTGGCGCGCAAGCGTAATTTCAGTGTTTAGTTGCGCCTGTATGTAAAGATTTTTAACTGTCAGGCGCTTGATCTTCCACGCATCGAGTACTCGATTTTGTAACTCGTCGGGTAGCGGATCTCCTTCTCCTATTACAGTGGCTCGCACTGACGTAAGATACATCAAAGTCATGCCGTTATTGATGCCGCCCGCCATTGGCCTGCCGCTTCGGAGACGTTGCGCCAATAAATCGCCGATGCGTGAGTCGTCAGTGGGAGGAAGGGCGCGGCGCAAGCGCGCCTTATCTAACGCCAGATAGTTGGAGCCTTTGAAACCACGTTTGTATGCTTCTTCTTCAACAGCAGCCCACGCCAGAAGAGCCAGCGAATAGTCGCTTTCTTGGCTGCGGAACTTGCGACTTTCGACATCTGTCCCACTGTAAAATAATGCTTTGAGCGCAGGCGAAAATTCCCCGTTTTGCGACATCGCCCGCGAAGCGACATTGCGCAACGGGCGAAACGGATGCGACGAGAAAGCGGCTAACTTTTTCAATTGTATGGGATCATTGGTCAACAACAATTTCTGCGCGGCAGCAAGTTGTTCATCCCATCGAGTACTCGATAACGCCTTATCTAATTGTTGCATTTGCGCTTTATCGGGTGGCACGATTTCAACTGTTACCTCATCGTGTTTGCTTTCAAAAGCCACATTTTTCGGCAATGCGCGGCGCAAATTGAGCGCGTCGGACGATTCGTATTGCCAATTAAGACGCAGATTTCCTACAGGGAATTTGCCATCAAAATTGATTTCGTATACCCAGCTTTCGCCCGCTTTCACTTCGGTGAACCAAGGACGTTTGGCCGCTACAGAATCGCTCTTTTGCATTCCCATGCCGTCATATTCAAAAGACACTTGAGTAGCGAACTCGCCGGTATAGATTCGCTTCGGTTGCCTCGACACATTCTTCAAACGCCATGTGACTTTTATATTTTCACCGGAAACGTAACGCATTTTATCAGTCGTGAAAGAGATGTCGAAGTCGGGATTGCGCGCCACCAAATCTTGCACGCAAGCGATGTTGATGGGCGTCGGCGGCAATTTCGCCATTACGACGAGGTGGCCGCTCACACCTTCATAACGCGCGAAAATTAGGGTTTCATCTCCGTCTTTCCAACCCGCTAAATCACCCAGCTTAAAAGGTAAAATTCCAAAATCGGGAATGCCTTTCAGCTTCGTATATTGCTGATAAGGGAAAATGCCAAGCGTTTCGCTTTCCGCCGTCTTAAGTCGCAAAGTTCCCCGCGCAATGTAATCACAGGAACGCACAAAATCGGGTGTGAGCGTGGTCGCCACATCCGTTCGCATCGGCACAACGATTGTGCTTTGCGCCCACACCGGCACAGCCAATAAAAAACAAAATAGAAAAACCCAGAGTTTCATAAAAATCTCCCAATCGCAAACTCTCCAACAGCCAAATCATACTACTTCGGTTCGTCATACGTCTTATACGGTTTTGCATCATCTCAAAAGACGCCTTAAAATCCTTGTCTATTCACCTTGTAAACTAAGACCATGGACGAATCGAGTACTCAAACCGAAGAAACCGCAGCGCCGACACGCGACGAAATTCGCGTACACATCGAGGAAAAATTGTCTTCCCTGCCCGATTTGCCGGGCGTTTACCTGCACAAAAACGCCGAAGGCAAAGTGATTTATATCGGCAAGGCGCGCAACCTGAAGAACCGCGTGCGCTCTTACTTCGCCAAAGACGGCGGGCATTCGGCCTTCACGCGCAAGATGATTCGCTTCATCGTCGATTTTGAAACTATCGTCACGCGCACCGAAAAAGAAGCCTTGATCCTGGAAAACAACCTGGTCAAGATGCACAAGCCGCACTTCAACATTCGCTTGAAAGACGACAAGCGTTATCCGTATTTGAAGCTGACGCAGGACGAATTTCCGGCGCTTTTAGAAGTGCGTCAGCCGAAAAACGACAAAGCGATTTATTTCGGCCCATACGCCGGAGCCGGAAAAATGCGCCAAACCGTCGCTCTGGCCAAGCGCGTTTTTAAAGTGCGCACGGGCGCTCTGATTTCTGATCGTCGCTGGGGCGGCTGCCCGTGGCGCGATACGTCGCAGCCTTTGGATAAGCCGTGTTTGGAATATCACATCGACCGTTGCACCGCGCCCTGCGTCGGCTTTGTCAGCAACATCGAGTACTCGAATCAAGCCAAAGCACTACGCAATTTTCTGGAAGGTCGCTCCGACGAATTGATGAAAGATTTACAGTCTCGCATGAGCGAAGCCGCAGTCGAAATGAAATTTGAGGACGCCGCCAAAATCCGCGACCAGATTGAAGCTGTAAAAAGTGTTGTCGAGCGCCAGCAAGTCGTGTCGCAAACGAACGAAAACTTGGATGCGCTCGGTTTGTTCATCGAAGCCGGAATTGCCAGCGTCGCGGTCTTAATTGTGCGCGGCGGCAAGTTATTGGGCGATCAGCATTTCTTTTTGCAGAACATCGATGGCCAGCCGGAAAGCGAAATCGTGTCCGCCTTTGTGCGTCAACATTACGAAGGCCCGACCGCGCTGCCGCACGAGATTTTGGTGCCGCACGATCTGGAAGATGTTTTAGCGGTGGAAGAATGGCTGCACGACAAAGCCAATCGCAACGTCGAAGTGCGGCGTCCGCAGCGCGGCGACAAAGTGCGTGTACTCGAAATGGCAGCGCAAAACGCCGAACTCGCGCTGCGCGAACATCTCAATTACAACGCGACCGCCAAAGTCGTCCACGATGCGCTGTTGGAAGATTTGCAGAAACACTTGAAGTTGAATGTCGTGCCGCGACGCATCGAATGCTTCGATATTTCGACGGTTCAAGGTGCATTTTCGGTCGCGTCGATGGTGGTTTTCAAAGACGGCAAAGCCGATAAGAAAAGCTATCGTCATTTCACCATTAAACACACGCTGGAATTGACGTTGGGCAAAGAACCGAACGACTTCGAGATGATGCGCGAAGTTTTGCGGCGGCGCTTGCAACGCGCGATTGAAGGCGACGAAAAGTTTCTGCCCTTGCCCGATTTGCTGATGGTCGATGGCGGCAAAGGCCAATTGTCGAGCGCGCTTTTGGTGCTGCAAGAAAAGAACTTGCAAGACATTCCAACCGTTGGCCTGGCGAAGCAGCATGAATTGTTGTTTGTGCCGATGCAAAGCGAACCGATTGCGCTTCCCAGAAACAGTCCGTCGTTGCATTTAATGCAGCGCATCCGCGATGAGGCGCACCGTTTTGCGATCACGCATCATCGCAAGCAGCGCGGCAAAGCGCAAATTCATTCGCTCTTGGACGACATTCCCGGCATCGGCGACGCCAGAAGAAACGCGCTTTTGGAACATTTTGGAAGTTTGCAGAAAATCCGTGCTGCGAGTACGGAAGAAATCGCCGAAGTTTCCGGCATGAACCGCGCGCTTGCCGAAAAAATGCAGGAATATTTGAACGTTTTAACGAAAGTGGATTGATGGTCTCCATGCCACATACGTGCATCATAGACAAACGAACCCTGAGCGTAAGCGACGGGTGGAAACTGATAGCAACGAGACATTGATACGTTCACCCGTCGCTTACGCTCAGGGTTCGTTTGGGTTGTCGCCTTGCGCAACTATCCATCGAGTACTCGATATTGTAAGAACATCGCTGTGAGGAGGAATCTTTATGAAGAAATATCAATCCGTTTTTCGTTTGCTGGGCCTGGCTGCGAGTATCGCATTTGTGGTCTCATTCGCCAAAGGTACGCGTTTGCTGGCGGCTCCCTCTTTCTCGTCAGCAGTGAAAGCAGCGCCGCAGCCAAAAACCGATAGTCGCCGATTGTGGCCAGCGTTGTGGAACGAGATGTCTGCTCAGCTTTCGACGATGCCTGAAGTAACGAATGACACTCGTCCTGCGCTGCCGCCGCGCTTGAAAAGTTTGATCGAGTCGTCGCAGCCGCAGGCGGGTGATATTTTGCTGGCGATTTTAGCCGAACCGGAAAATCCTTTGTATCGCAAGGCGACGAATGCTTTTGTGCGCAGTTGGAACACGATGACGGCGGAGCAAATCGAGGCTTACTTTCAGAATGCCCTTGTCTTCAAAGCCTCTCCGCGTCCCACTTATCCCCAGGGAGTGGAAGCCGAAATCCGCCTGGAATATCAAATGGCGCGCGGACCGAGCGGCTCGGTCGGCTGGAACGCCTGGCCTCTGGAAGACGAAATGGGTTTCAAAAGCGAAGACTTCAAAACCTGGACGACCATCTTTCTCGATGGCCAGCAGCGCGGCGACCCGTTTTATTTTTACGGCCCGGGCGCCACAGTGGGCTGGATCTCCACTCAAAAATTGGATGTGGGCACGCACTCGATTTCGATGACGCTCCGTTACGAGTACTCATTGCACGGCGAAAAGCGTTCAGGTCAAGTCAGTTCTTCGGACTTTGCCTTTGAAATTGTGCCGTCTGTCACTAACGAGTTGGCCGTTGTCCCCAGCCCACAACTGGACGCTTTGGTTTTGTCTAATCTTCGATTTGCCGAAACCGAAGAGTTCTTCGATTCGCCTTGGCGACGCCGTATGTTGACCGAGAACACCGACTCGGATGCCTGGGATCCCACTGAAACTTATTCGGAAGGTGGAGCCGAATACCGCTTGCATCTTCCGGCGTGGAGACTTATCAAACCCTTGCCCGTTGATTTGTGTTTTGAAGTGACCATGCAAGTCGAAGGAAGGCGGGATAGTTATCACGCTGGTCAATTGGTGGTTTTGCGCGGCGAAACGTTCGGTACGTATTTCACTCTCCGCGAAGAAAGCCGCTTCATCGCCACCAGCCAGAAAAACCGCTGGACATTGGTGCCCGTCCGCTTTGTTCTGAAGCCTTCGCGTACCGTCGCGCTGACCGACCCGGGCGTCACTGGATATTATTCGCACACCCTTACAACGGGCGTGATGCGCTTAAAGATTTCGTATCGCTAACACCAAGCGCCGGACAGAGATTCAGTCCTCTGCAACCCGAGTTCTGCAATCGAGTACTCGATAAGGCGGCGCACGTTGTATAATTTCGCTCAGTTATGATTGGATTTCTGATTCGCACCGCCGTCAGCGCCTTCACTCTTCTGGTGATCGCGGGTCTCAGTCACGGGCAAATTGTGGTGAAAGGTTTTGTGGCGGCGCTTTTGGCGGCGTTGGCAATTGGCTTGGCGAACGCGGTGGTCAAGCCGATTTTGGAAGCGATTGCGGGCGGCATGACGTGTTTGCTGAGCTGCCTGACGCTGGGTTTGTGGAGCCTGGTTTTGTCGTGGCTCATCAGTGGCCTGATGTTTTACGTCGCGGGACAACTGGTGCCCGGTTTCGTTGTGAAAAGTTTTATGCCCGCTTTGTGGGGCGCGCTCGCCTTGGCGATTGTCAACGCGCTGGCGACTGTGTTAACACGCAGCGACCCGCAACGCGACCAGCGACGCTGAGCACACTGATGCACTTTGCAAAAGTCTTGCGACTTGAACGCAAGCAATTCAAATGTAGGGACGCAGCATGCTGCGCCCCTACTACACTCTTGATTTTCCGCTTCCACAACACTCTGCCCCATTTCGAGTACTCGATGTCTTCTTCCGATTTGCAGTTCATTCTTATCACGGGTTTGTCGGGCGCGGGCAAGGCGCTGGCAACTGGCTATTTCGAGGACTTCGGGTTTCGCTGCGTCGATAATCTGCCGCCCGCGCTGATTCCAGTTTTCGCCGAATGGTGCGCGCGCAACGACATCAAACGTGCGGCTGTGGTCGCCGATGTACGCAGCGCGGCGCAAGCGACGGCGCATCCGCTTGTCGTCGAGGAAGTGCAAGGCGCTTTGCAAACAATGCGCGAAAACGGTTTTGCGCCGCAGCTTTTGTTTTTAGAAACCGATGACGACCGCCTGATTCAACGCTTCAAGGAAACGCGCCGCAAGCATCCTTTGTCCGATCAATATGGCGATTTAAGTCAGGCGATTGCGACTGAACGCGAGGCTTTGATTCCCTTGCGCGAACGCGCCGATAAAATCGTCAACACCAGCCACGTTACGCCGCGCGAACTGCGACAAATCATCGAGAAAACTTTTGTTTCCGATGCCAATGGCGACAACAGCAGCGCGCAGATGCTGGTGCAAATCGAAAGTTTCGGTTTCAAATATGGCGCGCCGTCCGATGCAGATCTGGTTTTCGATGTGCGCTTTCTGCCCAACCCGAACTACGATCCCGACATCGGGCACCTCAGCGGGTTGGATCAACCCATCATCGACTACGTTTTGCGCGAACCCGTGACGCAGCAATATCAACAGCATTTGCGCGATTTTCTGGAGTTTTGTCTGCCGCAATTCGAGCGCGAGGGCAAAGCTTATCTTTCGATGGCTATTGGCTGTACCGGCGGGCGCCATCGCAGCGTGGCTTTAACCAACTGGCTTGCGGCGCACCTCCGCAGTTTGGGCTTTCGCGCTGGCGCCACGCACCGCGACATTAATCGCGCGCGGCATTCTCAAACCTCATCGCCGACGGCGCCTGAAAACGATGCGCCACAAAGCGATGCGCCACGTTCCGAAGCGGAGCGTGATGCGTCATGAAGCCTTTGTCGCCAAATGTTTCGCCCGAAGAAGATAACGCTCTTTCGAGTACTCGATCTGCCACGCAAACCGTGCAAACCGTTCTCGCCGACTCGGATTCGCAAAATTTAGATTCGCCACTTTCTCCTGACGCGTCCGCTTTCTCCTCACCGAAAACGCAAGCGATGACCGAACCTTCGCGCGACCGTGCGAAATTAGACTCAACACTCGACAAATCGCGTGACGCTTTGGCCGATTGGCCGTCTCGCGCACGCGACTGGCGCGCCGTGCAATGGCTGACTTTTGGACTTGGCATCAAACGCTGGGGTTTGCTGGCGCTGCTGGGTTTGCTGGCGGCGGGTTTGGGCGCATCGTTGGCGACGGCTTATCTTTCGGTAAACGCCGGTTTATACATCACCGAATCGTTCGCGCCGTTGGGTTATTCGGTCGATCCGGTCGCGGTGGGAATCGCTCTTCTCACCGGCGGCGTGATTTGCGTCGTCGTCGGTTTGCGCGGCACTTTGAAAGCCGTCGAACGCGCTTTCGCCAATGCGCCGCAGGGCAAAGATTTTCTGGGCGCGGCGCTTCATAAACGCCGCTTGACGCAGGGCGAAGCGGTTGTTGCGCTGGGCGGCGGGACGGGACTTTCGACGATGCTGCGCGGCCTCAAAGAGTATTCGTCGAACATTACAGCGGTTGTCACGATGGCCGATGACGGCGGTTCGTCCGGCATTTTGCGCGAAAGCGGAATGCTGCCACCGGGCGATTTGCGCAACTGCATGGCCGCACTCGCCGAAGCCGAACCGTTGATGACCGAACTTTTTCAGCACCGTTTTGAAGGCATGGGCGCGCTCAAAGGCCACTCGTTTGGCAACCTCGTCGTCGCTGCTATGACCGAAATGACGGGCGGCGATTTCGAGCAGGCCGTCCGGCAAACCAGTCGCGTACTGGCCATTCGCGGGCAAGTTTTGCCTTCGACTTTGGACGATGTGCGCTTGGGCGCGCGCCTGGAAGACGGGACGGAAGTGATCGGGCAAAGCCGTGTCAACAAAGCGCGCGGCATCTATGAAGCGTTTTTGATTCCATCTGCGCCGCGCGCTTTGCCCGGTGTCCTGGAAGCGATCAAGGCTGCCGACGTGATTATTATCGGGCCAGGTTCGCTTTTCACGTCGATCATTCCCAACCTATTGGTGCCCGAAATAACCGAAGCGATTCGCCAGGCGGACGCGCCGAAAATCTATGTTTGCAACGTGATGACGCAGCCCGGCGAAACGTCTGGTTTCAAAGCCTCCGATCACGTCAAAGCGATTATTCGCCATATCGGGCAAGGCGTTATTACTCATGCTTTGGTCAATAACGGTCATGTGGACGAACGAGTACTCGAACGCTATCGTGCGACGGGCGCCGAATACGTCGAGCCGGACGAGGACGCCATTGCGATGCTGGGCGTGCGCCCAATGCACGGCAACTTCGTTAACATCACCAACCTGGTGCGCCACGATCCACAAAAACTCGCCGCCACGATTTTCCGTTTAGCCGCGAGAATGTAAAGTTCCGATTTGCAAATGGACACCATTAAAAACATTGTTGGACAATGCTGCACAGCAATTCGCGTCAAGCAATTTTGGCTCGACAAGCAATTAGTCGCGCCTTGCAATGTGCTTTTCATGCAAATGGACAATGGCGTCTGGCACCGTATTTTCTTTGATGCTGGCGTTTTATTTTGGAGAGAAAACGCTCCGCCGGATTTTCTACATGAAGAAGCGTTCACATACAGAGAAAAAGATTATCTTTACAAAATTATTGAGCCAAAAGAAACCCAGGAACTCATTGGTCTTATCGTCACCGAAGTTCATCTCAATCAGAAAATCCCCTTGAGCGAACTGACATTCACATTTGCGAACCAACGCCAGTTCACTCTGCAAGAAGTAAGTGACGAACAAGAACTAATAGTTGCGAACAGTGCCTAAAAAATGATTCATGAAAGCTGAATCGAGTACTCGATAAGGAACCATTATGCGTTTTGGCGCTCCTGTTTTCGATGATTGTTCGACGCCCGAATTATGGGTGCAAGCGGTGCAAAAGCAAGGTTATCGGGCGGCGTTGTGTCCGGCTTCGCTGCAAACGCCCGACGATGAAGTGCGACTGTGGGGCAAGGCCGCCGCGCAAGCCGACATCGCCATTGCCGAAGTGGGCGCGTGGAGCAATCCTTTGTCGCCCGACGAGCAAGAGCGACGGCGCGCCGTTGAAAAATGCACCCAATCGCTTGACCTGGCCGAGCGTCTTGGCGCGCGGTGTTGCGTCAACATCGCCGGTTCGCGCAGCACGCAGTGGGATGGGCCGCATCCCAATAACATGAGTGAGGAAACCTTCGACATGATCGTAGAAAGCGTGCGCGGCATCATCGACGCGGTGCAGCCCAAGCGCGCTTTCTATGTGCTGGAAACGATGCCGTGGATTTTCCCCGATTCGCCCGACAACTATTTGCGTTTGTTGCAGGCCATCGACCGCCCGATGCTGGGCGTTCATCTCGATCCGGCCAACATGATGAACAGCCCGCAGCGCTTTTTCCGCAACGCCGATTTCATCCGCGAATGTTTCGCCAAGCTGGGACCATACGTCAAAAGCTGTCATGGCAAAGACATCGCGCTTGGCACGCACCTAACCGTTCATCTGGATGAAGTGCGCCCCGGCTTGGGCGGTTTGGATTATCGCGTTTTTCTGGCGGAATTGAACAAAGTCGACCCCGACGTCACGCTGCTGCTGGAACATTTGCCCAACGAGAACGAATATTCGCTGGCCGCTCAATATGTGCGTTCGGTGGCGCAGGAAATTGGAATTGCCTTGTGAAACACGTCGCGGTGCGACGCCAGCAAATCGTTACCAGACACGGCTACCAAGCCAAACATAAAACATGCCAAACACCAAAGCGCCGCTGTTGAGTACTCGATAGCGGCGCTTCTGCATTGATTGTCGTTTTAACGCGAAGCCGCTTTTCTGCGACGCCAAAAATCGTATAAAGCAAAGCCGCCCGCTACGCCATACAGCAAAATGAAAGGCTCCAGTGGCGCGCGATAACGAAGCTGGCTGGAAAACGTGGGAATCACCAAACTACCCCACAACAACACCAACAGCAGCGGCCAATGTTCGGCCATGCGCCACGGGCGATACAGAAAGAAAGCGACGACCATTAACGTGGAAAGCGTTCCCCACCAGATTATCAACCAGAGAATGTGTTTGTGCGATAAATCGCCAGCCAGTTGCGGCGGTGGCACAGGGCGCCATAAATAGCCCAATCGCAGCAAATAGACGCGCGCAAAATCGGCGGGATCGGCAGCAATGTACTGCATTCCCTTGTGCAACATAAAACGGTCGAGTGCGGCTTCGGGCAAAACCCGCGAGGCGCGTTGCACATCGCGCTGATTGGCCGCAAAGTGCATCGCCCAATCGCCCTTGCCTTTGAACGAAATTGGGTTATTGGCTTCCAAAAAAGCGATTCCGCCTTCGGTGGAAGCGACAACCAATGTGCGATGAATCAGCGTGTTGCGCACCACCCACGGCAACATCACCAGAGCCACCACAACGCACGTCGCAGTCGCTTGCTTCAAACCGCGTGAGTCGCGTCGCGCGATGACGAAAGATAAAGCGGTCAGCGCGACATAAGGCAGCCACAAAGGACGCGTCAGGCACAAAAGACCAAACATCAGCCCGCTCAGCAGAAAACGCCGCAACGAAGCCGACTGCGACGGTTGCAACGCCTGCGAAGATTGTGGCGACAGTGATGTTTGCAGCGACGGCAAAAACGCGTAAACACCCGCGACCAGGAAAAACAAAGCCAGCGTTTCGGCGCCCAACGTCCCGCTCCAGCGAATGAAACTGGTGCAAAGTGCCGCCATTATGCCCGTCGTCCAACCCACGCGAGTGTCGAACAAACGGTTCGCCAGCAACGCCAGAATCACACATGTCAAAGCCGACAAAAGCGCCATCAATAATTTCGCCAGCACGATGCTGTAACCGAAAATCGCCCAGACAGCATAAAGCGTAAACGGTAAAACTGGCGTGCGAAACGATTGAAAGTTGCGACATACTTCCCATGAGCTAACGTAGCCTTTGCCGTGCAACAAGCTCAAAGCGATGTTGGCACCCGAATCGGCCCAAGTGCCAAGTGTCGTATTATCAGTCGCAAACAGGATGTACAGAACGCGCACAACGAGAGCAAAAGAGAAAAGGCTAAGGAGAAAGCGCCAAGAAAGCGGCGAAACTTCCGGCGAAGCGGCTTGGTTTGGCTTGTTCATAACGTGAATGACACGACAACTAACCTAATAAAGACAACCAAAGGCTGTAACTGAACACTTTGTCATTCTGAGCAAAGCGAAGAATCTAAACCCGAAGTCAGATTCTTCGCTTTGCTCAGAATGACAAAGTGCGAATTTGATGGCATTTTCCGACTTTCTCCGCACGCACTCAGAATGGCACAATGAACAGTTGGAGTGGTAATTTATCTATGAAATGGCCTCGAATGATAAAGTTCTCCGCTCTTTGGTGCTCGCTGTAATGGCGTTTCTTCGCGCCAATAATTTCGGCTTCTTCACGTTTTGGCAACGTCTCGAATAACCGTAAATTATAACATGAGCCAGGCCGATTTCTTCATCTTCTCCTGGCGCCTCGGCGTCTTGGCGGTTCTTTCTTCTTTCGAGTACTCGATAACGCTCCGCCATTTCGTGGATGCCCATTAAACGTCTTTTGCTATACTGTGCGGCGATAACTTAACGAGGAGTTTTTCTCTTATGGCAGTCAAAGTCGGCATTAACGGATTTGGACGCATCGGGCGCATCACCTTTCGCGCCATCACAGAAAAGTACGGCGACAGCATCGAAGTCGTCGCCATCAACGATCTTTCAGACCCCAAGACCAACGCCTTTTTGTTGAAGCACGACAGCAATTACGGCCATTTCCCCGGCACCGTCGAAGTGACGGACGAAGGTTTCGTCGTCAACGGCAAAAACGTCAAAGTCTTCAAGGAACGCGATCCGGCGAACTTGCGCTGGAGCGATGTCGGCGCCGACATCGTTGTCGAATCGACCGGCTTCTTTACCGACGCCAACAAAGCGCGCGCCCACATCGACAGCGGCGGCGCCAAGAAAGTCATCATTTCCGCGCCCGCCAAAAACGAAGACGCGACACTGGCCCTGGGCGTCAACAGCGAACTTTACGATCCGTCGAAGCACAACATCGTGTCGAACGCGAGCTGCACCACCAACTGTCTGGCGCCGATTGCCAAAGTCATTTTGGACTCGTTCGGCATCGAAAACGGCTTTATGACGACGGTTCACAGTTACACCAACGATCAGAAAATCGCCGACCAGGTTCACGAAGATTTGCGTCGCGCGCGCGGTGCCGCGCAGTCGATCATTCCCTCGAGCACGGGCGCGGCCAAAGCGATTTCGCTGGTCATTCCCGAACTCAAAGGCAAGTTGAACGGCGGCGCCATGCGCGTCCCGACGCCGACGGTTTCGATTGTCGATCTGGTTGTCAACACCAGCAAAAGCGTTTCGGTCGAAGCCGCCAACGCTGCGTTTCAAGCTGCCGCCGATGGCCCGATGAAAGGCATTTTAGGCGTTTCGGACGAGCCTTTGGTCAGCGTCGATTACAAAGGCGACAGCCGTTCGTCGATTGTCGATGCGCTTTCGACGATGACGATGGGCGACAACATGCTGAAAGTCTTGAGCTGGTACGACAACGAATGGGGCTATTCCTGCCGCGTCGCCGACCTGATCAACTTCATGGTCAGCAAAGGCTTGTAAGCCGTAACATCGAGTACTCGATGTTGCAAAAAACGCCGCGCCTGAGAAATCGGGCGCGGCGTTTTGCATTACGGTATTTTCAATAGTGTGCTTGATTGAGTTGTTGTCACAGGAAAGTGCGGCGGCTGCACTGTGTTATTTTCGATCTAAATTGGTGCGGGACTGGTCGAGCTACACTCCGATATTGTGCAGTAACGCATAGCTTTTCGGTGTGTCATAATTTTGAACGGAACAAAAGGAAAGATGAAATGGCAAAAACAACAAGGGCTTTAAGCGTTCGGCAGCCATATGCTGAACTCATTATGCAGGGCAAAAAGAAAATTGAATACCGCTCAATTCGCACGAACATCATTGGTGAGCGAGTTTACATTTACGCCAGCAAACAGTTTGCTGTCTCGGAAGAAGCGTGGAAAAAGGTAAAAATAGAACCTGAAGATTTGCCAAGAGGCGTTTTAATCGGCACTGTCATCATCAAAAAATGTTCAGATGAGCAAAACGATGATGGGAATTATGAGTGGCATCTCATCGAACCAGAGCGGTTGCCAAAGAACAAGGCACCTAAAAATCCTGGCCAGCCCGTTTGGTTCAAGCCGTTTTGAAGCAGGGCGAAAACATAGCAAGGTGATAGCGGACCTGCAAGTTCGTTTTCTTTGTTCCTTAATTTTCACGCTCCGTTTTAGCGTTGAATGAGCTTGGTCGTTCTGCTGCAATTAAAACAGAATTAGCGACTATGATACAAGCAATGGCAAGAGATAATTTTACTGATATACAAAAGGCACAAATCTATGCGAATGATTTGGCCACCTGTGCGTTTTCTGGCAAAAATTTATGGCTGCTTGACGGTGGAGTTGCTGGCACATATATGATCGATTGGGCTGACCACATAATGCCACTTTCAAAGGGAGGCACTTCAACGTTAGAGAATGGGGTGTGCTCATCTTGGCTTTATAACTACAATAAAGGCACAAATGTAGGTGCCAATATTTATCTGTATAATGCAGGCCTACCCACACCACATTATTTTTGGTGCATGACATAGTTCCTGCTGAACTATCGGAACGATGGCGGAGGTTTACCGACATCCACTATTCAGACTGGTACTTCAATAGAGCTATTTGGAGGCTTGGACTTGGGCTGCAATGGCTGCATGACCCATCATCTTTATCTGAAAACGACCGAAAAAGAGATAACATATATCAAGCAAAAGCCTCATTTAATGCAATTAAAGCATGGAAGAAGGTAACCCAACTTGAGGGGATGCCGAGTTTGGAAAACAGAAAACTGGTTCCGTCACTCTTATTCAAAGACCAAAAGCAACTTCTTCGTCTCCGTGAAGCTCCGTCTTATGAGTTCATACTCAATATGATGCAACAATTGCTTCCATATCACGCAGCCAACGTTGCAATCAATCAGGAATTCAGAAGTCTTTACCGAGAGATTCTCCTGTCGGTAGATAACAAAAGACACATTGCCGCTTTTTTGCTGTCTGTTAAGCGCAGCAAATTTATCACGCCAATTGTAAAAGAGAGAATGACACTAAACGCGAAAAGACTGTTAATGGAGCTATAAAAAGATGGAAAACAATGACGAGAAGCAAAGCTCAAAAACTGAGTACAGTTACACGTTCAAAGTGTTTTGTTCATTTGAGATGGAATACACTTTTGCAGAAGATGAAGTTGAACGGGACTTAAACGTTCGTCCAGAAGACGCCGACCCTACGGATGCAGCCCTCTTGGCTTTGGCAAGTGAACTCGAAGAACATTTATCTCAGTTATATCCAGTTATTAGCATCGCCGCTTCAGCAGACTCAGCTTCGCTAATAGCTGTTTCCGAATCTGATCCGATTGAGTAGTAGCAATTAACATCGACACAGAAAACGCTGCACCCTATGGCTTACTTTCGTTCCTCGCTTCCACAAAGTGACTACGTTTGGTCACTATAGACAATCGTGAATAGTTTCGCGTTGTTCGTCTTGCGCTCATTGCTTTGCGACAACGCAGCCGCGCAGATTTCGTCTTCCAACCGTGATTTCACAAACCAATAACTTCGATGTCCTCATTCTTGGCGCTGGCGCTGCGGGTCTCATGGCCGCTATTGCGTGCGGCGAACGATTTCGCAAAGAAGGTGTGACAAACGCGCGCATTCGAGTACTCGATTCGCGCCCGAAGATTGGCGCCAAGATTTTGGTGGCGGGCGGCGGGCGCTGCAATGTCACCAACGAGCAAGTCGATGCGACGCGTTTTCATACGACGAGCGCAGATCGTGGCGCGAAGAGTTTTGTCGCGCGCATTTTGCGTTCTTTCAGCGCACAGGACACGCACCGCTTTTTCGATTCGATTGGCGTGCCGCTCAACCTTGAACCGGAAATGGGCAAATACTTTCCCGTCGCTAATTCCGGTCGCGCCGTTTTAGACGCCTTGCTTCAATCCGTCGAAAAAGCGGGTGCCGAACTTGTCAGAGATTGTCCGGCAACAGCAATCGAGTACTCGAAAGAGGACAATTTGTGGACGGTGCAAACGCCGCGTGGTCAGATAACAACGCGCGCTCTGGTTCTTTGCACCGGCGGTTTGGCGTTGCCTAAAAGTGGCTCGAACGGCGACGGTTTGCGTTTCGCCCGACAATTGGGACACACGATTCAAATCACGACGCCTGCGCTTTCGCCTTTGTTGGCGCAACCCGCGATTCATGCGAACCTGAGCGGCATTACGCTTCCAGCGCGTTTGACTTTGCGCGACGGAGAGCAAACCTTGGCGAAATATCGCGGTTCGTTTTTGTTCACGCACACGGGTTACAGTGGGCCGCCCGCTTTGAACATCAGCCGCCATTTCATCCGTGAACGAACCGAACATCCGCGCGCGCAAATTACTTTGCGACTTTTGCCAGAGATTGATGACGAACAGGTCAATCGTTTCTGGCACGATTTTGCGGGGAAAAATGCTAAGAAAACGTTGTTCAATGCCCTCGCGGAATTGTTGCCACGCCGCGTGGCCGAAGCGATTATCGAGTACTCGCAGGCACGCGACGCGTTTGTCGGACGCTTAAGTGTGGAACAAAGTCAACGGGCGAAAACGGCGTTGTTCGATTGGCCTTTGCCGGTGGTCGATGTCGGCGATTACGTCAAGGCCGAAGCGACGGCGGGCGGCGTTTCGCTGGAAGAAATCGAATCGTCTTCGATGATGTCGAAATTGCACGCGGGCTTATTTTTCGCGGGCGAAATTTGTGATGTCGATGGTTGGCTGGGCGGCTACAATTTCCAATGGGCGTGGAGCAGCGGTGCAGTCGCGGGGCGCGGTGCCGCAAAATATGTGTTGCAACATTGACATGTGGAAAGGCTTGGCGTGCCAAGCGTTTTGTATGAACCCGGTGCGCAAAAACTGAGATAAGTCGAAGAAATATCACGCTGTGAAAAGGGCTTGGTATGCCAAGCCCCTACAAATTCTTGATCGGTTACTTGACTTGTAACCTTTAGACATCGAGTACTCGAATCAACGAAGACGGCATTCATCAAGGCGAAAAATGAACAGAAACTTTCGGCAAATTATTCAAGGTTCGTGGGTATTACAACTGACCTCAGTCTGGGTGATTTGCGCCGCGCTATTGTTGTTGTGGCCTGGCTTACTTCACAACCTGATGTCTACAGCAGGCTACGATCCGCACCAGGAATGTTTCAATTTCGATCCAAAACTGGTCAGTCTTCATGTCGTGTCCGATATGTCGATTGGCCTTTCCTATGTGGTGATTTCGTGCGCGCTGGGGACGTTGGTTTATCGCGCGCGCGCCACCATTCCGTTTCGCTGGTTGTTCCTGGCGTTCGGCATTTTCATCATCGCGTGTGGCAGCACGCACTTCATGGAAGTGGTGACGACTTTCACAGCTTATTACTGGCTGGCCGGTTATCTCAAGCTGATTACCGCTGTCGCGTCGGTTGTCACAGCCGTCGCTTTGCCGCCGATGTTGCGCCCGATTCTCAATTTGCTGGAAGAAGCGCGCGTTTCCTCGCAGCGCAAAGTGCAACTGGAAGAAGCCAATCGAGTACTCGAAAGTGAAATCCTCGAGCGCAAGCGGGCGCAGGAAGAACTGCTGCAATTGCAGGAACGTTTTCAGGGCATTTACGAATCGAGCAAGGACGCCATTGGTTTCGCCGAACTCGGTGGCCGAATGCTCGATGTCAACAGCGCCTTCGAGCGATTGACCTATTATTCGCGCGACGAAATTCTTTCCAGCGATTATCAAAAGCTGACGCCGCCCGAATATCACCAAAGCGAAGCGGAAATCATCGGTCGCATCATCGAAAGTGGGCAGCCCGTCGAATATGAAAAAGAATACTTTCGCAAAGATGGCTCGCGCGTTCCAGTTGAACTGACAACCTTTGTGGTGCGCGATTCGCGCGGCGAAACGATTGGCCTGGCGGGCGTTGTCAAAGACATCACGGAGCGCAAAGATGCCGCGCGCATCCAAGCCAAGCAAACCGAAGAACTCAATCGCTCGAACCGCGAACTCGAACAATTCGCGTCGGTCGCTTCGCACGATTTGCAGGAACCGTTACGCAAAATCCAAATGTTCGGCACGCGTCTCGAACAAAAATGTGCCGCCAATCTCAGCGAAGATGGCAAAGTTTCCCTTGAAAAAATGCTGGACGCCGCGCGGCGCATGGACACTTTGATTCAAGATTTGCTGAGCCTTTCGCGCATCACCAGCAAATCGCGGCCATTTTCCAGCGTGCGCTTGAACGGCGTTATCGCCGGTGTCTTGTCCGATTTGGAAGCGCGCATCGCCAGCAACCATGCGCAAATCGAAGTCGGCGAATTGCCCGCCGTGCAAGCCGACGCTTTGCAAATGCGCCAGCTTTTCCAAAATCTGATCGGCAATGGATTGAAGTTTCAGCGCCCCGACGTGCCGCCCATCATCAAAGTCTCGGCTACTGTTGATGCACAACAAAACCAATGTACGGTCGAGATTACAGACAACGGCATCGGTTTTGAGGAACAGCACGCCAATCTCATTTTTGAGCCGTTTCAACGCTTGCACGGGCGCAGCACATATGAAGGAACCGGCATTGGCCTGTCTATTTGCCGCAAAATCGCCGAACGCCACGGCGGAAATATCCACGCGGAAAGCCAACCTGGTCAAGGCACCACGTTCTTCGTCACCTTGCCTTTGGCACAAGCCGCCCAAAACGATTCCACAGCTTAAACGATAACGTTAAAACAAAAAATTGATGTATCTGGTATGTAATGACGAAAAGCGCGGGATAATTTTTATCTGCTCTGCGGAACTTGGAACGACGCGCTCACTGTAACATCTTTCGACCTCATGAAAATGGCACGCCGTCCGCTGTTTCTTCTCCTCAGCTTGCTGGCAATGTTTGCTTTTCAATTGCCAGCGACTTTGTGGGCGTGTCCGATGACGGGCAGAATCGGCGACGCGACCGAAGTTTGTCGTGATGCGATGCCAACTTCAGCCGCCATGCCGTGCGCTCACATGGGCGGCAAGTGTTGCAAACCTTTGTCGCTTCCTCCGTCGCCACAAACCGACGATAAGCATTCGCAGCACTCTTTTACACTGGCCGACACTTCCACGCCGCACGTTCATCCCGTTCCGCAGGTCGCGTCCGTCGCCGTTGTGTGGCCTCAGAGTCTGCAATTGAGCGTTCCCGAACGAACGTGGCGGGCGCTTTCCTTTCACCCTCCCCCGAAGTCTTCTTCCCTTCAACGTCCGGCGGCTTTAGCTGGACGCGCTCCTCCCACGCTTTAAGTTTCGTTGCCCTCACTCCTTTGACGGCAACGATTTGTCGCGTCTCCATTTGGTGAGATCGCGGCAAATTGACGTTTCGCCAGTCGGGAAAGTCAATGGGTTAGCATCGTTCTGGCTGTAAAAAGCTTGGAAACGAGTGCTTGATTCACAAAAAGCGTGAAGGAACAGCAATGAGTTTTTCTTCGGGCACTCCGCCCACAAAATCGGAGTTGGTAGCGTCGGAGTTGGCGGCAAACGAAAAAACGCCGCGTCGCGCCGTCAATCGCAGCACTTTGGGCGCGCTTGCGCTTCTGGTCGGCATCTTTCTGGTAGCGCGTTATGTTGTCGGTCATTTTCGGCGCGCGGGTTCGATGAGCGTCATCGAAGCGCAAGCGATGGACATGAGCGTGATGAAACCGCCGGTCGGCACGGTGCCGGTTTCGTTTGTCACAGTTCGGCGAGGCAACTTCAGCGCACGATTGACGTTGAGCGGTTCGGTCGTGCCGTTCAACGATCAGGAAGTTGCAGCGCGCGTGACAGGCCGAGTACTCGATTTGCCGGTTTATACGGGCGACCGCGTGCATCGCGGGCAGCTTTTGGTGCGCCTGGATAGCGCGGAGTTAGGCGCGAAGGAAGAACAGGCGCGTTTGGCTGCCGCTGCTGCACGAGAACAACGTGCCATCGCTGCGACCGAGATTCAACAGGCGCAGGCGAATCGCTTGCAGTCGCAAGCCGAAATTCAGCGCGCCAGCGGCGGAGTTCAAGACACCTTGGCCGCGCTTGCCGGTTCGCGCGATGCTGTGCGACAGGCGGCGCTTAGCGTTTCTTCGGCGCGCTCCGGCGTACTCGATGCACTGGCCGCGCTCGACAGCGCACAACGTGGCGTGGTCGGCGCGCGTGCCGATGTGATGGCGGCGCAGCGCGACCGTAAAATGCGCGAAGGTGAACTTGATGACGCGCGTTCGGCTCTGGATGACGCGCGTGGCGAAGTCCAAAACGTGCAAGCCCAGTCGCAAAGTGTCGGCGCCAAGCTGCCGCAAGCCGCCTCCAATGTCGAAGCCGCGCGCGCCGACGCCGATTTCCAAAGCGCCAAGCTCGCGCGTTCGCAGGCATTGTTGAAGCAAGGCGCCGTTTCAAAAGAAGAATTTCAACAAGATCAGGCCGCCGCACGCAACGCTCAGGCCAAACTCAATCAAATGCTGGCCGCCGTAGATGCCGCGCGCAGCGACATCGCAGCGCAAGCGGCGCAAGTGCGACAAGCCCAGGCGCGCGTTCGCGGTGCCCAGGCGCGCATTCGTGTCGCGCAGGACAACTTGGCGCGCAGCGATGCGAACATACAGTCCGCTTCCGCCAAAGTTGCGCAAATGGCGGCGGAGGTAGAGCGCGCTCAGTCACACGTCGCGCAAAGCCAGGCTGCGGTCGGAGTTGCGCAGGAACAACTCAATCAAAGCGGTCAAAATGTGCGTTCTGCGAGCGCCAAAGTCGATCAGGCGCGCGCTGGAGTAAATACGGCGGACGCGATGGCGCAAGGTTCCGACGCGGCTCTTTCCAAAGCGCAGATGGGAACGACGCAAGCGCAAATCGCCGCGCAGCAGGCGGGAGCCGCGCTCAGCGAAGCCTCGATTGTGCGTGGCTACACCGAAATTCGCGCGACAGACGATGGCATTGTCACGCAGCGATTGGTGGCGCCGGGTGTTCTGGTCAATTCCGGCGCGGTGATTTTGAAAATCGCGCAGGTCTCCAAAGTGCGTTTTCAAGCCAATATCGCGGCCTCCGATCTGGCGCATATTCAATTGGGACAGAATGTGAAAGTGCGCTCTCTGGATGGCAATCGAGTACTCGATACGCGTGTCAGCGCCGTCTTTCCGACCAGCGACGCCGCCAGCCGAACGGGAATTGTCGAAGCGGTCGCGCCCAACGCCGACAATCGTTTCAAGCCCGGTGAAGCCATCACGATGGATATCGCCACTTCACAAAGTTCGGGCGCCTTCGAGGTGCCCAACGATGCGATTGTGATGCAGCAATCATCATCTTCCGACGTGATACCGACAAGCCAGAACGCGACGCTTTGGACGATGCAGCCCGCGCAAGCCGCCAAACCGATTTACACCTGCACGATGCACCCACAAATCCGCGAGGAAAAGCCCGGCGACTGCCCGATCTGCGGCATGAAACTAACGCCGCTCTCGACCGGCGGCCAGTGGCGCGCACGCCTGATTTCGGTTCAAATTGGTGGCACCGATGGCAATTCGACCCAGGTTGTCGGCGGCCTGAGCGATGACACGCATGTTATCACGCAAGGCTTTGAAAACCTCAAAAATGGTGATGCTGTAAATCCGATCTCTGACAGCGCGTCGCAAAACTCCGGCGATGCGACAGATCAAACGGCGAGCACGAAGACCGCTAACACGAGTTCGAGTACTCGAACTTCGACGGCGCCCACAACATTACAAAACCTGAACGCCCAACCCGCAAAGGTTCAAAATCCGAAGGTTCAAACCGCGCGCATTGTGGTTTCAGATACCGGCTATCAGCCGCCAACGCTTTCGCTGAAGAAAGGCGTGCCCGCGCAGATCACATTTTTGCGCACCAGTTCCACGACGTGTGGCACGGAAGTTCTTTTTCCGGCTTTGAAAATCGACCAGAAATTGCCGCTCAATCAGCCAGTCGTCATCAATTTGACGCCGCAGAAAACAGGCGCAATTTTGTTTCAATGCGGGATGGGAATGTTGCACGGCAAAGTCATTGTGAATGATGGCGGTGCCACAGCAAGCGCGGTGAAGCCATGAGAAATTCGCCGCCTTCGCGCCACGATTCGCGCGGCATCAATCCGTTGCACCTGATTCACAAATGGAGCATCGAGCACCCTTATACGGTTATCGCGTTTTATGTGGCGGCGGTCGCGCTGGCGGTCATCGCTATCAATTTCGTGATACCGCGCCGTTTCGCGCCTTATGTGCCCAGCCCGGTTGTCGGCGTCGTGACGATGATGCCAGGTTTGTCGGCGGAAGAAATGGAATCGCAGGTTTCCAAGCCGATAGAAGAACAAATGGTCAACGTGATGGGCGTGCGCACCATTCGCTCGACTTCGCAGGACGGTTTTTCAATGGTCGCGCTGGAGTTTCCTTACGGCAGCGACATGAAGAAGGCGATTTTCGATGTACAGGTGCTGCTCAACGTGGCGCAGGCGAACCTTCCCGCGACCGGCGCCAACCTCAAGCCGTCATGGGTCGTGCCGATTGACGCGCTCAATTTGCCGATTTTGTCGCTGGCGCTTTCCGGCGACGCCGCGCAAGGCTGGACGCCCGCCAAACTGCGCCAATTCGCCGACAACGAAGTTCAAAACCGTCTCAAAACCGTGCCCGATGTTTATTCTGTCGTGCCGTTTGGCGGCTATCGGCGGCAGCTTCAAGTCGTTGTCGATCGCAACAAACTGGCGGCTTACGGACTTTCCATTTTAGACGTAAAAAATGCCATTGACCGCAACAACGTGAGTCGTCCGGCGGGAAACATCACCAGCGACAACCGGGAAGCGACCGTCCGCATCGACACGCACGCCGCGAATGCGCAAGACATTTTGAATTATCCGATTGCGTCGCTCAACATGGCGGGCGCTCTATCGAGTACTCGAAGTGTGAGCAGCGGCGGCGGAATGGGCGGCGCGTCGTCCGACAGTTTGCCGGTGGCGACTGCGACAAGTTCGCAGAACACAGTCAATTATCAGCGTCCACGTTTGATCTCGGTACGCGATGTGGCGCGCGTCGTTGATGGCTACTGGGAGCGCCGCAGCGCCTATCATTTTCTGGATCACGCAGTGGGAACGCCGGGATCTACGCAAAACGCGATTGAGGTTTCGGTCATTCAAAATCCGGGCGCGAGTTCGGCGTTTGTGGTTCCCGCAGTGATGAAAGTCGTGCGCGACATCGAGCGCGACAACGCGGGCGTGCATTTTCAGGTCGCTTACGACAACAAAAAGTTCACCGATATTTTGTTCGATAACGTGTGGCACGAACTGGGCGTCGCCATTTTGATGTGCGGGCTGGCGGTTCTCTTGTTTCTGGGCGAATGGCGCGGCACCCTGATTTCGATGATCACCATTCCGGTTTCTCTGGCTTTGGCGATTTTGTGCATGGTGCCTTTCGGCCTGACCTTCAATTCCGGCACGCTCATCGGTTTGCTGCTGTCGATTGGTCGCCTGGTGGACGATACCATCATCGACATTCACTCGGTCGAGCGGCATTTGCAAATGGGCAAAGACGCCAAAACCGCGACCATTGACGGCATCGCCGAGGTGCGATTGGCGGTTCTCGCTTCGACATTGATGTTGGTTTTAGCGCTGGCTCCGCTGCTCTTTTGCGGCGGCATCACGCAACTGATGTTCGTCGAACTGGTGTGGCCGATCATCTTCGCGCTACTCGCTTCGATGCTGGTTTCCTTTACCCTCACAGCGTTGCTGTGTGCCAATTGGCTGCGCCCCGAAAGCGCGCGCGAAGCGGATCGTCATCATCCATTTTTGAAGTACCTGTATCGCGTCGTCGATCCGTTTCAGCGTGGCTTGGCGCGCTTGGAAGCCGCTTACGGGCGGCTCATTGCGTGGATGTTGCAACATCGCTTCGTGAACTTTTGCCGCGTTCTGGCTACGGTCATGGTCGGTTTTACGTTCTACTATTTCATCGGTAGCGAAATGATGCCGCTGGCCGATGTCGGACAAGCGAACGGCTTTCTGGAAATGCAGCCCGGAACCTCGTTCGCCGCGACTGAACGCGCGGCGCATCAGCTCGAACGCATCATGCTAAAGCATCCCGAACTGGAACGCGCTTCGGTCGAAGTTGGGCAGGAAACGATGCAGGAAAGTTGGAATCCGTATTTCACTGGTTACTCGATGCCCAGCCCGTTCGCGGCGTCGATGATGCTGACTTTTTCCGATAAAGGCACGCGCCGCAAAACTATCTGGCAAGTGATGGACGCCATTCAAAGCGAGGCGATGGCGACAATTCCAGGCATTCGCCGCTTGCAAATTAAGGAAATGGGCAGCGACGTGATGGCGACCGCCGCCGCGCCGATTCACGTTTTGATGTACGGCCCCGACCTTCGAGTACTCGATTCGCTGGGCAAGCAAACCTTGCAACTCGCGCGCACCGACCCGACGTTACGCGCCAACTTTTTCCAACCATCGCTGACATGGACGATGGGTTTGCCGAACTACGTGATCAAAGTCGATCCGCTTCGCGCCCAGGAACTGGGGCTTTCGCCGGACGCGATTTCGCAACAAGCGTATTACGCCTTACGAGGCGGTCTGACCAACGAGTTCTTCCGTCTTCCCAACCTGCGACAAGACACCATTTCGGTGCGCTATGAACCCGACCAGCGACGCAATGCGAACGATCTCGACAACATCTACATTACAGCAGCCGATGGGCGCCAGGTGCCGCTTAAAAGCATCGCGGATGTGCAATTTCGCTATGCGCCTTCGCTGATCGAGCACGACAATTTGCGGCGCGTGATCGGCATCGCGGGTTATTATCGACAAGGCCATTTGCCTTCGATGGATGTCGGCATGGACTTGATGATGAAAGCAATGGCGAAGCTGAACTTTCCGCCTGGTTACGGCATGGAAATGCGCGGCGACATGACGCAGATGATGGATTCGTTCCGCCGCTTGCTGACGGGCTTGCTGCTCGCGCTGATTTTCATGTATCTGGTTCTGGTCGCGCAGTTTCGCGGCTTTTTGCAGCCTTTGCAAATGGTGGCGAGCTTGCCGCTGGAACTGGCGGGCGTTTTTACTGCGCTGTGGCTGGCGCATCAGAGTTTTTCGACAGTTTCCATCATGGCGATCATCGTTTTGACTGGCATGGACATCACGACCGCGATTTTGATGATCGACATGATTTCGCGCTATCGAGATCGCGGCGTGCCGCGCGACGAAGCGATTATCACGGCCTGTCCACAACGCTTGCGCCCGATTCTAATGACCAGTCTGATTACAATTCTGGTGATGATTCCAGTCGCCTTTGCGCCCAAAACCGGACTTGACGCTTATCAACCGCTGGGCACCACCATTTTGGGCGGCTTGTTCGTCGGCACCGTGTTGAGCCTGCTCGATATTCCCATCATGCACACTTATGTGGACGATTTCATTCGATGGCTCAACAAAACGTTCCTGCGCCGCGATTGGGTTTGGCCAACCCGCGAAGACAACGAAACCGAATTAGCGGCGATTCACAATGCGGCTCTCGAACCATTGAACGGCATGGCGAACACTGCAACGAACGGCCAAGCGTCCACCTCGATTGCGACTGTGGAGGCGCGCCCTTGAGTACTCGAAAGTCGGCTTCAACGCCCAACAATTCCGTAAGAACTTCAACAGCCAGGCGCCCGCGTTTTCGTCTTGGCCCGGCGATGTTGCTGGCGCTGTGCGCCGCGATTGTGATCGCGTATGTGCAATGGCCGCAATGGTCGCGCGACAACGCAGCACGTCACGCACTGGATGAACAACGTGCGATGGTCGCCAGGCACGGCGTCACCAAACCGCGCGCTTTGCTTTCGCTTGAAACGATTCTAAAGCAGCGCCAAGAACTGCATTTATCGCCCTTTCAAGTCGCTTCGCTGCAACGCTTGCAAGGACAATTCAACCGCGAAAATGCACCGTTACAGCAAGTCGCAGAAGAAAAAGCCCGCGCTTTTCAAAGCTGGATGCAGGGAGCGCAAACACGAGGCGGTGTAACGATCGCCGACATGCAAGCGCATTCCGCCGATTATAGCGCCGTATCCGTGCAGCTATCAGCACAACGGCAATTAGTTTTAGGGCGCGCTTTATCTCTGCTCAACGAGGCGCAACGCCAACAACTTCAAAGGACAATCAGCCCATGAAACCCCTTCGTTTCCGCACGCATCGAGTACTCGATGTCACACATTACGCACCATTTGCACTGTTCCTCATACTTGGCGGCTTGCTCCCGACACGGCAAAGTTCGGCGCAAACAATCAATTCAATTTCCAACACGTCCTCTGCGCAGGAAACAGGCACTTATCCCATTCTCAACCAAAGTCTGACGACCGAAGAAGCGGTGCAAATCGCGCTGAAATATAGTCCGGTCGTGCGCGGCGCGCAGGCCGACATTTTGGTGGAACAAGCGCAAATCGCGGCCATCCGCGCGGCTGAAAAACCGACAGTTTCCGCCACAACCTTTCTGACGACGGGAAACGAATCGAGCATCTTTTCAACGCCTGCACCGGTCATGCCGCAAAACTTATTTGCAGTCCCAAGCGGCGCATTTGCCGACCAAAACCTGATGCTGATGTGGCCGCTTTCGACCGGCGGACGGCTGCGCGCGTTGTTGCGACAAGGCCAGGCCGCGGCCTCCGCCAGCCAGAGCGATGCGCAATCGGCGCAACTCGATCTCGCACTTGAAACCAAAACCGCCTATCGTCAGGTTTTGCTGAGCCAGGCGCTCAAAACTGTGGCGGAAGAGCGCCACAACGCGACAGTCGAACGCACACGCATCGACCGCGCAAGCGCCGATGTCGGACGCATTCCCGCATTGTATGTGTTGCGTGATGAAGCCGAAGAAGCCGATGCCGCACAAAGCGTAACCAACGCCGACCGCGACATCGCCATCGCGCAGATTATGCTCAAAACGACGCTGGGCGTTTCGCCACTCTCGCAAATCACACTTGCCGATTCGCTCGAAGCCACTTCGCTCGAAGCCACTTCGCTCGAAGCCACTTCGCTCGAAGCCAAGTCGATAAAAAACGTGGTGCCTTTTCCTTCCGCTGCGCCGTTTCCACAGCCGTTTCCACAGCCGACAAGTTCAACGACAGCCGCAATATCGAACGATGCACTTCCCTTAGCCATGCTTTTGGAAACGGCGCGTACGCAACGTCCTGATTTGCAGGCTGCTCGACAGCGTTTGGAAGGCAGCGCAGAAGGTATCAATGTGGCGCGTAGTGCATTCAAACCGCAAATAGCGCTGATGGCGATGGCCGACTTGAATCGGTCGCGCAGCACAAATTCAAGTGGCGCAGCGGCGGGAATTGTGCTGGGCGTGCCACTTTACGATGGCGGTTTGAAACGTGCTCAAACTGCGGAAGCTCGCGCTCAACAACAACGCGCCCAGGCGGATTACGACCGCATTCAATTTCAGGTCGAGCGCGATGTACAAACGGCGCTGGTCACGCAGGGCGCTGCCGCGCAGAATATCCAAACAGCACAAGCCGCCGTCGCAAGCGCCGAGGAAAGCAGCCGCGTCGCCACTTTGCGTTATGAAGACGGGCGCGCCACCAACGCCGAGGTTCTGGATGCTCTGGCTGCTCTCACACGCGCACGCGTCAATCGGGCGCAAGCCGCCTTCGATTTGGCCGTTGCCCGCGACCAACTCTCACGAGCTGTAGGCCAGCATTGAAGCAACGAAGACAAACCAAAAGGGCGCAGAGATAATTTCTCTACACCCTTTTGGTTCAAACACCTAATGAAAAACGACTTTCGAGTACTCGATCATCGCGGCTTTACATCTTTTTCATGGTTGTCTTGGCCGTCTTCTTGGTGGTCATCGTGGTCATCTTGCACATGGCGCAACAGTACATCGTTTTGCCATTGACTTTGACGGCGCGCGTGTTGACCTTGGTCTTCTTCGAGGTCATCGGCATCGGCATACCCATCTTCTGGCAAGCCGGGCACATCACGCTGGCAGTTTTGGCGGCCATCGGCTTCATGGCGGGCTTGGCGGAAACTCCCAATGCCAACGCGCCCAAACTCAAACTGCCCAAACTCAAACCGCAAATGGTGGAAGCAACAAATTTCTTCATATCTTTCTCCTCGAAAAGGCACCTTGTTGTCACGAACGATGCACAAAACTCAGTATATCGTGACCTATGTCATGCGACCTATGTCAAAGGAGCACAATCACTTGACAACAAAGCACAATTTGCAGAGTTGACAAGCTGTAGTTTTGGCTGAAGCGACTTTTCATCTATACAATTAATCGATATTTTGCGATAAGCACTTCGAGAAAACCAATTTGCGTGCTTCAAAAACATCATCAAAGGACTTGCGCTCTTGTCTTCTCTTATCGTATATTTACGATAACCGATGAGAAAACAAATATGTTGTTCCGAAGAAGCTGTAGAATCGGCTTTGCGCCCCGATGATGTGGAGTTCGCGCGATTGGCGGCGGCGTTGGGCAATCCGGCGCGGCTGGCAATTGTGCGCTTTCTGCATCAGCATGGCGCGTGCATTTGTGGCGAGATCGTGAACGTCATACCACTGGCACAAAGTACGGTTTCGCAGCATCTCAAGACCTTAAAGGAAGCCGGTTGGATTGTGGGCGAAGTGGACGGTTCGCGCATTTGCTACTGTCTCAACCCCGACGCGATGCAACAATTCAAGGAGTTTTGGGCGCAGTCGTTTTCAACGTCGCTGAACGAGAATGTGAGCGACGAGAAACTGGATCTGGCTCATGCGCGCTAAGTTATGGTCGGAGTTCTTCGGGACGTTCGCCCTGGTGTGGTGTGGCACGGGCGCGATTGTCATTAACGATGTGACTGGCGGCACGGTGACGCATCCGGGCGTAGCGCTGACTTTTGGCCTGGTCGTGATGGCGCTGATTTATACCTTTGGCGACATTTCCGGCGCGCACTTCAACCCCGCTGTGACGTTGGCTTTTGCGGCAGCGAAACGATTTGAGGCGCGTTGTATTCTGCCTTACATCGCGGCACAGCTTGCGGGCGGCGTGGTCGCTTCGCTGGTGCTTCGAGTACTCTTTCCAGCGAATCACACATTGGGCGCAACGATTCCGCGCAACGCGGCTTTGCAGTCGCTCATTCTCGAAATCTTGCTGACGTGGTTTTTGATGCTGGTGATTCTTAACGTTTCGACGGGCGCCAAAGAAAAAGGCATCACGGCAGGTATCGTAGTTGGTGCAGTCATCGGGCTGGAAGCGATGTTTGCCGGGCCGATTTGTGGTGCTTCGATGAATCCGGCGCGCTCGATTGCGCCCGCGCTTATTTCAATGCACTTCGCCAGTTTGTGGGTTTATATTCTTGGCCCGATTGCGGGCGCTTTGTTAGCCGTTCCGACGTTGCATTTGGTGCGACAATCTGAAGCGGAACCGGCCCTTTCATCTACCTTATGACACTTTCCCAGTTCAAGACGCTTTTACAAAACAACCGCGACAAAGGCTTTCGCCTGGTACTGCCCGATCAGAACGCCGTCCCGATTTCGTTTCACATCACCGAAGTCGCTTATGTGCAAAAAACCTTCATCGACTGCGGCGGCACGATGCGCGAAACCAAAACATGCCAATTACAGGCGTGGGTCGGCCCGGACGAAGACCATCGCATTGCGGCGGGCAAAATGGCTGATGTTTTGGGTCGTGCGGCTGGCTTCCTACCGTCCGAAGAGTTGGAGTTGGAAATTGAGTACGAAAGCAGCGCGATTTCGCAATATCCGGTCGCCGAAGCCACAGTATCGGACGAGTTCGTGACCTTGCAATTGACGACCAAACATACGGCTTGCCTCGCTCCCGAGTTGTGCATTACGCCCTCACCAAAAGCGGGCGCGATGTCGCTGACAATGGCACCCGCCAATAGCTGCGGATGCGGCCCGTCCGGTTGCTGTTAAGCCATTTCTTAAAGCATAGTTCAGAGCAGTTGTCAGAACAGACCTCTTTCATAAGTCGCAAAAATAGCCAAAACAAGCAATTAGGAATTATGAAAGGAGTCTAATGAGAAAGTGTAGGGGCTTGATGGGCCAAGCCCGAAGTGCAGAGTGCAGGCTTAGCGACAAAGGCTTGGCATGCCAAGCCCCTACACGACGCGATGGTTCCATTGAAACAGGTCTCGATTTGCTGCAAATGAAAGAAACCCCTCAACAGCTTTTTTCGCGTTTGACAATCGTTTTGGCTGTGGCCGCTTTGGTGTCTGGCGCAATTCTTTTGTTTTTAGATGGCTTCGCCCACTTTACGAGCCATCGTTTTCATGCCGTAGCATCCGGCGTTCCTCTGATTTTGATCGGTTTATCGTGGCTTTCTCTTCATCCAGGATTCGGGGTGCATCCGATTCAGTTCATCAAGCGACTGATTGCGGCGGTGGCTTTTGTCTTGTGGGGCGTTGACCAAATGTTGCCTGTGGGATGGCTCGCCTCGACGGTTGGCGATGTTGTCATTGCGTTGTTCGTTTTTGATATGGCACTTATCATTCGAGGCGAACTAACGGACGATCCCAACGATTGATGTGTGTGCCATGTTGCGGATCATTAATCCTTTCAGAAGCAACAACTCTGATAGAAAAGTGCTTCAGTGCTTACTTAACCCAAGTTGCGACCATGCCCTGCAAGTGAACTCGCGGCTCGGGCGCGCTTTGGACAGGTGCTTTCGATGTTGCGTCGGCGTAGGCCGCCGCTGCCGCTGCTGCCGCCGCCGCAGGCGGTTGAGCCGCGAGTTCACTCACCGGGCTTGGTGGCAAATCGGGTTATTTATGAGCCTCAGGGACAAGGTGTTTATGTGCGCTGTGGTCGTGACCATGACTTTCGCCCGCGTCATGTTGATGGCTTTCCATCGCGCAATAAAGTTCGGCTTCTCCATGTGTCGGGCAAATGCCCTCGACTTCGGTTTGAATGGTGGAATGACCAATCGAGTACTCGTCATGCAGTTTTTTGTTGAGCGTGCCAACTACAGCCGCGCATTGCTCCAATGTTGTATCGGAAGGCAGCGCCACATGACACGACAAAAAGTTCAGGCCATCACCGACCGTCCAGATATGGAGATCGTGAACATCGCAAACCGGCGCGACCGCTTTCATCCCCGCTACGAGTTTGTCCACATCAACACTTTTAGGAGTGTTCTCCATCAAAATGTTGGCCGCATCGCCGACGATGCCCCACGCTGAATACAAGATAAAGGCCGCAATTAGCGCCGAAACCAACGGATCGGCATAAACCCAGTGCGTGTAATGAATCACGACACCCGCAATCACGACTGCGACCGAGGAAAGGGCGTCGCCCGCCATGTGGATGAAGGCGGCGCGGCTGTTGATGCTGTTTTTGGCATCACCCGACAGCGCCGCAGCAATGACCGTGTTCATCAAGACCGCAACCAGAGCCACCCAGATCATCAGCGAACTGCCGACAGGTTCGGGATGCAGAAAGTGCTGGAAAGCTTCCACTCCAATCCAGATCGCCAACACAACCAGGCTGACCGAGTTGAAAAGCGCCGTCAAAATGGCAACACGATGGTAGCCAAAAGTCCGCGCTGAATCGGCGGGCTTGCGTGCCACCCAAATCGCATAAGCCGCCAAACCCAGCGCCAGCGCATCGCTCAAGTTGTGGCCAGCATCTGAGAGCAACGCTAACGAATGGGAAATCATTCCGGCGGTCGCTTCGCCTATAACGAACAGCAACGTAACGGCCAGTGAAAGCCACATCGTGCGCCCGCTGGTCGGGCCATGAACATGACCGGCGTGAGAGCCTCCAGCATGACAATGTTCGGCGTGTTCTGACATCGCGCTAATTTCCTTGTGCAAACAATTTGTGCGTCCGGCGCAGTTTAGCTTTTACCTGATGCAAGAACGTTTGTCTCACTTCTCGAGCGCGAAAAACGGCGGCACGATGACAGCATAGCAACGATTATCATCGCCGCACTCAGCCTCAAAGTCTCGCTCTGCGCGATTTGCCAACTGCACTTTGGCGTTCGCGGGCGACAAGGCGTTATTGGATGGTTTTGATGAGGAACCGGAAAGTGAAGACAAAGTGACTTGAATTAAGGGCGACGGCGTGATTCATCCTTTCGCGCTCGGAAAGACACCTTTCTATAATATCGAGTACTCGATTGGACAAGAAGTACGGGCGAGGTATGCCTCGCCCGTACGGTTGCGTTACTTCGGTTGTAGCGCGACGATGTGGCCGTCCACGCTGGGGCTGGGCACCAGGTCGCCCAAACCTAATTGGCTCCACATCGCGTCCACTTTAGCGGCGGTTTCGCGGTTCATTTTCACGACATCCGGCCATTCGCGGGTGTGACCTTCACTCGACCATTTGCGCGTTGCGTCCAGTCCCATTTTCGAGCCAAAACCGGCTTGCGGCGCAGCGTGATTCAAAGAATCGACGGGACCTTTGACGATTTGCACATCGCGCATCGGGTCGATGTTGTTGGTCACGCGCCAGATGACTTCGCTCATGTTATGCACATCCACGTCGTCGTCCACCACGATGATGACTTTGCTGAACATCAACTGTCCCAAGCCCCACAACGCGTGCATCACCTTGTAAGCGTGATTGGGATAGCGCTTCTTGATGCTGACAATCGCCAGATTATGGAAACACGCTTCGACCGGCAAGTTCATATCGACCAGTTCCGGCACTTGCGTCTTAATCAAAGGCATGAAAATCGTGCCGACAGCGCCGCCTAAATACGCGTCTTCCATCGGCGGAATGCCGACAATCGTGGCCGGATAAATCGGTTTTTTGCGGCGCGTGATGCACGTCACATGAAAAACCGGATAATTTTCAACCGGCGTGTAATAGCCGGTATGATCGCCAAAAGGCCCTTCGGGGCGACTTTCGTTCGGGTCGATCGTGCCTTCGATGACGTATTCGCAATCGGCGGGAACGTGAACATCAATCGTTTCGCAGCGCACAGTTTCGACAGGTTTGCCGCGCAGAAAACCGGCGAACATCATTTCGTCGATTTCTTCGGGAAGTGGCGCAATCGCGCAAAACGGCAAACACGGATCGCCACCCAGACAAATGGCCGCTTCGATGCGTTGACCTTTTTCCTGTGCTTCGCGCGAATGCTGCGCGCCGACTTTGTGAATTTGCCAGTGCATTCCCGTCGTGCTTTTGTCGTAAATCTGCACGCGATACATTCCGACGTTGCGCCGTCCCGTATTGGGATTGTGCGTAAACACCATCGGCAGCGTGATGAACGGCCCGCCGTCCTGCGGCCAGCACGTCAAAACCGGTAGTTGAGTCAGGTCGATGTCGTCGCCTTTGAAAATGACTTCTTTGCATGGCCCGTCTTTGACGCTTTTGGTGTTCAAGCTGCGCACCGTCGGCAACAATTTCAGGCCGGTCTGGATTTTCCCCATCCAGCTTTCGGGCGGCTGTGTTTTGATTAGTCCGTCGATGCGCGCGGCGATGTTTTGCGGCGTGTCGTGCAGCGCCAAGGCCATGCGCTCGTGCGAGCCGTAAAGCCCTATGGCGACGGGAACATCGGGCGTTTCGAGTACTCGATTGAACAACAGCGCTGGTCCCGCTTGCTTGATAACGCGGTCGGCGATTTCGGTGATTTCCAGATGCGCCGAAACCGGATGCGAGATTCGCTTCAATTGATTTTGGCGTTCGAGAAGCGATAAAAAAGAGGGGAGATCGTGGGCGTTAGAAGACGACGTATTGAAGGACGGAGCGGAAAAAGTCATGTAAGAAAATTATAGCAGTGCCTTTGCATACCTTGAAAAATGGCCGCGAAAGCGCATTGCGAAAGCAGATTAAAAAGACACTTCGCATCGTTACTTGAAACGTTATTGGATGGTGACATAAGTAGCGCAATCCAAGTGCAAAGCGTCCCAACTTGACATAGACTTGCGCTCGTCGTGTCGCGTTGCGAGAGTATTGCGAGAGTGCAGAAAAATTGTAATTTGTGGCATCTGTTATATTGTCGGGTGCCTTCTGGACAGAGTGAAGGATTCCCAACGTTGAACGGGAACTCAAGCGAGTACTCCACGCCGCACGGAATGACAAACTGCGAGTTTAATCGTTCTTCTCTGCACACACGCATCATGACAAATTGGTCATTTGGTGTAGTAATTCATTGATGAGACGACTTGTAGCTCGACACAATGAGCAGTTTGGTTGCTTTTTCCTGGCGGCGTTTACTTCTGTAACAACTCCTGTAATAACACGAGTAACGGCGTTTTGCAGCACTTTTAGTGTCTTGGCCTTTTAGCAGTTATCTTCGTGATGGCAGCCGTTTCGTGGTTGCGTCTTGCAGTCGTGCAGCGAGTGAGGTTTTTTATGAGTCGAATCGAAAAAACGACGCCTTCATCGCCCACCGGAATTGCGACGCCGCAAGGTGAATCTTCGCGCCCAGATAATTCCCCTGCCGATTCTGCAGCGATACCTGAAGTTGCAGCGACTGAAGTTGCAGCGCCTGAAGTTGCAGCGCCTGTCGCACCTGCAGAAAACGGCAGAAACCATCCGGCGCTGGCCGAACGTTCTCTCAACCTTGCCGCCAACCAAACGACGGTTCCAGAGGTCAACGCGTCCGGCGACAGCGTGGCTTTTCAAAGCAGCGCTTTTGAAGACCAAAGCGCCCCAGACTTCTCCTTTACTAATCAAGCATTTACTTCTCTGATTACTTCGTCCAGCGATGCGTCCAGCGATGCTTCCAGCGACAATCGAGTACTCGAATTCGGTAGTGCGTTTGGGGGAGAACTCAGTGGCGAGTTGGGCGAAGGCTGGAGCGAAAGGCAGATGATCGGCGACGCGGCTTTTGCAGCTGGAATTGCGTTTGCCGAAGGCGCAGCTTTCGCAGCGGGCGTGGCCTTTGCCAGCGGAGCCGCTGAGTATGCCGGAAATCAGACCACCGTTTTTCCACGCGACAACGAGGGTCGCACTCCGTTTTCGCAGGCTTCGAGCGTTTTTAGCAACGCACAGGATTTTCGCAGCAATGTCTTCGATTTGCATCCTCAACCGATGTGGGTTTACGACTTCCACACCTTGCGTTTTCTGGTCGTCAATCGCGCGGCTTTGTCACGCTACGGTTACACGCGCGAAGAATTCGCGTCTATGACGATTGTGCAATTGCATCCTGCAGAAGACATTCCCGCACTACTCAAGGCGCTGGCACCGGGCGGACAAGCGGCGCATTGGACGGGCGTGTGGCGTCACAGTCACAAAAACGGCACGCCGCTGGAAGTCAGCATTACGGCGCGCGACATCGCCTTCAATGGGCGGCGCGCGCGGCTGGATTTCGTTCACGATGTAACAGCGCAGCGCCACAACGACCGCGCGCTCAAAAATCTCGTGGCAGGCACCGCGGGCGTGACGGGACAAGCGTTTTTCCAGGCTCTGGTGCAGCATTTATGCGAAGCCCTCGACGTGCGGCACGCAATGGTGACGCGCTACTACAAAGACGACGGACGAGAAAACGAAACCCCAACCGCTACTGAGGGAAAGTTTGAAACGCTGGCGTTCTGGTCGGATGGCGCGCGGCGTCCCAACTTCGAGTACTCGTGTGAGGACACACCGTGCGGTGCTGCCGCGCGCGACCAGTGCGCCCTTCATATCGCTCAGGGCGTGCAAGAGCAGTTTCCGCGCGCCGTCAATCTTAAGAAAATGGCAGCAGTCAGCTACTACGGCGCGCCTTTGATGCGCAGCGACGGCTCCCTTTGCGGACACTTGTGCATTTTGCACGATAAACCGCTGCCCATAAGCGAGCGGATGGAAGCGGTTTTCGAGATTTTCACGACGCGCGCCGGGCTTGAGCTCGAACGTCAGGATGCGGAAAATGAGTTACGCCAATCGGAAGCGCAACTGCGTGAAAGTGAGCAGCGACGAAAAACCGTGTTTTCCAATGCGCCCATCATCGTTTTTGCGATTGATTGCAACGGGCTTTTCACTTTTACCGACGGCAAAGGTCTCGAAGTATTGGCCGTCCGGCCTGGTGAAGCGATTGGTCTTTCCATTTGGGAGCGCTACGATCACGCGCCGGAATTGTTGGCGCATTTGCGCCGTGCTTTGCAGGGCGAAAGCTTCAAAGCTCAGGTGCATGTGAAAGGTTTTGTTTTCCAAACCAGTTATGCACCACAATTGAATGCTAACGGTGCCGTTGTTGGAGCCATTGGAGTGGCAACCGATGTCACCGAACAGCACCGCGCCGAAGCCGCTCTTGAAGAAGCCGAAAAGAAATACCGCAGCATTTTTGAAAACGCTATCGAAGGCATTTTTCAATCGACGCCCGAAGGTCGCTATGTCACGGCCAACCCAATGCTGGCCAAGCTGTACGGCTATTCGTCGCCCACCGAAATGATAGCGAAAATCACCGACATTGCGGAACAGGTTTACGTCGATCCCAAGGATCGGGACGTTTTCCAGTACTTGATGCAGCGCGACGGTTACGTGGCGCGCTTTGAAACCGCGGTGCGCCGCGCCGATGGTGAAATTATCTGGGTTTCGCGCAATGCACGCGTGTTGCGCAACGAAAACGAAGAAGTTGTTGGCTACGAAGGCACCGACGTTGACATCACCGATTTGAAACTGGCTGAAGCCGCCTTGCGCACCAGCGAAAATCGCCTGCGCGACATCGTGGAACATTCGACCAACTTGTTTTATTCGCGCACGCCCGAAGGCATTCTCACTTATGTCAGTCCGCAATCGCGCACTTTTCTGGGCTGCGAATCGTATCAAACGCCGCTGCAATGGACAGAATTCGTGACCGACGAGCCGCTGAACCGCGTCGGCCAAGAAATCGCCGCGCGCGCTATAGAAAGCGGCGAACGCCAGGAATCGTATCCAATGGAATTGCAAGCGCGCGACGGGCGCCGCCTGTGGGTCGAAGTCAATGAAGCGCCGGTCGTGCGCGATGGAAAAACCGTCGCCCTCGTGGGCGCTCTCGAAGACATCACCGAGCGAACCGAAATCGAGCAGGAATTGCAATATCAGGCATTTCACGACGCGCTCACCGGACTCCCCAACCGCACGCTGTTTATGAGTCGCTTGCAGCACGTTCTCGAACGCGCCGAACGAAGCGAGGCACCGCAGCAAAGCGCGATTTTGTTTCTCGACCTGGATCGCTTCAAAGTGGTCAACGATAGCCTGGGGCACGAAGTCGGCGATCAATTGCTGAAATCCGTCGCCAAAAGACTGACTTCTTGCCTGCGCACTGTTGACATCGCCGCGCGCCTGGGCGGTGACGAATTCGTAATTTTGCTCGAAGACATTCATCACACATACGAGGCCATTCTCTGCGCGGAACGCATCGCCAACGAACTGCGTACGCCGTTTCAACTCAGCGGACACGAAATTTTCGTGACGACCAGCATCGGCATCAAAACCACGCTGCGCGAAAACGCCGATGGTGAACTCGAAGGCGCTCACAACGAAAGCGCTCACAACGAAGTCGCTGCCAAAACCAGTGCGGACGCAGCTTCCAACGACGCAGCTTCCAACGACGCGGCTTCCAACGACGCAGCTTCTGCGCGACAAGTCCATCAATCGAGTACTCGATCTTTGCGCGACGCGGCGTTTTCTGCCGATGCGCATTTGCGCGACGCCGATGTCGCCATGTATCGCGCCAAGGGCAAAGGCCGCGCGCAATATCAAATTTTCGATCCCGAAATGAACGCGCGCGCGCTGGAACGCTTGCGCATGGAAACCGACTTGCGCCAGGCGCTCAAGCGCCACGAACTGCGCTTGCATTATCAGCCAATTGTGCGCGCCGATTCGGGCATACTGGCCGGTTTCGAGGCGCTTTTGCGCTGGGAACATCCGCGTTTGGGATTGTTGTCGCCAGATGCGTTTTTGAACATCGCCGAGGAAACTGGTTTGATTTTAGAAATCGGCCAGTGGACAATCGAGGAAGCGTGCCGCCAGATGCGCACCTGGCAGGGTTTTGTGCCACCTGCGGTCGCCACCAAAAACGAGCGCGATTTCGGCGCTGGCCTGCACATGAACGTGAACCTTTCGGCGCGCGAATTCCGACGTCCCGATTTGGGCGCGCAGTTAAATCGAGTACTCGAAACCGTCGGCATCGAGGCCAATCGCATCACGCTCGAAATTACCGAAAGCGTGATCATGGACGAAGCCGAAAAAACCATTACGACCTTGCGCGACTTGAAGGAATTGGGCGTCCGCCTGGCGATTGACGACTTTGGAACCGGTTATTCCAGCCTGTCGTATCTGCGCCGCTTTCCAGTCGATACGCTGAAAATTGACCGTTCGTTCATCAGCAATCTGGGCGCGCAAAGCGAAGCCATTGAAATCGTGCGCGCCATCATTTCCCTGGCGCGCACGCTGCACCTCAAAGTCGTCGCCGAAGGTGTCGAAACCGAAGCGCAACTCGCACAATTGCAAGCCCTCGACTGCAACTTGCTGCAAGGCTATTTGTTCTCGCGTCCTCTCGCCGCCGATTCGGTCTACGCGCTGCTTTCCAACGGCAACCTCGCTTTTCGCTAAAACTGGCTACAAACCGTCCCAACGGCGGGCAATATACGATTTCGAGTACTCGAAGTTGCGTCATTGCAAGGATTCGACTTCGGCCAACCAATCGCTCCACGCATTCCAGTAATCCTGACTTGGCACACGAAACCAGATTGTGTATTCCGTTGAACTTTTGTTGTTATCGCCCTGACAAACGTAAACAAAACTGTTTCCCTCAGCAATCTCGATTTGCCAGGCCAATTCAAATTGGAACCAAGGTTTCTCCAAAGTTCCACAAGGCACGCCTTCGTGTCCTAAGTGTTGCAATGCCCGACCAAAATCGTAATATGCTAAGGTGCCATATTCATCACTGCAAAATTCGGCTCTGTGAAAGAAAAAACCTTTTCGATCTCGCGGCTTTTCAGAGAAGAGATCGACTGGGACAACTGAAAAATCTTCAATGAGAGGAAACGCTTCCAGATCAATTTGGAGAAACGAATCGTTCTCGGGAAGCGACAGCGGAAGTTGTGATGGAAAGTTCGGGTTCATGGGCTTCCTATTTCAAACCGGTATCGAGTACTCGATTGGCATTCCATATTCTCTTAAACGAACGAAGCGCGCACTCTTGTTATACTGCAAGGGCTTATGAATCAGAACAAAAATTTACCCACGCGCGAAGACATCCGCAATCTCGCCATTGTCGCGCACGTCGACCACGGAAAAACGACCTTAGTAGACGCCATGTTGTCGCAGGCGCACACCTTTCGCGCCAATCAGGAAGTGCGCGACCGCGTGATGGACTCGATGGATTTGGAGCGCGAACGCGGCATCACCATCATGGCGAAAAACGCCGCGCTTCGCCTGCAACGCCCCGACGGAACCGAAATCAAGATCAACATCATCGATACGCCCGGCCACAGCGATTTCGGTGGCGAAGTCGAACGCGTCCTCAAAATGGCCGACGGCATTCTGCTCCTCGTCGACGCCGCCGAAGGCGTGCTGCCGCAAACGCGCTTCGTGTTGGGCAAAGCTCTCGAAGCCAAGCTGACGCCGATTGTCGTCGTCAACAAAATTGACCGCCAGGACGCGCGTCCCGATGCTGTACTCGATGAAGTTTACGGATTGTTCATCGACTTGGACGCGCAGGAAGATCAACTCGACTTTCCGGTTGTTTATGCGGTCGGGCGCGACGGCATCGCCAAACTCAGCCTGACCGATGAATCGACCGATTTGATGCCGTTGTTTGATACGATTATAGAAACGGTTCCGCCGCCGCGCGCCAATGTCGATGCGCCTTTGCAAGTTCTCGTCACCAACATCGACTACAACGATTACGTCGGGCGTTTGGCGATCGGTCGCATCGTCAACGGCGAAATCAAGCAAGGCCAGGACGCCGCGATTTGCAAACTCGACGGCACAACGCAGCCGTTTCGCGTAACGCAGTTGTTCGGTTTTGAAGGCTTGAAGCGCGAGCCGATTGAAAGCGCCAAAGCCGGCGATATTGTGGCTTTGGCTGGCGTCGAAGGCATCAACATCGGCGAAACGATTGCCGATGGCGAAAATCCGCAAGCCTTGCCGCCGATTGTGGTCGATGAACCGACGATTGTGATGAACTTTTCGCCCAACACCAGCCCGTTCGCCGGACGCGAAGGCAAGTTCGTCACCAGTCGCCATGTGCGTGACCGTTTGGCCAAAGAAACTCTGGGCAACGTGTCGATTCGCGTCGAACAAACCGAAGATCCCGATGTGTTTAAGGTCGCGGGACGCGGCGAATTGCAGCTCGCCATCATCATCGAAACGATGCGGCGCGAAGGTTATGAGTTGCAGATTTCCAAGCCGCAAGTCATCACCAAAGAAGAAGACGGCGTCACGATGGAGCCAATCGAACAAGTCTTCATCGACGTGCCGGACATTTTCATCGGTGTTGTGACCGAAGCTTTGGGTCGTCGCAAAGGCACCATGACCAAGATGACCAATCACGGCGGCGGTCGCGTGCGCCTTGAGTTCCAGGTTCCCAGCCGCGGCCTGATCGGTTTTCGTAATGAGTTCCTGACCGAAACCAAAGGCATGGGTTTGATTAACACCTTGTTTTCGCGTTACGCGCCGTGGATGGGCACGATTTCGCAGCGTCAAAATGGCGCACTGGTGGCGGATAGAGGCGGCCCGACGACGCCGTATGCGATGGGCAATTTGCAGGAGCGCGGCACGATTTTCGTCGAGCCGACGACGCACGTTTACGAAGGCATGATCGTCGGCGAAAACGCGCGCGAAAGCGACATGAACATCAACATCTGCAAGGAAAAGCACCTGACCAACATTCGCTCTTCCACGTCGGATATTGCGACCAAAATCATTCCGCCGCGCGCGATGAGCCTGGAGCAGGCGCTCGACTGGATCAACGACGACGAACTGGTCGAAGCCACACCGCAATCGATTCGTATGCGCAAAAAAGTTCTCGAAGCCGGAAAACGCGGCAAGTAATTCTTCGCCCACTTGCCATTCCAAACTCATCGGCCAATGTCGTGCAACAACGACAGCACAACTCAGAACAGCGAACGAGAACGTTTACTCGTTCGCTGTTCTACTTTGCATTTGGAATGAAGCGAAGGTGCGATGCGAACACGATATCGAGTACTCGATAGGGCGCTGAGAAGCATTGAGAAATGTGCCACAGTCCATTTTCTTCCGATTTGTGTTGAACGCAAAAAACAGTCAGAATGGATATGTCAAGTCGCTTCGTCAATGCCAAGAAACAAATGTCGTCAAGAAACAAGCGTGTGAGGTACTGTTTTGAGCCAGGACCCAAGGTTGGAAGACGGAGCATCGGACGAACCCATCGCCGGAGTCGCTGTCGGCATTGATTTGGGCACAACGTACACGGCGGTTGCGTGTGTGGATGAATATGGCAAGCCAGTCGTCTTGAAAAATAGCGACGGGCAAACCACGTTGCCGTCCGCCGTTTTTTTCGATCCTCCAAATTACGTGGTTGGCAAAGTGGCGATTCAAAGCACGCTCACCGATCCTGATCGCGTGGTGCAGTTCGTCAAGCGCTTCATGGGCGTCAAGGATCATCGCATCCATATTTTGGGCGAAAGCTACACGCCCGAGTTCATTTCTTCGCTGATTTTGCGCAAAGCCGTGCAAGAAGCGCAAGACTTTTTGGGCGAGCCTGTCACCGCAGCGGTCATCACAGTTCCGGCGTATTTCACCGAAGCGCAGCGCCACGCGACCTATGAAGCGGGACAACTGGCTGGCTTGAACGTGCTGCGCATCATCAACGAGCCGACGGCGGCAGCGCTCGCTTATGGCATGAGCAAGCGCGGCAGAAAGCGCAATATCCTGGTTTATGATTTGGGTGGCGGAACCTTTGATGTCACAGTTTTGGCGGTTTCGGACGAGGTTTACGATGTGGTGGCGGTCGGCGGCAACACGCAGTTGGGTGGCAAAGACTTCGACGATGTTTTGATGAACCATTTGGAAGGTCGCATCAACGAGCAGTTGCAAGGCGTCGAGTGGGACGAAATGCTGGAAGCCGAACTGCGCATGAAAGCCGAAGCCGCCAAGCGCACGCTTTCGTCGCGCCCTTTGACGACAGTCACCATCAAAGTGAAGCAGTGGGACGACGGTCAGGAAAAAATTACGCCCTTGCGCATCGACTTGACGCGCGACGATTTCGAGGAAATGACGCGTCCTTTATTGGAAGAAACGCAACGAGTACTCGAAGCCGTACTCCAAAACTCCGGCCTGGCGTGGGACGATATCGAAGAGCTGTTATGCGTCGGTGGCAGCGCGCAGATGCCGATGGTGCGCGCCATGCTGATTCGCCTGACGGGACGCGATCCTTTATTGTATGAGCCGGACGAGTGCGTGGCCAAAGGCGCGGCGTTGCAGGCGGCTTTGATTTGCGCTGGTAAAATCGCGGGCGTGCCACACGATGTGCAAATCGTTCACGCTCTTCCGCACGCGCTTGGCGTGGCGATAGTTGGAAAAGGTCGCACCAGCATCGAAGCGATAGTGCCCGCGCTGTCGCCGCTTCCGGTGCGCCGCGAACGCCAGGGCTTTACGACGATCATGGACGATCAGGACGCCGTGCAGGTGCGCATCTACGAAGGTGACAGCACGGAAATGGAATCGTATAAAGAGCCGGTCGGATTTTTCAATTTGAGCGTCAACCCGCCACGTCCCAAAGGCCGCGTGCGCATCGATGTCGAGTTTCGCTGTGACGAAAACGGGCGCGTCGTCGTCGTGGCGCGCGACCGCGATACGGGCCGCGAAAATCGCACCATCCTTTCCCTCAATGGCGTCAAAACCAACGAAGAAGCCGCGCACGAACAAGAATTGATGGCGCAAGCGGTCGTCTCCTGAACAGAAATGATGAATGATGAATGCGGAGTGATAAATCAGGCTGGCACTTCGAGTACTCGATTACGCCCTGCAACGATTTGAAGCGCATTCATCATTCCGTATTCATCATTCATCATTTCTGTTCGTCTCTCTGTGCAAGTGTGTAATTGACGAGCGGTCGCCGATCCATTGCGAAGGCGGCGTGGCGAAATGTTTGGCCAGTTCGTTCAGCGAGCGCGCGTAAATGGCGCGATGGCGCGCGAAATCGAGCCACGATTGTTCATCCGCGCAGACCTCATAACCCGCCTTTTGCAAGCGACGGCGCGCCGCTTCAAATTCGCCGCGCTCGACGAACGCGTTCTCAAAGGCGACTTCGGGCGACATATCGGCGGGCAAATCGAAGCGAATATTGAAATAGTGACTTAAATCAGTCACGAAATGGCAGCCCAATCCATACATCATGTGCGCCGGGCCGCGCGAGCGAATCGCGTACTCTTTGCCGCATTTCACGGTCGTCAGCATCAAGGTCGCGGCATCAAGCACGGCGCCCAGCGCGCTGATCCACGATTCGTTATCGTGACTGGAGCGAAAGAACGGCAGAATCGGATACGCCAGATGGCTTTCCAAAACTTCCGCCGCCCACAATTCCCATTGCCCGAAAAGCGCATCCAAATCGTCGATCATGTTGAAAGTGGCGTAGGTTTCCAGCAGCGTCACGCCCGAAGGCGGCGCACCGGCTCGCGCGTCCAAAGCCAAAATCAGCACTTCGCGTCGCTTGAACGAATCATACAATGTGAAAGTCAGCGAAATCACCAACGCGACGACCGCCAAACCGGACGCGCCCGCCATCAAAGTCACGATGCGCGGCAAGGCCGATGTTCCCACAATATCGCCGAAACCGACCGTAAAAAGCGACGTTCCCGCCAGATACAAGGCATCGCCCAGGCTGTGCGGAACCGGTTTGATGCCGCCGCGCAGCGCGTGCAACATCAGACCGTAGCCCAAAATGAGGACGATAACCCAGATGCCCAACGATAGCATCACACTCAAAGGTGCGTAGGTCGCCAAAAAATCCTCGCGTTTTTGTGGCGCGACGCGAAAACTCCGCTTTTTCCACTGCGGCCATAAAAATTCGCCCAGATAAGGCGCCAGTCGCAACGTTCGCGCCGTCCAGCGTGGCACAACGACCGATTGAAAAACATCATACGCCGCCACGCCAACTAAAAACGCGCCCAGCACAAACTCGATCAATTCCAGAAGAATAGCAAAACCTCGAAACAAAATAATTGGTGATAAATTCAGATTGATAACAACGAACCTGGAGCGTAAGCGACGGGTCTTCTACAGCTTTACACAAGACCCGCGCTTACGCTCCAGGTTCGTTGTTATCGAGTACTCGATACCGCACTTTGCCGCGTTCACTTTGCAGAATTAAGGATGCAACGCGCCAGAAAATGCCATGCGACCCGTTAAACATCACGCACGCCAACACCGAACCTGCTGAACGCGCAATGATGCAACAGGTTGCTTCAACGCTGTGCGGTGCCACTTCAATCAGGCGGCTTGATGGTTGCGATTATTGGTTGCTCTGGGCGGCGCCATGTTTCAATAATACGAAAAAAGGGCATACTTAAACTAAGTTTTGATTTAAGTCTTTGTAGTTTGAATCCGTAAAAATCTTAACCGTCACCATACAACGACTGTCTTTTTTCAAAGTTTGTCGGGCACGCTGTCGGGTTACTGCCATCTCTTGGTGGCGCACCCGTTGTACATTGAGGTTTCCATGACACACATTTCCCTATCAAATCACGCCACTTCGGTCGCTTCAAATTCCCGTCTTCGAGTACTCAAAACGCCGTATGCAAACACAGCGCGGCAACGTCGCATGGCGCCTTCGACAAGAACCGGCACGCGCTTCATCAACAGGTCGACAGCCAATGGGCGACGACGCGGTCAGGCGTTATTGATTTCGGTTTTGCTGATGATTTTCGCGGCGATTTTAGGCGCCACGTTTGTCACCGTCGTGGCGCTGAACCTCGGTCAGACGGCACGTTCGAGCAGCGTCAACACTGCGCGCCAGGCCGCCAACTCTGGTTTGCAGTTCGTCAACGATCAATTGACAAATAGTCGTGAAGGCGAAAATTGGCGTCCTCAGCTGGAAGCGTCCCAACCAGCTTCTGCGGGCGACACTTATTACTACACCGATTTTGAGCGCGCTCAGGGCTGGGATCAGCCTGAAGGAACCAGCGAAGTCGTTGGAGCTTATCCCACACCAACTTCCACAATGACAACCAATCCGCAGTTCGTCAAATTTCCCGATCCGCGCAGCACTTCGATTACAGGCAACAACACGCCGACCTATTTGACCAAAGTCGAGCGCGTGACTTCGGGTGATCGCACCGGACAACTCAAAGTGACGGTTATCGGGCGCGCTTCGGACGACGACGCCGCCTCTTATACGCTCACGTTTTATAAGCCGACAACGCAAAGCGGCAATGTCACTTCGTTCGCGCGCTACGATTCCAACTGGAACTTTGGCACCAACAATTTAATCAAGACAGCGACGGTGGCTGGGTCAACTTCCAACGTGGTTATGGTGGCGAATTCATCTGGCTTCACGGTAGGACGCACGATTCTCATTGGTGCAGCGGATGTTCCGGCATCGGTGCGCACCGCTGTTATCCAAGCTATTAACGGCAATCAACTCACGATCAATCCCGCGGACGGGCAAGGTAACATTACAGCCGCAGCCGGTGTGCCGGTTCGCGCCGTTTCGTCATTCATGGGCACTTTGAGCAACCTGGACGCATTGGGAACAGCAAGTGGCACTACCGAAGCGACGAAGACGCCGCTTCAAACGGCGAGTGGCGGCGTCATGGTGAATAACGGCGTGTTTTTCGACGGGAAGTCTCAGCTCACTTTGAATACCACAGGCACCACGCCGGATCGAGTACTCGTAAGCGGCCCTATTTCCATTCAGGGCAGCGCAGTTGCCAACGTTACGAACGGTGGCGCACCAGAAGACATTAAGACGACCACGACCTTGACGCCTTTCGTGAACTATCAGAAAAGCGAAGCCGACGACCCGACCAACCCGACCTCGCCGGTGCGCGCGCTCACTCCGGCGCGCATTGACGACCCCAATTCGCGCTGGTTGCAGTTGACGAAATTGACGGGCGATACGGGAGCGCAATACGGTTATGGCAGCGGTGTTTACATCGACAACCGCGACGATGTGGAAAAAGTCGGTGTTGTCAAGAATGTGAATGTCTATGGCCAGACTTCGTTCCGGCCTCTTACAATTTCGGAAACGCAACGTTTGTTGCAACGCAAATCATTTCCAATTGTTCCGCAATTGCCAGCGGGTAGCAGCGAGTATGGAAACGCTGACGTCGATCCGGCAAACTTTTCTCGTTCGACAAGCGATCCAACAAAAGGCGAGTACGCAGCGCCTTCAGCTACGTCCACTTCGATTGCTCATCGCTTGATTTATCCGCGCTTTGTTCCCCCTCCTTTGGTTTCAGCCGCAACGCAGCCTTATTCATTCCCTCTCAACTCCAGCCCGAGCCCGACACCAGCACCGACACTCTTACAAGATCCGTCCCTGGAAGAGCGCGGCTTGCGCGGCTGGGTTTCGCCCACCGAATTTTTGCCGCGCGGTACGCTGGTCGAACTTCGGGGCAACCAGATTATCATCACGCGCGACGATTTGTCGGATCAATCGCGCTGGTTGCGCAATGGCGCAGGCGACGTAACATATAGCAATGGAACAGTAATAACAGATGCTTCCGTCGCTCCCGCTGCAACGAACAGTCTGCAACCAAATCCCAAATACAACTTGCCCGACTACGATAAAGCTTGGAAAGATCCTTCCGGCAACCCAACTCTCCCAATAGTCCCGTCGAGTACCAATACAAACGGCTTTCGCATGGTGCTGAATTTAACGACGGGCCAGCGTTCGTTCGGCGCCTCGGGACACGAAGTCAACGTCGGGACAGCGACTCCATTCAACGGCGTCATTTACGCCGATGGCAACGTGCGCGTGCGCGGTTTCACCAACGCCAGCACGCCAGACCTCACGATTGCTTCGATGGGCAACATTTACGTCGAAGGCGGCATCAATCAGCAGAATTCGAGTACTGGACGAGTCGCGTTATTGGCGAAGAAGAGCGTCATTTTGAATCCGACGCAAGTTCTGGCGCGCGTCGAAGGCGCACAAAGCGCAGCGATTGTCGCCAACGTACGCGTTGACGGCGCCTCTACCGCTACGGCTGCCACGCCCGTTACGCTAACCCAGGTGCAAACGACAACTTTCCCGGACGACTTCAACAAGCTGCGTGTCGGCGATAAGTTTCGTTTCGGCAACGACAGCGTTTGGCACATGGTTACGCAGCTCGACAATACGACCACGCCCAGCACAATATCTTTCACGCCGTCTTACACAACCAGCGCGCCTCTGGTGTCGGCTCCGATGCGGCTATTGACCTATAACGATGGCTCTCAAGTTCAAAGCTGGGTAGCGCAACCAGGACGCTCGGACATTGTGACGCGCGATGTCAAATTCGATGGCGCAACGCTGAGTGGCAATTACGACTTCGATATGCTGCATTATGGTTTTCCTGTTTATTCTGTCTTTAACCGACAAGCGGGAAGCACATCGCCCGGGCAACTCATGGTTGCCGCCGTTGGCAACACCAAAACTTTGACGTTGGTTCCCAACTCGGTTCCTCCTCTCATAACTACCGACCTCATTGGAGGCATTCCGGCGGCGGGCAATGCGGCGGCAGGCACGTTGGGCGCTTTGGTATGGCAGACCTATTTAGACGATGGTGGTGTCGCACCTCAACCTGGGCCGCCAGCAATTCCAGGTTTTGGCACCGCCAACAATGGCGACCGCGATGCTTTGTTGAAACCCTTTATGAATAGTGTTCCTGTCACCCAAAACGCTTTTGTCTATGGCGAAGCTGACGCCAACCCCGATTGGGATTTGTTTGTTCCGGCAGCCATCCGCAATCTCCAGGCACGTCGTTTAGCCAACACCACGCCGCTGGGAACGTCACGAACAGTTACCCCTTTGACTTCAACGTCATCGGGCGATCCGCTCGTTCCGCCTTCGGTGCAGGCTTTGTCTCAGGACAACTCAACGAGCGGCGGTATTCCCTTGTGCGTCTCAGTCGGCCTGTATCAAACCGATCCGTTTCTGGGCTTCGCCTCGACGCCCGTCAGCACGATTGGCAGCAGTTTCACTTTGCCCAACAACGAGCAATATACTGAAACGACAGCCGACACGTTTTATCAGAACACCAACGTTCGCTCGGCGGTGTTCTTCGGCAGCAACTTGACGCTGACATCCAGTGGCAACAACAGCAACGTGGCTGCTTTCCGGCGCGACTTGGCACCCGATAATGGCCTCGATGTCTTGCCCGCTTACTTTTTGCAAAGCTACAAACTCGACCGCGCTGATCTCGCAACTGTGGAAGCGGATCCGATTAATATCAACGTGCAGGCGACAATCTATGCGCAAGACGGCTCGTGGTTCGTGATTCCGACGCCCGCTTATCAAGTCTTGGACGCGACAAGCATTGACGAAGCGACCAGTCATCGCCGCCTGAACTATAAGTTCATAGTGCAAGCCAGCATCGCCGAAAACTTCGCGCCGCCCGCCACGAGCGACTACGACGCGGAACAAACGCCAGACCAGTCGATGTTGACAGCGGCGATGGCGCAAAATGTCGGCCCCGGCGTGCAAGGCGCCTGGCTCGATGCCGCAGCCTACCCGTTCAATGGCCCCAGCAACGCTGTGACGTGGCAAACCATCAATTATAAGGCGCCAGTACCTTTGCCCGCAGGCAACACGCTTTATCTGCCGATGACGCCCGATATTTCGATTCAACGGTAAGGCGAAAACCACGTATCGAGTACTCGATAGCCGCAGCGTTTCCTTCAAAAGAAACGCTGCGGTTTGTCTTTGTCTGTCATATGAGGAGGAGCGTCAGACAGTTATAATTGAAGGGAAGAGCGTGGCTGGATGGTCGTGCCGTTTTGTCGCACGAAGCGGTGAGGAAAGTCCGGACACCAAAGAGCAGGACGGTCGCTAACGGCGACCACGCGCGCAGCGATGCGTTCGTCGGGACAGGGCCACAGAAACGATACAACAGTGGTCAGTGAGTTGTAGTTAGTGATTAGGAAACTACCCACTAACCATAACTCACTGACCACTGAACTGGTGAAACGGTGCGGCCACAGGCGAAAGCCGACGGCTTAATGTAAAAGCGCACCAGCGTCGCGGCGACGCGGCGGCTGAGGCAACCCCCGTCCGGTGCAAGGCCAAGCAGAAAGCGCAACGCGAAGAGAAATCTTCGACAAACTCGGCTCGACGAGCTTTCGGGTTGGCTGCTGCTGTTTCTGGAAACGGAACAGTCACGCAAACGGCAACGTTTGCGGCAGAGAAATGACCATCGGCGTTACACGTCGCAAGGCGATGACGCTGACAGAATCCGGCTTACAGGCCACGCTCTTCAAGCAATTCTGAGTTTTAAGTTAGCTGCAGTCAACTCAAAACTGAGAACTCAAGACTCTATGAAAATCACTGTTCCCCTGCGCGAACGTTCTTACGACATCGTAGTCGAAAACGGCTTGCTCAATTCGTTTTCGACCGATTTTTTGCCGCAGGAAATCGCAGTTTTGTCGAACGAAACTGTGGCGCCGTTGTATGCCACACCTTTGGCGGAAAAACTGCGCGCGGCGGGACATCGAGTACTCGAATTCAATGCGCCTGAAGGCGAAGGCGCCAAAAACCTCGATTGGACGAGTCGGGCTTACGACGCTCTGGCCGAATTCGGATTTGGTCGCAGCGGGGCGATTGTCGCGGTCGGCGGCGGCGTGGTCGGTGATTGGGCGGGTTTCGTGGCCGCGACGTGGATGCGCGGCGTGCGCTTTGTCCAAGTTCCAACGACGCTACTGGCGATGGTCGATTCGAGCGTCGGCGGCAAAACCGGCGTCAATCATCCGCGCGCCAAAAACCTCATCGGTGCCTTTCATCAGCCGGATCGCGTTTTGATTGACCCGCAATGTTTGCAAACTTTGCCCATCCGCGAACTGCGCGCGGGCATGGCCGAAGTCGTGAAATATGGCGTTATCGCCGATGCGGAATTTTTCGCGTGGCTCGAAAATCACAGCGAAGACGCTTTGAAATTGGAGCCGTCAACGATTCAAAAAATTATCGCGCGTTCCTGCGAAATCAAGGCGCAAGTGGTGGGAACTGATGAACGCGAAAGCGACAGTTCCGGCGTGCGCGCCACGCTCAATTATGGCCATACGGTCGGTCACGCGATTGAAGCGACCGCAGGTTACGGCGAATTTCTGCACGGCGAAGCGATTGCCGTTGGCATGACCGTCGCCGCACATCTGGCAAAGATTTTGGGTGTTTGCGACGATGGGGACAGTTTAATTGAGCGACAAACGCGTTTATTTGAACAAATCGGTTTGCCGACGAAGACGCAAAATCTGGCGTCCTTTGAAAAGTTGTGGGCGGCGATGGCGCTGGATAAAAAATCTCGCGATGGCCGCGTCAATTTCATTTTGCCGACGCGTCTGGGCGAAGTTCAATTGGTGCGCGATGTGAGTGCGGAACAAGTGCGCGCCGCTTTGCAGGTCGCCGCGCAATTGTAGGGGCGAGCCACGCCTCGCCCGTTCCCGTCCACGCTGGACAACATTGAGGGCAAGGCGTGCCTTGCCCCTACGAATGTCGAAAGTTGCAATCGAGTACTCGATATTGGACGAAACACGATTTTGAACGCTACCGAATCTCTTGCTGCCTCGCGCCTTTCCTTTCTCGATCTTGTTCATGCGGTGCGCGTGCGGCAATGGGCGAAAAACGCGTTGCTCTTCGGCGGCTTTTTGTTCGCCGGAAAGTTGCGCGCGCCGCTGCCTGAAATGTTGCCCGCTGCGACGCGTATGCTGCTGGCGTTCCTGTGTTTTTGCGCGCTTTCAGGCGCCACGTATCTCATTAACGATTGGAGCGACATCGCGCGCGACCGCTTGCATCCGACGAAACGAAAGCGTCCTCTGGCGTCGGGGCGAATGAGTCCGCGATTCGCGCTCGGCTTGATTGTTGTGTTGCTTCTGATTTCTGTGAGTTGCGCTTTTGGCATTGTTCACAGTTCGTTCCAATCGCTGGGTTTCGTGGCTGCGGCGGGCGTTTATTTTGCTCTCACGCTGGCCTATTCTTTTGGCCTCAAGCACGAAGTCATCATCGATGTGTTGGTTCTGGCGTCCGGCTTTGTAGTGCGCGTCGTCGCGGGTTGCGTGGCGATTCCCGTCGATATTTCGCCGTGGATCGTGTTTTGTACGTTTACTCTCGCGCTGTTCATCGCTCTTTGCAAGCGTCGTGCGGAACTCCTGGAAATGGGAGAGAACGCGGTTCACACGCGACGCGCCCTGCCGCTTTATACGGTGCCTTTGCTCGATACGTTTATCGCGGTCGCTGCAGGTTTGACAATTACTGCCTATTCGCTGTATACCTTCAATGCGCCGCATGATAAAGCGCTTGGCCAGGGTTTGATGCACTCGCCTTTGTTGATGACGACGATTCCCTTTGTGGTTTACGGCGTGTTTCGCTACTTGTTTTTAGCGCATTCGTCGACTATCGGCGGCACGCCCGAAAATATGCTGCGCGACAAACCACTTGTCATCAACGTGTTGTTGTGGATTACGTTGATCGCTTTTTTAACCGCCGCCGCTAAATTCTGACGTTAAAAACGAGCCAGAACAAAAATAAGGTCTTTCGAGTACTCGATTCATGTTTCGCCACTCCGTCCAAAAGTTTTAATCGAAGACGGATGCCGCGGTTCTTTTAGCGCAATTTCTGGTACCAGGATGCGAAGTAAAGAGATATGATATTAGAACAGTTATGGCGTTGCCTCAAGGAAAAATATGCTGACACAATCTCTGCCATCAATGCCTTTGTCAGGCGAGAAATATCGAGTTTTAGTAGTCGAAGACGACGCGAACATTGGTCGCCTGGTCGTCATCAATTTGCAGGCAGCAGGTTTTGATGTGCGTCATGCGCCCGATGGCGTGGCGGGCTGGCTGGCCTACGGCGACTTTGAACCGCATTTGGTGCTTCTCGATGTGATGATGCCGGGCATGAACGGACGCGATTTGTGCGCGAAAATTCGTCTGCAAAGCACCATTCCGATCATCATGATGACTGCGCTCAATTCTGAGCAGGATCAATTGCAAGGCTTCAAAGTGGGCGCTGACGATTATTTGCCCAAACCTTTCAACCCCAGACTGCTGGTTGCGCGCGTCATTTCCAGCCTGCGCCGCGTTTATCGCTACGACGCTACGGAAAACGAAGGAGCTTCCGACGCGGCCTCTTCTCCCACAAGTTCTTCACCCGCGGGCTGGGCGACGTGCGAGTCGTGCGGTTATATGGGTCCGCGACGTATGTTCGATGGCGAAAATCACCGCGGCGAAAAAATTCTGAAATGTCCTTTTTGTGGCAAAAGCGAGTTCGTTTCTTTTGCCCTAACCTAAACCCTGGCGTCCGAGAATCAGTTTGCAAAGTCCGCGATGCGCGACTGAGTGGAAGTTTGTCATTCTGATTCTCAGGAAAACACCCTGAGGTCGCCTGCTGCTTACTCAATTGCACTCTTTCGTTTCATACTGTCAAGTTGTTCATTGTTGAGCCGATCACTATCAATGATACTGGCTGATTTTTGACCAGGTGCCATAATTTCGAGTACTCGAAACTGCCTTAAAAGAGCACGATGCTCGTTTTGGCGGACATTCATTTGCACTGATTGCCCTTTTTCAGTTTTTCAAGACTTCTCAGGCTTTCGCGGATTTGCGCGTGTCGCATTATTTCCCATGAAACCACCGGCTCCTAAACCTTCACAAAGATTTCAGATTTTAGTGGTCGACGACGATCCCGGGCGCGCTCAGTTGCTGTTGTCCAACTTGGCTGCGCTCAACATGGAAAGCCGTCACGCGTCCAGCGGCGCGCTGGGAATGCAAGCGTTTCGGGCAAAAATGCCACATCTGGTGCTACTCGATGTGATGATGCCGGGGCTGGACGGTTACGAAGTTTGCGCGCAAATGCGACAAAGCAGTACCATTCCCATTCTTTTGATGAACGAGACGATGAGCGATGAAAATGTGATGAAGGGCTTGAAGATCGGCGCCGACGATTACATCTTGAAGTCGATGCACGAGCAAGTTCTGGCGGCACGCGTTATCGCCTGGCTGCGCCGCGTTTATCAATACGATAAAAGTGTTCCAAGTGCGCCAGATGCGGCCTCAGCGAGCAACGGCGCGCACGCGGTGGCGTCTGTGCGCGCGCCAGTGACTGCTGCCGAAACCGCACGCACGCAAATCAACCCGCCCGCCGGCTGGGTACACTGCGAGACTTGCGGCTACATGGGGCCGCGCGCCAAGTTTCAAGACCCCGCAGCCAAGACTGCCGCGCTTAATTGCCCCGTTTGCCACGCGCAAATCATTCTCGCACACAGCTTGACGTGACACGCTTTGCGCCACACGCTTTGCGCCACACGCTTTGCGCAGCCCACACCATTGGTTACATAAATTGCAACAACCAAATGAATGACAAACTGGTTCTTCGTGGTGCTGATGGCGATCTACTTCTCGAAGTCGCTATCAATCAATATGGCTGGACACGATGCTATTTGGCGAATGGCCAACAGAACATTTTCCTGGGTGCAGAAACCATCGGCTACATCGTTACGCGCTTGCTCGAAGGCCTGGATGAACAAGCAACCAGTTCAGAAGTAGATTTGAGAGGCGAAAAAGTCCGCTGGGTTTTGTCGCTTTCCGAACGGCATCACGTACTTTATGCAACTTTCGACAGCCCAGAACAAAAACTCTTCTGGCAAGATGCCAACGGTGATACCACAAGAATTATTGGCGTCACCACACTTCATCCCGAACAGAAAAAACAATGGCTTGCTCAACTTAATTTGCTCAAGGACAATTGGAGCAAAACGCCACAGTGGAACAGTCGATAAGTCGCCGACAGAGAAAACAAGGCGCTGCGCCCGACGAGCGGCGTTTCTCTCTTCATCTCTGTTTCCGGCGATAGTTAAAATTGAACGTTATTGCGCTTCGAGTACTCGATCTCGCAACACATCGGCGATAGCGGCGTCGTGCCCGACATAATCGCCCATCAAAAATTCGACGTGCGGATATTGCTGCTGCGCTTCTTCCAACAGCGTCGGCAAATCGTCCGCGACATGGTTTCCCGCGTGAAGAAAATACGGCACAGCGACAATTTTTTGCGCGCCCGCTTCGACACATTGCGCAATCGCGTTGGGAATCGTCGGCTCGTTGCACTCCATGAAACCGACTTCGACGTGCGCAAAGGAGTTTGAGGCACGCAAAAGTTCGACTACAGCGAACATATCGCGGTTCGATTCGGGTCGCGGGCTGCCATGAACCATGATGAGAAGTGCTGGACAATGAGTGATGAAGGATGAAGGTTCAAGTGTCATAACGTGGAGTTTGTGGCGGAGCATTTTTCGGTGTTGAACAACGGACATTGCGGATTGTTGCGACAAAATTGCGGCGCCGTGTTCAGCATTTCGCGCCATTGCGACGGCGGCAAAGCGCGGCTCGCGCAGTTTTCAATCGCTTGCGCCAACGCTGGATGAAAACGCATCGCCTGAGAAACGAGTACTCGAACGTCGGGATAACGCGCGCGCATTTTTTCGATGTGCGGTGGCAAATCGACTTTGACAAACTTTCCTGCGACGAGAAAATACGGCGCAACCACAATTTCCGTCGCGCCACGTTCGACGCATTTCGCAAAGGCTTCGTCGAACAACGGCTGCGAATAATTGAGATAACCGGCTTCGACAATGGGCGCATCGCCGCGCTCTTCCATTTGCCGCGCGAGGCTCTTGAGGTTCTCGCCCGCGCCGCACAACACACTGCCGTGACTGAAAAGAAGAATTGCTTTCACATCGAACACTCACGCAGGGAAACGTTCTTCGTTCCGCCTGCAATCAACAGCAAAACCGTTCAAACGGGACACGGAGGCTTCGCTCACACGGATCGAACGGATGAACGCGGATTTTGATCTTGGGTCTTGGATTTTAGATCTTGGAATCTGTTTGGAAAGTGAAAAACGACGCATGGAACCCGCACTTTGTCATTCTGAGCGCAGCGAAGAATCTATGTTCAGTTAGATTCTTCGCTGCGCTCAGGATGACGAACTTTCACTTCAAGACATTTCGCGGACTTTACAAACAGACTCTAAACTCCAAGACCAAAATCCGTGTTCATCCGTACAATCCGTGCAGGCGAAGCCTCCGTGTCCCATTCTCAACTTTTCTTTCCGCGTGTTTCGCAGGCTTAATTCTTCTGCGCGATTTTGTATTCGCCGACCGCGCGCACGCCGACCACGCGCTGATTCTGCTGATACCGCAAAGCCGTCAACAACGCGGCGGCGGTGTCCAAACTGGTCAGGCACGGAACGCCGTGTTCAATCGCGGTGCGGCGCATCTTCAGGCCGTCGCGTTCGGGCGTGCGTTCGCGTTCGGGCGTGTTGATTAGAAAATCCACGTCTGGCGTTTGCAAAAGCGTTTGCAAATTCGGTTCTTCTTCGCCCAAACGTCGCACGATTTCGCACTCGACGCCGTGACTTTCGAGTACTCGAGCGGTGCCTTGCGTCGCATAAACCTTGTAGCCCATTTCCCAGAAACCTTTGACAATCGGCGCGCCTTCTTCCTTGTTATGGTTGGCCAAAGTCACTAAAATCGCGCCGTGTCCGCCGCTTTGTCCGGGCAACGGAATATCGAAACCGCTGGCGATCATCGCTTTGTAAAGCGCGCGCGGAAAGTTATTATCAACGCCCATCACTTCACCGGTCGATTTCATTTCGGGACTCAAATCGGGATCGACGCCAGTCAACTTTTGGAAGGAAAACACTGGCGCTTTGACGGCAACTTGATCGGGCGTCGGATGCAGTCCTGATTTGTAGCCCAATTCTTTGAGCGTCGCGCCCATCATAATTTGCGTCGCCAGTTTCACCATCGGAATGCCGGTGATTTTCGACAGATACGGAATCGTTCTCGATGCGCGCGGGTTGACTTCGATGATATAGACCTGCTCGCCTTCAATCACGTATTGAATGTTCATCACGCCGGAAACTTTCAGCGCGCGCGCCATTTTAATGGCGTATTCTTCGATCTGGTTGATAACGTTTTGCGACAAAGTTTGCGGCGGATAAACCGCCATCGAATCGCCGGAGTGAACGCCCGCGCGCTCGATGTGCTCCATGATTCCAGGCAGCAAGCAATCGACGCCGTCGGAAATCACATCGACTTCGGCTTCCTTGCCGACCATGTATTTGTCGACCAGCAACGGCTTATCGGGCGCGACTTCGGCTGTGGTTTGCATATACGAACGCAAGTCGTTTTCCGTATAAACGATCTCCATCGCGCGCCCGCCCAAAACGTAACTGGGACGAACCAAAACCGGATAACCGACGCGATTGGCGACATCAATGGCGGCGTTGAGCGTTGTGACAGCGGCGCCTTCGGGCTTGGGAATGCCCAGCTCGATGAGCAGTTTGTCGAAGCGGTCGCGGTCTTCGGCCAGGTCAATCGAATCGTATTGCGTGCCTAAAATACGGATTCCGGCGTCGTCTAATGGCTGCGCCAGGTTGATCGCGGTTTGTCCGCCGAACTGCACGACGACGCCCAAAGGCTGTTCGCGGTCGAGGATGTTGAGCACGTCTTCGACGGTCAATGGCTCGAAATAAAGGCGGTCGGAGGTGTCGAAATCGGTGGAAACGGTTTCAGGATTGTTGTTGATGACAATCGCTTCGTAGCCCAATTCGCGGACGCTGCGCGTGCAATGAACGCTGGCATAATCGAACTCGATGCCCTGACCGATGCGAATCGGGCCGCTACCGATAATCACGACTTTTTGCTTGGGAGAAGCGACGGCAGAAGCGGCGGAAGAAGAAGTTGGCGACGATTGAGTACTCGTTTGCATATCGCGTCAATTTTACCGCAATTGCGAGGCAAAGGATATGACGAAAACAAACTCGAACCGAGCGCAGATACTCGTCGCTCAGTTCTCATCGCTGATCACTTTGTAAATTGTTTTCGCGCGGAACAACAAATATCTTGACAAAAAATGGAAGTCTCTTTATAATGACGGCGGTTCTGACGAACCGGACATTATTTAGCTGAAAGACAGGCGCAGGACGAAAGCGAGTTTCCGCAATTGAAACTTGCAATTGGCAGGGTCGCACAGTCTCAACAGCACAGGAGATTTGTCGTCATGGCAAAAGGCACAGTGAAGTGGTTCAACGACTCGAAGGGCTTCGGTTTCATCGAGCAGGAAGGCGGCGGCGAAGATGTTTTCGTCCACCATTCGGCCATTGAAGCCGAAGGCTACCGTTCCCTGAAAGAAGGCCAGGCCGTCGAGTTTGAAATCACCAAAGAGCAAAAAGGCCTGCGCGCCGCCAACGTCCGCGTCGCCGGCTAATTCGCAATCTTAGCTTTCAACGCAACAGTCACAAACCCAAACGTCCCGTTCGAGTACTCGATTTCTTCAATCGTTACTCGGCGGGACGTTTGTCGTTTTTCACGAGTGCTCTAACTCATCCATTTTGCGAATTAGAAAATACAATGGCTTGCCGTTTGTGTTACCAGTTTCGACATAAAAGTCTGTTAGTTTGTCTTCAACGGCCAGCGCAATTTCGGCTTTGTCGCCGTAAACGTTGAACGTTGGATTTGTATTACAATCCCAGAAGACATGAGCTACCGCCGCCAATAAAACGCGAATCGCGTGGAAAGGCAAAAAAGTGTAAGTTCGCGTTTCTGTTTTACCAATGTCGAAGCACAACGTTTCGTTATCTAGAGCATGGCAGGAAACCGAACCGAACTCGGCTGCGACATGGAACATCACGCGCACAAATTCGGGCGGATAGATGCTCTGAGCGCCATCGCCACCGCGACACGTCGCAAGATTATTCTGCCAACCAGCAATCGCATCCTCGAAAAGTCGCATCGTTTCTTCGGACATAGCGCAATTGTGACACGATTTTCCGTTTTCGAGTACTCGATTCGATTTGGTGCGCGCGCCGTTTTCAGCTAAGATAATGAAAACATGAGCAACGTCGAAATCCCTTGCGTTCAAGCTGAAGTTTTGGAATCTCGCACGACCGGCTGGGTCGCGCAGTGTCGCGCCTTGCACTGCGCGCCGCCTTTTGGTTCTTTTGTGCGCGTGCCAAATGAAGTTCCCGACGATGCGCAGCGCGAAATTATTTACGGCGTCGTCGCGCACATCGAAACCTTGCCGTTTGAAGCGAATCGGCGACCTCTGGCGTTGTGGACGGACGAAAACGACATGGAAGCGCGCCATCCGCAAATCGGCAAACTGTTGCGCACGACCTTTGAAGTGCGCTGCGTCGGCTGGACACGCGGCGAAAACCAGACCATTCACCAATCGCTGCCACCGCAACCGCCGCGACTTCATTCGTTTGTCATTCCGTGCGACCTCGAAGACATTCGGCGTTTTACGCAAGGTCACGATTGGATTCGCCTGCTTTTCGACAGCGCCGGAACGATGGGCGGAGCCAGCGCCGACGAACTTCTCGTGGCGGCTTGCAACCAAACTATTGCCGCGCACAACCGTAATATTGAGTACTCGATTGCTCTGGGCAAAACCCTGGCGCTCTTGTTGCGCGCCGATTACTTGCGTTTGCGCGCGATTTTAGGTCGCATCGGGATTTGATTATGACCTTGACACAGTTGTTGAATGAGCTTTTGGAGAACATCAGCAAAGTCAATCCAAGGCTGCCTAATTATTTGCAGACGGGTTTGACACGCGAGCAAATGGAGATCATCAAACCGCGCCTGCCGCCTTACTTGGCGCCTGGATCAATAGAAGAACGCAACGTTCAACTCGCTTACGATAAAAAATGGTTTCCATCGGAAGAGGTTTATACGCTTTACTCGTGGCGTAATGGTTTGCCAGATCCGCCTGTTGGAGTTGAAGCCGCATTTGCTCGGGAAAAGGAGTTGGATGAAGAAGACCCTGCACAAAAAGTTCACCTCGCTCTGCTTCCCTGGTCTTCTTTCAACAGTCTTCAATACGCCTTTACTATCGATCTCGATTTAAGAGATTCATTTATAGAACGTGAGAAGAAATGTCCTGGCAGCCTACCCAAAGAGGCATTTTCCGGTGTGTACATTGAAATATCAGGTGGAGATGACGGATCTCACTACATTCCTTGCGGTGAAACTCTCTTAGCAAGTGCTCCTGTTCTTTTTGAAGATGTTGAGATCACAGAACCAGTCATGCGATATAATAGCCTGTTCGACATGATACGCACTATAAATGAATGCTACAAGCGCGGCGTTTATTTTTTCAACGAAGAAATCGACATTATTGATCAAGACAACGATGGGGATTTGGTTGAACAAATACATCGGGAATTGAACCCCGGCTTGTCATACTACTCGAACGATTGAAACATCTTCATACAACACTTATGTCACACACCCATGACGCGCTTGGCGTTATCACAAGAGGTTCTCTCGAAAAAGGTATCGAGATGAAGTTGCATCCGGGCGTTTCGGTCGAAGAACTCAAAGCCGGAACGTTTGTCGTCATACGCGGCGAAAATCACGATTTCTTCTCGATGATTACCGATGTGACGCTCGACGCCTCGCATCCCGATATTTTGCTGCATCCGCCCGAAGCCAGCGAAGAATTGCTCTTGAAAGTGTTGCAACAAACCTCGATTTTCACGACCGTAAAACTGAAACCGATGCTAATGTTGAAGCGCTCAACAAGTTCAACATCGAAAGAAAACCTCGCCGTTAATGACAGCTACGCGACTAATCGAGTACTCGAATTGAATGGCGCCAATGGAACAAACGGCAACGGGAAAAACGGCGTGCATCGTGAACCTGCGCTGGAATTGAAAAGCACCTTTGGCGATCATCTGCCAGTCAAAACTGTGCCGTCGCATTTTTCGCGGGTTTACAAAGCCAGCGAGGAAGACGTGGCGCGCATTTTCGGCAAGGAATCCTCCAAGAACAGCGATTGGTTCAACGTCGGCAATCCGCTCGATATGACTTCGCCGGTTTGCCTCGATTTGCCGCGCTTTGTCGAACGTTCTAACGGAATTTTTGGCAAAAGTGGAACTGGCAAAACGTTCTTGACGCGCACGGTTTTATGCGGCCTGATTCATCATCGCCCCGAAGTTGTGAACCTGATTTTCGATGCGCACAACGAATACGGTTGGGAAGCGCGCAGTGAAGGCGGCGCGCCAGTTAAAGGTTTGTGCCAGATTTTCGGCAAAAATCGCGTCAAGATTTATTCGCTTGATCCGCAAAGTTCACGCACGCGCGGCGTCGGTCACGTCGAAGAAGTGCGCATTTCATTGGATCAAATTCAGCCGGACGATTTGCTGTCGATGCAAAACGAATTGAACTTAGCGGACGCGGCAGCCGAAAGCGCGCATCTGGTTTACAACAAGTTTCGTAAGAAGTGGCTGGAAAAACTGCTCGATGTTGGCACCGACGAAGACGGCGAATCGAGTACTCGAAGCGAGGCTTTGACGCTGGCGCAGCAAGTCGGCGGCAACGAGCAAAGCGTCGGCGCGCTGCAACGGAAACTTCAGGCGAATTTAAAACGACACGGCGATTTGCTGCCGTTCCTGACCGAAAAACCGCAAGGCCGCGACATCTTGGAAACCATGCTGCACGACATCGAAGGCGGCGTCAACATCGTCTTAGAGTTCGGTGGGCAGCAAAGCACGCTGGTTTATCTGCTGGTGGCGAATGTGCTGACGCGGCGCCTTCACGCACATTATGTCGAGCAATACGAAAAATGGGTCGGCAGAGGAATGCGCGCTCACGACGAGCCAAAAAAGCTGATGATTACGATTGAAGAAGCGCACAAGTTCTTGAATCCGCAGGCCGCCAAACAAACGATTTTCGGCACGATTGCACGCGAAATGCGCAAATACTGGGTCACGCTTTTAGTGGTTGACCAACGTCCCAGCGGCATTCACGACGAGATTTTGTCGCAGATTGGCACGCGCATTACGGCGCAATTGAACGATGAAGCCGACATCAACGCGGTTTTGACCGGCATCAACGGCGCCAGCGGCTTGAAAGGCATTCTGGCGCAACTCGATTCCAAACAGCAGGCGCTTATTATGGGTCACAGCGTGCCAATGCCGGTGATGATTCAAACGCGCCATTACGGGCCAGAAATGTGGAAGACTTTTGGTTTCGGCGCTTCTGCCGAAGACAAAATGAGCGCGGCAGATTTGCTTTAGAATCTTCCTGAAACGGTACTTGCGTGCGCATTCGAGTACTCGAATGCTGATAAAATCACGTTCTGCTTTCATTTGGCCTTCCAACTCGATTTATGCTGCGAACATCTGCGACGGATAACACGGCAACGACATCGCTTTCCCTATGGTCGGGCAAGACGAAAATCGCGGACAGCGCGGCGATTTTGTTTTGTCTGGGATTGTATCTATACCACTTTTTTGCGGTATGGACGTATGCGGTCGATATTCCGTTTTGGGACGAATGGGAAATGTTGCGCCCCGACGCTTTGTCGTCCAACTTGAACATTCCATGGCTTTTCGCGCAGCACAACGAACATCGCATTGTCACCGATAAACTTTTCATCTGGCTGCTTTATCACTGGAACAACTGGGACATCGCGGTTCAGCAACTTCTCAACTTTGGGATCTATGGCGTTCTCTTGCTGGTCGTGATTCAGTTGACACGCAAAATCGCGCCGCAAATGCCGTTGTGGATGGTTTTAGCGTTCGTGGTTTTCTTGCTGTCGCCGATCAATCACGAAAACCATTTGATGGCGTTTCAGTCGTCGTTTCACTTTGTCGTGCTGTTTTTCCTGTGCGCTGTCCTGCTGCTTTTCAGTGAAAAAATGGGCGCGGATGGCAACACAACTCAAAGCTGGAAATTGTTGCTGGCCGGTTCCTTGTGCGCGATTTTGTCGATCTACTCGCTATCGAGCGGATTGGTTTCGTGCGCCGTGCTGCTGTTGGTCTTCGGCCTGTGGAAAATACGTCGCGCGCAGAGCGTCGAAAGTGCATTGCGCGGGCGCGAATGGCAGCAATTGGCGGTAGTCGCGGTTTTGTTGATCGGCGCGATCGCTTTTTGGTTCGATGGATGGCACGCTGCGACTGCGCAAGATCTCAAGGCTTCGCCATTTTCCGCCGTGTTCTGGATTTGGTTCTTGAACATCGTTTCAGCGGGTTTTGGTTTCGCTTCGTATTCGGTTATTTGCGGGCTGGCGTGCCTGCTTTTCGTTCTTGCGCCGTTCTGGAAATTATTGTTTCGCGCTCGTCAAAAGGAAACTTTCGAGAAAAACGCGTTTAGTTTCTGGGCGCCGTGCGCGATTGTGCTGGGTTTGCTGATGGTGTTGTTATCCATCACGTCGGGGCGCGCGGGCGTTGGCCTTACAATGTCGAAGACGCCGCGTTATACGGAATTCGTTACGCTCTTGGTTCCGCTGTCAGCCGCGACGTGGTATCAACTTACGGCGAACTCGCAATGGCGCGTTGGAGAGCGCGCGGTTTTGTGGTTGTTTTGTTTCCTGTCGTTTTGGCCGACGTGGAGTTATTTCCGCTTTTATCCCGATCAATATCAGGAGCGGGCGGCGGGCGCGGCGTGTACCGGAAAATATTATGCGACGGGCGACCCCAGCGGCAAAGATTGGCATTGTCGCTCGATAGCGCCGCTCGAGATGCCTTTGAACGAGCGCATGAACCGCGCGAAAGAACTCGGCGTTTCTTTCTACGAGAAAATGAAATCGCCATGAATTTTTGTAGAGAAAGATGGAAGAGCCATCAAACTGCCAGTTTGATGGCGTATTTCTGTCATTTTCTGGACTTTCTTCACACGTTCTGAAAACGATTTTCCGACTACCGAGTACTCGAATCGACAATTGCTTATGAGAATACGACGTTTTTCCTTTGTGCCGCTCGTGTTGCTCGTCGTTCTGGGCGTGGGCGCTTATTTCATTTATCAAAAAGTGGCGCCGCCGCGCGTTTCGACAGCGGTTCCATTCGCGCAATTGGCGCCACAGGAAAAAGCGCAGCGTCGCGCCGACGCGCAAAAACTAACCGATCAGGTCGAGCAAGTGGCGCGCGAAAGCAAAAGCGGCGAAAAGAAAACTTTCCACATCGAAGCGACCGAAGAGCAGTTGAACACGCTTTTGCAAGACCGCCTGGACACCTCAAAGTTTCCCGTGCGCGACATCAACATCGGGCTTTCGCCTGGCGAAATGGCGTTGCAAGGCCGCGTCAACTACAAAGGTTTCGATGCGACCGCGACCTTGACCGGAGACGTTTCTGTCAAAAACGGGCAACTCGATTTCCAGGCTGGCGAATTGAAAGTGCAGGGGTTTTCGGTCGGTTCGTTGAAGAAAAAAGCACAAAAAGAAGTGACGCGCGCCTTGAACAAGTGGAGCGAAAAACTGCCCGGAAAAATCGAGACAGTGACGATTGACGACCAGAAACTCACGATTGAAGGAACCACCAAACAATGAACCTTTCTCAGTTGCAAGACGCCCTGCGCGCGAATTTGAACTTGTCAGCATTGATTCTCAAAGGCGCCTACATCCTTTGTCTGGCGATTGCGTTTGAACTTTTGACGTGGTGGTTCAATCGTTTTCTGGAAAAGCAAGTAACGCCCTTAATTACAGTCGACACCAATCGTGAAGCCGGTTGGCGAATGCGGCGCCGCACCGTTTTGCGCCAGACGCCAAAAATCTTCTCGCGCAGCATTCTTTATACAATTGCAATGCTGCTGGTTTTCAACTTGTTCGGCGTGCCGATTTTGCCACTTTCACTCGCTATTGGCGCCATCGTCGCGCTTTTCGCCGCTGGACTTGTGCCAATTTTGCGCGACTTGTCGCAAGGCTACACGCTGTTGGCTGAAGACACTTTGGCCGTCGGCGATGTCGTCGAAATCGACAATCACGCGGGAACCGTGGAACGTTTCACTCTGCGCTCCACCATTTTGCGCGACCGCGAAGGCCGTCTGCACATTTTGTCGAACCGCGACATTCAAAACGTGATCGTCGTCAAGCGACGCGAAGAAACGACGAAGAAATAACGTAGGGGCGAGGCACTGGCTCGTCCGCTCTTTTTCCGCGTGCAACGAATATCGAGTACTCGATTGTCGTAGGAGCGCGAGCTTCGGGCGAGCCACCGACTCGCCCCTACAATTCCTCTCATGCTGCGCGAACTTTTGCTGCAACTTCTCAAACCTTTGGCGGCGGAAGCGAAAACCGGCTTTTCCAATGCGTCTGTCATCGGCGGTCTGGATGGTTTTATGATCGGCCACATCGAAGGCGCATTGCGCGGAATTCAAAGCAATGAAGTCGCGCCCGAAGCCGAGTTTCGATTGCAACGATTGCTCAATCTTTGGACAAATTATGAAAACGCTTCGCTCGATGAACGCCGCCAGGCAATCACGGAAACGCAACGTTTGATCGAAGAATTGCAGCCGTTCGCCAATCGTAGGGGCGAGGCGCCGCCTCGCCCTGAACCCGTGCCGCAGCCTGCCACGTCAATCGAGTACTCGATTGCGCAGCCTGCCGAATCGCCGATGCCAGCCAGGCAACCAACTCCCACAGTCACTCCAAACGCGCGTTGCGAACTCGACACCGATTTGACGTATCTCAAAGGCATCGGGCCAAAGCGTGCCGAAGCGTTGAAGAAATTGGGACTTCGCACGGTTTACGACCTGCTTTATTATTTTCCCGCGCGCTACGAAGATCGCCGCGTCGTCAAGCCGATTGCGCAAGTCGAACCCGGCACCAAAGACAGCGTTTGCGCGACGGTTCTGTTCGCGCCGCAAACGCGTAAGATGGCCAACAATCGCAATCTGACGCGCGTTCGTGTCGGCGACAGCAGCGGGCGTTTGGATTTGCAATGGTGGAATCAGCCGTTCCGCGAAAAGCAGTTTCCCGTCGGCACGCAATTATTTCTCTATGGCAAAATCAGCGAGTTCGGCGGCACGTTGCAAATGGACGCGCCCGAATTTGAAATCATGGGCGCTGAGGACAACGGTTTTCAAGTCGGTCGCATCGTGCCGATTTATCCTTTGACTGAAGGAATGTTTCAGAGCGCGATTCGCAAAGCCATTTTCGGCGCGCTCGAACGTTGCGCCGAAGCCGTTGAAGATCCAATTCCATCGAGTACTCGAACGCACTTCAATTTGCCGGAACTTGCGTGGTCGTTAAAGCAGATTCATTTCCCCGACGATTTGGAATTAAAAGAAGAAGCGCGCTTGCGATTGGTGTTTGAAGAATTGTTCCTCTTGCAAGTCGCTTTGGCGCAAAAGAAAATCGCGGCGCACACCGAAGAAATCGGCATTCGCCACCTCGTTCCCGATGAAGAGATTAAAGGTTTTCTCTCAAAACTTCCCTTCAAACTGACCGGCGCCCAGAAGCGCGCGATGAACGAAATCCGCAAAGATTTGAAATCTCCGCGCCCGATGAACCGCCTTTTGCACGGCGATGTTGGTAGCGGAAAAACCATTGTCGCGGCGTATGCGCTGTGGACGGCGTTTGCCACAGGTCAACAAGGCGCGCTGCTCGCCCCGACCGAGATTTTGGCCGAGCAGCATTATTCCACGCTCAAACGAGTACTCGAACCGCTGGGCGTCGAGGTCGCGTTGTTGGAAGGTTCGCTGCGCGCGGCGCAAAAACGCCGCGTTCAAACCGATCTCGCCGAAGGTCGCGTTCATGTCGTAGTCGGCACGCACGCGCTGATTCAGGAAGGCATCGAGTTCCACAAACTGAGCGTTTGTGTCGTCGATGAACAGCATCGTTTCGGCGTGATGCAGCGCGCGACCTTGGCGCAAAAAGGCGCCAGTGGCTTGCGTCCCGATGTTTTAGTAATGACCGCGACACCGATTCCGCGCACGATGGCGCTGACGGTTTACGGCGACTTGGACGTCAGCGTTTTAGATGAACTTCCGCCTGGCAGACAGCCAATAAAAACGTTGCAAATCAAGCCGCAAAGCCGCGAGCGCGCTTATAAAATCATTCGCAAGGAAGTCGAAAACGGGCGCCAGGCGTATGTGGTTTGTCCGCTGGTCGAAGAATCCGAAGCGCTGGCGCATTTGCAGGCCGCGACAGTTTTAGCTGAAACGCTGCGCCACAACGAACTGCACGATTTGCGCGTCGGCCTGATTCACGGGCAAATGGATGTAAGCGAACGCGACGAGCAAATGGAATTGTTCCGCGCGGGAATGCGCGACGTTCTGGTTTCGACAACTGTCATCGAAGTCGGCGTCGATGTGCCGAACGCGACCGTGATGCTGGTCGAAGACGCCGAGCGGTTCGGGCTTTCGCAGTTGCATCAGTTGCGAGGTCGCGTCGGGCGCGGCGAACATCCGTCAACGTGTATTTTGTTGGGCAACCCGAAAACCGACGAAGGCCGCGCGCGTTTAAGTGTGATGACCAAAACGCAAAACGGTTTTGAAATCGCCGAATACGACTTGAACTTGCGCGGCCCGGGCGAATTTTACGGCACGCGTCAGAGCGGCCTGCCCGACTTTCGCCTGGCCAACATCATCCGCGATGTGGACATCATCGCCCAGGCGCGCGAAGCCGCTTTCCAACTCGTCGCCGCCGATCCGCACCTCGAATGGGACGAACATCGAGTACTCAAAGACGCGCTGCGCCGCTTTTGGGGCGATAAATTGAGCTTGATTCAAGTGAGTTAAGACGAATTATGAACGAACAAGATTCATTACAGAATAAAGTAGGTAAATGGATTAAAGGGCAAGGCTATCCATTGGAAATGGCAGTAGCGAATGCCCTCCATTCAGCAGGTTTTGACGTTAGTTTGTCTGATCTTTACAATGATCCAGAAACAAACGAACAGAGAGAGATAGACGTAGTAGCCTCCACTCGCACATATCCTAAAGGCTCATTTGTGTTTGAGATGAACTACTGTATAGAATGTAAAACCTCATCCGATAAACCTTGGATACTATTTACAGATTCGCCTTATTACCGGTTTTCTTCACCCGCAGATACCCTACAATCAAATCTCTGGCGGCGGCTTCTCCAGAACGATTATATGGATAAAAACGGTTTAGAAGGTCAACTTAAAAATCTTCACTTCTTTCAGGGTAATTTCGTGGGTTATGGTCTGACTCAAGCTTTTACTTCGGGGCAGGATGTTTGTTACAAAGCGGCTTTAAGTGCTGTAAAGTCATCTGAATCATTTATTAGGCATTTTGATAATAGCGTCAAATCAAAGAGCATGAGCTTTACAAGCCTGTATATTGTTGGTGTTGCGATCCCAGTGATTATTATCGATTGCCCATTATTCGTAAGTTGGTTGTCCGATAATGGAGATTTAGGTGTACATGAAGTAGACCGCGCAGTAGTTCGTTGGAAGCGTACGACATCAGGTCAGCCCTGCGATATTCACTTAATAACAAAACCTGCAATAGAATCTTTTGTGCAGGATGCGGTAGAGATCTGTGCACTTAGCAAGGCATACGCACTCAAAAAATCTGAAACCCTTGCAGTAGCTGCGAAAGAAGAAAAGTTAATAACGAGGCATAGGTCTTTCTTTTCTTCTTTCTTGAGAAGACTCGATTAATGCCGCGCGTTCAACTTCTTTTCGATAAACGCGACGATTTTGGTTTTGTCCAATGGCGGGCGCGCTTCGGGGCGAATGCGCATCACGGATTTGTTGTCGCGGTCGAACAAGGTCAGGCCGATGATGCTGGCTCCGGATTTTTGCGTTTCCAGCCGCGCGATATTGTCCCACGCGACGAATTGTTCCCGTGCGAAACCGCTGCGTTTGGTGACGCCTTTGTTGTCGGCGCGCACGAAGGCGTTGCCCAGAAAGGCGCGCAAAAAAATCGCCATGCCGATGTCGGTGAACAAAACCGCCGTGCCGACCGCGCGCAACGTGTGTTGCTGCGCGTGCGGCTGCATTCCCGACAAAAGCCACATCAAGCCGCACGTTACCATTCCGCCCAGCAGCAAGGCCAGCGTCATCACCGTCAAAAACGCGGCGGGGAAACGCACCTCGACACTTTCATCTACAGGAAAAGTATTTTTCATAGTCGAAAAGTTCACCGCGAAGAACGCGAAGGGTGCGAAGAAAAGTTTAGAAGTGCGTAACGTACGGGCTTGGCGCGCCAAGCCCGTACGTACAACTCATCTCTTCTCTGCGCGGTGAAAAAGTTAGAATAAGAGTTTATGCGAATTTTAGCAGGCGAAGCGCGCGGGCGAACCATCAAAACGCGCGAAGGCAACGGTACGCGCCCGACCGATGCGCGTTCGCGCGAAACCTTGTTCAACATCGTCGGCGCGCGAACCTTAGATGCACGCGTCCTCGATTTATATGCGGGAAGTGGTTCGCTGGGATTGGAAGCGCTCAGTCGCGGCGCGAGTTCGTGTTTGTTCATCGAGCAAAATGCGCAGGCGTGCCGCGCGATTGGCGACAACATTCGCGCGCTGGGTTGGGAAAATCGCGCCACGATATGGCAGAATTCTGTGCAAAAATCACTAACGCGTTTGGGTGAAAAACAGGAAACTTTCGATCTGATTTTGGCTGATCCGCCGTTTGATCGCGCGACGGAGCTACCGGAATTGTGCGCGGCGTTGGACAACTTGCCGCAGTTGTTGCATAATGGGAAAAAGCCATTTTCCGGTTTGCTGGTAATTCAGCATCATTGGAAAGCGAAGTTGTCGCTTTCGGATGCTTACAAACGCGTGCAGGAACGGCGCGCTGGCGAATCAATGTTGGTGTTTCTGGAAACGGCAAACGAGTACTCGAATGACGCATCGAGCGACTCATCTGACATCATTTCAAATTAAATATTATCTCGCAAGAGTACCCGCAGATGTTGACCCAAATATCTGACGTGGGGGAGGCTCGGCCATAGACGTTTTTCGCATCATAGAAGAATTGGAGCAGTTTGTTGAGGACGGCAAAGGCTTGCCTTTCAACAAAGTTTTGGTCAACGAAGACGAGTTTTACGAAAAAATTCTCAAGCTCAAAAAAGCCCTGCCGGACGATTTGCAAAAAGCCGTCCGCGTCACGCGCGACAGCGAACGCATGGTCGCCGATGCGCAAATGCAAGCGCAGACTTTGGTCACCGAAGCGCAGGCCGAAGCGCGCCACATGATCGAAGAATCGCGCGCTCAGGCCGAACAAACGCAAAATACGTCGCGCGCTCAGGCCGACCGGTTAATCAACGATTCGCGCGCTCAAGCGGAACAAACCGCGACCACATCGCGCGCCCAGGCGGAACAATTAATTGCTAATTCGCGCGCTCAAGCCGAGCGTACAATGCAGGAAGCACAAAATCAAGGCACTCGTGTCCTCGAAGACGCGCGCCGCGAAGCCGAACGCATCGTCGCCGACGCGCAACAGCACGCTGAACAATTGGTCGCCGAAGACACCATCACACAAGCCGCGCAGCAACGCGCCCGCGAGTTGCAAGAAGCCACCGAAAACCACGCCGATCAACTGCGCGACGACGCCGACAATTACGCGTATGAAATCTTGGAAAAAACCGCGACGGTGCTGGACAAACTCGCGGCAGGTGTCGAGCAAGGCAAAGAACAATTGCGGCAAATGAAAGCCGTTTAATTGATTGACGATTTTGGATTGGCGAATGACGATTGGGTTTATACAACGTGTTATTCTGCACGCAAAGACTTCGCTTTCGAGTACTCGATAATCGTCAATCCTGATTTATCAATCGTCAATTCCATGTCTTCTCGTTTTCATCCGCTGCTGCGCCTGCTGATTGCGACTGTCGGCGCCATTGTAGCGCAGGTCGCAGTGGCGAGCGTCATTGGCGCGGCGTTGCTCGTGGCGGCGCAAATTGCGCATCGTCCCCTCACCGATTCGACCGATTTCGCCAATCGCAATCAACTTTTGCTGGTCGTTCTGGTTTATCCGCCGACTTTGCTGTGGCTGTGGTTTTGTCGCCGCGCCTTTGATCGACAAACCTTTGCCTCGCTGGGCTTGCGAGCGCGTGGCGCCTTTTCGGGTCTGATGTGGGGCGCGTCCTGCGGCGTTTTGACGTTGAGTTTGTTGTTCGGCATTTTCGTGACCTGCGGCTTTGTTCACGTCCACGGTTTTTCACCCGAATGGCAGCAGAACAGCGCTCGTTCTTTGTTGTACTTAATGGCTTACGCACTCGCGTTTTGTTGCGTCGGCGTGACCGAAGAAATCATTTTTCGCGGCTACGTTTTTCATAATTTGACGGCGTGGATGGGCGTGCGCGCGGCGCTTTGGGCGCAGGCGATTGGTTTCGGATTGGTGCATCTGGGCAACGTCATCACGAAGTTGGACGCCAGCGGCGCGCCGACCGGAACGCTTCCCGTGGCGCAATGGCCGCACGCTTTTTGGGATGCGCGCTGGGGCGTTTTGAATATCGCTTTGATCGGCGTTTTCTTCGCGCTGTCTTATCTCAAAACCGGCTCGCTGTGGTTTCCTATTGGTTTTCACGCGGCGTGGGATTTCTGTTTGGGCTGCATTTTTTCGCTGCCTGTCAGCGGCATTCCCACTTTTCATCTGCTCAATGTTTCCCTTGGCGCGAACCGAAACGCAACTGGCGGCAGTTTCGGCGCGGAAGGCAGCATTTTTCTGGTTGCCATCATCGTTGCCATGCTGTGGCTGATGCGCCGCGAAAAAGACGATCCGCAAGCGTTGAACGATTTGGCGCTGCTGAATTCCGCCGTTTTGGGAACATTGAATTCCGCATCTGCGGCTGATGAAACTTCAAGTTCGAACACGGAAAGCGGTACAGAAACTACGGACGACGACCTGACACACATTCCGCGTTTTCGCACTTCGATGCGCCCGTCTTCGCCGCGCCCTGCATTGGAACTGGGACGTTCAGGACTTGACCTTTCGAGTACTCGAAGCGGCTTTTCACCAGCGATGAACGCGCCACAAAATTCGACAACTGCTGACGCGCTTCCCGTCAACGTAACACTTGCAACAACAGCGCCTTTGTCTCCCGCGCCACCTCTTTCAACATCTTTCACGCCCGCTATGCAAAACGCGGCGCTTGAAAGTCCCAGTTCATCAGCGCAACCAACAACAGAAATTGTTCAAGCACCTGTCGAAAACGCCAGAGAAACCAATCAAAAGATGACTGCCGAACCGCCGAAAGTGTCAGAAGAAAAGTCCGGCGCCGTTGCGCCCGTTGTCGAACCAAAGCCGGTGACCGCGCCAGAACCCAAAACGTCAGAGAAAAAAGTGGAAGTGACCAAGCCCAAAAAACCGACGCCAAAATGGTGAGCTTTCGTTGAACGAACCCCGCGCTTACGCTTGGAGTTCGTTGTGGCCTCAACCGTTAAAACCAGAACGGCGCCTCCAAGTATCGAGTACTCGAAGGCGCCGTTTCCATTCTCAACAACTTACTTCAACAAAACCGGCGTTGCATCGACCTTGATGCGAAACAGCGAATACGGCTTGACGCGCAAGTCTTTGCCGTAATGGTAATCCGCGCCGCGATGCAACTGATTGGCGGTGAAATACAGATAACCGTTGGTCGCCAGCGACATTGTGTCCGGCCACAAAACGCGCGGATCGTGCACCAACGTTTGGAACTCGCCATTTGGCAGGCGACGCAAAATCGCCTCTTGTTCGGGGCTGGTGCAATAAATGCGGCCTTGCGCATCCGATTCCAAACCGTCCGACATTCCCTTGTCGCCGTGGTTAATAATCGTGCTGGCGACAGCCGCGTCGCTGGCTTTGCTGTTCAACAAACTGGGAATGCTGACGGAATACAAGCGACGGCTGGCCAGCGGACAATAATACAAGCGATTGCCGTCGTCGGAAATGGCGATTCCATCGGCGCCCAGACCCAAAAACTTCGGTTTCTGGCCTTTGGGACGCTGCATAATCGCCTGACCTTCGACGAACGCCACAAATTTCGGCTCAGCCTTGACTGTCGGATGATCGTTCAAGCGACGAAAACTGGCGCCACTGGCCAAATCGACCACGATAATCGCGTTCGGCCCAGTTCCCGATGAATCGGTGATAAAGGCAACGCCGTCGCGCCCGCGCCTGAGATCAAAGCGAATGTCGTTCAAATACGTTGTTTTCAGTGCGACGTTTTGCGGAAAATAAATCGTCTTAAAAACGCGATTAGTACGCAGATCGACGCCGACCAATTTCGGGCCGCCATACGCCGTTGGGCCAAACGCGACGCTGCCAGTATCTAAAATCCACAGACGATTTTTGGGATCGACGACCACGCTTTGCACGCCAACCAGAGCGTTCATGCGCTGGCGTTGCGCATCGGGCGTGTCCCGTTGCGACAAAATCGCGCGATTGCCATCGTTGCCGAACCTGTTCCAGGCACGATTGGGAAACGCGAATGCGTGCCCACCGCGAATCTCTTCCACGCTGTTGACTACTTTGTCGCCCCAGCGCGGATAATTGACAAAAATGCGTCCCGTATGCGAAACCGTGACGCCAGTCGGCATCGCGCCATAAAAAGTCGCCACGCGCTCCAAGTGTCCGACGGTTTTATCACGCGGCGTCACAGACGAAACACGCGGCATGGTTTGCGCGTGCGCGACGGTTGCCATCAACGTCGTTCCCGTCAAAAGCGTCATAGCGGCAGCCACAAATACGGCGCGCGAACTTTTCCCAACCAATCGAGTACTCATTATTCGGTTTCTCCCAGCGAATTTGCGCACTTTTTTCGCAAAGAGAAGGCCAAATTAACGAGATTAAGATGAAATCGAACGCTACTTCCTACAGCGGAAGTGCGGGAAAATGTTAGAAAGGGAAGTATGAAAATCGCTCCGCAGACTGGCGAAGTCACGCTACAAAATGGTTTTATCTTCGATGCGAGCCTGACGCAAACCGCATTTGAAGCGCAGAAGTTCCACGATCCGGCGCGCGTTTACAATCATAGAACGCCCTGGTTTTATCATCCTTTTGTAGCCGAAAAACCCGAAGGTCATCCGCTGATTTTGAATCTGTGCTTTTACCAGAACGTTCTCGTCAGCTTCGAGTTGACGCTCAACCTTTATCCTGAAGGCGCAAAATGGAGTAATTTCTCGTATGCGAGGGAGGAACGAACGCAGGAGTTGCACATTCGCCTAGTGAAAGATTGGTTTGGCGCGCCACATAAAACCAAGCGAGTAAACAGTGTTCCGCAAGAATGCTCGGCTTTGGCCGAAGCTCTTTTGTACGATTTTGAATGGGGCGTGGCTTGGTGCGGATACGATGAACGTTCCGGCGGGACGCGAGTTGTCGTGCGTTACACAAAGAACGACGAGTGGGCGCGCCAAGATTATCAAAGTCGTTGAATCGAGTACTCGATTACGAGATTGTGCCGCCGTAGTATTCGCGTTCTTTTTCGCGGCGCAGCGCCAAAGCCATGCGAAACGCTTCTTCTTCGCCGTGCTTGGTGACGGAAATCTTGGTGCGCCACACTTTGCCGGGTTCGGGCGCCCAGGTCACTTCATAAACATCGCGGATATACGACCGACCGCGTTTTTTGTCTTTCATCGTGCGGCGACGAATGCCTGCAACGCGCTCATCAACGCTGGTTTTCTTTCGCACGCTGCGCTCAGTTCGCGGCTTGCCCATGTGCCTTTCCATTTCGTCGCGCCACAAGAGGGCTTCGCGCAAAGCGTCTTCCTTGCCGTTGTAAACCGTGTCGCTGAAGGTTTTGCGAACATACGCGCCCTCAAAGTAAATGCGCACATACCACGCGCTGTGCTTCGCGGTTTCAATGCGCGAAATGCTTTTAGGATATTGTCCCCACGTCCCGTCCGCTTTGCTTTTCGGCTTCTTCTCGGGTTCTTGTTCCGGGTTCTTTCTCTTTGTCGCCATCACTTTCCTCAACCTTGAAATATCGCTTACATTTTACTGCAACCGACAAAGCGGTTCATCGCTCGTCCAGAACCCCAAGCGTGAGCGCGGGGCTGATTTATCTGTTACTTTAGCCCCGCGCTCACGCTTGGGATTCTGAATAGGAACCTTAGTGGCTTGTGTAACAATCTCACCCTCCGTTCTCCTTTGCCTTGTTTCGGTTGACACGCGCCGCCTTTCGCGCCTATAAACAAAGCGGGATTGAAACGGGAAATACGATGCCATTTCGTTGGAACACACGAGAACACTTTCATCTGGGGCGCGACATTTTGCGCTGGATTTTACTATTGACGCCGATTGCTGCGGCGATTGGTTCCTCGTGCGCGCTGTTTTTGTGGGCTTTGGACAAAGCCACCGACGCGCGCCTCGCTTATCGGTATTTGCTGTTCGCGCTGCCTTTGGCAGGAAGTTTCGTGACGTTTCTCTATACGAAGTTGGGGCATTCGGCGCGCGGCGGCGATGCGAACGGCGGCAACAACCTGTTGATCGACGAAATCCACCAACCGAGCGCGGGCGTGCCGTTTCGCATGGCGCCCTTGATTTTGGTGGCGACAATCATCACGCACTTGTTCGGCGGCAGCGCGGGGCGCGAGGGCACGGCGGTGCAGATGGGCGGCAGTCTGGCGGCGGCGTTTGGGCGTTCGGCGTGGGGACGTTGGTTTAAGCTCGATGAAAGCGACGCGCGTATTGTGTTGATGGCGGGCATTGCGGCAGGTTTCGGCGGCGTCTTCGGGACGCCGATTGCGGGCGCCGTTTTCGCCATGGAAGTGCTGGCGGTCGGGCGCATGGAATATGACGCGATTGTGCCCTGTTTAATTGCGGCTCTGATCGGCGATTGGGCATGCCAGAGTTGGGGCATTCACCATTCGCTGTATCACATCGCCGCGATTTCGAGTACTCGACCGGAAATGATTTTGTCGCTCAAAGTTGCTGTTGCTGCGGTTCTCTTCGGCCTGACCAGCGTCCTCTTCGCCGAAGCGATGCACGGCGTGCAGCACTTTTTCAAAACCCGCGTCCACGAACCGATGTTGCGACCGTTTATCGGCGGCTTGATTATCATCGCGCTCGTCACGGTTTTGCGCACGCGCGATTACATCGGTCTGGGCGATTATTCGCCCGATATTCACGCGATTACAATTGCGTCCAGCTTTCACGCGGGCGGCGCGGATGCTCTCAGTTGGTTTTGGAAGCTGGTGTTTACGGCTGTGACTTTGGGCAGCGGTTTCAAAGGCGGCGAAGTGACGCCCTTGTTTTTTATCGGCGCGACGTTGGGCAACATCCTGGCGATTGTGATGCACGCGCCCGTTGATTTGTTCGCGGCACTGGGTTTTGTCGCGGTTTTCGCCGGAGCCGCTAACACGCCGCTCGCCTGCACCTTGATGGGACTGGAATTGTTCGGCTCGCAGAACGCGCCGTATTTTGCGATTGCGTGCTTTGTCGCTTATTTTTTCAGCGGACATTCCGGCATTTATTCCTCACAGCGCGTCCACGTTCCCAAAGTGCGCGACATGGTTCTGCCGGACGGCGCCTCGCTGCATTCTTTGCGCGAAAGCGTTTCAAGTACTCGAACGCGCCTCAAAACAACGCGCCACTTCAAGGGCAAAGCGAAACCCAAGGGAACCGATGAATAAGTTTTTTCAATTGCAAGCCTGGCAACTTTACGCACTGGGCAGCGCCGTTTTCGCGGCATTGACGGCGATTCTGGCCAAAATCGGCATCAAAGGCGTCGACTCGAACCTGGCGACGGCGATTCGCACAGTCGTGATTTTGCTTTTCGCGTGGGGCATTGTGTTCTGGCAGGGCACGGCCAATCAACTTCGAGTACTCGAACCGCGCACGATTTTGTTTCTTGTCTTGTCGGGTTTGGCGACCGGCGCATCGTGGCTCTGCTATTTCCACGCGCTGAAGTTGGGGCCAGCTTCGCGCGTCGCGCCGATTGACAAACTCAGCGTTGTGCTGGTGATTCTCTTCGCCGCCATCTTCCTCAAAGAACCGATGACGCCGAAAGTTGTTTTAGGCGTGGCAATGGTCGCCGGCGGCGCCTTGTTGCTAATCAAATAACTTGGGACACGGCGGCTTTGCCGACACGGATTGAACGGGTTGGCACGGATCAAAAAAGATTGATCATCATCGTACGGGCGCATTGCAATGCGCCCGTACATCCGAAATATCCGTGTTCATCCGTTCAATCCGTGTCGGCAAAGCCGCCGTGTCCTATTTCAGCGGAATCGAGTACTCGAAACGATGAACGACAACCTTTTGCGTCGTGGTTTGTGGCTCGAATATGCGACGTTGAGTTGGAATATCGTCGGCGTAGTTGTTGTAATGAGGGCGGCTTTTGCGGCACATTCGGTTGCGTTGGCCGGTTTCGGTTTGGATTCTCTGATTGAAATTGGCGCTTCGTTGGTCGTCGTGTGGCAATTGAAAGGCGTCGGGCAAAACCGCGAGAAAACCGCTTTAAGAATTATCGGCATGGCGTTTTTCGCGCTGGCGTTTTACATCGCGCTGCAATCAGCATGGAGTTTGGCGACGCATCAACACGCGCGACCTTCGCGGCAGGGTTTGATCTGGCTCGCTTCCACCTGCGCCGTGATGCTAACTTTGGCATGGGGCAAAGCGCGAACTGGCGCGCAGTTGAACAACCGTGTTTTGCAAACCGAAGCGCGCGTCACCGTGATTGATGCGCTACTGGCATTTTGCGTCTTAGTTGGCATCGGCTTGAACACGCTTTTCGGCTGGTGGCAAGCTGACCCAGTTGCGGCGTTGGTGATTGTGTTTTATGGAATCAAAGAAGGTTTGCACGCGTGGCATGAAGGGGAATAATTATCGAGTACTCGATTGAGGAATGGCAATGAGAGTGTGAGCGTTGGGACGCATCGCCTTGTTTGGCAGTTGTTAATATGCTGCAAATGTCAGGTTATCCAAGAACACACAGATTGTAGAGCGTGATTTTTACAACGCGGGCAAATATCGTTATTGTCCGGCCATTCATCTATTAAATTATTGTGCCTGCCACAGTGAGTGCACTTAATTTCTTTTCCGACCTCAACCCACGGCTTGTGAAGAGTAAACCTTAGACCAACAACATCAATGATGTCTTCATGGTCAGGGCTATAACCTACAGGAACAGTCATCGGTCCAACTTGCGCTTTCAAAACTATTCGCCCTTCTTCTCTTTGCTGAGTTATATGCAATGTGCCGCAGTCTTGACACACAGCACAAGCCACTTCTTGAAACGAGAGGATGGAAAGGTAACTTCCCGCGCTGAACGTCAAGCGGCAATGGTTGCAAAAATAATCAATTGGCATGATTAACTTCTAATTTACAGCACTCGGTCAAGCTGCACGTTGCCTCCAAACTCGCCATCACGCCGCAATCGAGTACTTGATTCACGGATAAATGCCGCGCGTGCGCAACGCGTCCGCCACGCGACCGACGCCGACGAGATAAGCCGCCAAACGCAAATCGACTTTTTCGCGCTCGGCGATTGACCAGACCGCCAAACTCGCGTTTTTCAGGATGCGTTCCAAGCGCTGATTCACTTCATCCGCCGACCAGAAATACTCGTCGCGGCCTTGCACCCATTCAAAATAACTGACCGTCACGCCGCCCGCGTTCGCCAACACATCGGGCACCACGACAACGCCTTTGTCGCGCAAAATCGTATCGGCTTCGGGCGTTGTCGGCCCGTTCGCGCCTTCGACCACCAGCTTCGCATGGACAGCGTTCGCGTTCGCTTCTGTAATCTGATTTTCCAGCGCGGCGGGAACTAAAAGGTCACATGGCAAAGTCAGCAATTCTTCGTTGGAAATTCGCTCCCAGTCTCCGCTTTCCGGCAGAACGCCGTGCATTCGAGTACTCGATTCCAGGCTGGCGATGTCCAAACCCTTCGCGTTGTAAATGCCGCCGTTGGCATCGGAAACCGCGACAACGCGACAGCCACATTCGCGCTCCAACAAACTCGCGGCGTGCCGCCCGACATTGCCGAAACCTTGCACCACAACGCTGGCGCCTGCGAGTGTCAAACCGATGCGTTGTGCGGCTTCGCGCGCGACGATCATCACGCCGCGACCTGTGGCTTCTTCGCGCCCCGCGCTGCCGCCGATGGACAGCGGTTTTCCGGTCACGACGCCAGGCACCGCGTGGCCGACGTTGGACGAATAGGTGTCCATCATCCACGCCATAATTTGCGCGTTGGTGCCCATATCGGGCGCTGGAATGTCGCGCTCCGGCCCGATAATCGGCAGCAATTCACTTGTAAAACGGCGCGTCAAACGCTCCAATTCCGTATTCGATAACGCTTTCGGATCGACTGTAACGCCGCCTTTTGCGCCACCATACGGCAAATCGACAATCGCGCATTTCCACGTCATCCACATCGCCAGTGCCTTCACTTCATCTAAGCTGACCTGCGGGCTGAAACGGATGCCGCCTTTGGCCGGGCCGCGATGCAGCGAATGTTGCACGCGATAACCTTCAAAAACGCGCACGCTGCCATCGTCCATGCGCGTCGGAATCGAAACGCTGAGCGTGCGCTGCGGCGTCGACAAAATCGCGCGAATGCCGTCATCCAGCTTCAAGCGTTCCGCGACCAGATCGAATTGCGACAAAGCCATTTGCCAGGCGTTGAATTGGGGTTGAGTAGTCATAAAAGAAAATTTGCCGCTTTGCGTAATCGTTAAGTTCGAGTTTGCTAAAGTAAAACCATGCACAATCTCGCCGATGCAGTTCTCGATTATTATTTGTTTCTCTATTTTGCTGACGATAATAATTTCGCATCGGAACGCGCCATAAAGTTAATGGAGTTGTTCGACAAAATCGAGAACACGTTTTCCGAAACGGAGAAACAAGCCTTAAAAGATGCGGCAAAACGTCGCCTACCAGAGCAGTTGGGTGAAATTTACCAAGGCGAAGCCATTCCACATTTTCCTGTTGAGGTCGACAAAAACCTTTTTCTTCATAACATCGCTCAAGGCTGGTTCGATATTCCAGGATTTGATGACATACGCGATCCCGATGAAGAGCCTGGATTCGGATAACACTTCAAATCTTTAATCTCATTAGATCCATCGTGCACGATGATACGAACGAATTGCGTGTTGCGGTTTTATAATCGAGTGCTCGACGGTCCATTTTATTTGCTACAAACTGCACGAATTTGTTCGTGAGTAAAACGTTGCTCCGATGAAGTGCGCGAGTTCAACACAACGACTGTGCCTGAAAAACAATTGTCGGCTAGATAGCGAATGAGGTCGCTGCCAACCATTTCATTCATTCCGAAGCCTTTCCAAACGTTTTCCGGATCTGCTTTCACAAACTCCTGAGCCATTTCCACTGAAGAGAAGACGGGGAAGAACTTTCGACCATTTGTCTGAAAGGTATATGGCTGTGCCGCCTGTTCAGCCGCGACTTTCTCGGCGTTAGCTCGCGTCCAAGCTATGAATTCTTCTGCTGACGGATTTTGTTTGTTGCCCTGAAACTCACCATTTTCGAGCAGAAACAAAACGAAGACATTTCTATTCTTCCAACTCTTCAGTTCTTCACACGCTTTAGCGTCGGAATATTGTGGGATATTTAACGACTTTTTAGAACGTAGAAAATCAAACATTCTGAAACCCTTTCAGTTTTTCATCCGCAAAACTTCCGGCACAAAGTCCAAGTCGCTGGCTTCGCGGATGGCGAGTTCGATTTGCGTGGCGATGATTTCTGCCGCAACTGGGTTTTGATAATCGGCGAGGCTGCGCAGTAACGCTTCCAACGGCGCCAGATTTTCAACGCGCGATTGGCGATAAACCTTGTTGCTGAGAGCTTCCGCTGCGCCCGGCGTTAATAAGTTAGGAAGCGTTGATTCGAGTACTGGAAAAGCGCTTTCCTCGATTTCCAGGCCGCGACGCTGGCACAAAGCGCGGATCAGGTCGAACGATTCGCGCGACGTTGTGGTCGGGAAAATCGGGATTTTTACGTCAACGCGACCGGGGCGTTTCAAATCGACTTCGATTAAATCGGGGCGGCTCGACGCTAAAATCCACACGATGTGGCCGCGATTGCTGCCTTTGCTCATTTCTTCGGCGATCATGCCGTAAATGCGACCACCAACACCACTGTCGCCACTGCCCGAATCGCGGCGCCCCAAACTTTGGTCGGCTTCGTCAATAAAAACGTAGCATTTGCCCAAAGCCTGCAACAAGCGAAAAATCTTTTCCAGATTGCCTTCGGTTGAACCGACCCAGCGGTCGCGGAAATTTTTCAGCTTCACGACCGGAACACCGGCTTCGCCCGCCAGACATTCGACGAGAAAAGTTTTGCCGGTTCCGACCGGCCCGCACAACAAATAACCCATCGGCATCGCGGCTAAATCGTTTTGTTTCCACAGCGCGATGTCTTGGCGCAGCCACGTTTTCACTTTGTCCAGGCCATACATATCGTCCAGCGTCCGCTTCGATTCGACGAACTCGATCAAGCCGTTGCAATCGCGTTCGACGAGTTCTTTCTTCAAGCGTGACAAATCATTGTCGTTGAGCGAAACGCTTTTATGTTCGGTCGTCTTGAGCAGATTTTCAATAGACGACAAAGTGGCGCCCGCGAGTTGCGTAGCCGGACGCGAAACGTCATTCGAGTACTCGGAAAGGGCTTTGGGATACTGCGGCAGAAAAATTTGAAAGGCGCTCGAAAGTTCTTCGGGTGAGGGCAAAGGCACTTTGATTTGCGCCGCCTGCGGATTGTTCACCAGCAAAGGATTGAGATCGTTGAGGTTTTCCGTCACCAAAAACGTGGCGAGTTGGTGCGAAGTCAGCAGCGTATCAGTCGCCCAATCGCGCATCAGAAGCGCCAACGCGTTCAAGTCGTAATTGAGCGAACCAGGAAGCGCGGGCGCGACCAGATGCGCGGTTTTGATGATGCAGCCGACGCGCGTATTGGTGCCTTTGAGGTTCGCCAGGTTCGCGCAGTAGCGAAAATAATGCGTCAGCGTTTCAATCGCGGGGCGTGGGCTTTTCGGCAGATTGGGGTTTTCTTTGTAGGCTGGCCATTGCGTAAAAACTTCGCCGCCGCGCTCCACTCGGATGCCGTTTCCCAGATCATAACTTAAGACGACATCGAAGCGCGGCAGCAAAACGCGCAGTAGAAAATCGGGCAGCGTGCCCAGTCCGGCTTTTTCGCCCAAGGCTTCAACCGGCAACATCAAGCGGTCGTAAACGTTGCCGTACAGAATGAATTGATTGGACGCGTTGCTTTCATACAGCGCCGCCAATTCGCGCGCCCATGACGGCCACTGATTTTGCATGATGTTTTGATACCGAAAGAGAAATAGCCACAAAGAACACAGAGAACACAAAAAAGAGATGAAAAAAGAAATCGAGTACTCGATACTACTTCCCTTCTTTTTTGTGTTCTGTGTGTTCTTTATGGCTATTTCCGACGGTAAGTTAAATCGTTTCGCTGGCGCCCATCGTTTTGGAGGAAAGCGTTTCGCTGGACGACGAATCGGTGGGCATCGAAGGTTCGAGCGCGATGCCTTCTTTGGCGGCGAAATCGGCCAGAGCTTGATCGGCCAGAGCTTTTTGCTCGCTTTCCTTCATCTGAAAATCGGTCGTGTTCAGGCTGTCTTTGGCGACGCGCGCGCGACCGGAGGCTTTTGTCCGTTCGTCTTCGACCATTTCCTGCAAGCGGTTTAAGGTGTCGCCGCTGCCGCCAATCGAGGTGATCATGCCGCTCGCCATTTCGTTCATTTCGGCGGTCGCCTTCTTGACTTTCAAGTCGTCCAGGCTGAATTTGAGCTGGTTGATTTTGGCTTTGGCTTCATCGACCGTGACATTGCGCGCCTTCACCAAATCTTTATACGTCGTTTCGGCGCCTTCCAATTGCTTGCGGTTTTCTTCGAGTTGAGAGGAAACCGTTTGCAATTGCAGCGCGAGTTGTGCGGCGCGCTCGCGGTTTCCGGCTTTGATGTTGGCGCCAGTTTGTGCGCGCAATTCTTTCTCGCTTTGCTCCAGGCTTTTGACTTGCGTCATCAAACGCTCGCACATTCCGGCGTGCGTCGCCAAACCCTGATTGTAGCGCGCGATCTGCTTGCGCAAGTTTTCTTTCTCGACTTCGAGCAACGCTTCGGGATTCTGGCGCTCCATTCCCGAAACGAACAACCCGAAAAACCCTGAAATCAAATTCGATAATCGTTTGAACATAAAACCCCTTTAGAAATGATAAATACGGAATGATGAATGCAAAGCGCACTTCGAGTACTCGATAATGTTAAGGCGAGTGTTGAAGAACATTCCGTATTCCGCATTCATCATTCCGTGTTTGTTCTCGGTGCGTATTTCGACGGTGCGACATCCAAACTGAAAAACTCCAGCACGTCGTCCAAATGCTCCGATTCTTTGGTGCAACTTTGCGTCGCGGCAGTCAATGAACCGCGCGCGTCTTCAATCGCTTTGCGCTTGTCCTCGATTTGTTTTTGCAAAACCGCGATTTCTGTTTCGCCGCTGTGCGCGAATTCATCGGTGCGTTTTTGCAAATGTTCGACGTAACTTTTCAAAGCCGCCATTTTACGCGAGGCATCAGCGACAATCGTTTCCGGCGTAGCGCCCATTGTTTTGCCCAGCGCGCCCAACGTCACTTTGATGGTTTGCCGCTTGACATCCAGCGGTAACTCTTTGGGCAAACCGGCCAGCATATCGAGCATTTGCTCAGCCGTAAAGGGCGATGGCGGCAATTTGGCGGCTTCGTAAATCGCACTTGGTTGGAGCAGCGCATTGCCGATGTTGGCATCCACTTTCACGTCTTGCAGATTTGGGCCAGGCGCATCCTGCGCGATTTGCGCGACGGTTTTGGTCGTTGGCGCGGCACTTCCCGCACTCGAAACCGCATTTTTCTTGATGCCAAGACCCTGCTCTTGCAGCAATTTGTCCACATCGACGGCCTGTCGCTCGACGCGCGCCAGCGGATCGTCGCCCAGCGAAAAGTTGTCGTCGTTGCTTGCCGCAGTCGTCGCTTCTTCTGGTGGAATCTCGACGATCAGAGAAGCCGCTTTGCGAAGAAAATTCATAAGGCTCCATCATTTCACCGCGAAGGACGCGAAGATCGCGAAGGAAAAAGAATTTGAGTGCTCGAAACTAAGAAGATGTCATTCTGAGCGCAGCGAAGAATCTAACTTAACGAAAGATTCTTCGCTGCGCTCAGAATGACACACCTTTAGCTCTATTCGCTATCCTTCTTTGTCCTTCGCGATCTTCACGTCCTTCGCGGTGAAATCAAATGTTCAAGTTGTGTTCAAACGGCGCGAACTCTTCCAGCAACTGCGTCATGGTGTTGGTTTGCGACACGACATCATTAATATCGGCCAAGACTTGTTCCGGCGGCTGCGCGCGAATTTCATCGGAAATCAGGCCGAACGTGTCTTCGACCAAACTCAATTGATGCAGCAAATTGGTTTGAATGCGCCCGATTTTTCCGATGAACTCGCGCCGCCGTCCCAAAACATCCAGACGCTTTTCCAAAACCGCGCGCGTGCTCGCATCGCTTTCGTTTTGCGCGTTCGCCTTCAATTCTTCCAACTCGAGGTCGTAATGCGCCTGAATGTTGCCAATCGCGCTTTGCGTCCATTTTTCGCCGCCCGAAGCCTGCGCCAAAACGCTGGTGGCGACGGCGTTCGACGGCACATTGGGCGCCAGCGGAACCTGGCCGTGAGCGCGCGAGGAACGCGGCGCGGGCGACGGCGGCAAGGTTCCCGCCAAGCCGCGATTCGATCCCAGTTGCGCGGCGGCTTGTTGCGGCGTTACGTTGAAAGAAGGGAAATTGGCGCTGCCGTTCATTTGCGACAAAGTCGTAATGCCACATTCCTGGCTGAGCACCGATTGCAGATATTGATGAAACTGCGCGTCTTTGGCGGCGAAATGGAGGAACTTTTCCAGCAGAAAATCGAGTTTACGCAACACTTCGCGGAACCAGTCCGGTTGCTCCTGCGCTTGATCGTTGATGCTGGCGCGCACCGTTTCCAATCGCGCAAAACGCTCCTGCATCGAAGGCTGCAAAGTCGGCAGAACGCGCATTTTGAGTTCGGCGCGACGCTTTTCAATGTCGGCATCGAAACGCTTGGCCAAGCGAACCTGATACCAGCGCGAATCGGAAACGAACAGAATATAAGCGGCCTCAGCGACCAACCCGACCAGCAACGGCAAAGGGTTCAGCAGCGCCGCCGAAGCCGCGACCGCTGCCGTCAAACCCAGCACGTTATAGCCTTCCTTAAACGCTTCCAAATAACGATTACGATCCATGTTTCGAGTACTCGATACGACTAACAAACACTAAGTTGGGCAACCCTTGTGGTTGCTCTTGTCTATTAACCCGTTGCTTATTGCGCCGGTTTGTGCGCGACGTAAATACGCCACTGGAAAGCGGCGGCGTTCAGCGCATCATACGGCGGCAATTCGACGGACGAAAACGACTGTTGAAAACCCTGTCCGCGCAACTGACCCAGCGTGTTGCTGATGGACAACGCGCCGCCCGCTTCCGCAGGCCGGAAATGATACGCCAAGCCTTCGCGCATCGCTTGCTGACTTCCCAGAAATTGCAAAAACGCCCGCGCGCCGTCCTGCTGCGTTTGCGACAACCAATCGCCCTGCAGAACGGCGCCCACACTTTCCGAAACCGCTGTGGGATTTGGGTAAATTACCGCGATATTGGGATTTTTAATCGCTTCGTCAATCGCGTTGCTTTCGTAAGTCGTGATAAAATCGTAGCGACTCGGGTCGGCCACAAACGCCTTAAACAACGCGCTCGAACCGCCCTGCGCCGGAAGATCGAACACCAAACCGCGCTCCAGGCTTTCCATATAAGTGCGAAACTTTTCGCTGCTGGCGATCTCGTTCGGGTCGCCGCCGGTTTGCTGCGCGTAATCAGCCAGAACCAAGCCCAAGGTCATCATGCCGCTGTTGGAGGTCAAAGGATCGGCGTGCGAAAACTTTATCTTACCGCTTGAAGCGCGCAATTTGTCCCAACCGCCAGTTAAAATCGGTTTCAAAAGCGGCAATTTCTGCTTGGTCGTCAAGAAAACCAAAGGCGAGCGAAAAAAGACGTGGTAGCTGGTTGCGTCATCCAAATTGAGAATCGGTTTATTGTATTTCTGCTGCCACGCCTGCGCCAGGCGCGCCGTCCAAATCGTGCTCGACGGCGACCAGATCGCCGGTTTGACTTTGCCATCGAGAATGGCGTGCATGGCGTCGCGCGTTTCCAGGAACTTGGTCGTGATGCGATATTTGCCGTTGTTTTGCGCGTTGAACTTTTGGATTTGATCGAGCAGCCAGCCTTGTTTGGTCGCGCTCGTCACCAGCAGAATCTCGTTATCGGACGTTGCTACGTCAGAAGTCGCCGTGCCGCCATCTGTTCCGCTGTTGCCGCCATTTCCAGTACTCGAATTGTCGTTATTGGAAGTATCCGAGTTGTCGGAAGGCAGTTTGAACGACGAGCCGTTGTTTCCCTGATTGCCGTTGCCGCTTTTGCTTTGAAAAGCGCGCCATCCGCCGACGGCAGCGCCTAAAATCAACAGCAAGATGACGATTTTTCCAAGTGCCGTGACGCGCATAATGTGAAGAACTCCGACCTGTTCTCTGCGACCAACTTCGCCTTTAAGGATACCGCAAAAGCGTTTCGATAAACGCACCTAAAATGCCAAACAATCGGAATGAGAGTGCGAGTTTGGTCATTCTGAGCGCAGCGAAGAATCTATATGAAAAGCCAGATTCTTCGCTGCGCTCAGAATGACCAAACTCAAACGTTATTTCTCTCGATAAAACTCTTTTAAACGCTCTCACAAACGCGGGAAAATATCGCGGATTTCCTGGCGCAATTGCAGATATTCGGGCGAAGTCGTGATGTCCTTTTGGTAGCACAAGCCGCGTTCTATCAAGTCATATGTCGCTTGAATGCGCGCGCCCGGAATGACGTTGCCGTCTTTGTCGCGGTCGCGTCCCAGAACCCAGATCGTGTCGCACACCTGTAACGCCGCGCTGATGTCGTGCGTCACGAGAATGAAGGTTTTCAGTTCATCGGACGCCGCCATTTCCTGGATGAAACCCATCACGCGTTCCTGCGCGATCAAATCCAGGCCGGAAAATGGTTCGTCCATCAACAGAAAATGTTCGCTGCACATGAACTGCTGCGCGATAGCGACGCGCTGGCGCTGCCCGCCCGAAAGCTGGCTGGGGTATTTGCGCGCGTGGTCTTCGATTTCAAAACGCTTCAGCACTTCGTCGGCTTTGTCGCGGATTTGAGTGCTGGTTAGTCCGGCCTGCTTTCCCGCAACGTGCAAGTTGCCGCGCACCGTGCGATGCGCAAACAGCGGATAATTCTGCGCCACCACGCCGACCATGCCGCGCTGCACCGGAACTTGCGCTTCCTCGACCAAAACTTCGCCGGTATCGGGCACATCCAATCCGGCCAAAATGCGAAACAGCGTGGTTTTCCCAACGCCGGACGGCCCCAACAAACCGACGACCTGGCCTTGCGTCATGCCGGGACGATGCAAATCTTTGATTTCCAGATTGAGGTCGCGCAGCACCAAATTGTCGCCGTGACGAAACGAAATGTTCGACAATTTGAGCAGCGTATTTTTATATTCGTGCGCAATGGCGTTCATTGTCTTCCTCTTCGAGTACTCGATATGACGATTCGAGAGACAGGGCAACCCTTGTGGTTGCCCGCGTTGTGTTTGTCATCACATCATTTCCTTTCCATCGCTAAATCGGCGTACGGACAAACCAAATGACGCACGGCGCCGATGATGTAATCTTGGAACAGGCCGACCAGCAAAATCACGATTTGAATGGCGAACACTTCGGCCAGGCGAAAATGCTTGCTTTCACCCAACAACATGGCGCCGACGCCGCCTTCGCTGCGCACAATGCCTTCGACCATCGTCAGCATCATCCAGCCAATCGCGGCATTTTGGCGCAACACTTCAAAGGCTTTATCCGCCGTCCCCAAAATCACGACTTCCCATACGACGCGCCATTCGCTCATGCGCAAAGTGCGCGCGTGGTCGAACTCGCTGCGTGGAATCGCCGCAATCACGGACGCCATCGAAGTGATGTAGAACACTGTGACGGTAAAAACCAACAGCGCCGTTTTGAGCGCGTGACCGCCGCTCGTCATCAGCGTAAAAATCAGCGTGAAACCGGCCAGGCTAAGAAAGCGGCCTTTGGAAATCGCGGCGACAAGCGGACGAAAAACCGGAATGACCGTCAGATACGCCAGCAGCAGCGAAATCACCGACGCCCACAACAAGGCTTGCACGTTCAGGCCGAAACTGATCGCCAGCTCTTGCCCCAAACCTTGTTTCATCCACAATTCGCCCAGCGACGAAAACACTTCGCGCGGCGTCGGCAACACTTTGAATGGCGAATTGATCCAAACAATTAACGCGATGACGACTTCGACCGCAATGATCATTTGCATCGTCGTCGCAGAAACAACACGATTGGGCAAGAACGCGTTCGCGGCGTTTTGCAACGGAGTTTTGCGTCGCCTTTGCTGCGTTCCAACATCGCCAACGCGCAACGCCGATGTCCCGCCATGCGCGCCCGGAATCAGAACGTCCGTCTTCTTCGACCGCGCGATTTGCTCATCGTCAAGCGGCTTTTCGGTCGTCGGGGTTAAAGATTGAGTACTCGATTCGAGATTGCTCATTGTTATAAACCTTGTGAAAACATCGTGAGCATCATGTACGGGCGAGGCATGCCTCGCCCGTACGTTTTCGCAACATCGAGTACTCGATTACGCCGTGGTGCCCAGCACGATCTCAACGCGACGGTTCTTGGCGCGATTAGCGGGCGACGTGTTCGGTACCAAAGGCTGCGTTTCGCCGTGCGCAAAAACGCGGATGCGGCCTTCGGGGAAGTTGACCGGCGCGCGGTTTTGCAACCATTGTTTCACCGCGAAAGCGCGCGCTTCCGAGAGCGGCATACTTTTGCGAGGATCGCCCTGGTTGTCGGTGTGGCCGTGAATTTCGACAACCGTTCCGCTGGCGACCAGCAATTCGCGGCTGAGATGTTCCAGCGTTTGCTTCGCTTGCGGCGTAAAGCTCGCCTGCCCTGCGTTAAATGTGATGTTCCACACGCGGCGCGACAAAACCCGTTTGACGGCCACGCCTTTGTTGTAAACGGGGCGCGCTTTCGCAACGTTGGCAACGTAAACCTTGCGCGCTTCGGGCTGCAACTTTTGCGCGACGCCCTGCAAATACGAGCGGTCAATCACTTGATCGGGCGAATAATAGCTGGGCACCAATTCGGGATATTGCGCGACATCGACATCGCCGAAAACGCGATAGGTCGCCGCCACCAAGTTCGCCGAACCTGGCACCAGACCGAACGACAACAAGCTGTCCGCAAGATTGTTGACCGACGAGCCGCCCAGATCGACCATTTGGCCAGTTTTGTCCTGTTCCGTCGTGCCCTTGAAATACTTCTTCCAATACGCGGCGTCGGCGCCATCTTCCTTATAAACCGCGGCGCTGATTTGCGACGCGCGATCCAAAGCCGCATCGCTATTTTTCACTTGATCGCCGCCTTCGCCAATCGCCAGAATCATGTTCTCCACGGTCGGGCGATTCGCCTTCATCCACTTGTCGATGCCGATGATGACACACGGCATCTGCGACGAGTACTCTTTAGTCGAAACAATCGACACCAGACCGCCTTTCTTCTGCGCCACGTTCACATCGCCTGGCGTCCACGTTACCACGCCATCGACCGTGATGTGCTTGGTTTCGCCAGTCTTTTTGCCGTTGCGCACGACGGGACGATCTTCCGAATAACCGGCGATATATTTTTCGCCCGCATCCAAATAATCGTTGGCGTTGACCCAGTTTAAGGCGTCGGGATCGTAGGTCTTCTCGTCGGGATTGGTGCGCAAACCGTTGTCGCCCAGCCACTTTTGCGCGATGTTCCAGTCGCCGTCGCGCAACACGCCCGCCACCACGCCGCCGCGAGAACTGGACGGATCGGTTTTCCACGAAGCTGGCCCCATGAACTTGTCTTCGCCGTGCGAATAGCCAATCGCGTCCACGATTTTCGCCTGATAATCCGGCCCCAAACGCTTCAAGGCATCGTTGGCGCCCTTGAGAAACGCCGCGCCTCCATCGCCCATAATGGTTACGAAATGCGCGCCTTTGGTCGGGTTCGCGTTGCCCTGACTGAGTTCTGTGGCGAAAGCGACCAAGGCTTCAGTCAATTTGCCGTTATCGTCCTGGCGCTGGAAACGCATATTTACGCCATATTTGCACATCAGGCTGCCTTTGGTGGCTTGCGGCCCGCCAATAGCGCCCAACATCCCCATTTGCGCGTTCCAGGCGTAACCCAGCAGCCGCACTTCGGGCTTGTCAGTGCAACCCGCTTCGTCGCTCGCCTGCGTGAAGCTGACATCATTGCCCGTGCTCATCGCAGTCGGGTTCTCGTCGCGTGACGGCAAGTCGATTTTCGACGGCACAACCGAATCTTTGGTGGCCGCGCTGGGCGCAAGTCTGTTCCAACTGCGCCATACGCCAATTGCCACGCCCAAAACTAAAATCAAGCCAATAAACTTGCCCAACGGTGTGACTTTCATCGTTTTCTCTCCTCATAACCCCTGAACAGAACAGTCTTTCCCGACCTTTCACGACTTCACGCTTTCTTTCCTCACCTCTTTAACTATCGTCCCTATTTTCCTTGATGTTTCCACTTTTCACAATCTTTTTGCACTTTTTTTCACAATCTTTTCCGCCTTTCGGACGCGCGACAACGCACAGCGCGAAATCAAATTCGGCCAGCGTTGTAAAAAGTTTATGGATTGCGTGACGTGGTGGAATCGCCTCGGTGGTGCGGAAAAGGAAGAGTCTGCGCCGCACGCGCTACGCAGTCGAATGTTGCACTAAAAATGCCAGTTGAAACGCAGTTCGAGTACTCGATATGGCGTCTAAGAGGGTGTATAGGAAAGGGTTAGACTTACATTTATGAAACGCCAGAGCTATCCCAGTGATTTGAGCGAGGCACAATGGCAAGTGCTGCGCCCTTTGATCGAGCCACAGCGTGCGCGCGGTACGCGCAGGCTTTACGCCCAACGCGAGATCGTCAACGCTTTGTTGTATCAGTTGACCAACGGCTGCTCGTGGCGTGCTTTGCCTCACGATTTTCCGCCTTACACTGTGGTTTGGTATCACTTCCGGCGCTGGCGTGACAACGGCACTCTCGAAGGTATCCACAGTTCGTTGCGTTCTCAAGTGCGCCAGGCCGATGGACGGGATGAGGCGCCCAGCGCAGCGATTCTGGACAGCCAGAGCGTCAAAACCACAGAAAAAGGGGGCCAAAAGGCTTTGATGCAGCCAAGAAAATAAAAGGGCGCAAGCGTCATATTCTGGTGGATACCAACGGCTTGTTGTTGCAAGTGTGTGTTCATGCTGCCAACGTTCAAGAGCGTGACGGAGCCAAATTACTTTTGCAAGACAAAGCCCTGTGGCGCTTTCCTTCACAACGTTTGCAGTTGATTTGGGCGGATGCAGGCTACTGGGGACACAAGTTCGCGGCTTGGGTGCGAGAAAACTGTGGCGTTGCGCTCCGAGTGATAAGCCGCAATGCCCTGGTGAACCGTCAATATGAAAACAAAGGCTACGTGCCGTTGCCGCGTCGCTGGGTTGTCGAAAGAACTTTTGCATGGTTGGGAAGATGTCGAAGGCTTTCAAAAGACTATGAGCAAAATGTCAAATCAAGTGAAACCTGGATTTATCTCGCCATGATCCGGCTTATGCTCCGAAGGCTTGCGTGATTCCTATACACCCTCTCAGAATGACAAAGTTTTGGTTCTCTTCTTTTTTGATACTCCTCATATCTGTTAACAGAGCTGAATTTGAAAATTTATGACGGCTGCGCTAACCGGATCGCTTCTGCCGACAGCAGATTTCGTAGAGCAAAAAGTTGCGCGACTTCCTGTTTTACTCCGTTTTCGCCAAAAACTGAAGTGCTTGCACCAGGAAACGCGCGCAACGTTGCGGCGAACTTTCGTAGAACGCTTGCCAGGCGGCGGGCTTGTCTTCGTCGTAATGATCCGCGCGTTTGAGGTGCGTTTCGAGCCACGCCAAACGCACGGCGTGCCCAATTAAAATGTCGAGCACGATAGATTCTTCGATGTGCAGTTCGGGCTGGCGCTCAGCGACTTCGGACAAAACGAGAATCGCTTCGGTATTCAGTTGGCGATATTCGGGGAACTCGATTTTGCTCAGCAGATGTTCGACCCAGACGGCGAAATTCTTTTCATCCGCCGTCATTTCGCCCACAATCACGGCGCTGTCCAGGCGATTGCGCTGCTCCAATTTGTCGCCGATGACCAAGCCGTGACAATGGTGCAACAGTTTCCAGGTGCGACGATAAAAGTTATTCGGCACGCGGTTGAGCGCGCCTTCGCGCTGGCGGAAACGCATCCAACCTTCTTCGGGTTCGAGTACTCGAGGCGCATTTTCCAGCGCGGAAACGCAAATTATTCCGTTCGCAATGTGCAACGTTTCCTGTTGCTGCAACAATCCCTTGCTGCTTTCGCGCATCGCCAGCACGTTGCGCAAACGTCGCTGAATTTCCGACGGACTGCTTTGCATCAAGAACTCGAACGCTTCGTCTTGCCGCAAATGGCGCTCATTGGCCAGTTCGCTGGTCATCAGCAAGACCAGGTAATTGACACGCAACGTCAACAAGCCTTCAAATAACTGCGGCTCGGTTTTGATGAGCAAGCCCAGGAAAATCAGGATTTCCTGCGCCAAAACCAACTCGCGCACATCCTCGCTGGCAAAGGCGCGAATCTTGTCGAGGATTTCGCCCGGCGCCATTGGGCGTGTAATCAGCGCGTCTTCAAAATACGCTTTGCCGACCGTAATCTGCTTTTGTCGCACCAAAATATCGGTGACGGCATCCGCCAAACCGACATCGAGCTTGCCCAGCAAGCCGGAGACGCGACGCACAATTGTCCAGTAAGGCCGATTTCGCTTATCACCGCGCGCGGCTCGTTCGTAAACTTCGTCCAGCAATTGCGCAACTGTGATTTCCGGCCCGTCTTCGTTCCATCGAGTACTCGATTGCAGGCCGCCAAGTCGCGTCAAGTCCTGCAAAATCTCGACTTGTTCATATAAATTGCGTGATGCTTTCAAACGCTCAAACAGCGTCCACGAATCGGTTTCGCGTTCTAATAAAAACTCGTCCAGCGAGCCAAGCGGCGCATTTAACGACGTGTCGGAATGCAGGTGAAAAGTTCTGGTCGCTGTCCCTGGAAGTTGCGCTGTGGAAAATTGGAAGTCGTGCAAATAGTCGATGCGCTCTTTGCAGGCGGTTTTCGTCAGTTGACTCAAGCGTCCCAATTGCACCGCAACATTGTCGCAGACGCCGCTTTGCAGTTCGTTCATCAATTCGAGTAACGTTTCGCGGCCCGTGTCCCAAACGGTGCGTGAGATTAGCAGCGTCATGGTCGGGCGTCCCGGCTTTTTCCAGTGGCGCTCAATATACGCCAGTTCGCTTTTGATTTGCGCGACGCGAAAACGTTCGTCCAGCGTCAGATAAAACTGTTGCGTGTCGAGAAATGACGGCAGAAAAACCATGGTTTCGCCGCGAATTTGAAATACAATCGAAGTCGTCAGACTGCGCAAGCGCCGAATCGGACGACCGCTCAATCCCATTTTGTCGTTGCGCCCGATTTGCCCATACGCAGCCGCCAATTCCTGCGCGTGACGCACCTGAATCGGCGCGATTTGCGATGGTGTTTGCGCCCGAATGCCGAATGACTCGAGTTCCCATTGCACGCTTTCATCTTCGGCCAGCAGCGCGATTTGTACGACCGGCTCGCGCACTTTTCCGACACGATGATGGCGCCCCAGCGGATCAATGTCGCCGCGATGTAGCAAGCCTTCCTCGATCATTTCGCCCACATAAAGCAGGCTTTGCGCCCATACCAAAGGCACGTTCGCATTGGGCAAGCGCGTCTGGCTGTGCGGATTTTTGCGTTCGGCTTCGATGTTTTCGGCTGGAACGTAATACAATTCGGGCAATAATTGGACGCCGTTTTGTTCAACGAGTACTCGATTGAGTAGCGCGCGGTATTCGCGGACGCCTGCGTCATCGTGGCGAAACAAGCAATCGAGCAGCAAATAAGTGTAGAACAGCGGCCATTCCGATTCGATATTTTCAAACTGCTTCAATTCCCAACCTTCGTAATGCAGGCGCGAGTGGTCTTCAATCACGGTTTGATGACCGTCGCGTAGAAAACGCTTGCACCCGTAATTGCCCTGCAATTGTTCGATGACGCGAGCGCGCGTGCGGGCGACCAGTTCGGCGTCTTCGACCGCAAAAGCCGGAAAACCGATGATGCTGAGCAGCGCCGCATCGACTTCCTTGGAACTCGATTCCCACGGCAAAAGCGATTCGAGCGTGATGCGCGAGCGAGCGATTTCATCATCCATTGTGTGCAGCACCGAAGCCTGACTGCCGCGCACACCAAACAAATCCAGGCCATTGAGAGTTTCCAGTGCGGCTTTGGCCATGCCGACCGAACTGGCGTTGAGTTCGGCGTGTCCACTGTTGATTTTGTTGCCGCGCTCCCAAATGCCATAATCCGGCGTTTGATAAGCGCGCCCGATGTAATACATCAGGTTTTGCACGAAATTTACTTCGTCGATGGTGAAAATGACGTTCAATCCCGAAGCCGTCATCTGCCCCAACGTCAGCAGGAAAAGCGAAGTCGCGTCGAGTTGCAAATGTCCCCACTGATCGTCGCCGACGACGGTTTGTCCGGTGCGCGTGCCGTATTTGGCATGCAAAGCATCGGCGGGTGATTGCGTGTTTTTGAACGTCTCGACTTTGTCGGCCTGGCGCATCATGGCGAACAGCAAGCCGCGCATCAGGCGAATAACGCAGCCTTCCAACTCGAAAGTGCGCCCTTTGTCCGTGTCGATTTTGCGATACGCCAGAGCCAAACCCCAAACGCCCAGAATGCTGTAAACGTTGTCGCGCACCCACGCATCGGTGTAATCGCCGTGCGCGTTGATGGCGGTGCTGGCCGGCAAAAGTCCCGTGATGGGATGCTGACGCGACAAAATCACCGTCTTAATTTGCTGATAATAATGATCGAGGCGCGCTTCGTGCGCCGCGCTACCGTTTTCAAATTGGTTGAATGTGCTGTTGAACGTGTTTGTGATAACTTCCCCTTCGCAAACGTGTGCTGAAACGAATTTCGCAATTTAACTTATCACGCCAAGGTAACAACGGTGTTACGCGTTCAAAAGGTTGTTGAATTTTGAGACGTTCTTGCTATAGTTTGATGAGTTTCGCGGCTTTATCTGGCACGAAGCCGCCGCACGCAAGGTCGCACATCGAGTACTCGATTCCTCATTATGGTTCTTGAAATTCGCTCCGATTACGTCACAATCTGCCGCGAAGTCGCATTGCTTATTGCGCAACTTGTCCGCGAAAAACCGAACTGTGTTCTGGGGCTGGCAACCGGCTCGACGCCAATTGGTGTTTACGACGAACTGATTCGTCTGCACCGCGAGGAATCTCTCGATTTCTCGCAAGTTGTGACCTTCAATCTCGATGAATACTTTCCGATTGCGCCGGATGCGCCGCAAAGTTATCGGCGTTTCATGCGCGAACATTTGTTCGACCACATCAATTGCACGAAATGGCACGTTCCCGATGGACGGCGGCGCGACGTTCAACAGGTCGAAAGCGATTGCGAGGCATACGAAAAAGCCATTGCGGACGCGGGCGGTTTGGATTTGCAGCTTTTGGGAATCGGGCGCACCGGACATATCGGTTTCAACGAGCCAGGTTCGCCGATTGATTCGCGGACTCGATTGGTCACGCTCGATCATTTGACGCGCGCCGACGCCGCGACGGATTTCTTAGGCACTGAAAACGTTCCCGTGCGCGCGATTACGATGGGCATCGGCACGATTACGCAAGCGCGCCAAATCGTCCTCATGGCGAATGGCGCGCGCAAAGCCGACATTGTGCGTGAAGCGATTGAAGGCAAAATCACCTCGAAAGTTCCCGCCTCATTTCTGCGCGAACACCCAAACGTTCACTGGTTTTTAGATGAAAGCGCGGCTGCGCAACTTATCGAGTACTCGAAACCATGGCGCGCCCCTGACGCCGATTTTTCCGACTTCGATTTATGTCGTCGCGCGCTTTTGGCGGCTTCGCAAGAACTCGCTAAACCCTTATCGAAGTTGACTGCGCACGATTTGGAAGAAGTTGGAAGCAGTGGTTTCGCGCGCGAGGTTTCATCACTCGAAGCGGCGATTCAAGAAGTCAAAATAGATTTGAGAGCGCGTTTGGACGACGAAAATTATTTGCCGCGCGACGCCAACGTTTTGTGTCTTTCGCCGCATCCCGACGACGATGTAATTTGCTGCGGCGCGACCTTGATGAAATTGGTCGAACGCAATAATCGCGTTCATGTCGCTTATGGCGTCAGCGGTTTTCATGCGGTGCGCGACAAAGACGTTCTGCGTTCCTTGCGCGCGCGCGATCCGCGTTTCGTGTCTTATCTCGAGAAAAACGCGTCGCATCAATCGTTTGAAGAAGTTTCGTCGCAGGTTCGACATTCCATTTTCGAGCGTGCAGATGGCGAAGCTGACGCGCCGCTTTTGCGTGAATTGAAACGCCTGGTGCGCGAAAGCGAAGCGTCCGACGCCTGTCGCAAAATGGGCGCGACGCCGCTTTTTCTCGATTTGCCGTTTTACCGCGACGGCGCAAAGCAAATCAGCGAACGCGATGTCGAAATTGTGCTGCAAACTTTGCAGCAAACGCAGCCCGATTTGGTTTTATTAACCGGCGAAATGAACGATCCGCACGGAACTCATGCGCTGTGCAACCAGACCTTTGAACGCGCGACAATCGAGTACTCGAAAAGCGGCGGGAAAGAGTTCAATCTCTGGAATTATCGCGGCGCGTGGGACGAATTCGCCGTCTGGCAAGGCGATTACTTCAGCGTTTTCGACAAAGCCTTGATGGAGCGCAAAGTCGAACTGATTCTCGACCACATTTCGCAACTCGAACCGATGTTCCCCGGCGGCAGCGACCCGCGCGAATTCTACGAACGCGCCCGCGACCGCAATCGCACCAATGCTCGTACGCTGCAACAATTGGGCGTTCTGCCGCCGTCGCGCTCCTTCAACCCAATTTACGCCGAAGTCTTTGCGTTTGGTTCTCACGCGATTGAATCTTCATAACGCAAAAGCCTATCCAAAACAGGTGACTCAAAGTTTGTCATTCTGAGCGAGAGCGAAGAATCTTGTTGAAGTTAGATTCTTCGCTCCGCTCAGAATGACAAACTCAAACACTTACAACAGAGAGCTACACGCCATCCAGTAAATTTCATTTAACGTTGAGGGGAAATTACCCAGCCGTCAATAAAAACACTCAACGCCGAATAAAAATCACTCGCGCGTAAGTGAAATTTACTGGTCGTCAAGTGGAATGCACTTAACGCCGAATGCTTTTTGCTCAAGCGCCAGCAAAAAAGACTCGACTGCAAGAATTTTTCACTTGCAGTCGAGTCTTTTTGATTGGCGCTTGAGTTAAGAAGCGTGGGCGGCGAGTTTGGCGGGCGCACTTTCGGATTTGGCGCGCTTGTAACGCTCGCTCAATGCTTGAACGATGGGCGACAAAGCGGGGTTGGTGCGTTCGCCCATTTGGAAGAATCCATAGGCTTGATTGGCGCGATTCATCGCCGAGGAGCCGGAAAGCATCGCCATGTTGGTGACGCCGCTGGTGATTTGTTCCAGGCGCAGTTCGACCGCGCGCATCTGGCTTTGCAGTTCGGTCGCTTTGGCGAAGTCGTCGGTCGAAAAAGTGGTGGGCAAAGTCGCGGCGTTATTTTGCGCGGCTTGCAGCGCGTCTTGCACAAAAGAGACGCTTTTATCGCCCATCTTGGCCAAGCGACGAATCGCTTCGCTATCGAGCTGCACATAAAGCGGCGACAAGATGGTTTGCAGCTTGTCCAAAGCCTCGTTCACGTCTTTGAGTTGCGCGCCTGTCAGCGGCGCGGGCAAAACAGGTTCAGCCATCGGGTCTCCTTCGAGAAACAAAGTTTTCCACGCCGCCACAAACAACGCGACGGGCGGAAGCTGGAACCTATTATAACCTGATATTTATATATTGAGAATATGAATAGAGAGAAATTTGAGTGTGTCAGTAGGAAATTATAGGGATGGGAAGGGTTGCTTTCTTTTCCTTCAACCTGCAGCATGAAATAGACAGAAGGAGAGAAATGGGCGCATAGTGATGTGTATACTTGGCGCATCGTATATAAGCAATCGAGTACTCGATGAATTTGAATGCGTCTCTGACGAGCTGCTTTTCAGGTTTATCTTAAGTTTTCATCTCATTCCAAGCCTTCTTAAACCCTTTTGTCCTTATGATCTCCAAAGATAATTTTAAAGCCCTTTTGCAAGTCTTGAAGTTTCAAGCCGACGGCCAGATCTTCAGCAAGCGATTTGACGATATGGATGCTGTTTTGCGGGTTGATTTCGGCAAGCACACTTTGATTTACCCCCAAGACAAAGGGTTAATTGTCAATGGCGATTTCACCTGCAATTTTTCCGATGACGAAAACTTTGTCGTTTTTGAATGCGTGCATCGTTTGCTTGAAAAGGGTTACAAGCCCGAACACATCGAACTCGAACCCAAATGGCAAGTTGGGCATGGGGCGAGCGGTGGACGCGCCGATATTTTGGTTAAAGACAACAGCGGAAAGGCGTTGCTGATTATCGAATGTAAAACGGCGGGGCGCGAGTTCAATGTGGCATGGCGCAAAGCGCAAAACGGTGTTAGCCAATTGTTGACTTATGCGGTGCAGGCTCGCAGCACGCAATATCTGTGTTTATATGCGTCGGATTTCATAAGCGGCAAGCCGACTTACGATAATTACATCCTGACTTTGATCGACAATGAAAAGCTGATTGAAGAAAAGAAGGATTTGAAACCGCTGACTTACAAAGACGCGACGGAAGTCGAAGATTTATATAAAGTTTGGAAGGAAACCTACGCGCTCGATTATGCGACCAAAGGGATTTTCGAGAAAGACATTCAGCCGTATCGCATCGGCAAACTCAAATATACAATTGACGATTTGGATAATGTCGCCAGCGACCAGGAAATACAAAGCAAATACCATGAGTTCGCCACCATTTTGCGGCAGCACAACGTTTCAGGACGCGAGAATGCGTTCGATAAATTGGTCAATCTGTTTTTGTGCAAAATCGTCGATGAATCGCGCAACGCGAGCGACTTAAAATTCAATTGGAAAGGTATTGCCTACGATTCGCCTTTCGATTTACAGGATCGTTTGCAAAAGCTCTACAAAGACGGCATGAACGAGTTCCTGGGCGAAGATGTTACCTACATTGACGAGGGGACAATCCGCAATGCCTTTCGTTTTGTCAAAGAAAAACCGGACGCCACGCGCACGAAAATCTTAGGCTACTTCCGCGAACTGAAGTTTTTTACCAACAACGATTTCGCGTTTTTGGACGTACACAACGAGAACCTCTTTCATCAAAACTTTGAAGTGCTCTTGAAGATTGTGAAAATGCTGCAAGACCTGCGTTTGCAAAGCGAACAGCAAAACCAATTCTTGGGCGATATGTTCGAGGGTTTTCTGGATCAGGGCGTCAAGCAATCGGAAGGGCAATTTTTCACGCCGTCGCCGATCACCAAATTTATCGTGATGTCGCTGCCGCTGGAAACTTTGATCGCAAACAGCGAAAAGCCACCGCGCGCTATTGATTACGCTTGCGGCGCGGGGCATTTTCTCAATGAACTGGCGCTGCAAACCAAGCCTTTGGTTGCCAGGCACAATAAAGGCGATGTCAAAGATTTCTATAACCAGATTTACGGCATTGAGAAAGAGTATCGCCTGTCGAAAGTCGCTAAGGTTTCGGCGTTCATGTATGGCCAAGACCAGATTCACATCATTTATGGCGACGCTCTGGCCAAACTCGACACCAACAAGCACAAAGCCGCAGCGGAAATCAAAAACGATTCGTTTGACATCTTGGTCGCCAATCCGCCTTACAGCGTGAAAGGCTTTTTGGAAACGTTGAGCGAAAGCGAGCGCAACGAGTACTCGATGTTGAAAGCGATTGATGAAAAGAGTTTTTCCAGTAACAACGCCATCGAAACTTTTTTCATCGAGCGCGCCGAGCAGTTGCTCAAGTCGGGCGGCGTGGCGGGAATTATAGCGCCGTCCTCGATTCTCAATAAAGGCAACCAGAAATATCCTCTGAATAAAGCCAACAATTATGTCGCCACGCGCGAGATTTTGCTGAAAAGTTTTGACATCGTGGCAATTGTGGAATTGGGCAGCGGCACCTTCGGCAAGACCGGAACTAATACGGTCGTTTTGTTTCTGCGCCGCAAAGACAACAATCCCGCGCCCGCCGAGCATTACCGCAATCGCGTGGACGATTGGTTCAGCGGTGATAGCGGCGGCGCAGTTTTTCAGGACGAACATTTCATTCGCAGCTACTGCCATCACATCGAAATCGCTTTCGACGATTACAAAACGCTGCTTGCAGGCGAACCAAACGACGCCTTGCTCGAAACGGAAATGTTGCGCGATTATCGGCGCGAATTCGACAACCTGACGATCACGAAAAACTACGTCAAGCAAAAGGTTTTCAAGGACAAAAGCGACGATGACAAGAAAGCCGAACTCGATGGGCGATTTCTGGAATACATCCAAGAAATCGAAAAAGACAAATTGTTCTATTTCACGCTGGCCAGCGAAAATCAGCAAAAAGTCGTCGTGGTGCAAAGCCCCGCGACTGATAAAGAGCGCAAGGCGTTTCTGGGCTACGAATGGAGCAGTTCCAAAGGCAAGGAAGGCATCAAGTATTTGGCCGAGTACTCGAAAGCGGCGGCCAATGCGGGCGAAGCCGAAGACGAGGAAAGCGATGCGGAAACCGAGCGCATCATGGAAAATCTGAACAACTTGTCGCGCATCAAAACGGCGCTCTATGACCCGAACGACGCCGACAACCTTGAAAAAATTAACGCTTGCATTCGGCGCAACTTCAACGGCGAAGAGGTCGCCATTCCCGAATCGTTAGCCGGTACGCTTTCCACCGCACGACTGATCGATATGCTCGACTTTTCGCGCACCGATTTTAACAAAGCCTTTTCTCTGTCGCCAAAACGCAACGTTACGATTGAAACACAGTGGAATTTGGACAGATTGGGTGAGATTGCCGAAATTCAAAAAGGCAACGTGATAACTGAATAGGATGCTAAAGCAGGCAACGTTCCTGTTGTTGCGGGTGGCAAGTCTTTTACTTATCGCCACAACGAATCGAACAGACCGGCGAATGTAATAACCGTTAGTGCATAGGGAGCGAGTGCTGGTTACGTCAACCTTTGGCGTGAACCTATTTTTGCTTCTGATTGCTCAACGATTATAGGCAAGACGGTTGAATCTACTCTTTTCATTTTTCACATCTTACAATCAGTCCAAAACGACATATTCAATTTGGCGCGAGGAGCGGCACAACCTCACGTTTATCCTGATGATTTGCGAGGTTTGAAAATTCCGTTGCCGCCGAAAGATGTTCAGACGCAAATCGTCGCGGAATGCGAAGCGGTGGACGGCGAAGTGAAAAAAGCTAAAGTGACGATTGCTGAAGCGGAAAAGCAAATCTCCGATAAAGTCGCTGACGTTTATCAATCGGGATTTGACTTTAAGGAAATCGGCGCCATTAGTTTGGGAGTTCAATACGGCATTAACGAAGCGATGAACGAAAGCGGCGTTGGCTACAAAATCTTCCGCATGAACGAAATCATCAGCGGAAAAATGAACGACAACGGCAAAATGAAATACGCTGATATTTCCGCCGACGAGTTTGAGAAGTACAAACTCAAGCACGGCGATATTTTGTTCAACCGCACCAACAGCATCGAACACGTCGGCAAAACCGGCATTTTCTACTCGAAGGCGATTATTGTTTCGCGTCGTACTTAATTCGCGTTGTGGTTCATCAAACTTTGGCCGACCCATTTTTCGTCAATTTGATGATGAACTCGGCCAACTTCCAGCACGAAGCGAAATCAGGCGCGGCGAAATCCATCAATCAAGCCAATATCAATGCGACCAAGATGAGAAATATCAAAATCCCCGTTCCTTGTCTTGACGAACAGAAAAAGCTGGTGCGCGAAGTCACGATTTTGGAAGCGCAGATTTGCGCCGCGCAAAACATCGTTGACGACGCGCCAGAACGCAAGCAGTCGATTATGAAGCGTTTGCTTTAAGAATCGAGTACTCGATGCGTGCTTATCCGTTTTATTCCCGTAATTTCCCCGAAACATCTTGACGCCAACCGAAGGCGCGCCTATAATTGTTCTTGGTGTTAGCACTCAGGTGTGTTGAGTGCTAACGTTTTCTTAAACATTCAACATTTGGTTTTGGAGGAAGGGCAAAATGGCAAAGATTACACCGTTGGGCGATAAGGTTTTGGTTCAGCCCAGCACGGCGGGCGAGCAGACGGCGGGCGGCATCGTGTTGCCGGACACGGCGAAAGAGCGTCCGCAGGAAGGCACGGTCATCGCGGTTGGGCCGGGACGCACGTTGGACAGCGGCGAAAAGTCGCCGATCACGGTCAAAGAAGGCGATTTGGTCATCTACTCGAAATATGGCGGCACCGAAATCAAGCTGGACGGCAAAGACTACTTGATTTTGGACGAAAGCAGCATTTTGGCAGTTAAGAGCAACTAATCAATTGACGATTGCAGATTGACAATTGACGAATATCGAGTACTCGAAACTGTTAGTGTGTCATTCTGAGTGAAACGAAGAATCTGACTTCAATTAGATCTTTCGCTGCGCTCAAGATGACGAAACTGTTCGTTTGATTCGGATTTGTCAATCGTCATTCAACAATCGTCAATTCATTCACGGAGTGAAATTCAATGGCAAAAGATTTACGTTTTAATGAAGAAGCGCGTCGCGGGCTTGAGCGCGGCGTCAACAAAGTCGCCGACGCAGTGAAAGTGACATTGGGACCGAAGGGTCGCAACGTTGTCATCGAGAAGAAGTTTGGCAGCCCGACCATCACCAAAGATGGCGTGACGGTCGCCAAAGAAATCGAACTGTCCGATCCGGTTGAAAATGTCGGCGCGCAGTTGTTGAAAGAAGTCGCGTCGAAGACCAACGATGTCGCGGGCGATGGAACCACGACGGCGACGGTTCTGGCGCAGGCGATTGTGCGCGAAGGCTTGAAAGTCGTCGCGGCGGGCGCCAGTCCTTTGTCGGTCAAGAAAGGCATCGACAAAGCTGTCGCCGCCGCTGTCGCCAACATCCGCACGCTGGCCACGCCGGTCACGGACAAGGAAAGCATTGCGTCTGTTGGCGCGATTGCCGGTAACGACCGCGAAATCGGCGAATATATCGCCGAAGCGATGGACAAAGTCGGCAAAGACGGCGTTATCACGATTGAAGAAAGCAAAGGTACCGGCACGACGGTTGAAATCGTCGAAGGTATGCAGTTCGACAAGGGCTACTTGTCGCCTTATTTCGTGACCGACGCCGAGCGCATGGAAGCCGTGCTCGAAAACGCCTTGATTTTGTTGCATGAGAAGAAAATCGGCAACGTTCAAGACCTCGTTCCAGTACTCGAAAAGGTCGCCAAGAGCGGTCAGCCTTTGCTGATTATTGCCGAAGACATCGAAGGCGAGGCGCTGGCGACGTTGGTTGTCAACCGCATTCGCGGCATTTTGAACATCGCGGCTGTCAAGGCTCCGGGCTTCGGCGACCGTCGCAAAGCGATGATGGAAGACATTGCGACCTTGACTGGCGGCCAATTCCTCAGCGAAGATTTGGGCTTAAAGCTGGAAAACGTCACGCTTGAGCAGTTGGGACGCGCCGAGAAAATCATCATCACCAAAGATGAGACGACGATTGTCAAGGGCGCGGGCACCAAGGAAGCGGTCGCCGGTCGCGTTTCGCAGTTGCGCAACCAGATCGAAAACACCGATTCCGACTACGACCGCGAAAAGCTGGAAGAGCGTTTGGCGAAGTTGGCTGGCGGCGTGGCCAAGTTGAGCGTTGGCGCGGCGACCGAAACCGAATTGAAGGAAAAGAAGCATCGTTTTGAAGATGCTTTGTCGGCGACGCGCGCGGCTGTCGAAGAAGGCATCGTTCCTGGCGGCGGCAGCACTCTGGTTCAAGCTGCGGCTGGTTTGGAAACGCTGAAGGGCGACAACGCCGACGAGCAGACCGGCATCAACATCGTGCGTCGCGCTTTGGAAGAGCCTTTGCGCCAGATCGCAACTAACGCTGGTTTGGAAGGCAGCGTTGTCGTCAACCGCGTGAAAAGCGAAAAGCCCGGCTTTGGCCTGAACGCTTTGACCGAAGAATACGTTGACCTGGTGAAAGCCGGCATCGTTGATCCGGTGAAAGTCACGCGCAGCGCGCTGGAAAATGCCGCTTCAATTGCGAGCTTGATTTTGACGACCGAAGTTCTGGCGTCCGAGATCAAGGAAAAGAGCGCGGCTCCGGCTGGCGGTGGCGGCGACATGGGCGGCATGGGCGGCATGGGCGGAATGTATTAAATCGCCACATCGAGTACTCGATAAGAGTATTCTCAGATATAAGGAAACGTCGCGCTGTGTTCATTGCAGCGCGACGTTTTTTGTTTTAGCTTGATAGTTTTAGCTTGATAAAAGCTGTTCCTGACAAAAGGCCAAGAAGTTGCGACACAGTATGTGGGTAGAAAATGTGCTATGAGCGAAATAGAATTTTTCTTAAAAGCGCTGAACAACAATTTATTGACAACGTCTCGACGCGGCTTGATAAACAGGTTTGTTTCCTGCGATGCTACCGAGAGCGTTCGTTGAATCTTGCGAAAGCATGGAATTTCGTTCTCGAGTCTTACAAAAGCGTCATTCGGTAATACATTGTTAAAGAATCTCTGGCATAATTAGGGACGACGATTTCTTATCGTTGATTTTAAGACGATCAAGAAGACGCCAATTCGGTGACAGTTGATACTGGTGGCAGTTGATGTAAGATCACATTCGATGTATCGTTGCGATGCCGTTTCATTGCATATGTTGATAGGAGATGTATGATGTTTTCTTTGGTTTCCTCGTTTGATTTTAAAGGGTTGTGTCGCACCTGGGGTCGTTTGTCGGCTTTTGCATTTGTCCTGTCGCTCTGGGTGTTTTCGAGCGGCGCAGCGCGGGCACAAGCCTATACTCTGGGGCCGGATGACGTGTTGAGCGTTATTGTGCTACGTCATCCCGAATTGAGTGTTGAGATGCAGATCGTGCCTTCTTCGGGGCGTATTCAAGTGCCGGACGTGGGCGATGTTTACGTGGTTGGTAAAACGACGTCGCAAGTCGCGGCGGAAATCACGCAACGCTTGAAGACGACGCTCTTGCGGCCTGCCGTTACAGTGGCTTTGCGGACACAGCGTTCGCAGCGAGTCTTTGTTTTAGGTGCGGTCAACAAAACCGGCGTTTACGAAATGAAGCCGGGGTTTCGCGTGACCGAAGCTTTGGCCATGGCGGGTGGCCTGGTCGCTTTGCCTGATCAAACCAATGGCGTACTCAATCGCGCTGGCATGAAACCGATTCCTTTGAAATTGGCGGAAATTTACGCCAATGGCGATTCGCAGAACAACTATGTGCTGCGCACTGGCGACGTTTTGCAATTTACGCAACGTGTCATTCATATCAGTGTCGCTGGACAGGTTTCTAAGCCTGGTCCGGTGGATGTGCCGCTTGGTCAAGGCATTGTGCAGGCGATTTCGCTGGCGGGTGGCGCAACCTCGCAAGCCGCACTATCGCGCGTGGTCGTCCGTCGTAACGGTACTGAGCTTCCGGTTGATCTTTATAAATCAATTGTTCTCGGGCAGGGCGAAGATTCGTTCAAGCTGCAATCCGGCGACTTGATTGTTGTGCCACAAGCTCAAGATCGCGTGACAGTATTGGGAGCAGTCAACAGGCCAAATTATTACTCGATTGCTGACGGCACGACGATGAGCGTTTCTGAAGCGCTGTCGCAGGCTGGCGGCGGCAACTCGCACGCGGCACTGTCGCGCGCTGTAATTCGCCATGCCGATGGCACACGGACACCGATCGATCTTTACAAAATCGTTGTGCAAGGTGTGCAAGATGGCAATGTGAACTTGAAAGATGGCGATACCATTTTTGTGCCGGAATCACAAGGCATCACAGTGCTGGGGGCCGTTTCACGCCCCGGGCCTGTCTTTATCGAAGAAGCTAAAACACCGCGCTTAGCGGACATTCTGGCGCAAGCGGGTGGCCTGACCCTGCGTCCGGAACAAACACGCATCAGCATCACACGTCGCGTCCCCTCGGTTGGCACCAAACCTTTCACAATGGATATTGATCCTGTGGGACTTTTGTTGCAGCATTCCTGGAGCCAGAACGCCGAAGTACAAGACGGCGATGTAGTGACGGTTTCTGCTCTCCAAACGCAAACAGTTTTTGTGGCGGGCGAAGTCAAGCTGCCGGGCAGTTTCGAGTTGCATACAGGCGACGGTTTGCAGGAACTTTTGTCGCGCGCTGGAGGCATTACGCCGCTGGGATCACTGCGCCAAATTACGATCACGCACAATAACGGTCAAGTTCAAATGGTGGATGCACTGGAGGCCATTAAAAATGGCCAAGCCTCCACGGTCAAGTTACAAGATGGCGATTATGTCGTCGTGCCGCAGAACATGAATCGAGTACTCATTATGGCTGCAGTCAAGGTCCCGGGTTCTTATCCGCTTCCCGAAGACCGTCCTTTGAGCGTGGGCGAAGCCTTGGCGCTGGCCGGTGGCCCGACTGATACAGCCAAATTGAGGGAAGTCGCCATTTTGCATCAAACGCCACAGGGCATGCAACGCCGTGTTTTACGGCTGAACACAGCGACTGATATTCAGAAGAATTCGGGTATAGCGCTGCAAGCCGGCGACATTCTTTATGTTCCGCAAGGCTCACAAAGCTTGTCCGCCTGGGATGTCATCACGCGTGGCGTTGGATTGTTGAGTATCTTCAGGCTGTAAAAAGAAAGAGGCTTGCTCCATTTGGAGCTACTGAGGAACGGGCGGTTGCATATTGCGAGCGAACTTCTTAGCGAACAAGTGCAACCGCCATCAGAATTGTTGAATTAAGTCGCCTTAAGCGGTTAAAACATCAACCGTTGAAACATTAGCACATGAACAAAAATACCACGAACGATCCTTTTTCTCCGGCGGAGGTTGTTTCCTCTGACATCGCTGGGACGAATACCTCGGCGAGTAACGGGAGTGCGCATAGCGCCAACGGGAATCATCAGGACGCCGATATTTCCCATGGATTGAACAACATCAGCCAGCCTGTTGTGGGCGAAGGCGTGTTCCATGGCAACGGTTCCTACAGCCGTTTTGATACCGCAGCAGCAAATAGTTACGCTGGCGCATTTCGCCCTTTATCGACACCGTCTCAAAGCGATGAGGACAATGTTGACTGGCGCAAGATTTTTGCAATGCTGCGCCGTCGCCGCTGGATTATGCTGGCCGTTTTTGGTTCGGTTGTGGCGCTGGGCATATTGCTCACTTCTTTGACGCGACCGATTTACAATTCGTCTTCAACATTGCTGTTCAGCGATCCAGTAAGTGGCTCAAGTCCGAGTGCCTCAGCTGCCGAGTCATCGCCCCTAATAGCGAATTTGATTGGCGGGGCAAAAGCCAACTCTCGCGCCACTCAGATCGCCATTTTGCAAGGACCGCGTACCTTGGGCGGTGCCATCAAAACTCTGGAAGAAAGCAATCCCAATGTTGTCAAAACATTGCAAGAGTACTCCAGCGTGTCGGCAGATCAAATTGGCGAAACCGACTTAATTGCTTTGTCCGGGCAAAGCTATGATCCCCAGGCCGCTGCGATTTATGTGAATGCCGTCGCCCAGCAGTTTATCAATCAAAATAAAAGCCAGAGCCGTGAACAGGCGACTTCTGCGACTGCTTATTTGAAAGATCGTTTGCGCGTAGTGAGGGCCGATCTGAATGCCAAGAGACTGGCTTATAAACAATTCCAGGAAAACAATCACACGGTTGATCCGACTGAGGAATCTAAGTTATTGATTTCTCAATATGGCGAGATTCAATCGGGAGTTCTAGCGGTGGAAGCGGATCATGCGAGTGATACTGCGGAACTCAACGCGATACGTGCTATGGTAGGGAAAATGGCGCCGATGCAAGTGCGACCGGCAGGAATCAGGCGCCGCCCTGTGGTGGAAGACTTGAAATCCAGCCTGACCTCGCTCGAATTGCAGCGCTTGAAAATGGCGCAGGAGTATGCGCCGCAAAGCGATGAAATTCGGCAACTGGACACACAGATCAAAGACTTGAAAGAGCGTTTGTCGACCGAAGCGCAAACCGAAGTGGGCGCTTGGAGCACAAATCCTAACCCCGTGCGCGAAAATGGTTTGCAGCAGGCGGCTGTACTACAATCGAAAGTTTGGGCGCAAGAATCACGCCTTCAAGCCCTGCAGTCGGCACAACAAGTCGCAGCCGATCGTTTGAAGCAGTTACCTGACCAGCAATATCGCTTGAGTCAATTGATGACCGACTTGGAAACATTGGAAGCAACTTACAAATTGCTCAATGAGCGTTATATTGGAATGCGCTTGCAAGAACAAACGAGCATCTCGGACGCTGTAGTACTGACTCCAGCGACTCCAGATCCTGTCCCCGTCAGCCCAAAAAAGAAAACTAATTTGTTGCTGTCGATAATGGTTGGCTTGGTGCTGGCAGTTGCAGCCGCGGTGATTGTGGATAATGCCGATGACCGTGTTCATTCGCAGCAGGAAGCGGAGCAAGCAAGCGGTCTTTCTATCCTGGCACAGATTCCCTTTATCAAGGACAAAAGTCAGCAATCGCTGTTGACAACAGGCAACACGACTTCCATATTATTGGAAAGCTACCGAATGTTGCGCACCAATATCGAGTTCGCATCGTTGGGCAAAGCTTTGCGTTCAATCACGCTAACGAGTACTCAACCAAACGAAGGCAAATCGACCATCAGCACAGATTTGGCGTTTGTAATGGCATTAGACGGGCGCAAAGTCATCCTGTTGGACGCCGATTTAAGGCGCCCAACGCTCCATACATTCTTCGATTTGACGAACCGTATTGGCTTTACGAACCTGATCGCTGGAACCGCGACATTGGAAGAAGCCCTGCAAGCAACATCGGTCCCTAACTTGTTTCTTCTGGCAAGTGGGCCAGTTCCTCCCAATCCGCCTGAATTATTGAACTCGAAGGCGGCGCGCGCCGTATTCTCAAAGCTCGGCGAAGAATGCGATTTGCTGATTGTTGATACTCCACCAGCTCTTGTTATGACCGACGCGCAAATAGTCGCTTCGATGACTGATGCTGCGCTTTTGGTAGTTTCGATGCAAGAAGCTGGTAAGAGGGAAATTACGCGCTCAAGCCAATCGTTGACACATACGGGAACACAAGTGCTGGGCGTCGTATTAAACAAAGCAACGGCTGAATCACTTGGCTACGGCTCTTATGACAAGTTCCAAAAGCAGTACTACGGCGCTTACGGACGCAATTAATCTTTTTGAAGGTGTGTCATCGCATGTCGTGGCACTCATGAATGTGATTGATATTGTTGTCGCACCATGGCCCGCCTCGAAACGAGTACTCGAAATGATTGTCTCACTTTTGTTTTTGAATGAGAAAAGTCAGAGAAATAGAATCGATGTGATGGGAGGTGATGAGGTTTGAAAACAGCAATTGTACACGATTTCTTAATGCAAATGGGTGGCGCTGAGAAAGTCGTGGAAGTTTTCCACGACATGTATCCTGACGCACCTGTTTATACTTCGGCCTATGATGCGCAGGCGATGCCAGCTCGTTATCGCCAGTGGGATATTCGAACCAGCTTTATTCAAAAGTTGTGGATGAAGCAGAAAACGCATCGTATGGCGATCTTGTTGTACCCGATCGCTTTTGAATCCTTTGATTTGTCGCAATACGACCTGGTATTAAGTTCGTCTTCGGCCTTTGCCAAAGGCGTTATCACGCAGCCGCATACGACGCACGTTTGTTATAAACATACACCGATGCGTTATGCGTGGGCGACGCGCGATTATATGCAGAATGAGAAAGTGGGCGGTACCTTGCGCTCGCTGCTGGTTCCTGGAATGCATTATTTGCGGATGTGGGATTCGGTTTCGGCCTCGCGCGTGGATCGTTACGTTGCCAATTCGACGATTGTTTCACAGCGCATTCGCAAGTTCTACGGGCGCGATTGCGACTTGGTTTATCCACCTGTCGATATTAGCCGCTTCGATATTTCGCCAGTTGTCGAGGATTATTACGTGGTCGTGTCGCGTTTTGTGCCTTACAAGCGTCTTGACCTGGCTGTCGATGCCTTTACTAAATTGGGCAAACCGCTCAAGGTCATCGGCAGCGGACGCCAGATGAACGAACTGAAGGCGCGCGCCGGTAAAAACGTGGAGTTTTTGGGACGCGTTAACGATGAAACTACAGCGCGCACGATGGCGCAGGCGCGTGGTTTCATCATGCCGGGCGAGGAAGATTTCGGGATTGCACCCGTTGAGGCGAATGCCTGCGGACGTCCCGTGATCGCTTATGCGGCAGGAGGCGCGCTGGACACGCAACGCGATGGTGTCACCGGAGTTCTCTTCGCTGAGCAAACAGTTGCAGCATTGTGCGCTGCCGTGCAACGTGCCGAAACCATCGAATGGGATTCCAATCTGATTCGTGCCAATGCGCGACGCTTTGAAACTGCCGTGTTCCGTCGTAACATGGAAGCCGTGATCGAACGGGCTTTGAACCGGAAGAAGCGTGCTGACAAAGCCGATCAACAAAACCACGAGCGTCACGACCGCGAACTGTCTGATTATGCACGCTTGAATGCAAGCGGCGAGAATGGCGCGTTGCATGCTGTCATGCACCAAGATCCTCTGGGCGAAGTTTCTGCCGATGATGATTTCAAAATCGACCAAAACGTGCTGGCAAGTTCTCGTAATGGTCAACATTGATGAACGTTTTCCCTTCAGGATGTTTGAATCGAGTACTCGATTCGGTGTACGCTTGTTGAAAGCCCCGTTTATGCGATGACGTATGTGCGTTGGTTGATGTTCTTTTGTTCTTGATCTTATGAGTAGTTCTCTTTCTGACACATCCTTGACTTCTTCTCCTGTTGTACCTACGGACAAGCCTTATCTCACATTGCGCCCCAGTTCTGGATGGGCGGCGATCAACGTAAAGCAATTGTGGATGTTCCGCGATTTGCTTTTTACTCTCGCCGAGCGCGATGTGAAATTGCGCTACAAGCAAACTGCGTTGGGCGTGCTATGGGTGATTTTTCAGCCATTGCTGGGCGCCGGGCTCTTGTCTTTTATTTTCAATCGCGTAGCGAAAGTGCCAACGGGGACAGTTCCGCCCTTCGTCTTTAACTACGTCGGAATGCTCGCCTTCAACGTGTTCAGCACAACGTTGAGCAAGTCGAGCACATCACTGGTCGGCAATGCGGCTTTAATTTCCAAGGTTTTCTTTCCGCGTTTGTTATTGCCGCTGTCGACAGCGTTTTCCACTTTGATTGACTTTGGCGTCGCGTTGGCCATGATGGCCGGTTTGATGGTGGCTTATCATATCGCGCCGAGCTTGGCGATTTTAACCTTGCCGATCTGGGTGGCGTTGATTTTATTATTGGCGCTGGGCGTCGGATTAATTACGGCAGCGATGGCTGTCAGCTACCGCGATGTGCAATATATTCTTCCTGTGCTGTTGTCGTTTTTGCCTTTTGCCTGCCCGATCCCTTACACGACCGCATTTTTAATGTCACGCATTCCTGCGGCGTGGCATCCGTTTTACTTTTTCCTCAATCCTCTGGCAAGCCTGCTGGAAGCATTTCGCTGGTCGGTGACGGGAAATGAAGGCATGCCGTGGGGCGCCGTGCTGTATGCCGCATGTCTGTCAATCGGGCTTTTTGTGCTGGGTGCGTTTGCCTTCAAGAAAATGGAAAGGAAGTTTGCTGATGTCATCTGAAAACGGAATCGCAAAAAAAGTGGCAGTTCAGGTGCGCGATCTTTCCAAAAGTTATGTTATCGCGCATAACAGCGTGAGTCATACAACGCTGGCTGAAACCTTGTTAGAACGCATGAAAAACCCGATGCAGCGCTCTGATCGGGAAACGTTCTGGTCGCTGAGCGATGTTTCCTTTGACATTGAGCAAGGCGATGTCGTCGGCATCATCGGGCGCAATGGCGCGGGCAAAAGTACTCTGCTGAAAATTCTCAGCCAGATCACCGAGCCGACAAAGGGCGAAGTGAATCTTTATGGCCGCGTTGGCAGCTTGCTTGAAGTGGGAACCGGCTTTCATCCTGAATTGACAGGACGCGAAAACATTTATCTCAACGGTGCCATTCTGGGAATGCGACGCCGCGAAATCGACCGTCAATTCGACGCAATCGTCGATTTCGCGGGCGTGGAGAAGTTTCTCGATACGCCGGTCAAACGCTATAGTAGCGGTATGTATGTGCGCCTGGCGTTCGGCGTGGCAGCGCACTTGAGTTCGGAAATTTTGCTGGTTGATGAAGTGTTGGCGGTCGGCGATGCTGAGTTTCAGAAAAAGTGTTTGGGCAAAATGCGCGATGTGGCGAGCAGTGGTCGCACTGTTTTGTTCGTCAGCCACCATATGCAATCGGTGCAAGTGTTGTGCAATCGCGCCATGTATCTGGAAAAAGGGCGCTTGAAGTATTTGGGTGCGGTTCCTGGCGCGATTGAACATTACATGAGTAGTTTTCAAAAAAGTGCGACCGAAATAACTGACCCGAAACGGCGCGGTGGAACCGGCGAAATGCGCGTGACTGCAATTTCTCCAACCAAAGAATTTTTCGAGTGTGGGGAAGAAAAAACGGTTCGCTTTACAGTCGAGCGCATGAAGTCGTTCGAGGGGCGCTATTTTATTTCGTGTCACATCGTGGATAGCTACGGCGTGACGATTTTGCAATGCGACTCGCGTCTTATCGAGTACTGGATTGACGCTGAAGATGTTTATCATGGCGAAATTACAATTAAAACGCCATGGCTCAAAGCGGGTAGTTATCAGCTTGATATGTTCTTATGTAGCGCGGGCGTGATGGATAAATTCGAGCAGGCGTGCCACATCGAAGTGATTCCGTTGCTGCCTTATCCCGCGGCTGGCAACGATGAAGCGACGAGCGAAGGAATTGTTTTTGCCGACTTCAACTTTACGCCGACGCGCCCGAACGCAACGTTCGAGATCGCTCCTCTTCAAACGAATCTGGTTGCTTCTTAAGTTGGACTGTTCCTTAAGTCGGGTTGCTCCTTAAATTATGCGGATTCATGCTTATCTTCTCGCCGCCGATCCTTGCTGGCTTGAAGCCGGTGTCTCGTCGTACTACGATCTGGTCGAAAAGATTGTAGTTTCTTACGATCAGGAGCATCGCGGTTTTTCGGGACACGGGAAAATGCCGATTGAAGAATGCATAAAACGCTTGAAAGCAATTGATCGGGACAGCAAAATAATTTTTTCGCCGGGTGATTACGGGCGTCCTGACTTTGAGTCGATGCAGAACGAGACAAACCAGCGACAACACGCTTTGCAAGAAGCGGGCGAAGGTGCTGACTGGGTTCTACAGTTGGATAACGATGAAGTTCTGCCGAACCCTCAAGCGTTGCTCGAGGTCTTGGATTATGCCCGGGCAATGGACATTCCAGCTGTTGAATGGCCGATGCGCGTACTTTTTCGCACCATGAAAGACGGGCGGTTTCTGGAAGTTTGTGGACGTACGGGTGGGCCGCGCTTTGAATATCCAGGCTCGATTTGCGTGCGACCTTCTGTGACGCTGAGCCACGCACGCATTGTCGAAGGCGATTTTGTGCGTCCTGTGGTCGCAGGCGACCGTGATAGTTTGCAAATTCTGCGTCCTGCAGCAGCGAACGAGTACAGAATCGCGCTGGAGAGCGCTGAAGACGCGGTCATTCATAATTCATGGGGACGTCCGGCATCGAGCATTCGGCAGAAAGTCGCTTCATGGGGTCATAACGAGGGGTTGAAAACGTGGATGTTTTATTATTTGCGTTGGTTGCCAGCGAAATACCTCTGGCGTTGGACGCGCGATTTTCACCCATTTGCGCGCGGGTTGTGGCCAGCCTTGAAACCTTTACACGCTCTTCCCTCGTCAATTCCCGCCGAGTTCGCGCGTCGAACCAGTTAATTTTGTCGGCGCTTCTTTTATGAGTACTCGATTGTCATGGCGCGAAACGGCGCGCGAAGTGGGCAAGCGGCTTACGCCTTTGCGCAAGGCGCGCCGTTGGTGGCTCAACAACATCTGGGCGGATTTGCGCCTTTATGTTCTGACTTTGGTGGGTTATGTTCCTTCGCATCGCCTGCGCCGCGCGGTTTATCGCAACGCAGGGGTTAAGCTTCCGCGCAGTAGCGCCTTGCACTGGCGGACGCGTTTTTTTCATCCTGAAGGATTGACAATAGGCGAACATACGACCATCGGCAACGACGGGTTTTTTGATGCGCGCGATGGCATCACCATTGGTTCGAGCGTCAATATTGCGGCGGAAGTGCGTATTTACACGCGAGAACACGATATTGACGATCCTGATTTCGCGGAAACTGGCGGGCCAGTCGTGATTGAAGATTACGCTTATATCGGCACGCGCGCCACGATCTTGCCAGGAACCCGCATCGGCGAAGGCGCAGTTGTCGCGTCCGGCGCGGTTGTGACCAAAGATGTGCCACCTTATACGCTCGTCGGCGGCGTGCCAGCCAAAGTTATCCGCGAACGCTCGCGCGATTTGCGCTACAAGTTAGGTTACGCGAAAAAGTTTCAGTAAATTGGTCATCGCGCCCTTTTTTATGATCGCTGCTCACCCTAATGTGCCTGTCTCACCTAACAAAAACGTTCTGCAAAACGTTCCCCGCGTCGCTGTCATTCTGGTCAATTGGAATGGTAAAGCTGACACTCTGGAGTGCCTGGCTTCGCTGTCTGCAATCGAGTACTCGAATGTGCAGATAATTGTTGTGGATAACGGTTCGCACGATGACTCCGCTACCTGCATTCGTAACGCCTTTCCCGCTGTGGAACTGATCGAGACAAAAGCCAACTTAGGTTTTACTGGCGGCAACAACGTTGGCATTAAGTGCGCTTTGAAAAGCGACGCAAATTTCATTTTCCTGTTGAACAACGACACGACAATCGAACCGCAGGCGATCAACGAACTGGTGAAAAGCGCGCAAGAAAATCCTTCGTTTGGTTTATTGACGCCGGTCGTCAACTATTACGACCGTCCTGCGGAAGCCTGGTTTTGCGGATCACGTCTGGACATGAAACGTGGTATCGCCGTGCATGATAATGCGCATCCGCTGCAACGCGATGAAGGCATTCGAGAAACGGCGTGGGCTTCGGGTTGCACCATGTTTTTTCCGGCGGACGTGCTGCGCCGCTTGCGTGGCTTCGACGACCGGTATTTCTTGAACTGGGAAGATGTGGATTTGAGTTTGCGCGTGCGGCGCGCCGGTTTCAAAATCGGTTTGGTGCCGTCGGCGCGTGTTTTTCACAAAGTTGGGCGCGCTTTTGAACAAGCTCAGGCTTCCGGGTCGGCGACTGGGCTTTACTATTCGTTTCGCAACAACCTTTTGCTGGTGCGTTTGCACAGCGGACGTTGGGCGTGGAGCGCGACGCTTTGCGTTCTTGGTCGCCAACTGCGCGAACGTGCCAGAATGATCGCGCATAAAAACCCGCACGCCTGGAAAGGCTTAAAAGTTGCGTGCCGCGCCGCTCGAGATCACTTGCTGCGCCGTTATGGTGCGCGACCTCACTGATATGACCGCGTGGCACAACCCCAAATTCAAGATGTCTCATAAATGAATCACTGCTCAAGTGACAAATTAGTCATTTGGAGCAGCGTGGACAAGACATCGAGTACTCGATTGAAATCGAGGTCTTACAACAACAAGTTACTTCGCGTATTTGTCAAGGAACAAGCGGGCTTTTCGCTTTAGTGGATGATGAGGGAAGTTCTTGTGCAAGTATGAGCCGTGCTTATAGGTAAGGCGTTGGTATTCGTGGTTGCGCATCCAACTGTCCACGCGCTTTTCAAAGAGTTCTCCGCCATATTGCGGGTAGCGCTCGGAATCTGGATGTGCTTCGTTATAAATGGGCGCTTTGAAATCGGAGGTGCGCACCAGATACATTTGGTCTGAGAAGCCGTATCCAGAAAAGAAATCGTCGTCTTCGCTGAGGGATTCCGACCGGGCTTCTTCATACTTATGATCCCACGTCAGGTTGGCGACCTTGAATTGAGGATTTTTATCGAATTTCTCGAAGACTTTTTCTATCCAGTTTGTGCTTTGCGCCGGCATTGCGTCGCCGGAAAAATGGAGCAGAAAATCCGTCTGGCAAAGGTAAAGGCTGACCAATTCGGCTATCGAGTACACATATCCTTTTCCCAGGATTTCTTTTGATAACTGAAAAAATTTCAGCGCTTCGTCTTCGTAATCTCGAACCATGTGAAAGTCTGTCAAAATGCCTTTATCTTTCAGCTTTTGGGCGTAGCCAGCAACCTTTTTATAATCGTTGACATTGTTGATAAAAAGAGTTTTGTTGGCGAATTCAAAATTGTTGCGCTGCGCCATCAACGAGAGACGGTTGGTTTTTAATAAAAATTCCCAATCGTTTTCCCAGCATTTTGTTTCAAAAGTAACTGAAGGCATAACAAGTCGCTCTCCCATAATTCCACCTGATTGTATCAAATTAAGGCGAGAAGCAACGAGTTGAGTTTTGGCCGCGCCCAGAAGCGTCATTTGATATTTGATAACGTCGGAATAACGTCAGAAGTCGTTCGCAACTCTCGCATTAGCTAAACTGACGCCGCAAGAAAGGGTCTTGTCTGGACTTAATGATTGTCGTCCGCCAGCAATTGCCTTTTCTTCATGACGCGAAACGTTTTTCTTGCCGCCGTTCTTGTTGTTTGATGCTTGCTTTGATGCTTGCAATGTGTTCCCGAGTTGCAACGATTTTGACGTGTTGCGTTCGAGTACTCGATTCAGCGTTGCGGCGATTGTCGTATGTTTTTTGTTTCATCATTTCAGTTAATTCGGAGATATCAATGCTTCATCCCGTTATTTTAGTGGGCGGTTCGGGCACGCGTTTGTGGCCTTTGTCGCGCCAATCGATGCCCAAACAGTTTTTGCCGCTGGCTTCGCAGTACAGCCTTTTGCAAGACACCTTGCTGCGCTTGGACGGTCTGGATTTGGCGCCGCCGGTCTTCGTATGCAATCAAGAGCATCGTTTTCTGGTCGCTGAGCAAGTGCAAGCGGTCGGCGTGAAGCCCGAAGCCTTGATGCTCGAACCTGTGGCGCGCAACACAGCTCCCGCGATTGCCGCCGCCGCTTTGAACCTGGTGCAAAAAAACCCGGACGCGCTGATGCTGGTGTTGCCATCCGACCACGTTATTACGGACGTTGCCGCATTTCATAATTGCGTTCGTCATGCGGAAAAAGCGGCGCAGGACGGTTTTCTGGTGACGTTCGGCATTGTTCCGCATCGCGCGGAAACTGGCTACGGCTACATTCAGCGCGGCGAAGTTCTGCTCGATGACGCCAGCGCGTTTCGCGTTTCGCGCTTTGTCGAAAAACCGGACGAAAAAACCGCGGAAAGTTATGTGGCGTCCGGCGATTACTCGTGGAACAGCGGAATGTTCTTGTTTCGCGCGCAGGCTTTTCTGGACGAACTCGAAAAATATCATCCCGAAATCGTTTCGAGTACTCGATTGGCGGTCGATGGCGCTTATCAAGATCTCGATTTCTGCCGCCTGGAAGAAGTTGCCTTTCAGTCATCGCCAGCGCTTTCCGTCGATGTCGCCGTGATGGAAAAAACCGACAAAGCCGTCGTCATTCCGTCCGACATCGGTTGGAGCGATCTGGGTTCATGGTCGGCTTTGTGGGAAATGCAGCCCAAAGATGCTGCGGGCAATGCGGCGCGTGGCGAAGTGTTTTTGCATGACGCGCGCAATTGTTACGTTCATGCCGAAAGGCGTTTGGTCGCGGTCGTCGGCGTCGATGATCTGGTTATCGTTGAAACCGCCGATGCTTTGCTGGTGACACATCGCCTGCATTCGCAAAACGTGAAGAAAATCGTTCAGTGGCTCAACAGCGAAGGCCGCACCGAACACGAAACGCATCGCAAGGTGTTCCGTCCGTGGGGCAGTTATGAAGGCATCGAAACCGGCGAGCGTTTCCAGGTCAAGCGTTTGATCGTGAAGCCAGGCCAGAAAACTTCGATGCAAATGCACCATCATCGTTCGGAACATTGGATCGTCGTCAGCGGCACGGCGGAAGTTACGGTCGAAGGCAATAAAACGATTGTGACGGAAAACGAATCGATTTACGTGCCCTGCGGCGTGACGCATCGCATCCACAATCCGGGCAAGATTCCCTTGCATTTCATCGAAGTGCAATCGGGCGCTTATCTGGGCGAGGACGACATTGTGCGCACCGAAGACAACTACGGACGATAAAACGAACAAGCGCAAAAGCGCCGCGAGAAACCAATCTTGCGGCGCTTTTGTGCGTTTCGAGTACTCGATCTTTACAGTCTCTTGGTGCTCTTTATATTTTGGTGATTAATCATTTTGCGGCAGGAGATTTCGTGGCGCGCTAAAATAAAACCACCGTTTTTATCCACAAAGGACACGATTTTGATTCGTCCATTCAAGAAACTTCTGGTCGCCAACCGCAGCGAAATCGCCATTCGCGTGTTTCGCGCCGCCACTGAACTTGGCTTGCGTACTGTCGCCATTTACGCGCAGGAAGATCGCTTCGCCATGCACCGCTTCAAAGCCGACGAAGCGTATCTCATCGGCGAAGGCAAAGGGCCAGTCGGCGCTTATCTCGACATCGACGGCATCATCGCGCTGGCGCGTGAAAAAGAAATCGACGCCATTCATCCGGGCTACGGTTTTCTTTCTGAAAACGCCCGTTTTGCGCGCGCCTGCGACGAAGCCGGAATCAAGTTCATCGGGCCGCGCGCCGAATTGCTCGAACTGATGGGCGATAAAATCGCCGCGCGCAACGTCACGCAAAAGCTCAACATTCCGACGCTGCCTGGCACGCCCGATCCGATTCGCAACCGAGATCGAGTACTCGAAACCGCGCGCACCATCGGTTTTCCGCTGATTATCAAAGCCGCGGCGGGCGGAGGCGGAAGAGGCATGCGCGTCGTCTTGAAAGAAGAAGATTTGGAAGCGCTTTTGGATGAAGCGCAACAGGAAGCGGGTCGCGCTTTTGGCGATGATTCGGTGTTTCTCGAAAAATACATTCCGCGCGCCAAGCACATCGAAGTGCAGATTATGGGCGACAGTCACAACAACGTTGTGCATTTGCACGAACGCGATTGCAGCGTTCAACGGCGCCACCAGAAAGTTGTGGAAATCGCGCCCAGCGTCAATTTGAGTACGCGAACGCGCGAAGAATTGTGCAACGCGGCGGCAAATCTGGCGCGCGAAATCGGCTACGACAACGCCGGAACCGTCGAGTTTTTGCTCGATGTCGACCGCGACGAATGGTTCTTCATCGAGATGAACCCGCGCATTCAAGTCGAACATACCGTGACCGAAGTCATTACGGGAATCGACCTGGTACGCGCGCAAATTCTGGTCGCGCAAGGATACGAACTTCACGGCGAACCGATTGATATTCCGCAGCAAAATGCGATTGCGCGCAACGGTTACGCGGTGCAGGCGCGCATCACGACCGAAGACCCGGAAAACGGTTTCACGCCCGATTACGGCAAGATTCTGGCGTATCGTTCGGCTGGCGGTTTTGGCATCAGGTTGGATGGCGGCATGGCGGGCGCGGGGTTCGTCGTGACGCCGTTTTACGATTCGCTGTTGGTGAAAGTCACGGCCAGCGCGCAGACTTTTCCGATGGCGCTCGACCGTATGGACAGAGCCTTGCGCGAGTTTCGTATTCGCGGCGTCAAAACCAACATTCCGTTTATCGAAAACGTCGTCGCCAACGATCAATTCCGGCGCGGTGATGCGACCACGACATTAATTGACACCACGCCTGAACTGTTCGAGTTCGCGCCGCGCCAAGATCGCGCGACGAAGTTGCTCAATTTTCTGGGCGAAACCGTTGTTAATGGAAATCCTAACTCCAAAGGTTTCAAGCCGCACACGACCTTTGCGACCGCGCCGGTTCCGAAATCGGGCGCATCGAGTACTCGAACGTCGGAAAATAAGCCCGAAGGCACGCGCGATTTGCTATTGAAATTGGGCGCCAAAGGTTTCGCCGATTGGACGCGCCAACAAACGCGTCTTTTGGTGACCGACACGACGTTGCGCGACGCGCATCAAAGTCTGCTGGCGACGCGCGTTCGCACCTACGATATGTTGCTAATTGCGGACGCGATTGCGCAACGCACGCCGGATTTGTTCAGCCTGGAAATGTGGGGCGGCGCGACCTTTGACAGCGCCATGCGCTTCCTGCGCGAAGACCCTTGGGAACGACTGGAACTTTTGCGCGAACGCATTCCCAACATTTGTTTTCAAATGCTGTTTCGCGGCAGCAATGCCGTCGGATATTCCAATTATCCCGACAACGTGGTGAGTGGTTTCGTGAAGCATTCCGCCGCGCGCGGCATCGATATTTTCCGCATTTTCGACAGCTTGAATTACGTGCCAAACTTGAAAGTCGCCATGGATGCGGTGCAGGAAACGCACGCCATTTGCGAAGCCGCGATTTGCTACACCGGCGACATTCTCGACCCGAAACGCGACAAATACACGCTGAAATATTACGTCGAATTGGCCAAAGAACTGGAGCGAATGGGCGCGCATATTTTGGCCATCAAAGACATGGCCGGACTTTGTCGTCCGTATGCGGCGCACAAACTGGTCGAAACCCTGAAGCAGGAAATCGGGCTGCCGATTCATTTTCACACTCACGATACCAGCGGTTTGAACGCTGCCAGCGTTTTGCAGGCATCCGATGCGGGCGTCGATGTTGTTGACCTCGCGCTGGCTTCGATGAGCGGCTCGACCAGTCAGCCGAACTTGAACAGCGTAGTCGCGGCTTTGCAACACACGCCGCGCGATACCAATCTCGATTTGCGCACCTTGGACGAGTTTTCTGATTACTGGGAATCTGTCAAAACCTTCTACAAGCCGTTCGATACGGCGCCGCCCAACGGAACCGCCGAAGTGTATTTGCACGAAATGCCGGGCGGACAGTTCACCAACTTGAAAGAGCAGGCGGCGAGCATGGGTTTGGCGCATCGCTGGCCGGAAATCGCGCGCACTTACGCCGAAGTGAATCAACTTTTCGGCGACATCGTGAAAGTGACGCCCAGTTCAAAAGTCGTCGGCGATCTGGCGATGTTCTGCATCACGCGCGGTATCAAGCCCAACGACATTTTGAACCTTGAACCGGGCGCGACGCCATTTCCCGAATCGGTGATCGATATGTTGATGGGCAATCTGGGCCAACCGCTTGGCGGCTGGCCGCAGCAACTGCAGCACGTTGTGCTGGGCGATAAAACGCCGATTACCAATCGTCCTGGCGAAGATTTGCCGCCGCTCGACCTTTCGAGTACTCGAACCGAATTATCTGCCAAGCTGGAGCGCGAAACCGACGAAGACGATCTCTATTCTTATCTGATGTATCCGCAAGTCTTCGAGGAATATGAAAAGTTCGTCGGCGAATACGGCGACGTTTCGGTGTTGCCGACGAGCGCGTATTTTTATGGCTTGCAGCCGGACGAAGAAATCAACGTCGAAATCGAAGCCGGCAAAACCTTGATTATCAAACTGATCAACGTCGGCGATGTCAATAAAGAAGGCTTTCGCGCCGTTAATTTTGAATTGAACGGCATGGCGCGCCAGACGACCATTCAAGACCGCAGCGTCAAAGCCGAAAAAGTGGCGCGCGCCAAAGCCGACGGCAAAGACGCCAACCAAATCGGCGCGCCAATTCCTGGCATGATTACCAGTTTGACGTGCAACGTCGGCGCGAAAGTCTCCAAAGGCGACAAGTTGCTCACCTTGGAAGCGATGAAGATGTATACAACGATCAACGCGCCCAACGACGGCATCGTCGAAGACGTTTTAGTCGCGGTCGGCGATACGGTGGAAAGCAAAGATTTGCTGGTGAAGTTGAAGTCGTAAACCGAGCACTCAGAGACATAAACGGAAAGAACCCCGAGCGTGAGTGACGGGTGTTGCGTAAGAATTCAATGTAATTCTCACGCAACACCCGTCGCTTACGCTCGGGGTTCTTTTACAGCTAGAGGGCGCGTATCAAGTACTCAATACGCGCCCTTTCTCATTTGCGCATTTCACGTCGTACGCCGCGAAGGTTTGGGAGCGATCTGCAAAATGGTTTGTATGACCAGTCATCGAGAAAACAGTACTTGCCGTCTTTGTTCATTCCCCAAACATCGCTGACTTCATTGTCGAGCGGCATCAAAGCGTCTTCTGCGTCGTGGAACAACGCGTGGTATACGACCTGATGGCAACGTGCACGCATTTTCTGATGCCAGCCTCTTTTTTCCTTCTTCTCGCTATCAGCGCAGAATCCGCCCTTCGCAATACGACGAAACGAACGACTCATGACATTTCTCCTGCTCCAAAGTGGGGAGCTAAAAGAAATGCAGGCGGAAAATCCTTTTGCTATTTATAGTTTTGTTAGTCATCGTTCTCCATTGTGACGCGAAAACCTTGGCGCTTCATTCTGAGAGGGTGTATAGGAATCACGCAAGCCTTCGGAGCATAAGCCGGATCATGGCGAGATAAATCCAGGTTTCACTTGATTTGACATTTTGCTCATAGTCTTTTGAAAGCCTTCGACATCTTCCCAACCATGCAAAAGTTCTTTCGACAACCCAGCGACGCGGCAACGGCACGTAGCCTTTGTTTTCATATTGACGGTTCACCAGGGCATTGCGGCTTATCACTCGGAGCGCAACGCCACAGTTTTCTCGCACCCAAGCCGCGAACTTGTGTCCCCAGTAGCCTGCATCCGCCCAAATCAACTGCAAACGTTGTGAAGGAAAGCGCCACAGGGCTTTGTCTTGCAAAAGTAATTTGGCTCCGTCACGCTCTTGAACGTTGGCAGCATGAACACACACTTGCAACAACAAGCCGTTGGTATCCACCAGAATATGACGCTTGCGCCCTTTTATTTTCTTGGCTGCATCAAAGCCTTTTGGCCCCCTTTTTCTGTGGTTTTGACGCTCTGGCTGTCCAGAATCGCTGCGCTGGGCGCCTCATCCCGTCCATCGGCCTGGCGCACTTGAGAACGCAACGAACTGTGGATACCTTCGAGAGTGCCGTTGTCACGCCAGCGCCGGAAGTGATACCAAACCACAGTGTAAGGCGGAAAATCGTGAGGCAAAGCACGCCACGAGCAGCCGTTGGTCAACTGATACAACAAAGCGTTGACGATCTCGCGTTGGGCGTAAAGCCTGCGCGTACCGCGCGCACGCTGTGGCTCGATCAAAGGGCGCAGCACTTGCCATTGTGCCTCGCTCAAATCACTGGGATAGCTCTGGCGTTTCATAAATGTAAGTCTAACCCTTTCCTATACACCCTCTGAGCGCAGCGAAGAATCTATATGAAAAGCCAGATTCTTCGCTGCGCTCAGAATGACCAAACTGATGGTTTGCGAGCTTGTTCTGTTACTTTTCACGACTCTTTATACAACCTCTCAGAATGACAAAGCTCTGGTTTCGAGTACTCGATTTCCCCTTATTTCTCTGCGTATTTCGCGTCCTTCGCGGTAATTTTTGTCCCGTTTACGACCACGAAAAACTGATAGCGTTCAGCCAGGCGCGGGCAATGCCCATGCGGCTGACCATTTACAAAATACCGTAACGAAAATCGGTGAAGCGTGCTTCACCGGCGCCGCTCGCTGCCAAGGCCGGGCGCAGGGCTTGGAATCCGTGTAAGACATTATTGTTGAAGCCCGACGCATCAAAATTGGCGAGCAGACTTTGCCAACCGTGCCCGTTTTCGCTGGCCAAAAACTCGACGCTGTTGTGGAGGTTTACGATTTTTAAATGCACTGTGCTCACTTTCCACGCGCGATTCGCCAGCGTTTGTTTGGCTCCGAGAACGCGCAGTTGGCCGCCTTTGAGTTCGGCAAAAACCCAGTTGTCGGGATTGTAAAACAAGCCCAGCGCAGCAGCACAATCGTTTTGCGGCGTCGCCACAACTTGCACTTGATAACTGACATTGCGCGCCATCACCGTGAGCGGCGAACTCTGGCCGGGCGAATCGCCTTTGGCGCGTATCGTTAGCGCACCTTTTCCCACCTGAAAGCGGCTCATATCGGTTTCGTTCCACGCGCCCCAAGTCGCCTTGAGACTCCTCGAGCGAAAATTATCCGTCAACGGCAGCATCGGGCGTTGCGCGATGCCCATCGGCGCAGGCATTGGTTGGTCGCGTTGTGCGCCCAACGGCGCGTGCGGCCAACCGTCCTTCGTCCACTCAACTGGCTCCATCAGCGTATGGCGACCCAACGTCTGCAACCCGTTTCGGTAGCCGTGATAAACGAAGTACCAACGGTCGTCAGGCGTTGAAACCAGCGTGCCGTGCCCGACCGACCACCAGGTCTCGTCCGCGCTGTAGGTATGGATGAGCGGGTTATTAGGCGAATTTTTCCAAGGGCCGAGCGGCGATTTCGAGCGCGCCACTACCGCCATGTGACTGGTTGGCGGCCCGGCTGTGCCGCCTTCAGCGCAGATGAGATAATAGTATTCGCCGCGCCGTGTCAGCTTGGGGCTTTCCAGCCAAAAGCCCTCCGTTTTCCATTCACTGGGGAACTGCCAGCCTTCGTAAACCTGCTTTCGCTCGCCCACAGTGGACAAACCATCAGCACTCAGTTGGATGACATGGCCACCGGCAGAATAAAGATAGCGCGTTCCGTCCGGCCCGACGACGTGCCCGGGATCAATGTCGCCCACTTTCAAATCAACTGGCGCGCTCCACGTTCCGCGCGGATTGAGAGTATGAACCACAAACAGGCGCCCATTTTGGGGATAGTAGATAAAATAGCGCCCCTGGTGTTCGACGAGATCGGGCGCCCAGATTTCGCCTTCGCCGTAAGGATGAGGGAACGCACTCGAAATATGTGTCCAGTTGACCAAATCGCGCGAGTGCCAGACCAGCAAACTCGGCGCGTAGCGATAGGAAGTGTGCGTCATGTAGAAATCGCCGCCGACGCGCAGAATCGAGGGATCGGCGTAATCGCCAGCGAAAAGCGGGTTTTGGAACTTGGCCGAGGTGTGGCTTTGAGGAGTTTGCCCCCACGCCGCCGAAAGGTGATTCGCCAGCGTCACAGCTGATGCGCCCGCCGCCAATTGCAACAAAGCGCGGCGCGATAGTTTGAGATTGTTTAAGTTCATAATTTGGTGATGGCTCAATCGAGTTCGATGGAAAACACGAGCGCCAGCAACGGGTGAAATGCAACGGATGAAAACTCTTGCATTTCACCCGTCGCTAACGCTCAGGGTTCTTGCGTTGATAGTTCGCTTTATCATACCATCTGAGTCGCTCTCTATAACTTCAAGTGAGGTTGCCCACAAGCGGTTTCCAAACCTCATTGTGGCGCTTTATCGAGTACTCGATAGTTCGTTTCTAACTCGAGCCAACCGTTTCGTGTGCCTTTGGGCGGATGTCAAGCCACGCTGCGTTCCTTCCTTCGATTTCGCTTCTAAAGCGGGTTGCGCAGCAGCGCAATGTTGTCCTGCGACGCGGCAGCCTCAAAAAGGCAACTTGTCTGGTTGTTGGCGGTTTGCTGCATGAGAGCGACAAAGCCGTCGCTGGCGGGCGCGCAATCGTAAATCACGATTTGAAAACTGCTTTCGCTGCGGGCTTTTTGCATCAATTGTCCGGCTTCGCGCCAGCAGTTGGCTTTCATCAAATCTATCAGTTCGACAACGCGCGAAGGCGCTACGGAGGCGAGTTTCTTTTTGCGATACCATTGATCGCATTGTTCGCTGAAACGCGCGGACGCCGCGCTTTGCGCAAAAACCGCCGCACAAATCGCCGCCACCAACATTTCAAAAGCCGAGAGCAGCCAATACCAAACGCCGATGACGCTCGTTCCGCTCTGGCTGCTGCTCAAATGCGAACCCTCGTCGTCGCGCAAGGTGACGCCATAGCGCGTGACTTCGCGCAAGTAAGCGCGAGCGGTGCGGCTGGGCGTCAAAAACGATTCGACACGAGCGCGCGCCTGAGTTTCTGGCACGCCAGATTGAACGCCCATCTTGGTCGCATAATTCACATATTCGGCGCGCATCGCTCGCGCTTCCAGACCGCGCCACACCAGAAACGTCAAGAGTGTCAGACAAACAGTTGCGCCAATGGCGATTTTCGGGTTGCGACATTTCGCCAGGCGAATGCCAGGATACATCGCCGCGCCCAATGCGAAACCTAAAAAAACCTGCGCGAACAAAACCGGATTCCAGTACTGCGTGAAAAACCAGTACGCGTAACCGACAACTACGCTGGCTGGAAAAATCCACAACGCCAGAACCGGCACGCCATACGACGCAATGCGCCCGCTGGGTTTATAAATCGAGTTGTTGACGGCTTTGGCCGCGCGCGCATTTTTGGCACCGCGCTTGGGCGGCTGATTTTCCCGCGCGTTGACGGCGAAAATGTCGCGCGCTGTTGATGGAATTGGCGAAGCGTCTTTTGGCTGCGTACCTTCAATGGCGGACGATGAAGAAAAAGGCTGCGGCTGCTCATCGGGAGTTTTCATAAGAGGTTCTGTGCGAAAAGTTATGATTCGAGTACTCGAACTCTGGGTCAGAGCCAGATTAACGAACCATTTGAGTCGCTTCTTAAATCGAGATAGCACCAACGCCGCGCGCTCGTTCGACTTCTTTTTGCAAATCCTGCATCGCTTGCGTGCGCGCCGCTTCACTGCCGAAAGACAAAATCGCGGTTGATTTGCGGTCTTTATTCAAGACATCGTTGAAGCGCAATTTGAGAGCGGGGCGCGGTGAAAAACCGTTATACAAGTTGCCTTCCTGCCACGTCAGAGTGCGCGGGTTCGGCATCATCAGCCACAAACCAGCGCGCTTTTGCGTAACCACGCCATACATCCGCGATGACGCGTCGATATTCGAGGCGAAAGCCAGCGCATCGTTTTCCAAGCGCACCCGCTGAATTGGAACATCCAGAAAACGGCGCGCGATTTTCTCACTCAAACGCAAATGTCCCGTCATCCGTATATCGTTGGCCGTCGCGTTCGCGGCGTTCTGTGGCGTCCATTGCGAACCTGAAATCGGCGCATTTCCAGTACTCGATATAGATGCAGCGGCGGCGGACGAAACGGGCGAAGACGAAAAAGAGGACGCCATATTCGCGTTGGACAAAACGGACGATGACAAAACGGGCGAGGAAGCGCGCGTGCGTTGAAAAACCGTGTGTTGCAGCAGCGAGGACAAAAGAAAAACGCCTCCGACCAGGCCGCACGCAACCATAAACAGCGTGGACAGCAGCGGATCGGGCGGCGTTTCGCCTTCATTGAGTTCGGTATCAGTGTTGAAAGATATATCGGGATTGGCGGATTTATTGAGCAAATCGTTGCGAATATCGCTGCTGACGCTGCGCGTCATGCCGGTCACCGTCACGTCCTGAGGCTTGCCGCTGAACTGACCTTCGCGCGCCTTAATATAAAAGCCTTGCCGAGTGGCGCGGTCAATCATCGGCACCAAGTCGGAGCGCGAATGATCTTCCTCGAGCGTCAGGCTCGCTTCGGGCACAATCGTCCCATGCACCGCGACATAACGATGCTGCGAAGGCGTTGCAGGCAGGTTGGAAAACTGTCCTGCCGTTATCGCCTGCGGCGTTTTGCCGTTGTTGACGGCATCGTTGCGCGCATCGGCAGCGACAAAAGCGAAAATCGCGCACAATCCGATAACCGCCCAATTGCTGGGAATCGCGTTCATGCGAAAGCGCGACATTTTCCCGCTCATCTTCGCTACGACACCCATCAAACCATACAAAAGCCTCATAATTCCTCGTCTTAACATCTTGAAAATTGCTGTAATTCTACCATAGCTTTGTTCTCAATTTATTATGGCGACGAATGGTCTTGAGCAAAAAAGCACATCGAGTACTCGATTGATGAACAGTGATGAAATCATGTCACCGCAGACCATGGAGATTATGTGTTACACAGGACGTGGTTCCAGCGGCGCTTGTCGGGTTGCGGTTTTTAACGGCGTCCACAAAAGGAGAACAATGATGACGACTCAGAAAAAGAAGTTGAAGATGTTCAAAGGCAGCGCGCTCGGTTTGGCGTTGATCGGCGGTGCTGTCGCAATAGCGGCCAGCAGCAACGCCCAATTGATGATGAACGGACGTGTCGCGTCCAGCGATGTGCGCGTTATCAACGGCAAAACTTATGTTCCGGTCGCTGATGTCGCGCGCGCTCTGGGCATGGTTGTCGTGCGCAACGGCAATGGTTACGAAATCAAAAAAGCGGGCGGCACCTATCAAGTGCAGGACTTGAGCGGCAAAGTCGGCGATGTGTTGTTCGACGGCAAATGGCGTTTACAAGTCTTGAGCGTTGCGACGCCCGATTCGTTCCAGATGCGCACCGACGCGCAGCCTTATGGCTACGACAACAGCGCGACTTACAACGGCAGCATACGATTCATCCGCCCGCGCAACGGCTACAAATTGGTCGTGCTCAAGGTGCACGTCACGAACGGGCAAAAGACCACGCAAACGCTGTGGACTTCGATCAGCGACAAGACAATGCGCACCGCTCTGGCCGACGCCGACGGACAATCGCATGCGCCGATTGATTACGATTACGAAGGCGCGCCTAACGTCACGCAGCCGATGCTGCCCGGCGCCAGCATGACGTTTCCGATTATCTTCAGCGTGCCACAAGACACCGTTCTCAAAGATTTCGTGATGACCTTGAAGAACAACGACAGCTTTGCGCGTGGCAACGACGCCCGCGTTTCTTTGACGCAGTAACGCAATCGAGTACTCGAGTTTGGTATTAATAATCGGAGTTATGGTATAACCGTTGCAGCAGAGAAGTTGCAGCAAGTAAACATTTCAAAGGAACCAATTTTCATGCGCAAGACAAACCTGACGGCCTTGAGTTGCATCGTGGCCTCGTTATTAGCTGCAAATGTTCGTGCCACGCACGCGCAGACGGTCGCATTACAAGACACCACAACGCAGGACTATACGACTCAGGAACATTTGGCGCCGGGTGCGAAAATAATTCTGGTGGACGACGACCGCAAGCAGTATCGCAATGCGCCTTATTCGCACATCAACAACGCGATTTATGCGGCGAACCCGGGCGACGTGATCCGCGTCGCTCCCGGTATTTATCACGAAGCCGTGGTCATCAACAAGAATGTTCGCCTTGAGGGAGCACAGGCCGGTCGTTCCGCGTCGCAGGGCAATCGCTTGAAAAACTTCTCGCCTTCGCAGGAAACCATCATTGTCTTAGGACAAAACCTCCTGGCCTTAGACCCGTTGCCTTACGCAATTGTCACCGTGCGCTCCGCCAATATCACGATGGACGGTTTCACAATTCAAGGCGAGGGCACCAGCCAACGTCGCGTGGGAATTGGCGTGGACACCGCGGCAGCAGGCTTCACCCTGCTCAATACGCGCATCGAGCAAGCGAACACTGGCGTTTCGCTCACCACTCAGACCAGCGGTCTTCTTCAGGGAAACGCCTTTCTGAACAATCAAGATTTCACGGGAGTTGACGACACGCTCCCTACGCCCGCCGTCACGACAACACTGGGGCAAGGCATCGCGGGAACCTCCGACCTGAGTAATGTTTCGATTTCGTCCAATACTTTCGCAGGCAATCAGACGACCGGCATCGCGCTGGGATTAGTAGGGACAGTGCCCGCAGGTGAAACCTTGCCGACCGGCGGCAGTCACATTTCCAACATCAACATTTCATCGAACCGCTTTGATGACACGCTCGGTTCAAACTCCAGTGGCGCGGGCATCGTTTTGCAAAATGCCGACGATGTCACGTTGCAAAAAAACACCATTCGCGGCGGCAGCGATGTCGGCATCGGCCTGGACTCGGAAATTGTTCAACAAAGCCAAACTCAAGCTCAGACAACGCCTGCAGTGGCGACTCGGACGACGATCTCGCAAAACAGCATCACCGGCGTTGCAGGCGACGGCATGTTCATGAGCAACAGCTTGCTGGACGCGATCATTGATCACAATACGATCAGCGGCAACCAGGGAAATGGCATTGTTTTGTCGCAGGTCAGCGCCTATGTCAACGCCTTCAATTTGTTCAGCAATAACAAGATCGCCAATAACGGCAGCGTCGGTTTCTTGGTTTCCGCCTCTATCGGCAATCATCTGGAAAACAACTTGATTTCAGGCAACGCCAATGGTGTCGTCGTCGATTATTCGCAAGACAACCAGATCAAAAACAACACGATCCGCAACAGCCTGAGCGACGGCATTTTTGCGACTGCGTCCGCCAGCGGAAATATCTTTGGTCGCAACCTGGTACAAAGCAGTAGTCGCTTCGACATCGAAGATATTTCGACGGGCAATAACACCGCGGGAACCGCCAACATTTACCGCAATAACAAAGCGAAAAAGGCCAATCCAGTGGCGCTCGCATCGACAAATTAAGACACTGCTCCGACGTAAAAAGCCGCTCGCGCATTCGTGTGAGCGGCTTTTTGCTCGCTACGCCGTGAAAGAACCGTCCTCAAGGTGTAAGGGAATTACACAAATCCAAAGCCGCGCTTCGAGCAATGAAGCGCGGCTTTTGGTCATCGAGTACTCGATAGTCGGTAGAACGCCTCCAAATCCTCCTTTTCTTGTGCCGATTGATAACGCATCAATACGCTCCAAAACGACGTTTCCAAGCTGGCAAATTATTTCGCAGCGCTCTGAGCACTCGGTTTTTCCTCAGTTTGCGCTTATTAAGTAAGCGGTGGTGCGAGTGCTACCAGAAGTTGATTCGTTACTTTCGCTGTTGATGTTGTCGAACCGACTGCCACAAACCCCTTTTGCGCAAACCCTTCTTACTGGCCTATAACTTCAACATTCCGATTCTTTTGAACATGTCGTAAAATATGTGTCAAATCCCCACTTGCAAAATAACTCGGATTACGGTTTGATAACTGACGTACCCACAAATATTGTTTCCATAGATGACGTGCGCGTTGCGCCGCCACAGTAACGTTCAATCGAGTACTCGATTGGCGGACTCAGACTGCAAATATCGCCTTGCGCGATAAGGAGTTTCACCATCAAACGTTCTTTTATTCGCAAGACATGGCTGCCCTTGTTGGCCGCTCCGCTTGGACTTGCCGCTTGTCATACGCAAGCCAATGCCGTTGAGAACACACCGCGCGTCGCGGTTTTCTCGCAATTGGGATTTCCCTTTTACATCGTTTCGCCGCAGGTTTCGCCCAAAGACATCGCGGCGGATTTGCGTGCAACGGGCGTGCAAGCCGATTTGCTCGACACCGCAGCACTGTCCGATCCGGCGCGCTTCAACGCTCGCTCTTATGCGGCTGTGGTTCTGCCTTATGGCAACACGTATCCGCTCGATGCCTTCGACAATTTGCGGACTTTTCATCGCGGCGGCGGCTCGCTGATTTTGTCGGCTGTGCCTTTCACGCATCCCGTGGCGCGCATGGGCGCCGAAAAATGGACGCCAAACCCGAACTGGAGCACCGATACGCGACTGGTTCCGCAAGCGCACTCCGGCCAATCGGCTCTGCAACTGAACGGTTCGGCCAACGATTGGGTCGGCGTTTCTTCCGAGCGCCATCCTGTGCAAGCCGGCCAAAGCGTTCGCGCAACCGCCTGGACGCAAAGCATCAGCGGAACGGATGCGGGCAACGATTGGCTGTATGTGCGCTTTTATGGTCTGGGCGGCTCCTTCATCTCGCAGGTCGGCACGCTCGTTCCCACCGGCAGCCAATGGCAGCAGGTCACAACTGATGCTGTCGCGCCCACCGATGCGGTTGAATTCGACATTTCGCCGCAGATTCGCAGCCCCAAGCGCGTCGTGCGTTTAGATGACATCGCGGCGAACGTCGCAGGCCAACCTGTTGCGCTTGTCAACGGCGGTTTCGAGAAGCAAAGCAACGATTGGAGCGACGTTGGCAACGTGGAAGGCGCAGCTTTGTTCGGACCGCAAGGCATCGGCGTAGGAAACTTTGCCGACCAGCCGACGGCGGATGTCAGCATCGCGCCCGGCGATTTGCTGGGTCTCAAAGCGCTGAGACCCACCTGGCCGCAAGATCGTGATTTGCAAGTGATAGACGTGGCCGCCTTGCCCGCAGGCATCGAAGTGAAGCCGATTTTGCTCGAAGGCACCAGGCCATCAGCGGCGCTCTTGATTCATCGCAGCGGCCCGTTCAAAGGCGCCGTCGATGCCTGGACAAACCATCCGGCGACCGGCGATCTCAACGCCTACGACACCGAGCAACTGCTGGCGCGCGCCACCATCGCCGCCCTGGTTGAAAAAGGCACGTTTCCGGCTTCGCACAAAGCGACCGCGTTTGCCGCATTGCTCCAGCAACCCAAACCGAAGATTTACGAGAACATCACGTTGCCGGTTGTGGCGCGCACATATCCGACATTGCAGCCCAAAATGCCGCCGCCCGCGCGTCACTTGTATGTCGCCGACATCCGCGCCATGACGACCGATCAGCAATTGCTGCTGACTTCGTTGCAAGGCATCGTCAACCGTACGCAGCCGCGCATCTACCTCATTTCCGGCGACACCGACCGTTTCTGGCTGCAACAAATGCAAGCTCAGGGCAGCACCGACGATCCAATTGAAGTCGCTGATCCCTTGTCGCTGTTGACCACTTTCCGCTCTTCGTTCAATGGCGCCGTGGTGCCCGACCCGAAGGTTTACATCAGCCCCAACATCGCGGCCACCATCGCCGGATTGGATAATTTGGTCGTCGCCACACCCGAGTTGGCAACGCAGTTGAACTTGCCGATCAAAAACGATTTGCGTGGACAATTCAAGGACGACGCCGCAGCGCTGCATTATGCGCGTATCACGCTGATGCCGCGATTGAATCCGTATCTTTCAATTTGTCTTGACCCGCCGATGCTGGGCAACGGTTCGCTGGATCAGATTATCGCGGCTAAAGGCTTGGCTTTCTGGATTACAGGCCCCAAGCAACAAAATTTGCCAGGCGCCAACACGAACGCGGAACTGGCGGAAATCAAAGAAATCTTCTCCAACCAGCCGCTGAACTCCGTTGTGCGCGGCTTCTGGTGGCACGGCGACGGTTATGGCTTGGACGAATCGGCGGGCGTTTCGCTTGGTTCGCGCTTTGGCAAAGTGACCATCGTCAGCGATTATGTGCGCAACCTTTCGGTTTTGAGCGGCGTGCCCAAAGCCTCGCTCCAGCAGAAAGTGCAGGCTCCGGCTCCAGTACTCGATCCCTCGAAGGTTTACATCGCTTTCACGATGTCGGACGGCGACAACGTTTCGACGTGGTTCGGCTACTTCCGCAAATACTTTCAGGATCCGGTGCAAGGAAAAATTCCCGTCGGCTGGGGCATGGCGCCCGGCCTGCTCGATGTCGCGCCGACCATTGCGCAGTGGTACTACGACCGTTCAACGTCCAAAGACGAATTCATCTGCGACGTTTCGGGTGCCGCTTACATCTACCCGCCGGATTATGCCACCGCTTTGAAAGATCGTCCGGCGGCCATGAGTTCGTTTTATGATTGGACGCAACGCGGCATGGCGCGCATGGGCATGAAGACGATTCGCCTGATGAACGTGCGCACCGAAGACATTCCGCAAGTCGGCGCTTTGCTGCCCAAAGTGCCGTTCCTGATGCCCGATTACGGCTGGTCTGGCCCGACAAAGTACAGCGAGTTCACTTATACATTGCCCAGCGGACAGCCAGTTTTCCGCGCCGCTCTGGAAGGTCAAGGTCAAGGGCCGCTGGAAAAAGCGAACCGTCTCAGAATGCGTGCAGGAACTGCGCGTCCCGCCTTCCTCAACGCGTTCATTTGGAACTGGGGTTCCAGCCTGAGCGATCTGCAGTCGATGCTCAAGATTCTGGGGCCGGAATACGTCGCCGTCACGCCGTCGCAACTCAACGACCTTTATCGGCAAGCGCAGGCTCGCAAATTGTTAGCGAGTCGGTAAGCCGATGAAGACGAATTGAACAGATGAACGAAAAGCCGCGCTTCGATGATGAAGCGCGGCTTTTGTCGTCAATCGAGTACTCGTTATCGCCAATCAGTTTGGCAATTGCCTCGCTCTAATTTCAAGCAAGTAGACATTTACAAGTAAATGTTCAACAATCTCGAAGGCATTAATAAGGACATCACTTTTGTGTGCTTTCACTTCGTGAGCCGCTGAGTTACCCATGAATCTCAACTTCTGAAGAATATCAGCTTCGCTACGTTTAAGATCACCAGCAGTTACAAGCTGCTCAATCATGTTGTAAAGATTTCCGCTGGCGTTTTTGTCTTTACAAACAGACTCGACAAGAGCACGTATTCCTATTCCTGCCAAGATCAATTGCTTTGCACAAATGGCAAAATGAGTTTCTTTGTAAATCAGCCTCACTTTACCAGGCAAATACACAGCGTCAGGAAGTTGAGGGCGCTGCAAATAACGCGGTGGATGCAGTTCCTCTTTGACTGTAATTTCCCAATCATCTTCACTCACTTGAGTGTAGTCTTCTGAATTGGACGACTCATGCCTAAAGCTGTAAGTCCGGCAACCTTGACACTGAACTATCTGATGATGCTCTATCCATTGATATGAAAAATCTCCGTCTTCAACGTTACCGTCGCTGTCAATAGATACAGTAACACGGTGAACAGTTTCGGTTTGACATTTCAAACAAGTCAGCCAATGTTCGTCACCCTTAGTCTTGTCTTCTTCCACCTTGACATGTTTATTGTTCATTCTTTGACGCAACTACACACGCGCAAGAGTTCCTGAGATTCAAGTAGGAACTTCTATTCCGCTTCTTTCACCAACGCCAGAAACTCGTCTTCCATCAACACTTTCACGCCTAATTCACGCGCGCGCTCAGCTTTGCTTCCGGCATCTTCGCCGACCACGACGTAATCGGTTTTCTTGGAAACGCTGCCCGCAATGCGCGCGCCTTTGCTTTTGGCCAATGCTTCGGCTTGCGGGCGCGGCATCGTCAAAGTTCCTGTGAAGACGAAACTTTTGCCGCTGAGGGCGCCGTGCGTCACGGTTTTTTCCGGCGCGCGAGGACGAACGCCCGCCGCTTTCAGCTTTTCGAGTACTCGTTTGTTGTGCTCTTCGTGCAGCCAATTGTAAACGCTTTTGCCCGCAACCGGCCCGACATCGTGGATTTTAGAAATCTCTTCTTCGGTCGCGTTTTGCAAACTTTCCAAAGTGCCGAAACGTTCGGCCAAAAGCGTTGATGTGTTTACGCCGACGTGACGAATGCCCAGCGCGTAAATTAAATGTTGCAGCGTCGGCGTCTTCGCTTTCTCAATGGAATCGAGAACGTTTTGCGCGCTTTTGTCGGCCATTCTATCCAGGCCGAGCAAGGTTTCTTTGTTCAGCGTGAACAAATCGGCGACATCTTTGACCAAACCTTTTTCGACCAAAGTATGAGCCAGCTTTTCGCCAATTCTGTCCATGTCCATCGCGCCACGCCCGACAAAGTGTTCGATAAGCCGCCCAAGTTGCGCCGGACATTTCGCGTTGATGCAGCGCGTCACGGCTTCGCCTTCCTGTCGCTCGACTTCGCCGCCGCAAACCGGACATTTGGTCGGAAAAACGAACTCGCGTTCCGTTCCATCGCGTTGTTCGACGAGTACGCGCACCACTTCGGGAATGATTTCGCCAGCTTTGCGGATGACAACGCGGTCGCCGATGCGAATGTCTTTGCGCCGCATTTCGTCTTCGTTGTGCAACGTCGCTTTGGAAACCGTCGTGCCCGCGACTTCAACCGGTTCAAAATGCGCCAGAGGCGTCAAAGCGCCGGTGCGCCCGACATTCACGTTAATATCGAGCACGCGCGTTATCACTTCTTCGGGCGGATATTTGAAGGCGCACGCCCAGCGCGGATCGCGCGACACGAAACCCAATTCGCGCTGCAAACCCAGATCGTTGACTTTGACGACCACGCCGTCCGTCGCGTAATCGACTTCTTCGCGCTTGCTGCGCCAACTTTCGATGAACGCGTGAACTTCCGCCAGACCGTGGCACACTTTGTACAACGGATTGACCGCGAAACCACTTTGCCGCAAATAATCCAAAATCTCCGTGTGCTGCTTGAAGTCGCGGCCTTCAACGGCGCCGATTGTATAAGCGAAAAAGCTCAGTTTGCGCGAGGCGGTTATTTTCGGGTCGAGTTGTCGCACGCTGCCCGCACCAGCATTGCGCGGATTGGCGAACAGAGGCTTGCCTTCGCTTTCCTGGCGATCATTGAGTTTCTGAAACTCGCTGCGCGTCATGTAAACTTCGCCGCGCGCCTCGAAAACTGGCAATTTGTCGTTGCGCAGACTCAGCGGCACCGAACCAATGGTACGCAAGTTTTGCGTAATATCTTCGCCGCGCGCGCCGTCGCCGCGCGTCACGCCGCGCACAAAAACGCCATTTTCATAAGTCAAACTCATCGCCAGACCGTCGATTTTCGGCTCGCAAACGTATTCGAGTACTCGATCTTCGCCAATATGCAAATGACGGCGAATGCGCTTTTCCCATTCGTCCAATTCCGCCGCGCTGCGCACATCTTTCAAACTCAACATCGGCACGCGATGCTCGACTTGCGCGAAGCCGCTCGAAACCGGAGCGCCAACGCGCTGTGTCGGGGAATCGGGAAAAATCAAAGACGGAAATTGCGTCTCGAGCGCGATCAAACGGCGCATCAATTGGTCGTAAACATCGTCGCTAACAGTCGGCGCATCCAAAACATAATAGCGATAATTATGCTCGCGGATTTCCTTGCGCAAACTTTCAATTTCGACTTGCGCTTTGGCCAACGCTTGCGGATCGGCAGCCTGATTCTCGGTGATAATGGTTGTCGGAGCGGCTTCAGTAGGAATACTCATAGCGAAAAAAGATGCGGCGGCCAGCGCGTAAATCGAAGTGCGTTTCATGCCTTTCATAATATCATTATAAGAGGCATTATGAAAGCAGAATAAGTCATTTGGAAACGAAGAAAGAGAAGAATCTCATTGTAGTTAACTCAAGTTGCCGTTTATGCCTGCGAGTGAACTCGCGGCTGAGCCGCCTGCGGCGGTGTCGTCGGCCTGCGCCGACGAGAAGCTGTGTTCAATAATGTTGCGTCGGCGCAGGCCGATGCTTCGGCGAGAGCCGCTCAGCCGCGAGTTCACTCGCAGGCATAAACGGCAACTTGGGTTAGTTAGATTTTTCGCACTGCCCAAGAGGGCGCCCGTCAGAATGACAAACTCTTGGTTTTATGGCATTTTCTGAATTTTTCCACATTCTCGCTGCCACACTCTCACAACGAAAAACCGCGATTTTTCAAACCAATTTCTACGGCTCGAAAACTGTCATCGCGGCGAAACTGACGACACTGTTAGCGTCTTCATCGAACGCCTGGTCATACGCCAAAAGTTGGGCGCGCCACTCGGGAAACGCGGCAAACATCGTATAAAGCGCGGGATGCGCATCGACATTGCGCAGGTTGTTATCTTTGGACATCGCAAGGTGAATCGCTTCCGCGTCGCCTATTTCGGCGCACGCCAAAAACGCGCGGTCTTCGGCCTCGATTTCCATCAAGCGTTCGCCGAAAAGCCGTCGCTCGTCGCCGAAACGCGAACCGACGTGCGACAAATCCACGCTGACCACGATGCCGACGCGCTGACCTTTGGCCTGCCATTCTTCCATTGTTGCGCGCAACGCTTCGATAAACGCGGCGACTTCCGCAGTCTGGCGCGGCGAAGTTTTGGCGCGCGTTTCGCGGTGAAAGCCGCCGCACAAGATCGGCACGATTCGAGTACTCGAAAGCGCCGCAATGCTTTGCAAAAAGACGGCGACGAACTCAATCGAATGCTCGTTTTTGTGCGCCAATTCTTCGTCTGTCAACTTTGCTCCGACGCGACTTTGCAAAGCCTCGACAAACGCGACATCGGTGCGGCAAACGCCAAGCGGCGTCTCGTAATCTTTGGTCGTCGCACAAAACGGATAACGCACGCCGCTGTGCGCGATTCCCAAAACCACCAGGACATCGAAGGTTTGGTCGCGCAAATCTCGGTACGCGAGGGCTTCGACCACGCCGCCGCGCCGGAAGTCGATGTGCGGAACGACGCAACCTTTGATTTCGCCGTTGGGCTTTTCCGGCGCGCCCAGGGTTTTCGCTTGCTCGGCGAAACCATCCAGCAATTGTCGCAGTTCTTCTGCGTCATCGGGATAAGCGCGCCCCGCCAGCGAAGCTGGACGCGCCGCCGCGTTCGCGTATTCGTTTTGGACGGCGTTCAATTGCGCACGAAATTTGGGCGAATCGAGCATCAAGTTACTGTCCAAATCGGCGATAGTTTTTTCGACAAACCAGATCGGCAACTCTTCGCCGCCCGCGTCCTGATACGCAGCGATAATTTCCTGCACCGTGCGCGTGCCGTCGAAAAGCGCCAGCAAATTCGCCAAAAGTTGCGGCACCGCGGCGTCATCGGCGAAACCTTCGGGATCGTGCAAATGCAAAAACGCTTCGCCGTCCTGCGAAAACGGCGAAATCGAAAGCGGCCTCATCGCAGGCCTTTGAAGTGTCGGATTGTTCATAATAAATGGCCGAAGGTAATATCTAAAAGAAGAATACCAATTGCAATCGCAATTCCTGCTCGTTTAATAGTTGTAACAAATGTAGGCCGTTGCATTGTTTCGAGACTGACAAAAGGCGTAAATATACGCCATATCAATAGACAGTTTCCCGTGCCTAACTCTTTATTCTCTATTAAGTTCTCTTGAACGTCTTTCGCCAAGAAGAACAATATAAACGCCAGATAACCCAGGATCACGTTTATTGTAAAGAGATCAACCCAGTTCATTATCAAACCTCGAAACCGCGTTCGTTGCGGCTGATCTGATTGTGCGCGCCGGACAACAAATCGCTGTCGCAAACGCGGTCAATCGGGCTGAGAATAACTCCTGGCGTAAAACTGGGGTGACCGTTGCGAAAATGCGTTTGACAACGGCGGTCATCGCTTTTGGAAATCGTCGCCGTGCTCGTCGAAACTGTAACACCATTTACTTTGTCACTCGGATTGCGACAAATCGCGTGCGGCGCGTTCATTCTATCGCGCGCGATTTCGGCGCAACCTGAAAGCGTCAGCGTTCCGTTTGCCGCTTCCAGAAGTTCGCAGCATCTTTGATAACGAATCAGACTGCCTTCGTGGTCGAGTTTCGAGTACTCGATCATGGCGGGCAACAGAAAATGATTGGTGCGAACCACAACTTCATCACCTTGGAACCATTGGTGCGCCATGCGCCGCGAAGTCGCTTCGATGACAAGGCCGCGCGACTGGTCGGCGAACAAGAAAATGCTGCCTTTCTCGAAACCTCCGCCGCTCAACGCTTCGTGGTCGATTAACGTTTGACAGGCGGGAACGATGTCGTCCAGCGTTTTGCAGTTTTCGGCGAAATAGCGCAAAGCGTGCGAGTCGGAAAAAGCGCAATCGACAAATTCTTCGGGCGCGACATCGCTACCCGTATTGTTGGCGCCCGCCCAGAAGTTTTCGGTATGAAGATGCGCCGTTCCCAGATTGCCGATGTCGCCACCGCCGACAAAACGAAACCTCCCGTCAGTTTGCTTGATGTAAACACATTGCACTTCGTCGCGTTCATCGCGGCTTTTGTGCAGCAGAGTTTCGCTACCCAAAACACTTTCGCCCAGCGCGAAAAAACTGGTGCAATCGCCGCCAACCGCGATTTCGATTCCCTGCGCATCATAAGGATTGACCATCTCGGAAATCGTCATATTTCCCAGCAGCGCAGGTTGATAACTTTGTCCCCAGAAATCAGGCGGCAAGCAGTTCAAAGCGAGAACATGCCAATCTTCGAGATTTGCGCTCTGCGCCATTCCTTGCGCTTCTTCCAACCAATGCGGCGCCATACGTTCGAGTACGCGATGGAAGCGGTCGGCGCGTTCTTTCAATATCAAGTAAGGTCGATGCGAAATGTCATCGGCGCGGCTGAGCACACGCGTCACTCGCTCTTCGAGTACTCGATGTTGATATTGGCCTTGAATGGCGCCGATTTCCTGCGCGTGGCCAACGAGATAAACGGGTTTTCCCATAATGTAGGGGCGAGGCACGCCTCGCCCTTGTTCCGTCGCTGCAGCAAACGGGCGAGGCACGCCTCGCCCCTACGATTACGATTACGATTCGGCGATTTCCGCCAACGAAATGGCACGCAGAGCGGCGCGCGCTTTGTTGCAGGTTTCTTCGTATTCGTCAGCCGGAACGCTGTCCGCGACAACGCCGCCGCCCGCCTGCACATACGCGATGTCGTCCTTTACGATGATCGTGCGCAACGTGATGCACGTATCCAGATTGCCGCTGAACGAAAAATAACCAATCGCGCCGCCATACGGCCCGCGACGCGTCGGCTCCATTTCGTCGATGATTTGCATGGCGCGCACTTTGGGCGCGCCGCTCAACGTTCCAGCCGGAAAACTGGCGCGCAAAAGGTCGAACGCGGTTTTATCCGCGCTTAATTTGCCGACAATGTTGCTCACGATGTGCATAACGTGACTATATTTTTCGACGACCATCAGTTCATCGACTTCGACGCTGCCATATTCGCACACGCGCCCGATGTCGTTGCGATGCAAGTCAACCAGCATAATGTGTTCGCTGCGATCTTTGGGGTCGGCCAAAAGTTCGGCTTCGAGTTGCTCGTCCTCATCGCTATTTTGTCCGCGTCGCCGTGTTCCCGCCAAAGGTCGCGTGCGCACTTCGCCGCTATCTTCGGTGACCAAAATCTCGGGCGAGGCGCCGATCAATGTCGTTTCGCCCAACTCCAAATAGAACATATACGGCGACGGATTGACGTGCCGCAAAGCCCGATAAACGCCGAACGTGGAGGCTTGCAACGGAACTTGAAAACGTTGCGACGGCACGACTTGAACGCAATCGCCAGCGTGGATGTAGTCGATACACTTTTGCACAGTGCTTTCAAAATCTTCGCGCGATGGAAAGTTGCTTGGCGGCATGCTTTCTTCGACCAATCGAGTACTCGAACGAATCGGCAGAAACTTCGCCGCGACGACATCGTTCGACAAATGCGCCAACGTCGCGTTGATTTTGTCGCAGGACGCAGCGTACACAGTGCGCAAAGATTCTTCATCGTCGCCTTCAACTAAGGCATTATTCAAAATCTTGATCGAATGGCGCACGTTATCGAACACTAAAATCGTGTCGGTCAATATCAAATGGCAATCGGGAAGTTGGCGGTCGTCAGGCGGTGCGTCCGGCAATTTCTCGAAGAATCGCACCAAGTCGTAGCCCAGAAAACCAACCATACCGCCACAAAAACGCGGTAGTTCCGGGCGCGGCACAAACCGAAAACGCGACATCACATTTTCCACAATGTGCAAAGGATCGCGTCCCGCGCCCAGGCTCAAAACCGTTTCTTCGCCGCTTTCGCGCAAAACCGCTTCGTTGTCTTTGGTGATGAGTTCCAGGCGCGCGCCAACGCCCAAAAACGAATAGCGCGCGACATTTTCGCCGCCCTCGACGCTTTCCAGCAAAAACGCCGGACTGCCCGCGCTTCCAGTACTCGAACTACCCGCGCGCAGTTTCAAAAACGCCGAAACCGGCGTTTCCAGATCGGCCAACACTTCGCGCACAATCGGAATCAAATTGCCCTGCGTCGCCAATCGCTTAAACTCTTCAAAGTTCGGAGAAAACATGGATTTTATTTTAACCGCCAAGACGCCAGGACGCCGAGAGAAAAGATTGAACCACCAAGACACAAAGGACACCAAGAAAGAAGAATCAAATACGTGACAACCGTTTCTTCGGAGCCTCTTGGTGTTCTTGGTGTCTTGGTGGTTCAATCATTCTGTTAAACTCATTTCATTAGAACGGATGAAAACGCGAGGTTAAGATGGCACGAGAACGAGTTGTTTCCGCCGAGAGCACGAGCACGGAAGAAACCGAATTTCACTGGAGTTTGCGTCCTAAATCGCTGGACGAATATGTCGGTCAGCGCGCGACTATCGAACGCTTGAAGATTGCAATTGAAGCGGCCAAAGCGCGCGGCGAATCGCTCGATCATTTGTTGTTTCATGGGCCGCCCGGACTGGGAAAGTGCATTACGGCGGACAGTTTGATTGTTACGGATCAAGGATTAGTCGAATTCCGCGACATTTTGCCGTCGGGCATGAAAGCGGGCGAAAGTCGCGCGGTGAATGTGCAGGTTTGCGGCGTCAACGGTTTGGAAGCGGCTTCTCACATTTATTGCAGCGGTTGGGTTCCGACGCGACGTTTGCGCACGCGCTCAGGTTTTGAAATCGAAGGCACGCCGCATCATCCGCTGTTGGTGGCGACGCCACAAGGCGCGCAATGGAAAACGTTGCAAGAATTGCAAACAGGCGATTATGTCGCGGTTGCGCGGGGAACAAACGTTTGGGGCAAAGCGCAAAGTTCGGTTTGGAACCGCGACGCGGCGTTTGATCGTCGCGTGCAAAGCGAAATGACGACACGCGCTTTGCATGATGATTTAACACGTTCGCTGCGTCGTTTCCCGTCCGCCGCCGAGTTGCAGCGCGCTTATGGCGCCAACACACCGACGCCACGCCGCACGGCTTTGCGCCTGGGCTTGGAACTGAGTAACGGGCGCACAATAACGCGCGGGGAACGTTCGTTTTCGACAAGTGAGACCACACTCCAAGCCACTTCAGGCCGCGTTTTAACTTTAGATGCCGACCTGGCCTATTTGCTCGGCGCGATTGTGGGTGACGGTCACACGCAACCAAACGGCACCGTCGCATTGACGTGTGACGAAAGCGAAACACAACGCGAAATGCAGCGCATCTGCGATAAGCATTTTGGTGCAATTCCAACGGTTCATCGTTATGAGGGCAAAGCGGCGCGCTTGAATTTGTCCTCAACGCAAGGCCACGCCTTGATGCAATTGGGGTTGAAGGCCGCCAATGCGCGCGATAAGCGCATTCCCCGCGCGATATTGTGCGGAACGCGCGAAGCTGCCATTGGTTTTCTTCAAGGTTTGTTCGATGCCGATGCACACGCGCGCCGCGACGGAATCGAGTACTCGACGCGCTCGCAAAAGCTGGCGCAGGAAGTTCAATTGCTGCTGTTAAATCTGGGCATCGTCGCCAATCGTACACAAAAAACGATTTGCGACGAGCCACAATGGACAGTTTTTATCGGCGGGCCACAAGCCAGAGAATTTCAGCGCATCATCGGCTTTCGCTTGAGCCGCAAAGCCAATGTTGCAATGACCGAGTCCGAAAAAAGCGGTTGGCATCGCGCCGACCGCGTTCCGTGCGCAAATACGCTTTTATGCGCTTTATTGCGCCAGACAGCGCCTCATTCGCGCGCGATTCATCACGCCTTTGATCATGTCAAACGGAACGACCGCGTTCCAAGCCGCGCGCAAATCGATAAATTGCTGAATTTTTTGCCTGCCGAAGCGCGCAATTTAACAGAATATGCGACGCTGCAAGAGTTGTGCGATCCGCGCTTTTTCTGGGATCGCGTCGAGACTTTGGAAGAAAGCGAAGCCGAGACTTACGACTTCGTGGTTCCGGGCACGCACTCGTTTGTCGCCAACGGAATCTTCAATCATAACACGACGTTAGCCTACATAATTTCGCAGGAAATGGGGCGCGAAATTGCCCTGACGAGCGGCCCCGCTTTGGAACGTCCGGGCGATGTGATGCCGTTTTTGGTGAACGCCAAAGATGGCGATCTGATTTTCATCGACGAAATTCACCGCCTGCCGCGCATTGTCGAAGAGTTTTTGTATTCGGCGATGGAAGATTTCGTCGTGACCTTCACGCTCGACAAAGGAATGTATTCCAAGCCGTTGCCGATTCGCTTGGAAAAGTTCACCCTAATCGGCGCCACGACGCGACCCGCGATGTTGTCGCGTCCGATGCGCGACCGTTTCGGCATTCAGCAGCATCTGGACTTCTACGAAGAAGACGATTTGACGACGATTGCGCGACGTTCGTCGCATCTTTTGAATACGCGCATTGAGGAAAGCGGCGCGCGCGAAATCGCACGTCGCGGACGCGGAACGCCGCGCATCGTGAACCGATTGCTGCGTCGCGTCCGCGATTACGCGCTGGTGCGCGCCGACGGAATTATTACCGACCAAGTCGCGTCCGATGCGTTGAAACTCGAAGGCATCGACGAACTGGGATTGGATCGTCTGGACGAAGCGATGCTGCGCGTGATTAAAGATATTTACGGCGGCGGGCCGGTCGGCAGCGCAGCGCTGGCGGCGACGATGAACGAAGAAGCCGATACTTTGGAAGATGTCGTTGAGCCTTATTTGCTGAAGATCGGTTTCCTGGCGCGCACGCCGCAAGGTCGCCGCATTACGCGCCGCGCTTACGAACATCTGGGCGAAACGCCGCCCGCCGATGCGATGATTTCGCAACCCAGCTTGCTGGACGAAGCGTTTTTAGCCGAAGAACAAGCGCGTTCGAGTACTCGAATGAAGAAGCGCGACGATAAAAAGTAAAGAACCCGAAGCGTCAGCGATGGGTGAAATTTGACAGCGCCAAGACACTAATACTTTCACCCGTCGCTTACGCTCAGGGTTCATTTTGAAGTTGGAGCGAAACGCCTTGCGCAGCGTCGGCAGAAACGATGAACGCGCCAACGAGTACTCGATTTCCTGATGTCAGCGACAACGCTTTGACGAGCGGCACAACGTTGCAAAACGGCGCTTTCGTTATCCGCGACGTTTTGGGACACGGCGGTTTTGGCATCACGTATCGCGCGCATGATGTGCAAAAATCTCGTGAAGTTGCACTCAAAGAACTCTTTACCACCATTTGTCGCCGCGACGAAAACCACGTTCAAGTGGAAGAAAATCATCGCGCGGTTTTCGACGCAGCCAAAGTGCGTTTTCTGGAACAAGCGCGCGTTTTGACGCAACTTCGCCACACCAACATCGTACGCGTGCTCGGGTTTTTTGAGGAAAACAATACTGCATATCTGGTGATGGAAGTGTTGAGCGGCCAAACGCTGCTCGACATGGTTCAAGAGCGCGGCGCGCTGGACGAAGACGAGGCTTTGCGGCTGATTGAACCGCTTGGCGGCGCGCTCGAAGCGATTCATCGATTGGGTTTGCTGCATCTCGACATCAAGCCGGAAAACGTGGTCGTTACAGAAAACCATCGCGTCGTCTTGATGGATTTCGATCTGATTCAAAAGCTGCATGACGGCGAAGAATTGGACACGCGGCCTCTCGATATGCCGTCGCATTGCGGTACGCCAGGCTACGCGCCCATCGAGCAATATTCGGTTGCCACACATTTTTCGCCTGCTTCAGATATTTACGCGTTGGGCGCCACGTTGCACCATTTAATTACAGGAAAAGCGCCGCTTTCAGCCCTTGAACGCGCGCACGATGACGCTTTGCATTTGCCCGATTCGTGTAGCGAGAATGTGCGCCAGACGATTGAAAAATCGCTGCAAATTCGCGTTGAAGATCGGCCACAAAACGTGCGCGCTTTCCGTAAATTGATAGTTCCACCACAAATAGTCGCCTCGCCAGTTGCGGTCAAGAGTAACGCAGTTTTGCAAAACGGCTCCGCAGTGCAAAACGCGTCGATGCCTGTCGCATCTGTTGCGAATACGTCAACCAACGCCGCATCGAGTACTCGAACGCAGACGCAAAACCCTGCGCAAAACGCGGCGCGCAATCCAAATTTGGTGTGGCGCGTTGCTGTGGATAACGCGAGCGCGAAAACGTTGCAATGGCCGCAGGTTTGTCCGTGTTGCGGCGCCAAGACGAACGACTGGTATGAAATCGGGCGCGTCGCCCGGACGTGGCGCGTGCCGCATTGCGACAGTTGCGTTCAACACATTGATACGGCGCGCACGGCAATTTTTGTCGGCGCCTGGGGAATGCTCGGCGGCTTGATAATCGCGGCTTTGGGATTGTTCATCGGCAGCTTGATTTTGGGGCCGCTCGGTTTGCTGATTCACATCACCGCGATGTGTTACGGTATGCTGCAAAGTTTCTCCGCCGAAACGATGAAAACGCCCAAGTGTTGCGATAAAAAAGTCGCGTTGCGCGTCCACGAAGCGAACTCTCAACGCGTTGTCTTCGAGTTTCTGCGCCGCGAGTATGCCGATGAATTTCGCCAGTTAAATGGCGCGCGCTGGGGCTGATCTACAAGTCTTCTTACAAATAAGTTCCACATCAAATTACCAGTTTGTCATTCTGAGCACAGCGAAGAATCTAATTACAGGTAGATTCTTCGCTGCGCTCAGAATGACAAACTGATAGCTTCGAGATTTTTGTTGTATTTATGAGATGGCTTCCAGCAAGCGCCACTCATATCAACTCACGGGATTTTCATCGTCATTGCGAGTCAATTTCCCGTTTTTAACTCGCCATCAATGCTCCAAACTCCGAAATGCCCGTTGATGCGGGTTTCGCACAGAACCGTGAGGGTTCGTTTGTTCTTGACAAAAAGCGCAGGCCAGAGTTGGCGCGTGCCCGATTGTTGTGGAAACGGAAACGATGCGCCTGCAAAGTTGCGCGCCCATCCATCGCCGACGCCGACCACAACGCGCGCGTGATCAATGTCGCCGTCGTCGCTTTGTTGAAAAGCCAAAATTGTTTGACCCGACGGCATTTGCCGCAAATAGGGCGCGCCAGCATAAACCTGCGGAGCCAGCGGCGTTTGCAGAGCGCTCCAACGATGCGCACTTTTTCCATCGACGGCGCCAGAACGCCAGCTATCCGTCATCGAAGTGGAGATAATGACTGGCTTGAAGGTTCCGCTCAGCCCGTTGTCTTCGATGGCGACAACGATGCCGCGCCCCTTGCGCAAAACCAGTGGAACCGGCATTCCATCGCGCGAACCGGCACGAAAACTCGCGGTTTGCGGTGCGCTCCAGGTGCGCGCGCTATCAAACGAGCGCAGCAGCGTAATTTCCTGCTCGTCGCTGCTGCAGTAAGGGTTTTCGTTGGCGAAAAACAATTGCACTTCGCCCGATGGCAGTTGGACAGCCGTCGGTTCCCAGCAACCGTTAGCAGAAATAATGTCGGCGTTGTACAGCGTTCTGGAGGCGCCCCAGCTTTGACCGTTGTCACGGCTGCGCGATACGACGATAGCAAATGGATGCGGCGTGTCGCCGACTTTATCGCTGGAAAGAGGTCGCGGCCTCTGATTCATAAAACAAAGTACGGTGCCATCGCGCAATGTCAATAATTCGGCGTTGGCCAGGTTTCCATAAGGCCAGCGCGCCACTTCAACCGGTTTTTGCCAGGTTTTTCCATCGTCGCGGCTGCGTCGCACCAACACGCCATCGGACGCGTAAACGCACAGCAAATCGCCATTTCGCAGACGATGAAGACGCCCATAATGACCGCCTTCCTGAACCAGCCTCAGCGTTTGCGGTTGCCACTCAATCGTCGCTGTCTTTGATGCAGTCACACGGGCGGGAGTCGTTGCACACTGTCCATGAGCCTGAAGAACTATCCTGAAAGTGGCCAGCAACGCCGTTGCCACCACAGCAAAGTTTCTTTTCTTCATGATCCCTACGTTCGTTGAAATGTTGCTGAAAGTCGCCCTGAAATACAATCGAGTACTCGAAGTCACACGCGATGCACTTCTGTCACGCCTTCGACGGAGCGCAACTTCACCATCAGCGCGTTGAGTTGCTCGACATCAGTGATGGTAATAGCGATGTTCAAGCGCGCGCGCGAATCTTTCAGAGGATAGGTGTTGACGGCGTGAATGTTGACGTGGCTTTCCGAGAAAACGCTGGTGACATCGTGGAGAAGCCCAACGCGGTCGCGCGACTCGATGGCGACCAGAGCGCGATACGCTTTTTGTCCGTCGCCGCGCCATTGCGCGTTGATGATGCGCCCGGGTTCGCGCGCTTCGTAATGCGCCAGGTTCGGGCATTCTTCGCGGTGAACCGTGACGCCACGACCACGCGTGACGTAGCCGCGAACTGGATCTCCTGGCAGTGGCGCGCAACATTTGGCGAGCGTGAACAACACATCATCGAGTACTCGATTGCGGCGTGCGCGATCAGTTTCGCTTTCACCGTCTTGCGGATCGCCCAATTGAAGGCTGCCCGGCGGCAATTCGGTTTCGTTGCTGTTGGGGCGCGTCTTCACCTTGCGCGCCAGCAATGCGTTCGCCACCGCCGACAGAGAATCGGTTTCGCCTTCGCCCTTGGCGCCGCCCAGATTGCGCACGCGACGCAAAATGTTTTCCGCCGTATATTCGCCATAGCCAATGGCGGCCAACAAATCATCGACGCTTTTGAAATTGAGGTTGCGCGCGACTTGCAGCAGGCTTTCGTTGTCAGCGATTTTACCCAGCTTCAAGCGTTCGCTTTGCGCGGCTTTCTCCAAGCGATCCAAGCCTTCACGCGTATTTTCTTCGACGTTCTGCTTGCGCAGATGCGCTTTGATGCGGTTTTTGGCGTGCGGCGTGACGACGAAATCGAGCCATCCACGTTTGGGGCCAGTTCCAGCGCGCTTTGAAGTCACGATTTCGCAGATGTCGCCGTTATGCAATTTGTAATCGAGCGGCACGATGCGCCCGTTCACTTTGGCGCCAACGCAACTGCTGCCGATGTCCGAATGCACGCGATACGCGAAGTCGACCGGCGTCGAATCCTGCGGCAAATAAATGACATCGGCACGCGGTGTAAACGCGAAAATCTGGTCGTTGTACAAGTCGAGCTTGAGCGAATCCAGAAAACTTTGCGCGTCGTCCTGCGTGTCGCTTTGCAGCTCGAGCACCATGCGCAGCCACTTCAATTTGGAACCGAAATTGTCCGCTCCGCCACTGGATTGCTTACCGTTGGACGGCTTCGCGTTGGACGGCTTCGCGCTCGATGATTTGGCGCTGGAAGTTTTGCCTTCGCTGTCGCCTTCTTCCTTATAGCGCCAGTGCGCGGCGATGCCAAATTCGGCGTCGCGGTGCATTTCGCGCGTGCGAATCTGCACTTCAATCGGGTCGCCCGTCGGCCCCAGCACTTTGGTGTGCAACGATTGATAATTGTTCGGTTTGGGCTTGGCGATGTAATCGGCGAACATTTCCGGCACTGGCAACCACAAATTGTGAACCACGCCCAGCGCATGATAACAATCGCCTTCGGTCGGGCAAATGATGCGCAACGCGATCAAGTCGTGCAACTGATCGAACTTCAAACCTTGCTTCAGCATTTTCTGGTAAATCGAATAAAAATGCTTCGGTCGCCCATTGATTTCGGCGGGAATGCCTTCGGCTTTCAAGCGCTCGCTCAGCGTTTCAATGGCGGTTTGCACCATCAGGGAACGTTCGTCGCGCGTGCGCTGAACCAGAGCGTAAATCTGCTTATAAATTTCCGGCTCGAGGTATTTGAACGAGCGATCTTCCAATTCCCACTTGATGCGCCAGATTCCCAAACGATGCGCAATCGGCGCCAAAATCTGCAACGTCTCAGAGGCGATTTCGCGGCGACGCTGCTCGGGAAACGGATCCAACGTACGCATATTGTGCAGCCTGTCCGCCAACTTGATGATGATGACGCGCACATCGCCCGCCATCGCCAGAAACAGTTTGCGCAGGTTTTCAGCCTGTTTTTCCTGCTTGCTCGAGAAATCGATGCGCTTCAATTTGGTTACGCCATCGACGAGTTGCGCGACTTCCATCCCGAAACGTTGCGCCATTTCTTCAAAGGAGATGCCGCAATCTTCGACCACATCGTGCAATAAACCGGCGGCTAGCGTCGGGTCGTCCATGCCCAGCTCGGCCAAAATCCCCGCGACGGCAATCGGATGTTCGATGTAAGGTTCGCCCGTCCGACGAAATTGGCCTTCGTGCGCGGCGTGCGCAAACGCGTAGGCGCGCTCCAGCAAATCGGCGTCGGAAGTCGGGCGCGAGCGCCGCGTGTGTTCGATTAAAGCGCGCACTTGTGCTCGCGCGACTTCATCTGGCGAATCGTTTTTGCGATCAATCTCGCCCGACGAAAGTTGCGCACTTTGCGTCGTTGCACCATTTAGCGGCGTCCCGTTTCGTGACTCACCAGTTTGGGATGCGCCGTTTTGCGTCGCGTTGTCAGACAACGAGGTGTCGAATTGAGTACTGGATTCGCCCACTTCGGCAAAATGCTCGAACGGAATCGAGTCGATTGCGCCGTTGATGTTTGCATTATCGTTTGAAGTCGCGTCAATTTGGGGCGCGATGTTGTCGGAAGAAGCCATAAGTCCAACTCACAGGAAAAGCGCGGACGCGCTCGCATTACCAATTCAATTATAGCGGCATAAAAGGTTTGGCCGCACAAACACGAATAATCAGAAAAATGGGAAGTAACTTTTAACGAATCCCAAGCGTAAGCGCGGGGCTGAAATGACAGCCACGTCAGCCCCGCGCTTACGCTTGGGATTCGTTGAACGGGTTGACAAACTTCAAGCATCGAGAAAACAACATCTCCTTTGATATGCCCAATAGCGTTGTCCCGTGAAACGAAAAAGCGCACCGCAAACTTCGCGGTGCGCTTTTTATGGCAATCGAGTACTCGATTAAGCTTCTTCGGTATCGTCAGCGACCTCAACGGCATCAACGTCTTCAAAGTCTTCTTCTTCTTCTTCAGCGGCTTGCATGGCACGGGCGCGGGCTTCGCTACGCGCTTCGTTGCGCTCTTTGCCACGATCGCGTGCAGCGCGCAACTGCTGACCGAAGACATCGCCCAAACGCAAGGCTCCGCCATCATCGCCGCTTGCTCCACCGCCACCAGTCGCGCGTTGATTGACTTCGCGCACCTGCGTGCGAACTTCACGGACTTCGCGCTCTTGCACAGCAGCTTTCAGGCTCAACGAAATGCGGCGCTGATTGGTTTGAATCTGCTTGATGCGCGCTTCGACTTGCTGCCCGACCGTCAAGACATCGCCCGGCTCGTTGATGCGCGTTTCGCTGATTTCGCCCACCGGAATAATACCTTCAACGCCATCTTCCAGTTCGACAAACGCGACGCTCGGAGCCAAACGCACGACTTTGCCAGTCACAGTCTGGCCGACGCGATAATTCTTGGCCGCCTTCTTCCACGGATCGCTTTGCAACTGTTTCAAACCGAGGGCAACGCGCTTGCGCTCCTCGTCGATGTCGAGAATCAAGACCTGAATCTTCTGGCCTTTTTTCACAACGCTGTCGGGATGCTCAACGCGGCTCCAACCCATTTCGCGGACGTGCAACAAGCCGTCAATACCGCCGATGTCAACGAACGCGCCAAAGTCCGTGATGCGGCGCACCACGCCTTCAACGATCTTGTCTTTTTGCAAACCAGCCCACGCATCGGCTTCGCGCTTTTCGCGGTCTTCCTGCACCGCTAAACGATGCGAACCAATAACCTTGTTGCGCTTGCGATCAATTTCAATGACGCGCAAGGGAATCGTGCGACCAACGAAACGGCTCAAGTCGCTGCGGTTGCGCGTATCGACATGAGACGCCGGAACAAAAGCCGGAACACCCAGATCAACGATCAGGCCGCCTTTGACCTGCTCGCGCACCAAACCTTCGATGTCGGTGTTCTTATCTTTCGCCTGCTGAATAACGCGCCAGGTTTTCTCGTAATCGGCGCGACGCTTCGAGACGACGGGATGACCTTCGTCATCTTCGGGGCGCAACACGACGACTTCGATTTCGTCGCCGACATTGACAGGCTCATCGCCGACTTCATTGCGCGCGATAATACCTTCGCTTTTGGCGCCGATGTCAACCAGAACTTCGCCCGTGTTTTCATCCACGCGAACCACCGTTCCCGGCATCAAAGCGCCACGCTGCAACGCATCGACGCCGCTCATATACGAGCTGAACTCGTCCGATTCCATGACTTGCGCCATCGAAAGCGGCTTGTTCGAACGTGCCGGTTCGCTTTGCGCATTGGGCGCTGCCTCGGGCGCAGTCGATGCTTCAGGTGCAACCGGAGTTTCCACCGGAGCGGAAGCCGCAATTTCGTGCTGCGCTTCTGCCGGAGCTTCTGCCGCCAACGCTTCAGAAATCTGTGGCTGAGTAGGCGATTCCTGCGTTTCGGCGACCGGAGTCGTCGCGTTCGCAGATGCAGCGTCCGTCGTTGCAGCTAAGGCGTCGCGGCTGTCGGGCTGAACATCGCTTTGCGGCGCGTCGCTTTGCGGAACGCCATTTTGCGGTGTTTCGTTAGCGCCGCTTGTTGGCGTATCATCCACGCGTGTTTCAGTTGCTGGCGCGGAATGCGTCGCGGCAGACGCAATATCGGCAGACGCAGTGCCCGCCGCAATGTCATTGGTCGTAGCGTTATTAGCGACGCTGCTTTCGGTGTTCGGTGTGGTGTTGTCCACGGCAAATCTCCTCAACGCGCCATCGCTTCCTCGTTCGAGATTTCCCTCGTTTTCGAGTACTCGACTTGCCCGTTCTGGCGGGTGCGCGTTCTTTCAAGTAGTGTGTTTTGTCTCAGCCGTAGCGCCGAAATGTGATAATTTCGGATACGAAAGGTTCCCCAGCGACCTTTGACACCAACACGCCGCTCGAAAGTCGCAAACCGAAAAAGGTTGCACTGACAAAGCGCTCTCGTGAACTGCAATTGGACGATGCGGGGAGAAAACCTATCGAATGATAACAAACGAAACCGCTTCGTGCAAGGAAAAATCCAGAATAATTGCCCGCAAAAATTCAAGTACTCGATGGGCTTTTCGGTTCTCAATCGTCGGCGCTTCTCGTAGGGACGCCATCTTGCTGCGTCCGTTTTGTGTTGTGTGGACGCAGCAAGATGGCGTCCCTACGAAATATCGAGACTTCCGCAACCAATCAACTCTCGCCAATTGCGTGTGTATCGTTCCAGTTGGGGCCGATTTCGACTTCGACTTCCAGCGGCACGCTGAGATTTAACGCTTTGGTTGGAACGTCGCGCATGTGGGTTTCGACGAGTTTCGCCACGGTTTCGATTTCGTTTTGTGGCACTTCAAAAACCAGTTCGTCATGCACTTGCATCGTCATTCGAGTACTCAAATCGCTTTCGCGCAAGGCTTTGTCAATCGACAGCATGGCGATTTTCATAATGTCGGCGGATGTTCCCTGAATCGGATGATTGACGGCAGTGCGTTCGGCTGCGGCGCGTTCAACGGCGCGCGGAGACGTGATTTCTGGCAAAGGTCGGCGGCGTCCCATCAAAGTTTCGACGTAACCGCGTTCGCGCGCGCCGCGCAAAGTCTCATCGAAATAAGACTTCACGCCGGGCAACGCCTCAAAATAACGCTTGATAAACTCTTGCGCTTCGCCCGCGTTACCAGTTCCCAACTGCTTCGCCAGCCCGAAACCCGACACGCCGTAAGCAATCGCGTAGTTGGTCATTTTCGCTTTGCGACGCATTTCGCTGTCCACATCTTCAACCTTCACGTTGAATAAATCGGCTGCTGTGCGCGCGTGAACATCCTGGCCGCTGCGAAACGCTTCCACCAGCGGCGCATCGTTCGTGATGTGCGCCAGAATGCGCAGTTCGATTTGCGAATAATCCGCCGCCATCAGAACGTGTCCTTCCGGCGCGATAAAGGCTTTGCGAATCAGGCGGCCTTGCTCAGTGCGAATCGGGATGTTTTGCAGGTTCGGATCGCTCGAAGAAAGCCGACCGGAAACCGCGCCAGTCTGATTGAGATTGGTGTGAATGCGATGCGCTTTCTCATCCATGCCTTTGAGCAAGGCTTCGACATACGTCACCTGCAGCTTGGTCGTGCCGCGATAATCGAGGATTTTGCGCACGATTTCGTGGTCTTCGGCCAGGCGCTCCAGCGTGTGAACATCAGTCGAATAGCCGGTTTTTGTCGTCCGGCCTTTGGACAAACCGAGCTTTTCAAACAACACGACTTGCAATTGCTTGGTCGATCCGATGTTGAACTCTTCGCCCGCCAGTTGCCAGATTTCGCTTTGCAAGCGCTGCGCATCGACCTGAAGTTTTTCGCCCAAAATGCGCAATTGTGCGACATCGAGCAACATTCCGCTCTGCTCCATCGAAACCAAGACATTCACCAAAGGCAGTTCCAATTCGTCGAAAAGTTTCTCTTCGTCGATGCTTTCCAACGCCGCACGCAACGCCAATCGCAAATCGAACAACGCGCAAACTTCGTTCGCCAAAAGCTGTTCTTGAGCAGCTTCGCGCGCCTCGTCTTCCGGCGTTCGAGTACTCGATTCTTCCTCAAATAAGGACGCGGCGGCTTTGCTTTTCTTGGTCGAAATCGGTTCGATAACGGGAAAAGCGCGTCCCAGATATTTTTCCGCCAGATGCGCCAGAGGATGATTTTGCCGCGTCGGATCGAGCAAATAACCCATTAAAAGCGCGTCGTCCGACACGCCTTCCAAAGAAATATCGCGGCGGCACATTTCCAATTTCAAGGTTTTTGCGTCGTGGACGATCTTTTCTTTCGACGCATCTTGCAACCACGATTTCCGTTCTGAAACATCGCCGTTGAACAGCAACGCTTGGTCGTCGCTGCCCAACGCGCAACCGGTTTCGGTCGTCATAAACGCGATTCGAGTACTCGATTGCGCTTGCAGCCAGCTTTCAACTTCGCTCCAATTGGTGGCGCGCAAAATCTTCGGCTCGCGCGTTTCGAGCGTTGTCGCTTCAGTTTCTTCAACTTGGTCAGATGCGCTTCCGTCACGTTTCGCATAGCGCGCAATCAGGCTTTTGAACTCGAACAGTCGCACCGTTGCGAGCGCAGTTTCGCGTTGTTCGTCTTCTAATTTCGTGTTGAACTTGCACGAATCGAAACTATAATCGAGCGGCAAATCGCAAACGATGCGCGCCAGTTCGCGCGACTGAAAAGCCGCGTCGCGGTGTTCTTCCAGCAGTTTTCCGATGCGCGGCGGCGTCACTTCGCTCAAGTGTTCGTAGATATTTTCCAGCGCGCCATATTTGCTGATCAAGTTGATCGCGGTTTTGTCGCCGATGCCCGGAACGCCAGGAATGTTATCGGACGTATCGCCGCGCAAACCTTTGTAGTCGGGCAAAAGTTTCGGCTCAAACTGATATTTCGCCTGCACCGCTTCGGGCGTGAAACAATCCAGTTCCGAAACGCCGCGCCGCGTCAACATCACGCTGACGTGTTCGCTGACCAACTGCAACGCGTCGCCGTCACCGGTCACAATCGTCACGTCCAAACCGCGCTCGGTTCCGATGCGCGCGAGCGTTCCCAGTACGTCATCGCCTTCAAAACCCTGATGCTCGTAGCGTGCAATCGAAAGCCCGTCCAAGAGATCGCGCGCCAATTTCGATTGTATTTTAAGGTCGTCGGGTGCAGCTGAGCGATTCGCTTTGTAATCGGCGAACGAATCGTGGCGAAAGGTCGGGCCGCTGGCATCCAGCGCGACCAGCGCGTATTCCGGCTCGTTTTCATCGAGCAAGCGCAAGAGCATTCGCACGAAACCATAAAGCGCACCGGTTGGCTGCCCTTCGCGCGTCGTCAGCGGCGGACTGGAAAAAAACGCGCGATACAACAACGAATAACCATCAACAAGCAAAAGTTTCATTGGAATTTTAAAGTTTCGAGTACTCGATTTACAAAGCGAACCCGAAGCGTCAGCGAGGGATTTATTTATCATATAACTCCCTCGCTGACGCTTCGGGTTCGCGGCTCTTCAATCGATTTAACGTGCTTGCAACGCCGTCGTGGACGTATCCGAGCGCAATTGTTTTGCCAAGCTTTCGGCGAAGGCTTGACCCGCTGCGCGCCCCATCGAAGAAGTCGCTTCGGAAAGTGTCGCATCGCTGTCAGCGCCCAGGAGAGAACCCGACACGCCACGCCGACTGCTCAGCGATTTTACGTTTGGTTCGCCCGTCAAACCGGCACGACTGGCGGCGTCCCGAATGGCATCGTTCAGGCCACCCAACTTGTCAATCAGTTTGTTCGCTTTGGCCTGCTCGCCAGTATAAACGCGCCCGTTTGCCAGTTTCAAAATCTCGGCGCGCGTCAATTTACCTTTGCGACCACGCGCCACATCGTTCACAAACTGATTGTAAACGTTCATAATCATCGCCTGAAAAAGCTGCTTTTCCTGCGGCGTCAATGGTCGCGCCGGATTACCGGCATCTTTGAATAAACCACTTTTAATCGTCGCTTGCTCCAAACCCAGTTTCTTAAACAAACCGGCATAATTCAAATATTGCGAAATCACGCCGATCGAGCCAGTCAACGTCGAGCCGTTTGCGTAAATCGTATCGCAGCCGGACGCGACATAATAACCGCCAGACGCCGCCAGATCGCCCATCGAGCAAATCACGGGCTTGCCACTTTGCCGCAGTTCCTGCACCGCTTCGTACATTTCCTGCGACGCCGAGGCCGAGCCACCCGGCGAATTGATGCGAATCACGACTGCTTTGATCGAAGAATCGCGCCGTGCTTTATTCAGTTCCTCAATAATTTCGCGCGCTCCGCTGGTCGAACCGCTTAAAGGGCTGGACGTTCCCTCATCAGAGATTTCACCCGACAGTTCGATTAGTCCAATGCCTGGTCCCAAGCTACTGTCGCCTCTCCCACGCGCAATGCCAATCAAATTCAGTCCGACGATTGCTACAATCGCCAGTAAAAGCGTCGAGAAAATTATCCAGCCCCACGGCGTTGATCTTGAACGATTCATATCGAGTACTCCTGTTCTGGTTCATCCCTTCACAGCATAGCCAATCGTAAGGAATGCGCGCAACTCAAAAGCGCCAGACAACAAAAGCCCCGCCGATTTCTCGACGGGGCTTTTGCACAGCGAACACTCGCCGTTAGTTTCAGCACTTCTTAGAAACCGACGTTGGCGCCGACACGGAAGTACTTGATCGTCTGGTAGCCGTTCAACTTCGGATCATACTGGCCGTACTTGACTTCCAAGTCCAGACCCGGGCTAACGTTGAAGGTCGAGCCGACCGAGAATACGCTACCCAGATCGTCGCTGGTGAAGCCATCCGTTGCTTTGGTGCCATAGGCACGATAGTAACGGAAGTCGAGAGGCAACTTTTTGATCAGGCGCAACGTGCCGCTGATGTCATAAACACGCTTGGCCGCCATATACGTCGGCGAATTACCGTTGCCACCGATCATCGGAGCACCCAAAGCCATCGGGCGATCAAACAACGCCTCGCCGTAAGTGCGAGCGAATGGGTTAGCCGACGACGAGATGAAGTACTCGAAATCGTTGTCGGCGTGACCATAAGCCGCATTCAGATCAATCACACGAGTGCGCAAAATCGGCAAAGTGACGTTATAGGCACTGGGGCTGCCCGACGTGCTGATGCCGTTCGCATACTTGCGCTCACGGACATATTCCACGCCAACCGTGCGGTTGAACAAAGGAATTGACAAGTCGACCGAGTCGCCTGCCTGACGCGCGATGCCTTCATCCATGTGGTTCAAACCGATAACAACCGGATTGCCTGCAATACGGAACAGGTTGAAGCCAACGCGAACCAAGCTTTCGTTGTTGTCACGATAAACTGGAACTGCTGCAGCACCTACCGTTGTAGGTCCAAAGATGGTGGCAACCGTCGGAGCCGTCAAGCCGGGGAAACCAACGACGGCACCCGACTCAGAACGGTTGATATCAGCTTGCGAAGTTCCAAAGCCAACAGGGCCGCCGAAATATGAACCGTTGTTACCCGACAAGCCCATCCAGCGAACAGCGCCGGTGGTCAAGTAAGGATTCAACGGGCCAACAGCCGTGTTGTTGTTGCTGCTGCCGATGAAACCGCTGACTTGGAACGGGCCAACATTGAACTGAGCCTGCAACTGGTCGGTCGGCGACAAATCGTTGTCGTACATCAAGCCCTGACCAATCTTGGTGTGCTGACGACCCAAAATCAAGCTCAAGCCCTTAGCACCCAAATAGCTGCGTCCACCCAAGTCGACAACCGCATTGGCTTCACGAACCGAAATGCCGCCGCCGCCATCGGAAGCAACATACGGTCCCGTTACGCCATTACCAACAATGCTATTGGTTTGACCAGCCCACGGGTCTTCCTGCGTGTCGCCTAGCGAACGGATCGCTGCATTGACGCTCAAGCGATCGGTTACGCGGTCGGTTAAACGCAATTCAAAGTCGGTGTAAGCAAACTTGCCATTGGTGAAGTTCTGCTGACCGCCAGCGAAAACGTTGTTACGTGGCAAAGCCGGAGGAGCCGTCCCAAAAGCATTGTCACCGTTGAAAATGGAGCGACCACTGCCACCAGGACCATTCTCTTCGATGTAGTTCGCCGAACCGGTGCGGTGCAGGAACGACAGCGAAGTCGTCAGGCGGGGCGGAGCAACCGTGCGCTTCTCCAACGTGTCAACGCGGGTTTCCAGATCGCCAACGCGAACGCCCAGACGGGACAGTTCATCGGCGAACTCGGTGCGCAAGGCAGCGATCAGGTCGAGAACTTCCTGACGGCTGATGCGACCATTTTCCAGGCTCGTGACACGCGTGTCCAAACCGGCGATTTGACCGCGAATCGCCGTGTCATCGTAAGACGTACCGGACGGTTGAATTTTGTCGAGCAAGCGGGCGATAGCGACCGCGAACTCATAGCGGGTCATCGGCGCGTTGCCGACATAGTTGCCACCGTCGCGGCCTTCGATGATGCCCGCGGCAGCCAGTTTGTTGATGGCTTCGTAAGCCCAGTGGTTCTTCGGGACATCCGGGAATTCCGCGGAGTCGCGTGTCGTCTGCGCGCTGGCCTGGCTTACCAGGTTCGGCGTCACAATGGCGGGGGCAGCGGCCATAACAGCCAGCAAAGCACCCAAAGTCAGTTTGCGGTTCATTGAATCTCCTTGATCCATTGAATCTCCGCTTCGAGACCATTCTCGAAGTCGGTACAACTGAAATCAGGAGAAAAATCGCTTTGTTTGGACAGACGGTGATTGAACACGTTAGAGACAAGAGTGGCCATGTTTCCTCTGCTCACCTGCATTCGACTGGAATTGTCCGTATAAAGCAATGGTTCCTGCGCTGATTCCTAAAAATTCTGCCGTTCGACCTCCTCAAACAAGAGGAAATCAGCAGAGTTCGCAGCTATTATAATTGCAAGCTCGCCTCTTGACAAGGTACTTTCTTGCAATTTTCTGTACGAATTCAGCAAATTTCACAGCTTGGCATTTTGAGGCGTCAACGGGAGAGAAGCTTTCGAGTACTCGATTCATAGACGGAATCGAAAACGTACGCTCGCACAGCAAAAATGTCTTGCAAAATACGGCGCTGGTTTCAAAAGCTGAACGGCATACGACAAAAGCCGGACGATGTTCAATGTTTTTTCAGAAATCGTCCGGCCTTTCGCTACTTATTTTTCAGATGTTCAACTTGTGTCAAGTTGCCGTTGTTTCATGGGGTTGTTGGAGCGGCGTCCAAGCGTCGCACCGCAACCGAGCCGAAGACTATGTCTTTTTTCGATCCGAAGGTGTTGATCACCATGTCGTAGCCGCCACGATTGGAAAATGAAGCGTTGGGCAGCGTGAAAGTGTAAGTCGCCCAATCGGTGCCGGCCTCGACGACTTGCCAGGGCGTGCGCCCGGTTCCTTCGGGAGTCGAGTACTCGATATTGAAACCTGCCGACGAAGTGACCAAAGTTTGCGTTTCCGGCATCGGACGCTTGACGGTCACGGTGACTTCGACGGGAACGTCGTGCGTCAGGTAAAGGTAATCGTCATCGACATCCAGGAAGATGAAAAATTTGCCCGCTGCGGGATCGAGAATGTTGCGCGACACTTCGGTCTTCAATCCGCTGCGGTCTCCAACTGTGACAATTTTGTTGGCAGCGCCGCGAAACTGCGAAAACTTGCGCCAATACAATCCCGATTCGTTGCCAGCCGAACTGAAATCGGCGGAAACGCCCTGCGCCGCCACAAAAGTCGGCGACGTGGCATCGAGCAAGACGCCACGCGCTTGCGACTTGCGGATCGCGGCGCGCGTTTCATAACCGATGTGCGTGATCCAGATCGGGCGCTGCGTCAGGTTTGCGTTGACTTGTCCACCGCCCAGCACATTGCCTGTCGCGTCCAAAACCTGCGTCGTGGCGACCGAGGAAAGATACAACGAATTCGGCACGCCCGGGTTTTGGCCGGTCGCGTTGATAATTAAAGGCGCCGTACCTTGCGTTGTCCAGGCCGCGACCGATGCGTCCGTGCCATCGTCGAAAACCAGCGCGACGATGTTCGGCCCCAGCGCGAGCGAGCCAACGTATTTTTTGCCTTTGACTTGCTCAGACAGCGTTTTGAAGGCGTTGAACGAAGGTCGCGGTGAAAAATCGCGGCGCAGCAAGCCGGAATTGTATTCGGCGTTGATCGGCGCGATGCTTTCGTAAGTCGCGCGGTCGCGCAATTCACTCCAAAACACTTTATCGCTGCCCGCCGCGAGTGCCAGCACGCTCGATTGCGTCAGGTAATCGGCCTGCGCATTTGCCGTAAAAGTCTGTAGCAAGCGCGCGCGCGTATCCGCATCATCAGTCGCAATTTCCGATGTCGTGTTGATAGCCGACGTAGTGCCTGCCGAGTTGGAAACCAGGCTCATCGTCGTCAGGTTCACTGCATTTCCAGTACTCGAAGTTGAGGCATTGGTGACCACAGTGTTCTCATTTTCGCCGAGAACAGGACGACTCAGGCCGCCGATCCAGAAATCGCGGAAGGGATGCGTGGCGCTGCCGCTGAAGTCGGGATTGGTCAACAAAGTCGTGTAAGGGCGCAGAAAATCGCCGGTGGGCGCGACCGAACCGGGTTGGTTTTGCGAAACCGGATAAATCGCCACGCCATCCAGCAGCGGTGCCGCCTGGCTGTGGCTCAGCGAATCGATGACATCTAAATCTAATCCGCCCGGTTCAGCGGCGAACAAAATGGCGTTCGAGTCGGCGGCACGCGCGGCCTCTGTCGCGCCCAGCAGAAACTTGCGATAAACGGTTTGGCTGGAGCGAAAACGGTCGGCGGACGTTTTTTCCCAAACCTGCCAGGCTTGGACGTCGTTTTTGTAGCGCCCGACAACGCGTTTCACGTAGTTCTGCCACGCTTTCATCTGGTTTTCGCGCGGCGCGCCGTTACGCCATTGTTCGGGATCGCTGGCGTTGGGAAAGGTCGAAGCCCACTTCGTTGATTGTCCCAGAACGCCTTCAATTGTCAATCCGCGACGACGCGCGCCCAGAATAATGCGGTCGTAAAACGGCCACTGAAAAGTCGCGCCGCGCGTCGGTTCGAGTACGCCCCAGTCGAAGCGGACTTTAATCAGCGAGGCACCCGCATCTTTGGCGGCGTCCAGCAAACGGTCGGCTTCCACGTCGCTGACGGTTGAATCGCCTTCCACAAAAGAAATTCCGACGCCCAAATGTCCGACCATTTTCAAAGCCTGGTGATGATTGGCGGTCGGCAGCACGATGCCGGAAGCGTTTTGAATGGAAACGGTGTTGGTCGCGGGAATCCACTGCACATCGTAGCCGAAAAGTTGCGCCAACGAACGCAGCGGCACAAACGCGCTGCCACCGATGAGTTGCGGCGCCGCGGAAAGACGAACCGCCTTGCCGTTCACCGTCGCATCGCGCGAACCCAGCAGCAAAACGACGCGACGCGCTCCTTGAATTACCACGATGCCTTGCGTTTGCGCATTGAAGCCAATCGTCGCGCCCAAATCTTCCAGCACGCCGCGCAAAGGCACCAAGACCGAACCGCTTTGTAAAACCGGCGCCGTTTTCGTGACAATGGTGCGCCCATTCACATTGATCGTGATTTGATTCGTTGAAGCAACCGCGCCAGACGATGGCGTTTCAATCGCAGGCACGCGAGGCGAAGACGCTGGCGCAACCATTGGCGCTGAAGAAGTAGCGCGTGGCGAAGCAATTGTGGGAGTTACCGTAGGCGCTGAAACAACAGGCGCAACGGACGTTGATGGCGCAAGAGTTCGGACGCTTGGAGTGCTTAAAGCTGTCGTTCTTGAAACGGTCACCGTTGCTGCATTCGTAGTTGCTGCATTCGCGCTGACCGCATTTGTGTTGGTTATCGGTGTCGCGGTGGAAGCCGTCAAAAGAACGCGCGCGTTCACATCTTCTAATGACAAACGCGGCGCAGCATTGAGCGTGTTTAACTTCAAAGCGCCCGCGGACGAGGCATCAAAAAGCGGCACGGGCGTAGCGAGCAACGTGGCCGGTGCTGGGATCTCCATTCGAGTACTCGATGGCGCTTCCATGGCTTGCGCGCACGCCGGGGACAACGAAAAAAACGAAGTCGCCACAAACGTTGCGGCGACTAACGCGGACATACGGGAGAACACGCGAAACGACGGCAAAAAAGATGGTGTCGAGCGAGGTTGCTGCGATAAAGTCTGCGTTGAAGACAGGGAAAAGAAAACGGTCACAGTGAAATCCTTCGATAAGCTGAAGTTGAACGAACCGGCGACAGGGAAACCGGCGTTGAACAAACGTGATGAACGGGTGTAATGATCAAGATACAAAAGATATAGGAAAACGGCGAGCGTTGGAAACTGGAGTTTTGGTTCGAGGCGCGCAAAGATGAGGCGAAATATCGACAAAAAAGCGACACCGTCATAACATCGACGGTGCCGCTTCAGGACGACAAGCACAAGATAAGGTTCGCTTCAGTACAAAATTTTCCGCACGGTCGCTGCGCCTCGATCTCGTTTTGCCGTTACGCCGGTTATCTTTAAAGATTAGCCGGTTTGCGACTTGACAGCGTTTTCGGCTTCTTCACGCGTGATCCAGCGACCGGAATCGAGTAAATAGCGATAGCGCAGGTAACCCGCCAACGACATGTAGTTCGCGCCCTGCGAGAAGGGCGTTACGCCCGCCACGTTCGGGTAGTTCGTCTGCGCGCTCGCCTGCTTGGCACCCGCCGCGCTCAACAAAGCCACAGCCGCCAAAGTTCCGACAACAATCAGTTTACGCATGGTACTTCCTCCTCAAAATCTTTTGATCTGCCTGCCGACCGTCCGGCAGTTCGTCGTGCGACATTATACAATGCTTTGCCACTTGATTTCAGCAACGAACCGTTCCTTTCAATGTTTCCAATGAACGATCCACAACTTTTACGCCGCGCCCTTGCGCAAAGAAGATGCCAAAACCGCATTCCGCTTTCTTTGAGCCACGAACTCGACCAGCCGTGAAGCCGGCATCGAGGTGCGGCCTGTCGAGCGATTTCTTTTGGCTCGACTTTGCGAGTATTTCTTGCACGCGTTAAAATTGCGCTACTCTACGGACGCAGAAGGACGAAAAATGGCAGCCACCGAACCCCGCTTCACGCGCGAAGGTTTTGAACGTTTGCAAAACGAGTTGGACAAGCTGAAGGCGCAGCGCAGCGAAATTATCAACGACATCAAGGAAGCGCGCGAGCAAGGCGACCTCAAGGAAAACCACGCTTATCATCACGCCAAAGATATGCAGGGCATGGCCGAAGCGCGCATCGCCGCACTGGAACAACGCTTGTCCGGCGCCACCATTTTAGAAGCCGGACAACACGTCGATGAAGTGATTCAAGGCGTTCCCGTGCGCGTTCGAGTACTCGATTCCGGCAAAGAGCGCACTTACACCATCGTCACGCCCGAAGAATTGGACGACGACGATTTGGAAGGCGGCGCCTCCACCGATTCGCCAGTCGGACAAGCGCTGCTGGGCAAGAAAAAAGGCGACATCGCCGAAGTGCAAGGCCCCAACGGCATCGTCAAGTTCGAGGTTTTGCACATCGGCGCCTAACGACACATCAACGGCGCGCTGGCCTAACAACGGGACAGAAAAACTATTTCAACTTTATCTTCGCTCGGGGCCGTCGCGGGGGCAGGTTGGGCGAAAAAACTTTGAACGTCGTGTAGCCGCCGTTATTCGACTGCAAGCCGACCTTTCCATTTTCATTGTAGCTCGTTGCGTTGGTGCCAATGAAATGAAAGCGCGATTCTTTGCCGGGCAAAATTGGCGAGGCGAAAAAATCGAATTTGATGCGAGCATTCGCGCCACCGCCATGTGCCGCAGATGAAGCGCCAACAGTTCCCAATCCATCCAGCCGATAATCCACATCCACCGGGGCAAACCCGCTATAATTCTGGCGGTTTACGACGACGATATTGCCCGCCGAAGTCGAATCGTTTTTAATGCGAAACGAAAACTCGAGCAAACCCGAACTGGTGCGCTTGACCACGCGGTCTTGAAACGTTCCGCGAATCGTCGCGCCCGATGAATTGGTGAACGAGAACTCGCGGACGCGATCTTCGAGTACTGTCCCCGCCAGTTCAGGACGCGCCGCGACCGTTGTGCCACTCAGTGTTTGCGGCGCGCCGGGCGAAACAGGAACTGCTCCTGCGCCGACAACTCCGCTCAACGATGTAACACCCAACATCGCCAAACCCCAACTTGTTTTCCCCAACGTCGTTTTGATACCAACTGTTTTCATAGACTCCTCCAATTTGCCGCCAGTATTTACACTTTTGGTTCACCTCATCGCAAACCATCCTCATTGTCGGCCAAAACTCCTTAAAAAGCAAAACGAATAAGTTTTGGGTCTTGGATTTCGGGTCTTTGAAAAATTATGAGTACTCGAAGACCTAAAATCCAAGATCGAAACCGTTATTGCTCTTCCTTGTCGAAGGCGGAATCGAAAGCGCGGTCGCTGGGCTTGAAATCGGCTTTTTTGGTGAAAGCGGCGGCTTCTTCGGCGCCATGAAAACGATCCATGCCGCTGTCTTCCCATTCAATCGACAGCGGGCCTTGATAATCAATCGAGTTGAGGGCGCGAATGATTTCCTCGAAGTTGATTTTGCCGTGTCCCAAACTGCGAAAATCCCAATAGCGACGATAATCGCCGAAGTTGACATGACCGCCGAAAACGCCAGCGCGTTGCGGCGTGCTCGACCAATACACGTCTTTCATGTGGACGTGATAAATGCGGTCGGCGAAGTCACGGATAAAGTCGACATAAGCGACGTGCTGATAACCCAAGTGACTGGGATCGTAATTGAAACCAAAGGCTTCGCGGCGACCAATCGCTTCGAGCGCGCGCTCGGCGGAAACGATGTCGAAAGCAATTTCTGTCGGATGAACTTCCAAGGCGAACTTGACGCCGCATTCATCGAAGACATCTAAAATCGGATTCCATTTGTCGGCGAAATCCTGGTAGCCACGGTCGATCATTTTGGGCGTGACAGGCGGAAACGAATACAGCAAATGCCAGATCGAACTTCCCGTGAAACCGTTGACAACTTTGACGCCTAAGTTCTTCGCGGTGCGCGCCGTGTCCTTCATTTCTTCGGCAGCGCGCGCATTGACACCCTTTGCGTCGCCGTCGCCCCAGATGTGAGGCGGCAAAATCGATTGGTGGCGCTCGTCGATGTTGTCGCAAACCGCTTGTCCCATCAAATGGTTGGAAATGGCGAACAATTGCAGGCCATTGTTGCTGAGGATTTTCTTTTGCGCGTCGCAATACGCCTGGTCAGTGGCGCCGCGTTTAACGTCGAGATGATCGCCCCAGCAGGCGAGTTCGAGTCCGTCGAAGCCCATTTGTTTGGCGCGCGGCGCGAGTTCGGCGAGCGGCAAATCGGCCCATTGTCCGGTGAACAAAGTAACTGGTCGTGACATTTTACGTCTCCTTTGTGGTTGGCGGGGAATGTCCGATATTATCGCAAATCGCAGGCGTTTGCCCAACAATTTGAGTACTCGATAGGTCAATAAAGAACCTTTTAAAGCCTCACCAAAACTTTAATCTCATCTTAAGTTGGTCTTAAAGCGCCTGAGAGACAATCTTTGTCGAGCGGCAAAGGTGTCGCTCCAGAGAATTGTTGATTGGAGTTTTTCAAATGAAAAGTCGTATCGAGCGCACCAGCGCCAAGTCGTCCAACGCCAAATTGTCCAGCGCCAAGCGTGGTTTCACGCTGATCGAACTGCTCGTCGTTATCGCCATCATTGCGATTTTGGCGGCCATCTTGTTCCCGGCTTTCGCCAAAGCGCGCGAAAGCGCCCGTCGTGCCAGTTGCGCCAGCAACCTGAAGCAGATGGGCATCGCCACCATGCAGTATTCGCAAGAATACGATGAGCACTTGTACCCGCACCGTCTCAACGGCGTGCCGAATCCGCTGTCCAACGCCAACGGTGGCCCGTATGATGCCGCTGGAATTACAGGCAATGCGGCCAATCGCATCTTCTGGATCAGCCTGCTGCAGCCGTATTTGAAGAGCTACGACGTTTTTCGTTGTCCTTCCAACCCCGCTGCCTGGGTCGGCAACAGCCCGAACACATTCGCTGCGCCTGGCGCTGCCGGTGCGGGTTACGGCGGAGAAAACTCTTACGGTCACAACGACTTGTGGCTCAGCCCGGCGGGAGCTTACGCTGGCACCAGCCCGGCGCCTATCAGCGTTTCGCTCGCTTCGATTTCGCGTCCATCCAGCATCATTAACATTATTGATGCCAGCTACTACGGCGCCGCTCCCGATGTGACCAACATGACGGGCGGCGTTGTCAACATCAAAACTACGCCATCGGGCACTTGTGCCGCAGGCGCGGGCGATTGCAGCGACGCCGATTTCGCAGCCGCGCAAGGACCCCAATACGCAAGTTACTGGATGAACATCGGCAATGCCAATTGGTCGGCAAGCGCCTCTGGAGGCGCCGGTACTTTGACTCCAGCAGCAGCTCAGCCTTTGATTGGACGCCACCTAGAAACTGTCAACGCGCTGTTTGCTGATGGCCACGTCAAAGCGCTCCGTGCCGTACAAGCCTATGGCGACATCTGCTACTGGGCGACGGACATCAACGGTCCGCACGCAGGTTGCAACTAAGACGTCTCGCCAGAATTATTAACGACGTGCTAACGACAAAAAGAGCATCCGCATCGCGCGGGTGCTCTTTTCTTTTGTGTCGCCAATACATTGTAGGGGCGAGGCATGCCTCGCCCGTTGTTCCCTGTTGTTCCGTCGCTTCGCCATGCGATCTTTTGTCGTCGCGCAAGTTTCGGGCGAGGCGTGCCTCGCCCCTACAATCTCGGTCATCATCGCGTTAAACTCGCCGCGCTTGATCGTTTGTATTTCCTCATTTCGAGTACTCGATTCCCGTACTCGAACCCAAACCTTATGACACCAAAAAACAAACCCGTGATGTTGTGCATTCTCGACGGCTGGGGCTTGTCCGATAATCCGGTCGCCAACGCTGTCACGCTGGGCAACACGCCTAACTTCGACCACATCTGGAACGATTGTCCGCACACGACTTTAAGCGCCAGCGGCAACGATGTCGGCTTGCAGCCCGGCGTTTTCGGCAACAGTGAAGTCGGACATTTGAATATCGGCGCCGGGCGCGTCGTGTGGCAAGATTCGCTTTTGATTGACCGCGAAATCGATAGCGGCGAGTTCTTCAAAAACGAAGCGATTCGCGCCAGCATGAATCATGCAAAAATCCACAACACCAATTTCCATTTGATGGGTTTGGTGTCTGATGGCAGCGTGCATTCGAGTGAAACGCACATCCTGGCCTTGATTGAAATGTGTCAGCGCGAAGGTTTGGCGCCCGACAAAGTGTTTTTGCACGCCTTCACCGATGGCCGCGACACGCCGCCGCAAAGCGCCCAAATCTACCTCAATCGAGTACTCGACCAGATGAAGAAGTTCGGCATCGGACGCATCGCGTCAGTCATCGGGCGCTATTACGCGATGGATCGTGACAATCGCTGGGAACGTGTGCAACAGGCTTACGAATGCCTGACCGAAGGCAAAGGTCACGTCGCGCCGGACGCGATTTCCGCTATCAAGGAAGCGTATGCGCGTGGCGAAAACGACGAGTTCATTCATGCGACGGCGATTGCAGAAAACGGCCAAATTTTGCCGCGCATTGCCGATAACGACGCGGTTTTGTTTTTCAATTATCGTTCGGATCGAGGCCGCGAACTGACGCAGGTTTTCACCGACGAAGCATTTAATGATTCGCTAAAAGAAGTCTCGCAGGAGCCGGGCGCAGCCGAAGCCGATCATCCGCCGATTGTGACCAAGTTTCGTCGCAACGTGTGGCCGCGCGTCAATTACACGACGATGACGCGCTATTCTGCGGAACTTCCCTGCCCGATTGCCTTTGAACCGCGCCCGCAGCGTGACGGCTTGGGCGAAACCGTCGCTAAAGCTGGCTTGAAGCAGTTGCGCATCGCCGAAACCGAAAAATATCCGCACGTCACGTACTTCTTTTCTGGCGGTTTGGAAACGCCGTGGGAAGGTGAAGATCGCATACTTGTTTCCAGTCCGAAAGTGGCGACTTACGATTTGCAACCGGCGATGAGTTCATGGGAAGTCACGCAAAAAGTCGTGGCGGCGATTGAAAGCGAGAAATACGACTTGATCGTTTTGAATTACGCCAATCCCGATATGGTCGGTCACACCGGCATTTTGGCGGCAGCCATTGAAAGTGTCGAAGCCGCTGACAAAGGTTTGGGCGAAGTCCTCAAAGCAATTGAACACGTCAACGGCGTTCTGCTGGTGATCGCCGATCATGGTAATTGCGAGCAGATGCTCGACTACAAAACCGGCGAGCCGCACACGGCGCACACGACCAATCCAGTGCCGTGCATTTTGGTCGGCAAAGACGTTTCGAGTACTCGATTGCGCAGCGGCGGACGCTTGGCCGATGTCTCGCCGACGCTTTTAGAATTGCTGGGCGTTGCTCAACCTGCCGTTATGACAGGCCAATCGCTGATAGAAAAGTAACTCGATGGTTACACCAACTTTGTTCGCAAAAACAACGCAAAACAACGCAACTTTTTCATAATAAAATAGCGTTCATTTGCGCCGTTTTTGCGAACAAAGTTGGTGTAACCATCACATTTACAAAGGAAAATATGGCCGAATTTATTCAATTTCGTGGACTGCGCTACTCCGACAAAGTGAACCTGACAGATGTCATTGCGCCGCCGTATGATGTCGTGAAAGGCGCTTACCGCGACGAACTTTTGGGCAAAAGCCCGTTCAACATCATCGCCGTCGAACTGCCTGCGCCGTATGGAACGCAAGCCACCGACGAACAATATCAACAAGCTGACGCGACGTTGAAAGAGTGGCAAGCGCAAGGCGTTTTGAAGCGCGACGAACAATCGTTTTATATTTACGAACAAGAGTTTGAGGTTCCTGGCAGCGGCGAAACCAAAAAGCGGCGCGGTGTTCTGGGCGCTCTTCGCTTGGAAGAGTTTGGCGATGTCGTCAAGCCACACGAACACACATTAAGTGGCCCGAAACAAGATCGCTTGAACTTGCTGCGCGCGGCTCGCACTAATACTTCGCCGATATTCGGTTTGTTCAATGACAGCGATGGTTGGGTCGAACGAGTACTCGAAACCGTGTGCAATCACCAGCCGGACGCGCAGGCTGTCGATAACGATGGCGTGGTTCAGCGTTTGTGGGTTTTGCAGGACGACGAATCGTGCAACGCGATTGAAGCCGCGCTCGAAGACGAAGCGATTTTCATCGCCGATGGTCATCATCGCTACGAAACCGCGCTCAACTATCGCAACGAATGCCAGACCAAAGCGGAAAGCAGCGGCCAAAACTGGACGGGCGAAGAAAACGAAAACTACGTCTTGATGATGTGCGTTTCGACAAGCGACGACGGTTTAGTCGTTTTGCCAACGCATCGTTTGGTGAAAAACGCGGACGCGTCCAAAGTCGAAAATTTGTTGCAGGCTTTGAGCGAACATTTCGATGTCGAAGAAATCGAATATCACAGCGCGCCGCAGCAAAGCGCCATGTTGCTCGACAAATTGAGCGAATCGCCACAATCGCGCGGACGCTTGGGTTTGGCGTTGCCCGGGCGCGCTTACTTGTTGCAATTGCACGAAGGCGACGAACATCTGGCGCAAATGGACAGCGAACGCAGCCGCGCTTACAACGACCTGGACGTTTCGGTTTTGCACACCTTGATTATGCAACGCTTGATAGGAATTGGGCCGGATGAATTGGCGGCGGGCGGTCATGTTTCCTATACGATTTCCTCGCCCGAAGCGATTGATAAAGTCGATCAGGAAGAATATCAACTCGCTTTCATTTTGCGCTCGACGCCGGTTGAACAAGTGCAAAGCGTGGCCGACGCAGGCGATAAAATGCCGCAAAAATCGACGTATTTTTACCCAAAACTGGTGACGGGAATGGTGTTGCGGCCTCTGGATTAAATCGTAGCAAAACAAAGGGCGCGCCTTCGAGTACTTGCAAGCGCGCCTTTTTTCGTCACATTGACCAGTGGTGCGGGTTTGGCGTCTTATGTCGTGGCAGCCGCCATAGAGCGCGTAACGGCTTCACACCATTTAAGAAGTCACGCGTTTTACGGTGTCGCGTTGTCCCGTCACTTTGAATCGTTCAGCGACGGTGATGTGTCCACGTCCTACGCCATGTTGATAAATCACGGTATCGTCGTTGCCTGAAATCGTGCCGCCACTGGCTTTGTCGATGGTGATGGAGTTCAGGTTGCCTTCCAACTGGAGATCGTTCAACACCGCCACTTTGGCCACGACGTTTTGTCCGGTGGCGGTGACATCAAGGTTCTGGCACGATCCGCTCAGCGAAACTTCGTTGACCTGTCCGGCGATTTTGATCGTATCGCAATGCCCGCCGTTCAAAGTGACTTTGTTGTTGTTGCCCCGGATCACCACCCCCATCAGGTTTTGCAAGTCAGGATCGGGCTGCGGTTGAGGATGGTGACGGCCTATGGCAACGCCGCCCAACGACTTCAAAATGTCAATCGGGCGCAGGGTCGGGTTGATGACGTTGGCCGTAACAGCATTGTGGCTGCCGATCAGTTGAACCGTGCCCAGTTCGTTGGCGATGACAGCGTTGTGATCCCAGTCCATGCGCAGCAATTGGCAGCTGCCCTGGACGATAATTTTGTTGTGCCGTCCAGAATTGTAAATCGACTTGCAGGCGCCGCCCTGAATGGTCACGGTGTTGCGGTCGCCATTGATGACGAGTTCATCGCACGTATTGGCGACAACCGTATTGCCGCTGCCGATAATGCCGATCCAGTCTTTGTGGCCGAAATTGAAAGTTCCGTTATCGCCGCCAACCGTGTAGTTCGGGTCGTCGTCACAATGTGAGCTTGTTGTGACGCCGAATTTCGCTCCAAACGGCGTTGAATGCACTGGCTTCGTCGCGTAGTTCACCAATAAAATGCCGCACACCACCAAACTCATCGCTGAAAATTTGTTCATCATTCTCCTTTTTTACTTTTGCGTTATCGCCGCAATTCTTCGGGTTAACGCTTCTGCTTTTGTCTTCTTGCGACTCGTTCAGAAAGCGCGATTCGAGTACTCGATCTCTCAGTTCAGGCTGCGCTTCAGGGAATTCTCTGCACCGTATTGCGCTTGCCGGTGACGGTGAACCGCTGGCTGATGGTGATGTGTCCGCGCCCCACGCCGTGTTGATAAATAACCGTGTTATCGTTGCCCTGAATCCAGCCGCCACCCGCCTTGCCGATGTTGATCGTGTTGTGATCGGCTTTGAGCAGCAGGGAATCCAGCGCGCTCGCCTTGACCGAATTGCCGTCGCCGCCTGTATCGATGTTGAAATTTCCACAACGACCTTCGATTGTCGTGTTGTTGCTGTGACCAGACACGTAAGTCGTATGGATAAAACGGTCGCTGCCGCGCAGCACAATGGCGTTGCCGAAACCATAGACACTGACGTAATCGGTCGCTCCAGTTACGACAACTGTGTTGTAGTTGCCTTTGATTAGGACGTTGTTGTATTGACCGTCGAGAGTGTAGTTTCCGCCGTTGCCTTCGATGCTTTTATCCGGCCCGCGCCGCACATACGGATGATCGGTCGTATCGGCCTGCGTCGAATGAAGCGGCGTTATCAGCGCGCCAGACATCGTTAAAACAACGGCCAACCAAAGTTTTCGCATCGCCTTTCTCCTGTTACGCTTGTCCTCAAACCTCAGAGTTGTAGAGGAGGCTTGTCGTGGATCATCCGGTTGCCTTTGCCCGTATCTTTGAACCTTTGATTCACATCTTTATCGACTTTCTCCATCAATTCGGTTGCCTTTGCCCGTATCATTGAACCTTTGGCTTACATCCTTATCGTCTTCTCCTACTAAACGAACGTAGTGGATAACGTTATGGTTGCCTGTAATGCGACCATCAACTGCCGTCATGAGGATGACGCCGTTGTTGTCGCCTTTAAGGAGAAGATCGACAAGCACTTCGATCGAAACGTGGTTGCCCGTGGCGGCTTTGTCGATTAGAAGATCGCCACAGAGGCTATGCACCGCAAAACGGTTATTCTGACCTTGAATAACCGTTTTGTAGCATACGCTCCATTGATCCAAATTATTGGTCACGAAGTTGCCGTTGCCATAAACGTTGGTATGGCCGAATGATCCCGTCACAACGTTGTTATCGCCGTAAATGCTGACGCTTTCCAACGCTGTTGTGAAGTTGTAGTGACCACCTTTGCCGCGAATGACCTGTTGATAGAGATTGCTCGCCTGACAACGCGAATGTGCCTTAGCGGACATCGCCTGCAGCGGCGCCATCATCACGCTGCTTATACTTATCGCGCCGCATACAACTAATCCTAGTGCCAAATACTGTTTTCTCATCATATTTCTCCCAGGTGCTTCGTTCCAGACAAAGGATCGAACGGGCGCAACTTCCTTTTCCTTTGCACACCGTTCACCACAAGACGCCAGGCGCGCATTCGAGTACTCGAACGCACGCCGTTTTGCTCAAGGAACTCGTTTTACGGTGTCGCGCTGTCCCGTCACTTTGAATCGTTCAGCAACGGTGATGTGTCCGCGTCCCACGCCGTGCTGATAAATCACGCTGTTGTCGTTGCCGGTGATTTCTCCGCCACCGGCTTTGTCGATGCGAATCGCGTTGAGGCTGCCACGCAGCAGAAGGTTGCTCAGCGCATCGACTTTGATTTTGTTGCTATGGCCGGTGTTCGTCACCTCGAGCGTCTGACAGGAACTGCTCATCGAAACCGTGTTGCCCTTGCCGGAGATTTTGATCGTGTCGCAAGCACCTTGATGAATGGTGATTTTGTTATCGCTGCCCCAGATAAGCACGCCGTGTAAATCGTGTATGTCGCGGTTTGGCCTGGGAGCACCTCTATGAGGGCGTTCTGTTTGTGCCACAACGTCCTGGGGCCGCAGTGCGGAGTCGATGGTAGCAGCGTTTACGGCATTGTGGCTGCCAAGAAGTTGAATTGTCCCCGTTCCCTGTGCGATGACGGTGTTGTTGTCGTTGAGAACGGAGAGCAGCAGGCAATTCCCTTTCAGGACAATTTTATTGTTCTTGCCCTGAATGTCGATATATTTGCAAACGCCGCTATGAATAACGACAGTGTTGTCGTCGCTTTCCACGAGCAGTTTGATGTCGCACGTTTGCACGTCCACATAGTTGCCGTTACCGTCTTCAATGTCAATCGCGCTTTTTTTGCCAAAAGTGTATCTTCCATTATCACCGCTGATGTGAGTCGTGTCGCTCTCGTTATAACAACGCGAACTTGTTTGAAACGGCACCGAGTGAATTGGCGTTAGCGCGCCGTTTGCCAACATCAGGCCGAACAAGACGAAAATCGCTGTCCAAAACCGCTTGCTTCTCATTCTCGCACTCTCCTGCGCTTGCCATTTTTGAACGGCGAATTGATGCGACGGTGCGCAACATCTGCAACTTTGTCTTTCCTCCCGGTCTTCCCTCGAATACGGAAACGCTTTAGGTCGAGTTTCTTGCGACCCGCCAAAAGCGAGCATTCGAGTACTCGAATGCTCGCTTTTTCTCACTAAGGGACTCGTTTTACGGTGTTGCGCCGACCTCGCACATCAAATCGCTGGCTGACCGTAATGTGATCGCGTCCTATGCCGTGCTGATAAATAACGGTGTTATCGTCGCCTTCGATGCGTCCGCCAGCGGCCAGGCGAATCTTGATGGCGTTATGGTTGCCTTTGATCAAAAGGTTGTCTAAAATATCGACGTTTGCGCTGTTGCCCGCGTTGTAAATGTTGAGATCGTGGCAATGACCTTCGACAGCGATGTCGTTGCGCGAGCCGAGAGCATCGAGAACATTGCAATCGTGCAGTATCTTGACGATGTTGTTGTGGCCGGAGATATTGGGATAAGCACATTCGCCCATAAAGACGGTATCGTCGTGACCCGTAACGTTGATTTCGTCGCAATGCCCTTTGATGAACAGAATGTCGTTGTTGCCGACCAGGTTCACCGTTCCCTGATTGGTGAAGGTGAAGCGACGATTGCTGTCGGTGATGTTGAAATCCGGCGAAGAATGATAAGGCACCTGAACCGGCGGAGGAACCGGAACCGCATGCGACGGCATTATCACACCGTTCGCCAGGGCAATGCCAACTACAAACCACGTCGCGCGCAACTGTTTTCTCATCGTGCTTCTCCCGTTGGTTTTGTCAAAGCGACTTCGGTTTCGTCATTTTACAATCGGACGCGTTAACGTTTCTCGTTACGAATTGTTACGGCAAAAAACAAAAAAGTGAGCATTCGAGTACTCGAACGCTCACTTTTTTGTTCTGACAGTTTCAACGGCGCGTGTGAATAATCGCGTTGCGGCTGCCCGTATTGAGGATAGCGATGCCGCGCGGCAAAATGCTTTTAGACCAGGTGACTTTGTTATCATTGCCTGGCGTCGTGATGTTTTGCGCGAATTTTAGCGTGGCGCGATTGAAATTGCCGTCGATTTCAAAGTCATCGCAGCGTTGCACTTGAATCGTGTTGCGGTTGCCGGTGACGCTGAGGAAATTACAAGTCCCATCGACCATTACCGTGTTGTCGTTGCCAGAAAGGTCCAGTTCGTTCAGATTTTTGTAAACGAAACGATGGCCATTTCCGGTGACTTTGGCGACCGTTGCGCACTGCGAAACCGCTTCCCTCGGCATCGAACGCGACGGCGCCACCATCGCGCCCAGTGAAAGTAACGCGCCCGACGACAGACAGGCAACTATCAAAAAACGTTTTCTCATCCTGTTCCTCCCGCTTGCAATTTCGTGCGCCCAACAAGTGCAATTTTCATGCAGCCTTCGTTTTCCATCGCCATCGTTTTGCTCTGGCGCAACAATCGTGTTCTGGTTCAACGTCGCTTATCCCACGCCGAACATTTGCCGAATCTTTGGGAATTCCCCGGCGGCAAATGTGAACTCGATGAAGTGCCGCGCGATTGTGCCATCCGCGAAGCGCGCGAAGAATTAGGCGTTGAAATCGAGATTACTGGCGAACGCAAGCCAATCCCATTCGAGTACTCGAATCGCACGGTGACGTTGTTTCCGTTCGATGCAAAAATCATTTCCGGCGAACCGCAAACTCTGGCTGCGAGCGAATTGCGCTGGATGTTGCCGCGCGAGATGAAAACGGCTGAGTTTCCCGCCGCCAACGCGTCGCTGATTGCGGCGCTACAAAACAGCGAACCCCAAGCGTAAGCGCGGGGGCTGAAGTGTCTGCTACTTCAGCCCCCGCGCTTACGCTTGGGGTTCGTTGGGTTTCGAGTACTCGAATTAGCCAATTTTGACGAGTTCGACTTCAAAGATCAGGGTTGCGTTCGGTGGAATAACGCCGCCAGCGCCTTGCGCGCCATAACCCAAATCGGGCGGGATGATCAGCTTGCGCTTGCCGCCGACGCGCATTCCGGCCACGCCTTCGTCCCAGCCTTTGATCACTTGTCCGCCGCCCAGCAAAAACGTAAACGGCTCGCCGCGCTTATACGATTCGTCGAAAACCGTGCCGTTGGTCAACATTCCGCGATAATTCACGGTCACGGTTTGTCCGGCTTTGGCGACAGCGCCCGTACCGACGCGCAAATCCTGATACTTCAAGCCTGAAGCAGTCTTGATAGTTTTCGGGCCTTTGGATGTCTTGCACGAAACCATCGTCTGATGGTGCGTGATGGTGGCCTGCGCGTTTTGCGCTGTGACAATACAAACAACGGCGCCAGCAACTACGGACGCCGTGCGCACCACACGCGCTTTGAAACGAACATCGGAACAAACTTCGATCATTCTTCTTCCTCCAGAAATTAGGACTTCGAGTACTCGAACGTCTGCAACAAACAACGCCTCAAACAACGGCGCGATGGACTCAAGGCGCTGTTGAAACGTTCTCTTTTGTTTTGGCCGCGTTATTGGCGCTGCTGACTGGCGTTTGCACCGTGCCTTTGCGCTGGAGTTTGCCCCAGCCTTGAGGCAGGCCGCGCGCTGCTTTCCACAACGCTTTCCACACCACAGCATACATCAACTGGCGATACACGAAACGCTGCGGAAACAGCCAGCCCAATTGCCGCACGCGCTCTTTGTCCAGCAAAAACGCAATCGTTGCGCCCAACAATTCCGCCGCAAAAAAGATCGCGTAGAAAATCAGGACGTTCGTCAAGTCGCTTTTCGCCTGAGTCATCGGCTGCCAATCCTGATGCAGCACAACGCTGGTGATTTTCGAGTTGGCGAAACCCAGCAGCGAATACAAAATCTGCAAGTCCACCAAAGGCGCGATCACTTGAAAGACGAACTGGAACAGCCACAACATCGGCAACGCCAAGCCGCCGAACCAGCCATAGCGCCCCAATGCGCCGCGATGTTTCCACAAGCATTGCAGCGTTCCATAGGCCCAGCGAAAACGCTGATTGAAGAAACCGCGCACCGTATCGGGCGCTTCCGTCCACGCCAGAGCGCCGCTATCGGTCGCCAGGCGCCAACCCGCGCGACGAATGCGCCACGTCAAATCCATGTCTTCAGCCAGCGTGTCGGTCGTGTAACCGCCCGCTTCCATCACAGCTTCGCGCCGCCACGCGCCAATCGCGCCCGGCACGACCGTGATCGCGTTGAGCAACGCGTAAGCGCGACGATCCAGGTTCTGGCTGGTGATGTATTCAATCGATTGCCAGCGCGTCAGCAAATTCAAGCGATTGCCGACTTTGACGTTGCCGGCCACGGCGCCGACTTCTTCGTCCACGAAATGGCGCGCCATAATCGCAATCGCATCCGGCGCGATTTGCGTATCAGCATCGAAACACACCAGAACTTCGCCGTTTGCGGCTTCAATGGCGCGGTTGAGAGCGCTCGCTTTGCCACCGTTTTCCTGGCGAATCAAGCGCACGTGCGACTCATCGGCGAAATTTTTCTCGACTTCTTCGGCTGTGCCGTCGCGCGAACCGTCGTCAACCACCACGACTTCAAAAGGTCGCGGATATTCGCTGCTGAGAATGCTGCGAATCGTGCGCACGATCACTTTTTCTTCGTTGTAAGCCGCCACCAAAACGCTGACCGTCGGCCAGTTCTGGTTTCCAGTACTCGATAATGCCAGTGAGGTTTTTTTGTCGCGGCGCCAAGCGATCAAAGCCAGCGGCGTCACAAACAGCACGCGCGCCAAACCCAGCACAATCGCCGCGACAAAGGCGATGCGCAGGCCGCTTTCAAACAAAAACACGGCATCGAAAATCACGCGGTCGAAGCCGACCAGAAGACGGTCGCGGTCGCTGATGCGCGGCATCACAGCGTCGCGGCTGACGCCCATCAATTGCGAAACCGATACGAAGTGGTAGCCTTCTTTTTTCAGTTCGGGAATTACGATACGCAACGCTTCAATCGTGTTGGTGCGGTCGCCGCCGCCGTCGTGCAACAACAACATATTGCCATTGTCGCCGTTAGGCTGGTTCGCTTTGTGGACTTCGCTCAAGATCGAATGCGCCAGTTCATCGGCACTGCGCGGAGCCGGAGCGCCATCCACGCCGGTCTTGAACAAGTTCCAATCTTGCGGATCAATCAGTTCGCCAATCGTCACATAGCCCATTTGCGAGGCGAGCACGACAGGCCGCACTTCGGCTTCGGTTTGCGGCTCGGCGTCGGCGTTATACGGTGGGCGAAATAAAATCGTCGAATGCCCCAGGATGCTTTCCAGAGCGCGCTGCGTCGCGTTCAGTTCCAGGGTCGCGCGTCGCGTGCTCACTTCGCCCAGGTTTGGGTGCGTGAAAGTGTGGCTGCCGATTTCGTTGCCTTCGGCATACACGCGGCGCACCAATTTAGGGTTGCGCTCAGCGTTTTCGCCGATCATAAAAAACGTGCCGGGAACGTGATTTTCGCGCAGAATATCCAAAATCGGTTCGGTGAAACCGGCTTGCGGCCCGTCGTCGAAGGTCAGGGCGATGGCGTTTTTCTGATAGCCGCTGCGCTGCAGCACAAAAGGCGATGGATATTTTTGGTATTCCATGTCGGTGCAAAGCCCGTTGTCTTCGTCGATTGTGATTTTGCGCACGCCCATTTGCGGCGTCGAATGAACTGTCAGCACTTCTCCCTGGCCTTCAAATCCGACTTGGGTCGGAAAATGAATCGTGCTCAAGCCATCCGGCGACGGCGCTTTGCTCATCTTGCTGCGGTCGAGAAAACTCCAGATCGTCGGGTCTTCCGAACCCAAAACCCACAAGGCCGCGCCGCGCACGCCGTCATGCTGCGCCAGTTTCCATTGATTGAACGCCGAAACGCCGTCCGTCATCCACACTTCGTGCGCGCCACCCGCGTCATCCGAGTACTCGAAAGTCGTTTCCAGCGCGTCATCGTCGAAGTCAACCGCTTGTTCGGGCGTCGTATCGCTGCGATAATCGCGCGCCAGCGAAATCGCGCCCTGATAGGTCACAGTCTGCGCCAGAGGCTTGCCGCGCGTCCAATCATAAGCATAATTGCTGACGCCCAACACGATTTTGTTGAGCGGAACATTCGCTTTGAACTGCTGCAAAAGGTCGTAGCTCCACTTCGCCGAAGCAATGGCGCCCGGATCAGTCGAATCGGCGCCGTGCTCGTTATACGCCATCAAAATTAGGAAATCGCAATCTTGCGCGATCTGTTTCCACCTCGCATCGGTCGCATGATCGGCTTCGACATCGACGCTGAGCGTTAAATTGGCGGCTTTCAAAGTGCGTGACATCAGCGCCACAAATTGCGGGAAGCGCGCCAAATCCTCCGCGTTCATGTTTTCCAGGTCAAGGTTCAAGCCATCGAAATGATGAGATAGCAACCAATCGCGCGTCGCATTCGCCAAAGTTTGCTGGTTTTGCGGCGATTGCAACAAACGGGCGAGGCGCCCTTCATCGAACTGTCCGCCATGAGCGTTGTTCAAAATCGGCTGGATTTGCAAATGGTTGGCTTGCGCGATTTTCACGACATCGAGGTTTTTCGGCGTCAAAGACGGATTCCAATCCGTCAAATCCAGATTGGTTCCCGTCGCGTCCAAGTGCAACCATTCCGGCATAACGTGCGTTAAACGACTGGCGTTGGCGCGCAGAGAATTCAAACCCGTCGTTTGATACGTCGCATAAAACGCCGCCACAATCGGCGGCGCGGACGCGTTCATGGCCGGCGCATTTGTGGCGACAACTGGCGTTTGAACTGGCGTTGAGCGCGGTGTTCGAGTACTCGAAACGCGCGATTCGGGATGTCCGCCGCGTTTAAGAAAGCGTGGTTTAAGATTGTTTTTGGATGTCACGCCATTGGATAATTCGACTGAAGAAGGCGTATCATCATCGGCGGCGATTTCACGAAACAGCGCCAGGTGCGCGCGACGCAACAAAAAGCGTTCGAGCTGTTCCTGGCGCGACGGCAAAAAGGGAAACGCCGTCTTGCGAAAACGATGTTCGATAGCGCCTTCGCGGTGCGGCAAAAAAGGCAAAGTTAGCAAGGTGCGCGCGAACAAAACGCCGCACACCACGATCAAAATTGTCAGCGCCATTCCCAAACGACTGACCCAAATGCTGCGCTTGCCGCTGGGATCGAGAAAAACAGGAGAATTCATAAAAGCTCGGACGATAATCCTAAATAAATGCACTGGAAAACGACTGGATTTTGCGCTTGCAAAAAATAGAATGACACCGCGTTCAGCAAAATAAAAACGTGCAAACTGGAACCTCAACGATGAACCAGAACAACCAGACGCCAATGGAGAAACCGCTCCTTATTTTAGCGATTTCCGGCAGTCTGCGCGCCGCTTCTTCCAACACGCGCGTCCTCAATGTGCTTTCGCAGTTGGCGCCGCCCCATCTTGAAATCACGCTCTGTCCTTTGCTCGGCGAACTGCCGTTTTTCAACCCAGATCTGGACACCGAAACGCCGCCGCATCGAGTACTCGATTGGCGCGCTACGTTGCACAAGGCCGACGCCGTTCTTATTTGCAGCCCCGAATATGCTCACGGTGTTCCTGGCGTCTTGAAAAACGCGCTCGACTGGATCGTGTCGAGCGGCGAATTGATGCACAAGCCGGTCGCGTTGCTCAACCTGTCGCTGCAATCGACGCACGCACAAAATTCATTGCGCGAAACGCTGTCGGTGATGATGGCGAACGTCATCGAAAATGACGCGTTTCATCTCGCTTTGCCATCCAATCGCATTGATGCAGACACGCTTTTAAGCGATGCAGCGTTTTCTGAGAAGCTGCAGAAAGTGTTGGACGTTTTTCGGCGCTCTATCGAATGAAAGCATCATTTTAGTCGTTGTGCAAAAGTTTTCTGGCATTTCGTTTTTCTGGTATTTCGTAGGTTGACCGGATGAACTTTGCACCGCCATTTAACATTCCCTTCTTAACGAAACGTTAAACTTGGCGGCATGGCTGATTTAGCAACCGAAGCGAACCTTCAACCCGACGACAGCGCGACTTCTGGCGCCTCCAAACTCTTCTTTTACCTGTGGGAAACCGCGTGGAAATACGCGCCCAAAGTCGTGGCGGGCGATGCCGATGCGCTGCACGATATGCGCGTGGCGATTCGGCGTTTGCGCTCCGCTCTGCAAAATTTTGAAGGCACCAAAACCGAGCCGCTCTTAAATGAAAGTTTGCGCCGCGAGTTTGCGGTTGAACGCAAAGACTTCGCCAAACTGGGCGATGCTCTGGGCGCTGTCCGCGACTTTGATGTGCTCGACGATTATCTGCGCGAGTACTCGAAAACCAAGCTGAGCAGAAAAATTATCGAAGCGCCCGGACTTTCGGCGTTTGAACGCCATTTGCAAAACGAGCGCGCCGATGCGTTTGCGCCGATGGTGCGTCGCGTCAATCGCGCGCAGGAAGCCGGACATTTGCGCGAACGCGTGGCGCGCTGGACGCTGGGACTCCCCGCCGCGACCGCGCCGCCAATGACGCTGAGTGAAGCCGCGCACAAAGTCTTGCCGCATCGCCTGGCAGAAGTCGCGTTCTATGCTGAAGTGTTGAACGATTCGCTCAACATCGAAGGCCACCACGAACTGCGCAAATCATTGAAGAGACTTCGTTACACGCTGGAATTTTTCGCGCCGTGCTGGGCGAGCGAAGTCAAAACTTCCATCAAAACAATCACCGGCTTGCAGGATTTGCTGGGCGAAATGAACGACCGCGCCGTCTTGCGCGAAGTCGCGGGCGAAGCCTTCGATTTGCACGTTCCCGCGCCCGATGAAGCACCATCGAGTACTCGATTGTCAGCGGCGCCCGAAGATTTGCTGCAATTTCTCAAGCACGGCGAATCGCGCAAGCGTTACTTATTAGGTCGCGCCCGCACCCGTTGGAATGAACTGCAAAGCGAAAGTTTTTTCGAGACATTGGGGAAGTTGTAAGACTACGATGCCTCGGTGTTTGATAATGCCAGGTCAAAGATTCAATCTATGGTAACGCGACGTGAAAAATTGCACGCTTTTCTTGAGCGCGAAGGCGCGACAAGTTTGATGAACAATACAAAGTGGCGCAATGTGCTGGATGCGCTTTGTCCTCTTCATCTGAACTATCGCATCAAAACATTACAACCGCTTGCTGATCCTGACTCTTACGAGTGGACATGGATGTCACGAAGCGCAAGGCATGAGGCTTATGTCGAATTTGGTACTCTCGGGCCGATCATATTCTTGGAAATCGAATGGCTGGACATTGATCCGTACGAAAGGAAGAAGAATCCGCATTGGATTTATGATTCAAGCAAAAACATTGAGTACACAGATAACGATTACACAAGCGCTGTCGAGGCGATCTTGAAATTACACAAAGTGCCGTTTTCTAAAGACGCGCACATCATTCGCATTTGGGCGCATCTTCTGAAGGTTAGTTCGTGACAAAATGTGATAAACGAACATCGAGTACTCGAATCGTGGCGTAATTGCTGAAATGAATCAACTTGTCGTTTTCGGATTCTTTTATGAGCGTTTCACTTGGTTATTATTTCAATGCGGAAAAAGATTTGCCGGAGTTGGTGGCCGATTGCAATCAATGGATTGGCTGCCATCTCGAACCGACCATCGGCGCGCCGGAAACGGCTTATTCGGCGTTTTTCAACAGCGTTTCACTGGATTTAAGTCTTAACACGTTCAATCCCCAATACGATCCTTTTGGCGCGCCCACGCAAGACGGCGCAATTCCGTTCAGCCGCTACAAATATGAATTGGATGTCACGGTTTATGGCGGTCAGGACGATATGCAGCCGATCATGCTGCCAACGATGTTATCAGCGATTTACGTTCTGCATCGTCGCTTGGGCATCCGCGGCATGTTGGTTTTTGACGCGCAAATTCTGCTGGCGCAATACGAGGAAATCGCGTTGCGTCCCGACTTCAAAACGCTGAGCGACAAACTTTCGGGGACGAACCTGCTGCCCTTCAACGTTCACTGTGCGGCTTTGATGAAAGCTTTGCCGGAAAGCTGGCAAAGCTATTAAAGTTAGCGGAAACGCGCTCGCAAAAAGCGTTTTCGCACTTTCTATTTTCGCACTTTCTAAAGGAGCAAGTTATGAGTGTCTTGGACGTTCCAGGCGCAACTCTCAATTATCAAGTCGTCGGCAGCGGCCCGTTGCTGGTCTTGATTCCCGGCGCGAATGGCGAACACGGCATTTATCAAAATCTGGCGCACGCGCTCGCCGATAAATACACCGTGCTGACCTATGATCGTCGCGGCTTTTCTGAAAGCTTTCTGACCGATGCGCAAGATTACGCGCACCGTTTGCAAACTGATGCAGACGATGTGCAGCGGCTGATCGCTCACCTCAGTACCGAACCCGCGATTGTTTTCGGCAGCAGTTCCGGCGCGATTGTGGCGCTTCAGGTTTTGGTGCGCCATCCCGATGCGGTTCGCTTACTTTTAGCCCACGAACCTCCAGTTGTCAAAATGCTTCCCGACGGCGAACAACGCGTCAGCGGAATGAACGTTATCTACGACATCTACCGCACTTCGGGCATTATCGCCGCGCGTCAGGTCTTCAGCGAGAAAATCATTGGAGCCGCCGACCGCGCCGCGATGAGCGTTGCGCCCGACGCACGACGTGGGCCGTTCACCATGGCGAACGCGACCTACTGGTTTGAACGCGAATGCCGCGAATATCCAATTGCCGATCTCGACTTGGACACTTTAGCTACTCACGCTGACAAACTCGTCGTACTGGGCGGGCGCGCCTCCGCAGGCGATATGGCCAACCGCACGGCGCGCGCCTTAGCCGAAAAACTGGGTCTTGAAATGGTGGACGTTCCTGGCGGACACGTCGGCTATGTCTCAGCGAGCACCGAGTTCGCGCCAGAACTCGCGGCAATTCTGACGAACAAGCTGGGAGCACAAGCGCCACAATGAAGTTTCAGCTCGCAGAATGCGTTTAAAGAAGATAAAGGACACGATGCTGCAACATCGAGTACTCGATGTTGCAGCATCGTGTTTCCTACCGCGCTTGACTTCCAAGACGCTATTAACCAGTGGTGCGGGTTTAGGTTCAAAGGGACGACACCCGCCCATGAATGAACGGGCTGACATTGGCAAGACCGTTAAATCGGCCTCCTGCGTAACATTACGCCTCCTGTTCAGTCCCATTCCTGGGGCTTTTTTCATCAGCCACTGCTTCAGTGGTGGATTTCAGTGGTGGATTTCAGTGGTGGGCTTCAGCAAACCTGCACCACTGGTTACCAAACCCGCATCGAGTACTGGAAAGGTGAATTATGGATGACATCAACAGCATCAGTCAGGTCGTGTTGCACGAGCGCCAGGGTCGGGATCGCGGCTGGTGGTCGCAAATGAACGATTGTTTTTGGCCCGATTCCACGGTGGCGCTGAGTTGGTTTTCGGGAAGCGGCCCGGATTTCGTGTCGCGCTCCGCAGCGATGTCCGAGCGTGGCGACCGCGCCGTTCATCGCTTGGGGCCGCCGGTCATTGATGTGAACGGTGACCGCGCCTTGGTCGAGATCTCAACTGGCGTCGAATTCCGCATCGATTGGCAAGGCATCCCCGCCGACCTGATTTCTTACACGCGCTTGAACTACCGCCTGGAGCGCCGCGACGGTCAGTGGAAAATTCATTCGCTTAACGCAATTTACGAGCGCGATACCCTGACTGCAGCAATTCCAGGCCAGACGCTGACCTTCGATCCTCAGTCGGTGACGTCCTATCGCGCTTCCTACGCGCTGATCGCGGCTTCCCTCAGCTTGCGTGGTTACTCCGTGCGCAACGATTTGCTGGGCGACGATCAACCCGAGCAAGTCCAATCCTTTTACGCAGAAGAGCGAGCCTGGCTGAACGCTTGAGAATGGCGAATCAATTTCACCTTGATGCTGGCTGCTTAAAACGAGTATCGAGTACTCGATGCGCGCAAACGGAACCCATTTGGTGCGCCGTTAGTCTTGGTGCGCGTTGTTCGATTTTTCCCTTCAACGAGTACTCAATCATGGCTAAAAAGAACGGACGTGACCGCGACGATTACGATTTCAACGACAACGAACGCCTGGGCGATTTGACGCAAGGCGGACGCCGCGACAACCGCGACGACATTGGTTTTCAACTTCCCGAAACGCGTCTCAAAGCGACGGCGCTGCTGGACGAAATCCTAAACAACGCCACCAACATCGACAGCCGCACGCGGCAATACCTGCTGTTGTTGCGCCACCAACTCGAAGTCGATGCGCAGCAATTGGAAGAAGCAGCGCAGGCTTTGGGCGAATTTGAAGAGGCTTATCAAAAGCTGACACAGCCAGCCAACCGCATCGGCGTTTTTCTGGGCAAGCGCGAAGAAAAAGTCAAAGACGAAAACGGCGACACCATCATTGAAACCGCCAGCATCGCGGTCGGCGATCAAGAGTTCGTTGTGATGATCGACCCGAAATTGGAACAGAAAGAATTTGAAATCGGCACGCGCGTCAAAGTCAATGAAGCGTACGCGATTGTCGGCGATTTGGGGCCAGCGACCAACGGCCCGATCACCAAAATCAGCGACGTTTTGGATGAGGAACGTTTGCGCGTCGGCGCCGATACGCCGGGACAAGGCGGGCGCGTCATTTTTCGCGGCAGCAAATTGCTTGGTGTCGAACTGAAAACTGGCGACGAAGTGCGCATGGAGCCGAACTTCAAAGTCGCACTGGAGCATTTTGCGGGTAACGAAACGCGCGATTATTTCTTGGAGGAAGTGCCGGAATTGCCATGGGAAAAGATCGGCGGGCAAGAAGAAGCGATTCAACTGATCCGCGACACCATCGAATTGCCGCTGCTTTATCCCGAATTATTCGAGCGTTTCGGCAAAAAACCGCTGAAGGGCATTTTGCTTTATGGCCCGCCAGGTTGCGGCAAAACCCTCATCGGCAAAGCGACAGCTTACAACTTGACGCGCGAGTACAATCAGCGCACGGGACAGAACCTCAAAGAATACTTCATGCTCATCAACGGGCCGAAGATTCTCAATATGTGGCTGGGCGAAACCGAGCGTCAGATTCGTGAAATCTTTCAGACAGCGCGCGAAAAATCCAAAGAAGGCAACCTGGTTTTCATCTTCATCGACGAAGCCGAAAGCATTTTGCGCACGCGTTCTTCAGGGCGCGGCCTGAACATTCAAAACACCGTTGTGCCACAGTTCGCGGCGGAAATGGATGGTTTGGTCAGCCTGGAAAACGTCGTCGTGATTTTGACGAGCAACCGTCCCGATTACATTGATCCGGCGATTTTGCGACCCGAGCGCATCGACCGCAAAGTGAAGATTCGCCGTCCCGACCGTCACGCGACGCGACAGATCTTCGAGATTTACCTGCACAAAGATTTGCCATTGTCGCCCGATTTGCTGAACGAGTACTCGAATGACAACGAACAAGCGCGTCAGGCGTTAGTTGATGCGGCGGTCACACACGTTTTTCGCAAATCGCCCGAAACCGAGTTCATCGAGGTTTACACGCGCAGCGGCGGCGTCGAGACCTTGTATTACAAAGACTTGCTCAGCGGCGCTTTGATTACCAGTGTCGTCGAGCGCGCCAAAGATTTCGCTATCAAGCGTTCAATTGATGTGAAGTCGTCCAACGAAGGCGTTTCCAAAGACGACATAGAACGCGCCATCAATATGGAGTTCAAGGAAAACGAGATTTTCCCCAAGAACGACATCATCGAAGATTGGCTCAAGTTGCTGGATTACGAGCCGGAAAATGTCGTTACCATCAAGCCGATTGTGCGCGGCGCACGAGAAAAGCTGCAAAGTCGTCGCAGCGTGATTTAGGCAATCGAGTACTCAAGGAACGAAAAAGCCCGCTTCTGTTGCATGGAAGCGGGCTTTTTTATTACGCTTTACGAAGTCGCTGTCTTCAAAGCATTGTTGGCGACGTTGAAAACCGTTTGCACTCTCTTGCCCAGAAAACTCAAAACCGCGATAACAACCAGAGCGATCAGCGAAACCAGCAAACCATATTCAACCAAAGTCTGCCCTTCTTCTTCCATTAAAAACCGATGGATCATATTTAAACTCCTTCAAAAATGTGAGCGCGACAGCCCTCGCGCCAGCGCAGTTTCATAGCTGGTGGCGACTGCTCTTTCATCGTGCATCAATTTTGCCATCTTGATATTATCAAAAGAAAAGCGAACCAGAAAATTTCTGGTTCGCTTGGGAAATCGAGTACTCGGATGGCCTTACGGATTGTTGCGAACGGCTTGCGCGAGGCCGCCTTTACGGAGTTTGCGCAATGCTTGACCTTCGATTTGTCGCACGCGTTCGCGGCTGACTTTGAAGTGCGCGCCCAATTCCTGCAAGGTGTGCGCTTTGCCGCCATGCAATCCGTAGCGCAACTTGACGACTTCCTGCTCGCGTTCGGAAAGTTCGTCCAAGGCATCGCGCACTTCTTCGCGCAACATCGCGGTTTCCGCCGCTTCTTCGGGAACAACGGCGTCCGCGTCGCGCAACATATCGACGAAATCTTCGCCATCGCCGGTTTCGCCGATTTCATCGTCCAAACTGAAAGTTTCGCTCATGTTGAGCAAGACCAAGGCAGCCGTATCTTTCGACACGCCCAGCTTGGCGGCCAGTTCGTCCACGTTTGGCTGGCGACCCAAAGCCTGCACCAACAGCGCAATCGTGCGGTAAGCTGTTTTTGTCAGTTCGGCGATGTGAGCGGGAACACGCACCATCTTGGCTTGGTCAGCTATGGCGCGGCTCATCGCCTGGCGAATCCAGAACGAAGCATAGGTCGAGAAACGATAACCCAGAGCGGGATCGAACTTGCGGGCGGCGCGCATCAAGCCGAAGTTGCCTTCCTGAATCAGATCGGCCAAAGTCAGCGAATGGTTGTGGCCTTGATGCAATTGCTTCAACGCCATCGTGATGACCAGGCGCAGGTTGGCTTCGACCATGCGCTGGTAAGCTTCTTCATCGCCCTGCGCGATGCGACGACCCAATTCTTTTTCTTCATTGGCGGTGAGCAGCGGCGTTTTCTGCGCCATCTTGACCCACGCGGCGACGGCATCGGGCAAAGCGGCGCTGGTGGTTTCCACGCCGCGCGAGTTTTGTGTATTTTGAAAGTTCTTCGTCATTGAATCTCCTCATCGAGATCACGCCATCTCTCAGGAAGCGGCGCAGGAATGTGGCATTGGAAAACGTCGTGTAGTTCGTCTGATACGTCGCTATCGAATAATACAGCGCTGTCGAAACGTCGCGTTTTCCGGTGCAATTTTGGGGCACAAAAAAGGTTTCGCCACCTGTCCGGCGAAACGCGCTTCTCTGAGGCACGAACGGGCATTATGCCACAATCTCAGGGTTTTGTCGAATCTCACAATCTGGGACGGAATCCAGCGCCTTCAAGTTCCGCCATGACAACATCGAGTACTCGATTAGAGAACACGGATTTCATACACGGATTGAACGGATGAACACGGATCAGAAAAAGAAGAATGAATACTCGATACCTTCATCTATCAAAATCCGTGTTTATCCGTTTCGGGTGCCCTCTGGGCGGATGTAACGAAGTTCCGTGTCCTCTTTAATACGCATCCCTTATCCGTTTTGTTGTGCCACATTTAGTTGAACGTTAAACTTCCCGCGCTATGACGCAACCTTCCAATCAAACAACTTCCACGCAAATTCCAATTTTCAACTCATCAGAGAACGCGCTTTCTTCGTCGTTCGAGCCGCACGCCCTTGAAGCGCATTGGTACGAGTTCTGGCAAGAGCACGGCTATTTTCAGCCGCAGCCATCGAATAACGACGAAGCACCCTTTGTCGTCACGATTCCGCCGCCCAATGTGACAGGCGTTTTGCATCTGGGTCATGCGCTGCAACATTCGATGCACGATTGTCTCCTGCGCTTTCACCGAATGCGCGAGCAAACCACGCTGTGCGTTCCCGGAACCGATCACGCCGGAATCAGCACGCAAATCAAAGTCGAGCAGCAACTCGCGCACGAAGGCACCACGCGTCAGGAACTCGGGCGCGACGAATTTGTGCGCCGCGCTTATGAATGGAAGGACAAATATGGCTCGACCATCATCAATCAGATGAAGCGTTTGGGCTGCTCTTACGATTGGTCGCGCGAACGTTTTACGATGGACGAAGGCTACGTCAAAGCCGTTTTGCAGGTTTTCAAGACGTGGTACGACGAAGGCCTGATTTATCGCGGATTTCGTTTGGTCAACTGGTCGCCGGGCGCGCAAACCAACGTTTCCGACCTGGAAGTCGATTTCCAGGAAGTCAACGGCAAATTGTGGCATTTTCGCTATCCGGTCGAAGATACCAGTGAATACATCGTTGTTGCCACCACGCGCCCCGAAACCATGCTGGGCGATACCGCTGTCGCCGTTCATCCCGACGACGAACTTTATCGGCATCTCGTCGGAAAGCGCGTTCGTCTGCCTTTGACATCACGCACGATTCCAATTGTCGCCGATGAATATGTTGATAAAGAATTCGGCAGCGGAGCGGTGAAAATCACGCCAGCGCACGATCCGAACGATTACGAAATCGGCCAGCGTCACAGTTTGGAAATGATTTCCGTCATCGGTTTCGATGCGAAAATGACGGACGCAGCGGGAATCGAGTACTCGAAACTGACGCGCGAAGACGCCAGAATCAAAGTCGTGAACGATCTGCAAGCGTTGGGTTTGGTCGAGAAAATCGAGGATTATACGCACAAAGTCGGTCATTGCGCGCGCACTGGCAGCGTCATCGAACCGCTTTTATCCGAACAATGGTTTGTGCGCATGAAAGAACTGGCGCGTCCTGTCGCCGATGCAATTCGCATGAACCGCGTTGGTTATGTACCGGAACGTTTTGCCAATACGAGCTTGGATTGGATGGACAACATCCGCGACTGGTGCATTTCGCGTCAGCTTTGGTGGGGACATCGCATTCCGGTTTATTACGGGCCACACGGCGAAATCGAAGTTTCGGTTGAACCAATCGTGCGCGAAGGCTGGACGCAAGACGAAGACGTTTTGGATACCTGGTTTTCCAGCGCCTTGTGGCCGTTCGCGGTTTTGGGCTGGCCGGATAACTTGGAAACGCAGTTTTATCCGACAAGCGTCTTAATTACAGGCCGCGATATTCTCAATTTGTGGGTTTCGCGCATGATTTTGATGAGCCTGCATTTTGTCGATGATGAGATTCCTTTTCAGCAGGTTTTCGTTCATCCGACGGTGCAAGATTGCTTCGGCTTGCGCATGAGCAAAAGTTCGGGAACAGCGATTGATCCGATGAACTTAATCGAGATTTACGGCACTGATGCGACGCGTTTCGGCTTGCTGCAACTGGCGACTGGCGCGCAAGACGTGCGTTTCCTTGATGAAGCGGAAAAGAATCTGGGTGAAGATTTTGTGCGACGTTGGATGAAAGAACATCGCGGTGCGGCGTTGCCCTTGGAATGGAACGAACGCCCGACGGATCGTTATCCGCAGATGCAAAACGCGCGCAACTTCGCCAACAAGATTTGGAACGCCGCGCGCTTTGTCTTGAATGCGGGAACTTTACCAGAGGAAACTGATTACGCGGACTTCGATTTAGCGGGGCGCTGGATTTTGTCGCGCTTGAATCGCACCGTCGAAGAAGTGACTCACGCGCTGAAAAACTACGAGTTTGAAACCGCGACAAGTTCACTTTACAGCTTTATCTGGGGCGATTTCTGCGATTGGTTTGTCGAGCTTTCCAAGCCAAAAATGCGCGATGGCAACACGCATCAAATCGGACTTTTGATTTTTGTCCTCGAATATGCGATGCGCTTGTTGCATCCATTCATGCCGTTCTTATCCGAAGAAATCTGGCAAAAGCTGCCTAAATATAGAATGCTCATGGGGTTTGACGAAACTCTTGAAGGCGACAAAAAAGTTTTCAGTGACAATGGAATGACGAAGTTCAGCAGCGGCAAGGAATCTCCTTCACTTTGCATCGCCACTTGGCCGTATCATAAGTCGAAAAGCGATTTTCAGGGCTTCCACGATGAGAAGTCGGAACAAGATTTCGCTTTCATTCAAGAAACCATTCGCAGTGCGCGAAACTTGCGCGCCGAAGCGAAGTTGCCGCCATCGCAAAAGTTAAAAATGCAGCTTTTCGCGGCCAACGATGAAGCGTTTCGAGTACTCGAAAGTGGGCGCAATTACATCTTGCAACTGGCGAACTTGAGCGAAGTTTCAATTGAAAAGTCCGACGCGCCGCGTCCGCAAAACGCGGTTTCGTCGTCGCTTGCGGATGTTGAAATATGGTTGCCGCTGGAAGGTTTGGTTGATAAAGAACGCGAAACGGCGCGCTTGCAAAAAGAACTGGAATCGTTGCAGAAAGATTTGGCGATTGTCGAGAAGAAGCTGAATAATCCGCAGTTTATGGAGAAAGCGGCGGCGGCGGTTGTCGAAAAAGAAACAGCCAAGCGCGTGGAAATCGTGGCGGCGATTGCGAAATCGAGTACTCGATTGCAGGAGATGAAGGCTTAGTTTGTTGCCGTTTTCCCTTATGCGATTTCCCTGGACGCGCGAAGAACTTCTTTCGCCCAGCGACGTGGTGCGTGAGTTTGTGGCGTTTTTGGGAGAAGCGTGGCCGCGCCATCGCGTCGAGGTCGTGAGCGCCGACGAACTCAAATTGCATGACGAGCGCGACCGCGAAAGCACGCTTTTTCTGCATAAGCTGCATTTTGAAACGTCCCATTTGCACAAGCAAAACGCGCAAGAACGCCGCAAAATCTACGATAAGTTCGCGCGTAGTATGCTGGACAACGCCGACGTTGTACCGCAACAACTGCGTCGGGAAGAACATCAGAAACAAATTTTGCCGCGCCTGATCCGCGACTCGTTTCTGCAACAACTGCGCTCCCACAAACCAGACGCCGATCTGCCACGCCGCGCTTTCTGCGACGGCTTATCTGTCGCCTACATCCTCGACTTTCCCGACCGCGTGGCGTATTTAATGAACGAGCAAGCTGCTGAACTAAGCCTGGACGAAGCCGAACTTTACGACCTCGCGCTGGCCAACTTGCGCCAGATTTTTTCGGTTGACAATTGGCGAGAAGCTGTGACGGCGACTAATCGCGGCGAAGCGGTTGCGGTCAATTGCCCTGACGGGCACAGCGCAGCACGCTTGCTGTTGGCGCGCGAAGCGATGAGCGATGGCGATGAAATCGCGGTCGTCGCTCCCAGCGACAGCATGCTGATTGTCGCGCCTTTGCCGCCCGGCAACAATTGGAACGCGCTGCGAAAAATGGCGCGCGAAGGGCATCCTTCTGGTTATAACCAACCGTTCTGGGTGCGACGCGACGAAGTCAAATTGATGTGACAATGCAGTTGTGGAATTATGAAAACGATTTTACCGATTCGCGTCGTCGCCTTTGAAACCGATTACGCGGGCGTCGTTTCCAACACGCGCTACCTCGAATATCTCGAACGCGGACGTTACGCGTTACTGCACACGGCGGGTTTGCAGGTCGAACGAGTACTCGAATTGCACGGAGTACAAGCCGTGGTGCGGCGCATCGACATCGAGTTTCTGTTTCCAGCACGCCACGAAGATGAACTCGAATTGCAGGTCGAAGTTGTGCGTCATAGCGGCGCCACAACCACGTTACAATCGCAATTGTTTCGCACGCGCGACCACGTTTTGCTGATGCGCGCGACGCAAACTCTGGCTTACATCGACACGAACTTTCGCCCGGTGCGCGTGCCGCCCATTTTCCGAGAGGCTTTGCCAATCGATACCGAAAACGAACCCGAAGCGTGAGCGACGGGCTTAACTGACAGTTTCTTGTCATTGTCAGTTAAGCCCGTCGCTCACGCTTTGGGTTCGCTATTACTTCCACGAATTTCCATGAATTTCTCATTTCGACCTTTGCAAATCGTCGCCGCACTTTCCTCTCTTATTTTAAGCGGTTGTCACAAGACTTCAACAACCTCGAATGGCACGATCGAGTACTCGAAGAACGCAAATACTTCCAACGAAGTCGTGCTTTATTGTTCGGTTGATGAAGAATACGCGCGCCCGATTATCAACCAACTTCAGCGCGAAACAGGACTTCGCATTCGGCCTTTGTTCGATGTCGAAGCTGCCAAAACCGCCGGGCTTGCGACACGTTTGCGCGCCGAGAAAAGCCGTCCGCGCGCCGATGTGTTCTGGAGTTCAGCGACCTTGCAAACGCTTTTGCTGGCGCGCGACGGCGTTTTAGAAAAGGTTTCGAGCGGCCAGGACGTGGCTCCATTCAAAATCGGTGACGGCTTTTGGGCGGCGACCGGACAACGCGCGCGAATGCTGGTTTACAACGCGTCAGTGAAAAATCCGCCGCGTTCGCTCGAAGATTTATTATCGCCGCGTTTTGGTGGCAAAATTGGTGTCAGCAACCCGCAGTTTGGTTCCGCAGGCGATTGGGTTTCCGCACTCGCCACGCGCTGGGGCAAAGCCAAAACGCTGGCCTACTTTCAGCAATTAAAAGCCAAAGGTGCGCAAGCAGTCGCCGGCAACTCGGTTGTCGCGGAACGCGTGGCGCGCGGCGAACTTTTGGCTGGCGTGACCGACAGCGACGACTTTCTGGCGATGCACAAACAAAACCCAAACTTGCGCGCCAGTGTCAGTCTGGACGCGACAGGCCAAAGCGAAGCCGTTGTTGTGCCGATGACGGTCGCCATTGTTCAGGGCGCGCCGCATGACGAAGCGGCTCATCGTTTCGCCGATGCGCTTTTACAATCGAGTACTCAATCGCTGATCGAAAGTGAAATGCCAGGCGTTTATTCCTTGCAATCGCAAGCCGCGCCGGGCGACAACGAACAATCAGTTGCCATTCGCAATTATGCGAAGAACGTGATTCGTCGCGCGCCCAACGACACAACGAAATGGGCCGCTTCGTGGGACACGATCCGCGATCCTCTGGCCGATATTTTGTTGCGCAATTAAAGTTGTGGCATCGCCAAATCCGCGCCCGTCGTCCTAATTGAGTACTCGATGCCCGAACTACCACGCATCGGGCTTGGCAACGCCAAGCCCCTACGATTTCTCGTCAGCGTCGCCTTGATATTTCTGGTCGCCGCGTTTTTGTGGTTGCCGCCGCTTTCGCTGTTCGCGCCCGCGTTGTGGACGGCGTTGCGTCATCCGGCGCAATTGTCGAACGTTTTGCCGCTCGATGAAACCTCTCGTGGATTGTTTCGCAATACGGTCGAACTCGGGTTCGTGACGGCGTTTGTGTCACTCATTTTCGGTTTTCCGGTTGGCGTTGTTTGCGCACGCGCGCCGAAAATTACGCGCAACGTGGCAACGCTTTTGTGCGCTTTGCCGCTGGCGATTCCGCCGGTTGTTTTGGCGACGACGTGGCTCGACATCACGCGCACGCCGCCCGCGCGCTCGATGGCCGCCGTCGCCGCGACGCATTCGGCGACGTTCAGCCCGATTTTGTTGTCGTCGTTCGTGCTCGCTTTCAGCTTTTTCCCGCTTGTCGCTTTTGCTGTGCGCACCGCTTTGATGAGCTTGCCGCCGGAAATTGAAGACGCGGCGCGCGGATTAGGAAATGCGCGCCAAACCTGGATACGCGTACTCATTCCGCTCTTGAAACCGGCGATTGTGGGCGCTCTGGGCGCGGCGTTTTTGCTTTCGATGTGGGAGATGGGCGCGCCCGATTTGCTGGACGCGCGCACCTATTCGGTCGAAATCTACCGCGATTTGGCGGCGTCCGATGCGCTTTCGGGCGGCGGCAAAGATTTTCGTGCGGCGCTCGATTCGCTGCCGATGTTCGCCCTGGGCGCGCTCGCGTTGTGGCCAATTTTGCGTGCTTTGAACGTTCGGCAAGGCCGCGGCGGAAGTTTCGTTTTATCGCCGCAAGCACGACGCGAAGGGTTGCTCGCCGTGCCACCAAGCGTTGGCGTCTTGCTGGCGTCGCCGATTGCTTCAATGGTCGTTTTGCTGACGTTGCTTCGTCCGGCGCGCGTTTTTTGGGAAGCACTCAGCGACAACAACATCGAAATCGAAAACACCATCGTGCTGGCGACTTTGGCAGCGTTTCTCATCACCACGATTTCTTTTGTGCTGGTGGCGAGTTGGCACAATTGGAAATCGAGTACTCGAAAGTGGGCGTTTATGGTTTGTGTCGCGCCTCTTCTTATCGCGCCGATTGCGACCGGAATCGCGCTCATTCACTTTTGGAATCAGCCGCAATTTTCGTGGATTTACGGCACCGCCGATCCGACGAACATTCCTGTGATTGATTGGCTGCAGGATCAAATCGAACGTTTCGCGCTGCCGTTATTCGGCTACCTCGCGCGGTTTCTGCCGCTCGGCGTTTTGCTATTACAAAGTGCCGCCTCGCGTTTGGACGACGAACTTTTGGATGCGGCGCGCGGCCTGGGCGCTACGCAATTTCGCGTTTTGCGCACGGTTTGGTGGCCGCTTTTGCGCTCTTCGCTGTTGGGCGTTTTTGCCTTGACGTGGGCGTTGTGCGCCTCAGAACTTTCGACTTCGGTTTTGGTGCAGCAACCGGGCGGACAACCTTTGACCTTGCCGATTTTTCAATTGATGCACATTTTCGCACTCGATAAAGTCGCCGCATTGTGCCTAATTTTAATTGGACTGAGCGCCGGAGTTTGGATGTTGTCAGCGTTTCTTTCGATGCTTCCAACGATTTTGCGACGGAGAAAGCGCGCATGAACTTCGATGATTTCGATCTTTGGTGGCGACAACGCGGCGACGAATCGCAATTGATGCAGATGCGCGCGCAACTCGAAGAAGCGTTACAAACCAAGCCCGCGCGCGACATCGAGTACTCGATTCGCTGGCGTTTGGCGCGCTTGCATCACTTTCGCGCGATGTTGCACGAAGCCAAAAACAAGCGAAACGTCGCGCACCACGAATTCATTTTGGGGCGGCAACAAGCTGGTCGCGCGATTCTTTTGGCCGACGATGTGGCGGGACATTTTTGGCTCGGCGTTTGCCTGATTGAAGCGGCGCGAACGAAAAACCCGTTCGCGGCTTTGATGGCTTTAAAACACGCGCAACGTCGTTTGCAATTGGCTTTAGAACGCGACGAAAGTTTCCATCATGCCGGAACATTGCGCGTTTTGGGACGAATGGCGCATCGCACGCCGTTTCCTTTTGGCTCCAAAAAACGCGCCCGGGAATTGTATCGTTGCGCCTTAAAAATTGCGCCTGACAATTCGACGACACAGCTTTATCTCGCCGAACTCTTGCTGTCGATGAAAAGGAAAACCGAAGCGCAGCAAACCTTGCGAGCGATTATTGCGCAGCCGCGCGACGAAGATTGGGCTTGGGAACAAGCGCGCGACCGCGAAATAGCGCGCGGGCTTTTGCAGAAAATGGAAGTGTGAGAAAGCATAAAGAATTGAAGCGAAGCGCGTTCTGCGGCGTCCTGCGATTGGTTTTAGGAAACACATGAAACACGCAGTTATCACAGGAATCGGCGTCATTTCGCCGTTTGGAAACAATTGGACGCGCTGGGTCGAAGGCTTGCGTTCAGGCGAATCCACTACGCGCACCATTTCACTTTTCAATCCGTTGCAGCCTTTGTCGCATCTCACATCGAGTACTCGAAACGAAAAAGACGAACCTTTGTCGTGCCGCGTCGCTGCGGAATGTCTCGATTTCGACCCGCATTTATGGACAAGCGAAAAAGACCGCGACCGCGTGCCGCGCGTGGTTCCTCTGGCGCTGGCCGCGACTGACGAAGCGTTGCGCAATTCGGGTTTGAACGATTTATCGCACGAGGAAAGGCGCGACATTCATGTCGTGATGGGCAGCGGCGGCGGCGGTTTTTCTTTTGCCGAAGAACAGTTCGCGCAATGGTATGGTCGCGGCGCGCGCCATCTTTCGCCGTATGCAATTTCCAGCTCGATTGCTGGCATGGTTTCTTCTGAGATTTCGATTGCGCACGGTTTTCGCGGACGCTCGCACACCGTTTCCGATGGTTGCACCAGTTCGACCGATGCCTTTGGCTACGCGCTCGATTTGATTCGCAATGGTCGCGCGCACACAATTATCTGCGGCGGCGCCGATGCGTGTATCACGCCCGCGATGATGGCCGGTTTCGCCTTGATGCGCGCCGTGCCAACGCACTGGAACGATGATCCGCAACACGCTTCTCGCCCATTTTCGGCCAACCGCGACGGCTTTGTTTTGGGCGAAGGCGCGTGGATGTTTGTCTTGGAAGAACGCGAGCGAGCGCAAAGTCGCGGCGCCAAAATCTGGGCGGAAATTGCCGGTTATGGCGCGACCTGCGAAGCGTTTCATCGCGTGGCTTTAGGCGAACCAGACGAAGCCGCGCGCGCCATGACTTTGGCGCTGCAGGACGCGAACGTTTCGCCCGAGCACATCGAGTACTCGAATCTGCACGGAACAGGAACAAATCTCAACGATCCTCTGGAAACGCGCGCTGTCAAATTGGCACTAAGCGAAACGGCGCGCCACATTCCGATGAGTTCGACCAAATCGCAAATCGGGCATCCGCAAGGCGCCAGCGGCGCCGCCGGAATTGCAGCAACAATTGCTGGAATGCACAACAATTTCGTGCCGCCGACCATCAATTTGGATGAGCCTGATGCGGGGTGCGATTTGGATTATGTACCGCATCACTCGCGCGCGCATTCATTCCAAACGGCGTTGTGCAATTGTCTGGGTTTCGGCTCGAAAAACGCGGCCATCGTGTTGAAAAGATGACCAAGAATTGGCTGGTTCCGCCGCAAAGCGACCGCGAAGAATTGCTCGATTTGCATCGCGGTTCATTAAATGAAGTGCGGCGCAGTTTGCATGACATCCGCCGCATCAACACCTATTTGGGCGGCGCCAAAGTTATCGGAGATGCGACGTTCGCGCTGTTACAAAAGCACCAGGTTCAAAACGCGACTGTTCTCGATATTGGAACTGGCAGCGCCGATTTGCCACTTTATCTGGTGAAGCAAGCGCAACGCCGCAAACTGACGATTCGAGTACTCGCATTGGACGTGAACGCACGCCATTTGCGGATCGCACGCGAAGATTTGCGAGGTTCGCAAGCGAAAAACATTCATTTGTTGCAGGCCGATGCGTTTCGCTTGCCGTTGCGCGACGAAAGCGTTGATGTCGTCATTTCGTCGTTGTTTTTGCATCATTTTCGGAGCACCCAGATTCATCAACTTTTGGCCGAATTTGAGCGCGTCAGTCGTCGCGGCTGGATCGTTAATGATTTGGTGCGGCACAACGTTCCGCTGTGGTTTTTTCGCCTGACTCGCCCAATTTTCGCACACAGTTATATAACGCGTCACGACGGCGAAGCGTCATTGCGGCGCGCTTATACAACGGACGAAATGCAAAAAATTGTGCACCAAAGCGTAGTTCCAAGCGCGCGCGTGCGGTCGCACTTTCCGTTTCGCTTTAGCATCGCGCGCAAAAAAAATGTATAAAACAGCGCGAAGAATTCCAATATGTCAGGTTGCGCTTGACTTAGAAAGACAAACTGGTAATTTGATGCAGGAACTTATTTAACCAAGTTGCTACCTAATCATTGCCTGCGCGTGAACTCGCAGACATGGCGGTAACTTGGATTTTTTATGAGATGACTTGTAGCTTGTAACAAAGAAAACTTCTTTCCAAGAGGATTTATGACCAATTCCAAACCTGATAATGCTTCTTCCGTTGTAACAGAAAACCTGGATGTTTCCGAACTGGTGGCGGAACTGATCAAGCGTGGCGCGACGATGGAAGACATCGCGCGCTTGAAAGATCCGGGCGCCAACACGCCAGCGGAAGCCTTGCACGCCCTCAAAGACGGCAACGCGCGTTTTTACAGCGGCGCGCCGCAGCGCACGGCTTTGGCGGCCAACGAACGTCGCGCGCAAATTATGTCGCAAACGCCGTTCGCCGTCGTGTTGGGTTGTGCCGATAGTCGCGTGCCGGTCGAAATCGTTTTCGATCAAGGGCCGGGCGATATTTTCAGCATTCGCGTGGCGGGCAACATCGTCGAAGCGAGCACTTTGGGCAGCATCGAGTATGCGGTTCGCTACCTCAAAGTTCATCTTGTCATCGTCATGGGACACGAAGGTTGCGGCGCCGTTACAGCCGCTTTGCGCGACGAAACTGAACGCCAAAACGAACCGGAATACATCCGTTTTCTGCTTGATCACATCGCGCCCGCCGTGCGCGACCTGCCGCCGATTCGTGATTCCAAAGCGCGAATGCGCGAAGCCGTCATTCTCAACGTGCGCCATCAGGTCGAGCAATTGAAAACCAACCCAATTGTCACCGCCGCCGTGGAAAGAAAACAAATCGAAGTCATCGGCGCCTTTTACGAAATCGGCAGCGGCGCCGTGGATTTTCTGGAACATTGAACTGCAAAGCGTGATGCTTCGAGTACTCGAAGCATCACGTACGGGCGAGGCATGCCTCGCCCGTACAACTCATCACTACTTTTCTTTTTACGCTTTTTCGTGTAGCGCGGGTTGAACCTTTTCTATGACCGATTTCGATGTGATTGTAATTGGCGCCGGTTTGGGTGGCGCGTGCGCGGCTCTGGCGTTGGCGCAACGTGGCGCTCGTGTCGCATTGCTTGAAGCCGTTACTTTTCCGCGCCACAAAGTGTGCGGCGAGTTTTTGTCTCCGGAAATTCGTCGCACTTTTCGTCGCTTGAACGTCGAAAACGCCGTTTTACAAAGTGCGCCGTCTTCAATTGGAATCGCGCGCGTCGTCGTTTCGCAGTCGCAATCGAGTACTCGATCTTCCAATACTCAAAGTTGGGAAGGCGCTTTGCCGCGTGGCGCTCTGGGGCTTTCGCGTTACGCGCTCGACGAAGTTTTGTGGCAAGCGGCGCATGATGCGGGCGTGCGAACTTTCGCCTCAACGCGCGTGCGGCGAGTTGAAAAACAAGGCGATGTTTGCGTTGTTTCGGTTGCCGATAATCGCACTTTGAGCGCGCGCTTTGTTATCGCGGCGCCCGGACGCAATGTGCGTCTGGGCGACACTTCCAAAGAAAACGACCAAGCTCAAACGCCGCGTTACACCGGTTTCAAAACGCATTTTCAAAACGTTCGAGGTTTGGAGAACTCCGTCGAATTGTATCCGTTTCCCGGTGGTTATTGCGGCATGAGCAAAGTCGAAAATGGTCGCGCGAACGTTTGTTTGCTGGCGCGCTATGAAGCCGTCAACCATCGCTCGCCGGAAGAGTTTTGGGATTGGCTGATGGAGATGGAAAGCAATGTGGCTTTGCGCGAGCGTCTGGCTGGCGCGACGATGCTTTTCTCGTGGCTGGCGACGGCGAATGTTTCATTTGGCAATAATCGTCCAGTACGTTCGGATGGCGTTTTGTTTTGTGGCGATGCGTGCGGCTACATTCATCCTTTGACGGGCGACGGCATGGCGATGGCAGCGCGCTCCGGCGAATTGGCGGCTTCCATTGTTGCAGCAGCTTTGCGCGGCGGCTTGAAAGCGTGCGATGTCGCGCCATTGTACGAAAGCGCTTGGCGACGAGAATTCGCTTCGCGCTTGCAATGGGCGACGCGTCTCGAACCTTTGTTGCTCAGTCCGCGTCTGGCGCGACTTGCCATTCAGTTGATGAACGCTGCGCCGCGATTGGGAACATTTGCAGTTGCGGCCACGCGCGGCTGATTGACTATCGAGTACTCGATAATCATAGAACACATATTTTGCGGACTTTTGCGCACAAGAGGCGAATTGTGTCATGCTAAGTTTCAGCGACTTTCGCCGCATCCAGTGAGACATATTCATTCTGCGCGGAGTAAATACTTTTGTAGATTGCTGCGTCCCGAGCTACACAAAGCGTTCCCAGCGCGAGGCGCAATTCTCCCATGCGGAGGGTTTGCCCTTAATATAAAAAGTTACGCTCACGCTAAAATACTCCGTTACTCGCGGTGGGAATTCTTTATTAGGCGCATTTTTCGAGGAGACACACGATGAAGTTGGCTGTGATTGGAACGGGTTATGTTGGTCTGGTGGCGGGCGTTTGTTTCGCCGAATCGGGCAACGATGTGATTTGCGTGGATGTCGATAAAAACAAAGTCGAGCGCCTACAGAAGGGCGAACTGACGATTTTTGAACCAGGGCTGGATCGCATTTTTCATCGCAACCGCGAAGAAGAACGCTTGCTGTTTACGTCCGATTTGGCCGAAGCCATCGCTTTCGCCGAAATCATTTTCTTGGCGCTTCCCACGCCGCAGGGCGAAGGTGGCGAAGCCGATTTGAGTTACGTCCTCAAAGCCAGTGAAGCCATCGGACAACTTGTCAAAGAAGGCGATTACAAGGTCGTCGTCACCAAAAGCACGGTTCCCGTGGGCACCGCGGATAAAGTGCGCGCGGCTCTGGCGCTTCATTCCAAAGGCGAAGTCGATGTCGTGTCCAACCCCGAGTTTCTGCGCGAAGGCGTCGCTATCGAAGATTTCCTCAAGCCGGAACGCGTCGTCATCGGAACCGATAGCGAGCGGGCCGAACGCTTGATGCACGATCTTTATCACCCGTTTTTGTTGTCCGGCAACCCGTTTTTGGTGATGGATAATCGCTCGGCGGAAGTCACAAAATATGCTGCCAACGCGATGCTGGCGATTCGCATTTCGTTTATGAACGACATCGCCAACCTGTGCGAAAACTGCGGCGCCGATGTCGATAAAGTGCGCCTGGGCGTCGGACTCGATTCGCGCATCGGCAAGCGCTTTTTGTTCGCTGGCATTGGTTACGGCGGAAGTTGTTTTCCTAAAGACGTTCAAGCTCTTGTCGCAACAGGCCGCGAACATCAGGCGCCGCAACGTTTGCTGGAAGCGACCGAAGCGATCAATTACGACCAAAAGCGCAAAATCGTGCCACGCATTCTGGAGCATTTCGATGGCGACATCAGCGGCAAACACTTCGCCTTGTGGGGCCTGAGTTTCAAGCCGAACACCGACGATATGCGCGAGGCACCCAGCCTGACCATCATCAAGGAACTGACTGAACGCGGCGCGACTGTTTGCGCTTATGACCCCGAAGCGAGCGCTGCGACAAAACGCATCATCGGCGACACTATCGAGTACTCGAAGCGCCATTACGACGCGCTCGAAGGCGCCGATGCCTTGATTATTGCGACGGAATGGAACAAGTTCCGCGAACCCGACTTCAAATATATGCGCGAACTTTTGAAGAATCCCGTCATCTTCGATGGTCGCAACCTGTATGAACTCGATTCGATGCAGCACCACAAGTTCACCTACTATTCTATCGGGCGTCCGGTTGTTAAAAGCTAAAACCAATAGCCACAAAGAGCACAAAGGACACAAAGTTTCTTACTTAATTTTTGTGTCTTTTGTGCTCTTTGTGGCTATTGGTAAAGCGGCGCGATGCGTGGTTCGAGTACTCGACAGCCCTGTTCGCTCAGTTTTTCTTCCAGTTGCGTGAACATTTCTGCGCTTTCAAAAGTGCCGATAATCGCGCCGCCGCTGCCCGCGAAATGTGCGCTCGCGCCGCAGCTTTGCGCGATTTCGACCATTTGAAGATGTGACGACGAAATCGGAACAATGGCGCGGCGCAGTTCAAAATTACGATTTATCAACGCGCCCAGTTCGTGCGCACGACCTTCGACCAGACAATTGCGTGCGTTCTGTGCGATGTGCGCCAATTTCTGCATCACCTGACGAACATTTTCGTCGCCGCTTTCCCATCGTGCGCGCAAGTCGTTGTGAACCACGCCCGATTCTTCGGCAAAGCGCGTCGCATACGCCAGATAAAGCGGCGGCAATAAAGCAACATCCAGCGGCTCATAATGGCCGAAACCGTTGCGCTCGATGGTTTCTCGGTTGAAATCCATGAACACCAGACCGCCATAACTTTGCGCCACGCGATCTTGCAGGCCGCCGGTAATTCCCAACTCTTCCTGTTCGGTCGCGCGCACCCAATTCGGCAAGATTTCGCGCGGAACGAGTACTCGATAATGCGCCATCAAAGCGCGCCACGTCGCGGTGATAATCGCCGAACTTCCCGCCAAACCGACTTGTCGCGGAATATCGGTTTCGTAACAAATCGAAAAATTACGATCTTTGGAAAGTTCGATGTCATGCGCTTGGCAATAATCAGCGAACTTCTTCACTGCCGCTTTCACCAATCGCAAGCCGCCGTAATAACCGTTGCGTCGAATATCATTGCTCAAGTCGTGAATGCTTTTATAACGCGTGAAATCGTCTTCGTTGGGCACGATTTCAAGTTTTTCCGATGGCGTTAAAACGACGCGCGCCGAAAAATCTTGAAGGCTCAGCGAAAGGGTTTTTCCATAATATACATCGGACGGATTACCGGCCAACGCCGCGCGCGCATAAACGCGTTGTTCGATTGTGCTCATGAAGTTATTGAAGCGCAGAGACGCCAAGTCGCAGAGAAGAAAAGAGTCAGAGTTTGTCATTCTGAGAGGGTGTATAGGAAAGGGTTAGACTTACATTTATGAAACGCCAGAGCTATCCCAGTGATTTGAGCGAGGCACAATGGCAAGTGCTGCGCCCTTTGATCGAGCCACAGCGTGCGCGCGGTACGCGCAGGCTTTACGCCCAACGCGAGATCGTCAACGCTTTGTTGTATCAGTTGACCAACGGCTGCTCGTGGCGTGCTTTGCCTCACGATTTTCCGCCTTACACTGTGGTTTGGTATCACTTCCGGCGCCGGCGTGACAACGGCACTCTCGAAGGTATCCACAGTTCGTTGCGTTCTCAAGTGCGCCAGGCCGATGGACGGGATGAGGCGCCCAGCGCAGCGATTCTGGACAGCCAGAGCGTCAAAACCACAGAAAAAGGGGGCCAAAAGGCTTTGATGCAGCCAAGAAAATAAAAGGGCGCAAGCGTCATATTCTAGTGGATACCAACGGCTTGTTGTTGCAAGTGTGTGTTCATGCTGCCAACGTTCAAGAGCGTGACGGAGCCAAATTACTTTTGCAAGACAAAGCCCTGTGGCGCTTTCCTTCACAACGTTTGCAGTTGATTTGGGCGGATGCAGGCTACTGGGGACACAAGTTCGCGGCTTGGGTGCGAGAAAACTGTGGCGTTGCGCTCCGAGTGATAAGCCGCAATGCCCTGGTGAACCGTCAATATGAAAACAAAGGCTACGTGCCGTTGCCGCGTCGCTGGGTTGTCGAAAGAACTTTTGCATGGTTGGGAAGATGTCGAAGGCTTTCAAAAGACTATGAGCAAAATGTCAAATCAAGTGAAACCTGGATTTATCTCGCCATGATCCGGCTTATGCTCCGAAGGCTTGCGTGATTCCTATACACCCTCTCAGAGTGGCGCACCAATTTCGCAAGAGTTTCGCTTATGGTTCTGGAAAAACGAACTATTCTATTGGTCAACTTATTGGCAAGGCGGCGCTTACTCGGATGAAACGCCACCGCTGCAAGAGTTCGAGAGACTGGCGCACGACATCGGCAGCAACTTCTTTTCAATGGATGTAGCGCAAACGCAAGGCGGCGAATGGATTGTGGTCGAACTGGGCGATGGACAAGTTGCCGGTTTGCCTGCGCCGAATGATGTCGCGCCGTTTTATGCAAAGATGGCGCAACAAGCGAACACAAATCGTTCTCAATGAATCGCTCCGCTCAAAGCGTGTAGAGAAAATCGGAAAATGTGTAGCACGCTCTGCATGACAAACTGATAATTTGCTCACTTTTCCGACTTTCTTTACGCATTCTCAAAATGATAAATTAGCGTCACCAGCCTTCGTATTTAACGAGTACTCAATTCGAGTACAGCCAGCGACACGGCGTTGAGCTTTGTTTATTGAGACAATCGCGCGCGCCACACTTTAGAGGCATGACGAACCACGACTCGCCTTATGCTCTCGTTGAAGGCGACGGTTCTTTAAGCAGCGTTTCTATGTACTGCGTGACTTGTGCTTCGTTGTTGCGCAATTCGCCGATATAGCGATAGCGCACACGGCCCGCTTTGTCCACAAGATACACCGTCGGCCAATATTGCTGATGCCAGCGGTTCCAGTTTTGGTACGCTGCATCGGTGATGATGGGATAAGTGATATTTTCGTCGCGTAAAAACTTCTCGACGTTTCTGGGGTCGCGCTCGGAATCGGTTTCAGGCGTGTGGACGCCAATAATTTGGACGCCTTGCGCCGCGAACTTTTTTTGCCAACGCGCATAAGCAGGCAAGTTATTGCGGCAGTTGAAGCAGCCAAACGTCCAAAACTCCACAATGGTGACCTTGCCCTGGCGCGAGGCCAGTGTCAGCGGCTTGCCTCCCGTGTTGAACCACTGCTTACCAACTAATTCGGGTGCTGTGTTCGAGACTGCTGTGTTCTGCGCGCGGCTTGACGCCATCGTTCCCGTAAAAGCCAGGACGATTGCCCCGATGGAAATCGCCTTTCCCTTGCTTCGTATTTTCATGCGAGTACTCCTTACAAACCTTTCAAGAAATTGTTACTGTATTTGAGAAATCGCATCGACTCACTTTCTCTGTGCTCATTGCGCACTATTGAGTACTCGATGCGCTGCAAGAAACTGTGGAATGTAAGCGAGGACGAATCCTCGCCTTTGTCAACAATCCTTTGCCCGCGTTTGTTCCTCAAGAAGCTTGAATATCTTGTTGTAATGGCTCAGCAGATTGAAAAACTCGCCCAAATTTAAGATTAACTTTGGGAGCGCGTCGCAATGTGGCGGCGGACAGCTTCGACGGCTTTGCCGCGCACGTCACTTGTGCCACCTTGCTTGAGATGCTGCTTGGTGCGTGAAGCGGCGCGCGAAAAAGACGCAATAAAGGTTATAATTGCCTGCAACAACGCTCCACTAATCCACTTCAAATCTCCGAGGAAAACGATGTTCGATCCGAAACAAGCGCCGCACACACTGGCAGAACTCGCGCAACGCGCCTTCGCCGATTTCGCGGCGCAAGAATGCCTGGGCGTCAAGAATAAAGCGACCAAATCCTACGAATACGCGACTTATGCGCAAGTCGGCGAACGCGTGCGCAACGTCGCCTGCGGTTTGATAGAACGTGGTTTGGGTCGCGGCGAACGATTGGCGATTGTGGCGGAAAACCGTCCCGAATGGGCGCTCTGCGATCTCGCGTGCCAAATGTTGGGCATAGTTTCTGTGCCGCTTTTTTCGACTTTGCCCGCCGCTCAGGTCAAAGGCATTTTGCTTGATTGCGGCGCGAATGCAGTTCTGGTTTCTAACGCCGCGCAACTGGCGAAAATCAAGGCGATTCAAAGCGAATTGCCCGACTTGAAGCACGTTTTTACGATGGACGCAATCGAAGGCGAAACGAGCTTTGCGCAGGTTGAAAACGCGGGAATCGAGTACTCGAAAGCGCATCCCACCGAATTTGAAAGCACTTGGCCGGCAGCCGATGAAAACGACATCGCTACGATTATTTACACCAGCGGCACAACCGGAACGCCCAAAGGCGTGATGCTGTCGCATCGCAACATCATCTCGAACGTTGAAGCTGTCGGCGACGCTTTACGCGAACATTACGGCGCGATGAAATCTGAAGTGTTCCTGTCGTTTTTGCCGCTGGCGCACATTTATGAACGCAGCGCCGGTTTCTATTTGCCGTTGCGCATCGGCGCCGCCATTGCGTATTGCGAAAGTTTGGGAACGGTCGCCGCCAACTTGAAAGAAGCGCGCCCGACGCTGATGATGTGCGTGCCGCGCTTGTATGAATCGCTGAGCGACAAGGTTTATGATCGCGCCAAAACTTTGCCCGCAGAAAAGCGCGCCGAATATGCGAAGTCGCTTGAACTGGCGAAAAAGCAAGGTTTTGTCGAAGGTCATTGGCCGGACGCGCCGCATTTGTCGCTGATAGAAAAGTTGAAGCTCAAAGTCTATGATGCCAAAGTTTATTCGCTGATTCGGGAAAGTCTGGGTGGACGTTTGCGCGCTTTCATTTCGGGCGGCGCGCCGATGTCGCCGGATTTGGGCGCTTTGTTTTTAGGCGTCGGCGTCACGGTTTTGGAAGGCTACGGCCTGACAGAAACGTCGCCCGTTATCGCGGTCAATCGTCCCGGAAAGATTCATCTGGGCACGGTCGGGCCGCCGGTTTCTTCGCTTGAAGTGAAAATCGAAAGCGATGGCGAAATCTGCGTGCGCGGCGCCAGCATTTCCAAAGGTTATTGGAACAAGCCGCAGGAAACCGCCGATTCGTTTGTCGATGGTTGGTTTCACACCGGCGATCTGGGCAGTTTGCAAGATGGAATCTTGAAGATTACGGGACGCAAAAAAGATTTGCTGGTCTTGGCGAATGGCAAAAAAGTCGCGCCCGCGCCAATTGAAATGCAGTTTTCGCAATCGCGTTTCGTGCAGCAGATCGTGCTCTTGGGCGACCAACAAAAAGCCGTCAGCGCCTTGATCGTGCCGCACATGGAAGCCGTGCGCGAATATGCCGCGAAACAAAACTGGGAAATCGAAAGCGACGATGCGCTGCTCGCTTCCAACGAAGTGAAAACGTTATTTCGCCGCGAAATCGACGTTTTATCCGGTGACTTGGCCGATTTCGAGAAGGTGCGCAAAATCACGTTGCTGAAGGAACCGTTCAGCGTCGAAAACGGCGAAATGACGCCGACTTTGAAAATCAAGCGCAACGTTGTCGCGGAAAAGTATGCGGTGCAGGCCAGTGATTAGGTTTGGAAACCTTTCAAACTTAATTACATCGCAAGTTCGGCATTCTGACAGAATTTGTAGGGGCGAGCCGTTGGCTCGCCCGAACTTTGGCGAAATCAACGTGTGAACTCGACCGCTGTGGGCGAGCCAGCGGCTCGCCCCTACAATCGTGCGGTTCATATCGAGTACTCGATTGCGCTTTACGACGCCATTTTGCCGCCAGTTGCGATGTCGCCGTAGCGCAATTTTCGCAGCGACAGCAACGCCAGGCGATGCCACAAAACCGCCAGCGCGAGATGAAGCAATATCACGCCAAGGGCAAGAGCGAAGAGAGGCTTAAAACTGAGTACGGTTTGCAATGGGCTGAGGACGACACCAGCAACGATCATTGCGCCTTCAAAGAGCAGCAAAACAAGCAACGCTTTGGCTGAACCTTCCGATGGTTTGCGAGCGCGCACCGCGAACAAGATGTTGAGATAAGTGGCGAAAATGCCGATCGACAACACGAAAGGCACGCCAACCAAAAGATAAGGAAAAATGCTCAAGTCGCCACCGATAAAACTCAGCAAAATTCCCAGCAGCAGGTAGGGAATGGCGATTGTCAACAAAATCGTGGCGTAAATCAATTCGACGACGCTTTTGCCCCATATGATTGCGCGGTCGCTCATCGGCGTCAAAAAGAGAAAGACCATCGTGCCGTTGGCGCGGTCGCTATCGAACGATTGCCCCGCGTTCAAGACGCACAAGGCCGCCAGCAAAGTGGCGATAATTCCCGTCACCAACAGCAACCAGGAACCGTAATCGGCCCACTGAATACCGGCAAACGCCTGCGACCAACCCACGATCTGGCTTTGAGTCGCAAAGTCGCTGAACAAGGGAAGCAGGAAAAATAAGCTGAACAGCGCAAAGAAAACCAGAGAAATCAAAATCCACTGGCGGCACCAGTTCGATTTGCGCACGCGCCGTCGCAATTCGCTGGTCAAAACCGCGTTGTCGATTTGCGCGCCGCGACTGATAACGCGTTCGTTGACGGCGTTAGTTTTCTGCGCCATCCAATCGAAAACGTGTTTGAAGAACTCATAAATCGCGGTCAAGACGCGTCCGGCCAGACGAAACGGCGCCATTAAAACGTTGACGATGCGTTCGCCCAACGAAACTTCGCCTTCCACAACGGGCGTTTCGACGCGCGGCGCGTGCCGAAAAACGATTGTCCAGGCGACGGTGAAACAAATCAAACCCGCCAAGGCTTGCACTCCGGCGACCATCGGCCAGGCGATTCCGCCGACTGTCGAAACATCGCCGCGCAGCAAGGCCAACAGAGAAACAATCGGCGAATAAACGGTGTGCGGCGATTGTTCCAATGTGAAGTGCGCGCCTCGAATCACGCCGATGATGTAGCGCGCCAGGACTTCGATAGCCAAGCCCCAAAACCACAGAAAACGCACCGTTTTCCAGGGCGCGCGATCCGGCACCGGCAACGTGTTTTGCAAGGCGGCGGCGCCAAAAACCGCGACGACAAACGCCAATGATGTGAACAACGTCGGTGCCAAACGCGCCAGCCATGAAGCGTTCCACGGCGTGACGTTGCCGATCAAGCAAAAGAGAAAGTAGGCGAGCAGCGGCTTGGTGAACACATCGAGTACTCGATGCGCCGTTTGCCGCCAAACGCGCGCCTGCCAGTTGGCGTTTTCTTCAACTGTTCCGTCGAGCAATAAACCGGCGCGCGACAAGATCGCTTCGGCGTTGCGCGCGGCGGCAATCGCGGCGCCGATGACGAAGATCGTCCACAACGCGGCCAGAGAGCGCGCCGTCGAAGGCCATAAATCGCCTAAGATGGAACTGAGTTCGCCGCTCGTGATAAACGTCGGCCAGGCGTAGCCCAAAAACGCGATGGCAGCGCAAATCCACAAAAAACGCGATGTTCTGTTTTGCTTGCGCACGCGGCGCGTCGTCCAAAAGGTTTCGCTCGAAGAAACCAGCGACGCCAGATTGGTGTTGCGCAAAGTCGTGAAACCGACCCACAAAACCGCGAAAATCCACAAAGGCGGCACGGCGAAACGGAAAAACGGCAGCGGCGCCAAGGCCGTTCGCGCCAGCAAAAGCGGCCATGTAAACAGAAAACCCGGCCACAGCGCGACCACGTTTTCCGGCAAGGCGGCGAAGATGTCGCGCCACAACGCGGACAGCAGATGCGCCGGACTCGAAGTCGGCGACCAGCGCGTCACCAGGAACAACAGGCGAAAAAGATAGTAAAACCCGAAAGCCGAGCCGAACCAGTTTTTGTTGGCGCGCTGCGACGCATTGTTCTTGTTGGTTTTTTTGTCCGTTGCGTCCGGTTCGTCGGGCGCCTCGTTTCCAGTACTCGAAAGCGGATTGGGCGCGGCGCCAAGTGCCAATCGTTGCTGGCGGCGTTGCAGTTCCAGGCGGTTGGCCTGCACCAGATGCGCCGCAAGCTCCAGGTTTTGCGGTTCGCTTTCGGTCAGCGAACGCGGCAGTTCGACCGAATTGGTACTCATCTGGGCGCGCAAGGTTTTCCAGTTGACTTTTTGCTGCGTGCGCGCTCCGCCTTGCTTCCATGCGACTGGCTGCCACAACGGTGCGACGTGGCCCAGCCAGACGAAGACGAAAAATAATCCAATCAAATCCGTCAGGTTCCAATCGCCGACGCAAACGGCCAGCATATAAACCGGCAACCCGCAAGCGCCGATCAGCAGCGACAACAACAAAGGATGCGCGCTGAGCAGCCACAGCCAGCGTTCTTCGCGGATCGGCAACAATTGCAGGCTGTCCAATGTGCTGCGCAAAAGTTCCTGTCGCAACAGCGCGGCAGAACGCAAACGCGCGCAAATTAGCGCTGATAGAGCGCAAACGCACGCCGTTATCAGCGCGAAGAAGTTGATGGCATTGCCGCCAATTGCATCTGGCAGATGAAGTTGCGAATAGCCACGATGCGCCAGTCGAGTTTCGCCGCCCAAAATGAAAAGCCAGAACCGCCAGGCCGCGACATTTAGCAGAACGATCAGCGACATCACAATGGCGACCGATAAAAATGGCTGATGGCGCCGCGATTCGGTGCGCAAGGCGCGCGTCAAAAACGGGTTTTCTTCAGTCGAAAGCCATTGGCGCAGGGCGCTTCCGGCGCGCACAGCCGTCCGCCGCACCGGAAAAACAACGGCGCGACGAAACAATCGCAGCGGCCTGAGAGAAGGTGAAAAGGAAGAAGCGCGAGGCATAAAGGTTGGAAGTGATTATAATCTACAACAGGAAATCGATGATGTAAGTTGTATCGTTATCCCGCTTAACGAACCCGGAGCGTAAGCGATGGGCTAAAGTCACGATCTCGTGTGGCTATCACTTCAGCCCATCGCTTACGCTCCGGGTTCGTTATACATTTCGCCAAAAGGTCACTTCCATGTTTTCCCGATTTCGCTCTTCCTTTTCCCAATCGAGTACTCGATTCGCGCTGGGCTTGTCGCTCTTATCAACAATTTTGTGTTCGCAAACGCGCGCCGCAACGTTGCGCGTTTTTCCCGCTCATCCGCAGCCCGGCGATATTTTGACGCTGACCGTTTATCCCGCAGCGGGCGAAAAACTGTCCGGGCTGAGCATGAGCGCCTTCGACACCAAAGAAGTCAAGTTTTATGGGCGCAACGATGGCAGCGCGCGCGGCTTCGTCGGCCTGCCCTTCGACCGTCATGGCGGAACCTTTAACTTGCAAGCCGTAGTTCGCATTCAACGCGGCGCGCAGCAAACGACAGAAACTCTGAGAACGCAATTTGTGGCGCGCGAACGTGTTTTTCCGACGCAGCGCATCACCATGAACAGTTCGACAGCCAGCAAGATGACCGAGAAAGCCGCTTTTGCTGCCGAGAAAGCACGCGTCCAGAGCACGATGCAAAATTCGTATCCGGCGCCTTTGTGGAGCGGCAACTGGATCGTTCCAACGGTTGGCGGCTCGACTTCGGCGTATGGTCGCCGTCGTTACGTCAACGGTCATTGGTGGGGACAGCACAACGGCGCTGATGTGCGCGCACCAACGGGCGCTTTGGTGCGCGCGACCAACAACGGGCGCGTCGTGCTTAGCGAATATTTGCCGACATTGCGCGGCAACTGCATCGTGATCGATCACGGCTGCAACATTTTTTCGGTTTATATGCACTTATCGAAACGCCTGGCCGTTGTCGGTCAAAGCGTCGCCAAAGGCGAGGTCATCGGGCGCGTCGGCGCCACAGGTTTCGTGACCGGCCCACATTTGCATTGGGAAATCCGCGTCGGCTGGGAACCGTGCGACCCAAATCATATGGTGCAATACGGCCTGAACTTTTAAGGAATGACGTGGATTCGTAGGGACGTCAGCTTGCTGCGCCCGTTTCTACAATCGCGTACTCGAAACGGGCGCAGCAAGCTGACGCCCCTACGATCTCTCGATTCTTCGCGTCCTTCGCGGTAAATTTCTTTCTGCCTTCAACGCCGATTTCAGACGCGCAAATTACCATTGTCGTTATGAAACGGCACAACTCTGTGGGGAAAATGCGACGCGTTTTTTGTTATCTTGGTGCGGCGAGTTTGGGCGGCCTGACCTTGTTCGGCGCGTTGATGACGTTCCTCGATTCGTATGGGCAAACCGACCGCGCGCAAAAAGCGCAGGCGATTGTGGTTCTGGGTTCGCGCGTCAAAGCCGATGGACAAGCGAGCAACAGTTTGCGACGACGTGCCACGCAAGCGGCGACGCTGTATCGCAAAGGCCTGGCGCCGTTTGTAATTTGCACCGGCGCAATCGGCGATCATGCGCCGTCCGAAGCGCGAAGCGCCGCGCAAATTTTGCAAAGTCAGGGTGTGCCGCCAAACGCGATTCTGCTGGAAGACCAATCTCATTCGACGTGGGAGAATATCGTCAACGCGACGGCGATTTGTCGCGCTCATGGCTGGACGCGAGTCGTTGTTGTCAGCGAACCGTATCATTTGTGGCGCGCTCATCGCAACTTCCGCGATTGCGGCATTCGCGCGTTTCCTTCGCCCGCACAAAATCCGCAACCACGCTCGCGTTTGTTTATGGCGGCGCGCGAATGCTTGTCCGTCACGCGCGATTTTCTCGACGGGCGCTGATTTCTTAATGCTTCTTTTTCATACTCTCAACTTTGTTGGCGATCGGGGCAAGCAACTGGAAAGGAAGGATAAACAAAATTCCCGCTACTATACCGCCGCAAAAGCCGACCGCCGCAAAAGCCGACCGACGCGCCGACAGCGCCACCAACTACCGCCCACATAATGCTGTGATGCAAACCGGAAGTCGCACCAAAGTAAGCGCCCGCGATGCAGCCTAAAAAATGCCTAACCCGAATATATTCATTTTGCACCTAAGTTCTCGGCCGCTTTTTGTAATGTCGCTTTGGACAGCATAAAAAACAAGCGAACGTTAAAATAAAAGCCTCTTTCCAAATCGAGTACTCGAATCTTATTTTACGCTGTACAAAGGAACCTTTATGCCCTTGCTCGATATGCCGCTCGAACAACTTTTGAGATATGCAGGCCGCAATCCTCGTCCGCACGATTTCGATGCGTTTTGGGACAAATCATTAGCGGAAATGTACGCGATTGATCCGCAAATCGAGCTGCGTCCGGCTTCTTTTCAAGTTCCTTTTGCCGAATGTTTCGACTTGTTCTGGACAGGAATGAATGGCGCGCGCATTCACGCCAAGTATCTGCGCCCGAAATCGAGTACTCGAAATCATCCGGCGATTGTGCAATTTCATGGTTATTCGGGCAGCAGCGGCGATTGGAATGACAAGTTGAATTACGTCGCGGCGGGATTCAGCGTCGCGGCGCTGGATGTGCGCGGTCAGGCCGGCAAGTCGCAAGATGTCGGCGGCACCATCGGTAACACGTTGAACGGACAAATCATTCGCGGTTTGGATGACGCGCTCGAGCGTCGACCCGAAAAGCTGCTGTTTCGCAACACATTTTTGGATTGCGCACAACTCGCGCGACTGGTGATGAGTTTCGACGAAGTCGATGCGACACGCGTCGGTGCGATGGGTGGTTCGCAGGGCGGCGCTTTAACTCTGGCGTGCGCGGCATTGGAACCAACAATCAAGAAAATCGCGCCGGTTTATCCGTTTTTGTGCGATTATCAGCGCGTCTGGGAAATGGATTTGGCGAGCGGCGCCTATGAAGAGTTGCGCCAGTATTTTCGCAATTTCGACCCGCGCCACCAACGCGAAAACGAAATCTGGACGGCTTTGGGCTACATCGACAATCAGCATCTGGCGCCGCGCATTCGGGCACAAACTCTGATGAGCGTCGGCCTGATGGACGCGATTTGTCCGCCTTCGACGCAGTTCGCGGCTTATAACAAAATTAGCGCGCCCAAAGATTTGCTGATTTATCCCGACTTTGGCCACGAAGGTTTGCCCGGCGCCAACGACATCATTTACAACTTCTTCGGCGATTTGTAAATTGCCTGGCGCGTCGTGCAAAACAATATCGAGTACTCGATACGCGTTTTCGCATACGCGTTTTCGCATACGCGTTCTCGCGGACGCTTTCCCGCACACGCGTTTTCGCACATAACGCAACTATCGCGGTTGTGGTTTTGCAGTTTCTGATTGCTGAAATCCAATGCATTTGGAGCTGAGATTATGGCGGAACACGCGTCGTTTTTGTCCCAGGAAGAAGTGGCCGCGTTGCTCCTCGAAAACGTCGAGGATTACGCGATTTTCGCCGTTGACAATTCCGGCAAAATCGTGACATGGAATCCGGGCGTCGAGCGCGTTTTGGGTTACGCGCGGGACGAGTTTATCGGGCAAATGTCGTCGTTGATTTACACGCCTGAAGACACAGCGAACGATGTTCCGCAGCAGGAACTGCAAGAAGCGCTGACGGCGGGCCGCGCCGTGGACGAACGCTGGCATCAGCGTAAAGGCGGCGCGCGTTTCTGGGGCAGCGGTATGATGGTTGGCCTGCGCGACCAGGAAAACCAGGCGCGCGGCGTCGTCAAAATCATGCGCGACCTGACGGCTCAGCATCACGACAAGGAAGAACTTGCGCAGGCGCAACAGCAAGCCGAAGACGCCAATCGAGCCAAGGACAAGTTTTTGTCCGTCATTTCGCACGAGATGCGCACGCCGCTGACGACGATTTTGGGCTGGCTGTCGTTGTTGCAGCGCGATGCGTTGAACGCCGAGCAGCGCGTGATGGCGATGACGACGATGGAGCGCAATATTCGCGCTTTGTCGCGCCTGACCGACGATTTGATGGACATCGAGCGCATTCGCACCAATAAGCTCTCGATTGATCTGGCGCCCGTGCAACTGATTTCCAGCGTGGCGTCGGCGATTTCGACCGTGCAACCGGACGCCAACGCCAAATCCATTGCGCTGCACACCAATATCACTACGCAAGACGATGTCGTGATGGGCGATGAAGTGCGTCTGCAACAAATTCTGATCAACTTGCTGGCGAACGCGATCAAGTTCACGCCCGAAGGCGGTCACGTCGTGGTCGGTTTGGAAAACAGCGATCATTACAAAAAGCTGACTGTTTCCGATTCGGGCAAAGGCATGGAGCGCGACTTTCTGCCGCTGGCGTTCCGCGAGTTCGTCCAGGGCGACGACGAGAACAACCGCATGCGCGGCGGCCTGGGCTTAGGTTTGTCCATTGCGCAACAATTGGTCGAGCGGCACGGCGGCACAATTTCGGTCGAAAGTGACGGCGCCAACAAAGGCACGACTTTCACCATCTTGCTGCCCTCTAACGCACACGCTGAATCGCTGCTGTAGCAAGTTGTTATAGCAACAAAAAAATGGACGCTACAAACGAAAATGTAGGGACGTGCGGCGGCACGTCCGTTGATTGGCGCGATGCTTACATACCTGACGTGCCGCCGCACGTCCCTACGACGTTCACAATTTGGGGCGTTCAATCATTTAGTCGGTATAACTAAATCACACACGACAAAGCCGAACGCATTTGCACGCGTTCGGCGTTGTCGAAATCGAGTACTCGAATTGGCTTCAATTCATTTCCACGCCGCGCCCGTTGCCGATGACTTTGCGCGGCTTGCTGCCGTTGGCGGGCGACAGAACGCCGTCGCGCTCGAACTGGTCGACGATGCGGGCGGCGCGCGGATAGCCGATTTCAAATTTGCGCTGAATCATGCTGGCGCTCATTTCCGTGTTGCGCACCACATATTCCAAAATCTCGTCGTACAATTCGTCCTTCTTTTCGCTGCGCGCAACGGTTTTCTCGTTCGCTTCATTCACGTCGTCTTCAGTCACAGTCGTAATGTCCAGGCCGTATTCCATCGGCGTTTCGTCGTCGGCGTAAGCGGCTTTGACGACTTCGACTACGCGATTCACTTCGTCTTCCGAAAGAAATGCGCCCTGAATGCGAATCGCTTTGCCGCCATTGTTGGCATCGAACAACATATCGCCGCTGCCGATTAAACGCTCGGCGCCGACGCTATCCAAAATCGTGCGCGAATCGACTTGCGAAGCGACGGCAAACGCAACGCGGCTGGGAATGTTGGCTTTGATGACGCCGGTAATGACGTTGACGCTGGGGCGCTGCGTCGCCACGATAAGATGAATGCCAGTTGCGCGCGCGAGTTGCGCCAGGCGACAAATCAGCTTCTCGAACTCGGCGGCGGCGGTCATCATCAAGTCGGCCAGTTCGTCGATCACGATCACTATATAAGGAAGCGGCGCTTCATCGTCTTCGAGTTTCGCGTTGTAAGACACGATGTTGCGCACGCCGCGCTCGGCGAAACGCTTGTAGCGACGATCCATTTCCGCAATCATGCCGCGCAGAACTTTGACGGCATCTTTCGGCTCGACCACAACCGGATGATAAAGATGCTTGATGCCGTTGAACAGCGTCAATTCGACGCGCTTCGGGTCAATCAAAGAAAACTTCACTTCTTCGGGCGTAGCGCGGACGAGAATAGACGCGATAATCGAGTTCAGGCAAACCGATTTTCCACTGTTCGTGGCGCCCGCGACCAGCATATGCGGCATCTTGGTTAAATCCGCCCATTTCGGCTGGCCCGCGATGTCTTTGCCCAGCACAAACGACAGCTTCGATTGAGTACTCAAAAAGTCGTGGCGCTCCAAAACATCGCGCAAACGAACGAGATTCACTTTCTTGTTGGGAACTTCGATGCCGATGACATCTTTGCCCGGAACCGGCGCTTCGATGCGCACGGCAATCGCCGAAAGCGCGCGCGACATATCGCGGTCGAGTGCGGCAATCGCGGCGACGCGAACGCCGGGCGCTGGCTGCACTTCATAGCGCGTGATGACCGGCCCTCGTTTGACATCGGTCACGCGCGCGTCGATTTTGAAGGAAGCGAGGGTTTCGGTCACGGCTTTGACGCCCGCGTGAATATCTTCTTCGGCGCCTTCCAAATCGGGCACAATTGGCGGATCGAGCGCGCGCACCGCGTCATCGAAATATTCCGGCATCAGCGGCCCGTCGCCAAAACGACGACGCGGTTTTTCGATTCGCGGACGACGAATCGGCGCTTTACCCAAAGTCGCTGTTGCCAAAGCCTGCGCTTCCAATTTCTCGGTCGGCGTCATTTCCTCTTCAACTTGAGGCGCGATTTCGAGCGGCGTTTCCAAGACAGAAACGGGCGGCGGCGCATCGGTGAACTCGATTTTGGGCGTCAAATCCTGCGGCTTTTCAATCGTTGGTTCGACGTTCGTCGCAGATGCCACATTGGACGTCGCATTTTGCAAAGTGGCAAGTGACGGCGCAAAAGTTGGTGTCGAAAAAGTTGGCGCGGGCGCATCGTCTTGCAGCAGTTCATCGACTGGCAAAAACGGCGAAACGCGCGGCGTATTTTGACCACGCGCCTGATTCGAGTACTCGATATTCGTGTCAGACGCTTGCAAGGCACGGCGCGAAGATGAGCGCGACGAGTTTTCTCTGAGAGCGTTTTCGTCGGGCGTAGCGATTTCCTTGGGATCGCGCCAATCGCCATCGCTTTGTTCAATTCCATTGTCGTAATCTTCATCGTATTCGTGCGAGTGGCGTGCATTCAAACGTGAATGCGACAAGCGCGAGCGCAGCGAAAACCGCAGATTGCGCAAGGCGGCGCGTAAGCGCGACAAGGTTTGCGCCAGCGACAATTCGCTCCATAGCAGAACGGCGACAACTGACAGCGCGACCAAGAAAATAATCGCGCCCGCTGGCCCGGCAATCGTGCGTAAAATCCACGACAAGGCGGCGCCTAAAAGTCCACCGTGCGAAATCAGGGTCGCGTCGTCTTTGAACTCTTGGCCATGTGGAACGCTCAAATGGACGCCTGTCAACAAAACCAAGAACGCGAGGAGCGTGCCGCGACCAAAGGCGCGCAGATTGGCGCGATGATGGCGCGTCATCAACAAAACGCCCAACGCGCACAAGACGAGCGGAACCACCCAGGCGCCGATGCCGAACAACGAGCGCAAAACTCCCAGCAAAAGACGCGGCAAAGCGCCACGAATGTGAGGCGTCGCCAAACGCGAGTTCCACAGCAACATCGCGCCCAAAGCAAGCAACAACACGCCGCCGATTTCGTACCACAAAGCGCGCGGCGTGTGCGGCGCAGGCGGAACGGGCAAGCGATTCTTATTGTTAGAGCGGCGTGGCGGCGCGCCACTGGAGGAAGAATTGTTCGACGAAGCGTTGTTTGTGGAAGAACGATTCAATCGAGTACTCGAAACGCCATTGCGGGAAGCTGCAAGCGAAGTGGAATCACGCGAACCCTGCGCTGCAGAAGCACGACGTGCGGCATCGCGCAACGAACTTTCTCTTAACGAACTTTCGCGCAACTCGCCGCGCAAAGGTTCGCTGCGCAAGCGCGAAGGGCGACGCGTTCCTTTGCGCGCGAAATCGTCTTGCGCCACAAAATCGTCGTCTTCCTCGAAGCCAAGGGCATTGTTATCGTTTGGCAATGCTGCGTCGAGGGCGCGTGTTTCATGGGAGCCTGAAGAGGCCGCGCGTCGTCTGGAAGCAACTCCCCGCGATGTTGAAGAATCCGATTGATTTTCAGTAGTTTGTTCGGCGATTTGCGAACGACGCCCAGGCGGATTCGAGTACTCGTTGCGTCGTTCTTCAAAGTCCGCCGCTGCAGGCTCTGCGGACGCAGTTTCCGAGTTGATAAGGCGTGGGCGTGGCATAAGTTCTCCCGTCGTGCGATGAAAGCGGTGTTTGAAACGGCGATGAAAGCGGCAATTGAAACGTAGTGCGATGGAATTTGCTGAAACGTGCCGCATTCGGCGAACTACTCGCACGCGGACACGTTTGTCAAATCGTTGTCTTCTGTGGAAAAAGGCTTTAGTTCGGCCTTTCTGCAATGCGAGGCGCGACAATAAGCGACTTGTTGATGCTTTGGGCGAAGACTTTTCTATTTTAACTGTTTTATAAGCGATTTTTGCGACATATCGCTGAGCGCTGCCGATGAGCGCTTCAAGAAGTTGAAGACGCAGTAGAAAACAGTCTTGCATTGCGTTTCGACGCTATGGCAAGTACAATCGAGTACACTTCTTTTTTATTACAGCTTTACGTTTATCCAGCGTTTTGAAGCGATTTTCGAGTTCTTCCCTTGGTTCGTGCTTATTCGGTTTGGAAAGCGTTAGTGGTGCCATAAACTGTTGCAGTGGTTTTGGAAGAACCAATAACCATTTCACGCACATTTTCGAGATGTTCTGCCTCAAGGTTGGGTTTTAGGTTTTGAGAGTTGATCTCCGTTGTTGAGAACAGTTAGCAACTGTCGCAGCAGGAAACAGCGACAGAAAACAATGCCTGTAAAGAGTTCATCATGACGCCAGAAAAGAAAAAATCCCTGATCCAGATTTTGGGCGAGCGCGGCAAAATCTCCAAAGAACAAGCGGCGACAGCGTTGCAAAACAAGCAGGCGACTACGGATTCGCTCGAGAAAATTTTGCAAGATGTCGGCGTCAGCGAAGCCGATGTCTATGAAGCGCAATCCATCTCTATGGGCGTGCCTTTTCTCGACCTCAGCACGGCGAAAGTCGATGCCGGCGCGCGCGGCGTGTTGCCCGAAGATATGCAGGAACGCTACAAAGCCGTGCCGGTTCGCGTCGACGGCAAAAAGTTGACGGTCGCCATGGCTAACCCCAAAGACGTTTTCGCGCTCGATGAAATGCGCTTGAAAACCGGCCTGGAAGTTTCCGCTGTGCTCGCGCCGCCCACGCAGGTGCAGGCTTTGCGAAGCGGCGCGTTGGCAGTGATAAGCACCAATGGCAACGGCAGCAATGGACACGGTTCGACATCGCTCAGCCCCGAAGCTGCGGAAAACGCTGGTTTCGATGAGTCTATCGATGAAATGTTGGGCTTGCTGAAACCTGTTGAGGTCAACCCCGATAAAAAGGTTAAAGCGAAACGTGACAACTTAGAAGAAGAAATCAAGAAAGAAGACACGGGCGTCGAATCGAGCAACATCGATACGGTTCAGTCTGATGCCGACGGTGGCCAGGAAGCGCCAATTATTCGCATCGTCAACACGATTTTGATGTATGCGATTAAAGACGGCGCCAGCGACATCCATATTGAACCGCAGCGCAAGGGCGTTCGAGTACGCTATCGTATCGACGGCGTTTTGCACGAGCAAATGAAAGTTCCGCAATATGTTCTGGGGCCGCTGATTTCGCGCCTCAAAATCATGAGCGAAATGAACATCGCCGAGCGACGCATTCCGCAGGACGGGCGCATTCGCATCACGATGCAGGAAAAAGAATACGATATGCGCGTCAACTCGTGCCCGACGGCTTATGGCGAAAAAGTCGTCATGCGTATTCTGGACAAAAGCTCGGTTTTGATCGGTCTGGATCAATTGGGGCTTTATCCCGATATGCAGGAACAGTTGCTGGATATTTGTCATCAGCCGAACGGTTGCTTCATGATTTGCGGCCCGACTGGTTCCGGCAAAACCACCACGCTATATTCCGTTCTCAACGTCATCAACACGGTCGAGAAAAATGTGATGACGGTCGAAGACCCGGTTGAATATCAATTGCCTGGACTTTCGCAGGTTCACGTCAATCGCAAAGCCGGACTTTCCTTTGCCAGTGCGTTGCGCGCGTTTTTGCGGCAAGACCCGGACGTGATCATGGTCGGCGAAATCCGCGACTTGGAAACGGCGGAAATTGCGATTCAAGCGGCGTTAACAGGTCACCTTGTGCTGTCCACAGTTCACACCAACGATGCGCCTTCGACGGCGACGCGCCTGAGCGATATGGGCGTCGAGCCGTTCCTGATTTCGGCTTCTCTGGTGGGCGCATTGGCGCAACGCCTGGCGCGCAAGATTTGCTCCGGTTGCAAGGAAGAATATAAGCCGCAGCGCGAACTTCTGTTGCGCTTTGGTCACGATCCCGATTTGCATCCCGAAGTGAAGTTCTGGCAGGGGCGCGGTTGCGACCGTTGCCGTCAGACGGGTTACAAAGGACGTTTGGGCATTTATGAGTTGATGAAGATCAACGACGAACTTTCGGAAATGATCGTGCGTCGCTCGCCGCTCACGGAATTGAAGGAAGCGGCGCGCGCTGGCGGCATGCGCACTTTGCAGGAAGACGGTTTCAAAAAGTGTCTCGATGGTCTGACAACGGTTGAAGAAGTGATGCGCGTTGTCTTTACCGGTGGTCACTAATTGCGGTTGTTCGTAGCAGTCTTTAAGGCGAATCGAGTACTCGATTCAAGTTTTGTCAGTTGGTTTCGTCGCAAAGAAGGTCTTTATGGCACAATCTCCCAATGCAGTCGGTGGACGTCCTCAAGCTGTGATGCCGCCTGGCAACGCCGCCAATGGCAGCGCGGCGAACGGCGTCCGCGAAGCGGTCAATGGCGCGCCGGAAGTGGAAAGCGAGGACGAATATTACGATATTGTCGAGCGCGAATCGCTGGATGAAACGCACATCGACGAATTGTTAGCCAAAGTCGTCGAACTGGGCGGCAGCGATTTGCATCTGGCAGTCGGCAAAGGGCCATGCATCCGGTTGCACGGCAAGATTCTGGAATTGGACGAGTACGAAGACGTGCGCGCGCCCGTCGTGCAGCGCATGATCTACGATATTTTGACCGATGAACAAATTCAGCGCTTTGAAAACGACCTCGAACTCGACTTCGCTTATACGGCGCAGCACGTCGCGCGTTTTCGCGTGAACGCTTTCCGCGATAAGACGAATGTTGCGGCGGCGATGCGCGTCATTCCCAGCAAAATTCCGATGGCTGCCGACCTCAATCTGCCGCCGGTTATCATGGATTTGGCGCAGCGTCCGCGCGGCCTGATGCTGGTGACGGGGCCGACGGGAAGCGGCAAATCGACAACGCTGGCGGCGGTTTTGAACACCATCAACAGTACGCATGACGGGCACATCATCACGGTCGAAGACCCGATTGAGTTCGTCCACGAACACAAGCGTTGCGTTGTCAATCAGCGCGAAGTGGGAACCGATACCAAGGCGTTTTCCAATGCGTTGCGCGCGGCGTTGCGCGAAGATCCCGATGTGATTTTGGTCGGCGAAATGCGCGACAACGAAACGATTCACCTGGCGATTACGGCGGCGGAAACTGGTCACCTTGTTTTCGGCACGTTGCACACGAACTCGGCGGCGGAATCGATTGACCGCATGGTCGGCGTTTTTCCGTCCGATCAGCAGGAACAAATTCGCACGCAATTGTCGAACTCAATCGTAGCGATTATTTCGCAGCAATTGCTGCCCAAAACTGGCGGCGGTCGCGTGGCAGCGTTGGAGATTATGATCGCCAACTCGGCGATTCGGAACCTGATCCGCGAAGCCAAGGCTCACCAGATGGTTTCAATTATCCAAACGCAGACCGGTATCGGAATGCAAACGATGGATCAAGCGTTGCGCGATTTGTATCATAAAGGCGACATCACTTACGACGATGCGCTGGCGCGCTCGCACAACGCGGCGGAACTCGAAGCGATGATTTTGAACCGCTCCAGTCCTGATGGACGTTAAGCCCTGATGGGCGTTAATTGGTTCCCGTGTTGAAGCGTTGCCCGATCGAGTACTCGAAAGCCGCGACGCATTTGCTGACAGACGTTTGAAGGAGATTTTTATGCCAACATTTGCTTATGTGGCCAAAGATAAAACAGGCAAGATTGTGCGCGGGCGGCGCGAAGCGGACAACGAAAAAACGCTGACCAAGCAGTTGCAGGATTCGGGTTTCTGGGTGACGCAGGTCGCCAAAGAAGGCGCCGAAAAGAAGGGTAAGCGCAAAAATCCGATGTTGGCCTTCAAGAAGATCAAGCTGAAGGACAAGTCGATTTTCAGTCGCCAGTTCGCCACTATGATTAACGCGGGCGTCAGCCTGGTGCGTTGTCTTTCTGTTCTGGAGCGCCAAACCGACAATCCGCGCTTGAAAATGGTGATCCGCGACATCCAGAACAAAGTGGAAGCAGGCGAAACATTGTCGCGCGCTTTGCTTTATCACAACAACGTTTTCGACAACTTGTTCATTGGTCTGGTGCGCGCTGGCGAAGTCGGCGGTGTTTTGGACGAAACGCTGGAGCGCCTGGCCGAGTTCTTAGAAGATGATATGCGTTTGAAGCAGAAGATCAAGGCGGCGATGACGTATCCCGTCATCGTTATGATCGCGGCGTTTTTGATCGTGACCGGCCTGGTGACGTTCATCGTGCCGCAGTTCATCGACATCTTCAAAGCCTTTGATAACGTGGAAATGCCCGCCGCGACGCAGTTCCTGATCGACGTGTCCAACTTCATGACTTCGCGTTATGGAATGCCGCTCATTATTGGCGGCATGATCGCCTTCAAGATTTTGTTTGGTCGCTTCAAAAAGACCAAGTTCGGCAAGCGCGTGGTTGATAAGTACAAAATGAAACTGCCGGTGTTTGGCAAGCTCAGCAAAGAAATCGCTGTGGCGCGCTTCACGCGAACGCTGTCGACTTTGTTGACGAGCGGCGTACCGATTTTGCAGGCTTTGGAAACGGTGGCGCACGCGATTGATAACGAAACGTTTTCCGATGTCATTATGAACGCGCGAGCGCGCATCCGCGAAGGCGATTCGATCGGCGACCCGCTGGAAAAAAGTAAAATGTTCCCGCCGATGGTGGTGCAGATGATTTCCATCGGTGAGGAAACCGGTGCGCTTGACCAGATGCTGGGCAAAGTCGCCGACTTTTACGAAGCTGAAGTCGAAACGCAGCTCGAATCGCTTTCTGCGGCGCTCGAACCGATCATGATTTGTATCCTGGGTTGCATCGTGTGCTTCATTGTGATCGCCATGTTCATGCCGTTTATCGCTATCATCTCGAAGTTGAGCGGCTAAATCCAACCCTAAAAACTCAGGCGGAAGCGAATCCAGTACTCGATTTGCTTCCGCCTTTTGTTCGCCTTGCTGGTTTCCTGATTTTTCATGCTCTGGTTTTTGTTCGGTTTATTTGCGCTGGGAACGGTCGTCGGATCGTTTCTTAACGTTTGCATTTGGCGCTTGCCGCGCGGTGAAAGCGTTAGCGAGCCGCCTTCGCATTGTCCCAATTGCGACACGCGCTTGAAACCCATCGACCTGATTCCGATTGTGTCGCAGCTCGCCTTGCGCGCGCGCTGTCGTTACTGTGGACAGAAAATATCGTGGCGTTACTGGGGCATGGAAGTTTTGACGGGCGTCGCCTTTGTATTGTGCGGCGCGCTGCCGGAAAACTTTCAGGACGGCGTTTTCGTGGGCGATTGGATTCGATTGGCGCAAATGCTGTTGTTCGTTTCGTGCTTGATCGTCATTTTCTGGGTCGATTACGAAACGATGCTGATCCCGATGTCGGCGGCGCTGCTGCTGGGATTGGTCGGCGTCGGTGCGGAAGCCGTCCGTTTTTTCGCGGAAAAGCAGCCTTTGCCGCCGGTTACAGTTTTCGATTGGTCAATTTTACCGGCGCCTTTGCCGCCGAGTTTGCTGGCGATGATCGTAATGGCGGCTGTGTTGTGGACGTTTCGCGCCGTCGCATCGCTGATTTATGGGCGCGAGGCGTTGGGTTTCGGCGATGTGTTTTTGACGGCGGGCATCGCGGCCAACATTGGCTGGAACGCGGCCTTGATGACGTTTCTCTTCTTGTCGGTAACGATTGGCGCACTCGTCGGCGTGGGAATGCAAACGCCGCGCGCCGTGCGTTTGTGGCGCCGCGCGAAATCGAGTACTCGAACCATGCGGCAAAAGCTGGCGCGACCGCTGTTTTTCCACGCGTTTCGCAGGCCAGTTCCGTTTGGCCCGATGTTGGCTGTCGGAGCTTTGCTGGCGGCGTTGTACGGAGCGCGCATCAACAACGCGTATCTCAACCATTTCATAGGGCAAAATACAACGCCCGCGACCGCTGACGTGTCGTCTCGCCCACGTCCTTAATGTTTAGATAAAGGGCTATCGGGGTATAATGAAAATACTGCAGGCCGCCTCAGCTTCATGTGAATTGAAATCGGCAACCAACCGAGCCATCCTTATTATGACCAAACGTCGTCGCGCTTTTACCCTTGTTGAGTTGCTCATCGTCATCGCCATCATTGCGATTTTGGCGGCGCTTTTGTTTCCGGCTTTTGCGCGGGCGCGCGAAAATGCGCGTCAAACCAGTTGCACCTCGAACCTGCATCAAATTGGTATCGCGGTTCAAATGTATCGCGCAGACGAAAAAGAGTTTCCCAACAGCCTCGCGGTTTTGTTGCCGTCTTCCAAGTCATATCATTCGGCCTCGGCGCTTGATAACAGTTCGACCGATGTCACAACGCCCGCGCCAATGACACCTGGCATTGATGCCCAGGCTTGCAGCGCAAACGGCACGTCTTCGACTTGTCCGAATCCAGGCGGAACGGGCTATTTGAAAAACACAACCAGCTTGTTTTGTCCCGATGACGACGGTTCGCGCGACTTGCCACGTTCCTCTTATGGCGATTTGTCAACGGGTCTTCCGTTTCCATCGGCTCCTGTGAGTAGCATGGAAGATTTAAGCCGTCATATATGGAATTGCTGGGGCTATCGCAACGATGGAGTTGCTTACGCGAATCAAAGCGATGCGTCTGCTGCTTCGACAAATGCCAGCGCGCCGGACAATTCGTCTCCAGCGAACAAGTGGTTAGTTGATACGACGCGTGGTTATGTCGCGCCGGATACGACAATTCCATCTCCTCCGCCAGGGCCTGTTACTCCAGCGATGCAAGCGGCGTGGTTAGCTGAGTGGCGCACCAACGTCGTAAAACTTTCGCTATCGAATCGTTTTGCTCCGGCCAACACAATCGTGACTTACTGCCCTTATCATTTGTCGCAATCGGCTTCGCGCGCGCTGATTTTGCGTTTGGACGCTTCGGTAAAATCAGTTGATATTAAAGATTGGCAGGCAAATCAAACGTGGCAAAATCAGAATTTTTGATGCGGTGCATTTTCGTAGAGCTTTCCATGACCAATTTCTCGTTTTCGAGTACTCGATACGCACTCTGCGCTTCCTCTTTCAGAAAAGGCGTTGTTTCGTCGCGTTTGACATCGCGCGCGATTTCTCGTTCGGCTTCGCGTCGCGCAGGTTTCACCGTTCTGGAAGTTTTAATCGCGATGGTTGTTTTGTTGATTGGTGGCTTGGCGATTATGAACTTGTTCCCGCCCGCTTTCAACGTAATTCACGGTAGCGAAAACCGCGAAATTGCGATGTCGCAAGTCAAGGGCACGCTGGCGCGCTACAATTCCGATCCCGCTTCCATTCCCGATGCGATTTTTGATAGAGCGCCAGGCGGTGGCTGGAACGATCCTGACATCGCAGTGGAAGGTTCGCGCAACCGCAACTTTTCCTTGCCAAAGACAGATGCCGATTACGATAGTTCGGCCTTGGGACATTTCAAGCACATCGTTGGCGAGCGTCACAAGGTTCTTCAAGACAATTCGGGCAACAAGTTTGTGCTTTTGAACTACGCTTATACGAATACGCCGCAGGTCAGCGTGCCCGATTTGATTGAAGGTGTGCGCGTGAGTAGCACAGGTATGCTTGATTTTACAGACGCTATCAAGGCTTCCGATGGCTCGGCTTTCACGACGCCTACTGCCGGTTTTTATTATGTATCGTACTCTTTTCAAACTCCGTTAACAGTGGGGCCACCACCGACATATGCCTTGCAAAGTGTCGATGATGAACCCATTGCTTTTGTTGCGTCTCCAGGCAATATGCAAGTCTTCCAAGGGGCACAGGGTAAAAAGGTTGTTGATGGTCCCATCGCTCTAAAGATATTTACAACTAAATCGGCGTCTCCTCCTTCACCTATTGATGCTGACGATTTGGCTCGTGGTTTTCTTGCTGTTGATGCCAGCTTTGTAACGGGCCAAGAAGTAGCTGTCGATTACGATGTACTCGATTGGCGATGGTTGGTTGAAGACATTTCCTCGACCGTTCCGACGATAAAGAGCAATCCGCCTCTTGCGGGTCCAGCACCTGCCACGGCGCGCGATGTCAAATTAACGATTCCGTTTTTGGGAACACCTGTGACAACCGCCCCGTCTGGGAAAGCACTTTATGCCTTGACGATGCCTGCGCCAGATGCTCAGGGTGTCCTTCCTAAGGATGAACGACGTGGTCTTTGGACAGCCGCACCAGGCGCGGTTGGCAACGATGTCGTTTTGGATGTCGATCAGACATCGGCGACTTATGACATTGCCGATAGCATAGGCACGAACAAGCCCCCGATGGTTGCGCCGCGCGTTCGCACTTCTTATTGGGCGACGCATGGTTGGGCGCAGCAGCTTTCGGTCGCGGCAAAGAGTTATTACGCTTTCGACACGAATCGAGCGACAACAGAGAAGTGGCGCGAGTTCTACTGGCAACCGCTTTCCGACAGCACCGGCACTGTAACGAGCAGCAACATCATGTATTTCCACGCCAGCGAAGCCGGTAAAACGATCATGGTTTCGTTTTTAAGTGGAACCAACAAAGTGACGAACCAGATCATGACAATTGGTGCGAAACTTTTGCCTCGCCCCAACCTGCCGAACATGCCGAATTTTGAGTCCAATAATCAAGTTTCCGCCGTGAATTTTATTGATGCCAGCGGAAATCCTGTGGCGGCGGATGCGATTCAGTCAGTGCGCGGCGTTTCGGTGCGTTCGCGTTCGGCATGGATTCAGAACGGCGAATATACGCAGGAAGTCGCGGAAATGTATCGTCCGCTGAATTGAGTCATTACCGACGGAATTGCTATGAAAACCTTTGCTCCCCGACATATCGAGTACTCGAAAGCGCGCCGCAACGTTCGCATCAGCGTTCGCACGCGCGGTTTCACGCTGATCGAATTGCTGATCGTGATGGCAATTGCGGCTATTTTGTCGGCCTTGATTTTGGGCGGCTTGTTTCAAATCACGGCGAGCAATCGGCGTTCGGGTTGTCAAGTCAATATGTCGCAGATTTACAATGCTTTGCGCATGTATGCCAACGATTATGACGGCGCTTATCCTTATTACAACGATACGAATACAACAACCATTCCAGCGGGCGCCAACAACGGCGGCGTCAATGGATTGCCAGTTGATACGATGGGATTGTGGAAGTTGTACACAACGGTAGCGCCCGATGACTTGACGAATGTCGGTTCGCAAGATACGACCTTCAAGTTATATACAACCACATCAGCGGCGGGCACTCAAGCGAAGTTTGTTGGTATTTACTTGCACAACATTACGAATTTGCATTGCCCAAACGATAACGCACCACAACTTGTGGATGATGATGGATTGCCTGCGACACCTACTGTCCCAATTTCCGATGACACGATGTTCACGCAGAATGGAAAGCGTTTCAATCCGAACTACCTATCGTATCAAACGATTGACACAGGTACAGAGATTTACCCAGCGCCACCAAACACAACGACGCCAGTGCCGACTTATCAAACGCAGCGCACCAATGTCGTCACCGACACCACTTGGAATAATCAACTGCTACATTATGATGGAGCCACTCAAGTCTTTGAAAAGCGACCACCGGCAGATACGGTCATTTTGTGGTGCAAATGGCATCGCACCGGTTTAGGCGGACGCAACGGCGACATCGTTTTGTTTGCCGATGGCAGCGTGAAAACCAGACCATTAAATGCAGCATCGGCGGGACAACCGCAACCTGGCTGGCAACGCACACCGTAAAGTCGAAGAAGCGCTGAAACTTCAGTCGTGGAAATTTCAGTTGTGAATCCCATGAAACCAATTTCTCTCCAATTTGAATATCAAGCGCCAACTTCGAGTGCTCGAAAGTCGCGGCGCGCGCGCGGCTTTACGCTCATCGAAGTGATGGTGGCGCTGGCGATTTTCGCCATCTTGATGGTTGTCGTTTTCGTGCCTTTGACACAGGCGACGCGCTTCATGGCGATTGGCCGCTCGCGCGCCGTTCTGCAACAAGCCTCAAATCAAACCATGTCGCAGCTGCAACGCGACCTCAGCCGCGCCATTTACATTTATCCAAACGCTTATTTGCCTGGAATAGCTGATACCTCAAAGGCGCCTTATAGTGACAATGCCGGACATCCTTACCTTGGCGGAACAGGTGACAATACATCGCGCATTGATATGTTGCTGCCAGAGATTGATTCCACCAGCGGTGCCGTGAAATATCCGATTACACCCGCGAAATACATTGTGACATACTATGCGCGGCGTTTTGACTCGACTCATCCTTACGATCCATATAACAATCCAGTCGTGCTAATTCGTGCGCAGTATCCTTACAGAAACGCCGATGGAACAATTTTTCAGATTGGCACCGATCCAAATGCTGATACTTCGACAACGCGTTACTCCTCAGGAACGACACGGGGTTTGAAGTGGCTCACACAGAATGCGGTAGGTGAGTTTGATTTGAGCACCGTTATTCCAAATGCTTCTGAAAACATTTGCCAAGATGCAACGACTGGTGGTCTTGTTCCCAGTAGTCATATTATTGCGACACCGCGCAACGTTGCTCTGGTCACGCCAAACGCGACTTGGCCGACGCCGACAGCACTTCCGTCCAACTATAGCCTTGTTCCCAACACAACGTTCACTTGCGCCGATACCAACGGCGACGGCAAAATCAATCAGGTCACGGTGAGTTTGACTTTGACGAACTTCAATCGTCAGGTTTCCGGTGATGGCGGAAACAACATCAATCAAAGCGCGAATAGTAACGTGAACTTCCAAAAGTTCACTCTCGTGCAAAGCATTGATTGTCCGAACATTCGCTAAATCGAGTACTCGAAGCGCATAAAACCAGAGCGCGGCTTGCTTTTTTAGAGCGAGCCGCGCTTTTTGCTTGAAATCCTAACTTCAATCCTGATATTATAAATCGAACACTTGAAAAGGAATTCGATTTTGATTTTCTCCGCTTTGGTTTCCAACTTGTCGCACAAATCCGCGCGGCGTCGTGGTCAGGCGTTGCTGATTTCGGTTTTATTGATGATCTTCGTCGCTGTTTTAGGCGCCACGTTCGTGACGATTGTCGCAGCGAATCTCAATCAAACGGCGCGTTCGTCATCCGAAAACGAAGCGCGATTGGCCGCCGATGCGGGCGTTCGTTTCGTTTATTTCAAGATGCAAAGCGAAGGTTTGGCCTGGCGACCGAAGAACGAGAATCCGCCGCCGCAACCCGAAGACGCCAGTTTCACGTTCTATTACGACGAATTTGACAAATCGAACGGTTGGCGCACCAGCGGCGTTGATGAAAACGACGCCAATTATCATTCCGATGGTTTTGTGCGCTATCCTGATCCGCGTTCGCAACAACGCGGCGATGCGTTGCCGTTTCTGGTCAAAGCCGAAAAAGTTGTGCCCAACGCTTCGGACAACCGCGACAACGCGCGCACCGGCGACTTACGTTTCACGATTATTGGTCGTTCGCCGAATGAACTCGCAGCGTGGGACAAGCGCGTGGTTTATGTGCGTGGCCAAAACCATCACCCTCTGACAAGCGCCTTGCGCACCATCACCAACTGGGATTTTGCAAACGCGACGGTTCCGTTCGGGCAAATTGCGCGCATTAACGGCTTGAATTTGACGCTGGAAAAAGGGCGCGGCAATTTCCCTGCGAGCGGCAATGTTTATGTCCTGATTGGCGATCCGTTGTCGAATCGCGGTTTGCGCGGCGCCGTTGTCGAAAGTTACACATCGAGTACTCGAACCTTGAAATTGGCGGCAACCGTCACGCCCGCGCCACAAATCGGCGAGCGCGTGGAAATGGCAGGCGCGATTGGAACGGCGCCGTGGCTCGATTTCAACGGCAACGGAACCTTTGAAACGGCGCGTGAAAATGTTATTTTCGATTTGGCTTCTCTTGGAGGTGGCACTTCGGGCGGCGTGCGCGCGAATGGCGGCTTATTGCTTTTCGGCGATGTGCGCGCTTTGAATTTGCGTGCGCCGCAAAATGCGACGAGCGGAACGAGCGTGGCTACCATTCGCGCGTCCGGTGGCGTGCAGTTGATGCCTTTTCCAACGGTTCCCGCTGCTGTCCCGACGCTTACAGTCGCTGGTGAGTACTCGAATGGCGGAACGGCGCGCACGTTAAATAATGCTACGGTTGTACCGAGCAATGACCTCAATTTTCCAGGCGTCTGGGCGGGAATGAACGCCGATGAGAAATCGCAGTTGGTCGATGACGGCTGGAATCGTCTGGCGGAGGTGCCATCGTCGACGCGCCAGGTCGGGCATTTCACGCCGCCAGATATTGAAGCGGGCGGCGCGCAAAATCGCTATCGTCGCCTAACGCAAAGTTCTCGACCTTTGTCGCCGCTCGCTCCCTCAAGCGCCTCGCTTTACGGCTACGGCGAAGGCATTTATATTAACAATTTGCGTGACCGCGAACGCGTTGGCGGCGGAACTCTTTTGCGTGAAATGACGCAGGACGAACTGCGCCGAATGTGGACAAGTCACGCGACATCTTCGACGCTGACTTATTTGCGGTTGGGAACACCATCGAGTCGAACGTTGGCCAATCGTTCGCTGGAAGAGCAACATTTGCGCGGCTGGATCGGGCCAGACGAGTTTCGCGCACGCGGCGCTTTGATTGAGTTGAACACCGACAACACGATTTCGATTACGCTCGATTCGCGCGATGATACGGCGACTTACAACTTGGGCGCGGCGGCGCATAAAGGTTGGCGCGATGCGAATGGCAATTTGCTGGGACATCCGAGTTCGGGCGGCGTTTACCGGCAGACTTTCGCGTGGCCGAAGAATGGCGTCATTTGCGCGGAAGGCAATATTCGCATTCGTGGTCAGGCGAACAATCCGCCGCATTCTCTCACCGTAGTGTCGTTCAATAACATTTATATCGAAGGTTCGCTAAGCGCGAGCGACAAGAAAGTTTTGCTGCTGGCGAAGCGCAACGTCGTTTTGAACCCGACGCGAGTACTCGAAAGAACCGATGACCAAACGCTGTTGCGGACGGCGATTACAGCCTCGACAAACGCGCCGGTTTATTCGATCAATGTTTACGACGCGAGCGCCTTTCAAGCGGGCGATTGGGTGACTCTCGACAACAACAGCAGCAATGCGCAAGAAGTTTGCGTTGCTTCGGTGGACACTTTCAACAATCGCTTGAATTTGCTGGCTTCAACGCCGGTGCGCAGCAGTCAACCGGCGTTACGTCCGGTGCGCGCCAAAAGCGATCCTTTGAACAGCGGCGAACCTTATACGCGCTACAATCGCCTGGATCGTTTTGGTCAGGCGTTGCAACGGCGTTTCAATTTGCCGTCGGGTTCATCGAGCGAAGTGCGCATTGCCTTGCGCCACAGTGCGGAGCGTCGCGCGGCGGTTCGTGTGCCGTATTTGGACGGGTTGAGCGCGCCAACGATGGCGCTGCTGTCGCATAAGTTGGCGGCGAACGCGCAAACCAGTTTGATTCGCACGCCGGACAAAAATCTCGTGGTGATGGGTGCCGCTTTCGCGCTCGATTTTTGGAGCGTCATGCGTCCGATGCCGGCGGGAACGCGCGCCGTCAATTATCACCTCAACTGGCTGGCCGGGCCGACTCTGCCGGTTTACACCTTCAACGGCGTTTTGCGCAATCGTGCGTCTCCTTCCTGGCGCTACGCCGATTCGAGTACTCAGTTGCTCTTCAATCATTATGGTGAAAATCCGAACACAATTGGAAACCTGCAAATGCCACCGTTTTATTTTATGGCCAGCGTAGGAAATCGCGCTGATGCGACTTCAACTGGACTGTGGCCGTGGCGCCCAAACCTGAAAACGCTGGGACTTTATGACATTCCAATGGCGACTTCGGTTGTCTCGACCTTGAACGGCGTTTATTCCAACGAAACGGCCAGCGGCTTGCGCAGCGATATTTGGGACAACACGCGCGGCAATTATGAGCGCGTCGGGCAATTTGGTTTTAACCCGATTCATGGCGCGGTTTTGCCGGATGCGTCTTCCGCCGACGAAACCGAAGATGTGGCGACGAGCGACCAGAGTTTCTATGTCAATTATGCGGGAAGCCCGCTGGTGCCACAAAGTTTTCTGCTCGACAGTCGAGTACTCGATGGCGCGCGCAACGGCTCCAATTCTGTTGCGTTGCGATTCAATAACAAAATTGTCGATGGTGTTTATCGCCTCACGGATTATTTCGACAGCACGTCTTACAGCGGCAATGGCGGGCGCATTCCGTATTACAACGTGTCGCGCTTGAAATTGGAAAACGTCGGCTTGAACGCGCAGCATCAAATTGAGAGTTTGGCTCCGGCGCAAACGCTGGACGTGCGCGCTTTCGTTTATGCGCAGGAAGGCAGTTGGATCGTGATTCCCAACGATTGGTATGACGCGACGGTGCGCAACAACGTCGATGCCGACCGCGATGGAACCATTTCGCGCAGCGAACAAATCGCGGCTTATCGTTTTCGCCGCAACAATTACAGTTTGAAATTCAGCGGCGCCATTTGCGAAAATCAGAGCGCGATTGTTCATGCGAGCGGAACTGTTGTGGGCACCGTTGCCGATTGGACGGACAAAAGCGCGACAGTTTCTTTGAACGCGACCAACTTTAACGGCCCGAACGCTAACAACGCTTTTCGTGACGATTTGAGTACGCAGAATAGTAACTTTGGCACGATTTTTTACGCCTTCGACGACGGAATTGCGCGCGGCCTCTTCGATGACGACATCGGCTTGCACTTGCCCGTCGCACCCGAGAACGCGTGATGATTTGAAAAAAGTCAAACTGTTAATATTCAGACAAGTCAAAAAGCGAATCGAGTACTGGAAACCCACAGCTGTGTCATTCTGAGCGGAGCGAAGAATCTGGCGTAATGTTAGATTCTTCGCTCCGCTCAGAATGACAAAGTATCACTTTTTAGTGTTTTTGTTGTTTTCTGGCCTTTCCTATACACGCTCTGAGTGAAGTCGAAGAATCTAACTACAATCAGATTCTTCATCTCGCTCAGAACGACAAACTGCTAATTCCATCGTTGTTTTCTACTTTGAAAACGAATTCTCAGAACGACCACACTGCAGTTATTCTTAGTGTCTTAGCGGTTCATCTCCACCGAAAAACTGCAACGCTTTTTCATGGCACGCGTCTTGTGCGCGCTGTTCCCGAAAAGCCGTCAGTTTGAACCAAGGAGCACCTGAAATGTCCACGTTTTTACGTTATTTGATGTCACTCGTCGTTCATCTGGCTTGGCGCCGCACGGGTCGCGGCGGCCCAGTTCCGCCGATTCGCATTCCCGGAAAAGGCAAGCACATCGACTTGCCTGTCATTGGAACATGGCAATTGATGGCCGCTGTGTGGCTGATGAAAACGTTGTGGGAGCGTTATGGCCACGATGTGAAAGGCCACTTGAAAAACAACGCGAACGATCTCGCGCGCCGCGCCGCCTCGTATTTGCCTGATCCTTCCACGCCGCCGCGCAACATGACACCCGCGACGGCCACGCCGAGTTTGGCGCCGACTAACACGATGATTCCGTCGCCCGCCGCGCGCCAGTATCCCACACCGCCAGCGCCGCGTCCCGCGCCCAATCTGCAAACGCAAGTTTTGACGCCACAAAGCGCGCAAAATGCACCGACTGCGCCAACTGTTGCAGCACCAGCACAATCGAACGGCGCGCCAACGCCTTTGCCACACGGTTCGCTCTTGTCGAAATTGCGCGGACGTTCTTAACGAAGCCGAAGCGTAAGCGAGGGAGATACTTTCTCGCTATCTCTCCCTCGCTCATGCTTCGGGTTCGCTGTAGCTTCTCATTTATCAACCACCACATAACAAGAAAAAGCACGATTCCAGAAGAGGAATCGTGCTTTTGCGTTTGCTCAACATCGAGTACTCGATTCGTTATTTCAGGCGAACTTTGCCAGTAAACGTATCGCGTTCTGTATCGAGAGTTTTGCGGTCGACGGCGAAGGCGATTGCGCTCCAACTGTTGGCAGAAATCGAGACGTTCACGGTCGATTCGTTGCCGCGCGTTGTCAAAGGCAGTTCGCGTTCGCTGCGCAAATCGAGTGCGACGCCAGCGAAGGTTTCAACTGTCGCACTTAGATTTACGGTTTCAGCGGAATCGTTGAACAAGCCCAGCAACAACGTTCCACCAGTCGAACGGCGCAGTGCGAGGTGAACGTTGGCGGCGTTTGTGGAAGCGCTTGAGGAAGCGTCTTTCGCGCGCAAAGTGACGAGCGACGGTTCGATGTAATTGGAAACCGCCTGATACCATTCGCGGCGTTGCGCGGCGTTGCCTTGCAGCGCAAACGGCATCCAGATGACTTCGCCTTTGCCTACAGGATTGATAATCAAAGCTGGCGAACCATCGTCTAAAACCGCAGCGACGCGCGGCTTGAGCAGAATATCCAAACCTTTCTGGTCTTTGGTTCGCGGCGCGACGCTGCCGTTATTTAGCATGACGCGAAAGGCGGCAGAGACCGGAATCTTCGTGCCGCGCTCGGTGCCAAACATCCAGCCATCTTGCAAAGTCATCGAAGACAACGAATTCGACGCACTGACATCACCTTTCGCAATGTCACCGCCGACTAAGGAACCCAAACGCCAACCCGTTTCTTTGCTGTTTTCGTCCTGCATCGGCGCGCCTTCAATGTAAACGCGATTGCCCGCTTTGGCTGCCGCGCGCAAGCGTTCAATCGTCTCGTTGCTGACGCGTTGACCCAACGCAACCATCAGCGATTCAGTTTTGCGCTCGCTTTCTTTTTGCGTCAAGTCGGGCAAGCGCGACGTTTGCGGAATGCGACCGGCATCGCGCAAGGTTCGATACAAAAGCACGGCGTTGCCTTTGAACATATCGCCATCGCTGACATTAGTTTCCCGATTCCATTCTGGTATCGCCAAAACGCCAATATCTTCCAACGTAACGGAGCCGACGAAGAGCGCCGCATTGCGTTGAGCGATCGCTTTCCATGCGATTGGTGCGTCATTCGAGTACTCGATAAAGCCAGTCGCGCCGCTCATCCATAAATCGAGAGCGTGTGAATCGCTCAACGCGTTGTAAGCGTATCCGGTTTCTTTGCTTTGCAAAGTGCGAACAAAAATCGGCAAATCGTAATTGGGTTGTTCTTCGGCGACGCGCCGCAATGCCTTGATAGCCCACAGATCGTGAGCATCTTCGCTGTTAGTTATCAAAACAGCAGCGTCGCACAACGGCACGTAAGTTTCGAGGTTACGCAGGCGAAACAAGGCTTCGCTTGAATCTGTTGAGATAATTAAAGCTGCATCTGGCGCGACTTCGTTCAAAATCTGGCGCAAGCGACCGACCACAATTTTCGCGTCCGAGTTGACAAGGTTCGGATTTGTGACGCCGAGCGGCAATTCAAAACCTGTTAGGTTGCGCTGTCCGCTATTTCGCGCATCGTTGATTTGACCAATAACTTTCAAACGCAAGGCGGTGGAATCGTAATTGGGCGCGCTAATTTCGCTTAATGGTGGCAGTTCGAGTACTCGATATTGGAGCAACGTGTTCGCGGCAAGGTTGCGCGAAATCGGCTTTGGTTTCTTGCCAAAATCACGCTTCAAACCCGCAATAAAAAGCGGCGCGTTCGGCGCAGAAATGTTCGTATTTGCATCGCTTGCGGTGACGAAAGGCTGCCCGTTGAAAAGCCACCAGCCAGGTTCGCGGCGAATGCCTGGAACGGTGACAAGCGCGGGCGAAGAAAGCGGCGCGCGGTTTTGGTCATCGCTGAGAACGCGCAGTTCGTAATCGCCAGGCGGCGCTTCAAGATGAATCTGAGTACTCAAAGCGCCGTTTTGAACTGTGAAATCGCGGCGTTCCTCAGCTAACTTCGCCGTTTGTCCTGCGCGAAAAAGCCCGATGCGAAAACGCGCAGAATTAAATGGCGAATCCGTCAACGACAAAACGAAGTTACCGCTCGTATCAAGAACGCGACGGTCGCTTTGCAATGTTGCAGACGTTGGAGCCGCAGCAATCGTCGTTTGCGCCTGCGCGACTTGAGAAGGCGCCACAAGAAGCGAGACGAAAAACGTTCCAACAAAAAGGAAAGCGCCGGACGAAGCGAATCGTCCGGCGCGGCGAAAAAGATGTTTCATAGCCAATAAATGCAAGTTCAATCAGCGAACCCAAAGCGTCAGCGAGGGAGATGGGAAAGGATGAAGCATAAGGGATGAAGATTGAGCACTTGAAACTTTATTCCTCATCCTTCTGCCCCGTTTGTCGCCCTCGCTGACGCTTTGGGTTCGCTGGGCTTCGAGTACTCGAAAGTCGATCAATGTTTTCTTTTGCGGCGCGCGGCTTTTCTGGCGTCTTCCTGCGCAGCGGCGTTGGCGTCACGCAGTTTCAGCAGTTCGGGAATCGTGACAAAGCGATAACCTTTGGCGCGCAGTTCGGAAATGATAATCGGCAAGGCTTCGACATCCTGACTGCGGTCGCCACCGCCGTCGTGCATCAGCGAAATGCCGCCAGGACGCGCTTGGCCGACGATCATTTGCACGATATGATCGGCGCCGGGACGCTTCCAGTCGGCGCTATCGGCGCTCCATAACAAAATCGGGTCGTGCAATTTGGCGGCTTGCGCAGCCATGCCGTTCTTCATAATGCCATACGGCGGACGAAACATCGTCGGGCGGAAACCCAATTCTTTCTTGATTTCCGCATCGGTGCGCATCACTTGCATGACCGGATCTTTCGGGCGAGAAGGATGATCCCAGGAATGGTTGCCAACTGCGTGACCAGCATCACGCACCGCGCGTGCGACATCGGGACGCGCTCGCACTTCGTGACCGACCATGAAAAACGTCGCTTTAACATCGTTGTCTTTCAAAATCTGCAAAATCTTGCGCGTGTAAACTGGCCACGGACCGTCATCGAAAGTCAAAGCGAAAACTTTGTTGCCTGGCGCGACCGGAACATTCGTAATGCGCTTCCCTTTAGCCCAATTGGCAATGTCGCGCGCCGCGTAGATTTGCGGCGTCGCGGTTGGGCGTGCTGCACGAGCGGGAAGCGAAACCGTTTCGGCGCGCACCGGCGTTGTCGTTGCGCTTCCAATGTTACGGCGCGCGATGACTTTCCAGCCCGCGATGCACAATAATCCGGCGCCCGCGACGATTGCTATCGGCGCCAGGTTGTTTTTTCGACGCTCGTGCAGGCGATAACCTTCACGTTCGCCGTCTCCGCTATTTCGAGTACTCATCAGTCTTTCTCCACGACGCAAGCTGCTTTCTTGTTGTTGTTTTGCTGCGTTCGATGCTTTTTTGTCCATCACAATTATAACATTTCGAAGTCGGTTTCTCGCGCGTTTTGCAAAGCTCATCCCACAACAAAACGCTTGACAGCGCGCGCGTTTGCGGAAACACTCGCATCATCTTTCTCGCTACGACCTGTTTCTTCTGCAAAAGGTTCCGCACTCCATGAACGAAGCCGCCAAAAAAATCGCGCTGCGTAAAATTTCGTACGGACTTTACGTCGTCGGCGTGCGTCAGGACGAAAACTTGAACGCTTTCACCGCCGATTGGTTGTCGCAATGCTCATTCGCACCGCCTTTGGTGATGCTTGGCGTGCGACGCGACAGCGGCTCCAATGCGATGCTGCGCCAAGGACGCGTTTTCGCCGTTTCGGTTTTGGGTCGCAGCCAACAGGACGTTGCCAAACATTTTCTTAAACCCGACCGCAATGGAACAACCGATAAATTGGATGAGTATCAATTGCAATTCGCACAGACTGGCGCGCCGATTTTAGCCCATTGCGCCGCCTGGTTCGAGTGCCGTGTCCACGAAATCCTCGACATCGGCGATCATTCGGTTGTTGTCGGCGAAGTCATTGAAGCAGGCGTTGAAAGCGACGAAGAACCGTTGCGCATGAGCGACACGCCCTGGCATTATGGCGGCTGAAACCTTTCCTTTAACGATGCCAAACCTCAAATATCACGAAGAAAATGCGCGCGACAACAACGATAAAAATCTGTCGCGCCGCGAGTTTCTCACTGTTGGCGCCGCGCTTTCGATTGTTGCATTGAGCGGCTGCGGCACGTTAGGCAACGAATCGAGTACAGGAACCAGCGGCGCCGCGACTGAAGCTGTTCTCGCCAAAGCGATCACGGGGAAAATGTTTTCGGTTCCTGGCGGCGCGAATTTGCAAGACGGACAAACGATGGTTTTTACGCTTCCCGATGGCGGCAGCGCGGGCATTTTATTGCATACCAAAGGACAGTTGCACGCGCTTTCGGCCAAATGTCCGCACGCCGGTTGCGTCGTCGCCTGGCAGAAAACGCAGTTTCATTGCCCATGTCACGGCTCCAATTTCGATGACAGCGGCAAAGTCTTGAATGGCCCAGCGAAAACGTCTTTGACCAATTGGACTGTTTCCGCACAAGGCAACGATGCCATTGTGACAACCTGATTTTTGAACCGCAGAGGACGCGGAGCACACAGAGAAGAGCAATGTAGGGGCGTCAGCTTGCTGCGCCCGAGTTCGGCGTTTGTATGCGGCATTCGAGTACTCGAACGGCGGATGTTGTGTTCAAGAATAGAAAATGCGGGCGTAGAGGTGCAGGGGCAGCAAATGTGGATGCGGAAAGTGCGGGCGCAGCAAGCTGACGTCCCTACATTGCTCTTCTCTGCGGTAATTTTTTATGACTATTGCCTGGTTGGGAACCGGAATTATGGGAGCGCCAATGGCGGCTCATCTGCAGCGCGCTGGACATGTCGTGCGCTGCTACAATCGCACGCGAAGCAAAACACAAAGCATTGTCGAAGCGGGCGCGCAAGCCTTCGATACGCCGCGAGAAGCCGCGCAAGACGCCGAAATCATCATCACGATGGTGACCGATGGGCCGGACGTTGAAACTGTTTTGTTCGGCGAAAATGGCGCGTTGAGCGACACATCGAGTACTCGAAAGGGCGTTTTGTGCATCGACATGAGCACGATTTCGCCCGAATTGACGCGCGATTTGGCACGGCGCGCAAGCGAAAAAGGCGCGCGTTATCTTGATGCGCCCGTCACTGGCGGCGAAGTTGGTGCGCAAAACGCGAGTTTGTCGATTATGGTTGGCGGCGACCCGAACGACTTTGAGGAAGCCAAACCAATTTTCCAAACGTTGGGCAAAACCGTGACATATTGCGGCGCGATTGGCAGCGGACAAAGCGTGAAGTTGTGCAACCAGATTTGCGGCGTGATGAACTTGCTGGGCGTTTGCGAAGCTCTCGTTTTAGGACAGAAAATGGGTGTCGAATTGGAAACGATTATTCAAGTCGTCGGCGCAGGTGCGGCGTCCAGTTGGGCGATGCAGAACTTGGCACCGAAAATCGCGCGCGGCGATTTCGCACCGGCCTTTATGGTGGACACGCAGCAGAAAGATAATCGTCTCATTGCTGAAGCCGCCGATGCGTTAGGTGCGCCGATTTTCGGAACCGATTTGGCGCGCAACTTGTGGCGCATCGCGCAAAGTCGCGGCTGGGGCGAAGAAGGCACGCAAGTCTTGTTCAAGGTGTTGCAGGAAATGGCGAACACAAAGTAATCGAGTACTCGATTGGCGAAGTTTCAAATGGCACGTTTTTCTCCTTTTGTTGAACAAGTTCTGCGCGAGAACGGCTGGTTTCCTGGCCGTCGCTTAGACAACGCGCGTTTCAATTTCATCACGGAAACCTTTCGCACGCGCTATGAGTTCGAGCTGTTTGATGCGGCAGCTTCTATTCTGCGCGAATTCGGCGATTTGCGTATTAATCAAGGTGGAGCGGAAGGCTTAGTGGAGGTTAAGCCTGGTCATCGTTTGCCACGCATGGACTTTGACTTCGATCCTCTGCATAAGCACTTTACAAGCCTTCCTGAATACGCGCCTTACAATTACGTTTATGACTATGTTTGGGGCCAGCAGTTGGGACATCGCGTTTATCCCATCGGTAACATCGACCCTGTTCGTTACACCCTGAGGTTGCTGGTAGACGATTTAGGACGTATCTATGAAGTCGGCGATGGTAGTGGTTATTGCCCGGGTAATTCGATTGAGGAAGCCTTGGAACTTCTGATTACTGCGGTACCAAAAAAAGAAATTACAAAATCTCCGTACCACGAAGAGGTGGACATGGGCGATTGGACTTATGATATTTGGAGGCCAAAAGTCGAGGAAGAAAAGCAACGACGCGACAAACTTCGTGAGAGCAACTCGAACTAAGTCTGTCGGAAAATAAATTACCATGACTAAAATTACAGTCGCACATTCGCCGGATTCGGATGACGCGTTTATGCACTACGCATTGTCGCGCCACAAAATTGATACGCAGGGCATCGAGTTCGTTCACGTCTTGAAAGACATCGAAACGCTCAATCGCGCGGCGCAAAGCGGCATTTACGAAGTGACCGCGATTTCGACGCACGCTTACGCGTATCTCGCCGATAAATACGCGCTTTTGCCGCACGGCGCTTCGATGGGCGAAGGCCAAGTCGAAAACCCTTATGGCCCGATGATCGTCGCGCGCGAGCCGTTTTCGACTAATGAAATCAAAACCAAGACTGTTGCAATTCCAGGCGAAATGACTTCGGCTTATCTGACTTTGAAATTGTTCTCGCCCGACATCAAAACCGTTGCGATGCCGTTCGACGAAATCCTTCCCGCTGTTGTCAATGGTGAAGCGGAAGCCGGACTTTTGATTCACGAAGGTCAACTGACTTTTGGCGACGAAGGTTTGCACGAAGTCGTCAACTTGGCGGTTTGGTGGGCGCAGGAAACGGGCGGTTTGCCCTTGCCTTTGGGTGGCAACGCGATTCGCCGCGACCTTGATCCTGAACTGGCGCGCACCGTTTCGCACTTGTTGCGCCAAAGCATCGAGTACTCGTTAAGTCACCGTGAAGAAGCGCTCGATTACGCGATGGAATATGCGCGCGGATTGGAAACCAAGCGCGGTTTGGCCGATCAGTTTGTCGGAATGTATGTCAACGCGCGAACGCTCGATTATGGCGAAGATGGGCGCCGCGCCGTGCAACTGTTCCTGGATCGCGGCTTCCAAATCGGTGTCATTCCGCGCAAAGTCGATGTCGTTTTCGCCGAATAAAACTCGCTTCGAGTACTCGAAAAGGCGCACGTTCTTAACCAAAACGTGCGCCTTTCGCTGTATATCGGACGAACTCCAGGCTGCTACCGATTGCCGCCGCCCTTGAAAGAGCGGGCTGAGGGCACAAGCACCCTGAAGGGCGCTGCCTGTCACAACCACGAATGAAAACCTGAGCGCCATTTATGGTGCTTGCACCCTCAGACCGCTCTTTCAAGGGCGGGCGTCAGCAAGCGAATCTAATCGCTGGGCGGCTTCAATTGCTTCGCGCTCCAAAGGCGAGTTGCTGTAACCGACGGTTAAACATTCGCCCAAATACTGCGTGAGAAACGGTGCAAAGCCGCCCAAACGTTCATATTGCGCCGTGTGCGTCAGTTCGTGAGCCACGATGTGCCTTCTGTGCTGCCAAACGTCGTCGCGGATGAAAATGCCGTAGCGCAACGCCATTCCCGCTGTGTGAGGAGAAACCAAACCGGCTTGTTCCGCTGCCGCGCGCAAGGTTTCGTCTTCAGGTATCGGCACTTTGGCGACTTTCAATAAGCGCACGCGCTCCGGAAATTGAACGCCGATTTTTGCCGCGATTTGCGTTTCCTCAATGGAAAGCGGCACGCCGTTTTTGGAGATGAAGTCTTCCTGGCTTTGTGCCCAATCGCAGATGCGCGGCAAAAGTTCTTCCAAAAGCTGTAGCAGATTCATGGCTTGTCCTTTTCGTGGATTCGAGTACTCGATTGTCGCATAAAATGGTGTTTTTTGCTTGGTCGCTATCACCAGCTTGCCAATGTCTAAAACGAACGCAAGGCGCGATATTTATGGCAGCCTTTGTGTTTTGTGTGCGTCCTGCTTTTCCCCGTTATTGGAGAGAAGAGTTTATGATTGAGCCGTCTCGACCAAATACCTTGCGAGAACTTCGCTCGCAACCGGCGCGCGAGATTTATTTTGATTTGTTCCACGGCCCGGCTTCAGCGCGCGAAACCGGCAAGGCCGCCGATTTCCTGCATCACCAATTGGTGAAGGCAGCGCATCTCGATTCCGATTTGCCCGACAAAACGGACGACTTGGTTGCGTGGATGAACGCGAGCGTCGAAGAAGTCGGAAAACTTTATCGCGCGTATTTGGATGAACGTCAGGCAGGAAAACCGCGCCGCTATTTTCGCAACAAAGCGCACGCTTTATATTTTCTGCGTGGCGTCGCGCCGACCAAGCTGGTCGATGGCGCGTGGCTTTACGGCTTGCTTTCGCGCTGGCAGGATGCGCGTTTTCTGTCGCTAATTCAAACTTATCTGGAAGAATTGGGCGAAGGTCAGCCATCGAAAAATCATGTCGTTTTGTATCGCAAATTGCTGGCATCGCAAGGTTGCGAGAACTGGGACGATTTGAGCGACGAGCATTTCGTGCAAGGCGCGATTCAACTTGCTCTGGCGTATAATGCCGACAAGTTTCTGCCCGAAGTCATCGGTTTCAATCTGGGCTATGAACAGTTGCCTTTGCACTTGCTCATTACGGCTTACGAACTGAAAGAGTTGGGCATTGATCCATATTATTTCACGCTGCATATCACGGTCGATAACGCGGACAGCGGCCACGCGCGCAAAGCAGTTGATGCGATTTATAGTTCGATGCCGCGCGTCGGCGACAGCGAAGAATGGATGCGCCGCGTGCGCAACGGCTACAATCTCAATTTGCTGGGTTCGAGTACTCAATCGGTGATCGAAGAGTTCGATTTGGAAGGTGAACTGTGCGCCATTTTCGCGCGCAAAGCTGTTGTGGGGCAATACGCGCACTCAGATTACCGGCAAATTGCGGGACGAAGTGTCAACGATTGGCTTTCGCGTCCCGAAGAAACCTCGCGGTTTATTTCTGAAATGGAAAAAGCGGGTTGGTTTAAGCGTCATCAAGACCCGCGTAACAGTCGTTTCTGGAAGATGATTCAAAGCGACAAAGCCAAAATGTTCGGCGTCTTTTCGCCTTACGAACAACAAGTTATCTTCGACTGGATCGCGGGCGATGTCGAAAACGTGCGACCTTTCTCAACACCATTTTCGTCCGAAACCAAGCAACGAGTACTCGATTCTCTGCAGGCTGCCAACGATGAAAACGACGCCAGCGATTTCGATGCGGAAAACCGTGAACTGGAACGACAATTGGCTAATTCTGATAGTGCTGCGGAAATGATGGCGACTTTGATTTCTCTCATTTCTCCGGCCAATCATCACAGCGCGCCCGGTCTGAAAGCGATACGATTGTTCAATGGCTTGTTGCTGTAATAGAATCCCAAGCGTAAGCGCGGGGCTGATAAAATTGTGAGTTCAGCCCCGCGCTTACGCTTGGGATTCTGGTTAGTTAAGCCGTTTTCGTCAGCGTCAAAACCACAGCGGCGATGCGGTCAGTTTGCGTGTAAACGCCGCTTTCCAATTCTTCTCCAAAGACATCTGGGTCAGTTTCTCGATAAGACCACGAAACTTTCGCGTCCGCAATCAAATCGCTGACAGCGGCGCGAAATGGATCTTCGCCATTCATCATCGCCACGCCGGTGTAAAGCAGCAGCGTTCCGCCGCCCGACAAGCGTTCGATTGCGGCCTGCACGATTTGAAGCGATAAACCAGCGCCCAATGGCCCGCCACCGTGACGATAGGCGCGTTCAGATGCGTCCACCAGGTACGGCGGATTGGCGACCATCAAATCGAACTCGCCATCTACATCGTTCAATAAATTGCTGTGCTGCGCGTGAGCGTTTCGAGTACTCGAAAGCAGCGCATTGAGGCGTGTGTAGCGCAACGCCAGATCGTTGATGTCAACCGCGAAAACGTCCGCGTTGGGAAACTGCAACGCCGTTGCAATCGCGCCAACGCCCGAACCACATCCGATGTCGACTGCGCGATGAACGTTTTGCGGACAAAGCGCAAAATGCTGTTGCAGAGCAGTCGCGTAGCGATACGTATCGGGGCCAAAAAAAACCGCGTCAGCTTGCGTTGTGGGAAAAGACGAATGAACGAACAATTGATCGTCCAAAGTTGAAAATCGCACCGCGCTACGCCAACTTTCGCTATCGGGAACTGCGACATTGGCCGCCTGCATCAATTGCCAAAGGTGCGGCGGTAAAACTTCGGGATGAAAAGGTCGGCTCCAGCCGAAGACGCCACGAAGATCATTTGCCGTCTTATTTTCAGGCCGATTGTTGACGCGTTCGTGCGTCGCTGGCGTGACGGTTGTGAATGTGTAATCTGTATTGCGCAAGGCACGCGCGAGTTGAAGCAAAGCGTCGTCGTTGGAGGGAAGCGAAGAATTCATAGAGAAAGTTGGAGAAGTAGATTTCTCAACTTTCTGCGGCAAACCGAATGCCTTCGTAACTCAGTTCAATGTTGTCAGGACGTTTTCTTCACATTTGTTTTCTTGATGGGCGTTTGCAGCGCGTGCGCCGCATCATCGGCGATGCGCCCAATCGTGTCGTCCGTGACGTAAAACGGCACATTGTCGCGCCCACCGCCGGACGTTTTTGGCTTGAAACGTTCGAGTAAAACCGCGTTGTCACCAATTTTCGCCTCGAAGTATTCGCTGTTTTTGCCGCGCATCGTTTCGGGCGTCGAGCGCAAAACCGTGCTGCCTCCAGCATCAGTTTCGACAAACCCCAAGCGTTCGGGCAAATACGTCGCGCGGTTGGCAAACGTTTCAGCCTTGCTTCGAGTACTCGAACTCGCGGGCGCGGACGTTTGCACGCGAACGTTTTCGGCCAGATTTCCCAAGCGGTCGTGATCGTTCAATTTGGTCGTGGCGCTCACATTTCCGTCTTGCGCGCTCGCTTCGAGTGGCAAAGGCCGTTTCATGGCGGCTTCTTTTTGTATCGCCTGCGTCAATTTTGTGCCGATGGACATGGTTTCACCTCCATTTGATTCCACCGCGAAGGTGAGAAAAGGAATGAGATGTACGGGCGAGGCATGCCTCGCCCGTACGTAGCGCCTTTCACACTCCTCTTTCCGATTCGCGTCCTCTGGGTTAATTTTCTTCGGGATAGCTCAACAAAATTGTTTCGCCATCACGTTGTATTTCGATGTGAACCGGACGGTTCCAGATCGTGTGGATGTTGCGCAAAACGTCCTGTGCTTCGTCTTCTTTCAAATCCATGCCTTCGTGCCGATGACTGAGCAACAATTCGCCTCTATTGCGGAAGTTGCCGTCCTGCACGTAAATAAACGGTCGCCCGTGATTGGTCAGGCCGAATAGCAGCTTTTCTTTGATCTTTTGAAAGTCGCGCGTGGCGACGGTGTAAGCCTCCACATCGTCGTCCCATGCGTAGCCGAAGAACAAATATTCGGCGACGAATTCGGGCGTCAAAAATTCGTCGATAAAGGTGATGTCGTTAAAATGCTGCCATACTTCAAAGACTTTTTCTTTGCCCAACATTGCGTTCGTATTCCAATTGCGACGCGCTTTCAAGTCGTCGCAATTTTCCCAATCGCGCCCGAATTGTCCCATGTCCCAGCGCCGTTGGATGTCATTTAACAAGGCCAAACCCAGGCGATACGGATTCATGCGCCCAGGTTGCGCCGCGACCGTTCCGCTGTGATGATCGGCGTAATCAATCACTTCGTCGGGCTGCAAAATGTGCTGCGTCATCAAGCGCGTGTGCGCCCAACACGCGCAACCTTCGTTCATGATCTTGGTTTGTCCCTGCGGCGCGAAATAATACGCTTCCTCGCGGATCATCGACAAAATATCGCTTTGCCACGACGAAAGCGGCGCGTAATTCAGCAGAAATTGCAAAACATCTTTTTGTGGCTCCGGCGGAAAGCGTTGCTCTTGATCCAACAATTCGCGGCGACGCTGACGTTCTTTAGCCAGCACTTCCGGCGGATTGATGTAGCGGTTCATGTAGCCGCTGGACGAGAACGACAAGTCGTCTGCGCTCGATTCTTCCTCAATTCGAGTACTCGATTCGTCGGCTGTGCGCTTGATGAACGGCGCGTGAAGGTCAATCAAATCTTCAATCGTCAGGCAACAGTCGATGAAGTTCTCGACGGTTTCGACGCCGAACTTTTGCATGTATTTGCGAACGCGCGCGCCGTGATTCGCCATTTCGTCCATCATTTTGCGATTGGTTGGCGCGAACATATAGTTGTGCTTGAAAAAATGCGCGTGCCCGCAAACGTGCGCGATAACGAGTTTCTGGTCGACCAACTGGTTGGAATCGAGCAAGTAAGCGTAAACCGGATCCGTGTTGACGACCATTTCGTAGATCTTCTGCAAACCATAGCCGTAGCCTTTGGTCAATCGGTCGTACTCCATGCCGAAACTCCAGTGCGGATAGCGCGAGGGAAAGCCGCCATACGCCGCGACTTCGCTTATCTGCCGATAATCGAGCATTTCATAAACGACCGGAAAAAAGTCGAAACCCATCGCACGCGCATGACTTTCGATGTCGGCTTGAAGTTGGTGAATTTGCGATTGGGTAATCATGGCTTTGACCTCCTCTTCGAGTACTCAATGTTGCACAAAATTTAGTTTTCGTTCTCTTTCGATAAGCCGCTTTTCTTCTGGCGTTAACATAACAATGAAAGCCGTTTGATCGAAGATCGTATGGATTTCAAAGCGCAAGTTTGAATCAGCAATCAGATTGTTGATTTGCGGAACTACAGACAAATCAATGTAATCGTCTTGATAACTTGGTCGAATAGAGTGTTGCGTGTTGTCCAGAGAAAAGGCGACTGCAATCGGGCCTTCTTCGCTTTGCCAAGTTTCTTCAATGTTCGTGGGTTTGAATGCACCGCGCGAGATGTGTCCCCACTCCAGCAAAGTCTGAACGTAAACTTTGTTTTCGCCGCAAACATCAGCTTCGGTGTCTTGCCACCAAACACGTTCCTCATCCCATTTTAGAAATTGCAGGTCGGCCAGTTCATCTTTCGGATCAATGTTCTCGCCCCATTCCAACCCGTGCAAAGACAGCAGTTGATCAGATAAATCCTCATCGCTCAAAGCGTTATATTGATTGAAGAATCCCAATGTTCGGTAAAAACGAACGGACTTCGTCCCCCATTCCTCCAACGTTTGTTTTGCGTTGCGTGTAAAGAAGTTCATCGACCTTTCCCCAGAAAACTTTTGATCGCTTTCAAAATATCTTCGCGTGCGGCGATTTCGGAGGTGACAACTTTGTCGTCGTCTTCAAACTTGTCGAACAATTCCGACAGGAACTTGCCCGAACCCCAATAGCTGGCGACTTGGCCGTAGCAAAACTGATTGACTTTGGGCAGCAAGGTTTGCGACAACAATTCGGCGCACGAACGATTGTCGTCGTCCCAATTGTCGCCATCGGAAAAATGAAAAACGTAGATGTTCCAATCGTTGGGCGAAAACCGCTCGTCGATTATCGAATCGAGTACTCGATACGCGCTACTAATCTTCGTCCCGCCGCTTTCGCGCGTGTGATAAAACGTGTGTTCATCGACTTCGCGCGCCTGCGTATCGTGAATTACATAACAGCGACTGACGTTTTTATATTGCGATTGCAGCCATGTATCGATCCAGAAAGAAGTAATGCGCACGGTTTCTTTTTGCTCATCGCCCATCGAACCCGAAACGTCCATCGCGTAAAGAATCACGGCGTTCGCTTCGGGCAGCAAAACCGGATTCCACGTCCGATAACGCGTATCTTCGCGCACGGGCACAATTTTGGGGTCGAGCGCGTTGTATTCGCCGGAGAGAACCTGACGCCGCAACGCTTGTTTGTAAGTGCGTTTGAAATGGCGCAGCGAGTTCGGCCCGACGGTGGAAATGCCGGTATATTTATCGGCTTGCTGCGAAATGTTTTTTTGTCCGCGCGGCTCGATGTTAGGCAGTTCCAGTTCTTCGCCCATCAAAGCCGCCAACTCTTCCAGCGAAACATCGACTTCCAAAATGTGCGTTCCTGCTTGGTGTCCGGCGCCCTGACCGTTGCCGGGTTTGCCATTCATCGGGTCGCCGACATCGCCTTCGCCTTCACCAACGCCGCCGGTTTGCTTTTGCCCGTAGCGAAACTGCGGCAGCGAGATTTGCGGGAGGGGAATCGAGACGAGATCGCGCCCTTTCTTGCCAATCATCTCGCCATTGGAGATGTAGCCTTTGAGTTGCTCCTTGATTTTGCCGCGCACGATGTTACGAAACCGCGCGCTATCACCTTCAATGCGTTGTGCCATTCGATTACTCCATCAATTGCAATCCCAGCGGATTACGTATTCGCCGCAGTGCAAGCACTGAAATAAATAGGTTTCTGTCCAGTACGATTCCTTGTTGTTTTGCGGCGAATCTTCGCGGACAGCCTTCCATAGGAAATCTAAATCTGTTTCTTTGTCGCGCCCGTAAAGGTGCGATTGGAAGAAAGCCTGTGCGTTGCCGTCTGGTGCCAATTTCCCAAAATCAGCGATGCCCGCACCTTTGATGAAACAACAATAATCGCCGCAGTGCGCTGGCCATTGCATATCCTGCCACGTCACGAGATGAGGCGTTCTTTGCTCCACTTCTGCGCTTCGCTCTGCGGCCATTCTTTCGAGGTCGTCAGTCCAGAGTTTCGGGTTCAACATTCGCAACTGCTTGAAAAGAGTTTCAGCATCTGTTTGATTGGTTTGAAAATCGTCTTCTGCCAACCGACCTGAAGCGATACATTCCTCGCAAGTAAAATCAAGGTCAGCTAAGCCGTAGAACGGGCCTTCATAGCAAGGACGTTGCTCTCCGCAAAGTTCGCATTTGTGCGGCTCTGTGGTGTAAGTCGAAAAGTTGTGTGGGTCGCGGAAGTAGCGAAACATTCAATAAATCTCCCAAATGCCAGGCGTCGCTAACTCAATCAAATGTCCGTCCACGTCACGGAAATACAAGCTCGTGCCGCCGCGCGGTGGAAAAACTGTGCTGATGATTTCAACATTATGCGATTCGAGTACTCGATTCCATTTGTCCAAGTCTTCGCGTTCAATGGCAAAACACAAATGAATCTGGCCGCTCGCATCGTGCGGTGGAATGAAGCCGCCAGGAACTCTTTCACCGTCGGTTGTGCCACCTTTTTTGAAGAGCAGCAACACGTTGGTATCGTTCACGTTCAAGGCGCGCATTCGCTCGTCGGATAACAGCGTTTCCCAGCCGAATAAATCGCGGTAAAACGCTTCCGATTTGTCCAAATCATCAACGTAAAGCGATGTTTCGAGTACTCGAATCTTCACAATTTCCCTTTGTATGGTTCCGCTAACTTCGTTCGCCAAAACAACGCGACTTAAACGCAACTCTTTTGAAAAGTGGCGTTCGCTTGCGCCGTTTTTGCGAACGAAGTTAGCGTAACTATTTCGATGAATCGCCGCGTGCGAAGATGCTGGCGACGTATTGCAGCACGTCGTTGGCGCTTTGGTCGTCGTAGCCAAATTCTTTGACCAAACGCGTTTTGACGATCTCGATTTTCTCCTGCGTGTCCTTGTCCACCACGTTGGAAACCAGACTCGTCAGCTTGATCGAATCTTTCTGATCCTCGAACAGCTTCAGTTCCAAGGCTTTGTGCAGGCGCGGATTGGAATCAAAGGCGAACACTTTGCCTTGCAAAGCCAGGCTTCCGATGTAGTTCATAATCTCGCGGCGGAAGTCGTCTTTGCGGCTTTCGGGAATGTCGATTTTCTCCTCAATCGAGCGCATCAAGCGTTCGTCGGGTTGTTCGTCGGCGCCCGTGAAGCGATTCTTCACTTTCTCTTTCGAGACGTAAGCGTTCACGTTGTCGATGTAGTTGGAACTCAGGCGCTTCAGGGCGGCTTCGTCAGAGGCGATGGCGCGTTGCACTTCGCTTTTCACGATGTCGTCGTATTCGCCTTTGACAATCGACAGCAATTCGCGGTAACGCTTTTTGGTTTCTTCCGAATTGATCAGCGAATGATGCGTCAAACCGCCTTCCAATTCGTTCATCACCATGAACGGGTTGACGCTGGTTCCCGTGCCGTCGGCGACCAGAGCGTTCGAGATTTTGTCCTGCACATAGCGCGGCGAAATGCCTTCCAAACCTTCGTGCGGAGCTTCGGTTTTCAGTTCGCGGATGTTGTCGTCGGTATAGCCGGGAAGCGTTTTTCCGTCGTAAAGTTTCAGCTTTTGCAGCAGCGTCAAATCGGCTTTCTTGGGTTCTTCCAATCTCGTTAAAACCGCCCACATCGCCGCCATTTCCAGCGTGTGCGGCGCGATATGCTTGCCTTTGACTTCTTTGCTGTTGTAATCGCGCTCGTAAATGCGGATTTCGTCGCTCAGCTTGATGTTATAAGGCACATCGACTTTCACCGTGCGGTCGCGCAACGCTTCCATGAACTCATTCGATTGCAGCTTTTTGTATTCCGGCGAGTTGGTGTGACCGATAATCACTTCGTCGATGTCGGTTTGCGGAAAGCGCTTCGGCTTGATTTTGTGTTCTTGAGACGCGCCCAGCAAGTCGTACAAAAAGGCGACATCGAGTTTGAGAACTTCGACAAATTCGACCAAACCTCTGTTGGCGATATTGAACTCGCCATCGAAGTTGAAGGCGCGTGGGTCAGATTCCGAACCGTATTCCGCGATTTTGCGATAGTTGATATCGCCCGTCAGTTCGGTCGAATCCTGGTTTTTTTCGTCCTTGGGCTGAAACGTGCCGATGCCGACACGATCTTGTTCGCTCAATACAACGCGGCGCACGAGGATTTTATCGAGTACTCGTTGCCATTCGCCGCCCGCTTTTTTCAATTCTTCGCGGAACATGAAGCGACACATCGGACACAAGTCGCCGCGGATGCGAATCCATTTGTCGTCATCGCGGCCTTCGTTGAGCAATTCTTCCAGTTGCGCGCGCAATTCCTGCGGCACCAGATGCAAAGGCTCTTCGTTCATCGGGCAAGGCAAAACAGAACCATCGTCGTTCTTCCACGAAAACGAATAGAGCGCGCCTTCATCGGTTTTGGAATACGATTCCATGCCTTTTTTGAGCAAGCGCACAATCGTCGATTTGGACGAACCAACCGGCCCGTGCAACAACAAAACGCGTTTTTCAGTGCCATAGCCGCGTGCCGCGCTTTTGAAGATTTGGACGAGGTGCATCAAGGTTTTGTCCAGCCCGAAAATGGCGTCGCGGCCATCGTCGAACGGATCGGAAAAGAAACCGTAGCGCGTGATGGTTTCGCGGTTTTCCGTGTATTCTTCAAAGCCATACGACAAAATCATGCCGTAAAGTCGCTGATAGGCGGTTTGCGCCAGCCACGGGTTTTGTTTGACCAAGTCGAGGTAAGCGGCGAAATCGCCTTCCCACGTCAGGCTTTTGTAGTGCTGCGTATCGTGCGCCTGAACCAATTGCTGCAAAATGTCATTCGACATGAGAAACCTCCGCAAAAACGGTTACGCAAGCTGGCGTTCGCAAAAACGGCGCGACTTGAACGCAACTTTTTCAGAAGAAATAGCGAAAACTTGCGTTGTTTTGGCAAACGAAGTCGGCGTAACTATTGGAAACGATCAGGAGGAAATAGCGAGGCGCGACGCCCTTGCGAATAGGAGAATTCGCCTTTTGCGTCACGAATCGAGGAGTGCGGCGCAAAGCGTTCGAGTACTCGATTGTCGAGAAAACAAGTCGAGCGAGCATGGCGATGCGGCGCGAGAAACAGCGGGGAAATGAAAAAGAGGTGCGACGCCTAAATCTCGAAAGAGCAATCTGCGAGAGATTTGGCAAAGGCGAAAGCAAAGTTTCGCAGCGGAATGACGTTTATTTTAGCGCAGAGTTGTTACAACCACATTGCATTCAAATAGAACTTCCTTTCTTCTATGGCGCACGACTTTCGCCAATGAGAAAAGCGGGGCTGACGCCCTCTTCCAATCAAATGTGCATGTAACCGATTGAAAGAGGGCGTCAGCCTCCCTGCTATGAGTTTCACAAATTGATTCTTACTACTATAATTCCCTACACCAAGTCGCGCCAACATTCGCTTTCAAGACGCTTTCGAGTACTCGATTTTCCTCGCAATATGTACCTCAAATCTCTCGCGCTGTCCGGTTTCAAAACCTTCGCTGACGATACTTCTCTGACATTTGGCCAAGGCATTACCGCCATTGTCGGACCAAATGGTTCCGGTAAATCGAACATCGTGGACGGCATTTTGTGGGCGCTGGGCGAACGCTCGCACAAAGCGTTGCGCGGTCATGCGCCGACCGATGTGATTTTTAACGGCGCCGCCGACCGCAAGCTGATGGGAATGGCTGAAGTCTCGCTGTTTTTCGACAACGCCGACAAAACTTTGCCGCTCGACTTTCCTGAAGTTCAGGTGACGCGCCGCATTTTCCGCGATGGCGAAAGCGAATATTCCATCAACAAAGCGAAATCGCGTCTGCGTGATGTGACCGATTTGTTCCTCGATACCGGCGTTGGGCCTGACGCTTATACCATCATCTCGCAAAGCGAAATTGATTCGATCTTGAGCGCCAAAGCCGAAGATCGTCGCGGTCTCATCGAAGGCGCGGCGGGCGTGCAGAAATATCGCGCGCGGCGAAGCGAAACGCGGCGCAAACTCGATCACGTCGAAACCGATTTGCTTCGAGTACTCGATATTACAACCGAACTCGAAAGTCAGCTTTTGCCGCTCGCGCAACAAGCCGAACTCGCGCGCGAATACGACAATTACGCACGACGTTTACGCGAACTGCAACTGGCGATTCTGGCGCGTGAATACGATGTCCGACAGAAGCGCAAAGTCGCCTTGGACGAAACCAAAACGTTGTCCAGTCGCACGGTTCATTTTGAAACGGATCGCATCGAAAACCTGGAAAACGCCGAACGAACTCTCGAAGCGCAGATGCGCGAACTCGAAGCGCAAATGGACAGTTTGCAAAGTGAAACGACGGACGTTGTGTCGCGCTTGAAAGCGACTGAAGGCACCATCGCTGTCGCGCGCGAACGCCGTCGCGCCCTGACCGAACAGCAGGAGTTTCAGGCTCAGGAAATCGGACTTTTGCGCGCCAGAATCAACGCCGCGCAGGAAAGTGCGACGACGCAAAGACGCGAACTGGACGAAGCCGTGCGCGATTCGGGAAATCTTTCAAGTGGCGCCGCCGATGCCGAAGCGAAACTTGGCGCAGCCGTTGCTGCATTAAGTGAAGCGACGCGCGAATTGCAACAAAAGCAAAGTCGCGTCATTGAACTGATGCGCGCTGGTCAACAAAAACGCGAAGCTGCCGCCGGTGGACGCGCCGAAGCGCAAGCCTTGCAAAACCGCTTGCAAGATTTAGAAAAACTCTTGTCGTCGCTGAACGAAGAAAACGCCAACGTCACGCAGATGCAAACGCGCACGCGCGACGAATTGCAAACGTCGCGCGACAAAGCCAAAGCCGTAGAAATTGAAGTTGGAGCCGCGCGCGAAACCGTTCAAAGTGCGCAAATCGAGTACTCGAAAGCGTCTGACGAACTTTCCAAGGCGCGCGAAGAACGTTCGGGAAGTCAAAGCCGCTTAAAGACGTTGCGCGAACTGGAAGAAAACCTGGAAGGTGTGCAGGGCGGCGCGCGTTCGGTCTTGAGCGCCGTCAAACGTGGCCAACTTCCCGACGAATATACGCTGGTCGCCGACATCGTGCGCGCTCCCAAAGAACTCGAGCAGGCGATTGAAGTTTCGCTCGCCGCCAACATCAACAACTTGGTTTGCGCACACGACACGGACGCCAAAACCGCGATTGCTTACCTCAAAACCAATCAGGCCGGACGCGCCACGTTTTTGCCGTTGAACAACCTGCGCATCAACGAAACGACGGAAAAGACGAAGCGACTTTTGCAGGAACGTGGCGTGCGCGGCATCGCGGCGGATTTAGTTTCGTGCGACGATTTCTTCGAGCCAGCGGTCGAATACCTGCTTGGTCGTTTCATCATCGTGGACGATTTGGAAACCGCAATTAATCTCGCCAAACGCTGCGACGGCGGAATGCGCTTGGTTACCATTGACGGCGAATTGGTTTTGCCAGCGGGCGCGATTACCGGCGGTCAAGGCAAAGCGAAATCCAGCGGACTTTTAGCGCGTAAACGCGAATTGGACGAACTCGAAGCGCGCGGCGAAGAACTCAATCGAGTACTCGAAAGCCGCACCCAAGACTTGCAAACCTTGCGCGAACGAATTGAAGTCGCACAAAACGCCTTGCGTGCCAGACAGGAAAACGCGAACGAAGTGCGTTCGCAAATCGCGCGTCAGGAGCGCGAAGTCGAGCACGGCGAACGCGAAGCACGACGCGTGAAAACCAACGTGGAAGCGACGCAATCGCAAATCGCGGCTATCAAACACAAAGTCGAAAGTCGCCAATCGTCGCAGGACGATCATGAAAGCGAAGCGAAGCGTTTGGACAATGAAGCGCGCCTTTTGGATGCTGAAGTCGCGTCTGCGCAAAAAATTGTGGCGCAGCGTCAAAGCGAGCGCGACGAAGTGGCGAACGGCGTAGCCGACGTGCGCGCCGAATACTCCGCGACGCAGGAACGCCAAAGCGCCATGCGCCGCGCCGTGGCCGAACTCGAACGCCAAATCCGCGAGTTCACGGCTCAAATCGGAAGCAAGCAAGCGACGATTGCGCGCGCGTCCGGCGAAGATCAATTGCTGATTTCGCGCGAAGCCGAACACATCAGCAACCTGGCGCAGTTGCAAACGCGCCGCGACGAACTGGAAAAAGCCTTGATTCAATGGCGCGAAAACCGTCAAAGTGGTTTGGCGAAAGTGCAGGAAACGAGTACTCAATTGCGCCTTTCGCGCGCCAAGTTGCACGAAGCCGAAGACGAACTGCATCGCACCGAAGTGAAACTCGCCTCGACCGAAACTGAAATCGCCGACCTGGAACGTCGCTTCGAGGAAGAGTTTTCGATGAGTGTTGAACTGGCGTTGCCGCACCGCGATGACATCGAAAGCAAGCAAAGCGCGCTCGACGAAATCGAAGTCTTGAAAGAAAAAGTTGGCGGTTTAGGACACGTCAACGTTGGCGCGATTGAGCAGCACGAGCAAGTCAAAGAACGCTTGGATTTTCTCACTACGCAGTGCGACGATTTGAACACGTCGCGCGCGCAATTAGAAGACATCATCGCCGACATTGATGGCCGCACGCGCGAACGTTTCATGGCGACGTTCAAAGGTGTGCAAGTCGCTTTCGATGAACTGTTCCAGCGCGTTTTCGATGGCGGCTCGACGCAACTGACGCTGACCGACCCCGATAATCTTCTGGAAACCGGCATCGATTTGCGCGTGCAACCGCCAGGCAAAGGCGCGCAGGATATTTCGCTGCTTTCAGGCGGCGAACGCGCTTTGACAGCGTTGAGTTTTATGTTGGCGTTGCTGCGTGTTCATCCCAGCCCGTTTGTGGTTTTGGATGAAGTCGATGCGCCGTTGGATCAAAGCAACGTCGGACGTTTTTCTCAACTGCTGCGCGAATTCACCGACAAAACGCAGTTCATCGTCATCACGCACAACAACGGAACGATGCAAGCGGCGGATGTTTTATACGGCGTCACGATGCAAGATCAGGGCGTTTCCAAAATCGTGTCGGTCAAGTTGGTGGATGACGACGGCAGCGAATCGAGTACTCGAACGCGCGAGGAAAGTGAAGTTTTGGCGGCTTAAAGCTGTTGACGTCACTGCAACTCGTGTCATTTTGAACTGTCATCCTGAACGGAGTGAAGAATCCCCTGACGCCTCTGTTGGACTTTGGGGATGTTTCGCTACGCTCAACATGGCGGGAAGTTGCAGAGGATTCTTCGCTCCGTTCAGAATGACAGATAGGCAGAACGGTAAATGGGCGGAGCGGCAAGGAACTTCGTCATGTTGAGCGCAGCGAAACATCCCCTTTAATTCAATGTGAACCCAAGGGGATATTTCGCTGCGCTCAACATGACGGGTTACTGCACAAGATTCTTCGCTGCGCTCAAAACGATGGGATATTGTGGATTCTTAACCTCGTTCCGCATGGCACAGTGATGATGGAGTCAGTGAGAATACGACCATGAACAAAAACGCCTTGAGTGAACGGGATATTTGCACCAAGTTCATCACGCCCGCGATTGCTGGTGCGGGTTGGGACACGCAAACGCAATTGCGCGAAGAAGTTTCGTTCACCAAAGGGCGCATTCATGTGCGCGGCCAACTGGCGGCGCGCGGCGAGGCCAAACGCGCCGATTACATCCTTTATCTCAAGCCGAACATTCCCCTCGCCGTTGTCGAAGCCAAAGACGGCAAGCACTTTGTCGGCGATGGAATGCAACAGGCATTGGATTACGCACGAACGCTTGATTTGCCATTCGCTTATTCTTCCAACGGCGACGGTTTTGTCGAACACGATTTGACGCAAACCGATGGCGTTTTGGAACGCGAAATTGCGCTCAACGAGTTTCCCTCGCCCGACGAATTATGGAATCGCTACTGCGCTTGGAAAGGCTGGGATGAAATGACGCGCCAGGTCATCGCGCAGGATTATTACGATGACGGCAGCGGCAAAACTTCGCGCTATTATCAAAACATCGCCATCAATCGCACGACCGAAGCGGTTGCAACCGGACAAAATCGTTTGCTGCTCGTCATGGCAACCGGAACCGGCAAAACCTTCACGGCCTTTCAGATTATTTGGCGATTGTGGAAATCGAAGCAAAAGAAGCGCATTTTATTCTTGGCCGACCGCAATATTTTGGTCGATCAAACGCGCACCAACGACTTCAAGCCATTCGGCGCGGCGATGACGAAAATCACCAATCGTCAAATTGACAAGTCGTATGAAATTTATCTCGCGCTTTATCAAGCCGTGACGGGAACCGAAGACGCGCAGAACATTTACCGGCAGTTCTCGCGCGATTTTTTCGATTTGATCGTCGTCGATGAATGTCACCGGGGCAGCGCAGCCGAAGACAGCGCGTGGCGCGAGATTCTCGAATACTTTTCGGCTGCCACGCAAATCGGCTTGACGGCGACGCCGCGCGAAACCAAAGAAGTTTCCAACAGCGCCTATTTCGGCGAACCAATTTACACCTATTCGTTGAAGCAAGGCATTGAAGACGGATTCTTAGCGCCTTATAAAGTGGTTCGCGTTGACCTTGACCGCGATATGTCGGGCTGGCGTCCCGAAAGCGGCAAGAAGGATCGCTACGGCCATGAAATCGAAGACCGCATTTACAACGCGCGCGACTTCGACCGCAATTTAGTACTTGAACAGCGCACCTTGGTTGTCGCGCGCAAGGTGTCGGAGTTTCTCAAGCAAACCGACCGTTTTGCCAAAAGCATTATCTTTTGCGAAGACATCAATCACGCCGAGCGAATGCGTCAGGCGCTGGTCAATGAAAACGCCGACGAGTACGCGAAAGACGGGCGTTATGTCATGCGCATCACTGGCGACAATCCTGAAGGCAAAGCTGAACTGGACAACTTCATTTTGCTGGAAAGCCGCTATCCTGTTCTGGTCACGACTTCGCGCCTGATGACGACCGGTGTGGACGCGCAAACTTGCAAACTCATCGTGCTGGACAGGCGCGTCGAAAGCATAGCCGAGTTCAAGCAGATTATCGGGCGTGGCACGCGCGTCAACGAAGAACACGGCAAATGGTTCTTCACCATTATGGATTTCAAGCAGGCCACGAACCGTTTCGCCGACCGCGATTTCGATGGTGATCCGGTGCAAATCTATGTCGCAGGAGAAAATGACCCAATTGTGCCGCCCGATGATCTTGGCGACGACAATCGAGTACTCGAAGTTGAAACGCCCGATATTACATGGGACATTGACGACAAAGGCCGACCGCGCAAGTATTTCGTGGGCGATGTCGAAGTGCGCGTCGCTGCCGAACGCGTGCAATATTATGGCAGCGACGGCAAGCTCATCACGGAATCGTTGCGCGACTACACGCGCAAAGCCGCGCGCCAGGAGTTCGGTTCATTGGATGAGTTTCTGCGGCGCTGGAGTCAGGCGAATCGCAAAGACGCGATGATGGTCGAGATGCAGCAGCATGGCTTGTTGCTCGACGCGTTGGCGAGTGAAGTCGGCGTGGATTACGATGCGTTCGATCTGGTCTGTCACGTCGCGTTTGATCGTCCGGCTTTGACGCGCCGCGAACGCGCGCTCAACGTCAAAAAGCGCGATGTCTTTGCACGCTATGGCAAAGACGCGAAACGAGTACTCGATGCGCTGCTGGATAAATACGCCGATGCCGGAATCGAAAACATCGAGGATATGGGCGTGTTGAAATTGCTCAACCTGGGAACACCGATGGAAATCGTCAAACATTTCGGCGGGCGCGACGGCTATTTTGCGGCTTTGCGCGAACTCGAAAACGAAATCTACCGTGACGACGAGAACCAGGAAAGCGAACCGCAAGCCGCATGAACAGCAAATGATGAATGATGAATATCGAGTACTCGAATACAGAAGCAACGTGTCATTCTGAGCGCAGCGAAGAATCCCCCAACTCTATGCTAAACCTCAGGGGATTCTTCGCTGCGCTCAGAATGACACGTTGCTTCTGTATTCGAGTACTCGATATTCATCATTCATCGTTCGCCACAATCGCTTGCCACAACGCCGTTCCGGTTTCCTGCGCTTGTCTCAGTTGCGCTTCCAAGTCGTCGCACAATGCCATCAACTCGTCCACTTTCGCCACAATGCGCTTTTGTTCTGTCAGTGGTGGAAGAGGAATCGGCGCAGGTCGCAAGTCTCCGTCGCTGATTGCTGGGTAAGCCATGCCAACCATTTTCGATGAAACGAAATCTGTGAATGGTTGGCTTCGCGTATAGAAAAATAGAAAACGTGAATCTAATCCGCTGAATGGATGAAGAACTGCGAAAGCTGTGCTGACAATTGGTTCCGGCTCAAACTCGCGGTTGATGACGGCAATGTTTAACAAATACGGACGAACCATCGAATAAATAACTGTGTTCTGCGCGACGATTTTGCGTGCTCGAGATGGCGCTTCGTCGGCTTCGAGTACTCGAACTTCATTTGAAATTACGCCGTGCTCTTTGTCAATGCTTGTCACATCAATGTAAGTGAATCGTTCTTGTGGCTGCATTTGTCCAAGATCGTGCGTTACTTCGCGCAAACGAACCCATTCCCAACTTTGCGGCAAAGCAAACGGTTTTTCGCTTTCTTCGATTGGCGGTAGCGTTTCGGTGGCACGGATTTTCTTGTCGCGCACCATTTGCTCGCGTTGCGCGGCGATGCGCTTGACCAAAAGTTGCGCGGGTTCATCGTCGGCGTTTTGCGGCACCAATTGTCCGCGCACGGCGAGACCTAAAATCAAGCCGCGCAAACGGGCGACGGCGTTGGGGACGCGCAGCAATTGTTCCCACACGTCGGGTTGGAGGAATGGTAGTAAATCGGACATGAAAAATTGAAGGGGATGTTTCGCTGCGCTCAACATGACAGCGTGTATTTGCTGTCATTCTGCGCTTTGCTGTCGTTCTGCGCTTTGCTGTCGTTCTGCGCTTTGCTGTCATTCTGAACGTAGTGAAGAATCCCCTGAGGTTTAACATAGAGTTGGGGGATTCTTCACTACGTTCAGAATGACGGCGTAGGTCAAGACGACAAGAAATTGAAATGACGGGAAATTTGCTTTACTCCGTTTTGTTTGCAAACCATTCTGCCGCCAGGTCGCGTCGTTGCGGGTTCAACTCATCAATCAGTGCGTCTTTTTTGGCGCGAGTCCAGCCTTTGGTTTTCTTTTCGTAAGCGATGGCTTCGGCTGGATTGTTGAACTCGACATAAAAGAGCAATTTGTCGAGATTATATTTTCGCGTAAATCCTTTCACCGTTTGGCTTTTGTGCTCCCACACGCGACGAGTCAGATCGTTGGTGACGCCGATGTAAATCGTTTGGCCCGCGCCACCCATGATGTAAACCCAGAAATGTTGTGAAGTCATTGTTTTACTTTGGTGTCATTCCACGCGCCGTCATTCTCGCTATGCCGACATTCTGAACGTAGTGAATAATCCCCTGAGGTTTAACATAGAGTTGGGGGATGTTTCGCTGCGCTCAACATGACGGGAAGTTGCGGGGGATTCTTCGCTTCGCTCAGAATGATAGAGAAGCGCACTCCGTCATGTTGAACGCAGTGAAACATCCCCCGAGGCAACGTTACTCTCCCGAGGCAACGTTACTCTCTTGATGTCAATGCGTTTTCAATAACCTTTCGCAGATTTTCGCGCAGTTCGGTGGCTTTTTGCAACGCGTTCGAGTACTCAATGAGCAATTCCTGCGGGTCGCGGTTCGACAAACTCAGCGCGTTCGGATTGGGAATATCCAGATTGAAATTGCGCGCGTGAACTTCGGCGAAATCGACGCGCCACGATTGCTCGCCTTCTTCGCGGTTGTGCCACCATGCGCGGATCGGCGCGAACTCGTCCAAGCGAATTGGCTTGGTTTTGGAATACGATTTCACGCCTTTGGGATAACGATGTTCGTAATACCAGACTTCGCGCGTCGGCTCGCCTTTGGTCAGAAACAGCAGGTTGGTTTTGATGCCGGTATAAGGCGCGAAAACGCCGTTGGGAAGTCGCACGATCGTGTGCAGATTGCACTCGCGCAGCAGGTGTTCCTTGATGCGCGTCTTGACGCCTTCGCCGAACAGCGTGCCGTCGGGCAAGACAATCGCGGCGCGCCCGCCGTCGCGCAGCAAATGAACCAGCAAGACCAGAAACAAATCGGCGGTTTCGCGCGTGCGATACGTCGCGGGAAAGTTCGCTTCGATGCCGGGTTCTTCTGTCCCGCCAAACGGCGGATTGGTCAGCACGACATGGACTTTGTCGCTCGAACCGTAATCGCGCAAAGGCCGCGTCAAGGTATTATCGTGACGAATTTGACTGGGCACTTCGATGCCGTGCAGCAACATATTGGTCAGGCAAAGCAGATGCGGCAACGGCTTCTTTTCGACGCCGAAAATCTGGCTTTGCAGCGTTGCTTCATCGTCGGCGGTACGAACATAATGTTGTCGGATGTGTTCAATCGCGCCGGTGAGAAAACCGCCGGTTCCGCACGCCGGATCGAGTACTCGTTCGCCCAGTTTCGGGTTCGTCATCTCGACCATGAACTGCGTCACGGCGCGCGGCGTGTAATATTCGCCCGCGTTTCCGGCGCTTTGCAAATCGCGCAGGATTTGTTCGTAGATGTCGCCGAATAAATGGCGGTCGCGGCTCGAATTGAAGTCGATCTCGTTGATTTTGTTGACGACTTGCCGCAGCAACGTCCCCGACTTCATGTAGTTGTAAGCGTCGCGGAACACTTCACGCACGACCACGCCGCGCGGATTGTTGGGCGCAGTCGGCAGGCTTTTCAAAGTCTCGAATAAGTCGTTGTTGACAAAGTTCAGCAACTCTTCGCCAGTCGCGCCTTCGGCATCGGCGGCCCAGGCGCGCCAGCGAAAACGGTCGGGCAAAGGCGATCGATAACTGGCGCGCAACAGTTCGAGTTCTTGTTCCTGATCGTCGAAGATTTTGAGAAAAAATAGCCACGCCAGTTGAGAAATGCGCTGTGCATCGCCATCAACGCCTGCATCCTGGCGCATAATGTCTTGAATGGATTTAACAGTTGCGGAAAGAGACATGCGTTTCATTTTATGACAAACGACGCTTGAGGCACGCCGTAACAACTGAATCGAGTACTCGATAACAGAAAAAATGATCTCAAAAGGCCATTAGTCATTCCGGCGCAACGTGTCGTAGCACCGCAACTCGTCACCGCACTGCAACTCGTCACCGCACCGCAACGTGTCATTCTGGATGGCGCAAGTTTGTCATTCTGAGCAAAGCGAAGAATCCCCTGACTCTATGCTCAACCTCAGGGGATTCTTCGCTTTGCTCAGAATGACGAGTTGCGGTGCTACGACACGTTGCGCCGGAATAACTAATGGCTTTTCGGGACACATAGAGCGTGGCTTAAACGCACAATGAGGAGGTGCAAGCGGCGTTCAAATTGCCCACATCGCCGGCATCCTTTTCTTTGGAGAACACGATGGCAAACAGCATGAAGTTGCGGCAGTTGGGGCCGAACGGCCCGCAAGTGGGAGCGGTTGGTCTGGGTGGAATGCCGATGTCGGTCAAGGGCGACCGGCCTTCGCTGGAAGACGCGGTTCGAGTACTCGTTCGCGCCGCGGAATTGGGCATGACGCTGTGGGACACGGCGGACGCTTATTGCCTGAACGACAGCGAAACCGGACACAACGAACGCTTGTTCGCGCAAGCCTTTAGACGTCTTCCCGCTGATTTGAAGTCGCGCGTCGTGCTGGCGACCAAAGGCGGCCACATTCGTCCCAACGGCGATTGGGTGACCGATGGCCGTCCCGAGCACTTACGCGAAGCTCTCGACGCCAGTTTGAAAGCGTTGAATGTGGACGTGATCCCGCTTTATCAATTTCATCGCCCCGACCCGAAAACGCCGTTTGCCGATTCGGTTGGCGTCTTGCGCGAAGCACTGGATGCCGGAAAAATCCAGTTCGCGGGCTTGAGCAACGTCAGCGTCGAGCAAATTGACATCGCCATGAAGATCGTGCCGATTACGAGTGTGCAAAACCAGTTCAGCCCGACGCATCGCGCGCCCGAACAGGACGGCGTTCTGGAACATTGCCGCGAATTAGGATTGGCGTTTTTGCCCTGGAGTCCTCTGGGCGGCATGGGCGGTGCCAAAGGCATCGGCGAAAAAGGCGCGCTGGGGCAAATCGCGCGGGAATTGGGCATCAGCCCGCAACGCGTTGTCCTCGCCTGGCACTTGAGCAAATACGAGCGCGCTATTCCGATTCCGGGCGCCAGTCGCCTGGAAAGCGTTGAAGACAGCGCGCACGGCGGCGATGTCGAACTGTCGCCCGAACAAGTCGCCCAACTGGATCAATCGTTCGCCTGAGTTGGCTTCTCTGAACAAAAAAGCTCCGCCTCAATTCAAAGTCGAGGCGGAGCTTTTTACGTTTCATAATCAACGGTGTGGACTTGCCGTCGCCGCCCCTGAAGGAGCGGGCTGAGAGCAGCAAGACCGCTAAAGAGGCCTCTCATGAAGCCATTTAGCCCCATTCATGGGGCTTTTACCTCAGCCCGCTCCTTCAGGGGCGGGCGACTGCAAAATCGCACGGCTACTCAGCAAACCATTCTTCTTGCAACGCGCGCGAAACTCCTTCAAACCCGCACGATGCGATGCTGTCATTTCATATTCGATGGCTTCGCGGAAGTAACTTTCGATAACCGTTTGCGGAACCGGCGAAGTTTGCGCCGCCAAGCGCGCGATTTCATCACTTTGTTGAACGCCTTCGATACGTGCTTCATCCAACAAAGCCGCAACTTCGGTATCGTGAAAACCGCGCCCTGAAACCCAAGCCGCAAAGACAAATGATAAGCTCGTCAGTTTTTGCCAGGCCGTGCCCAAATCGAGTACTCGAATGTTGTCGGGAACGTTTTGCGCCGCTAAAAGCGCGTTATCGGCGATGAGAAGAGCGGCATCGTTGTCGCGCAACATGGCTCCTAAATCGGGCGCCGCATGATTGTAGACCGGCGAAAGACTGAACAAATCGTTCAAAACCACTTGTGTCAACGCGACTGAAGTGCGCGAACTGGTATCGAGCGCGACGCTTTGAACGCGTTCAATCGGCACGCGATGAAACAACAAAACGCTGCGTACATCGCCGGTGCAACCAATGCAGCTGTTGGAAATAATTTCATCGCCAACGCCGCGCAAATGCTCGACAATCGGAATCAAAGCGACATCGCATTCGCCTTTATCGAGCATCGGCGCCAAAATCGACGGCACAGCCGACACGATGCGAATTTCTGGAACTTCGCGCAATGTGTGATAAAGCGGCAACGCGTTCAAATAGGGCACGACGCCGAGCGTTAATGTCATTCGAGTACTCAATTCAATAACGAACCCGAAGCGTGAGCAAGGGAGATTTCTCAAACTATCTCCCTCGCTCACGCTGCGGGTTCGTTGAATGCTATGCAGTTTGCGGTGCGCGCGCGAACAAAGAGCGCAAGCCAGCGCGTTTTTCGCGCGACGAGAAAACCAAGAACAACGCCAGACCGATGTAAAGCGCGGAAAAACCCAGTTGCGAAGTTTGCGTCAAGACTCTGGCTTGTTCCGCTGCCGCCAACGACGTTTCGGGATGTGTTACAGCGATGACCATCTGCGTCAAGAATTGCGCTAAAAACAACCCGAGCAACGCGCCCGCTTCCGCCAATGTGATGCTGAAATTCATCAAAATGGAGACGGCGAACAATGATTGCGCCGATGTCAAAAGCACTTCGGTTAATTGCTGTTCATCCAACGGCATCGCAACAAATTGGCGCGACGCGAAGGAGTAAACAATTGGCAAAAGCCCGACTAAAAGCGTCCATTGATTGACTTTGGACGAAATCAAAGTTCCCATGCCAAGCGCTGGAAAACCGCGCCACGCGAACAATCCGGCGACGATGAATTCCGGCATCTCGGACGCCAGCGGCGCGATCCATTGCACCAGCAAAAACTCGTTGATTTTGTAACCTTCGCCGACTTTGACCAAGCCTTCGGCAAAAGGATGCGCCGCCAAGTAAATCGTCCACGCCGAAAACACAAACAATCCGAGGCATAAAGCGCGACGGTTCATTTGCGGCAACGTCGCCATCGCTGCTGGTGGCCCAACCAACTTCGGTTCGACGTGTTCGGTTTTCGATGCGGCGCGCGTGTAAAAGCCAAATAGCATCACCAACACCAGCGCATCAACCGGATGAATGCCGACGTTGAAGAGCAATGCTTTGAGCGGCAGCGTGAACGAATAAAGCGTCGCCAATAACAGATATTTGATTTCAATGGCGCGCGATGGCTCGATTTCAACCGACTTGACGCGCTTGCGCCAGCAATAAATGAAAACGACCGCGCTCCACGCCATGCCGATAAGAATGCGGTTGGCGCCCGTCATGTTGGCGACCGCGTAATGCGCGTTTTCGAGCAACGCTTTGGTGGCGGGCAAGTTCGCAGTCGCGGGATTCTGACTGGCCGCCAAACCTTTGCCCGCCTGAATCGCAAACGCCATATCGACTGAATATTCCGGCAAAATGGCGATCAGCGACAGAATCACCAGCGCGAGCGCCTGCGCCATATCCAACTGCGCAACTTCCGCCGCCCACGACAACAAAAACGCTGCGCCCAAAATCGCCAATCCCGACCACAGCGAAGTCGTCAACGGCGCCTGCGCGAGATGGCCTTGCGCATCGTGCGGCCCAAAAAATATCAGAAAAAGCCACGGCAACGTGGCGGCAACGGCCAGAGCGAGACCAATCCAATTGCGACGTTGCGCGCTTGCGGAGACTGCGGGATGAGAAACGTGTGTCAAAAGTTGCTGGATTCCTTTGAATGAAAATAAGGGCGAGCCACCGGCTCACCCCTACAATGTTTTACACCGCGACTTTTTTCGTCGTCTTTCGAGTACTCGATTTCGCAGTCGCCTTTTTCGCCACGGATTTCTTCGCCGCCGGTTTTTTGGCGACGACTTTCTTTGTCGTGGTTTTGGCGGTCACGGTCTTTGCGGTTGCCGTTTTGGCGGCTTTTGCTTCCTTTGCGGCTTCGATTTCTTCCGCTGTCGGGAAAATAGGCTCGCCCTGTTTGTCCAGTTTCACAATCGTTTTGCATTCGGGATAACCGCTGCAAGAAAGGAACGGGCCGAAGCGACCGCTGCGTTTCGCCAAAGGTTTTTCGCAAATCGGGCATTTAAAATCGGTCAGTTCCGCTTCGGGCAGAATGACTTTGGCGCCTTCAATCGGAACCAGATTGCGACATTTGGGATAACCGGTGCAGCCCCAGAACGCGCCGCGACGACTGGCGCGAACCGTCATCGGCTTGCCGCATTTTTCGCAAGTCCGCTTTTCGTTCGGGTCAAGTCCTTCGATTTGCGGCGCGGGCGCTTTCTCGACCGGCTCGCCATTGAGTCCGACTTTATAGGTAATCTTCACGCCTTCGCTGTCAACGCACTCGAAATACTCGCCGAAGCGACCTTTTTTGCGCACCAAAGGCAGGCCGGTTTTGGGACACGAATGTTCCGAAACTTCCGGCTCGTTCGATTCCGGCTGACCATCGGCGCTGACGTTCATCGAAGTTTTGCATTCGGGATAATTGGAGCACGCCAAAAACTCGCCGAAACGACCGCGACGCTTCAACATCTTGGCGCCGCAAGTCGGGCAATCGAAATCAGTTTCAACCGGCGCGACTTTTTCCATTTCTGTTTTGGCGCGCGTCACGTCTTCGCTGAACGGGTCGTACCATTCGTGCAAAACCTTCGTCCAAAGCTGCTTACCTTCCTCGACTTCATCCAGCTTTTCCTCGACGCCCGCCGTGAAATGCACGTCAACCACGTTCGGAAAATGTTGCACCAACTTGTCGTTGACGATGAAGCCCAGCTCCGTCGGTTTGAATCGTCGCTGCTCCAGTTCGGCGTAACCGCGATCTTGAACTGTCGAAAGCGTTTGCGCATACGTCGAAGGCCGACCGATGCCGTTTTCTTCCAATGTCTTCACCAACGTCGCTTCGGTATAACGCGGCGGCGGCTGCGTGAAATGCTGGCGCGGCAGCAAATCGCGCAAATCGAGTACTCGATTCGCTTCCAGGTTCGGCAATTTGCGCACGGCGTCTTCGTCGTCGGCCTCGACAACTGGCGCATCTTCGTCTCGCGCGTCTTCGTAAACGCTCAAAAATCCCGCGAACTTGACCACAGTTCCCGACGCGCGCAAGCCAAACTCGCCCGCCGCGATGTCGACCGTCGTGACATCTAAAATCGCCGGTTTCATTTGCGAAGCGACAAAACGACGCCAAATCAAACGATACAATTTGAACTGCTCGTCCGTCAAAAACCTTTGAATATCTTCGGGAATGTGCGTCACATAAGCCGGACGAATTGCTTCGTGCGCTTCCTGCGCGCTCTTTTTGTTCTTGTATTTGGGCGGCGCATCGGGCACGAAATCCTGGCCGAAACGCTTGGCAATCAAGTCGCGCGCGGCTTCTTGCGCTTCTTTGGCAATCGTCGTCGAATCGGTGCGCATATACGTGATGAGACCGACCGGCGAGCCGTCGCCCAGCGCAATGCCTTCATACAACGCCTGCGCCACCATCATCGTTTTCTTGGCCGAGAAACGCAACTGCTTGGAGGCTTCCTGCTGCAACGTCGAAGTAATAAACGGCGCACCTGGAAAACGGCGCTTTTCCTGCCTTTTGACGCTGGAAACTATATACCGGAAAGGCAACAGCGCGCTCTTATTGAAATCCGATTCAGGATTTAATGCTTCGACGAGTTCGTTTGCCTGCTCTTCGTTGGTGATTTCGACTTTCTTGCTGGCGCGCGTCAGCAAGCGCGCCGGAAACGGAAATTCTTCGTTTTGCGGGGAAAGAATCGCTTCGATGCTCCAGTACTCTTCGATTTTGAACGCTTGGATTTCGCGCTCGCGTTCGCAAATCAAGCGCACCGCAACCGATTGCACTCGACCCGCCGACAAGCCGCGACTGATCTTTTTCGACAACAGCGGCGAAAGTTGATAACCGATAATTCTATCAAGTACTCGACGCGCTTGTTGCGCATTGACGCGATCCATGTCGATTTCGCGCGGGTTTTCCAGAGCGCGCTGCACGGCGGTTTTGGTGATTTCGTTGAACTCGATGCGACGCGCGTTTTTCAGGTGCAACGCTTCGCGGATGTGCCACGCAATCGCTTCGCCTTCGCGGTCGGGGTCGGACGCCAGATACACGATGTCCACGTCTTTGGCGGCGCGGCGCAGTTCGTCGACGACGCTTTTGCGGTCGGGCAACAGTTCATATTTCGGCTCGAAATCGTGTTCCAAATCGACCGCCAGACCGCTTTTGGGCAAGTCGCGGACGTGACCTTTGGAACCCATGACTTTATAATTGGGGCCTAAAAAGCCTTCCAAGGTTTTCTTCTTGGTCGGCGACTCGACGATGATTAAGGATTTAGCCATAACTTTTCAAAGGGATGAGGTAAAAGGGATGAGGAATGAGTTGGGTTCGTAGGGGCGTCAGCTTGCTGCGCCCATGTTCAGCGTTTGAGTACTCGAACGCCACTTAACTCATGCCTCGTCCCTTGCACCTCATCCCTGTTTCACAAACATTCCGCCCGGTAAACGGCGGACGTGACCTTTAAGTTCCATGATTACCAACGTCGAGTTCACTTCGCCGGCTCCCATTTCTGCGTCCTGCGCGATTTCGTCGAGATGGCGCGGCTCTTCATTCAGCGCCAGATAAACACGATTTTCGCCCGCTGTCAAGTCGGCGCGCGGCGTAACACGTTGCACCGCCGCCGATTTTGCACCGGTTTTTACGTCGCTCTTCGCGCGTTTTCGAGTACTCGATTTCGTGGTTTCCGCTTTCGCTTGGCGCTCGAATGGAACAGCGCGATTGTTCAAAACCTGCAAGACATCGTCAACATTTTCAACTAAAGTCGCGCCTTGTTTGATCAAAGCGTGAGGGCCGCGGCTTTGAATTTTGTGCACGTTGCCCGGCACGGCGAAAACTTCGCGCCCTTGTTCCATCGCAAAATCGGCGGTAATCAGGGCGCCACTGCGTTCTCCAGCTTCGACCACGATGATGCCCGCGCTCAATCCCGAAATGATGCGATTGCGCGCTGGAAAATGCCACGCTTCAGGATGTGTCGTCGGCGCGAATTCGCTCCAGGCCGCGCCATTTTGAACGATCTGCTCCATCAACGCTTTGTTTTCCAGCGGATAAACGACATCCAAACCGCAACCGCAAACCGCGAACGTGCGACCTGCGCCTTCAAGCGCGCCTTTATGCGCCGCAGTGTCAATGCCGCGCGCCAACCCTGAGACCACCGTAACGCCACGCGCCGCTAAATCTCGCGCCAGAGCGTGAGCGATACCGCGTCCGTAATCGGTCGTGTGACGCGTGCCGACGATGCCGACCGCAATTTCATCGTCAGGCAAAATGTCGCCGCGCACGAAAATATAAGGCGGCGCGTCGTCTCCAAGCGCTTCCAGCGATTTGGGATAATCTTCGTCGCTGCGCAGCATCAAGCGAATGCTGTGACTTTGCATCACGTCCAGCGCAGGTTGCAAGTTTCGAGTACTCGATTCGCGCAAGCGTTCGATTGTCGTCGGCGTGATGCCTGGCGTCTTCAACAGTTCGTCATCGTGCCCGCGGTTCGCTGCCTCTAAAAGTTCGCGCGGATGTTTCCATGCTTCAAGCGACGTGTTGCAACGTCCTGCGGGCAAAGCGACAAACGCCAGGCGCAACCACATTTCCAGATCATCGCTTTGCATGGTTTCGACGCGTGTATTTTCCGGCAACGCGACTTGAGCAGTTTCATCGGGCACAAAAGTCATGGCTAAAAAAAATCAAAAACTGGCGTTTGTCGCTTCTCACTTTGTTTTCGAGTACTCGAAGTGCGACAAGGAACGAATGGTAACATCTGTTTGAGAATTTTTGTGAACGGAAACGCAATATATCTGCAAACACAAACGCTGCGCAAGTGCCCGAAGGCAAAATACGCAGCGTTTGAAGAAATCATCAGACGTAAAATCGTTTAAAACTCGGCTTAACCGCCGCCACCACCATCGCCGTTGCCGCCATAGCGACGTTGTGCCCAAGGAGGCGCTCCTTGTCCCGGGTTCCAACCGCCACCGCCACCACGTCCGCCGCGTCCTCCGCCCCATTGCGGTGATTGTGGCGACTGCGCCGTGTTTGCGCTGCCCGCAACTTGCTTGGTCGGCGAAACAAAGGTGCTGTTGACGAGGAACGAGGTCGTCGTTTGCGCTGTGTTACCGTTGTAATCAGCGATGCGCACAGCAACAGTGTGCGTGCCGTCGCTCAGCGTCAGCACGTCGCCTTTGGGCTTGAAAAGCGTCAGCGACAAAAGGCCGGACGCCGCATCATATTTAACATCGGAAGCTGGCAGCGTTTGTCCATCGAAGCTGACGCTGATATGCGAAGCGTCGATTCCTGAACCGGCGTCCGCCAACTGCAACGTCAGCGAAATCGGCCCTTTGTTGGCGATGCCCGGGAAACCTGGTGTGATGAGAACTGGATAAGGTTCGTTGGTGGTATCGGGGATCACGATCGTGGTATCGCTGATGAGCGGCGGCGACGCATCGAAGGCTGTTGTCGAAAACGCATACAACGCGGCGTTGTCGGCGGGAACATAGATCTGGCCATCTACCGCAGCGGGCGCCGAAGACGTGCCGTAAGTGCGCGTTTCATAAGTCATCGGCGTGGCGGACGGCACAGCACCGCCAGAGCGATTGATGCCACCACCGAAGCCACCACCGAAACGACCACCGCCCGCGCCGCCTGCCGCATACGGGTTGCTCGACGTAGATGCCACGCCGTTAGCTCCTGTAGTGGCGCGCACGGAAACGAGTACTCGACGCTCGCTTTCCAGGCGATAGCGCCATAAAATCTGGCCGTTGGCGCTGTTCACGGCATAAAGCACGCCTTCGCGCGAACCAACCACAATCGCGCCGCGCAAAACCAATGGCGAACCTGACAGCGCTGCCTTGCCAACCGCTGCTTTCCACAATTGTTTGCCATCGCGCGCACTGTAAGCGATAAGCGAACCACGATTGGTGCCCGCATAAATCACGCCGGACGTGGGTGTATTTCCCGGTTGCGCCGACAGCGCCGTGAACATTTCGTCACCCGACGTACCGCGCCACACCGTTGAGCCATTATCGACGCGCACGGCAACGATCAGGCTGCTGCCGGTTGCCACCATCGTGTTGCCAACAACAACAGGCGAGGTCGTTGAAACCGCATCCAAAGTTGTGCTGAAGGCGACACGCCCTCCACGCACATCAACGGCGTAAACAGTTCCATCGTTGGTCGGAACGAAGATACGATCGCCATTAGCGCTGGCGACAGGAGCTGCCGCGGGAGCCGCGCCCCCAGCGCCCAGCGTAACGTGCCATGTCGGATCAAGCGCGCCTTGTGGTGTCAATGCCACCAAGACGCCCGACGAAGGCGCCAAAATGATGCGATCTCCACGCGATGTGCGCAGTGCGAGCGGCGCCACACGCAACGACGAATCCGCCTGATATGTCCACAAAGGCGTGCCATCGCTGATGAGAATCGCTTGCGCGACTCCTTTGTTGGACTGCGTTAGCACCGCGCCATTCATGCCCGGCACCAAACTCAAAGGCGCGCGCAAGGCGCTTCCAGCCGTCCATGTCCACAAAGCTTCGCCGCTCTCAGCGTCCAGGCAATACAAAAATTTACCGGCGTTGAAAAGCACGCGTCGCGCGCCTGGCTCGCCAACAACCAGCGGCGAACCGACAATCGCGCCCGGATCGGCGGCGCTGGTGTAGCGCCATTGCAAGTTGAGCGGCAAACGTACTGGCATATTGACGGCGCCCGTGCGTTGCGCATCGCCTTTGTAGGTCGCCCACATCGCCGTGCCGTTTCCAGTACTCGAAAGCGCATCGGAAATGGCAGCGCTACTGCGCACCGTATTCGTCGGCGCAGCGTTGCTGACCGAAGTCGCGCCCATTGGCGAAATCGTAGCGACTGGCGCGGCGGAAGCGGCGACGCTCCATGCGGCGCCTAACAGCGCGGCGGAAGATAACGCAATGGCGCGAGGTCGCACGCGTTGACTTCGATTTGAAAAAGGTTGAGACATCGTTTCTCCTGCGGAGGACGCGAAAAATTTACGAGCGCGCCGCTCCCTGACTATCGAGAAAACAAAACCGAAAATTGCTCCAAGCCAAATCGCTCAAAGCGAAAACCATTAAAAGGACGGTTGTCCCGTCGAGTTGCGAACATTGTAACCGGCAGGCGCGTGAAACAGCGAATCCGGTAGCGCGACGCGTCTGTAATTGCTCCACGAAAGAGTACTCGAAAGCGTTTTGCTGATCAGTTGCGCGCGCACTGGCAAGGCATCGCTGCGTCGTAGCCATGCCGTCAATTTTTGTCCGCCTCCCATGAAATTCGCGGCGTTGTAAATTTCAACCGGCGTGCCGTTCAAGGTCGCATTTCCCGCCATGCGCGCGCCGCTGCGTCGCAAAGCCGCGCGCAAGGCTCCAGGATCGCGCATCAAGGTTTGCAAATCGTTGCCCAATCCGGCGCCGCCCGCGCCCGGGAAAGTGACTTTGCGCGAAACTTTCCAGCGCGCGCCCGCTTTGGCGTTCGGCAGCAGTTTGGTGAGATACGGCGGCGTCAACAGGTAAACTGCCGGACGGTCGCCCACTTCGGTTTCGACGCGCGCATTGCTGCCCTTGAGAAAAACGCGCGCATCAAAAGTTTGCGCTGGCATATCGCTGGGCTGTCCATGTTGCAGCGCCACCAAACGCGCCGTAATATCGAACGATAAACCTGCGCCCGCGTTGCTGGTTTGCGCCCTCATCGCAGGCCGCGAAAAAGCGCGCGTCGGCAACATTGTCAGGGCCGAAAAAGCGGCCAGCGTGCCCAAAACAGCGACGCGTTTCGGAAGCAGAACGTTTTTCGGAAGGACGTTGGAACGACGAAAAAAAAGTTTCACAAAAACTCCGCGAGATAATATAGAAAGGTTAGCCGATTGACGCGGCGCTCGCAATTTACGGAAAGGCCAGAAAAGACAAGTTTTGTAGCGTCGCGCTCCGCTTTCCAAGATGACGATGCGCTTTATTTTTACAGTGAAGCGTTAACGTCTTATCAACGACGCGCAACCTCCGAACGCGTTCATCGTCGCGCCAATTTTCTCGCGTAATTCCAGCCTCCTTATTTATGAACGTTCCTTCTGAAACTGCGCTTGTTGAGTCGCCACACGAAACGCCGTTCGATGTTTTGTTGCACGGCATCATCGGCGTCGATTACGTTCTACATCTCGATGCCGCTTTGAACCAGGCACATTCGAGTACTCGATTTGCCATTGAACGCGAAGAGCGTACAACTGGCGGCTTGATGTGGCGCGTCGCACAACTGCTGCAAAGCGCGCAACAACGCGTCGCATTGCTGGGAAATCCCATCGGCGACGATTCCAATGGGCTCTTAATTTTGCGCGAAAACCAAAACGTGCCGCTTTTGTACGCACCAGTAAAAACGCCATCGACATCAACGGCTTTTGAAACGCCTTATCGCGTCGTTTTGCCAACGCACGGCGAACGTCCAATTTTTCTCGAACGTTATCAAGCCGCGCAAAAAGACGATTTTCAGCAGCGCTTCGCCGCAGTTTCTTATCCGCGCGCCATAAAAATCTGCGCTTCCGATGAACTTCCCTTTGCCGCTTTGCACTTGGCGCGTTGGGCGCGAGCGGAACAAATTCCCTTCTATTTCGTTTGCACCAACCAAACGCCGTTCAATGAGGACGCGCGCCTGGCAGTGGAACAATTGCGCGCGATGGCGACCGCTGTTTTCGCTTTCGAGAAGACGAACCATGAAATGGCGGAACTTTGGCATGATGGGCGCGCGCTGGAAATCGCCCGAGAATTGCTGGTTTGAACGATTGGTTGAAGTGGCCAAATTCGCGCAGAACGAAAAGGGAATTCGAGTACTCGATGAGCGAACCCAAAGGTGGCGGAACGCGCGGCGTTTTGGCAAGTCGACCTTTGCAGGTATTGTAAAATAAAAGTTGGATTTGTCCGAGAAAACTGCGCAGGAGAGCAACGGTTATGATGACGAAAATGACGGTGGAAGGGATTGGCATCGATCAGCAGAACAACCCGTTGGTTTTGCTGTGCGACGAGGAGCATCGCACGTTTGTGCCGATTTGGATCGGGCCAGCCGAAGCGATGTCGATTCAAATGGAACTCGACAGCCAGCAACCGCCGCGCCCGATGACGCACGACTTGATCGCCAACATTTTGCGCGAAATGGACGTGCGCCTGGTCAAAGTCACGGTCAACGATTTTGAAAAGCAGGTTTATTACGCGACTTTGCACTTGGAAACGTTGCACGATGCGCAAGAGCAAGTGCAGGAAATTGACGCGCGCCCATCCGATGCAATTGCTCTCGCTTTGCGCACGCAATGTCAGATTTGGGTCAGCGATCAGGTCATCGAGAAAACCGGCATTCAGCGCGAAGAAGTCTTGAGCGAAGAGCAACTTGGCGAAGACCCATTGAGCGCCGAGCAATTGCAAGATACCAGCGAATTGCCGTCGCGCGTGGAAGATGTCGCGCCCGAATCGTCGCCCGAAGAAATTAGCAAGTTCGTCAAATTGCTCGAAGGCGTCGACTTTGGAGAAGGTGAAGGCGATTCACTGAAAAACTAAAACGCCATCAAACTACCAGCCGCGTTGTCCAAACTCCTGAAACTTCTGGCATCCACGAAAAATGTTTTCGTGGATGCTTTTGTTTTTGCTGGCGGCTCAATGAAGCGCGTTGCTCGCGTTCCAGGTTTGTATCTGAGAATTACCACATTATTTTTGATAGATAAATGAGTGAACTCGCATTTCGAGTACTCGTCTGCAACCTCACTCTCGCGGGCAAGACATGACTGCAAAAATGCGCGAGGCCAAAGGACAAGACGATGAAAACTCAAACAAAAATGCGTGGCATGGTATTGTTGGCGGGCGGCGTCATCGCCCTTTCCGGCTTGACCGCGACAAGTGCGCAGGCTACCAGCCGCGAACAATACGACAACGCTGCTATTGGCTTGGGCGTTGCTGGTATCATTTTGGGTTCGCAAGGCAAAACGCTTCCTGCCGTTATCGCTGGCGCTGGCGCTTACTACGCTTACTCGAAAGGCCAGGAAACGCGCGACGATTACTGGCGTCACCATCGCCGTGATGGGTACAACAACAATTACGGCTATAACAACCGTTACGATAATAGCTATGGCTATGCTTACAACAGTGGTAGCTACAACGGCGGTGGCTACAACGGCGGTGGCTACAACGGTTATCCCCACGATAACAACAATGGTTACAACCGTAACAACAGCTACAATAACGGTTATAATTACAACCGTTCTAACAACAGCTACAGCAACACCTACAACAAAGGCTATAATAGCAACCGCTATAACAGCGGCAACATTTATCCCGAAACTTCAGGTTCGGATCGCTCGCGCCATCACGACGGTAACGATTCGCTCGACTAATTGCCCTTTGTTTTCAAAGTCCGGCTTCGCGGTGAAGCCGGACTTTTTCGTGCGTAAAAACGAGAATCGAGTACTCGATTGACGGATTTTGTGTTCGTCAAAGCGCCTTGCAAAACGTCTTGCAAAGGCTGGGAACTTGACAAAAGGCGCGCCGACTTCTAAAATTCCAATTCGGCAACTTTTTCAATGCGAGTTTCTGGTTTGGGGAAAGTGAAGCGGTTGCGGCAAAAGCAACTGTTCAAATCAGTTGCCTAAAGCGATTGCTAAAGGCGGGCGAAGCAAACGATGTATCTGGACTTGACGGATGTGTTGCGCACGCCGGGCAAAACCGTGGAACGAGCGATCAATCTCGCGCCGCTCACGCTGGACGACATCGATCTGGTCGAACCAACGATTGGTGTCGTGCGCGCGACCAATGCGCGTCAAAACATCGTTGTCGGTGGCAACGCCCAAACTTCGGTCACGATGCAGTGCGCGCGCTGTTTGAAGGAATTCGCGCAGCCTGTGGAGTTGGAATTGGAAGCGGTCGCGCCGATGAGTTTTTTTCGCGCGCTGATTCCTAACGCGGCTGGCGAAATGGACGAAGAAGAAGCGGACGAAGAAATATCCAGCCTTTTTGACGATCATTCGCTGGATGTTTTGGAATTGATTCGCCAGGCGATTGTGCTGCAATCGCCGATAAAGCCGCTGTGCAGTGAAGATTGCGCCGGTTTGCCGGAAGCCGAAAAGTATGTGGAAACGGGCGAAGACTTGCGTCTCGCGGCCCTGAAGAACTGGAACAAGAAGGAACAAAATGGCACTCCCGAAGAGACGTAAATCGCACGCTCGCGTGCGCACTCGCCGCGCGAACTGGAAAGCGGCGAAACTGACGACAACGACCTGCCCGTCTTGCAGTGCGACGATTTTGCCGCATCGCGTTTGCACCATTTGTGGCGTTTACAATGGTCGCCAGATTTTGACGATCCGCAATCGTGGCGCGCAATTGCCGCCCGCCGAGTAAATATCAAGCGATGAGCGAACGAGACTGAGCGATGAGTATTCCAATCGAGTACTCGATCTTCAGTTCGCATCGCTCATCGCTTTTCCTTTATGCGAATCGCCATTGATGCGATGGGCGGCGACCGCGCGCCCGGCGAAATTGTCAAGGGCGCGTGCCAGGCCGCACGCGACTTCGACATCGACGTCATTCTGGTCGGCGACGAAGCCGCAATTCGCGCATGCTTGCCACGCGATGTTTCGCATGGAAATGTGTCGTCGCGCGTAACGATTCGTCACGCCAGCCAGATCGTCGAAATGGATGAAGCGCCGATGCAGGCGTTGCGCAAGAAAACTGATTCTTCGCTCGCCGTCGCCACGAAACTTCATGCCAACGGTGAAGCGGACGCGGTTTTATCGGCAGGCAATACGGGCGCGGCTTCAACGCACGCGCTGTTTATTCTCAAGCGCATCAAAGGCATTGATCGTCCCGGCATTGCGACGGTTTTTCCAACCGCCCAAGATCCCATTGTTTTGATGGATGCCGGTGCGAACGTCGATTGCAAACCGCGCCAGTTGGCCGAATTTGCGATTATGGGTGCCGCTTATGCGCGCACTGTCAAAGGTATTATTCCCGGAAGCGGCGGTTGCTTGGCACACGGCGAATTACCCAAAGTCGGATTGCTTTCCATTGGTGAAGAAGAAGGCAAAGGCAACGAATTGACAAAAGCCGCGTTCGGCCTGATTCGGGATAATGCGGAGATCGGGCATTACGAGTTTCATGGCAACGTCGAAGGGCGCGATCTGGGCGCGGGAACGGTCGAAGTGATGGTGTGTGACGGTTTCGTCGGAAATGTTGTTTTGAAAGTCGCCGAAGGCTTGGCGAAGATGTTTTCGGCGGAACTGAAAAATGCGCTGCTAAGTTCGGGACGAGCCAAAGTGGGCGCGTTGTTGCTGCAGCCTTCGTTGCAGGGCATGAAAGCCAAGCTCGATTATACAGCGTATGGCGGCGCGCTTTTGCTGGGCGTCAACGGCGTTTGTGTTATTTCGCATGGCAGCGCCGATGCGCGCTCCATTCACTCTGCAATTCGCATCGCCAAGCAAATCGTCGAATCGAATGTCGTCCAGACGATTCGGGAAACCATCGAGCAAACGACAATTGCAACGTCGCGCAGCGAAGAGCGCAGCAATGAAGAGCGCCAAAGCGAAGAGCAGAAAAGTACGGAGCGCAAAAGCGCGCAGCAAGAGCGCGAAGACGAAGAGCCGCCGTTATCTTCTGCGGCCTGAACTTTTGCGTGATCTCCAGGTTTTGAAAGTAGCGAAAACTTTGACTTCTTTTCCAGAACAAACACGTTATGCGGCGGGCATCGTTGGCGCGGGCGCGTTCCTGCCCGAACGAGTACTCACAAACGCCGAAGTCGCCGAGTTGGTCGCCACGACCGATGAGTGGATTCGTTCACGGACTGGCATTGGCGAGCGCCACATCGCCGCGCCGGATGAAACGACCGCGATTTTAGCCGAACGTGCCGCGCGTCGCGCTCTGGAAGATGCGCAATTGACGGCAGGCGACATTGATCTGGTTGTCGTGGCGACAAGCACGCCGGACGCGCCTTTTCCATCGACTGCGTCGCAAGTGCAATACGCTCTGGGCGCCAGTTGCGGTGCCTTCGATTTATCGGCGGCGTGCGCTGGTTTTACATATGCGCTGGCGACGGGCGCGCAGTTCGTGCAGAACGGCGTGTGTCGCAACGTTCTGGTGATTGGCGCCGATGTGCTGTCGCGCATTACAGATTGGACGGATCGTAATACGTGCGTGCTGTTTGGAGATGGCGCGGGCGCGGTTGTGGTCGGGCGCGTGCCTCAAGGCTACGGTTTGTTGGGCATGGACATGGGTTCCGATGGTTCGGGCGCCGATCTGCTCAAGGTCGAACGTTTCGCGCCGCACTACGAAAAAGCGACGCCGTTGGGCGAACAAACGCAAGATCGTCGCATTTATCAGAACGGGCGCGAGGTTTACAAATTCGCGGTTCATGTGATGGGCGAAAGCGCCGTTCGTGCACTGGAAAAAAGCGGCGTTCCCCCTGAAGATGTCGATTTATTGGTGCCGCATCAGGCGAACATTCGCATTATTGAATCGGCTGCACATCGCCTGGGTTTGCCGATGGAAAAAGTCTTCGTCAACTTGCAAAAATACGGCAACACTGACGCGGCGACGATTCCAATTGCGCTCGCCGAAGCGCGCCAGCAAGGTCACATCAAGCGCGATGATGTTGTAGTGACGGTCGGTTTCGGCGGCGGCTTGGCGTGGAGCAGTTGCGTTTTGCGCTGGTATTGAAAAGTTTAGGAACCGCTAAGACGCCCGTAGAATTGCAAGTTATGTGTGCCATTTTGACAATGTGCAGAAATTAGGAAAAGTTATCGAACTCGCAGTTTGTCATTCTGCGCGCAGCGAAGAATCTAACCTCAATCAGATTCTTCGCTGCGCGCAGCATGACAAACTACAAGTTTCGAGCGTTTTTGGCTCCATTCCACAACTTTCTATACAACCTCTCAGAATGACAAACTGTGAGTTTCGAGTACTCGATTCACAGTTTCTTGGCAGTTAATTTAGATTCATCAGAAATGACTAAGTTTGATCCACAAAACGCGGCGCGTTTGGATGTCGCTGAACGCTTGAATTGGAACAATCCGCGTGAGATTGTCCAAGCGGCGGGCATTGCGGCAGGTTCGCGTGTGGCGGAAATCGGTTGCGGAACGGGTTGGTTCACTTTTGAATTGGAGCGCGCGGTGCGGCCTCGCGGCATGGTTTACGCGTTGGATATGCAGCCCGCGATGTTGCAGATTTTGCGCGCCAAACGTGGAAACTGGGAAAGAATTTTGACGTTGCCATGCCGCGAAAACGAATTTGAGTTGGATGAAGGCGAAGCCGATGCCGTGTTTCACGCCAATGTTTTGCACGAATGTGCGGAGCCTGAGAAACATTTGGGCGAAGTTTTTCGCGTCCTCAAAAGCGGCGGAACCCTGGCCTTGATCGAGTGGAATTGGGCAGACGAAGAATCGCAACCCGGGCCGCCGAACACGCAACGTTTAGAGCCAGATGATGCTAAAACGATGGTCGAAAACGCTGGATTTTCCGTGGACGAGTTGCGCGATGTCGGGCCGTACCATTACATTATCAAGGCGAAGAAGTAACCTTTCGAGTACTCGATTTCCGATATGAACGCGATTGTTTTTCCTGGTCAGGGTAGCCAAAAAGTTGGGATGGGACATACGCTGTTCCAAAGCAGCGAATCGTGTCGCGCTCTTTTCGCTCAGGCGCATGAGATTTTGGGCTATGATTTAGTGGAACTTTGCTTCAATGGCCCCGAAGAAACGCTGACGAATACTTTGCACGCGCAACCGGCGCTTTTAACAGTTGGCGTGGCGGCGTGGCTGGAAGCGCGCGAGAATGGTTTGTCGGCTGAGATGGCGGCGGGACATTCGCTGGGCGAATATGCCGCGCTGGTGGCGGCTAAAGTGTTGAGTTTCCAAGCCGCGATGAAACTGGTTAAACGTCGCGCCGAATTGATGTCGCAGGCGCCGCAGGGAACGATGGCCGCGATTATCGGCCTGGCTGATGACGACTTGGATCGAGTACTCGAAAGCGCGCGAACCAACGGCATTGTGGTGGCCGCCAACTTTAATTCGCCGGGACAAATCGTGGTTTCCGGCGAAGAAAACGCTGTCGAAGCGGCGATGAGAGAAGCGAAAAATAATGGCGCAAAGATGGCAGTTCGTCTGCCCGTCAGCGGCGCGTTTCATTCGCCTTTGATGAAAAGCGCGGGCGATGAAATGGCGCAGTTGATCGCGGATGCGCCATTTCAGGATGCAGCTTTCGCGGTTTATCCAAATACGACGGCGCAGGCGACAACCGATGCGAACGAGTTGCGTGCGGCCTTGAGTCGTCAAATGACAAATCCGGTGCGTTGGACGGAAATTGTTCGTAATATGATTGGCGACGGCGCCACGCAGTTTCACGAATTGGGTTCGGGCAAAGTTCTGGCGGGTTTGATCAAGCGCATCGATAAAAGCGTGACGACGCAATCTTCGGAAAATTAGCACGATGAAGATTGATGAAAAAATCGAACAATTGATCGCGCAAGAACTTGGTGTGCCGCGCGAGAAAATTACGGATGACGCCGATTTTATTCACGATTTAGGCGCGTCTCTCGATGTTGTCGAGTTGTTTATGCGGTGCGAGGAAGAGTTTCATATCGACGTTCCTGATGAAGTCCCGCTCTATAAAGTTGGCGCCTTGAAAACTTTCGTGCGCGAGGCGTTGAAGCAAAAGGCATTATTGACAGGCGAGTACGAGTTGTAGAAGTTACCAAAGATTAATCCATCCTTATGATTCTGGAAAACAAAGTCGCAATTATTACCGGAGCGCGGCGCGGTATCGGTCGCGCGATTGCGCTGAAGTTGGCGCAAAATGGTGCCGACTGCGTTCTGATTGCGCGCACGGCGCCGGACGAGTTGGCACAGGAAATTCAAGCTTTGGGACGGCGCGCGTTGTCGCTGTCGGTTGATGTGGCTGATGGCGCGGCGGTTGAAAGCGCATTTAAGCAAGCGGTCGCGGAGTTTGGTAGCATTGACATCTTGGTGAACAACGCCGGAATTACCGACGACACGCTTTTGATTCGCATGAAGTTGGAACAATGGAATCGAGTACTCGAAACCAATTTGACCGGCGCGTTTTTGTGCACCAAAGCGGCAGTTCGCCCGATGCTGAAGAGTTCGGGCGGGCGCATTATCAATATCACCAGCGTGGTCGGGCAAATGGGCAACGCGGGTCAGGCGAATTATGCGGCCAGCAAAGCCGGATTGATCGGTTTTACAAAATCGGTGGCGAAAGAGCTGGGCAGTCGCGGCATCACGGTGAACGCGATTGCGCCCGGCTTCATCACGACTGACATGACAGCGGATTTGGGCGAAGACGTGAAAACCTCGCTGATTGGCCAAATTCCGCTGGGTGCACTGGGCGAAGCCGACGATGTGGCGGACGCCGTCGTATTTTTGGCGAGCGCAAGCGCAAAATATATTACCGGACAGGTTTTGAACGTGGACGGTGGTATGGTAATGTAGAAAGGTGTTTCGGTGACGAGCGACAAGTGACAAATTTTGCTTGTCAATTGTCGCTCGACATTTATCACTTGAAAAAGTACTCAATCTCTGGAGGAAGTAAACATGGCAACTGCCGATAAGGTCAAGGAAATTGTCGCGGACGAACTGAGTGTGGACGCGGGTATTGTGACGCCGCAGGCGCGTTTCGTGGAAGATTTGGGCGCCGATTCGCTCGATGTGGTCGAACTCGTGATGCGTTTTGAAGAAGAGTTCGAGATCGAAATCCCGGACGAAGACGCTGAAAAAATTACGACTGTCGGCGATGCGGTCACTTACATCGACAAAAAGTTGGAAGCCTAACAGTTGTAAAAGTGGTTAGTGGTTTGCGAATCGAGTACTCGAATTCAGCCGCTAACCACTCTTTTTTGAACCATGAATTACGAAAGAGTTGTTGTCACCGGCGTGGGCGCGATGACGCCGTTGGGCGTGGGCGTTGATGCTTTCTGGGACGGCGTAAAAACCGCCAAAAGCGGCATCGCGCCGATCACTTTGATTGACGCCAGCCCGCACGACGTGCGTTTCGCGGGCGAAGTCTTCGGTTTCAACGCCGAAGATTACATCGACCGCAAAGAAGCGCGTCGCATGGATCGCTTCGTGCATTTGGCGCTGGCCGCGTCGCAGGAAGCGTTGCGCCGCAGCGAACTGAAGATTGACGCCTCGAACTCCGAGCGCGTTGGTGTCATCGTCGGTTGCGGCATCGGCGGCCTGACGACGTGGGAAAAAGAATACCGCACGTTGTTGGAAAAAGGTCCGCATCGCGTTAGCCCTTTCCTGATTCCGATGATGATTGCGAACATGGCGAGCGGCCATGTCTCGATTCAGAGCGGCGCGCGCGGCCCCAACACAACGCTGGTTTCGGCGTGTACAAGTTCGGCGCACTCGATTGGCGCGGCCTTCGATTTCATTCGTCGCGGCGATGCGGACGCCATGATTACCGGCGGCACCGAAGCGCCGATTTGCGATTCGGCGTTGGCAGGTTTTGGCAATATGCGCGCTTTGTCCAAACGCAATGACGACCCGAGCCGCGCCAGCCGTCCTTTTGATGCGACGCGCGATGGTTTCGTGATGGGCGAAGGCGCGGGCATTTTGATTCTCGAATCGTTGTCTTCGGCGAAGAAACGCGGCGCGCCAATCATTGCGGAAATGATTTCGCACGGCATGAACGGCGATGCGTATCACATCACAGGAATGCCCGAAGATGGCAGCGGCATCGGCGGCTCAATGAAACTCGCCTTGCAGCACGCGAACTTGCAGCCCGAAGACGTGCAATACATCAACGCGCACGGAACGAGCACGCCGACCAACGACAAAACCGAAACAACCGCTATTAAAAGCGTTTTTGGCGAACACGCGAAGAAACTTGCGGTGTCCTCGACCAAATCGCAAATCGGGCATTTGCTGGGTGCTGGCAGTGGCGTCGAATTCATTGCGACGATTCTTGGCTTACGCGACCAAATCCTGCCGCCGACCATCAACTACGAATTTCCTGATCCGGAATGCGATCTGGATTATGTGACCGAAGGCGCGCGTCCGGCGGAAATCGAAGTCGCACTCAGCAACTCGTCCGGCTTTGGCGGCCATAACGCGACACTCGCGGCGCGTCGTTGGCACGAATGAACTGGGTCTTGGATTTTAGATCTTGGATCTTTGGGAAGCCAAAATCAAGAGATTAACCTTTCAATATCAAGCACCCAAAGATCTAAAATCCAAGACCTAAAATCCCTTCTGTGACAGACAACATTTCCCAACCTAACAGCGCATCGAGTACTCGAACACTCGATGCGCTTCGTATTTTGCTCGAGGCCGAAGTTCCCGACGAAGTATTGTCGCTGGCGTTGACGCATCCGTCCGCTGTCGGCGAAGGCATCGCGCGCACGCTGAAATCGAACCAACGCTTGGAGTTTTTGGGCGATACAATTGTCGGCGCGATTGTCGCGGAACATCTTTATCGGACGGAACCGAATCTTCCCGAAGGCGATCTGACGCAACACAAAGCCGCTGCGGTTCGTGGCGAAAGTCTGGCGCGCGCCGCGAAGAAACTCGGTTTAGGCGAGTATTTAATTCTTGGCAAAGGCGAAGAACAAAGCGGCGGACGAATGCGCGACACGATTTTGGCGGACGCGCTCGAAGCCGTCATTGGCGCGATTTTTCTGAGTTGCGACTTGGAAAAAGTGCGTGATTTCGCACTTCGAGTACTCGAAGACGAGCTTGCATCTGTCGCACAACGCGCCGTCAACGTGAAAAACTTGTTGCAAGAACGAACGCAAGCTATTGGTTTGGGAACGCCGAAATATCAAACCGCCACGAAAAGCAAAGGCGGAAAAGTTTTCACATCGCAAGTAATTCTGATGGACGAAGTGCGCGGACGCGGCGAAGGTCGCACTAAAAAAGAAGCTGAAGAAAATGCCGCGCAAATGGCGCTTGATGCGATGAACGAGGCAGTATTTTGAAGACTTGAGATGAAAATAAAACCAGTAAAACGGTTGCCGTCCGATGTATCTTTTTGTCGCATTGGATTGGTAAATGCGATTTTGTTTTCTACCGCTCTTGTTTCGAGAACGGTCGTTTTCGTTGGTGATTTCGCTTTGAAACATTCTGCTAACGTTATTGGTTGGCCCTTTGTCGGCGATATGTTTGTTTTGTCCACAATCGGGACATTGATGGGTATTCTCCTTTCTGCAAAAGCCATTGGCATCGCTCGACAGACAAAAGCCAAACTGATGTGCGCTCGCGTCGTTTTATACTTGAATTGCCTACTCATGCCTTTTGCGTACTTCTTGGTATTTGTTTATCCCAATTGCTTCATGCACGGCGTCAATTTCGACTGAATGATTATCTGAAACGTGCGCCATCAGTTGCGGGAAAAACTCGTTAAAGTCATCCGAAAGGAAATCGTAGTTGCGTTCGAGTTCAACAATCGCTTCTTGCAAAGGAAACGGACGTTTCAAGCGAAAACTGATGCGTTGCAAAGTAATTTCGATGCCGCGCACGTCGCCGTAGGAACCCAGCCAGTTTTGCTCGCGCATTCGCTGCAGCGCGCCGAAGACTTCGAGCGGAATGTCACCACGAAAACTGTCGAACGATGCGTAAAATTCAGCGACCAAACTATCGAGTGGAATGTTGCTGTAAGTGTTCCAATCGCGGGTCAGGAAATGGTCGTAGAAAACGTCGGTGAGGACGCCGCCGAAACGTCGAAAGGGCGCGTTCATGCGCGTGATGCTGCGTTTGGGCACAAAGTGCGAATCGGTGAAGGAATCAATCGCTTTGTGGCGCGCAATGCCGCTTTGAAACTCGTCCGGCAAGGTTTCGAGTACTCGATTGCGCAACATATCGGGCAGAATGTTGCCCAGACGAAACGCGGGCGACGGTTCGGAAAGCAGTAGGTGCGCAAGCCAGTTCATGGTGCGCCAAGTATCGCACGCCGCGCGTTTGAGCGCATAAAATATGGGGCGCTAAACGTCGCAAGAAGAATTCTCGTGTTCTTGAATACGATTGAAAGAACCAGCGCATCGAGCGTTCGTCACGGCGCGTGACCAAAATTTCAAAGAGACAGCACAGGGAGAGAAAATGAAGATTCAAAAGTTGGCGATTGCCGCTTTGTTGTTGGGCGCATCTGGTGGAAGCGTGTTGGCCGCGCAACCCGATTGTCCGCTTTGCAGTATGCCGGTCGAGGCGAACACCGCCAAAGTCGATAACGTGGTGACGCTGAAATCGGGCGGCAAAACGGTTCCTTACCGCTGCGTTTATTGCGCGTTGGACGACCGCGACCAATATAAAGGTGACCTGACGATCAAGGCGCCGACCGAAATCAAAGGCAAATGGGTCACGATTTCTCGCAAGGGCGACGCGTGGATTTCGAGCCTTCCCGGTGTCGTGTTCGTGGCGAAAAAAGCCAGCCATCGCTATTGCCCCGAAACTTACCATGCGCTGACGAGCGCCAAAGCGTTTGCCGCCTATGCCAAAGCCAATCCGATGGTCGCCGGCAGCAAGCCGATTTCCTTAGCTGAAATGATCAAAGTCGCATCGTAAAACATCGAAAGCACAAGCGCCTTCAAATTCAAAGTTTGAAGGCGCTTTTTGCGTATCGAGTACTCGATTGTTTTTGGTGCAGGCGCCAACGAACCCGAATCGTAAGCGAGGAAGATAGAAGTAATAATCTCCCGCGCTCATGCTTCGGGTTCGTTGCTGTCTGCATCGTCAACATAAATGCGCGGCAGATGCGCGCCCGCTGCCAAACGGCGCATCGAAACCGCAACCACATCGCCGACTTCAAGTTGCGGCAAGCGCGTCGCCAAAATCGAGCATTGTTGCATTGCGATGCGACCGATGATCGGTGCGCGCTCACTTCCATATTTGACGAAACGTTGCGGCGGGCGCACGGCGTTCTTGAGCGCGTTTTGTATCGTGCGTTTGGCGTTCGGCACGCGCGCGTCCGGTGTCATTGTCAAACCGTCGGCATAACCGATTCCAAGTGTCGCAATGCGTTCTTCGCGCGCGGCTTTCCATTCGCCGCCGTAGCCGACAGTTTGGCCGCGCTTCACATCACGAACCGCAATAACGCGCGTGCAAGCCCGAAAACCATCGCGCAAAACGACGCCGTTTTCTTTGGCCGCCGCGCGCGCTTCATCGGACGGAAATTGACCGTATAAAATCGTTCCGGGACGAACGGCGTTCAATCGCATTTCAGGAAAGCGCAACGTCGCGGCGGAATTGGCGCAATGAAAATTGGAAATGCCCGTCGCTTTTTCGATGTCTTCTGCAGCATTTTGAAAACGTGCGAATGCGTTTCGAGTACTCGATGCGTCACTTTCGGCTGCGAACGCGAAATGCGTCCAGGCGGCTTCAAGTCGGATGTTTGGCAAAGCGACGATTTCTGTCGCCACGCGCGCGGATTCTTCAGGTTCGACGCCCAGACGACTCATTCCCGAGTTGATTTTTAGTTGCACGCGCGCCATTTGATTAAGCTTCATGGCCGCTTGCGACACGCGTTTCGCATCGTCCAATGACGCGACGCAAAGCGTTAAATCGTGCGAAATCGCCGCGCTTTCTTCCTCGGGCAACGGCGGCGTCAACATCAAAATTGGCGTTGTAATTCCGCTTTCGCGCAATGGAATCGCTTCTTCCAAACGCGTCACCGCGAGCATTGACGCGCCTTCAGATAAGAAAACGCGCGCCGTTTCAACAGCGCCGTGACCGTACGCGTTCGCTTTGATAACGGCGATAATGCGCGTTTGTGCGCCAAGCAGAGCTTGAATCTGGCGAAAATTGTGGCGCAACGCGTCGCGGTTGATTTCGATGAAGCAGGAAGACATAAAAGGGAAATGATGAATCCGGAATGATGAATGCGCTTCAAGCGTCGCGCAGCACTATCGAGTACTCGATACGTCGTTCTGATTCATCATTCCGGATTCATCATTCATTATTTGACGTTCGTCACTCGGATCGCGGGTGCGTTTGGCGTCGCGTCGAAAACCAGCGCGAGTTTGCCGCTCAATAAATCGAGAAGTTCCTGGCCGAGCAATTCGCGGCGCCAATCCTGAAGCAAGGGAAGTTCCGGCGTCGCGCTGCCATCGCGCTTGAGCCACCAACTGGCGATCTGCGAAACATCATCGCGCGGCGCCAGATAAGTGCGCGAAATGTCGTTATCCGCGGCGCGCGCGTTGGCGACAACTCCCAGCAAGCCGACAACCGCCTCGAACTGCGGATCAGGACGCTCGCCGCTGTTTTTCGTTGGTAACTCGTTGTCGCTCAACGACAAAGCGCGTTCGATGCCTTCGATCAAAATGCGCGCTTGTTTTTCCGAAACTCCTGGCATTCCACGAGTTGAACGCAATTCGCTCATTGTTTTCGGCGGATGTTTGGCCAGTTGCAGCAAACTCAAATCGGGCACGATGAACGAAGGCGGCTTGTCGATCGAGCGCGCCAATTCTTCGCGCGATTGCGCCAGTTCGCGCAAAACCGCCAGATTGCGCCGCGACATTCCCGACAAGTTCAGCTTGCGAAACAGTTCATCGTCACTCAATCGAGTACTCGATTTGGTTTCGGCGCGGCGAAACTCGGTTTGGGCCCAGCTTAAACGCCCACGTTTTTCCAGTTCGCGGAGCAACTTGCGATGCAATTCCGGCAAAAAACGAATGTCGTCGAGCGCGTATTCGCTTTGTTCTTTCGACAAAGGTCGCGCCGCCCAATCGGTGAATTGAAACTTTTTCGACAATTGCGGCCCGTCGAGAACGCGTTTCACTAAATCGGCGAGTCCGGCTTGATGACCGTAACCCAAAAACGCCGCCGCGATTTGCGTATCGAAAACGTTTTGCGCGCGACAGTTGTAAATCGAGGCGAAAATTTGCAAATCTTGTCCGCCCGCATGAACGATTTTCTCGATTGAAGCATCGGCCATCAAATCGAGCAACGGTTTCAAATCGACGGCGAACGGATCAACCAGCGCTTCGATGTTTCCGCCTGACGTTTCGCAACCGATTTGAACCAGGCAAAGTTGCGCGTAATAGCGTTTTTCGGAAATGAATTCGGTGTCGATGCAAAGCGGCGCGTTCGCCGTTTTCAATTTGGCGCACAAGGCGTCCAGCGTTTCTTGATGATTGATAAGCATATTTGTAGGGGCGAAGCGCTGCCTCGCCCGTTGTCACGCAATCGAGTACTCAAACATTCGGGCGAAGCATGCTTCGCCCCTACAATTTGCGACGTTTCTTCAAAGTGGCGACAATTTTCGGGCGCGCGTTTGTCCACACGTAATACCACGCCGGGCTGAGAACCATGTCGTATTCGCCAATGTAATCGACCAACTCGGCGCCGAAACCTTCCTTGAAACGATTCAATCCCAGCAAATGCGCGCTTTTTTCGTTCTTTTCGGCGCCATCGGAAGTTTGTTCTCCCTTCCCTTCTTCGAGGGGAAGTGGCGGAGATGGAGTTGAGCTTTTGCCTTCATCGGCGACGCCGCGAAAATCGTAAATCGTGCAGCCCTTTTCGCGCGCCCATTGCATCATCGCCCATTGCATCGCGTGGTTCGGCATCACTTTGCGTTCTTCGTTGGAACTCGCGCCGTAGACATACCAGCATTGCGGCGGCAGCAGAAAACAGATCGCGCCTGAAAGCGGTTTATCACCCAGATAAGTGAGGAACAATTTCGCCAGACCTTGGGGTTCGAGCGCGTCCATCATCTGTTCGAAATAGCGCAAAGGCCGTCCCACGAAACCGTCGCGCTCGGCTGTGACACGATATAGTTCGTGGAAGATTTTGAGGTCGTCGCGCGTGCAATCGCTTTTGACGACGACGCCTCTTTTCGCCGACAAGCGAATGTTATAACGCCACTTCTGATGAAAGCGCGCCTGCACTTCGTCTGTTGTGCCCGCAACATCAAGTTTCATCACGCAGCGCGGTTGCGTCCCGCCAAAACCGTTATCGGCGTCGGGCGAAGGTGCGAAACCTAATTCACGTAACGTCACATCGAGACTGGCGCCTTGAAATCGAGTACTCGATGGCACAGCGGGATCGATTTTAATCAGAATAGCGCGATGCGCGCGTGCCAGAGCCTTCAATTTGTTGACGATGGCGCGTGCCGCGTCGCGGTCATTCCAGTCGAGAATCGGGCCGCGCGGAACGTATAAAATCGAGCGTCCCGTGCGCGGCAAAGAGCGCTTGAGAACCAGCGCCGTCGCTTTGAAGGCGCCGTTTTCCTCGATTGCGAGCGGAATCGGTCGCCAGTCGGGGCGTTTGACTTCGCCCCATTCGAGACATTGCATCACGTCGCCGAAGGGCGAAGCGGCCACGAAATTGTCCCAGTGCGAAGTGTCGTGCGTCGTGTTTTGAAGAGAAAAGTTATCGGAAGTCACTACACCTATTTTAACAAGTGCTCCCAACAACTGCGAAAAAACCTGTCGCAACTCGCCGCGCCTGTGATACAAATAACCCATGCCGATTCATCACGCTGTGGTTCCCGTCGCCGGACTGGGCACGCGAATGTTGCCCTTGTCGCACGCCATTCCCAAAGAAATGCTGCCTGTCGGACGCGCCCCTGTCATTCAATGGGTCGTCGAAGAATTGGCGCGCAACAATTTCGACCAGCTTCTTTTCGTCACAAGCGAAGGGAAAAGCGCGATTGAAGACCATTTCGATTTGTCGCCCGAACTGGTGAGATATATGCGCGCGAGTGGCAAAGGCGAAGCGATTCGAGTACTCGAAGAGTTATGGCGCGTCCAAATTTCCTCGACGCGTCAACATCAGCAACGCGGTCTGGGCGACGCGATTTTACATGGTGAACCGTTTACGCGAAACGAACCTTTCGCTGTCGCGCTGGGCGATTCGGTCTTGGGACGATTTGGCGAAAGTACAACTTTGGCGCAGATGTGCGATGTATTTGAACGCGAAAACTGCGCTGCGGTCGTCGCATTTGGCGAAGTGGCAGAAGAGGAAGTGTCGCGCTACGGCATCGCGGCGCCACAGGGGAAAACCGACGGCGCGTTCTTCTCATTGCGCGACCTGATCGAGAAACCCTCGCGCGAACAAGCGCCCTCGCGTTTGGCGATTATGGGGCGTTACGTTTTCTCACCCGCGATTTATGATGCCTTGCGCGCCACAAAAGCGGGCGCGGGCGGCGAAATCCAACTGACCGACGCGATGCGTTGGTTGATTCAAAACGGCGAACGAGTACTCGGAATCGTCTTGCCGCCAGGCGAAAAACGCTACGACATCGGCAACTTTGCCAGCTATTACAAAGCGTTTCTCGAATTCGCTCTCGTTGATCCAGTTCACGGCGCAGCGTTGCGCGAACACGCGCGGGAACTTTTGAACGAAGAAAATTAACCGCAGAGACGCCGAGTCGCAGAGAAGAAAAGAGTGAAAGAAGAGCCGCCAAACTCGCACTGTGTCATTCTGAGCGCAGCGAAGAATCTGGCTTGATGTTAGATTCTTCGTTTTACTCAGAATGACAAACTGCGAGTTTGACGGCTTTTGGTAGCCCCTTTTTGACTTTCTATACATCCTCTCAGAGGGTGTATAGGAATCACGCAAGCCTTCGGAGCATAAGCCGGATCATGGCGAGATAAATCCAGGTTTCACTTGATTTGACATTTTGCTCATAGTCTTTTGAAAGCCTTCGACATCTTCCCAACCATGCAAAAGTTCTTTCGACAACCCAGCGACGCGGCAACGGCACGTAGCCTTTGTTTTCATATTGACGGTTCACCAGGGCATTGCGGCTTATCACTCGGAGCGCAACGCCACAGTTTTCTCGCACCCAAGCCGCGAACTTGTGTCCCCAGTAGCCTGCATCCGCCCAAATCAACTGCAAACGTTGTGAAGGAAAGCGCCACAGGGCTTTGTCTTGCAAAAGTAATTTGGCTCCGTCACGCTCTTGAACGTTGGCAGCATGAACACACACTTGCAACAACAAGCCGTTGGTATCCACCAGAATATGACGCTTGCGCCCTTTTATTTTCTTGGCTGCATCAAAGCCTTTTGGCCCCCTTTTTCTGTGGTTTTGACGCTCTGGCTGTCCAGAATCGCTGCGCTGGGCGCCTCATCCCGTCCATCGGCCTGGCGCACTTGAGAACGCAACGAACTGTGGATACCTTCGAGAGTGCCGTTGTCACGCCAGCGCCGGAAGTGATACCAAACCACAGTGTAAGGCGGAAAATCGTGAGGCAAAGCACGCCACGAGCAGCCGTTGGTCAACTGATACAACAAAGCGTTGACGATCTCGCGTTGGGCGTAAAGCCTGCGCGTACCGCGCGCACGCTGTGGCTCGATCAAAGGGCGCAGCACTTGCCATTGTGCCTCGCTCAAATCACTGGGATAGCTCTGGCGTTTCATAAATGTAAGTCTAACCCTTTCCTATACACCCTCTAAGCGTGACTTCCGACCGAACGCAGAGGCACAAACTCGCGGAACACCAAACCTTCGTTCAAACTTTCGCCCTGACCTTCGACGAAATTACGCACTACGCGCTCGACTTCGGCGCGGTCATCAGCGCACGGAATGAAGCACGACTGGAGCCATTCGTGCTTGCGTGACTTGACGTAATCTTTCACGATCAACGGCTTGTCGCCGAAGATTTCTAATTTTGCCGCGATTTCATCGAAGTCAATTCCGTCCACGAGTGGCAGCCAAACCGTTTGCGGCGTTTGGTGCGCAATACTTGCGTAACTTTCCGGCAAATAATGGCAATGACGATATTGCTGCGGCGTGTTAATGAGAGTGGCGCCGCGTTCCTGCAACGCCTGAAAAAGTTGCGCATAAACGGCGGGACGCAACATCCAGCCGCAATAAACGACATTTCCCTGGAGCGAACGCGCGCGACGCAAAGCGGCTTCGGCTTGCCCGTTGTTCAGCTTTTCAAAATCGAGCAACGCGATTTCCAGACCGTTTTGTCGCGCGGCTGCCGCTTCTTCCGCGAACGCCGCATCGACTTGCGCGGGCTGCAAAACATCGTTGCAAAAGAGAATGGTCGTAATTTTTCCTGCAATCGAGTACTCGATTGTCGCGCATGGACTCAAAGTCTTTTGATTCCGTTAACGAACCCTGAGCGTCAGCGACGGGTCTTGTGAAGATTTGGCGGAGACCCGTCGCTGACGCTCAGGGTTCGTTAACGGAATCAATCTAAAGTTGATGCGGAATGCGTTCGAGAATGCCATTTCCGAAGGTTTCGTAAAGCGGCAAATCGTTCATGTGGACATAGCCGATATGACATCCGCAAGAAATGTTTGGGCACGAGCGCGTTTGCAGCGCACTTTCCCAATTCGCATCGTAGATGTTTCCTATCGGCGTTTTGACGAAGTGGCAGCGTCGCATCGTGCCGTCGCCGTCAACAGAAACAACGCTTTGTCCGGTTCGGCAATCGCGCCCCAAACTCGCGTGACGCTGATTATTGAAACCGAAAAGCAGATCAATTGCTTCTAAAAAACGAACATCCTCAGCGTTGTAATAATTGTTCTCGCGCTTGAAGGCGTTCACCCACAAATAAATTTCGCGTGGAAGTTCGCGGCGCAAGGCGGCGATTTCGTCTTTGTGTTCGCGCAAACCGACCACGCCGACGCTGAAACGCACATCGCGCCGCGCCATTTCTTCGCACTTCGCCACAAAGCGAGCGCGCGACGTTTGCGACGGATGATACGTCACCCACAAACCCAGACGCGCTTTGTCGCATTCTTCGACCCAATCGAGACGGCATGAACCGTTGGTTTGGATGGCAGTTTTTTCCACGTTGGGCAAATTGGTCAATCGCACCAGAGCGCGTTGATAGCGCTGGCGAATCAAAGCCTCGCCCCACGGCGTAAAAAATACGCTGATCTGGTGTTCGCGCTGATTTTCGACCCAATCGACGAAGCGACCCAAAGCCAAAGCGTCTGTTGCGTGTTCTGCGTCGCTTTCGGCGTGCTTGGCGAAAGGGCAATAATCGCAGCCGTAGTTGCAGGACGACAAAGGCCCGCGATAAAGAACCGAAAGTTTCATTGCAGAGAAAACGCCGCCATTTTGCGGCGCACCACGTTCGACGCGAGCCACGGCCCGATCACATCCGAGTACTCGATTCCCGCCGCGTTCAAGCGTAAAGTGTCTGCTGTGCGCTCGGCCAAACCGCACTCCACCAATTCGTTCAACTGCGGCACATCCTGCCACACATCGCTGCCAAATTGCCCACGATACTGCTGAAAGTTCAAGCCTTCGACTTGCAGCAACGATTGCAAAAGCGAGCGACGCCGCTGTTCTTCTTCGTCCAACTGAAAACCGTAATCAGCGAAATCGAACGCTGTGTCGGAGCGCGCGATGTAATCAGCGATAATATCGCGCACGCCGGACGCACCGACCGCATATTCCGTCGAATAATGCAGCGATTGCGTGTAAGAACGCGCGCCGCAACCCAGACCGATCAGGCCATCTTGCTGGCAACAATAAACCGGCCCGGCGTTTGAAGTCGAGCGCGCCGCCTGAAACATTCGCATCGAAACCTGGCGATAGCCGCGCGATAAAAGCAAATCGCGCGCAACGCGATAACATTCCAGGCGAATATCGGCTTGTGGCAACAAATTGCGGCGGCTGATGCCCGTCAAAGGGCGCACATACAAGGGATAAAGATAAATCTCTTCCGGCGCAAAATGCAGAGCGCGCTCCAGCGAAAACAGCCAACTTTGGATGGTCTGGCCGGGCAAGCCATACATCAAGTCGATGTTGAGCGTCGGGCAACCCATGTCGCGGATGCGTCGCAGCGCCGCTTCGACATCGCTGGTTTTTTGAGGTCGTCCCGCCGCCTGCACTTCCTCTTCCAGAAAACTTTGCACGCCAATGCTGATGCGGTCGGCGCCGCGTTCATGCAAAACTGCCAGCTTTTCGCTTGTCGCTGTCAGCGGCGAAACTTCGACCGAAACCGGAACCGCGTGCGGATCGCATTCAAAGATGTTTTCGGCGATGTCGAAAAGTCGGTGCAAACCTGCGGGCGGCAAAAAGGTCGGTGTTCCGCCGCCAATCGCCAGGCGCGCGAAAGTCGCCGCGCCAAGGGCTTCGCGCACGCGTCGCGCCTGACGTTCGAGCGCATTCGAGTACTCGATTTCGCCCTCAGAGCGATGCTGAACACTCGTAAACAGGTTACAAAAGCCGCAACGCATTTCGCAAAACGGCACATGAAGATACAAAAACAACGCGTCACGCCGCTCCCACGCCCACACATCGCGCAAGGAAACCGACGGCTCCAGCGGACGATACGCTGTCTTATGCGGATACGAATAAGCGTAGGACGCATACGGCGTTTGTTCCAGCCATTGCGCGAGGGAAAGCAAAGAAAGCGTCGCGTTCATAAGATTTGGGGCAACACAAGTTCGGCGTAAGGCACCGTCCACACCACGCGATGCGCCAGGCGATGGCCGCGATAACCGTCTTCGCCATACGCCGTGCCATGATCGGAGCAAACTATCGCCAACACGGGACGCCGTTTTTGCATGGCGCTAAACAACGGCGGCAGATGCTCATCAACATAGCGCAAAGCGGCTTTTTGCGTTTGGACGGAATCGAATGTCGCGCCGCGCGAAAAAATACAATTCGGCTGATGCAGCGCCGACACATTCAAAAACAGAAAAACTGGCTGCTCATCGCGCAAACGCGCCAAAGATTCCAGCGCCGCTTGCACCTGATGTTCGGTCGAATGAACGCTTGTCACGCCCATTTGCGGCGACCAATAACTTTCGCGGAACAAAGCGGGCAACACGCAACCCAGCGGCGTTTGCCTGTTGAAAAACCCGACGCCGCCGATGCAAATCGTGTGATAACCTAACGCCGCCAAACCCGAAACAATTTCGGGCGCATCCACAACGCAGGTTTCTTCACCCGTAGTTTCGCTGCCCTCAAAGCGGCAGGCGAAAAGTCGCGCGTCGCGCACATGGTCAGGGTTTGCGGACGTCGGCAAAAACCCCGCGAAAAACGCCTGATGAGCCGCATACGTGAACGAAGCGGGCGAGTGGCGCTCTTCCCAACCATCGCGCGGCAGAAGACGAGCGAAGTTCGGCGTTTCGCCATCGCGCCAGGATTCCTGCGCCACATCATAACGCAAGGTATCCAGCGTGATGAACAAGATGTCGTGCGTAGGAATCAGCGCGCGAGCGTTCAGCGCACAAGCGTTCAGCACGAGCTTTCCTCCAGCAACGCCTGCAATTCGGCTTCGTGCGTTTGCAAGCCATCATCGAGTACTCGAGGCAGCAAATTGCCGAAGGCGTTCATTTCCAAAATCGCGTGACGGCGAAAATCCGGCGTCCACATCAAATCAATGCCCGACGAAAAACTTCCCGCCAGGCACGCGTGAGCCGCTTCGCAACTTTGGATCGCGCAGTCCCACTGCGCCGCTGTCATGCGCGCTCGCACTTTCTCGACATCGCCACGATGGTTCAGCAAATGCAAATTCGTCATAGGCGTGCGACTCAATCGCAAAACTTTGTGACGCGCACGGCCTGCAAGCACCACCACGCGCAGATCGAAAACCTGGCCGTCCATTCCGGCTTTGGACAGCCATTCTTCGACGTGAACGCGATGACGACACAGCGCATCAATCAAAGTTTGAACCTCGCGTTCATTGCGCAAAACCTGCAATTTACGCGAATTATACAAGCGCGTTTCGCCGCCGTTTTGCACAACTTCGGTCGTCGTCACCGCGTGAAAGCGTCGGCCATCGGTGCGAAAAGCAATCACGCCAGACGCGCTCGAACCATGCGCCAGCTTGATAAAAACACGATGACAGTCGAATTCTTTCATCAAAAGCCGCAGTTCCTGGTAATTGCCTGGCGTTCCCAGAGCGCGCGGCACAGCGACACCGGCAGCTCGCAAAGTCGAATGGCATAAAGGCTTATCGAACATCAGCGCAATGTCGCGCGGCGCCGTGAGCAGACAATGCGGCGCGCTTCGTTGAAGTTGCTTTTCGATGCGCTGCAAAAGTTCGCGCCAACCCAAATACCATTGGCGCGAAGCCCAGATGCGACCTTTCTCGAAAGCCAATTCCGCTATCGCACGAGCGGGCAGAAATACGATATTCTTCGCGGACGATTCCACTTCAGCTAAATCGGCGCCCGCTTGCAACAACAGCTTTTCAACGTTCCAATCGCGCCCGGGCGATTCCAGGCGAACCATGTCGCCGCTTTGTACAACATCACTGAGCACAACGCGACCTGTCAACAAATCGGCGTATTGCACCAAAATCGCGGACGATTGATGCAAGCGTTGCAACGCCGATTGCCATTCTTCCACGCCGCGACTTCTTGCGTTGCCGATGAGGACAAAACGGCGCTCTGCACACTTCATAAAGCTCTTATCGAGTACTCGTTGTTACTCGCCGTGCGCCACAAAACGATACGTTGCGTCATCGTCTTCTTCGGCGGTTTGCGCGTCTGAAGCGTCCACTTCCAGCGGCAACTGCTTCAATTGCTCAATCAATGCTGGCGTGCAAAAGTGGTGATGAATGTCTAACTTTTCCAAGTGTTTCACTGGCGTAGCATCAAGCAACGCTTGCCCTCCAATATCGGTGAGCGTTCCCAACGACAAATCGAGGACGCGAATCTTTTGCAAGATCGGCGCATTGGCGACAGCCTGCGCCACTTCATCGACAATGTCGCTGTCGCGCAAGCCTAAATAACGCAAATGCGGAAACGCTGCGCTGGACAAAATCGGCTGCAAATCGGCCACACTGACGGTTCCGCCGTAATCATCGGTGCCCAACCACAATTCCAGATGTTCCAGCGCGGGAAACTCGCAACGGCACACGGCGCGCACCACTTCGGCGTCCAGACCACCGCTTTGAACCGTGAAACTTTTCAAATGATCGTGTCGCAAAGGATGAAGTTTCAAGCCTTCACCGCTGCGCACCGTGAAATGCTCGAGTTGCGGATAGGCTTCCAGTAAGGGCGAGATGTCGCTTTGATTGATCCACGAAATTTCCGATTCTTCGTAAGTGATGTCGCCCAAAAAAAGCGCCGTCAAATGCGGCAGTTTGTCTTTGGCTTCGGCAATCGCGGCAATCACGGGCGCGATGAGATCGTTGCTCGATTCGTAATCCCACACGCCCACTACCAGGCCCGTCATCTCAGCTGCGTCAGGATGATCTAAAAACTTCTTGAAAACTTCGACCCACGTTTGCTTGCTTTCATAATCTTCGTAAGATAGCGCAAGACGCGGCAAGGTGTTTTTGGCATCGAAGCCTTCCGCTTCCCAATCTCCGACGGGCTTGCCAGCGTATTCTTGGATATGTTCGGAAATCGCCATCGTAATCGTCCTTTGCAACAGAAAATTGGCAACACTTTTCCAGCAACGAAGCCGCAGTTTAACAGCAAAACCGCGCGTTTTTACACCGATTCCAGCCAATCGATTACTCGATTACAGTTTTGTGGATTGTTGCACGACGGGATGGCGCGCGCGGCGAATGAGATTCAATCCGACGACCCACGCCAGCGAAGCCAGCCAGCCGCACAACACGTCGCTGGGATAATGCATGCTCAGATAAACGCGCGACAAACCGATCAAAAAGACCAGCAAGCCGCCGCCGATGAGCCAGGGAACGCGCAATTTGGTCGGCCACAGCAAAATCACAATCGCGGTATAAAGCGCCATCGTTCCCATCGCGTGGCCGGACGGAAAACTGGCATCGCTGCGCGGGTCGATGACGATCCACAATTCGGGGCGCGGGCGTCCAAACGCGAACTTTCCAGCTTGGTTCAACAAACCGGCGCCCACCGTTGAAACGATGAAAAACAACGCGTCGCCGTGACGACGATTGCGCCACAAGGCGATACAAATCAGCGCGCAGAAGAAGAACATCAGCGGCGGGCTGCCGAACATTGAAAGCCCCAGCATCCATTGATCGAGTTGCGGCGTGGCAAAAGAATGCGCCCACATCTGAATCGGATGATCGAAACTCAAGGCTTCATGTTCAACGATTTCATTGGCGATTTTGCCGAAGACAATCAGCGGCAGCAAAATGGCGAAAAACAACGTCAGGATGAGCAAGCGATTGGCGCTGACCCACGTTTTTAGAGTCGAAATTTCAGAAGGCATAACGCAATCTTAACATTTGCGACGGCACAAAACTCGTCTTTTTTCGATACGTAAAAGTAAGAAAACGCACAGATGCGGCGTTCTATCGAGTACTCGAACCTTTCAATCCACAACGTTGGTTATACTGCGAGCGATGTCAATTTTCACTTTGGGCTACGAAGGCCTTTCAATCAACACTTTTGTTGATATTTTGCGCGTTAACGGCATCGAATGTTTGGTGGATGTGCGACAAACCCCCTTGAGTCGTAAAGCGGGTTTCTCGAAATTACGGCTTTCATCTCGAATTGAGTCCGAAGAAATCGAGTATCGGCATCTTGTCAATTTAGGTTGTCCTCGCTTGGTTCGAGACCAATATAAGTTGGATAACGATTGGTCTCGCTACACGCGCGATTTTTCAAAGTACATCCAAACCCAGGACGAAATTCTTCATTCGCTTTTGCAAGACAACAAAGTGTTTTGTTTGATGTGTTTTGAAGCAAACGCTTTATTCTGTCACCGTTCGTTGATCACAAAACGCTTGCGCGAATTTGATAACGCTCTCGAAGTTGTACATCTCACAGCAGCATCAGTTGTTCCGACTTCGGTTTTGGTTTAGGCGGATAAAACAAACCGACAATCAGCCATTGGTCGGGAAATCTGTGGACAGTTCCCATCAAAAACATCAAGTCGCGCGACGGCAGTTCGTCCGCGATTTTTTGTCGAAATGGCGTTTCCCATTTATCACCGTGGCTGCGCACGCAGTTCCAGAACAGCGCGCCAACTTCCCAATCGGAAACCATGTGGCGCAACGTTTGAACGCCCTGCGGCGTCGCGCATTCGTAGCAATAATGAAAACGATAGGGCAGTTTTCTTAGCAAAGGTCGTTCGTATTCGTCGGTATCGAACAAACCTTCTTTCTGCAATTCCGCCTTCTCTTTTTCCGTCCATTCGGTTTCTTTCACCGATGTAATTTCCAAATCGAGTACTCGATGAGGGCGAATGATTCCCAATGTTTCGCCTGATGTTTGGCGACGTTTTTCAAGTGTTGCAAAATCTTCGACGAAATGCGGCTCGAGCCATGGAGTTCGTCGCGTCCAACCATCCTTTGTATCGATCTTTTCGTCCAAACGTTCGATCTTTGAATCGAAGTCAATCTTGAAACTTTCGGGACGTTTATCTTTATTCGGCTTTCCGACACTGACACTGATCCATTCCCATTTCTTGAACTGTTGTTCGCCGCTAAAATAGCGAAAGCGAACCGGAAAAATACGCTTCATGCTTCCCGTTCGCGTCAAAGCCGCGACGCAAGTCGTCTCACGATACTTTGCGCTTGGCTCGGGATATGTTTTCGTTAAAATCAACAACTCTTCGCGTTGGAATTCGTTCATTCGAGTACTCGAAAGCTTTAATTGTGCTGGCTCGCGTTCCATTCCAGATAAGCGAAGATAAAGCCGTCGAAGTCGCCGTCCATTACTTCGTCGATGTTGCCGGTTTCGTAACTCGTCCTCAAATCTTTCACCATTTGATACGGCTGAAAAACGTAGTTGCGAATCTGGCCGCCCCACTCGTTTTTGCTTTTCACGCCGCGCAATCTGTCCAACTCTTCCTGACGCTTGCGCCACTCGATTTCAAACAATTTCGAGCGCAGAACGCGCATCGCCACTTCGCGGTTTTGCAATTGAGATCGTTCGTTCTGGCATTGCGTGACGATGCCGCTGGGAATGTGCGTGATGCGAATCGCGGTTTCGTTTTTCTGCACGTTCTGGCCGCCCGCGCCGCCCGACAAAAACGTATCGATGCGCAAATCTTTCGGATTGATTTCGACTTCCTGCGTTTCCACGATTTCCGGGACGACATCGACGCCGGAAAAACTCGTCATGCGCTTGCCCGCCGAATTGAACGGCGAAATACGCACCAGACGATGCGTTCCGGCTTCGCTTTTGAGATGTCCGTAAGCGTTGGTGCCTTTGACGATCATCGAAAAACCCTTGATGCCGGCTTCTTCGCCCGCCGATTCTTCGAGCACTTCGACATCGAATTTATGGCGCTGCGCCCAGCGAATGTAGGCGCGCACCAGCATCTGCGTCCAATCTTGCGCTTCAGTTCCGCCAGCTCCGGCGTTGATCGAAAAAATCGCGTTGTTGCCGTCGTATTCGCCGCCAAAAAGCGTCGCGGTTTCGAGTTTCGAGTACTCGATTTCGACTTCTTTCAAGTCGCGCTCGATTTCGGTTGCTAAATCGGCATCGTTCTCGATTTGCGCCATTTCGATCAGTTCGGCCAGTTCTGTGGTGCGCTTTTCCAGCAGATTAAATGGCGCGACAAGTTCGCGCGCGGCGGACAATTTCTGCATCAAAACTTGCGCGGTTGTCGGATCGTTCCACAAATCGGGCGCGTTCGATTCTTCTTCCAACTGCAGCAAGGTTTCGCGGCGCGTTTCGATGTCGAGCGATTTCGCTTTGCCGGACAAGTTTTGGCGCAGTGTCTCGAGTGTGTGTTTGGCGTCTTCTAACATAAGGTTTTTCCAGAATGGCGTTTGTAAAAGGACTTTTCATTATAGCGAAGCCGACGCATCTAAGCCGACGCTTTAAGCTGACGCATCCATGAGGAACGCCGTTGTTCACGAAAGGTCTTGTGTGCGCTGATACCTTCCGCTGGAGATTTCCTCAATGTCATTTCCGTTTCAACTCAACGATCTCGCGCCCGAAGTCGAACTGACCGATTGCCTGGGCCAGCCATGGAAACTGAGCGATCATCTGGGCAAAATGGTAGTTTTGTACCTGGCGCGCGGCGAATATTGCCCGACGACGCGCGGCGAGTTCGCCAATTTCAATTCGTTCGCGCACTTGTTCAAAAAGATGAACTGCGAACTGGCTTTCATCGTGAACGGCGGCAGAAACGAACACGCAAAATTTGCCGAAGAGTTTCGCATGCGCATCCCGATTTTGGTGGACGATGACGGCAAAGTCGGCGAAATTTTTGGCGTTTACGGCCCCAATCACAACGATATGAAGCGCGACGATTACAAAAACTACATCGCGCCCGGCGTTTACCTGATCAACTCGGATGGACGCATCGGCGGTTTCTGGTTGTCTTCGACGCCGCGTGCTATGCCAACGCCGGAATCTCTTCTCAGCATTTTGGTGTACGCGCAAGACCACGATTGGAAGTATTGAGTTGAACCGCCAAGACACCAAGAACGCCAAGAGGCTTCAAGAGAAATCGCAATTTATTAAGGCCGCTTCTGTGTTCTTGGCGTTCTTGGTGTCTTGGCGGTTGATTCAGTTCGAGTACTCGATGTTCAGTAAGCCATTTATTTTCGGGAGAAAAATATGTTTTCAACACAAAGTTACGCTGTAGAATCCGCCGTTGCCGCTTTCCAACCTTTCCATTTCGAGCGCCGCGATTTGGGCGAACACGATGTTCTCATCGAAATTGATTATTGCGGCGTTTGTCACAGCGATATTCATCAGGCGCGCAACGAATGGGGCAACTCGATTTATCCGATGGTTCCCGGTCACGAAATTGTCGGTCACGTCGCTCAAATCGGTTCGGCTGTTTCCAAGTTCAAAGTCGGCGATCTGGCCGGTGTCGGCTGCTTTGTCGATTCATGCCGCGAATGCTCCGCCTGCCGCGACGATCAGGAACAATTCTGCGAGCGCCAGTGCGTGCAAACCTATAATAGCCGCGATTTCGCAGGCCAGCCGACGCATGGCGGTTACTCGTCGCGCATCGTAGTCGATGAAAGCTACACCTTGAAAGTCCCCGCCAATTTGCCGCTGGCCAATGTCGCGCCGCTGTTGTGCGCGGGCATCACGACTTACTCGCCGCTGCGCCGTTTCAACGTGAAAAAAGGTGACAAAGTTGGCGTCGTCGGCTTGGGCGGTCTGGGTCACATGGCGGTCAAACTCGCGGTCTCGATGGGCGCCGAAGTGACGGTTTTTTCGACTTCGCCTTCCAAAGAAGAGGACGCCAAACGCCTGGGCGCGCATCATTTCGTGGTTACGCGCGACGCCGATTTGTCGTCGCTGGCGAATGGCTTCGACTTTATTCTGGACGCGGTTTCCGCAGAACACGACCTCAATCAATATCTGGGTTTATTGAAGCGTAACGGCGCTTTGGTTTTGGTCGGCGCGCCCGAAAAACCGCTCGACGTTCACGCGTTTTCGCTGATCGTCGGCAACCGCACCTTCGCCGGTTCGGGCATCGGCGGCATCCAAGAAACACAGGAAATGCTCGATTATTGCGCCGCGAATGACATCACATCGGACATCGAAATCATTCCAATACAAAACCTGGCCGAAGCCTACGAACGCACAATTAAAGGCGATGTGCGCTACCGTTTCGTGATTGATATGAAGTCGCTGCAAGCGTAAATCGAGTACTCGATTCGCCAACGTTAGCGGAACTTTCTGGCGCGCAAATGTGTTTAATCGTTGAACAACAAAGGAGTTTTTATCATGGAAAAAGCTACGTTTGCCGCCGGATGTTTCTGGGGCGTTGAAGCCGCTTTTCGCAATACGCCGGGCGTTCTTTCAACCGCTGTCGGTTACATCGGCGGCAATTTAGAAAATCCGACCTACGAGCAGGTTTGCACAGGCCGCACGCACCACGCCGAAGCGGTGCAAGTCGAATTCGATCCCTCACAAGTGTCTTACGACGATTTGCTGCAAGTCTTCTGGGAATCGCACGATTCGACGCAAGTCAATCGTCAAGGCTGGGACATCGGCACGCAATATCGTTCCGCGATTTTCACGCACGATGAGGCGCAAAAAATCGCTGCGCAAGCGAGCAAGCAGAAGCTGGAAGACAGCGGCAAGTTGCGCCGTCCGGTTGCGACCGAGATCGTTCCCGCCACGCACTTCTGGTTCGCCGAAGATTATCATCAGCAATATCTGGAAAAACGCGGCCAGGCCAGTTGCCACATTTAAGTGCAATCGTAGGGGCGGGTTTTCCCGTCCGTCTTACCGTCAGTTCAGGCGATTCGAGCGCGGAAATTCCTCTCCTACAATCGTACTTTTTACCAAGAAAAGCGCCGCTTCAACGTTGAAGCGGCGCTTTCGAGTACTCGATATTGACTTTCTATTCCACATCACGCGCGCAGCGAAACCCACAATGACACGAAGAGCTTTCGGGCGTATTGGATGAACGCGCCGCCACGCGATAGCGATTGCAGTAAGACGCGTGACAAAGGTAAGAGCCGCCTTTCATAACTTTATTTTCGCCATTTGGCGCGCCCATTGGATCTGTAATCGGTTCATCTTTGGAGTGCGAAGCCGTGAACCAATCGCTTGTCCATTCCCAAACGTTGCCGCTCATTTGATACAAGCCAAAACCATTGGGCGCAAAGCTTTTCGCGGGCGCGGTTCCCTTGAAACCATCAGCGGCGGCGTTGAAATTAGGGAATTTCCCCTGCCAGATATTGCACAGGTGTTTGCCGTTCACCATTAGTTCGTCGCCCCACGGATATAGTTTTTGCTCCAAACCGCCGCGCGCCGCATATTCCCATTCGGCTTCGGTCGGCAGACGTTTGCCCGCCCAATTCGCGTATGCGACAGCATCGTTCCACGAAACATGAACGACGGGATGATCTTGTCTTTTGCGAACGTCCGAGCCGGAACCTTCGGGTTTGCGCCAGTGCGCGCCTTCAATGGCCAACCACCAATCGAGCGTTCCCGCCGTGCCTTTGGCCAACTGACGCGCTTTGGTTGGCGCAACGTCTTTATGAAAAACATACGACCAGCCGAACTTTTCCGCTTCAGTGATGTAGTTTGTCGCCTCGAAGAACTGCGCAAACTGACGATTGGTGACAGCGCAAATATCAAGGTAAAACGGTCGCAAAACGACGCGACGAACCGGCGTTTCTCCATCGCCCGGCCAAGCGTATTCTGGTGTCGTACCCATCAAAAACTCGCCGCCGTTCAACAGTTTCATGCCCGAAGTCGAACCCAAAGTGGCACGCGAAGTTGGATCGACAAAATTTGAATCATTTGAATCAATAGCGCGCGGTTGTTCAAGATGAGGTTGTTCAAGATGAGGCTGTTCAAGATGAGGCTGTTCAAGATGAACGGCCACCGAAGAGGCGCCTGAGGACGGAACACAACACGGCGATTTTTTAGGCGAAATCTCCATCTTTCGAGTACTCGATTAAGGCGCAAATCACGCTGCACGGGTTACGCTGAGACAGCTTTCAAATTTAAATCCGGCGTCGCTATGCCCAGCCAGCGCGACAAATCGCGTCCGATTAAATCCTGCACTTTGAGCGAATCTTCGCGGAAATAATCGAGCAGTTGATGGCGCACTTCCAGCGTTAGCGGCGGACGTTGTTCGTGTGGCACGCTCGCTTCGTTGTAGCGCTGCGAAATATCAGGCGCAAAAGTCTCATCCACGCCAAGAAAACCGAAAATCTCCTGCATCAATTCCACAGGGCGCGTTTTGAAATCATAGTAAAGGTCGACGCGCACGTTTTCGCGCCCGAACAAGTCGAAATAGCGTTTGACCTGATCGTAATACAAACCCATGTGCTTGTAATGCCAGATGTGCTCCCAGCCAAGAGCGATGCGCTCGTCTTCCAACGCGAGAGCTTCGCCGAAGTCGCGCGTGGTTTCACGTCCGTCGCGCACCAGATGCACAAACGCCGAATACGCGCGATCAATTGGGTTACGCAAGAAAATCAACAGCTTCGCGTCCGGCACATATTCTTTGATGCGCGGCGCGGCACACGCTTCATAAAGATAAAGCGGCGAAGCTTCGCCAATGGCGATTTCGTCACGCACGCCGTCAAATTGCGCTTTGTAACAATCCCAATCGGTGATCGACATTTGGTTGACATAATCATTATCGCCCGGCCCACAAAAATTGAGTTGTCGATCTTTCAAGGCGAAGAAATTGGTTTCCTTGAGCGGCGTCATATAAATCTGCGGATGCTGTCGCAAATAATGATAAAGCGCCGTCGTTCCAGCTTTGGCGGCGCCCAGGATAATAAAATTGGGAAGATGACTCATTTGTTTTTCCAGAAGTTTTCACCGCGAAGGATGCGAAGAGATGAAAAGAAACGGGCGAGGGATGAGTTGTACGGGCTTAGCGCGCCAAGCCCGTACATACTTCTAAACTCTTCTTTCCTCTTCTTTCCTCTTCGCGCTCTTTGCGTCCTTCGCGGTGAATTCAATTTAATACGGGCCTTTGCGCGGCGGCAGCGGGTCGGCTGTCCACGCCATGCGGTCGCACAAGCGCTGCATCAAGCTCAGTTTCTCAAACTGGTGTTCGGCACTCAGCCACAAATTATGCGTTTCCTGCGGATCGTTCTTCAAGTCGTACAATTCGCCGTTGGCGTGGCCATGAACCGTCACCAACTTGAAATCTTCCGTGCGCAACATCGTCGCGTAAGCGCTTTCCTGGTCGGGGCGATGGTGCGTCGTACCGTAATGCTCGCAATAAACGTCGGCGCGATGCGTGTGCGCGTCAATTTGTCCCGTCAAAAGCGGCCACAGAGAACGGCCTTGCATTCCCAAACGAGCCGGAAGACCGACCGCATTCAACAACGTCGGCGCCAAATCGACCAATTCGACCAAGGCTTTGCTGCGCAGATTTTCCTGCACCACGCCCGGCCACGAAACAATCAGCGGAACTTTCACCGCCGGTTCGTAAAAGAACGGGCCTTTCAGGTAAATGCCGTGATCGCCCAGCATTTCGCCGTGATCGCTCATGAAAATCACAATCGTGTTTTCGCGCTGACCGGTTTTCTCCAGCGCATCGAGTACTCGACCGACTTGCGCGTCGATCAAATCGACCATCGCCCAATATGCGGCGCGGATCGTTTTGTGATCGCGCTCCTGCATCTGGTCATACGGATACAAACCGCGCTGTCCGCCATAAGCGCCGCTATGGTCGATCTGCTGAAAAACCGGCTTTTCGTCCAGTTCGCCTTCGACGTAATTGGGCAAAGGAATTTCGTCCAATTTGTCCAGATAAGGCTGCAAATACTCGGCGGGCGGGTCGAACGGATGATGTGGATCGAAGATGTTCATCGAAAACAGCCACGGTTCGTCGCGCTGCCCATATTCTTCGATGAAATCAATCGCTTTCTCGGCGCACCATGTCGTCTGATGATGTTTTTCGGGCACGCTGTTCTGAACGTAAGGCGATTCCGTAACCGCCGTGCGGCTATATTCCAGGCCCTGTTCATCCAGCCACAAATTATACGCCGCCGTCGGCCAGTGACCATCGGGATGATGCGACCAGTGAAAGACTTTGTAGCCATCGTCGATGCGCTGCTCGGTGTCCTGAATGATGTGCGGCGCGCAAACCGAAAGATGAAGTTTTCCGGCCAATCCGCAGGTGTAACCGGCGTGCGACAGCAGTTTGGGAACGAGAATTTCTTCGGATGGAATGCACTGCCCGTTCTGGCGAGCGCGCGTCGTGCGCGGATAACGACCCGTCAGGAAACTGGCGCGCGACGGCGTGCAAAGCGGGTTCTGGCAAAACGCGTTCTCAAACAACGTCCCGCTCTGCGCCAGACGATCCAGGTTCGGCGTCCTCACCCACGGATTTCCATAGCAGCCCAGCGTATCAAAGCGCTGCTGATCGGTGCAAATCCACAAAATATTGGGCGATCGACGTTGATATTTGTTAGCGTCCATAATGCTTTTTCGTCCCACGAAAACTGCACTCAACAGCTTTCGAGTACTCGATTCTTCTGACTTCCTGCAGACGATGCACTTTTATCGCAAGTTGCATCTGCATCGTTTTCCAACTGTTCTCTGGCTTCGGCACGAAAACGCGCCGGACACAAATTAGAAATGCGCCGGCGCGTGGGAAAAGAAAATCGAAGGAAAGAAAACTTATGCCTTCATTCGCCACAACGCCGGCCACCGACAATCGCACAGACACATTCGACAACCCAAACCAAGGCTCAAGCTATCAACCAAAACAAAGTGGCAAGAAATGTTCATACAATTTGAGCGAAATTCAATCGATGACAACAGATTTCTACGACTTACAGCGATTATAACAAGCCTTTTTCCAGCTTGTCAACGACTTTTTTCCTTATTTCCCATCTCGAAGGTAGTCAATGAGCAAAGAACGTTCCAAATTGACATTTATAAAAAAGAAAACGCCATGAACTTATCAAAAAGTTCATGGCGTTCGAGTACTCGATAAACGATTGGAAAGAACTCGTCCTGCTTTAACCGGCAGCTTTTTTCAAGGCCTCGATTTTGTCGGTTTTTTCCCAGGTAAAGTCAACATCTTCGCGGCCAAAGTGACCGTAGTTGGACGTTTTGCGATAAATTGGGCGCAAAAGGTTCAGCGAATCAATGATCGCTTTAGGGCGAAGATCAAAAGTTTCGCGGATAGCTTTGGCAATTGCCGCGTCGGAAACCTGGCCTGTGCCAAAAGTATTGACGTAAACCGAAAGTGGCTCGGCTTTGCCAATCGCATAGGCGACTTGCGTTTCGCAACGCTCGGCCAAGCCCGAAGCGACAATATTTTTCGCCACATAGCGCATCATGTAACACGCCGAACGATCCACTTTCGTCGGGTCTTTGCCACTGAACGCGCCGCCGCCGTGACGCCCCATGCCTCCGTATGTGTCGACGATGATTTTGCGTCCCGTCAAACCGGTATCGCCCTGCGGCCCGCCGATCACGAAACGTCCCGTCGGGTTGACGAAGATTTCGATGCCTTCGTGATACCATTGTTCGCCCAGAACCGGCTTGATAACGTGCGCAATCAAGTCGGCTTGAATCTGCTTTTGATCGACATCGGGACGATGCTGCGTCGAAATCAAAATCTTATCGACGGCGACTGGCTTGTCGTTTTCGTATCGGACGGTGACTTGAGTTTTGCCATCGGGGCGCAAATACGAAAGCGTTTCATTTTTGCGCACGTCGGCCAATTGGTGCGCCAGTTTGTGCGCCAGAGAAATCGGCAACGGCATCAATTGCGGCGTTTCGTTCGCGGCATAACCGAACATCATACCTTGATCGCCAGCACCCGTTGTCTCATATGGGTCTTTGTTGCCTTCGCGCGCTTCTTCGCTTTGATTGACGCCTTGCGCGATGTCGGGCGATTGCTGCTGAATGCTCGTCATAATGCCCGTCGTCAGGTAATCGAAGCCGAATTTGGCGCGCGTGTAGCCAATATCTTTGATGACTTTGCGTACCAGTTGTGGAATCTCGACATAAGTTTTGGTGGTGATTTCTCCGGCCACCAGCACCAAACCCGTCGTTAGAAAGGTTTCGCAGGCGACGCGCGAAGTCGGATCGTCGCGCAGCATGGCATCCAAAACGGCGTCCGAAATCTGATCGGCCATTTTGTCGGGATGGCCTTCGGTCACGCTCTCGCTCGTGAAATGATAACTTGTCATGGTTTCTCCATCGAATTGAACAGCGAAAGGCGCCTTGTTCCCCACGTCGAACAGTCAGCACCTTTTCGCCTGCACTCACAATCGAGTACTCAATCTATTTTAATCAATGTGCAAAATCTACACAAACTTCAGCCAAATGTAACCTGCCCTTAATCTGCATCAGCTAAGATTCCAACTGTCGTGAAACTTTTCACAAATGAAACTTGAGCCTATGAACCATCAAACATCGAACAACCTGACCAATAACGAACCACGTTTTCAGATTTTAGTGATTGAGGACGATCCGCACATCGCGCGCCTGATTGAAGCGAACCTGACCAAGGCAAAGTTAGGAACTCTCACAGCGCCAAGCGGTCGCGCCGGTTTGCAGATTTTCCAGCAACACGCCGTTGATTTGGTGTTGCTCGACTTGATGTTGCCCGACATGACGGGTTACGAAGTGTGCAGCAAAATCCGCGCATCGAGCAACGTGCCGATCATCATGGCGACAGCGCGCGACCAGCCCGAAGACCAAATGCACGGCCTGAAATTGGGCGCTGATGATTACGTCATCAAGCCATTTGATCCCAAGCTGCTGGTCGCGCGCGTCGTCGCACAGTTGCGGCGCGCCAATCGTTATAGCGCATCTGTCGAACAAAACAGCGAAGACGCGGCGCCGTTTGTCAGCCGCATTCCCACAGGTTGGATGAAGTGCGGCGATTGCTCTTACATGGGGCCGCGCGCCAAGTTTGAAAGCATGAACGACCAATTCCGCGTCATCCGCGAATGCCCGAACTGCGCGCAAGCCATACGATGAAATAGCCACAAAGAGCACAAAAAAATTTGCCGATTACTTTTGTGCTCTTTGTGGCTATTTTTCTGACATCTTGGCGATGGCGTCGCACAAGCGCGCGGCGACTTCGCTTTTACGAATCAGCGGCCACGATTCTTCACCGTTTTTTGTGATCCACGTCACGCGATTGAAGTCGCTGTCGAAACCACTTTGATCGCCTGAAACATCGTTCGCCACAATCGCATCAAGATTCTTCTCGACCAGTTTGTGGCGCGCGTTTTTCACTAAATCCTCGGTTTCCGCCGCGAAACCGATCACAATTTGCTGCGGTTTCTTCGCTTTTGCAATCGCGGCCACGATGTCGGGCGTCGCTTCAAGTTCGAGTTGCAAACTCTTTCGAGTACTCGATTTCTTGATTTTCTGCGGCGCGATTGTCCTGGCGCGAAAATCGGCGGGCGCGGCACACGCGATGATAATGTTCACATCGTGCGCGATTTTGGTCGCGGCCTCGAACATCTCCTGCGTCGTCGTCACATCAATTCGTTCCACGTTAATTCGTTCCACGTTTGTTGGCGTTGAAAGATTCGTCGGGCCGCTGACAAGTTGCACTTTCGCGCCGCGGCTTTGCATTTCATGCGCAATCGCGTAACCCATTTTTCCGCTACTGCGATTGGTGAGAAATCGCACCGGATCAAGCAATTCGCGTGTCGGGCCAGCTGTCACCAAAACCGTCTTTCCCGCGAAATCCTGCAGTATTTGCGCTCTTTCGAGTACTCGATTCAAGGCTTCGATTAAAACTGTTGTTTCCGGTAAGCGACCGCTGCCAACATCTTCGCACGCCATGCGCCCGCTTTCCGGCTGAATAATTTCGTAACCTAAGTCTTGCAGCGCACGAAGGTTTTTTTGTGTCGCCGGATGCGACCACATTTGCGGATTCATGGCAGGCGCAACTAAAATCGGCGCGCGCGTCGCCAGGCAAATCGTTGTCAGTAAATCGTCGGCCATGCCGTGCACCAGTTTTGCAATCGTGTTCGCTGTCGTGGGCGCGATCAAAATTGCATCGGCTTCGCGCGCCAAGGAAATATGCGCCATCGAAGCCGCCACGCCGCTTTCATTTTCCAGATTTTGCGGCCACAAACTTGTGTGAACCGGCTGTAACGTTAATGCGGCAAAGGTTTGCGGATTGACAAAACGCTTCGCATTGTCGGTCATCACGACGTGAACGCGCGCGCCCTTTTGCGCCAGGCGCGACGCCAATTCGCAGCTTTTATACGCCGCAATTCCGCCGCATACACCGAGAATGATGTTTTTGCCGTTCATAAATTGAAGTATAATGACGATTCTTCGCAGATGTCGTGGAGCAGTGGTCAGCTCGCCGGAAGGCGCAAGCCAATTCCCTTCCTCGCCAACTTGCTTGATTATTTGAGCCGATAGAAGAAGGTTATCATTACGCCGGAGGTCGCGGGTTCAAATCCCGTCGGCGTCTGCGAAGAAAACGAACAGCGTCGTCTAAAGGCGAGGACGCCAGCGAGCTTCGGCTCTTTCCCTGCCCGCAACTTGCCTTTCTTGGGCCGATGGTTCAGGGTTATCTCCAAACTGGAAATTCTGGTTCAAATCCAGACGCTGTTCCCAGAAATTACTTGTTTCGAGTACTCGAACGCGTTTCCTGACTTCGCACCAGCGTGGCGTCATTGGTTATTGTGAATTGTGATGGCGCGACATCAACCATTGCCATTTGTTCTGTTCGTTCAAACCTTGGTGCGGCAAATTAACCCAAGCTATCGTCACAAAAATCGCCGTCACGAAAATGCCTTCGATGGCGATGCGTTTCCAACGCGTGCGCTGCGCAATTTGCGCGAAAACGTAAGCGGCTGACAGCCAAAAAACAAACGCTGTCGCAAAAAGATAGCGCGGCAGCCAGCCGATTTCGTTATCAACCGGCCAGACCGGAACGAAACAACATAGCGCAACCACCAAACAGAGAACCGCCAGAAAAATCTGAAAATGGCGCGAGGTTTTTATATTCGAGTACTCGAACGGTAATCATTTAACGGTCCGCCGCATCTTTTCGCGCGCGATGATTTCGCACAAACGTTGTGCGGTTTCTTCGACTTCATCGTTGACGATTTCGTAATCGTAGTGCGCGCTTTGCGCCATTTCCCAGGTCGCTGTTTGCAAACGTGTTTCAATTTGCTGCGCGTTTTCGGCACCGCGCTTTTCGATGCGCTGCTTCAAAACTTCGGTTTCGCGCCCAATCGGCGGCTTGAGGAAAATCAACAGCGAATCGGGAAAAAGATAGCGAATTTTCAAGGCGCCCTGCACTTCGATGATGCAAATCACATCGTGCCCGCTGTCCAAACGCTTGGTGACTGACGAAACCGGAACGCCGTAGCGATTGTTGTTAACCATCGCCCATTCCAGCAATTCATCGTTTTCAATCATCGCATCGAAGGCTTGGTTCGACACGAAAAAGTAGTGGACGCCGTCGATTTCGCCTGGGCGCGCCTGTCGCGTGGTGCAGGTAATAGCTTTGCCAAAGGTGGATAAACAGGGCGCGGCGACTTGCCAGACGGTGTCTTTGCCAACGCCCGATGGCCCTGATAACACCAGCAACATTCCGCGCTGTGGATGCTCGCTCGTCATATATGGCTTATCTTACCACGCGAAAAGCGATTTCGAGTACTCGAACGGGAAAGCAGAAACGAAAAGGAGGGGCGCAGCATGCTGCGCCCCTCCAGATAAGCCCGCTATGCTATTTAGTGAAAGCCGCCGACCGTGCCGCGCTCCAAGTCCATTTCTGCAGGCGTCATAATGTTCGTCACCTGACCGTCGGAAACGACAACGATGCGGTCGGAAATCCTCAGCATTTTGTCATCGTGCGTTGCGGTAATCACCGTCACGCCGCTTTCCTTGTTCAGCTTTTTCAGCAATTCGATGATTTCTTTACCGGTTTTCTGGTCGAGGTTGCCGGTCGGTTCATCGGCCAGAATAATTGCCGGATCGTTGGCCAGGCTGCGCGCAATTGCCACGCGTTGCTGCTGACCACCGGAAAGCTGTCCGGGCTTGTTGTCTTTGCGATGCAAAATGCCGACTTGATCGAGCAGCTTGCGACCTTTTTCCATCTGCTCGTCGGCGCTGGCACCCGCGAAAATCATCGGCAGCGTGATGTTTTCAAACGCCGTCATTACCGGAATCAAGTTGAAGGTTTGGAAAATATAGCCGATTTTGCGACAGCGCAACCACGCCAACTCAAAAGGATCGAGCTGCGACATGTCGACTTCATCAATAAAAACGGTGCCTTCGGTCGGTTTGTCCAGACCGCCAATCATGTTGAACAAGGTTGATTTTCCCGAACCCGACGGCCCCATAATCGAAATATATTCGCCGCGACGGATGTCGATGTCAACGCCGCGCAAGGCGTGAACTTGATTGCCACCGACTTCGTAGGTTTTCTTGATGCCTTTGGCGCGCACGATGTATTCCTGACCGACATATTCATCGTCCGATGCAGCGTAATGCGTAGCAGTTGCAGGAACGGTCGGCGCGTTCAGAACTGCGACTGGGCCGCGCGCCGCGCTATCGGTTCCAACCAAAACTTCGGGAGATGCAAAAGCGCCGTTTTCTGTGGTCGTGACGGCTCCTGTGGTCGCGGACGATTGTTCTGTCGCCATTTCGAGTACTCCTTGTAAAGTCGCAAAAGAAATTCGGTTCGGACACGCTTAAACTTCAGTGCGCATCGCTTCAATTGGTGCCATACGCGCGGCGCGAATTGCTGGTCCCATCGCGGCCACGATGCTGAGAACTGTGCCAATGCCAATACAAGACAAAAAGTAAATCAACAAAAGTCCCCAGTTCAGGTTGCCCCAAGCGCTAATTTTGGTGATCAAAATAAACGAAGCGCCAATAATCGCGCCAATCAGCGAACCGAAAAACCCGAGAAAACCCGATTCGAGCAGGAACAATTTGATGATGAAGTTATCCAGCGCGCCCAGGCATTTCATGGTGCCAATTTCTTTATAGCGTTCGGTCACGCTCATCAACATCGAATTGGTGATGCCGACGACCGACACCAGCAAACTCATGGTGACCAGCCATAACGCTTTTTGCTGCTGCGCGATAGTTGTATCAACGCCCAGCGCCTGCTGCACCAGGTTCGCGGTAAAAACGCTCATCAAAAACGCGATGCCCAGCATGGTTCCCGCGCCGGTAATCAGGGCGCGCCCCAGGCGAATCGTGATATTGCGCATCGCAATTTTCATCGCTTGATTAAGGGGAAGTGAGATTTGCCGGTCAATTTTCGCCGGGCCTAAATTTGTTGAACCGACATTTACCGCTGCCATAAAAGTGCTCCCGGCCAATCCAGTACTCGATTCCACGACTGCACTGACTAACTTGGTTCACGACTTACTTTGCGAATGCGACATAACCGCGCCGCGCCAGTTCCTTAAAAAACTGCTGGAGCGAAACTTCGGCTTCGCGCGGCGTCAATTGATGCTTTTTCGCCAGCATCTGGGCCAGTTGAGCGAAGGTTTTCTCGCCGTCAATTTCTTTCCAGATGTCGGTTCCGACCGGGTCGAGAACAACCGTGCGGCTGCGCGGCAAGTCCATAAAGACACTGAGCAAGCGCGCTTTCCAACTCGTATGAGCGTGCGTGATATGCAACACGACTTGGCCTTCCTGCTCGTCCCACACCAAACTCGGGTTGCGAACGGGCCGCATTTTCAGCACATCGCGGCGCGTCGGCAGCGCAGTTTTGGGCGCTTTTTTCGTCTTCATCATCAAACCTGAAACAAGCACCTAAAACACGCATTCGAGTACTCGAATGACGCTCAATCTACTTTCTGCTTAACACAAATGATGCTTTATTGTAGCACGCACGAGCCGTTTCTGCTGTGCTAAAGCGAACCCGCAGCGTGAGCAAGGGAGATTACAACTTTCGTTTCCCTTGCTCACGCTGCGGGTTCGCTTTAGCGCGTCCCACGATAGCCGCCATTACGATTATTACCTTCGCGCGAGCGCCCGCCGAAGCCGCCGCGATTGCCTTCGCGCGCGTTGTCGCGTCCTCCAAAGCTGCCGTTGGGTCTTCCGCCGCCTGCCGATGGGCGCGCACCAGCGGGAATTACGACGACATGTCGCAAAGGTTCACGGCCTTCGCTGCTCGTCGAAATGGTGCCGTCGTTTTGCAAAGCCATGTGAACCAGGCGGCGTTCATGCGCTGGCATCGGCTCCAATCGAACCGAACGGCGGTCTCGCTTGGCACGTTCCGCCGCATCGAGCGCCATTTGCTGCAAAGCATCGCCGCGACGCGCGCGATACCCACCCGCATCAACCGAAACGCGAAAATGATTGCCTTCGCCTTCTTCACCCGTATTGTTCAGCGACACGTTCAAAAGGTATTGAAACGACTGCAGCGTTTGCCCGTGCTTGCCGATCAAAATGCCGACATCTTCGCCGTCGATTTGCAGATAAATGCGCGGCACGTCCGAACGTCCCGAACCAGCAGGCGCGGAAATCAGTTTCGCTTCGGCTTCCATGCCCATGCGATTCAAAATTTCCTGCGCCAAAGCTTGCGCGCGTTCCTTGCTTTGCTCATCGGCTTCGACAACTTCCTCGTCGGAATTTTCGGCAACAGCGATTTCGGCGACCGAGGAAACCACAGGTTGGTTGGCTGGCAACGTTGGCAAAACATCCTGCAAGTTTTCGACAGTTTTTAATTCGTCAATATCGTTGGTCGCAGACAAGTCCGCTTCAGGTTCAATCGGAACAACGGCATCCATCGCGTCAGCGACTTCTTCGCCGGGCGTATTCGTCGAAAGATAAACGTTCGGTTGCTCTTCGATGATTTGCGGCTCTGACGTTTGAGTACTCGATTCTGTAATCGGTGCCACGTCATCTTTGCGCGGGCTAACGCGAACCGTCACGCCTTTGGCATCTTGACTGAGAACTTCAACGGAAACATCTTCGCGCGCGGCTCCGACGATTTGCAGCGCCTGAGTGACCGCGGCGTCTTCGGTGGCCGCCGTCATGCGAATCGGGCTGAAACTTTTAATGGCGTCTGTCATGGCAGTTCCTCGTAAAAGAAAAAATTTCTGTGCGGCGCAACTTCGAGTACTCGATTCCCTACAACATCAACTTTCGGTAATGGCTCCATCCGTGAGTTCTTTCACGAATCCTAAACGTGAGCGACGGGTCTTGTGAAAAGTTCTCGAAGACCCATCGCTCACGTCCGCCCCGAAGGCACCCGGGTTCGTGAGGTGCCAGTCAGTGCAAATTTATTCGCAAACCCCACCAACTTAAGCTACTACCCAACTTTTAACGGCGACGTCGGCGTTTGCGCGATGAGGTGCGCGTTCCATTGGCGGAACCGTCGCCATTGGCTCGCGGCGCAATCACTTCATCGTCATCGTTCGTTAAATCGAGCGGCGTGATTTTGCTCAAGACATCGGGCGACGCGATTTTGCCGTTCGCTTGGCCATTCAATTTTCCATTGCGCGCTCCGTCGAAAGCGTTCGGCGCAGCGTTCAATTTAGCTTTTCCATCCGCGCTTTGCGGACGCGAGGGCAACGATTCTTCCACGGTCGCGGTGAAAGGCGAGCGCATCAGGGCGCGCACGAAATTGTGATTCGGGTCATAGGATTTCACCATGCGATACTGGAAAGCCGTGGATAAAACGTTGAACATCATCCAATAAAGCGTGAAAGCGGAAGGATAATCTTTCAGGAAAAACGGGATCGTCAACGGCATCATAAAGGACATGATGCCTTGCATTTGTGCTTGTTGCGCGTCGGCGGGCGGCGTGGACGACAAGCGAAAACTGAGGAACTGTGAAATCGCATACGCCGCCAGCAAAGGATAATCGGGCTGCGTCAGGCTATGGATCCATAAAAACGAGGCGCCCGCCAATTGCATTTTCGCTTCGTAATGCTGAATCAGCGGGTAAACGACAAAGAAGAAAATCGGCAGCTGAACCAGGCCCAGGCCACACGCAATTGTCGGGTTCACGCCGTGCGCTTTTTGCAGGGCGCGAATTTCCTTCATCGCCTGCATCTGCATATCCGGTTTATCTTTGTATTTGGCCTGAATCGCCTTCATTTCTTCCGAAATCGCGGCCATTCCGCGCGTGCTCGCGTATTGCATTTTATTCAAAGGCTGCAAAATCAAGCGCAAAGCGACCGCAAAAAACAAAATCGCCAGGCCGTAAGAAAAATTCGGATTGTTGCCGAACAAGCGCACCACCGCATCAAAAACTTGGTGAAACGGCGTTCCCTGATAGGCTACATCGACACGATCTGGCAAGCCTTCGGGGTCAGGTTGCGCCGCTGTGCCACGAAAGTCGCGTACTCGAATCGAGCGAAAACCAGTTGGATTCAAAACCGCTTGCGCTTCATCTTTGGTCGAAGACGGCGCGGGTTGTGGAACTAAAATATTCAGGTCAAGAAGATGTAAAGCGCCGCGCCCTTGATGCACCAATTGTTCGAGCGCCGCCGTCGCGTCCTGTCGCTTGGCATCGCCGGGTTTGGTGGTGTGCCATAGCAAATCGCCTTTTTGAAAAATCGCTTGTGCCTTGATACGATTTTGTTCTGGCGTGCCACTGTTGGCGCCATTGACGACCTGATCGTACATTTGAACCGCGCCGTTCGCATCTTTCAACGCATATTGACGCAGCAAACCAGCGCGCAATCGTGCCCAATAAGAATACTCATCGGTTTCTTTCGGGTCGGACGCGGACGGCGTCAACATGCGCGCCCAAAACCCGGGCTGCGGCTTGGCTTCCAGCCCACCGATTTGAGTGCCTAAAGTTGTAAGTTCCGTTTGAGCCGCGTCTTTTTGCAAGATCGGCGGCTGCGCGGGATCAACACCTTTGAAAGCTGCTTCGAGAGTGGGAGCGGGGCGCGGCGCGGCGGGATTCGTTTTATTGCCTGGCGCAAAAAAGCTGCGGATCAGGAAAAACGACGCCAAAAACAAGAGCAGAAACCGAAAAGTTTGCTGCCCCGAAGAATTCTGATTGTTACCCATTAAAAACCTTGAACATCATTTCAACAAAACCGCGCTTCTTTCTATAGCGCGCCTTTTTCTTCCAAATCGGGAACCATTATGTCGGGAACCGGATCGTGACCACACGGGCCAAAAGGTCGGCAACGCGCCAACCGCTTGATTCCCAGCCAACCGCCGCGACGCAAACCGAAACGTGCAATGGCTTGATAAGTGTACTGCGAACACGTCGGCGTGAAACGACAACTGGGCGGCAGACTGGGCGAAATCGCCATGCGATAAAAATTGATTAGCCACAACGCCACGCGCACCGCGCCCGAACGCTCTTGAGTTTCGCTCGTTCGCGCTGCTTCTTTCGCGTACTCGATCTGTACGCCTTCACCTTGCGCTTCGCTTGAGTGCGAGCAAATTCCGTCTTTCATAACGAGGACGCACGACGCTTGTGTTTACAAATCCGTTTCGCTTTTCGATTTTTCTGCGACATCAGAAGAAATATCGTGCGTTGGCGTCTGGCTTTTGAGCGGTTTCGTTAAAGGAGGCGAAGTCGAGTGCGCTGTAAAACGACGAACCGCCGATTGCCGTGCCTGGCGCAGAGCAACAATCCCATCTTTTTTCGCCGCGGCGCCCACATCGGAACTTTCTTTTGGCGTACGTTCGCTTTGTGAGAGATTGTTTTGCGTGCGGCGGTTTTGTGCCACGCGCCGCAGCAATTCGTTCAAGGCTTTTTTCAAGTCGTCGTTTGACGCATCTAAGGCGGCGTTTCCAGCGAAAATCAGCAAATCGGTTTGCGCCAATCGCGCTTCACCACGCCAATCGCTCAAGCGATAAATTTCGCGCAAGCGACGCCGCACAGAATTGCGAACCGTCGCTTTTCCCGTTTTACGGCTGACCACAAAAGCTGCGCGCGTTTGGTTTTTTGATTCGTTTTGGATATCGCGCCGATAAAAACGAGCTTGCAAGATTCCGGCGCGCACGATTTGGCCGTTTTCAAAAGCGCGGCGAAAATCGCTCGTTCCAATTCGTTCGTCGCGCGGCAACATGAAAGGTTTTCCCGATTTCGACTTTTACCTAAAAGGGCCGTGCCCCAATGGGACACGGCCCTTTCGCCCGACAACGTCATTCCTTGATTTCACGCCTCGATTCGAGTACTCGAATTGCTCACTCGAGAAGAACACCTGGTTAAACTTGCGTCAATTTTGTGCGACCTTTGGCGCGGCGGCGCGACAAGACGTTGCGGCCTCCGTGTGTCGCCATGCGCGCGAAGAAACCGACTTTGCGCTTGCGCGGGCGCCTTTTGGGTTGATAGGTTCTTTTCATTTTCTACTGTCTCCACGATCTTTTCAATTTTTCCGAAGCTCAGGACGCCACGCGAAACCGAAATTTCCAGCGCGCCGCCTCAAGGAGCGAAACGAGCGCAAAGTATAGCAGCCTTCTCCAATTGACGGCAACGTCGCGTTTTCGAGATGCTGCATTCCTGAAAATTAACACTAAGAACAGTTTAAGTAGTTCGCTGTTCGTGCTATAATGCCGTTTCAATTCCGTGTGCGCTACCCGACAAAACTGTCATTTGCACCATTTCATCATAGCTCTCATTGCGCTAAAACGAGCGAACCAAAACGCTTCGGAATCAATTTCAAATTGCATTTTTAATTTTGCCTCGCTTCGTTTGGTAGCATCCAACAACTCGTCCTTCGCTTGTCTCGCCACTTTCTCTTCGCGCTCTTTCACCAAGAGACGCGATATTTACGCACAACTTATCCATAGCTATGGATAAGTCTATGGAAAAGTGGTAAACAGTAGCAGCATTCGCCGTAAAGTCGTCTGATTTTGGCTTTTTAGCTTTCTTTTTCTACTTTTCGAGTCCTCGAAATTGCCTGCCACGCTGCTTTCCAATGGATAACTCTCACGCGTCGTCTTCAAATCAATCTGCGATGGGCAGCGGTTTTTCAGGCGATGGCATGTCGCCAAGCGGTTCCAATCCCAATTCTGCCGCCGAACCTTCGGGCGTAATGCAGGCGGCGTGGAACGAAGTGATGGACGTCTTGCAGGCCGAACTTTCCGGCCCGACCTTCAACAATTACCTCAAACACATTCGTCCAATTGCGTTGCGCCAGGATTCGCTGACGCTTTCAGTGCCATCCGACTTCGTTAAAGACTGGCTGATTCGTCGTTTTGCGCGACGCATCGAAGAAACGCTCGAGCAATTTCTCGGTCGCCCGATTTTGTTGACGTTTCAAACTGCCGGTTCAACCGAAACTTACGATCTGAGCAACGCGCCTGCGACTGATAACTTGCCCGAGCCGGAAAGAACCGTCGCTGAGCTTCAGGAACAGGAAGATCGCGCGCAAAACGACGCCGCACAAAATGCTTCGCAAAGCCTTGTCGCACAAAGTTTGTTGTTGCCGATCAACGCACCGTTTTCCCAGACATCGAGTACTCAATTGGAATCGTCGTCTCGCCAGGCGTCCAACGCCGCGTCCGCCAAAGCCGCGCGCGATCTGGCTGGGTTGGAAGACTTTTCCAGTTCGCCGCTCAACAAAAAATATACGTTCGAGAACTTCATCGTCGGACGCAGCAATTACGTCAGTCACGCGGCAAGTTGGGCGGTTGCCAACGCGCCAGCCAAAGGTCAATACAATCCGCTTTTCATTTATGGCGGCGTCGGCTTGGGCAAAACGCATTTGATGCAAGCGATTGGTCATTTCATCAACACCAAACGCAGCAGTCCGGCGGAGATTGTCTACGTTTCGGGCGAAAACTTTTTGTATCAAGTGGTGCGATGTATCCGCGAAGATCGCATGACGGCGTTTCGACGAATGTATCGCAACGTCGATATTTGGCTGGTTGACGACATTCAATATATTTGCAACGCCGAGCGCACCGAAGTCGAGTTTTTCCACATCTTCAACACGTTGTACGATCAGGGCAAGCAGATCGTGATTTGTTCCGATAAGCCGCCCAAAGATTTGGAACTGACCGAAGGCCGCTTAATTAGTCGCTTTGAATGGGGCTTGATTACGTATATCGAGCCGCCGGATTTGGAACACAGAATCGCTATTTTGCAAAAGCGCGGGCAGGCCGAAGGCGTCAACGTCGATCCGGCAGTTTTGCAATATCTGGCGGAAAAAATTCGCTCCAACATTCGCAGCCTGGAAGGAAGTTTGACGCGACTTTTAGCGATGGCTTCGCTCGATGGACGGCGCATCAACATCGAATTGGCAGCCGAAACAGTGCGTCATTATTCGACAGCTGAAAGCGAGCCGGTAAAAGTCGATGTCGAGACTATTATCCAGGTCGTGGCCGAGCACTTCAAGATGAAGGAAGCCGACATTCTGGGCAAAAAGCGCAACAAGGAAATCGTGGCGCCGCGCCAGATTGCGATGTATTTAGCGCGCGAAATGGGTTCGATGAGTTATCCCGACATCGGTCGCGCCTTCGCCCGCGACTACACGACGGTCATTCATTCCTACGAAAAAGTCAAAACCGAAATCAAAAAAGATTCCAGCCTGAAAAACACCGTCGCTGAGATCCGCTCCAAAGCCCACGCGCGCGCTTAACGCACAAGGAAATCCATGAATCGAGTACTCGTTATCGCCGCACTGACCTTTGCTGTGGCGCTGCCTTTGCGCGCGCAAGACGCTGAGAACAATTTTGAAACTTTTATTGCTGGCAAAGTAGCGCCATTGACCATGCGTCTGGGAGATTTGAACGATTCGTGGCGGCGCATGACACCAAGTTCTTCCGACAACGGTGTTCTATTGCAAATGGTACGTACACCCTACGGTAGAAATGGGACTTATAACCCACCGGATTACCTTTATACACAGGGCAAGACAGTTTCCGTTGCGGGTGAACCATTTGTCATTATGTATCGCCTGACGCAAGCCGAACCTCAAGTGCCTCAATCTGCAGGTCAGACTGTCTACGATGGTTATCCATCAAGTTTGCGCAACCAAATCATTCCACCTGCTCTGTCGCACGAAACTCTTTTACAGCTTTCGTTGATCAACCCGCGCATGACAGGTCGCTTTGATAACGTCCAAAACGTGGATGTCGAAAAAGACATTCAGCAGTCGCAAAAAGCGCGAATCAGTATTGTAAACCAGCTTTCTCTGGCCAACCTGCAACAAATCGGTACTCTTCTCTCGAACTACGTGCGCGCTGTTCACAAACTTCCGTCGCTCAAAGACGCAGCCACCATGCAAAAAGAGTTGAGAGGACCCGATCAATACAATACTTATGGTGTGCTATTGGTTCAAACTGACACGCAAAAACCTTATCGCACCAATGCTACGCTTTCAGGTCAGCCCCTTAAATCGTTGTCGAATCCAGCTAAGACCGTTGTGCTTTACGAGAGTCAGGCTTCAGCCGATGGCAAGCGCGGCGTCGTTTTCGCCGACGGCAGCGTCGACCGCATTGACGAAAAGGAGTTCGCGCGCTTGCTGAAACTTTCGGTGACAACTCCGCAAAAGGGAACCGTGAAATTGTACGGTGAGGCAGCGCTGGCTTATCTCGCTCAAAACGTTCTGCGAAAAGGTGAACACGTCATATATTACAGGTCGATGAACGGACTGATTTACTACCGCGACAACAAAACGCATCAGGCGATTTACTATACCTTCACGCCTAACGCACCGATTGTCGTTGATGCCGTTAAAGCGAAACCTTACAGCAACGTCCGTAGTTATAACAGCCAATAAAAGAGTGTTTGGCGAGAATTGTGATCAAAGTTCGAGGCATAAGTTCGATTCTACAATCTGTCAGCATTAAACGACACGATTCGAGTACTCGATTGCTAAAAAAAGCTGCTCCAACATTACGCTGGAGCAGCTTTCTCGGTAGTGGGTCAGTTTGAATCGTGGTCAAGCGGTGCCATATAGTCAAAACTTGCTCGGACTTCGGAGTTAAGAAACGTCACGGTGACAGAGTAAAACGCCCCGCCGATTTCATCATTCCCGCTATATATCCTCAACGGGAATTTATCTTCAAGCTGATACAGTTTCATTAGCGTCTCTGTATCCGAACTACCGCTGCGGGCTTTTACGCGAAAACCTCCATCTCTAAATTGACGTGCCACAATGTCCGTCAAATCTATGTCGCCGCTCGGCGTAGTTGCTATGTATAGCATTGCCAATTTCTCCATTCTTGCACTTCTTTATTTCATGAGTGTACAATAAGCATATGCAAAAGCGCTCAAGCAAGAAACAAGGGCCGGAAGATACAAACGAGATTGCTTTTCGAGTATTTCAAGAAGCGATTGGTGAGACGTCGCCCGTTGAGTCCACCAAGAACCCCGCCGCTGTTGCATTGGGGCGCTTGGGTGGAAACAAAGGCGGCAAGGCGCGCGCAGCGAAACTTACGCCAGAGCGTCGAATTGAGATCGCTAAGAAAGCGGCAGCGGCTCGGTGGAAGAAGTAACGTCTCCAAAGTCCAATTCTCGTTGGTCACCAAAGACATTATTTACGTGTCTTTCGTATTCAGACCTGCTTTGCGAAATTTGTGCAATGCCCAAGAGCTGCCCTAAATGTGTGCGTAACGCTTTCACTCCAACATCAGCTAAGAACTGATGTAGTTTTTTTCTACGGTCTCCCGAGGCAGCTTTTTGTGCAACGATCAGTTCATGAATTTTCCCATTGCTTTTCGCAAGTGGCAAATAAACTTGACGCACTGTCAAATGAGCAAATTTCCACGGATGATTTTTTTCTGGTCTCGGAATGCCATACAAACGATACCACTCATTATAAAGCTGATCGGGGAATTCCTTTTCGTATTCTCTGGCCTCTTCGCGTACGTACAACTTGAACGTGCGAATAACTTCTTCTTTTGTGGCATCGTAGCCCGAAAGGGCGTAAACAAGGCCCTTGATTCCAGCTTTGGCAGATGCTCCCAAAATAGTGTGCGCGCGTTGCGCTCTCTCTCTTTGGTTAGGCATTAAATTCCCGTCGGCTTCTGCAGCGATGATCGCCTTACAGACATCAATCAGGATAGTAACATCAAAGCCGTGAAGAATTTTCCCTGATGGCCCGCCCGAAATCGTGTCAAGTCCTTGAAATACAAGGGGATTTTCAAGTTTTTGACGAAGCTGCGGCCCGATATACGGAGAAATATTCTTGCCGTTAATAAATCTCGGAAATCTGCTTCCGCTCTCGCTGAAACCAAGTGCGTCACCCATTCCGCGCTGATGAATCACGGCAGTTTTGTTTTCATCATCAAGCACGTAACACTCAATGTCAATTCCAAATTCTTCTTGAAAATTGCCTTTATGGGTTGCTTTTGGTGGCCTTGCTCCCCATCTGGCGGTCGCGGCTTTTTTAGCCCTCTCCGTTCTTTCTTCCGGCGACATCATGTCGGCTAAAGCCTTTCCACCTTTCGCTTTCCCTGAGAAGTTTTCACTCATCGCAAGCATCCTCCTGTAAACTTATGCTTGCATTGTAGCACCGATTAACTTACAATGCAAGCATAAGTTTCTTACTTACTTGCTTGCATATTCATAATCGCTCAAGTATACTATTCAGTATGAACAAGCTCACCACAGAACGCCGCATTGCCGTTGTCCGCTGTTTGGTTGAAGGCAATTCGATTCGTTCAACCGTTCGCATTACTGGCGTTGCGAAAAACACCGTGACAAAATTGCTGGTGGATTTAGGGCGGGTTTGTTCCGCGTATCAGGACAAAACGCTGCGCGGTCTCAAGTGTGAGCGCGTTCAATGCGATGAGATTTGGTCGTTTGTCGGCTGCAAAGAAAAGAACGTGCCGGAAGAAAAGCGTGATGAGTTCGGCATCGGCGACGTGTGGACATGGACGGCGCTTGACCCTGATACAAAACTCATGCTGGCATGGTGGATAGGCCGCCGCGATGTTGAATCGGCGTATGAGTTTATGGGCGAAGTGATGGAAAGGCTCGCCAATCGCGTGCAATTGACTACAGACGGCCATCGCGCTTATCTCAACGCCGTGCGCGATGCCTTTGAAGGTGATATTGATTATGCGATGTTGGTCAAACTTTATGGGAATGACCCACAAGGTCAAGGGCAGCGCTCATATAGCCCCACAGCTTGCATAGGCGCGAAGAAAGTGACTATTACGGGCAATCCCGATATAGACCACGTATCCACAAGTTTTGTAGAGCGCTCAAACCTCACAATGCGAATGAATATGCGCCGCTTCACGCGCTTGACCAACGCGTTTAGCAAAAAGTTAGAAAATCATTCGTGCGCGATTTCGTTGCACTTTATGTACTACAATTTTAGTCGAGTGCATCAAACGCTCAAAACAACACCCGCCGTAGCCGCTGGCATTGCCGATCATGTTTGGACGCTTGAAGAAATCGTTAAACTCTTGGATTCAAACTGACCCACTACCGCTTTCTCGATGTTACTACGTTACTTTTTGCAGCACATCATCAGGCGAGCAATTGGCGTCGCACTGGGTGCATTTGGCACAGCACGGAGCGCACTGTCCGCTCGGGCAGCATTGGCTGGAACTTCCAGTACTCGAACCCTGAGCCTGAGCGACAGCGACGCCGCCCAAAGTTAGAGCCATCAAAGCCGCCAGCAAATTGAACTTATTCCGCATGAAATCACCTCCTTTGTGGTGAAGAAATCGCAAAGGAAAACAGCGCAAGCGCCTCACAACAAGACATTTGCGCCACGTTTTGGTTTATTTCATGCTCATGCCCGACATTGTCGTGGACGTTGAAGAAGACGACATATTCATGCCCGCCATGTCGCCGCTTTTTTCCTTCATGTCGTCCATGCGCAACCGCGAAGGACGAATGCGCAGAAAAACCTGAAAGCCGGTATGCGTCCCGCCGCCATAAACGGAATCTAAGCTCGACGGATTGGTGCCAAATGTCACCTGCGCGCCCAAACCGACATCCAAACCCTTGTTGCGACTGAGATCGCGCACATAACCGACAGCATAAGAACCGACGTTGAACACGTTATCGCCTGGCAAAACCAGCTCGTGAGCCGATTTTTGAACGCGCTCGAAGCGAGCGTAGAACGTGTTTTTACGGCGCTGGTAATCGGTCTCGAACAAAAAAGAACTCGTCGGTTTTTCGCCGCCGCTGCGAATCTGCCCGAAAGAAAACGTGTTCGCCCAGTTGGAATCGTCGCCCAACGGTTGGTTCCAGATAATCGAAGCCGTCGTGCGATGCTGGTTCAGGTTCGGTTCCGTCGCTTCAGGGCTTTTGAGGTAGCCGTGCGAAACTTGCAAAGCCAGATCGCGCGTCGGGTTCCACGACAAGCGTCCGCTGAAAGAATCCAACTTCGGCGTATCGAAGTTATAGCGATTTTCGTTCGGCTCGCGGCCTTTGAAAACGCTGCTCTCCAGTTTGAAGCGCCCAAACGAATAACCCGCTGTCAGCACGCCAAACGTGATGTGCGTCGAATCCTGCCAGTGATGCGAAATCGGCGCGTCGGGATTATCCATTGCCGAAACGCGGTGCATAAACGTCGGTGGCCCCAGCGCCGGTTCGCCCGGATAACCGACATAAAAATACGCCGAACGATTTGCACTCAGTCGCCACGAATACGTCGCCGAAAGTTCGCTAATTAAGTCGTGCGGATGTTGGCGGTCGTGAATCGCTTGACCGCCATACGTTTCGCCGCTTTGATACAACAACGGATAACCGTAGCCACGCTCAATAATAGGATCGAGGCTTGTCATCAAGCGAAAACCCAGTTGCGCCCGCGCGCCCGCAGGCTGCGAGTACATTCCCATGAACATCGTCGGCGCGTCCAGTCGGCTGCGGCTGCCTTGCCCCGCAATCGACACATCGCGGTCGCCGCCAACGCTTGTATAACGGGGAAAAGCGTCGCCGTGAAACATTAGCATTTTATCGCCCTTCATCCGCATCTGCGCGTAAATCGGCGAAGAATCAGGCAGCCACGCCGTGCCGGAACTTTCGCGGCTCATCGGGTCATTCAAATCAACCGTTGAACGCATCGCCATCGGCGACGAAATGGGCGACATCAAACCTTTGTCCTAGCCAGACATCTTCATGCCGCCCATATCCATTCCAGCCATCGTTCCCGCAGATCGAGTACTCGAATCGGGCGCAGCAACACCGACTGCAATCGTGCCAAACATTCCGCTTTTGGCATGGCCGCGCACGCTGCAAAAATAAGTGAACGAACCAATTGAAGTCGTTTGAAAGGAAACTTCATCCGCTGCATATTGGCCATTTGTCAAAGGCTGAAGTTTCGCGCTGCCGACTGAATTCGTCGCATCGGACACAAGAGGAAACGGCGGCATAACCGCGCCAAAACGCAGATCGTGTGGCATATCTTCGTCCGTATTGACGAACAAAATGCGAAGAGTCGCGCCTTTGGGAACAACCAAAGTTGGGTTGCGCACGCCTTGAATACGATACGACAACATATCGTCGGCGGGGCCAGTCGTCACAACCAGGCGAATCGCCGACGCGTCGAAAGTCAAGCTTTGCTTGTCATCCGACAGCTTGCCGATTGTGGTCATGCTTTGAGCTTTCGCCAATTCATCGGGCGACAAAGTTTGAAGTGTGTGAGAAAACAGCGCGAATGGCGCCGCGTTTTCGGCTGCGGCGCTTGGGCGCGACGCAAAAGCGATAATCATAATCGCCAGAACAAAACGAAAAAATCGAGACATCGTAATTCCTTGCCGTTGTTGTCCGGCGTTCGTCGAAATCTCTTAAAGGAGACACCACGAACGCGTAAAAACAGCCCGCGCGAAAAAGTTGCGAAGGCCAAAGGCGAAGGCGAAAGACGTTGCAAAGAAAGCGAACGACTTCAACCTGGAATTACGATACGGGAGGCGCGCGCGAGGCGCGAGGAAGAACAGAAAAACTTCGGGGCGGAGCGTGACTGAGCGGCAAAAAACCGCGCTGAAGCACAGGCGGCAAAACCAGCGACGCACTACGCACCGGCATCAAAACCCACAAATTGGGCGCGTGAGACGGCGTTTCTGTGGCGGCTTGAAGATAAGGCGAAGCCGGTTGAACATCGCACCGGCAACCGTGATCGAGTACTCGATGAGCGACAAATTGACCAAATGGCGCAGACTTCACAATTTGCGTCACGCTCGGCGCCGGATCAGACTTTGAACCCGACGATTGATGATGTCCCGCACAATCGTCGCAGTCGGCTTTAGCAGTTTTCTGGCATTCGGCACAAAGCGGCTGCGATGTCGCATCCCGTGCGCTCATCTCGCACAAACCCACCGCGCCATTCATCATCGGACACGCCGCAGCGACGGCAGCCAATGGCGCAAACAACGCGCTCATCGCCACCAGAGACATCACAACCCAGAAACCACGCCGCCACTTTTGCATAAAAAACTCGGGAACAAAACTGTCGCCTCAAATTATAACGCAATTTCAACGAGGCACTTTGATGAGCTATCAAACCACGTTCGAGTACTCGATTTATGCTGTTTCTGCTTGCTTGTTACGACCAAGCAGAAGTTATCCCTATCGGGTTGGGGATAAACCTATGGATTGATAGTTACAACTCCGCAAAACTTTGTGTCAATATGGATAACAGGGAAAAGTGGGGGTACTTATCCACAGGGGTGTGGATAACTTTTTTAAGAAAAGAGTCTTATAGAATATGGGCGAAACGGGTTTTTTGAAAAGTTATCCCTTTATCCATAGGCCTAATAATAATAAGTATTTAATATATAAATTAAGTACAGCACTCTCTCGTTTTTCAAACGCCTGGGGATAACTCAAAAAAGACATCGAAAACCATTCAAAAACAGAGATGAAAATGAACACTTTAGAAAACTCACTCAACAGCACTCCCCTACCCGACCAAACGAGTACTCGAATCGAGGAGAAAGCGATAATTGGCGATGCGCCGCAAAGTGGTCTGTGGTGTCCCAACTGCGGCAAGGCGTTGGAAGCGCAAAAATGCAAGCTGTTTTGCCGAACCATAGGCTGCGGCTATCTGGTGACGTGTTCGGAATGGTGATTCCAACGGTGAAAACATCGGCTGAAAATCGCTCGTGCAAATTTTCGCGGCCCGTGTTAAAATCATGCGACACGAAAGTTTGGCGCCTCGAATCGAGTACTCGATTTCACCAAACGGTCACACGGTTAGTCGCAACGGAGAGCAGCGAAAAATGAAAGTCACTTGCGAGCGCGGATACTTGGCGAATGCTTTGGGAGTTGCAGGGCGCGCGGTTTCTTCGCGCAACACCTTGCCGATTTTGAGCAACGTCCTGCTGGAAACCGAAGACGACCGCCTCAAACTGACCGCGACCGATCTCGATACCGCAATTCGCTGTGTGATTCCCGCACAAATCTCCGAAAACGGCGCGGTCGCGGTTCCTGCGGGCGTGTTGGGCGACGTGGTTTCCAAGCTGCCGGACGCGCCTGTCACGCTCGAATTGCAGGACGGTAAGGTCAAAGTGCGCAGCGGCAAAAGCGATTACACAATTTTGAGTTTGCCAGCCGAAGATTTTCCAGTCGTGCCCGAAGTCAAAGAAGGCATCGACATCACGCTGCCGCAATCGGTCTTGAAAGATATGCTGCGCTTGACGACTTTCGCGGCCAGCAAAGAAGAAACACGCAGTATTTTGATGGGCGTTTTGTTCGAAGCGCGCGGCAATAAATTGACTTTAGTCGCAACCGATACGCATCGTTTGGCATGGAAGCAAACGACGTTGAGCGAAGAAGTTTCGACGCCAGTTTCGCAAATTATTCCCGCCAAGCCTTTGGCCGAACTGGAGCGCGTGCTGAAAGACACGGTGGAAGAAACCATTCACATCCGTTTCGGCCAATCTCAGGTGCAGTTTGAAACCGCTGATGTGACGCTCGTCAGTCGCGTACTCGATGGCCAGTTTCCCAACTACGAAAAAGTCATTCCCAAGGGCGTTGACCGCAAAATCGTTTTTAACCGCAACGAGTTTTTGAGCGCCGCGCGCCGCGTTTTTATCGTAGCGAAAAATAACAGCGAAAAAGCGATTTTGACGACCAAAGGCGACTTGCTGGAAATGACAGCGGAAAGTTCCGAAGTCGGCAAAGCGTATGAAGAAGTGCCGATTTCGATGGACGGCGAAAACCTGACGATTGCCTTCAACACGCGCTATCTGGTCGATGTCTTGAACATTTTGCACACGGAACAAGCGACGCTGGAACTCACCGGCGCGCTCAATCCGGGCATTTTGCGCGCTCAAGGCCAGAGCGATTTTCTCTACGTCGTAATGCCGATGCAAGCCTGACGGATCGAGTACTCGATTCCTCGCCCTTATGAAAAACACCGTGTTTTTCGGTCTTGGTTTTTGGTTGATCGTGGCGTGCTTTGTCGCTTATTGATCGGTCGTTCCGATTGCCAACAAGGCGCGCTACATCGAGCAAGTCGACCAATATACGAGTCATCCGCAGGCGGCGCGCGTTGCATTGCAGGAAAATCCAAACGATGCGGCGGCGGATGAAGGTTTGGCTTGGGCCGCGATGCACAGTCGAACCAACAAAGGCCGCAATTGGCCTGACGCCATCAAGTATTTCCGCGAAACCGTGCGCCTTCAGCCGGAAAACAGCGGCGCGTGGCTGATGTTGAGCAGTTGTTTGAGGAAAACCGGAAACAAAGCCGAAGCTATCGAAATACTCAAAAAGATGGTCAATGATAAAGATTTCGGAAGTTCGGCGCGGAAATCTTTAGCGCAAATGCAGGCCTCGACAAACATTGCGCCCGCTCGTTGATTCTTCTCACATTTCACCTTTCCAATGATCGTTCGCACGCTGCGCCTGCGCAATTTTCGCAATTACGCGGCGCAGGAAATCATTTTTCCTTCAGGCCTGGTTGCGCTGACGGGCGATAACGGACAAGGCAAAACCAATCTTCTCGAAGCGCTTTGCGTTTTGGCGACAACGAAATCGCCGCTTGTCGAGCGCGACCGCGAACTGATGCGCTGGAACGAGCGCGAGACAAGGCTTTCCGCCGAAGTCGAACTCGCAGCGGGCAATCGTCAGCAGAATCGAGTACTCGAATTAGGCTGGCGCGTCGAAAATCCCGAAAACCCGCGCGCCACAGTCACACGCGATTTGCGCGTCGGCGGCGTTCCACAGTCTCAAATTCTCAACTGGCTGGGACAATTGCAAATCGTGGCGTTTTTCCCACACGATTTGACCATTATCGCGGGCGAACCCGACCAACGGCGCCGCTTTCTCAACCTCGAACTGGGCAAAAGTCGTCCGGCGCACTTCGCCGACAGCGCACGTTACAAGCGCGCTTTGCAACAACGCAACGCGCTTCTTAAACATCTCAGCGAAAGCCGTTTTCGTGGCCGCAGTCCGATTGGAAACGCGGCGGAAGGTTTGGGAACTTTGGGCGAATGGAACAAGCAAGTCATCACTTACGGCGCGCGCATTTTGGCGCAACGCGCGACATTTCTTTCTGAACTGGCGCCAATTTTAGCGACAACTCACAGCGAACTCAGCGGACGCGACGAAGTTCTCACAATCGAGTACTCGACCGGCGTCGGCGTTAATTTGCGCGGCGAAGAGAACGCCGACAATTGGGGAATGTTGTTTTCGCAAAGCCTGGAGCGCAATCACGATAACGATTTGCGTCGCGGCACAACGCTTTCCGGCCCGCACCGCGACGATCTCGTTTTCCGTCTGGACGAAATGGATTTGCGGCGCTTCGGCTCGCAAGGTCAACAACGTTTGGCGGTTTTAGCTTTGAAAGTCGCTCTGGCGCGCTGGGTCGAAATCGTCACGCAAGAGCCGCCGATTTTGCTTCTCGACGACGCGCTGTCCGAACTTGATTCGACGCGCCGCAAGCGACTTTTAGAGCAAGCGCAAGGCTTCGCACAAAGCGTCCTCACCGCCACCGATTTGAAACTCCTGGAAGACACGGCGCCGCAAGTTTTTCGCGTGGAAAATGGGCGCGTGGAAACGAGTTAATGTTGAGTTGTGAAACTATGAACCAACATAAAATTGCTTTGATGGAGAAAATTAAAGCTCAAGGTTTCGTAGCTCCTGATTGGCGGCACAAAGCAGCTTTGCCTTTGGTTTCCCTGGAAGATTTTTTCACTGGCAACACCGACCAATATTCCATCGCGTGCAATCTTGAGCCACATCCAGGCTTGAATTTCTTCTTTGACACACTACACCAAATTCGTTCTCAGCCTGATGTTCAAGATGTATTAGTTGAAATCTACGAAATCGAAGAAGCCGAAGAGATTGACGAGAAATGGCCTTATGTCGAAAGCATTTACATTCTGACTTCAGCCAACAAATCTAAGGTCGAAAATTGGAATAATATTCTCAAGGCCGATGGGCCGTGCGAAGGTTTTGCACATGGCACACCGAACATAGCGGCAGAGCTTAAAGAAGGCTGTAAAGTTTTGCAAATCATGTGGGATTAAAGGCTTTTAATTGCGCTTTACTAACTCTCCATCACCTTGACACACCACTTTTAATAAGTTATCCACATACTTTTCCCTACCTGTGGATAACTTTTGTGCAAAGTTGGGGAAAAGTCGGTTTTGGACGAAATAATCTTGTGTCGAGTACTCGATGGGAGCGTGAAGAGCCGAAAAGAATTTCGTTCTGACGGCTTGACAACGCTAAAATAATCGCTGTGGAAAACGTAGCCAACATAGTCAATGGAGTTTTGGATGCGCGCGGCTGGCGCGGCAAGGTTCTCGAGCAAATGACGGTCGAGATTTGGCCGGATGTTGTCGGCGAAAATATCGCGCGCCACACGATTGCCGAAAAGTTCAAGAACGGCACGTTGTATGTGCGCGCTCGCTCGTCGCAATGGACGCAGGAGTTGCACTTTCAGGAAGCGCGCATCGTGACGCGTATGAATGGTCGCTTGCGCCAGAACATCGTACAAAAAATTCGTTGTTCGGTGACGCCGCCGCGTGGCATCAAAGTCGGCGCGCTCAAGCCGAACTGGGAAGACCCGACATTTCCCGAAGCCGCGCCTTTGCCGCGTGGCGTTCCCGCTGTCAAAGATGACGCTGCAGCGCGCCACGCCGAAGAATTGACGGCCAGCATCGAAGACGAAGACGTGCGCCGCGTAATGAGCAACCTCATCGCTTCTTCGTTTCGTTCTCAGGCCGCACGAGAGGAACGCGAAGTTGAAGAGAATAAGCGTCGATAAAGGCGAATCGAGTACTCGATTAAGGACCTGCGGTTGAGAAACCATGCTTGATGACTTCAATTCTCATAACGAGCCAATAAAATGCAACGGCTGCGGAAGATCCTTCCCTGTCAGCATTTTGTCTCAAGAAGATTATGATCTACTTCGCGCCGTGCATCTCTATTCGGCTTTGAAAGAAGAACAGCGTATGTTACTCAAAGTTAAAAGGCTCTACAAAAACTATCCCGAAATAGCGGGCTTGGCAGAGAAAAACGTCTTCAGAATGACTTGGCAAAAGAACGAGCCATCGTATGTTGAACCTTTTCTTGACAAAGTGGATGAAGAAGGAAGAGAAGCATTGGAATACATTAAAAACAGTGCGTTCAACGTTGAAAAACGTCTCGATTGGGTAGAGGAATCTCTGACGGAACATTCATTTATACTAACAGCGAAGCCAATTTGTTGTCCCGATTGCGGAAAGGGCAAATTGGAAATTGATTCTGAAACATACGTCTCGCCTTATCTTGATTGACGAAACAAAAAGCGAACGAGTACTCGATTTGAGTACTCGTTCGCTTTTTATTGCATCGCTTGATTTTAGAACTTGCCGTTTTTGACCAGCATCTCCAGGTGTTCTTTGAGCATTTCGACGTGGCGTTCTTCGTCTTCGCGGATTTGCTGCCACAGTTCGGCGCATTCGGGGCTTTCGGCTTCTTCGGCGTCTTCGATGAAGTCGTCGTAAATCGTGATCGCTTCCGATTTTTCACTGAGCGCCGTCACGATGTTGTACGAATTGTTGTTCAGCATGATCTTTCTCCTTTCACGAAATCAGTGCGATTCAAAATCGCCGTACAGCGTTTGGATGTAGTTGATTTGCGCCATGCGCGAGATGAAGGTGCGATAAGTCATCATCACCCAGGCGGACGTGGGAAGTGTCATGCCGCCGCCCATCGGCAACGTCACCATCTTGTTCAGTTCTTCTTCGCTGGTGTTGCCAATCGCTGCAATCACTTCCTCGGTGTTTTTGTTCAGCTTTTCGACAGTTTCTTCGCGCGTCCAATTCGCACGTTCCTGCGCCATTTGAGCGAAGGCTTCGCGCGAAGGTTTGAAGTCGGGATTGGTCAGCATTTGCGTGGCGAACGTTGGCGTTTGCGCGGCATCGCCCAGCAAATCGAGAACGCTGCGCCCGTTATCCAGCGGTTTCCAGTTCAGTTTGTCGTCGGGCACAGCTTGCGCGGTTCGTAGAACCTGGTCGCGTCCGGCTCCGATCATGCGAATCATGGTTTCTTTGTTCATTATTTTCCCTTGATAACCTTGAACGACAGTTTTGCGGCGCCGTTATGTGCGCAAAGCAAAGGCCAAGAGAAAAAGGATGAAATTGAGTACTCGAAACTATAAATATGTCGTTTAAGTTCGGCTTTTTCATCCTTCATCCCTCATATTTCATCCTTTGTTAAAATATCCCCGATGCTTGACCTTAAATTTCTTCGCAGCAACACCGAACTCGTCGTTTCCCACTTGAACCACAAAGGCGTCAGCGATGGCGCGACTCTGGTCAATCGAGTACTCGAACTCGATACCACGCGACGCGCAACTTTAGTTGAAGTCGAAGCTCTCAAAAAAGAGCGCAACGACGCTTCGCAACAAGTCGCCAAACTCAAGAAAAGCGGCGAAAGCGCCGACGAACTGATCGCGCAAACGCGCACTCTGGGCGAACGCATCAGCGTTTTGGATGATCTGGCGCGCACCACCGAAGAGCAAATGAACGCGGCGCTGCTCGAAGTGCCAAACTTTCACGCGCCTGATGTGCCTCTTGGCGCGACTGAAGACGAAAACGTTGAAGTTCGCAAATGGGGCAAGATTCCTCGCTTCGATTTCGAGCCGAAACCGCATTGGGAAATCGGCGAAAGTCTGGGTATTCTCGATTTTGAACGTGGCGCGAAAATCAGCGGCTCGCGCTTTTATGTTTTGCGCGGCGATGGCGCCCGTTTGGAACGCGCCCTAATTGCGTTCATGCTCGATTTGCACACGCAACAACACGGTTACGAAGAAATGTTGCCGCCGTTTTTGGTGCGTCCCGAAGCGATGATCGGCGCCGGAGTTTTGCCCAAGTTCGGCGACGACGCTTATCACGTCGAGCGCGACGACCTTTGGCTGATTCCGACCGCTGAAGTTCCCGTCACGCACTTTCACGCCGACGAGATTTTGGAAGCGTCGCAATTGCCGATCAAATATGCGGCGTATTCCGCGTGTTTTCGCAGCGAAGCTGGAAGCGCCGGACGCGACACGCGCGGCATCATTCGCGTGCATCAGTTCAACAAAGTCGAAATGGTCAAGTTCGTCGCGCCCGAAACAAGTTACGACGAGTTGGAATCTTTGACCAAAAACGCCGAACGAGTACTCGAATTGCTGGAACTGCCATTTCGCACGGTCGAACATTGCGCGGGCGATCTGGGTTTCAAGGCAACCAAAGCGTATGATGTCGAAGTGTGGCTGCCGCACCAAAAAACCTACCGCGAGATTTCGAGCTGCTCCAACTTCGAGGCGTTCCAGGCGCGCCGCTCCAACATTCGCTATCGTCCAATTGACGAAAACGGCAAAGCTGGAAAACCGGAATACGTTCATACGTTGAACGGCAGCGGTTTGGCGGTCGGGCGCACGATGGCCGCAATTCTGGAAAACAACCAGACCGCCGACAATCGAGTACTCATTCCGAATGCGTTGCGCCCGTATTTAGGTGGCCAAGAATTCTTGGAAAAGCGATGAACAAAGAATTCCAAACCGATGGCGAATTTGACATTTACAAGATGTTGAACGTCATTCGTCAACGTCCTGGCTTGTACGTTGGAACTTTGTCGCTGAGCAGCTTGTGGCATTATTTGAATGGTTATCGTTCGGCGCTGCTTGATAATAAAATCGCTTACCGCGAAGTTGGGCCTTGGAACAACATCCCGTTCGACAATTGGATTCGCAAGCATCTCGATTTGCCGTATAACTGCAATGGTTGGGCGAACAACATTCTCAAGCAGTGCAACGTTGAGGAAGCCAAAGCATTGAATATGTTCCTTGAACTGGTTGAACTGTTTCGTCAACAAGAAAGCGCCACTGGCGAAAAATCTATTGAGAAACCATGACCGAAGAATTCCAAATCGATGGCGTTTTTGACTTTTATAAAATGCTGGACAAAATTCAACAGCGACCTGCAATGTATTTGGGTGAGAAATCGCTGACCAAGCTTTGGTGGTTTCTCGATGGTTATCAAAGAGCGATGGATGATAACGATATTCCTTGCAAAAATCAGCTTTGGGGTGATGGAAGGTTCAATAAGTGGATTTTGAAGCATTATAATCTGCCTTCAAATATCCAGGGTGATGTTATCTTGGAACAATGCAACGGCGATGAAACCCAAGCATTAGCGACGTTCTTTGAGTTGCTTGATGAGTTTCGACGGCAGGAACACGAGGACATAAAACCCTAAACGTGCCGTTTATGACGTTTCATTTTCGAGACAGCGCATTTTAGCCGCGTTTACGGTAAATGAGGTTGAAAAACTCGACTCGACTTGCGATATAATTCCCTTGAGCGCGCCCGCAGTCTCGCGGCGCGTTTTTCAATTTCTTGTAACGCCTTCCCCGAAGTTTCTGAAGTTTTCCTCATGTCTTTTTTGCGAGCCGGACAACTTGCGCGCGAAACGCCGACCGCGCGCCCCGACGACACGCTGGGTCTTGTCGCCGAAAACTTGCGCGAATCGCACGTCAGCACGATTCCCGTTTTCGACAGCGACGCGACTTCAATCGCCGAATTGCGCCACGCGTCGTTGCTGGGTTTAGTTGATGAACGCGATTTGTCGGGCGCGGTTTTGGAAGTTTTGCGCCGCCAGAATGCGCCACGCGCCGCCGTTTACGCCAATGGTTTCACGCCAAGCGCGTTTTCCAACGGCACAACCAACGGACACTCGAACGGCGCGCTGAATGGGCACTTCGAGTACTCGAATGGCGCGCCGCGTCCCGCTTTGGACGAAGAAACCGCCGCGCGCGAAATCCCGCAGGCCGTCAAAGAATTGAAGGCGCGCGATATGATGCGGCGCGATATGGGCTTTGTTCCGGCTGTGTTTTCGCTGGAAAATGCGCTCGTTGCGCTCGACCGCTACCAGGTGAACGCGTTGCCGGTCATTGACGGCGTGGCAGGTTATCAAGGCATGATTTCGCGCGCTGATGTGGTGGCGGCGCTGGGCGAGCAAACTCGGCCTCCGGTTGTCGGCGGCATGGCAACGCCGCTGGGTGTCTGGCTCACGACGGGAACGCTCAATGGCGGCGCGCCCAATCTGGGTTTGGTGTTGTCGGGCGCGGTTCTGGCGTTGTGCCAATTCGCTTCGCAAGCGACAATTTTAGTCGCGCTGGCGATCTGGAAACCGCAGTGGGCGAACCTTTTCGCATCCGGCCAATTGAGCGACGCGGTGACGGGCAACAATACGTTTAATCTGGTGGCGGCGGCGGTTCAATCGTTGTTGTTTTTGCTGTTTTTGCGCGCTATTCCGATGTCGGGCATTCATGCGGCGGAACATCAAACGGTGTGGGCGATTGAAAAAGGCTTGCCTTTGCGCCCCGAAATCGTCGGCAAAATGCCGCGTCCTCATCCGCGTTGCGGCACCAATCTGGTCGCGCTGGCCGGATTGATCGTGATTATTTTTCAGCACTTGCCGAACAACGATCCCGAAACGTTTTTGCTGGCGCTGCTCTTTGTTTTCTTTTTCTGGCGCAGTTTCGGTGAAGCGTTGCAACTTTATTTCACGACTAAGCCCGCGACGCGCAAGCAATTGGAAAGCGGCATTCGCGCCGGACAGGAAGTGCTGGCGAAATATCAGAAAAACCCGCACGACGTGGGAACGTTCGGCAGTCGCATGCTCAATTCCGGCATCGCTTATTCCGCCATTGGCATGATTGCCACTTTGTGGGTTTTGACACAGGTAGAAAATTGGGCGTTGTTGCACTGGTTGAAGTAAATTGGTTGATGGTGATGACGCCCGCCCATGAATGTCGCTGATAATCTGACGGGAAGTAATGCCCAAAAACATCACACGCGAAACTTTGCGCGCGCAATTGGAAAAAGTGTTGCCAGAAGAGGTTTCGAGTACTCGATTCTGGGTGCGTCAGGCGCCAAGTTCAGAACACGGCGATTGGACATCGAACATCGTGCTAATTTTAGCGGCGCGAACGAAACAAACGCCGTCGCAAGTCGCCACGAGTTTGCTGGCCAAAGTGCCAAAAGATGGGCTTTCGATTGAAGAACGCAAAGGATTTCTCAATTTTCGCATGAACGACGAAACTTTAAGACAGGCCATAGCTGACGCCATCGAACAAGGCGAACGATTCGGCGCCGGAAACGCTTTGCAAGACAAGCGCATCGTCGTCGAATTCGTGTCCGCCGATCCGTCCGGTGCGCTGCCCTTTGGACTTTCTCGCATCGCCGCATTGGGCGATTCTTTGTGCCGTCTTTTGACGTTGCAAGGCGCCAGTGTGACGCGCGAATGGTATCTCAACGACGACGAAACGTCCGCCAAAATGAAACTTTTGGGCGAAAGCGTTGCCTCGCATTATCTGACGCTATTGGGACAGCCGCACGAAGCGCCCGAAGGCGTTTTGAACGACAGTTTCGTGCGCGACCTGGCGGAAACCATCGCGCGGCGCGATGGCAGCGCGCATCTGCTGATGCCGGACGAAGAACGCGCCGCGCTTTTCGCGCACCAAGCTGTGCAAACCTCGGTGCAAATGCAGAAAAACGCCATGCAGCGCTTCGGCGTGCGCTTCGATGTGTGGACTTCGGAAGCCGCATTGAAGCGCGAAGGTCGCATTGAAGGCGCGATTTCTCGCCTGCGCGAACGCGGTCTGACTTACGAACGTGACTGTGCGCAGTGGCTGCAAACCTCGCGCTTTGGCGACGAAGCGGATCGCGTACTCGTGCGCGCCAACGGTCGCCCGACCTATCTGGCGTCCGACATCGCCTACCATATTTTTAAGAACGAGCGTGGTTTTGAAATCTTGCTCAACATTTGGACGGGCGAACATCGTCCTTACGTTGAACGCACGCGCGCCGCGCTTTCGGCTGCCGGTTACGACGCCGGGAAATTGGAAGTTTTGCCGTGCGAAGGCGCGCGTTTTCTGAAAGATGGCCGGCCTGTTTCGCGCGGCAAAGATGGCGGTGCCTGGACATTGGACGATGCGCTCGATGAAATTGACGCCGATACCTTGAAGTTCTTTTTGCTGCGTCATAATGCCGACGAACGCGTCGCCATTGACGATGAAACCGCGCGCCGTGACGATGAAACCAATCCCGCGTATGCCGCGCGCCTTCTGCCGACGCGATTGCAAAATTTGATTGCGCAAAGCGAATCCAATCCGCAAAATGTCGACATCGAGTACTCGAAACGCGAGTTTTCGGATGAAGAACGCGAAGTCGCGCGATTGATCGCTTTGTGGCCGGACACGGCGGAAAACGCCGCTCTGGAACGCGCGCCGCATCGCGTGGCGAATTTTGTTTCCGACTTGAGCAAAGCCGTGCGCGCTGTTTTGTGGGCGACGCGCCCGAACGCGCCCGCCGCTTCGCCGCAAGTTTTGCGCGCCGCGTTGGTGGTCGCGCAAAATGCGCTGCACGCTTTGGGCATGAGCGGCGCCAAGATGTGACAGACATTGCGGCTTGTACGGGCGAGGCATGCCTCGCCCGTACGTGCTTCGTGGAGAAATTTATGAGCGATGGCGGCAATCCTTTGGGCGCGCTTCTCAGTTTTTGGATGTTCCTGAAACTGATCGGCGTTCTCGCGTCGCTGATGGGCGGCATTTACGCGCTCTATTGCCTGAGCCGCGTCGCTAATGGCGTGCATCGTGTCGCTGACGCGCTGGAAAGCTGGCCGCAATCTCAAAATAACTTGCAGGCGACGCAAGTCGCAGCGCAACGCAACCTCGAACGCGCCACTTCAATACAGCAAATTTCGCCTGTAACGACAACAATTCCGCCACCGATCTCCAATGTGCCGCCCGCGCCGCTGGAAAACACATCGAGTACTCAATCCGTTCCAACGCTTAACGAACACGACGTTCGTCCTCGCAGCGACAGCTTCTAAGAGTGTGTCTTCAAAGTGCGAAAATCGTGTGTCGCCGGAGTTTGTCATCCTGAGCGAAGCCGAAGGATCTCACAAGAGTTTGTGCAAACTTTTACAAGATCCTTCGACTTCGCTCAGGATGACAAACTTTCACTGCCAAGCAGAACTGCTCTACGACTTTCCAACACTTTGAATACACACTCTAACAGCGACAGCTTCTAAGCACAGCTTTTGAACCATGACAGATTCTCATACTTCTCGTGAAATTATCATCGCGCCGTCGATGCTTTCCGCCGATTGGTGGAACGTTTCGGACGACGTTCGCGCTCTGGAAAACGCCGGTTGCCAGTGGCTCCATTTCGATGCAATGGACGCGCATTTCGTCCCGAACTTAACATTGGGGCCGATGTTTTTGCAGGCGGTTCGTCCTCATTCTCAACTGCACTTCGATGCGCATTTGATGATGAGCGACGCGGGCGATTACATCGACAATTTCGTCCAGGCGGGCGCAAATTCGATCAGCGTTCACGTCGAGGCGAACGCGCATTTGCATCGCGTGCTGCATAAAATTAAGGATGGCGGCGCGCAAGCCGGAGTCGTCATCAATCCTGCGACACCGATTCGAGTACTCGAAGCGATTTTGCCGGATGTCGATTACGTGTTGGTGATGAGCGTCAACCCAGGCTTTGGCGGGCAAAAGTTTCTGCCGCTTTGCCTGCCGAAAATCGCCTGGCTCAAGACGCAGCGCGCCGAACGCGGCTTGAATTTTTTGATTCAAGTGGACGGCGGCGTTTCGGTTCAAACCGCGCCCGATGTGGTAAAAGCTGGCGCCGATGTTCTGGTAATCGGTTCGGCACTTTTTCGCAAAGATATAACGCTCGAAGAAAGCGTGCGCGAATTGCGTGCTTCGTTTACACCGATTGTTGCGACTTGACTTGTAGCTCATAGAAAAATGTACGTATGAGCACGTTTCAAAACTTCTGCAAGAAGTCGTGAAAAATCTGTGTTCTACTTTCCGTGTTCAAGCCGCAATTTATTGACCAGCAGATGCGCGCGGCGCGTGGGTTCCGGCTGGCGATAACCGCCATCACAGCGCAATGTGAGATCAATTGCAGCCGCCAGACTAATTTGCGTTCCGACGGACACATAAATCGGTTTCGTGCGGTTTTTGGTGCGCAATGCGGCACCGACGATGTCGCCTTTGTGAATCATCGGCGACCAACTGCCGCGTTCAGGCGCCGGTTCATCGTAATCGCCAACTAAAACCGATTTAGCGCAACCCAAAGTCGGGCGATTCATCCACAAACCAGCGTGACAGGCGATTCCCATGCGTCGCGGATGCGCCAAACCTTGGCCGTCGAACATTACGCAATCGGGTTCGATTTGCAACTTCTGCCACGCTTCCAAAACCGCGGGCAATTCGCGGAACGACAGCAATCCTGGAACATACGGAAACTGCGCTTCGCCGATCACGGTCGCTTCTTCGACAGTTTCCAAATTCGGTAAGCGCAGCACGACAACGGCAACATAAATCGTGGACGAATATTTGTTAAAGGAAATATCGGCGCCCGCCACGGTTTCGATTGGGCGCGTCGAAACATTTTTGTGGTCGCTTTCGAGAACGCGTTGGCGCAGTTCCTTTTGCAAAACGACCGCTTCGCGCGGCGTTAATTTCCAATCGTGCAAATGTGTAAAAGAGGCCATGACGCGCCGAAATCAGCGTTTTTCGTGCCCTGTGACATCCGATAACGGGAAGCGCAATTCGACTAACAGACCGCCGTTTGGCGCGTTGGATGCTTGAACTTTGCCTCCATGCAGACGCATCGCGCGTTCGGTGATCGCCAATCCCAAACCGGTGCCACCGCTTTGACGATCTCGTGCATCGGCCACGCGATAGAACGGTCGAAACAAGTTTTCAAGCGCACTTTCTGGCACGCCAGCGCCTTTATCGAGTACTCGAATGAGCGCCTGAGCGCCGTCTTTTTGCAACGAAACGTCAACCGTCGAGTTTTCGGGCGTGTAGTGAACGGCGTTGCGAACCACGTTTTCAATGGCGCTGTGCAAAAGTTCGGGAGCGCCGCGCGTTGTCAACTCTTCGCAATGCGTAATCTGAACTTCGCGCTGGCGGTTTTTCGCCTCGAAGTTGGCGTCCTGCACGATTTCGTCCAGCAAAGTCGCCAAATCAATCGGCGTGTCTTCAACGCGCGTGCTGCCGCTTTCCAAACGCGAAAGCGTTAACAATTGGCCGATCAAAGTGTTCAAGCGCTCCGATTCGCGGCGGATGCGCGCCAGATAATTGCGGATTTCAGAGTGGTCTTTTTGTTCTTCAGGTGACAATTGAGTACTCGAAAGCGGCGCATTTGGATTTTGTGCGTTTTCGTCGTGAATGTCTTCGATGAGATCGAGAGCGACCGTGAGACGCGCCAGAGGCGAGCGCAATTCGTGCGAAATATCGGCTAATAAACGGCGTTCGGTCAGCATTAAAGACTGAATGCGTTCGGCCATCTGGTCGAAATCCCGTCCCAGATCGGCTAATTCGTCGCGCCTTCGTCCCATTTGGTTGGCCACGCGCGTCGTTAAATCGCCGCTGGCAAGTTGATGCGTCGCGCGTCGCAATTTGACGGCGGGCGACGTAAGATAAAGCGCCAGTCCGTAGCACAAAAGGCCAGATGTGAGCAGCAAAACCAACAAACGAATCGCGCTCGGCCCGCTGGGACGAATCAAGTCGCCCATGAAACCCGAAGAAAAACCGCGCGGCGGCGGACGGTTGAGCAATGCGACCAACAAAAATTGGTTGCCTTTGGGCGATTGAACCACGCGCGTGCTGACTGGCCCATCGCGCCACGCCGAAAGTTGAGATGTCGCGTTTGTCGTACCTCGATTCACAAAATGTTGCGCCGCGTCGCGCACCATCAACGGCGAGGGCGCGCCAGAAAGTTCATGTCCCTGATTATCGAAAAGAAAAGCGCTCACATGCGCTTCATTTTTCACGTTGTCGAGATTGGCGCGCAAAGCCAGTGCGCCGCCGCGTTCATAAGCGGTTACTGCGTCGCGCGCCATAATGCCGAGGGCAAACGCCGTGTCGGGATGTTCGCGCTCAAGGCTCGGCTGAAAGCGCATCGCGGTCGTCACCGTAAACATCACGGCACCGATGAGCACTTGCACCACCCAAAACCAGAGGAAAATTTTCAGAAAAAGACGGCGCATAAAAAGAAATCGTGGAGATCTAAAGAAGTGAGTAAAGTTAAACGAACCCACAGCGTCAACAATGGGATTAACCTGAGGTCTCAAGTCATTGTTACTTCAGCCCGTGTTATTTCAGCCCGTCGCTGACGCTGTGGGTTCGTTTAACTTTACTCATTCGATGCACTTTTGACTGACGCACCTTTGACGAAAACGTAGCCGAAGCCGCGCACGGTTTTGATGAGTTCGTCGTTTCGAGTACTCGATGCGCTGTCCAATTTGCGGCGCAGGTTGCTGACGTGAATGTCGATGCTGCGGTCGTAAGACAGCAAAGGGCGTTCGAGGACGCGCAGCGAAATTTCTTCGCGCGTGACGACTTCGCCCGCCGCGCGCATCAGCAATTCCAGCATCTTGAACTCCATCGCCGTCGCTTCGACAAGTGTTGCCGCGCGGCGAATCGTGCGCGCTCCCACATCCAGTTCGACATCGCCCACCACAACTTTATCACCCGCGAAACGTTCGCCAAACGCTCCATTTTCAACTTTCGTCGCGGCATTGGCAGACGCATTGGCGGTTGTATTGGCGCGTCGTAAAATGGCGCGGATGCGGGCGACCAGTTCGCGCGAGGAAAACGGTTTCGGCAGATAATCGTCGGCGCCCAATTCCAAACCGAGTACTCGATCCACTTCGTCGCCGCGTGCCGTCAACATCACGACGGGAATTTGCGCGCACGAACCGGCACGTAAGCGGCGCAGCACTTCAAAACCGCCGATGCCGGGCAGCATCACGTCCAAAACCACGACGCTATACTGGCCACTTTGCGCGCGCGCGACACCAGCTTCGCCATCGTGAACGATGTCGGTTTCCAAACCTTCGCGCCGCAGATATTCACCCACCAACTCGCACAATTCCACATCGTCGTCCACCATCAAAATGCGTTTCATAAGGTTCCTCGCACTGCATTCAATTGTGTAGTTTAGACGCGATGCGCCGTTTTTGTCTGATAAGGCGGCGTAAAGAAATGTAAGAAAAAGCAGGGCACAGAATGGCGGTTTTGCGTTTCTTTACAAAAGACTTACGCAGTCTTGACTTTTTGGCAAGCAATTTGTGACAAAATAAACGCCATCACCAACGTGTGGAACGTGACCGCAAGAATGGTTTTGCCGGACGCGTTCTGGAGAAAAATATGTCAAGCATGCAAACTAAATGGAAGAAATTGGCCATTCCCGCCGCATTGGGAATCGTTGTCGCGGCGGGCGCCGTGCGCTCGCAAGCTCAACCGCCCGATGATGGCAGCGGCCCGCCGCAAGGTGGATCGCAGGGACAACGCCCAGCGCCGCCCACTGCCGCCGATATGCAAGCGCGACGCGCGAAAATGCTGCGCGACACGCTGACCAAAGCCGGTTACACCGATACGACGCTGCAAGATGCCGTCGTTGCTTACGCGGCCACGCAGGAAATGGCGCGCCAGAATTTGCGCGACCTGACCCGCAAGCTGCGCGACACGGTACTTGAGCCGACCACAACCGATACCGCTGTGAGCACGCAACTGGCGGCTCTGCAAACTGCCCTGGCTGCGGAAAAAACGCGATCGGCTGCCGCGCAAAGCGCGCTCAACGCCAAGATTTCCTACACCAGCAAAGTGCGCTTGAATGCTCTGCTGACGAGCATGGGCTTGGTCGGCGATGCCGCTGCTTACGCAAATCCGGGCGGCGGACAAGGCGGGCCAGGCGGACGCGGTGGTTGGGGCGGTCGTGGTGGACGCGGCGGTTGGCCAGGCGGCGGACAAGGTGGTTGGGGCGGCGGACAAGGTGGCCCTGGCGGAAGTCCCGACAGCCCTCCACCCGGCGCGTAACGGAAAGTAGTCTGGCCGTGAGAACGAACCTTGAAAATAAACCTCGAGAACGAAGAAATGCTGAAGCGCGATGTTTTGCGCTTCGGCATTTTGCGTTTGAGTTGCTGCAAAAGCAGATCGAGTACTCGAAAGTGTGGCGAAGCTATCGAAGAGTGGCGGCGAGTGCATCTTCCCTGCTATGCTACTTGCGGCGTTTGAGAAAGCCTACGCGAAAGCCTCAAACGCACATTCTTCGAGAGAAAAACACCAATGAACTCTGCCAAACCTCTGGTTCCGGTCGCTATCGTCGTCGGGATTTTATTCCTTGTCGTCGCCTATTTGTATGCGACGCACGCCGCGCAAGCCTTGCCTGCGTTTTTGCCCGGATACAAAGCCGGCGATACGCATCCGCACACCAAACACGCGCTCGCCGCTTTCGTTCTGGCGCTGGGCAGCTTCGTTTTCGCCTGGTTCCAGTCTGGCCCAAAACGCACGGTTTAATACTGTTCAACAGCAACGCAAAAGCGATTTCGAGTACTCGAAATCGCTTTTCTGTGTTTTGCTACGTTCGCAAGTAAGAAAACGTGTCATTGCGCCCTTTGAGCAAGCTCGAAATGACACATCATTCAGCGACAGCTTGCCTTGAAAATCAATGTTTCACCCAGATCAAGCCAGTAAAAACGACACCCGCCGCGATGCAGTAAAGTGCGAACGGCGTCAAGCGATTAGTCTCAAAAAAGCGCATTAGAAAGCGCACCGCGAGATACGCCGAAATTGCCGAACACAGCGCGCCGACCAGACACGGGCCGAGCAAACCATGATTGGCGGGCGCGAATAATTCCGGCAATTTCAGCAGCGAAGCCGCGCCAATAATCGGTGTCGCCAGCAAAAAGCCGAAGCGCGCTGCATCTTCATTAGAAAGCCCGGCCAAAAGTCCGCCGCTCATCGCTGCGCCCGAGCGCGAAAATCCTGGAATTAGGGCAATCGCCTGCGCCGAACCGATCAAAATCGATTTGCCCCAACTCATCTGTGCGATGCGCGCATCAGAAACTTCGCCGTTCGCAGCATTATGACCATTGCCGCTATCTGCAACAATCGGCGCTTTGCGGCGCAAGAGTTCCGCGCCATAAAGCATGAAACCGTTCAGAATTAGGAAGATCGCGGCGTAAATCGGCGAATTGAAGATGCTTCGTAGTTGGTCTTGAAACAACAAGCCCAGAACTCCGGCGGGAATTGTTCCGACCAAAAGCAGCCAACCCAGTTTGGAATCGGGATCATCGGCGCGAATTTCGCGTTGCGCCAGAGAACGTCCCATGCCTTTGATGATGCGCTTCCAATCGTTCCAGAAAAAACCGAGCAAAACCAGCGCGGTCGCGGTATGCGTCGCCACCAGAAAAATGAGAAACGAAGAATCCTGCTGGCGTATGTTCCAGCCGACGAGTTTGGGAAGAATAACGCTATGACCCAGGCTGGAAATCGGAAAAAGTTCGGAAACGCCCTGCAAAAGGCCAATCACAATGGCTTGAAAATAAGTAATCATAGATCGCTAAAACGGAATTGAGGAGCGGCATTAAAAAGTGGTTTCGCGTGACGCTTTCCCATTATATCAGTTAAAAATGCCAGACCAAGAAAACTGTCGTTAAGAAAATTCTCAAGGACAAAACCATGTCGCAAACCGAATCCACGTCGCTTTCCGCTACAATTCCGACTTCCACCTCGACTTTGGTCCCTGTTCCTTCGACCGATTGGCAAAGTTTTCGCCTGCCCAAATATGAACGTCCCACTGAAGCCGTGCGCAATCCCAATCAGGTTCACGACGCAGGCTTGAGCCGCCTGGATCGCATTGCGATGTGGGTCACAGATCGCGTCGGTTCGGTCGGCTTTTTCCTCGCTATTCTGGCGTGGACAATCGTCTGGACGGGCTACAACATCGCGGCGACTGAAATCAAGGGTTTGCACTGGAAATCGTTCGATCCGTTTCCCGCTTTCGTCGCCTACTTGCTGATTAGCAACGTGATCCAGATTTTGCTGATGCCGCTCATCATGGTCGGCCAAAACTTGCAGGGACGCCACACGGAAACGCGCGCTCAGCTCGATTTTGAAATCAACCAGAAAGCCGAAAAAGAAGTGCTCGTCATTTTGCGACACCTGGAACATAACACCGATTTGCTCTTGCAATTGATGCAGCACATGGATTGCCGCGTTTCGCAGGAACAATTGCGCGCTCTGGCCGCTGAACAAAAACTGGCGCACAAAATCGCCGATGAAGATGCCAGCGAAGATAAAACCATGTAAAGCGCCGCATCGAGTACTCGAATTACAACGCGGCCAGAACTTGCAATTCTTCGTGCGTTAAAACGCGTTCGTCTTCGCTCAGCGGATTGATGACGAAAACGGCGGACGAAGGCGCGCCTTTGAATTTGCGAAAGAGAACCGTCGCGTTCATTCCCAATTGAATGAACGCGACAATGCCTTCATACGGAAACGGTTTTTTCTTGATCCAGATTCCAGCACGTTTTTTATCCGTAAACACTGAATGTATGCGCTGTCCTTGCTGCTTAAGAAAAAACAGCTCGAACGTCCCGTTATCTGAAGTCTCGCGCGTTTCGATCTAAATAGTCCTGCAGCGCTTCGTTGCTGGCGCCCTTGAGAGTGAACTCGCTGTTCTTGTTCATGCTCACGACAAACACTTGCTGCTTCGCCAGTTCTTGAAGGTACGAATCGAGTTTCGGCTTTTTCTTGAAAAACACAGTTTTCTCCAAACGATGAAGTCGCTTCTATTTTATCCAATCGAGTACTCGATTTCGCTTCTCTGATAAAATCCTCTTGCTAATTCACGAGGATTTTTCTTATGCGACAATCGCAATTTTTTGCGCCCACTTTGCGCCAGGTCAAAGCCGACAACGCCGGACACGCGCTACTTTTGCGCGGCGGTTTCGTGCGCCAACTGACAGCCGGAATCTATTCCTATTTGCCGCTCGGATGGCGCGTACTCAAGCGCGTCGAACAAATCGTGCGCGAGGAAATGGACAACGCGGGCGCGCTCGAACTTCTCATGCCTGCGCTTCATCCTGCCGAATTGTGGGCCGAAACAGGACGCGACAAGCTGGACATTCTGTTCAAACTTCAAGACCGCAAAGGCACCGAATGCTTGCTCGGCCCGACGCACGAGGAAGTCGTCACCGACATCGTGCGCGGCAGCGTTTCCAGCTACAAGCAGATGCCAGTGACGCTGTATCAAATTCAATCGAAGTTCCGCGATGAAGAACGCCCGCGCGCCGGACTTTTGCGTGGCCGCGAATTCATCATGAAAGATGCGTATTCTTTCGATTCCAACCTGGAAGGTTTGGACAAAAGTTTCGACTTGATGGTGGAAGCCTATAAGAAAATCTTCGCGCGTTGCGGACTGGAAACCAAAATCGTGCAGGCCAGCGGCGGCGGCATCGGCGGCTTCGATACGCAGGAATTTATGGTCGCAGCCGAAAGCGGCGAAGACGAAATGCTTTTCTGCGACGAAGACGGTTATGCCGCGAACGTCGAAATGGCGACTTCAATTCTCAATCGAGTACTCGATAGAGACGACATTGCCGATGAACTCGAAGAGTTTGCCACGCCAAATATCGTGACGATTGAGCAACTGGCGAAATTTGAAGGCGGCGCGCCCGCTCAACATCAAATCAAAACGTTGGTTTACATCGCCGACGACAAGCCGGTTTTGGTGCTGCTGCGCGGCGATCATCAATTGAACGAAGCGAAACTGGCGAACGTGCTGGGCGCCAGTGAAATCCGTGCGGCGCGCGAAGAAGAAATCGTGCCGCTTTTGGGCGCGCGTCCGGGCAGTTTGGGCGCGGTTCGAGTACTCGATGCGACAATTATCGCCGATGAAACTTTGCGCGGAAGAACTCGCATGACAACGGGCGCCAACAAAGACGGTTTCCACTTGCGCGGAGTAAATATCGAGCGTGATATTGTGGTTTCAACTTGGGCGGATGTTCGCGTGGCGCAAGCGGGTGAAATGTCGCCGCGCGGTGGCGGAGCGTTGAAAATCAGTCGTTGTATCGAATTGGGGCACGTTTTCAAGCTGGGCAACAAATACACCAAAGCGATGAACGCCAAGTTTTTGGACGCCAACGGCAAAGAGCAAATCATCGAAATGGGCTGTTACGGCATCGGCGTTTCGCGCATTATGGCCGCGATTGCCGAAGCGCGCGCTGATGAGCGCGGCGTCATTTGGCTCAAAAGCGTCGCGCCCTTCCAAGCGCATTTGCTGCTGCTGGACAAAGACGAAGAACTGGTGGCTCTCGCCGAAAAGTTGTACGCAGATCTGCGCGCCGCCAAAGTGGATGTTTTGTTCGATGACCGCAATGAACGTCCCGGCTCCAAGTTCGCCGACGCCGATTTGTTCGGCATCCCGACACAAATCGTCATCGGCAAAAAGACGCGCGAAAGTGGCCAACTCGAAGTGAAAAACCGCGCCGATGGTTCAGTTCAAAATGTCGCGTCGAACGATATTGTGGCGTTGTTGAAATAAGAAAGTGGCGGGTGCGTATTTCGTAGGGGCGCATTGCAATGCGTCCCTACGTCACATTTCGAGTACTGGAATGTCATCTTCTCTGGAAAAACCGGCGAATTACGATTCGGGATTGGGACGCGAGGCATTTGCGGAAGCTGACGCTATGGTGGCGCATCTGAAAAGCAGCGATGCAACGGCTGTTGAGCGCAGCATTCAATTTCTTGAACGCGATGAGTACATTTATGGCACAGGCTACGTCAAAGAGAAACTGTGGCGTCGTCTGCGCCATGTCACTTTAACCGAGACGCACAAAGCGCGCTTGCGCAAAGTCGCGCTGCTTTATGTTCAAAGACGCTTGACGCGCGAGTTTTTCCCGATGTGTCGCTTCATCAGCTTCATCGGTTGCGAAGAACCGTTGCGCAAGAAGTTGGTGCAACTTGAAGGACACGGAGATGCCATGACGTGGCGGCGGGCGGCGTTGCTACTGGCTTACTGCGAAAGCGTTCCCAACGGCGAAAATACGCGTTGGGGATGGTATGACAGAGGTTTGCACGAGCGACAGGAAGCGTGGCGCAAGCTGCGGAAAGCCAGCCGTCGCAAGTTCCGATAGCGTTTATTTTCCACCGAATTTCCAAGCGTTCGAGTACTCGATTCAAGCTGCTTTCAACTTGGAGGAGCGCGGGCTTTCGTATAATTAAGCGCGGAGATTTCTATGGCAAACACCGCGTCCTCTGTTCAACCTTCCGTGCGTTCGTCCGTCCCGAAAAAGCGATACCCTCACTCATTCTGGTGGTATCTGAAGATGGTTTTTATCGCGCTGCAACTCGTCGTGTTTTGCGCGATTGTGGTCACGCTCGCCATCGGCAAAGGCATTTACGATCAGCTTTCGGCGACTGTGCCCGACATCAACTTGATGAGTCAGCGCGCCAAAACCGGCTCGACCAAAATCTGGTCGGCGCCCGACGTGAACACGGGGAAGCGCATTCTTTTAGCCGAATTCAAAGGCGAAGCGCGCCGCTGGATGCCAATTGAAAACCTGAAAATCACGCGCAAAATCGGCGGCAAAGATGTCCAGGTCGCGGGGCGCTTGATCGACGCCACGTTATCGATTGAAGACGCGCGTTTTTATTCGCATCCTGGCATGGACATCAAGCGTATCGCGGGCGCGGCATTGGCCAACTTCCGCGCTGGCGCTGCCGTTCAAGGCGGCTCGACGATTACCGAACAGCTCGCCGTCAACATTTACCTCAAGCGCAACAAGAAGTTTTCGCGCCGCTTGCAAACCGCCCTGCTCGCCCTACAACTGGAGCGCCGCTTTTCCAAAGACGAGATTTTGGAAATGTATCTCAACGAGATTTATTACGGCAATCGCGCCAATGGTTGCGAAGCCGCCGCTTACACGTATTTCAACAAATCTGCTGCTGACCTCAGCATCGCCGAAGCTGCGCTGATGGCTGGATTGCCACAATCTCCCACTTTTCTCAACCCGTTCGAGCACTTCGACCGTGCCAAAAAGCGCCAGGGTTTGGTGCTGCACGAAATGTTGCAGAACCAAAAAATCAATTACACGCAATACCTTCAGGCGAAAAACGATACCTCGATTGAAAGCGAAATCGCGCGTTCGCACGAACGTTTTCTAGCCACGCGTCGCACCAAAGAGCACTGGATTGCGCCTTACTTCGTGTCCTACGTCCGGCAATTTCTGCAAAAGAAATACAATTATTCCGATGAATATCTGGATAACGCGGCGCTCAATATTTACACGACGCTCGATCCGCAAATGGAAAAAGCGGCGGAAGAATCGGTGCGCCGTCGTTTGGATGATTTGGGCGGCGGGCGCAAGTTGCAGGCGGCATTGGTTTGCATCGATCCATGGACAGGTGGCGTACTCGCTATGGTTGGCGGACGCGATTATTATGATACGGCCTTGAACGGGCAATACAATCGCGCGGTGCAGGCCAAGCGACAAAGTGGTTCAACCTTCAAACCTTATGTTTACGCGACCGCGATGGAACAAGGCTATACACCGAACTCGATTGTCATCGATTCGCCGCTTCATGTTCGCGGCGTGGAAGAAGTGAAATCCGGCGGTCACGAAGTCAAGAACTACGATTTTCAGCATCGTGGCCCCATTCCGTTTTACAAAGCCGTTGGCATTTCCGATAACGTGGCCGCAACGCGCGTTCTGCTCAAAGTCGGCATACCTAACGTCATCGAAAAAGCGCACCTGATGGGCATCGAATCGGCGCTGGTTCCTTATCCGAGTTTGGCGTTGGGAACCAGCGATATTTCCTTGCTGGAAAACACTTCCGCCTTTGGTGTGTTCGCCACGCGCGGCCTGCGCGCCGAAGAAACGCCGATTGATCACGTTGACGGACCGGACGGAGAAACGCTCATCGAAACAGAAAAACCGGTACGCGGCGCGCGCGTTTTGAGCCAGGAAGCGGGCGACAAAATGTGGCAAATGCTGCGCTATGTCGTAACGAACGGAACTGGAACGGCCGCGCAAATCGAAGGCGCCGATGTGATCGGTAAAACCGGCACCACCAGCGACAATAAAGACGTATGGTTCATGGGCGCCACGCGTCAACTGGCGTGCGGCGTGTGGATCGGCTACGACCGTCCCAGCGAATTGTATGGCTCGTCCGGCGGCAAATGGAGCGCACCGTTGTGGCGTTCTTTCATGGTGCCAGCGCTCGACGTCTGGCATCGTCGCAACATCGTCGCGTCGATGATCGAAGATGCGCGTGCGACCAGTCTGGCGCGCAAAAGCGCCGAGCAAACCAAGAAGTTTGTAACGCGCCGTATTTGCGACGAAAGCGGCATGCTTGCCCTCAAAGGTTGCCCACATACGCACACCGAACAGTTTTCGACGGCGAGTGACATTCCAACTCAGGTCTGCGACATTCCCGAACACGTTCAGCGCACGCAGCAAATGCAGGGTAATGCGGGTGCGCCTCAACCTGGCGACCTGGGCTACAACAAAGACAACACTGGCGATACTTCCAGCGAAACAGATGCGACGGCGCGCTCCAATGCGCAGGCTCGGCAAACCAACCCTGATGGTACCGGCGGCGATAACAACGACAGCAACGCCGGTGGCAGCGACACGCAAACCGACAACTACGCACCGCCTTCTGATGGAACGATTAACTCCGACGGCAGCACAACTAACAATGCCGGTAGTTCTGATGGCACGACGGCGCGCAATCAGAACACATCTTTCAATGGTCAGCGCCGCGCCACGGCGCTTCGCGTATCTGCCAACGCCAATAACGAGTACTCGAATCGCGCTGCGAACCCGTCGCCCGATGTTGCATCTGCCGATGAAAGCGACAGCGGTAACGAAGTTCTGGTGCGCGTTTGCGCCGATTCGGGCGACCTTGCCACGCCCAATTGTCCCGTCACGGTGGAGCGCTTTTTCGCGCCTGCCGATGTGCCCAAACGCTATTGCAGGCTGCATGGGCGGCGCTGAGCAAAGGATAAGGAATGAATAGTCGCGCATTTTGAAAATGTGGAGGTATCGCAAGAGGCGCGTGCATTGTCGTTACGCGAATATTCATCCCTTTTCTCCTGTCGCTGTTTTGTAACGCAGCTTCCACATGGTCTTGGTAAAGTACAAGGCATCAGAAGATGAATCGAGTACTCGATTCGCAGATTACATATTTCGCAGATTACATATTCAGAGGAAATCTTTCATGCCCGAACTTCGCAAAGACCCGGTGATCGACCGCTGGGTGATTATTGCTGCCGAACGCAGCCGCCGTCCCAACGACTTTTTTTCTGAAGCCGAGCCGCCGCCCAGCGGTTTCGATCCGTTTGCGCCCGGCAACGAAGACAAAACGCCGCCCGAACTCGCGCAACGAGGCCGCGCTGCAGATGCGCCCGCCAATTCACCGGGCTGGAAAGTGCGCGTCGTCTCCAATAAATTTCCCGCTCTCACTCAAGAAGGCGAACTCGACCGCCAGGGTTTGGGAATGTTCGACAAAATGAACGGCATTGGCGCGCACGAAGTCGTCATCGAAAGCCCCGAATTGGAATGGGACTTCGCCGACGCTAAACCCGAAGAAGCGCGCGACATCATTGATGTCTACATCGAGCGCATGAACGCCTTGCGTCAAGACCCGCGCTTTTTGCACACGTTGGTCTTTCGTAATGCGGGAATTGCGGCGGGCGCGAGCCTGGCGCATCCGCACTCTCAGATTATTTCGGTGCCGGTGATTCCTGCGCAAATCAAGGAAACCGTAGACGCTTCGTATAACTACTTTTCGCAAAAAGAGCGCTGCGTTTTCTGCGACATCATTCGCCAGGAAATCTCGATGAAAGATCGCGTGGTGGAAGAAAATGAACATTTCGTCGTTTTAAGTCCTTACGCAGCGCGTTTCCCCTTCGAGTTGCAGATTTATCCGCGCCGCCACAGCCACGATTTCACGCTGATGACGCCCGAAGAAATCACGGCGCTGAGCGAAGTATTGCCGCGCAGTCTGAAGAGAATTAACGAAGCGTTGGGTAATCCGGCGTATAATATGATTGTGCAAACGGCGCCGCACGCCGCGCCGCGCGCATCGCAGGACGAATCTTGGAGCACGATTCCGCAGTCATTTCACTGGCGCATCGATATCTTGCCGCGCCTGACCAAAGTCGCCGGTTTCGAGTGGGGAACAGGGTTCTACATCAACCCGATTTCTCCCGAAAGCGCCACCGAATACTTGCGCGAAGCGATTTAACAGCAGGAACAAGGTGTCAGGGATGAGGGACGAGTAACGACTTTCGAGTACTCGATTCTTCATCCCTGACACCTCATCCCTCATCCCTTTTTATGCGACAGCCGCCGGTACGTGAACTTCTTGCCAGTTATTTGCGCAAACGTCAGGACAACGTTGTGCGACGCTTGTTGGCGCTCATCGCCGAGTCGCCCGACTTGGAAGAACTTCACGAACTGGCTCAAACGCACGAATTTCAGCAAGCCGTGACTTCGCTTTTGGGCTTGTTGATGGACAACATCGCCAACGCATCCGACGAGCGATGTTTTCAATATGCGCGGCATCGTGCTTTGTCGCGCGTGCGTCCGCGCGTTCATGTGACTTCCATGATGCGCGTGGCGGCTTTGCATCGCCAGATACAAACGAAAATGATCGCCCGACATTTCGCGGACGATCCGTCTTTGGTTCAACGCATGACCGACATTATCGAATCGCAATCGGCGGCTTTTGAATTGGCTTTCAGCGAAGGCTATCAATCGGCGCGCGACCGTCAGTGGAGCGCGTCGGAAACCAAATACTTTTCGCTGTTCGAGAACGCCTCCGAAGCGATTATCTCCTTTCGGCCCGGCGAAGGCCGTATCGTCGAAGTCAATGCGCAGGCCGAACGCTTGATGGGCAAGCCGCGCAGCGAACTTTTCGGCATTCCGTTTCCCGAACTGTTTGACCACGCGCACCGCGAGCAAGCGACATGGCTGGTTTCACAGCCCGGCGGCTCGTCCAATATCCGCCTGGAAGAAATGGCGGTGCGCCGCGACGATGGCTTGCTGGTGCCGATTTCGCTTTCCTGCAACTGGGTGAATGTAGACGGTTTGCCGGTCGCGCAAGTCATCATCCGCGATGTGACGCAGCTTCGCCAAATGCAGCGCGAGCTACAAAACTACGCCGAGCAATTGGAAGATCGCGTCGCCTCGCGCACGCGTGAACTGTCGCAAAGCGAAGAGCGTTATCGCACCTTGTTTTTGCAAGAACAAAGTCGCGCGCAGCACCTCGCGCTTATTAACGACGTGCAGCAATGCGCTCTGGCCACGCGCGACATCAACGATTTTCTGTATCAGGTGACGGGCGCCATCCAAAGCCATTTTCGGCATTGTGATGTCTCGGTTCTCTTATTCCGCGATTCGCCGCGCGCCCTCCTTGCCTCGTCCGCGCATTCCGTGCTCGATGCGACACCTGGTTTTCAAAACAACGCCAGCAATGCGTCGACAGATGCGTCTTCGGCGGAACGTTGTGATTACCTGGTGGTTGTCGCGCAAACCGGTGGACATGGATTGGCATCTTCGCCGGGCGCTCTGGTGCGCGTCGAAAGCGGTACGCCGCTGCATCAAGCGTTTTATCGCGGCGCCCTGCATTTTCAAAACGATGCCGCGGCGGGACGAACGAGTACTCGATTCCCTGGCGCTTTTCGTGATACCGGCGCTGAGATTTACGTCCCGATTAAAATTGAAGGCCGCACCATCGGCGTTTTACAAGTACAAAGCGAGCGCGCCAATTCTTTTGATCCGCGCGATGCCGTCGCCTTGCAAACCGCGTCGCTGATCGTTTCCTCGCACATCCAATCGAGCCGGATGTTCCATGAAATGAGCGAGCTGAAAGAGTTCAACGAAACCGTGGTCGGCACCATGTCGCATTCGTTGATGGTGGTCAGTAGCGAAGGCGAAATCGAGTTGGTTAACGAACGTCTTCTGCGCACCTGGCATCAAACGCGCGGTACTCTTCTGGGACGCAAAATAACCGATGTGTTGGGCGAGCAAACCTGCGAAAAACATGAGTTGCGCGAGGTATTACGCGATGTGACGCGTGATGGCCAACCGCGCGAAATCGCCGAGGTGCACGTTTGGGTGCGCACCGACGAAACACACGAAATCGAGCAGGTTTTCGACTTGCGCTTGTCGCGCGTTTACTTTCGCGGACGCGCGCGCGTCGTCGTGTTGCTAATCAACCTGACGCAGCGCTGGCGCCAAACGCAACAACTACAATTGATGAACGAGATGGGGCGACTTTTTCAAGCTTCGCTCGACATCAATCGCGTATTGCATACGGTCTTGACGTGCATCACGGCGGGTCCGGCATTGGGCTTCAACCGCGCTTTTTTGATGCTCTTCGATGAAGACAGCGAAAAATTGCGGTGCGCGATGGCGCTCGGCCCGTCATCAGCGGAAGAAGCTGCCCAGATTTGGAGCGATATGGGCCAGCGCGATATGAGCTTGCAGGAAATATTGGCTGATGAAACTGCTTTCGATGTGATGCACCCCACGTTGTTGCAGCAACAGGCGCTGGATGTCACCATTGATTTACACCAATCGTGTATTCGTCCTCTGAAAAAGGCGATTTATGAAAGGCGCGCTCTTTTCGCAACGCGCCAGGAGTTAGTGGTACACGACGAATCGTGCGAAATGCCACCGCAATCGCGGGTTTTGATCGATTTACTGTCGGCACCTGAAACCGCCATTGCGCCACTGGTCGCCAAAGATCGCGTCGTTGGCGTCGTATTGGCCGATTATATGTATTCGATGGCGCCCATGCAAGAAGACGATCTGCGCCTTCTCGATACCGTCGCCCAGCAAGCTGGACTGACCGTGGATAATGCCCTTACTTATCAGGCTTTGCAAAAAGCGCAAAAAGAACTGATTTCCGCCGAACGATTGGTCGTGGTCGGCGAAATGGCGGCGCGCGTATCGCATGAAATTCGCAATCCTCTGGCGACTATTGGCGGCTTTGCGCGCAGCATCTTGAGGAACGTCAACGACGGCGACAACGTGCAGAAAAAAACCGGCATCATCGTGGAAGAAGTTGAGCGCTTGGAAGAACTTCTGACCGATTTGCTCGACATGGCGCGTCCTCGTGAACTCGATCTGCAGCCACACAGCATCAACGACATTGTCGAACACGCGCTTTTGTTGGCGGGTGCCGATATCGCCGCCGCTGGTGTCGATGTTAAAAAGGAACTCACGCCCGATTTGCCAAACATTCTGGTGGATCGACGCCGCTTGTTGCAAGCTTTGCTGAACACCATGCGCAATGGCGCGCAGGCCATGCCCGACGGCGGCCTAATGTTTATCGCCACGCGCATCGCGGAGAAAAATGAAAAATCCGTAATCGAAATCGAAGTGCGCGATACTGGCGTCGGTATTCCAGAACGCGCCCTGAAGCAGATTTTCGATCCATTCTTTTCCACCAAAATCCGCGGCTCTGGTTTGGGACTCGCCGTAACGCTCCGCATCATCCGCGATCATGGCGGCGATATCAATGTGTTTTCAGGCGCCAATCAAGGCACAACCACCAACCAAGGTACCACCGCTAACCAGGACACAACCCCTAATCAAGGCACCACCTTTGTCATTTCGCTGCCCTTGCGTTTGGCCAACTCTGAAAGTTCTGCCGTCGAAAGTTCTGCCGCCGAAAGCGTGGCTGACGGCGCTGATGCAGGCGCTGCGGCTTAAATGAAAAGTAATTGCAACATCGAGTACTCGATGTTGCAAAGCGTTGCCGTTAGCAGTATCTGGCGGGAACGAAGACGCGGTTGAACAGGTTATTTGGCTCAGGTTTCAGGTTTTGATGATTGCTGCTCCAAACCGTTTTGCCATTTTTTGCGAAGACTTTATTTTTTCTCAAGTCGTGCTACAATGAGAAGCAATCCTGACAAATAGAAAGTCTCGGTCAAGTCCTGTTTTTAGGGGTATTTAGGAAGACATAGTCACGAAAATTGCTCTAAGTTATTGCGTTCCTCTCATCGACATCGGGTTTCTCGCATTTGCTTGTACACCATCGCTCTTGTACTTTGTTTGGTGCATCGAGCCCTCGTTGGTATTTCGTTCGACCCAGGCGTGATTGACAGGCCGCAAGTGCTTGTGAAGTTTAAAAGGAGTTGCATGATGAGCCAGCACACTATTTTGGTAGTCGAAGACGATTTACATCAGCGTACTTTGTACGAAGAAGAATTGATTGAGGAAGGTTATCGCGTCGTCACGGCGGAAGATGGACGCGCCGCTCTCAAGGCCGTGCAAGAGCATTCGCCCGATCTCGTCGTCATGGACATCAATATGCCCGTCATGGACGGTTTGGACGCTCTCAGCCAGATGATGGAACACGACAGTCACATTCCCGTGATCATCAACAGCGCTTACCCTTCCTACAAAGATTCTTTTTCCTCTTGGTCCGCGGACGCCTACGTCGTGAAAAGCTCCGATTTGAGCGAACTGAAGCAAACCGTCAAGCGATTGTTGGCTGAACGCGCGCAAAGCGCCTGATCTTTCCATCGCTGCAAATAGCGTAAGCTATCGCGTCCTGAGCCGTTTCCCAAATGTCCTTTCGGCAAAGGCACTTCCTGAACTTAAATCGCTAATTGTACTGTCATATCACGACGCATCGAGTACTCGATCTTCGCACAAGTCTTGCGACAACGTATGTTTTGCGACCAAAGCGAACGACGCGTTTTTCGGATAAATAAACCACGGTGATTCTATGAACCAAAGCAATGAGCCGTCAACCACTTCCCCCTCAGAAAGCAATGGACACTCAACGTCATTGACCCACGTGATGGCCGAGGAAACGGCGTCGCCATCGAGTGCTGCCACGCAGGAGCCTCATATTACATCGGATGCCTCATCCGCACCATCTTTACCACCTCAGGAAAATGGCGCTTTCAACGGTGGCAATTATGCACCGACATTGCGTATGGGGATGTCGGCGCGTGGTCAGGAATCGGCCTTGCAACAGACCACTGTAATGATTTTGGCCGGTGGTCAAGGCGAACGTCTTTATCCTTTGACGCGTGATCGTGCCAAACCTTCCGTGCCTTTTGGCGGCAGTTACCGCATCATCGACTTCGCCCTTTCCAATTGCATCAACAGCGGTTTGCGCCGCATCCAAGTTATGACGCAGTACAAGTCGTATTCCTTGCAGCGCCACATCAAAGCGGGGTGGGACATCTTCAATCCCGTGATGGGCGAGTACCTTGATGTTATCCCACCTCAGCAACGCAACGTGAAGCGTTGGTATCAAGGGACTGCCGATGCGATCTATCAAAATATTTATATGCTGGAACAGGAAAAACCGGCTTATGTTCTGATATTGGGCGGCGATCACATCTACAAGATGGATTACGGCAAAATGTTGGACTTCCACTTGAGCCACAACGCCGACTTGACGATGAGTTGTACAGCCGTTTCACGAGAAGAAGCGACACGCCTGGGCGTTGCTGAAGCGGATGAAAGCGGACGCATCAAAGGTTTCGTCGAAAAATCGAAAGAACCGCCTCTCAAGCCTGGCAGCAGCGATCAATGTTACGCCTCAATGGGCGTCTACATCTTCTCCACCAGCCTTCTGGTGCGCCGCCTGATCGAAGATATGAAGCAGGACACCGAACATGACTTCGGGAAAAACATCATCCCCAAGATGGTGCAAGGCGGCGACCGTGTGTTCGCGTACGAGTTTGAAGACGAAAACAAGAAACCCGAGCCTTACTGGCGCGACATCGGAACCATCGCTTCTTATTACGAAGCTAACATGGACTTGGTCAGCGTCTCACCAGTTTTCAACTTGTATGACAGCCACTGGCCAACGCATCGCCGCCATCAACCTGGCCCACCCGCAAAAACCGTTTTTAACGAACCGGGACGCGTAGGCATTGCCAGCAATTCCCTGCTCTCGACCGGTGTCATCGTGAGCGGAGCGCGTGTTGAACGTAGCATCATCGGGCCACGCTCGTTCCTGCACTCGTGGGCGTCCGTGGAGGATAGCATCTTATTTGATGATGTCGAAATTGGGCGTCATTGCCAAATCCGGCGCGCCATCATTGACAAGCACGTCAAAATCCCGCCGGGTACCGTTATTGGCTATGATCTCGAAGCCGACCGTAATCGCTTCACGGTCTCCGATGATGGCGTTGTCATCATCCCCAAAGGCATGATTTTAGAATGACGCGATCTAAAACAACAGTGAATGTTTCACGTGAAACATTCACTGTTGTTTTTCTATCATCACCTATAGTTCATTGTCGTTTAATCCTTGGCCTCGCCTAATAAAGATGAACTGCCTTGTTAGAAACGTTACACTGCGACTACAATTAACAAGATTAAAAAGGCTATGAACCAGAAACATTTGTAGCGCGTCGGAGACGTCTCCAATTTACTTATGATAATCAGCGTAATTAACCAAAAAGGTGGAGTAGGCAAAACAACGACAGCTATCAATTTGGCAGTTAGCCTGGCGCAATGGGGACAGCGCGTTCTCCTGGTTGACCTTGATCCTCAAGGCAATGCGACGAGTGGCGTTGGACTTCGCGTGTTACCGGAGCCGACTTTGTATCAATGTCTTGTTAAAAACGAGGATGTAGAGCAGCATAACAGTGGAATTCAGACGAGACATCAATTAAACGAATTAAATGACACGTTGAAAGAAGATTTGCCAAGTTCCTTGGAACTACCTTCCATGCGTCCTGCTGTAGCTGCGGGGCCAGTGGAGGGATTGAGCGTAGTGGGTGCCTCTCCTGATTTGGCAGGTGCTGAAATAGAATTAGCGGATAATCTGAGACGCAATGACCTGCGTCGAGTACTCGATCTCTTGCTGCCCGACTATCCTTTAATTCTCATTGACACACCACCTTCACTTTCTCTTATCACGGTGAACGCTCTGGTAGCCGCCGATCGCCTCATTATTCCCGTGCAGTGCGAGTACTTCGCGCTGGAAGGTTTGGGTCAGTTGCTACGGACTTTAGAACGCATAAAAAGAAGCCTCAATCCCGATCTAAGTGTATTGGGCTTGGTGCGAACAATGTATGGAAGCCGCTTGGGACTTAATGGCCAAGTTTCTCAAGAATTGGAAAAACATTTTTCGCAACTCTTGTTCCAAACCATGATTCCGCGGAACGTGCGCCTGGCTGAAGCGCCCAGCCATGGTCAACCTATTGCGCTCTATGATCGTCGCTCGCCAGGCGCCGATGCCTATCGTCGCTTGGGAATCGAGGTGTTGGAACGTCTTAACTTGGTCACGCAAGGTAAAGCTTCACTGCGAAAAAACCAAAATCCAGCCAAGAACAAGTGATGACTATGAAAAACTTCATTTGCACAGACTTCTTGACATAGGATAGGAAGGAATGCTCCAGCAACCGGCAAACTTCGAGTGTTCCTTCTTGTCAAATTTGCGGATAAGAAAAGTGTATATTTAAAAACAAAAGGTAACGTGATATGGCACTAATGAAGCGCGGTTTAGGACGTGGGTTGTCGGCCTTAATACCCGACGAGGAAATGGAATTGTTCCGGCGCGTGGCGCGTGACCAAGCTCCCGTTGCCGTCGCAACCTCGTCAGACGCGGCTGTGAAATTAACGAAAAAAGTGCGTGGGCAGAGTATTAAGAAGAATGCGCAGGCAAGTGACAGTGCTCTGCTGCCACCAAGCGAAATAATTCGCGCAAAAACATCACCTGCCTCTTTAGAAAATTTAGAAGATCCTATTAATGTCATTGAGAATGGTGCGAACGCGCTATCAGGTTTCGATGGTGGAGCCGAATCGGATAGCGTCTTTGTTGCAAATAATTCCCATAAGGCTATTCAGTCGAACATGGTGGAATTAGCTGACATTGAAGCCAATCCTTATCAGCCACGACGAACGTTTGACGAAGCGGAACTTGATAATCTGGCTGCGTCGCTTCGAGAACATGGCGTAATTCAACCGATTGTTGTCAGACCTTTGCAAAATGGGCCAGTACCTTACCAGCTGGTGGCGGGCGAGCGGCGTTGGCGGGCTGCGCAACGTGCAGGAATGCAGTCTATTCCGGCCATCATTCGTCCAGTCGATGATTTGCAATCTTTGGAATTGGCATTGATCGAGAACGTTCAACGGCACGACATCAGCGCTATTGATGCTGCCCTGGCCTATCGTCGCTTGGCAGATGAGTTCCATTTATCGCAAGAACATATTGCGAATCGTGTCGGTAAAAGCCGTTCGGCGGTTGCCAATACAATGCGCTTACTCGACCTGCAGCCAGAAATTCGCAAGGCGATCGAAGACGGGCATCTCTCCGAAGGTCATGGTCGCGCCATTTTGTTGGCGCAAGGCGAGGGTTCACGCCGCGCTTTATTCCGTCGCACTATGCGCGATCATTTGTCGGTTCGAGAAGTGGAACGATCGGCGCGCGAAACTACGGATTCTGGTGAGCGCAATGAAGAATTATTGAATAACAGCAGGAATTCATCACCTTCGACAGAAACGGAACCTTCGTCGGAGAAGAAGCGCCATATCGAACAACTTGAAGCACGCTTGCAAAAGAAGCTGGGTGCACGCGCAAAATTGAAGTCAGGTGCACGCGGTGGCAGAATTGTTATCGAGTACTCATCGGAAACAGACTTGCAAAGACTGTTTGATCTTTTAATGGCAGGGTAAAGGAATGTTTCACGTGAAACATCCGGCTGTCGCAATCAAGTTTTTTGTTAATGAGAATTCCTGCGTCCCTAATATGTTCTGCGTTTTTTGTAACCGATTATTATGAAATGTCCTCATTGCGGTCGGATGGAAACACGCGTAGTTGATTCGAGGCCCGCCGAAGACGGGAACTTACTGCGACGACGAAGGCAATGCGACTTTTGTCATGCCCGATTTACAACGCACGAGCGCGCGCTTCACAGTACGGTTGTTGTCGTAAAGAAAGATGGACGCCGTGAAGAGTTTTCGCTTGAGAAGCTGCGCAATGGCGTGTCCAAAGCGTGCAATAAACGCCCTGTGTCCACGGAAAGCGTGTCGCGCTTGGTAGAATCCGTCGAAAGCGACCTGCGGAGCGAAGCGATCTCCGAAGTTAGTGCGGAACGCGTGGGCGAAATGGTCATGGACAGGCTTCTTTTATTGGATGAGGTCGCTTATGTGCGCTTTGCTTCGGTGTATCAGAGATTTGATGACGTAAAACGTTTCGCGCAGTTGCTGGATCGTATTTCGCGTCGCACCAGACGAGATAGCGACGCACGGCGAGACCAAAATGCTGTTCAGCCGACAGCAGTAAATGATGCGTGAAGATAGCAGCTCGTGATTTTGCAACAAGGATTAATATACGAGTTATGTGAGAAAATTATGAGCGAAGTAGGATTGGGAACGGGGAAAATTCAATGTGGGCGGATCGTGTCTCATGATGTGGAGACGACAGTTTACAGGCGCATGAAAATTCTGGCTCCTGACGTGGCGAAGAAAGCGCAGGCTGGTCAGTTCATCCATGTTTTGCCACGCGATAATTCCTCATCGGATCCTTTATTGCGTCGTGCCTTCTCGATCATGCGAGTTGAAGATGAATGTATCGTTATTCTTTATCGAATTGAGGGGCGGGGAACCTGGTTACTATCGCATAAACAGGCGGGAGAAGAAATCGACTTTTTAGGTCCTCTGGGACAATCGTTCGCACCTCCCACGGCGAAAATGATTATGGTTGGTGGTGGTGTTGGCGTTCCGCCAATGGTAATGTTGGTGCAACAGGTTCGTAATATGAGAGAAGAGAAGTCAATCAAGATGCTGATTGGCGCGCGTACAAGTGATGATGTGCTGTGCCTGAAAGACTTTCGAGAATTTCAAGTCGATGTCGAAGTAGCGACTGATGATGGTAGCTTTGGCGAACCTGGACAAGTCACTCAACTGCTTTTGCGATATTTGACTGAGCGTGCAGCGCAAAACTTGATGGTGGTGAACGCCAATGCGTCCGACGAATTAACGGTTTACGCCTGTGGGCCGTTGGCTATGTTGCGAGCGGTGGCGGGCTTGTGTTCACGTTTTCAAGTGCGCTGTCAGGTATCTCTGGAAGAGAATATGCCTTGCGGTATAGGAATTTGTAATGGGTGCGTGGTTCCCGTGCTGCAAACTGATGATGAGTACTCGATCTATCGGCGCATCTGCGTTGACGGCCCCGTGATGTGGGCGCATGAAATCAAATGGTAGAAGATAATCTCTTGTTGAATGTGCAGTTGGGGCCGTTGGCCTTAAAAAATCCGGTTCTTACTGCGTCGGGTACGTTTGGCTACGGTCAGGAAATGGCATCTTTTGTGGAGCTGTCTCACTTAGGTGGCCTTGTTTGTAAAACTGTGACGCGCCACCCGCGTGCTGGTAACCCACCGCCACGCACCTGCGAAACCGCTTCGGGGATGTTGAACGCCATTGGCCTGCAAAATGTAGGCATTGAAAAATTTATCAGTGAAAAATTGCCCTTCTTTCGTGACATTGATGTGCCGCTGATCGTAAATATCGCGGGTGAATCGGTCGAGGACTTTGCTTTTCTGACGCGAGCACTCAGCGACGTAGCAGGCGTTGGGGCTATCGAACTAAATATTTCTTGTCCCAATGTGGCGCACGGGTTGGATTTCGCCACCGATCCGGCACTGACCGAAGAGGTCGTCTCTCATGTACGACAAGCAACGCATTTGCCTGTATTTACCAAGCTTTCGCCCAATGTCACTGACGTTACACTGATCGCGCGCGCTGCTGAACGTGGAGGTTCACACGCTTTATCGCTGGTGAATACGTTTGTCGGGATGTCGATTGATACACGCATGCGTCGTCCACGACTTTCCAACATCAGCGGCGGATTGAGCGGCCCCGCGATTAAACCCTTGGCCTTGCATGCCGTTTATCGATGCGCGCAGGCCGTCAAAATTCCTCTGATCGGCATTGGAGGTATCACAACAGCCAACGATGCCGTAGAGTTTCTATTAGCCGGCGCCAGCGCCGTTCAAGTCGGAACGGCCAACTTTGTCCAGCCGCGCGCGACTCTCGACATCCTCGCTGGCCTTCGTGAATATATGAAGAACAACGGCGTTGCTCATATTAACGAACTTATCGGAGCCGCTCATCCGTAAAACAAATCTTAGCTCAATACGTTGATATTTGCATAAATGCTCATGCTCTCAAATATTCACATAATGATAGGCGAGAAGTGCGGCGCCGATGTCGGCTTCGTAGACGGGATCAATGATTTCGAGTGACGCATGATGTCGTCGCAACTTCAATTCTAAAGAGGCGCGCACAGGTGTGTAGTGCGAGATAAGACCGCCGCTTAAAGCGACACGAGATGTTTTGCACTGTTGCAAAACGCTGTGACAGGTGGCAGCCAGTTCGCATCCGGCTTGATGAAGCAGCGATGACGCAACGGCGTCGCCGTCTTGGGCACAGGACAAAACAACGGGAAACAAAGCCGCGATTTGGTCTTTGGTGAAGTTAGGATTGTAGACGAGCGGCACCAAATCGTCAATGGAAGCCACTTGCAAGGAATCGAGTACTCGATATTGGAGAGAAGTTGGCGGGCCACTTCCATCATCGGCACTGCACAAGGCTCTTAAAGCCGCTTCGCCAATGCGATAACCGCTGCCGCGATCTCCCAAAAGCGGCCCCAGTCCATCAGCGCGCGCGCGTTGTCCCTCGTCGCCAATGCCGAAACTATTGGCGCCCGTTCCCGCAATACAAATAACGCCGGAACGAATTTGAACGACGTTGTTTTGAATGGAGCCTTGCAAGTTGTTGTCTATCGCAGAGTTGGAAAACGTGGCGAACGCTCCAGCGTGTGCGGCGGCGACATCTTCATCTACGAAAATCGGAATGCCTTGAGCCAGAGGCGCGATATGTTCTCGCAGCATTTTTTGTTCGAGCGAGGTGCAGGCTCCCGCAAGGCCCAAACCCCAGCCCACAATTTGATGAAATTGAAGGCTGCTTTGTTGAACGGCATCTCGTGCGGCCAAGCGAATGTTTTCAATGGCTGCGTTCAAACCAGCGCTGTAATGATTGCTTGAGCCAGCTTCGCCGCGCCCGAGTACGCGAATGTTGTTGTCTTCGTTGATTTTGGTGCTGCTTTCAAATTGAACGACAACAGCGCGCGTGCGTGTACCGCCGCCATCGAAACCCAAGAAATACTGTAGTTGCATAAAAGTTCCTGGCGAAAACGACGCCCGTCAAAATGATAGTCGATGACTTTAATTCCATCGTTTTAAAATCAAATGGCCGCATTCGTCGGAGTTCGATGAATGCGGCCACTGTCTTGATTGACATCATTTCAACGAGATACGCTACGCGCGGCGCGAAACGATTGAACGCATAAGAAAAGAAAAGCGGCGCAAATTAGCGCGGTCAAAGCTTTTTCATACTGTGCTTCGGGACGCGTAACAGCAGTGCCGAAAACAAGACGCACCGTTTTAATTACGCCGTCGATGCAGCCCAGAAATCCGAGCAAAGCGACGCCAGCGGCAGCGTGCATCGCGTGTTTGCGGCGTAGTTCCTGAGCGCCAACCACGCCGCAAATCGCCAGAATGAAGCCGATGACGCTGGGAATCAGGGCCGTCGGGTGCATTCCAGTTTTGAAATAAAAGACGGCGCCGAGCAAAATCAGGATGACGCCAAAACTAATGGATGTACGTGACACAAGGAAACCTTTTGCTGTGAAATGATGTGAGATAGAAAATTCGATGTCGAAATCGAACGCGCACAGTTTAACCAATTGTAATCGTCCATCGTCTTCGTTGGGAAAAGATGGCAGTAGTTGTTAACGAACTCCAAGTGTCAGCGCGGGGCTAAAGTGATAGCTCACTCGTAGACAATGATAGAACGATAAGGAGCAACTTGGGTTATTGATGAGACGACTTGTAGTCAAACTTTCTTCTTGGAAGAGCGATTCGAGTACTCGATTGAGGAAATCGGCAAAGAAAAAGCCGCGAACTTTATGTGTTCGCGGCTTTTTCTTGGGTTACAGCGGATTAGAACGGTAGGGGAGAAACGCTTTTTGAAAGCAGCGCGAGGCTGACCGCGGCCATGCCGATGAGTCCCATGCCGCAGTAATATCCAGCGGCCAGAACCGGCGTGTAAGAACGCCAGTTTTCGGTGCCATAGCGCTTTTCAAAGTAGTAACGTCCCAGCATGGCGCCGATGAACATCAAAATGATACCGGAAGGATCAGCTTGCGTGCCGCTGATGAAGCCGTAGAAAAAGAACTGCGGCAATCCCGCCAGAATCGTGATGCCGAACAAGAGGAATGTGAGAATGCCGCCTGTTGCTATGACATGAGGATGAATCACTTTTTGCAGGAAGATGTTGCCGGCGCCAGCGCGGTTTGCCGTCATGAAGATCAATTGCGTTTGTGCGCCTGCGGGCCAAAACTTGGAAGCAAAAGGGTAAACCGAAGATGGAATCGGCGCCAGTCGCCAGATGAAGTTCCAGAATATAAACGAGCAAACGAGCATGACGGGAATCATCAGTAATTCGACTTTGATGAGCGAAGAAAATTTGACGCGCGCCAATTCCACAGTGCGGAACTGCTGCGCCATGCCGCCGACATTATTCAAGGGAATGGGCGCGAACCAGATCGCCGTGCTGCCGCCACCAGCCATCATAAAGGACGCTTCGCGCACAAACGGAATGTCGGCGTTCTGTCCCGCAATGCCGGCCATGCGCGCGCTGATATAGGAAATCAGCGGCGTCCACACAAAACCGAAAAACGCGAGAATGGGAATCGGAAAACTGGGAACGACACGATGACAAACTCCAATAAACCCAACCGTGCCGAGGAACCAAGCGCCCAATGCGATCCAGATTGAGATGTCGCCGCGCCCGGGCGGAGGAGCAAAACTGGTTCGCTCTTTTTTTCCGCCTCGTCGACTGTTTTTGGTGAGAGCGATTACGGCGCTGGAAATGCCGATAATACCGATAGCTGCCGAGGTGCCGATACCGAAGGACAGCCAGAAATCGAGGTTGTTGACGACACCGGTTTGAATGTAGTCGGTGCCTGGCGTCCAAGTGTGCAGCAAGCCTCCGTGATAACCCAAACGTTGCAGAATGCCGCCGTTGTATAAAATCGGATTACCAAAAATCTGACAGCCAATGCAGGCGATAAACATTCCGACGACAACCGGCAGAGGCAAAACGAAACCGATCAAAATCGCGCCGATGTCGGTACCAATCGCCACCCGCGCGGCAGGCAAGATGCCTTGAGTACTCGATGTCAGGTCGATGAACGGCACGCTGAGGATGACAATCGGATTGCCGTTAAACATGATGCCGGTGACGGCGGGCAGCAAAATATAAATCGCGCCCCAACCGACGCCCATCATGGCGCCAATGGAAAAGATGCGCCAGCGCCAACCTTCTTTCTGCGAAGACGATTCGGCCAAAGCCGTCGCGCCTTCTGACGCGATGCTCGCCATCGGAAACGGCAGTTTTTCCACATCGGATGTGAGGCGGAACATCACATAACCCAAACCCCACCAGACCAGACGGCTCAAAACGAGCGTGACGCCCATCATGGCGATGGCAGGTAGCCAATCGGGATGAAAGAACGTGCGCTGCGCCAGTGCCGGTGAATTGGCAAAAGGCGCGACCCAATTGGCGCCTTCGCGCTCCAAGCCTTGCGTGATTCCCAACTGTTGCGCGACCTGCGAGTGAACCGTGTACTGGTTCCAGATCATGTTGGCGAAAACGCCGCCCGCCAGCGCGACACCCGCGACCTGCGCCGTCAGGTTGGCGCCCATGTAATAAAGCAGATAAAGCTCCTGCTTTTTCAAGGTCTGGTAGGAGCGGCGCGCGACTTCCAAAAACAAAATGACCGTGACCCATTCCGCGGCGGCGCCCAATCCCAAACCTGAAATCAGGCTGAGATAAATCGCGCCCGGCATCATAATGAGGCCGATGAAAAGCGCGCCCGCGACCGTGCCCCAGCCGAAGCCATCAATAAATGGCTCGTCCAATTCCGCCGCGACATCTTGGGCGGGCGTTTCGTTCAAAGGTTCGAGCGATGGCGCTTCTCCGGGCAAAAGCGAAGCACTTGACGACAATGATGGCTTGGATGCCATTTCCATAGATTTCCTCTCTTTTAGCGACACACGATACTACGAGCGTCACTTCGAGTACTCGAATCCGAAAAACTAAGCGATTGTTGAAACCGAACTGGTGGGTGCTTCCGCTGGCAATTCGCCGGGCAAAAGTTCGCCGCGAACATGGACGCGACCGCGCTGAATATAAGCGCGTTGCACTTCGGGTTTGATGGTGCGCCACAACAGCAATTGGCGGCGCAGATCGCCGATGAAGCCGCGATTGACGCGTTGCCAGGCCGAAGTTTCGCCACTGCGCCGCACCAGGCGCAATTGCATTTCATACAAGCCCTCTTCCTGCGATGGCATCAGCAAAATATCGGCGTCCTGCGACACGCCCATATCGAACGGCGCCAGCCAGATGCGCAACGCCAAACGATACACTTCCATGTCGTCGTGTCCCAGAGCAACATTTTCGGGCACCTGAACCTGCAACGAGCCATCGCCAGCGACTTGAGCGTTCACCATCGGCGTTGTCGCAGCACCATTCGCAGCGCCATTTGAGTACTCGATAGCGCCCTTTGAAGCTGCGCCATTTGCACCGTTCGCCGTGCTGTCCAAAGCCGCGACAGTGCCGGGCAAAGGCGCGTCCAGCAAAGCGCGCGCTTCGGCCAAGCGCATGGCGGAAAACGAAACGCGATCCGTATAAAACCCGCCGACCGATGTGTCGGTATGCGTTTCAAAGAAGTCGGCTAAAAATTGCGCCACGCCCAAAGGCTGCGAACCCGAAACTGTGAAGGGAAATTGAATGCGCCACAAGTCGCCGTTCGGCGCAGCCAATTCCCAGCGACGATCATCGGGCTGCGCCAAGCGCGAAGCCTGAAACGCTGGATAAAGCGTCGAAAGCAACACCGTTGCCATCACAATCAAAGTCGCAATAACCGCTGAAGACGACGAATAGTTAAAGGTCAGATATTGGAAAGCGTGGGTCGCGGTCGCAATCTTGGCAAAGGTTTGCGCCACCAAATAGCCACTGATGGAACCCAGAACAGCATAAACCCCGGCTTCCGAAATGAACAACGCCGCGACGTGGATCGGCGCCAGACCGATGGAAGAATAAATACCGATTTCGCGCGTGCGCTCGAAAACCGAACCCAGCATCGTGTTAGCGATAATCATGGCTGCAATCGCAATCGGGATGACAAGCGATGCGAAACCTTCGTAACTGGTGCTTTCCACAGAGGAATACAGCTTCGATTGCAGCCTGCCGTTTTTGTCGGGCGTCGCGCCAAAAATGCCCAGCGCCGCGCGCTGCATCAATGCCTGCAACTCGTCCTCGCCGCTCGTTGCATTTTTACCGCCTGCATTTCCAGTACTCGAACTCGCAGACAGCGATGTTTTTCCGCCCAAACCTGCCGCAACGGAGCGCGTTGTCGCGCCCAAACTTATCGCCGTGTCGTAAGGAATCAGCAAAAGCGCGGTGGCGTCCATGTGCTGATAGCTTTGGACTTGCGGCGCCTGACCGCTGCTCGCGCTCGATTGCGTGCTGCTCGCGGCCTGCTTATTCTGCTGATTTTGATAGTCGACTGGAGTAAATGGTTCGTCATCCAAGTCGCGCAATCCCGCCGAGCCGCTCCACTTTGAATCATCGAAAACGCCGATGATTTGCAGCGTTTGTCCCGCCACTTGAATGCTTTGTCCCAGCGCGTTTTGCGGCGTTAAACCCAGCGGCGATGTGGCCGCCGCACCGTTGGTAGTCGTATCATCGCTCGCTGTTCTGGAGATTTGCAACATCGAAAGCGGCATGATGCAAACGTTGTGGTCACCTGTCTGGAACCATCGTCCCGTGGTCAAGGTGCCGGGCAACGGCGAACCGATAGTTTTTTCTTCGGGCGTCAAGCCGACCAAAGCTGGAGCGTAAAAGTATTGGCCGCTGTTGGCGCTGTTGTTGACGCGCAATTGCAGCAATTCGCTGGGATCGCGCGATAAATACCAGGCGCGCAACGCGACCGGCCCGAAACGTTGCGTGAACTCGCTGCGCATCGAAGTAACGGCGGCTTCGTCCATCGCGCTCCAGTCGGGTTGGCGCACCATCATGCCAGTGTAAGACGGCGTTCGAGTACTGTAAACACGCGCGAAGTTGGAAATTCCGGCAGTTACCGAAGTGAACGACAACACCGTGAACGTCAGCAAAATCAAAGTGACGCAAGTTAAAGCGGTGCGCGTCGGGCGGCGTCGCATATTCGCCACGCCCAAACCCAGAGCTGCGCCAATCGCCGATAAACGTCCCACATCGGCGAAGTGAACGCCTTGCTTCATGCGCTTAATTTCCGCTTCAAACTTGGTCGAAAGAAAACTCGTGACGACCACCGTCAAAGCGAGAATGATGAACGCCAGCAAAATGATGAACGGCGCCGACGCCAGTTGAAACGCCGGATGAACCTGGCTGATGAGAGCGAACACGACCAGAAAGATGCCACCCGTGCCCATGATTTGCTTGCGAATATCGGGGAAACCGAAAAGTATTCGCTCGAGGAAAAACGAGAAGGGCAGCAACAGCGCCAGATAAAACAGAATGCCTTTCAAGACATCTTGCGCTGTCGCCTCGACATCGGGATAAGCGCGCGATTCCAATCCGAAAGCACGACGTGACTGTGCATAAAACTGATCGAATTGTTTGTTTTGCAGAGCCGTCGCTGCGAGCTGAATCGCGCCACCGTTTGGCTCCGCTAACGCATCGGTCGGACAAGCGAATTGTCCCGCTATTTTTGAATCAACCCCACAGCCAACCGCGCCATGCAAAGCGTCTACGCGCTGGTTGCTAATGCCGAATTGCTTCAATAAATGAATGCGTTGTTGATCGAGTTGCCACAAATCGCGTGCGACGGCGAACGAAAGCGTCGGCACAACGGCGCTAACAGGATCGTCGATTTGCGGGACATCGACGCCGACACCGTTTGGGCGAACCTTGCCAGACCACACGCCGCTGCTCGGGAGCGTATTGAGCAAAACCAGGCGCTTGCCCAACAAACCCTGCGCCATAATCACTTTCAAATGCGTCGTGTTGCGAACCCCAGTTTTGGGATCGACAACAGACGGCGGGCCATAAACAACCGCAATTGGCTCGAGGGTTCCTTGTCCCGTTACCGCCGTCGGCTGAAGAAAGCCGTATTGCGTCGGTTCGGCGTCGGTTTGCCCATCGAGTACTGAAAGTGTCGTCAAAACCTGGAAATAACGCTGATCGAGCGTGTCGTATAACGCGACGCCGCGACAGTGAAAACACAACGTCGTCGCGTCCGGGTTCAGTTCGCCCGTCGCTTCATCTTTATAAGCGGGCGCCACGCTGGTTTTGTTGAACGTCGCGCTGAAACGTGCTTTTTCCGAACCCTGATCGGGCGCATAGACGATTTTGCCGTCGTCGCTCAGGCCATAGGCTTCGATTTGCGCGTCGGGATAAGCGCCGCCATTCGGGTCAACGATGCGCGGCGCGATAAACGAGAACTGCGCGACTGAAGGCGCACTCGCAGTTTCTTTGGTGTATTGCGCTTTTTCGATGAAGGCGCCGCGCACGCCGGAATAAGTTTTGTAATCCTGCGCGCGGTTGAGAATGTATCCGACGGCATTTGGAACCGGCGTATCGGGCAAAAACGAGATTTTGCCTTTGGTCACATCGCGCGAAATGGCGCGCCCGATGCCATATCCGAAAATCGCCGACAGCTTGGTCGCGCGATCCGTCAACGCCTGGAAGTTATTGTCTTTGACGTTCTCGCCCGAATTGAGTGCTTTGCCCAATAAGAATTGAACCGTCGCAATCTGGCGCGCCACGTTCGGAACGTTCATTGATGATGGCAGATCGAACGGCGTATCTTGCAAGGTGCGGATGTCGTTCGCTGTCGCAAACGAAACGCTCGGCTTGCCGGTCAATGTGGCGGCTTCGCTGTCGAGCGCGACCAACGAGGGCAAGAATGAACGCCAGTTGCGGCCATTCAAGCCGCGAATGCCATCGACGTAAAACGCTTCGATTGGCACGCCGCGCCGTTTGGCTTCGGGTTGCGCATAATCTTCGTACAGCGTTTTAGCGAAACCGTTGAACTGGTTCAGCAGAATGCTTTCCTGGTTGTTGCCAACACTCGCTAACTGGTTGTAAAACGCGGCTTTGGCGAACAAGCCGACGGTATCGGTGCGCGAAGTGAAGTCAAGGCCGACAAAGGCGCGATAAGACGCGATTTCATCCGTCAGTGCTTTGGCGCCTTTGCCCGTCGAATCTACGAAGTGTTGGTTGAGAAAATTGCGCGCGCCCGCCAACGCTAAGTGATGTGCGCCGTTCGCCACAAAAAGCAGCGAGTATTTGGGCGGATTCGCTTTGAAACTGCGCGCCATTTCCAAAAACGCCGCGCAGTTTCCCGCAGCTTCGGCGCCCGGCGCCAGATCGGGCGTGATCGCCATCGAATCGTAGTAACTGTCGATGACGATGACTTGCTTGGAAAGCGTCGGATCGCTGCCTTGCAAGCGACCCAGAATGTTGCGCACCGGCACGCTTTGCCACGAAACCTGCGATTGCAACGTCGCCTCGATCTTGTTCTGGCTGGCGTTAGATAGAGCATTCGCCGCGCTGGATTGCGTCGCGCCATTTCCAGTACTCGATAGGGCGGCTGAATTTCCAAGAGCGCCACGAATCGCGTCGGCGGCTACTTTGGGAGCGTAGAAGCGCGGCATTTCGGCGGAAACTGCGGCGAACTTGCGTTCTGCCTCACCGCGCGAAGTCGGCGCGCTGTTCGCCTCGGTCGCTTGCGGCTCCAAGAAGACAACGGCGCGCGCGCCCAAGTCGGCGGCAGTGATCCAGTTCATGCCCGAATTGAAGTCGAGCGCGACGATGGCGCCTTTCACCGTCAGCCCGTTGAAGTCAGATGGTTGCCCGCCGCGCGCGTAAATCAAGGGCGCCGACAAGCCGCCTGTGGGAACCGACGATGGCACGACGCCGTTCGGGTAAATCGGGAAAACCGTCAGGCTTTGCCCGTTCAACGTCAATGTCGAATGCCCATTTGTCGTGACTGGCGCCGTGACGTTGTAAGAATCGGACGAAACTGCCAGGCCGATTTCGCGCATCCGCTTTTCGACGTAAGCAGCGGCCTGCGTGTTACCTGCAGTTCCCGGAGCGCGCGAAGGAAACTGCGTCAGCGCGGCGATGTCGGCGTTCAAGCGCGTTACGACCGCCGCATCAACTGGCGCGGCTTGGGCGGAAGGTGCCGCCGCAATCGAGTCCGAAGGTTGAGAAAAAGCGCGACTCAAAGGCAGCAAAATCGACACTGCCAGCAACGCCGAAGCACTCCAGAAAGCGGCACGACGCGGCTTAGGCAATGGCCTGGGCAAATGGGAAACAGGCGACCTTGAAACGGATAAAGGGGAAGCAGACGAACGTGACAACGACGTAATCCAACGAGGAACAGCAGGCAGGCGGGCGGGGAGTTTCATGGTTGAAAGCCCTTTCGTGGAAGTAAATGGAAGTTTCCTTATGTTATCATAAAACTTTTGTTTTGCCATTCTCAATCAACGCGGCAAACTGCCTCCGAGAATCAGTTTGACCAGTTCGCTAAACGTTCTAAAAGGGACAGTTTGTTGCTTTACCAACGTCGTTTCCTCCTTTGAAAACTAACTCTGAAACCGCGATTTCAAACTCTGTCTTCGCGGGCAGCAAACAACTTTCCACAGCCTTCCACTCACATCTTCCGTTATGACTTCTTTTGAAAACTATCTGGAGCATTTGCAACGTTTTGGCATTCGTCCCGGCCTCGAGCGCGTGCGCGAACTCCTTGCTCGTTTGGACAATCCGCAGCGCAATTATCCCGTCGTTCTGGTTGGCGGCACCAATGGTAAAGGTTCGACTTGCGAATTTTTAGCGCGGCGTTTGGCCAATGAAGGCAAAACTGTCGGCTTGTTCACTTCGCCGCACCTTTACCGCTGGAACGAGCGACTTCGAGTACTCGATTCCGTTTCTTTGTCTTCAAACGAGCTTTTTCCAGGCAGCATCGCCGATGACGAATTGGACGCGTTGTTCAATGAAATGCGCCCCTTGCTGGAAGAAATCGCGCGCGATGAAACCTTGGGACAGCCGACCGAATTTGAAACTTTGACAGCGCTGGGACTACTTCATTTCGCGCGCCGCAAAGTGGACATCGCGGTCGTCGAAGTCGGTCTGGGTGGAAAATGGGATGCGACCAATGTCACGAATCCGCTGGTTTCGGTGGTGACGCACGTCGCGCTCGATCATTGCGACCGCTTGGGAAACACGCACGTTGAAATTGCGCGCGACAAAGTGGAAATCGCGCGCCCAAATTGCATTTTTGTGACAAGTGAAACGCGCGCGGATGTACTGGAAGTTTTTCGCGCGCATTGCGACAAAATCGGCGCGAAACTGTGGAGTTCTCGCAATATCGAGTACTCGAATGACGCCAAAAACTTGAAAAACGCGCTCGATGTTGTTCAGCCCGAAGTTGAGAATGATGTGCCCGATTTTCAAAAGTTGAATGCGCAAACCGCTTTCGTCGCGCGTCTGGCACTTACTCAAAGCAATGAGAATTGGACTTTGCCAGTTCAGAACGGAAACGTTATCGCGCCAATTGCGACGGTTCCCGGGCGCTTTCAAGTCGTGCGCCACGATCCGCTGGTCGTTCTCGACGGCGCTAATAATCCCGATGGCGCGGCGCAACTGGCGCATCAACTGCGGCGCGTTTTGGACGAACGTTCCGGCAGCGAATTGATTTTGGTGCTGGGCATTTTGAAGGACAAAGACTTTCGCGCCATGATCGCGCAATTGGCGCCTTTGGCCACTCAAATTGTGGCCACGCAATCGACTTCGCCGCGCGCCTGCGAAGCGCAAGTTATCGCCGACGAAGCGCGCCAGTTTTGCCAGCAAGTCGAAATTGTCGTTCCTGTGCAATCCGCTGTTGCACGCGCGCTAAGTTCGAGTACTCGAAGCAATATCGTTTGCGTCACCGGTTCGTTTTACACCATCAGCGAAGCGAGACTCTCGAACCTGGACTCTTGAAAATTGAAGCAGTCCAAAACCATAGGCGCAATTTAGCAAACACCTGCAGAGAACAATCTCATGGTGTAAAACGTGTTCTGGTGACTTGCTCGGCCAGTGTTGAGAACTATCATGCCTATGTTTCTGGTTTTTAGTAGAATATGTCGAAATGCGAGCGCTTGTTGATTTTTAGTTGATTGTCCGCGGCGATACTGCAGCGTTTGCAAGAGTTGAAAACAAAACAACAGGAGGTGCGACCAAGAGGCCAGTTCCTCAAAGTTCAGGAAGAATTAGGAGATGCAAACCAAGGCACGTAAAAGCCTATATTCCAGTCGTTCATTCACTCGGAGGCGTAAATTGAAACTTTTTCACAATGTAGATCGCACCTTGCAGCGTGCGTTGCTGTTATTCACGGCAGCCCTGACGCTGTGCCTGCTGGCAGCCGGTGGTTGCAGCGGCGGCTCTTCCAATACCGATAATGCGCCAGCAACCGCTACTCCATCAAGCGCAGCAGGCGCAGTTCCAGGTGCTCCTGTAAGCGCTCGTCCCTAAAGGTCCTTAACCCGATGTTGACAGACCGTCGAAATAAAACGTTTCGCTCGATCTGGAAGTCGCTCCCAGAATACAAAAAGTAGCGCCTGTGTTCATGAACATGGGCGCTACTTTTTATATTCTTTGCACAATTGCAGATATTTTGAGGAGGGTCTTGGAATTTTTCGTGTCGTGAGATATTTTTAAGATCTTCGTACTCCCCTGTTTTTCGCGCGAAGTCGTCGGAAGCGATCAAATTTTTCCGATCATTCCCAAAGTGACGTTTAACTGGACAACACGAAAACCCCAATGCCTGCATTATCAGCTTTTGCACACCTTGAGCCTCATTGGGTCGTTGGGTGGGAAAAGTACTTTACAACGGTTGTCAGATGGTTTTTGGCGCAAGGATTTGTGTCGTTGTAAATAAGGTTCATATTACTTAGTAATACCTGTTTGAAAATTGTTCAAAGTGGGTATATATATAAGAAGTCATCTTAAAGAGACTGAATAGGAGAAATACAATGTTTAAAGTAGAGCGCGCTTCAAGCGCCCAAAACCGTCGGGGTTTTACCCTGATCGAGCTGCTGGTCGTTATTGCCATTATTGCGATTTTGGCCGCCATTTTGTTCCCGGCTTTCGCCAAAGCGCGCGAAAGCGCCCGTCGTGCGAGTTGCTCCAGCAACCTGAAGCAGATCGGTATTGGCATGATACAATACACCCAGGAATACGACGAACATTATCCATTCAACCAAATTAATGGTGTTGGCAACTGGGCACAGGTCATCCAGCCTTACGTCAAGAGCACCGATCTTTTCAGATGTCCCTCGAACCCTGACAGCGGTATTACAATGCCAGGTGGCATGCCGCTACCCGCTCCGCAAATTCCAGTCTCGTACGGGTATAACTTCATGTTCGGTGATCCAGCTTGGGCCACTATCTCGGGTCTGAGCCTGGCTACAGTTCAAGAACCTGCGCGCAAGATCATGGTTGGAGAGCGCACCAACGGAAGCGGTCCCGGAAGCAAGGCAGAACCCGGTATGTATTGGGATGACTGGAATGGCCAGCAGTGGTTTGCTGATGGCTTTGCTGGTCATCTGGGATCCTCGAACTACCTGTTTGCCGATGGACATGTCAAATCGTTGCACCCAGATGCCACTGTAGCAAACAACTACAGTATGTGGGGCGGAACCCGAGGTGGCGTTTGCGGTCTGAACCCGCCTGAAGTTATCAACTGCAGCGGGACGACACCGCAATTGATAGCAGCGATGGACTTGCTGGACAAGAAGTATAACCAGTAAGGTGCACGCTGCTCGCGATTGAAGTCGCCGGTGGAGAACCAAGCCACACAATCAAAAACCGGTCATCCCAATTCTTTTTGGGATGACCGGTTTTTCTAATTGAGAACGAATCGAGTACTCGAAGTAGGACGCTTGCGTTGGCGGTTCTATCACATACAACTTAAATATAATGCAGGAAACCGACCTTGCAGTAGGATACAGTAACTCATCTCAGGCATTCCGAAGTGTTGCTATGGATTTTTGAAAAGCAATCGCGCCTGTTTGAAAATTATCCAAAGTGGGTATATACATAAATAATCATTCCTTAAAGGACTGAAAAGGAGAAATACAATGTTTAAGATAGAGCGCGCTTCAAGCGCCCAAAACCGTCGGGGTTTCACTCTGATCGAACTGCTGGTCGTAATTGCCATTATTGCGATTTTGGCCGCCATTTTGTTCCCGGCTTTCGCCAAAGCGCGCGAAAGTGCCCGTCGTGCGAGTTGCTCCAGCAACCTGAAGCAGATTGGTATTGGCATAATGCAATACACACAAGAATACGACGAAAAGTTACCGCGCACGCGGATTCCCAACGTGGCACGAGGCGCAGAATATAACTGGGTACAGGTTACCCAGCCTTACATCAAGAGCTTTGACCTTTTCAGGTGCCCTTCAAATTCGAATGGCGGCAGTTGGATGGGCTGGGGCGATAGCGTCGAGAACCCATTTCCCGTTCGCCAGTCCCCGGTTTCTTACGGCATGAACTACGAAATTGGTGATGATCAATGGAACAAGGCTAACTCTGGTGATCCTAATGGAACGGGTCACGGTATGAGCCTGGCCACCATTCAGGAACCTTCGCGCAAAATTCTGGTCGGCGAGCGCGTTGGTGGCGACAGGTCCGAACCTGGTCTGATGTGGAGTGACTGGGTGACCGGTGGTACCGACGGTGGTAATGCATGGCGAGATAACGGGTTTGCTGGCCACTTGGGCACCTCGAACTATCTCTTTGTCGATGGACACGTCAAATCGATGCATCCTGATGCGACCGTGGCGAATGGCTACAGTATGTGGGGCAGGTTTGATGGCGGCACCTGCACACTGCCAAACCCGGAATCCATCAACTGCAATGACGTACCTGCGGGAGCTGTTTCGGCAATGGATTTGCTGGACAAGAAGTACAACCAGTAAATCGCTTTTGGTGCGCACTTGCTACAGCGCGAAGTTTGAAAAGACAGAACGTAGGTAGCTGAAAAGACAGGGCGTCTCGAAATAAATCGAGACGCCCTGTCTTTTTCTGCAATTGGTGACAATCGAGTACTTGATTTACGTCATGGCTGTTCTCTTATGAGCGTCCGCTCCATGTGTTTCTACTCAATCGGTTAATTGATATTGAAGACGCTATAAACTGCGCGTTATGGAAAAACCTTCGCACCCACGCTGGGAAACCCTCGTGATTATTGTCAGCTTCGTCTTACTGTGGACGTGGCTGCTGAGCCGCGTCAGAGCGCGCTTGCCGTTGGGCGCGCCAATTGGAGCGATTTGGACGGCGATTCAGTTGCTGTCTGTCGCGGCGCTGGTGTGGGTTTTTCTGCGTCGCATGGCTCGCGTGCGCCGCGCCATCAAAGAAGTCGGCGAACAACAGTTCGGCTTTGTTTCTCGTCGCAAGCAAAAATAAAATAGCCTGCGAAAGACACGAAAACAACGAACTCCAAGCGTGAGCGCAGGGCTGACTGACAATTACATCAGCCCCCGCTCACGCTTGGAGTTCGTTGTTTCTTATAATTGTTATTTCTTATGCTCTTCGCGCTATTTACAGCTCAATTGCACTTGCAATTCTTCCGCTAAAGTCGTCGGGTTCTGGCAGGCGAAGTTTTGGCAAACATACGCCGTCGCGCGCTTGTTTTGCAGCGTCATCGCCTGCGTCCAAGGCGCGCGTTCGTTCCAGAACTGGATTGAAGACGCATCGTTTTCATCGCGCAAAATAATTTGTCGTGAAATCGAGTACTCGATTCGTACTACGCGCAACAATTCGCGCGTATCGTCCGCGTTTTTGTCGCCTATGATGACAATGTGCTGGGGCGGCGTCTGGCTTTGCAGTGCGGCGCACAACAGTTCCGGCATCGCTTGCGGAATTTGCGACAGGCGAGCGGAAAACGCGTTCAACGTCTGCTCGGCTTTCTGCCTCAAATCATTGCGGTCGAGCAGGGCGGACAACTTCAACAGAACGCGCGCGGCAAACGAATTAGCCGAAGGTTCCGCGCCATCGTAATCATCTTTCAAGCGCAAAAGCAAGTTCGCATCCGGCGCCGACGCGAAATATCCGCCGTTTCCCTCATCCCAAAAATCGCGATTGAGAGTTTCCATCAACGTTTCAGCGCGCTGTAAGTACGACACATTGAAATTGGTTTCATAAAGATCGAGACACGCTTGCGCCAGAAACGCGTAATCGTCCGCAAACGCCGAAACTTCAGAAGCGCCGTCTTTGAAATGGCGCTTTAGCTTGCTCGTTTGCTCGTCCCACAAATGCTCAAACACAAAATCGAACGCGGTTTGCGCCGCTTCAAAATAACGCGGTTCGTCTAAAACTTGCGCCGCGCGCGCGAATGCGGAAATGGTCAAGCCGTTCCAAGCCGCGATGGTTTTGTCGTCGCGATGCGGTCGTGGGCGACGCGCGCGAATGTCGAACAATGTGTTGGCGCCGCGTTCGAGTACTCGATAGGCGTCTTCCACACTGACACCGAACTGCGCGGCGATTTCGTTCAAAGGATGCGCGCGATACAAGATATTTTTGCCGCGAAACTCGCCGTGCGGATCGCCGCTGTGAGGCGCGTTGCCGTTTGGTTTGACGCCATAAAAGGCGCAAAATAACGCCGCGTCGTCGCCCAGCGCGCTTTCAATTTCGGCTTGCGTCCACACATAAAAAGCGCCTTCTTCTTTGTGCACGCCTTGTTCATGTGTTTTTTCGCCATGTGTGCTTTCGCCATGCGCGTTCTGGTTCTGCGTGCCTTCGATGTTAGCCAAATTGTCGACGGTTGGAGGCAAAGAATCGGCGTCTTCACCGGCGAAAAAGCCGCCTTGCGGGTGCCGCAAATCGCGCAGAACGTATTCCAACGTGTTGCGCGCCGCGACTGCGAAGTATTCTTCGCCGGAAAGTTGATGCGCTTCGAGGAACGAAATCACCAATTGCGCCTGATCGTATAGCATTTTCTCGAAATGCGAAACGATCCATTGTTCATCGACGCTGTAACGATGAAAACCGCCGCCCAGTTGATCGTTCATGCCGCCGTCGCACATCGCACCCAGCGTTCGCAGCGACATCGACAAAGCGCGCTTTTCGCCGCTGACTTGTGCGTAAGCGTGCAAAAAATCATGTGTCACGGGACGCGGAAATTTCGGTGCGTCGCCAAAACCGCCATATTGCGAATCGAAACTTCCGGCAATTTGTCGATAACATTTGTCAGCGATTCCGCGCCATTTGACGTCGTTTCGAGTACTCGAATCATCACGATTGGTGTCGAGCGACGCGTAATTTTGCAGTGCATTGGCGGTGCTTTGCGCACTTGATTCGATGTTGTCGCGGTCGTTTTGCCAGGCGTTCGCCAAATGCTTCAACAAACTGGAAAAACCTGGGCGCCCGTAACGATCATCGGGCGGAAAATAAGTGCCGCCATAAAACGGTTTCAGTTCGGGCGTCAGGAAAACCGACATGGGCCAGCCGCCGCTGCCGGTCGTCGCCTGCACAAACGTCATGTAAACGCGATCCACGTCGGGACGCTCTTCGCGGTCGACTTTGATGTTGACGAAATGCTGGTTCATCAACTGCGCGACGCTTTCGACCTCGAAACTTTCGCGCTCCATGACGTGGCACCAATGGCACGTCGAATAACCGATAGACAAAAAAATCGGCTTGTTTTCGCGGCGCGCGCGTTCAAAGGCGGCTTCGCCCCACGGCAGCCAATCAACGGGATTGTGCGCGTGCTGCAACAAATAGGGGCTTTTCTCGTTGGCGAGTTGATTTGGCATGGTGTTGTTCAGTTCGAGTACTCGATGTGCGACGTGCCCGCCCATGAATGAGCGGGCTGAATTGGCAAGACCGCTAAAGCGGCCTCAAGGCGTGCGCTTGAGTCCCATTTATGGGGCTTTTTCTTCAGCCCGCTCATTCATGGGCGGGCGTCTCCAATTTCAACTGCGTCTTGAAAAACGCAAGGCTGTCTTTGATGTGCGTGTCCCAATAATCCCAGTTATGTTCGCCGGGATGTTCTTCGTACTCGTGTTCGATGCCCAACTTTTGCAGATGCGCGTGAAAGCGGCGATTGTGCTCGATCAGGAAATCTTCGGTGCCGCAATCGATGCGCAAGGCTGGTCGAGTACTCGAATCGCTCCGTTCGGCCAGCGCGAACACGTCGTTGTCGCCGCCTTGTGGATTCTTTCCGATAATTGGCACAAATTCGTTCAACCATTCGGCGCCGCTGTTTTCCCCAACAAATTCTTCATAGGAATGCGAGCCGAACTCGACGGCGCCCGAATGTGTGACGGCTGCGCAAAATTTATCGGGATGTTTCAAGGCCAGTTTCATGGCGCCGTAACCGCCCATCGAAAGTCCGGCGATGACGCGACCTTCGCGCGACGCAATTGTTTGAAACGTGTTGTCCACGAAACCGATCAGGTCGCGCACGATGAGGGTTTCAAAGTTTTCGTTGCGCAAATCTTGCGCGTCGATGTAGAAACTGCGTTCGCCATTGGGCATAACGACGATAAGCGGCAAGCCATCAACGTAACGTTCCAGGCTGGTGCGCCGCGTCCAGGCGGTGTGATTGTCGCTCAATCCGTGCAAAAGGTAGAGCACGGGAAACGGCCCTTTGCCCTGACCTTCGGGCAAAATCGCCATGAACGATGTCATTTTACCGACCGCTTCGACCTGGTTCAGATGAATCTCGCAAATCGCCATTCAAGAACTCTCCGTATCTTTTTCGATGATCGCAGTTTGCCCCAAATATGCGCCTGGCGGCAAAAACAAAAGGCATTCGAGTACTCGATTGAATAACTTTGGTGCGGGTTTGCAAGCGCCCGCCCATGAATGAGCGGGCTGAATTCGCAAGACCGCTAAAGCGGCCTCGCGTGCCGTGTTTCGTCGATTCCGGCAGCCCCATTCATGGGGCTTTTTCACTTCAGCCCGCTTATTCATGGGCGGGCGACGCCAAACCCGCACTATTAGTTAATAGTATTGGTGCGAATGGCCTTGCCTTTTGCGCAAATCCGCACCATTGGTTATTTATTGGTGGAAACGTGCGGCGTTTTGCGGTGTACTTGAAGGTATGGCGAATCCTCTGCGCGATCTCATTTTCGGCACCGTTCAACCCAAGAAAGAATTGGTTGAAGCCCTGGTGCCGCGACGTACTTTCGACGACGTAATTCTTCCGGCCAATACGCGCCGCGCTCTCGATCAGGCTTTGGTGCAAATCAAAAAACACGACCTCATTTTCAGTCAATGGGGTTTGAGCGAACGGCACAACACGGGTCTGGGGCTGGCGTTCAACTTCGCCGGGCCGCCTGGAACCGGCAAAACCGTCTGCGCCGAAGCGATTGCGCACTCTCTGGGCAAAAAACTGCTGGTCGTGCGCTACAGCGAAATGGAAAGTTTGTGGGCGGGCGAAACCGGCAAAAATGTGTCAGCAGTTTTTCATGCGGCAGCCGAACAAGACGCGGTGTTGTTCTTCGATGAAGCCGACGCTATTGCCGGACGCCGCTTCGCCAGCGTGACGCAAGGTTATCAGCGCGAGGCGAACACGGTCGTCAACGTTTTGCTTAAAGAATTGGAAAGTTTCGCGGGCGTCGTCATTTTTGCGACGAATATGGCGGCCAACTTCGATCCCGCTTTTGAACGCCGCATTCGCACTCACATTTTGTTTGAAATGCCGGACGCACCAACGCGCGCGCTCATCTGGAAAGCGCAATTGCACGCGCGCAAAACGCCGTTATCGAACGATGTCAATTTTCAAAAGTTGGGCGAAGAGTTCGACAACGTAAGCGGCGGCGACATCAAAAACGCGGTTTTGAAAGCCGCGCAAATGGCGACGACCGAACCTGGCCCGGACAACGAAAAAAAGATTCACCAGCGTCACTTTGAAGTCGGAATGCGCGACGTCATCGCCTCCAAAAAAGTGATGGAGCAATCCATTTACGCCGAAACGGGCGACGGTTCGCACGCGCTTTCCGCGATGACCGGAATGCAGGGCGCGTGGAGCCAATTGTCGCGCAACCAGGAAACATTGGAAGAAGAAGTCGGCGATGTGACGACGCGCGTTGAGGAAATCGAAGGTCACATTTCGGCTTTGCCCGCCATTGTCGAACGCTTTGACGACGCGGCACGGCGCGCTCAACTTCAACTGAAAGACGAACTTGTCGGCAAAATCGGCGAAGTGCAAAACGGCATTGTCGAGTACTCGAAATCGTTGAACGAGGTGCGCGAAACGCAAGGGCAAATCGTTCCCAAAATGGACGAACTCGAACGTTCGCGGAACGCTTTCGCCTCGCAACTGGAAACCATTCCGCAGCAATTGAAAGCGCATCACGCCGAAATTACAACGGCTCTTGTCGCCGAACGCGACGTTCTGCAAAAACAACTGCGCACCAATATGATGTTGTCGGTTGCTTCCATTGTAATGGCGATTATTGCCGTCGTTATCGCATTTGTGCGTTGAACAACGAACCCAGAGCGTGAGCGACGGGCTGAACTAACAGCGATATTGGACTGTTAGTTCACCCGTCGCTCACGCTTCGGGTTCTTTGTCAATCGAAAGCCGCCATTCCAATTGCAATGTGAAATGGCGGCTTTAACTTTTTTTGCAGAACTCACGATCATTCAGAATAAGGTGTTTCCACGCGGCGCCCGCTTCCAAACGATTCGATGGCGGCGAGCGCCAAGACCAATGCGCGATGTCCAGCCCTTGCGTGAATTGGCGGCTCTTCTCCGTGCCGCAACGCGTGCAAAACGGCGTCGAGATGAGCATCGAAGGTGCGCACAAAAGTGCGGTCGCGGTCGTTGAAATAACCGGCCTGCCATTCTTCGCGCGTTTCGCTTCCCGCACGTTGAAACGAAAAACGCTGCACCGTGTCTTCAATCAAAATGCGACTCAAGGTGCCGTTGATTTCCATCGATTGAGTACTCGAATATGCGTAAGACGAATCGTAAGTGCCCAACAGGTTACCGACGGCGCCGTTTTGGAACTGCAACGCAATCGACATCGTGCTGTAGCCTTTGCCGGTTTTGTTCGTCATCTGTGCCATGACGGACGCAATCGGGCCGCACAGATATTCCAAACTATCGAAGCCGTGACATTGCGTTTCGATCAAGTTCGCGTGCGGATGATCGCCGCCGCCTTCGCCGCCGAAACGCCACGTCGCAAAGACGACTTCGCCCAAACGATTGGCTTCAATCGCCTCGCGCGCCATTTGCATTGGTCGCGCATAACGATGGTTGAAGTTGATAGCGAAAAATAAATCGCGCTCCGTCGCCGCTTTTAATAACGCATCGGCTTCTTCCATTTCAAAAGTGAGCGGCTTTTCGACGAGCAGCGGGAAACCCGCTTCGATGACTTGCAGCGTCGGCGCGAAATGCTCTTGATTGGGCAAGCATACGCTGACCAAATCAGGTTTTTCGCTTTCCAACATTTGCGCGATGTCGAAATAAGCGCGCGTCGAGTACTCGATAGCGCGCCGTTCAGTTTTCTCTCGCGTGCGCCCGACAATTGCGCACAGTTCGACATCGCGGCGCTCGGAGAAAACGCGCGCGTGCTGCATTCCCCAACCACCCGCACCAATAATCGCTACCCGTAACTTCTTTTCAGGAGTCATTTTGATTGCCTTTGTGTTGTCTTCCATTTGCTGTCTCATCGTGTTGTTCATTTTGCCAGCTTTTTCGAGGATGCGCCTCATGCGATAAACTGCGAAAAAAGAGCGAGGAAATTAACGTGTTCTACGAAAAAACAGATGTTCCGACGACAGCTTCCAACCCGTTGCCCAAACGCCATGAAATCCCGACCGAATTGACGTGGGATTTGACCTTGGTTTACGAGCGCGACGAAGATTGGGAGCGCGATTTTCAAGTTGTCGAAAACCATATTGCGCCTTTAAGTGCAATGCAAGGCACTTTGCACAACGGCTGGAGTTTGCTTAATACGCTGCAAACCAGCGACGAAATCGGCAAAACGCTGGGGCGACTTTACAGTTACGCCAGCTTGAAACGCAGCCAGGACAATGCCAACGCCGAAAGTCAGGCGCGCCTGGAACGCGTCAAGATGTTGAGTACTCGATTGGCGTCGGCAGCCGCTTTCATCGAGCCGGAAATCCTCGAACTCGACGCCGATGTGTTGCAAGGCTTCGTCAACGAAGAAGCTGGACTGAAGCTTTACGAATACTATTTGCAAAAGCTGCAACGCCGTCGTCCGCATATCCGCAGCGCCGAAGTCGAAGACGTTTTGGCGCAGGCTTATGAAGCGACGAGCGCGCCATCCACGGTTTACAAAATGTTCGGCGACGCCGACTTGAAATTTCCCAATGTCCTGGACAAAGACGGCAACGAAGTTGAACTGACGCACGGGCGCTACATCAAATTTCTGGAATCGCCGGACAGAACCTTGCGCGAAAACGGTTTCAGGGCGATGCACGGCGAATACGCGAAGTGGCGCAACACGCTCGCCTCGAACCTGACCGGCGCCGTGAAAAGTCATGTTTTCTCGGCTCGCGTGCGCCATTACGACAGCGCCTTGCACGGCGCTCTCGATCCCGACGAAATTCCGACCGAGGTTTACACCAACCTCATTTCCACCGTGCGCGAACGGCTTCCGGTACTGCATCGCTATTTGCGTTTGCGCAAGAAACTGTTGAAGTTGGACGAATTGCAAATGTGGGATTTGTATGTGCCGATGGTGGAAAACGTCGAGAAAGAAATTTCTTACGAGCAAGCTGAAACGGCGGTCAAAAACTCGCTGATTCCGCTGGGCGAAGACTACAATCGAGTACTCGATAAGGCGTTTTCCAGTCGCTGGATTGATGTCATGGAAAACGAAGGCAAGACATCGGGCGCCTTTTCCAATGGTTCTTACACGACGCCGCCCTACATTTTGATGAACTGGCAAGACAACCTGAACAACGCGTTTACGCTCACGCACGAACTGGGACATTCGCTGCATTCGTATTACACGCGCGAAACGCAGCCTTATGTTTATTCGGGTTACACGATTTTCGTGGCCGAAGTCGCCTCCACATTGAACGAATCGTTGTTGACGCAGCATTTGCAAAAAGAAGCGCGCGAGATAGGTGACAAGGCGCTGCAACTTTCATTGTTGAATTCCTACGCCGAACGTTTCCGCGCCACGCTGTTTCGCCAGACGATGTTCGCCGAATTCGAGCTGATGATTCACAGCTTGAACGAACGCGGCGAGGCATTAACGGCGGATAGCATGAGCGAATTATACAAATCGCTGAACGACGATTATTATGGGGCCGAAGTCAAAATTGACGACGCGGTTGCCATTGAATGGGCGCGCATTCCGCATTTCTACTACGACTTTTACGTTTACCAATATGCGACTGGCATCAGCGCGGCGGCAGCTTTGTCGAAGCAGATTACAGAAGAAGGCGAACCGGCGGTCGAACGTTATCTCAACTTCCTGCGCGGCGGCGGTTCAGACACCAGCATCAATTTGTTGCGCGGCGCGGGCGTCGATATGGCGACTCCGCAACCGATTCATCAGGCGCTGGATGTATTCGACCAGGTGATCGCGCAAATGGAAGAATTGGCGGAGTGAGTTGGCAATTTGTAGGGGCTTGGCGCGCCAAGCCCCTACGTCGTCTTATCGAGTACTCGATTCCACATCGAGATGAACGTGCGGCCATTTGCGCATTTTTCGCCATTTCTCGTTCTGCGCTTCTTGTTTGCCTTTGATTTGTGCGATGCGTTCTCGTTCGGCCTTTCGTTTCAGGTATTCTTCGGCTGCTCGCAAAGATATTCGCGGTGTCACGTTCCATCCATAGCCACGCCAGCCGTTTTGGAAGAGCAGCCTGACGACCTCCCAGCGTTGAATGTCGTTGCGTGGTGGAGCTTGAAACTTGCGCGCCATCATGCGCGCCGGTTTCTTGCAATTCGGGCACAAAATTTCGCCTGCTATTTTCTGATGAACTCGCTTGAAACTCAAGCGGCAATCAAAGCAGATATGCGGAATCAAAAACGTTGAAGCGACGAACTTTTTCATTAATCACCTTTTATGAACCTCCAACTGGCCCGCCAACATCTGCAAGCATCCGACACTATTTTAGCGCAAGTCATAGCGCAGGTTGGCGATCCGCAGATACGCTGCGAGCCTGATGCGTGGCGCGCTTTGTCGTCCTCGATTATCGGGCAGCAGGTTTCGACGCACGCCGCGCGCGCCATTCGCGGACGCTTTGCGGCTCTCGAAGCGGAACGCGATTTTCCTACGCCGCAATTCGTAGCGAAGGTGCAAGACGACGTTTTGCGCGCCGTTGGCTTGTCGCGCAACAAAGTTCTGGCGATTCGTGATCTGGCGCGCCACATCAACGACGGTTTGATTTCGTTTAGTGAGTTCGACACGATGAGCGACGAGGAAGTTATCGCGGCTCGCGTTCCCATGCGCGGCATCGGAAGATGGACAGCCGAAATGTTTCTGATTTTTTCTCTGGGGCGCGAAGATGTTTTAGCGGTTGACGACCTGGGTCTGCGTAACGCGATGAAGAAGTTGTATGCGCTGGAAGAGGCGCCATCGAGTACTCGAATGCGCGAAATTGCCGAACCATGGAAGCCATTTCGCAGCGTGGCGAGTTGGTATCTTTGGCGCGCTTTGGATAACAACATTCAAATCGAGCGCGGCGAAACCTTGGACGCGCTTTATCCGTTGTGAATCGAGTACTCGATATGAAAGAACTGATTCGCAAGTTGAACGGTTTTGAGTTTGTGCAATGGTTTGGGATGGTTTGTCAGTTGTTACTCGGTGCGTTGCCGGGACTTGTTGCAGGTTTTTTCGTGGAGATTGTTTGGGATGTTTTTTGGGCCTGGACATTCGGCTTGGCAACAAGCATTTGGAGCGGCTCTTTGTCACTCCTGCATCTTGATTGGCGCTTACATCGCCGCCAAAAACTTCCTCAAACGCCAGCCGTAAACGTAAAAGCGCCGCGAGAACTGAAATCTCGCGGCGCTTTTGGGTCTATCGAGTACTCGAAATTACATCGTGCCGCCACCAAATCCGCCGCCCAACCCACCAAGTCCGCCGCCGCTGATGCCGCCGCCCAGAGTATCGCTGCCGCCGGGCGCGCCGGGCATGGTGCCGCCGCCAATTGTCGTGTCGCCCTGCGGCGAGGGTGCCAAATCGGAAACCGGAACAACTGGAGCATCGCCGTCGGAAGTTTCGGCGCCTGAAGTCGCGGGAACGGCGGGCGGCAAAGTTTCGGGCGCAGAAGCGGGCGGCGTCGGGTTGGTGACGATTCCGGTTCCTGGCATGGTCACGCCGCCTTCGTGGTGCGGCGTTGGAAAATTCGTTCCCATTGTTGAAACTCCTGTAGCGCCCGAATTGGTGAGCGCAGGCGTTGGATAATCATTCGTGGCATCGCTTCCCGTCATGATGTTGGTCGTATCACGTGCGGCAGCCGAAGGAAAGGGAATGGATGTGACTTCGGTTGCCGTGTTAGCCGGCGCCATTGGCGTTGTCACGGTCGGAATGGTTGGAATTGTCGCATTTGCGGCTGGGAAATCTGTTGCTGGTAAGTTGGTGTTGGGCAGATTTGTGGTTGGTAAAACGGGGTAAGTCGCGCCCGATTGAGTTGCGGGTTCGTTTGGGTTTTGCGAGCGTTGCGCGGCTTGTTGCTTGAACTCTTCGAGTTTGGCTTCTTCCAAGCGCAATTGAGTACTCGATTCGTCCACTTCCCGACACAATTGTTGCACATCGGCGGGCACATTGCCGCTCACGATCAGCTGCCCGCTTTGGTACCAGGCGAAAGTTTTTTCGCCCAGGTCACGCAGTTTCTTGGCTTGATCGAGCTGCATTTTTTTGATGTTAAGTTGCGATTGGGCTTGCGCGCCCAGGTTTTGTCCGACTTCGCGGGCGGTGTTGGCGGCATCGCCCAAAGTCTGGCGAACGTTGTCTAAAAGGCTCATAAAAGGTTTCCTCCGGAAGTTTTCTGGTGCAAGTCGAACGCCGTTAAGCTATCCTTTTAGCACACCAATTCACCCAACGAATCACCGATACGGAACTCCATGAACGTAAGATTGCTCGATTTTCTGCTCGATCCCAACGATTTTCAACCGCTTCAACTGCGCTGTTTTCAAGGCGACGAAACTGAAATCCGCGAAGGCGTTTTAGTCAACCAACAAACGCGCCGCTGGTATCCGATCCGCGACGGCATTCCCAGCGTTTTCTGCGATGCTTTCCGCGTCGGCGCCATGAAAAACGAAGACGACGAGTTTTTGGCGCAATACGAAGACGAACTCGAGGACGTTTTGCATCCAGGTGAAGAACATCATCACCAAACGCATGAACGCAAACACGATTTCAAGAGAATCGCCAGCGAGCGTCGCGCGCGCGACGAGCAAGCCGAAGCCTACGATCAAATGATTTCGATGAAAGCGCTCCATCTTTTCGAGTGGCCGGCGTATAAGCGCGTCATGAACGAGTACTCGAAGAACGAGTACTCGAAAACGCCGAAAAACCTGCCGCTTCTCGAAGCTGGTTGCGGAACTGGACGCTTTACCGATTTGTTTGCGCGCTATGCCAGCGAAGTTGTCGCGGTCGACCTGTCGCGCGATTCGATTTTGCGCAATCGCGTGCAGCACGCTGGAAAAACGGACGCGCCCGTTCATTATCTGCACGCCGATTTGACGCATTTGCCGTTGCGCGACAACGCTTTTGGCCACGTCGCCCACGTCGGTGTTTTTCAGCACATTCCTTCGCACGAATTGCGCGCTCAGTTCGTGCAGCACACGCATCGCGTGCTGGTTGCGCAAGGTCAGTTCTTGTTGTCAGCGTATCGTTACGGCGGCGTCACGACGCGGCTGGAAAAAGAAGGCGAACACCACGGCGGCATTCCGTTTCACCGCTTCGCGCCCGAAGAATTGGAAGAAGAAATCGCGTCGTTGTTCACGGTGACAGACCGCCAGAAAAACGTCGGCGTTTACATGACGATGGTCATCGCCACGCCGAAGAAATAGTTTTCCCGTCGGGTCGTCAGCTTGCTACGCCCGACTTTCGAGTACTCGATTGATTCAAAACGGGCTTGGCACGCCAAGCCCCTACAAGCGCAAATTGCCTTATGCTTGCACTGATTGCTCACGATAACAAGAAAGACGACTTGGTGGCGCTGGCGCGGCGTCGGCGCGATGTGCTCGCGCGTTTTTCGCTGATTGCGACGGGAACGACCGGCGGATTGGTGGCGCCGGCGACCGGTTTGGACGTGTTGCGCGTTCAATCGGGGCCGCTGGGCGGCGATGCGCAAATTGCCGCTCGCGTGGCGCAAGACGAAGTGCGCGCCGTGATTTTTCTGGTCGATCCGCTTTTTGCGCATCCGCACGAACCGGACGTTCAAGGTTTGGTGCGCATTTGCAACGTGCATAACGTGCCGCTCGCGCTCAACCTGGCGACTGCCGAATTGTTGCTCGATTCGCTGGAAGGCGAAGATAAAACTTGAAGTCGGCACATGACGGAAGAAGCTCATCGAGTACTCGATTTCAGTACTCGATGAGCTTCTTTGTTATGTTTGTCAGGCTTACGGCTTCCATTTGAGCGAGGTTGCTTCAGCGCGTGTGATGGCTTTGACGTGACCATCAGCAAAGGCGACGTTGGCGGTTCCCAGATGACGAAAATCGAGATAGCCGTTTTTGCCCTCGTAGAACATCACCAATCGGGACGCTGTGACGCCCTCGATCTTGCTCATGTCGAGGTTAGTCAAGTTGCCGTTGAAGCTGTAGCTTTCGCCACTGGCGACATCGGGACAACGAAAAATCTGCATCGTTTTGCTGTAAGTGAACAGTTTCGTCTTGAAGTTCTGCGGCGTAATCGCCAGTTTTTCGTCGTCTTGCGCCAGCATGATAGCCGCCAGCGCTATCTGCTTGAGATTGGAAGAGCAGGACTCGCGTTGCGCCTCTTTACGCCACCTTTCAAGAACTTCGGGTGAGCACAACATTGTGACCACAGGCGCAAGCCAACTGACATTTTTTGGATTTGCATCAAGAACCTGGGCGCTTATAGGCACCAACAGCCAGTTTCCATCACGACGCACAAGAGAGATGTTGCCCCTTTGGACGGTGCTATGAGCGCGCGATCTGAAAGTGGCTCGCACGGCGACAACTGCTTTGTTGCCCTGTAGAGTGACCTTCAAGTCTGAAAGCGCAACCCCCAGTTTTTCTTTATTCCACATCTGGCGAAATTCGTTAAAATCGGCGCGCGGCGATGCGCCATCGACACAACCCGCCGCGTCCTCAAAACGGCTCGCGTTCAACGCCGCCACAAATGAACGCACCGACTTTTCCGGCGACGATAAATTCGGTCTCGTCGTCTGAAGTTGCACCGCGATTACGCTTGTCGAAACTGTACTCGCCGTTAATCGAGTACTCGAAACGCTGGCCATTGCAACACTTGTCAACAGCGCGACAGCCATCAGAGACTTTTTCATATTCTTATCCTTGCGAAGCGTTTTGGAGTTGCGCTTCGGTGTTTTTCAAGCCGCTCTGTGCTTGCGAACGCCATTCGGTGTTGGGATAGCGTTCCAGCAAGGTCGTGAGAAGTTGGTGCGCCAGTTCCGGGTTGCTCAAGTGTTGCGCATAAAGTTGCGCGCTGCGCAAAAGCGAAAGTTCGCCTTCGGGCGCATCGGGAAACGTATAAGGAATCTTGACCAGAGTTTCCGCCGCGCCAAGATGATCGCCGGTGCGCGCCATGTGATTACCCAGCAGAAATTGCGTGCGTGGCATCAGGATAAACGACGGGTGCTTGCTCGTGGCTTCGAGATAAGTGCGCGCGGCGCCGTCGCGGTCATCGGCCTGCAAATACTTTTCAATCGCCAGTTCCCAGGCATCGAGGGCTTTTTCGGTCAAGTCACCTTTGTTTTTTGCGTCCAGAGAGCGTGCCATCAAGCGATGCGCCTGCGGATCGTTGGGTTTCAAGCGCAGCAATTCCTGCGCGCTTTCCATCGCGTTGTGCCCGTGATTGTTTTCGAGCGACGCTTCGGCTTCGTCGGTGATGTATTCGGTTTTCGCTTCGCCTGTGAGACCAACCAGAAACGCATAAACCACGCCGCAGCAAAAACCACCGATGTGCGCCCAATGCGCGACTCCTCCGCGCTGGCCCGTATAAGTTTCGATGAAAAGCTGAATCACATCGTTCCACAGGAAATAGCCCGCGATGCCCCACGCGGCGGGCACTTTCCATTCGCCCCACAGTTCGTCTTCGCCCCAGAAAATGAAGGCCGCTAAAACCACCAACGTGCCCAGAATGTAGCCCTCAGAACCGATGAAGTTGGCGAGCATAGCGCCCACGAAAACCGAACCCATCCAGAAAATCATGCCGCCGCTGAGACGCAGGAAACTGGTCACCCATTTCGTATAAAACACATTGATCGGCGTGCGATAAAAACGCGGCGCGAACAATCCCAATAAACCGGCAATGGCGCCCGACGCGCCCAGTGAAGGCGTCATCGCTTGCGCCGGTGAGAACTGCATAGTTGCGATATGGAACAGCAACGTTGCCGCGATGCCACACAAAAAATACGCCAGCGTGTAAATAATCGGCCCCAAGGCGTCTTCCAAAGCGCGCCCGAAAACCCACAAGAACAGCATATTGCCCAGAATGTGATCCAGGCTGCCATGCAAAAACATCGAAGCGAAAAAGCCCAGCACGGTGGGCGCGCCAACCCAATAGGCCAGCCACGCCAGCGTCGTCGGATGCGGATCGAGCACAAATAAATCTTTGTCGTGCTCGTCGTCCCACGCGAAGGTCATCATACGCACCATGTCGTCTTTGCTGACCTTTTGTCCCGTACTCGCGGCTTTGAGCACGCGCGCCAGTTCAATCGTGTCCTGGCTGGGCGCGGGCGTGAGACCAGAATCGTCGGCGCCATTGGTCGGGCTGTTGTTAAGACTGTCATTGTTGAGGCCGGGCGCGCCGTCTGGCAAAGGCGAAACGGGCGCGTTTGCCGTTGGCACATCGCCCATCTGTCCACGCGCAATTTGTGAATTCGACCCGAAAGAAAAACTTTGAGGGCTGGAAGATGGCGCTTGCGTATCGCCAGAAGCGTTGCCGGAATTGTCGGGATTGGCGTTTGCAGAAGTTGCATCGGCGGCGCGCTGCGCTTGCTCTTCTTCGTATTGCTTCAGTTGAGTTAGCGCAATAATTTGCTGATGAAAAACGGGACGGTCGCTCATCAATTGCACGTTGGCGACCAATACTGTCAGCAAATACACGAAAACGTTCAAGCCGATCAACGTGTAGGTGCAAACGGGAACGCGGCGCGTGGGACGTTCGACATTGAAAGGAAGAAGCATGAAAACCTTGAAAGAATGGGCGCTGATTTGCTAAAAGCGTGCGCTCGACCGTTTGTTTTTCGTTTGTCTCGCCTTGTCGAGTACTCGATTGTCGGCAACACTACCGTTTCGCAAAAAGCCAGGCGAGGTGCTCGCAGCGATTTTGCCACTTTCTATTATGACTTATTGTTTGGGACTTCTTTGCAACGAGGGAATTGTTTTTGTTTCCGATACGCGCTCGAACGCAGGCATGGACAATATCGCCGTGCATCGCAAAATGCACGTTTACGAACAACCGGGCGACCGCGTAATTTGCCTGATGGCGTCGGGCAATTTGTCACTGACGCACAGTATTTTGGCTTTGATTGACGAAGACCTTTTGGTCGGCAAAGCTTCGCCCGAGCACGCGACATTGATGAATCAGAAAACGATGTATGAAACAGCGCGCTACGTCGGCCAGAAAATCCGCGAAGTCGAAAAACTCGACCGCGAACACTTGGAAAAAGACGATTTCAAGTTCAACATTCACATTTTAGTCGGCGGACAAATCGGCGACGCGCCGCACAATTTGCTTTATGTTTATCCGCAGGGCAACGTGATGCGCGCCAGCAGCGACACGCCTTTTTTGCAAATCGGCGAATCGAAATACGGCAAGCCGATTTTGGATCGTGGTTTCAACTGCCAGACGCCGCTCAACGAAGCCGTCAAATTGGGCGTCTTGTCGATGGATTCGACGATGAAGAGCAATCTTTCGGTCGGCCCACCGATTGATATTTTGTGCTACGAAAAAGACGCTTTGCGCGTCACGCACCGCATTCGCCTGAAAGAAGGCGATCCTTATCTTAAAACCATCCGCGAACGTTGGGGAAAAGGCCTGACCGAATTGGCGCATTCGATGCCGCCGCTGGAATGGAACCCCGCCGAAACGCCGCAAAAGTAACAGTTCGAGTACTCGATATTCAAAATCAAGCGATGACAGAGCGCAATTAAGATTTCGCTGTGTCATCGCTTGGTTTTTCTTGCAGCCACACTTGCATCGGCGCGGCGGCGCGATTCGCCCACGCGTAATACGGAATCAGTTTCAAAGGTGTCGCCCGCGGCGAAGTTTCCTGCACATCAGCGACGGGCGCGTAAAGTTCGTTCTGCCACACTTCGCCGGACGCTACGATTTCGACTTCGCCTTGCAAAGTCACAACGCCACCTAAAAGTTCGTTCTCGTAAACGGGAACAAGCGGTTGCTGCGGTGAAACTTGCAAGTCGCGCACATCAACGCCGTTGAAATCCAAGGCTTCAGCGCAGTAAACCAACGGGCCACGCATTACCGCGACGCGACCGCGATTTTCCGTTACGTGCGGATGAGCGCGCAAAAAGCGCGTCTCCATTGGCACGTTCAGCTTGGCCATATCGCCGTTTTTCCAGACGCGGCGGATTTCGTGATATTCGCCAGCTTTGACTTCGCGCGTTTCACCTTCGATTTGCAATGTCGCGCCACGCGCCCACTCGGGAATGCGCACGAAAAGCGACCATTCACTCTCTGGCGATTCTTCGATCTGGAACGCGATTTCGCCGTCCCACGGAAAATTGGTTTGCTGCTTCAATCGCACCGTTGCGCCGTCCGGCAAACTGATTTCAGCCTGACTTTGTGCGAATAAATGCGCCCAAATTCCTTCGGGCGAAACCGAATAAAAATAGCCGGGAAGTTGCGCCAGCAAGCGCGCGATGTTGGGCGGACAGCAAGCGCAGCCGAACCATTTTTGACGTCGGTGCGCGCCATCGTCGGCCAACGGGTTTTGATAAAAATACTCGTCGCCCCTCAGCGAAAGGCCGCTGAGAACGCCGTTGTAAAGCGCGCGTTCGAGGACGGAAAAGAAGCGCGCCTCGCCGCTGTGTTGTCCCATGCGCCACGCCCACATCACGACTGCGATGGCAGCGCAAGTTTCGGTATAAGCACGTTGGTTTGGCAACTCGAAATCGAAGCCGAACGCTTCTCCTTCCCAGCGAGAACCGGCGCCGCCCGTCACATACATCTGGCGCTGCGTGAAATTTTTCCACTGTTCCTCGAGCGCGTTCCACATGGCATCTTCGCCAGTTTCGAGAAACACGTCCGCCGCGCCAGTCGCGTAATAAAGAGCGCGCACGGCGTGTCCCGTCATGCGATCGAGTACTCGAAACGGCACATGATCATGGTTGTAATCTCTGCCGCCGATGGTTCCGCGCCCGCGCACATCAATGAAAAACTGCGCCAATTGAAGGTAGCGCGCTTCGTTGGTTTCGCGGTACAACTCGACCAGGGCGAGTTCGATTTCTTCGTGACCGTCGGTTTCTTCGCGCTTTCCCCAGCCGAAATCGTGGTCAATGCAATCGGCCAAGCGCGTCGCTACGTCGAGCAACTCGCGTTCGCCAGTCGCGCGAGAATGGGCGACTGCCGCTTGCAGAAAATGTCCCATGCAATAAAGCTGGTGGTTGTCGCGCAGGTTTTCCCAACGCTCTTTTTCGGGATGCAGCGTGTAATATGAATGCAAAAATCCGTCGGGTTGCTGCGCCGCGGCGACCGTGCGCGCGACTTCATCCATCATGGCGCGAACATCGGCGTCATCGTCTTGCGCCAGCGTTGATGAAGCGGCTTCGAGCCACTTGTAAACGTCAGAGTCGTCGAAAATCAGTCCCTCAAATTCGCCTTTCTCCAGGCCAGCGGCGCGACGAAAATTGGCCAGCCGCGGCGTCGCTTGCAAGTGCTCGAACTGCGATTTCAACGTTTCGCGGCGATTGATTTGGCGGCGCGGTTGCCAGAAGGTGTCTTCTAAACGCACCGCTGATAAAGGCAACGGCTTAAGTTGCGCCGCGCGGCTGCGCGTTAAATCGACGACGGGACGAGCGAAGGAGCGTGATGAAGTTGGCATAAGAAATCGAGTACTCGAATGGAATCGGCTTCTATTTTAACGTCTTGCGCCAGACGAAATAATAGATGGCGCTCAATTTCGCGGCCAGCAAACGCCACAAAGCGCCTGAGAACTTAATCTTCAAGCGCTTTGTGAGTTTTGGAAACTATTTCAGCAGTCCACAAATTGTTACTTTGTCATTCTGAGCGAAGCGAAGGATCTAACTGTAATTAGATCCTTCGCTTCGCTCAGAATGACACATTTTACTTTCGAGCGTTTTGCATTTTGTTAAACGCGTTCATAATGACAAACTGCGAGTCTGATGGCGTTTCCTAATTTGTCCATCGTTCCAAACGCAAGTTTCAAACGAGACATATCGAGTACTCGAATTAGAACGCGTTGAGATCGTCTTGCGTGGCTTCATCGGCCCAAACCGTCATTTTATCCAGGTTCGCGGCGCCGTAAGTTGTGACCATCGCGCAATCTACGGCGTCGCGGCCTCGCGCAATCGGCACACGACCGATGCGCGGAACGTTGTGGCGCGCATCGAAAGTGCGCCATTTGCCGCCAAGATAGGCTTCAAACCAGGCGTGGAAATCCATGGCGACATCGGGAACTTCGACGCCGATGTCGGGCATATAACCAAAGCAATAGCGCGCCGGAATGTTCATCGCGCGGCACAACGTAACGCCGATATGCGCGAAATCGCGGCAAATGCCCTGTTGCGAATTGTAAACGTCGAGCGCGGTCGTTTCCGGCGTCGAGCAACCCGAAACGTAAATCACGTTCTGGTACGCCCAATCGCAAATGGCTTGCACGCGCGCCCAACCTGGCGGCGAGTTGGCGAACAATTCCCAGGCGGCGTTAGATAGTGAATCGCTTTGACAATAGCGACTGGCGAGCGTGAATAACAACGTTTCGTCCGGCAAATCTTGCACGAGCGCTTGAGTTGCATCGGGCACGAACGGGTCGGGGTGCGCCGAGATTTCGACCAATGCGTCGTAGCGCAACGTGGTTTGTCCGGGTGGCAAAGTCACGCGGCGGCAACGGTTGCCGTAAACGTCCTTGTACTCGTGCGAATCAAGAGACGGCGTGACTTCCCATCGTTCGTGCGTAATTTTCGCGTAAGTGTCCTGGAGCGCTTCGACCTGCAAGACTGCCGGTGTGTCGCCCTGTGACGTGTAGACGAACTCGCTGCCGACGCGCAAGGTGAGAATTCCGCTGGGATGCGGCACATAATCAGGCAAAAGGCGCGGCGAACGACCTCGCTCGCGCTTGGCTTCCAGTGTGTCGTTTTCAGGAGGATAAGCAATCATAAGATTCAGTTATACAGAATACTTCTCACGAACCCGAAGCGTAAGCGACGGGCTTACGTAAGAGTTTCCAGTAAATATGACTTAAGCCCGTCGCTTACGCTTCGGGTTCGTTATTTGTAATTCAGCCGACTAATTCAGGCTCATTTCGAGTACTCGAAAGGTCTTCTTCGGTTAGTGTATGCACGCGCACGCTCATCCGACAATCGACGCCGCTGCCTTTGAAAACGCCGCGCGTCGGCGTCACGTCGCGGTAATCGCGGCCATGCGCCAACTTGATGTAGCTGTCGTTGGCCAGCAAATTGTTGGTCGGGTCGAGCGCGCACCAGCCATGACGCGGAATGAGAACTTCGACCCAGGCGTGCGAAGCGCCCGAACCTTCGCTGGAACGTGCGCGCCGCGTCACCAGATAGCCGCTGACGTAGCGACACGGAAGTTGAGCCGCGCGACAAACGGCGATAAAAACGTGCGCGAAATCCTGACACACGCCGCGCTTCAAGGCGAACACTTCCGAAATGTGCGTGTGAACATCGGTCGCGTCGGTGCAATACGTGAAACGCTCGAAAATCATCGAGTTCAGCTTTTGCACGCGGGCGAAAACGCTGTCGTCGTCGAACCAGGGCGCGTCGTTGTTGGCCGTCATCAAACCAGCGTCGTCGCGCAAGGTTTCCACGTCATTCGAGTACTCGACAGGGCCGTCGAAAGCCAACAAGTCCATTTGCGCGCGACGCGTTTCAAATTCATCGACAGGTTGCGGCGCAAACGGATCGCGGTGCGTTTCGACGACCGAACGTCCCGTGATGACGACGCGACGATGCGGCGGCAGAATGTTGAAACTCATCGTCAGGTTGCCCCAATAATCGAGGTTTTCCAGCAGAGGACGCATCGGATCAACGGTCAGGAAAAACTCGTGGCAGGTCTGACCGCTGTCGGAAACCGGCGCCAAACGCGCTTCAGTGAACGTGCGTTCAATCGGGCGCGCGTAGTTGAAAGTCGTTTCGTGCAAAGTGGTGACAATCATAGAAATGATGAATGCGGAATATCGAGTACTCGAAGTTGAAACGTCGTTGTCCAAGTTGGAGCTTTTTATTCCGTATTCCGTATTTGCATTCAGGCCGCGTGCCGCAAAGTGCCTTGAAAGTAGCGCCCGGAAATCTTGTTGGAAACTTCGACGCACGAGCCTTGCAGTTGCAGCATATATTGATGCAATCCGTATTGAATAATTGAGTTCATCGTCGTTTCCTGCAAGGTTCGCCGCACATTGGACGCGACAATTTCCGGCGCGCCTTCGCCCAGATCGCCATGTTCGATGCCGATGGAGCGCAACGACCAATGAATTTGATCGAAGCAGAAACGAACGGCACGCGGAAACGTTTGGTCGAGCACGAGAAACTCAGCGACGCGCGAAGGCGTAATGCGTGCCGCGTAACGCCGCTGATACGCTTCATACGCCGAACACGATTTCAAAACCGCCATCCATTGCACGTTGTCAATTGGGCCGCCGACTTCTTCCACGCTGGGCAGCAAAATGTGATATTTCACGTCCACCAAACGCGTTGTGGCGTCGGCGCGCTCCAGGTAGGAACCGACTTTGATCCATTGCCAGCCTTCGTCACGGCGCATGGTGGTTTCGACCAGACCTTGGAAAAGCTGGCTCGCTTCGCGGATGCGACGAAAGTACAAATAAGCGCCTTCACGCCGGATATTATCCAGACTGGTTTCGCGCAGGTTCAAGTACGTAGTGTTGACTTGTTCCCACATTTCGCTGGAAATGTTGCCGCGCATGGCGCGCGCGTTTTCGCGGGCGTGGTGAATGCAATTCAAAATCGAGTTTGAATTACCTTCGCCAAAAGTCAGCCACTCGATGGCGTTTTCCTGCGTGGTGCGCGGATAGCGGTTGCGAAAATCCCAGAACGGGCTGGAAATGCCGATAATCGGGTTCCAGTAGCGTGCGCTGCTGCCTTCTTCACCCAGCACGCTACCCATGTCCAGCATCATGTTGATGTTGACATCGATCAAGCGCGCCGTATTTTCCGCACGCTCGTAATACCGCGACATCCAAAATAGCGCATCCGCCACACGACTTAACATTTTTGCTCCAATCTTTGAAACACTTTTGACCGCAGAGACGCGGAGGCGCAGAGGCTTCAAAAGAAGAAAAAGAGCGTGTCATTCTGAGCGCAGCGAAGAATCTATTTACAGTTAGATTCTTCGCTGCGCTCAGAATGACACACTGTCAGTTTCGAGTACTCGATTAATCAATTTTCTCTCTTGAAATCTCTCAGCGCCTCTGCGGTTTGATATTCAACTTAAAAATCGCGGCTCAGAACCCAGGTGTCTTTCGAGCCGCCGCCCTGACTTGAATTCACCACCAGCGAACCTTTGACCAGAGCGACGCGCGTCAGGCCGCCGGGCAGCACTTTGATGTCGTCGCCATACGTGATATAAGGGCGCAAATCGACGTGACGGCCTTCAAAATGACCTTCGCCAGGAGCCTCGTTTTCTTCGCCGACATACGTTGGATGGCGCGACAAGGCCAGCGTCGGCTGCGCGATCCAACCGCGCGGGTCGGCGATAATACGCTCGCGCAACTCCTGGCGCTGCAACGCGGTCGAATGCGGCCCTACCAACAAACCATAACCGCCGCTGCCGTTTGTCGGTTTTACAACGAGTTCGTGCAAATGCTCCAGCACATATTGGCGTTCATCGTCTTTAGCCGTCGAATAAGTCGGGACAATCGGCAGAATCGGCTCTTCACCCAAATAATACTTGATGATTTGCGGCGTATACGCATACACCGCTTTGTCGTCCGCCACGCCGGTTCCAATGCCGTTGGCCAGACTGACGTTACCGGCGCGCCAGCAATTGACCAAACCCGTCACGCCCAGCGTCGAATCGGGCTTGAAGGTCATCGGGTCGAGATAATCGTCGTCAATGCGGCGATAAATTACATCGACGCGACGTAAGCCTTGCGTGGTGCGCATATACACTTTGGCGTCGTCCACAATGAGGTCGCTGCCTTCGCACAGTTCGATGCCCATTTGCTTTGCCAAAAACGCGTGGTCGTAATAGGCCGAATTGTAAATGCCCGGCGTCAGCAAAACCATCGTCGGGTTTTCAATGCCCGCCGGTGCGACAGCGCGCAAAGAGTCGCGCAAATCGAGCGCATACGTATCGACCGAACGCACACCATAATTTTCAAAAGTGTTAGGAAAAGTGTGCTTCATCACCTGGCGATTTTCCAGCACGTAGCAAGCGCCAGATGGACTGCGCAGATTGTCTTCGAGCACGAAATATTCGCCCTTGCCGTCGCGCACCAGGTCGGTTCCCGTAATGTTGATGTAAACGTCTTTCACGACATCGACGCCGAAAATCTCGCGCCTGTAATCGGGACAACCGAGTACTAAATCGAGGGGCACAACGCCGTCTTTGAGAATTTTCTGGTCGTGATAAACGTCGTGCAGAAACAAGTTCAAGGCGCGAATGCGTTGCATCAAACCGGCTTCGATGCGTTTCCACTTGCGCGCCGTGATGATGCGCGGCACCAGATCGAAGGGGAAAATGCGCTCGGTGTTGCCGCCGTTGTCGCCGCCATAAACCGTGAAGGTGATGCCTTGTTGCAGAAATGTGAGGTCGGCGCGGCGGCGTCGCGCATCGAAATCGCGCGGCGTCATGGCGCAGAGTTGATCGAAAACGCCGCGGTAGTGTTCGCGCGGCAAGCCTTTTTCGTCAAACATCTCGTCGTAAAATCCGCCTTCGTCGTAGCCCGCGAACAAGCCGTGCTTGATCGGTTCGGCGAACAAACGCTGGCTTTGAGATTGGCTTTGCCCCTGACTTTGAGACGGCGAGCCGTTGCCCTGAAACTGGTTTTGCTGACCTTGAGATTGACTTTGCGATTGCATAATTGCGACTTTGGATAGACGTTCGATAAACAGCGAAATGGAACGGAAGATTTCCAGTAATTCTAAACGCGCCATGTTTCAGGGGAGTTAAGGACTTGTAACAGTTTACAAAACGCCCGCTTTCCAGCAAAAAGGAGCGAATATCGAGTACTCGATTGGTGGTTTCGCGCTAAAATGAAGGCATGAATAATTTTTCTACTCAACTGGCTTCGACGCGCGTTGAACCATCGCGTTTTGCGGCGGTTTTTCTCGATTTTGAAAACGTTTACTACTTCTTCAAAAACACTTTTTTCGATCCGCCTGGCCTCAACGATCACATTCTCGAATTGTTGCGCAACTTGCGCCAAAAACTGACCGATGAGTTCAGCATGGATTGCATTGTTTTGAATGCTTATGCCGATTTTGAACGCTTGGAAACGACGCCGCAGGGCGCGCTTTATTTATTGGGTGTCGATACCAAAAACGTGATGGGAACCGACCACAAAAACGCCGCGGATATGCGTTTGTGCATCGATGTTTTGGAAGTGCTTTATACGCGTGGCGAAATCGGAACCTTTATTCTGGTGGCGGGTGACCGCGATTACATTCCCGTGATTCAGCATTTGCGTCGTCAGGCGAGAAACGTTTTAGGCGTTGGTTTCCGTGAAACTGTATCCGGCGATTTGTTGCTGAACCTGGGCGAATCGCAGTTCATTGACGCGCGCACGTTGCTGGACGCGGCGACTTTGGAAACCTTGGAAACGCGTCGCACCGAGCAACAAAAACTGGCCGATGAACGCAATCAGCGTTTCCAAGCGCAATCGCAGCAATTGGAGCAGCGCGCGCGCACCGTTTATTCCACGCCTCTGGCAAACGGTTTGACGCTTCCCAGTGCGCCCTCCAATGACCTGGAAAACGCGCCCGCCGTTTTCATCGAGCCAGTCGAGTTCGCGCCGGTTCGCCGCGTGCTGGAAGAAGACGAGCGCCAATGTTTGACTTTGGTTTTGGAAAAATTGCAGCGTTTGCAAATCACGCGCTACACCAACGAATTGTGGCTCGGCCCGTTTTTGCGCCAGCTGGCGGACGAAATGCCTTCGCTGGCCGACTTCGAGCGTCGTCGCGTACTCGATGGATTATCGCGCGCTGGTGCGATTCGCATCGAAAAACGGCAAGGCGAACCTTATCCGTATTCGGTTGTCATCGTCAACTACAGTCATCCCGATGTCGTCGAACTGATTCCAGGACGCGAAGTGGTGTAGAAGCTATTTCAAGAATCCGAAAATTGAGAGTTTGTCGTTCAGAGAAGACAGAGAGAACTTGGACGAAACGCCATAAAACTGAGAGTTTGTCTTGCTCAGAATGACAAACTCTCAATTTTGTGGCGTTTGGCAGACTGATTTTAAGAAACATAGATCGGTTTGCTCAACAATAATAAAAGAAGCGAAGCGGGGCTTTACAGCATCAGATATTTTTGCAATTCCCATGGCGTGACGTTTTTCGCCGTCATGGTGGAATATTCGTCCCATTCCGCGCGCTTGGTTTCCAGATACATCTTCGAGTACTCGATTCCCAACGCGTTGCACAAAACTTCGTCGCGCTCCAGTTCATCCAACGCTTCGCCCAAATTTGCTGGCACCAGTTCGATGCCGCGCGATTGGGCTTCACCAGTTGACAGCAGAAATAAGTTTTCGTCGTAACCTTCGCCCACTTTGAGGCCGCGCGCGATACCATCCAAGCCTGCCGCCAAAAGCGCAGCGGACGCCAGATAAGGGTTCGACGAACCATCCGCCGTACGGTATTCGATGCGACCGGGCGCGGGAATGCGAACCATCAGGGTGCGATTGTTGCCGCCGTGCGCGATGTAAACCGGCGCCCACGTCGCGCCTGAACGCGGACTGCGCGCGCCCAATCGTTTATAAGAATTGACACTGGGAGCCGTCAGCGCGCACAACGCTTTGGCATGATGCAGCACGCCGCCGATAAAGGCATACGCCAGACCCGACAAACCGCGTGCATCGTTCTTGTCCAGGAACAAGTTGTCGCGGCCTTCAGCGTCCCACAGCGACGTGTGCATATGCGCGCCGTTGCCTGTCAGATCGGCGAACGGCTTGGGCATAAACGTCGCGTGCAAGCCGCGTTCTTCGGCCAAAGCCTTGGTCATAAACTTGAAAAACGAGACCTGATCGCACGTCGTTAGCGCGTCCGAAAAACGCCAGTTCACTTCAAACTGCCCGTTGGCATCTTCGTGATCGTTTTGATAAACGCCATAACCCAATTCGTTGCAATACGTCATCAACTTCATCAAAAAATCGGCGTTGCGCAACAGCGATAATTGCCCGTAACACGGCTTGGCCAAAGTATCTTGCGGGTCGGCGATACATGGTGTGCCGTCCGCTTTCTTGTCGAGCAGGAAAAACTCCGGTTCAATGCCCAGCATAAAAGTAAAGCCTTGCGCCTTGGCGACGTCCAGGTTTTTCGACAAAATGCTGCGCGCACAATATTCCCAGTTGTCGCCATCCATTTGCAAATTGCCCGCGATCCACGCCAAGCCTGGCTTCCAGGGAAGCGGGAAAACGCTGGAATCGGCGCGCGGCACGCACGACAAATCGGGATCGTGCGGCCCTTGCCCCAAACCATCGACCGCGAAACCGGCAAACCCCGCGGCGCCTTCCGCGACATCGGCCAAGCATTGCGCGGGAACCAGTTTGGCGCGTGGCACGCCGTTCAAATCGACAAAGGACATCAGGAAAAACTTGATGCCTTTTTCCTCGAATAACTTTTGAGTTTCTTCAACGTTCAACATAAAAATCCTTTTCTGACAATCGAGTACTCGATGTATTAAATTTTTGTTTTCCGTAAGGGCGCAGCATGCTGCGCCCTTACATTGTCACTACGAAGAGATTACTCATCGGCAAAGCGAACCAGACATTGCAATTGCGTCGCTTGCCAGCCAAGGTGTTGGTAGAATTTCATTGCAGGTTCGTTTTGCGTGTCGCACAAAATCTGCAAGCGCCGCATGCCGCGCTCCAGACACCAATTGTCAACCGCTTTTAGCAGCATTTTTCCGATGCCACAGCCGCGAGATTTTTCGTTCACACAGACATCTTCGATCCAGCCTTTAGGCGCGCCTTGCGCGGTGGAAATCAAGGTTTGAACACTGCACATTCCAACGACTTGATGGTCGATCTGCGCCACGAAAACGCAACGTTCTCGCACATCTTCGAGCATTAGTTCCAAGCCGCGCCGTTGCTTTTCTTCATCGAAACTAAAATCAGCTTCAATCGAAAACAAAACGCGCAACAACTCGATTAAAGCGGGAATGTCTTTCGATTCGGCGGCGCGGATGAGGACTTGGTTCATAAATTTGAAGAAAAATAGGACACGGATTTCATACACGGATTAAACGGGTTTTCACGGAGCAGAGAAAGATTCGATCGCGTACTTGAGATTTCTTCTTTTGATTCCGTGTTCATCTATGTATGAAATCCGTGTTCCCCTTTTCATCTCAAGAACTTGGCGCGCTGATAAACGTGCTGCGACTTGATCGGGCGGTTTTCCTTGAAGCGCGCCAAGTCGAAAATCGCCGTTTCTTTGGCGAAGGGCGAAAGGGTTTTCAGTGCGCGATGCGCCATTTCTTCGCCGACAACGGGCGCCAATTTGAAACCGTGACCCGAAAAGCCAACCGCGACATGAACGTTGTCGAAGGTGTCAATAATCGGCTGCCAGTCGGGTGTCGTTTCGTAAAGTCCGCAAAATGCGCGCTCAATGCCGCCTTTATCAGACGCATCGAAGCCTTTGAAACGCGCGGCGGTTTTGCGGCGCGCGGCTTCCATCGCGTTCATGTCAGCTTGCTCGTTGTAGTTTTCGGGCGTCGGCAATTGCTCGCTCAAATCGCACATATCGGACGAGCCGACCCACATTCCGCCATCGCCGTCTTCGCGGAAATATGCGAGGTTAATTAAGTCGGAAATGACGGGAAACGAACCGAGGAAACTGAGAGGTCGTTCCATCACCACGATTTGAGCGCGGACGGGCACGACGGGCAAATGTAAACCGAACATGTGCCCGACAGGTTGCGACCAATTGCCGGTACAAAGCACAACTTGTGGAGTTGAAATCGTGTCACCATTGCCCAGCGAAACTTGCCAGCCGTCGCCGGTATGTTGCGCGCAAATGACGGGCGCGTTGAAGCAGAATGTGGCGCCGTTTTCAATCGCCATTTGCGAAAATGCTGCGACAGTTTGCGCGGGATTGGCGTAGCCGCCGTCGGGTTCGTAACAGGCCAGAGCCGCGTCGTGCGTGCGCAAAGCGGTCGCCATCTCCTTGATTTCGCGCGGCGGCAAAAGTTGCACGTTGACGCCCAGACTTTTGTGCATCGCCACGTTCGTTTCGAGTACTCGAACATCGTTTTCGTCCACCAAAACTGCGTAGCCACAATTCGTCCAGCCGACATCGCAGCCTGTCTTTTTCTGAAAATTCGCGTAGCGTTTGTTGGCTTCTAATGACAGCGAAACCAATTCCGGTACGCCATAATGCGCGCGAATGATGGCGCCGCTGCGCGCGGTGGTTTCGGTTCCGGGCGCGCTGTTTTTTTCAGCTACGACAACTTTCGCGCCGCGAGAAGAGAGTTCGTTCGCCGTGGCGCAGCCCATCAAGCCGCCGCCGACGATAAAGACATCGCACGTTTTGACGTCATCTGTCATGCGACACCGCCGTTGGTGCCGACCGATTGAACCGCATCCGGCAAGTCTTCGCGCACATCGGCATACGACGAATTGGCGTAAGTTGCGTCCAGCAGCGGCAGAAGAGTACTCGATTGAATCGGCGCGCGCATTCCCGCGATGGGCAAGCCGGTAATCAAAGCTGATTCCAAAGTCAGGGCGCGCAAGTCGTCGCGGTCGAGGTTTTGGACGTGGCTTTTGCCACAGGCGCGCGCCATAATTTGCATTTCCAAGGTCATCGCGTGCAAGAAGTTCTCGACGCGTTCGGCGGCTTCTTCGACGGGAAGGCGCGCCATCAATTCAGGGTCTTGCGTCGCCACGCCGACCGGACAACGTCCCGTATGGCAATGGTGACAACTTCCAGCCTGCGTACCCATTTTTTTGTAGTCCTCGAGATAAATCGGCGCATTGCAATTCAGCGCGATAATCGCGGCGGTTCCAATCGCTACGGCATCAGCGCCCAGCGCGAGAGCTTTCGCCGCATCAACGCCGCTTTTGATGCCGCCCGCAACAATCAGTTGCACTTCGCCGGTCAGTTTCAAATCTTCCAGGGCGCGCACCGCTTCGCAAATCGCGCCCAGCGTTGGAATGCCGGTATGATCGAGCAAGACATCGGGTGAAGCGGCGGTTCCGCCTTCCATGCCATCGACCATGACGCAATCGGCGCCGGCTTTGGCGGCCAGTTTCACGTCTTCGTAAACGCGCGCCGCACCGATTTTGACGTAAATCGGCTTTTCCCAGTTGGTCGCTTCTCGTAGTTCTTCGATTTTGATCGCCAAATCTTCCGGCCCCATCCAATCGGGGTGACGACACGGCGAACGTTGGTCAACGCCGTCCGGCAAATCGCGCATGGCGGCGATTTCGTGCGACACTTTTTGTCCCAATAACAAGCCGCCAGTGCCAGGTTTCGCGCCCTGGCTGACGACGATTTCAATGGCGTCGGCGCGCATCACGTCATGCGGATTAAAGCCGTAGCGACTGGGCAAACATTGATAAACCAGCGTTTTCGAGTACTCGCGGTCAACCGGATGCATTCCGCCATCGCCCGTACAAGTGGAAGTTCCGGCGCGCGTGGCGCCCAATCCCAAGGCTTCTTTAGCGTTGCGAGAAAGCGCGCCATAACTCATGCCGGAAATCGTGATCGGCGTTTCCAAAATTAGCGGCTTGGACGCGTAGCGCGTTCCCAACGTGATGCGCGTCGAACAGGTTTCGCGGTAGCCTTCGAGTGGCACGCGCGTTAATCCGGCGGGAATAAACGTCAGGTCTTCCAGTGTCGGCAACTGGCGCGCGGTCGAAAAAGCGCGAATGCGGTAGCGTCCCAGTCGTGCTTTTTCCTGAATATCGTTGATGCTGCCGCGATCCCAAATGCGGGACGGCTCGCGGTCGTTTATCGGCATGATGTTTCCTTTATATACGTTTAAGAATCGAGTACTCGAGAGTTGCAGTTGGTAAACAGAACCCCAAGCGTAAGCGCGGGGCTGATGTAAATGGAATGTCAGCCCCGCGCTTACGCTTGGGGTTCTGTTGGTTCAATTCTTCAACGTTACTTTGTCGCCGCGCCGAATCGTTCCGCCTTGCAGAACCTTGGCGTAAACGCCGACGCCACCTTCGTTGTGTTGCACCGCCGCGCGCAAAATGCCGCTGTCTTTGGGCAAATCATATTGCGGAACTGTCGTCATAACGCAGCGCGGACACCGGCCGGTGATTTCAAAAACCACGTCGCCAATCGAAACGGTTTTGCCTATCCAAGCGTTTTCGACAAAGCCTTTTTCTGTCGTATTGACCACGATATTGGGGCGAAATCGGCGCACTTCAAAGCGACCTTGCGGATACAATTCGCGCAATTTTTCCAGAGTTGAAGTCGTCAGAATATGAATCGTCGAAAGATCAAAAAACGTGTTGCTTAAAGTGCCTTCGTCAGTTACAAAGTCGTTATGCGGCAAGCCTTCGATGCCGTCTGGCCAATATTCTTCGAGTTCAGGATGTTCGGGCGGAACGGTTTCAAAAGTCACGGCGCGCCCGAACCCTCCTGATAAAACGTCGTTCAAGTCGCTTCGAGTACTCGATATTTGCGTTCCGTCTGGCAAAGTGATGAGAACAGGCGGCATCGTTCCGTTGGGTGGCGACTCGAACATGGCGCGAAACGAAAACATATCCGGCCATTTGCGCGGGTTTTTGGCGCTGACAATTTTGCCGTCCTGCGCATCTTTCAAGGCGTAAGCGCGGTCACCTAAAATGCCTTTTTCTGTGACGCTCGTGACGTTAAGTTCTTCGCCCATCATGCTTTTAACGGGATAACGCCACAACGCGCCGACAACTCCTTGATCTCCATCAACGTTTGTTGCGCTTGATAAATGTGGCGCGGCGCTTTCCATCATCGCGGCTTGGGTGTTATCTGGCATTGCGTGTTCCTTTTTGTAGTAGAGCGATGAAGTGAGTCAGATTCACGAACCCGAAGCGTAAGCGACGGATCTTCTGCAACGCCGTAGAAGACCCGTCGCTTACGCTTCGGGTTCGTACCAGAGAACTATTCGCATATCACATTGTAATTACAAACATTTTCTTCAGTGTTTCGTGAACTTCCCACACCGATGGCGTGTTCATCGCAAACGAAATGATGTCTCCCGCTTTGACTTCGACGCTGGTTCCGTCATCAATTGTAATGGTAGCGTGGCCTTCTAAAACATGAAAGGTTTCGTGCCCGAAGAATAACCATTTGAAAGTCGCGGGCTTGACCCACCACAAACCGGCCAGATACGTCGGCTCGTTTTTTTCGTTTTTGCGCAGCCAATGGACGCGCGGCGTCGGGTCGCCTTCGATCAAGTCCGGTTCGTCAATCGGCATCGGTTCCCACAGCGTTGTTCGAGTACTCGAAAGGCAGATATTTCCCATCACAGGCTCCGTTTTGTGATCTAACATCGGCGGGTTGCGCACGCCAGGCACGGTGCTTTTCGGCGCTTTGTTTTCAGTGCGAATGCGCGTTTCCAGGTAATCGACCAGCTTATCGGCGAAATGCGCCATGCCTTTGTATTCGCGCGTCGGTCGCGGAATACCTTTGACGACCGCCGTGAAACGTCGCAAACGTTGCGGATCGTCCACGACTTCGCTAATCGGGTTGATGTAAGTGCGAATCGTAAATAAAAGGCCGTTGGTTTTGGGCAGCCGCGCGAAGGTTTGGCGCTCAATGCGCAGAAAACAGCGTTCACCGGCATTTTGCGCCGTGATTTCGCGGCGATTGAAAACCCATTGGTCGTAAGTCGCGGGTGAGAGGTTCAAGCGATTCGTCACGGCGACTGTCCAGTTCAGCCTTCCCGTCGGGCGTTCGGGTTTCAGGCGGCGCATCATCATCATCGCAGGATGGCCGATGCGCTCCATGAAACCCGGAATGTTTTCGTGGATGCGCATGAAACTTTGACCCATTTTGTCTTCCAGACACCACGAAGCCGGAAAACATAAATGTCCGCCCGCGAAATAGGTTTCGCCTTCAGAAGCGTCCGAATTCATCGCCATCAAAGTCAAATCTTCCTGCACTTGTCGCCCCATCCAATCGAGCGGCGGCAAAGGCAACGTCGTCGCGTCTCCGTAAATGAACTTGGTCGTTGTATCGAGTACTCGATTCGTCCAAGTCCAACCATCGCCGTTGATGTCCAGCGAAAAATGTTCGGGATAATGCTTCGCCATGTCGGGCAAAAGCAGTGCGATAGTGTCCCACGCCAAAGGTTCGGCGTCGGGCGGACATTTAAAATAATAATCGTAATTGTCGGCGAGAATGTCGTCTTTCAGCTTCAGTTCGCGGCGATATTCGTCCAGGTCACCGACTTCGATGAGCGGCCCATATTCGGGGCGCGCATTCATCGGCATGTCGTATTCGTCGTGTTCAAAAGGGAAGTAGCGCAACATTTGAAAATGTGAGTTTTGTCAGGAGGTGCGTCGTACGGGCGAGGCATGCCTCGCCCGTACATTTCAATGCCCGCACGTTGCGATTCGAGTACTCGATTAGGCCGCTTCCGCCGCGCCATCGGGTAGAGGCGTGACGACGCGCGCAGGCGCTTTATCCTGCACTTTTTTGCGGAACAGGTAGAACGGGATGAAGGTCGCCATGATGATGAAGCCGACCATGAACGGCTGCTTGAAATCGAAGCCGCCCCACTGGAAACCACCGACGAAGAACAAAATCCAGTTGTAAATCAGCGAGAACATCGCGATGCCCATAAAAATCCCTGGCAGCTTGAACGGTCGCGGCGTGTCCGGCTGATTTTTGCGCAGCAGCATAAACGACAGCGGCAACAACATCCACACCATCAGGTAGCCAACGGCGGACGCGCTGACCATGTTAATGACGTTGTCCTTGAACACCAGCAACATCAACAGCGTGATGCTGCAATCCCACAGCATGCCTTTATCGGGCACGCCGAACTTGTTCAAATGCCCGAACTGCTTGAGTGTCAATCCGTCGCGGCTCATTTCGTAAACCGTGCGCGACGAACCGATAATCGCGGTTTGCGAACCCAGCAGCAAAGCCGCAATCAGCATAACGACGACGATGGAGGCGCCAGTTTTTCCGAAAATCGCGGTCGCGGCGGGCAAGAACGCGACGCTTGGGTCTTTCGATAACACTTCGACGCCGACCATCGCCAGCAACATGAACGGCACGGCACCATAAGCGAACATGCCAACCACGCTCGCTGCGATCATCGCTTTGGGGCCTTCTTTGGTCGGGTCTTTCAGTTCTGCCATCACGCTCGAAGCCGATTCAAAGGCGTAGCTCGACCAGACCGCGATAAACATCCACTTGAAGATGAGCAGCCACGATGTGCCACTCGACCACGAACCGTTGAGCGGCTTCATCGGAAATACGTAAGCCGCATGAAACAGCGACTGTCGAAAAATCGGCGACAGCGCGATCACAGCCAGCGGCCCCATCGCGCAAACCGCCATCACAATGCTCGACCACAGGCCGGGCTTGAGTCCAAAATAGTTGATGGTGTAAAGCACCATCGCCAGCACGATCGCCACGACCAAAGTATTGGCGCCCGGCATAATCGTGCCTTTGAGATAACCGGCGATGAGGACGAGATTGACCGGAATGACGGGAATCCAGCCCAGCCAGTAGCCCCAGTTGGAAATCGCGCCCGGAAGCGGCGACTTGTGCTTGAACGCTTCGTGTGTATAAGTCGCGGTGCCGCCGCTTTTGTGCGGGAACATACCGGCCATTTCCGCGATTAGCAGGCATTGCAACACGCCCAAAATACCGGTGAAAGTCCACACGAACACCGAAGCGGCGCCCAGGTCGGCGGCCATCGAACCCAATGAAACGGCGACTAAAATCGAGCCGCCCATCGAGATCACAGCCGCCGATTTCCAAGTGACGTGACGCTCCAGCGCGTGGCCTTCGAGCGTGCCAGTGCGCTCGACTTCGCGGTCGGGATCGTTAATCCACAATTCCTTGTCGTTGGCAGACGATTCGGGAACATTCATAATGTACCTCCTGCTCCGGCGCTCGCTTCAACTTTTCCAGAGGTGGTGGCGAGCGTCCGGCGTAGACTATTTTTTGCAAGTCGAATTACTCTTTCGAGTACTCGATTGTGCGAGGAACGGGTTGTTGCGCAATTTGCGTAGGGACATGGCTTGCCATGTCTGCATCGTACCAATTCACGCATTGAAAATCGCAGCATCGGATATGGCAAGCCATGTCCTTACAAAGAGCCAGTAACTTCTGCGCCACGAAGTCGCTGAATGATAGGGCGCCGCCAATCACAGCGCGCTTTTCCAAATCTCCTTTTCCTTAGTGTTGAAATTGTAAAGGCGCTTGGCCGATTCGACTTTCTTGAAGTCACCTGGCTTCGCGCCGCTTAAAGACGATATTTCGCAGCCTTCGAGTACTCGACTGAGCATTTGCGCGTCGTCTTCCATCATTTCGACGATGTGCGCGTCGCTGCCCAAACTTTCGATAGTGCCGCGCACATAAATTTTGCCTTCATAGAGCGAATCGCCGAGCGCTTCTCCGGCGTCGCCGCCGACGATCAGCACGCCTTTTTGCATCATAAAGCCCGTCATAATGCCGACATCGCCGCCGACGACCAGAGTTCCGCCCTTCATGGCGACCGCGCAACGCGCACCGGCATCACCACCGACTAACAGTTCGCCGCCGCGCATCGTCGCGCCAGCGGAACTGCCTGCCGAATCGCGCAGCCAAACTCTGCCGCCCATCAGGTTTTCCGCCAATCCCCAACCGGCGCCGCCGCTGATGCGCACATCCACGCCATCGCAAAGTCCCGCGCAATAATAACCGACTGGGCCTTCGATGCGAACGCGCAATGGCGTTATCAAGCCGACTGCAAGGTTGTGACGACTATCGGGGTTGAGCAACACGACATCGGCTTCGCTGGAGTGCGAATTTGACATGTCATCGTCCGCCAAATGTGCATCGCTGGTCGCTTCTCCAATTTGCATCGTGTCACGATATTGCGCCACGCCGCGCGCCGCCGATTTTAGCCAACTATTGATTTCGCGCGTGGTGTGCGCGGCACAGTCGAGAGTGCTTAAGCCAGCTCCCATACACGCGTCTCCTTTGGTTTGATTTCGCGGATGCGCACGCCATTTCCGAGTACTCGATAAAGCGCCTGCGGCTCCGAAGCGAGCGCGACCACGTCTTCGGTTTCGACATACAACAACGGCTTGGTCGCCAACGGATCGCGCGCTACGCCTAAGGCGTTCGCCGTCGCCACGATGAACGAAAACGAACCGTCCAATTCGACGGCGGCGACTTTCAAGGCTTCGGAAAGAGTAGCGCCTTCGTCCATTTTTTCGCCCAGGTAAACGCCGATAATTTCGCTGTCGTTGTGCGAAGCGAAACTGAAACCGCGCGCCTCAAATTGGTTCCGCAGCTTATGGTAATTGGTGATGTGGCCGTTGTGCGTCACTGCGATGTCGGCGTAAGGTCGTCCCCAGAACGGCTGCGCGTGCGCCGGATCAATGCGGCTTTCAGTCGCCAATCGCAGATGCGCGATACCATGCGTTCCCGTCAACGCGGACATTTGCGCGCTCAGTTCATCGACGCGCCCGACCGCTTTATAAACGTTCATTGCGCGTCCCATCGAAGAAATCGTGGCGCCGTTCAAATGCGCTTCCAAATCTTGAATGAAAGCCGCGTCCGCCAGCGCGTTGCCGCCCAGTTCCGGCTGTTTCGAGTACTCGAAACAGGATGGCGCGTCCAAAACCGCCGTGTTCGGCGCTTCCATTTCGGCTGTGAAGCCGCCACGTTCGCGTTGGATGTCGTGCAATCGTCCGGCGCTCAAGTGCGATAAAGTGGCGGGCGACAATTCGTTGGCACCCAAAGGCAAAGCGATTTGCAGATGAGGTTGATTTTGGCGTGCGCCGAAAACGGCGACTCCGGCGGAATCGGCGCCTCGGTGTTGAAGGCACCGCGCCATCGCCAGCAACGATTGCCCGACCGGATAATCGCCGTTCCCGTTGCGCTGTAAAATGCCCGCGATGCCACACATAAACCGAACTCCTTTCTCAATTTGCAGTTGCCGCGTTGCGTTACCCTACAAATGTAGCCGCGCGCGATTTCTCAGTTCTTGCACGCACGTAAAATGTTGAGGCACGTTTGTTTCCGTTCGATTAAGCCACGATTGGAGCATTACCGTTGTGGATTCAAATTCGTCATTTTGTGCAAATGCGGATGACACAATTTTCGAGCAAAGAAATCCACGTAAGGCGTTCTGGCCAAAACACAACGCGTCGTCGGTTCCTTTGCCAAGCCGTTTTGCGGCGCTAAAGCGGAGATTTAAACTGTGACAAAGGTGCCTGAACCAATTGGTTCAGAAGTTTTTGCAACTCGTTATAATCCATTGTTGTTTAGACTGACTATCCCATTTTTGGACGTACCTGCGACCAAAAACTTCTTATCTTACCCTTTTTTATGACACGATTTATCAAGGTTTTACTTGGCGGCGCATTGTTGCTTTCGGGCGGCGCGCTTGGCAACTCAACGCCCGTGCAGGCCAGAACTCTCGCTTACTGGCGTTTCGATGACGCCAAAAAAGGGAAACCTCTTGGGCGCGGCGCGGGTGTGCGCGACTATTCGGGGCAGGGCAATAACCTCGTTTCAACGGACAGTTTTTCGCAGCCCATCGAAGTCGACGATGCACCGTTTTCTTCAGTTGCGCAAAGCGGTGTCACCAATCACGAGAGCGCCGAATTTCGCGGCAATGACGATTTGCTTTCGCGTAAAGGGTTCCTCAACACTTTCAACTTCAGTCCAACAGGATCAAACGCCTGGACAATTGAACTTTCGGTTCGTTTGGAAGCCTTCGATGGCAGAACGGGCTTATTAGGGCGCGACGGTTCCATACTTGGCGGCCAAAAGTCTGACAACGAAAGGAGTGGCCCGCTGCAGCTTGTGGCCACGAACCGCGACGGCGGCGAAAACTACGATTTACACCTGGAAATTGTCGATGGCGCGAACGAGTTCAAAGAAATTGTCACGCCCGCCACGCTTCAAGTTCGGCGCTGGTATAACATCGCGGCGACCGCCACCAGCGACGAGATGACATTGTATGTGGACGCGCTCGACGGTCGGGGTTATCAACTCGTTGGAAAAACAGCGATTCATGGCGCTCTTAACGTTGTCTCGGGGTCTTTCGTTTTGGGACGCGGCTGGGACAAAGCACCAACCAACTGGATGTACGGGCGACTGGACGAAGTGCGCTTGAGCGACCGAGCGCTACAACCTGCGCAATTTTTGTTTGCCACGCGAGGCGGCGCGGGCGTCACGGCGCCGCTCATAAAGACCGAACCGGCACAGGATGTCAAGCTGTTTAGGGGCGCCGACCCCGACGTGGTGACGGTGGGAAAGACTTTTTATATGTATCCCACGGGTGGTAACATCGGCGACAACAATTGGGTGTTCTACGCGTTTTCCTCGACTGACTTGAAAAACTGGACGCGCAGTGCGCCAATTTTGAACTTCAAAGACATTCCCTGGATTTACGCTGACGGCAACCCGCGCCATTTTCCGTGGGCGCCCTGCCTGGAGCAAAAAAACGGCAAGTTTTATTTCTACTATGCGGTCGGCGACCAAAACGCAACGCCCAGTCGCATCGGCGTCGCAGTTTCCGATTCACCAACCGGCCCGTTCAAAGATTCCGGTCAACCTCTGGTCACGGGTGGAAATGGTTTTGAGGCCATTGATCCCATGGTGTTTACCGATCCTAAAAGCGGCCAGACTTATCTTTACGCGGGTGGCTCGAGCGGCTCGAAACTGCGCATCTGGCAATTGAGCGATGATTTGCTGCACACCGTCCGCGAAGTGCCGGTGGAAACGCCGCCCAAATTTACCGAAGGCGTCTTCATTCACTATGCGAATGGATTGTATTATCTGTCCTATAGTCACGGCGGTTGGCACAGCCCCAGCTATTCCGTTCATTATGCGACTTCAACTTCGCCCCTCGGCCCGTGGACGTATCACGGCCCCATTCTGGTGAGTGACGAAACCCGCAAAGGCCCTGGCCATCACGCATTTGTTCAAGATCCTGTGAGCAAGCGATGGTACATCGTTTATCACCGTTGGGAAAGCGCCAAAGCGGGCGGTGATCCTTTTGGTTCGGGAGGTCGCAGCCTTGCCATTCAGCCGATTCATTACGAAAAAAACGGGGAGATCACACCCATCGAAATGAACGACGATGTGCCGGTTTTGCACTGAGCGTGTGTGAAGCTGAAGGTGCGGGTTGTCATGGCCGAGATGAGTCTTGAAGGGTTTTTGAAGCGTTGAAATAGTTTATGGGAAATAACTTAAAAACTAACTTCTTGCGACGTCGCAAACTTTCTTTTGTGGCCCCGATTTCTTTGCTGTGTGCGATAGTGGTATGCAGTTTGTGCCCGAATCCAGCGCGCGCCGGGTTTGTTGACGGGCAACCGCCAACCGCTGTCAAGCTGGTTTCCGGCCACGTTCACAACGTGTTTTATGTGGGAAAGCCTGTTGAGTTTCGAGTCCGAGATCGAGTACTCGATAAGGGCGCGATACGTTACGAAGTCCGTAATTACGTGGGCGATTTGGTCGATTCTGGCGTTGTCTCGGGCGAGACTGTGACGCTCAAAGTTTCGCTTGCGGGCTGGTACAAACTTTACTTGTTTGGCAGTGTCGATCAGGGCGGAGATTTCGGGTCGAGCGTCGGCGGAACCACCTTCTGCATTTTTCGCCACGATGCCAATTTTCCCGATTTTCCACCTTTGCTCGTACAAGACAAAACCTTGACGCGCGTCGATAAAACGATTGATTTTGCCTGGGGCACCAACTCGCCCGCACCTGGTTTACCCGCCACAGGTTATCGCGTCGAATGGAAAGGAAAACTTCAAGCGGTCTCCAATGAAAGTTACGATTTCTCGACTGGCAGCAACGATGGCGCGCTTGTCAAAGTGAACGGCGTCACAGTTGTCGATAGCAGCAAGGGCTTGAACAACGGCTCGGTGACGTTGAAAGCCGGACAAAAATACGACGTTGAAATGACCTATGCGCAAGGCCAGTATTCAAGCAACGCGCCTCAATTGCGTTGGCACACATCGACCATCAGACAAGTCGTTATTCCTACGGCCCACTTATTTTCAGTTGGAAATACAACCGAAGTCGGCGATGGTTTGACGGGTAATTATTTCGATAACAATCGCTTGCTTTCTGCCGATGGCGGCCAGAACACGGCGTTGCAAAGTGTGCTGGCTTCCGGGCCTGAACGATACGCCGCCGATGTCAGCAGCGACAAGACGACAGCCGACTCCATTCAACGTCTCGATCACGACATCGCAATCGCCAAAGAGTTGTATGTTGGGCGCGACGCCGCCCGCCCGCGACCTTTGATGATCGCCTTTTCAAACGGCACGAAAAACCTGGATGCGGTGCGCCAAATTGTCACTCACTTTCAACACGATGTGCAATATTGGGAGCCGCGCAACGAGCCGAACTTTGGCGCGAGCGGCCACGACTTCGCCATCAACGAAATGAAGCCGTTTTACGATGTGGTCAAAAGTGTCAATCGGAATTTGAAAGTTTTGGGGCCGGGAACGGTCGATATTCGGCCCGCGACGTTGCGCTGGACCGATGACTTTTTCAAGGCTGGCGGCAAAGATAGCATAGACGCTTTTTCGTTTCACGCTTACAACGCGATCAACGGCGATGCGGAACTGGCGCGCCAATCCTTTGCCGGTTTGAACGCTTTGTTGAAAAAATACGGTCTGCAAAACATCGAAAAATGGCAAACCGAGCAAGGCTATTTCACCGCGGTTTATGGCGCGTATGAACCGCGCCTCAACGGGCGCTGGACGATGCTGCAGAAGATGATTTTCGAGCAACAAGGCATTCCCAAGGAACACGATCATTTGTGGTACGACAAAAGCCACGGCTTCTGGGACGTTCCGGCCTGGCTCGAAAACGACGATGGTAGCCTCAATCCTGCCGCGCCATTGATGCGCGTGTGGAGCGAAGAATTGTTCGGAACGAGCTTCCAGCGCGCTCTCGACTTCGGCACGCCGGGCAACAATCTCCTTCTTGGCAGTGTCTTCAAGGGCAACGATAAAAGCGTCGTAGCGCTTCAATCGACGGGCGCGACCGACCTGAATGTCGAGCTCAAGTTGTCGACGAACGATCCTGTCAAAATCGTGACGGCGTGGGGCGAATCGAGTACTCGAACGCCAATCAAAAATCGCCTGGCGCTGACGGTTCCCGAAGTGCCGGTTTACGTGGAACTGGCGACAGGCCAAACGGTTGATGTCGCGCCGACTGACTGGGGCGCAGATTTGGCCTTAAAGTCAACTGTCACGGCGAGCGGCGACTCGACGCATCCCGCGGGCGCGCAGATCGAAAACTCACCGGCGAAACTTGTCAATGGCGAATTGGAAACGTGGTATCTCAATCAAACCAACGCCGATTATGCGTGGACAAGCAACCAGAAGGAAATCAGCGCCGCGCATCCGCTGACGGTAGAAATTGATTTGCCCTCAGTTCAAACTTTCAATCGAGTACTCGTTTATGCGGCTGTGCCGTGGCAAGCGGGCGGTTCGCTGCTCGATTACGAACTGCAATACGATAAAAATGGCGTTTGGACACCGCTCGATCACATCGTGGAACCGGCCAAGACCTTCAAAGTGTGGACGCCTTTTGCGCGTTCCAAAGTCGATCAGTTTTATTCCGACCGCGACGTGTTTTCGCATTCGTTTGCGCCTGTCACGAGCGGCAAGATTCGTCTGGTGATCAATGCTGTCACGGTCGGTGGCGGCGCGCTGCAAATGGTGCAGGACGCAGGAGGACAAACCGGCTACCATCAGGCCACAATTCGAGAAATCGAAGTCTATAACGAGCCGAACGCCGCGCCGAATGGAAACGCTTTACATGCGATACCGACGGCATCAACAGCACTGACAAACACCAATTCCTCGACAAGTTGGACAAGTGGGTTTATCAATGCCTTGGATGCGTTGCGTCAGGGAATCCAAAAATTGCTGTCGCACTTGTTTTGAAGACTGGTCAAAGATTTGGTGCGGTTGCCGTTATGGAGACACAAGATGAATTGCGTCAACTCAAGCAACTCGAAGAGGAAAACGTTCGACTCAAGCGCATAGTGGCCGATTTCACGCCAACAGAAAGACGCTGTAAATTACTTCCTATCAACAATGAAAAGCGCCCGTCGAGTACTCGATTCGGGCGCGCTTTTCATTGTTATAGGAAAAGACTTCTTTGTGAGTTTGTTAATTGCCTTCATCGAGTCCGCAAGGCCGCGCTTCTAACCGAATTCCTATAGAACGAAAAAAGCGTAACTATAAACCGAAACACTCCGCTGCTCACGGCGATAAGTTTGGCGACAAGCTCAAAGGCCATGTATATTCGATGGCGAATTTTCCAACAAGGAATCGGAACAGAGCAGGTGTGTTGTATAATTATCAATTGTGCAAAAAAACGTAAGTTTAGTTTCGTTGGGCTGTTCCAAGAATCTGGTGGACAGCGAAGTGATGTTGGGTTTGTTGCAGGGCGCCGGCTATTCGCTGACGACCGATGTGGCGGACGCGGACGCGATCATCGTCAATACGTGCGGTTTTCTGGGCGCGGCAGTTGAAGAAAGCCTGCAAACCCTCAGCGATGTGGCGCGCCATAAAGAAAATGGCGGTCGCTGCAAAGTTGTCGTCGCTACAGGATGTTTGCCGCAACGCGACGCGCAATTGATCAAGATGCGCGTGCCGCAAGTCGATGCGATTTTGGGCACGACCGATTTTCCGCAAATCGTTTCGACGTTGGATGGCTTAATCGACCCCAATCGAGTACTCGATACGCCGCTCCATGGTTCGACGACGCTACGAATGCCGCAAAATGGCTTGATTCAATTGAGCGTGACGCCGACCAGGCAGCACGCCTATGTTTACGATCATGTGACGCCGCGCGTACGCGCCACACCGCCGTGGACGGCGTACATCAAAATCGCCGAAGGCTGCGATCACAGTTGCAGTTTCTGCATTATTCCCAGCTTGCGCGGCCCGTTTCGCTCGCGCCCGATAGAAAGCATCATCACGGAAGCGCGCAATCTGGCGGCAAGTGGTGTCAAGGAAATCGTGCTTGTCGCGCAAGATTCGACGCGCTACGGCATGGATTTGTACCAGAAATGGTCGCTGGGCGCGCTGATTAAAGAACTGTCAAAAATCGAAGAATTGAAATGGGTTCGCACACTTTACGCGTATCCTTCGCAAGTCAACGACGAGTTCATCGAAGCGATTTGCACCAGTCCGCGTGTCGCGCGCTACCTGGATATTCCGCTGCAGCACGCCAATAAAACCGTTCTGGCGCGAATGCGTCGCGGCGGTCACGCCGAAAGTTACGCGCGACTTCTGGATCGTTTTCGAGTACTCAATCCCGAGTTGTCGATTCGCACCAGCTTCATCGTTGGTTTTCCAGGCGAAACCGAAGAACAGTTCCAGGAATTGTGCGATTTCGTGCGCGAACAAAAGTTCGACCGCATCGGCGTCTTCAAGTATTCAGACGAAGATACGGCTTTGTCTTTCGGGCTGGATGGCCGCGTTCCTCAAGAAGCCAAAGACGAGCGTTATCACGTTTTGCAGACTTTGCAGCAGAAGATTTCGCTGAAGAAGAACCGCGCTTACATCGGCAAAACGCTGGATGTTCTGTTGGAAAATGAAGAACCTGGCGGAACGATTGGCCGCAGTTTCCGCGACGCGCCCGACATCGACGGCAACGTTTTCGTCAAGATGTCGCCACGCGAGCGCAAAGCCAATCCACCAGGCAGTTTCGTGCAAGTCAAAATTAGTGGCGCCAGCGAATATGACTTAAGCGGCAAGTTGGCTTAAGTCAACTTGCCAGAGCGCTACACTGATAATGTGGAGTTTCCAACGAAACGAATACAAAAGCACAACGAACTTAATCGTTGTGCTTTTGACATTTGAGTATTCGATTTGCTTTCATAAAGCGGCAAGGCGCGCGATTTCCTCTTGAATTTCGGACACAACTTCTGGGTTAGCAATTCGTTTGGCGTCGCCTTGTTTCATTGAGACAACAGTGAAGACTTTGCCGCCAAATTGCTGCGTGAATTTGGCGTGCGTTTCGCGCTGCACATCGCGCCATTTGTAATATTCATTGGCGTTAAAAAACGTGACAGGTTTGATTTGCAAGCCGATAAAACGTTCGCCGATTTGGATGAAGAAATCGACGTTGAACGAACGATCCCATTTGTCTGGTGCAGCTTCAATAGTGACACCTAAAAGTTGTTGCAATTGCTCGTAAATCGTGGTTTTCTCAGTTTGATAACCGGCGAAAGTTCGATCGATAACCAGATTGCGAATGTAAGTGATGCAATCGTCTTCGCTGATGGAAGCGACTTCCGATTGAATGACTTCAGTGATTTTGACGTAAAGTTTTTGACCTAAATCGCGCAAGTGTTCTTCGGAGTAAAGCTGTTGGAAATAATAGTTCTGCCAATCGTCCAACGTCTTCGGCTCGCATTTGCGAATTTCTTCGGCAACCGCGCCAACGTTGCGTTTGAAGTTCAATTGAAAGCGGTTTGTCGCGGCATTAAGAATCCATTCTTTAGACATTATTTTTTCCGGTTTGATAAGCGCGGAACCTTTGCGCAAGCCGATGTTGCGCCTCGAAATCGACTTCGACCAGGCCGTATTTGATGAGTTTGGCGTTGATGAAAGTCTTGTTTCCCAGATAAACATAAGCGCGCAATGCGCCATTTTCCGCGCTGATGTTGTCGTCGAACTTCAAAAATACATTTTCATTCAAGACCATTTCGTGCAAATAGGACAAAGCCTGCTCGGTTTTTTCCAGCAAAGGTTTAATTCCCAAAAGTTGTATTTCGCCGCCATCTGCGGTTCGCAAACGATCAGGCTGCAAAATACGCGTCACTTTCATTCCACGCTGTCGCGGCTTTTGCGCGTCGTCCTTTTCAATAATTGAACCAAAACGAAACTGCTTGGGGTCAACTTGTCGTTCCATGAATCGAGTACTCGATTCATGCGGGGAGATTAGAACACGTTCAACTTCTACCGAACGTGCTTGACTTTCTTGAAAAAGAACGTTGTCGCAAGTGAACAGCGCATGGTGTTCGACGCCCAGTTTCTTGCGAATAATGGGCGCGAAATCGCGGTTAACTTCGTAGCCGACGCCTTCGCGTCCCAGTTCCATCGCCGCGCGAATCGTGGTTCCGCTTCCTAAAAAGGGATCGAGTACTCGTTCGCCCGCAAACGAAAACATCTTAATCAAGCGACGCGGCAATTCCAAAGGAAACATCGCGATATGTCCGTCGCCCTGCTTTTCGCCACTGAAGTTCCAATGTCCGCTGAAATATTGATTCCATTCGGCTGTTGTCATGGCGCTGGCGGCTTTTTTCGCGGGCGATACTTTGGGCGCATTTCCCAGTTTTTTGAAGAGCAGAATAAACTCGTAGTCGATCTTGAGAATGCCGTTGCGTGGATGTGGAAACGAACCCATCACAGCGCCGCCGCCCGACGTGTTCATCGTCGTTGCTTTTTGCCAGATGATGGCGCCCATGTAATCGAAGCCAATCGTTTCGCAACCGGCGATCACGTCTTGATGCAACGGAATAACTTTGTAGCGACCATAGTGCGCCGCACGCGCGAACTGATCACCAATGTTGACGCACAGGCGACAACCGGAATCGAGTACTCGATAGCATTCGCGCCAGACTTCATTCAAACTTTGAATGTATTCGGGCAAAGATTGATGAAAACCGATTTGGCCTTCGCTGCCGTAATCTTTCAATTGCCAGTACGGTGGCGAAGTTACGACCAATTGCACTGACGCATCGGCGATTTCGCTCATGCAGCGCGAATCGCCAAAGAAAACCTGGTGCTGTTGTTCGCCGTTCATATTCATTCGAGTACTCGATTACTTCTTCAAGCGCGCGTCTTTGACCATCAATTGCAGTTTGGTTTGGCCGTTCCACACGTTCAGTTCAGGGACAAAACACAAATCGACGACGGAATCTTTGACCATGTTGGCGGCGCGTTCGCCGGGACGAAACCAGACGGCTTCCAGGCGCACACCATCGGCTTCCAAAAACCATTTCAAGTGCTCGCCATTTTTGCCCATGCCTTTGCCGTCGAGAACGCGAACGCCGCGCAGCATCAGGCGCGCTTCTTCGTTGCCCATGCCGCACGGCTCCAGTTTTTCCAGATCGCGCGCCAATTGCAGCGTCAAATCGCGTCCTGAAACTTCGCAATCGGCTTCAACTAAAGGCACGCAATCTTCGACTTTGATGTGCTGACTGGCCAATTCGAGTACTCGATTGCGCAGTTCTTCCAAATCATCGCTTTTCACCGTCATGCCGCAGGCCGCCGCGTGACCGCCGCCTTTGACGATGAGCTTCTTATTTTTTTCGATGATCTGGTGCAGATTGAAATCGCCGAAACTTCGTCCGCTGCCAGTCGCGTGCGTGCCGTCGCGGTTAAAAACCAGAGCGGGACGGCAAAACTTGTCGGTCAGGCGAGACGCGACCAGGCCGACAACGCCGCCGTGCCAGCCTTCGCTCCACACCACAATCGCCATGTCGCGCGTCAGATCGTGATCGCTTTCAACGATTTTGCACGCTTCATCGACGATGCGCTTTTCCACTTCGCGCCGCAACACGTTGAACTCTTCCAATTGCGCCGCCAATTCATCGGCTTCAATCGCGCTCATAGCCATCAAAAGCTGCAAACTTTTGGTCGCCGAATCCAAGCGACCCGCCGCGTTCAAGCGTGGTCCCATGCGAAAACCGACATCGCTGCCGCGCAATGTCGCCATTCCATCGCGCAAACCGGCGACTTTCTTCAGCGCGATCAAGCCATGTTTTTGTGTCGAGGCCAAACGTCGCAAACCTTCGCGCGCCAAAATGCGGTTTTCGTTTTCCAAAGGCACGCAATCGGCAATCGCCGCCATCGCCGCGAACTCGACGAACTTGTCCCAGAACGAATCGAGGTGGCGCGGCCAATGTTTTTGCAACAACGCCTGCATCAACTTGAACGCGACGCCGCAGCCGCTCAGTTCTCGAAACGGATATGTCGAATCGGCGCGTTTTGGATTGATAACCGCCAACGCTTTGGGCAACTTCAGGCCTGGTTCGTGGTGATCGGTCACGACGACATCCATCTTCAATTCATTGGCGCGCGCCACCGCTTCCCAATCGCGGATGCCGCAATCCGCCGTGAGGATAAACTTGATGCCTTGAGCCGCGATTTCGTCCATCGCCCACACGTTCAAACCGTAGCCTTCGCCTTTGCGTTCGGGAATGCGGCAAACGACATTGGCGCCCAGACTTTTCAGCGAGCGCATCAGCATCGCGGTCGAAGTCACGCCGTCCACGTCGTAATCGCCATAAACCAGCATCGGCTCTTTATTTTCAATCGCGCGATGCAAGCGTTCGACCGCGATTTCGATGTCGGGCAACAGATTTGGATCGTGCAGCCCGCACAAATCGGGTTCGAGAAAACAATTGACGGCTTCCATTGTTTCCAGTCCGCGCGTGCGTAAAATGGCGGCGGTGACCGGCGAAATATCGCAAAGTTGCGCGATCTGCGCGTCCTGGGCGTTGACAGAAGTGCGCGTGCGCCAACGCGCTTCGGGCTTAACTTTAGGCGGCAAAAGTCGGCTGGATTGAGGAATTGGGTAAGAAGGTGCGAGCATAATGCAAGGAAGTTGGCTGAAATTTGATGGACTGCGCCACAGTTTAACGCGCTCATCGAGTACTCGATAAGATTGTGCTACGATTTGTGGAACGAAGAAATACGCGGAGATACGATGACAATCAAAGCGAAAACCAAATCGGGCGGCTGGCGCAAAATACTGAAGTGGGCTTCTTTGCCTGCGCTGATTTTGTTTCTCGCGGTGTGGTGGAGACAGGGTATCGGTTTATCGTCCGACACAATTACATTACGGCGCCAATTGGATGGAACAACACAAGTGAAAGTCAGCTTTTTCACCGGTTCTTATGATACGTATATTGAGGGAGAGCATTTCGTGTTGCAAGGAAAAGAAGCGCGCAATTTTGTGGATTCTCTCCTTTTGCCAAGCAAAATCCGAAGTTTTTTTCCTCTGACACCTGGACCCTATCCATCGGAGCAGTATCGTTGCGAATTTTATCGCGGCACAAAATTGGTCACGACATTGAGCATCATTACGTCGGGCGATGCAAGGAATTTCGCAATGCAGAATCACGAACGCTTTGCTTATTTATATCCGAATTCTTATGGACGAATGTTGGAGATTTTCGAGAAGCACAAACGCGGCGTTGCGCATTAAGTCGAATCAATCGAGTACTCGATGGCGCAAGTTTCAGCCGAACATCAGCCTGGAAGGTGGTTTGAGCCAGCGTAATAACAGCCAATGCAGCGGCCAGATGAGAAATGCGTGCAGTGCCATGCGAATCGGTGTGTGATGCAGCCACCACGAAACCGAAAAATCCGTCGGCGCCATCAGCCAGACAATGCCATCGGCCAATAATGTTCCAAGAGCGGCCAAAAGCGGCGGCACCAGAGGATTGTCGCTGACCGCGCCGCGATCCGCCAAACCCAGAAGAGCGCCAACCACCAAACGACTAAACGCGAACGAACCTGGATTCTTCGCCACCACATAACCCGTCACCAAACCTGCGACGAGGCCAACGACGCTGCCCCAGCGCCAGCCCAAAATGAGCGCGACCGAAATCACGATGAGAAGTGGTAAATCGAGATGCGTGCCGCCAATCTGAAAGCGCGCCAGCCACGATGTTTGCAGCGCGAACGCTATCAACAAAACCGGCCAGATACGCCACGTCGGAAGTTCGTTCATCAATCTATTGGGAATGTTGTCTCAAATTAGAACACGGCGGCTTCGCCGACACGGATTGGATGGATGAACATGGATTTTACTCGGTTTGATTTCGATCTGTGCTTATCCGTTCAATCCGTGCAGGCGAAGCCGCTGTGTCTCATCAAAACGAAAGAGCAAATCGAGTACTCGATATTTTCACTACGGTCCGGCGCCTGTGCGGACATAAACAGTGGAAATCTGATCAAGCGGCGCGGCGGGTTCGACTTCGGCGGTCAGGCGCGAATAGCTGCGGTCGCGCGTCACTTTGATAATGCGTCCCACAACCAGGCCGCGCGGAAAAATATCGGACAAGCCCGAGGTCAAGACCAAATCGCCTTCGCGCACATCAGCTTGATACGAACTCATAATTTCCAGATGACACAAGGCGCTGCCGTTGCCCGTCAAAATGCCTTTAGCGCCGCTGCGCGAAGTCATCGCGCCAATGGCGCCCGAATCGCCATCGGTCAGCAGCAAGACGACGCAATTGAACGGCGAAACTTCGATGACTTGGCCGACAACGCCTTGCGCGACGTAAACCACATCTTTGACGCGCACGCCCTGACGAGAACCAACGTCAAGCGTGACGCGGCGCGCGAAGTTCGTCGCATCCAGCGCCACGATGTTCGCCGCAATGCTTTTCCCACCCGGCGCTTTGGGCGTTTGCAATAATTTGCGCAGTTCGGCGTTTTCCAGGTGATAACGCGTCAAACGCTGGTTTTGACCTTGCAAATCGGCGACTTGCGCCTGCAACTTCTGGTTTTCTTCGATGGCGCCGCCGCGCCCGATCATGGCGTGCCCGACATCACCAAACCAGCCGCCGACGCCGTTGAGTACGCGATTGGTGCCGCCCAAAAGCCCGACGCTCACCGTTGCGGGCGCCGACATCTTGCCGCGTTGACTGGCGCGCTTTTGCCACCATACCAGCACGACACAAAGCACCAGCATCAGCGCAAGAAAAAAGGGAGCGGGAAGACGACGCATCGCGGGAGTTCTCAGTTTTGAATTCTCAGTTTTGAGTTGAAGCCCATAACTCAAAACTGAGAATTCAAAACTGAGAACTCATCTGCCTCCATAAATCGCCTGATTGGAACTCGTCCACGTATCCCAGGCTTCGACGGTTTCGCCGGTTCCCAGCGCGACGCAGGTCAACGGATCGGCGGCGATATGAACCGGAATGCTGGTTTCTTTTTCCAGCAGTTGATCTAATCCGCGTAACAAAGCGCCGCCGCCCGCGAGCACAATGCCGCGCTCCATAATATCGGACGACAGTTCGGGCGGACTTTGCTCGAGCGTGGTTTTGACGGTTTCAACGATTTCCCAGACCGGCTCTTTAATCGCTTCGCGCAGTTCCGCAGAATTGATGCAAATGCTGCGCGGCAAGCCGTTGACTAAATCGCGCCCGCGAATTTCCCATTTCACTTCTTCGCGCAAGGGAAACGCCGAGCCGATTTCCATTTTCAAAGTTTCCGCCGTGCGCTCGCCAATCAGCATATTGAAGCTGCGCCGCACATACGCGATGATCGCTTCGTCAATTTCGTCGCCCGCGATGCGCAGAGACCGTGATGTCACGATGCCGCCCAGCGAAATCACCGCGACTTCAGTCGTGCCGCCGCCAATGTCGACAATCATCGAGCCTGTCGGTTCACTGACGGGAAGCCCAGCGCCAATCGCCGCGGCCATCGGTTCTTCAATTGTCCTGGCATCGCGTGCTCCGGCTTTCATGGCGGCTTCGATGACGGCGCGCTTTTCGACTTCGGTGATGCCACTGGGAATGCCGACCATGACGCGCGGTCGAGCGAAGGAGCGGCCTCCATGCACCGCAAGGATGAAATGCTTCAGCATCTTTTCGGTGATTTCAAAATCCGAAATCACGCCGTCGCGCAAAGGCCGAATCGCCACGATATGAGAAGGCGTGCGTCCGACCATTTGCTTGGCCGCTTCGCCGACGGCTTCGACGCGATGCGTTTCGCGGTTCATGGCGACAACGCTTGGCTCGCGCAACACGATGCCGCGACCGCGCACATGAACCAGCGTGTTCGCCGTGCCCAAGTCGATGCCCATGTCCTGCGAAAAACGACCAAATAACTGCTTGAACAAAATTTCTCCAACCTGACTAAAAGACCGAACATCGAGTACTCGATTGTTAAAAATCAACGAACCCTGAGCGTCAGCGACGGGCTGAGCGTAATTGTTCGATGTAAATATCATTTCACCCCGTCGCTTACGCTTCGGGTTCGTTGGGCTGCCAAAAATTTTCAATTGCTGCGCCCGCGTTTTCTAACAGTTCGCGCAAAGGTCTTAACGGCAACCCGACGACGTTCCAGAAATCGCCTTCGATGCGCTCGACCAAAATCGCGCCTTTGCCTTGCGCGCCATAACTTCCGGCTTTGTCCATCGGTTCGCCAGTTTGGACATAAGCCCGAATCCAATTGTCGCTGACATCGCGGAAACGCACGCGCGTCGTTTCGTGCGCTATCGAGTACTCGAACTCTTCGTTTGCGTTGGCGTGACGCAGACAAACGCCGGTCAAAACCTGATGTTCACTGTTGCGCAATCGTTGCAAAGTCGCAAACGCATCGTCTTCATCTTGCGGCTTGCCCAAGATTTCGCCGTCGTGCCACACAATTGTATCCGCTGTCAGAACCAGAGCGCGCGGGTTTTGGTCGCCGCAGCCGCGCGCTTTTTGTCGTGCTAGGCTTTCGACAAAACGAACCGGATGCGCGTGATCTTCGGGTCGCGGCGGCGCTTCCTGAAAGGCGCTTTCGACGATGCGAAAAGGAATGCCCAGGGTTTGCAAAATTTGCGCGCGGCGCGGCGAAGCGGAAGCCAACAAGATCGGCATTTGAGTAATGGGATGGAGAGTAATCGGCGGCGAAGCGAAACATGCCACGGAAGAACCAGTTTGCGTCGCAGGAAGTGTCATGGAAAATCGAATGCGCGAACGAAACTGGTGCGACAAATACATAACCCAAGTTGCCATTGTGCCTGCGCGTGAACTCGCGGCTGGGCTTTGCTTCGCTTCGCAAAGAAGCGTCGGCCTGCGCCGACGCGACATTGAAAATACTCTATCGTTGGCACAGGCCGATCCGCCCAAAGGGCACCCGCGGCGTAAGCACCTGCCCAAAGGGCACACAAGCCGCGAGTTCACGCGCAGGCACAATGGCAACTTGAACTAAATAATACTCGGGATGGGACTCGAACCCACACTGTACGGATTTTAAGTCCGGTGCCTCCTGCCATTGGGCTACCCGAGCGAACTTTTACGTCTCCGATAGGTCGGTGTAAAGGCATGACAGTTCGGACAAAGAAGTTGCAGATTCTCGCGCCGATTGTCAGTTCTCACACCATTAATATGTTCTAACTCCAAAGGAACCGCTTGCCCCAACCACTCGGCCAGGCCGCAACGCTGACAACGAGCCGAAAAAACACCTTCTTTCATCAAACGCCGCTTCAAAGCTCCCGAGTTCGTGTAAAGAGAATTCTCCACTAAGATCTCGACTAAGTCCCACGAAAAACGGGGCGGTTGCTTGCACCAGCCTTGGCCGAGAAAATGGGATGTATCAATTTTCAATTCTTTGATCCACGATTGAATGCTACAATAATTTCCGCCTGTTGCGCGCAATCCCAAAGATTGTAACACCTTGCGAATCGAACGCGAGGTTTTGACGGCTTCGCGCAGTTGCTCTTCCGTCCAAGTCCTGCGGCTGGTCGTTCGCTTTGGCACACGCACAGGATACCATAAAACTCTGTGCCATTCACCAAACACTTCAAAGAAGCGCTGCCAAGGCACTTTATCACGTTTCCACCTTCTTTTGTAGTCCGCGTTGTAAGGCGCGATTTCTGTAGTCCGAGATTTGAATTCGAGTACTCGAACAACTTGTCCGCCGCGCCTTGCAACACCCTTGTCGGACGGACGAAGCATCGAAGAATTTTGCGAGCCACAGTCTTGCCGTATTTGGTTGCGCAAAAAGCTTTTGTCAAATGACAAATGTGGCAAAAATATGTTATCGTGACAGCATCACACTATTGCTTTTCTTCGTAACTTCGTTCGGTCGGCAATTTGATGCCGATTTCGGGTTTGTCGTCCCCTTTGGTCGAAGATAATGGCGATGATAAGGAGAACAGAAATGATCCAAATGCTCCGCAAACAAACGGTCGAACTCGCGTTGCCGACTGCCACCAAAGCGCAAGCGCCAATCGCACGAACTGGAAGGTTTCACCACTTTCGCAAAGCGACGCCGCTGGCGGCACTGATTGTCCTGGGTGTAACCAGCGCACTGGCGACACCTTCCCGTGCCTCCCAGTACTCAATTACCGGCATTGCGCCCTCCATTTACAGCAACTTCACTACCAGTATCAACAATAGTGGGAACGTCGTAGGCCATTATTATCCGGACTCTTTTGGCGACTACTCTGATCACGCTTTCTACTACAACGGTGTGGTAAATGATTTCAACGCGGCGCTGGGCAACCCGCCGGACGGCAGCTATGCGCAAGACCTGAGTGACAGCAACCTGATTACTGGCTATTTTTACGATGGCGCCCATGAAAGCCATTCGTTTATTTACTCGCCATTCCGCAACACAGCGCAAGACCTCAGTGGGCTCTTTCCCTTGGGTACCACCGACAGCTACGCTGAAAGTATCAACAACAGCGGGCAAGTCGTAGGTTACTTTTATTCTCCACCTTTCTCGGACAATCATGCGTTTCTGTATTCGGGCGGCGCAGTGCAAGATTTGAATCCGGCATTTCCCGTCGGCACGATTTACAGCAGGGCTTACAATATTAACAACAGCAGTGCGATTGTCGGCGAATACCGCACATCTGGCAATGTGGTTCATGCTTACCTGTACTCGAACGGAACAGTCACCGACCTGAATCCCGCACTGGGCAATTCAACGGAAGCTCACGCAGTAGGCGTCAACAACCATAACCAAGTCGTTGGACAGTTCTATAACGGCACCTACGGTCACGCATTCGTGTATTCCGGTGGAAGCGCGACCGACATCGGCAACTTGCTGCCCGCTGGTAAAAACAATAGCGGTGCCTTAGGCATCAATGACAACGGAACCGTAGTCGGCAGTTTTTACTCGAGCAACTTTAGCAGTAACCATGCTTTCGTATATTCGGGCGGCATCGCACAAGACCTCAACAGCTTGATCGACCCGTCCTCCAATTGGGTGCTAAAGGAAGCTGACTCCATCAATAACAGAGGCCAGATCACTGGTAGCGGCACCGTCTACGGAGAATCGATTATTTTTATTCTCAGCCTGCGTGGTGTCTTGGGAGATGGAACCATCGGCAGTGGCGGCAATCAGAGCAATTTCGTCTTCAACGCCACCAGCACGGCTAATGCGCCCAATGCCGTTGGAACGCTCAGCTTCTCCAGCAAAAACGGCACTTACTTGTCCAATGCGGCAATTACGACATTGACCTACAGCGGCAGCACCGCAACGTTTAGCGGCACGTTCTCGCGTGGCAAAGGTTATGCGCCAGGCACCTTTGTCGTCACTATCGACAACAGCGCGCAAACCTTTAGCATCGCTTTGTATAAGCCGGGGCAACTTGCACCTTACTTCACGCGCAGCGGTTCGCTGACCAGTGGAAGCGTTTCCATTTCGTAAAATAGGAAACAGTTTCAAGAACGTCAAACCGCAAAGAACGCCAAGACCTGAAAAATCTTTGCGTTCTTTGCGTCTTTAAAGGTTTGCAGCTTTATCGAGTACTCGAATGCGCATTGTTGTGGCACACTTCTTTCATGCAACTCATCGAAGGATTCTCAGCCGCGCGCGAGGCTTTAACAGCATCCAACATAAGCCGCGCGTTTTCATCTCAACCTGAAATTGAAACCGTCGTGCGCGACATTTGCGAAGCCGTGCGACAAGACGGTGACGACGCGCTTTTGCGTTTCGAGCGCCAGTTTTCTTGCCCCAATTTGACGCTCGAACAATTGCGCGTTGCGCCCGCAGAAATCGACGATGCGTGGGCGCAAACGCCGGACGAAGCCAAACGCGCGCTCCAACGCGCCGCGCAGAACATTCGCGCCTTTCATGGAAAGCAACCCGTCGGCGATTGGATCATGTCGTCGCCGGACGGCTTGTTTTTGGGACAACGCTATACGCCGCTTGATCGCGTCGGAATGTATGCGCCCAACGGTCGCGCCGCTTATCCTTCGACGGTTTTGATGCTGGCGATTCCCGCGCAAGTCGCTGGCGTGCCCGAAGTTGTGCTGGCTTCACCGTCGGGAAAAGATGGCAACTGCAACCCGACGATTTTAGCCGCCGCGCGCGTCGCAGGCATCACAGAAATCTATAAAATTGGCGGCGCAGGCGCGATGGCAGCCTTGGCGCTGGGCACGAAAACCGTCCGCAAAGTCGATAAAATCGTTGGGCCAGGCAGCATTTACGTGACGCTGGCAAAAAAATACCTGTATGGCGAAGTCGGCATTGATGGGCTTTACGGGCCGAGCGAAGTCGTTGTTTTGGCCGACACTTCGCCCGAACAAGGCGGCGAAGAAAGTGAAACGGCGCATCGTTTAGCGCCACAAATCGCGGCGGATTTGATCGCGCAGGCCGAACATGGCAACGATTCGTTCGTGTGTTTAGTCTGCACTTCGCCGATCTTGTGCGCGGCTGTGATGAGCGAAGTCGAATCGCAAATCGCAGCGAACCCGCGCCGCGAGATTTTGCGCGAATCGTTGCAAAACGCTTTGATTTTGCGCGTCGAGACTTTGGACGAAGCAGCCGAACTTTGCAATCTTGCGGCAGCCGAACACGTCGAAATCTGGAGCCGCGACGCGCTCGCATTGAGTACTCGAATACGTCACGCAGGCGCGATTTTCCTCAACACGCCAGTTCCCTTGGGCGATTATATCGCTGGGCCGTCGCACACTTTGCCGACTGGAACGACCGCCCGTTTCGCGCATGGCGTCGGAGTCGAAACCTTTCTCAAGCGCACTTCGCTTATCGCTGCCTCGCGCGAATCCATTGCGAGTTTAAGCAACGATTTAAGTTTGTTGGCGAACCTGGAAGAGTTGCCCGGTCACGCGCAGGCGATTGAGCGTGCGGCCAAGTCGTCAAGCTGATCTTCTATATAGTCGCTTCAATAGCCACAAAGAGCACAAAGGACACAAAGAAAAATGGGAGATTGCTCAACAAGCGTTTCTTTTTCTTTGTGTCCTTTGTGCTCTTTGTGGCTATTAACTTCACAAGCGCGGATCGACTGGCTCGCTTTCCATCGCCAGCACGCCGAAGACACATTCGTGAACGCGGCGCAACGGCTCTTTCGCCACGAAACGTTCCAACGCTTCGATTCCCAGCGCAAACTCGCGCACAGCCAACGAACGTTTGGCTCCCAGACCGCGTGAGCGCAAGCGACTTAGGTTTTCTTGGCGTGTGTAATCCAAGCCGTAAATGATGCGCAAATATTCGCGCCCACGACATTTCACCGCTGGTTGAACCAAGCCTTTTTCGCCGCGCACCACAAAACCCAAAGGCTTGACGACCATGCCTTCGCCGCCTTTGCCCGTTAGTTCTTCCCACCATGCAATCGCGCTTTCGACTTGTTCTGCGTCGTTCAATTCGAGTACTCGATACGGCGTTTGCAGCAAAATATCGTCGCCTTCGCACAACGTTTTCAAGGTTTCCATGTGCCAGACGTGATTTTTGTCTGTGTGAACCTGTCCTTCGCTCGCCAGCAAATGAAACGGCGCCAGTTTGTAATCTTCGATGCTTTGCACATCCCAGCAATAGCGCTGATAAGCCGCCACATAATCGTGCGCCATTTGCTCGCGCTCGTGAAGACTTTGGCGCAACGTTGAGACGTCCAAACCGTTGGCGGCGGCTACATCGAGTACTCGAACGGCGGCTTGCAACGAATGCGTAGCAGCGGTTCCAACGGGCGCGTATTGGCGCTGCAATAATTCCTGCGCTTTAGCCGACCACGGCATCAATTCGCAGTCGAGACAAAGCCAATCGGTTTGCAAACTATCCCACAAACCGGCGCGGCCAATGCCCTGACGAACACGTTGCAGCAGCGCGTTTTCCAACGTTTGGTCGTTGAAAAACTTGCGTCCGGTGCGCGTCGTGATGATGCCACTTTCGCCATTTGTGACGCCGAAACGACGGCGCGCGACTTCTTCATCGCGGCACACGACGACAACCGCGCGCGAACCCATGTGCTTTTCTTCGCAGACGACTTTTTCAACGCCTTGAGACGCGAAATAACCAAACGCTTCAGAGGGATATTCGAGAAAACCATCGCGCTTGCTGGTTTCGCTGGGCGACATGGTGGGCGGCAAATAAATCAGCCATTTCGGGTCAGCCGCGAAACGGCTCATCACTTCCAAAGCGGCAATCGAGTTTTCTTCGCGGATCGTCACGCTGGGCACCAAACGCGTGTGAACGATGCGTTTTCCCGTGACATCGGCCAAATCTAAAACATCGTCGTGCTCGTGTTGCGCATTTCGAGTACTCGATTCGTCTAAAAATGGTCGCGCCGGTTCCGCATAAACACGTTCGGCTTGCACTGATACGATTTCGCGTTCGGGATAGCGAAGTGCCGCCAATTTGCCGCCGAAAACGCAGCCCGTATCGATGTTGATGGTGTTGTTGAGCCATTCCGGTTCGGGAACGGGCGTGTGACCGTAAACCACCGTCGCACTGCCGCGATATTCTTTCGCCCATGGATAACGAACCGGCAAGCCGAACTCGTCGGTTTCGCCCGTCGTTTCGCCGTAAAGTGCGAACGAACGCACCGCGCCCGAACCGCGACCTTGCATTTCGGCTTTCATGCCCGCGTGCGCGACAACCAAATTGCCATCATCGAACACGTAATGACTGACCAAAGCGTCCAAAAACTTCTTAGTGCGCGCTTTCCATTCGTCGCTTTGATCTTCGATTTGCGCCAATGTTTCAGCCAGACCGTGCGCGACTTTCACGTTTTTGCCGTTGAGTTTTTCCAGCAGCTTTTTATCGTGATTGCCCGGAACACACAAAGCATTTCCAGCCGCGCACATTTCTATTACGATGTTCAAGACATCGACGACGCGCGGCCCGCGATCCACCAAATCGCCGACGAAAATGGCGCGACGTTGCGGATGTTTCCACACACCGTCGCTGTTTTCGTAATCGAGTACTCGAAGTAGCGTTTCCAGTTCATCGCCACAACCGTGAACATCGCCGATGATGTCGAATGGGCCGTGTTGATCGCGCTTGTTGTTCCACAAAGGCTGACGCTCAATAGTCGCGTTTTCGATTTCTTCGAGCGAGTTCAAAATGAAGATGTGACGAAAGCCTTCGCGCTTCAAGCCGCGCAAAGAACGTCGCAAAGCGCGCGCATGATTGCGCACAACATGCGGCCCAAAGTTGCGATCAGAGCGCGATTGGTTGCGCTCGATGCAAACTTCTTCCGGCATATTCAGGACAATCGCGCACGGCAAAACATGAAACTTCTTCGCCAAGGCCACCAAAGGCGCCCGCGATTCAGCTTGCACGTTGGTCGCATCGACAACCGTCAAAAGCCCGCGACTTAAACGCTTGGCCGCGATGTAATGCAAGGTTTCAAACGCGTCGTTGGTCGCCTCCAGACTGTTTTCATCGTCCGAAACCAGGCCGCGACAAAAATCGGACGACAGCGTTTCAGTTGGCAGAAAATGCTGGCGCGCAAAGCTCGATTTGCCCGCGCCGGACGCGCCAATGAGCACAACAAACGACAATTCGGGAAGGGTAATTTTCATGGTTCTTCAACGAACCCAGAGCGTAAGCGACGGGTGTTGCGTAAGAATTCGATGTAATTCTTACGCAACACCCGTCGCTTACGCTCTGGGTTCGTTAATTCAGGCGCAAGCGCAGCAGTAAATCGTTTAGTTCGTCGCGGATGTCGCACGTTGGCGGCAATCGAGTACTCGATTCGGCTTCGCGCAAGGTGTTTTGCAAACGCTCATATTCCGCGCGATAAAACGACAAATCGGGGTTCGGCAAATGCGTGACTTCGCTTTCGGCGGTTTTGAGCGCGATCAAATCGCGCACTTGTGAGGAACCAAATTCGTCGTTCAAAACCAGCAAATTGGTTTCGATTTCGCCGCTTTTCATCAAGTGAATGCCGGAAAGCAAAACGCGATAAATATAAAGCAGTGGCTTGACGCGATGCGGCGTTTTGCGCTCGAACATCTTCCACTGATTGTGCGCGAAACCGAAATAATGCTTGGCGTGCAACTTCGCCACGCTGCGCCGCGCAATGTCGATCAGTTCCTCATGTTCGGGACTGGACACAATTATCAGCGGCGAGACGATTTGTTCCAGCACGTAACCGCTGTGTTTGAGCAGCAGGCGAAAGTATTTATGAACGTCGTGCGTCACCAAATCCATGTGCTCGCCGTCGCGTTCGCGCGAGATTTCCAGCGTTTCGCGCGGCGTATTCAAGCCGACGATTTGTTGCAGCGGAAAAACGTGTGCACCACGCAAATCGAAGTCGGAATCAGGCGACGGAAAACCATAGGCGTGCGCGCCGCTGATTGTCACGAACAGCAAGCGATGCGGCTGCGATTGCACTTCAGCGCGCAAGGTTTCGAGTACTCGATCCTCAATATGAACGGTGTGCGTCATGGTTTTCCTTTACTTGCGCGATATAGCGAAAGTTCGTTAGAGCATCCACAATTTGCGCGAAGACATCCGATTGTTCTTCGTTTTCGGCTTCATCAAATCGCTTCTCGAAAAGTTGCAAAAGTTGGTCGCTCTTCATCCAACTTTGCACTTGCGACGCCCTTGGCGACATATCATAACCGGCGCAGAAATCCAGCAAAAGATCATAGGCTTCAGCCGAATTGTTTTGCTCCCAAGCCTGAAGAAAGGGCGCCAAATCACTCACAACTTGAGAAATACTATCAATCCAGTTGTCAGCGACATCGCCCGTTCTGCCGCCGTCCAAAACAAAGTTCCACAACGCCAGCAAGAACCCTTGAATAGCATTTTTCTCGTCTTCGGGCCACATTTGCCATTCGGCGTAGTTCAACTTGTTTGGTAAAAAATCAGCGCCAGATCCTAAAAGATGTCCTGTTGCTAACAAGTCCAAAATACGCGGCAGAAAATGCTTGAAGTCGTTTTTATCGCCCCAAGTCGTCATGGCTTTTGTTGAGTAACGCCTCAAATCGTCTTCTTCCAATTGGCGCAACGGCTTGGAAACCAAGCGTTTTTTGTCTTCGCTCGTCACGCAACACGGGCAGCTTTCAACAGGTGCGCGCAACGGATACGAAGAAAACGCATCGTATAACTTTTCAATTGCCGTTTGCAGCGCCTTCTGTTTTTCCTCAAACGATTGCATCATTTTCCTCACGTGTAAAAACCGCCATTTGCGAAGGCGAACCCAAATTGCCGTCTACTTCACCAATCGATTCCAAGCGCACGCTGTAGCCGAAACGTTGCGCGACACTTTGTGCCCAAGTTTGAAACTCGTCGCGCGACCACTCGAAACGATGGTCTTTGTGGCGCATTTGTCCACTGGGAAGCGTTTCCCAGTGCGCATTGTAATCGCGGTTGGGCGTCGTCAAAACAACAGTTTGCGGGCGCGCGAACTCCCACAAAACGCGCTCGAAAGCGGCCAAACGACTTGGCTCTAAATGTTCCACGACTTCGACAACGGCTGCCGCATCGAAACCTTCCAAACGCGCATCACGATAAGTCAAAGAACCTTGCATCAAAGAAATTCGCTTTTGTTGCATCGGCGGCATTCGGTCGAAGCGCAGTTTGTCGCGCGTGACTTCCAAAGCGCGATGCGAAACGTCCATGCCAACAATTTCCGCGAACTGCTTTTCCTTCATCAAATGGCGCAACAATTTGCCTTCACCGCAACCCAGATCGAGTACGCGATGTGCGCCTGACGCTTTCAATTCGTTCGTCACAGCCTGCAAACGTTGCTCATGCAAACCCAGCGGCTTTTCGACCGCTTCTTTTGCTTGCTCGTTTGTCGCTGCTTGCTCGTTCGATCCGTTGTCGTCCGTTGATTCGGCTGGCTCATTTTCTTCCACAATTTCATCGCGCGTCAATTGTTCAAATGCGGCGCGCGTCAAAACACGACGACGGCGCAAATAACGATCAACAATAAGGTCGCGCGCCGGATGTTCGCGCAACCAACCTTCGCCGCGCTCCAGCAGTTTTTGCACTTCATCGTCGCCGACCCAGTAATGTTTGTCGTCGTCTAAAACCGGCAAAAGCACGTAAAGGTGCGACAGCAAATCGCGCAATCGAACCGTTCCGTTCAAGTCGAGCGAGAAATACGAGCTTTCGCCCCATTGCGAAAAGCGTTCGTCCAACGGCAACTGCTTGACTGTAATCGAGTACTCGAAAGGCTCAAAAAGACGGCGCAAAAGTTCTTCGCCACCGCGCGAGGGAACAACTGGCAACGACATTTGAAACGGCCATTTTTCATTTACCAGTTCAGCGCGCTCGCGGCTTTTTCCGCTTAACGCGTCACGGAAAACCTGCGCGATGGCGACGCTGAGAAACGAACTGGCGACATAAGGACGGTCGTTGACGTATTGATCCATCGTTTGACCGTCGCGTTTGCGCACCAACCGCACGGTGTCGATGTCGAGCAGCATCGCGCAAGTGCAACGCTCATCATCGGCCTGCGGATAAAAAACGTGCGCCTGCCCAAACGACAAGTCGAAGGTTTGCGCACGCTCGGGGTTTTTGTGCAGCAGAAAACCAAAGTCGCGCGCCGGATGTCGGTCGTCAAATCGAGTACTGGAAAGTGTGAGAAGCATAATTTTCCGTAGGGGCGACTCGCTGAGTCGCCCAAATCGCGGCGTGGAATGAATTGTGAGTCGCCCCAATCGCGGCGTGAAACAAAGGACGACCCAGCGGGTCGCCCCTACGACATTGAAACTGCGAGGGCGGGATTCGAACCCGCGATCTTCCGCTTAACAGGCGGCGGCTCTACCACTGAGCTACCTCGCAAAAAGTCGGGCAAAAACAAAAAGCCCGCCATCGAAAACATCTCGACGGCGGGCTTGAAAGAAAGTGAGAAATCACCTGAACGCAAGGTTCGTTCTTTCAAAAACGCCATCTAAAATATTATCGAGATTCGATCCTGGATTCGTTCCGTTATTTCGCAGCGACACCGGGGACGCGACAAAGCGCACCGCGAAAATTGTCGCAGCGTTCTGAAGGTTCAAGTTGTCGAAAGAAAAATGTCGCATGATTTGGCTTACCGCATTGTTCGGCAGAGGATGGCCAATATACAACGCGCTGCGGAAGTTGTCAATGGCGAGCATCAAAAAAGAGTTGGCGGAATGGTCAAGTTGCGTGTCTGTTTTACACAAGCCAGCCGGCATCTTTAGCTGCATTGGTTAGACGTTGCATAATTGCCGCATTTGGAATGCGCGCTTGTCCCCGCGCTGCTTGCAACGTGCCGCCTGGACGGCGCCAAATAAATCGATAACCTTCTTCTGTTGTGTCATCGTCTAAATGGTAAGTACAACGTTGAAAACACAGCGTCCAACCGTTTGGAATCTGCTCACAAACTTCGTTGTGAAATTTGACGTAAGCCATACGTAACTCCTGGTACCAAGTAATCAATAAGCTCAACGCAATCTACGTCTTTGATTTTCATTTTGTTCAGTTCAAGTCGTAATCAAAAGCGTTTGAAAGCGTCCCAGCGTGACGCGGCCCGGCGAGCCTTTCACGGCGCGCACCCATTTGGCCGGCGTGTAGATAATCTCCAGCGTCTCGTCGCTTTTGCCTTTGCGCGACACGTTCGCCAGCCAGCGCGCGGCGTCTTCGAGTACTCGAATCGGCGGTTCTTTGCCTTTCTGATTCTTAATCAGAACATGAGCCGACGGCGCATCGCGGACGTGCATCCAGATGTCCGAAGGCCGCGCGACTTTCGACAGCAAAACCTGGTTTTCCAGTGCGCTGCGTCCCATCCAAACGCGCCAACCTTCGATGTCACGCTGGCGCAATTTGCTTTCGGGGCGCGCCGATTCTTCCTGTTGTTTGGTACGCGAAATTGTTTTCGTCGCGTTGTTCTGCTCGAAACCACAATCGCGCGCGATCTCTTGCAGTTCTTGGGTTGTCGTCGCACTTTGCACTTGCGCGCACCAATTTTCCAGTTGAGATTGCTCGATTTCGAGCGTTCGTTCGCGTTCGGGCGCTTTGCCTTCCAGTTTCACGGCGCGGCGATAACGATTGAAAAAACGCTGCGCGTTGTCCGCAGCGTTCCAATCCGGTTCGAGATCGGCAATGTAAACCGTGCCATCTTCGTCCATCAATTCCAGCGATTTGCGTCCATTATTCAAAGCGTTTTCGACTGCGGCGATGTGCGTCAGCATCAAGTTTCCGGTCGTTTTGAAACGTTCCGCGTCCTGCGCATGACGCTTCGATTTGGCGACATCGTCACGTTGCGCCGCGTTGATTTTCAAGCGTTTCGCCAGATGCGACAGCAACTTTGTGCGCTCGTTGGTCAAGTCTTGCGTGTCTTCTTCGCGTTGCGCGAATTCTTCGATCAACTCGCTCAAGGTTTGTTGACGTGCCTGGCACGCGTCGTTCAAAGCGAACGGATACGGCTGAGTGCCACAGAGAACTGACGAGAAATTTCCGCGCGCCACGTCGTAAGCGCGTTTCCAAAACTTCTCGAAAACCTGCGCAAAACCTTCAGTTCGTGCTTGCTCGTTCAACTGCATTTGAAGGGCGCGCGCGACCAGCGGCGAAACGCCAGTGAAATGGGTGCGCAGCCACGGCAGCCATTCCCAATCTGCGTTTTGTTGAGATGCGTTTTGTTGAGATGCGTTTTGCCACGCTTCGAGTACTCGATTGTGCCAATCGGTGACGAGCAACGGGTTTTCCTGATTTGATGGCGGAAGTTCGTATTTATGATGCGGCAAAATGGTGCGCGCGCGGTTGAGAAACGGCGGCAATCGTTTTAAGGCGTCGATGATGATGTCGTCGGAATCGAGCAAAATCAGGTTCGAGCGACGCTCCATCAATTCGGCGACGAGTGTGTGCGACACATCTTCGCCGACATCGTTGCGCGATTGAAAAACCAGTCGCAGAACGCGGTCAAAATTGGGCTGCACGATTTGAACGAGTCGCGCGCCGCGCAAAGCTTTACGCAGCGTTTGCGTGAACGTTGAAGGCGCAACCGGCAAAGTCGCAACGGGCGACGAAGACGCGCTTCGAGTACTCGATTGCGGAACTTTCGACAGGAAATGCAAGCGCGCGCGTTGCGGGTGCGTATCAATTAGCAGCGTTGCTTCGCGGAATTGAAGATAAACAGCGCGCCCGTCTTCGCCGTTTTGGTTTTCGCTTTGCCAGATGTCGCGCAAAGTCGCATCGCGCAGGGCGCGTATTTCGCTGGCGACGGCGGCCAATAATACCGAATCGAAAAGCACTTTGTCACCCGCATACAAAAGAAAACCGCCGTCTCAAAAGCGGCGGTTTTATGGTTTCAAACAGTTTTTACGCCACTTTGCGTAGAACTTCGATCAGGCGCGACAAGGAAAAAGGCTTGACCAGAAACTCGCTGCAACCGGCGCTTGCAGCCATGCGGCGTGCCAAGCTCGTTCCAATGGCCGACATCAAGACGATGGGAATGGCGCGACCTTTGCCGCCGCTGCGGAAACGTTGTGTGAGCGCGATGCCATCGCTCGCACCCAGCACGGAATCAATGACAATGACGTCAAAATCTTCGTCTTCGACGCGTTTCACCAATTCGTCTGTGCCGCTGGTTCCCGCGACGCCAACCGCGTCAATCTCCACTTCGTTTAAGCTCAAACAAAAAAAATCGCGCAGTTCCGTGTTATCTTCGACAATCAAAACGCGCATGGTCGGTTCCTTTTCTCGCACTTAGAGTGACTCAAAATGATGTGATTTGCGAACCTGAAACGTTAGCAAGGGAAATAAATTGTGGAAGAACTTTCCCTCGCTTCAGTTCACCAAGTCACGAGCGTTCATTCAAAGTCTTCTTCGCCTTCATTGGACGCTTCTGCGGATGCTTCTGCGGATGCTTCCTCGACTGCTATTTTCTGATTGGTTTTGTTGGACGAAACCTCGCGCCGCGCTTGATTTCGAGTACTCGAATTATGTAATTCGCCGTCCGGAACGTTCGCAAATGAACTTTCGTTTTCTCGAGCGGGTTTGCTGCCAACATTAAGCTTGTCTCCGAGCAAAGAATCCTGTGTCGCAGTTGTTTCGTTATTGGTGGCTCCAATTGTTGAACCAGATGTTGAAACGGAATGATTTTTCGCCTTTGGTGAAGAACGTGGCGCATCATTCGGCGACTCGGGACGAGGTTCATCGTTTGGCGTTTGATCACCTGGTGTTTGATCACCTGGTGTTTGATCACCTGGTGTTTGATCACCTGGTGTTTGCGTGCGCTGACTGTTTTCTGGTTTACCGTGTTGCCTGGCGGCGATGCTGGCGCAACGGCTGCAAATGGCGGCTCCGGCGAAACGCGGCGCGCGTTGCAATTCGTCGCCTTCGGTGCCCGGGCGACCACAAAACGAGCAACGCGCTTCGCGGCGTCGTTCAGATTTGATGCGTCGCTGAATCAAAATGCCGGATGAACCCATAAAAATCGCGGCCACGCTGAACGCCGTCGGATAAGACCAGCGCCGCTCCAGCCAACCCATTTCGACGCTCCACCAGACGCCTGCCAACGATAACAACAAACCGGAAATTACCGTTAAAGCGCGCAAGGCGAAAGTCTGCAAACGATCAATCAGGCCATCCAATGCAATGACGGTGAGCGGCGCGGTCGGCGCATTCATGCGGGAATCGAGTACTCGATTGGCGAGCAAATCGCTGGCGCTTTCCGCCTCGCCTTGAGGTTGCGACGAAGAAGCTTGAGAAGCATCGCGGCTGGAAGATTCCTGCGCCAGTTCGCCATCTTTCTGGATGTAATCGGCGATTTTGAAAAAGGAACCCGCGAGATCGTTGCGCGCTTCGCCCTGCTGCACCATCAAAACCATGAAGGGCGAAAACACATCCGGCGCGTGCGACATCGCGTCCGCCAAACCGTGCCCCATCGTCATGTCGTGGTCGAGCGCGTCGTAAAGCTGTAACAAGCGCGGGTTTTCGGTTTGCGCTCGCAAGACGCGCGTGATGCGCAAAATATCGACGCCGGCTTCCATCATGCCGCCGACCTGCCGACAAACCGTAATTAGTTCGTTGCGTTCAACCATGAGAAAGGGAAAGGTGTGATGTGAAAGAACTGAAAGAACTCTCGTTCCTCAGCCCTTTCACCTCATGCCTGCGGTTACTTGACGCGTTCGCTATATTGTCCGGTATACTGTCCGGTTTGCGTGTCCTGGGAAATGCGGACGCGAATAGTTTCGCCTTCGTTGACGAACATCGGCACCGACACGACGGCGCCAGTTTCGAGCGTTGCGCTTTTCGAGCCGCCCTGCGCCGTGTTGCCGCGCTCGCCCGGATCAGCCTGAGTGATGAGGAACTCCATCGTCGTCGGCAGCTCGATGTTGAGGAGTTGCTCTTTCCACTGCACCAGTTGAACTGTGGTGTTGTCTTTCAGGAAATTGACGGCGGCGCCCGCTTGTTTGGCCGGAAGCGTCAGGTTTTCAAAGTCGCTCATGTCCATAAAAACCAGGTCATCGCCGTCGCGGTACAAGTATTCGACGTTGCGGCGCTCGACAATCGCCTGATCCATTTTGTCACCGGCGCGCCAGGTTTTTTCGACCGTGTTGCCAGTCTTCAGGTTGCGGATGTGCGAGCGCACAAAAGCGCCACCCTTGCCAGGTTTGACGTGCTGAAAATCGACGATTTGATAAACGTTTCCTTCGTATTCAATGGTCAGGCCGGTCTTGAAATCGGATGTTGAAAGTGCCACAAACTTCTCCTTCAGTTGGGGGAATCGAGTACTCGATTCGCAGTTTTGGATGCATCAAAGGATAGCAGGGCGGCGCGCGACTTGCATCATGGAGACGCCCGCTGTTGCCGCTTAACGTGCTGTCGATCATCGTTTTCTCATTCAGCTTCACAAATTCAGCCGCACAAGGAGCTTTGTATGGCTTTTCCAATCTGGCCGTTTCGCAAACGTAAAACCAAACTCGAAGTCTTGCAGGACACCGTCGCCGATTTGTTTTCCGGTGCTGTCGCGGGCGCGCAAGGCAAATTCGCCGCGTTGCCCGTTGATCAAGTGGCAGACAGCTTGAAACATACACGCAAAAACGCTGTGGAAACCTTGAGCCACGCTTCGTCCGGTGCAGCTTCAACACTTTCCGCGACTGCTTCGCAGGCCAAAGATTTGGCATCTGGCGTGGCAACTGGCGCCGTGGGAATCGCGGCGGCCAAACTCGCAGCGGCCAAAGATGTCTGGCACGACAAAGCGCCCACCTTGCAAGACGCCGCGCAAAGCACAGCGCAATCGGCAGCTCAAAGCGCTGGAGAATTCGCCCACAGTGCAGCGAAAAACGCTCAGGAACATGCTGCTGATTTAGCTGCCAAAGCAGGCAAAAGCGCCAAAGCCGCGCGCCGCCAAGCTCAGTCGCAGTGGAACGCCGCGCCAGATGTTGCCGCTCAATCGGCGCAAGCGGCCAACGAAAAGTTGCAGGCCGCGCGCGACCAAGCAACGGAACTCGCCGCTCTCGCCGCCGCTGCTCTCGCGGAATGGAAAGAATACGCGACGAAAAAAGCGCGCAAACACGCCGAACGCGCAGCACACGACGCGCAGGAAGCCGCCGCCAACGCCGCACAAATCGCGCGCGAACAAGCCAGGCAAACGTCTGAGACGGCACAGCGCAAAATCGCCGAACTTTCGAGTACTGGAAATGAAGCCGCCCAATCGTGGCGCGATTCGCTGACGGGTTATTTCACAGACAAAGGCGAGCAAGCGCAAGGCGCTACCGTAGATGCCACGAAGACGGCGCAAGATTCCGTCGGTAAAGCACGAAAAACAGCGCGCGAGGCGAGTGAACAAGCGCAAAAACACGGGAAGAAAGGTCGCAAGCAAGCCGACAGCAAGCGCCGCGATCTGGACAAACGTAGCGAAGAAATCGTGGATTCCGGGAAAGAGGCGGTTCGTCACGCGCCACAAATTCACGTCGAAGACGAAACTTCCAAATGGTTGTGGATTGCGGTTGGCGCGCTAATTGGCGCCGCTTTGATGCTGTTCTTGGCGCCCAACGAAGGACGACGTTCGCGCGCACTGGCCAAAGACAAACTGCGTCAAGCCGGTGGCAGCGCCGCCAAACTGCGCGAGGAAGCCACGCGCAAAGCCGCCGATCTACGCAACCGCGCCGAAGGCAAACTGCACGAAGCGCAAAACGCCAAAGCCGAAGACTTCGCGGACGACGTGACAATCGCCGACCGCGTGCGCACCGCTCTGGGCGAAGCCGAAGCGACGCGCAACCTGGAGCGCATCAACGTCGATTGCGTGGACGGCGTCGTCACGTTGCGCGGCCCGATGATGGACGAAGCCTTGAAAACGCAAATCGGAACTATCGTTCGCGCTGTCAAAGGCGTGCGCGAAGTTCACTCGCAGTTTCTTCTCGAAGATTCAGGCGAAGACACTTTCGTCGGCTAAAAGTGTTGTAGAGATAACAAAGCGCATCGAGTACTCGAAACTCGATGCGCTTTGTCGTTAATCTACAACAGGTTGCATTGCAACAGGTGAAAAATGGAAGACAAAATCAAAGCGATGGAGAACGAGACTCAATAGAAAGTCACGTCATCAACAGGAATCGAAATTCTCGACAAATCGGTGGTTAAATAATGATGAAAAACCTTGACTTTGTGGCGGACTTGGAACTGCGGCAGTATTATCTGCAGATGGTGTCTTTCATGGTCGCATCTTATGGCATCAGCGAGTCGGAGGCTTTGCATCGCGTTGCATATTTTGCCAAGCAAATTAACGACAAGTGCTCTCGTGAGTACGATTGGCAGATTCGTCATCGCTCGGTCGAATACTGGGCCGAAGGGATTTACTATAAATTAGACAAGAAAGATAACAAAACCAACGAAATCAAGCCTTTGCCTGTAGAAGAGTAAGCGAGAGAGCCGACTTCTTTCATCATCAGCTTGGCTTTTCAACTATCGAGTACTCGATGCACTGTTTCGTCCAGATCGTAGCGCATTCAAGCATAAGCGCAGGGCTGCAATAACTGTCACTTCAGTCCCGCGCTTATGCTTGGGGTTCTGGATGTTCATTCTCAAATGCCCCAATAAATTACGATTTGGGATAATCGCGCCACAGCCAGCGCAGTGCGTCGGGGAAAATTGAGCGACCGTGCGCCGGACTGTGCGTTCCTTGGCCAAAAATGAATTTGTAATCGTAGCCTTTGAAAGCCAGAGCTTTCGCCATTTGCTGATTGGCGAGCGGCCAGTTTCCGTTGTCGTTATCCAAATCGTTGGCGCCGTCCTGCAAGAACACGCGAATCGGTTTCATCGGCGTTTTGCGAATCAGGGCTTCGTAATTGTGGCCGCCTTCGCGTCCCGTCGCGCCGCTGGCGATGTTGGTGAACGAACCGATCCACGACACGACTTTGCCGAATTCGTCCGGTCGTTGCCACGCGGCGGTGAAAGCGCAAATGCCGCCGCTGCTCAATCCGGCAATGGCGCGACTGGCTGCATCGTGCTTGAGAGGCGTCGTCTTTTCGACTTCGGGCAGAATTTCTTGCAGCAAAAACCGCGCATATTGGTCGGATAAGGTGTCGTATTCAAAACTGCGCTCGCTGCTGCCATCGGGACGAACGCCCGGATCAAGGAATACGCCGACCGTGACAGGCATTTGACCGCTCGCAATCAGGTTATCGAAGACGCGCGGCACATAATCGCGGTAGCCGCCGCCATCCTGAAAAATCATCACGCAAGCAGGTTTGCTTTTCTGATATTGCGACGGAACATAAACCCACCAATGGCGCGTCACGCCCGGGAAAATCGTGCTTGTCCACACTGGCATTTCCGTAAGCTTTCCTTGAGGCGCGCCTAAATCAGTCGCTTCGCGCGGCGTCGTGTAAACCTCGAAAAAGTTGCCGCCGACTGACCGACCATCCACATCGTAATTCCAGCGCATTCCGGTTCCTTCGGGCAAAGTTTTCGCCGCCGCCCACACGTTTGTGTCGCCCAATCGAACCAAAGGCAAGCGAAAATCGCTGGTTTGCGAAACAACGCTGACGTTTTGCGCAGTGGTTTCTATCGCCCACACGACATCGGTTTCCTGCGTTTTGGGTTTGGCGCCCGCTTTCAGTTCATCGGCGCCAAACCATGTGCGTAAACGTTCCGCCAAACGTGTCGCGGCCTCGCCGCGCGGCGGTACAGCCAGCGCCAATTCCATACTGCGCGGCGAAATTTCCTGCGCGCGCAACGGTTGAGCACCAAAAAGGCTTGTTAAAGCGAGGCTCAAAGCCAAGCCGGAAACAACGCGTCGAAACATAATTTTTTCCTTGAAATTGGAAGTATCGAGCACTAACGACCGGTGAAATATCTTGTAACAGTTAGCAAAAGAAAGCCACCAGAACCCCGAACGTGAGTGAGGGGCTAAGTTGCCGTTACATCCGCTTCTCATCTACCTGGCTCGTCGTTATTTGCTGAGTTGCTGATGCGTTAGCCCCTCACTCACGTTTGGGGTTCTGGTGGCGCGTTGAACTTCACCAGACGATTCTTGTGCCTCGTCAAATACTCCATTTCCATGATAACAGGCGCGCCATGGAAAAGGTCAATCACAACGCAAAAAGACCAGCTTGGGGAAGCCGGTCTTTGCCGAATCGAGTACTCGAATTGGGTTTAATGCGATTGGACGCCCGAAGAATTGCCGTTTAACGAAGGCATAATGCCTGGAATATCGGCGTCGCGGCTGACGGTTTCGCTGTCATGATGTTCGTTGAGATTATCGACGCGTCCCAACTGGCGCATTTCGCCGGTTTCAACATAGTAAATCTGTTCGGCGATATTGGTCGCGTGATCCGCTGTGCGTTCAAGGACGCGAGCCACCAGCAACAAGCGCGTCGCCTGCTCGACGAGAGACGGATCGTTGCGCATTTGATCGATCAGTTCGTTTTGCAGGCGGTCGCAAAGGTCGTCCACCGCGTCATCGTCGCGCGCCACTTGGAGCGCTTTCTCCAGATCATGCGCTACAAACGCTTGCAACGAATCGGACACCATCTTGCGCGATAGCACACCCAGACGCGGGATGTCGACCAATGGCTTAAAATACGATTGTCCGGCCAAGCTGCGCGCGACTTTGGCGATGTCCACTGCGTGATCGCCGATGCGCTCCAGGTCGATGACGATGCGCAAACTCGAGCCGACGACGCGAAGATCGCGCGCCATCGGTTGCTGCAGCGCCAACAATTGCATGGCGCGCGTTTGAATGCCGAAGTTCATGTCATCTGCGAAATCGTCGTCGTCCACGACTTGCTTGGCCAGCGCCAAATCTTGGCGCACCAGAGCATCCAGCGCCTTGCCCAGCGCTTCTTCAACGAAGCGACCCAAACGCAGCAAATCGTTTTGCAACTCGGACAATTGTTCTTCAAATGTGCGGCGAATGTTCATGATGACCTCGAAACAACTCAAAACGATCTGATACAACACGGTCACACGATGAGCCGCACGAACCGTTTTTCGCGCGGCTCATCGTATTTTCTACATTTTAATAACGTGTGCGGCGATAATAGCGAACGCGATACAAGCGGCCACGATAGCGCATAATGCGGCTACCCAGATAACGCACATGACGCGGACGGCGGTAATAAACACGGCGGTAATAAATACGGCGGTAATAATGGCGATAGCACGTCGCCTCGTTGGTAGACAGCGCGTTCATCGCATCGAACGCGGTCACGGCAACGTTTCGAGTACTCGATGTCGGCGCGACAACTTCTGTCGCGTGCGCGGCGTCGCCCAAGCCGAACAACCCAAACGATGTTGCGACGACAGCCATCGTCAGGCTGCTTTTCCAAACGGCGGTCTTCACGTTCTTCATGGCGTTTCTCCTTTGGCTCGGCGCTTTGAAACGAACGGGAGCAAAAAATAGATACAGCGCAATTATAATCGAATCCTGGGAACTGTTCGCATGAAAAACAATCGACAACCGGAACGTTTTAACCGAAGCGTCCCGTGATGTAATCTTCCGTTCTTTTATCTTGCGGGTCCGTGAAGATACGCGCCGTGGCGTCCAGTTCGACCAGTTCGCCCATCAGGAAAAAGCCGGTGCTGTCGGAAACGCGCGCGGCCTGCTGCATATTGTGCGTCACGATGACAATCGTGTATTGTTCGCGCAATTCGCGCATCAGTTCCTCGATTTTTAGCGTCGAAATCGGGTCGAGCGCGGACGCTGGTTCATCCATCAAAACGACTTCGGGTTTGGTCGCCAGCGCGCGTGCAATGCACAAGCGTTGCTGCTGTCCGCCCGACAGCGACAGCGCACTTTTCTTCAATTCGTCTTTGACTTCGTCCCACAAGGCCGCACCCTGCAAACTCGTCTCGACGATTTCGCTCAAGGTGTTGCGGTTTTTGATGCCGCGCAAACGCGGGCCATACGCGATGTTGTCGAAGATGCTCATCGGAAACGGGTTCGGCTTTTGAAAAACCATGCCGACACGCTGGCGCAAATTGACGACATCGACGCCTCGCTGATAAATGTTCTCGCCGTCCAGCGAAACATCGCCAGTGATTTTGCAGCCTTCGATAAGATCGTTCATGCGATTGAGACAACGCAAAAACGTCGATTTACCGCAACCCGACGGGCCGATCAGCGCGGTAATCGAGCCTTCGGGCAATTTGGCCGAAATGCTTTTCAATGCGTGCTTCGGGCCGTAATGCAAGTTCAGATCGCGCGTTTCCATTTTGGTCGGCGCGCTCGCCTGCGCGTTTTCCGCAGCTTTGATGTCTTGTGGAGAAGAATGCGGCAAGGTGCGCACTTGAATGCGCGGCGCCGCAACTCCGTTTGCACTGCGCGTCGCCATATACGAACTGGTTTCGCCACGCGGTGCTGCGGCGTTCTCCGTTGATGGCGTCGCGTCATCCGGCAAAGCAACACGAGGCGCGCCCGCCGATAAAACTGAGGCCGCAGGCGCGTTGCCGTTCAAATCGGCGCTGCTTTGGCCATTTTGCAAATTCGCTTCGCTTTGTGAAGTCTTGGGTTCTTTCAGCATAAAAGCCTCTCTTGCAACGTCAATCGAACGCCGCGAGCGCACATCGAGTACTCGAAATTCCTTACCTGCGAACGCGCGTGAAGTGGCGCGCCGCCAAACTCAAAATCGCAATCATCGCCACTAAAACGAACGAGCCGCCCCAAGCCAGGGCTTTCCAATGATCGTCGGCGCTGGTGGCAAAGTTAAAAATCGTCACCGGCAACGAAGCCATCGGGCCGTTCGGATTGTGACTGAAAAAGTTGTTGCCCAGAGCCGTAAAAAGCAGCGGCGCGGTTTCGCCCGAAATGCGCGCCACCGCCAGCAAAACGCCGGTGATGATGCCGCCTTTGGCCGAGTTTAAGACAATTTTGAACACTGCGCGCCAACGCGTCGCGCCCAATGCCAGCGCCGCTTCGCGCATCGACATCGGCACCAGTTTGACGATTTCTTCGGTCGTGCGCATGATCGTCGGCACCATCATAATGCCCAGCGCCAAACCGCCCGCCCAAGCCGAAAATGAGACTTCGCCGTGCGTCGCTTTCGTTACCGGCAAAACCGCGACCGTGTAAACGAAAATGCCAATCACAATCGAAGGAACGCCGTTTAACACATCCGCCGCAAAACGCACGATGCCGCCAAAACGATTGTTGCCGAACTCCGACAGATAAATGCCGCCCAGAATGCCCAGCGGCAAGCCGATGATTGATGCGATGGCAATCATCATCAGCGAGCCCAGGATGGCGTGTCCCATGCCGCCTCCGTGCGTGAGGCCCGGCTCCGGCTGCGTTTGCGTGAAGAAACCGACGTTGAGGACTTTGATGCCCTGACTCGTCACATAATAAAGCACCAGAACCAGCGGCACGACCGCCAGAAACGTCGCAAACGTCGCAAAACACCACATCAAAATGTTGGCGAACTTGCGCCGCATCAAGCGTACATCGCCGCCCGATTGCACCAAAGATTTTTTCGTTGCCAGTGAAGCTTGAGACATAGTATCGAGTACTCGAAATCAAACAACTCGCGTTAGATATGAGCCGTCTTTTCAATTCTTCAATCTCACCCAATGAATCTAAGACTCACCTAATGAAAGTAAGAGTTTGTCATTATGAGAGTGTGTAAAAGTGGGAAAACGCCATCAAACTCGCACTTTGTCATTCTGAGTGCAGCGAAGAATCTGACTTCGCATATAGATTCTTCGCTGCACTCAGAATGACAAAGTTCTACTTCCGGGCTTTTCTGCACTTCTCTACAATCACGCAGAATGACGAACTCTTACTTTCATTCGCAACACATTTTACTCGCGTGCCGCGCCTTTCATGCTGCGCGACATATTCCAGATCAGCAAGCGCGCGAAGGCATTGACAACAATTGTGATGCCGAACAAAACCAGCGCCAGATACATCAGAGAATCGAGTTGTCCGCCTTGTGCTTCGCCAAATTCGTTGGCCAGTTTGGAAGCCAAAGTCGCGGCAGGCGAGAGGAGCGAAGCCGATGCTTTATCAGCATTGCCGATGACCATTGTAATCGCCATCGTTTCACCCAGAGCGCGCGCCAAGCCTAAAATAATCGCGCCGATAATGCCCGAGCGCGCGTAACGTAAAACCGGACTGCGAATCGCTTCCCAGCGAGTCGCGCCCAAACCGAAAGCCGCTTCGCGCTGCGTCGGCGGCACGGCTTTGATGACTTCGCGCGATACGGCGGTGATAAACGGCAACACCATAATCGCCAAGACGAGCGCGCCCGCCATCATGCTTTGTCCGGTCGGCGCGCCGTCAATTAAATGCGACAATCCATAGGTCGAAAACGCTTTGATGCCGGTCAGGTGAACCAGATGTTTTTCCAGCGCATCCAGCGAATTGTAGCCCGTATCGCTCATCCACGCCTGTTTGGTTTGCAGCCATGGAACCATGACAAGGCGACCCCACAAACCATAAACCACGCTGGGCACGGCAGCCAGCAATTCAACCATGAAACCCAGCGGCGAACGCATCCATTTGGGCGCGAGTTCGGCCAGAAAAATCGCTGTTCCCAGGCCGATGGGAACCGCCAGCAAAAGCGCCAGACCGCTGGAAACCAGCGTGCCATAAATATAAGGCCAAGCGCCCGCATATTCGCCGTCGGTACCTGCGTTCGGGTCCCATTTCGTGGTCGTCAGGAACTTGCCGCCGTAAGTATGAATCGCAGGCGAGGACATTTGATAAAGGCGCCAACCAATGGCAATGGTGATCACCAGAACCGTCGCGGCGAACGCCAAGGTGCCCCAATAAAATAGTTTATCGCCGAAATTGTTGCCCAGAAAACCGCCGCGCCCCATCAAACTCTGGCGTTCAGGTGGCGTAGAAACGGGCGCGGGAGAATAAGTTTCGCTGGCCATAAGAAAAACGAAAACAGAATTGAGTACTCGATCAAAGCAGCGCTTTGTCGGGACATGACAGGTCATGTCCCGGCAAGACGAAGCGGCTTATTTCACGCCATCAATTGCGGCTTGATCCAGTTTAACGAGGGCATCGGGCAACGGTGCATAGCTCAAATCTTTGGCCATGCTTTGGCCATCGGTCAGCGCCCATTTCACAAAGCCCGTCAAGTCTTTGCCTTTGGCGGCGTCGCGCTGCGCCTTGTAAATCAGCAAATACGTCATGCCGGAAATCGGGTAGCTTTTGGCGCCCTTGCCGTTGACAATCGGCGTGCGAATGTCTTTGGCCAGCGCGTCGGCAGCATCAGCGACCGCAGAAGCTGTACCGTCTACCGTGGGATCGACGAATTGTCCGGCCGGATTTTGCATCGAGGCATACGCCATTTTATGCTGCGGATTGTTGGCATACGCCAGTTCGACATAACCGATGGCGCCCGCCGTTCCTTGCACCGTCGAAGCCACGCCGTCGTTGCCTTTGCCACCGTTGCCGACTGGCCACGCCACGCTTTTACCGGCGCCGACTTTAGTCGACCATTCAGGGCTGACAGCTTTCAAATATGTCGTGAAGATATTGGTCGTGCCGCTGCCATCGCTGCGATGCGCGACCGTGATCGCTGTCGCAGGAAGTTTGGCGCCCGCGTTGAGGGCAGCAATTTTCGGATCGTTCCAGTGCGTGATATTGCCCAGAAAAATATCGGCCAGAACCGCGCCGTTCAATTTCAGTTTGTCGACGCCTGGCACGTTGTAAACCACGGCAACCGCGCCCGCCGTAACTGGAATCTGCGCCACATCCGACGGCATTTCTTTGGCGGCTTTGTCATCCAAAGGCACGTCGGTCGCGCCGAAATCGACGGTGTTGCTTTTCAATTGCTTGATGCCAGCGCCGCTACCAACCGACTGATAGTTGATTTCCAAACCGTTCTTTTGCTTGTAGGTATCGACCCACTTCGTCATCAGCGGGTAGATAAAGGTCGAACCGGCGCCCGTCAATTTCGCGCTGCCGCTGCTCGCCGAGGTCGAGGTGGTGCTTGTCGTCGCGTTCGAGGTGCTGCTTCCGCCGCCCGCTGTGTTATCCGAACTGCTGCTGTTGCCGCCGCAACCGCCCATCAAAACGACGCCCGTCAAAAGGGCTGCACTGGCCTGCCAATAAATCGATTTCATCTGTCGTGAAATTCTCCGTTTGCTTAACGTCCATCATTCCGTCAAATTGCTGTTACCATCTTTAATGTAATCACGCCAAGTTTAAGAGTTTTTTAAGAACGTCTTGAAGTTGTGTTAAAGAAGCGACAAACGCCGCATCAAGTACCAATTCGAGTACTCGATGCGGCGTTTGCGTTGTGTTTGGCCTGTCTTAGCGAACGCTTTTAGCGAACGCTGTGCAGTTTCATGGCGTTGATGCGCTTGACCGATTGTGGCAGTGGCGCATAATAAAGCGGGCGCGCGAAGGCTTGTCCTGGTCCCATCGCCCAGTTGAGGAAGCGCAAGAGCGTTTGGCCTTTGGCTTTGTTGTTCTGGTTTTGATAGAGAAGAATGTACGTGAAGCCCGCAATCGGATACGAGTCGGCGCCCGGCGCGTTGACGATGAGCGAGCGGACATCGCGTTGCAGCGCTCCCGATGAAGCCGCCGCCGCTGATGTGACGCCGGCCACATTCGGCGCCACAAAACGACCCGAACGATTGCGCAGTGAGGCATACGGCAGGTGGTTCTGGATCGCGTAGCTCAGCTCGACATAGCCGATGCTGCCCGGCGTCTGCTGGACGATGCCGGCCACGCCATCGCTGCCCTTGCCGCCCAAACCGACAGGCCACGACACGCTTTTACCGGCGCCGACCTGGCGCGCCCAAGCCGGACTGACCGACTTCAGGTAGTTGGTGAAAATAAAGCTGGTGCCGCTGCCGTCGCTGCGATGCGCAACCGAAATCGGGCGACCTGGCAAGCGCATTCCCGGGTTCAAACCAGCGATCTGCGCATCGTTCCAGCGCGTGATTTGTCCCAAAAAGATATTCGTCAAAACTGGTCCGCTCAAGCGCAATCCGCGCGGCAGGCCATTATAAATCACTGCGACCGCACCCGAAGCGGCGGGAACCTGCACGACGTTGCCCGGCATGGTGCGCAAGTCGGCGTTGCTCAAAGGCGCATCGCTGGCACCAAAATCGACGGTATTATTTTTCAGTTGCTTGATGCCAGCGCCGCTGCCGACCGACTGATAATTGATCTGCGTTCCGGTCTGGCGCCCGAAGACATCCGCCCACTTCGCCATCAAAGGATAAATGAAGGTCGAACCGGCGCCCGTCAACGGCACCGCTTTGGCCACAGTTGTCGTGCTCAACGTCGCGCCAGTGGCGACCGCAGCCAGCGTCATGCCCAGCGTTGTGCGGCGTAAAGCCACTTTCCAATTGCTCTTAGTCATCTCGAATTATCTCCACGCTTGTTTTTTCAAGCGAAATCGTTTCGATTGCGCCCGAAGTTGTTTCTTGAACGTTAGCCAACGCACATTAACAGTGACTTAAGAACGGTTGAAGATCAGGTTAATTCTGCGCATGATATGCTCATTTCAGACAACAAAAAACGGCTTCCTCAATGAAGAGGAAACCGTTTCGAGTACTCGATAGGCGATATGAGCCAGATTGTTCAGCGGTTTTGAACGCAGTTTAGAACGCGACCTGGCCTTGCACGCGGAACTCGGTGCGCGTGTTCTGGAAGCCTTGTCCCGAGCCGCCGCCGCCGAAACCATTGGCTGCGGTCAGGCCTTTGCCGCCTTCGACGCGCACGATGTTGGCCTGAATTTTGGCGTTGTTGCCGCGCAGGTAATAGTTGATACCCGCCGTCAGTTCGCGCACATCGCTATTGTTGATGTTGCGGTCGAAGCGGAAGTAATCGTAGCGCAGAACGCCTTCGATTTTCGGCGTGAACAAATAACCCAAACTGCTGTAATACGAGTCGAACTTGCGTTCGCGCGCCGCTGCGCCAATCAAGCCCAGCGTTTGATTCTGGTCGTGTCCGCTTCCATACTCGTTCTGGAAAGTGATTTTGTCGTTCTTGTAAACCGCGAACGCCGTGACAATGTTGCGATTGAAGCGACCTTGAATGCCAGTCGCAGTGGTTTGCGCGACGTTGGTGTTGCCCTGCGCGCCGCTGACACCAACCGCCAAACCAGGCAGCCCCGTCGGGCGATACAACAAACGCGCGATAACCGCTTTGGCGTTGCCGGTCGCTAACAAATCCTGGCGCTCGCCCAAGCCGTTGAAGACGCCCAAACGATAATCAAGATTGCCGCCCAGCGTGCCGCGCAACTGGAGACCCGTATCGCGCACTTCGCCGCGTCCGCCGCCATTGAAGTCTCGCACGCGGAACAACAACGCCTTTTCAATGGTTTGAATGGCGCTGGCAGAAACTTGATCGCCTTCATAACCAATTGGCAATTTGAACTGACCAACATCAATGTAGATGTTGTCGGGAAATGGCGTCGGAATGGGAGCACCGGCCTGCGTTGGCGTGCCGACTTGCGGCGTCGCTTTCTTCAGCAAGTAAGAAATCTGCAATTCTTGCAAAATGCTCTGGCTGGTGGTCAGCGTTTGCTGTCCTGCTGCGGCGCTGCTGGAAACGCCGCGCGCCGGATCGAACATCACGGTTCCGCTGATGCGGTCGGTAATGGCGGGCGCCGTCAGGCGAATTTCGGCGCGGCGCAAACGAAACGTGCTTTGCTGACGCGGAAATGACAATCCGCTCTCGCCGCTGAACGTGCCATATTGCGCTTGCAGCAAACCCGAAATCGTGATCGGCAATTTGGTGGTCGCGGGCGGCGCGGCTTTATTGGCGGCGGTTGAAGTGGTTTGCGCCTTTTCCAATTTGTCCAGGCGCGCTGTTAAAGCTTCGATTTCGGCGCGCAACGCTTCGGTTTCACTGTTCTGCGCGTGCGCCGGACGACCGCCAATAACGGTCAAAGCCGCCACAGCGAACAAGCCGCTGACAATAGCTTTGTGCCTAATAGCTTTATGTCTCATGGTGTTACGATTCACAAAATTCTCCTGAAAATATCCGATCCTGTCGCACTTTTTTCGGCGCTAAACCGCAATTCCCATCTTGCAGGGTCAACCGCGTTCGCCCTAAAACGAGTGGCAGGTTATCGTTTTTCGGTTTCCATTGTGCGACAGCGTTCTTAAACCTGCGTTAAGCGGACATTAAGAAAAGATTAAGAACTTGAAGAAAATTATTTAAACCGCAATTGAGTACTCGATATTGGCGAAACTTTTTATCGCGTTATCTGATGCTTAAACGGTTGTTCTACCGCAACACAATAGTCTGACGTGTGCAATAATTTAAATGTGAAAAATCAGAAGATGTGGACGTGGCTCCTTGTTGGTTTGGTTGTATTGGTGTTCGCTTCGATGGCTTGGCCGCTTATCGTTAACGCGTGTCGCCCGCAACAAATTTCGTTCAAAATACAACAAGTCTATGTCCAAACAGCTAAAGTCGAAGAGGCGTTTAACGTCAGCCTCATGACGAGAAATTTTGTTGTATCGGAAGGCCCCTGTGCAGGAAGCGGTTGTAACGGCGGCATATTGTCTCAGCAGTTTCCTGTGGACTTCAAAGACCTTGTTCCCAATTTAAAGAATTACGACGAAGAGTCCACAACACTTATTTGGCTTTACCAAATTAAACCCATAACGGTGACAAGGCATAACGATTTGTTTGGCGAAGATACTGTGACAATCACAGGCAAATTAACAAAGGAGCAAAAGATTTATTTCGCTCTTGTTCCAAAGCAAATTGTCGAACCACGCCTGCAGTGGGTCTATGTTGAAACAAATTGAGCGTCAGAATTCCTCAACCTCGCTACCACATGACGCATTGGTTGCGCTCCCACTTCAGGCCGCACTGAGATTCGTCGTTAAATCGTGTTTGATAGCTAACCCAAATATGTCACAAGCACTTCCATGAAAATTGAAATCCTGATTCTGCTGGCGATTGGTGTGACGGCAGGTTTCGCGTCCGGCCTGTTTGGTATCGGCGGCGGCGTGCTGATTGTTCCCGCGCTGGTTTATATATTGGGGTTTTCGCAGCACCGCGCGACGGGAACCAGCCTGGTCGTTTTGCTGCCGCCGGTCGGCCTGGGCGCGGTTTTGGAATATGCGCGTCACGGCAACGTCGATTGGAAAGCGGCGCTCTTGGTCGCTTTTGCGATGTTTCTGGGGGCGTGGCTGGGCGCGTTGGGTTCCAATAAACTGACGGGGCCGATTTTGCGGCTCACGTTCGGCGTTTTCGTGGTTCTGCTCGGCTTTTACACGGTTTATGGCGCAATTCAACGCTTGTCTCAAGTGCGACAAACAAAAGCTGCACCTCCCAGCACTTCACCGCATTCGTAAAAGTGATTATCTGACACGATGCGCTCACAGGAATCACGGCTTTCGAGTACTCGATTGTCAGGCGAATTTTATAACCAGTGGCGCGGGTTTGGATTGCCCACCGCTAAAGCAATGGGCTGAACGAGAAAGACCGCTGAAGCGGCCTCAAGCACGATGTGCCAGCGCCATTTATGATGCTTCGTTTATCAGCTCGATCATTCATAGGCGGCTATCCAAACCCGCACCATTGGTTAAATAAGTGGAAGGCGCACGATAAAGATGGTGCCTTGATCGACGGCGCTTTGCACGGAAACGCTGCCGCGATGGTTTTCAGCAATGTGCTTGACAATCGCCAATCCCAAACCCGTTCCGCCCTGAGCGCGCGAGCGGGCTTTATCGACGCGATAAAAACGCTCGAAAACGCGTTCCTGCTCTTCGACTGGAATGCCGATTCCCGTATCGCTGATGGAAAAAATGAGTTGCTGCGCGCGCTCATCAGGCTGCACGCCCAATTCGACCTGGCCGCCGGACGGCGTATAAAGCAAGGCGTTATCAAGCAGGTTAAAAACGATTTGCTCCAATCCCGCGAAGTCTCCGCTGACGCGCGCCTGACAAGCGTCTTGGGCATAATTGCGACGCACTTCGACTTGGTTTTGCGTGGCTTTTTCATGCAAACGCTGCATCACGCAGTCAATAACATCGCAGAAGTTGACCGGCGTGCGCGGCGTTTCGACTGCGGCGTCGGCGTGCGCGAGGTCTAACAAATCGCTGACCAGATGCGACAAGCGTTCCGATTCGCTGACGATTTGCGGCAAGAAGCGCAGCGCCAATTCGCTGTCGTGCGGATCGGTCAAAATCGTTTCGGCGCCGGCGCGAATGTTGGCGATTGGCGTGCGCAGTTCGTGGCTGGCGTTGGCTACAAAATCGCGGCGCACGCGCTCCAAGCGCCGCATTTCCGTCATGTCCTGCAAAATCGCTACAGCGCCCGCGACTTTGCCCTGACTCGAGCGCACCGGCGCCACGCGCATAAAAATCTCGCGGCGCGCGTCACCAGCGATGGAATTTCCCTGCACGCCATTACTATTACCAATGCCGTTTCGAGTACTCGATTGGTCGTTTTCTTCGTGCGACGGCACGATTTGTCCCGTGCGTTTGCGCGCGCCATTTTGTCCGTTAACCAAATTCGGGTTGGCGTGATGTCCGTTAGTGAAATAAAGACTTTGTTCGCCCATCGTGCTGCGGCCTTCGTGCAAAGCGGCGCTCACACTCGAATCCAATCCAAAAGAAGGCAAGGCTTCCAAAAGTTGGGCGCCTAAAACATCTTCGACGCGCACGCCGAACAATTGCAGCGCGGGCGCATTGAGAAAACGCAGGCGCGCTTCGGCATCAACGACCAAAACCGCGTCTTGCAACGACGACAAAACATCTTCGAGTTCGCGGCGCGCCGTTTCGTGCTGGCGAACATCTTGCGCGACGGCCTGCAAAGCGGCGCTGATTTCCTGTCCAGCGCCTGGCGGCAAAAGTGTCTCGCTGCGCTGCACCAGTGTTTGCACCTCGGAATAATTGCCGTTTTGCAACAAGCGCATGGACGCGTGCCACAAATTTTCGCGCGCTTCTACCAAACGCTTGGCGCGACGCCACAAAACGAAGAAAACCAGCGCCAGAACGCTCAGCGAAAGTGTCGTCAGCCAGAACAAAAAGGAAGTCACACCCGGAGGTTAGCAGACGCTGCACGCCAATTCGAGGACAGAAATGTTAAGAAACGGTAAAGACGCCGGTTCGAGTACTCGATCGGTCCCTTTCAGCAGCTAAACTTCTCGCTATGACTCCTTCTCCAACAAGGCGTTTTCCATCAACAATTCCGACCCAACGCTTGCTTCTGCGCCGTCCTCTGCCAAGCGATGGCGCCATTATTAACGCGGCGATTCTCGAAACGTGGGACGATTTGCATCGCTGGATGGATTGGGCACAAGTTCGACCTTCGATCCAAGAAACCGAAGCGAGAGGTCAACGCCACCATCAATTATTCGAGCAGGGCGACGATTTCAACCTGCGCGCCTTTTCGCGCGAAACTGGTGAGTTCGTCTCAACGATTGGCTTGCACCCGCGCAAAGCGGATATTCCTTCTTTTGAAATCGGCTATTGGTGCCGCGCGTCGCAACAAGGACGCGGTTATGTGAGCGAAGCTGTGCGCGCCGTCGCTGCGGCGGCTTTCGAGCATCTGAGCGCGCAAAGAATCGAAATTATCTGCGATGCGCGCAACCAACGCAGCCGCCGTGTCGCGGAGCAGGCTGGCTTTCAGCACGAAGCCACGTTGCATAATCACCGTCGCACTTTGCAGGGCGACTTGAGTGACACTCTCATTTACGGATTGTGGCCCGCCATTCGAGTACTCGATCCTCAGACGGAAGAAGACCTGCCAGTCTCATTTGCGGAAATGCTCCCATAAAACGGTGTCATACTCGCTGTTTTCGTGTACAATGTCGCACACAAACAAGATTCTCTCGCTCCAGGCATATAATGCTTCAGGCCTAAAATCAGGTCATTTTGCGCCCACAAGGTTCGCTTTTCAGAAGCTGAACTCTTCGGGCCGCTATTCCATAGATAGAGCATTTGTCGCTTGCTGTTGTCAAAGAGTTCTCGCAAGTCACAAAATTAAGTCGTAAGGGGTTTTTATGCATTCAATCCGCCATATCAACAAGCTGTATTTTGCGTTGCTTTCCTGCGCTTTGCCATTGTTGTCGTCCTGCAAAGCACAGGCTGGTGCGCCAACGGCAGCACCCACGGTAGCGACTCCCGAAAAATCGCCTGTCAAAACAGTGTCTCTGATGACAGCAACGACTGCTGATGCGTCGGGATGGGCGCCCAAAACAGCGTCGCTGATGACGCGCTGGGCTTCACAAGTTTCGCCGACTAACGCGCTGCCCGAATATCCGCGTCCGCAATTGGTACGCTCGCAGTGGCTCAATTTGAATGGCGTCTGGCAATATCAAAGCGGCAATGAGAGCGATGCCGTTCCAGTTGGCAAGAAGCTGGCGAGCAAAATTCTGGTGCCTTTTCCCGTCGAATCGGCGCTTTCCGGCGTCATGGAACATCACGACCGCTTGTGGTATCGCCGCAGTTTCACGGTTCCTGCTGCATGGAAAAACAAGCAACTGATGATCAACTTCGGCGCTGTCGATTATGAAGCCGAAGTCTTCGTCAACGGGCACAGCGTCGGCGTTCATCGCGGCGGCTACGAGCCGTTCGGCTACGACATCGCGCCTTTTTTGAAAGGCGACGGGCCGCAAGAGCTGATCGTGCGCGTCTTCGATCCGACCGATGCCGGTGGACAACCGCGCGGCAAGCAATCCCTCAAGCCGGGCGGCATCATGTACACGCCGACCAGTGGCATCTGGCAAACGGTGTGGCTCGAACCGGTCGCGCGCACTGCGATTCAAAGCCTGCATATGATTCCCGACGTGGATCACAGCCGCATCCGTTTCACGGTCAATGCAAACGCGGCGACATCGAGTACTCACGCGATTATCAAAATCATGGACGCGGGCAAGGTCGTCGCAACGTCCGACATCAAGCCGAACGTCGAAGTGGCAATTCCACTCAAAAACCCCAGACTGTGGTCGCCCACCAATCCCTTTCTGTACGACGTGAGCGTAGTGCTGATAAATGGCAATCAAACGAGCGACAGCGTGACCAGTTATTTTGGAATGCGCAAGATTTCGCTTGGCAAAGTAGGCGGCATCACAAAGATGTTGTTGAACAACAAGTTCGTGTTTGAACTTGGCCCTCTTGATCAGGGTTTCTGGCCGGACGGCATTTATACGGCGCCGACCGATGAAGCGCTCAAGTCCGACATCGTGCAAGAGAAGGCTTTGGGCTTCAACATGGTGCGCAAGCACATCAAGGTGGAACCGGCGCGCTGGTATTATTGGGCCGACAAACTGGGCATCATGGTGTGGCAGGATATGCCCTCGCCCAACTCTTACACCGGCAATGCACCGCCAGTTGACAAACCCGCCTTTGAAAAGCAGCTTCGCCAGACCATCATGACGCACTGGAACTCGCCCGCCATCGTCATGTGGATTGTGTTCAACGAAGAACAGGGGCGCCACGACACGATTTCTCTGGTAAACCTGGCCAAACAGCTGGATCCTTCGCGCTTGGTGGACAGAGACAGCGGCGGCGGCTATGACAAAGCGCCCGAAGGCGACGCGGGCGATGTGGATGACGTGCATTCTTATCCACCTCCGGCAGCTTCCGGCCCCAGTGCGACGCAGGCTTTGGTTTGCGGCGAATACGGCGGCATTGGCTATGTCATCAAAGGTCATACCTGGCAAAAAGAAGGCTGGGGCTACACTTCTGTCACCACGCCGCGCCAAGTGGAAGACTTGTACGGCGAGTTCACCGCTCTCTTGAAGCATTTGCGCGATGAAAAAGGCTTGAGCGCCGCCGTCTACACGCAGATTAGCGATGTCGAAAGCGAATCGAACGGGTTGATGACCTACGACCGCATTCTGAAGTCGCACGCGCCGCGCATCGCTCTCGCCAACCGCTTCGCCTATCCCGTACCGACTTACAAAGTCGTCGTGCCGACTTCCGAGAAAGCCAGCCAAAGCTGGAAATATTCTCTGGTCGCGCCGTCCACGGACTGGATTCAAAAAACCTTCGATGACGCGGCCTGGAAGACGGGTGCGGGCGGCTTCGGAACCGATGTCCCGACTTCGCCACGCATCGGAACGCCGTGGACATCGTCTGACATCTGGTTGCGCCGCACTTTTACGCTGGGTAATTTGAGCGCTCTGCAACTCAGCCAGCTCGTCGTCCGCGACTATCACGATGAAGATCTCGATGTCTACATCAACGGCGTTCTGGCTTACAAGGGTCCTGGCTACATTAGCACCTTTGAAAATAAGCCGATCAGCGACGAAGCCCGCAAAAGCCTCGTTCTCGGCGGACAAAATACGATGGCCGTGCATTGTCACCAAACGCAAGGCGGTCAATACGTCGATGTCGGGCTTTCCCTGGAAATCCGCCCGGCGCAATAGCGAAAGCATGGGCGCAAAGCGTTATGCGACGTAGAAAACAAGGTTGAAATCAAAAGTTTGTCGTTTTGAGAGGTTGTATAGAAAGCCGAAAAAAGTGCAAAAAACGCTCGAAAGTGGAAGTTTGTCATTCTGAGCGCAGAGAAGAATCTACCTGCAATTAGATTCTTCTCTGCGCTCAGAATGACAAACTTCCACTTTCGAGCATCAGAATGACAAACTTCCACTTTCGAGCATCAGAATGGCGAACTTCTCATTTTTCACACATCACCAACTTTTCAAGCGGATTTTTAGTACTCGATAGCGAACGTTGAAAGACGGCGATTCCAAAAACGATGTACAGAGAAGTGACGAGTGACAGCGTGTCGCTCGTCACTTTTGTTCTTACTTTTCCCTCACTCTGATAAATTAAAAGCCATGACATTGCGTTTTCTCACGGCGGGCGAGTCGCACGGCCCGGCTCTCACCACCATCATCGAAGGAATGCCGTCCGGCGTGCCGCTTTTAGCCGAACAAATTGACATGCACCTGGCGCGACGCCAACGCGGTTACGGTCGCGGCGGGCGAATGCTGATCGAAACCGACCGCGCGCAAATGTCCTCTGGCATTCGTCACGGAAAAACCATCGGTTCGCCGATTACACTCACCGTTCCCAACCGCGATTACGCCAGTTGGGGCGACGTAATGAACCCCGCGCCAGTTGAAGAATACGCGCACGACAGCGTGAAAACGCGTCCCATTGAAGTGCCGCGTCCCGGCCATGTGGATTTTGCCGGACTTGTCAAATATCGCCCCGACAACGGCGACATGCGCAACATCCTTGAACGCGCCAGTGCCCGCGAAACCACGATGCGCGTCGCAGCGGGAAGCGTCGCGCGCGCGTTATTAGAAGCGTGCGACATTTGGATGGGCAGTCATGTCGTCGAAATCGGCGGCATCAAAGCGCCTTCGCAAATCGAATCGAGTACTCGAATCAGTGCGCGCGAACTCAATTCCATTGCGGATAAAAGCGAAGTGCGTTGTTTAGATGAAGAATCAAGTAAAAAGATGTGCGAGCGCATTGACACAGCGCGCGAAAGCGGCGATACGGTCGGTGGCGTGTTTGAAGTTGTGGTCGATAATCTTCCGGTTGGATTGGGTTCGCACGTTCATTGGGACAGGAAATTGGACGGACGTTTGGCGGGCGCTTTGATGAGCATTCACGCTATGAAAGGCGTTGAAATCGGTCTGGGTTTTGAAACCGCACGACTTTCCGGTTCGCAAGTTCACGATCCGTTTGAGTGGAGCGCGAACGGCGATTCGAGTCCGCGGCTGGGTCGCACGCGCAACAACGCCGGTGGCTTGGAAGGCGGCGTCACCAATGGCGAGCCTCTGGTGTGCCGCGTGGCGATGAAGCCGATTTCAACTTTAATGAAGGCTTTGCCCAGCGTCAACACGACGACCGGAGAAGCGACAGCGGCGCACGTCGAACGCAGCGATTATTGCGCGGTTCCCGCAGCGGGCGTCGTCGGCGAAGCGATGGTCGCGTTGGTTTTGGCGGACGCCTTGCTGGAAAAATTCGGCGGCGATTCTCTACAGGAACTTAGCGAAAGCCTGGCGCGTCACCGCGAATACAGCGCACAAATTGGACAAAACAAAAATTAGCCACAAAGAGCACAGAGAACACAAAGAGTAGAAAAAGATTTTGTCATTCTGAGCATAGCGAAGAATCTATAATTGCAAGAGGATTCGTTGCGCTCAGCAGGACGCGTTTTTAGCTTTCGAGTACTCGATCTCCCTTTTTCTTTGTGTTCTCTGTGCTCTTTGTGGCTAATTTGAAGGATTTAAGATGTTGCGAATGACTGTGGAAGGTGTTGGTTTCGATCATCATAAGCAGACCGTTGTGGTCTTGAAAGATTTAGAGAATACGCGCCTGTTGCCGATCTGGATCGGTGCAGCCGAAGCGCGCTCCATCGCCTTGTTCATGGAAGGCGCGCAAATGCCGCGTCCCTTGTCGCACGACCTGATGCTGTTTTGCATCGGTGCATCGGGCGGCACGGTTTCGCGCGTCGTCATCAACGATTTGCAGGACGGCACTTATTACGCGACGATTGATGTTCAAACCGCGCGCGGCTTGCTCCATATCGATTCGCGGCCTTCGGATGCGATTGCTCTGGCGGTGCGCGCTCAATGTCCGGTTTTCGTAGACGGCGCGGTTTTGAATGAACTGGTCGCCATCGCGCCCGAAGGCGAAATGCAGGACTTAACGCCCAGCAACGACGCGCCGCCTTTTACGCCCAGCGCGCCCGAACCCGCAGAAGCCGCCTCCAAAGCCGATGAGGAAGAACGCTTCCGCCGCCTGGTCGGTGATCTGGATTTGTAAGCGGACTATGTAAATCGAGTACTCGAGATGAGCGATGCGCTGCGCAACGAAGCCGTGAGCCTCGGTCTGGAATGGGGCGCCTCTCGCCGCGTGCCCTTAGCGTTGCGCATTCGCCAAAAGCATCCCGAATTGTACGAAATTCAAATCGAGCATCTGGTGAACTTGTTCCATGACGTGCAAAGTTTCAGCTTTGCGCAACACGAAAAGGTTTACAACCGGGAACAAACGCGCGCAGAAGCCCAAACGCAGATTCTCGCGCGTTTTCCGTTTTTAGACGAAGATAACCTCGCGCGCCTCTACAATCAGGGAATGTATTACGCTTGGCACGGCTGATGTCTCGCCAATTCGAGTACTCGATTCCTGCAAATGAAACCGCGAGGTGGTGGAATGATACAAAGAGAAGCAGAACAAATCATTGATTTGTTGAAGGATGAAGACAGAGAGCAGTACTTCAAAACTTCCATTCCTGATACAATCGACAATTTTCTGGATGAACTCATTGGCTACTTCATCCAGGCTGACGAAGCGGGAAGAAATCAAATCTTCAGCAAGATAAAGATGAATTTCGCAGATATTTTGCTTAGTTACAGTAGGCGAGCAGCGCAACGATCCGTACGCGAGTCGAATTCAAAGTACATCGCGTATGGCTTGGCTGCTTTAGTGGTTTCTGAGCCTGCCAGTGACTACCGCGAACGGCTCATGAAAGTCAGTATGCATTATCATAGTGCTGTAAAAATCGGAGCTGACCCGAACCAACTTTTTCAAGAAGCGGCCAGCCTTGCCAACAACCAGGCATCAAAACACATTTTGGCGTTTTTACAAAGGCCGGAAAGCCAAAAAACCATCGCCGTCATGGGGTATCGAGAAGAAAACGCAGACGATTTGCCGAATTTCAAATACGTCCGAACTTGGCCATAATGAAACTCTCCGTTGCCGCACAAGAAGCCTTGCGTTTACTTCCTTTGGTGCCGATTTCTCCCGAAGATAAATTGCCGGAAGGTGCGACGGCGCAGCAACTTCGTGATTTTGAGCAGCGCACACAATTCCGTGTGCCGCATCAAATCGAAGATTGGTTATTGTTTTGTAACGGCCCCAATGTCGCGGAAGGCGGCGTTTATGGAATTCGTCCCGACCGTCCGTTTCTCGACATCGAAAGTCATCTGGCATACGAACCAGAGTGGCGCAAAAACAAATGGCTTCCTGTGGCTGGCGACGGTTGTGGCAATTACTATGTCGCCGTTCTTGATCCTGACGATTTAACAAGTTGTCCGATTTTCTTTGTCGATCACGAAGTAGATTATGACGAATTAAACCATCAAATTGCATCCGATTTCTGGACTTTTCTGCACTGGCTTTTCCGCCGAGAACTGAAACTATAAGCAATCGAGTACTCGAATCCTATGAACGAAACCCAATGGCGCGATTTTCTGCACGAACTCAGTCGTCTCCTGTTGGACATCGACATCAAGGAAGGCTTTGATGAACTGTTGTTCTCGCCGGAAGATCACGCGCGCGGCTACATCGGCTTTGAAGGCGCGACTGAAGAGCAAATTATCGCCGTTGAAGAACGATTAGGCGCGCGACTTCCCGATTCTTATCGCACGTTTTTGAAAGTGAGCAACGGTTGGCCGCTGATGAGATGGAATGGTCAACCAGGCGCGCTCTGGGCTGTCGAACACATACAATGGGTGCGCGATTACGATCCGTTTGGCGTTGTAGATTACGGATTACAGGCACTCCCTTACGGATCGCCGCCCGACTTGTCAGCAGAAGAACATCTACAAGCCAGATCACAAAACAGCCCCGATGCAGAAGATGACCCCGGCGAATATCGTATGGCTTATGTTGACAACTTGTTAAGCATTAGTGATGTAACCGATAATTGCCAACTTTTGATTTCACCCGAAGTTCTGGATGAAGACAGCGAATGGGAATGCTGGAAAATCGCAAGCTGGCTTCCTGGCGCCTTGCGCTACCAAAGTTTCGAGAAATGGATGATTAAGAATTACGATTCCCTTCAAGAATATTTAGAAACGATAGAGGGCTGACAATCGAGTACTCGAATGAACGAACTTTCCAACTTGCCGAACTTTTTGTTGTTGCCAAATGGCATTGCGACGAGCGGGCAACCATCGCCCGCGCAATTTGCCGTCATCAAAAACGCGGGCTACGAACTTGTCATCAATCTGGCGGCGCCCAATGCCAGCAATTTTCTGCCAAATGAAAGCGACATCGCGCGGCAAAATGGCCTGGAATACGTTCACATTCCGGTCGAGTGGAACGCGCCGCAAATCGAAGAGGCGCGCGATGTTTTCCGTTTGCTGGAAGAAAACCGCGACCGTCGCACGCTCGTTCATTGCGCCATGAATATGCGCGTTTCGGCGTTTCTTTATTTGTATCGCACGCTCGTGCAAGGCGAAAACGAAGACGCCGCGCGCGCCGACATGGAACGTCTTTGGACGCCGAACGAGACGTGGCAGAACTTCATCGACAACGTGCGCGAACAATATACGCGCGAGCAAGACACGCGACCAAACACGCCATGAGAACTGTTCACGCGACACGTTATGTCACGCCGTTGCGCGAAGGTGGTTCGCTGCCGGCGATTGTCGAAGCGGATGACGACGGAACTTACGTTCTCAAGTTTCGCGGCGCCGGACAAGGCGCCAAAGCCTTGATTTCCGAACTCGTCAGCGGCGAAATCGCGCGCATGCTGGGTTTGCCGGTTCCAGAAATCGTCTTGGTCGAACTCGATCCTTTGCTGGGACGCAGCGAACCCGATTCCGAAATCCGCGAACTGATTAAAGTTAGCGCAGGCTTAAATCTCGCGCTCGATTACCTTCCAGGTTCGATTTCTTTCGATCCGCTGGTGCCCAAACCGATTGAAAACAACGCGCAACTGGCGTCGGAAATCGTGTGGTTCGACAGTTTGGTGACGAATGTTGACCGCACCGTGCGCAACACCAATATGCTGGTCTGGCATAAACAATTGTGGCTGATCGATCACGGCGCGAGTTTGTATTTTCACCACAGTTGGGACGATTATCTCGAGCGCAGCCGCAGTCGCTTTCCCCAAATCAAAGACCACGTTTTGCTGCCTTTCGCCGATGATTTACAAGCCGCCGACGCGAAATTGGCGCCGCTTCTGACATTGCAAGTCATCCAAAGCATTGTCGAACTGATTCCCGAAAGTTGGCTGCTGGATGCGCCGTTTTCGCAAAGCGAGGAATCGAGTACTCGATTGCATCGCGCCGCTTACGTCGAGTATTTGCAGAAACGTTTGGAATCGCCACGACTTTGGCTCGAGGAGGCGCAAAATGCACGACGCGCCCTCCTCTGAAACTTCGCCTGAAGTCGTCTGCAAAGTCACTTTCGATTACGTCATTATTCGTGTCATGCCACGCATCGAACGCAGCGAAAGTTTCAACGTTGGCGTGATTTTGTTCTGCTCCGAACGCCGTTTTCTGGACGCGAAAATCAATTGCGATAGTGCGCGCTTAAAAATGCTTGCGCCCGATGTCGACATCGAAACAATCGAAGAGCATTTGCAGACGATTCCAATTGTTTGCGCCGGAGGAAAACGCGCCGGACAAATCGGGCAAATGACGCAGCGCGAACGGTTTCACTGGCTGGTCGCGCCGCGCAGCACCATCATTCAAACTTCGGTCGCGCATTGCGGCTTGTGCGACGATCCGCAAAACGCGCTGGAACGGTTGATTGAGAAATTGGTGCAGGTTCGTAGCTGTTAACCAACCGCGCGCGGAAGCAAGCGGGCTTTGACGCAATCTCGAATAAGCCCGCTTGCTTCCGCGCGCGGTTAGTTGGCTGTAAAATCTTCCCACAGAAAAGGCCACGCGGATTAGTTTCAGCGCGGCCTTTATGTTTGCTTATTCCCTAAAAGTAGTGGGCGCGCAGGGCGCCGTCATAACGACCGGAGCGAAGGCAGCAGTTCTTGAAACCGACGGCCCGAATGGCACGGACACAGATCGCGGCGGCCCAGTTTTTCGGCCAGTTCTTTGTCGCCGTGAACAATGCGTTGTCCGCGTTTGACGCGCGTTTCGGACGGGAAGCCTTTGCGGCGTTTGCTCATCCGCTCAAAAGCAGGGCGTTTCCTCGAAGTTTTTTGTTATGTTGTTGGTTTGCATGACAGCACCTCCCCAAATTTTCAGCTTCCTTATTATCGCACAACTAACAATCGAGTACTCGATGGCGCCTTTTCGCGGGTTGGAAGTTGGGTTAAGATGCAAGCAACTTCAGCAGTTTCAACTTCATTTTTCGCGCAACACGGAGAGTTCTGGTTATGGCACAGAAAGAAGTCGGCATCGGGCTTATCGGCTACGCTTTCATGGGCAAGGCGCACTCGAACGCGTATCGCCAGGTGAGTCGCTTCTTCGATCCCGAAGTCAAGCCCGTGATGCGCGCGATTTGCGGACGCAACGAAGAAAACGTGCGCCAAGCCGCCGACCGTTTGGGCTGGCAGTCGTATGAAACCGATTTCCGCAAGTTGATCGAACGAAGCGACATCGACATCATCGACATCGGCACGCCCGGCAACCAGCACAAAGAAATGGCCATCGCCGCCGCGCAAGCCGGAAAAACCGTGCTCTGCGAAAAACCTCTGGGCAACACTCTGAGCGAAGCACGCGAAATGCTGGCCGCCGTCGAACAAGCCAAAGTCGTCAACATGGTGTGTTTTAATTATCGTCGCGTGCCTGCGATTGCTCTCGCCAAACAAATGATCGAAGACGGCACTTTGGGCAAAATCTACCATTTTCGCGCGACGTATTTGCAGGATTGGTTGGTTGATCCCAACGTTTCGCTGGGCTGGCGCTTGCGCCGCGAAGTCGCCGGTTCGGGTTCGCTGGGCGATTTGGGCGCGCACATCGTCGATACCGCGCAATATCTGATCGGCAACATTTCGAGCGTGACGGCATTGACCGAAACCTTTATCAAAGAGCGACCTTTGCAAGCCGCCGCGACGGGCAACGAGGGTTTGAGTGGTTTCAAAGCGGCTGACAAAAGAGGCGAAGTCACGGTTGACGACGCGGCGCTGTTTTTGGCGCGTTTTGAAAGCGGCGCGGTCGGCACTTTCGAGGCGACGCGCTACGCGTTGGGGCGCAAAAATCACAACAGTTTTGAAGTTAACGGCAGCAAAGGCAGCGTCGCTTTCAACTTCGAGCGCATGAACGAACTGGAATATTACGACAACGCCGATGCGGACGGTCGCAAAGGTTTTCGCACCATTCAAACGACCGAAGGCAGCCATCCTTATGCGGGCGCTTATTGGCCGACAGCTCACATCATCGGCTACGAACACACGTTCATTAACACGATTTACGATTTGCTGAACGCTCACGCGCGACACGAAGACGTTCACGCCGATTTCCGCGATGGTGCGCAAGTCAATGCTGTTTTAGACGCCGTAGACAGCGCCGCCGCATCGCAGAAATGGGAATACGTACCACAGATTTAACGAAGAGAATTCACCGCGAAGGACGCGAAGTCGGTAGAGAAAACGATTTGCATTGGCGCAGAAATTTGTCATTCTGAGCGCAGCGAAGAATCCCCTGACGTTAAACGGGATTTTAAGGGGATTCTTCGCTGCGCTCAGAATGACAAGTTGTGAGTTTCGAGTACTCGATTCTTGATTTTCTCTGCGTCTTTATGCCTTTGCGGTAAACCAATAAAAAGGAGTTTGGAATGAGTGAGAAATTGAAAGTTGGCGTCGCCGGTTTGGGACAGATCGCCAAAGTGCTGCACATCCACGAATACGAAGAATCGCCGGATTGCGAACTGGTCGCCATGTATAACGGCGATTTGTCGTTTTGCAAAGATGTCATCGCCGAATATGAACCCAAAGGCGTCAAGTTTTATGACAATTTAGACGAGTTCGTCAACAGCGGCGTGCAGGCGATCAGCGTTTGCGAGCGCAATCATCTTCACGCCAGCGTTTCGCTGAAAGCTCTCGAAGCGGGCGTCCACGTTTTGTGCGAAAAGCCGATGGCGCTGACTTTGGACGACGCGCAAGCGATGATCGACACGGCAAACAAAAAAGGTTTGGTCTTGATGATCGACCAATCGCAACGTTACAGCAAGCCGCACCAGAAAGCGCGCGAGATTTTGAAATCGGGCAAGCTGGGCAAGATTTCGCACATCCAGACGACATTCGCGCATCCCGGCCCGGAAAGCTGGAGCAAAACCAGCGAGTGGTTCTTCAATAAATCGATTTCAGGCTTTGGCCCATTGGCCGATTTGGGTGTTCATAAATGCGACCTTGTGCGCTTTCTGACGGGCCTGGAAGCCAAGCGCATCATCGCGCAGAAAGCGACGCTGGAAAAGCCAGGCGATGTGGAAGACAACAGCCAGGCGTTGGTGCAGTTCGATAGCGGCGCTCTGGGCATCATTTCGACCAGCTGGACGTGTCACGGAACCGAAGACAACTCGTTCACTGCGTTTTGCGCCAACGGCGTTTTGCGCTTGAGCGTCGAGCCGGGCGCGCCGGTCGTCGTTTATCACAAGGGCGCCGCAAAAGGCCAGGAGCGCGAAGTCTTCGATGTCGGGGAAATGGTCGCCAACACGTCCGATAAATGGTACTTGGGCGTCATTCAGGACTTTGTCGATGCCGTTCTGGGACGCAAGCCGAACCCGATTCCAGGCGAAGAATCTTACAAGGCGCTGGAAATGGTGATTGCGATGGAACAATCCATCGAAACCGGCAACTGGGTCGAACTGCCGCTGCGATAGCAACGAGTTTTCTATAAATCGAGTGAATTGGAAGTTTGTCATTCTCAGCGCAGCGAAGAATCTATGTTCAGTAAGATTCTTCGCTGCGCTCAGAATGACAAACTCTCATTTTCCGGACTCTTGAATTAGCTTCCAATCCAGTACTCGATGCAGCCGAAAATTGATAACCGTCAACTAACATGAAGATTTTTCTCAACAACAAATTGGTGGACAAAGAAAACGCCGTAGTCTCGGTTTTCGATCACGGTTTTCTTTACGGCGACGGCGTTTTCGAGGGTTTGCGCGTTTACAACGGTCGCATCTTTCGTTTGGATGAACATCTCGAACGTTTGCGCCGCTCGGCCAAAGCGATTCTGCTCGAATGGCCGATGAGCAACGATGAACTCAAAGCCGCCATCATCGAAACGGTGCGCGCCAACGAAATGCCGAATGGCTACGTTCGCGTCGTGATTTCGCGCGGCGCGGGCGATTTGGGACTTGATCCGCGCAAATGCCCGACGCCGACCGTTATCGTCATCGCGGACGCCATCAAACTTTATCCCGCCGAAGTCTATGAACATGGCATGGAATGTATCACCGCTTCAACGCGTCGTTCGCGTCCCGATGTGCTTTCTCCGGCGATTAAATCGTTGAACTATTTGAACCACATTCTGGCGAAGATCGAGTGCATTCGCGCCAGTGTTCCCGAATGTATCATGCTGAACGATCAAGGCTTGGTCGCCGAATGCTCAGCCGATAACGTCTTTATTTTGGTGCGCGATTATAGCGGCAAAACCGAACTGCGCACGCCACCGATTACAGCAGGCGCACTCGAAGGAATTACGCGCGATGCCGTGATGCGCATTGCCGAAGAAAGCGGCATTCGTTGCGTCGAGCGCGACATCGCGCTCTTCGATATTTACAGCGCCGAAGAAGCGTTTTTGACGGGAACCGCGGCTGAAGTCGTGCCTTTGACGATGCTGGACAATCGCAAAATCGGCAATGGCGAACCTGGTGCGATCACAAAACAGTTGATGGCGCGTTATCGTGAATTGACGCACAGCGAAGGCGAGTCGTTGTTCGATTGAAATTGTTGAAATGAGGAGAAACGATGAACCATCAAATCAAGAACGTGGAAGATGCCGACGTGCGTATCAATGCCACGACGCGCATCTGGAAGTTTGCCAGCCTGATGCTGGCGCTTTGTATTCCCTTGGTGGGCGGCGCGGCGGCAAGCGGCAATATGTTCGCTGCGATTCTCACCATGCTCGTTCCTTTGGCTGTCATCGGTGCGGCGGCTTTTGGAACGGCAGCCGTGTGGGGCGCGTTGGGGCAACGTCAAATTGCCGCGCCGCCAGCGGGCGATTTGAAGCAGTTGGAAGAGCGCATGGCGAACTTGGAAATTATCACGCGTTACGAAAATGCGCTGCAGGCGGAAAAAGACCTCAATGCACGATTGCGCGCTCAACAGAACACTCCCGATTCCGACGAGGAACCGCGCAAATTAGCGATGTTGTAAGAAGCAGTTTGCAAAATAGAAAACAGCATTGAAAAGTAGCAGTTTGTCATTCTGAGCGAAGAGAAGAATCTGGCATAGTGTTAGATTCTTCGCTACGGCTCAGAATGACAAACTCTTAATCTCAAAGCGTTCCGTGAACTTCTCAAACAACTTCTAAACGCATTCGAGTACTCGAATCTTGGCTTCACGATCATGCAAGACGAATTTTCTCAACCGGAAGACGATTACGAAGACGAAATCGCGGGCGACGAACCGGCGCAGATGAGCGAAGAAGATTTCGAGCGCCTGCTGGGTCGCGCACGACCGGACGAAAGAACGGAACCTTCGCGCGTCGAATCGAGCCGCTGCGCCAAATGCGGCATGACGTGGGACAGGTTGAAGCAGGATGGGCGCGCCGGTTGCGCTCAATGCTACGTCGCGTTTTCGCAGGAGTTGGCGAACGTGATGGAGCGCGTGCAAAAAACCTCGCAGCACGCGGGGAAAACGCCGCGCGCCATGCTCAAGCGCCAGATGCGCTTGATTCATTTGCGCCAGCGCCGCGACAACCGATTGGAAATGCTGCAACGGCGATTGAAAGAAAGTCTTGAACGCGAAAACTACGAAGAAGCCGCCAAACTGCGCGACAAAATCAAAATCGTTGCCTCGACAATCGTGGACGGCTGAACACTTTGTAAACGAACTCGGAACGTCAGTGACGGGTGAACTCAGAGTTTGATGTCAGTGATAGTTCACCCGTCACTGACGTTCCGAGTTCGTTGATTTCATCCAATCGAGTACTCGATTTCGACTTCTTGCCGCTGCCAACTGCCTCCTGACATGACTCCTCCGCTTCTTCTCACTTATTTCGACCGCACGGCGCGCTGGATGCGTCGCGGCGGTCACGAAAACGATGTCGTGCTGTCGTCGCGCGTGCGCCTGGCGCGCAACATGAAGCGTTTCGAGTTTCCGCATCGCGCCAGTCCGCGCGACTTGCTCGTTATTCGTCATCGCACCTTGCAAGCCTTGCACGCGACCGCCGAAAACTCCGGCGGACTCAGCGACGGTCGTCAACTCTGGTTTGAAAACTTCAACGGTTGGGAACGCCAAAGCCTGATCGACCGCTACGTCACCTCGCGCGAGCACATCGAAGACGAATTGGGACGCGGCATTGTCGCTTCCGCCGATGCGAGTTTGGCGGTTCTCATCAACGAAGAAGATCACTTGCGATTGCAAAGTTTGTTGCCTGGCCTGCAACTCGACGCTGCGCACGCCGTTGTCGACAAGCTCGATGACGCTCTGGAAACGTGGTTCGATGCGCACGGTGGCTACGCTTATTCCGACACTTTCGGTTATCTGACGACGTGCCCGACCAATGCCGGAACCGGCGTGCGCGCCAGCGTGATGCTGCATTTGCTGGCTTTGGAAATAACTGGCAAAATCGATCGCGCGCGCAAATGGGCGGACGATAAACAAATGACGTTGCGCGGCAGTTTCGGCGAAGGCTCCAAAATCTGGGGACATTTGCACCAATTGTCCAACCAACTCACGCTGGGCGTCGATGAAACCGAAACGCTCTTGCAAACCGAAAACGCCGCCCGCGAACTCTGCGACATGGAACGACGCGCCCGCGAACTGTTAAAAACAGAAAAGTGGAGCAACGAAGCGCGTGATTCCATCGGGCGCGCTTACGGCGTTTTGCGTTTCGCACGACGCATCGGCTGCCGCGAAGCGACCGACGCGCTTTCCATGCTGCGATTGGCGCACGAAATGGATTGGGCCAAAGGCTTGACGCGCCAACGCTTCAACGAACTGCTGGTGTGGATTCGTCCAGCTTATATGCAGGTTTTGCATGGCCGCTCCATTCACAGCATGGAACGCGACCTTTTGCGCGCGTCGCTTTTGCGCCCTCACATCGCCAAAATCAAACTCGACGCCGCTTTCACGCAAGTCGAAAACCTGCATCCCACCAGTTCGCGCAAATCTTCCGCTGCAGACGAAAACCTAAAAAACCAGCCGCTGCTAACTGACGACAAGTCTTAAATGTGTAACAATAGAAGTTACGATTAGTCGAAGCGCGCAAACAGCGGTTTCGAGTACTCGATTTCGTGTTTAGTGGAGAAGAAAACAATGGCAGATGTAAAAATTACAGTGTTGGACAATGGGCCGTTTTTGGTGCAAGGACCAATTGAATTGACGGACAGCAACGGCAACGCAATTGACGCCAGCAGCGGAAAAGTCGCCTTGTGTCGTTGCGGCGCCAGCGTCAACAAGCCGTTCTGCGACGGCCAGCACAGCAAAGTCGGCTTCAAAGCTGCGGCGCAAGCGGTGCCGGAAAGCGCGGAGTAACTTCAATTCTCAATTTTGAATTCTTAGTTTTGAGTTGACGACCTTTAACTCAAAACTAAGAATTCAAAATTGAGAACTCCCAAAATGCTTCTCGTTCTCGACATCGGCAACACCAACATTACTTGCGGCGTGTGGCGCGAAAGCACTTCTGGCGATGATGTTCTGGCGGCGCAGTGGCGTTTTTCCTCGCAGCGCGAGCGCACGGGCGATGAATTGGGCGCATTGCTAAAGAACTGTTTCGATTTGGAAAATCTGCGTTTTGCCGATGTGCATGGCGTGGCGATTTGTTCGGTTGTGCCGCCGCTGACGCCACAAGTCGTGCAAATGAGCGCGCGTTTTTTCAATTGCGACGTTTTCACAATTGATAAAAACACCGATTTTGGTTTGGTCAACGATTACAATCCGCCTGAAGCGGTGGGCGCCGACCGTTTGGTGAACGCTCTGGCGTCGCGCGAAAAGTTCGGTTGCGCGTGTCTCATCGTTGATTTTGGAACCGCGACAACGGTGGACGCAGTTTCACACGACGGACATTATCTGGGCGGCGCGATTGCGCCTGGTTTGGGAATCGCGTCCGATGCGCTTTACAAAGCTGCCGCGAAACTGCCGCGCATCGAACTTCAAGCGCCCTCTTGCGCTCTCGCGCGCGACACGACAAGTTCGATGCAAAGCGGCATAGTTTTCGGTTACGCCGGTTTGGTGAAAGAATTGGTCGAGCGATGCACGCGCGAAATGGAGCCGTTTCTGGGCACCAATCGAGTACTCGAAACGCTGGCGACAGGCGGTCTGGCCGAAGTTATCGCGCCTCTGGTTCCCGCGATTGGCCACATCGAGCCGCATTTGACGTTGGAAGGTTTGCGCCTTTTGTGGCGAAAGAAAAACGCTGTTTTATGAACCTCATTCACTGCCGGATTTTCACTGACCCGCGCTATCACACCGAAGTCGATTACGATCTCGATCCGTCGCAAGTCGTCGCGGTCGAAGAAAAAACGGCGCGCCTGTTTCTGGCGGGCAAACATCGCGTGACGCAAGTGACTTTGCGCGACGGCAACGTTCTGCTGCTGCGTGGCACCTTGAAAGAGCAAATCGAGGCCGCACAAGCCAATCAGCCCAAACTACAGTAACCGCAGAGACGAACGAGTTTTTGTCCTTCTGAGTGTGTCGAAAAAGCAGACGAAACTGTAGTTTCGTCATTCCGAGAGCGTGTATAGAAAGTTAGAGAAAACGCTCGAAATTACCAGTTTGTCATTCTGAGTGCAGCGAAGAATCTAACTTCAACCAGATTCTTCGCTGCACTCAGAATGACAAACTGCGAGTTTCGAGTACTCGATTGTTTTCTTTCTCTGCGCGCTTGGCGTCTTGGCGGTTAAACTTTCTGCCGTGAAAATTGCCAACATCAACGTGGAACCCAATGTCGTGCTGGCGCCGATGGCGGGCGTGACGAGCGCGCCGTTTCGCCTACTTTGTCGTCGCTATGGTGCGGGCATGAGCTGGAGCGAACTGATTTCCAGCGCCGCTCTGGTCTTTGGCGGCGAACGTTCTCTCGAAAAAACCCATCAACTCGCCTGGTTTTCGGAAGAAGAACGCCCCGTCGCGGTGCAAATTTTTGGCGCCGACGAAGACTTGATGCGCCAAGCCGCCGCCATTATCGCGCAGTCGAAACCGGACGCCATCGACATCAACATGGGATGCGCCGTCCACAAAATCGCCAAGTGTGGCGCGGGTTGCCTGATGATGAAAAACCCCGAACAAACACAACGCGTTTTCGCGGCGACAGTCGAAGGCGCCGCGCAATTTGGCGTTCCTGTCACCGTAAAAATGCGCGCCGGTTGGGACGACAACTCCATCAACGCACCGGAAATGGCGCGCCGCGCGCAAGATGTCGGCGTTGTCGCGGTGAGTGTTCACGGGCGAACCGGCAAGCAAGCATTCACCGGACGCGCTAACTGGGACGTGATTCGTCGCGTCAAAGAAGCCGTCGAGATTCCGGTTATCGGTTGCGGAGATGTGGAAAACGGACAAGATGCCAGACGAATGCTGGACGTAACCGGCTGCGATGGCGTGATGATCGGGCGCGCCGCACAAGGCAATCCGTTTCTGTTCGCGGCGGTCGCGCAATACCTCAAAGATGGCACCGAAGCGCCCGAAATCCCTGCGCAGGAAAAGATCGAAACCGCGTTGTGGCACGCGCGCGAACTGATCGCTCTCAAAGGCGAACGCACTGCGATGAACGAAATGCGCCGCCACGCTGCGTGGTACACCAAAGGCTTGCCCGAATCGAGCGCTCTTCGCGGGCGTTTGTGCCAGGTTTCTTCGATGCTGGAACTCGAAGACATTCTGGCCGATTGCCTGCGCGCCTGCCAACGTTATGAACTCGAAGCGCAAAGTTTTGCAGAGTTACGAGCGCGAGAAATCGTCGAGGCTTAATGTAGGGGCGTCAGCTTGCTGCGCCCGATTTGAAGAAATCGAGTACTCGAACACGGGCGCAGCAAGCTGACGCCCCTACGATGCATTCAACACTTCGAGTACTCGATTCCTTCCCAATCCATGAAAATCGTGCTTTGCGGCGGCAGCGGTCAGGTTGGGCAGATTTTGGCGCGCTGTTTTGCCGCCAAAGGTGATGAAGTCGTTGTTCTGAGCCGTCAACAGAACGTTTTAGCGGGGCGTTTCGTGATGTGGGACGCGCAAACAGTGGGCGATTGGGCGTGCGAAATCGACGGCGCCGATGTCGTGATAAACCTTGCAGGGCGCAGCGTCAATTGCCGCTACAACGCAGAAAATCGCCGCCTCATCCTCGATTCGCGCGTTGCGAGTACACGCGTTGTCGGGCAAGCGATTGCGCAATCCCAGAACCCGCCGCGCATCTGGCTGCAAATGAGTACAGCAACGATTTACGCGCATCGCTTCGACTTTCCAAACGACGAACACAGTGGAATCATCGGCGGCGACGAACCGAACGTTCCCGAGACGTGGCGTTTCAGCATCCAGGTCGCCAAAGCGTGGGAAACCGCGCTTGATGAAGCGAATACTCCGCAAACGCGCAAAGTCAAGATGCGTGCGGCGATGGTGATGAGCGAAGATCGCGGCGGCGTTTTCGACGTTTTGTTGAGTTTGGTGCGTCGCGGATTAGGCGGTTCAGCCGGAAATGGACGCCAATATGTGTCGTGGATTCACGGCGATGATTTCGTGCGCGCGGTAGAATGGGCAATCGCGCACGACGAAATGAGTGGCGCCGTTAATTTCTGCGCGCCGCAGCCTTTATCGTACCGCGATTTTATGCGTAATTTGCGCGCCGCGTGGGGCATCAAAATCGGCTTGCCCGCGACGCGTTGGATGATCGAAATCGGCACGCGCGCCATGCGTACAGAAAGCGAACTCGTCCTCAAAAGCCGTCGCGTGATTCCCGCGCGCTTGCAAGAAAGTGGCTTCGAGTTCGAGTACTCGAATTGGCCGGACGCCGCACGCGATTTGTGTCACCGCTGGCGTCAGCGAAAGTAAAGGCTTATCTGTAACCTGGAAACTTTCTGGTGAACTTGATCAATTCCCAACGACGAACAAATGTGTGGCTGATATGCACTGACGCGAGCGTTCATCTGGGTTTGCGTCAAGGCCTCTCCGTTCATCAACCATTTTCATCAACCAGATAAAATAAAGCGCGTTCCGCTGCGTCCAGACGATGATTCTTGTTTTTGCCGTCGGCGAAGCAAATATCTACCACAAGGAAACCCCACTCTTTTTATGAATAGCAAAGCATCCACCGAAAGTTCCGCGACCTTTCCCGTCGTTCGCGTGCCAATCAATTCACGACGTTTCAAAAGCGACGCCGTTGAGCGCGCCATTACCGAGTTCCAGGCGAAAGTCGAAGATGAAGAACTGGGCTGGCTTTTTGGAAATTGTTTCCCCAACACGCTGGATACAACTGTTTTCTTTGAAATGAAAGAAGGCAAGCCCAGCACTTATGTCATTACTGGTGATATTGATGCCATGTGGCTCCGCGATAGCACGGCGCAGGTCTGGCCTTATCTGCGCTTTATCAACGAAGATGCTTCTCTGCAGCAACTCATTGCAGGTGTTATCAACAAGCAAACGCAGTGCATCCTGAAAGATCCTTACGCCAATGCTTTTCACAACGATGAAAACGAAATTAGCGATTGGCACACCGATTTCACGGAAATGAAGCCCGGCGTGCATGAGCGCAAATGGGAGATCGATTCCTTGTGCTATCCCATCAGGCTGGCGTACCATTACTGGCAAATCACCGGCGATGTGACACCTTTCGACAATCGTTGGCACGAGGCCATCAAAACGACGCTGCAAGTTTTCCGCGAACAGCAACGCAAAAATGGCCCGGGTCCTTACAAATTTCAAAGGAACACGCGGCACGCAACCGACAGCCTTCCGCTTCAAGGTTACGGCTATCCCGTCAAGCCAGTGGGACTTATTTGCTCTTCTTTCAGGCCAAGCGACGACGCCTCGCTTTACTCTTTCCTGATTCCATCCAACTTTTTCGCGGTCGTCGTTCTCAGACAGGCCGCTGAGATGATGGAGCAAATTACCCGTGATCCAAACACTGCCGAAGAATTGCGCGCCCTGGCCGAGGAAGTGGAAGAAGCGCTGCAAAAACACGCCATTATCGAACATCCTCAATACGGCCCGATTTACGCTTACGAAGTGAACGGCTTTGGCAGCTATAACCTGATGGATGACGCCAACATTCCAAGCTTGCTTTCGCTGCCTTACTTAGGCGCCGTGGAAGCAACCGACCCGATTTACCAAAACACGCGCCGCTTCCTACTTTCTTCAGACAACCCCTTCTTTTTTCGTGGCAAGGATGCGGAAGGCATTGGCGGCCCGCACATCGGCATGGACATGATTTGGCCGATGAGCCTCATCACTCAGGCCTTGACCAGCGATGATGATGATGAAATTCGCGTGTGCTTGAAAAGCTTGCAAAGAACGCATGGCGACACTGGTTTTATGCACGAGTCTTTCCACAAAGACGATCCGCGCGATTTTACGCGCGCCTGGTTTGCCTGGACTAACACAATCTATGGCGAACTGCTCTGGAAAATCTACCAGGAAAAGCCCCATTTGCTTGCTTGAAGTGTCTGCAAATCGTCTTGTAGATGAATCTTTGCCCCATTTGAAAAACGCTTGAAAATTCAAGTTTTTTAAATATCGAGTACTCGATGTTCGTTAACGCGCCGTTTGTTGCTTGCGACAAGTTGCTTGCGACAAGCGGCGCATCTGCGTCTCATGTTTGGGGCAGTTGATTACTCACCTACCATCGTCTCGAATGCAACACGCGCACGACGTTTCATATCTGCCGCGAGCAAAATATTAGAGAAAACACCTTCTACGCTTGAAAGAATCGGTTTGGCGCTCTGCTAACAACCCGCACCACTGGTTAATAACCTTGTTGGCTACTTGCGTGCAAAACCAAACGTTTATTTACATAAGGCAATTTTATTGCAATATCGGAAAAGGTAAGGGCTTGCGAGATGCAGGAGACACGCAGCCTTTCTTGGAGCGCCATTTCGCCCATTTGCGGGTGAAGTTGCCAGGACAGCCAATAATTAGTCTGGCGCTTTGCAAATAAGGGAGGTTTTTATGATCAAGCGTTTTTGGATAGAAGAAGAAGGACAGACCTTAGTGGAGTATGGATTGTTGATCTCGTTAATTGCTTTGATAGCTGTCGCTGGTGTCACTGTATTTGGGCGCGGTGTGCGCGAGAGTTTGTTCAACAATGCGAATCACAACTTAAATACTGTTTTGGCCACTGCCACGGGTTGAAGGAGCCACAAATCATGTGGCAAAAGAAAAACCTTTGATCGCCTTTGAATCCCTTCGTGGTATTGCCAGATGCGCACAGAAAACCGCATAATCTGTGCGCATGAGTGAAAAAATTCCCCATACGCAAATGAGCGCTGCGGCTGGCCTCCCAGCGGACACTGCTGTGTCGCCAAAATTCAAAGGTTCTTCGCCAAAAATCTCGCTGTCTTTTGATTTCAAGCGCGGTCTGCCGTTTTTGGTCGGATTGATCGTGTTTGTCTTATACGCGTTCAATGTTTCCACGACGGTCACTTACGGCAGCGATTGCGGCGAATTCGCGGCGACGGTGTGGAACCTGGGCATCGGTCATCCGACAGGCTTCGCGCTTTATTGTTCGCTGGCGCGCACTTTTACTTCCCTTGTGCCGTGGGGCGAAGTCGCGTGGCGATTGAACATCTTGTCGGCGCTGTGTGGCGCCGTCACCGTCGGAATGACCTGCGCCACTTTACTTCGAGTACTCGATAGCAGACACACGCCACATTCTTCACCCACTTTTCAAAACCAAACTTCTCAAAACGACAGTACGCCCGACGATGCGATAGTTGCCTGGTCAAGCATCGGCGCGAGTTTGTTGCTGGCGGGATTTTTCTTCTTGTTCGCGCAAGCCGTCATTATCGACGTTCATGTGATGATCGCGGCGATGACGGCACTACTCATTTATTGCGCCGTGCGATGGCACCAGAGCGTGCAGGAAAACGATCCCGATTGGCGCTGGCTTTATTCGCTGGCGGTTTTGGCGGGACTTGCGCTGAACACGCATATGTCGTGGATTTTCGCGTTTCCAGGCTTGTTCTACTTGGCGATGGGACATCATCGCGGCGTTTTCGGAACGCGCCGCCAATGGTGGCGACGTTTGGGCGGTTTGCTGGCTTTTACCGGCGCGGCCTATGCGCTGACGCTTTATTTTCCGTTGCGTGCGTCGCTTTTTCCCGCGCCGGTAAACGGCCAATGGTGGCCTCTCGATTGGACGAACATAACGAGCTTTGGGAGCTGGTATGCGCATATTCGCGCGCACCAATACGAGTTTTTGTTTTTGCAACCGACGCCGGTCGAATTTGCCGGACATCATTTCGTGATGAAGTGGTTCGCCTCACCGCCGTCCGCCATTCCAGGCAAAACGGGCGCGTTGCTGATACAGCTTTTGGCGCAATGGTTGTGGGCGTTTTTATTGATTCCAGCCGGCGCTGTCGCGTGCTGGAAACGGGATCGCGCGCTGGGCATTGCTCTCGCCTTGATCGTGTTGTGCAACCTCGGGTTCGAGATCAACTATAACGTTCCCACCAGCGAGATGGCGAACTTTTTGTTTCCGTTTTACCTCGTGCTGGCGATTTGGATGGGTTTCGGATTGCAGGCCGCTTTGCTCAAAGTTGCGCAAGTCGGCGCGCGTTGGGACGATAGAATATCGAGTACTCGAAACGCGCAAAACCCCAGCGCTTCCGGTTGGCAGTGGCGTTTGGGAACGCTCGCCAAGTTGCTGATTCCCGCGACGATCTTCGCGCAATGGTCGCTTTCCATTCCGATGGCGACGCGTCATGGCGACTTGCACGCGCGCGATGCCGCAATCGAGCGCGCAACTGCACTGGAGCGTTTGCAAAGCCAGTTTCCGACGCAAAAAGTCACCGCTGTTATAACGGGTTCGGACGACTCGCTATGGAGTTTTTGGTATGCGCAGTTCGTTTTGAACCGCGCGCGCGGCGTGCAAACCCCGTGGGGCCTTCCGTTGCGTCGACGCATTGGACGCCAAAGCTTCACCGCTTTGACGCACGAATGGCAGGCGCGCGGCCCCGTTGCTTACACGTATTTTTATCCCGAAATCGACGCCAACTTTCCGCTCACGCCGCTGTTGCCCAACGGCTTGATCTGGCTCGCCAGTCGCCGTACTTTGCCGCTTCCCGCCACGCCGATTTCCGACATCGAGTACTCGAAAGTCGCCAGCAAGACCATATTGAACGCCCTTTTTCCCGTTGCGATGATGCGTCGCAACGAAGGAGAAAATGAAGGCGAGCATGCCAAGTCGTCGGTGGAAATGGCACATCTCAAGCGCGAAAACATGACGACGCTGACGCTTGATTTTCGTGCGCCTTTCACCACGCCGCTTTCTCCGGGCGAAACCGGCGCGCCAACAACCGATTTGAAAAGCGTGCCCGTCGCCGTGCAAACGGGTTTTATCGAAGTTTTGGTGTCACCGCAAGACTTTTTTACGCCGAGTCCGTTGCCCTCGCAAGGCGAAGTGGCAGAAAAAGACTGGCACGTGCCCAGTCCTCTGGCGATTGATGCGCGTGGCGCGTCGCTGACCGTCACCAAACAAACACTGCGCCTGGTTGTCCCGCAAGGCACACGCGTCGGAGCAACGTTGCGCGTCCAATTGCCGTTGCAAATCGCGGTCGGAGCGTTGGGCGAACACATTGTGTGGGTGCGCTTGGTGCGTCATGCCAACAACACAACAACCGCCTGGCAACGCGTCGCCGTCATTCAAGTCACCGCCGCTTAAATCGAGTACTCGATGTGCTTTTAATCGACCTTAGAGCCGCTGGAAGTGTGAAGAAAGTGTCAACATCCGCCAGGCAGAAGTTCGTCATGCTGAGCGCAGCGAAGGATCTACTGTAAGTTTCCTCAAACTATTGTTAAATCCTTCGCTGCGCTCAGCATGACAAACTCCAACGTTCCAAAAGTTCCGTACTTTCTTTGCAAACTGATTTTGCAAAACGCCAAATGAAGAGGCACTTCACGCTTTCTTTTGCCTCTCAATTTCTTTGCGCCTTCGCGTCTCTGCGGTTTTTGGGTTCGCTTGTTAAAATCCCCTTGTGAAATCTTTCGGGCAAGAGTTTTATCCTTACGAATCGCTGCGCGCCATCAAGTTCGCCGAGAAAACCAAAATCAGCGACCGCCGCGCGCTGATCGAACACATCGCGTCCGATTTGTCGCAGCCCAGCGAAATGACGCGTCTGCGCATCGCCGCCAAGTTCGTGCAGCGCTTTTTCGAGCACACCAAAACCGACATCGCGCCGCCACCGCAACAACAACCGTTCATCCGTCTGGTCGCGCGTGGTCGTCGCGCCGATGCGCAAATCGAACTGTTGTTCCTGCGCTTGTCGCAAGTCGATGCCATTGTCGGCGCCATTGCGCGCGAACTGTTTTATCCGGTTTGCGTGTTGGGACAAGCGCCTGAAGGCGTTCCTCAGGAGAACTTCGCGGCTCGCAACGGCGCGCAACTGCTTTCGACTGCGCCGATTTTGACGCGCTCTTTCGTTCTGGAATATGCGCGCGACCGTTGGGATTTCACCAATCGCTCGACAATTGACCGCGCACTTCGAGTACTGCAAGGCGCCGGATTGATCGCGCGCGAACGTCAAAGCGAACTGCGTGGCCACCCGACAGCTTTCCGCTTGAGCGCGCACGATGTTTCGCTGGTCACTTTCGTGTGGGCGTTTTACGATGAGTTTCTGCCGCACGCGACCGGCCCCAACTTTTCTGTTTCTGAAGACGCTTTAACGGTTTCCGATTTCGCGCGCACGCTGCTGCTCTCGCCCGCGCAAGTCGAAGCGCATTGCCAGTCGGCGCGCCGCCACCAACTCATCGCCTCGCGCGGAACTCAACTGCGCCTCGTCTTCGGCAACCTTGATGCGCTGGTGGATTCGCTATTGGCAACCGCGATTTGATTAATCGAAAATCAGTTCAAGATTTGGAATTTACAGGTAAAAAGTTAATGGTTCGCACTTCAACGATGCGTGCGCTGAAATTCAAGGAATTCCACGCGAGAAACACGCCGAAATTTGATGGGTAAAACTTGCTTTCCATTTGAAGAAGTTCCCGCCTCGTTGATAAGCAATCCGCTAACTCTACCCTTGCTCATTGTAGATCTTGAGTGCATCAAAAGAGTTACATCTTGAGGCTCCAAAAACATGAAGTCAAAATTTACGTAATTATCTAAATATCCTTCATCTCCCGAGATTATTCCTTGCCCAACCAAAGGTAGATTACCTATTTGTCCCCTAAAAGCCCCTTGCTCCAGATCATTCTTCTTTGACGTTTTGCCAATAAAAGAAATGGTTACGAACCTATAGTTGCTATGCGGGTCAGTCGTTATGTAATCACCTGCAATATCTCCCACAGTCAAACGAGACTTGACCGCAGTTGGTGTTGAATAGCCAGGATAAAATGCGGGCAATAACAGAGCTGGCATCAAAACAATAGACAGGAATAACTTGGTAAGTTTTCTCATTCTTGAGCCTCTGGAACTTTCTTGTCGGACACTATAACACAGTGCACACCTGATCGCATCGCGAAAGTAATCTATTCATATTACAATTGGCGCGATTCTTGAACAGAGCGAGCGCATGAAAATTTGTGATCTGGTTTCGATTCGCAGCTTTCCCTCCGTTGTTCAAGCCGCTGATGTGCGCGCTTTGCGCGAGAGGCCACAAAGTTCTGCGACGCGCGATTTCGTGGGTGGTTATCTGGGTTTCGATGATCGCGCGCGGCACGCGACCGAAACGTTGCTGGGTTCGTTGTCTTCGGCTAACGGCGGCGCGTTTTTTCTCAATGGCGTGTTCGGTTCGGGCAAAAGTCATTTGCTGGGTTGCGTGGCGTTGTTGTGCGACGGCGCCGGACATGACGCGTTCGCCGACTCGCATCCGCATTTGAACAACGCGCTGAAGACCTTCGCACCGCGTTTTGTCGTACATTTTTCGCTCGATGATTACGCGGCGGAGCGCTTTTCGCTGGAAGAAATTTTCTGGCGCGAAGTGCGAAACGAATGGACGCGACGCGGTTTTTCGCCCGATGAATTGGCGTTGCCGACCAATGCGGCGCGCGGTGAGACCTTCGCGGCTTGGGAAGAAACCTTAACGCGGCGCGAACTGCGCGGAATGGTGGTTTGCATCGATGAACTGTCCTTGTTTTTGTCGGGACGAGAACATCGCGCGCTGCAAGGCGACGCAGCGTTTTTGCAATTTATGGCGCAACGCGCGCGGCGCTCACAAACATCTTCCAATGCGGAATCGAGTACTCGATGCGGCTTGTGGATCGTGGCGGCGTTGCAGAAAACCGTCGAAGAAATCGGCGATTTGGATGCGTATGCGCTGTCGCAAATTCGTGATCGTTTCGTGACGTTGCCGCTTTCGCTGGCGCATTTGCCATCGCTGGTGGAACGGCGTTTGGTCGTCGCAAGTGATGCGGAAAAGCTGGCGCGTTTTTGCGATGAAGCTTACGATGAAATCGTGCGCGCCTTGCCGCATCTCGATTTTGGGCGCGACGAATGGAAGCGACTTTACCCGTTTCATCCTGCAACTATCAGCTTGCTGGCCGCGATTGCAGTGCGCTTCGGTTCGCGCACGCGCTCGGCGGTCGTATTTTGTCAGAGCATCGACACGGAAAACCCCGCGCGCCATCGCGTTCTTGTCACGGATTTGTTCGATTTCTGGGAAAGCGAATTGTCGACGTTTCCCGATTTAAAACCTTTGGTTGAAGTGTGGCGCGCCTGGCCGGAAATTGAGGGGAACATCGCCATTGACGAAGCCGAAGCGCAAACCATGCGCGCTTTGATGAAAGGCGTTTTGCTGTTTACAATCGGCGGGCGTTCGGCTTCGCTCGCGGCTTTGACGAATGCGTTGTTGCTGGACGCGCGCTTGCCCAACGACGGCAATTACGAGTACGTGCAGGTGTTGCTGGAAAAGATGCGATTGGGCGGCGCGGGCTTGTCGCTGGAGCGGCGCGACGGCGTTTTCGCGGATCGTTACGGCATTGACGGCGAAGCGCGGGCGGGCGAATTGGCGCGACGTTTCACCTTCAATGTGCTGCACAACTTGCCGATTGGCGACCGCCGCATCGCGCATTATCTGCTGGGTTGTTGCCGCGAAGAAATGCCTTTAGCGTCGCTGGAGAGCAGTCGAAATCACGACGTGATGTGGCTTCATGCGCCGCGCGTCGTTGCCGTCGAACTGGCGAGCGAAGTTCCGCCCATTGAAACGCTGGCGAACCGTTTGGCCGCATTGACTCAGGCGAATGCGGCGCACGACTTCTTGCTGTTCATCGTGCCGCCGCTGACGGTTTTGGGCGACGTTTCGAGTACTCGATATGCGTCGCACGAAGACGCCGAGCGCTGGGCGGACGCTTGGCGCGAACGCGTCGATGCGACGCTGGAAATTCTGCAACACGACGAAGAGTTCGATATTCATCGTTGGCAAAACGCGTTGGTCTGGTGGATTCCGCGCGGCGCAACCAAGGGCGAATGGGAACAAGCGCGCGAAGCCACAGCGCAGTCGCAACTGCTGCATGACCCGCAACTGGCCGACAACGCGCGCGGTCGTGGCGTGCTGGAACATTTGCGAAGCGGCTTGAACGAGCGCGAAACCGCTCTGGCACGATTAGGCGCCAGGCTTTTGCGCGAAGGCAGTTTGTCGAACGGCGGCGGAGCGTTTATTGAAGCGGGCGAACTGCCGCTGGGCGAAAGTTGGACGAGCGCACTTGAGGCGATTGCCGAATGGACGTTGCCGAACGTTTTTCCGCGCTTCGCCGAAGTCGCGCCACGATTGCGCGTTCTCACGCCGTCGAACGCCGATGCTTTGTGTTTGGAAACCTTGCGACGCCCGACCGAAGCGCCATTTTTCGCGGCCTCATTGGAACGCACTGTTCGTGGAATCGCGCAGCCTTTAGGAGCCGCGGTCGAGCAGGGCGGGCGCTGGAAAATCGTCGCATCGAGTACTCGAAACGCGGCGGCGAACGAACTTTTAATGGTTCTGCGACAATCACAAAATACGACCTTGGGCGCGATTGAAGCGCATCTGGCAAAAAGCGCCTGGGGCTTGAACCCTTTGCAAACGCGAGTTTTACTGTGCGCTTTGCTGCGCGGCGGCGAAATCGCAGCTTTCGATGCGCGCGGGCAGCTTTTAGCGCCCAACGAAATCGGCCTGCCGCTCAGTCGCTCGATTCAAACCTTGCGCGAAGGCCGTTTATTGGATGAAGAATCGTGGGCGCGCTTGACGCAAATCGTCGAGCTTTTGAGTGGCGAGGTTGTGGGCGAATTGTCATTTGCCAATCAAGAACAGGCGCGTTCCTTGTTGCAAACGGCGCAAAGCGAAATCGTTGCCGCGACTGAACTGGCGCAGGCGCGTTTGCATCAATGGCATCGTAAGTTGAGTTCAAGCGAAAGCCTGACGCGCGCGGCTGAAACGCTGACGGAGATGGGACAGATTGCGACAGGCTTGCAACTCGCGTCTGGCGTGGAGAGTTTGGCACGCGTCGCACAGTTGTCGTCCCCAGAGTTGTCGCCCGTCGTTCAAAGTTGGCGCGAAATTATCGAGCAATTGGAAAAACGTCACGCGATTTTGTGGGAAACGCACTCGTTTTTGACACATCCCGAACTGATCGCGCCGCCGGAAATGAACGAAAATCGCCAGGAATTGGTGACGCGTTTCGAGCAGTTTTTAGACGACGAAGCTTTGACCGAGGACGCCATTCGTTGGCGTAACGAGTACTCGAAACGCTATGAAGAATGGCACGCGGCGCAGAACAATCCGGCGCGTTTTGCGACTTATCGGCGCCTGGGAGAGAGCGACGAATGGCGCGCGTTGAACCTTTTATCGTCGTTGGCAACGCGCACTTTTCCGTTTGCGAACGAGTTGCAAAGCGCGTTGCAAAACGAGATCGTCAAAGGTTGCCGCCGCGATGGGCGTTTGTCGAACGAGCCGGTTTGCGCTGCCTGCCGCTTGCGTTGGGGACAGCGTTTGCAGTTGCGCGATCCGCGCGAAATCGAAGCAATCGCACAAAACGGACTGGATGTTTTTCGGCAAAGTTTGCGCGAAGACAAGGTGCGTCAGTTTTTAAGCGAACGCGAAGACGGCGCCGCCTTGCTCGAATGGAACGAAAACGGCGACGTGACAACTTTGCTTTCGCTTTTGACACCCGCCACGTTGCAGCTTTTGGATGACGCGTTTCGTCCGCGCCGTAGAGTTCTGCGTTTATGGCCGGAACTTGAATCGAGTACGCGAAAGTGTCGCACCAAGCGCGAATGGCGCGCCGTGTTGCTGCACTGGCTCGAAGGCGACGATCATTTGAACGACGACGATGAAATCGCGCTGGTCAAAGCGGAACCGAACGAATCCGAAGCGTTAGCGACGGGCTTGAGTAACAATCACATCAGACTGTGAGGTAAGCCCGTCGCTAACGCTGCGGGTTCGTTCGACATAACAAATAAAGGTTCGCGTACTCGATTTGAGTACGCGAACCTTTGTGCGTGTTATGGAAAATTCTTACGGCTTGGCGATGACTTTGGGAGCAGCGCCGCCCGGAATCGTGATCATGTTGTTGCGTTGATTGAGGGCGTTCGCGCTCGCTGTCGGCGTGATTTTCTTTCGCTCGGCATCGGCCAGATCAGTGCGTCCTAAAGCAGTGTATTCCGCGGCGATTTGCGTGTGCAGCGCGTCGTTGGGGTTGCCACCGAAAATCGATGGCGTGGCGGGCGTGTCCGCTAATTGCTTGGAAGCCGCTTGCAATTGCTCAATGGCGCCGTTGGTGTCTTTGTTCTCGCGGAGCGCGCGCGCCAATTCCAGTCGAACTGGCAAGGCATTTTGCGCCGCAGTAATCGAGGCGCGCAGTTCGTCCAGATATTTATCGGACTGCTTCAAGCTCTGATAAACCTGCGCTTTCTGATAATGAATGGCGGCGGCTTCATCGCCCGAAGCGAAGGCTAAAGCGTCGTCATATTTCTTCAAAACGTCCTGTCGCGGATCGTTGGTGCCCAACACGACCATCGGGCCGCTTTGCGTTTTGAAGGCGTCCAGCGCGGGATCGCTGATTTGAATGTCGGCTTTAGTGCTCGAATCCTGCACATATTTCTGCCACGCCGCCGACGCGCTCTGATCTTGAAAAGTCTTCAGCAAAATGGCTTTGTTCTTCGCGTAATCTTTGGGCAAATCGACTTTTTTACCTGCGACGAGATAAAGGGAAAACGTGCCCATGCCTTTATCTTCCAGCGGCCCGACCAGCGATGGAGTACTCGAAACCGCCTGCAATGCGTCTTTGATGTCCTGCGAAATCGGCAAATCGGCGGGCGCTTTGAAACCCAAGGCGCCACCTTTGCCGCGCGTCGTTTCGTCGTCACTGTCGGTTTTGGCGAGCGCGGCGAACTTCGCTTGCAACGCGGCGCCTTGCAAACCTTTGAGTTGCGCGGCGATTTTGTCCATGCGCGTTTTGGCATCGGCCTGGTTTTGCTTGAACGTTGCAAGCGCGTTCTTGTCGCCGGGCGCGGGCATTTTGGGACGCGTCGAAATCACGCTCAAGTCCAGCTTGGTCAGCGATTTGAGGTAATCGGCTTCGCTCGCCTGATGCGCGTTCTGCCATTGCGTTTGATATTTATCGAAGACAATCGCCTGCGCGACTTTGTCATGGTCGAACTGGCTGCGCAGTTCGTCGCGGTATTTGTCTTCGGAACCATATTGCTGCTCGATCATGCGCCGCGCGGCTGCCGCGTTGCCGCCGCTGTCCTGCGCGATTTTGTCGGTAATTTCCTTTTCGATGCGCTGCTTGATTTCGTCGTCGCTGGCCGTGACTCCAGCATCCTGCGCGGCTTTGAGAACCGCAGCGCGTCCCGCCATTTGCTGCAAGACGCTTTGTTGCAAAACAAACCAATTGGTCGGATTCACGGTTTGGCCGTAAAAACTCGCCAGTTGCGCTTGTTTCTGCGCGGCGTTTTCGAAATCGGCGCGTGGAATCGGCTGACCTGCCACTGTCGCCACCGGATCGGGCGCGGTAGCACCGTTAGAATTAGGATTGGTGCGCCCGTTGATCGGCAAGTTGGCTGGTTGATTGTTGCTGAGCAGCAAAAAACCGACGGCGAAAATGAAAATCAACAGCAGCATGACAATCTTGCTGGCCGTGCTGTGAACCAGACCATTACGAATGCCGCTCAATGAAAAGAGCGGCGGCACATAAGGGTCTTCCGGTTCGTAAATGCTTTGATCGCGGGCGGCGCGGCGTGCAATTTCGCGTTCGTGGCGCGCGGCCTCGCGGTTCACGCCGGCACGACGCGCGGCATCATTGACAGCGCCATTGGTTGGCGAGTTATTTTCGTTTACTTGATTTTTCGTCGAATCGTCGATATTGTTTCGAGCCATTTTCCAACTTTTCCTTCGTTTCAAATCCGAGAATATGTTTGCAACTACCAGTTTGTCATTCTGAGCGAAGCGAAGAATCTATCGTAAAGTTAGATTCTTCGCTTCGCTCAGAATGACAAACTGGTAGTTTCGAGCGTTTTCTGCACCTTTTCCGACATTCTCTACACCCTCTCAGAACGACTAACTCCGAATTTGAACGCTTTTATGTTCTCTTCACTCTGTAAAATCTAAATCTCTTTCAAATGATGGGTTTCGTTGATGAAACACGCGATAATATCGTTCCAGTACTCGGCGTGCGCCGCTTTGATTTCAAAACAGGAAATGCCGCAATTGCTCATGTGAATAGATCGCAGATTGACGAGCGGCATTCCCAATAAACGACTGATCAAAACGCGCAACGTACCATTATGCGCCACAATCGCTATGCGCTCTTCTGCGCCGTGACTTGCTAAAATCTCGTTCCAGCACGGGTATAAACGCTTCCACAAATCGCCGTAACTTTCGCCGTTCGGCGGCGCAACACCCGCCAAATCGCGGCGGCGCGCGTCCCAAACGTCTTGCCATTGCGCCAGAATCTCGTCCAAACCTAAACCTTCCCACGCGCCGTAATTCACTTCGCGCAAGCGCGCATCAACCCGAACTTCCAGATTATGCTGTTTGGCGATTTGCTGCGCCGTATTGCGCGCGCGGCTTAAATCGGACGCATAAACCGCCGTCAATTTTTCGGTTGACAAACGCTGTGCGACGGCTTGCGCTTGTTGTTCGCCGCGCGCGGTCAAAGGCTTGTCTTCCCAACCCGCGAAAGTCAAACGCCCGCCCGCCTGCACCGAATTTCCCGCCACTTCACCATGACGAACCAGAAAAATATGGGACAAAGTTCTTTTATCTTATCAAAAACGCGCGTTTTCCTGGCGCCTTCGAGTACTCGATTCAAGGCGATCCAATCTTCTGCTGTTTCTGCCAAAGGCGCTGCAATCGAATCCAGTCGTTGGAACTCACATTGTTGACTTGTCCATCAACGGTCACGAAATAAACTTGCGGATAAGTTTCCGCCGGCGATTCATCGTAGAAAAGCACGACGTGAGCGGGATTTTTGATCTGGTTGAATTTGACGTTGGCAAGCGAAGTGTTGGGCTGAAACGGCACGTTTTTTAAATTATTGAAACACTGTTTGTCGTCAGTGCAAGAGCGCAAAAGTTGCCGTGTCAGCTTCGCGCTTTTCAAAGGAGATAAATCACCGTTGTGGTGCTGACTATATTTGAGCAAAGCACGTTGCAAATCGGCTAAACGAGCTTTTGTATTCCAAATGTGACCATCGTTGAGATGATGCGCGCGATCTTCTCGGAAAAAACTACCGTCGCTTATCACATCGCCAACGCCATGAAAGAAATTGGCAAGCGGACGCGCCAGTAGCAAACCGACCAAAAGTGCGAGGGCGACTTCAAACCAACGCGCATGAACAGTTTTCATTGCACTTCCTGGCGTCTTTTTACTCCAACTGCCAACTCCGCCGCACGACTGGCGCGTTCTTTCAAGGTTTGTAATTGTTCGCTCGAAAGAGGGCGCGCGCTTTTGACCGCTTCGAGTACTCGATTGCTGTCCTGCAAGTCTTCGATGTTCAACAGCGGCGCGCCGAGGAGTTTCGCCAGCGATGCGACTTTTGGGTCATAGTTGATCGCCACGCACGGCACACCTTGCGCGGCAGCGAAAATCAAGGCGTGCAATCGCATCGCAATCATCACGTTGGCGCTGCCACAATGCGCCATAACTTCGCGCGGATGCAAATCGTTCAAATCCACGATTTCGTCAGCTTCGTTCATCACAGCGCGATATTTTTCCGCCAGCGGCGCGTCTTCTGTGGGCTGCATCGGCAGAAATCGCAGTTGAACATTGGCGGTTTTTGCGGCCTCGCAAATCGCTGTGAAAGTGCGTTTCGCGTACTCGTCGGCGGTTTCTTCGGGAACATTCGGCCATGAACGCAAAGCGACATTCCACGTTGGCGAAATTGTTTTTTCTTCAACGGATGTGGGCTGCAGCGCCCAAACCGGATCGGCGACGACTTCAATGGCGCGATGAACGCCGATGTTTTTCAATAACGCTTTGGAATCTTCGTCGCGCACCGTGACGACTTGCGCGCCATTGATCGCGCGACGCGCCAATTTCTGCGATATTTTGCGATTGAGCGGCCCGATGCCTTGCGCGTAAACGACCAGAGGTTTGCGGAAAAAGAGCGCCAGTCGCATCAAGCCTGTGTAGTAAACGACGTTGCGCAAACTCGTCACGTCTTGCAGCAAACTGCCGCCGCCAGAAATGAACACGTCGCACGAACGAATCGCGGAAATCAAAGCGCGCGGGTTCTGGCGCGGAATGGCGCGAATCGAGTACTCGATTTCGTAACGATGTTGCGTTTGTTCGGGCGCGCCCGACGTGACAATGAAGTGCGCCTTTGGGTCTTGCGCTTTCAAGGCGTTCATCACGCCGCATAGAACGGCTTCATCGCCCGCGTTGCCAAAACCGTAATAGCCCGAAAGCAGATAGTTCATTGATGTAAAACAAACGAACCCAAAGCGTGAGCGATGGAGATAATTCTGTGTAATCTCCCTCGCTGACGCTTCGGGTTCGTTTAATTCGCGTCCACGTTGGCTGGAAAGTGTGCCACGCCGTTTTTGACGACGCCGTTCGCCGAAATTCCGTTCGAGTACTCGATGGTGTTGTCAACGCCCGAATTGCGACGTTTGGCGAGCATTTTTTCAATCGCATTCCAAATCCACAATGCAATTCCGCCGACAACGGCGCCGATCCAGATGCCGTGAACGGTGCGCAGCAGCGAATAGAAAATCGGCGTGTGAATGTGACAAAAGGTGTTCAGCATATCGGCCTGGCCAATCGTCGCCAGAATGACGGCGGCGAAACCCAAAATCCATTGGCGACGGCGCATAAACCAGACGGCGAAAACAACAGCCGGCATTCCGATGAACATTTCCTTGGTGCGCGGGCGCGTGACGAGAGTTTGTTCCAAAAACGCGCGCATTTTTAGTTCGAGAGGCGAGATTTCCATGCCGCTGTCGTTGCCGCTGCGCCCGATCCAAATGGTACCGATGACAAACAAGATCACTGCTGCGACGGCGATGCGCACGGTGAATGGTTGACTCAAGACGTTAGCGAAACGCTGTCTCGCACGACGCCGCGCGACAGTCGCGCCGCTTTCGAGTACTCGATGCGGGAAAACATCGCCGCACCACGCCAAGCCGACCAAAAACAAGGGCAATAATTGCGTCGCTTTGGGCAGCAGATATTTGTCGGTGCCGCTCATATATTTCCATTGATTGAGCAGCGCGATGATGAGTAGCGGCCCGATAAAGGTGATGAGCGAAGTGCGAATCAGAATCTTGAAGCCGTCCACAAACGATGACCAAACCGTCGGTTCTTCATTTGGCACGTTGGCAAAACGTCCATGCAATTTGTCCCACAGTTGTGGAAGTCCGCCCCACATAATGCCGACGACAGAAAACACGCAGCCGACGACGAGAGCGATCAGTTTGGCGCCCATTCCGGCGGAAAGCGCCATGCCACCGACCAAAATTATGCCCGTGACGAGCCACAACATTTCCGTGCGGCGCGACAAGTCGAAGAACAAATTGAGCAGCAATAAGACGCCACCGACGGCGCCCAATCCGGCGAAAAAGCGCATCACATAAGCTAAAATCGTCGCGGTTTTGGTTCCTCCGACGTGCGGCGCCATCCACGCAATCGGATAATTATCGAAAGCGTGTGCCTGTCCGGTTTCCATCGCGGGGCGCAAAATTCCGCCCAAAGGTTTCAAGCGCAGGTCTTCGGAAATCGCCTGGATGAAGTCGAGGTTTTGTTCGAGAGCGTTTTTGCCGACCGTGCGGACGTTGTTGTTTTCGTCGGCTTCGCCGTGCAGTTGACGAATCAGGCGGATGTAAGCGACGCGAATGTTGCGTTCCTTGATGCCGCGCGCATAACGATCCACCAGCATTTCGGTCTTCATCTTTCCAGCTTCCAAGCCTTCGACGCTGTGAACGCGAACGATCAGGCCGTCAGTGTCTTTCGAGAAGTCGTCCCAGCCGTTTTGCTTGCCGAACTCGATGTTGCCGAACAATAAATGCCGCTTCTTCATTTCGTCCGACACTTGCTTGATCAACGAATCGTAGCCCAGCACTTCATCCGAAGAAAACAGGACGACTTTGGCGTGCGCTTTCACTGCGTCGTCCAGCAAGGTGCGTACGCGCGCCGGATTGAGATTTTGTGGATTGGAAATGCGCGCCGTGACAGAAAGTCCAGCGTTTTTCGCCTGCTGAATTTGCAAAGGATCGAAGCCAACCAACGCTTCGCCGATGAGGAGCGGCGAGTTGGGAATGAGAACGCCGGTTCCGCTATCGTGTCCCAGTTCAATGTTGAGAGGCGGCGTCGCGGGCTGCGATTGTTCGGTCAGGCGCGGCAAAATAGCGGGCAACAAAGCGGCGTTATCGGGCGTTGTGGTTACGAGAAAACGATATTGTTTATCGACTTGCGACCAAGCGGCGTCGGGATAAAGTTTTTCGGCTTCTTCGCGCGCTGTGACCGCCAAACGTCCGCTGTTGCGCAAACTCGCCAGCGATTGTTCGTAAAGCCCGATGCTGGTCACGCCGCGCTCGTGCAACTGATGCAACAAATCGTCTTGCGTGATTTGATACGCATCGGCCAAACCACGCGTATCATCGTAATCGACCGTGAGCTGCGCTTGCGTGTTCGCGTTTTCATAACCCCAGCGCATCACAAACGCGCCCAGCGAAACAATTGTCGCCAGAAGGATCAAAATCCAGCTCAGGCGGAAACGATCCGGGCGTTGCGCCATAGAAGCGGACAATCGAGTACTCGAATCGGGCGATGCGGACGACGGTGACGAAGACGAAAGGGACAAAAGCGAAACCTCGAGACAAAACGAAAATGCGACCTTCCTTTGTGCTAAAGAGGGGAAGACCGCATTCCATTGTGGCGAAAACACCGCGCGCCGTCAAATAGAAACTTGTTGGAATAGGTCGGGCGCAGCTTCTTGATGGTGCTGTGTTCTTACTTCAAACCGTAATTTTCTTTCAACTGATGATTTCCATCATGTTGGAAATTGCGTTTGGCGAATGCAGGGAAGCTGTTTGCTCTAACGAGATTTTTGCGACTTCGGAGGCTCTCAGGCGCATTTGTTTTTCATAAGCTGCGATGGCCGAATGCGTGTCAGAGAAATCTTCGCTGAAGAGACTTTGATTTAATTCCAAAGCATCCAACATCGCCATGTTGACGCCTTCGCCCGCATAAGGTGGCATCAAGTGAGCGGCATCGCCCAGCAAAGTCAGGTTTGGCAAAGCTTCCCATGTTTGATCCAAAGGCATACAACCCAGCGGGCGCGGCACGAAAGGCGCAGAGGCGTTCTCGAATAATTCGTGCCAAATGCTGTCCCAGCCTGCATATTCCGCTTTGAACCAGGCGAGCACTTGTGCTTTGTCTCCGAAATCTATTCCGCTTTCCCGGCTCCAGTGTTCATCGGTTTTGCAGCCGGTATAAAATACCAGGCTGCCATCGCCCTTCGAGCTGACAATCAAACTTTTCTCGTCGCCAAAGGCAAATATCTTTCCGCCTTTTAACAACTGATGAACTTTCGGGCTTGCTGTTTCGGAATTATAAACGGCGCCTTCGACTGCAGTGAATCCGCAATAAAATGGTTTGATGGGCGTGATGTAGGAACGAAGTTTTGAGTTCGCGCCATCGGCTGCGATCACGACATCGGCAACAGTTGACGTGCCATTTTTGAAATGCAATGTCCAAGAGTTATTTTGGCTTGCTGTAAGGGATTGAAAATGGCTGTCCCACACAACCGTAGCGGGCCGCAGCGAATCCAGCAGAATCATCTGCAAAGGGCCGCGATCAATTTCAGGCCGCGACTCGTCGGTTTTTCCGTTCGCGTGGTCGTCCATCAAAATGTGGGCATTTTTATCGACGATGCGCAATTTATCGGCGCCCGGACGGTAGTGAGCTTGAAATGCTTCCATTAACTCGGCTGCGCGCAGAGCTTTTAACCCCGATTCCTCGTGCAAATCCAAAGTCGCGCCCTGCATTCGGGCGCCTTGGTGCGCGTCCCTTTCATACACTTTGACTTCAGCGCCGCCCATCTGCAAAAGCCTTGCGATGGTCAATCCGCTCGGCCCCGCGCCCACGACAGCGATTCTTTTGTTCCTGATTGCGCTCATTTTCGTTTTTTGCCTCGTAACAGCAGAACGAGTACTCGAAAGTTCGAGTACTCGTTCTGCTATTGCCACCAATTAAGTTTCAGGTTGCGTCATCGTTTAGCCGCTGATGCGCGCCGTGTTGTCCGGCGAGATAGCGTGGTGCGTGTGGATGTAGTTGACAATCGCTTGCGTCAGCGTCACGTTCTGGTCTTTGACGGCGGCGTTGTTCCACACTTTATAGTAGCCGGAGCCGCCTTCGGCCAGACCAATCGGCATGGCGACGGAAAACGAATCGCTATCTTTCACATCGCGTCCGGCGACTTTAAGCGATGTAAGGCGGCTGCCGCTATTGGCGCCCGCATTGAAGGTCGCCGTCATGCCCGACAAATGCAGCCAGGCGGGAGAACCCGTCGAATAAGCGCCGACGCCGCGCTCCAAGGCTTCGCGCAACTGCGCGCCGCTGACTTGAATCGTCGCCACGTCGTCGTCGCCAAACGACAAAAGCGCGGCGATGTCGTCGCGGCTGATGTTGCCGGCCTGCAAAGTGCCGCGTTCCAGCGTGCCCGCATTGACAATGGCGATGTCGGTTTTGGCCTGCGCGCGCACGGCGTCCGCCACCAAACGCCCCCATGCGGTTTCGCTGCGGTCGAAGCGCGCGTTCGAGAAATCCGCGGTCGCTTTGCCGATCGTTGCTGCTGTATCCGCGGGCGCATCGACTTCGATGGCTTTGGGCGCGTTGTTGCGACCACGCGACGAAGCCATCGCGCTGCTGATCGCAATGGGCGCGACACATAACGCCAGCGCTGTGGGAACCATCCAATAAATTCGTTTCATAAGTTTCACTCCGCGACCGACGCCTTCTTTATAACATAGTTCCGCGCGCCGCGTGAAAGCGCGAATCGAGTACTCGATGCCTTGTGAAACATAAGAAGTCGCTGGTGCACGGCAACGATTCAGACTCACCTTGCTTTATAACAAAATTTTGGAGGTGCAGGAGTTTTAAGCGGGATTCTGGATGCGGCGTCCGATGAGCACTTCATCGAATGTTTCAAAGCTGAAATGTCCGGCGCAGGCGCGATAAAACACTTCGGTGGCGGGGCCAAACGGCGAATCGTCGTGCAGTTCGATGGCGATGTTGTCCACGCGAGACAGCCAATCTTCGTAGTTCGAGTTAAAGACAATTGTTTCGGCGCCTTCGATGTCCATTTTGAGCAGGGAAATTCGTTCGTGCCCAGAATCGTGGAGCAAGGTGGCGATGTCGGTGGCCACGAAATCAGGCGTTTCATCACCGCGACATTCGCGCACGGTACGCGCCCATTCGCGCCCATCACGGAAAAGATTGTCAGTGATTTTTAATCCGACTGAGTGCGACCAAATTGCGCTGTGCATGGCGCGCGCCCGCTTTCCATAAGGCGCCAGATTGCGTTGCAGCAAGCGAAAGTTCGCGGCGTCTGGTTCTACAGCGATCAGTTCGCAACGTGGAAATTGCGTTAGAAAGTAAGCCGCCGAATAGCCGGCATTGGCGCCGCAATCGAGCACCAAACCAACGGACGAACCTTTCAATAAACCAGTGACCAGCGCGTATTCGTGCAGCACAAAAATTTGCTTGAAGACATCGAGATCGCTGCTTTGCGGGCGGCACCACAAAGGATAACGCGCGGCTTTGGTGCTCAAACGATAAGGTCGACGCACCTTGAACGCGCGACAAAAAAAGCGTTGCGCCAAAAAATGCCACATCTGCCATCTGCCCAGAGCGGCACCAAAGAAAAGAAAAAGCAAAAAAAGTCGTTTCCACCTGGCAAACATTAAGAACCTTCTGCAAAAATCCTCTGCAGCCGTTGTGTAGAACGACTTTCTCAGGCATCGAGTACTCGAATTGAGTTCAAAATGCCTGAAAACGACCTCATTTACGAATGAACGCTGAGCGGCGGCGCAGCAGCGGTGATGGTTCCCTGACCGTCGGTTTTCTGATGGATGATAGCGATGGCGCGCGCCAATTGAGCGCCGCGTCCGGTGTTCAAGTCGGCTGCGTTCGCTTTCACCATAACATCCGGCGTGATGCCTTTGTCACTGATGTCGTGTCCCAGCGGCGTCAGATACTTGGCGGTCGTAATCACCAGAGCGCCGCCGTTTTTCATTTCGACCAAAACCTGCACGCTGGCTTTGCCATAACTTTGCTCGCCGACCACCGTCGCCGCGTGGCGATCTTTCAAGGCGCCAGTCACGATTTCAGCCGCGCTCGCGCTGTAATTGTTCACCATCACCACAATCGGGATTTTCAAGCCCAGAAACAGTTTGTGTTGCGCGTTCATCGGAATGATCTGGCCGGTGCGCTCGCGCGTGCTGACAATTGGGCCTTCGGGAATGAAGCGCGAACCGATGGAAACCGCGCTGTTCAACAGGCCGCCAGGATTATCGCGCATATCGAAAATCAGGCCGCGCGCTGGCATTCCATTCGGCCCGCGTTGAACTTGCGCCAAAGCTGCGCTCATTTCGTCGTCGCTGCGTTCGTTGAACTCGGAAAGTCGCAGCCACGCAACGTTGTTGGCCAGCCATTCCAATTTGACGGGATGATCGACGATCATGTCGCGCTTGAGCGCCAGGTCGAACACTTTATAAACGCTGTCGCGGTTCATTTCGGCGGTTTTGAGTTTGCGCTCGATTTTCAGGTTGACAACGGTTCCGCGCACGCCTTTGATGTTGGTGACAACCGCATCGGCGCTCTGGTTGGCGGTGCTGTGGCCGTCGATTTCCAAAATTACGTCGCCCGCTTGAATGCCGCCGCGCTGTGCCGGACTGCCGTCCATCGCTTCGACGATGTAAGGGCGGCTGGCGTTGAGAGGACGCGCTTGCGGGCTGCCGATGTAGTTGTCTTTGAGGTCGATGCGCGCGCCGATGCCGATGAAGTCGCCTTCGTTCTTTTCTTTGAAATCGGTGTATTCGTCGGGCGTCATAAAACGCGTGAAACGGTCGCCCAGCGAACTCAACATGCCGCGAATCGCGCCAAATGTCAATTCTTCGTCGCTCACATCGGGATGCACAAAGTTGTCGTGAATGGCGCGCCGCACTTCATCCAGCGTTTGATACGGCTTGATGTTGGTTCGCGTCGAAGTTCGAGTACTCGATGTCACACTCGAATCGGAACGATCCGCCAAACGCTCGCCGTTTTTGACGGGAAAATTTTGCGCCAGACGATTGCCTTCGTCCGTGTGAATCAGCGCGAAAACGGGCGAAGGCTGCGGCGGAATCCAATCCGATTCGCCTTGCGCGCGCACGCTGTAACCCGCGCCAAACGCGACAAAAAGCGCCGCGACACCGGCGAAAGTTTTCCATTTGGTACTTGATAATGGTGACTGACGAAGAAGGTTCATCTAAAACTCCTGCAAAGTTCGGCGCAAGTTCGGCGCAAGTTCGACAAAGTGAAGGAAGTATGACGTGAAAGCTGAGGCAATTCGAGTACTGGAATCGTTGCAAACGCGCGCCAGACGATAAAGTAGCGCGCAAGGTTGCAAAGCGGCAGTAAAATAAAGCCATGAAGAAAATCGTGCTGTTTTCTGGCCTTACGCTTATAATATTGATATTGGCCTCTGTTGCCTTTTCATACTTCGTTCGGTTCGAGGCGAATGCGCAGCAAAAAAGTTTTCTGGAAACCAGCGAACACTTTACGCTTTATTCTCTGCAACCTTATGAAAACCCTGAGGCACAAAGCGTGAGCAAGGCGTTGCAAAACAATCCTCGCTTTCACAACTTTCCAATCATCGGCCAGACTTCAATTGACGATAAGAAAACGCGGCAGCAGTTGTTAGATGCGTTGTATAAAGGTGCGGACAATGATCGCCAAATGGCGTGTTTCGATCCGCATCATGGCATTCGTGCGACGAAAGGACTGCAAACGATGGACTTGGTGATTTGTTTTACATGCAACACGTTGCAAGTTTCCGGCAATGTCACAACCGGTAACTTGTATATCACTTCCGCACCGCGCGATACGTTCGACCATGTTTTGCAGGAACATCAAGTTCCTCTTGCCACACGTTGAGTCACAAAGGGCACGCATCGAGTACTCGATAGCGCGCCCTTTCTCTTTTATAAACACAAATTAGCCAGCCGATTCCACGTACGCTTCTTCGCCGTGAATCGAAACGTCCAGGCCGCGCTCTTCGGTTTCTTCGTCGACGCGCAAGCCCATTACGGCTTGCAGCACTTTGCAAATGAGAAAACTCATCACGAAACTATAAACTGCCACCGCGCCGGTTACTTTCAATTGCGTCCACACTTGCCCAAATCCAGCTTCAAACAGGCCGGGCAAAACTGCCGAGTTCGCGCCTTTAATCGCTGTCGTAGCGAAAACGCCGGTCAAAATCGCGCCCGTAAAGCCGCCGACGCCATGCACCGCGAACGAATCGAGCGAGTCATCGACTGGCCCTTTGGCGCGTCGTGTCGCGCTGTAATAACAAACGCACGACGTAATCGCGCCGACCATCATCGCGCCGCCCGGCGTCACAAAGCCGCACGCTGGAGTGATGCCGACTAATCCTGCGACCGCGCCCGTTCCCGCGCCTAAAGCCGTCATCTCCTTGCGCGTGATCTGGTCGATAATCATCCACGTCAACATCGCAGCGGAAGCGCCCAACGTCGTGTTGACAAACGCCAGCGTCGCCAGACTTCCCGAACCCAGCGCCGAACCCGCGTTGAATCCATACCAGCCGAACCACAACAATCCGACGCCCAGCAAGCAAAACGGCAGGTTATGCGGGCGCATCAGCATTTCGTTGTAGCCGCGACGCGGTTTCAAAGCCAAACACGCCGCCAGCGCCGCAAACCCCGCATTGACGTGAACCACTGCGCCACCCGCGAAATCGAGCGCACCTGCCTTGGACGCCCAACCATCCGGCTGCCAAACCCAGTGCGCGACCGGACAATAAACCAGAAGTCCCCACGCCGCGATGAAAACCAGAAACGTCGAAAACTTCATTCTTTCAACGAGAGAACCGGAAATAAGCGCTGGCGTGATGATGAAAAACATCATCTGAAAAATCATGAACGCCAAATGTGGAATCGTCGGCGCCAGCGTGTTCGGATAAGCCGAAGTCGCTTCGACGTTGTGCAAACCCAGAAAACCCAGGCCGCCCCACAACGCGCTGCCGTTATTTCCAAAAGCAATCGAGTAACCGACCAGCGCCCATAAAACGCCCAGAACCGCCATCGCGCCAAACGACATCAGCAGCGTGTTCAGCATATTTTTAGCGCGCACCAGGCCACCATAGAAAAATGCCAATCCCGGCGTCATCAACAACACCAGCGCCGAAGAAGCCAGCATCCACGCCGTATCGCCCGAATCGGGCTTCCAGGCGGTTGTTTTCGTCGCGTCTTGGGCGAGTGCGGGCGCGATGCTCAACGCCATCAATAAAACGGACGTTACAAACGACAACATCCACCAACTGCGCGCACTCAATCGAGTACTCGAACTCGCCCTCTTCTGGCCAGTCGCCACTGCAACTCGCGTCATCAAAACTCTCCTCGCCCTGGTTTTTAATGCGACAAACGCCCGCAACGACAGCGTTATAAGGATGCAAATGGAATGGCCTTGTATTGTAGCGTTTGGAGGTAAGGTGAATCAAGATGCGTTTGCCGTCCTCTTTGGGCTGTGCTAAGATGAAACACCGCTCCGCGAATTTCACCACTTCAGAAAAGGTCGTCACCTTATGCCTCTACAAGTCATTTCGGAAATGGAACGCAAGATGAAAGCGTCGTTGCAAGACCTCAACAAAGAATTGGCGACGCTGCGCACGGGACGCGCCACGCCCGCTTTGCTGGATAAAATTTTGGTCGATTATTATGGCGCGCCAACGCCAATCAATCAGTTGGGCACGGTTTCCATTCCCGACGCGCGCCAACTCTTGATTGCGCCGTGGGACAAAAATTCCGCCGGGCCAATTGCCAATGCGATCTCAAAAAGCGATCTGGGTTTGCAGGCGACAACCGACGGCGGTCAAGTGCGCGTTTCGGTTCCTGCTTTGAACGAAGAGCGCCGCCGCGAAATGGTGAAAACCGCCGGAAAGAAAGCGGAAGCGCACAAAGTCGCGGTGCGCAACGTGCGCCGCGACGCCAATGACGCGCTGAAGAAAATGGAAAAAGATGGCGACCTGACCAAAGACGATTTGCAGCGTTATGAAGGCGATGTGCAGAAGATTACCGATAAAGTTATCGTTGAAGTCGATAAGATTCGCGCCGCCAAAGAAGCCGATATTTTAGAAGTGTAAGAACCCGTTATAAGGCCGATACCGTGCAAGCTGCATAGAACCGCGCGCGTCAGCAAGCGGTCTTCGTCGCAACTTCACACAAGACCACTTGCTGACGCGCGGTTCTATGCAGCTTGCACGGTTGCCGTCGAGTACTCGAAACGATGAATCCCCAGCTTTTCATTGGTTGTCTTCTGGATGATGTACGCACCGTCGCACGCGAAACACTTTGCATCGTGGAAAGTGCGCCGCCGCAACGTCCGTTGCGCCAGAACGCGCCACAAAAAAAGAAAAACGTAGCGGCGATTCCACGCGAACCACGAAAAGAACAACGCTGGGGCGAATTGCGCGTGCTGCGTTGCCGCGAAATCGAAGATAATGGCGAAGCGGCTTTTGAAGTGACAATCGCGCGCGAAGAAGCGTTTTCGAGTTCGTTTGCGTCCGCATTATTGCCATCGGCAGAAAAACCATCGACAGAACCCTCAAGCGTTGTATGACAGATTCCCTTCTCAGCCCGATGTCGCGCCCTTCGCGTTCCGACCTTTCGAGTACTCGAAAAGATGTCTCGGAATTGGTGCGTCGTCTGGGGCTTGACCCGCATAAAATGCCGCGCCACATCGCCATCATTATGGACGGCAACCGGCGTTGGGCCAAAACGCAGGGCTGGAACGCGATTCGCGGCCACACTATCGGCGCGCAAACCACGCGCGACATCATTCAAGATTGCGCCGATTTGGACATCGAAGCGCTCACACTTTACACCTTTTCAACGGAAAACTGGAAGCGCGGTCGCGGCGAAATCGCGGCCTTGATGCGCCTTATCGCGCGCAACTTGAAAGATGAACTGCCGGTTTTGCAGCGCAACAACATTCGCGTGCGCCACATCGGGCGGCGCGAAGGTTTGCCGGAACATTTGCTGAATCAAATTGACGAGAGCGTCGGCGAAACTCGTCACAACACCGGCATGACGTTGTGCCTGGCGATCAATTACGGCGGTCGCGCCGAACTAACGGACGCTTTTCGCCTGCTGGCCAAGCAAGTGCAAAACGGGACTTTGCAGCCAGAGGCAATTGACGAAACCTTGATCGAAGCGACTTTGTACACGCAAGGCTTGCCCGAACCGGATTTGATGATTCGCACCGGCGGCGATTTGCGCGTTTCCAACTTTTTGCCGTGGCAAATCGCGTATGCCGAATTGTGGGTCACGCCAACGTTGTGGCCGGATTTTTCAACCACCAATTTGCATGGCGCCATCGCCGAATTCCAAACCCGCGAGCGACGTTTTGGTTCGGGAAAATAGTTTTTGCTGCGTTCGAGTACTCGATTCCACTTGCAATCTATAACGGCGGCGCGCGATTTTGTTATCCTCTTCTTCTCATGGTTGTCCCTAATTCTCTTTTCGACGTTTTATTATTTGGCGTGCTGGCGATTGCGCTCGCGCTGGATGTGCTTTTTGGCGCGCAGTTGCACGGCGTAGCGACGGTTCTGGCGGTTGGACTGGCAACTTATCTGACGGCGCAGGAATTGTCGCGCACCTTGACGCGGCGCCAAATCTGGACGCAGGAATCTTTGGCGACGGCGGTTGCGCTCTCGGCGGCGGGGTTTTTATATTATTGGGGACGCAACGACGCCGATGTTATTTTAGTTGTGCTGTCGCTCGGCTTTATGATGACATCACTGATGATGCTGATTGCGATTGTCGCAGCGATTGCCGCCACTTTGCACGGCAAAGGCCTGTCGCCAATCTTTGGCTGGATCGCCACTTTCGTGGGCGCCCTTGTGCTGGGATCGGCGGCGGGAATGTTGATTCTGGTTCTCACGTCCGGCTTGTCCTGGCCTTTGCGTTTGGCGCTGCTGGCGATCGGTTTCGCGCTCGCCAAGATGCGCGAATTGTCGAAAAAGGCACCACAAAACGCAGCGTTGAATGACGTTTCGAGTACTCGAAGTGCAGCACAAAACGCGGACGAAGCGGCGCGTACGGCGGCGGTTCACGCTGGCGGCTGGACTCTGGTTCCCGAACGCGGAACGCTGCTCGAACGTTTTGTGCCGATTTTAGTGATCGGCGCTCTGGCGTTTATATTTTTGGCGCAAACGCGCCACAACGCTGCCTGGCCGTCAACACCCGCACAAGCCTCAACTTCGCCTGCCAATTCCACTGTGGCGCCTCAATAATTGAATTGCGCACTATTCGCAAACGCGCTTTGAACGCGCCACCTTCGCTATGAACGCGCCGCCAAATGCTGCATCATCCAATTCGCAACCGCAAAATAACCGACCGCAAAACGTGGTAATTTTGGGTAGCACTGGCTCGATTGGTCGCCAGGCGCTCGAAGTCGTGCGTGCCTTGCCCGAACGTTTACGCGTCGTCGGTTTGGCCGCTGGTTCCAACCTCGAACTTTTTGCGCAACAAATCCGTGAATGGCAACCCGAAATCGTGGCGATGAGCGACAAAGAAGCCGTGCAACGTCTTATCGAGTACTCGATTCCTAACTTGAAAGTTGGCAGCATTGAAGAAGTCGCAACGTGGCACAACGCCGACGCTGTAGTTGGCGCAATTGGCGGCGCCGCCGGACTGAAACCAACAATTGCCGCCATTGAAGCTGGAAAAACCATCGCCATTGCGAACAAGGAAACGCTGGTTGCGGCGGGCGAAATCGTGACGCGTTTGGCGCGCGAAAAAGGCGTCGAATTGTGGCCTGTCGATAGCGAACATTCAGCGCTGGCGCAATGTTTAGTTGGTGAAAAAACCGAAAACGTGGCGCGCCTGACGATTACGGCGAGTGGCGGCCCGTTTGTCGATACGCCGCGCGAACAATTGCAACACGTCAAGCCGCAGCAAGCCTTGAAACATCCGACGTGGAATATGGGGCGCAAAATCACCATCGATTCGGCAACTTTGATGAACAAAGGTTTGGAAGCGATTGAAGCGCACTGGCTTTTCGGCGTGCCGATGGACAAAATCGATGTGATCGTGCATCGCCAAAGCATCGTGCATTCGCTGGTTTCGTTCCGTGATGGCAGCGTGAAAGCCCAAATGGGCGTGCCCGATATGATGCTGCCGATTCAATGGGCGTTGCTGCGTGGCGAACGTGTTGTGGGTGCGCCGCCGCACTTGGATGTGCAACAATTAAGTCGCCTGACCTTTGAACCTGTCGATCACGAACGCTTTCCGTGTCTGGGTTTGGCGCGTCGCGCGATGGGAATTAGTGGCATTGCGCCGTGCATGATGAACGCAGCGAACGAAGTCGCGGTACAGGCGTTCTTGGATGAAAGAACGAACTTTTATGGAATCAGCGATTGCATCGCGCACGTTCTGGAACGATGCCCGCGCGTGGAACGTCCCGCGCTGGACGATATTTACGCAGCCGATGCCGAAGCGCGCCGCTTGGCGCACGAGTTTTTGACGTAATTTGAACGTTTCGAGTACTCGATATGACACAATTTTCCAACGATTCCGTCGATGATTCTGCGTCCTCTTCGCCTGTAAGTTGGCCGGTTCAACTCGCGCGTCTGGCCGCGTTGCTGCTTGGCCTGGCGGTTTTATATCACTTTAAGCCTGCACTCGTTTACGCGGGTGGCGTTTTTGTGATTACGCTCAGCGTGCTGGTTTTCGTTCACGAATGGGGACATTTTCAATTTGCGCGCTGGGCAGGCATGAAGGTCAATCGTTTTGCGATTGGTTTTCCACCGTTCATTTACACTAAGCGCGTCAAAGGCATCGATTATTCGATTGGCGCGTTGCCGATTGGCGGCATGGTCGATATTGCGGGTTTGGGCAGCGAAGAAGAAATGGTGGCGACGACGAAAAACGCCGTTGCATCAAACGGAATCGCAACAGCAGCAACGACGATTGAAGGTGTTAATAAAGAATCAAGTACCGAAGCACGCGCCGACAATTATTTGAGTCAGCAACCAAGAAATCCAAACGCGCCGCATGGCGAGAAATTATTTCAGGACTCGAGTTTGGGCTGGCGTTTTATGACGCTGTTCGCCGGGCCGATGATGAACTTCCTATACGCGCTGGTTGTTTTTATCGGCGTTTATGCGTTTATCGGCTTGCCCAATCCGATTTTGTCGGGCGCGGTGGAATCGGTTTCTTCTGATACACCGGCAGCCAAAGCCGATGTGCGCGCGGGTGATAAAATTATCGGCGTGGATAAGCTGCGCAGCCACAATCCGCAAGACATTTCTAAAGCGGTGCGCGATAAAAAAGGCGCTCCTATTGTTTTGTGGCTTGATCGCCAAGGCGTGACGTTACAAAAAACTATCACGCCGGTTTTGCAGGACGTGGACGGCGACGGTCAGAAAGTGCCGTTTTTAGGTTTGCAATTCGATCAAGATCCGGTCAGCATCACGTATGAAAAAACCGATGTCGTGACGGCGGCGAAATCGGGGTTTTATCAGTCGGTTGGCATTTCGCTGCAAATTTTGGACACATTGAAGCGCGCCCTGACGCGGCAACTTTCCAAAGAAGAAGTCAAAGGAATCGGCGGGCCGGTCAAAATCGCGCAGGCGACAGGAGACATCGCACAAAAGGGTTTTGTCGCTTCGCTGTTGTTTTCCGCCATGCTCAGCGTCAACCTGGGCTTGATGAACTTGCTGCCCTTTCCCGCGTTGGATGGTGGTCGCATTTTGTTTCTGGGCTACGAACTGATCGCGCGCAAGCCAATTGACGCGCGCAAAGAAGGCATCGCGCACACCGTCGGCATGGTGATGTTGCTGGCGTTTATGCTTTTTATCACGGCGCGCGATATTTTGCCGTTGATCACCAAACACTTGTCGTAACAAACACTTGTCGTAAATAGTCGCACATCGAGTACTCGAAACTCGAAGGACACTTATGAAATTCGACGAAGAACTTCACATATTGCGTCGCCCGACGCGCAAAATTAAAGTCGGCAACATCTTCATCGGCGGCGACGCGCCAATCGCCGTGCAAACGATGGCGAAAACCAAAACACACGATGTCGATGCGACGATCGCGCAGATCCTTCAAATTCAGCAAGCCGGCGCCGACCTGGTGCGCGTCGCGGTGCCCGATGAAGCCGCCGCCAAAGCGCTGGGATGGATTCGATTGAACATACAGATTCCTCTGGTCGCCGACATTCATTTCAACGCAAAGTTCGCCATGATCGCGCTGGAGCAGGGCGTCGATAAATTGCGCTTGAACCCGGGCAACATTCGCAACGAAATGAAAATCCGCGACATCGTGCGCGCCGCCAAAGAACGTTCTGTTCCTATCAGAATCGGCGTCAACGCGGGCAGCCTCGATCCCGACATCAAAGCGCGTTATGGCCTGACGCCGCGCGCCATTGTGGAAAGCGCCAAGCGCGAGCTATCGTATTTCGACAAGGAAGGTTTCGGCGATGTCATCATTTCGCTCAAAGCCTCCGACGTGAAAACTTGCGTCGCGGCGTATCGTTTGGCAGCCGAAGAGTTGGGCGATTATCCGTTGCATCTGGGAATTACTGAAGCGGGAATTACGCGCATCGGAACTGTCAAAAGCGCGATGGGTTTGGGCATGATGCTGGGCGACGGTTTGGGCGACACGCTGCGCGTTTCTCTGACGGGCGATCCGGTTGACGAAGTGAAAGTCGGCTGGGATATTTTGCAGGCATTGGAACTGCGTCGTCGCGGCCCGAACGTGATTTCGTGCCCCAGTTGCGGCAGATGCGACATTGATGTGGTGCCTTTGGCCGAGCAGGTCAACGAAGCGATTGGCAATATTTCGCAACCGATTTCGATTGCCGTGATGGGTTGCGAAGTGAACGGGCCGGGCGAGGCCAAAGCCGCCGATTATGGCGTCGCAGGCGGCAACGGCATCAGCTTGATTTTCAAAAAAGGCGAAATCGTGGCGCGCGCCACAACCGACAAGCAGCTCGAGACTTTGATGAACGTGATCCACGAAGACCTGGCGAAACAAACTGTTACAACGGAAGAGTAATTGAACCACAGAGACACAAAGAACACAGAGAAAAGAAGAAATAGCGAATCGAGTACTCAATATTTCCTCTTAGAAATCTCTGTGTTCTTTGTGTCTCTGTGGTTTATTCCATTTATTATGCACCTTCGCAAAGCCCGCAACACCGACGTGACGCAGATCCGCGCGCTCATTAACGAGATGGCGTCGCGTACCGACGAGGAACACAAAGAAGGTCATATGTTGCGCCGCAGCCTGACCGAATTGTATGAACACATCCGCGATTACACGATTTTGGTGGACGAAAACGACCGCGTGCTGGGTTGCTGCGCGCTGCAATCGCAGTGGGACGGTTTGGCGGAGTTGAAGGCTTTGGCGGTCGCCGATGAAGTTCAGGGTCAGGGTTGGGGACGCCAGTTGGTCGAATCGGTGATGAGCGAAGTCGAAATGCTGGGCGTTTTCTGCGTTTACACTTTGACCAACAAAATGGAGTTTTTCAAGAAGCTCGATTTCCACGCCATTCACATGAGTTATTTGCCACAGCGCGTGTGGAGCGAATGCGTGAATTGCCCGAAATATGACGCGGGTTGCGATGAAGTCGCCATGACGTATAAAGGCATCACGCCCAAGCAGATTTTTATTCCGGCTGTCGGTGTCAACGCTCCGGCTGCCGCGCGCATCGAACTGGGTTTGCCGCCTTTGGAAGTAACGCAGATTATCGAACTTGCTCCTTCGTCGCCGACTACGCCGCACACCGACGGCTTCGCGCCACCTTTTCGCAACATGGAATTAGAAAATTGAATAACCGCCAAGAACGCCAAGAAGAAATTCAAGGGCTTGATGATTTTTTCTGTGTAACTTCTTGGCGACTTGGCGGTTTAACTCTGAGCCAATCGAGTACTCGAAAGTCGGCGACTGAGCCACCAACCCAGCACCAAACCGAAAACTAAATGCGCGCTGAGCGTTAAAACCAGAAACGTGCCGTGATCCATTTTGAGTTGGAAGAAGCTGTAATACGGCGATAGCAAAAGCAACGTTTCTACCGCGACCGCCCACAACGCGGCGCCCCAGAAGATGACGTTTCGCTTGGTTGAAGCGCACATCGCCGCATACATGATGCCCAACGACGCGCCGTTGATGAAGTGATACGTCCAGCCGAGAAGATGCACCATAATCGGTACTTTGGCGGGCGGAATGGACAACGGAATGTTGAGCAGCATTTGTCCGAACTTGGGGAAAACCGCGAACAACGGAAACCCGTGCAACACGAACGGCACGCGGAAAGTATCGTACACAATCGCTGCAACCACGCCGCCAGTCGCGCCTTCCACGATAATTTGCCGCAATCGAGTACTCGATCTCGCCAGCCAAACCAGCGCAATTACCGCTGGAAGAAAGGTGACGAAGGCGAAGCTGCGCATCTTCCCCAAGCCGTAAAACTCCCACAATAAAGCTGCAAAAGACAACGACGCCAAAAGCCAGACGATGGCACGCAATGGCAAAGACGGTGAAATCGAAGACGTAGAAAAGCGCGTATTCACGAGTCGCTTCTCCTCCTCTTCATCAGTTGCGCGGCGAGAAGTATGGCGCCAATTCCGATTGCAACTTTGGGCAGCACATCGGGCGGCGCAGGCGGCAGCGAAACGATGCCATTCGCGTCGGTTTGCGCGGCTTCTTCGACATAGCGCCCATGCAAGGGAATCGGGAAGTTCGCTGCGAAATTGTCCAGTTGCGATGCGACATCTTCGCCGCTCATCGGAATGCCGTGACCGCACGCCACAACGCGCGGCTGCAATGGCGCGAGAGCTTGTGCCGACGCGCGTGTTTTGTCCCAATCGCAAATGAAAGGCGTGCCCGAGCGCGCAATTTTCTGCGGTCGCTTGAACATCGCCGCGCCCCATTTATCCATGTCGGCGGTGGCCAACGCATCGCCCGCGATCAAGGTCTTGTCACTTTCGCGGAAAAACGAGACGTGGCCGGGTGCGTGCCCCGGCGTGAAAATCCAGCGCCAATCGTTCAGAAACGGCACGCTGCCGTCCTCTGGCAAAGGTTGCAAATGTGGGCTTAAATCGGTGGCGCGCGCGGGCATGAAGCGACTCATAAAACCCAGCGCGCCGCCCACAGTCGGGTCGGGCGGCGGATACGATGAACGCGCCGTCAGATACGGCATTTCCAGAGGATGCGCATAAATTGGCACCTTCCAGTACTCGATGGCCTGAAGCGCCGCGCCACTGTGATCGAAATGCCCGTGCGTCAGCAAAATCGCCGAAGGTGGCGCGTCGCCAAAAAGTTCTGTCGCGGCAGCGCGAATTCGGTCGAAAGTGTGTGGCAAACCGCAATCGATCAGAACCCAGTTGTCGCGCGTGCCGACAAAATAAGCATTGACAAAAGCGATGGGCAGACACGCCACATTTGGTGCAATTTTCTGTGTTTTCATAATTGTAAACCTACAGAATATAACGGCTTAAATCCTCGTTTTTGACCAGTTCTCCCAAGCGTTCGCGGACGTAATCGGCATTTACGAGGACGTGGTTTTCTGACACTTCGGGCGCGGCGAAGGAAACTTCATCGAGCAGTTTTTCGACGATGGTGTGCAAACGCCTGGCGCCGATATTTTCGGTTTGCTCGTTGACTTGTTGCGCCAGGCGCGCGATTTCTTCGATGCCGTCGGGCGCGAATTCGAGATGGACGCCGTCGGCTCCCAAAAGCGCCGAGTATTGTTTCAACAACGCGTTGCGCGGTTCGGTCAGAATGCGGCGAAAGTCGGCTTCGGTCAGGTTTTCCAATTCGACGCGAATCGGGAAGCGGCCTTGCAATTCGGGAATGAGGTCACTTGGCTTGGAAACATGAAAAGCGCCCGCCGCGATGAACAAAATGTGATCGGTGCGCACTTGCCCATATTTGGTGGCGACGCTGAAGCCTTCGACAATCGGCAAGATGTCGCGTTGCACGCCTTCACGCGAAACTTGCGGGCCGCTGGCGCCCTCGCGTCCTGCGACTTTGTCCAGTTCATCAATGAATAAAATGCCGTTATTTTGCACGCGCTCGAGAGCTTCGGAAACGACGGCGTCGCGGTCGATGAGGCGCGCGGCTTCTTCGTTTTCGAGTACGCGACGCGCGTCGGCGATCTTCATTTTGCGCTTTTTGCGGTTCTTGGGAATCAAGCCTTCGAGCGCGTTTTGCATATCGAAACCGGCTTCGCCCATGCCGAACGGCCCGATGATTTGCGATTGGCGCGATTCCTCGATTTCGATTTCGACCTGCGCGTCTTCCATTTCGCCGTTGGCTAGCTTTTCTTTCATGCGCGCTCGTAAACGCTCGGATTGTTCTTTTTGCGCTTGAAAACCTGGCGAATCGTCTTCTTCGGTTTCGTTTTCCGCGCCGCCAAACATCGACTCGAACGGGTTGCGCGCATTGGTTTTGCGACGGCGCTTGGGTTTTTCGACCAGCAAATCGAGTACGCGATCTTCGGCTAAAAGTTTGGCTTGTTCGCGCACGCTTTCGAGTTTTTCTTTTTCGACCATCGAAACGCCGATTTCGGTCAGGTCGCGGATCATCGAATCGACATCGCGCCCGACGTAGCCGACTTCGGTGAACTTGGTCGCCTCGACTTTGAGCATCGGCGCGCCCGCCAAGTGCGCCAGGCGACGCGCGATTTCAGTTTTGCCGACGCCGGTCGAACCGATCATCAAAATGTTTTTTGGGATAATGTCTTCGCGCATTTCCGCCGACAATTTGGAGCGGCGATAACGATTGCGCAACGCGACGGCAACCGCGCGCTTGGCCGCATCTTGCCCGACGATGTATTTGTCCAATTCCGCCACAATCTGGCGCGGCGTCAGGGTTTCTAAATCAAGAGGAGTTTGATTGGTTTGTGTGTTTGCTGTGTTTTCGCTCATATCTTTAGCCTAAGCGTTGCGAGCGCGCGCGGCAAGCGTTGAACCTTGCGTTGAACGTTGAACAAACACGAAACAATAACAATCGTGGCGTGAAATTGTCAAATCGCGCTGAGATGTGGAAAACGAAACAGGTTGGACGAATTCTTGTGCAGCAATTGCAGTTGGCAACTTTGGCGCGTGAGTGGTGACGATACGCGTTCGAGTACTCGAACGCGCGATAAAAATTGTCAGTGCATGTAGGAATCGGGCGACCGGGTTTGCAGGATTTGGTTTTATCATTCAATGAAATATGAACGTGGCATTTTAATCGGGCGAGATGTGTTAGCGGACGTTTATCGTGGGCGCCAGAGCAATCCCAGCCGCATCGTGGCGATGAGAGGTTTGCGCGAAGATTTCTGCACCGAAGCGTGGGTGCCGCTGTTCGAGCAAGCCGGAAGCACTGGCGCGCAGGTTCATCATCCGAATGCGATGCGCGTGCTGGATGTCGTGCGCGAACAAGGGCGGCCTTACCTGGTATTGGAAGCTTTGGAAGGCGAAACCCTGGAAGCGTGTTTGACGCGCGGCGCCCTGCGCGAAGACGAATCGCTTGAGATTTCGCTACAGATTGTGGCGGCTGTGGCGCAAGCGCATCGCCAGGGATTGGCACATCGCCATTTGACGGCATCGCGCGTTTTCTTGTGCCGCGACGAAACGGCGAAAATCACCGATTTCGGAATGGCCGACTTTGCGGCGCAACTTGCCAAGGCGCACCCCGAAGTTCAACGCGATGGAATGCTGTATCGCAGCCCGGAGCAGCAAAGCGGCGAGATGGGCGATGCGCGCAGCGACATTTATGCGCTGGGCGTTCTGATGGCGCAAATGCTGGCTGGCAGCGCGGCGAATGGCCAAAGAACGCAAAATCATTTTCGCCAATCGCTGCCGGACGCCGAAGAGCAGGATGAAAAGCCAGAGCAGATTTTCGCGCGCATTCCCTCAGATGCTTCAGAGCGGATTGTCGCTATTATTCGCAAGGCGCTGCAATGGGAACCAATCGCGCGATTTGCTTCGGGCAGCGAAATGTTGGCGGCTTTGCAAGATCGCCAGTGGCAAGACCGCGATGCCGTACAAGACGCTTTGCACGAAGCGCTGCAAGACGCTCATCAGCCGGAAAACGAAGTCGAGCCACCGATGGTGAACCGCGAGGTCGTTCTGCCGCCCGTCGAAAAATCGAATTCACCGACCAAAACAGTGATGATTGTCACCAGCGGCGTGTTGATGCTGGGCGCATTGTTGTCGTTCACCGTTTTTCATCGAAGCAAAATCGCGCCCGACGAGGCGAACCCGCTGCCTACCACGCACCGCGCGACGCCAAAAAAACTCAAAGCGAACATCGCGCAGAAACCTGTCATCGTTGCGACACCGGAAGCGACACTAAAACCAACGATCGCGCTAAAACCAAGCGCCACGCCGCAACTCGCCGCAACTCCTCAAATCGCGCCGCAAGCGACACCGAAAGTTGCGCTTTCACCAACGCCAAACGTGACAACCAAGACGATAGCTCAAGCGGCTCCACAGCCTTCCTCTGAGGAAAGTTCGGCGCCTGAATTGGTGATCAAAAATCCTGCTCGTCCGTTGCGCCGCGCGCGTCGCGTTCGTGCCGAGCGTTCAAAATCAGAGCGTCGCATAGTGCGTCGTGTGTCGAAACCACGTCGTGTCGCCAAGGTGCATCGCGCGCCAAAGCGCATTTCGCATCACGCCAAGTCGAGTGCGCTGCCGTTCTAATCAGAATTTGGAAAACGTTGAGTTTTTCATATCGAGTACTCGATAAGGTGTCAGAAGCTGCAAGCACAACATTATGAAGACAAATTCCTTGAATTGCGGCAGTCGCGTCGCATGGTTGGTCAAGAGTGGTTCGCTGGTTCGTCATCCTCGCGCGAGTTTATGTCTGGTTTTACTGGCGTCCTGTGGGCTGGTGGCGACCATGCCACAAGCGGCTCAGGCGCGTTCGTCTGTTGCGGTGCAGCGCCGCGCCAACGCTTTGGTGGACGAAGCGGCGCGCCATTATCTTGCCGGACAATATTCGCGCGCGCTTTTGATGTGTGTGCAGGCGACGCAAATCGCGCCTGACTATCCGCGCGCCTGGGTTGGTTTGGGGAAAACGCAGGCCGCATTGGATCAACGCGATGAAGCAGGACGCGCCTTTCGCCAAGCGCTCAAAGTTGGCGCACAAGGCATGGATGCCACGCGCGCGCGAAACGGTTTGCGCGCGTTGGGTTTGCCAATCAAAGAACCGCGACCAAAGCCGTTGACGATTCCTGTTCGTGGCATCGCGCCAATTAAAAGTTGGACGCCAGTCAAAACTATCATGGTTTCGCCCGATGGTGCCAACAAAAGTATCGCGCAGGCGATTAGAAATGCGCCGCCGTTTTCACGCATCGAAATCGCTGCTGGAAATTATCACGAAAGTTTGAACGTGAACAAACCTTTGCAAATTGTCGGTTCCAAGTTGGGCGATGTGATTATCGAAAGCATCGATGCGCCGTGTTTATCGCTGCGTGCCAATGGCGCGACAATCAGCCAATTGGTTTTCAAGGCGAAGGTCAGCATTCGTGGCAACAATCGTTTTCACGCCGTCGAAATCCCGTCCGGTCGTTCCCTACTTTCCGATTGCGAAGTGCAAACCGATTCGCGCGTCGGCATTTCGGCGTATGGATCGAGTACTCAGCCGTGGATTTTGCGCTGCAAAGTGAGCGGCGCGCGCACCAGCGGCATCATCGTTTATAACCGCGCGCACGCCGACATCGACAATTGCGACATTTCGGGCGCCGCTTATTCTGGTCTGGAAGTTTTTGAAGCCGGAGATGCGTTTGTGCGCGGCAGCAGCATCCACGAAAACCGCACCGGCGTTGTCGCCGAAACCACCTCGACGGCTTTGCTGCAAGATTGCACAGTTGAAAAAAACGTCTGGCAAGGCGTGCGCGTCGAACCTTACGGCAACTTGTTCCTGCGCCGCACGATTGTGCAAAATAACACGCACGAGGTTTCCATCGGCACCGCGGGGCGTTTTTTAGCGGCGAAGTGACAACTTTTACGCGGCAGAGACTTTGCGTTTTTCTGCCAAATGGCGCTTGATGGCAATTCGCACTTTGTTGGAGAACCAGACAATCAACCAAAAAGGTAAGGCAAACGTGAAAATGGTCGACCAAATGCTAAACGAATGCGCTGTGTAATAGCGTCGCCATTTCGATTCGGGCGTGAATTGCTCCAACGAAGGCGGCGCCGAGTTCGAGTACTCGTTCCAAAACGTTTTGTCGGTATCGGGATGACGACCTTGTTGCAGGCGAATCATCATGTAATTGGTGCGCGCGTTCTGCCAGCTTTCGGCTTCGGCTCGCAAGGCATGAAAAGCCTTTGCGATGTCTTTCGGGAAAACTGGTGGTAATGAGACGCTCCGTCTTTGCTGGATAAGCGCAAGTTGCGATGCTGGCGAATCGTCATAAGCGGTCGAAAGCGAAGTTTTGCCGTTCTTGATCAGTTCTTCGCAACGCAATTGCGCCAATAATGCCAAAGTCGATTTCTGATCGCTGCTCAATTCTAAGCGCAGGGCATTGAAAATATCGATGCTTTCCCACGCGTTGCCCAAAACAACCAAACCGCTTAAACCTTCAATTGCCGGACGCGGTTTGTCGAAATCCTTGTCTGTTACGAATGTGATTTTGTGATGATAATCGTTGTCGTTGGGACTTTTTACCAGATAAATCATCCATTCCATCGCCGCAAGCTGATATTTCTCGCGGCCAAAATGCGCGTTCGGCTTGATTTGCATCGCACGCGCAATCTCGTCGCGGGCGGTCACAACTTCGCTAATTTTATTGCGATCAGCGCCGCTGCGCAGCCAGCGATGCGCCTGAAACGTGCCTGCGTTTGCGTAATAGCGATACCAATCTTCTTTTAGCGTGGCATTGTTGGCGTTGAACGGTGGCAACCATTTTCGTTTGGTTTCAATCCAGCGAATCGCTTCGTTGTCGTTACCCAAGCGGTCATAGGCAACGGCGATGTCGTCATACAGTGGAAAGTTGCGCGGATTCTTTTTCAGTTCTTGTTGAACGCGCGCGATGCGCATTTGATAGAACAGCGGCGGGTTGCGCGGGAAACGTCCCGTAATCACTTGCACGACATCAGGCAAACCTTGCGCTTCTTCAGCCAGCGAATCGCTGTCGCGGTCATTGAGACACGCACGCGCCGGAACGGTCAGGCAGAGCAGCATCACGACAATCGAGTACTCGATACGGCGAAAAAGGCGTTTCATAACCTCATTATATCGTTTTGATGCGCAAGTTTATTGTTGCGCTTTGCTCCGTAAATTGAAAAAGCCGGAGACGTGACCTCAAAGATCACGCGTCCGGCTTTTTAGTCGTTTTACAACTTGCTGGAGTGAGACAAATTTACTGCAAAAGCGAGGCGCCGCCGTCGACATAAATTTCCACGCCGGAAACGTGACGCCCTAAATCAGAGGCCAGAAAAAGGCAAGTGTCCGCCACATCAATCGGCTCGCCTTGACCTTCATTGAGCGCTGGGCTGCCTTCAGGAAGTTCGACCTTGATGCCGATTTGCTCGGTGTGTCGAGGCTCCGTACGCTCATCAATGTTGGTATGAATAGCGCCTGGGCAAACCGCGTTGCAGCGAATGTGATGACGCCCCAACTCCAGCGCGATCATCTTCATAAAAGCGATTTGACCGGCTTTGGAAGTGCTGTAAGCGCTGGCGCCCGGGTTGGAAAAAGTTCATGTGCCATTGACGCTGCTGGTAATAATGATGCTGCCGCCACGCGCCGCCTTCAAGTGCGGCACCGCAAAGTGAACCGTCAAATACGTGCCGCGCAGATTGATGGCGAGAGTTTGATCCCATTCCTGCGGTTGCAGCTCCTCAATGGGCGCGAAAACGCCGTTGATACCCGCATTGGCGCACACGATGTCGAGCCTGCCAAACCTTTCAACCGTGGCGTCAATGGCTTTGCGCACCGCTTCAGCATCAGTCACATCGCAGTCGATGTAGAGAGCTTCTCCGCCATTGGAAACGATCTCATCGCGCAACGCTTGACCTTCTTCGCTTTGAACATCAGCCAGCGCGATGCGAGCACCTTCCTGAGCGAAACGCTTCGCCATGCTCGCGCCAATGCCACTGGCCGCGCCCGTAATAAAAGCGACTTTGTTATCCAATAAACCCATAATCAAATCACTCCTTCATTTTGTACAACGAAGCTAAATCCTTTAAGCTATTTTCAAAAAGTATGAACGAGTCTTCGTGAAAGCGCAGGAAATCGGGCACGTTGGCGTGTCCGGGGTAAGGCGCGTAATAGTGTGTCGGGCTTTGCGAATCGTTGCGCCATACCAGGACGTAGCACAGCTTCAAGCCTTTGGTTTTCAAGGCTTTGAGCAGCGTTTTCGTCCACCATGTCGGGTTGGGAAGCGATTCCAGTCCGGTTTCGGTGAAGGCGGCCAACTTTCCGGCGCGCTCGGCATAATCGGAAACGATCTTCAGTTTGGCGATGCCAGCTTTGAGATCGTATTTATCGTCGCGCCCGAAGTCGGCGTAATCGTCCATGCCGACCATATCGACCCATTTATCACCAGGATAACGCGCCAGAAATTCTTTTTCCGTCTGAAATAAACAATCCGGCGAAAATGCGTACAGGAAGTTGTGAACTTGCAGTTCATCGCGCAGGTAAGCAACGGTGAAACGCCACAGCGCGATGAACTCTTTCTTGGTGCAATGCGCCTTGCCCCACCAAAACCAGTTGCCATCGAACTCGTGATAAGGGCGAAAAATCAGCGGCGCCAAAGTGCCATCTTCGCCTGTGACTGAGTGCGCCAGATCGGCCAGAGTACGCAAAATCTCTTTGTACTGCTCGTGATGAGAACCACCAGGAATGATGTTTTTGACCGCTGGAGCCGAAACGCCCTTTTTCCAGTAGAAGCTGGTGTCAGTCACGGGATTGTTGAAGTGCCAGGCGGCTGTTACTACGCCGCCGCGATTGTATGTGTCGACAATTTGTTTTTGGAGAAGCTCTTTGTTTTTCTCAATTTGCTTTTTTGGGCGACCGGACAAATCGCTGAAATCAACGCCAATGACGGCGGGATGTGAACCCGTGACAGATTTCACATCGGAACGATCTTCGTCGCCTGTCCAGCCATGACCATATTCCATCGCGTGCTGATGACCGAACAAAACATGCTTGGCAGACAGGTTTCGCAAGTTGTGAAACAAGGCGACGGTTTCTGCAGTCGCGTTCGGGTCAATCAAGCCATTGTTCGATTTCTGCGTGGAGCGCGCGGTGGGCGATGAGGAAGGACGTGATGTGTTAGTCATGGTGAGCGATGGAGAGGAAACCTGTGGAATATCCTCGAGAATAAAATTCAACGATGTAGCACAACAACGGAAGAATTTGAAGGCGATTTGCCGTGTTGAAATTTAATGGTAGTGAATTTTTCCCATTTTGACAGGCACGCGCAGGCGTTGCAACTCACCGCAAAAGCGGCCTTCAGACAGCAGTCAAAACCGCAATCGAGTACTCGATGCGGCGACAAATGCAGCCAAAAGAACAGTAAATCGGCTTACGTTATTCCTTCAGAATCTATTTCGGGGTTTGCGACAAGTGTTGTCGAACCAATAACAACGACGAATTCGCCTAAAACTTCTTTGCGATTGCGCAATTGTGCGGCGCATTCAAGGGAGTTTCCGCGCAAGGTTTCCTCGAACTTTTTGGTCAGTTCGCGGCACACGACAACGGGCGCCGTCGGTGCGAAACCCGCGATGTCATCCAGCACATCGAGTACGCGATACGGCGATTCGTACAGCACGACGGTTTCGTTACGTGCAAGAGATTCCTGCAGAGCCTTGCGGCGCTTGCCAGGTTTGCGTGGCAAAAATCCGACAAAGGAAAAACGTTGCGCGTCGAAACCGGAAACCGAAAGTGCGGCAACGAGCGCGCATGGGCCAGGAATCGGCTGCACCGAAATGCCACGCGCGGCGGCGGCGAGAACAAGCGGCGGCCCGGGATCGGAAATGCCGGGTGTTCCCGCATCGGTGACGAGTGCCAGCGTTTGGCCTTCGACAAGTTTGTCGGCCAGGGATTGGATTTTTGCGGGATGCGTGTGCGCGTGGCACGACGCGAGAGGCGTATGGATGTCGTGGCGCGCCAGCAAACGCTGCGTGTGGCGCGTATCTTCGGCCACGATCAAATCCGCCTCGCGCAACGTCGCCAGCAAGCGCAACGAAACGTCTTCGAGGTTGCCAAGCGGTGTCGCGCAAACAAATAAAGGCATATAAAAATGATGAGTGATGAATACGGAATGATGAATATCGAGTACTCGAAACTCCAACTGTGGTGTTCGAGTTCGGCTTTTTAATTCATCGTTCCGTCTTCATCACTCATCATTACTGCTTACCGTCCGCGACGACGTTGGGCTTTCTGGGCGCGGCGGCGCTTTTTGGCCCAGTGTGTCTTGACTTTGCGCTTGTGCTTTTTCTTATCGGAACTCAAAACGTCTCCTTCATCAAACCGTGGGAATTAAAGATAAAACGAGGGCGCGCCCATATTTCGAGTACTCGAATTGAATCCTCAAAATAGTGAATCGGCGCAGCCGCGACCGTTCATTATAGCGGCCAGCCGCTGCGAGTGCAACTCAAAGTCAACTCATTTTTCTTCAGCGACCGTAGTTGTCGCGTTCAAAGCGGCGTTTTCGCTGTTTTTCGATTTACGTTCTTGCAGCCAGTGAATGAAAATCGGCAGCAAGGAAAGCAGCACAATTCCAATGACAGCTTTCTCGAAATTGTTTTTGACGATTGGAATGTTGCCCAGAAAATAGCCGAGCAAGCACGACAGCGTAACCCAGCCGATACCGCCCAGAGCGTTATACGTGACGAAAGTTTTGTAATCCATTTCAGCCGCGCCCGCAACAGTTGGCGCAAAGGTGCGCACAATCGGCACAAAACGCGCCATAACGATGGTTTTTGGGCCGTGCTTTTCGTAGAACGCTTGCGTTTTTAGCAGATGCGCGCGCTTGAACAACTTTGAATCTTCGCGCGAAAACAACGCTGGCCCCAACTTGCGCCCGATCAGATAACCCACGGCGTCGCCGGAAATGGCCGCGACAGACAGCAAAGGAATAAGCACGGCGATGTTCAAATGACTGGTCGCGGAAACAGCCGCCAGAGCACCGGCCACAAACAACAACGAATCGCCAGGCAGAAAAAAGCCGATTAAAAGGCCGGTTTCGGCAAAGACAATCAAAAATAACAAAGCATAGCCGCCGTTGGCCAGCGTTTGTGGATTCAGCAAGTTGTGCAAAAAACTCATGCGTCCCATTTTAACCGATTGAAGTGAGCAGAGAACGTCTTGGTTTCGAGTACTCGTTATCTGAGGTTCAACATCTGACGTTCAAACTCGCTCTTCCAAAAACGCTTCGACTTCTAATCGCGTTGGTGCGCCGCTTTGCACGCCGCGCCGCGTCGCTTTGATGGCTGCCGCAGCCGCTGCGAAACGCACGCGACTTTCTAATCTTTCGCCGCGCGCCAGTTCACACGCATACGCGCCGTGAAAAATGTCGCCGCAACCTGTTGAATCAAGGGTTTTTACCGCGAAAGCCGGAGAATAGCGCGGCGTTTGATCTTCGCATGAGGCGAACCAGCAGCCGTTTTCGCCGCACGTCACAACAACCGCTTGACGACCGGAAACGAGTACTCGAATGGCGTTTTGCGGCGAATTGGTTTTCGTCAAATGAAGCGCGAAACGTTGGGAAATTATTAAATGATCGACGAATGCTAATAATTCGCCGAACCGTGGAACGTTGTCGCGTTCTAGATCGGCGACGACGGGAATTTGATTTTGTCGCGCGATTTTCGCCGCGCGAATGCTGCCTGTCGTTCCGTAATGATCGAGGAAAAGCACGCGGCACGAACCAATAACTTCTTCATCTGGAAGTGCGTCGTGCGCGCCGGTCGCGCCGTTTTTGCTCCATAAAATGGTGCGCGTGTGAGCCGTCGTATCAACGAGGATTGTCGAATGAATTGGTTGAGCGTGTTCATTCCAGGCGATGTGCGATAAATCAACGTTTTCGCGCTGCAAACTTTGGGCGACAAAGTTTGACAGATCATCAAATCCCAACTGTGCGGCATAAGCGCAATGCGCGCCCAGACGCGACGCAGCGACCAAAGCCGAAGCGGTTAAACCACCGCTGCTGCGAACGCGTTCGAGTACTCGAACTTTGGAATCAGGCGCGGGAAACGCTTCGATATAAAGCAAATCATCGACGGTGCAACATCCCAAACCTAAAATATCGAAGCGTTGGTTGTGGTTCATAAAAAAGTCTCGAACTTTAATACCGTAAAAACCCAGTTTAACCATCTCTTGGCTTGGCACTTGCAAACTCTCGCGTTTGACGGCGAACTAATTAAACGTTCGCGCAGCACAACACAGGAGTTGGGAAAATGACTAACGACAATATCGAACGTGATAACGTTCAAAACGCTGGCGTTCAAGGCGACGGCGTGCAACATGGAATTGACGACAATCCGCATGGCGATGCCGGAAAAGGCGCTTTGCTGGGCGGTTTGGGCGGAGCTGCTGTCGGCGCGCTGGCCGGTGGACCAATTGGCGCTGTCATTGGCGCAGTCGCTGGCGCACTTGCCAGTGGTGCAGGCGTCGCAGCCGTCGATGCCGTCGACAATGACAACACCGTTTCGGGCGTCGGCGACGGCGTAACTCCCGCCGTTGGAAGTACAACCAACACCGAATACGTGAACAACGAGTACGCGAATCAGCCTTCCACAGCTGAACGCATTCTGGGAACAACTGACACGACACGCCATGACTACGCAACTACAGGCCTCGGAAACGATATCGCGGCTTTGGACGCTGGAACGCCGAACGCGAGAACTACCATGAACACCAACCTCAACGAAGATTTGAATGCTCGTGCGACAACTGACCTCACCGACCGCGACACGATTCGCGTTCCCGTGATGGAAGAACAGCTCAACGTAGAAAAGCAGGCGCACCAAGCCGGCGAAGTGCAAGTTCACAAAGAAGTTGTGACCGAACAAGTCAACATTCCGGTTGAAGTCTCGCGTGAAGAAGTTGTCGTGACGCGTCACGCCGTTGACCGTGACCTCGCTCCTGGCGAAACAACTTTGGGCGGCGACGAAGTTTTGCGCGTTCCCGTGATGGAAGAAACAGTCACCGTGACCAAGACACCGCACGTTGTCGAAGAAATCGAAATCGGCAAGACGCGCACCACCGAACAGCAGACTGTCAGTGACACCGTGCGCAAAGAACGCGTCGACATTGACGACTCCACAGCGACAACCACAACCGACATTAACGCGCGCCGCAATATCTAATCGTCGCCATTGCAGTTCCTTGTCGTTCAACCAAAAGTGCCGCCGATTTTATTTATCGGCGGCACTTTTTTGTACCTGAAAATTGTTATTGCGAGTACTCGAACATCCGTTTATGCACAGAAAACGAACCGGAACGCACCAACATCATTTCGTTTGCGCTTCTTCTTGCGCTTGCGTCACGCTTTCCAAAAACGACAAATCGAGTGCTTGACGCAACGCGCGCAGTTCATCGCGGTTGCGCTCTGACAAACTCGCCAAAACGTTTTCGCCCGATTCCGTCAAGGAGACACGAACCTGGCGACGATCTATGAGATCGCTTTCGCGCCGCACCAAACTGGCTTTTTCACAGCGATCCACCAGGCCGACTGCCGCGTGATGGCTCAGCAAAAGAGCGTGCGCCAATTCGGAAACGCTCGCCCAATCGCGCCCGCTTTGCCCTTTTATCGCCAGCAAAAGCTGATGCTGCTGCGCCGTCAAGCCCGCCGTTCGCGCACTCTCTTCCGCAAAATGCAAAAACTTGCGCAACGCGCGACGAAAACTCGCCAACGCTTCGTAATCCTTTTTGCTCAGCGACTTCCCCTTTTTCATGGCTTTTCCAGTTCTCACGCCTTGTATTTGTATCGCAACACGATATAATAAATTGAGGTTTGGCGCAATCGAGTACTCGATTGGCGGCGTGTTGCGATCCAAGTTTAGCTTGAGCGTGGTTTTTTGCGAATTATGTGAATGGGACAGCGAGCGGCAAAATGGGCGACGTGAAGGTTGTTGAACAAGGCGCGGAAAGTCGCGGACAGCGGATTACGTTTTCGTTGCGCGACGGGTTAGGAGATTCGCATTTGCCGTCTGAAACGGCGCTGGTGGATGGGCGCGTTTTGTTTTTGAGCGCGCTGGCGATTGGCGTTGCTGTCGCGGCGGCATTGGTAGCGCAGGCTTTGACGGCTTTGATCGGTTTGGTGACGAACGCGGCTTACTACGGTCGTTTTTCCACGTCTTTCGCTTCGCCCGCGCAAAACCATTTGGGTTTGTGGGCAGTTTTGGTTCCTGCGGCGGGCGGAATTGTGGTGGGAATCATGGCGCGTTATGGTTCGCGCGCGATTCGCGGTCACGGCATTCCCGAAGCGATGGAGCAGGTGCTGACCAACGAAAGCCGCATCGCGCCGCGCCTGACGATTTTGAAGCCTGTGGCGTCGGCGATTGCGATTGGAACGGGTGGGCCTTTTGGCGCCGAAGGGCCGATTATCGCAACTGGCGGCGCGATGGGTTCGCTGGTCGGGCAACTTTTGCACACGACGGCGACCGAGCGCAAGATTTTACTGGCGGCGGGCGCGGCGGCGGGCATGAGCGCGATTTTCGGCTCGCCGGTTTCCGCAGTTATTCTGGCGATTGAATTGTTGTTGTTCGAGTTTCGCGCGCGTTCGGTGATTCCTGTGGCTTTGGCGTCGGTGACGGCGGCGGGAATGCGCGCCTTGTTGGTCGGCACTAAACCTGTTTTTGCGATGCCGACTTTGCATCCGATTTCGAGTACTGGATTGGTGTTTTATGTCGTGCTGGGCGCTTTGATGGGATTGTTCGCGGTCGGCGTCACTAAGTGGGCGTATGCGGTGGAAGATGCGTTCGAGCATTTGCCGATTCATTGGATGTGGTGGCCAGCGATTGGCGGCGTTGTGGTCGGCGTCATCGGATTGTTCGCGCCGCGCACTTTGGGCATTGGCTACAACAACATCGAGCAAATGGTGAACGGCGAATTAGTCGGGCGCGCCGTCTTGTTTTTGTGCGTGATGAAGCTGATTTCGTGGTCGATTGCGCTGGGTAGCGGCACTTCGGGCGGAACGCTGGCGCCTTTGTTTACTATTGGCGGCGGACTGGGTTCGTTTCTGGGCGGTTGGGCGGCGATGCTGTTCCCACAGTTCGGCATTGATGCACGCGTTGCGGCATTGGTCGGCATGGCGGCGATTTTTGCGGGAGCTTCGCGCGCTTTGCTGACTTCGGTCGTATTCGCCTTTGAAACGACGCAACAACCGATGGCTTTGCTGCCGCTTTTGGGCGGTTGCACGGCGGCTTATTTGGTGTCGTGCTTGTTGATGCGCAACACGATTATGACTGAAAAAATCGAGCGACGAGGCACGCGCGCGCCTTCCGAGTACTCGATTGATCCGCTGGAACAAATTCGCGCGGGCGAAATTGCGTCGAAAAATTTGGTGACGCTGGCGGCTTCTGACACGTTAAAAGAAGTGCGCGATTGGTTGTCGTCAGGGAATGTGCAATCGCATCATCAAGGTTTTCCCGTAATTGATGAGAATAACGACACAATTGGTGTTGTAACGCGCCGTGATTTGCTCAATCCTCACGAAAGCGACGCGCGACGCGTCCGCGAATTGGTGAAGCGCGCGCCAATCTGCGTTTACGATGACAACTCGTTGCGCCAGGCGGCGGACGTGATGACGCGCGAAGGCGTTGGGCGCGTGCTGTGCGTTGCGCGCAATGAGCCGGAAAAAATTGTTGGTATTCTGACGCGCGGCGATTTGTTGTCAGCGCACGGAAGGCGCCTGCGCGAAAACCATGAATCGGCGCGCACGATTCGCTTGAAACATCCCAAACATCTGCGACGAAAACTTCGCCGCGAAATTCATAAGGACAAACGATGAAACTGCATTTGAAGAAGTATTTGAACTGGCAAACCCTCGCCAAAGGCGCGATTGCGCTGGCCGGCGCTGGCGTCATGTTGATGCTGAGCTGAACTCTTTTGGCTGCAATCGAGTACTCGAAATAGGAATTTTCTGCATACCGCCTTCAATGTCTCAGAAAACCCATTTTGCGCGCAGTTAAATGTGCAGAGAAAGTAGGCAAAACACCACGAAACCACCAGTCAGAACGACAAAGTGGTGGCTTCATTGGTGAAGTTTGCGGACAGTTTCGCACTGACAGGCACCTAACGAACCCTGAGCGTGAGCGACGGGCGAAACTTGACAAGTACATTGGGTTGTTATGTCAGCCCGTCGCTCACGCTCAGGGTTCGTTAAGCAACTCGCGCATCGAGCCACTGCCACAAATTCTTAGTGTCGTGGCGTTTCGTCCACTTTCTCCACACATTCTGAACCTACAATACTTTTATGAGCCGTTTTCGTTATTGGCGCGATCCCTTATTTCTCGTTTCGTGCGCCGCGTTTTTGATCAATCAATACGTGGTAAAAGCGCATTTCGTGCACGCGCCGCGCTTTTTCTTCTGGCACTTCAACGATTGTTTCACCATTCCGTGCGCCTTGCCGCCTTTGTTATGGATTCAACGCCAATTGAAATTGAGGCTTCACGACTTGCCGCCGACAATCGGTGAAGTCGGCTTTCATCTCGTTTTTTGGTCGCTGTTTTTCAAGTGGTTCGCGCCGCATTTCTTGCATCGCGGCGCCGCCGATCCGTGGGATGTCGTGGCTTTTTCCACGGGCGCAATAGCCGCTTATTTTGTCTGGCATTGGCCTTTGTCGCACCCGAAAAAACCGCAGCTTTCCGCTTAGTCTGGCTGAACCGCAAACGCACAGAACGCCTATCGAGTACTCGATAGGCGTTCTGTGAACGGTTAACGAACTTAGCGCGAATGTAAGCTCATGGGCAGTCCATCGCGCGGTTGCAGCGTCACTTCAATACCGAACTTGACTGCTTTATTTGGTAAGAGTCGAATTTGATATTTTTGTGCAATTGCGGCCATTGCAAGTGAGACGTTCATCATGGCCATGCCTTTGCCGATGCACTGGCGCGGGCCGCCGCCAAACGGAAAATAAGCGAAACGATGGCGCCCTTGCGCGCCTTCGGGCGAAAAACGCTCCGGCTCGAACTTATCGGCGTCATGCCAATGATCTTCGTGGCGATGCGTGAGATATTGACTCAGCGCGATTACCGTACCGGCCTTAATATGGAAACCACCGATGTTGTCGTCGGCCACAGCCTGGCGCGCAATGATTGGGTTAGGCGGCAGCAAACGCATCGTTTCTTGAATGACCAGCGACGTGTATTTCAGTTGTGACAAGTCTTCATACGCCGGCGCGCGTCCACCCAGAACTTCGCTCAATTCCTGGTGAAAACGTTGTTCAACCGCCGGATTCTGCGCCAGCGAATAAAAAACCCAAGTCAAAGTGCGCGATGTCGTGTCATAGCCAGCCAGCAGCAGGGTGATTAATTCGTCGCGCAGTTGCTTGTCGTTCATGCCTTCGCCGCTGTCTTTGTCGCGCGCCAAAATCAAGGTCGAAAGAATGTCGGCGGGCGCAGCGTCAGGATTTTCCTGCAAGGTTTTGCGGCGTGCTGCGATGACGCCGTAAACCCGCTTATCGAGCACTCGAACCGCCTGGCGAAAGCGCGGGTTCTTCTTTTCCAGCCCGAAATTGCCCAGCAGCAATCCCAATTTGCCGCCCGCTGTGTCCAGAGCGTTTTGAAATTCGTGCTGAACGTCTTCGCCAACGACGGTTTGCCCGACGCTTTGGCGCGCCAATTTCGACATTTCGACATCGAAATCGATCTGATCGCCGTCGCCATAATCGGCTTGCCATTGTTGCAGCATGTCCGCCGTGGCATGTCGAGTACTCGAGGACAAACGCTCGAAATGCGAGGCATGAAACGATGGTTGAATCAGGCGGCGCTGCGACATCCACGATTCGCTGTTGTTGAGCAGCAATCCTTGCCCAATTTCCTGTGTCAGCAAAGCGTGCGGCGTATATTTGCGGTAATTGCGGTTGTTGGTCAGCAAAACATGCTCGATATGATCGGGATGACAAATCAAATGAACGACGTTGCCGCCCGCTTGGTAACGCACAATATCGCCATATTTGGCGCGGTCGCGCAACAACGCATCGACGGGTTCTTTCCAGAAATGCAATGCGCTTTGAACGAGTTGAAAAGGTTTGGGGCCGGGTGCAATTCGCGGGGCGCGAACCGCTCGATGAGACGAAACGATAACTTTTTCCTTCAACAAAAGGCTTGACGCCGCCCTTTATTTATAATTGCGAGAACAGTATAATCGGCGCCGACTTTCTTTGCGTTTTTGAAGCGTTGAGATAACATCGAGTCCTCGATTGCTCGCGCAACGTGGCAAGGACACCTGTAAAATTCATCACGCAAATCTTAATGATTTGAGATTCGGCTTGAGTTAAAATCTACCACATGATTACGCGCTTTTACGTTGACAATTATAAATGCCTTCAAAACTTTGAGTACAAGCCAAAGCAATTTGAGCTGATTGTCGGCGCTAATGGCACAGGGAAGACGACAGTTTTTGAGGCTTTGGACAAAGTGCGCCGCTTCGTAACTGGACAGACGGAAACGAGCGAACTGTTTGACTTCAGCACGATTACAAGATGGAGCATCAAACCTCCGCAGATATTTGAAGTTGACTATCAAATAGACAACTATCTTTTTCAATATCGCTTAGAGACCAACGTTTTTTCCTACAATAATCGTGTGGAAAAAGAGACGCTTAGACGAAATGGTGAAGTGATTACAGAAACTATTTGGGAAGATATAGAAGAAACTAATCCCAACTACGATCCTTTCGCGGAAGAAAGTCCAACAGACTTTCACCCTAATCAAACACGTGTGTTAAAGCAGATGTTACGGCCAGATTCTAAAGTGATTTTGTCCGACCCAAGTCAATCGGCAATGAAGTTCGCTAGTCCACTTCTTAGAAATACACTTGGTGAAGTTCACTTCTTCAAGATTAATCCAGCTTCTATAACTTCTCAGGTAGGAAAAGTAGAGCCGCGCCCTGCCAACGACCTTTCCAACTTTGCATCTTACTATCTTTATCTTTTGCAGCAAAAGCAGGGGAAAATGTTCGAGATGATTCCTCATCTGCGCGAAGCTATTCCCGATTTTGATTCGTTTGCAGTTGAGGAAGACTTTGAAGCTGGACGCCGCGACTTGCGTGTTGTCTGTCGCGTAGCGTCTAAACGCAACTCCTCTGCAACAGTCAAGTATGGATTTGAGGAACTGTCGGATGGGCAGCGGGCGCTTATTGCCCTGTACACGCTGCTCTTCTGCACTTTGGATTCAAATTCAACGTTGATTATTGATGAGCCAGAAAACTATATCGCTTTGCGCGAACTTCAACCCTGGCTCATGCTTTTGCAGGAGCACCTCGAAGAGCATGGCGGGCAGGTCATTCTAATTTCTCATCATCCTGAGTTCATCAACGCACTGGCGCCAAGTCGCACGACGGTTTTTGAACGTGAAATTGGTGGCCCTGTGCGTCTCAAGTCTTTCAATGCGGAAATGAGCAAAAACCTATCTCCCGCCGAAATTGTTGCGCGCGGCTGGGAAAACGAATGAGTAAAGGCGTAGATATTATCATTCTGGCCGAAGACGAACGTCATCGAATGCTGTTGTATCGTCACCTCAGAAAGCGCGGCTACACACCACACAAAATCCGTATTTGCGAGTGGTTTCCGAAGTTTCAGACACCTTGCTTGTCTTTTGTGAAATCTGAATATGCTAACGAAGTCAACGCGATGCGCCACAAAGCGCATCGCGTTACGGGCGCATTGATTGTCGTTGCCGATGCAGATGATTTAACTGTGGGCGAACGATTACAAGAGTTCGACAAGTTATTAGCAGATGCAGGCCAAGCAAAGCGTGGCAATATAGAACACATTGCTATTGTTGTCCCCAAGCGAAACGTGGAAACATGGATGTATTTTCTCAGTGGTGAGCAAATTGACGAAGAAACCGACTACAAGCCCAAATGCCGCAACTTCGATAATGGCGTAAGCGCATCGCAATTTGCGTCTGCGACTTGGCCATTAGCGAACTTACCAGATAATAGTCCGGCATCTCTGAAATATGTGTGCGAATCCGAACTCACTCGCTTGCCCTGATTTTGACCTCAATCTTCGAGTACTCGATCTTCACTTCCCATGTCGCGCGAAGTGCGTCTTCAAGAACTGGCCGGTGTAGCTTTTCTTGGCTTTCATCACGTCTTCGGGTGTGCCTTGCGCGATGATTTTGCCGCCGCCGGTGCCGCCTTCCGGCCCCATGTCGATGATGTAATCCGAGCAGCCGATGAGGTCGAGGTTGTGCTCGATAACGAGTACTGTATTGCCTTGATCGGTCAAGCGTTGCAGCACTTCAATCAAAACTTTTACATCCGCCATGTGAAGGCCGACAGAGGGTTCATCGAGAATATAAAGCGTGTGACCGGTGCCGCGCCGCGAAAGTTCTGACGCCAGTTTGACGCGTTGCGCTTCGCCGCCCGAGAGCGTGGTCGCGGGTTGTCCCATGCGGATGTAGCCCAGACCAACATCACAAATCGTTTGCATTTTGCGCGCGATAGACGGAATGTTCTCGAAGGTTTCCAGCGCGTTTTCAATCGTCATGTCCAGCACGTCGGCGATGCTGTGGCCTTTGTATTTCACTTCGAGCGTTTCGCGGTTGTAGCGCTTGCCGCTGCACACTTCGCACGGCACGTAAACGTCGGGCAGAAAGTGCATCTCGATTTTGATAATGCCATCGCCCTGACAGTTTTCGCAGCGCCCGCCTTTCACGTTGAAGCTGAAACGTCCCGGCCCGTAGCCGCGCTGCTTGGCTTCGCGCGTCGCCTGAAACAGTTCGCGTAAAGGCGTAAAAGCGCCGGTATAAGTCGCCGGATTGCTGCGCGGCGTGCGGCCAATCGGGCTTTGATCAATGGTGATGATTTTGTCGATTTGCTCGACGCCAAGAATTTCGTCGTGTCGTCCCCAAATCGTCGCTTGCTTCATTACGTCGTGCGCCAATCTTTGCGACAAAATATCGCCGATGAGAGTACTCTTTCCCGAACCTGAAACGCCGGTCACGCAGACGAAACAACCCAGAGGAATCTTCGCATCGACGTTTTTGAGGTTGTGTTCGCGCGCGCCTTTGATTTCGAGAAAACCCGTTGGTTCGCGGCGCGGGCGCTTCATCGGAATGATTTCGGCGCCGCTGAGAAAACGTCCCGTCGCGCTTTCGGGACAGTTCATAATGTCGTCAAGAGTGCCTTGCGCCACGACGCGACCGCCATGTTCACCGGCTTTTGGCCCGATGTCGACGATGTGATCGGCTGCGCGCATGGTGTCTTCATCGTGTTCGACGACAATGACGGTGTTGCCCAAGTCGCGCAAACGTACCAGTGTACTTAGCAGTTTTTCATTATCGCGCTGATGCAACCCAATCGAAGGCTCGTCCAAAACGTAAAGCACGCCGACCAAACCGGAACCGATTTGCGTTGCCAGCCGAATGCGTTGCGCTTCGCCGCCCGCCAGCGTATTGGCCGCGCGATCCAGCGTAAGATAATTCAAACCGACATCGACCAAAAATTGTAAGCGTTCTTGAATTTCTTTGAGAATCGGGCGCGCAATGATCGTGTCACGTTCGTTCAAATCAATAGACGATTGCGCTTTGCCATTTGATGCTTTACCGTTCAACTTTGCACTTGCGGCGCCTCCAGTGGCGATATTTTCGACCTTTTCGAGTACTCGAGCTTCGGCTGCGGTGGTTTCGTTGTGGCTGCCGCCGCGCAATTGCGTGAAGAACTGCGCCGATTCGCCGACGCTTAAACCCGTCACTTGCGAGATGTTTTTATCGGCAACTGTAACAGCGAGCGGGAACGGTTTCAATCGTGCGCCTTTGCAAACCGGACACGGATGATCGCTCATCCACTTTTGCAATTCTTCTTTCCACGTATCGCCATATTCGGCGTATTCGTTTTGCAGACTGGCCAAAACACCTTCCCAGGCGGTGTTGTACGAGCGCCTGCGCCCGTGCATATTGACATAAGAAACGTGAACGTGCTCGCCGTTCGAGCCATTGAGAACGATGCTTTTGTGTTCGTCCGCCAGTTCGTTCCACGGCGTTTCCATCGAGAAACCATATTTGTCGGCGAGCGAGCGCAACATCGACTTTTTGTAATTCGAGCCACTTTTCTTCCACGGCGCAATCGCTCCGCTATCGAGACTTAATCTTGCATCGGGAACCACCAATTGCGCATCGAATTCCTGATGCGTTCCCAATCCCAAACATTCGGGACAGGCGCCATACGGCGAGTTGAACGAAAACGTGCGCGGCTCCAGTTCTTCAAACGACAAGTCGCAATAGGCGCAGGCGAAATGCTCGGAGAAAGTGAGTACTCGATCTTCCGGCGCGGGCGCAGCATGCTGCGCCCCTACGTTCGCTTCATCCTCGCGCGGCACAACTTCCACCATCACGATGCCTTCGCCCATCTTCAGCGCGGTTTGCACGCTGTCGGCCAAACGCTGATGCGCGTCGGCTTTAACAATGGCGCGATCAACCACGATTTCAATGTCGTGTTTTTCGTAGCGTTCCAGCTTGATGTCGTCGGCTTCGTCGATGTTATAAATCGTGCCGTTGACGCGAACCCGCGCGAAACCTTTTTTGCGCGCGTCTTCAAAGATTTTCTTGTATTCGCCTTTGCGACCGCGCACCAGCGGCGCCAGAATGTGAAGTCGCGTGCTTTCGCCCAGTTTCATAATCTGGTCGATGATCTGGTCGAGCGATTGGCGTTTCACATCGCGCCCGCAGTTGGGACAATGCGGCTGTCCGATGCGCGCGAAAAGCAAGCGCAGGTAATCGTAAACTTCCGTCACGGTTGCCACGGTTGAACGCGGATTTCTGGACGCGGTTTTTTGGTCGATGGAAACCGCCGGGCTTAAACCTTCGATAAAATCCACATCCGGCTTGTCCATTTGACCCAGAAACTGGCGCGCGTAAGCACTCAAGCTTTCAACGTAGCGACGCTGACCTTCGGCGTAAATCGTGTCGAAAGCGAGGCTGGATTTGCCCGAGCCGGAAAGTCCGGTGATGACGATCATTTTGTCGCGCGGCAACGTGATGTCGATGTTTTTCAGGTTGTGCTGGCGCGCGCCCTTGACGATGATATATTTGTCGGGCGTGATTTTTTCGAGTGGCGGCGCTTGAACTTCGGCGCACAAAGGCTGCGGTTTTAGTTCTTTGATACGCGATTTAGGGGCGCTTTTCGGCGCTGTTTTCTTGATGGTTTTAGTCGTGGAAGGCACGGGAACTCCGTGAAAAATGAGGTGAATGGAAGAAGACCCGAACCCGACGTTTGAGAATGTGTGTGGTTGCGCTCTTCAAAATGATTCACCGCAGAGCGCGGAGAACGCAGACAAAAAAGAGAGTGGTTGTAAACTTTGTCATTCTGAGCGCAGCGAAGAATCTGGTTGCAGTTAGATTCTTCGCTGCGCTCAGAATGACAAAGTTTTACTTTCGAGTACTCATTCCTTGTTTTTCTCTGCGCTCTCTGCGGTGAATCATTTTTCGTCTGGTACGGGGCGGCGTGCGACGACGATTGTGATGTCGTCGCGGCGTTCGCTTTTGCCAACGATGGGTTCATTGTGACGATGAAATGGCGACAAGCGCGAAAATAGAGAATTGCCATCGTCCAACGCTTCTCTGGCCAAATCCAGAAAATGCTGCGCGATATTTTGCGGTTCGCGCCACGCGTCTTGTTCCAATTCAAGTGCGACGTGGCGCACTTGTTCTTCGCCGTCTTCGCGTCCGTGATACGAAAGCGCGTCGGAAAGCCCGTCGGTAAACATCAAAATTCGGTCGCCCGGTCGCCAGATCGCGGTTTTCGCTTCGTAGTGCGTTTCAGGGAAAAGCCCCAGCGCAGGCCCCAGCGTTTCCAGCGCGACCAGTTCGGGAACGGCGCGATTCTTCTCATCGAAAACCCGCGAAGGCAGCAACAACGGCGCGATGTGACCGGCGTTGCACCAATGCAATTTGTTGATGCGCGGATCGAGCACGATGTAGCACAAGCCGATGAACAAGTCGTTTTGCAAGTCGGGCGCGAGCGTTTCGTTCAAGCGATTCATTAAAGCGTCCGGCTCGGAATACAATGGCGCAAGGGCGCGCAACGCATATTTCAAGAGCGGCAAACGCGCCTGAGCGCGCACGCTTTTGCCCGACACATCGGCGATGCACAAGGCGCTGCGACCGTTGTCGAGCGGAATGAAATCGAAGTAATCGCCGCCGCCGAATTCGCGTGCCGTTTGCATCGTCGCGCCCAGCTTGACGCGCGCCTTGTCCGCCATTGTCGCGCGCGTTTGCGGCAGAATTTCGGGCGCCTGCAACGGACTTCGAGTACTCGAAAGCGCACTTTGAAGACTGCGCGCTTCTTCCGACAAGGGAACTGCGGGCGAATCTTCAAGCGTTGTAGCAGTTGTTTCGTCCTGCTGCAAGAACCATTCGTGCGCTACTAAAAGCGGTTGCATTTGCGTCGAAAGATCAATTTCGCGCTGATAGTTGGCCAGCAACAATTGTTCTTCCAGGCGCCGCCTGCGTTCGCGTTCCTGCGCCACAGCCAGCGAACCAACCAGGCTGCCGATGAGGAACAACAGCGCGACGTTGAGCGCGAAGCCAGTTCCCAGAAATGGTAGGTTCGCCAGCAAATAAAATGTTTCGCGCAGGCCGACCGCTGTGTTGTTGGGCGAAGTGCCCTGTGAATAAGCGACGATGCTGCGAATCAGCATCATCAAATACAAAGCGTTGCAGCAAAACGCCGTTAGAAGGCCGCCCCAGATGCGATACCACATCGCGGCCACGACGACGACGACATAATAAAGCGGGAACAAACCCCACGACGAAGTCAGGCGAATCCACAGCGTGATCAACATCAAATCCATCGCGATGATGAAAGGGCGCCGCAAACTGTTTCGACCTCGCCAAAAATAAGCGCCGACGACCAGCAAGTTGTAAGCGCCCGCCACTGCCGCCAGCCAGATCAAAGGCGTCGCAATCGGCACCAAACCGTTGACCAATCGCGGCACAACCAACGCCGCCACCAAAACAATGGTGCGAAAAACCGCGACCACGATTTCGGCATCCGGCGGCTCGCTGCCAAGGGAAGACGTGGCGAAAGACGCCGCTTCTGGCGCGCGCGACGACGCAGCGCTCAAAGATTTGGTGGTCTTTGAGGCTGTCGTTGCATCAACTTTGGACGTTCTTTTCAGACTCAGATTCACCGAGTCTCCCCAATGAAACGCATCGTGTCAGACGTTGAAGAAAGCGAGTTCATGCGCATTTGAGCTGTCTGGTTGTAACCTGTCAGAAGACAGTCTGATAACCCGAGGATAAAGGTGGAAGATAGCTCAATCTTAACAAACCTCGGCGTGATTCTGTTCTATCAACGCACGGTATTGTCCGTCGTCACGACACAAAGCAAAATCGATATTGGTAACGGCTTATTAAATTGACGTGCTATAATTTCGCCTATGTCTGATACAACCGCCGCTGCAACTTCCAATGCGCTTTCGAGTACTCGATCTGCTACCGAACCGACTTCCGATACGCCTTTGCGCGTGGTTTCGGTTTCGCTGGGTTCGTCGTCGCGCGACCACACGGCGCACGCCGAACTTTTGGGTCGCTCGTTCACCATCGAACGGCGCGGAACCGACGGCGATGTCGCCAAAGCGTGCCAGGCGATTCAAGAACTGGACGGACATGTCGCGGCGATTAGCCTGGGCGGAATTGATTTATATGTTGTGGTCGGCAAGCGCCGCTACGTATTGCCGGACGCCGCGAAAATGGCGAGCATGGCGAAAACCACGCCGGTCGTCGATGGCAGCGGCTTGAAAGACACATTGGAGCGCGAAACGATTCGTCGCCTGCAACGCGAAGGCATTGTCGATTTCAAAGGCGCCAAAGTTTTGCTGGTTTCCGCTGTGGATCGTTTCGGCATGGCCGAGCAGTTAGTGGAAAGCGGCGCGGCTGTCACTTTCGGCGATTTGCAATTCAACTTGGGCGTGCCGATTGGCATCCGCAAACTGAGCACCTTGAACATGATGGGACGCCTGATTTTGCCGATTGCAACGCGCTTGCCCTTTAATTGGCTTTATCCGACCGGCGAAAAACAGAAAGAAATCAAGTGCACGCCCGCTTATCAAAAGTTCTACGATGCCGCCGACATTATCGCGGGCGACTTCCTGCTGATTCGCCGCTATTTGCCTGACCGCATTGACGGCAAAACGATTTTGACCAACACGGTCACCTCGAGCGACATCGAATTGTTGCGCGAACGCGGCGCCAAAACCTTGATTACGACGACGCCCGAATTTGGGGGACGCAGTTTCGGCACCAACGTCATGGAAGGCGTTTTAGCCGCGTTGGGCGCCAAAACCTCTATCGAGTACTCGAAACTGCTGAAACAATTGGGCTGGCAACCTCGCATCGTGCAATTTTAAGAATTAACCACAGAGACACAAAGAACACAGAGGAAAATAAGAGTTACGTCATTTTGAGCGCCGCGAAGAATTTATGTGCAGTGAGATTCTTCGCGGCACTCAAAATGACGTAACTCTTATTTTCCTCTGTGTTCTTTGTGTCTCTGTGGTTCAAAATCATGGAAAAGTTCTCTTTCATCATTCATCCGATTGACGTGAAGCGCGATGCGGCGCGCAAATATCCGGTTTTGAAATACGCGCCCGAAGCCGCCATTGAAAAACTGATGCTCAAGATGTCGCCCAAAGTCGCGTCTCATGTGACGGGCGTGCGCTCGCTGACGAGCGCCGAAGCCGAAGGCTGGCTGATTCAATTGCCGTTGTCGCCGCGCCAGTTCCTCGAGTTGCCAACCGAATTTGTTTACGAAAAAATCGCGCAGGCCGGACGCGTCGGCGCCGAGCAGGGCGCGAAAATCGTCGGCTTGGGCGCTTTCACCAGCGTTGTCGGCGATGCGGGAATCACGGTCGCGGAAAAGTTGCGCGGCGTTATCAATGTCACGAGCGGCAATTCTTATACGGTTTATACGGCGGTCGAAGGTTTGTTGCGCGCGGCAGAACTGATGGACATTGATGTCGCGCAAAGTCGTTGCGCTATTATCGGCGCCAGCGGTTCGACCGGCGCGGTTTGCGCCAAAATGATGGCTGAACTGGTGGAAGATGTGGTTTTGGTCGGGCGCGACTTGGACAAGTTGGCGAAGTTGAAGACCGATATTCTGGCGAGATCGAGTACTCGAAGTGGCGTGTGGGCGACTGATGATATCAACAACGCCTTGAAAGAAGCCGATTTAATCTTGGCGGTTTCGGCTGCGACCGATGCTTTGATTTACCCCGAAGATTTGAAAACCGGCGCCGTCATTTGCGATGTGGCGCGACCACGCGATGTCTCCAAACAAGTCGTCGAAGAGCGCGACGATGTGCTGGTTATCGAAGGCGGCGTCATCAGCGTTCCCGGGCCAGTCAATTTCAACTTTAATTTTGGCTTTCCCGATAAAACCGCCTATGCCTGCATGAGCGAAACCATGCTGATGGCGCTCGAAGGCACTTATGAACCGTTCACCTTGGGCCGCGATTTAACGGTCGAGCAAGTGCAGCGCATCGGGCAAATCGCGCAAAAACACGGCTTCAAACTGGCCGGTTTCCGCTCCTTCGAGAAAGCCGTCGACGAAGCGATTATTCGCCGCGTGCGCGACAACGCGAAGAATCGGAAGAACAAAGCGCAGGCGGTTGTGGCGTAAATCGCGTACTCGATATGGATAATATTTCGTTGCAAAGTTGGATCGAAAAGCTGCTTTTGTGTTCAAACGAAGAATTGTGTGAGAAATACAAATTTGAAGAAGATGCCGATGAAGAACTTGGCTCGCCGCATTTGAACGCGAAGCGTGTGATGAAAAGTCCCATCGACGAAAGTTTGTTGCTTCAATTGCACGAAAAATTGCGCGATTTGAGTTGCGAAGACGCGATCTGGAATGGTGTCGTTTGGTATTTAAGTCAACCTTTGCCATTGAATATCGCACACGATTTTATAGACAGAAAAGTCGTCGCTATGTTGGCGAATTCCAGGCAGCATGATGAGATTTTATGGCGTTTGGTGAGGAAAACTGGCGACCCAGATCCGTTACTGACAATGGCAAAAGCGCGCTACGAAAAAGACGATTGGAGCTTGCGCGATTGGGAAGAGATTTTAGTTGAAATCGTCAAGTACGACGCCGACGATTCTTACTGCTTGGAAATAGTCACTGGCTGGTTTGCGTCTTGTGTAGAGAAAGAAGACGCGTTCTACAAAGTGGTGGAGCAACATCCCAGGCGACAGGCAATCATAGATTATCGTAATAGCCAACGAGAAAGCCAGAAAGTGTTTCACGAGTTCTATGTTCAGTTGCAGGAAGCCGAGGCTTCCGACGTTGACATTAAGTCACTGGAAAAACTTTACAACGCGGAATATGCCGACTATCTTTTGCATCTCGCACAGCACGAAGATTCTTCTCCGCTGCTCTTGCAAAAACTGGCGCAATTCAAAAAATCGAAATATGCAGCAAAAATCCGCGCCGCCGCCAAAGGTGAATTATATCGCCGACAAAAATTAAAATGAAAAGCCTGAGTGTTGTCGCTTGGATTTTTATTTTATGTGCGAAGCGGATCGAGTACTCGATTGCGGCGGAACGGCTTCGCGCCAGGCAAGTCTTGAGCGACGCATTTTGAATCACTCGAAGGTTTTCTGACACTATGACGACAACGCAAATTTCTCCCACAGAAGGACAGAAAGCGCGCTTAATAAAAGCTCTCGAAGGCAACTGGTACGAAGAAACCGAAGGCGCCGCGACCTACCGCGCGCTGGCCGAAAGTGAAAACGACGCATTGCGCCGCGCCGTTTTGCTGGAAATGGCCGAATCGGAAACCGCGCATGCCAGGCGCTGGGCGCAACGTCTTCAAGAACTGGGCGCGCCCGAACCGGTTTATAAAGGCGCCGCGACAGGCCGCGCCGATTCGTTCGCCAATCGCGTCGGCGGCGCAGATGCGGCTTTGCGGCGCATCGAACTCGAAGAACGCCAGGACATCGCGCGCTATGGTCGCCAGATCAAAGAACTGGGCGACGAACCCAGCATCGAGATTTTGCGCGACCTGATTTTGGAAGAACAGCGCCATTCCAAGACTTTGAAAAGCCTGGTAAATCCCGCCGCGACGCGCTCTCCGGGCTTAATCGGCAAGAAAGCGCGCGACCCGCAAGCCGCGCTGGATGCCTTGCGCCAAAAACGTGGTCATCGTGCGCCCGCCAGTTGGATCGGCGACGCGATTTATGGTGTGAACGATGGGTTGGGCGCGATTTTCGGCATTGTGTCGGGCGTCTCGGGCGCGACTTTGGGCGACAGTCATTTTGTCTTGCTGGCGGGCTTGGCGGGAACCGTGGCGAGCGCGCTTTCGATGGGTTCGGGCGCTTATTTGGCGTCGAAAAGCGAGCGCGAAATTTACGAAGCTGAACTGCATCGCAAGCGGCAAGAGTTGGAGAAAAACCCGGACGAAGCGCGCGAAGAACTGACGCTGATCTATCAAGTCAAAGGTGTGCCCGAAGAAGACGCCAGCAAACTGGCCGAACACTTGTCGCGCGACCCCGAGCAATTTCTACGCACTCTCGCGGCGGAAGACCTCAACCTGACGGAAGACGCGCTCAGCAAACCTTTAGTGTCGGCTTTCTCGGGCGCAGTTTCGACTGGCATTGGCGGCATCATTCCGCTGATTCCGTTCTTTTTCATGTCGGGTTATCCGGCTGTCATCGCAGCGGCAGCGATTTCACTGCTGGCGCACTTTGCGGTTGGCGCCGCCAAGACCATGATCACGGTTCGTTCGTGGTGGAGCAGCGGCCTGGAAATGACGCTCGTTGGCGCGGTGGAAGGCATTGTCACTTACGTCATCGGACTGGGATTGGGACATCTGGGCGCGCACGTCGGCGGGTAAAACGCACTTTCGAGTACTCAATGTTCAATTATTCGACGTTGGAGAACACGAACAACCTCAAGGAGATTTATGGGATTTGACCAATATCACGAACCGGCGGACGAACTATCGCAGGCGACGCGCACTTTCGCGCGCATGATCGTGTCGCTGACCGAAGAAGCTGAAGCCATCAACTGGTACGAACAGCGCATTTCAGTCGAGCAGGACAAAGACGCCAAAGCGATTATGCAGAATGCGCAGCAGGAAGAGTTCAAGCATTTCGGCATGGATTTGGAGTTTTTGTTGCGTCAGAAACCCAAATGGCGCATCGCCTTGAAGAACATTCTGTTCACCGACGGCGACATCGTGGAAGCGGGCGAAAAAGCGGAAAAAGCCGAAGATACGGTTGATGAAAAAGGTTCTTGAGGGCTTTGAAAAAGGGAACACGGAGGCTACGCCTGCACGGATTGAACGGGTGAACACGGATTTGGCTTAGTTCGATTCGATCCGTGTCTATCTATCCAACCCGTGCAGGCGCAGCCTCCTGTTCTCTCTTATCGAGTACTCGAAAGCGTTTCATCCAAATGCTTCAAGCCGCAACCATGACATTTTCATAGGACAAAAAGCAACAGCGCGCAGAATGAACTCTGCGCGCTGTTGCTGTTTTCTGTTAAGCGAATTTACAAATTTTGGTCGCTCGTCTGGTCAGTTGAATTGGTAGGCGAATTAACGTTTGTTCCGGCGGGGACGCGTCCCCAGAGGCTGATCGTGACGTGGCTGCCTTCGACATCAGTGCGGATGTAAACCGGAAACTTGAAGTTGTTGCGGAACTTGAAATCACGATCCGGCCAGGCGACCGTTGCATCCAGACCTGCGGGAACATACGTGACTGGCAAAGAGTGTTGCTCGCGTTGCACGATTTTCAGCGCACGGCCATTGGTCTTGTTAGTTTTGCGCACGGCGTTGAAAAGAGTACTCGAAATCTGGCACGTTCCACCCGCCAAACCTTCAACGACCTGCGCTTTCTCTTCACCCGGCTGACGCTGGAAAATATGCGCCATGCGATAGCCTTTTTCCCACGTCCGTTCGCCGGTTCTGCCATTGAACGAAAACGTTTCGCCCGGCATCAGGACGCTGCCGTCAATCGCCGCCGCCGCCAGATGAACGTTGCGCGTCCGACCGACCTGATCGGTGTCGAAACGCGTTTTGTACTCGCCCAATTCCGTATCGGTTCCGGCCAGAGACGCCGCTGTAACGCGCGGTTGCGTTGCCATCGTCGCGGCCTCAATGTGCGAAAGCCCGGGATAATACTTCGTTTGCAACGTCTTCAACGTGGCGCCGACATTGACCGCGCGGCCTTGCGTTTCGCCGACGACTTGCAGTGCACCGTCCTGAAATTTCAAGCGTGCATCGTGGCCGGGCTGATGATATTTCTTGGCCAGAACATACATCGTGTGGCGCATCGCCGATTTATCCCACGTTACAGGCAACGTTAACGATGTGGTTTCGTGATCAACAAGCACGCGCATGATATTAGTCGGCAAACTGCCCGAACGTCCATACCAATACGCGTTTTCGACGACTTTGGCGATTTGCGGATTGCCACCCAAAGAGTGAAGCGGCACGCGATATTTATGTTCCGGCGTTTCAATATCAAGCGACATGAAACCAAATTTCTTTTGCAATTTTTCGGTGGCCGCCGCTTTGGACAAGCCGCTCAAATCTTCGCCTTGAACGCGCACGCCGCGCGCGATTTGACCGCTGCCGTTCCACGACGAATACAGGCCGTAAGTCACGCCGCCTGCGACCGCGACAATTCCCAAAACCGCAAGCGCCGCGATGGCAGGCCAACCCATCGAGAACCGCGCTTTGGACTTGGAAGAAACCGCAGGCGCCGCAACACGAGGCGCGACAGCCGGAACGGTCGCCGGAATAACGGCTTCAGAGGCAACAGCGGGTGACATCTGTGATGGAGAAAGAGATTCAGACATAAAGCTACGATGAAAACAGGAATGCGCAACCAGGCCGCTTTCCAAAAATGCCGATTTCGTGCGGATTCGTGCGGCCTTCAAATTCAAACCCACGCGATGAATGCTAACTCAAGGACGTTTCAGTTTTGTTTCTCTCCTGAAACATCTTGACCAAACCTAATCGAAGCAATTATAACAGCATCGTGGCACGCAACGCGAATGTGTCAAGAACTTTACACTGCGGCGCATTGCAGTTTGTGAAATCGTGTTTAACAATGGCGAGGTTTGCAGTCGACTTTTAGCCCCAATTGATTATCTGGCAAGTAGTGTCCCGCGATATTCGAGTACTCGAAAGAGTTATTCCCCATTCGCGGCGCGAATCGCCAATGCACTGTCCAAAAGCGCGGCCATTTCACTTAACGGAACCATGTTCGGGCCGTCGCTTTTGGCTTCGTCCGGGTTTGGGTGCGTTTCCACGAACAAGGCATCGACGCCGACCGCCATTGCCGCGCGCGTCAAGAGCGGCACGAAACGTCGGTCGCCACCGCTGACGGTTCCGCTGCCACCGGGCTTTTGAACGCTGTGCGTCGCATCGAAACAGACCGGCGCGAACTGCCGCATCGTTTCGATTCCGCGAAAGTCAACCACCAGATTGTTGTAGCCGAAAGTCGTGCCGCGCTCGGTCAACATAACGTTTTCGCAACCGGCTTCCCGCATTTTCGCCACGATATTTTTGGTGTCTTCGGGCGCCAGAAACTGCCCTTTTTTGATATTGACCGCGCCGCCATACTTGTTCACGGCTTCCGCTGCCGCGATTAACAAATCGGTTTGACGACACAAAAATGCGGGAATCTGCAACACATCGCAGACATTTGCGACTTGGTCGCATTGCGCGCTTTCGTGAATATCGGTCAAAACCGGAATCGAGTACTTGATCTTGATTTGTTGCAAGATTTCCAAGCCTTGGTCGATGCCCGGCCCACGATAAGAATGAATCGAAGTGCGATTGGCTTTGTCGAAACTGGCTTTGAACACATAATTGATGCCGCGTTCCGCGCACAAAGTTCTCATCTGCGCCGCGACTTGGTGACATAGCTCGGCGCTTTCGATGACGCACGGCCCAGCGATCAGCAGCAAAGGTTGATGTTTTCCGACAGTGTAATTGGCGATTTGAATCATAGGAGAAGTGTTTATCACAACGGCGCGTCGCGGCGAACGATCAGGCAATCGTCATACGGCCACAAATCGGCGTCACTTTTCGGGCATTTGACAAAGCCGCGATAGGTCAAAAGTTCCTCGCGTTCTTCGGTTGTCAAGTCGTCATTGTCGCCTTTTTGCGACGCAAAAAACTGACGTTCCGGCAAATCGTTCCAATCGAGACTTTGCAAAAACGACGGTTGCTTGAAACCTGGTTCGCCATCGACGTTGAACAGAAAATGATCGTTGTAAACGTAATCGCGCCGGAAAGCCGTCCTCCATTGAGAATTGCTGCCCCAGCCCATCGAAAGGTCTTCTGTTCGGCGATGCAAACGCCAGAACACGTCATATAACATGGACGTTGCGGCGATTTTCGCATCGAGAAAGTTCGCGCCGCTTTTCACGACAACCCCGGCGCGCGCGAACATCAAATCGCCGAACTTCGCGCCAGGCCACACGACGCGCTCGATTTGCGGCGAAAAGTTCGCGTCGTCGGCTGCTTCAACCGCAAAAATCTCGCACTCGAAAGGGTGAAAATGCTGTGGCTCAAAAACTTCAAAACCCAAAGTCCGCCAGAACTCTTCGTAGTCTTCGCGTGACAAAGCCAGGAAATCACGTTCGTTTTCAAGAGTTTGCAACGGCAACAGCAAAATGTCGTTGACGCGACTGGCCGCATAAAACGTCCACGACGCCTCGTTTTCAATCGAAAAATTGTTTTTTGAAATGTGACGGAACTGCTCCAACGATTGCATCATCGAAGCATGATCGCGCAACCAGGCGAAAAGTTCCTGGCGTCGCTCCTCTTGAGTTTTGCCGTTTTGCAATGTGTCAAATAAGGCACGGAATTCAGTGGAAGGAATTATTTCGAGTACTCGATATTGAATCTACGTATCCAGATACGCAATTTGGGTGGTCATTTTCGGATTTGTTCGAGCGCCCAATCGAGCGCGGCAAGGAGTTGTTGAAGTTTTTGTTCGTCTGCGAGTAGTTGAAGACTATATCCTGGAAACTTTCGCGTTGTATCAATCTGGTTTCCAAACACTTGTTTTAAGCGCAAGCGCCATTCCTCCAACAGTTCGGCATTGTCAAACGGCGGTTCGTCTTTCATGTAGTCGAGCGCAAATTCGATTTTTCCAAATCCACCGTAAACAAAAAACAAACGGTGTCTGCCGCGCTCATTATGTATTTGAGGAGAGAACGAACCATTGATTGAAGCGCCCCAAGAAATTGTCAATCCTTTACGTTCGATCCAGTCAAGAATTGCACTTACGACTTTACAAGTTTGATTATCAAACTTGTTTAAGACGTATTCCAAAAACTTTTCTTGGCTCCATTTCAAGTTTCGAGGACTCGATGACGTTTTCTTGATTTCAGCCTGCGCTGTCTGGCCGAAAACGCGCGGCACCAAAGTTCGCAACATCGCGCCATTGGCATCTGTGCCCACGAAATGCTTGATTTCAACCGCCAAAACTTCGACCGAACTCATGTTCGCGTTGAGAAAATCGACGATGCGACGCAATTCGGGCGGAATAAAATCGGCGACGAAAAGCAAGCGCAACTTCGACGCGGCCAGATTGACTTTGACGTTTTGCCAGAATTGCTCGATGGCGCTTTCGTCCGAAGTTTCGAGAAAAGCTGACAGTTTTTCGCTCGCATCTTCGCCGCGCGCCACGCAACCGGCTTCAAAGCGAGCGCGCATCGTTTCAACAGGCCAATAAACGACGGCGTTGGCGGCGTAATCGAGCATTTGCCCGACGACTTCGCGGCGCGCGTTGGTCAGGCGCGCATCGCTGCGACGTTTCACTTCGACCAGAGTCGGAACGCCGTCCTGGTCGAGGAAAAGATGATCGAGCGACCAACGATCCGCCGCGTTTTCTTCGTCGGGAACGCCATATTCGCGCGACACCAGAAGCCAGCGGCGCGGCGCCATCTCGTCGATCTGCTCGCCAGGAATGAGGTCGGGATATTTTTCCAGCAGCGTTTGGAAATCGTCTTCCGTATCGAAATCCTGCTCGCTCAAACTGCGCAAACTTTCATCGCCTTGTACCACAAATATTTTGCCGCTCATAATGGATTCGAGTACTCGATATTAAAAAGTCACGCGCCTAAATAAGCGGCTTTGATGCGCGGGTCGCGGGCCAGAGTTTTGGCGTCGCCGCTCATCACGACGCGGCCTGTTTCCAAAACGTAAGCGCGGTCGGCAATCGCCAGCGAAAGATGCGCGTTTTGTTCGACCAGCAAAATCGTCACGCCGCGCTCGCGGATGCGTTGCACGACGTTGAAGATTTCTTTGACCAGAAGCGGCGCCAATCCCAGCGAAGGTTCATCGAGCAGCAAAAGTTGCGGGCGGCTCATCATGGCTCGCCCGACGGCCAGCATTTGTTGTTCGCCGCCCGACATCGTGCCGGCCAGTTGCTTCCAGCGTTCGCGCAGGCGCGGAAAAAGGTCGCACACTTCGTCCAAATCTTTTTGAATCTGCGCTTTGTCTTTTCGCGCATAAGCGCCCAAGCCAAGGTTTTCCTGCACGCTCATCTGCGGAAAAACGCGGCGTCCTTCGGGAACTTGCACCAGTCCGTTTTGCACGCGCGCGTGTGCTGACACGCCTTTTAGGTCTTTGTCGCGGAAGGAGATGGTGCCCGATTGCGGCGCCAATAATCCTGAGAGCGCCAGTAATGTCGTCGATTTTCCGGCGCCGTTGGAGCCGATTAAAGTGACGATTTCGCCTTGATTCACTTCGAGCGAAAGGTCGTGCAACGCGTGAATCACGCCGTAGTAAACGTTGAGGTTTTGGATGGAAAGCATAATTCTAAAAGCAAATCAAGTACTCGATACTAAAGCAATTTGTCTTTCTGAACGAAGCGGAAAAGCTGCCCTTTGAGGACTTTTGATGACAGATCAAAACCCGAATTTGTCTCTTAACTTTTCTTCGACCGCTTGCGGCACGCTGCCCGGAATAACGCGTCGCCCCAGTTCCGCCGCCTGGCGCACGATGCTCGAACTGAGGTAAATGTGACGTTGCGAAGGCATCACGAAAATGGTTTTGATCTTCGCGTCAAGTTGTTCGTTGCCCAGCACGAGCGCGAATTCGGCCTCGAAATCGGTCACGGCGCGCAAGCCGCGCACGATGTAAGAAGCGCCGCACGACTTGGCGAAATCGACGGTCAAGCCCTCGAACGAGCCGACTTCGACGTTGTTCCAGCCTTCGTTTTGGACGGCGCGTTGCAGCATTTCGACGCGTTCTTCGGGTGAAAAAAGCGGCACTTTGCCCGGATTGCGCCCGACCGCGACCGTGACGCGGGCGAACAAAGCGGCGGCTTCGCGCAAAATATCCATATGGCCGCTCGTCACAGGGTCGAAGGTGCCGGGATAAATAGCGGCGCGCGTGTTTTTCTGTTCGATGTTTTGCTGGTTCATGTGGCGCGAAGTATCGAGTACTCGAACGCGCGGCGCAAGTTCCCAGCGAATGAATTCGCCGCCAGCAAACCAAGCCAACCTGCATTGACACACCAAGATCGAATCTGTGTCGGGTTTAGCTCGACACTTTTCTCTGGCGGCGAATTTATTCGCTGGTTAGAACGTCACGACTTGTTCGTCGCGCGCGAAAATCGCAGTGGGAAATTGCTGCGCCAAATCGTCTTCTTCGGCGGGATCGTTGGTTGGAAGTGGATTGAAATGCGTCAAAACCAATTGGCGCGGACGCACTTCTTGCGCGACTTTGGCGACATCGCTGGACGTGCAATGACCGGACGCCACGGCGAGTTCGGGCAAGGCATCTGAAAAATTGCGCTCGTGAATCAATACGTCCAAATTTTGAATGGAATCGAGATAAAGGCCATCGCCCGCCGTATCTGTAACGTAAGCTAACGACGCGGCTTTTCGAGTACTCGAATAAGTGCTCGAAGCCGGCCAATCGAAGCGAAAACCGGTCGAGCCGCCGGGATGCGTGAGAGAAAAAGTTTGTATTTGCACGCCTTCGACCCAGAACTCCGTGCCGTGTTCGATCAGGTGTGTTCGTTGTTCAAAGGGCACTGGAAATAGGGGCGCCGCGAACAAATGGTGTCGAACGGCTTCCAAAACGGGCGCCGTCGCATGAAGCGTGACCTGAGTGATTTGCCCATAAAGCACATCGAGCAAAAACGTCAAGCCCTGCGTGTGATCCAAGTGTGCGTGCGACAGAAAAATATGCAACTTCGGCGGCAAATCGCGCCCGATCAAGCGAAATATGCCGCTGCCCGCATCCAGTAAAAAGGCGCAATCGGGCGCAGCATCGGGCAAAAAAACGCAACTCGTGTGGCGCGTCCGGTTCGGATGATAACCCGCTGTCCCTAAAAACTCGATGTGCATAAGAGGAAGTGGTCAGTGGCCGGAGGGCATTGGTCGGAAATACGGAGCGTGAGGGTTTTTTCTGGCCCCTGATCACTTTTTCACGCGAGGGCTTCTCCGGCTTCGACGGCTTCGTCAACCGCAGCGTCGGGTTCGCCCAGGTAGGCGGCGACGACATGCGGATTATTTTGAACAGCGCGCGGCACGTCATCGGCGATTTTGACGCCGCCATCCAGCACAATGACGCGCTCGCAGATGCCCATCACCAAGCTCATGTGATGCTCGATCAGCAAAACTGTCAGGTCGAACTGCTTACGAACTTGCACGATAAGTTGCGTCACTTCTTCGGTCTCGGTCGGGTTCATGCCGCTCGTCGGTTCGTCCAGCAAGAGCAATTTGGGCTGCGTTGCCAGAGCGCGCGCGATTTCCAGACGGCGCTGATCGCCATACGGCAGGTTGCGCGCGAGTACTCGATTGCGCGATTGCAACCCAAAAATTTGCAGCAAATCGGCTGTTTCCTGTGCGATCCAGTTTTCCTGTCTTGCTTGACGCGAAGTGCGTCCTAAAGCACTCATCAAACCATAACCGGCGCGTCCGGCAAAGGCGCAACGCACGTTGTCTTCCACGCTCAAGTCGCCGAACAAGCGAATGTTTTGAAAAGTGCGCGCGATACCACGACGACACAAAGCGTGCGGCGCCAAAGCTTTGTTCGCGCTCGCCACGCGCACCTCTTCAAACCAGATCTCGCCCTCAGTCGGCGGATAAACGCCGGTAATCAGGTTGAAAACCGTGGTTTTTCCGGCGCCGTTTGGCCCGATGACAGCCGCCATCTGCCCGCGCGGAATGGCGAACGACAGCGGCGCGACGGCTGTCAAACCACCGAACTTGATCGTCGCGTCTTTGAATTCAAGAACGTTCATCGGAAAATTGAACCGCGAAGAACGCGAAGAGAAAAAGAATCGAGTACTCGAAACCTACACTTTGCCGTTATTCTGCGAGTGCGTAGAGAAAGCAAAAAAGCCTTCAAACTCGCAGTCTGTCATTCTGAGCGCAAAGAGGAATCTGATTGAAGTTAGATTCTTCTCTACTCTCAGAATGACGAACTTTTGTGATGATTCTTTAGGCTCTTTTCCTCAGCGAACTCTGCGCTTTCTGCGGTGTATTACGTTTGTTTCGGGCCGCGCACGAGGACAATTTTGCCCGTTCGTACCAGTTCCAAAATGCCGAAACGTTCGAGCATTTTTTGCATGCCATCGACCTTGGCTTCTTTGCCAGTCACTTCGACGATAATGCTGTCTTCTTCGATGTCCACCAACTTCGCCTTGAACGCTTGCGCGATTTGAATGATTTCAGTTCGAGTACTCGAATTGGCGGCGACTTTGATTAACGCCAGTTCGCGGCTGACCAAATCGTCGCGCGTGTGGTCGATGACTTTGATGACATCGATCAGCTTGAACAATTGCTTGCCGATTTGGGTGAAGGCTTCGTCGTTGCCCGCGACAACAATCGTCATGCGCGAAACCGTCGGGTCTTCGGTGCGAGAAACCGCCAGGCTTTCCAGGTTGAAGCCGCGACGCGCGAAAACGTGCGACACGCGCGCCAAAACGCCAGGCCGGTTTTCGACCAGAATCGAAATCGTGTGCAACGGCTGCGAACCGTCCATCACGTTGACGCCCGCGTCGGAAATGCCGCTCGAGACAATCGTCGGCACGCCGTTTTCCATCAATAAACCGTCGGCCTGCGGCGTCACATTGGACGCGATCAGGCTTCCGTTTCCATTTTGTCCATTCATTTTTTCACCTTTTACAACAGCTGCTTTGAGAGAAATTGCTTACTTCAATTGCTCTGGCGTTTTGTGTTTCGAGGCGCTTACTGAAAGTGCTGTAGCCAAAACCGCGAATAAGAGCGTCAATACCAGATTGGTCACAACTTCGCGCGCTGGCGGTGCGGCGTTGGTCAAATGCAGCGCTTTGAGCAAGACGAGTTCGGCCAAGCCACATAAAGAAAAGACTGCCAGCAAAGCAAATACGCACGCGCCAATGTATTTGAGAGTTTGCATAATTCGAGTACTCGAATGTGATTAACGTTTATCTGGCGGCACTCCTGGCAACGGCGGAACCAATCTGTCGTTGGTTTGCTGCGGCTTGGTCGCGCTTTTCCAACAAGCGTACGACAAGACACTCCACAAAATTACGCCAAACATACCGCCACATAAACGCCCCATCATGTAAGAACTGCTGGCACCACTCGCCACCAACAAAATGGTCCCCAGCAATGTCAAAATCGTGCCAAGGGTAAACAGCGCAAAGACGCCCGCGCCGATGAATTTGAGGGTTCGCATTCGAGTACTCGATATTTGGACACAGATTGAACGGTTCTACAAATCAGAAAAGGAAGTCATCGTTGGGGCGCAGCATGCTGCGCCCCAACATCTCAAAAATCTGTGTTCATCCGTCCGATCCGTCTATGAAATCCGTGTTCATTTTCTCAAATCTTGCGTTCGCCGCTGCGCAGATCGTCGTTCCACTCGCCGGCGTAATCGCTGGCGGTCGCGGTTTCCAGAATTTCTTCCATGTCTTCGCTGGAAAAACCACCGACTGGAACCGGCTTGCCGCTGCCATCCATCACCATGTCGTGGATGGTTTTGCCGCCCGGAATCATCGGGTACACGTCTTCTTCCGTATCGGTCATAAAATTTAACACGACCGTGCCCGGATTTTTGCGCGCTTCCCGAATCGCGTCCGCCACTTCATCAGCTTCCGTGACGGTAATTCCTGTCGCGCTATACGCTTCGGCGACTTTGGCGAAGTCGGGGCATTTGGAAAGATCGATGCCGCTCCAGCGCCGCGAATAAAATAACTTCTGCCACTGGCGCACCATGCCCAACGCGCTGTTATTGAGTACGGCGATCTTCACCGGAATGTCATACAGCACGCCAGTCGCCAACTCTTGAATGTTCATCTGGAAACTGCCGTCGCCCGTAATGCACCAGACTTCCCGATCCATGCAGCCGACTTTGGCGCCAATCGCGGCGGGATAACCGTAACCCATCGTGCCCAAACCGCCGGACGTGATAAAGCTGCGCGTCTGTTTCGGGCTGTAATACTGCGCCGCCCACATCTGATGCTGGCCGACATCAGTTGTCATAATCGCTTCGCCCTCGGTTGCTTTTTGCAACTCGGACAAAACAAATTGCGGTTTCAGCTTGCCGGTTTTTTCATAAGTCAGCGGCGCGTCTTTTTTCCACTGCTGAACGCGCGACACCCATTCGGGATGCTGCTTGGGCGCGACCGCTTCGGTCAACTGCTTGATGACGGTTTTCACGTCGCCCAAAATCGGCACCTGCGCGAAACGGATTTTGCCCAACTCCGCCGCGTCAATATCGACGTGGATGACTTTGGCGTTCGGCGCGAATTTGCTCGGGTTGCCGGTCACGCGGTCATCGAAACGAGCACCCAATGCAATCAGCAAATCGCTTTCGTGAACCGCCCAGTTCGCATACGCCGTGCCGTGCATTCCCAACATATCGAGTGCGAGAGCGTGTCCGCCTGGAAAAGCGCCGCGCCCCAAAAGTGTCGTCGTGACGGGCGCCTGAATCTTTTCGGCCAGCGCGATCAGGTCATCGGCGGCGCCCGCCTGATTGACGCCATTGCCGACATAAAGGACGGGTTGTTTGGCGTCCGCAATCAATTGCGCGGCGGCTTTGATTTGCTCGTGGGCGGCGGGCATTTCGGGATTGTAGCCGCGAAAATGGACGTTTTCGGGATATTGGAAAAGTCCCAATTCATTTTCGCCGATGTCTTTGGGAATGTCGATAAGAACCGGGCCGGGACGTCCAGTGCGCGCGATGTAAAACGCTTCCTTGACGATGCGCGGAATGTCCGCCGTGCGCTTGATCATGTACGAATGCTTGACAATCGGCATTGTGATGCCAAAAGTGTCGCATTCCTGAAAAGCATCTTTGCCGATGTTGGGCGTGGCGACTTGTCCGCTCAAGAAAACGACCGGCGTCGAATCCATAAAGGCATCGGTGATCGCTGTCACAAGATTTGTCGCGCCCGGCCCGGATGTGCCAATGCAGCAACCGACGCGGCCTGTGGCGCGCGCGTAACCTTCGGCCATGTGACCGGCGCCTTGTTCGTGGCGCGTTAAAATGCTCCAGATGTCCTGTTGCTTGCCCAGCGCATCGTAAATTGGCAAAATCGCGCCGCCCGAAATGCCGAACAAGGTATCGACGCCTTCGCGTTTCAAACTTTCTAAAAGTGCTTCCGCTCCGTTCATAGCTTCCTCCAGTCGCAGTTTTGAGTTTTGAATTTTGAGTTAAGTGGCTTCAACTCAAAACCGAGAACTCGCAACAAAAAACTCCCGCCTCGCGCATCTGCAATAACCTTATGTTATCGCAGGCTGCGCGGGACGGGAGCGAATAAAATCGGTCTCGTGGTACCACCCGCGTTCCGCCAGTGTCGAGTTACAAGTGAAGAATGTCGAGTTTGAACTCGTCACTTGTCATTCGTAATTTGTCACTTGAGGCGGCTCTTCATTATGCGCTGTCACGGGCGCGCCCGTCTGAAACTACTGGCTTTTCGCGTACTCGATGACAAGTATCGAAGGCTTTGGCGTCAGCGACTCCGAGGTGACTTTCGGCGGCGATGCGTTATCGTTTTCACAGCACATCAAACGATTCTCTCGAACGCTCGTCCCGCGTACTCTTCCTCTTCACGGTCTTTATTTTCAAATTGTCCAACACATTATAGAACGTTTGCGCTCACGTTGTCAATCCAAATCTACCAACCTGGCGATTGTGGTTCATTGGAAAAATTGATTTCCAATCGTCGAAACGGCGTTGTGATGTCGCGTACAATCCCAATCTGAAACGAGTTGCAAGTCAGCAGCATCACGACTGCCAACGGCAATGCCGTCAACAACGCGCGGCGATTCCACTTTATCCAGCGTTCGCCATCAAAAACCGGCGAGAGAACTTTCGTTAAACGCACATCGAGTACTCGAAAGACGGTCTGCGCCCAGTTTTCTCGAGGCGTGAAATCGACGAATGCGCCACAATTCCAGCAAGGTTGCGAATAAAGAACATCGACGTGAACCAATTGCGCGCAATGTGGGCATTTCTTGATTTGCATGAAATTTCCTTAACGTCGTGGAGCATTTCGCTCGGCACGCGCGGTCTGGCGCAAGACTTCGCGGAACAAACGCACGCGTTCACGATGCAGTCGGTTTGGGCGAACGAGGGCGCGCGCAAAGTCCAGATATCGGGCGTTTGGCTCATGCGTTCTCTTTTACGAAGTCTTCAAGTGAGTGACGCCATAACGCGCACGGATGTAAAACCGATAAAGCTGGCGCAACACGAAAAACCGATTGATAGTTTCGCGGACGCGAACCGTGCGCGAAGATCGCAGTTGTTGTCCCAAACCGCTTTGCACTTGTTCGAGTTCGGTTTCGAGAAGGCGACGCGCATCGTGTTCAACGCGCCGATTGGTTTTGGTCGCCTGCATCAAGGCGAGGCTGTAAACATTGCGGCACCAGCGCAGAAAATAAGTTGGCGCGTGCGTTTCGAGTACTCGATTGACGCTTTCGTCGCGTTCGCCCAAGTCTTGCAGAAAAGAAATGTAGGGTTGCATCGCGTTCGCCCAACTGCGCCATGGCGGAGAACCGCTGACACTTTTGTGATGCAAGCGACACGCGAAACATTGTTGTTGCGCAGTGATTTTATGCGAACTGTGCATCATCGAAATCCACAGCGCGTCGTCGGCGAACAGCAAGCGCTCCCAAGGCGAGATGCCGCCGGTTTGATCGTATTTTTCGCTTCGCAAAATGTAGCCAGTTCCATAAGTGTCGCGCGCGCCGGAAAACAGCGCCGCGATGTATTCGCTCGCGGTTTCCCGTGAAGGCATCAGGCGACAATTGCGCAAGAGTTTGCCGTTCTGGTCGATGAAACGAAAGTGCGCGTGAAAAATATCGGCGTCTGGATGATCTTCGATGAGTTGCGCGATGGTTTGCAGAAAGTGTGGGTCGAACAAATCGTCCTGACCCAGAAATGTCATCCACGGCGCTTTGTCGATGGTCAAAGAACGTCGCCAGTTTGCGACAATGCCGATGTGCGCGCTTTCGAGTACTCGAAGTCGCGGTTCGTTCAAAGAATGCAGCCATTGCAGCGAACCATCGGTGCTGCCGTCATCGAGAACAATGAGTTCCCAATCGGGGCAGGTTTGCGCCAGAACGGACGCGACAGCTTCTTTCAAGTACGCGCCGCCATTATAGGACGGTAAAAAAATGGTGAAAAGCGGCGCATTCATCTTCGTCATGGTTGGGTTCAATAAGGGCGCAAATCACGGCAAAGGGCGCGTTTAAGTAAATAAAGCCACTGACGGGAAAATGGTGCGGCGGGTGAAGAAAAAGCGCGCAGCCAGCAGCGAACAGCCTGCAAGAAACGACCAGCGAAAAGATGGTTCTGCGCTTCTACGAACAAGGGGAAAGTGCGCTGATAAGACATCGTGAGCGTGCTGAAAATTTTCCAGGGAAGCCAAAACCTTCTGTTCTTCGCTACAAAAGAATGTTGTCTTTGGAAAACGTTGCGCGTTGTTTCGATCATTTTCTGCGAAGCGCGAGACAGTTGAGCCGAATGCTGTTGATAAAGAACCAGAGGTTCGGCGACGCAATCAAAGCGACCGGTTTGCGCCAGTCGCAACCACAAATCCCAATCGTCGTTGGGTACCGCATTTGGCGCGAAACCTCCCGCCTCACGGATAATGCGTGTGCGCATCAGTGGAACGCTGGCTGAAATGAGGAAATTGCTTTGCAGCAAGCGGCGATAGACAGCGCCGCGCGGCCATTGTGTTGGAAAGATTATTCCGTTTGAAGGTGGGCCATTTTCGTTGCGGGTTTGCCAGCCACAATAAACCAAAGTCGTGGTGGGAGAAGCGCGAAATCGTGCAACTTGTTTTTCCAATTTTTGTGGCAGCCAAAGGTCATCATGATCGAGAAACGCGATGAAATCGCCGCGCGCTTCGTTCAAGCCCTTGTTGCGTGCGCAAGCAACACCGGCGTTTGGTTGCGAAAAAAGGCGAATGTGGGGATGATTCGAGTACTCGATTTGCAGAAAAGACAGTGTGTCATCGGTGCTGCCATCATCCACAATGATGATTTCGAGTTGCTCTTGAGGCCAAGTTTGCGATAAAACGCTCTCTATCGTTGCTTTGATGGCCACGCCGCGATTGTAAACTGGAATAACAACACTGATAAGAGGATTCTTCATTGCAATAAGCGATTGTGTACAGTGTTCTTTAGTGGACTTTAACTTGAGGTAAACCCTTGAATATCTAGTCGTTTCGGAACAATCGCGCTTTAATGCGCGACAACGCAGGAGCCAAGCGGCTGAATTTTTTAAGAGGAAGAGCAAAACCGTAAACGAACCATTTCGTATTCTTGCCCAGCCACGCCGCTTTCCACAGATGTCTTGAGCCGTTCCACAATTGGTCTTCCAGGCCTTCGTGAATTCCCAGCGCAGCGTAATCGTGCACCATCATCATGCGATTAACGCGTTTCAACTCCGCGCTGCCTAACAGCGGCTTTAGAACTCCTCGCATTTCTATCATAGAGCGGAACATTCGCGTTTTGTTTTGACTCATGCTGGCTTGATGCCAACGCACCAGAGCGCGTGTCAAAGGCTCGTGATGCGCCGCAAACTGTTTCCCTTGTAAGGCGCAGCGAATCCAAAAGTGCCAGTCTTCCACAGAACGCAAAGTCTGATCGAAATTTCCGACATCATCGAAAACTTGCTTGCGCACCAAAGGAGTATTGACAACAATGCTGTTCCCACGAAGCAGGTTCAAAAGAATATCGCTCTCGATAAAACGCACGGACGCTACATTCTGATTGACTTCGAAGCTCACTCGTTTATCCCGATGCTGTAACAAAACCAGTTCGTTGTCGGCGATGCAGAAGCTTTGACGCGCGAAACAGCAACGCATTATGCTGGTTCGTTCAAGTGTTTCGCGTTCGCCAGTTTCCACAGAAACAAAGCGCATTTCGCCGCAAACGATGTCGATATCGGGATGCGTGTTCAAGAACGCGACCTGACTTTCCAGCTTGCGCGGTTCGATAAAATCGTCCGAGTCGAGAAGTTGGATAAATTGCCCGCGACTTTCGCGCAAACCTGTGTTGCGCGCCGCCGAGAGACCGCCATTTTGTTGATGGATATAGCGAATACGCGCGTCGTCTCGCATGAACTGCTGCACCACTTCGCGCGTGTCATCGATCGAACCATCGTCCACAACGACGCACTCCCAATTCCCGTAAGTTTGCATTTGCACGCACGCCAGGGTTTGCCACAGAAAGTGAGCGTAGTTATATGTCGGGACGATCACGCTGACCAGATTCGAGGTTTGCTCAGTTGGCGCCATGATGTGGGATTTTTCTTTCAACGCTTGGAGCGAATGCGACGCAGCATCGCGCGCAAAGGCAAATAACGGCGACGCCAGTGAAGAGCGGCCTGGCGCAAAATGAGTACTCGATGCCCGAAGTCGGAAGAGTTTTTAAGACGCGCGCGCAGCGTCATCTTGAAAATGGCGAACTCGCGTTTGGAGGTTAGAGAAGTTGCGTGCAAGCGATAATTGTAAGGACACGCGTCCAAATGTTTCATGCGAAAACGCTTGCTGACGCGCAGCCAGTAATCGTAATCTTCGGCCAAAAACAAAGCGGTATCGTAATCACCGACGCTTTCATATACGCGACGTCGATACAAAAAGCACGCGCCCACGACATTTTTTGTCGCCAGATTGTCGCTGTCGGGCAAACTTACGCGCTCGATGACTTTGTCGTTTTCGTCAATTGCTAAATAATCGCAATAAACGAAATCCACACTCGCGTCGTCTTCCAGCGCTTGCACCATAATTTCTAATGCATCGGCATGAAAAGCGTTATCGTCGCTTGTCCATGTCAAATACTGCCCACGCGCCGCTTTGAAACCGGCATTCAGTGCGGCTGGCAAACCGGCATTGGCTTGTGTCACCAGGAGCACGCGTTCGTCTTTGGCCTGCCATTCTCGCACAACTTTCTGCGTTTGGTCTGGCGATCCGTCATCTACCACGACCACTTCCAGATTACTCAATGTTTGAGACAGACACGTCGCAAGCGCCTTATCCAACATGGAGGCACGGTTGTAAGTGGGCAAAACAATGCTGACGAGAGGTGAAGAAAGCGCTGTTGAAGTCATGCGCAGTTATTCCCTGACGGCGAACAATCGATAGCAGGAAAGCTCTTCGTGTTTGACGTGACCATCCTCAAAACCTTCGGGGAAAACAATGTGTTTGTTTTTGGAAGTCAGTTTGTCTGCATCGCGCACGCTTTCTTCGCGGAACTGCAAATTGTTGTCACGAAGAATTTGTTTATATAAATCGAGGTTCGTCGAGTACTCGTAGCCCGGCATATCGAAAGTCAGCAACAAAGCGCCGCCCGGATTCAAGCGATCAACAAGGTTTTGCAAAACAAGGGGCTGCACTTCGGGGTTGATGTGCTCCAATGTTGAAATGAAGACGATGCAATCGAAGCGTCCTTCTTTGACTTCAGCTAAATTGCCTTGTAAATAGTGGAGATTGGTCAAAGCACTTTTTTCGATGAGAGCGTGTCGAGCGAAAACATCCTGCGCGACGACTTGCCCAAAACCTTTCTGCGCCAGAATAAAGCCGCCGGGCTGAACTTCGCCGCACGCCGCGTCCAGCACCGTTTTTTGTTGCAGGTTTTGCCCTTGAAAATACTGCGAGATCGCTGAACTCATCCATTCGTACTCGTAAATACGAGACCACCATCGCCACTGGAAAAAATCCCAACGATGCTGTTTGTTCCACCACAATGCTTTTCGCGGAGCCACAAAGCCGCGCATTATCGGGTCATTTTTTATAAAAAAGCGGGAGGTGAATAAGTCGCTGGAATCAGGAACAGGAGAGGTGGGCATAGTTGCAGTTTAGCATTGCCACAAAACATTGCGTCAAAAGCCGAGATTTTGTTGAAGGAAGCAAGCATCCAGAAAGTATTTGGGCACCCAGGAAAGTTCGACATCGGGAAAATAGGAGGCGTTTTCGCCATAACTGCCGCGCCAGCCTCCCGAAGGCTCCTGATGTGCTTCCATCCAGGACAAGGCTTTAAGCGCTGGCTCCACGTTTCCGACCTTCATCCAGCAAATGGCCAACTGCACCAGGCCCGGCGAACAACACGATTTCACGCCTTCTCGCCCTCGCACAAAACCATCGGCCTGTTGCTCGGCTTGCAACTGCTGGAGAACCGAAAGAGCGACGTCTTTCCTTCCCAGGTCAATGAGCGCTTCCAATTCATACGCTAAAAAATGCGTCAGCGTTCGTTCTTGCAAGGCGTAAGGTTGCGCCACATAAAAGTCGGCGCAATGCTGGGCCGCCTGCGCGACATGGGGCAAATCGAGTACTCGAGACGCTTCTATCAAAGGAGGTAGGACATAAAGCAGCACACTTTCGGAAACTGGATTCTCGCCTTCCACGCCATATTGTGTGCCAAATCCCTGGCGGCCATCTTCAACCATTTTTCCGTATAAGTATTCTGTTGTTTTGCCAAGGGCACGTTGCAGTTTCAGGTTTGTTGATTCTGATAATGGCAAGCGAGTCCCCGATAGCAAGCCGCGAAGCACCTGGCCCGTATCGAAAACATGAGGCCGATCCTCATCTGGATCACCATAAGCGCCATCGGCGTGCTGAATACGCAAAAGCCACTGCAAAAGCTGCGATGCCTGTTCGTTTTCCTCAATCTCTATTAGTGTCGGCACTATATAACCCGTGACTTCCGGGTAAGACTGCGCATGGCCACTATGGACACGAACGCCTTTGCCTGGCTGATGATTGGCTTTAATCCAGTTCAGCGCACGTTCGGCAGGTGTGTTATGCTGGCCGTCGCGCACGAACTGCTCCAACCTTTGTTGCGTGATTCGAGTACTCGATGCCAGCAAATGCTGCGTCCGCAAGCGGCTGGCATAATGTCGCGGTGCGAATCTCATATACTAATAATATTAGCATAGTCAAGAATAGTCAAGAATAATTAAGGAAGTCCGCAGTGGCTGCAAAGTACCGTTTGAAAATGGAATCAAGTCATTTATTCCACCAATGGTTGGCATCGCCAAACCTGCGCCATCGGTTAATCAAAGATATTCATCTATGGCGCAGTTGTTCCACAACGCGGGCTGGCAAAACTTTGCGCGCCATCATGCGTGCTTTTAAGGTCCAAATGCATCGCTCAATTTCCTGGCGTCTCAGTGTGGATAACGGCGGCAACGCGATTGCTTCGCGGTAAATATCACATTCTTGGGCATCAACACGCTGCTGTTCAAAGGGTTGTGCCGCCTCGACTGCACCACGCTGAAGTTTGCGTCGCAGTTCGGTTTGTTCACAAACTTTTCGAACCGCCTGCGCCAGAGCATTCGGGTTTTCGTAATCTTTCACCAGAAAGGCGCTTTCGCCGTGTCGCAAGTATTCGTTCATGGGCGCGATGTCGGATGTGACAATCGCCGCGCCACACGCCGCCGCTTCAATGAAGACGATGCCAAAACCTTCCCAGCGGCTGGGTGTCAGCATACAATCGCACCACGAATACCAAATGGGAAGTTGTGAGTTGGGAATTGAATCGATCCAGAAGCAGCGTTTTTCCACGCCCAACTCGCGCGCCAACTGCACAAACGGTCCTCGCTCGCCCAAACCGGCAAAAATGCACGAGTACTCGATGGGCAGCAAAGACAGAGCGCGGATCGTGTTGTCCAGGTTCTTCTGTTCGGTTTTACGCCCCAAATGCAACAAGTGCTTACCGACAGGAAACTGCTGCGCGACCGCCTCTAAAGATCCCTGATCCTTTATCGGATAAAAAACCCCGAAGTCAACGCGATTGGGCAAAACGCGGATGCGTTCCGGCGCGACGCCCTTCTGTTGCGCCAGTTCCGCGACCACCTTCGACATACAAATTACGATGTCGGCATATTTGACCGAGTCGAAAAATAACGCCGGGTTCGTATCGTGAACACTGACCACGACAGGAATGTCCCAATTGCGCCCCAGACAGGCGGCGTTGGCAGCCCAGTATCCGCCATAAGCGCGCACGACATCGGGCTTCAACTCGCCGATAGCTCGCTTCATTCGCTCGAAAGGAACGCCGCGGATTGTCATGCCGTAAGCCTGGCGTTCTCCTTCTTCCAAAGGACTGAGCGCAAACACTTCATCGAACATTCGATGTGGATTGTAGTAACGCTCCAGCCAATCGAGACCAGCTCTTTCGTAAGTCGCAATCGGGTCAGAAGGAATGACAACTAAGCGCATCGTGTTTTCCTTGGTCTTTGAAACCGCCTGCTCTCATTCTCAGAAACGCCGTGCGCCATCGAGTACTCGATACTTCGTACTCGAGGATTCGACCAACGCGCGCTTCTTAGGGCACCCGTTATGGCACCCGACTATCTGCGCGATAAGCCGCGACGGTTTGTTCCAGGCCATCTCGAAAACTCGTGGTTGGTTCGTATTGCAGAACGCGTCGCGCCTTTTCGATGCTGGCTTGCGAATATCGCACATCTCCGGTGCGCGCCGCTTCATAACGAACGCGAGGTTCGATGCCGATAATGTCGCCCAACAACTTCACCAAATGATTCAAACTCACGCTTTGTCCGCACGCAATGTTGAAAACTTCGCCCGCGCCGCTGGAAGACAAAGCGCGCCAATTCGCCTGGACAACGTTGTCGACGAAAGTGAAATCGCGCGTTTGTTCGCCGTCACCGTAAATCGTGATTTCGCGTCCTTCGAGAATGGCCACGATAAAGCGCGGAATCACTGCGGCATACTCCGAGTTCGGGTCTTGCCGTGGCCCGAATACATTGAAGTAACGTAGCGCGATGGTTTCTGTCTCATATACGGTGTGCCACAAGCGGCAATACGATTCGCCGCAGAGTTTGGACGCGGCATAAGGCGATAAAGGATTGGGCGTCAGCGTTTCGATTTGCGGCGAAACGACCGTATCTCCATAAGCCGACGAACTGGCCGCGTAAACAAAGCGCCGCACTCCGGCTTCCTGAGCGGCCTGCAACATCATCAGCGTTCCGGTCGCGTTAACCACATGCGTGTTCAACGGCTCGCGGATGGAACGGGGAACGGACACAATCGCGGCATGATGCCACACGCAATTTACGCCCGCAGCGGCACGGCGCGCCGTGGCTTCTTCGGTGATGCTGCCTGAAATGGCTTCGATTTGATGGCGCACATCTGTCAGGTTTTCGGTTCTGCCGCTCGAAAAATCATCGAGTACTCGAACGCGCCAGCCTTCGCGCAGCAAACGACGGACAAGGTGCGAGCCGATAAATCCCGCGCCGCCGGTCACTAAAGCCGTTCGTTGTATGGTCGAAGTCATCGTTGATAAGCGCGACGGTTCACTTGATTTTTTGAGCAACGATAAGACGACGAAACGCGAAATTGCGCAACAGCCAAAGGCTGCTGATTCGTTCATCGAGCATAATGCCACCGCAATGAGACGCTGCCATGCCTCGCCAGCGCGGGTGCAATAACGGTTTTAACCAACCGGGTTTTTGTCCCCACATCGGAAGAATTTGAAAGTAATAAGTAGCGACAATACGTAAATTCATGCCCTCTAACATCTTGTCAATATCTTGCGGTGAAGACGGATAATAATCAGCCATTTCGTCTCGGTGCGCCCGTACAACAATGCTATTGAGAGAACGGCGTAAACCGAAATCCACAACGACAATGCCGCCGGGTTCGAGTACTCGAACCGATTCCCGAAGAACTTCTTCAATCCGAGGAATACCATAAAAAATCGAGTAAGAGTAGAGAAAGCGAAAGGCGGCGTTGGCAAAAGGCAAGTGACGCGCATTTCCTTGAACGCAGCAAGCGTTTTGCAGATTCCGCTTGGCGATCTGTTGATGCGTTTCGTGAACCATCCGGGGTTCAAAGTCAATACCAGTCACGCTGTCGGCGAACTCGGCAACGGGAAGCAGATATTCTCCGGTTCCGCAACACAAATCAATTGCGTGACCACCCGAATAATGCTTTCTAAGAATTTCCAGACGGCGCGCAAAAAGGGCTGTGTAGTATGACCCTTTGGGGCGCCAACTATCGAGCGGATAAAGCTCGGCGAAACGCGCTTGTTGCCGATTGTCTTCAGATGTCGCTTCATTTTTCATAGCCGCCTCTCTACTGGCACTCGTTTCTCATCTGCTTATCCAGGCAACGCGTTATCTGGGCAACGTGTTCATCTTTCTCCGCATCGAGTACTCGATATGCGCTTTCATAATCCACTATCGCTGGCGCAAACTTTTCAGGCCGCGATAGATTTTGGCGGCTGTGCGACGCGGCAGCGAAGATTTGACAAAAGGAACGCCAGCCAATGTACCTCGATAAAACCGGTAGGTTTCGCCACCAAACTTGGACTTGAAGGTCGTCAAATCGCGGAGCTTGCCATCTTCGGCGTCAAGGAAGAGTTCATTCGCATCGTACCAACGACAACCATCGCGGCGAGCGCCCTTGAGGGATTCCCAGAAGAGCAAGTAATTGATACCTCCTTCCAAGTGTTTATTACGCGAACAAGCCGTCCACGAAAGAGAACCCGAGCCAAAGCGCGCGTCGTTGTGGAAAGCCACCGCCTGGCCTCGCGCATCGCGTGCGACCCACAAAACCGCAGCGCCGTCTGGTGCGATGTCGTGCGCAATGCCTTCAAAATAAGAGCGACGATGGGGTGGAACTCCAGTCCGCGTGTAATTTTGAACGTGGACATCATAATATTCCTCAAGGGCTTCCTGCCATGGCTCGACTTGAATGCGATAATTCACCTTTTCCGCAGCACGAATTTTTCGATGCGCATTCCTGGAAAGGTTTGCCCATAGCACGTCTTCGGTAGCGGACAAATCAATGATGCGCGTATGAGTGGAAACGTCTTTCCAGCCCGCCAGAGAAAGCGGGTTCACTCCGCGCACGTTTCCTAAATTGAAGGGCGCCAGCGGCGGCAGCGAGCAAGAAATATGAAGGATGTGTGATTCGAGCAACCATTCGCGGATCGCTTGAGTCAGTTCGAGCGCGGCGCGCTGACGCACTTTAGGTTCGAGTACTCGATGGAACAACGGCCCGGCAGGCCCCATAATATTCGCGTGCGCCACGTTGTGTTCACGTCCGTATAAGCGACCTTTTTGTAATTGTGCGGCGAAGGCACCAACCAAAGCACCGTTATGCGTCACAGAGAAGAAAACGTTTTCCAAATTATAAACGCGCGCTGTCATGTCGAGCCAGGCTTTGGAATGGTAAAGCCAGGCGTCGTCTGAGGCAGCGACCAAATCGTTCCATGCTTCATCCGCAACTGCTTCGGTACGAAGAATGTTCATGGCACAATGTTTTCCTTACGGCTTCTTGTTCCTTGCGGCTTCGTGTTCCGTTGCGCTGTCCGGTTCAATGTCTGCTGTCTGGCTCAATGTCCGCTTTCGTAGCGTTCTAAAATTGGCAGGGGCGCGCCATCTTCGCGCAGCTTGTGATCATGAATCCACAAAATGCGGTCGGCGACGCGGCGCATGGCGCGCACATCGTGCGAGACAAAGAAAATCGTCACGCCCTTGGCTTTAAACTCTTCGATCTTGTCGTAACACTTTTCCTGAAACTCGGCGTCGCCTACCGCCAAAACTTCGTCCACCAGCAAAACATCCGGCTCCGAATGCACGGCGACCGAAAATCCCAGGCGCGTGATCATGCCCGAAGAATAAAATTTGACTTTGGTGTCAATAAACTCGTTCAAGCCGGCGAACTCCACGATGTCGGGCAGGCGCGCTTCGATTTTCTCGCGCTTGATACCCATAATAACGCCGTTCAGGAAAATGTTTTCAATGCCGGTGAACTCGGAATTGAAACCGGCTCCGAGTTCCAAAAGTGTGGCAATGCGCCCGCGAACCGTGATGCGCCCTTTGTTGGGACGATAAATGCGCGACATCAAAGTGAGAAGCGTGCTTTTTCCACTGCCGTTGCGCCCGATGACGCCGACCGTTTGACCTTTGGGAATTTGAAACGAAATGTCTTGCAGCGCGACGAACTCCTCGACGCGCGGACGCCTCAAGCGCAAACGACTCAGAGCCGCCGACTTGAGCGACGCTTCGCGGTGAACCACGCGAAACGTCTTCGTCATGTTTTCGACTTCTATCGAGTACTCGTTGCTCATTTTTCAAAACTCACAAACGCTCGGCCATGTCCCATTTGTTGCGCTCGAACAAGGCGAAGCCGCCGAGCAAAACAAAAACGCTGACCAGGCAAGCTATCGCAAAATGTTCCCAGGGAATGCCAACGCTTGGCAATCGTGTTTTCCCATCCGCCGCATAAACAATTGGCGGCCCCAGCAAAGCGCGCTGATACGTCACCAGAAAAGTCGCCAAAGGGTTCAATAGGTAAAGGTGAAACACATCCGCGCCGCGGCTTTGCACTTGTTCAATCGTGTAAAAAACCGGCACCAGATAAAACAACAATTGCAAAATCACGCCAACGATGAAGCGCACATCTTCATAAAACACATTGAGATAGGCCACGATAAAGCCGATTCCCAACGCCAGGCACGACAAGAAAAACAGAATAGGAAAAACCAGAAAAATAGACCAACTAAGTTGCGCCGGATAAGTGCGCAGCGCGAAGAAATAGAGCAGGGTAAAAGTAAACGAAATGCCGAAATGGAACAAACTGGCGATGAGCGTCGTGAGCAGCAAAATGGCGCGCGGGAAATAAATCTTGCGCACCAGGCTGGCATTGCCCAAAATCGAAGTACAGGAATCTTGAATGCACGTCGCAAAAAAGTTCCATGCGAACAAGATGAACAGATAAGCCGAAACGTTGGGAATCGGGCGCGCGGCGATGAAACGCAACAAAATCGTGATCGAGAAAATCTGCATCAGCGGGTTGAGCAAGCTCCACAAAATGCCACCGACCGAGTTTTTATAACGCAATTTCAAATCGCGCCGCACCAACTCCAAAATCAGCGGGCGAAACTGCCAGATTTCTTTCACGCTTTCAATCATTTTTCGTTCTCAAATGCGGCTCTTTCTCGCTGAAAAAGCAAAGATGGAAGGAACTTTCATCGCGTCGTTCTCGCAATGACACGTTTTTGTCTTCTCGGTTTACGAGAAGACACCAGCGTAACTTTCGAGTACTTGATATGACGAATACACGCCTTTAACTTGTGGCATGGATGATAATCGTAGTTTCGTTCATGAGATATTGCGCTGCGACGCGCTGCACGTTGTCCGCTGTCACATTTTGCAAGCGCACTGGCCACGTCACGTTTGGCTGTGCGACGCCCAGCGATTCGTCCGACGCCAGGCGAAAAGCGCGATCGTGCAACGCTTCGCCGCTGGTCATCCAATCGCCAATCGCATAACGGCGCGCAGCGTTTAATTCGTTTTCGCCAAGTGGCGCATCGCGCAAACGTTTGGCTTCGTCCACAATCGTCTGGCGCAATTGTTCCGCCGTGCCACCGCCGGTCAGCGCGAAAATCGTCAGGTCGCCGCCAAAACGACGCGGCGTGAGAGCCGCAGATGCTTGTTGCGCCAACGGCTGCGTCGCACTTGATATGGCATTTGGCGGTGTCGCATTTGGCGAAGTTTTGTCGATTCGAGTACTCGAAGTTGTCAGCAACAATCGTTTCGACAAAGTCGCATTAGGTGACGCTCCCAGCGCGGCCACTAAAACCGCCAGTGAGGGCGCATCGGCGTCATCCGCGCGACCCAAACGATAAGACACGAAAACCCAGTCGCCAGGAACGATAGAAACCTGAGGAATGACAATGGGTTTCGAGGGCGCGCGCTCGGCGAAAGCTGGCGGTGTTTCCGCCGTGCCCGTGGGCAATCCACCGGGCAAACTCAACGCTTCCAGATGCGCGCGCAAGTTCACTTCGTCCAGATCGCCCGCCGCGCCCACCATGATGTGATCGGTTTGAAAAAACCGGCTTCGCAAAGTGCGCAGTTGCGCCGCGTTCAAGCTGTTTAGTGAGCTTGTCGTGCCTAACGTCGGCAAACCATAAGCGAGAGGTTGACCGGCGCTGTCGCGGAAAAGTTGCGCGCCCAGAGCATTGGTTGCGATAGTCGTCACATCATCGGAAGTTGCGTCGCGGCGTGCCGTCAAAATTTGTCGTGCGGCTTGAACATCGTCTTCTGATAAACGTGGCGAGCGCAAGATGCGAAGCAACAAATCGAGCAGGGCGTTGGCGTTCTGGCTTTCGCCCGTCACGGAAAACTCAATCGCGTCGTCGCTGACACTGGCGCCCAATTGTCCGCCCAACTCTGCCGCCTGGCGATTGATCGCCGCGAACGATTGCGTCGCGCCGTTTTGTTGCGTCGCGCGCACAGTCGCTTCGGCCAGCAAACGTCGCCATCCCGCGGTTTGCGGCGTTTCATCGGCGGCACTGGCGCGAACTAAAAGCGAAATCGAGACGCGCGGGCTGGTGCGGTCGGTTTGCATTACCAAAGTCAGGCCGTTGCTCAAAACGCTGCGCTTGATTAATCCGGCGTTGGTCAAAGCGGGCGCGGTCGCAAAAGTCAAGGGCGCGGACGAAGCATCCATCGTTGCGGCATTCGCAGTTGCATTGGCAGCAGGCGCGCCAGAAATTGGTGCGGAAGACGTTGCGACGGATGAAGTCGTACTTGAAATTCCAGTACTCGATGTTGCCGTAGAAGAGCTTGCATTTGGCGAACTTGGAACGTCAGCCAGAGTTGGAACGGTGAGCGCGAGAAAGCTGCACGCGACGAAGTAAAAAGGCGCAGTTTTTGGAGGGAATTTCATCAGGCGTTCACTCCGTTGTCGTCGGGATTTTGTGGCGCTTGAGGCTTGGGTTCGGGCTGAATCAAAATCGCCAGCGGCGAAGACAATACAAAATATTTGGTCGCCACGCGCTTGATGTCGGCCAGCGTCACGCGATTGATGCGGTCAAGGTAAGTCGCTCCAAAGTCGTAAGAACCGATCATATCGTAAAATCCCAGTGCGCCTGCCTGACCAGCAGCGGTTTCGTCTTGCGCGACATATTGGCGGCGCAGTGCGCGCTTGGCACGTTCCAGTTGCAGCGGCGTGATGCTGCTCGTTTGCACGCGCGCGATTTGTTCGTAAATCGTGCGCACGGCACGCGCCGCCTGCGTTGGTTCTGTAACCAGCGTAAACGTGACCAAACTCGGATCGCGCTGGGTCAAAAACGAGATGTCGAGAGCCAGAGCGGGCGGCGGCGCTGTCGCATCCGCATTTCCAGTACTCGAAGTATCGCTCGAAGCGTCCGCATTACCCAATTCCGTATCACCCAATAAAGCGCGGCGCAAAACGGCGTCGCTGCCTTCGTTCCAGTGCGAAAGCAGAACGTCCATCGTTACGACATCGCTTGGCGCATCAATGCCTGGCGCGCGAAACGAAAGCGCAATGGCGGGACGCGTTACGTTTCCTGTGCGGCGAATCGTGCGTCCGACAAATGGCCCATTTTCGGGCGTGCCGAACTGCGTGCGCGCATCGGTTCGGGCGCGCGGCGCTTCCGCAAAGTAGCGCGCGACCAAAGTTTGCGCGCGTTCGACGGAAATATCACCGACCACAACGACACTGATGTTGGCGCCCGTATAGCGTTCGAGATCGAAGGCGCGCAGCTTCGACGCGTCGATGGTGTCGATGTCGGCGCTTTGTCCCAATGGCGAACGACGATAAGGATGCGATTTGAAAGCCGATTGGTAAGATAAATCGGAAGCCACGGTCAGTGCGTCGCTGTCGCGCGCTTGAATGTCATTGCGCGCGATGTTTTTGGCCGCTGCCAGCGCTGCGTCCGACAAGTCGGGATGCAGCACGGCGTCGGCTAAAATGCGAATGGCGTTTTCCGCGTAAGGTTGCGCAGCCGTTGCGCCAAAGTTCGTCGAATCGCGCGTTGTCTGCGAAAACGCCGTGCCGCCCAAACCGCGAATCGCGTTGGTCGCGCCACCGCTTTCCAGCGAATATTGGCCCGAAGCGTTCAAGCACGCGACGCCCATCAAGTGCGCCGCGCCGCCCTGATCGGAAAACTCGTGACGACTTCCGGCGCGCACCCAGACCTGCACGGCGACAATGCCCGAACCGTGCGCTTCTTTGACAATCGAACGGACGCCATTGGGTAAAACGCGCAGCGAAATCTGCGACATGGGAAACAAAGGCGCTGGGACAAAAGCGCGCGCGGGAACGATAATCGCGCCCGCAACAGACAGCGAAAGGCACATCAAAAGGCGCGCCCGAATTCGAGTACTCATTATGGTAGGAGAAGTGGTCAAAAGAGGCGGAAAAGCGTGGAAAAGATGCCTTGATTATTTCATAAAACGTGCTTCTGCGCTATGCGGCGAGTGCAAAAGTTGAACGTTGTGACGTGTTCTGCTCTTTCACACGTCCAAGCCACCTAACGATAAACTAACGCTATGCGTCTCGATTTTTTTCTCAAGCAAACCGGTTTAGTCAAGCGGCGTCCGGTCGCCAAAGCGATGTGCGATGCCGATAAAATCGGTCGTAACGGCAAAACGGCGCACGCTGGCGACGAAATTCGGCGTCACGACGTTTTGCGCATCAATTACGGCTTCAAAACAGTCGAAGTCGAAGTATTGGAAGTTCCGCCGCCCGTTATCAGCAAAACCGCGCGCCACGAGTTTTATCAAGTCCTCAAGGAAGAACGCGACGAAGACGAAATTCGCGCGCGTATCAGCCAAAGCACTTTGCAACGCGACGAACCAATGTTCTGAACCGCTCTTTTGAAAGGCGTTACCGCTGCAACGCGTAACCGCGCCCTTCAAAAATCGCCTTTGCAAATGTTTGTTTTTCGTCCGATGACCTGAATAATGGATAGTGCTGTTGCATATGCTTTATCACTACCTGTTTATAGCGGCAGCATGAGGGCAAAGTTATACTTGTTTGCATTAAAACCCCCTGCGCGCAGTCAACCAACATTCTGTAAACCTTAAAAATTCGCGTGGCCGCACTTCGTTCTTGCTGTGCTTCCTGCCTTGAAAAACGCAGAAGATACCGACGATTTCGCAATGTGAATCGTCTTTCTGTTGAAGGTCAATACAGTTCTCTGGCGATGTGCTGGTTTGTCCGCATTGTCTGTTATCCAACTTGCACAGTTGAAAGAATTTCCTTTTACGGAAGGTGGCCCGATGTCAAAGAAACCGTCTGAGAACAAGCCAGAATCCCCCTTGAATATACCTTCCGCTGACGCGCCTTCCGCTGACGCGCCTTCCGCTGACGCGCCTTCCGCTGACGCGCCTTCCGCTGACGCATCCTCATTATCGCGCCGTCAATTTGTGGCGCGCAGTGCAGCGGGCATGGTCGGCGCTTTCTGGATGGCGAGTTGTGTTCCCTGGCGTGGCGATGCGGGTGCGAACGCGTCTGCTGCAACATCATCAACAACTGGAGCATCAGCGGCTGGGACAACAGCGTCTGGCGCAGCGGCGAACGCGACATCGAGTACTCGATTGGTACCACTGGCGCTGGAAGACGTGCCGTTTCATGCTTTGCCGTTGGGTAGCATTCGGGCGCGCGGCTGGCTTTTGACACAATTGCAATTGCAGCGCGACGGGCTGACGGGACACGCCGAAGAAGTGTTGCCCGATGTCGGGCCAAATAGCGGATGGTTGGGCGGAACGGGCGAGAACTGGGAAAAAGGGCCATATTACGTCAAGGGTTTGGTGCCTTTGGCCTACACGTTGGACGATCCGGCTTTGAAAGCCAAAGCGCAAAAATGGATCGATTGGATGCTGGGCAGCCAGCGCGCGGACGGTTTTTTCGGCCCCAAGCAAAACGACGATTGGTGGCCGCGCATTGTGGCGAATTACGTGTTGCGCGATTACGCTGAAGCCACTAACGACCCGCGCGTGGTGCCATTTATGACGCGTTATTATCGTTACATGGCGGATCATCTGGCGGCGCGTCCGCTGCGCGATTGGGCACGTTCGCGCGCCGGTGACGAAATCGACACCATTTTCTGGCTTTACAACCGCACTGGCGATGCCTGGTTGCTGCCGCTTGCCGATATGTTGCACGAGCAGGCGTATCCGTGGCGCGAAATCTTCACCAAAGACACCTTCTTGGAATATGGTGACGATTATCAGCCCAAGCACAACGTGAACGTGCCGCAAGCGCTCAAGATGCCGCCAGTCTATTGGCAGCGTTCCCACGATTCCGCCGACCGACAGGCTTTTCAGGCGGGCGTGGCCAACCTGAACCGCGATCATGGTTTGGCGTTCGGGATGTCTTCGGGAACCGAGTTTTTGGCTGGTGTCAGTTCGACTGAGGGCGCCGAGTTGTGCTCGATAGTCGAACGCATGTTGTCCGATGAAACCGCGCTATGCATTTTGGGCGATGCCACCATCGGCGATAACCTGGAAATGGTCGCATTCAACGGCTTGCCTGCGGCGACCACGCGAAGCATCCGCCAACACGTTTATTTCACTTTGCCCAACAACGTCATGGCGATTCGCGGCGGCGTCGGCTACAACCAGGATTATGATGATGCTCGCACGCCTGCGCCGCGTTCGGGTTATCCATGCTGCTGCTACAATTTCCACATGGGCTGGCCGAAACTTGCGCAAAATAGCTGGGCGGCGACGCGCGACAAAGGCCTGGCGATCATGGCGTATGTGCCCTCACAGGTCACGGCTCCCGTCGGCAATCAGGGCACGCGCGTTTCCTTTGTGGCCGAAACCAGTTACCCGTTTGAAGACACGATTCGCTTGAAATTCGATGCGCCGCAGAAAGTTTCCTTCCCGCTCTCGTTGCGCATTCCCGCCTGGTGCGACAAGCCTTCGGTTTCCGTCAATGGAAAGTTGCAAAGTGGCATTACGCCGGGAACTTTCGCGGTGATTAACCGCGAATGGAAGCCTGGCGATCAGGTCGTGGTGCGCTTTCCGATGACGGTTCGCGTGCTGCGCGGCGTCAACGATTCGGTTTCGGTGCGTCGCGGGCCGCTCGTGTACTCGTTGCCGATCAAGGAAAAATGGGACGCCTGGGACAACGGTAAAAAGGTCGGCTTCGAGTCTTTCGAGATCAGGCCACAATCCGCTTGGAATTACGGCTTGATGTTCGATGAGCGCAATCCGGGTGCGGCGTTCAAGGTGCAGCAGACGGCGCCGTCGGGCAATCCTTTCGAAAATTCTCCCGTTAAATTGCAGGTGCAGGCGAAAAAGATTCCCGATTGGACGATGGCGTGGAGCGGCAAAGTCGCCTTCGATCCGCCGGTCAGTCCGGTTGTTGCGGCGACAGCAGCGGAAATTATCACGCTGGTGCCGTTTGGCTCGCAAATGTTGCGCATCACCAATTTCCCAGCGATTGGTGCAAAGGTGCGCCCGCGCGACCGCGAGTTCCGCGATCATTTATCCGATGGTCATCTCGATGACTGGGTTGTTTATGGCGGCGGCTGGTTTGCGCGCGATGGCGAGTTGCGTCCCTCCTCGAGTGCTGGTTTGCAAGGCATCAAAGCTGTTGCGACGAAGACGCGCTTCGCCGATTTTACTTACAATGCGCGTGTTTCGGTGGGCGCTGTAGGAAATGCCGGACTAATGTTTCGCGTCAGCAAACCTTCGCTGGGAGCCGACGCTTATAACGGTTATTATGTGGGATTGAGCGCCGCCGATGGCATCGTTGAACTGGGACGATCCAGTGGACAATGGACTTCGTTGATGCACGTCAAGCGTGAAATTAAGGCGAATCAGGTGTACCGTGTTCGTGTCGAAGCGCGCGGCGCACAATTGCGCGTCTGGATTGATGACGCCGTGACGCCAATCATTGATGTTCAGGACGCGACCTTTGCTGAAGGCGCCATCGGCGTGCGCCAATACAGTGGCGATCCCGGGAAAACAAACGCTGCGTTTTCGCAGATCGTGGTGCAGGCCGTGTAACTTCAACGATTGTTCTGCGGCCCATCGAGTACTCGAATTGAATACTCGATGGGCCGCTCTTTGTTTTAAGTTGCAAGGGACGAACTTTATATGTAAAATCGTGCGATAACCTAAACTTTGCACAATCTTGAAGTCGCCCTCGCGGCTCATGCTTTTTGTAGCTTTACACTTTGTGCTCCCACGAAATTTTCGTAGCAAATAGCGATCTCAAAGTTCCCAGAGGCAGTTATGGTGACAGCAGGGAACGAGCAAATTTATGAAATCAAAAGCTTCAACGACAATTTTTTCTACGGCTGCCCTTTTATGTGTAGCTGGCCTGCTACTAATCCGCTACATGCAACCGCCCTCGGCGACTCCCGCACCATCAGCCGTAGCACGAGACGTGAAGCCGATGCTGGTAGCGGATCTACGTCCCCCTTCAGTGCCATTGGCGGATTTACGTCCACCTTCGGTGCCATTGATTGCACACGATCCTTATTTCAGCGTTTGGTCGAATGCCGACCGCCTGACCGACGACTCGACGCGTCATTGGTCGGGCGCGCGTCAGCCGCTTTCTTCTCTGATTCGCGTTGACAATCAAACGTATCGCTTGTTGGGCAACTCGATGCGCAGCGTTCCCGCGATGCGCCAGACGACGTTGAAAGTGACGCCGACGCGAACCATTGCCACGTTTGCCAACTCGCAGGTTCAAGTCGTTTTGACGTTTACTTCGCCCGGCTTGCCCGACGATTTGGAAGTTTTGTCGCGCCCCGTCACTTATGTTTCGTGGAGCGCTCGTTCGCTGGATGGACGTGGGCACGCGGTGTCGGCTTATTTCAGCGCGGGCGGCGAATTGAGCGTGAACTCGCCGGATCAGAAAGTTGCGTGGGGTCGCCAGAAAGCTGGTGACATGACGGCGATGCGCATTGGAACGCAAGAACAAAATGTTTTGGGACGCGCTGGCGATGATGTGCGCATCGACTGGGGTTATCTTTATCTGACGGCGCCGCGCGCTTCGCAGACGGTTTTAGCGTCGGAAGAAAGTAGCGAAACGTCTTTCGTAACCAACGGCACTTTGCCGCGCACCGATGACACGCGGATGCCGCGCGCTGCCAACGACGAGGCAATTTCTGCCGCGTTGGTGTTGCCGTTGGGACGCGTTGGTGCGGCGTCGGTCGAACAACACGCGCTGATCGCTTACGACGACATTTACTCGATCAATTATTTTGGGCGTTATATGCGTCCTTACTGGCGTCGCAATGGAATGACGCCCGCCACACTTTTGCCACGCGCTGAGTTGGACTACGCTTCGATTATGGCGCGCTGCGTCGCTTTCGATAATTCCATGATGGCCGATGCGCTGCAACGTGGCGGCCCGAAGTATGTGGCCATATCGACTTTGGCGTATCGCCAATGTTTGGCGGCCAACAAAATCATCGCTGATGCGAATGGTCAGCCGTTGATGTTCTGCAAAGAAAACAACAGCAACGGCTCGATTGGCACGACCGACGTGTTTTATCCGATGTTGCCGCAGTTCTTGTTGACCAATCCTTTGCTGGCCAAAGCGACGGTTATTCCGATGTTGCAATATGCGTCGAGTGGGCGCTGGAAGTTTTCTTTCGCGCCGCACGATGTCGGAACTTATCCACTGGCGACCGGCCAAACTTATGGTGCTGGCGAAAACGGCGAAGAAGGCCAAATGCCGGTCGAAGAATGCGGCAATATGCTGCTGTGTGTCGGCTCGATTGCACACATCGAAGGCAATGTCCGCTTCGCTGAACCCTATTGGAAAGTGTTGACGAAGTGGGCGGATTATCTGGTGCAAGAAGGTTTCAATCCGGAAAACCAGCTCACCACCGACGACTTTGCGGGACATGTCGCGCACAACGTCAACCTGTCGGCCAAAGCGATTGTCGGTTTGGGCGCTTATGCGCAAATGTGCGCTATGCGAGGCGACCAGGCGAACGCTCAAAAATATCGCGCCATAGCGCAAAGTTACGCCAACAGTTGGGTGCAAAGCGCCAACGACGGCGACCATTTCCGCCTGGCTTTCAATAATCCCGGCACCTGGAGCCAGAAATATAACCTGATTTGGGATCGAGTACTCGATTTGCGCTTGTTCCCCGCTGCGGCTGTGGCCAAAGAAGTGGCGTTCTATCGCACCAAGTTGAACCCTTACGGCCTGCCGCTCGATAGCCGCAAGGCCTACACGAAAACCGACTGGTCGGTGTGGACGGCTTCGTTGGCAACGGATCGCGCCAGTTTCGACGCGATTATCGACCCGGTTTATCGTTTTGCCAACGAAACGCCTGACCGCGTGCCTTTCTCTGACTGGTATTGGACGGACAGCGGCAAGCAAACCGGATTTAAGGCGCGTCCTGTCATTGGCGGTCTCTTTATGCCGATGCTGACCGACATGATGGTGTGGAAGAAATGGGCGGCGCGCGGTTCCAAGAGCGCCGAAAATTGGGCGCCGCAACCGATTCCGGCGATCAGGAAGGACATTGTGCCGTCTTCACAGGCGACGGCATTTACCTGGCGCTACACCATTACCCAACCGGTGGGAGATTGGACTAGCCCGAATTATGACGATTCGAGTTGGCAAAGCGCGCCAGCGCCGTTTGGTGCCGGTGTCAGTGGCGTGCGCACGCCGTGGACGACTGCCGATTTGTGGATTCGCCGTCAAGCGGTGGTGCCCGCCAACGCCGCTTCCTTCAAAAACCCGCAAGTTTGGCTGCAGCACGACGAAGACACCGAGGTATATTTCAACGGTGTATTGGCGACAACGGCCTCCAGCTACAATGGAAGCTATCAAGGCTACGCTATCAGTCCGCTGGCGTTGAAACAGTTTAAGCCGGGTCCTTTGACACTGGCGGCGCACGTTCACCAGACCGGCGGCGGTCAATTTCTCGATTTTGGCATTGCCGATGTCGCAGGTCCCACGTTCGCGCCATAGTCACTGCGCGACACAAAAACATATGCGAAATCGCCCATCGAACGCTTGATTCGAGTACTCGATAAGCGGCGAAAGCAACGTTATTTGCCGCACTCATAAAGCCGTAAGTTGTAAATGAAACCAAGGAGAAACGAATGAGAACGACACAAATGAATTGGCGCACCTTGACGGGTTGCGCGGCATTTTTTGCAACGAGCGCATTATTGGCTTCGTGCGGCAATAAAGGCGGCGGTGGCGCAGATACGACGACGCCCACGAATGGCAGCACTGGTGCTTCGAGTGCGGGCGCATCGTCGATGACGGTCGGTTTTTCGCAGATCGGTGCAGAAAGCGCGTGGCGCACGGCTGAAACGCAATCAATTAAAGACGAAGCGGCCAAACGTGGCGTCAATCTGAAGTTTTCTGATGCGCAGGGAAAACAGGAAAACCAGATCAAGGCGATTCGTTCGTTTATAGCGCAGGGCGTTGACGTGATCGCGCTGGCTCCCAAGGTCTCAACGGGTTGGGAACCGGTTCTGCGTGAAGCGAAAGCCGCCAAGATTCCGGTTATCTTGACCGACCGTAACGTTGATGTCAGCGATCCTTCGTTGTACGCGACATTTATCGGCTCCGACTTCGTTGAGGAAGGGCGCCGCGCCGGACGTTTTCTGGCCAAGGATACGGGCGGCAAAGCCACTATCGCTGAATTGCAGGGAACTCCAGGCGCTGCGCCTGCGATTGATCGCCAGAAAGGTTTTCTGGAAATCATCAAGCAGTATCCGAACATGAAAGTCATCAAGTCGCAAAGCGGTGATTTTTCGCGTTCCAAAGGCAAAGAGGTCATGGAATCGTTCCTCAAAAGCCCGGATGGCAAGTCGATTACAGCAGTTTTTGCACACAACGATGATATGGCGATGGGCGCGATTCAAGCGATTGAAGAATCGGGTGGCAAGCCCGGAACAGATATCAAAATTGTTTCGATGGACGGCATTAAGGACGCGCTCGAAGCGTTAGTCGCCGGCAAAAACAATTGTGTGGTCGAATGTAACCCCCTGCTCGGGCCAGATTTGTTCGATGCCGCGACGTCGCTCAAAGCTGGCAAAACTGTGGACAAGCATATCGCGCCTAAAGAAACGGTTTTCGACCAGACCAATGCGAAAGCGGCGCTTCCCAGCCGCAAGTATTAAGAACGCAGGCAGGCTTTGAGAACTCAGAAGACAATGCGTATTTAGTCGCTTATCGAATACTCGATTCGAGTACTCGATAAGCGACTAAATACGCGCGAAAACTTCTTGGATAGCTTATGCAAAACGACACAAACGCCTTGTTGGAAGTGCGCGGTCTCATCAAAGGTTTTCCTGGTGTCAAAGCTTTGGACGGCGTCGATTTCACCGTTCGCAGCGGCGAAGTTCATGCTTTAATGGGCGAAAACGGCGCTGGCAAAAGCACCTTAATCAAGGCGATTACGGGTGTTTACGCGCGCGAAGGTGGCGAAGTCTTTTTCGCGGGTCGATCAATTACGCCTGCTTCGCCGCGCGAAGCGGAAAACTTGGGGCTATCCACGGTTTATCAGGAAGTCAACCTGATTCCGCGCTTGTCAGTCGCTGAAAATATTTGCCTGGGACGCGAAACGACGCGGCTGGGCGCGATTCGATGGAAGGAAATTCGCCGTCGCGCGCAAGCGGCGCTCGAACGCTTAGACATCAGCATTGATGTGACGCGAGAACTGGCGTCCTATTCTGTCGCGGTGCAGCACATGGTCGCCATCGCGCGCGCGCTCGAGGTGGACGCAAAGCTGCTGATTTTGGACGAGCCGACCGCTTCGCTTGATGAAGGCGAAGTCGAAGAATTGTTCGTTGTGTTGCGCAAGCTGCGCGAGGACGGTCTGGGTATTGTCTTCGTGACGCACTTCCTTGATCAGGTCTATGCGATTTGCGACCGCATCACGGTTTTGCGCGATGGACATCTGGTCGGCGAATACGAAACGGCGCAGTTGCCGCGGACGTCTTTGGTTTCGGCCATGATCGGGCGCGACCTGGAAAGCGAGCCGGAAGATGCGCCCGCCCGCAAAAAAGCTGGCGCGACGCAATTTTTCTCGCCTTTTGTTGCGGCACAAGGCTTGTCGCGCTCTGGCACGATGACGCCATTCAATCTGGAAATTGGGCGCGGCGAAATCGTCGGATTGGCGGGTTTGCTGGGTTCTGGCCGCACCGAAGTGGCGCGTTTACTGTTCGGCATCGATCGTTCGGACAGTGGTGAAATTACGGTCGATGGGCGCAAAGTCTCGTTGCGCTCGCCGCGGCAGGCGATTGACGCAGGTTTCGCTTTCACTCCTGAAAATCGCAAAGTCGAAGGTATTATTCCGCATCTTTCGGTGCGCGAAAATATCGTGCTGGCGTTGCAGGGCAGTCGCGGTTTGTGGCGCAACCTGAGCCGCCGCGAGCAAAACGAAATTGCTGACCGCTTCATTAAGGCGCTACGCATCAAAACGCCACACGCCGAACAACCGGTGCGCCTGCTATCCGGTGGCAACCAGCAAAAAGTGTTGCTGGGTCGCTGGCTGGCCAATCAGCCGCGCTTGCTGATTTTGGACGAGCCGACACGCGGCATCGACATCGGCGCCAAAGCTGAAATCGAAAAATTGATCGCTTCGTTACGCGAGCAAGGGTTGGCGGTCTTGTTCATTTCCTCGGAATTGGAAGAAGTGGTGCGCACCTGCGATAAGGTTCTGGTTTTGCGCGACCGCGTGCCTGTCGGCGAGCTTTCGAGTACTCGATTGACCGAGGCGGCCATCATGCAAACGATTGCCGGACAATCCGTCGCTGGACAATCCCTTGTCGGACAAACGACGAAAGAAGAGGCTTCCCATGTCTAATGGCGCGCAAACTTTGGACGGCGCACCCGAGTCGACCAAAACGGGACGGCGCGGCTTTACGCCAACCACTTTAGCCTGGCCCGTCATCTCGCTGGCCGTTTTATTGTTGTTCAACCTTTTCTTCACACGCGGGTTTTTTCATCTGGAATGGCGCACCGGCCACCTTTATGGCGTGCCCGTCGATATTTTGCTGCGCGGTTCGCAGGTGATGTTGCTGTCGCTGGGAATGTCGCTGGTGATCGCAACGGGCGGCGTCGATTTGTCAGTTGGCGCCGTGATGGCGATTGCCGGAGCCGTCGCCGCTGTCTTGATCCAGAACCATAACGTGTTTGTCGCGGTTGGTGCAGCACTCCTGTGCGGTTTGATCGCGGGAACGTGGAATGGCGTTTTGGTGGGCATTTTTAAGCTGCAGCCCATTGTTGCGACGCTGGTCTTAATGGTGGCTGGACGTGGCATCGCGCAATTGGTAACGGGGGGCCAAATCGTTAATTTTTCGCAGCCGTCGTTGGTTTTTTTGGGCAATGGTTCTGTGTTAGGTTTGCCTTTTCCGGTTGTTCTGGCGCTTGTGACTTTCGCGCTGACCTCACTATTAACGCGTCGCACGGCGATTGGATTATTCGTCGAAGCCGTTGGTGACAACGAAGTCGCCAGCCGTTATGCAGGTCTGAATTCAGGTCAAATCAAATTGATGGTGTATGTTTTTGTGGGATTTTGCGCGGCTCTGGCGGGCGTTGTCGCCGCCGCCAATATCGGGGGCGCCGACGCCAACAACATTGGACTTAACTTGGAATTGGACGCCATTTTAGCAGCTGTTGTGGGTGGAACGGCTTTGACGGGCGGGCGCTTTTCGCTGACCGGCGCCATCATCGGCGCGCTGCTGATTCAAACTTTGACGACAACGATGTATATGCGCAATGTCAGTCCTAACATCGCGCCGCTGCCCAAAGCGATTATGATTATCCTGGTTTGCCTGCTGCAATCGGAAACTTTCCGCGCCCGCGTCGTTGGCCTGACGAAAAGGAGGTCGGCATGAAAAAGCCGCGCATTTCGTCGCAGATGGTTCCCCTTCTGGCGACAGCTGCCGTGATGTTCACGCTGTACTTGGCAGGATGCTTGAATTATCGCAACTTCGCTTCCGAGCGGGTGATCGTCAACTTATTGGGCGATAACGCATTTTTGGGCGTGGCCGCGATTGGCGCGACCATTGTCATTTTATCGGGCGGCATCGACTTATCGGTTGGCGCGGTTGTGGCATTTATCAGCACTTTTATTGCCTCGATGGTGGAACATCATCATACGTCTCCGATAGTAGCGATTGTCTTGGCATTGCTGATTGGCGCTGGTTTCGGTGGCCTAATGGGCGTTTTGATTCAAAGTTTCAAGCTGCCGCCGTTCTTGGTGACATTGGCTGGAATGTTCTTCGCGCGCTCAATGGCGTTTGTGCTCGAACCGGAATCCTTGAGTTTGAAAGATCCGTTCTATACAGAAACGCTTTCGCAAAATCTTAACGTGCCGGTTGGCGGCGGCTTATCGCTACCTTTTGTGGCTATTTGCTGCCTGATTTTGTTTGCCGCAACCGCATGGATGTTGGGACGCACGCGTTTTGGCCGCGCCATTTATGCCATTGGCGGCGATGAAGAATCGGCGCGCATGATGGGCTTGCCGGTCGCGCGCACCAAAATCAGCATTTATGTTTTGTCGGGTTTGTTTTCCGCAATGGCCGGTATTTTGTACTCGATTTACACCGGCTCCGGCGATCCTGCGGCGAGCGTCGGCTTCGAATTGCAAGCCATTGCCGCCGTTGTTATTGGCGGCACGTTGCTGACGGGCGGCGTCGGTTCGGTCGGCGGCACAGCGATGGGCGTCTTGATTTTAGGATTGATTCAAACCTTGATCACTTTTCAAGGCACGCTCAATTCGTGGTGGACAAGCATCGCAGTCGGAGTCCTGGTGCTGGTATTCTTGCTGCTGCAAAGAGTGCTGTCGAGCTTTTCGGCACCGCGCAAAAAACTTAGCGCTGCATGAAATTCGGAGACAACGTGTCTTTTGCGCGTGGTGCAAGTTTGAAGTTGCCCAGTATGAACGCGTGGGTTGAATGAACAAGACAATGAAAGCGGCTGTAATGACAACGGAATAATGCAAGTATCAAGAGTCCCATTTATGGGGCTTTTCAATTCAGCCCACTGCTTTAGCGGTGGGCTGTTTGGCGTTTTACCTGGCGACGGAAAACCCTCACCGCTTCTTCTTTTCTCGACTTTGCCATGCCCACAACACGCCACAAGTAAAGCCGCCGATGTGCGCCATCCATGCGACATCGTTGGAGGAACCCGAAGAACCGCCTTCGAGTACTCGATGCAAGAGGGGAAAGAACTGCGCCGCAATTTGGAAGGCGATCCATAACAACAAGAACAAAGGTGCGGGCAGGGGAAACAGAAAAATCGGCGGAAAATACGTCAAAATCCACGAGCGTGGCAGCAAAACCAGATACGCGCCCAAGATTCCTGCAATGGCGCCGCTGGCACCGATCAAAGTCGCATTGGAAAACGGATGCGTGATAATATGCGCCGTCGCCGCCACGATTCCGCAAGCTAAATAGAACAATAGAAAGCGCAACTTGCCGATTTTCTCTTCCAGCCCGGCGCCAAAAACTGATAAAAACAACATATTAAAGACGAGATGCAAAATGCCCGCGTGCAAAAACATCGAAAAAAGCAGCGGTTTCCATAACGCGCCCGCTTGAATGCTCTGGATGCCGCACGAACTCGGCGAAAAATAGCAGTGCGGAACAGCGCCGCCGCTGATATACAATTGCCGCGACCAATTTCCCAAGAAACCCGGCAAGTATTGAGCAATGAAGACCAGAACGTTAAGCACCATCAACAGCCGCGTGATGAGCGCTGGGCGTTGCGGCTGGTGCATCGGTCGAAGAGGAAACATGAAAACGTGAAAAGTCAAACAAAGCGCCGCGACGAGTGCATCGAGTACTCGATTCGCGGCGCGCCATTAAAATAAAGAAAAGAAGGATAGTTTTCGCGTGAAATCAGAAGGCCAAGGCGAAGATTTTGGAAGATCTTTTTCTGTTCTACATCTCCATTTAGCGTAGCCAATACCATACGCCAGCGATAGCCAGCACCAGAAATATCAAAAGATAAAACGCGCCGGAACTGCTCAGCATCAAGATCATGTCTGTTGCGGGGACGTGTGCTCTTTGCCAGGAATTTTGCAGTGACATCCAGCGCCACGCGAAAATTGCTGCGGTTCCTGTCGCAATGCCTGCCGAAGCCGCGCTCGCAATGACTGGCCCACGCTTGCCGCCCGTGACACGCGTGATGAGATTTCCCAACCCGCCGCCCAGCGCAGGAGCGAAGAAAAGTAGCAGAAAAATCCATTGGATGACGAGCGAGCCGACAATTCCCAATATTGCCGATAGCGCAAACGTCATCAACAATTGCAGCGGACTAATTTTGTAAAGATGCGTGCCGCGATAAGACGCGCAGTTACGGCAACGCGCACCTGTCGGGCCGTAAATCGTGCATTTAGGGCAAATCGGCGTTTCGCAGCGACCACAACGCAAACGCGTTTTGACCCGGCGATGTCGCGCGCACCAGTAAACGCCCGGCTCTCCCGCGACTTCCAAACCCGCACTGCCGCTGGTTACTGTCGCCGCTCCAGCTTCGTTGTCAGTGTTTTGTTCGCTCATCGAGTACTCGAAATTATCGTCTGAATAATCATCTGCGCCTCATTGGCGCGGCGTGCCTCGTCCACCTTCGACGAAAGTCTCGCGTTATGTTCGTGTAAGTAGGGGCGAGGCGTACCTCGCCCCTACGATGCGTGATAAATTACGGCACGTTGCGGCCCCAGGCGGCTGTCCACAAAGCGTACCAATCTTCGCGCGTCAACCGTAAATCAGCAGCACCTGCCGCTTCGTGAATGTGCTTTGGATTCGCGCTGCCGACGAGCGGAACGATTTCCGAAGGATGCGACATCAGCCACGACAGCGCGACTTGAACCGGCGTGTGACTGGTTTTCTCCGCGATTTCGCTCAAGGTTTTTTGCATCCACTTCTGCTTGGGCGTGTTCGCTTCGCCGCGCGCCAGCTTTCCTCCGCCCAGAGGACTATACGCCAATGGCGTCATTTCCAGCGCCATGCACTGATCGAGCGTTCCATCGCCGACCGTACCGTTGCCGATGTCCCAGCCTTCGTAAATCGGGTCAAGTCGCTCCAAACTGATGGCGATCTGGTTCGACACAATCGGCGCCTCGAGATAAGTTTGCAAGGCGCGCACTTGCTCGGGATAATAGTTTGAAACGCCAATCGCGCCAATTTTGCCAGACTTCAACGCGTTATCGAGTACTCGAGCGGTTTCGCGTGGATGCGTGAACGGATCGGGGCGATGCACTTGATATAAGTCGATGTGTTCGATGCCCATGCGCCGCAAAGAGCGTTCGATGCAGGCGTTCAGATTGTCTTCTGAGGCGTTATACATTCCGCCGCCAATCGTGCCTTTGGTGGCGATTTGAATTCGTTCGCGCGAGCCAGGAACAGCCTCCAGACATTTTTTGAAAACTTCTTCGCAGCTTCCGCCGCCGTAAATATCGGCGTGATCGAAAAAGGTGATGCCCGCTTCGAGTGCGGCTTCAAACGCCGTAATCGCGCGCTTTTCGCGCTCGGCGTTCATGTCGGCAGGGTTCCAGGTTCCGGTCAAGCCCATGCAGCCCAGGGCGATGGGAAATTGTGTAAGTTTCATAAGAGAAAAATCGAGTCCTGAATGAGAATGTAATTACGGATTAGGCAAGGGCGGCGTCCATGCGTCGTGTGGATTAGCTTTCGCGGCGATCTGCGCATTGATTTTCTGGTTGGCGGTGTAGCCCGCATAAATGGCGATCAGCGCCCAAATGTGAATCGCTACGCTGAACCATAAGGTGGAAATCAGTACCAGCAAGGTATCGAGCGCCAGCAGCAAACCGCCACAAATGAACGCCCACTTTTTGCCGCGCAACGCTTGGCTGCCAAACAGCGCAAAGCAGCCGATGATGAGAAAATCGAGAACCACTTCCATCAAGCGCGCGCCTGATGCCAACGATGGCTGCTTGGTGATGAGGTCTTTGGCTACTGCGTCCACCAAAAGCGTCGAACCTAATCCCAAGCCAAAGGAAAAATCGGCGCCGAAACTCATTAAAAGCGAGTTGATGAGCGATAACGCCGCGATCCAGTAAAACCATTTTGCACCGGAATTGCGCGCCAATGCCAACTGAACCACGTTGCCGCTTGTTGGCATCGCAGTTGAAGCCGGTGGCGCGTTCGCCACGGAAAGCGCGTCGGCGCCCCACGAAGTCGCGCCGTTCGGATTGGTGGGAGTTACTGGCGCAGCCTCATATCCAGTACTCGAAAGCGGCGATGGTGTGGCAACACCAGTCGTAGGTGGCGAAACAGGCGCAAGGGGTGAAGCAGGAAGGAACGACGAGGACGTAAACGGCGAATTATCGGGCATAATGCCTCCTGAACTGAGAACTTCCTGCATTGTAGGTTCTTTACCGGCCTTCTGTCAAAATATCGAGCAATTCTTCCTGCGAAGTATGCAGAGCCAGCCGCACTTCAATCAGTTCGCAAACGACGGTTGCGAAAATCAGCAACAATCCTAAACACAAGCCGAATTCGCCGACCACATCAGCGCGCACTACATTGGCGGCGGAAATCGCCAGCAGTGACAAGACAGTGATGAGGAAACAGAGCAACGCGGCATAAAGGCAAATGCTGGCGATCCACATCAAATGAATGCGGCGCTGATAAAAGTTCAGTTGGCGGCGCAATGTCGCGCGTCGCTCCTTGGTTGTGTCCTTATCGCGGTATTCGTGCGTCAGAGCGCGCATCTGCGTCGAAATGTTGGTGTATTTATTGGTGTGATTCGACAGCAAAATCGCCGTCGCCGAAATCAACACAATCGGCGTCACGGCGGCTGTAATCAAGCTCAATAAGTGCGCGGACGGCGAAAGATCGGCAGGCATAAGGAATAAACCGCAAAGTCGCGGAGGCGCAGAGAAAAACAACAAGCGATAAATCGTAAGGGCGTCTGCTTGCTGCGCCCGTGTTCGAGTACTCGATATTGTGACAGCTTTCTATGCTGGACTTTGAGCAACTGAAAGGCACATCTCGTCCCAGCGCGCTTTGATCATCGCGGCGTAGCGGTAAGTTGGCAAGCCGTAATGTCCCAGCGCGTAAGCGTCGTTCAGTTCGACGAGATAGGTTTCGCCGTTTTCGTCCACGCCCACATCAACGCTGTGCGCGACAAGCGGATCTTGATAAGCCGCGACGATTTCCGCGATTCGTTTCGCATCAGGAAACAGCAAAGGGTCGCCTTTGTAATGCCCGATTCCCAGCACTTCGCCGCGCAAAATGAAAATGCGCCACTCGCTTTGAAAAAACAAAACGCCCTGTGCGCAAACCGCGTAATCGTCATCGAAAGCCGATGTTTCCAACAAGTCGTGAAACTTGTACACAACGTGTCCAGTAAAGCTTTTTCCTTCGCGCATCGGCTTGATGAAAACCGGAAGGTTTTCCAACTTGCGAATTTCGCCCAATGTGCTTTCCCACACAGCACGTCCCGCAAAAGCCTCCAATTCATGCGGCAAATTGAGGATTGCGGGCGGCGCGATACCGATTTGTCGAAGCGCCGCGCAGACGGTTCCAATGTTGCCATGCACAATTGTCGCAGCATCGAGCGGCAGTTTGTCCAAGTCGCGCAAATGAAACTTTTGCACATAATCGCCCAAAAGCGTGAAGCCGTCGTAAGCCGCGAAGCAATTGACGTTCATCCATTCGCCAACGTCGTTCGCTTCAATGTAAACATCGCGCGAAATAACATTCTCCTTCACTTCGAGTACTCGATTGCAGAAACACGGGCGCAGCAAGCTGACGCCCCTACAACTCCCTTTCTCTGCGTCTTCGCGCCTCTGCGGTTGAAGACTAATCTTCCAACGTTGAAATATCGCCGGGCGCGACGCCCAGTTCTTGCGCTTTCAAGACGCGGCGCATAATTTTTCCGCTGCGCGTTTTCGGCAGACTTTGCACGAAATCAATCTCCGAAGGTACCGCAATCGGGCTGAGTTCTTCGCGCACATGGAGTTTCAAGGCTTTGAGCAACGCTTCGGACGGTTCCTGGCCTTCGCGCAAAATCACGAACGCTTTGATCGTTTCGCCTTTCAACGAATCGGGCTTGCCAATCACCGCGGCTTCGGCGACGCTGGGGAAACTGACCAGAGCGCTTTCGACTTCAGCCGTGCCAATGCGGTAACCGCTCACGTTCATCACGTCGTCGGCGCGCCCCATGACGCGGAAATAACCGTCTTCGTCGCGCGTCGCCACATCGCCCGCCGCGTAAAAGCCCGGAATCAAAGTCCAGTATTTTTCGTAGCGCTCGTCGTCTTTGTAAATGCTGCGCATCATCGCCGGCCACGGTTTTTTGATAACTAAAAATCCGCCTTTTCCGGCTTCGACTTCCAGTCCTTCTTTATCGACAACAGCGGCTTCGATTCCTGGCAAAGCTTTTCCTGGCGAACCTGGCTTGGTCGGGTAACTGGGAACGGTCGCAATCATAAACTGACCGGTTTCGGTTTGCCACCACGTATCCACAATCGGCGTTTTTTCGTGTCCGATGTACTTGTGAAACCACAGCCACGCTTCGGGATTGATCGGCTCGCCGACGCTTCCGAGTACTCGAAGGGAAGACAAATTATATTTCGCGGGATATTCTTCTCCAAAACGCATCAAGGCGCGAATCGCCGTCGGCGTACTATAAAAGATGTTGACGCCGTATTTTTCGACCACGCTCCACCAACGTCCCGGGTCAGGAAAATCGAGCGCGCCTTCGACCAGCAAAACCGTAGCGCCGTTAATCAAAGGCCCATAAGTCACGTAACTGTGGCCGGTAATCCAGCCCGGATCCGCGGTGCACCAATAAATATCGTCGTCGTGGACATCGAAACAAATGCGATGCGTGTAACTGGTGCCGACCATGTAGCCGCCGTGCGTGTGAACGACGCCTTTGGGCTTGCCGGTCGTGCCGCTGGTGAAAAGGAAAAACAGCGGCGCCTCGGCATCGAGCGGCGTCGCTTCACATACGTCGCTTTCCGCATTGAGGGTTTTGTCGAAATCAATTTCGCGGCCGGGATCGAGTTCGAGAGGCGTGTGTCCACGACGATAAACCATCACTTTTTCGACTTGAAGCAGGCCGCGCACCGCTTCATCAACGGCGCCTTTGAGGTCGATGCGACGACCTCTGCGATAACCGATGTCGGTGCAAATCACGACTTTGGATTCGCTGTCTTCGATGCGACTTTTTAACGCTGGAGCCGAAAAACCGCCATAAACAACGGTGTGAATGGCGCCGATGCGCGCGCAGGCCAACATCGCAATCGGCAGTTCGGGCGTCAGCGCCATATACAACGTGACTTTATCGCCTTCTTTGACGCCGAGTTTTTTCAAGGCATTGGCGCATTGATTGACGCGTCGCAGCAATTGTCCATAAGTAAAAACGCGTTCTTTGGCGACCGCATCGCCGTCTTCGCCGACCCAGAAAAACGCGACTTTGTTGCGCTTGCCGTTTTGAACGTGACGATCTAACGCATTCAAGGTGATGTTGCACTGCGCGCCGACGAACCATTTCACGCTGGGCGGCGATTCCGTCCATTGCAAGGTTTCGCTCCACGGGGAAATCCAATCGAGAGTTTTCGCTTGTTCGTCCCAAAACGCGGCGGGGTTTTCGATGGAGCGCGCGCATAACGCGTCGAAATCCGGTGTGTGCGTGCGCGCCAGTGTTGCCGACGAAGGCTGAAAAACTTCGCCTTCTTTTTGCAGCGACGACAAATTGGTGTCACTGGAAGCGTTGGTCGAAGCGTTGGGGGAAACGTCCTGGGTCATGGCGAAACTCCTTTTCGAGTACTCGATACCGCACGAGCGATACCGAGCGAGCGACGGAAACGAACAAAGCGGAAGAAACGAAGAGCGATTTTAGCTCGGAGCGCGAGTTATTTTAGCATGGACACACCAGCATGGACATGACGCGTTGCGAAAATTGTGCGCGACGCCACAACTGCAAATTCGGTGGCTTGACACAATTTATTTATGGCACAAATATAAGTTACAATTAGCATTATGCCAAACCCTGAAAGCCACAATGCGGGCGACGATATTCAAGATATTGTTGCGTCCTCTAACTCAAGCGCGAAGGATTTAAGCGCGAAGGATTTAACTGCGAGCGCTCAAAGTGGTGCGAGTTTGGCTGGCAAAGCCGATTTCAGCGCGCACACATTGCATTATTCGCAACATTCGCAACTGCAGACAATCTTGTCGCACATCGCGGACGGCGTTTTGATGGTGGATCGCAGCGGCGTCGTGATTTTTGAAAACGCGGCGTCGCGGCGCATTATGGCAACCTCGCTGGTGGGCCGAAATTTGACGACATTTGCGCCACCGTGGACATTGTTGGACGCGGAGCGCAAGCCATACGCGCACGAAAAATTGCCTTTGGTGCGCGCGATTGTATATGGCGAAACGATTCGCGCCGAAGACATTATCGTGCCGGTTTCTGCGGAAGTGGAGTTTGTGATTCAGGTAAGTGCCGCGCCCATTCTCAACGAACACGGCGAGCAGTTAAGTTCAGTGCTGACACTGCACGACGTGACGGACGAGCGCCGCCTGACGCGCGAACTGCGCGAAATGAATCGCAGCAAGGACGAATTTCTGGCGATTCTGAGCCACGAATTGCGCACGCCTTTGACGCCGATTCTGGGCTGGGCGAGTTTGCTGCAACAAGTCGGCAGCAGCAATCCAGAAGTCTTGAAACAAGCTGTCACGTCCATCGAGCGCAACGCCGAATTGTTGAAACGCCTGGTCAGCGATTTGTTGGATACGACGCGCATCGTTTCGGGCAAATTGCGCACGGAAAAAGGTTTGTGCGACCTGAACGAAACGGCGCAGTTCGCGGCGCATTCGGTGGAAGATCAGGCGCGCGAATATGGCGTGCGCCTCAAGTGCGACCTGGCGCCCGACCTGCCACTTTTATTGCTCGACCGCGAGCGCATTCAACAAGTGCTGATGAACTTGTTGGCGAACGCCGCCAAGTTTTCTGCGCCGGGTTCGTTTGTGGTTTTGCGCACGCGATTGGAAAACGCTTCGCGCGAAAACCAGGCTTTGCCGCCGTCACTGATTTCGAGTACTCGATGGGCGATTGTCGAAGTCGAGGACAACGGGGCAGGGATTGCGCCCGAATTGTTGCCGCACGTTTTCGATTTATTCCGCCAGGGCGATAGCTCGTTTACGCGGCGCCACGGCGGTCTGGGTTTGGGACTTGCCATCAGCAAATCGCTGGTCGAAATTCATGGCGGAACTTTGACGGTTCATTCCGAGGGCTTGGAGAAAGGTGCGCGCTTTGTCGTCACGCTGCCAGTTTCAGACGAAGCGTCAGCAGGCCGCACAACATTGTAAGTTTGTGGCGCTCAAGACGGCGTTGAAGTCTTCGTGAGTTTTGTCTTAGGCTGTACTCGCAATTTGCTTTGCGTTCACGCATTGTTAATCGACATCTGATACTCTTATTATTTGAAATTGAAGGAGAACGATTTTGTCCGTGTCAACTCATACTGCTTCGCAAGCCAACACTTCAGCCTCTATTTTAGGCTCGTCCAACAGCCATAACGGAAACGAACGCGACCCGCGCATCGCTTATTTCTCGATGGAAATCGGTTTGCAATCCGACATTCCGACTTATAGCGGCGGCCTGGGCGTTTTGGCGGGCGATACTTTGAAATCGTCGGCTGACCTGGATTTGCCGATGGTCGCGGTTTCGTTGATGTATCGCAAGGGCTATTTTCGCCAGGAAATTTCGGGCGATGGCTGGCAAAGCGAACATCCCGTCGATTGGGATCCAAGCGAGCACATGACGCTTTTGCCCAATCGTGTGCGCGTCCGCATCGAGGGCCGCACCGTGTGGATTCAACCGTGGTTGTACGAAATCAAAGGCTCGACCGGCGGCGTTTTACCCGTCTATTTTCTCGATACCGACCTGCCGGAAAACGACGCCTGGGATCGTGGCATCACCTACCATTTGTATGGCGGCGATGATACTTATCGTTTCAAACAGGAAGTCGTGCTCGGTTTGGGCGGCGTGCAAATGCTGCGCGAACTGGGTTACACAATTCGCAAATATCACATGAACGAAGGTCACGCGGCGCTTTTGACCCTCGATTTATTGCGTCGCAGCAGGCGCGATGTGGAAAGCGTGTGGGACGAAAAACTCGTGTGGGATGTGGACGCGGTGCGTGATCTGTGTATTTTTACGACGCACACGCCGGTCGAAGCCGGTCACGATCGCTTTTCGCACGACATCGTCAATCGAGTACTCGGAGATTACTTTCCTCTCGACATTTTGAAGCAAATCGGCGGCGAAAGCGAACTGAACATGAGCACGCTGGGCTTGAATTGCAGCGGTTTTCATAACGGCGTCGCCAAAAAGCACGGCGAAGTATCGCGCAATATGTTTCCTGGTTACGACATCAAAAGCGTCACCAACGGCGTTCATTCGCCGACCTGGACGCAGCATTCGTGGCAAAAACTGTATGACAAATACATTCCGGGCTGGCGCGACGAGCCGGAATTGTTCGTGCGCGTGGACAACATTCCCGACGCGGAAATCTGGGAAACCCATCGCGGCGCCAAAATTGAACTGTTCGAGGAAATCCGCAATCGCACCGGCGTTGATATGTCGCCCGACGTTTTGACAATCGGTTTCGCGCGCCGCGCCACGCCGTACAAGCGCGCCGATTTGTTGTTCGCCGATGTGCAGCGTTTGGCGAATATGGGCGGCGGCAAATTGCAAATTGTTTATGCTGGAAAAGCGCATCCCAAAGATGGCGGCGGCAAAGACTTGATTCACAGCATCTTCAACGGCGCCAAGAATTTGTCGGGGCAAATCAAAGTCGTGTATTTGCAGAACTACGAAATGGCGCTCGCCTTGAAAATTGTCGCAGGCGTCGATACCTGGCTCAATACGCCGATGCGTCCGCGCGAAGCCTCCGGCACAAGCGGCATGAAAGCGACGCACAACGGCGTGCCGAACTTTTCGGTGCTCGACGGCTGGTGGATCGAAGGTTGGGTCGAAGGCGTGACGGGATGGAGCATCGGCCCCGCTGCGATTGAAACGAACCTGGTCGAAAACGATCAAGGCGCCGACATCGAGGATATGTACCAAAAACTCGAACACGTTCTGCTGCCGTTGTATTACGCGGATGACAACCATCACGGCTGGATTCAAGTGATGAAAGGCGCGATTGGCAAAAACGCCTGTTACTTCAACACGCACCGCATGATGCGCCAGTATGTCACCGAAGCGTATATTCGCTAAATCGAGTACTTGATAGTATTGTAGGGGCGCATTGTAATGCGCCCCTACGTGACACCTTCCACAAACGAAAAGACTCGCCGCTTCAAACCAATGAAGCGGCGAGTCTTTAGTTTTTTATCAACGGGAATTAGCCGTTGTTGTAATGAGCGCGCCAGTTGCGTCCGTAGCGGCGGCGATACCACGAAGAGCGGCGTCCTTTTTCGTGCTTGAGCGATGTGCGGTAGCGGCTGTAAGCGATGCCGGTTCCGACGGCGCCCGCGATTGCCAAACCTTTGTTATGACGGAGCAAACCGTAAGCTGTGACGGCGCCCAGCCCGTAGGTGGTGTTGCGACGACCGCTGGTGCTGGCCTGCGCCGGTGTGTTCAAGCCGCCGAAAGCGGTCAGTGCGATGACGCCCAAAGTTGTCAGCGCGACGGTTTTGTTGACATTCTTCAACATGATATTCCTCCTGGAGTGATACGTGTGATGCTGGCCGCAGTCGCAAAAAAGGTGCCTTGCGCTTGCCTGTCGCATCGTTGTGGTTGCGCTTTCCGACGCCGTAGCGCGCCAAGTGTTCGCGGTAAATTATTTTCTGTGATTTTTCAAAGCTTTTGAAGTCGAATGATGAAATCGAGTACTCGAAAGCGGCTTAGGCTCCTGACATCGCGTGCCGGGCGCGTTATATTGAGGAGGATTGTTTTGCAAGGGGTTCGATTTAATGAGTGTTTCGTTACCGCGTTCCGAGTATCCGCGTCCGCAATTTCGGCGCGACGATTGGCTTTGTCTTAATGGTGAATGGCAGTTTGAAATTGATGCGGGCGACAGCGGCCTGGATCGCGGCCTGCAAACTTGTGATTTGCAACAAAAGATCACGGTTCCGTTTTGCCCCGAATCCGACTTGTCGGGCATCGGCCACAAAGATTTTATGCACGCCGTCTGGTATCGCCGCGAAATCACGATTCCAGCAGAATGGGAAGGCCACAACGCGCTGTTGCATTTCGGCGCCGTCGATTATGATGCGACGGTGTGGATCGTGCGTCCGGCTACCGAAAGCGCGCTGGTCATTGCCGCCAAAGAAGAAGAGCAAAGCGAAGCGGTGCAGAAAAGTGTCGTCGGTCACACCGTTGTGCAAGACGGTTTTGAAATTACCGAAGTGGTGCGTCATCGCGGCGGCTTTACGCCGTTTGTCTGCGATTTGCGCGAAGTGGCCAAGCCGGGCGAAACGGTTTTCGTGGTGGTGCGCGCCCGCGATACCAACAACGTCGCGCAGCCTAAAGGTAAACAATCGGACAAATATTATTCGCAAGGCTGCCATTACACGCGCACGACCGGAATCTGGCAAACCGTGTGGATGGAGCCAGTTCACGAGTTTTCCTTCAAGCGCGCCCGCATCACGCCCGACCTGGCGAACAATTGTTTTCGCATCGCGCAACCTCTCACTAAAAATCGTCGCGGCCTGACTTTGCGCGCCACTTTGAAAGCGAATGGCGAAACGCTCGATGAAACAACGGTGCGCGCCGATTTGGATTTGTCTCCGCAACTTGATTTGAAAGTGCCCGCCGAAAAGCGTCGTTTGTGGTCGCCCGACGATCCGTTTTTGTATGACATCACGTTGGAACTGCTGGACGGAGATCGAGTACTCGACCGCGTGGAAAGTTACGCTGGCTTGCGTTCGCTGGCGATTGAAGGCAAAAAAGTTTTGCTGAACGGCGAACCTTTGTTTCAACGTTTGGTGCTCGATCAAGGTTATTATCCTGACGGCGTGATGACGGCGCCCAGCGATGAGGCTTTGAAAAACGATATTTTGTTGTCGCAGGCGGTTGGTTTCAACGGCGCGCGATTGCATCAGAAAATCTTTGAAGAGCGTTTTTTGTATCACGCCGACAAGTTGGGTTATCTGGTGTGGGGCGAATTTCCCGATTGGGGTTGCAGCGGTTACGGGCCGCAACACAATCACCAGACGCCGACGGTTTCGTATGTGACGCAATGGCTGGAAGAATTGGAGCGCGATTATTCGCATCCTTCGATTGTCGGCTGGTGCGGCCTGAACGAAACACATCAAGCCATCGGCGACAAAATCACGATTCTGGATGACGCCACGCGCGCCATTTTCCTGGCCGCCAAAGCGATGGACACGTCGCGTCCGGTGCTCGATACTTCGGGTTACAGCCATCGAGTACTCGAAACCGATGTTTACGACTCGCACGATTACATTGTGGATGACAACTTCGTCAAAGGCCTGGAAAAGTTCAAGCGGCGCCATGCTTTGACGGACGATCCCCAGGAACCTTTGGCCGCCAAGGAATGGCGTCAGGGCGGCGTTTATATCAACACGCACAACTATTCGCAGATGTCGACGCCGTATCGCGGCCAGCCGTATTTTATTTCCGAGTTCGGCGGCTTTCGCTGGAATCCATCAGCGCACATCGACGCTTCGATGGTGGCGGACGCCGATGGCAACGTGAAATCTATGGAGCGCAAGGACAGTTGGGGCTACGGTTCGTCACCGGTCAGCGTGGAAGATTTTCACGTGCGCTTCGATGCGGTTTGCACGTTTCTGCTCGACCACGCGGAAATGTTCGGCTACTGCTACACGCAACTGACCGATATTTTCCCCGAAGAAAACGGTCTTTTCACTTTTGATCGCCAGCCCAAATTCGACAACGCGCGCTTGAAAGCCGTGCAAGATCGCAAGGCTGCGATTGAAAAGGGGTAAGAAATGATTTGTACGGGCGAGGCATGCCTCGCCCGTACGCTACGGTTATCAAGCCTTACTCGTCTCTCGCGTTAATTCCTATGAACAACAAAGCCTTGTGGAGCGGTCGCTTCGATTCGTCGCCCGATGCGGCGATGATGCAGTTTTCGACTTCTCTGCCCTTCGATGCGCGCTTGTGGCGCTACGACATCGCGGGTTCGCGCGCGCACGTCCTGATGCTCGGGCACATTCGAGTACTCGAACCTAAAGAACGCGACACAATTTTAGCCGGATTGGTCGACATTCAGCGCGACCTGGAACGCGGCACCTTGACTTTCGCCGACGCGCCGGACGAAGACATTCATTCGTTTATCGAGCGCCATTTGACCGAACGTATCGGCGCCGTCGCGGGCAAAATGCACACGGCGCGCTCTCGCAACGATCAAATCGCGCTCGATGTGCGGCTTTATCTCAAGGACGCGTTGCGGCAAATGCAAAGTGAAGTGCGCGCCTTGCAAAACGTTTTAATTGATCGCGCCGATGAGTTCGCGCAAGTCGGACACGAAGCAATTCTGCCTGGCTATACGCATTTGCAACGCGCGCAACCGGTGCTTCTAAGTCATCATTTGCTGGCCTATTTTCAAATGCTGCAACGCGACTGGGAACGCTTGGGCGAATGTTTTGTGCGCGCCGATGTGTTGCCTTTGGGCGCCGCAGCGATGGCCGGAACGCCGTTCCCGATTGATCGCCATTTCGTGGCGCATCAGTTGGGCTTCGCACGCGTTTCAGAAAACTCGATGGATACAGTGGCCAGCCGCGATCACTTGATTGAAAGCGTTTCGGCGCTGTCGATTTTGGCGTTGCACTTGTCGCGCTTGGCCGAAGAAATCGTGATGTGGAGCGCGCCGGAATTCGGTTTTGTCACTCTCAACGACCGTTTTTCGACGGGAAGTTCGATTATGCCGCAAAAGAAGAACCCCGATTCGATGGAACTGGTGCGCGGCAAAAGCGCACGCGTCGTCGGCGATTTGATGACGCTCATCACGCTCGTTAAAGCCTTGCCGTTGACATATAACCGCGATTTACAGGAAGACAAAGAACCGCTTTTCGATGCCTTTGATACCGTGCTTTCGAGTACTCGAATCGCGCGCGGCGTAATCGAAACCGCGAAATTCAACACGCAGAAAATGCGCGCGGCAGCGGGCGGCGGTTTTTCGACCGCGACTGATGTGGCCGATTATCTGGTGCGCAAAAATATTCCGTTTCGCCAGTCGCACGAAATTGTCGGCAGCGTGGTGCGCTGGTGCGAAACCAACAACCGCGAGTTGGAGGATTTGAGTTTGGACGAATGGCGCGCGTTGGATGAACGTTTCGATGACGGCGTTTTGGAAGCGTGCAAAGTGGAAAACAGCGTGGCCGCGCGCCAGAGTTACGGCGGCACGGCGCCGCAACAAGTGCGCGAACAATTGGCGCGAGCGAGCGCGACGATGAACGCGAGCGACAATTCGTAGGGGCGCACGCCGCATGCCCTTTGCATAACACTTCTAAAACGTTGCGGACATTGCAACAACAGGGCGCACGCCGCGCGCCCCTACAAAACCATGACAAATCCAAACGAAACCGATCCGCCAACTCAACCTCACAATCCGCTGCATGGTGTGACTTTGGAGCGAATGCTGACCGAATTGGTGGCGCATTTTGGCTGGGAAGAATTGGGAAAACGAATTGCGATTCGTTGTTTCATCAGCGAACCGACTATCAATTCCAGCCTCAAGTTTTTGCGCAAAACGCCGTGGGCGCGCGAAAAAGTCGAAAGTCTCTACGGTTTTATGTTGCGCGAACGAGCGCGGCAAGAACGTCAGGTAAACCACCCTTGAAGATCTGCGTGATCCAATAAAGCTATGAGCCAAACAACACTTACTGTCCGTGCTGCGACTGAGAGCGATGCTCCAGCTATTTCTCATTTGCTAAGTGAACTGGGTTATTCACTCAAAGCTGTTCACGTAGAAAAAAACATTGCGCTTCTCTCCTCCAATTCAAGAGATTCCGTTCTTGTTGCAGAAGCGGCTGCGTCCGTAATAGGCGTCATCAGTTTTCACGTTATTCCATTGTTTCATGTTGTCGGCAATTTAGGCCGCATTACTTCTTTGGTGGTGAGTTCACAATGGCAGCGGCACGGCGTCGGTAGTGAGTTGGTGCAAGCAGCTGAAGCGTTTGGCTGGTCACAAGGCTGTCTCCGAATCGAGGTCACAAGTGGCGACCCACGCGAAGGTGCGCACGAATTTTATCGCAGATTGGGTTATGAATTCGATGAGAGGCGCTTTATAAAACGACTGACCTCATAATAGCCAAGATCGTTATCGAGTACTCGATTTGGTTTTTGGTCGCGCGTTGAGGTAGAACAACAGCAAAATCGCCGTCAGAATGCCGAAAGTCACTTTCAAGATCGGTGGGATTGGTTGCGGCGTGATGAAGCCTTCGATGAGACCGGCGATGACGAGCATAGCCGCGACGCCAGCCAGCAATTGCGCGGCTTCTCCTCCGGCGATGCGCAAAGCGTCGCGTCGTGGCAAATCGCCCGGCGCGTAAATGGCGCGCGCGAGGATAAATCCGGCGCCGCCGGAAAGCGAAATCGCCGACAGTTCGATGATGCCGTGCGGCAGAATGACCGCCCAATAATTCAGGCTGACATGGTAATTCGTCGCGGCGCCCGACAAGCCGCCCAACATCAAGCCGTTGGCGACCAGAGCGACCACAGTTCCAATTCCCATCGTGACGCCCAATGCGGCGGCGCGCAGCGACACGAAAATGTTGTTCACCATGATGAACGACGAAATGCTCGGCGATTCCAACAATCCGCCGAAATGCGTGTTGGCGCCCCAACCGGTGATAATCTTCTGCTCGGCGCGCCGCTGAACTTCCCGAATCGCGTCTTCGGGCACGAACAAGCGCGCCAAATCGGGGTTGATGATGACGCACAAATAGGAAATCAAGGCCGGGCCATAAAGTAAAAGTGCCGAAAGCGCAATCGGTTTCCAGTTGCGGCGCACGCAGGCCGGAAAACCATACAGCAAAAAGTTGAGCGCGTTTTGCGGCTGCGGCGCGGGCGCGGAATAAACCTGGCTGTGGGCGCGCAAAACCAGAGCGTTCAGCGAGCGCACCAGTTCGCGGCCTGCGGCGGTTTTGGCCAGACGCGTTTGGGCGCGCGCCAGATCGCTCGAAGCGCGGCGATAAAGCGCGCCCATTTCGTGCAATTCTTCGTCGGACAGCGACGAAAGTCGGTCGCGCTGTGCCTTTTCTGTCAGTTGGTTCAAACGTGTCCAGCCCGCGCGATGAGCGCGCACAAATTGATCGGCTCGCATGAGGAAATTGTAACGCAGAACGGCGGCGAAAGGGTGCAGGTCGCATCGGCTTTTACAGCACCCCAAGCGTCAGCGCGGGGCTGAACTATTTGCTACGTCAGCCCCGCGCTGACGCTTGGGGTTCGTTAAAGTCCGAACGATGCCGCGCTGCCATTCTTCGATTAAAATAGGCGAGTTCGAGTACTCGATTTCGATTTATGAAAATTTATCTTGTGCCGTTTTTGCTGGATTTTATTTTGTTTGCGGTGCAATCGCGTCTGGGTGATGCGGCGGGGCGCGAAATGCACCTTTCCAACGCGCAGGCGACGAGTTTATTGGTCGCTTTCAATGTGGCTTACATGATCGCTTGTCCGGTCGCAGCGCGTGTATTGGATGCGCGCACCACCAAGCCGATTTTGCTGTGTTCGCTGGGCGCGTTGCTGTTTTTGGCGGTGCCTCTGGTGTTTATGGTTTCGTTTTGGCCGGTGTTTTTCTTTATCGGCGGATTGGGCTTGACGGCGGCGTTCGCTTTTAACGCGTTTCAGGCGTTTATGCGAGGCCGTTCCGCCGAAGGCGCGATGGCGTCAACGGTCGCCAAATACAACGTGTCGTGGAGCCTGGGCATCGGACTCGGGTTTTTGCTGACCGGCGTTTTGCGCAGCTACGGTCAACCTTTAATTTTGGCGGCGCTGTGTTCCGCCGCGATTATCGGCCTCATCGGAATGATCGCTGGCGACAAACCCGCGCCAGTTGAAGAAGGCGATAAATCGAGTACTCGAATCGCGCCGGAAACTGCGAATACGCGTCATGCCAATGCACGTTATGTGGCGATTGGTTGGTCGTTGTGTGTGGCGGGCAACTTTCTGCAGCGACCTTTGGTGACGTTCATTTCTAAGTTTTCGGCGCAGGCCGGGCACCAGGCGTGGATGGCGGGAACGCTGTTGTGCGTTTTGATGTGGGCGCAAGCCTTGGGCGGCTACATCAGCTATCGTCAGGCGCGCTGGCATTATACGGCGCGACCTTTGATCGTTTTGCAAATAGGAATTGTCTTGGCGTTGTGCGGCCTGTGGCTGTCACAAAGTTATGCTTTGTCGTTGGTTTCGATGGCGATTCTGGGCGTTTTGCAGGGCTTTACGTTTTTCTGCGCGGTTTTCTATACCAGCAACAGTTCGCGGAGCGCGCACAACGTCGGCATCAACGAAATGATGGTCGGCGTGGGCAACATTGGCGGCATGGTTGTATGCAACGCCGCCATTCGCTGGATGAACAACGATCTCGCGTTTTATCCTGTGATTATCGCGTTTTCGTTGTTGCTGCTCGTCGCGCAAATGACTTGGCTGCGCACCGTGCGCGTCTCGTCTGCAAAGGAAACCTGCGCGGCGGTTTGATTTATGACGAACGGTGTGTGATACAGAAGGGCATTCCAGTACTCGATATGACGGCTCGAACGTTAATTCAATAACTCAATTTACCGCAGGGAAAGCTTAATGAGAAACATAACTTGGAAGTGGACGTGGAAAGTCGTATTGTGCCTGTCAGTTGCAGGCGTGACGACCTTTGCTCGACCTTTGCACGCTCAGATGGAAGAAAGCGACGACGCAAAAAGTTTGTTCCGTGCGGGTTATTCGACGCCGCGAACCAGTGAAGTCGTGCACCTCTTGAAGCGCATTCGCGGCGGTGCGACGTTGAACCAGATCAAGGCGATTTTGCCGCGCGACACGAAGTATCAATGGGTCACGATGTCGCCGATGGCCGATTGGAAATGGAATACGTTGCGTTTCAAAGGCAAGTATTCGGGTATCTTAGTTTTCGCTAACGACCGCGCCAAATATCGCGCGAGCGACGCCGATGAAGCGCGCGTTGCAGCCTGGCGTGCGGGCGACGCGGTTCATTCGGTCGATATTTTTCTCGGCCCGCAAATCGGTGACGAAAGCCCGCAGCAAACCACAATCGTGACCAAAGCCAAAGTGAATGAGATCGCGCGTATTTTAGGTCAGCATGGCCAACGCCATTATTCGGAGCCAACTGGCGGGCCGCCCAACAATGGCTGGGACGCTGTTTGGAAACTGCGCGGCGGACGCGAACTGTATTTCGTTCAGGATTTATCTTACGGCGAAGACGAAACGCGTCCGACACTGCAACTCACGTTCGCTTATTCGCATTTGTATATGGCGTGACGCAAAGCTGAGTTAGCCACAAAGAACACAAAGATCACAAAAGAAATCGAGTACTTGAAAGCGCGATTCTGTCATTTTAAGTAGAGCGAAGAGTCTGGTTGCCGGAAGATTCTTCGTTCTATTCAGAATGGCAGACGGGAACGAGTACTCAATTTCTTTTGTGACCTTTGTGTTCTTTGTGGCCATTTCTTGCGTGTTTCGCGGACGATTCTTCGTAAACTTTGACCAATGTTTTCTTCGCTCGAAATTGTTCTTCCGCTGGATGACGCCGACGATGTTCAAAAACAACGCGCGCAGGCGGCGCAATTGTTGAACGTCGCGTGCGAACAAATCACAGAAATTCGCGTGCGTCGTCGTTCGCTGGATGCGCGCCGCGCGCCGATTCGTCTACGCCTTTTGTGCGATATTTGGACGGATGAAAACGCGCCTGACGAGCCTCTGCCGCATATCGAGTACTCGAAACTCACCTCAAACGCGGCGAAAAACCATACAGTTGTGATTGTCGGTTGCGGCCCGGCGGGAATGTTCGCGGCGCTTGAACTAATTCGACACAATATCAAGCCGATTATTTTAGAACGCGGCAAAGATGTTCAAGCGCGACGCCGCGATCTGGCGCAATTGACGCGCGAAGGCGTTGTCAACCAAGACAGCAATTATTGTTTTGGCGAAGGCGGGGCGGGAACCTATTCCGACGGCAAACTTTACACGCGCGTCAAAGACAAAGCCGCCATTCGTCGCGTCCTCGAAACTCTGGTCGCTCATGGCGCGCCGCCCGATATTTTAGTCGAAGCGCATCCGCATATCGGCTCCAACAAGCTGCCCAAAGTCGTCGCCGCAATGCGCGAAACCATTCTGCAAGCGGGTGGCGAAATTCGTTTCAACAGTCGCGTTGTGGATTTGTCGATTGAAAGTACTCGAATGCGCGGCGTGGTTTTAGCCGATGGCGACGAAGTTCTGGGCGATGCAATCATTTTAGCCAGCGGTCATTCGGGGCGCGAAATTTTTGAGATTCTGGCGCGTCATAATGTTTTGCTTCAGTCGAAGCCGTTTGCTCTTGGTGTGCGCATCGAACATCCGCAGCCTTTGATTGACGGCATTCAATATCGTCATGCGAAGCTGGAAAAGCAAAGCAACGGCGAATGGCGGCATCCGAAGTTGCCCGCCGCGAGTTATCGTCTGGCGCACGTTGTCGAAGGTCGCGGCGTGTTTTCGTTTTGCATGTGTCCCGGCGGCTGGATTGTGCCGAGCGCCACGCGTGGTGATGAAGTTGTCGTCAACGGCATGAGTTTGTCGCGCCGCGATTCGCCTTTTGCCAATTCGGGCTTGGTCGTCGCCGTCGAAACCGAAGATTTGAAGGATTATCAGGCGCACGGCGCAATGGCGGGCGTGATTTTTCAACGCGAAATTGAAACGCGCGCTCGAATCGCGGCGGGAAACATCGGCGCGAACGGGCAAAAAGCGCCCGCGCAACGTGTCACCGATTTTTTAAAGAATCGCGTTTCGCCAACGCTTCCCAGTTGCTCGTATCAGCCTGGAATTGTGTCGATTTCGATGCACGATGTTTTGCCGAAACCGATTGCGCGTCGCTTGAAAATTGGTTTGGAACAATTTGGGCGGCAAATGCGCGGCTACCTCACCGAAGACGCGGTTTTAATCGGCGTGGAAAGCCGCACGTCGTCGCCAGTGCGCGTGCCGCGCGATGACCAAACGCGCCAGCATCCGCAAATCGCCGGACTCTTCCCGTGTGGCGAAGGCGCTGGTTACGCCGGAGGCATTGTTTCGGCGGCCATTGATGGCGCAAATAGCGCGCAGGCGTGCGCTGCCACAGTTGGGTGCGTGAAGGAGTGAGAATCGAGTACTCGATTGAGAAATGTTGATGTTGCACTTGTTGGCGAACCGCGAACGATTCACGTTTTTACGATCAACGAAATGAAACAACTTTCAAATTCCGGCCGACTTTTTTTGTGCCTGCTCGCTTATGTCGTTGTCGGAACCGTTTTATATGCTCCGGTTTTGGGTTCGTTTTTCCTGTGCGATGACTTTAATCAAATCGAAGCTGTGCAACGTGGCGGGCCTTTTGGTCTCTGGGTTTTTCACGTCGCGTTTTTGCGCCCGCTTTCGGGCCTCAGCTTGTATGTGGACAGCTTGTTATGGAACCTCAATGCGACGGGTTATCACATTACGAGCTTTGTGTTGCACCTGATTTCGTCGTCGCTGGTTTTTTTGCTGGCACGATTGCTCCTCGAAGAAAGTCCGCTTTTTTCGCGTTCAGCAAACACTTTGTCAACAAACACTTTGTCGGCCAGCGCTTCGCTGGAGAATCTTGAGAAGCCCACACAGAAAGATTGGGACGATTCGCTGCTTTGTGCTTTTGTGGCCGGGTTGTTGTTTTTGGTTTGGCCGTCGCGCGGCGAAGCGGTCGTGTGGATTTCGGGGCGCGTCGATGTGCTGGCCGCGCCTTTTGCTTTAGCGACCGTAATTTTTCACGGATATTGGTTGCGAACTCGTCGAAAAACGCTTCTCGCGTTGGCCTTGATTTGTTTTACGCTGGGCATTTTCGCCAAAGAATCTGTTCTATCGCTGCCTTTGTTGCTGCTGATTTTTCAGCAAACAATTTGGAAAAGGACGGCGACAACGAACGTGGAAAATCGTTCTGCGAAAGACCGTTCGCTGTGGACTTACGCCGCAGTTATCGTGTTGTATTTTGGGGTGCGCCGATTGTTGCTGGGCGCTTTTGTCGGCGGCATACATTGGTCGTATTTGCCCAAAAGCGTGTTGTCTTTTCTGACGACGGCGTATTTGCCGGCTTTGCAATCGTTGTTGTGGCTCGGCGTGGCGTCCATTCTCGCCGTCGCGGCTTTCGGCTTTTACATTTATCGCCAGCGGCCTTTTACGAATGAAGTGAAAGTGTTGTTGCTGGCTTTTGCGGCGAGTTATCTGCCACCGTTTTCTGTTGCGATGGTGATCGGCGCCATTCATGCCGACGGACAAAATCAGCGATTCGTTTACCTTCCTTCGGCTTTCGCCTGCATCGCGCTGGCAGTTGTGATGATTCATCTGACGCGCTATCGAGTACTCAATCGCGTTGCTGTGGCTGTTCTGGTTGTCGTTTTGATAGCGCAAACCTGGGCGATCAACAATCGCTGGCTGCGTGTTGCCAACACAACACAAAAAATTGTTCGCTCGGTCGGGCCGTTGTTGCCAGTGCGCGATCTTGTTGTGCTCACCGTTCCCGACACGTTGGAAGGTGTTTACGTGTTTCGCAACGGCCTGGATTCCGCGATCCGCATGTTTTATCCCAATCGCGTGCGCCACGTCGAACTCGTTTCCATCGTGCGCTACTGGAAATCGTCCGATGTGCAAAAGGTCAAGCAAAATGAAAATGCGTTCGCTTTGCCGGTTCCAAATCCAACGTTCTATCGCACGCCGCCCGGGACGTGCGGGCTGTTCGATTTCAAACCATCAGGCTTGCATCACGACGCGCACTTGGACGCTGGATGCACCTTGAGCATTCAAACGCGCGACATCGCTTCCCAAGATCGCGTCGTCGTTTACAGTGCAGGCCAGTTCGTTCCGCTTTCATTGAACGCTCAACCGTGAAAAGGTGTTTCGAGTACTCGATTGATAGAAGGACTGACTATGAAAAGCCGCATTATGTATCTGGAACGCAAAGAAGAAAGTTTGAGCGGCGGCAACGCACATATCGGGCACGTCACGTTCTCCAAAAGCGGCAAAACCTTGCGCTACGGCAACAAAACGTTTCAAAGTTTGAAAGGACAAGGTTTCAAATCGAATTATTTTCATGTCGAAAGCGGCGATGAATATTGGATTTCCAGCTGCAAGCGCGATGGCAGTGACCGTCTTTATGGCGAGCGCGTGCCGATTCACATCGACGCTGACGTGCGCGACGAATACTGGACAACGATTCGCAACCAACCCGACAAGAAAAACGAGCCTCTCGCGTGAGAAGCTCGTTTTTATATTTTCGCGCCATCGAGTACTCGAATTAGAAACGGATTCCCGCTGACAGCGATAAACCGGAAAAGTTGTAGGAATGAATTGACGACAAGGCTCGCAGTCGTGCTTCGACATAAGCGCGTCGTCCCAATGTCGAACCCACCAGCAAACTGGCGCCGGTGCCGAAACCTTTGTCATTCTGCCCGATGCTCGGGACTTTAACCTGAGAATACAAGACATCCGCGCCAATGCCGTAATATGGAACGAAGCGCGCTGTGTCCACCGTGTCAGGCGAAAAAGTGCGGCGATATTGCACACCCGCGATCACGAAAAGCGCCTTGTTGCCGTTGCGATTGCTGCCCAGAATGTCGATGTCGGGCGAAAAGCGCGCTTTCTTGGACGGCACAACCGAACCAAATCCCAGACCGATACCGCTTAAACTCGAACCAAAACGGTCGCGCGCGTGACCCGACGACAAGAAATAAATCTCACCTGCTGGCCCGACCAAAGGAAAGCGGCGATTGCTTTCATCGGCTTTGGCGCCTGAACCAAGAAGCAAGCACGAAAGGACAGCGAATAACCAACACGTTTTTGTCAGCATAATGTCTCCTCGCACCTATCTTACAGCATTTTGCACAGAGTTCGAGTACTCGATTTCAAAAAATTCGCCCCTTGTAGAGACATGGCGTGCCATGTCCGCGACGTGTTGTTATGCGCGACGTGTTGGCGTCAACATCGGGCACAGCAAGTCATTTCTCTACAAGAAAGTCAAAGCGTTTTCTCAATTGGGCCCAACAAGTTAAACTTGCGGCCTTATGCCCAAACCTCTTATTGCCATTGTCGGGCGTCCAAACGTCGGCAAGAGCACACTTTTTAACCGATTGGCGCGTCAGCGCATCGCTGTCGTCGAAGATTTCGCAGGCACCACGCGCGACCGCCTTTATGCCGATTGCGACATTTGGGGACACGCCTGCAGCCTGATCGACACCGGCGGCTTCGATACGTACGAAACAGAAGGCTACACGCCCGCCATTGTCGAGCAGGCGCAACTCGCCATTGACGAAGCCGACATCATCGTCTTCGTGACCGATGGCCGCGAAGAACCCACAACTTTGGACTACGATGTCGCTGAACTGTTGCGGCGCACGCGCAAGCCCGTCATTTTGGCGCTCAACAAAGTCGATAATCCGCAAATGCCGGTTTCCAATATGTATGCGCTGCGCTTGGGCGAACCGATTATCATGTCCGCCGCGACCGGAATCGGCGTCGCGGAATTGACCGAACACATCGAAGAATTGCTGCCGCGCGAAATCGAAGAATATCCCAAAGACGATACCATTAAAGTCGCCATCGTCGGGCGCCCGAACGTCGGCAAAAGCGCCTTGACCAACGATCTGCTGGGTTTTCAGCGCAGCATCGTGTCGCCGGTTGCGGGCACGACGCGCGACGCGATTGATACGCCGATGACGTGGAAAGGCCAGAAAGTTCTGCTCATCGATACGGCGGGAATGCGTCGCAAATCGCGCGTTAAGGCCGATAAAACCGCCGTCGAATATCACATGGTTTTGCGTTCTTTGCGCGCCATGGAACGCGCTGATGTCGTCATTCTTGTGCTCGACAGCGGTGGCGTCGCCGAGCAAGACACGAAAATTGTGGGTTACGCGCATGAAGCCGGAAAAGCGATTTTGGTGTGCATCAACAAATGGGATTTAATCGAGGAAAAAGCCCAGGAAACGCCGCGTTCGAGTACTCGAAGTGAAGACGCGCCCGAAGTGGTTGAAGTTGTTGAAGAACCGAAAGCGGACTCTAAGACGCGCGGCAAAGGCAAAGAAAAGCCCAAAGAACCGCGTCGCAGCCTGGCGCAGAAAGATTATCTGGGCATGATCGAGCGTTATTTGCCGTTCGTTTCCTATGCGCCGGTACATTTCACCAGCGCGGAAAGCGGTTGGGGCGTCGAACCGATGTTCGATGACGCGCTCGATATTTCCAAGAACTTGCATTTGCGCATTTCGACTGGCGTGTTGAACGATACAATTCGTCGCGCCATCAGCGACCACGCGGTGCCGTCGGTCAAAGGCAAGCAGATCAAGATCCGTTACGCGACGCAGGCCGAAACCTCGCCGCCGCACATCATCATTTTCTGCAACGCGCCCGATTTGCTGCATTTTTCGTATGTGCGCTTCCTGGAAAACTCGATTCGTCGCAAGTTCCCGTTTCGCGGCGTGCCTTTGAAAATCGAACTGCGACGCGGTAGCGGTGAAATGACCAAGGAAGAACGATTGAAAGCCAAGCGCGACGCGACTTTGCAGGAAAGATTGGCGCAAGAAGCCGAAGCGCGCGCCGCCAAAGTTAAACGCCTTCAAGAGTTCGGCGTAGATGACGATGACGACGCAGAAACCGTCATTGAATATGTGACCGAAGATTTCGACGAAGATTAAATCGAGTACTCGATTGTGAAAAAGTCATGGCGAACAACACGACAAATCGGCTGCGTGTCGAGGGCAGCGGCGCAGATAAAGTTTGCGAATTCATCGAATACGAGAGTGAAGGCGAGTTTTATTTCGACTTTGAGCGCGTCATTCCGATTCCTGAAGTAGCGCAGGAAACAATTCCTACTAACTTCGAGCGGAGCGAAAATATGGCGTTAGGATTGGCTTTGCTGAAACCCGAAACATACCTCGATGATGTTAAAAATCATCGGATATTGCGGGATCAATTGGGCGAATCGTACACGATGGAACGCCTTAACTTCGTTGCTCGAAAACTTTATCCTGACGCTATTTCTCATGCGCAAAAGTGTTTGGCGTGTTTTGAAGCGACCGGATTTTATACGGAATACGCTTGGCAGCGTGGGACATGGGGAACGAACGAGGCATATGAGTATCAGCGCATTGAAGAATCGCAAGATGTTTACGAATGCTATTTTGAAACGCGCTGGACGCCAGCCATTCCTGTCATCGCTGAACTGTCTCGTCAGTTTCCTGAATTAAAGTTTCGTTATTATTACTTGGATGAAGGCGGCGGCTTTGAAAACGCTGTTTCCTACAAGGCCGGTGTGGAAAATGCTGACACCGAATGGTTCAACTTTTGTCATTCGATTTATGGTGATGAAGACTAAGTTCGAGTACTCGATTCCCAAAGTTTTGCGGTGTTTCGCGGGCTGATAAATCCATGCTTCCACTCGCTCTTCTTCTTTCGTATTTTTGTGGCGCGATTCCCTTTGGCGTATTGGTTGGGCGCGCCTGTGGCGTTGATGTGCAACGCGTCGGGTCGGGCAACATCGGCACGACCAATGTCTGGCGCGCACTCGGCCCGAAAATGGGCGCGCTGGTCTTCGCACTCGATGTGTTGAAAGGTCTCGCCGCCACGTTCCTCGCCAAAGCCTTAGTTCCTCACGATGCAAACGCTGTTGCTTTATGCGCTCTGGTTGTCGTCTTGGGACATACGTTTTCGGTTTTCTTGAAGTTCAAAGGCGGTAAAGGTGTGGCAACAGCGTTTGGCGCGATGCTGGGCCTGATTCCCGTTGTCGCTATTGGTTGTTTCGCCTTGTGGGGCTTGGTTTTGTGGCTGTCGTGCACCATTTCCGTCGCGTCGATTGCGGTTTGTATTGCCGCTCCTGTGGGCGCAATTTTGACGCATCAACCCGCTTTAACCAACGCCGTTATTACACTGTTTTGCGTTGTCGGTTTGGTCAAGCACATTCCGAACATGAAGCGTTTGAAGGCCGGAATTGAGCCGAAAATTGGGCAGCCAAAAGCGACATCGAGTACTCGAACCCAAAGCGAAGACGCTTCAACTTCGGCGGTGACGAAAACATGAATAATGAAACCGTGAACGAGCAAGCAGAAGACGAGCAAGCAGCGAGCAGTGAAACGGTTGCGGTTTTGGGCGCTGGCAGTTGGGGCACGGCGCTGGCGCATTTGCTGCGTCAGAAAGGTTGTCGCGTGCGTTTGTGGGCGCGCGATGCCGAAGTCGCTCGACGCTTGCAAAACGACGGCGAAAACGCGCGCTATCTGCCCGGAATTTCGCTCAGCGACATTGCAATCACTAACAGCTTGCTCGATGTTTTGAACGGTGCGAACTGGGTTGTTTCAGCGGTTCCGTGTTCGGCTTTGCCGCAGATTGCACGCGCATCGAGTACTCGATTGTTGCCCCAAGCGGTTGTTGTCAGCGGGACCAAAGGTTTGCATCCCGAGAGCAGCTTGCGTGCGTCGCAAACATGGGCGCGGGACGGTGGTTTGGCAGCGCATCGTTTGGTCGCTTTGAGTGGGCCGAACCTGGCGCGCGAAATTGTGGCTGGCATTCCCAGTTCGACGGTGGTGGCGTCGCAAAATGAAGACGCTGCGAACGCTGCGCAAAAGTTGTTCAACACGAAGACATTCCGCGTTTACACTAACGACGATTTGCTGGGCGTAGAATTGGGCGGCGCCTTGAAAAACGTGGTCGCTATTGCGGCGGGCATCGGCGATGGCCTGGGGTTTGGCGATAATGCCAAGGCCGCTTTGATGACGCGCGCCTGGCGCGAAATGACGCGTTTGGCGATGGCTTTGGGTGCGCAGGAAAGCACGTTGTTCGGCTTGAGCGGCATGGGCGACTTGATTGCGACGTGCGCTGGCAATAAATCGCGCAATCATGCACTGGGTTTTCATTTGGCGCAAGGCGAAACGTTGCGTGTCGCGCAAAGCGAAATCGCGCAGGTCGCCGAAGGCGTTCATACGTGCCGCGCCGCTTTGCGATTGGCGAAGGACGCGAACATCGAACTTCCCATTACGGAACAAGTGGCGGCAGTTTTGTTTGAAGGACGCAATCCTCGCACGGCGGTGGAGGAATTGATGAACCGTCAGGGTTGCCGCGAAGCGTAAGATGAAAGAAAAAAGAGCCATGAATCGAGCGGTGATTTTGCCTTCTCCCAATCAGTTCTTGAGGATAAAAGCTGATTAAAAAGAGCGCAAGTCACACTTGGTTTCTTCGCCATTGCATTATTGTGCGGGCAAGCAGAATAAAGGGTTTTGAGTGCGAAATCGAGTACTCGAAGCAGAAAACACGAAAAACCTTGATAAATAAAGGTTTTTTCGCAAAAAAGGTAGACAAAGAGCCGTTGCGCGTGTTATATAAAGGCGCAACGAACGCGGAATCTCCTATTGCTGTTGACATCGCGTTCGATTGACGGCGCAGAGTCGAGACCTATAAAAGGTTGTTACCTGAAAAGGTTGAAACTCGCGCTGTTCTCCCTGAGGAGGGAACACTTATGGCAGCAGCAAAAAGCAGCACGCCGCTCAGTCGTGCCGATGTCGTCGGCGAAGTCGCGGCGGAAACGCAGATGCCGAACGCGCAAGTCGAGCAGGTCATTCGCGCTTTTGAGAACTCTCTCAAGCGCACCTTGAGCAGTGGCGGCGAAGTGCGCATGGTCGGTCTGGGAACTTTCCGCGTCGGCGAGCGCGCCGCGCGCATGGGACGCAACCCGAAAACTGGCGAAGCCTTGCAAATCAAGGCCAGCAAGAACGTACGTTTCTCCGCCGGCAAAGCGTTCAAAGACGCTATTAGCGGTGAGAAAAGTGACGGCGCGAAGGTGGGCAAGGCCAAGGCTGGTGCCGCGAAAGAAAGTGCTGCCAAGGCGGACGCTAAAGGTGGCAGCAAAGCGACAGCAGCCAAGAGCGGCACGGCTCCCGCCAAAGCGACTTCCGCTAAAGTAGCACCTGCGAAACCCGAGGCCAAAACTGCGGTGCCCAGCAAAGCCGAAGCATCGAAAGGTGGCAAGAAAGGCGGCAAAAAGTAAGTTCGTCGAAGTTGTAGCGTTGCAATCGCAAAATGGCCACGACATATTTTGTCGTGGCCATTGCTTTGTCTGAAGTATTTTTCGGCATGGCCCGGTAGTGCGGTAAAATGTTTTCTGCTTTGATGCCGCGCCTTGACGCAGTTTTTAGTCTGCGTCATAATAAGAGCTCGGTTTGGAAAGAACGTGGACGTCTCATTTGCTTTTCGGATTGTTACGCGGGGCTGTAGCGCAGTTGGTAGCGCGCTTGAATCGCACTCAAGAGGTCAGGGGTTCGAATCCCCTCTGCTCCATCTCTCACTTTCTTTTTCGCTCGTTTTGAGCGTGAAAAGACCGCTTGACGTCTCAGTCAAGTGCTCTTCCAAAATCGTTTTTGGAGGACATGATGTCGGAGACAGCGCTTAACTTCACTCTTTCCACCCCGCCCGTAACAGAGCTTGACTCCGCGAAGTCGCTGGCCGCTTCGCCCGCACATTCGCCACGCAATCACTCTATTGCAGGTCTTTCCACCGTCGATTTGGCGCGATTCGCCAACGACTATCTGCGCGACTGCGATTACCGGATGCAGTCGCCGCGCACCATCGAAACCCGCCGCATCTTCATTCAAAACCTGCTCTGGTTTTTGAACGACCGCGATTTTTCAAACTGCGCAGTGGGTGAACTGCGCCAGTTTTTCCACTACTTGCAGCATGGTCACAGCGAAGTCGGGGGACGCTGGGGCAAAGCGAACCTGACCAAAGCCGTGCGTCCGATTACCGTCAAAGATTACTACATCAATCTGCGATGCCTCTTCAATTGGTTGGTGGAAGATGGCGTACTCGAAGTTTCGCCATTGGAGAAAATCTCCAAACCCAAAGTCCGTTCCGAGCAGGTGCAGCCATTCAGCCAGGAACAGATCGAATCCCTGCTCAAAGCGGCGCGGTCGTCGCCCTGCCCCAAGCGCGACGAAGCCATCGTGTTGTTTCTGTACGACACGGGCGTGCGGGCCTCGGAATTGTGTAATTTGCAGATCGACGACCTCGATCTGAATAGTCGTCATGCCCGTGTTTTGGGCAAGGGCAACAAGCATCGTCTGGTCTACTTTTCGCGCGAGACCGGCAAAGTGTTGTCGAATTACTTGCGTCAGCCGAAACGAGAAACGAACGATCCTGTTTTTCTTTCCGTAGCGGGAACCCGCAATGGTGAGGCGTTGACCCGTTCCGGGTTGCTGCAACTGATCGAGCGATTGGGTAAAGTGGCGGGTATCAAAGCGATGAAAGTCAGCCCGCACGTCTTTCGCCATAGCGCCGCCATCCAGCTTTTGCGGAACGGCTGCGACGTTTACAGCCTGATGAGCTTGATGGGGCACAGCAGCCTGACCGTTTGCCAGACCTATTTGAAGCTGAGCAAGTCCGATTTGGAGAATCAGTATCGCAAATGCTCGCCGGTGGATGCGTTGGCGGCGCAAAAAGCAAGGACGGTGAAGAACGACTGACGTTGAGGATCTAAACGCCGGATGACCGCAATCTATACGGCCATCCGGCGTTTTTCGACTCAAGAGGCTCCGCGATCAAGCGTGAACGTTCATCCAATCATTTATCTCAAATCGAGTACTCGATGTTTTTCCTAATATTCCCAATGGATGGTCTTGAAATCAGCTATCTTGGGGTAAACGGTCCATCGGGCTGAACTGTCGATGTTGGGCTTCGGCGTCGGTCAATGCCATCGCGCAGTATTTGCGTGTCATCTGTAAGTTGGTGTGGCCGAGCATCGCCTGCACGCTGAACACGTTGGCGCCGTTCCTCAGCATCTGCACTGCGAAGGAGCGGCGCAAGGCGTGGACGCAAACTTCGTCCTTGAACCCCGCCCTTTTGCCGAGCCGTTTGAGCAAGTGGAGCAAGCCCGATCGTGTGAGGGGTTGACCATCCCTCGTCGAACGGAAAAACGATGTTGCAGATGATTCACTGCTCCTTGAGTGACTGGCGTCTGGCTCGTTTTCGCTCAATTCGACTTCGTTCATCTCATCGCAATATGCCTGCAAGAACGCGGCGGTGCGGCTGCCGAAGAAAAGAGTGCGGTATTTGTTTCCTTTGCCCAGCACGCGGCAACGGCCACCGCTTATGTCCACGTCCTTTTCTCGTAATCCGACCAGTTCGCTGGCGCGGCAGCCGGTATCAAGCAAGAGAGCTAAAATTGCTCGGTTGCGCGCTGGTGCGGGCGACTTGCCAGCGGCTTCCAGCAGCGACTCGAACTGCGATACAGACAGTGGCGTTTTCACTTCTTCGCGCACCTGCGGCTTGGCGATGCGCGTAAAGGGCGTCGCGGCGATGATCTTTTGCGTGACCATCCAGTCGAAGAGCGAGCGGAGGCAGACGTAATAGTCCAAGACCGTGACCGGGCGGGCAGCTCGTTTCAGATTGGGATTGCCGAACCGTCCACCGGCTTCTTCGTGGCCGTGACTAAGATAGTGGAAGAACTGACGCAGTTCGCTCAGGCCGCATATCGAGTACTCGTTGTGATCGAGAAACCAAAGGAAATTCTTCAAAAAGACGCGCCGCGTTTCCAGTGTGCGTGGCGATTGCAAACGCAACTCGCCGTCGTAAAGAAACTCTTCGACCCAACCTCGAAGTTCAGAAACGGCGATGCTTGAACTCGATACGGCGATGCTTAAACTCGATGAAGTCGGGTGACGATATTCCGTTCGGTCAGCAAAATCCGTTGTGGAAAAAGATGATTGCACAATCGGGACGGAAGACGGGTGAATTGTTTTGAGGGTGGGCTTGAACTCATGGCGAGTTGTTAGTGATAGTTCATCGTCACAATATACTTAATATGTAAGATTGTCAAGTATTAAGTAACGATGTGCTATGATGGTTGTCAAAGACCGGAACGTGGATTTCATTCCAACGATGTCGCGCACCACCAGCTTTTCCACCACTCCAATCAACCGTAACCAGCAGATTCCATGAAAGCAGAACAAGGCAAATCTCAGAGAGCCGATAACGACATCGTGACCCCGGCACAGGCGGTCAAGCCCAAAGGCGTATCGCGCACGGCGATTTACAATGCGTTGAGCGATGGCCGATTGCAAGGCGTGCGTATCTTAGGGCACATCGGCATCGCGCGTAAGGTGCTCAAGTCGTGGAAACCACAGGCTCAGGTTGGCCGTCCCGCAGGTCGACCAATGACCGAAAAGCAGAAAGCCACCATTGCCGCCGCGCAGAAAAAGCGTTGGGCCGAACGTAAGATCGAGGGTTCCTCGTGATCCTGTCTGCTCATAATTCTGTTTCCTCCAAAACATCGACGTTGTGGACGAAGGCTTCGAGCGAATACCACTGCTGCTTGACATTGGGCAACTCACAGATAAAAAACCGATCTAATAATTCCTCAAGTTCGCTCTTGGAGTAGTTTGCCAGCACACCGTTCAAACGCTTCAAAGCCGAACTGAAGATGACCGGTACAGCCGAGTTGGGGAAATGCCGGGCATATCGCTGGATGTAAAACGCAATGAACTGCTGCATCCGAATCGGCAATTGATGGAGATTCGCTTGATCCCAGATCTTGTCCATATTGAAAAGAGAATTGAGTGAGTGCGCCGAGTCCCTGGATTCATCGATTAGAAAGAAAACCCTTGTTGTCCCGCTTTCTTTTGTCTCAGTTGTTTTTGTAAGAGTTTCTTTTGTCCTGTTCGGTTTATCGACGTTCCGGTGTTCGATTTTTCGACCATTGTGACAAAAAACCGAACTCGTCAGTGTATTTTTTGGAGTTTTGTGTTCGCTTTTCGTGAAGTTATCCACAGCTTGTTCACCTTATGACCGAGATGATAAAGAACGCGGGCTTTATCGCTGCAAACTATGGCGGTAGCGACGTGCTTGTCATGGTTGACCCGAAAGATATTGCCGCCGCCGCTGCGGAAGAATTACAAACACCGGCGACCGGGAAGAACGTGCGCTACGTGGCAAGCGACGAGCGCACAGCCGACGAAGTCGCTCGCGTTTTAGGCGCTGCCATCGGCAAGCCGGACTTGAAGTGGGAACTCTTAACCGATGAGCAAATGCGAGACAACGCGCAGCAGCACGGCATTCCAGCGCAACTTATCGACGGCATTGTCGAGTTGAATGCCGCCATTCACAGCGGCATCATGCGCGAGGGTTATCTTCAACACAAGCCGACCGTGATGGGAAAGGTAAAGATAGAAGATTTTGTAGAGGAATTTGCCGCCGCTTTTAGAAATGGCTGAAATGTTGTCCGGCCCTTGTGAGCGGCCCTTGTGAGGTTAGCTTCGGCTATGCTGAAATGGACGAAATCACAGCCGATCTAATCAGCACAGCACCCGACCGCTTACAATCTGCGCTTGCATCTCTGCCAAGTACTCGATGAGAGTTACAGCGATCCCGAAGAGAATGCAAGCTATACAAAGAACCAACGCCGGATCGTCTCAACTTCACGCGCAAAACAGCGCCCATCGAGTACTCGATTCAGGCGCGGTTTTGTTTGTTAGAGGAAGCCTTCTCTTTTCGTGTGGTGCGCGAAAGAGCAACATATGGAAAATAAGGCAAAGTCTCAGCACAACGTTTGAATTCACCCGCTGCTCAAGCTGAATTCACGGTTTTAGTCGTCTTCGTTCGTGTAATTGGTCATGATTTTGTCACCGTTTGCCATGGTTATGGTAGCAAATATGTTCTCAAATCGAACAGTTTTGACATGGCCATCACAGAACAACACGTTCATCGTGCCCAGATGACGTGCAACAGCCGCATAGTGCTCGGAACGCCCGATGGTGTACCAGAGATAGGATGGAGGTGACGTGGTGCGGGTGTAATTATCAGGAGCGGCTCCGATTGGTAAATCCATAACTCCTCCTGCGTTCCAGGCCATCAATAGGTTGTGCTGCCTGTTAGAGTGTTTCAATTCCCTCGGACGGCTCAGCTATTGCTCGACAACATCTGAAAGTCAAAGGATAGAACTGATGCCCACCACAAATTCTACAATTCTCGCTGTTGGTGCCGCAGGCAAATTCGCCGGTCTTGTTGTGCCCGAACTTGCCAAACGCGGCGCGAACGTTCGCGGCCTGATTCGAGATGCAAAGCAGGGCGAGGAAGTGCGTAAACACGGTGCCTCGGAAGTCGCTGTCGGTGACCTGAGCGACCGAGCGAGTTTGGACGCGGCGCTCAAAGACGTGGATGCGGTTTTTTACATCGCGCCCGCTTTTCTGCCCGGTGAGGCTGAGGTCGGTCAGTCCATGGTTGATGCGGCAAAAAAAGTGGGTGTGCGCCGCTTCGTGTTTTCGTCGGTCATTCATCCCGTCATCAGTGCGCTCGTAAACCATAAGGACAAGGCGCCAGTCGAAGAGGCGATTATCGAGTCCGGGATGGAATATGCTCTGTTGCATCCGGCGATGTTCTTCCAAAACTACGCAGAGGGCTGGGACAAGGTGATGCAAACAGGTGTTTATGCCGAGCCTTGGTCAGCGCAAACCCGCTTTAGCCGAGTTGACTACCGCGACGTGGCCGAAGTCGCCGCCATTGCTTTGACCGAGGACAGGCTGAACTACGGGACGTATGAGCTTTGCGCCGAAGGCAACCACAACCGGCACGACGTAGCAGCGATGATGGCGGCGGTGCTTGGAATGAACATCGAGGCGGGCGACATCGACCCAAGTAAGGTTGCGGGTGCTTCGGGCCCCGATGGGCAACCCTCGCCCATGATGCGGATGTTTCAGTGGTATGACAATCACGGCCTATTAGGAAACGCGCTTACGTTACGCGCCATTTTGAACCGCGAACCACTCACCCTGCGCGCCTACTTCAAAGAACTTTCAGGCGAGAAGAAGCCTATCAATTGAAGCTGACATAGTGTTACTATCGCCGCGCAATCACGCTTCCATGAAGCGGGACGCCATTCTACGTCCGTCAAATCGCTGTCATTAAGAGTGTTTTTCATGTTCAAAAGAGTGTATTTTTACCCTTTTGAAAGATCCTATATGAGGGTGTTTCAAAAGGGCTTTGGTAAAATCAAAGGGTCTACACGGAGGCATTGATGAGAATGAAGCATCTTGGCAAAGATGGGCCGCAGGTTTCGGCGCTGGGTCTCGGCTGTGGCGGTATGTCGATGCAACAGCCCAGAAATGATGAGGAAAGCATCGCAACAATCCAAGCCGCTCTGGACGCCGGAATCAATTTGCTCAATACAGCCGATTTTTACGGCATGGGACATAATGAATCTGTAGTCGGTCGCGCGATCAAGGGACGGAGGGAGCAAGCCTTCCTTAGCGTCAAGTGTGGCATGATGATGTCGCCATCGGGAGCCTTTCTTGGCATCGAAGGCCGACCGAATTCAATTAAGAATTTTGCCACCTATTCACTCCAACGTCTGGGCGTGAACGTGATTGACCTTTATCAACCGTGTCGTCCCGATCCCAACGTGCCCTACGAAGAAACGATTGGCGCGATTGCAGAACTCATCCAGGAAGGTAAAGTTCGCTATCTGGGCGTTTCCGAGGTAGGAGCCGACCACCTGCGCCGCGCGCACAGCGTCCATCCCGTTAGCGCGCTGGAGATTGAGTACTCTCTGGCGGCTCGTTTCATCGAGCCGGAAATTTTGCCAACGGCGCGGGAACTGGGCATCGCAGTTGTTCCTTATCGTGTGCTGGCAGATGGACTTTTGAGTGGGGCGGTTACGAATGAGCCGGTTGGTGGCAATACGCGTTTGGTAGCGCCACGACTGCTGGGCGAAAATCTCGAACATAATCTCGCAACGGCCTCGTTCCTGAAGGAGATGGCCGACGACAAGGGCTATACGTCGGCGCAACTGGCAGTCGCTTGGCTGCTCTCGCGTGGCGACGATATTATTCCGCTGGTTGGCATGAAGCGACGCTCGCGCTTACCCGAGAATCTTCAGATTCTCGACATCAGCTTCAGCACGGACGAATTGGCCGCGCTTGACAAAGCCTTCGCGCGCGGCGCGATTGTTGGAGACCGTTACCCAGCCTTTGTGCAGAAATTCGCGGCCCAATAATGAGGAGCGGAGTGATCAACAACCGCCGAGCGAGACGCTTTCATAGAGCATTTTTTGCATACTTAAAAGTGTATCTTTACCCTTTTGAAACATGCTTATAGAGGGTGTTTCAAAAGTCTCTACAGCAATCGCCGGGAACAATCGAAAGCGGTCGGGTGCTGCACCTTGTTGTGGTGCTATTAGGCTGCTGCAGCTTTAATAGACCTTGAACCTAAAGCAGTAGGTTGAGCCTCTTTCCCCATTTGCACTTACAAAAATCATCCCATACCAGTAGGAAGTTGGGTCGCTGAAATCAACAACACCCTCATAAGTATTGCCGCCGGTTGAGGTTAAATTAATCTCTTGCGGGTCAAGCCCCCACATATGAGCCCGAACTGTTGCATTCGAAACGGGTTTGCCTGCGCGACTGACCTTGACCCGCAAGAGAACATTTGAAACTCCCTTCAGTGACGATGGATTATGATAGATTTGAACAGCAAATGGCTCGGCCTTCATTGACGTTCCAGAGCTCCAGTCACGAGGGCTCCAGTCACGTTTGATAGGTTCCTTTCTGCAACCAACACATAGAGTGACGAGCAGCAGTGACGCCAAACCAAGCAGGCGCCATAAGAACAGTTTGCATTTCATATCAACTATTATGTCACGCAACCGCACCGCGTGCGGCATTACAACGCCGACTCCAAGACGGAGGGCGACCACCGGGTTTTGGCCCCGGTACCAGAGGCTTCAAAAAGCCCCATTCCACGTCCGAAAGGTCGCTTTCATAGACGATTTTTAGCATACTCAGAAGTATAATTTACCCCTTTTGAAACATCCTAATATTAACCATTATAGGAAGAACTGACGCCGGATCGCGCCAACTTACCAGCGGACAAGCAGAAGGCTTTGGGCACACAAGTCAAAAACGTCGAGCAGTTGGCTGGTCTGTTGGACAAAGCGGGCGACGTCAACAACTTGCAAGACACGCAGGACAACCTGTCAGGATTGGGTGATGCCCTGGACACGATCAAGCGTTTGTATCCTGTCGGAACGTTTTAACCAAGGCTTCTATAGCGAGTAAGGCCAAACCAAAGCTGCTCAACGAACGTTGGTGAACCGTGCCGCTATCGAGTACTCGATAGCGGCACGGTTTTCGTACATGAAGAAAAAACGGGCGAGGCGCCGTTCTTCTGAAGTACTCGAAGGAAATCTTCTCTACCGAAACGATTCCGGAACAGTGCTTTAGAGTGTAAAGAGAAACTTCGCGGTTCTCGTTACATCGTCATACAATAGACCAGTTTTGTTAATCTGAATGCCAACGTTATGAACGCTGAACAAACCAAAAAATCAAATCGCGCGTCAATCGAATTGCCGGCCAGCTCAACGGCATCGGAAAATGGTGGATGACGACCGCTACTGCCTCGAAATCCTCGACCAAATCTCTGCTGCGCGTGCTGCTCTGGACAGCTTGGGCGTTGAACTTTTGACCAATCACATCCGCTGCTGTGTCGTTGGACATGGCACAGGCAGCGAGCACGAATGCGCTAAGCCTCTGAGCAAAGAAGAACTTCTGACGGAAGTTAAAACCGCCCTCGCGCCCTTCTTGTAACAAGCTCCTGTCTCTGTTGCTGCGAACTGAAAGATTCGCAAAGACTGATGAATTTGTTCCCTCGGCCTTGCTGCGCCCTTGACGCATATACCCTACGGCTGTATATTCTTTCTATAGATACCCGTGAGGGGTATGGAGGATAAGGGGAGAAAAGATGCAAAGCACCCTACAAACGACTCACCTTAAAGTTACCGGCATGAATTGCGGGGCTTGTGTTGCGCATGTAAAGCGGGCGCTTGAAGACTTGCCGGGAGCGCAGGAAGTCATTGTCGATTTGGCAACGTGCCAAGCGACCGTGAAACATTCCGGCCGCATGCCGCAGCAATTGATGAAAGTGGTCACAGAGGCCGGTTATCAAGCCGCCGTAATAAACCCCCATGAATGAAGATGCGCGAAAAAAAGTAAAGTCGCGTCTCAACCGCGTCGCCGGGCAAGTCGAAGGAATTCATCGCATGGTCGTTGAAGACCGTTATTGCTTGGATGTCCTCGCTCAAATCGCCGCAGTGCGTTCGGCTCTGGACGCGGTAGGAATTGAGATGCTCACAAACCATTTAGAAACCTGCGTCATGGGGCAGGGCACAGAAGCGCAGCATCATTGCGCCAAACCCCTGACGCGGGAAGAGTTGCTGGCAGAAGTGCAAACGGCACTGGCGCGATTCCTCAAGTGATCGATTCCATGGGGTTGAAAAGTAAACCAAGGCAGAATATGACCACTTCCATCCACACGCCGCCAACCCGGGTCATTGATCCGGTTTGCGGAATGACCATTGATCCGAGCGAAGCGGCAGGAACGCGCAGCTACCAGGGCGCGACGCTCTTCTTTTGCTCGAAAGATTGCCTGCAAAAGTTCGATGCCGATGCGGCGCGATTCGTGGGCAAGTTGTCTAACACAGCGCATGAAGGCGACATTGCAGAAGAATCTTCGGTCGTCTCTAAACCGGACGCGAACGCCCGATCTGAAAATCTCGCCGCCGACCCGCAGCCTGCCCGCAGCCTTGCCCGCGAATGCGCCGATTTGCCATTGCTCGGAATGCATTGCGCGGCGTGCGCGACGCGCATCGAGAAGGCGCTCGGTCGCGCGCGCGGCGTGGAAGAAGCCAACGTCAATTTCGCTACCACGCGCGCGACAGTGCATTATGATTCCCAGGTCACCAACCCTGTGGCTTTGCGCGATGTCATTAAAAAGGCGGGTTACGATGCTATCGTTGCCTCATCGCCTCCCGCTGACGGACTTTCTACTGCCGCCACCTCGGAAGAAACCCGCAACACCGAAACCAAAGCGCGCGCTGCGGAATATCGCGCCCAAAAACAAAAGTTTCTCTTCGCGTTGGCGCTGACAATTCCCGTGGCTTTTTTGGCGATGGCGGGACATCTGGTTCCCCGTTGGGAAGAGGCGCTCAATTTCTCTGGCCGCACCTGGCTTGAACTCGTTTTGACGACACCGGTTTTATTCTGGGCGGGACGCGAGTTTTTCAGCGGCGCGTGGATGGCGGCCAAACACCGCGCCGCCGATATGAATACGCTCGTTTCTATCGGCACTTTGTCGGCCTATCTTTACAGCTTGGCTGTGACTGTTGCGCCGCAGTGGTTTCATGTCGCGGCAGTCGCATCGAGTACTCGATCCTCGGGCGTCATGCCGCCAATGTCGTCCATGAACGCGCCAGTCGGTGTTTATTATGAAGTCGCGGCCATCGTTGTGACCTTGATTTTGATGGGACGTTTGTTGGAAGCCCGCGCTCGCGCCCAAACTGGCAGCGCCATTCGTGCCTTGATGGGGTTGCAGGCCAAAACTGCGCGCGTGGAAAGAAATGGAACTGAACAGGACATCCCGATTGAGCAAGTGCAAATGGGCGATGTCGTTCTGGTGCGTCCCGGTGAAAAAGTGCCGGTCGATGGCGAAGTGGTGGACGGTTCGTCTTCGGTCAACGAAAGCATGCTGACCGGCGAACCTTTGCCTATCGAAAAGAAAGCGGGCGACACGGTTTTCGGCGCGACGCTGAACGGCACCGGCGCTTTTCGCTTGCGCGCCACTAAAGTCGGTAGTGATACGGCTTTGCAGCAGATCGTGCGATTGGTGGTTGATGCGCAAGGTTCCAAAGCGCCGATTCAAAGGCTGGCCGACCGCATTTCCGGCATTTTTGTGCCGATTGTCATTTGCATCGCCATCGCCACTTTTATGATCTGGTTCGTGGCCGCGCCCGTCGACACGCGTCTCGCGATGGCGCTTTTAACTTTCGTTTCCGTGCTGATTATCGCGTGTCCGTGCGCGCTGGGATTAGCGACGCCGACTGCGATCATGGTCGGCACTGGACGCGGCGCGCAAGCTGGCATTCTCATCAAAGGCGGCGAGGCGCTGGAAACGGCGCACAAACTGAACACAATTGTGCTCGACAAAACCGGCACGATCACCGAAGGCCAGCCAAAAGTCACCGATATTGTGCCGCATAACGGCTTCGAGAGCGGCGAAGTTTTGCGCCTGGCCGCTTCCGCCGAACGTGGCAGCGAGCATCCTTTGGGCGAGGCGATGGTCAGGTCGGCTCAGGAAAAAGGCTTGGCACTTTCGCAGCCGCAAGGCTTCGACGCCATTGCGGGACACGGTCTGGAAGCCACTGTCGACGGACATCGCGTACTCGTTGGCAACGCCAAACTGATGCGCGACCGTGCCATATCCATTGATGCCATATCCATTGATGAAGTTGCCGCGCAAGAACTGGCGCGCGATGCGAAAACGCCGATCTTCTTAGCGGTTGATGGCAAATTTGCCGCAATCCTTGCTGTGGCCGATCCGATCAAGGAATCGTCGCGCCACGCGATTAGGAAACTGCACGCGCTGGGACTGGAAGTTGTGATGATGACGGGCGACAACCAGGCGACGGCGGAAGCGATTGCGCGCCAGGTCGGGGTTGATCGAGTACTCGCAGAAGTGCTGCCGGATGGCAAAAGCGCGGAAATCAAGCGTTTGCAAAGCGAGGGCAAGATCGTAGCGATGGTTGGCGACGGCCTCAACGACGCGCCCGCTCTGGCGCAGGCCGATGTCGGCATTGCGATGGGCAGCGGAACCGACGTGGCCATCGAAGCCGCTGACATCACGCTGGTGCGCGGCAACCTGAACGGCGTGGCCTCCAGCATTGCGCTGTCCAAAGCCACCGTGCGCAACATCAAGCAAAACTTGTTCTTCGCTTTCTTCTACAACGTGCTGGGAATCCCGATTGCGGCAGGTTTGCTGTATCCGTTGACCGGCCACTTGCTCAGCCCGATTCTGGCGTCGCTGGCGATGGCGTTATCCAGCGTGAGCGTCCTCACCAATGCTCTGCGTTTGCGCGGCTTCAAAATCGAAAGGAGCTAAAGATGGATACGGCAGAAATTTTCGTGGTCGTTATCGGCCTGGTGCTCATCGCCTTCACGCTGTGGTTTTTCTTCGGCGGGCGTGATGAGGGCTCGAAGGCCGTTGATCCCGAAGGCAAACCTCTTTATGAGTGCCCGATGCACCCGTGGATTACAAGCACCGATCCTGCGGCGAATTGCTCGATTTGCGGCATGAAGCTGGTGCGGCACGGCGACGTGGGCGCTCAACAGGCGCCGTTGGAGAACGCCCCGCAAAGCCATTCCCATAATTAGAACGCGGCAGTGACAATTCGGGGAGGCAGAACAAAAAGCCCGCAGTTTCATAGCTGCGGGCTTTTTGCGAACTGCAAAAGAATTGAAGGAGGGAGTGGACCGTTGGTTGGCGTTTAGTAACCCCACTGCTTTTGCCAGGCTTTCATCTGCTCGATTTCGCAATTGCGCACGGCGCGCTGGGGCAGCCACATCAATTGACGTTGAATGCGCACCAGATCGAACTGAGCCAGGAGTTCGTCGGCTTGTTCCGACAAAAGACCAGCGCGCAGCAATTGCCTTCGCACGAGGGTTCGCTGGGAGTTTGCCAGAGCAGGGTTCTTCGATTGAAGGGTTTCCAGTGAAGGGTTTCCAGCGTTGCGGCTGTTTCCTGCGGCAAGTCCCAGTTGTTAAGTTCTGCGATCTGGCGCTCGACTTCGGCGCGCGGTCGCCCATATCTACGCCGCGAGTACTCGATAACGATGTCGCGCGGCACGGTTTTCAAAACTTCGAGAGCTTTAGGCTTGGTTTCCTCTTCGTTGACCGGCAGAAAACCAGGCGCGAGTCCAAAGATTTCCAGACCGCTATCGGCATGGTGGGAAAGAACGACGGGCTGTCCCTTCCATCGCAAAGCCCGCAACCTTTCCAACTGAACTTGCGCTTTCGACGGCGATAAATGTAACGCTGAGGCCATTGGTAGGACGTCGACTGCGCAACGGCCCTCTGGAGTGATAAATGCCAAAAGCAGTAAAAAAGTTTTTAAATCTTCGGGCGGAAGAGCCCACAGGAACCCCGAAGTCCGCAGACTTTTGGTCAGCATGATGAAAGCGTCGGGCCGCCAGGAGCCTTTCCAATTATGTTTCGTCATCATAACTTACTGGTTGATAACCACACTTTGTTGCAATCGAGTACTCGATATTGATGAAACCTTGCTGACTTCTATTATATTCCTCGCTCCCTCTCTGCCAGTGTAAAAGCCTCCTTTGTTTTACAGGTGGTGAAATCAAGTTTATCTTGGTCACAGCAGTTCTTTGACGAGAGTTACGACTTGGGCGTAACACCTTCAAAAACACACGCCACAAGCGCGTCCACATACTCGTCTGACAACGCGCCGTGCGGTACCAGAAGCTTGTAGACCAAACTCCCATAAAGGGCATCGATCACCGTGTCGGCCTCCAATTCCGGGCGCACTTCATCGGCTTGCTCTGCTGTGAGAAAGACCGCCTGTACCTGAGCGCGGCGGGGCGCGATGTAGCGATCCCATAAGGCTTCGCGCAGTTCGGAGTTGAATTGCGCCACACCCAGAAGCGGCGCAAAAACTCGCCCAGGCCGGCCACGAAAAGCCGCCGCCAGCGCCTTCATATCTGCGCTTACCGTTGCACGCAAAGTCGCCTGTGGCGCGATTTCCAGGACGGGCGCGATCTCTTGAAGAAACGCATCCAGGGCAATCGCCCAGGCGTTTGGCCAACGGCGGTAAACCGTCGTTTTCGTGACACCCGCCCGCACCGCGATACCTTCCATCGTCACCGCCTTGAAGCCCACTTCTTCCATTAAGTCGAGCGACGCCGACAAAATAGCCGCTGTCGTATCCCGATTGCGCGGCCTTCCACCACGCTTCTTTTGGTCTTCTACCTCGCTCATCTTCACCTCCCAAAGGCTGACACGTTTTGGCGCCGCAAAGATTATACTCGACTCTTGACAATAGATACGATGCGTATCGTATACTAACACGATCCCCAAGGGGAGATGGAGGAAACAAAACATGAAAATCGCCATTGTAACAGGTGGAAGTCGCGGGCTGGGCCGGGACATGGCGCTGCAATTAGCGGCCAGAGAGCGGGATGTCATCTTGACTTACCACTCGAAAGAAGACGAAGCGCAGGCTGTTGTGGCGCAAATCGAAGCGATGGGACGTAAAGCCGTCGCGCTGCAACTCGACGTATCGCAAAGCCGCACCTTTGACGCGTTCGCAAATCAAGTCAAAGAAGCACTGCAAGCGACGTGGGGACGCGACAGCTTCGACTTTCTGGTCAACAACGCGGGCGTCGGCTTTTATGCACCCTTTGCCGAAACAACTGAAGAACAGTTCGACCAGATGGTGGACATTCACTTCAAAGGCGTGTTTTTCCTGACACAGAAGCTATTGCCGCTGATGGCGGATGGCGGGCGCATCATCAACATATCATCGGGTTTGGCGCGCTTTTCCTACCCTGGTTCCAGCACCTATGCGTCGATGAAAGGCGCGGTCGAAGTGCTTTCGCGTTATCTCGCCAAAGAGCTGGGGTCGCGCGGCATCGCGGTCAACGTGGTCGCGCCGGGCGCCATCGAGACCGACTTCGGCGGGGGTCATGTGCGCGACAACAAAGAATTGAACCAGCAGATCGCGGGGCAGACGGCGCTGGGGCGCGTCGGGCAGCCCGACGACATCGGCGGTGTGGTGGCCTCGCTCTTGTCAGACGAGATGCGCTGGATCAACGGCCAGCGCATCGAAGTGGCAGGCGGAATCCATTTGTAAAACGCGGCTCTATTTAAGGAATTCCCATTGCAACACAAACGAAAAATGTGACCCCAGGGTCAGAGTCGAGTACTCGAATAGTTGAGGAAATCACAATGCAAGACAAACCTGTGGCCCTGATTACCGGGGCCAACCAAGGAATCGGACTGCAAATCGCCAAAGACCTCGCGGCGCACGGCTTCACCGTGCTCGTCGGGTCGCGCAACTTTGAGAATGGGGAGAAAGCCGCGAAGAGCATTGGAGTCGATGCCCACGCCCTTCAACTCGACGTGACAGATGAGGCTTCCATCAACGCCGCAGCCGAGCGCGTTCGGGGTGAGTTCGGGCGACTCGATGTGCTGGTGAACAACGCGGGTATCTCGCACGCGGGCAGACCCGGCAGGAAATTCGAGAACCTGGGCGACGTTAATTCGCTCGCTACTGCTCCGATAGAAGATGTGCGCGCAGTCTTCGAGACGAACGTGTTCGGCGTCATCGCCGTAACACAAGCGATGCTGCCGCTCCTGCGCGAAGCGCCAGCGGGGCGCATCGTCAACATCGGAAGCTCAGGTGGCTCGCTCACGTTGAACTCGGATCCCACGAACCCGCACCGCGCGATGTTCGGCAACTATTCGGTGTCCAAATCGGCGTCTCACGCCGTCATGCTCGCTTTTGCCCTCGCGCTTGAGTCAACGAACATCAAGGTCAACGCGGCGTGTCCCGGTTTCACGAAGACGGCTCTCAACAACTTCAACGGCACACGCAGCGTGGAAGAAGGCGCGCGAGAAGCCGTTCGCCTCGCGCTCATCGGCCCGGATGGACCAACGGGCACCTTCTCGGACGAGGACGGTCCGGTCGCGTGGTGATGTCACATGGAGCGACATCGTGCCATTCCGCAAACATTTAGAAGTCCGCCTGAAGGCATGGCGCGCCGCGCTGGATGTTTATGAGCTGACTTCTGTACTGGATAAGACAAGCACGATTCATTAGCCGCAATATCACAGAAGAGGAGATTTGGCTATGCCACAGAACTCAAATAAAAATGCAGCGAAGAAGATGAAGGCGATGATGCTGCCCCAGTTTGGAGGAGTCGATCAGTTTCGCCTGGAAGAGATCGAACGGCCATCACCCAAACCCGGAGAAGTGCTCGTTCGGATTGCAGGGACAAGTGTGAACCCTGTTGATGTCAAAGCCCGCGCTGGCGAAATCCCACAGATGTTCCCGGCAGAGCGCCTGCCGCTGTTGCTCGGCTTCGACGCCAGCGGTCTTGTGGAAGAGTTAGGCCTGGGTGTTACCGATTGGAAAGTCGGCGATGCGGTTTATGGCTTTCCCGGGGCAGATCCGGGCACGCTCGCCAATTATAGTCGGGGCACATTCGCCGAGTATGTCTGTCTTCGCGCGGACGAAGTGGCCGCGTCTCCTCAATCCATTCCGCTCGCCGATGCGGGGGCGGTTCCTCTGGCAGCGATGACGGCCTGGCACGGTCTGATAACTCAGGGTGAAATGCAACCAGGTCAGCGCGTGTTGATTCAGGGAGGGTCTGGTGGGGTTGGCCACTTCGCCGTCCAGTTCGCCCATCGGCTCGGTGCGACCGTCTACGCGACCGCATCCGGCAAAAACACAGAATTCCTTCGGGAGTTGGGTGCCGACGTAGCCATCGACTACAACACGGATCAGCTCCAAGAACTGACGGGTCAGATGGATTTGGTGTTCGACCTCGCGGGTGGCAAAGCCGAGGAGAGTTCTTGGGCTGCTTTGAAACCGGACGGGATGCTCGTGCTGGCTGCGGGGCAGCCGAACCTCGCTCTCTCGCGTTCACCCGGACAGCGAGGCCTTTTTGCCATGGCACAATCAACCCGTGACGATTTGGGGCGCGTGGCGAGAATGTTGGACGATGGGCATCTCCGCCTCACGATCTCCGGGCGCTTTTCGTTAGAGCAGGTTGGCGAGGCGCAAGTTCAATTGGATCATGGTGGTTCCAGAGGCAAATTGCTGGTGACTGTTTCCTCCGAATCCTGAGAAACGTCATGTTGACGACTTTCACTGGAAGCCAGTCAATCGAGTACTCGAACATCATCGTGTCTGAGGAACGCCCTGTTGACGGATTACACCTTGTAACGGCTTACAGGAAGAAACCGCCTGCTGGAGTACAAGTCATTGGGACGCTCTGGTGAGGCTCCAAACGCAAAGGAAAAACCATGAATAAAATCGCACTCATTACCGGCGCCAACAAAGGTATCGGACTCGAAACCGCCCGTCAACTCGCGCGCGATCACGGGTTCACCGTGCTCATCGGCGCGCGCGATGAAGCGCGCGGACGAGAAGCTGCCAGCGAACTCAAATCGGCCGGACTTGACGCACATTTTCTGCACATCAATCCGACAGACGTGAATTCCATTGAACGCGCTAAAGGTGAAGTCGAAGCGAAATTCGGCCATCTCGATGTTTTGGTCAACAACGCGGGCCTTGCCGTGAAAGAGGACATGACACTGCCCTCGACCGTGCCGACCTCGGCGTTACGCGAGACTTTCGACCTCAATGTTTTTGGCGTTCACGAAGTCACCCGCGCCTTTTGGCCTCTGCTGGAGAAATCCCAGGCAGCGCGACTGGTCAACGTGTCCTCGATTGGAGGGTCTTTGGAGGCTCAGGCCGACTTCGAGGGGCCGATGAAGAACTACAAATTTGTCGCCTATGCGTCGAGCAAAGCCGCGCTCAATATGATGACGGTTCAATATGCGAGTCAGTGGCAAAACACACCGCATCGCGCCAACGCGATCCATCCTGGCAGCGTCAAAACCGACCTCAACCCCCATGGCGATTTGACGCTCGAAGAAGGCGCCAAAACAAGCGTCGAACTCGCCACCATCCCCAACGACGGGCCAAACGGCACCTTTTCGTATCTGGGCGAACTGCTTGCCTGGTGAATCCAGCCTGCCGTGTGTCATTTCAATTCTTTAATTCGGAGACCAGTAACATCATGTCCAATACACTCGCATCCACTCTCAACTTCGACGCTCTGCTTGATGCCCTCAACGCGCGTTACGCGGTCAAATTGTTCGACGATACTCGCAAAATCGATGACGCGACGTGGCAGACGCTCGAAAAAGCGCTGATTTTGTCGCCTTCGAGCTTCGGTTTGCAACCCTGGAAGTTCGTGGTTGTCACCGACGAGGCTTTGAAAGCGGAACTGTTGCCGCACGCCTGGAATCAGCCTTCAGTTACTTCGTGCTCGCACCTTGTGGTGTTTTTTGCCAAGAACGCCTTGGGCGACGAAGACGTGCAGAAACTGATGACGGCGACCGGAGAAATTCGCCACATGCCGCAGGAATCGCTCGATGGCTACGCGGGCATGATCGGCGGCGCGATCTCGCACATGACGCCCGACGATATGCTGCAGTGGAACAAGCGCCAGGTTTACATCGCGCTTGGCCAGTTCCTGGTGTCGGCGGCTTTGCTTGGTGTCGATGCCTGCCCGATGGAAGGTTTTGTCGGCTCCAAGTTCGATGAGATTTTGAGCGTCGAAGGTTACAGCGCAACTGTGATTGCGACCGCTGGCTATCGCAGCTCGGACGACAAATACGGCGATTTGCCCAAAGTGCGCTATGACCAGAACGATTTGATTGAACACCGCTAAAGCGACCGAACACAGTCGTTGGATTAATGGCTAACACATCGACGTGTCAGGAGGCATTTCGGGAGGCATTCAGTCGGGAGGCATTCATTTGTAATTTGCAGTTTGCCTCACTTGCACACTTGATTCTCGCACGCTTGATTGATGAGGCACTTGAGGTTTAGGAGATTTTATGATTATCATCACCTCGCCTACGGGCAGAATTGGCCATCAGGTGCTCGAAAACGTTCTCCAAAGCGGCGAGGCTGTTCGCATAATCGCCCGCGACCCGTCGCGCATTCCCGCGAACACGCGCGAGCGTGTCGAAGTCGTGCAGGGATCGCACGGCGACGCCGAAGTTGTGAACCGGGCGTTTGCCGGTGCCGACGCCGTGTTCTGGCTCGCGCCCCCGGCTCCGCACACTCCAAGCCTTGAAGCCGCTTATGTGGATTTCACCCGACCAGCTTGCGATGCCATCCAAAGCCAAGGCGTGAAACGGGTTGTTGGGGTTTCAAACCTTGGTCGCGGGTCGGCACTGGCCGGACAAGCCGGAATAGTCACAGCGTCGCTGGCGATGGACGATCTGCTGGCGGGCACGGGCGCCAACTTTCGGGCGTTGGCGCTGCCCGGGTTCATAGATAATCTGTTGCGCCAGGTCGATTCGATCAAGCATCAGGGAATGTTTTTCGCGCCCTTTGACGGGGACAAAGCGGTTCCGACGTGCGCCACACGCGACATCGCCGCGACTGCCGCGAAGCTGCTGCTCGATTCTTCCTGGAGCGGACAAGGTCACGTCGCGGTTCTTGGCCCCGAAGACTTGTCTTCCAACGACATGGCGCAAATCATGTCGGAGGTGCTGGACAAGCCGGTGCGCTACCAACAAATCCCTTTCGACGCCCTCAAGGCCCGCCTTCTGGAGAGCGGAATGTCGCAGGCGTTTGCGGAAGGCTATGTCGAGATGATGGTCGCCAAGAACAACGGCCTCGACAACGCCGAGCCGCGAACGCCCGAAAACACCACGCCAACAAGTTTTCGGCAGTGGTGCGAAGAAGTGCTCAAACCCGCAGTCTTGTCGTAAATTGGGGATTGTCAACCACATACAACCAAAGATGGCTGCTCCCTCAAGATCAAGGAGAACTTTATCATGCGTATTTTTGTAACTGGAGCCACAGGCTTCATCGGTTCCGCCATTGTTCAAGAACTGCTCGGCGCGGGTCATCAAGTGCTGGGCCTCGCCCGTTCGGATGAGAGCGCCAACTCGCTGGCCACCGCGGGCGCCGAAGTGCATCGCGGTTCGCTCGAAGATCTCGATAGTCTGCGGAGTGGCGCTGCAGCGTCGGATGGCGTGATCCACACCGCCTTTATTCACGACTTCGTGGACTTTGCGGCGGCCAGCGCGACGGATCGCGGAGCGATTGAGGCAATCGGCGACACGCTCGCGGGGTCTGATCGCCCGTTTGTCGTGACCTCTGGAACCTTGATCCTTTCGCCGGGTCGCCTCGCCACCGAAGAAACCGTACCCGATGTCGGCCCCGGCTCGTTTCCGCGCGCCGCATCGGAAGAGTTGGCGCTTTCGCTGGCGTCGCGTGGCGTGCGCGTGTCTCTGGTGCGCCTCCCGCCGTCGGTGCATGGCGACGGCGATCACGGCTTTGTTCCAATTGTCATCAATGTGGCGCGTCAAAAGGGCGTTTCGGCGTATATCGGCGATGGGCTGAATCACTGGCCAGCGGTGCATCGGCTGGATGCGGCGCATCTCTACCGGCTGGCGCTGGAGAAAGGTGAGGCAGGCGCCAGGTATCATGGGGTCGCCGACGAGGGCGTGCCGGTTCGGGAGATCGCCGAGGTCATCGGCAGGCGCCTGAACTTGCCAATGGTCAGCAAATCCCCGGAGGAGGCCATGGAGCATTTCGGCTTCCTTGGGCACTTCCTTGGTGTCGACGCTCCGGCATCGAGTACTCGGACTCAGCAACAATTGGGATGGCAGCCGACGCAGCCTGGCCTCATCGCCGATCTCGACCGCCCAAGTTATTTTGGAACCTGAACGGAGCGTGCTTGAACGGAGCGTGTCGGCCAGTCTCCGGTGTCGGCCAGTCTCCGATGAAGAAGGGCAATTTATGAGAAGAGTTCTGATTGTCGGCGCGTCGGGCTTTCTCGGGCGGCGCATTGCCCAAGCACTGCTGACAGGCGGATACACCGTCCGCTGTGTGGCGCGCGACCCGGCTAAGATCGGGGATTTGGCGACGATTGGCTGCGAGATTGTCAAAGGTGACGTTTCTGATCCTGTGTCCATGAAGCAAGCTCTGGAATCCGTCGCAGCGGTCTACATTGCTATACACACGCTTTCACCCCAACCGGCGGGCGGAGCGAAACAACGCTTCATGGCGGTCGAGTTGAACGGGTTACAGAACATCGTCACGGGCTGCCAGGCGCAGGGCGTGCGTCGCCTGATCTACGTCACATCCCTTGGGATCGCGGCTGATGCGTCGAGCGAATGGCTGCGCGAGCGCTGGCGAGGGGAACAGTTTCTGCTGGGTAGCGGCCTGGATGTGACGGTTATTCGACCAGGTATGATCGTTGGCGCGGGTGGCCGTGGTTTCGAGATGCTGGCGAGCCAGGCCAAAAAGCCGGTCGCCGTTTTCCTGGGCGGCGGGCAGAAGATGCGCACCATCGCTGTCGATGACCTGATCTACTATCTCGTGAGCGTGCTCGATGATTCACGTGCGTATGGGCAATGCTACGATGTGGGCAACGACGACGTTCTGACAAAAAGCCAAATGATCGATGCCAACGCGGAAATCCTCGGTCGACGCCCTCCCCTCAAGCTCCAGATTCCTCTTGCGCTCCTGGGCGTGCTCGCTCCGGTTATGGAACGGGCAGGCCACTTGCCAAAAGGATCGCTCAAGGGATTTCTGGACAGCCTGAAGGCTGATGCGAGCGGTGATCCCAAGCCCATACGCTCGCTTCTGCCGCGAACGCTTCTGTCTTATCGTCAGGCTGTGGAGCAGGCGTTGACAACTCAGTTGACAATGTAGGTAGAAGAACTATACCGATGAGAAAAGATATGACACAGCCAAATTGCCGCCTTTGTGCGCGACGAGAGCCAAGCCTATAACGCTAAAGAAAGAGGTGTCGAAATACGCGCAGGTAATTACGATGACACTGCCTCTCTCGACAAGGAAGGCAAGGAATCCGCCGCCTTTGCCGCCATGCGCCGCCAAGTGATGCGCGAGTCTCTGCAACAGGATTCAGAATGAAAAAACAGCCGCAATCCAACACAAAGAAAGTGGTCTTGGGAACGGCTATCGGAACCGCTTTGTGGAGCACAAGCAGCCAGCCATCTATTGCGCAAACATCCACTGAATCCAAATTAGCAAACACAATAAACCCCACATCAACAGCAGTAGCCACCAACACAAAGCCGGAACTCGTGATTCAGAAAGGAACCGGTGGCTTTGTGCAAGCGGTCGCTCTTTCACCAGATGGGAAAACAGTGGCAACGGGCGACTTTAGCGGTGCGATTCGACTCTGGGATAGCAGCAGCAGTGAACTAATCCGTGTTCTGGAAAACCATCAGAACAATTTGCGCCATCTCAATTTTTCGAGCGATGGCAAAACGCTTTTAAGTAGTGATATTTGGGGTCAAATACGTTTATGGAACTTGGAAACAGGAACAGGGCGCACGCTCATCAAGGCAGATGCAATTCGGACACCAGTTTTCTCGCAAGACAACAAGACTATCGTCATCAACGGACAAAACAAGCTCCAGTTCTTTGACGACACCGGTAAAACCTTGCGCAGCTTGCCGCCTTTGAACAGCAACTCCCTGACATCTCTTTCGCCCGATGGAAATCACCTGATTACTGGAGGATGGCAAAAGCTACAACTCATAAATGCTCAAAGCGGCGTCACAGAAAGCACCTTGATTGATAAAGACGCCCACATTTACAGCGTGCAGTATGCGCCAGATGGCAACACTTTCTTAGTGACACGAAGCAGCGAGAGCGCCAACAACACCCTGGAACTGCGCAACGCCACCGGCTCGTTGCTGACGACAACCAAAGTGGAACATCTGAGTTCAGCCATAGCTTTCGCGCCGGATGGTCAGAGCGTCGCTGTTGGCGCCGACCTGTACAGTCTGCCAAACCTCAAAATGCTGCGCTCAATGCGGCTTTACCCCTCAGAACAAATTAACGACAACGCTTTCGCGCGCAATGGCAAAACACCGGTGATCGCTGGCTTTAGCAGCACGCGCCTGGTGCAGATCAGCGATGGGAAAATCCTGCAACAATGGGATGCTTTGGTTAGCCGACTTTTGTCAGCGGCCTTTTCACGAGACGGGAAACGCTTTGCTGTGGGAACTAACGTCGGCACTTCCTATGTTTGGAATGTCAAGCCCTTCAAGCTGCAACATCCACTGGCCGTAATGGGCGGCATGATCGGTGCGGTGACTTTCGACGCCGACGGTACGCGCCTCTTCACCGGGAGCCGGGTCGACATCAATGGCTCGGGCGACATCGAATTTTGGCGGCTGGACGATCCTAAAATATGGTACGAAAAAAAGGCCAGCAGTTCCGGCGCAATTGGCGCGCTCATCCTTTCACCAGATGGAAAAAACCTCGCCGCTACCGGTTCTGCATCAGGCTCGTTCGCCATTTTTTCCGACTTTCCCTTCCGTACAACCATTCTTTCAACCACTGACGGCAAGATTCAGGCACGGTTGGGTGAAGAATGGGATAGCATCAGCGCCCTGAGATGGAGCCACAACAGCAAGACAGTGACAACGGCTCAAAGTCAGAAGGCGCAAATCAAATGCTGGACAGCGGACGGCGCGCTGCTCTCCACCATCAACGTCGAACGCGAAGCGCGCCCCATTGAGGAGGAAGAAGCCAAAGGTGCGACGCGCCCCGAAGGAGTACAACTCCTCGCGCTTTCACCAAATGCAAAGCAGGTCGCTGGCATTCGTTACTCCGCAAAGCAACAACGCCAACTGCGTCTCTGGGACACCACGACCGGCAAAGCTGTTCAAACTTTTGACATTGCGCCAACCGAAACACACGCCACAAGTTTTTCGCCCAATAGCCAATTGTTGGCGATGGGCGACGATCAAGGAAACGTCTCACTCTTTGATTTGAAGACAGGACAACGACGCGTTATCCAAGCCCATCCGGAACGCGTGACCGCTTTGGCCTGGTCGCCTCGCGGCACACGTCTGGTTTCAACTTCAATGGATGGAACCACTAAATTTTGGGACACATCGAGTACTCGATTGCTGGCGACGCTCTGGGTGTTGAAGGGCAGCCAAGACGACGGGTATGTGGGACTTTATGACATACGTCAAACCAAACTGCCCCAGTGGATTGCTTACACGCCCGAAGGCTTTTACGTGGCCTCGCCCGGAGCCGATGCGTTCATTCGCTGGCGCGTCGGAAATCAACTTTTTCCCGCTTCGCAATATGCAGCCAGCTATTTAAGCACGCTCGTCGTCGAAAAAGCCATAGCCGAGCCTTCGTCGTAATCCTCACAGCAAAAAGCGCGGCGACAAGGAACGCGCTGGAACTTTCTTTCGGTCATCACTTTTAAACACGCTGTCGAAGTTCCGCGATACGCTGACGGTTCGCCGCCGCCGGGTCGTAGCTGCCCGAGTCGATCAACTTGGCCATCCTGGGGTTTTGGCGCAGACAGTAGAGCGCTCGCTCGTCTATTTGCGGCTCATACAGCTTTTGGAGCCGCTCGGCAGTCGCAAGAGCGAATTGGTGATTGCCCAGGCTGGTGCAGAGCTCGATGAGCCTCAGATAATTACCGGGGTCACGCGGGTCCGCCGCGATACCCTCTTCGGCAAGCTCAATCCGTTGAGTCGCTGGGGCGTTCGTCCGAGTCAGGGCAATTGTGTAATTGTTGACCGCGAACGAGTTGCCCGGCAGCAAGCGATAACCCAGTTCTGAGTGCCGCAACATCTTTTGCGGCTGCTGCGCGGCGTGGGGAGCACACATATGAGCCTTGCCGTGGCCTGGTGAAAGTTTGATCGCCCTCCGGCAAAATTGCAGCGCCTCCGGCTGCGGGCCCTTCGAGTTCCAGATCGTGCAAAACGTCAGAAAACAAAGCTGGGCATTGTAGGGATCGCGTTTCAGTGCCGAAAAGTATTCCTGCCTGGCTCCCGGTAGTTCCTCGTCGAAGTCCCACAGCGCAGTAACAAAATCGGGATCGACTTCAAGTAATTTCAGGGCTGCCCGGCCACGCTCGACCATTTGTTCGTGCTGGAAATTGAGATGAATCTTGCCGAGTTGAACGAGCGAGTTCACGTCACGCGGCTGAGCCACTTCCCACGCATTGGCGATGCTGGCATCGACTGTGCTTCCGAGGAGTTGGGCAATTGAGGAAGTGCAGTCGCGCAGAAACGCCTTGAAGTCCTCATGGTGGACCGACGCGTTCTTGACTGGTTGGCCCGGACGTTGGGCCTCAACCTGTAGCGAATAGCCGTCTGAACCGAAATTAGCGATGCCGGTTACATAGCATGATCGCGGATGAGTCTCAGCCACAGCATGAATCGCCTCGCACGGCACCTGCGGCGTGTCCTCTGGCCCATGAATACTGACATCATGCAATAGCATCAGATTGCGAATCATGAGTCGGGAAAGGCCGAGACCGAAACAACTTTGCGTTGGCTCACTCTTTCGACTAAAAAACGGCAGAACGTAAACATTGTCGAATGACTTTATGTGGGCGTAGTCTGAGTCCGTGAGAAACTGTTCGAGTTGAAGCGGATCGAGATCGGGATAAAGCGACGGAATGTCGGCTGACTTATTCTTTGAAAAGTAGCGGAAGAAACGATTCAAAACCATAATAACGTTTTCCTTTCATTCAGCATTTATTAATATGACGCGCATCAAGGTCGCGCTGCAGCAGAACTCATAATTATACGGCTGTTTTAAAATGGATTGCGCCCGATGGTTCACCGTTGCGCACTTGCACCATTATCACGACCGCGCCGAACGCCTTAATGAGCCAGATTCACAACCAAATGCCGGCCATTTTGCGGCGTGACGATGAAGCGCGCTGGCTCGATGTGGCTGATAACGACCGCGATGACGTGCCGTTTTTGCTTCAAATGTTGCGCTCTTATCCCGACGCAGAAATGGCGATGCACGAGGTTTCGACGGCGGTCAATTCTCCGGCTTTTGATGAGTTGGGCTGCATCGCCTCGATTGAGGGTCAGGATGCCTGAGCGTGCTGACGCCCTCGTCGAACACTCCCTCGTCCTGCACGAAGCGCAGGCGATTTGAAACGAGCGCGCCGCCAAGCGAACCGGCGAGATTGAGGCAATCGAAGCCGACGCCTAAAGAAACCGCAATCGCCGCTACTGCTGCCTGGATCGGCCAAAAGCTGCAGGGCCTTTCGCCTGCAGTATGCTTATGCCCTCGTTCATATGATCGAGGGCATAAGCAACAACGCGGGGCTGGCGCCATTGATAGACGATGCGCCCGGTGACTTTCAATCCACCGGACACGCGCAACAAAGCAGGATAAAAGACTTTGAATGCACTTGTGGCAAGTGTGCCGTAGATCCGAAAATAAGGTCTTATGCTATGCTTACACGAGCCTATACTATAGGTGCAGTGCGCCTCCAGATTCATATTCGTTTATGTCAGAGGGGCACAACTCAAAGAACACAACAAGGAGCGATCATTTGTCCTTTATACGTTATGCCAGGCGCACTGCGGCACTGGCGTCCTTCGTATGTCTGGCCGTTGCCAAGCCCATTTTTGCCGCCGAGATCAACGTACCGGCGGAACAGCCTACGGTCCAGGCAGCTGTAAATGCCGCATCACCCGGGGACGTTATTCGCGTCTCTCCGGGAAGCTATGTTGGCAGCCTGCAATTTCAGGGCAAAGACCTGCGCATCGAGAGCACCGAAGGCCCCGAGGTCACCACCATCCAGGGCAACGGCGGAACAGCTGTAGACATCGGTCCAAGCGCTGCTCTGGTTGGTTTCACCGTCACTGGTGGCGCAAACTACTTTGGAGGCGGCATGGCTGTCCATGGAGAAGGCACCTTGATCAAGGGCAATATCTTCGAAAGGAACTTGCAGTTTAGCGGTGGCTTTGGAGCGGCGATTGCGGTAAATAACGCTTCGCCAATCATCGAGCGAAATGTTTTTCGCTTCAACTCGGCAGGTGGCGATACGCAGTATCTCACCGGCACAATAGGTCTTATCAATTTCTCTTCGCCTCGTATCATCAACAACCTTTTCTATGACAACGACTGTCGCGCCCTCAACATTACCGTGCCCTCAACATTACCGTGCCGCAAAGCGCCCACCCCGAAGTCGTCAACAACACCATCGTGCGCAACGCCGTGGGAATCTATGTGGACGCGCGCATTTCGACAGCGAGCCACATCTACCGTAACAACCTGATCGTCGGGAACGGCATCGGGTTGGAATTGGCGTTCCTTTCCAGCAGCGCCGATACGCCTCCGTGGGATCATAATCTCGTCTTCGGAAACGGAGCAAACTACGTTGGCACCAGCGATCTGACAGGGTTGAACGGAAACATTTCCGCCGATCCCGGCTTCGCCGCTCAAACGACCGACTTCCGATTACCTGGGAACTCACCCGCCATCGATGCCGGCAGCAATGTGGGCGCACCGTCCAACGATTACAAGGGAACAGTTCGGCCTCTCGACGGTGACGGGAACGGCACGGCGGTCGTCGATATCGGCGCTGACGAATTCGATGGACAGCAACCCGTCAACCAGCCCCCTGTTGCTTTTCCTAAATACGTTACGGTGGATGCCAACACGTCCACACCGCTGACGCTTTCCGCTACGGATCCCGAGAACGACCCGTTAACCTATATTATTGTGGATCAGCCGCAGAATGGCACTCTCAGTGGCACCGGTCCCAACGTGATTTACACACCCAATCCCGGTTTTAGCGGTCAGGACCTCTTCGTCTTCAAGGTGAACGATGGGCATAGCGATTCCGGACTCGTATCCTTCAGCCTCAACGTTCGTGATGTAAACGGTGCGCCGCAAGCCAACGACAACTTCTACCTCTACAACGCCAACCCACGCAACCATAGCACACGGCAAGGCGTGCTCATCGTTCCCGCACCCGGCGTTCTGGCCAACGACCAGTTCAATCCCAATCGAGCAGTGCGCGTTGTCCTGGTCAGCAAACCCAAAGGCGCTTACTTGTCGTTGCGATCTGATGGTTCATTCACCTTCATTACCAACAAACGCGGCGCGCAAACTTTTACCTTCACTTATCGCATCAACAACAATCAGACCAGCAACATTGCCACAGTCACGATCTCAGCCGCCACAGGCTGAAACAGACAAAGCAAAAAGTCGCACGATTGCAAGATCGTGCGACTTTTTGCTTTGTCTGTTCGCGCAACACGAGAGTCGACAGGCCTGTTGCTCACTTTGAAAAATTGGGTGGACAATGGGAGTACAATAATTCATAATCAGAAGAATGACAAAGGAGGCAGCTATGCCCAATTTAGTGGCCAAGAACCTCAAAGGATCCAAAGAGGAGCGCCTCTCCATCCGCACCAATCCCAGCCAGAAGACAGTGTTGGCTCAAGCGGCCAAAGCGCGTCATATGAACGTCAGCCAGTTTGTGCTGCAAGCTTCTTTGCAGGAGGCCGAGCGCGTCGTTCGTGAAGAAACACAGCTTCTCGTTTCGCCGGCAGAATACGCAGAGCTGTGCCGGATCATGGACGCGCCACCCTCGCCTTCGCCACGTTTGCGCGAAGCTCTGGCCCGCAAACCGGTTTGGGATGAATAAGATCACGCCACCCGAACTGTTACGGGCTGGACACGATACGTCGCGCTTCGATTGCGGCCAGGCACCGCTCAATGAGTTTCTGCAACGGCACGCGCTGGATAAGCAGAACGCGATGCTGTCGCGCACCTATGCCGTCACGAGCAGCGTGCGCGACAGCGAAGTGCGCGACAGCGAGGTGAGCAGCAGCGACAGGGTGGTTATCGGCTATTACACCTTGACGCACGCCATCGTTTCCCAAATCGAAGCGCCCAGGAAGCTGGCGCGTGGGATGCCGTCTTCGATTCCTGTGCTATTGATGGCGCGTTTTGCAGTCGATCTCAGGTTTCAGGGTCAGGGACTGGATCGCTCTCTGTTTACCGACGCGATCCGACGCACCTGGGCTGTGATGGAGTCGGGCGCGGCTCCGGTGCGTTTTTTCATCGTGGATGCCAAAGACGAAGCTGCCAAAGCTTTTTACGAGCGATTTGACATGATTTCCGCTCCCGAGAACAAGATGCGTTTGTATCTTTCCTACAAAACGTTGCGCCAACTTTTCGCGGAAACGGCGACATAACAGGAATACATCCAGGACGCGCAGCGCGAAATTGCGGCCGACTGGATCAGCGACTACCGTAAATATTTGGGTGAGCTGGGTAACGCACCTATTGCCGATGAAACGAGCGGCATTTCTCATCGCGGTTATCGACGACGCGCCACGCGAAGCGACCATGCGCAAAGCATCAGGCGCAAAGCATCAGGCGCAAAGCATCAGGCGAACGCGCGAATCGAGTACTCGAAGTTCTCAGCCCAGCGCGCCAACAACCCAGGCGCCCAGTGCTCAATCGTCGGGCCAGGTGTGGGTGAACACCAAGACCGGCGTTTATCATTTCCCCGGCACGCGTTGGTACGGCATGACGAGGGCACGACGACGGCCCGACGGTTGAAGGTCAACCCATGAGCGAGGCGGCGGCAGAACAAAGCGGGCGGCGGATGAAGCGGCGGCCGTGGCGAAGACGGCTAATGCTTCGGCGGGTGGGTTGTCGCCTTATGAGCGGTCGCTTGTTTTGCACGAGGCGCAATCTTTGTATGACGAAATACAAGGCGGCGGGCACGCTGTAAACACTCGCTGAAGCGCGCTTTAGACGATATGGTATGCTGGGGGCCAGACGAGCCACAGCCAGACGAGCCACAGCCAGACGAGCCACAGCCAGACGAACCACAAAGGACACTCTTCCATGCAAAGCTTTCAAAGCTTTCGCGCACTCGGTTGTTGCATTTTGCTGCTGACGCCATGCGTCGCCGTTGGCGTCTCGGCCAAGGTTGCCAACGCTGCTGAACCCAGCACCACTCAAGCCACCGCCGCCTCGTTGGAACGGCAGGGCGAAGCGGCTTTCAATAAATCAGATTTTGCCAGAGCTGTCGAATTGCTCACCCGAGCGGCGCAGCTTGCTCCGGCGCAGGTGAGCTATCAAACCAAGCTTTCCAATGCTCATTTCTGGTGGGCAAAGCACTTGAGGGCGCACTCCGACTTCGCCGCTGCGCTCCGCCACTTCAAGGCGGCTTATGCGATTGACAAGGCGCATCGCCGCGGCGCTGCTGCCCTTGGCGCTGACCTCAACTCCATCGGCCAGACCTATCACCAACTGGGCCGCTCGAAAGAGGCATTGCGCTACTTTCAGCAGGCATTGACCATTGGGCGCGCGATCAAAGATCGTCAGGACGAAGTTACCATTCTCAATAACATCGCTCGCCTACACCGCAAAGGCCAGACCCATTAAACATAATCTACCCCTTTTGCAACATTCTAACTAATGCAAATTAGATAAAGAACCGACGCCAGATCGTCCCAACTTCACGCACAAAACCGCGCCGCCACATCGAGTACTCGATGTGGCGGCGCTGGAAGCGGCTTATGTCGGGCGCTTGCTGCAAAACTTATCGCCGCAAGCGCGCGCGAGCACGTTGTGGCGATTATTGAGGGACTGTCGAACCAGGCGCGGCTGTCGCGGTTGGTCGGTGACGATTTTGAATAAAAACACGCGTGAAAATTTAACGGACGGCTGCACTGGCCCGTTTTCTTGCATCGGGGTGTTTTGACATTGTTCGTGTTTATTGGGACCGGCGGTCTCGCTGCTTTTGCGTGCGTTGACGCTGGCTTGCCTTGGCTGGCGCTCTTGGCGCCTTTCGTTTGTGTTGGCGTGTTTTGGTATTTTGTTCTCAAACAGCCGAATGGAAAACTATAACAACCTTCATAGAATGGACGTTGCATGGAATAATCTCAGTTTGGCGGCCAAGAGCGGGCATCCTTCATCGGGTGGCCGCCCTTTTATTCCTGTGCGTTGTCAGACCTCATGTTATGCTACAGCACAATCATTAGCTTCAACTCGTGATGCCCGTTATGTTTATATCAAGGGAAGCAAATGAAATTGCAGAATCGTTCTCGCATCAAGTCCTTTGACAATGGCTTTACCCTGATCGAGTTGCTCGTGGTGATCGCCATCATAGCGATTCTGGCAGCCGTCCTTTTTCCGGCTTTTGCCAAGGCGCGTGAAAGCGCGCGTCGCGCCTCGTGTGCGAGCAACATGAAGCAAATCGGCCTGGCGTTGATGCAATATGTTCAAGAGTGTGACGAGACCCTACCACGCACCGATTCTGGTGGCATGGGCGATTACATGAAGCCGATTCACTGGACGAGTCCGCTGCGCGACATAGATCGCTACCTCAAAAACACTCAGGTTCATTTGTGCCCAAGCGCCGAGCCTGAGACTGGGGTCTCCGCACCCAACGAGTGGGGCAACACTTCCTACTCGGGTAATGGCGTTCTGATGGGTTTTCGCCGGGTCACGCTGGCCCTTGTGCCGTCTCCCTCCGAGATCGCCTGTTTTCAAGAAAGAAATAAGGGTAGCAATGCTTTTTTCTCATTCCCTGAGGGTGGTGGCGGTGATAACGCCCCCGGTTCTTTTAACTACTGGCACCTCTTCGCGTTCGGCGGAGAACTTCAGTCCAATGTCCATTTCGACGGCGGCAATCTCCTTTTCCTCGACGGCCACGTAAAATGGCGCAAATACAGAGCGATTCGCAGCGGCGACTTTGGGCTGACACCAGATCAACCTTGGTCCACGACCAACAGCATCGACCCGGATGGGGGCGGGAGTTACATGCGCGCATTTTAGCTCAGGGCGGCGCATCACCGCCTGCCGTATAGTTTCGTTTGTCGGGCCGACGGATTATTGGATAAAAGGAAATTTATACGAAGACACGACGTTAAAACCTGTCAAGTCCACGCACCAAACCGCGCCCATCGAGTACTCGCATTGGGGCGCGCTTTTGGTTTTTATAGGAAGTGGCGAAAAACGTGTCCGTGCCCCATTTTGATCACTTTTAGAGCAGAGCGCGCAAACGTCGCGTTTAATAATCAAATTCATACTATTCAAAGAGAGATTGTAAAACCTTTTCCTGTGCGCCGACTTTGGGCTTTATGGCCCGAGTGTCGCGTGCGGGAGGAGGGACATCGCACAATCGCACTATACGCCGGAACACGCGCTGTTTCGCCGCCTGCTGCGCGAGGCGCGGGTCAAGGTGGGTTTGCGGCAGGATCAATTGGGCGAGCGCATCGGCTTATCGCAACTCTCGGTTTCGCGCTGCGAGAACGGCGACCGCAAGATCGATGTGCTGGAATTGCGCGCGATGTGCCGCGCCATCGGAGTTCCTTTTGTGGAATTCATGGCGCAACTGGATCAATCGCTCAACGAACTGGAACACGCGACGCAACCCCGAAAATCGCCATTGATGCAAACCATTTTGTCATCCAAAGAAGTGCCACCACGCGAACGCACGCGACGTTCGGGGCCGCGCGTCCGTTCGCCGCGCAAGCCACGTTAAAACTCAAATCGAGTACTCGAACTTTTTGGTTTCGATTGAAGCTCTTTTCTCTGTGAGTTGATTTATGTTTTCTCCCCATCTTTTACCGATTGTGCAGGAACTGGTCGGATGTTCCATTCTGTTGCTCAAGCTGACGCGCCAACTCGAGCAAAGACTTCTTGAGGAAGGCCAGCCGCCTGAAACCGGTTCGCTCGGAACTTTGGAGCAGGACACTTTGGAGCATCGAGATCAGATGTCGCCGTTTCGTGAAGCGGAACAAGGCACGAAACAAGGCGTAAGCCAAGGCGCCGAGCGTGGTGGTAGACAAAGCACCGCGTCACACGATGAAGGAGACAGCGCAGAACCCGACACACAGCGCGCCAGACCGCGTTCGTTGACCGACGTAAAGCAGCTTTCACAATGTCGCGCCTGCCAGAGCAAAGTGTTTTTAGTGCCAACAGAGAGCACGTTGCACAACCTGGACGGCTCCGATCATGCGCAAACCTGCCCGATGCGCCATCTGCTGCGCCACAGCGCGGGCCGCTAAAGCGCGATATGGAAGCCTTTCATTCGGTGCATGAATCGTCCGCTTTGTCGTTGTCTGTTCTGGCAGTTTCGCCATAATGAACGCTGCGGGGGCTATCTGAGCTGGCTCCTAAGATGATCGTCGAAAGGTTGAAGGGTAAAAAGGATTGAACTCTTGCAACATCGCTTTGTCAAGGCTCAGGTCAGCCACCAGTTGTTTGAGCCGTGTGTTCTCTTCCTCGAGTTGGTGTAAACGCCGCACTTCTCCCATCCGCCCAGAGGGCACCCGATGCCCGCAAACCGCTTCTTCCAGCGATAGAACGTTTGTTCGCTGATACCATGTTCCCGGCACACTTCAACCGCTGTGGTTCCGCCTTCGACTTGGCGCAAAACGTAGGCGATCTTCTCGTCGCTGAACTTTGTTTTGGCAATCATATCTTTGACACCTAAAACAATGATATTGCCCGCCCTCGCCCGAATATAAACCATTTTGTATTCATTGGAATCGTTGTTATGCCGAGAGATTGCGGTCTAATATTGTTAGGCGGCAGCGCGTGGCTTAATACGGCGCCGAGGGTTTGCGTAAGCGAAAAAGTATACTAATTCACAATGTCAACTTCCAAAACTTTGATTTTCATCATTGGGCCCCAAGCAGTAGGCAAAATGACGGTGGGACAAGAACTGAGCCGCATCACAGGCTTTAAGTTCATGCACAACCACCAAACGATTGACTTGCTGCTGCCGGTTTTCGATTACGGCACGCCAGCGTTCCAGCGTTTGCTGTTCGACTTTCGTGTCAGCATCTTCGAGGAAGTTGCCGCCAGTGAAATCCCGGGCTTTATCTTTTCCTCTGTGCCAGACTTCGATTCCGTTCTCGACCATGGGCAGAATGAATGTTATGCTGCTCCCTTTTTGAGGCGTGGTGGCCGTGTGCTGTTCGTTGAGTTAGAAGCTTCGTTTAAGACGAGGCTTGACCGCAACCTAACCGAACATCGCCTACATCATAAGCCATTTAAACGCGATACCGAATTTTCTGAAAAACTGATGCGTGAGGAAGCAGAATATCTCTCCAATTTGGAGAGCGATTTCCCCTATTCTTATCCACATTTAAAAATCAACAATGAGGCTCTTGCGCCGTACGAGGTTGTGTCACAAATTTGCACTCATTTTGGAATAGCAACCGTCGAAAACAGATTGTGACCGAATGACAGCCGCCTAATGAGGCGCTGCGCCCGACCACCTACAGCCTGCCCTTGTTCCTCAAAATGACGTTTTAGATGTCAAGTATGTTATTGCCCTCGTGAAGATGATTGATGTCATTTAGATGCGTGATATACCAACCATATCGTTCAATCTCGTATCTGAGCTGAGCAAAACCTGTATCTCCAAAAGCAAAGTAAGGCCCACCAAAAGTGGGCACTGGAGCGCTCATTGCGTTGCGTAAGATTGCATTCAGAATCCCACCATGAGCCACTACTAAAACTGATTGAAGTTCCATTCGAACTATTCGCTCAAGAACGCTTCCCGCTCGGCGATGAAACTCCGCCTCAGACTCGCCATTGACAAACCAAGGCGCGTAAGGGGAAACCCTCAGGGTCTGTGGATACTGGCGTTCCACTTCGTCTAAAGGCATTCCGGCTGCAAGCCCATTATTCCGCTCCATCAAATCGTCATCGTATTTGGGTTTTACACTTAATGCTTTACCAATGATGGCAGCAGTTTCAGAAGCTCGGCATAGAGGTGAGGATATGATGGCATCAAAATGAATTATCTCTTGTCGCCAACGCGCTGCAAGTGACAGGGCTTGAGTTCGCCCAGTTTCAGTTAATGGAGAGTCATATCTGCCCTCGTGAACATTCTCGTCATCGGCTCTTGAACGTCCGTGTCGCAACAATGTCAATATTAATGGCATGGAGAGCATTATAACGGCAAGCACTCGGCTTGATACAATACTGCGCAAGCAGCAGAACGACCAAGCTTGTATGTTAAGTAGTGGGTGTCAGCGATGCTGAGACCAAGCTCAGAGTTCAACTCTGCGGGTGAGATGAGCACCTGACACCCTACTCGCTTCTCTTGTTTTTCAGGCCGGACAGTATCTTAGAGCGTGTTCTTAACTTATGGTGGAGAGGAAGGGACTAATCTGAGCCAACATCAAGCAAGCGAAGGCCAAGAAGTGCAAGCCCGCTACTGTTTCGGGCAAACGTTCGTAGTCTTTGGCCAAGCGACGAAAGCGCGTCGCCCACGCAAAAGAGCGTTCGACCACCCACCGCTTAGGCAACAACACAAAGCCGCGCTTGGCTTCTTGCAGTTTGACCACTTCCAAACGGATATCGTGTTCCTGCGCTTCTTGGGCTGTCTCTGCTCCAGTATAGCCTTGGTCAACATAAGCTACTTCGACACTTTGTCCCGTCACTTCTTGGATGGCCTGCGCCAACGCCGCCACTTGGGCCCGGTCGCCCTCGTTGGCCGCCGTAACGCGCAACGCCAGCAAATGCCCCAGAGTATCCACCGCCAGATGCACCTTACTGCCCTTTTTGCGCTTGTAGCCGTCATAGCCGGCGTGCCCGGCGCTTTCAGGCGTGCCTTGCACCGTGCGCGAGTCGAGGATGGCGGCTGTGGGCTGAGGCACTCGCTCTTGTCCCACACGCAACACTTCACGCAGGTCATGCACCATGTTCTCGAACACACCCGCTTGCAGCCAGCGCTGGGTCTGCTGGTAAACCGCGCGCCAGGGTGGAAAGTCACAAGGCACATAGCGCCACGCTGCGCCGGTTCTCACCACATAGCGCAAAGCGTTGAACACCTCGCGCAAGTCATAGGTGCGCTGAAAAGCGTCTTCTCGCATCAAGGTCAGGTAGGGCGCCACAAACGCCCACTCGTCGTCGCTCACGTCACTGGGATAGCCTCTGCGGATGTTGTTCATAGCCGCACAGTTTGACAAAGTTAAGAACACGCTCTAAGCCCGCCTCTACAGGCGGAGCTTGCATGGACAAGGCTGGCCCCGAACAAGATCCGTTTAGCGAAAGGAGACGTTTCCATGTTTCTGGGAATCGATGTCAGTAAGAACACTCTTGATGTGGCTCTGCTGGGTGCTAACGCCAAGGCCAAGCCGCAGCACAAGGTGTTCTCCAACGATGTGGGCGGTCATCAGTTGCTTCTGGCCTGGTTGACAGAACACTGTGCTCAGGTCGTTCATGCGTGTCTCGAAGCAACGGGCACCTGGGCAGAGGAAGCGGCGCTCGCGCTCTATCAAGCCGGTCATCGCGTGAGCGTCGTCAATCCTGCTCAGATTCACGCTTTCGGCAGAAGCAGTCTCAAGCGCACCAAGACCGACAAAGCCGATGCTCTTCTCATCGCTCGCTTTTGCCAGATGCACCAGCCACCGGCGTGGACGCCAATTTCGCCTCAAGTCCAGCAGCTACAAGGGCTTGTCCGTCGTTTGGAGCACCTGGAAGAGATGTTGCTGATGGAGAACAACCGTCTGGGTTCAGGTGGGATCTGTGGGCCCGTCAAAGAATCATTGGAAGAGCACATCTCGTATCTTGAACAACAAATCGAGAAGACACGACGCCACATCAAAGATCATATCGACCAGAACCCGGACCTCAAGAACCAGGCCAAGCTGCTCGAAAGCATTCCCGGCATCGGTGCTGCGACCGCAGCTTTGCTGTTGGCGGAGTTGGGCGACATCGCTCAGTTCCGCAGTGCGCGGCAGGTGGCAGCTTTTGCTGGCCTGGTGCCTCGTCTGCGAGAATCGGGAACTTCGGTGCGAGGGCGCTCAAGGCTCTCCAAAATCGGTTCCTCACGGCTGCGCAAGTCGCTTTACTTCCCGGCGATTACCACCTTGCGCTTCAATCCGTTGATCAAAGCCTTTGGTGTGAGACTCTCGGCTCAGGGTAAAAGCAAGATGCTGATTGTGGGTGCTGCGATGAGGAAGCTGCTGCATCTGGCTTATGGAGTGTTGAAGTCTCAGCGACCTTTTGACCCCGCTTTTTGTACTTCAACCCCTTGACAACCAACACAGTATCTCACCTGCCGCTGCCAAAAGCGTAGCGAGGAGGAACGACGAGCAAAGCTGTAGGCGGACGGGTGCAGCGCCTTATTAGGCCGGTGTTAGCTCGTTGTAATTCAACCATTGAGCGGAATAGTGAGAACTCTCTCGAAGTAAAACTTATCGTTGGGAACAGCATACTCAATTGAGTCGCATCGAAATGTTCCCTCTGGCACTTTGCCGCTCAACTCCTGTAAAAGTTCGTCGGTCTGTTGTAAAGTGAGGAACTCTGCAATCGTCATGTGAGGTGCGATGTGTTCGCGTTTGAGCGGAACACCAACAAAAGCAGAGGTTGAATGAAGCGCCGAACGCAGCGCCCGAAAGTTATCTTCTGGCGTGATGGAATAACAAACACCAGGGTATGGTGGAAAACTTCGCAAAGGCCCATATCGAATATCGAAGGGCTGAACGGCGGATAACGCAGTGTGGATTTGCTCCAACTGTTCATCCGACAGTGGAGCAGCAAGCGATTCGCTCAGGCTAATGTGTGCTTGGCAGCCTGAAGCAGATCTCGGGTCATAAGTTTGCCTGAGCGCATCAACTGGTTCGATAACTTCGGTTGGCGGAAAGATATAAAAAGCGCCAAAGCGATATTCAAACTGCCAATCATCCTTCCATCCAGAAGTGTCATTTGCGTATTCAAACATGGTTGCAATCCTAACACACGCGATCAAGCCGAGCGCATCGGCCGAACAATGTTGTTAGACCACACTAAGAGCCTATCCGAATAGGGTGATAAACTGCGTGGCATGAAACATGAAATTCCTGTTCAAGAGTTTGTGATTTCGGATGTGTTATGGGAGCTGATCGAACCGTTGCTCCCAGTTCGGCAAAAGCCAGTGCATCCTTTAGGCTGCCATCGCCCGCGCGTTCCTGACCGTCAGGTCTTGAACGGCATCTTCTTTGTGCTGCGAACCGGCTGCCAGTGGAAGGCTCTGGATGCCACTGGCTCTGCTCGGGTTCTACAGCTCACTCGCGCTTTCAGGAGTGGGAGCAAGATGGCTTCTTCGTGCGCTTGTGGGAAGCGGCTTTATGCGACTACGACGAACTCGTTGGTTTGGACTGGAGTTGGCTGGCTCTGGATGGCGCGATGACCAAAGCGCCTCTGGGTGGGGAAAAAAACCGGACCAATCCCACCGACCGCGCCAAAGGCGGCGTCAAAAGGAGCCTGCTGACTGAGTCCTGTGGCATTCCCGTGGGGCTGGAGATCGAAGGCGCCAACCGTCACGACATGAAACTGGTGGCGGCGACTTTGGCTAGTGTGACCCCAGTGGTTGAGGATAAGAGACTTTGTCATATGGCTCAGGGATGTGATCAGGACTTATGCCTGGATGCCGGTTATGACTACGACGAAGTGCGTGAGATTGCCCAAGCCTTTGGCTACACCACCCACATTCGACCGCGAGGCGAGGAAGTCCAGGCCAAACAAGTGGGAAAGAAAGCACGACGCTGGGTGGTGGAGAGAACGCATAGCTGGATCAACCGTTATCGCCGCTTGTTGGTCAGGTGGGAAAAGAAAAGCCAGAACTATCTGGCTATGTTGCACTTGGCCTGCGCACTCATTACTGAGAGGGTGTATAGGAATCACGCAAGCCTTCGGAGCATAAGCCGGATCATGGCGAGATAAATCCAGGTTTCACTTGATTTGACATTTTGCTCATAGTCTTTTGAAAGCCTTCGACATCTTCCCAACCATGCAAAAGTTCTTTCGACAACCCAGCGACGCGGCAACGGCACGTAGCCTTTGTTTTCATATTGACGGTTCACCAGGGCATTGCGGCTTATCACTCGGAGCGCAACGCCACAGTTTTCTCGCACCCAAGCCGCGAACTTGTGTCCCCAGTAGCCTGCATCCGCCCAAATCAACTGCAAACGTTGTGAAGGAAAGCGCCACAGGGCTTTGTCTTGCAAAAGTAATTTGGCTCCGTCACGCTCTTGAACGTTGGCAGCATGAACACACACTTGCAACAACAAGCCGTTGGTATCCACTAGAATATGACGCTTGCGCCCTTTTATTTTCTTGGCTGCATCAAAGCCTTTTGGCCCCCTTTTTCTGTGGTTTTGACGCTCTGGCTGTCCAGAATCGCTGCGCTGGGCGCCTCATCCCGTCCATCGGCCTGGCGCACTTGAGAACGCAACGAACTGTGGATACCTTCGAGAGTGCCGTTGTCACGCCAGCGCCGGAAGTGATACCAAACCACAGTGTAAGGCGGAAAATCGTGAGGCAAAGCACGCCACGAGCAGCCGTTGGTCAACTGATACAACAAAGCGTTGACGATCTCGCGTTGGGCGTAAAGCCTGCGCGTACCGCGCGCACGCTGTGGCTCGATCAAAGGGCGCAGCACTTGCCATTGTGCCTCGCTCAAATCACTGGGATAGCTCTGGCGTTTCATAAATGTAAGTCTAACCCTTTCCTATACACCCTCTAAGCGCAGCGAAAGCAGGGAAGCGATGAAAGTAAGAGTTCGTCATTCTGAGCGCAGCGAAGAATCTATCTGTAGTCAGATTCTTCGCTGCACTCAGAATGACCAAACTCTTACTTTCTGAACTTCTGACATAGATTATAAACCGCAAAAGCCGCGCACTTTCCATTAAGTGCGCGACTTTTTCGGCAATCGAGTACTCGATTTACACGGCTGTCAGCTTTTCGCTGGAATGATCGTGCTCGAACACGCGGCTTGTCCATTTTGGGCGATTCGATTCAAACGCATCAATGTCGCCGGTGTGCTGCATCGTCAAACCGATGTCGTCCAAACCGTTCAGCATTCGATGCTTGCGTTCCTGGTCGATCTCGAAATAAATCGGCTCGATATTTTCGCCCGAAACCGACTGCGCCACGAGATCAATCGTCAATTGCATTCCAGGATTCTGGCGAATCGTTTCAATCAACTTCTCCGCTGTTTCTTCCGGCACGATGATCGGCAACAAGCCGTTCTGGAAACAATTGTTATAGAAAATATCGGCGAAACTGGGCGCGATGACGCAGCGAAAACCGTATTGATCCAAGGCCCACGGCGCGTGTTCGCGCGAAGAACCGCTGCCAAAATTGCGCAACGCGACCAAAACGACGGCGCCCGCATATTCCGGCTGATTCAAGACGAACTCGGGGTTCGGCGTTTTGCCATCGGCTTCATAGCGCCAATCGTAAAAGAGGAACTCGCCAAAACCGGTGCGTTCGATGCGCTTCAAAAACTGCTTGGGAATGATCTGGTCCGTGTCCACGTTCGCGCGATCCATCGGCGCCGCGACTCCGGTTAAAGTTGTAAATGGTTGCATTATTCTGTTTGTTCTCCGTAATGGTACTTCGCACCATGTTGTTTCGACAATTCCACGACGTTCGGTTCTGCGCAATCAAGCGCCGTGCCGCGCGAATCGCACCACGCGTTAACGTTCGCCCCAGCTTCAATCAAGGCTTTGACAATTTCTTCGTGTCCGCCCATCGCAGCACCTATCAAAGGAGTTTGGTCATCTCCAACGTAATTTGGGTCAGCAAGCCTTGTGCGCTCTTCGTTACGTTCTTCTTCGCTCATCTCTGATTCTTCGATGTACCCCTCAAACCAACTGAGGTCTACGTCTCCGTTTACGTCAGCGCCGTGCTGAAGAAGAAAACGCACCATTTCTAAATCGCCTGAAGAACTGGAAAAATTAAGCAATGTAAGCCGTCTGTTCGCATGAGTGTCGGCTTCGATATTGGCGCCATTTTGCAGCAAAAACTCGGCGACTTTAAATCTCTCGTCGCCATACGCACTTGTAACTAGCGTGTTTAAACCGGAAGTTGCTGCTCCCTCACCACCGCGTTGCTCCACCAAAACACCTTCAGCGACATAGGCCTTGACTTTTTCCAAATCGCCATCTGCGCACGCTTCGGTGTAAGCCATCCATCGTTCTTGCTGCGCCGACAAAGGAAGACGCTCGATTTTTCCAGTGCGCGGATGGTAAGCAGTTCCGACAGCCTCACGTCGTTGCTGACGATGAAAATTGTGCAGCAAATTTTTAAGCGGCTCTTCCTGCGCTTGCGGCAACGTTAGCAACAACGCTTGCGCCCACGACTTCAAACTCATCTCAAACGAATCGCGCGTAATCGGTGGAAAGTTATCGACGATGCGTCCCATCAATTCGACTTGCGGCTTTTGGCCTTCAAACGCTTTGCCGAAACGCTGCCACAAATACTCGCAATACTCCGAATCTTCTAACATGCGTTGAAGATCAGGCGCAATTTGCGCGGCCATCGGTTCAAGCTGCGGACGCAACTTCAAGCCGCTGCCTGTTCCCAACGACGCCAAAGTTTTTTCGAGTTCGTCGCGTTCTGCGCTTTGCATGGCGTTGTTCTTTGTATCGAGTACTCGATTTGCTTACTTGCCTTTGTTTTCCTTGTCCCACTGGCGCACATCGACCAGTTTGCCTTCAATCGCGGCGGCGACGGCCATCGGCACAGAAACTAAATGCGTGCGCCCGCCTTTGCCCTGACGACCTTCAAAATTGCGATTTGATGTGCTCGCACAACGTTCGCCCGGCTCCAAAATGTCGGGGTTCATGCCCAGACACATCGAGCAGCCCGGCTCGCGCCACTCGAAACCAGCGGCCTTGAACACCTTGTCCAAACCTTCGGCTTCGGCCTGCGTTTTCACCGCGCCGCTACCAGGAACGACCATCACATTCACGTTCGAGGCGGCTTTTTTACCTTCGGCGAGATGCGCCGCCAAGCGCAAATCTTCGATGCGGCCATTGGTGCAAGAGCCGATGAAGACGCGATCCAGCTTCAAGCCTTCCAGCGGCGTGCCGCCTTCCAGGCCCATATATTCCAGAGCGCGCTCGGTGTTCTTCTGCTCGGTTTCGTCGCTGAAATCGTGAGGCGACGGAACTTTCGCGGTGATCGGCAAGGTTTGTCCCGGATTGGTGCCCCACGAAACTTGCGGCACCAAGTCGTCAACGTGCAAAATCACGGTTTCGTCATAGGTCGCGCCTTCGTCGGTCTGGAGCGTTTTCCAGTACTCGATTGCCGTGTTCCAATCGTCACCTTGCGGCGCGTGCGGACGGCCTTTGAGGTAATTGAATGTCGTTTCGTCGGGCGCGATCAGTCCAGCGCGCGCACCGGCTTCGATGCTCATGTTGCAGATCGTCATGCGGCCTTCCATCGACAGGTTGCGAATCGGCGCGCCGGTATATTCGACGACGTAACCGGTCGCGCCCGCCGTGCCGATTTTGCCGATGATCGCCAGGATAATGTCTTTACTCGTCACGCCCGCCGGAAGTTTTCCTTCGCCTTCGATGCGGATTTCCATCGTCTTCGGCTTTTGCTGCGGCAAAGTCTGCGTCGCCAGAACGTGCTCGACTTCACTGGTGCCGATGCCAAACGCCAGAGCGCCAAACGCGCCGTGCGTCGATGTGTGCGAATCGCCGCAAACAATCGTCATGCCAGGCTGCGTCAAGCCCAGTTCGGGGCCGATGATGTGAACGATGCCCTGGCGCGGATCGTTCAGGTCGAAAATCGTGACGCCGAATTCGTGACAGTTGCGCGTCAGCGTTTCCATTTGCTTGGCCGAAATCTGGTCGAGAATCGGCAAGCTGCGGTCGGTCGTCGGCACGTTGTGATCCATCGTAGCCAGCGTCAAATCGGGGCGACGCACACGGCGACCGCTCAAGCGCAAGCCTTCAAACGCTTGCGGACTGGTCACTTCGTGGACGAGGTGCAAATCGATATAAAGCAGGACGCGCCCTGTTTCCTCGCGCACGAGGTGAGCGTTCCAAATCTTTTCAAACAATGTTTGTGGTTGAGACATAAAATTTTCCTCGCAAAATACAATTGCAAAGTTTACTAAAACGTATTCCTTAACGAAGGAAAGACACTCGCGTTTATCGCATTTTGCACTTTTCGTCTTTTCGCTTGAACAACGACAACACTATATTAAGCGCGCTCTTAATGCAAAAGATTTGCATAATTTACCGCGCCTTAAAGAGTTCGTAACACGCGACGGGTATTCTTAAATCAACGAAATACAGCGACCGGTTCGGGGTCTTCTTGACGTTCTTCTGCCGCACCACTTCTATTCCCCTATTCCCCTACTTCCCCGCCACATTCCCTGAACCCGCGCGCTGTCGGCTCCGCTTCTTCCCGGAAGCGGAGCCGTTTGCTTTTCACCTTCCAATCGATCTATCGAGTACTCGAAGGCCGAGCGCAGCAAGCTGACGCTCTTACAAGCCGATGCCCCTACAAATCGTCTTTTTCGCTTTCTTTTTCGCGCGATGTTTCTCTCAGCGCAAACTGCGATTGAGCGCGCTAACGACCGCTTTAATCGAGGCCAGTTCGATGCTGGTATCAACACCGGCGCCAAACATTTTGCGACCGTTTTCGCAGCGAATTTCGATGTAGGAAACCGCGCGCGCTTGAGCGCCGCCGCCCAGCGATTTCTGGCTGTAATCCACGACTTCAAAGCCATTGACACCGATGCTCTTCAAGGCTTTGACAAACGCTTCAATCGGGCCGTTGCCTTTGCCTTGCGTAAACTTTTCGTCTCCGTTGACCAGCAGTTTCACGCGACACGAAACCGTTCCGTCCGCTTCATTTCCAGTCCTCGATGTCGCGTTCGCCTCGTCCAAAACATCGCTTTCATACGAACGGAAACTTTCGAGTTTAATCGGTGCGGCGCTGTCGAGATATTCGCGTTTGAAAACGTTGTAAGTTTCGTCCGCGAAGACTTCGGCACCTTTGGCGTCGGCATACTTCTGCATGATTTTGCCGAACTCGACCTTCATCGCTTTTGGCAACTCGAAACCGTAATTGTACTCCAACAAAAAGGCGAAACCGCCCTTGCCGCTTTGCGTGTTGCCCCGAATAATCGCCTCGTAATCGCGCCCGATGTCATGCGGATCAATCGGCAAATAAGGCACTTCCCAAACGCCGTTCGGGTCTTGAACCTTGAAGCCTTTGGCAATCGCGTCCTGATGAGAACCGCTAAACGCCGTAAACACCAAATCGCCCGCATAAGGATGGCGCTCGTGAACCGTCATGCGCGTGCTGCGCTCATAGACTTCGCGGATGCGCGGCAAATCCGAGAAATCCAAGCCCGCATCGACGCCCTGTGAAAACATATTGAGAGCAACCGTCACGACATCCAAATTGCCGGTGCGCTCGCCGTTGCCGAACAAAGTGCCTTCGACGCGTTCGGCTCCGGCCAACAATGCCAGTTCCGTAGACGCAACGCCGGTTCCTCGGTCGTTGTGCGTGTGCAAGGAAACTATCGCGCGATTGCGGTCGCGCAAGTTGCGGCAAAACCACTCGATCTGGTCGGCGTGAACGTTGGGTGTCGCGCTTTCAACCGTCGTCGGGAGGTTCATAATCAACTTGTTGGTTTCATCAGCGCGCCACACATCGGCAACCGCTTCGCAGATTTCCAGCGAATACTCCAACTCGGTCAAGACAAACGATTCCGGCGTGTATTCCATCGTCCATCGAGTACTCGATTGTTCGTCAGCGAGTTGGCGAATCAAGGTTGCGCCGCGAATCGCAATCTCTTTGATTTGTTCTTTCGACAGGCCGAACACGATTTTGCGCTGAGCCGGATTGGTCGAATTATACATGTGCATGATCGCGCTTTTGGCGCCATGCAACGCTTCAAAACTGCGGCGAATCAGTTCCTCGCGCGCCTGCACCAAAACCTGAATCGAGACATCATCGGGAATGCGATTTTCTTCAATCAATTTGCGGCAAAACTCGAACTCGACTTCCGAAGCCGAAGGAAAGCCGACTTCGATTTCCTTGAAACCAACCGCCACCAACATCTCGAACATCTCAAGCTTTTCTTCCAGGTTCATCGGAACTGCCAACGCCTGATTGCCATCGCGCAAATCGACGCTACACCACATCGGCGCGTGCGTGATCTGCTTGTCCGGCCAGGTTCTGTCAGGCAAAAGCACCGGCGGAAACGGCTTGTATTTGCCATTTCGAGTACTCGATTGTGCGGAAGGAAGCAGCGATGCGCTCACCTTCGTTTCTGTCGTTTCATCAATTGTTGTGGACATCACTACCTCCTTACAAAAGAGATTCACCGCGAAGGACGCGAAGGACGCGAAGGACGCGAAGAGAAAAAGAAGCAGAAGAATCAAATCTTCGGTGTGGCTTCATTTCTCTCATTCTTCTTTTTCTCTTCGCGTCCTTCGCGGTGAATCACAAATTGAGAACACGGCGTTTAATACCGTCTTTCAACACTTCGACGTTGAAGTTGATGAGCAAACCGACTTTGATGCCGGACAACTTCAAATAAGACAACAATTGGGCTTCGTGAATCGGCTCCAGTTTCTCCACTGCTTTGAGTTCGACGATGACGCTGTTTTCGACCAACAAATCAATGCGATAACCGCAATCGAGCTGCACACCACGATAACAAACTGGCAACTTTCTTTGCTTCTCAACGCGCAAACCGCGTTGTTCCAACTCATAAAACAAGCACGCTTCATACGTCGATTCCAACAGCCCCGGCCCAAGTTCACGATGCACCGCCATCGCTGCACCAATAATTTCACCTGTACAATCGTCGAATTGCATAGCGTTTTGGTTTCACCGCGAACGGACGCGAAGGGCGCGAAGATAAAGAAGAAGGAAGATAGATAGAAGCAGTTGGCCAGCACATCGAGTACTCGATACAACCTTCTTTTCTTCTTTTTCTTTCTTAGCGCACTTCGCGTCCTTCGCGGTGAATTACTTTTTGTCTTTCATCCAGCTCATGTCGCCGCGCAGTTTTTCGCCCACCTTTTCAATCTGATGATCTTTGTCGGCTTGCAATTTCGCGTCGAAGTTGTGGCGACCACTGGCGTTTTCGGCCATCCATTCGTGGGCGAACTGGCCGCTTTGGATTTCGCTCAGAACTTTGCGCATTTCGTCTTTGGTCGCCGGCGTGATGATGCGGCGCCCGATGTTGACGTCGCCCCATTTCGCCGTATCGGAAATCGCCGCGCGCATTCCCGTGATGCCTTTTTCATACATCAAATCGACGATCAGCTTCATCTCGTGCAGACACTCGAAATACGCCATTTCTGGCGCGTATCCGGCTTCGACCAAAGTCTCGAAACCGGCGCGAATCAGTTCCGATGCGCCGCCGCACAAAACGGCTTGCTCGCCGAACAAATCGGACTCGGTTTCTTCCTTGAAGCTGGTTTCGTAAACCGCAGCGCGCGTGGCGCCCAAACCTTTGGCATACGCCAGGCCGATTTCGCGCGCGTGACCTGTCGCGTCCTGATGAATTGCAATCAAGGCCGGAACGCCTTTGCCTTCTTCGTACTGGCGACGCACGAACGGGCCGGGGCCTTTGGGCGCGACCATCAAAATATCGATGTCGTTTTGCGGCTTGATGAAGCCATAATGAATGTTGAAACCGTGCGAAAACAGGACGGCTTTGCCTGCTGTCAAATGCGGCTTGACCTGCTTGTCGTAGATTTCGGCCTGCAAATGGTCTTGCGCCAAAATCTGGATCACGTCGCCGCGCCGCGCCGCTTCTTCGGTCTCGACAACCTCGAAACCATCAGCTTTGGCGGCGTCCCACGACTTGCCCGGGCGCGCGCCGATGATGACGTTCAAGCCGCTGTCGCGCAAGCACAAACTTTGTCCGCGACCCTGCGAACCGTAACCAATGACCGCGATGGTCTTGCCTTCCAGCACTTTCAAATCCGCATCGGCATCATAATAAATCTGTGGCATTTTCTTCTGTCTCCTTAGGTTTTGACGTTGTCATTTTACTCCATAGAACGCCGCAAATCGCTCCCAAAAGAACAAACGCGACGACTTCGCCCAACAAAACCGACACTTTATCCAACCCGAAATAACCGCTTTGCGCGTCATAGCGCGTCACGTATTTGTGCGCCTGCCACAAAACGTAAACCAGAACGCCGCCAAGTCCCGCCCACAAACCACGCCTCTCGAGTACTCGAAATCCCCAAAGCGCGCCGCCCAGTGCGACTAAGATGGACGCGATGAGAACCAAAGTGTCGGATTGTGACGGCGAAATCAGTTCTTTCATAATCGTCCGGTTTTTCAGAACCCCAAGCGTAAGCGCGGGGCTAAAGTAGCAGTTACGTCAGCCCCGCGCTTACGCTTGGGGTTCTGTTGTTCGTCGCTAACAGTCACAAAAAAACCCTCGTCCCGATGTCCCGACTTTCTTCAAGTCGCAAACCATCGCGGGACGAGAGAATAAATCTCCCGTGCTACCACCCACGTTCCTTCGCCAGTTCTCAATTTTGAGTTTTTAATTTTGAGTTGAACAACTCAACTGAGAACTAAAAACTGAGAATTAAAAACTTTCAAAGGCTCTTCATTGCGCATTACGGCGCGCTTTCCGGCCACAACTAATAATTCTCAATTTTGGATTTTCAATTTTGAATGAAACGGCTTCAACTCAAAACTCATAACTTAAAATAGAGAACTTTCGCGGCAGCGACTCGGAGGCGAGTTCGGCGGCGTGTCGTCGCTTCTTTTTCAGCACATCAAGAAGCTCTCTCGGACGCTCGTTTCGCTTACTATTCCTCGTCAATGTCTTTAGCAAATTGTGCTTTCAATCTTATCGCAGCCGCGCGCCTGGTGTCAACGCATTGCGTCAAATCATTGCGTCAACGCATCGTTCAAAGACGCAACGTTGCTATACTCGCAAGCGACTTTTCAACTTCATTCCACATCGGACTTTCCCTGTGACTTCACCGCAATCGAGTACTCGAACTCCTTTCACACCCGAACAAAAAGCCGCCAACGACGCCGCCAAGCGCGTTATTTTGCTGACGGTTTTTTTGGACATTTTGGGTTTCGGCATCATCATTCCGCAGTTGGGCGTTTATGCGTCGCAGTTTGGCGCCACGCCGATGCTGGTCGGCGCGCTTTCCTCGACTTATTCGCTGATGAGTTTTCTTTCAACGCCCGGCTGGGGGCGTTTAAGTGATCGCATCGGGCGCCGTCCGGTTTTGCTGTATTCGATTTTTGGTTCATCCGTCGGCTACATCGTTTTCGCGTTTGCGCATTCGTTGCCATTGCTCTTCTTGTCGCGCTTCATTGACGGCATTACAGCGGGAAACATTTCGACGGCGCAGGCTTATTTGTCCGACATTACGCCGCCTGAAGAACGCTCGAAAACTTTCGGTATGTTTGGCGCGATTTTCGGCATCGGCTTCGCCATTGGACCGGCTGTCGGCGCCGCTTTGACGCATTTGCCAAGCCCTTTCAATGGTAACTTGGGCATCGGTTTATTTACTGCCGCGCTTTCTCTCATCAACTGGGCGCTGGCCGTCAAGCGTTTGCCGGAAACGCTTTCGCCCGAAGTGCGCAAATCGAATCAGGCCGCCGATTTGAAGCGCAACAATGGTAAAGCCAGTCAGTTCATCAACGTTCACGGCTTTCAGCGCGCCTTCAAATTGCCCGGCTTGAACATCATGATCGCCATTTCGTTCTTTGCCACGCTCGCTTTTGCGACTTTGCAGGGAACCTTCACGCTGTTCCTCATCAAGCAATACGCGCGGCCTCAAGTGCAAACCTATATTCGCACGAACACAAACGGCGCGATTGCCGAAGCGCAGCGCGAAAAGTTGCAAACCAAAGTCGTGGCATCTCCGACTGGCGAAGGCGGCGAAAACGCGGTCTCGCTGGGCGATGGCGAAAACGAGCCGTATCCGCCTTCGATGGGCGGCGATTTCAATTTGAGTACTCGAAGCGCGCCTGAGGGCATGACGTGGCGCCAAATCGAAAAATTGTTGGTGCGCCCGCGCGCCTCGCAAATGGCGGCGGAGATTTTCGCGTCCATCGGCATCGTCGCGCTCATCGTTCAGGGCGGTTTGATCGGGTCGCTAAAAAAACGTTTCGGCGAAGTGCCGCTGATTGTCGTGGGAACGCTGTTGATGGCGATTGGCCTGGCGATGGTGCCGCTTCCCAGATCGTTTTTGTGGGAATTTCCCGTGATGGGATTGCTGGCGTTTGGCAACTCGATTGCGACGCCGGTTTTGACGGCTCTGGTTTCGGAATTGTCGCCGGAAAACGAGCGCGGCGAAATGATCGGCGTTTTTCAATCGGTGGGAAGTCTGGGGCGCATTTTCGGCCCCAACGTCGGCGGCACTTTGTTCACCGTCTTCGGCGCGGGAATGCCTTATTTCGCGGGCAGCCTGATTATGCTGGTTTCATTTGTCTTCGCGCTGGTTCTCAAACGCTCTTGCCCGCCGCACGAAATGGAACCCGAACCGGCCTTGTAAACGTTTAGGTTCGCGTACTCAATTTCCCCGTTGCCGGAGTTTTTGCCGCATGACTTTGCCCTCAATTGACCGCGACTATCTGCTTTCTACGCTCGTCCATTTACTCAATACGCCCAGTCCCGTTGGTGACACTGAAGCCGGAATCGAATTGTGCCGCGACATCGTTTGTCGCTTCGATGGACTGGACGTTCGCGTCACGCGCAAAGGCGCCTTGGTCGCCACTTGGGACGGAACGCAAAACGACCAGCCGCGTGGAGTGACCGCGCACATTGACACTTTGGGCGCTGTGGTCAAGCGCATCAAGCCGAACGGACGTTTGCAAATGGCGCAACTGGGCAACTGGTCGTGGACAAGCGTCGAAAACGAAACCGTCACAGTTGTCGCATCCAACGGCGAAAAGTTTCGTGGCAGCGTGATGATCGAGAACGCGTCGCATCATCTTTACGAAAGTGGCGAAGGCCCGAACGCCAAGCCGCGCAACGACAAAACCATCGAAGTGCGCCTGGATGCCCGTTCGAGTACTCGAAGCGAAACTGAAAAGCTGGGCATCGAAGTCGGCGATTTTATTTATTTCGACCCGCGCGTTGAAGTCGTCAACGGATTTATTCGCTCGCGCCACCTGGACGATAAAGGCTGCCTGGCTGCCATGTTTGCCGCCATCAAAGCGATTTACGACGCGGGCAAAATGCCAGTTCAGCGCACGACTTTTCTGATCGCCAATTACGAAGAAGTCGGGCATGGCGGAGCCAGCGGTTTCCCCGAAGATTTGCACGAAGTTTTGGCGCTCGACATCGCGCCGCTGGGCGATGAGCAACATTCCGACGAGTTTTCCTGCACGCTCTGCGCCCGCGATGACGACGGTCCTTACGATGCTAAAATGCGCCGAAAGTTGAAGTCTTTGGCGCAAACTCATGGCATCGACCTGAAAACCGACGTTTTCGCTTATTACTGTTCGGACGGCGACGCTTTGTGGAAAGCGGGCGCCGATGTGCGTTGCTCACTGATTGGCCCGGGAGTCGACGCGACGCACGGCTACGAACGCACGCACATAGATTCGCTTGTCGCCACCGCGCAAATGGTCGTCGCTTATTTGTTGAGCGAGTAACCGAATCGAGTACTCGATTGTCGCAAAGACTTTTGATATGAATCGGATACCAAGGAAAACCTGGACGAAAGCCGCTTGCGTCATCGTTCTCGCGGGTCTTGTGATGTTGCCGACGACGCAGTTGCAGGCGAAATCAGCGGCAAAGTCTCGGGCGTTTATGTGGGGCGTCAATCTGGCGGGCGCGGAATTCGGCGGCGCGATTCCTGGCTTCAACAACAAAGATTACACCTGGCCGAACGAACTCGAACTGGCTTATTACGCGAAGAAAAATCTGCGTTTAGTTCGCGTGCCTTTCCTGTGGGAACGAATGCAGCGCACGCCGTTTGGTGCAATTGACGCCGATTACTTGAGCGGCCTGCAAAGCTTTCTGGCGAACGCGCAAAAGTATAATGTAAAGGTTCTTGTCGATTGCCACAACTATTGTCGTTACAAGGACAATGGCGTCGAAAAAATGCTGGGGCGCGATCTGGACAAACGCGCTCTGGGCAATTTGTGGAAAAAACTGGCGCCGCAATTGAAAACTTACCGTTCGCTATGGGGTTATGACCTGATGAATGAGCCACACGACTTGGGTTCATCGCAAGAAGGCAAAGACATCTGGAAGAATACAGCGCAGGACGCCATCAATCAGATTCGCAGCGTGGATTCGAGTACTCGAATTGTCGTCAGCGGATATCAATGGAGCGGCGCCGACAATTGGACGCAGAACAGCGACAACTTGAAAGACTTGATCGATCCAGGTCGCAACCTGATTTATCAGGCGCATCAGTATTTCGATGCCGACCACAGCGGAACTTACAGCGCGCAAAACGGCGGTTATGATTTCCAAAAACAAACCGGCGGCGATTACGATCGTGGCAAAAAGTTCTTGCAAGATTACATCGCGTGGCTGCGACGGAACAACAAACAAGGCATCGTCGGCGAGTTCAGCACAGGTTCAGACGCGCAATGGCAAGAATTACTGAAGCGTTTTCTGCTCGAAATTAAAACCAACAGCGACGTAATTATTGGTTGCACTTATTGGGCGGGCGGCGCGTGGTGGGGAACTGGCAGCGGCAACGAACGCTCCGACATCGAGCCGGATCACGCGGGCGACGACAACAACATCGACAATTGGAAAGATCGCCCGCAAATGACGACGTTTCAAGGAGTCATGCGCACTCCGTCCTCCGCTCCCGTCGCCACAGTCGCGTCCACGAAATGAACGTTTCCGAGTACTCGATATACAGAAACGCCGAACATCAAAACTACGATGTTCGGCGTTTTACGTTGGAGTTGCTCACTTCAAACCCAACTTTCTTGGACTCGGCTTGCAAAGTAGAAAACACCGTTGAGAGATTGCAGTTTGTCATTCTGAGCCTGCCCATAGAGCACCCGCCGCCCAAAGGGCACCCGAATCTGACTTCGGGTTTAGATTCTTCGCTGCGCTCAGAATGACAAACTGCGAGTTTCTGATGCTCATTCTTACTTCTTCACAAATTGAATCTTAAAAGTTGGCTTTAGGAATTTCGACGCTGAAGCCCCAGCCGCCAACGAGTTGCGAAACCTTCACCAAAACGCGATTAACACCCGCGTTCAAGTGAATCGGCGCCTGATCGCTGTTCGCTTTGTGACTGCGCTGCACGGCGTTTTCATGGACGACTTTGCCGTTGATCCAGACTTTGATGCCATCGTCGCTGCCACATCTGAGAAGTGTTTCGCGTGGATGCACCGATTCGATTTCCGCATACGCATAAGCGACCGCATACTCAATCGCGCCGCACGCTTTCGCCAGATCGACAAAACCTTTATGCGCCTGCGCGTCTTTCCACTTCAAAACGCCCGCGTTATCTTTGTCGGCGCTGTCGCCGTAAGATTTTGCTAAATCGAGTACTCGATCTCCGTCGATTTCGGATTCCAGCGGCGTTTGAAGATTCAACAAATCGTCGTTTTTCTCGGCTTTGAACGGGCCGATAATTTTCCATTCGCCGATCGCGTCGGCTGTTTTTTGTTTTTGTGCCGCATCCCAACTGTCGCGCAATTGCTGCGCGGTTGGTGGAGAAAAACTTTCGCCCGATGTCGGAACAAGGGTTTTCTTGGCGTCCAAATCCGGCAAAGCGCCACGTTGCGCTTCGATCAGTTCGTCGCACATTTCGACGATTTGGTCGAGCGTCAATGTCGCGGCGGTCAACGGGTCGAACATCGCGGCCTGATAAACGTGGTCGCGGCGGCCTTCCAATGCGGCGCGGATGAACAATTCCTGCTGCGTGATGTGCGGCTGCATATAACCGACCAATTGCGGCGGCAGTTCGCCAACCGTTGTTGGCTGCAAACCGGCGCGATCCACCAACGTTGCAACTTCGGCGATGCAAGTGCGCGGCAAATTGGAAATCGCGCCGTTGTTCGGCATATTGCCATAAACAACGCTCGGTTTTCCCGTCACCATCGAATGAATAATCGTGCTACCATATTCGTGACTGCGATGAACTTCCATTGGCGCATCGCTTTTGGAGAACGCTTTCATCCTTTCAAATTCATCGACAATGCCGTCGCAGCGCCGCAGATATTCGTCAATTGGAACATCGTATTTGTCGATCATCTTTTGACCGTGAGGAATAAAATACGGCGAATATTCGGCGTTATGCTCGCTCGATTCGGTCACAAAATAACCCAAACGCTTCATCAACTCAAAACGCACTTTGTTCTTGGCGAAAATCGCCGGATCGTTCATCGCCTCGAACAAGCGCGGATAAAGGTCAACGCCATCTTTTTCCAGTTTCAAATAGAACGCCATGTGATTGATGCCAGCGCAGATAAAGGCGACATCTTCACTTTTTTCGCCAAGGTAGCGCGTGATTTCATCGAGTGTTCCTTGAACACTGTGGCACAAGCCGACGACGCGAATGTTGCTGGTGCGCGTCACGGTTTGAATGTTCATGCTCATCGGATTGGAATAATTGAGCAACGTCGCGTTCGGACAAATTTCGTCCATTTCGCGCGCTAATCCCGACAACATCGGAAAGGTGCGCAGCGCACGGAACAATCCGCCCGGCCCCGTCGTATCGGCAATCGTGAAGTTCAAGCCGTATTTGCGCGGGATTTCAAAATCGACGAGCGTCGAATTGAAGCCGCCGATTTGCACCATGTTAATGACGAAATCGGCGCCTTCAAGTGCTTTGCGACGGTCGGTTGTCGCTTCAATGGTCGGGTTTGCACCGAGCGTTTTAGCGACTTTGCGACACAAATCGGCGCCGACGCGCAAGCGTTCCTCGTCGATGTCCATGTAACATAAAGTGGCGTTTTTGAATTCGGGAAACGACAGAATATCGCCGGTCAGGTTTTTGGAAAACACAACACTGCCAGCGCCAATCATAGCGACTTTGATCATGGAAAAACTCCGTGGAAAGATGGGCGAAGTGTGACGGGAAACGGCGCATGGAACAAGATGGAATTTCACACAAGAGTTTGAACCGCGAAGGACACGAAGTGCGCAAAGGCAAAAGAAGAGAACGGAATCGTCGTAAAAGTTTGTCATTCCGAGTGAAACGAAGAATCTGGTTGAAGTTAGATTCTTCGTTTCACTCAGAATGACAAACTGTGAGTTCGACATTTTCTTCTACTTTCTTTACATACTCTTGGAATGACAAAACTCGTGGTTTCGAGCACTCGATTTCCACCTCTTTATCTCTGCGTCCTCTGCGGTAAATTCTTTTATTCTGTTTACGACCACGAGAAACCGATGGCGTTCAGCCAGGCGCGCGCAATCACCATGTGTCCAATTGCGTTTGGATGAACGCGATCATCGGCCAGCGCGGACGACGGCTGAACTTCGAGTACTCGATTGAAGGCGGCTTGCGTATCCACAAAGATGGCGTCGCTTTCGCGCGCGACTTTTCGCACGATGTCGCTGTATTCGTCCATGCGAGCGCGCATCGGGTCGGCGCGCGATGGCTCGATAAAAAACGGCGTCATCAGCACCAAACCGCTGGAAAGCTGCGGTGGAACACCCGAAATAAGTTGGCGCAAATTCGCTTCAAATTCGTCGGGCAGAACATGGTCTTGGTCGGGCGCATCGAATTGACGCCACACATCGTTGGTGCCGATTATGATCGTCAACCAATCGGGATGCAGGCGCGAAACGTCATTGTCCCAGCGCGCTTTGAGGTCGCGCGTCGTATTGCCGCCGATGCCTTTGTTGACAATTTCCAGCGTATAATTGGGATAGGTGGCGCCGAGTAGCGCAGCAATATCGCGGACGTAGCCGTTGCCCAAATCGGCGCCTTTTTCGTCGAAGCGCGCGCGTCCACAATCGGTGATCGAATCGCCAATAAAAAGCAGTTTCTGAGATGTCTGAAGTTTCATGTTGTCCTTTGTTAAATAATACGCAGCTTCAACATTTATCGAGTAAATTATCGTTGAAAAAGATACGCCAGACATCAAAAACCTAATTGAGTACTCGATTGAAGAACTTTCATGCAAAATCCCTCAGAACCTTTGATTCGCGCCGTCCATTTAGCGCGCCATTACACGATTGGTCAGGAAACTGTGCGGGCGCTCGATAGAGTCAGTTTGGAAGTCGCGCAGGGCGAATTCGTCGCGCTGGTCGGGCCTTCGGGTTCGGGCAAATCGACTTTGCTCAACCTCTTGGGCGGTTTAGATAGACCAAGCGGCGGCGAAATTCACGTCGCCGCTTTGGAACTTGGCCGCGCCAGCGATAAAGAATTGGTGCAATATCGGCGCAAGCGCATTGGTTTTATTTTCCAATCGTTCAATTTGCTGGTGATGCGCAGCGCGGTGGAAAACGTTGAAACGCCGCTCATGCTGGCCGATGTCAAACCGAAAGAACGCCGCACGCGCGCGCTCGAACTTTTGGAAGCCGTCGGTTTAGCAAAGCGCGCCGACCACAAGCCGAACCAATTGTCGGGCGGCGAAATGCAACGCGTCGCCGTCGCGCGCTCTTTAGCAAATCGTCCGCTTTTGTTATTGGCCGATGAACCGACCGGAAACTTAGATTCGCAAACCGGCAAAGAGATTTTGAATTTATTGCGCGACGCCGTTGCAACACAAGGCGTGACGTTGGTTTTGGTAACGCACGACCCGCAAGTCGCCGCTTTCGCCGACCGCATCGTTCATATGTTGGACGGCAAGATTCAGCGCATCGAAACGCGCGCGGCGGAGCATCGAGTACTTGATGCGGCGGCAGTTTGATAATGTGGGCAACCACAAGGGCTGCCCCTACATCGGCGGCATCGTAGGGGCAACCCTTGTGGTTGCCCTGCTTTAACAATGACAACGGAGAAACTTTATGACGTTGCGCGATAAGGCGGGAACGGCGGTTTCAAATCTGGGGCGGCGCAAGGTGCGCACGGTTTTGACTTCGATTGGCGTCATCGTCGGCATTATGACCGTGGTGACGATGATTTCGCTAGTCAACGGCGTGCGCGCTCAAGTGCAAAAGCAGTTCGAGGAAATCGGCCTGGATCGCGTCGTGGTTTCGCCAAAAACCGAGCAGGCGACCGATGAAAGCGATTTCAATCCGTTTCAAGGCGGCAAGCGCAGCAAAATCATCACGGACGCCGACATCAAGCGTTGGAAAGCGTGGCCCGAAGTGCGCGAAATCGAGCCGCAAGTCACGCTGCCGTTTGGCATCGAGGCCAGCGTCAAACTCAAAGGGCAAATCGTTTCCGTTCAATTGTCGGGCGATGGCGAGCGTCGTCGCGGCCCCTTTGCCGGAGTTTCTGCCCCGACTGCCGCCATCGGCCAGGTGGCTTCGACACGCGGCACGATGACGCTCAGCCGCGGCACGCTGGAAGACGCCGATGTTCCCAAAATCGAGTACTCGAAAGTGCTGGGCAAATCCTTCGATTTGACGCTTTATGCGCCGCGCGGCGAAAAGAAAACCTTTGCTTTGAAATTAGTGGGTATTACGGAAGGAAACACGGCCAACGCCAAAGTTTCCGACGCTGACCGACTGGCGATTAAAAGCTGGTGGTTCAATGCGCCGAACATCGTTCAAACGCAAGGCTACGATTCGGTGAATTTGCGCGCGGTTGATGTCAGCACCGCCAAAGTTCTGGTGACGCGCTTGCGCGGCGAAAAGTATCAAGTTCAATCGATTGATGCGATTCTGAATGTCGCTGACCGCATTTTTACGGTCATCACGGCGATGCTGGCTATGGTTTCGAGCATCGCGCTGCTGGTCGCCTGCATCGGCATCGTCAATACCATGATTATGTCGATTTACGAAAGGACGCGCGAAATCGGGACGTTGAAAGCGATGGGCGCCAGTCGCGGCGACATTCGCCAGATGTTTATGATGGAAGCGGGTTTTATCGGCTTGATAGGCGGCGCCGTCGGCCTGGTTTTAAGTTGGCTTTTGGGTCGCGGATTGAACGCCTTGGCGCTGCACCTGGCGAAACAACGCGCCTTGCCATTGCCCGACAACTTGTTCATCATCACGCCGATTTTGATAGTGCAAGCCTTGTTCTTCGCTTTGCTGATCGGCGTTTTAGCAGGCGTTTATCCCGCCAACCGCGCCGCACGGCTTGATCCGTTGGCGGCTTTGCGTCACGAATGAATAGCCACAAAAAACACAGAGAACACAAAGATTGATTCCTCGATGAGTGAAACTCTTTCTTTGAAGCCTCTTTGTGTTCTTTGTGGCTATCCTACCAGTGAAAGTTGATGGCTTCGAGCCACGCGCGAGCCACAATCATGTGCCCGATATGATTGGGATGAATGCTGTCCCAAGTCAACGCACTTGCAGGCTCGTGTTCGAGTACTCGATTGAACGCGGCTTGCGTATCCACAAAAATAGCGCCGTGTTGCTGCGCAATTTGCCTCACAATTTCGCCATATTGCTCCACATGGATGCACATTTGGTTGCTACGATTGTTTTCGATTATGAAAGGCGCCATCAGAACCAAGCCTTGCAGGGTTGGGCGCGTTTGTGATACTAACTCGCGCAAAATCGTTTCATACTCATCGGTTAAAACTTGAAAATCGTTTTGTTTTAAGTGGTCTGACTGGAGCCATATATCGTTGATGCCAATCATCACCGAGAGCCAATCGGGACGTAGTTCGAGAACATCGTCGTTTCAACGCGCTTTGAGTTCATGAACCGTATCGCCACCATGGCCTTTATTAACCACGCGAATCGCGCGTTTAGGATAAACAGCGTTCAACAAAGCGTCCACATATTGAACGTAGCCTGGACGTTTTCCAACTGCGCCGCACAAGCCTTCACCCTGCGGTTGCATGCGGCCACTGTTAGTAATGGAATCGCCAATAAAAATAACTTTGGAATGAGGCTTGATTATCATAATTGGCGGGGTTCTTCATATAGCGTTTCGCCTTCTTGCACCGGTTGCCCACAATTGACGCACAAAACAAATTGTCCACGCTGCAATTCATGGTAGAGCGCGCCTTCAGCCTTGTTCCAGTATGCAGCGAACGGCGCCCTTCAGGGTTTCCAGCGATAAACGATGATCTTGGCTTTTGCATCTTCTTCGACAAAGACGAGATACTCGCCATTTTTGCGGCGAAAAGCGCGAATCGCATCGGGAAAATCGACCCAGCCGCTTTCTCTGGAAACTTCCGCGCCAGGCGTCATTTCGCCCAGTTTAACGCCCGTTCGCGTGTCGTAAACATGAACTTTCGCAGTGCGCGATTCGACGGCAAAAGCGGCATCGCCCGCCACGCAAAACGATTTGATAGTCGCATTGGAAACGGAAGAACCGGGGTTCTGAACGGCGGTTTCAGACTGATAAGGCAAAGCGATGCGCCAGCGAGGAGCGCGATTGCCTTTGCTCCAGTTGTCGAAACGCAACACTTCGGTTCCGACTTGGCCCCACTCACCGCCGATTTTCGGGTGATCGGTCGTATATCCGGTCAGATACATCACGTCGTCGCGTGTCGAGTACTCGATGCGTAATAAATGATTTAGCGGTGCGGGCAAATCAAAGGTTTTTGAAGTCGCGCGGCTGTAAAGTGGGTTGCCCACGCGATCCAGTCCTTGTAACGGATAATAGCGAATCGGCTGCGCGCCGTCTTGTTGTCCTTGCCAGATGCCGCCCTGCTCGTCCATCCACCACGCCCACGATTCGGGATCGTTTTCCTCGCCGACATCCAAAAATTCGTTGGCTTCAAAGCCGCCGTTGCCATTGAGATCGCGCCACATCCAGCGTCCATTGGCGGGTTGAGGCACTTGTTTCCAGCGCCCATTGAGATACGGGCCTTTAGAAAACATCACGCTGGGAACCGCGATTTCGCCCTGGATTCGATAAATTACCAGCGCGTGTTGAAACATTCCGCGCACGACAAGAAACGGCTTTCCACCAAGACGCCGAAAAAGCGCGCCCGCGAAATCGTGATGCCCCTGGTTCAATCGCGGATCGTCGGGAAAGCGAAACGGATCGACGGTTCGAGAACGCCACGTCCACTGTTTGCCCGCGGGCTTGCTCCAATCGAGCGAATAGCGATTTTTGGTTGTCCACACATCAGCGCCGTCGGAAGAGGGATCCACATCGGCGCCATCGACGAACTCCAGTCCCAACAATGCCCAGCGCATTTTGCCTTTGAGATCGAACGAGCGCAAAACCGTTCCGCCGCCAGATTGAGTGCAACCGACATACAAGTTTCCGCTCGCATCGACGCCGACACCAGTTGGGCCACTGAAACGCTGCGGCGCGCTTTTGCCCGAAGTTTTGCCGCCAAAGATTCCGTCACGCTCGCCAAAAGTGCGCGCCAGTTGTGGATTGGTCGCGCAGTTCGTGTAAATCAAAACCTGCTGCGCGTGACCATTGTCTGTCACATAAAGCGTGTTTTTGGCATCGAAGGCCAGCGACGTAGGGAGGACAGCGAGCGCAAATTGAAGTTGCGGCGCCTGTAAAACACCATCGCGCGAAAAACACAAAGCGTTCCAAGCGCCGCCGTTTTCGCCTTCTTGCAAAACCCACAGAAATCCGCGCGCATCGAAGGCCAGAGATTGCGGACGCGGCACTTTCCAGGAAGCAACTGGCGTCATCTTCTCGCTGTCGAAGACTTTGATTTCGCCGCTTTGCCCGTCGCTGACATAAAGGCGATCTTGCCTGTCCAAAGCTAAACCGCGTATCGGCGCATTGGTGCCGTTTGGCACTTCATGCAACACCAGCATATCGCCGAAACGACCTTTGCCGCCCGCGAACGGCGCGTGCGAACCATCTTTGTGGCGCCGCGAAACAACGATCCAGTCGAATCCCTTGGGCGGATACGGCTCGCCTTTCAAGCCACCGCCTTCGTTGCCGTGCGTGTGCGCGATGAAGATATAGTTGTCGTCCGCGACAATGGCCTGACCGCCGCCGGTTCCCCAACCATGCGTGTCGGGAATGGTACCGGCAATCCGCCCGTCGCGGTAGATTCCGAACTCGCGCCCGCCTTCATCCCAACCACTGGCCGTATAAACCGTGCCATCGGGCGCGACCCATATTCCCTCGACGGAGTTCTGCACCCAATTGGCGCCGCCACCAAACGTGTTGCCCAGCCACGTCGTGCTGTAGTTCAACGTTTGCGCTTTGGAGATACTCGTCCCGCACAAAATGGCGCCAAGCGCAACAGAAGCCGAAACGAGTACTCGAATGCGAAAAAAACTCCGTCTTTTCATGGTTCTCCTTATAGAATGTAAAAGCCGCTCGTCAGAAACAACAAATAGCCACAAAGAGCACAGAGAACACAAAAAGGCTTCAAAGAAAGAGTTTCACTCATCGAGGGATCAATCTTTCTTTTCTTTGTGTTCTCTGTGTTTTTTGTGGCTATTTTCTCCAGCGGAAGTCGACGGCTTCGAGCCACGCGCGAGCCGCGATCATGTGCCCAACGTGATTGGGATGAATGCGGTCGGGCGCTAAAGTTGTCGAAGGACGCGTTTCGAGTACTCGATCAAAAGCGGCTTGAATATCAACGAAAATGGCGTCTTCTTCGCGCGCAATCCTGCGCAAAACTTCGTGATACAAATCGAATTGGGCGCGCATTGCATCGTCGTGCGATGGCTCGAGAAAGAACGGCGTCGCCAAGAGAAAGCCTTTGACGTGCGGACGCGTGCGTTTCACAACGTCGCGGATATTGGCTTCATATTCATCCAATGACACAGCTAATTCGGGTTGCTGCGGACTGTCGAAGCGCCGCCAAATGTCGTTGACGCCGATCATCAGAGAAACCCAGTCGGGTTGCAAATCCAAGACATCGCGTTGCCAGCGAGCGCGCACATCGCGGCTGGTTTCGCCACCGTTACCTTTGTTGACAACCTGAATCGAGTACTCGATAGGCTGCGAGCCAAGCAAAGCATCAACGAAATAAACGTAGCCGTTGCCCAGCGCGTTGTTTTCGCTCGCGTCAAAGTCGGTCGCATCGACGAAGTTTTGGCGCATGGCGCGATCTCGCCCACAATCGGTGACGGACGCGCCAATGAAAAGAAGTTTGGAATGCGGCTTGATTATCATAATTGGCGGCATCCTTCGCACAGCGTTTCGCCTTCCTGCACCGGCTGGCCACATTTTGCGCACAAGACAAATTGTCCGCGTTGCAATTCGTGGTCGAGCGCGACGCGTTCATCGAACACGAAACATTCGCCGTTGAACAAACTTTCGTCCGGCGCAACTTCTTCGAGATACTTCAAGATGCCGCCTTCAAGATGATAAACGTTCTCGAAGCCTTGTTCCAGCAACAGCGCGGACGCTTTTTCGCAGCGAATGCCGCCAGTGCAAAACATCGCAATGCGTTTCTGCTTGCTCGTTTGCAAGTTATCTGCGACGAACTTTGGAAACTGGCGAAACGATTTTGTCTGCGGATTCAGCGCGTTCTCGAAAGTGCCGACCTCGACTTCGTAAGCATTGCGCGTATCGAGAACCAAAACTTCGGGATCAGCGATCAGTTCGTTCCAGCTTTGGGGTTTGATATAAGTTCCGACAGCTTTGGTCGGGCTGATTGCGGGAAGTCCCAAGGTCACAATTTCCGGTTTGATTTTCACTTTCAAGCGCGCAAACGGTTGTTCGTCGTGCGCTGAGAACTTGATGTTTAATGCGCCGATTTGTGCGTTGTTTTGCAACACTTCGAGTACTCGATGCAGCGATTGTTCATGGCCTGAAACTGTGGCATTGATGCCTTCGTGCGCCAACAAAATCGTGCCGCAAATCGCGTTTTCTTCACACAATTCTCGCAACGATTGTCGCAGAGTCTCGACATCGGACAGCGCGACGAATTTGTAAAAGGCCGCGACGAGAAAAGGTTTGGTCATGGCATTTCAGTTGGTGCCGACGATCAGCGTTTTCTCCAGCGTGTTGTTGGTTTCGTCGTTTTCGATGATACGGTTTACGTCATCCACTTGCGCGCGAACAGTATGCGCTCCGGCTGTAGCTTTCCAGAGAGAAGTTCCCTGCGGCCCGGAGTTTGCATCGAGTACTCGAATCGCGCCAGACGCCAGCGCATCGTGGAAGGTGTCCGACCAACTGACGAACGTGCCGTCCACATAAAACGCGATTCCAAGCGTTGTTCCCGATGGCGTCGCGCCGTTGCCGATGTTCTTCACGGTCGCGCGAAACGTTACATTGTCACCGATTTTCGGGTGCAGCGGCGTCCACGAAATATCGGTTGCAATCAAGTCAGGACTTTCGTTTTTCGTGCGCAAAACTCTTGTCACGAGCGGCGAAAGGCGTCCCGCTTTATCATAGGCTTGAACCGAATATGTGTAGCCCGCGCCCGGAATCAAGCTGCTGTCGATGAAACCTGGCGTCGAGGTTTGTCCGACATATTTTCCCAGGCGCCACACGAAATAACCGCCGCCATTGCGCGCCAACGAAGACGTTTTCCAGTTCAGCGAAATCGAAGTTCCGCTGGCGCTTGTCGCCCTCAAATCGCGCGGCGCGGCGTTCGCCATGTTGATGAGCGACGGCACTTTTTGAGGTTTCAGTTCGACCACCAAAACTTCGTCGGGAACACGCAGCGAAATCGTTTGCGGATCGCGCCAATTTTCTTGCGGATTGGTCGTTTCACCGATGCCAAAAGCCGTCGCGCTGGCGATTCGAGTACTCAATTTCAGCGTGACTGCGACCGGCGTGTTGGAAATATCTTTTTGAGCGCGCGTGTCGTAGCTCGAAACTTCCTGCCACAACAGCAAATAGAACGTTCCATCGGCTTTTTGCAACAGAGTATGATGAACGTTTTTGGTATCGTCGCTCAAGTCGTAGTCTAAAGCGTGCGGCACAAACGCGGGTTTCGTCCATTGTTTCGTGGCTGCGTTCCAGGTCGCTTCATGCAAAACCGAGATCAATCGTTTTAACGCAGAATAGGCTGGTTTGGGCGTCAAATCGCGGTGTATGATGCCGAAACTGGCCTCAGCGTTGGTGCTTTCATCGGGAAATTCATCAACAAACTCGTAAGTAAAAGTACGCCGAATGCCTTCGTTGAAGTATTCGGCGAAATGGCGCGGAAGGTATTTCGCCTCCGCCTGTTCCGACACGCCGGGCTGCACACCGCCTATCGTCAAATTGGCGCCTGTGGCCGTGTGATAACCGCTTTCGGTGACGACGACAGGTTTGATGTCGGCGCCATTGCCCAATATCTGCGCGGCGTTTTGCGTGGCCGGCGCGAAATCGCCATGCAAGCTGCGCGACGGCATTTGTCCGCCCGCATACGAGTGCATCGCCAGATAATCGAAACTGCGCAACGGCGCCAGTTTTCCATTCGATCCCATGCGTGCCACCGAAAGCGCGATAATCGGCAGCTTGCTCGTTTGTGGATCGTTGCGCAACGCTTTGAACAAGTCGTTTTGAAAATCAATGGCGCCTTGTGGAAACGTTTTGCCGTTGTATTTGGCATTGTTAGGAAAAATATCGACTTCATTCGGCCCTTCGATCATCTCGATAAAATCGAGGTTCTGCTTGACACGAGCGACGACATTGGAAGGCTTTTCTGGCGGCGCGAAAAGTGTCGTCGCCTTGATGCCATAAGTGTTGAACAAGTCGCGTTCGCGCGGCTGCAGGTCATCGCGCATATGACGAATGCCACTGTCGCCCAGCAGTTTTTTCACGCTGCCATAAGCGAAACCATACGGCGTATCGCCATAACCCCAGTGCGTCGCCACGCCGATGCGATCTACGAAATCGTCCGCGCGCTGCGCCGGTTCAGGCGTGGCAAGCAATCGAGTACTCGATGTGCCGAGCAACAAAATAAAAGTGACAATTGGCGCGATTTTCATGGCGATAGTTTAGCGCCACATAGCAGAAAGCGGGACGACCAAATCAATCGTCCCGTTTTTCCTTGTCTTCGCAAATGTTTAAGATTCAGCGTCCCAAACGTCGATCCAGTTCAGGTTGTAGCCATCGGTTTGCGATACCAGGCGAATTTTGTGGGCGCCTTGCATCAGGTGAACTTTGTCGCAGGAAACGCTTTGCCATTCGCCCCAACCGCCGGTATTGGGAACCGTGATGTCGGGCGTGGCGCGCTTGTCGTCCACTTCGATGTAAAAGGCTTTTTCGTCATAAGGGCTGCTGACACAAAAAGTGAAACCATAATCGGCGCTTTTGGCGACATCAACGGAATAAGTCAGCCAATCGTCGGTGTCCATTCTGGCGATATGTTGGCCGGAATTGTCGTCTCGATTGACCTTGCTATTTACATCCGTTGCCAGTAATTGTTCGCTGCTATCAATAAAATCCGCATTGTGAAAAGCGAAACCTTCGCTGCCATTGTCGTATTGTGCGGCTTCGATTCGTCCTGGCAAATGAATCGGCATCGCGCCAAAAGGTGTCGAAACCATCTTGTAAAAGCGCACATATTCCACTTCCATGCGTTGTGGAAAAACTGTGTCGTCGATGCCTTTTTTGCCGCCCCAGTTGCCGCCAACTGCGATGTTGAGGAGCAGCCCAAAGTTCTTATCGAAGGGAAACGCTTGCCAATCGCGCCCCTGGCGGTCGAAGGTGAAATAGCGCAGGTCGTTCACGAACATAGCGATTTGATGCGGACGCCATTCCAAAACGTAAGTATTGAAGTCGCTGGTGGCGGTTTCGACAATCGTCTGCGTTCCGACTTGCGTGCTGATGTTGTGGTTGAAAAGTTTGGTATGCACGGTCGCGTGAATCGTATTTGGCTCCAGCCCGATTTGCTCCATGATATCGATTTCGCCGTTGTCGGGCCAGCCGCCGTTGCCATAACTCCACTCGGTCGGTAGCATCCAAATCGCTGGCCACAAGCCGCGTCCCGTCGGCAATTTCGCGCGTACTTCCAGACGCCCATAAGCCCAGTTGCCCACGCTTTTCAAACGCGCCGATGTATAGTTTTTGCCTTCAAACGATTCTTTGCGCGCCTCGATAACTAAGCGGCTGTTTTTGCCATCGGGAAACATCTCGACGCGACAGTTTGCAGGTCGATTGTCGGTATAATATTGCGATTCGTTATTGCCCCAACCGCCGCCGCCAATTTCCCACGTCCATTTATCAGGGTCAATTGCGCCTGGCTGATCGAACTCATCCGACCACACCAACTGCCATTTTTGTGCGTCGTCTGAGGCCTCGACATCCAACCGGTTTGCACTTTTTTCATCAGGTAAAACCAACATGAAATGATTCCTCGTACTTTGATTTGACAATTGTTTTATATTTCAAACACTGACTTTGGGCAATGAAGCAGTCGCAGGAGGAAGGCACATTGCAGAACCCCGAACGTAAGTGAGGGGCTAAAATCAATGCTACGTTAGCCCCTCACTTACGTTCGGGGTTCTGGAGTGTGTCCGCAATTATCACAAAACACAACACGATGAGACCAGCCGCAGCCGATCTCATCGTGTTTCGAGTACTCGATATTGTGTACGTCGGGTTTGGCGCGCCAAACCCCTACAATCAATCGGTGACGTTTAAGCGCATTTCGTCGGAGATGGCGCGGACTTCGGGCGCATACATCGCGTAGCCGTTGGTCGGCAAAGCGTGGAATTGTCCCGGAATCTCGGCGCGCACTTGATAACGAAGAACGCGTGTGCCCTGCGGCAAATCGTCCACGAAGAACGCGACTTTTTCATCGCGCAACTCGACGTTGGAACTCAAGCCGTCGCCCCAACTTTCGCCGCTGCGTACATCAACCGGCTCGAAACCGGCAGCTTTCATATCCTCGAAAACGAGATACGAATAATCGTTTTTCGAGGTCAAAGTCAGTTCGACTTCGACCAGATCGCCGCTCTTCAAGGTGTCGCCGTCCTTGAGTTCGCTGCGCAGAAACTCCGGTTCGGTTGCCGTTTGGTCGGAAGTCGGCACGATTTGAGTACTCGATTTCACCGTCGGTTCTTCACCGACCACTGACGACTGGTCACTGTCAGCTGGCTGTTCGGCTTTGACTTTCGGGTTGTGCGTCAGCTTGAAATAGCGGCGCTTGATGCCGATTTCGTTGCCGCTCGCCTGAATCGGTTCTTCCAGCGAAAAGTATTCGCTGGCCGCGCTCCAATAGACGACGCCGCGACCTTGCTTTTCAATTGTGACCGTGTTGACGCCGTCTTGCAGGAACAAATCGCCCGCCATGAAGCGGTTATCGAAGAACAAGGCATTGTCGCGGTTGACTTTGTAAGTGCGCGCGATTTTGCCGTTCAAACTGACGTTCAAAGTGTAATCAACGTCCAACTCCTTGTTGACGCGCACATAATCGGAAAGCGCGTAAACGACTTCGGCGGTTTCCTTGGTCGAGTTCCAATGGTTGCCGCGTGCGTTGGTGACCAGCCATTTCGCCAGCATCGGCGTCAGGCGGTTTTGTGGTTCAATCTTCAAAAACGCGCGCAGAACGTAAGCAGTTGTTTCGACATCGTTGTTCCACCAGTTCCACCAATCGGCGCCAGTTTTGTAGCGCACCGTGCCGTTTTCTTCGTCGATTTTGGCGATGTTTTCCAGGTTGCGAATCAAGACTTGCGCTTTGTCCGTTTCGCCGGTATTTTGCAGCGTCAAGGCCAGCAACGCTTTGGAATAAGCCGTCAAACGCTCGCGCTGATCGTAAACGCGCCCGCTGATGATGGTTTGCGTCGCTTTGGAATAATGTCCGCGCTGTGACAGGCTGAACGCCATATACGCCAGCAAATGCAGGTTGTCTTCGGTTTTGATGTGCGCCTCGAGGTAATCGTAACCTTTGTTCAACACATCGTCTTTGACGCCAACGCCCGCCGCTTTCGCCGTTGTCAGACCGTAAACGACGTAAGCCGACATATATTCGTCGCTCTCTTCGGAACCCGGCCACCAACCCCAGCCGCCATCGTCGCGCTGCATTTCATACAGGCGGCTCAAGCCATCGGCGGTCATTTTGTCCATCGTGGCTTTGTCGTAAATTGGGTTATTGGTGCGTCCCCAGAACCACATTTGACTGGCCATTTGCGTCAGGTCGCGCGAGTTCGGCATTCCCGTCGGATACGTGTAACCCGTGTTTTTGATGCGCTCGCCCAGCGGTCGAGTACTCGATTCCGCTTTGTAAGCCTGCGCGCGCTGGCGCAACGTGTCGAGATTGACGCCACTTTCTTTGAGCGTCCTTTCGGCGACAACGGTCGGCAAAAAGCGCGACATAGTTTGCTCGACGCAGCCATACGGATAATCCGCGAGATACGGCAGCGCGTCCAACATCGTGGCTGCCAAACTCGGGTTCAGTTGAACATTCAACGTGCTGGCACCCAGGCGACGTTCTTTGGGAATGTTGATGTCGATGACTTGTTTGGTGCCATCGCGCAAGACGCCGCTTTGATTGGCGAAACGCTGCACGCCATGCACAACAACCGGAAAACTCATCTCCACCGCATCCGATTCTTCATCAGTTTGCGCCGTCATCTTGATTTTCGACGTGCCATCTTGCGTCGCATCGACCAGCCAATTGACGCGCATTTCCTGACCTGCTTTGACGGTGACGAAACCGGACGTATTCATCAAAGTGGTGCTGTCCGTCGCCGAGGAATCCGTTAGTGCAACATCGCGCGTTCCGGCTGGGTTGCTCAGTTTCAAGCCATCGCCCAGATCGAGCGAGACTTTCACTTGCTTGTCGGTTTTCAAGTAGTTGTGAACGTTGGCCGAAAGAACAACCTGGTCGCGTTGCGTGAAGAAGCGCGGAGATTGTAGGCGAACGAGCAAGTTCTTTTTGGTTTCGACATCGCTTTCGCCGCTGCCGACTTGCGTTTTCTCAGTCAGGCCGCGCGCTGTGGCGTGCCATTGCGTCAGCGAATCGGGAAACGTCACTTTGACGGTCGCGCTTCCATTATCGGTGACGACGGCGGGCGACCAGAACGCGGTTTCAGCGAAGTTGCTGCGCGTTTGCGCCGCGACCAATCCATTTCCATGGCCCGATTCGTCGCGGTCAGCAAGCTTGGAGCGAAACAACGCGCCGTTTAAGGGAATGTCGGCGAGAATCGGAGAGCGTGCCCCGCCTGATGCCTTCGCAACCGACATCGCTGGCATGGCCGGAGCCGCAGATGGCGATGATGACACCGAATCTTCAGCCATATTCCCAGCCACCATCACAGCGCCGCGACGAGCGCGAAGTCCGCCAGGCGCGCCGTCATAATCTCTGTAATATCCGTAATAACTCCAGCCAGCGGGATCGAGGTTCAATTGCCCCAAACCATCAGGCAATTCCCAGTTGTGCTGGTCGTATTTGCCATACGCATTATCGTCTTCGTTTTGAGCTTGCACTTGCCCGCTGCGGCTCGAATCCAAGTTGACGCTATTGGCGCGGCGCTCGCCGTAATAAAAAGTACGCACATCGGGCGCGTAGTTTTTCTGGATGTAGAACAAACTGGCATCAATCAAGGCGAGCGAAACTTCGGCGCGCGCCGGACGACCTTTCCAATCGGTCGCGGTGACGGTGAAAGTTCCGGTTTCGCCCGGCTTATATTCGTCTTTGTCGCCCTTGACCGAAACGTTGATGAGCTGCTGAACCGGCGGCACGAAAACGTCTTCCTGATCCTGATAAACCTCGTAGTTCTTCACCAGCGCCGCCGCCAACGAAAAGTTGGGGACGTGCTTGTGTTCAATCGGAATTTCGACAACCTCGCTTTTGCCACTGATGTGAATCAGTTGGCGCTTCAAAATATCGCCGCCCGCTTCCTGCGTAAACAAGACTGTCGTGTCCGGCTGATCGGCGACAATCAAGGCGCGCAACGTTTCGCCTTCCTGATAACTGCGCTTGTCCAGCACAATCGTCACGCCTTGCAAGCGGAACTGCGTGGTGTCCAAATCTTTGCCCGCAATCCAGACGTTGGTCGACGCTTCGACTTTATTGCCCCACGCGTCGGTCGCTTCGTAAGCGATGCGGAACTGTCCGCCCTGATCGTTGTTCCACGTCCAGAAAGCAGCGCCGCTTTTATCAATCGAAATCGGCGATTCGAGTACTCGATCTTCCTTGTCGCCGAGCAATTCTTTGTAAACCACCATTTTGCCGTTGGCCGCCAGTGGCTTATCGTTGGCGTCCTGAATGCGAATTTCGACGGGAACGCGGTCGCCCTGCTGGAAAAAGCCGCCTTTGGTGTTCAAAAATGCGAAGTATTGTTGCTTCGATAAGCGCACTTCGCCCTGCCCTTCAATGGTGCGACGGCTTTGATCCGTCACGCTGGCTTCAATCGTGTAAAGCGGATTCTGATAACGACGCCACCAATCGTTGGGATCAACCGTTGTCTTGTCTTCAGTCGCCGTAAAGTTGACTTCGGCGTTGCCTTCATTGTCGGTTTTGACGGTGCCTTCTTTGACAATGGTGCCCGAACCTTCGCCACCGATGTTGCGCCGTCCGGTGTCATAATCGCCGGTTCCCCAGTAGCTCCACAACCAATCATACGGCGTTGGGAATTGGTACGAAGCCCACCACGTCGAGCGGCGAACCGTATATTTCACGGTCGCGTTGGGAACGGGCGCGCCAAAGTAATACTTCGCGTTAATCTTCGCCGCGACCGTTTCGCCGGGACGAACCGCGTGATCCGGCGCATCGACGCTGACTTGAAATTCGGGTCGCTTGTATTCTTCGACGCGAAAACGATTGCCGCCGCTGGCCGCCACATATTGATTGGTTTGCGGCACTTGCGCCTGGATCGAGTACTCGCCAAGCGGCGCGCCGTCTGGCAAATCGAAGTCGCCGTTGATGGTTCCGAACTCGGAAGTCGTCAGCGTTTTGTCGTAAATTGTTTCGCCTTTGGGATTGGAAACCGTGACTTCGACTTTGACGTTTTTCGCGGGCTGCTGATCGCCGACGGTTTCGCTGTTGGCCTGCGCGTCGGCGATGCGCTGCGTCAAAATCTGGCGAAAATAGACTTTTTGCGACGGACGATAAACCGGTCGGTCGGTGTAAGAATAAATCTTCATTTCCGCCGTGTTGTCGCCGTAATAACCGTTGTAAGTTTGTCCGGTCAGCGCGTAACGGTCGCCCATCCAGGCGAAACCTTCGACTTGCGTGTTGTAAATGCTCGCGCTGCGAATCGATTTCTTATCATAGAAACCTTGCGCATCGCTGGCGCCTTTTTTCCAGTCCGCTTTGTAGGCGCTGTCCTGCCAGTAGCTTTCCTTCAAGACGACATTGGCGCCGGAAATCGGCTGCCCGCTCGCGGCATCGGCGACGTAAACAAAGGCGCTGTCGCGGTCGGTTTTCTTGAGCAGCATCAAATCGGAAATCACGACGATTTGCGCCGTCTTGACGCTATCGCTTTGCGCCACAACCAGATAAGCGCCTAAATTCTTCAACGGTGAAGAAATGGTTTCGGTCGTACCTTGATAATCGCCTTTGTCTTTGGCGTTGAAAGTCCAGTTCGCAACCGGCGCGCCCGCGGCTTTTTGCGCCGCATCAATGGCGCCGAAGTTCTCGGCAAAGCTCGTGAAATGCGTGCTGCCATTATTCAATTTGGCGGTTTGCGTCAACACATCTTCCAGGCGGATTTTGTAAGCCGCGAAGCGAATGGTTTTGAGGTTGCGCGTCGACAAGTTGAAGGTCGCGGCGACGCCGGGCTTTTGCGCGGTCTGCGAATAAATCGAGATTTCGTGCTTGGTGATTTGCTGGATTTGCGCGCGCGCGTCGCTCGTCCACTTCGATTTGGGGAACAATTCGAGTACTCGATGATAGGCGACCAGCGACTTCACCTGATCGTTGCGCTGCTGCCAGGTTTGCGCGATGGTAAATTGCGTCTTATCGGCGACCGACGAACTTGGGAAATCGCGCACCAATTGTTCCCAGATCGGGATCGCATCCAGTTTGTCGAAAGGATACGGGCGCACGATGGTTTGTTTTTTGACATCATCATACTTCGGCGCCCATTGATCCATGCGCTGGCGATAAGCGCGCACGAACAAGCCTTTGGCGAACAACGACAAGGGCGATTGCTCGGTTTGACCATTATCGAGTACTCGAATCTGGTTGTACAGATAAAGAACTTTGGTTGGCAAGTTCCATGTGGTGTCGTAATTGGCGTTCGCATCAACCATCGCGCCCAGGTTCTTTCCGGCTTCCAGGTCTTTGATGAAGTCGTCGAATTGCTGCGTCGGCAGCCACGCCGCAAGGTCGAAATTGAGATCGTTTTCTTCGGCAGTCGAAAGGAAGCGCGGCGCGGTGCGGAACTTGGCCACCGACATCAGATAGCGATCTTTTTGCGCCTGAAGTTTGGCCTGCTCGAAGTAGCTCAGCGTTTTCTTGGCGTCGGTGTCGTCGGTCGAGATTTGCTGTGGCTTTTCGGCGCCTTTGATAACGGGATAATCTTCGCCGCGATAAATGCGGTTGCCGACTTGATAACCTTCGTGCGGCACAACGGTGTACAAACGTCCCAGCCAATACAAGGCGCGCGCTTTTTGTTGCGTGTTCTTAGCGATTAAGGCTTCGCCAGCGGCAATCGCGTTGTCCCAGTCTTCGGTTTTGCCCAGACAAACCGCGACGCGATATTCGATTTCGTCGCTGCCGCCGTTTTTCATGGCGGCTTGATACAGCGTGAGGGCGCGCGCATAGGAGCCTTCGTTCCAGGCGCGGTCGGCTTCGGGGTTTCCAGTGGAGACTTGGTCGCGTGGCATGGTGGTGGAAGATGTGGCGGGTTGCGCGGGTCGGAAGATGACGCGTCGCGCCTGAGCGTTTTGGCTGCCGGTGCAAATCGCGGCGCAGGCCAGGGTTGTTAGCAGCGCGTTTTTCCATTTTTTCGTCGGAGTGTTCAGAGACGGAATGTTCATAGATTTCCTCTTCGTTTGGTGCTTCGTGAAAGACCTGACCGCGCGTCCTGCTTTTTTGTTCCCGACACATTGTGATTTTTTACAACTTGGCTTTATCGTAGATGGTTCAAGGACAAAACGCAAACAGGCGAATCGAGTACTCGATTCCTCAGCGCAACTTATCTGATGAATCCATTTGGTTTAGCGCCAAAGTTTGTTGACAACGCGACGCTTTTGCTTTATAATTTTGTTCTGCTTCTACAGACGTGTGGGAGCGACAAGCCTCTGTGGCGGAATTGGCAGACGCGCTGGACTCAAAATCCAGTTTCTTCGGAAGTGTCGGTTCGACCCCGACCGGAGGCATCCCAAACGAAAGACCGAACAATCGAGTACTCGATGTTCGGTCTTTCGTTTTACCGCTAAGAGTTCCGCCCATACGTGATAATCCGTTTTGCGTGCTGCGCGAATTCGATTGATGTGCGCAATCCAGAACACGCTTCATGTCCTCGCAACTCAAGGTCTGCGCCTTATCCGTTTTCATCCTTTTCGTCCTTCAGGTGAGCGACGACTTCGCGCGCCATCTGAATTTCTTCGTCGGCTGGAATGATCCACGCTTGCACCGGCGATTGCGGCGTCGTGATACACGCGATTTCGTGGCCTTTCGCCGACGCGTTCGCTCGGGTATCCAGATGCAGCCCGACAAAGGCCAGGCGGTCACAGATACGTTTTCTGGTCAACGTCGCGTATTGACCGATGCCGCCTGTGAAGGCCACAGCATCCAGCCCTTCCAGCGCGACGCCATAAGCGCCGATGTATTTGCTGACGCGATACGCGAAAATTTCCAGCGCCAGTTTTGCCCGTTCGTCGCCTTGTTCCGTGAACTGCTCCAATTCGCGTATATCCCCGCTTTGTCCCGATAAGCCCTGCAGTCCGCTTTGATGATTGAGCAAGTGATCGATCTCGTCCGGCGCCATCTTCAAGGATTGCATCAGGTACACGATGAGGCCAGGATCCACATCGCCCGAACGCGTCCCCATCACCAAACCTTCCATTGGCGTCAAACCCATGCTGGTATCAATGCTTTCTCCATCGCGCACCGCGCAAACGCTGGCGCCGTTGCCCAGATGACAAGTGATAAGGCGAGTTCCTGGCGCCTCGCGTTTCAGGCACTCCAGCAGCCGCTGCGACGCGTAGCGATGCGAAATGCCATGAAAACCATAGCGGCGCAATCCGTGCTGCTCGCACAATGCAAAGGGCAAGGCGTAAGTGGCGGCCACAGGCGGCAAAGTGCTGTGGAACGCGGTATCAAAGACGGCCACGACAGGCACCTGTGGCAGAAGCCGCGTTGCCGTTTCGATAACGTCGGCGGCCAGCGGGTTGTGCAGCGGCGCCAAAGGTGCCAGGGCGCGGATCTCGTTTAGCACGTCTGCCGTAACGCGCGTCGGCTGAAGAAATTGGGCGCCGCCATGCACCACGCGGCAGCCCACAGCTTCCACGTCGAAGCGCGATTTGACGCGTTGGATGACTTGCTCCACCGCGCCATGAATCGTTATATCGCCGTCTGGCAACGATTCCGATTCTTGCCCTTCGATGCTGAAAGTCGCATGGCCGCTGCCAATCGGTTCGATCCCGCCTCGCAGCAGGCATTTGACTTCGCCCTTAGCGCTTGAACTTTGAAAGCAGCCAAACTTGAGTGATGAACTTCCCGCATTCAGAACCAATATACACATAGTGCAACTTTTATTTTAGAGCGCGTTAAGAGCTTATCTCAAGGGTTTGAGTTGAAAGGCACGGCTGCATGAATTTGCGCCTGCATAAATTTGCGGCGCCCAGACAGTAATCGAGTACTCGATACAGCGCGTAACGACTGAAAGGCTACTTTCCAGAACCCCGAACGTAAGTGAGAGGCTAAGTTAACTGTTACTTCAGTCCCGCGCTCACGCTTGGGGTTCTGTTCAGGTTAGGTTCTATGGATTAGTTTGCAAAATAAAAAACAACGCTGAGACTTGGAACTTATCCGAACAGGGCAACCACAAGGATTGCTCAAAGCCTGTGCAAATGTCAGATGTTTTCCATCGCGGCGTTGTATTCGCCACGACGTGCCGCCTTGTTGCAATTGGCGCGATGATACAAAGCTTTCTGCGCCGCGGGCACATGAGCTTCCGCGCCGCGCCAAATGTCCAAAGCTGGCTGCTGGATGGCGCGAGCGAACGAGAACGCTAAAGCCCACGGCAAGCGCGACTTGAATCGAAGGTTCATGGCGTTCAAACGCGCTGAGGCCAGTTCACCGGATTGGCCGCCCGACAAAAAAGCGATCCCCGCAACAGCAGCGGGAACGGTGCGCAGGAAGCAATTCACTGTGGCGTCGGCTACTGCGTTCACCGTTTCTTGCTGTGGACAAGCCAATCCCGCAAGCACCATGTTGGGCTTGAGCAGCATACCTTCCAGCATCACGCGTTGCGTATAAAGCTGATCGAAAACCGTTTCCAGTACTGCTTCGGTGACTTCGCGGCACCGCTCCAAAGTGTGATCGCCGTCCATCAGCACTTCCGGCTCGACGATGGGAACCAAACCGGCTTCCTGGCACAACGCGGCATAGCGCGCCAAAGCCTGCGCATTGGCTTCGATGCAACCTCGGCTGGGAATGCCGTCGCCAATGGTAATGACCGCGCGCCATTTGGCGAAACGGGCGCCCATTGCAGAATATTCGGCCAGGCGGTCGCGCAATCCGTCCAGGCCTTCGGTTATTTTCTCGCCGGGATGAGCGGCCATGTCTTTGGCACCGGCGTCCACCTTGATGCCCGGAATAATTCCCGCATCAGCGAGGACTTTGACAAAGGGCGTGCCGTCTTTTCTTTGCTGTCGTATCGTCTCATCGAAAAGGATCGCGCCACTGATGCACTCGCCCAGGCCAGGCGTGGTCACGATCATTTCTCGATAAGCACGGCGCGCTTCTTCAGTCTGCGGGATGCCCAAAGCCGCAAACCTTTTGTCGCAGGTCGGAGTACTCTCATCCATCGCCAGCAATCCCTTGTCGTTGGCGACCAGCGCTTGTGCGGTCTCCATCAATTTTTGCGTGTTCATTGGGGTTTATTCTCCAGAGCGTTCCACTTCCAGTTCCGAATTTCCGGCATATCTTCGCCGTATTTGTCGATGTATTGCTTGTGCTCGATCAGTTTGTCCTCGAGTTGCTGCTTCAAGTAAATGCCCTTGTCGCCAGCCTGCGGCACGCGGTCGATGACATCCATCACGAGGTGAAAGCGATCCAGATCGTTCAACACCGTCATGTCGAAAGGCGTCGTAATGGTGCCTTCTTCCTTATAGCCGCGAACGTGCAGATTCTTGTGATTGGTGCGCCGATAAGTCAAGCGATGAATCAGCCAGGGATAAGCATGAAAAGCGAAGATGACTGGCTTTTCTGCGGTAAAAAGCTCGTCGAAATCCATGTCGCTCAGTCCGTGCGGATGCTCGCTTTGCGGCTGCAGCTTCATCAGGTCAACGACGTTGACGACACGGATTTTCAGATCCGGCAAGTGCTCGCGCAGGATGGAGACAGCGGCGAGCGTTTCCAGTGTGGGCACATCGCCGCAGCAGGCCATAACCACATCAGGCGCAACGTTTTGGTCGTTGCTGGCCCACTGCCAGATGCCGATACCTTCGGTGCAGTGCTTGACGGCAGCGTCCATTGTCAACCACTGCGGCGCCGGATGCTTGCCCGCGATCACGACATTGACGTAATGGCGGCTGCGCAAACAGTGATCCATCACCGACAACAAACAGTTGGCGTCCGGCGGCAGGTAAACACGCACGACTTCCGCCTTTTTGTTCACAACGTGGTCGAGGAAACCAGGGTCTTGATGCGTAAAACCGTTATGATCCTGGCGCCAGACATGGGAAGCCAACAGATAGTTTAACGAAGCGATCTTGCGTCGCCACGGCAAACGCGACGTGACTTTTAGCCACTTGGCGTGCTGGTTGAACATCGAATCGACAATGTGGATAAACGCTTCGTAGCAGTTGAATACTCCGTGCCGACCGGTCAGCAAATAGCCCTCGAGCCAGCCTTCGCATTGATGCTCGCTGAGCATTTCCATCACGCGCCCTGTGTTCGCCAGAAATTCGTCGTTCGGTACGGTCGCGGCGTCCCATTGACGATTCGTCACTTCAAAAAGGGCTTCCAGGCCGTTAGAAAGTGTCTCGTCCGGGCCGAACACACGAAAGTTCCGTTGCTCATCGTTTCGCTTTGCCACATCGCGCAGAAAAGGGCCAAGGATGTGCGTGTCGCCGATGCCGCGTATTCCTGGCGTGGGAACTTCGACGGCATAGGCACGAAAGTCCGGCATTTGCAAGTCGCGCAGGAGCAGGCCGCCGTTGGCGTGGGGATTGGCGCCCATGCGATGCTGGCCCGTAGGCGCCAGTTCCGCCAGTTCCGCTTTCAGGCGACCCTGCTCATCAAAGAGTTCTTCAGGACGGTAGCTGCGCAGCCAGTCTTCCAACAGCTTGAGGTGTTCGGGATGCGTGGCCGGATCGGAAAGCGGCACCTGGTGCGAACGAAAAGTGCCTTCGATTTGCAAACCATCGACTACCTTTGGCCCTGTCCAACCCTTGGGCGAGTTGAGAACGATCATCGGCCAGCGCGGACGCGTAGAGTTTCCGTCAACGCGGGCGGCCTGCTGAATTTCCTTGATGTTCTCTATGGCTTTATCAAGCGTCTCAGCCATCGCCGCGTGCATCAACTCGGGTTCGTGACCCTCGACGAAGTAGGGCGTCCATCCATAACCGCGCAGCAATTGTTCCAATTCTTCGCGCGTGATGCGAGCGAGCAATGTCGGGTTGGAAATCTTGTAGCCGTTGAGATGCAAGATCGGCAATACGGCGCCGTCCGTGGCCGCGTTGAGAAATTTATTGGAATGCCACGCCGTGGCCAGCGGCCCCGTTTCCGCCTCGCCATCGCCAACCACGCAAGCCACGACTAAATCGGGATTATCGAAGACCGCGCCAAACGAATGGCTGAGCGAATAACCCAGTTCGCCGCCCTCGTGGATCGAGCCAGGCGTTTCAGGAGAAGCATGGCTGGGAATGCCTCCAGGAAACGAAAATTGAAGGAAGAGTTTCTGCAACCCAGCCTCATCCTGGCTGATGTTGGGATAAACCTCGCTATACGTCCCTTCCAGATAAGTGCCACTCACTACGGCAGGACCGCCATGTCCGGGGCCGGAAACGTAAATCATGTCCAGATCGTATTTCTTGATCACGCGGTTCAAATGCGTGTAAATGAAATTTTGTCCCGGCGTTGTGCCCCAATGTCCAAGCAGCATCCGCTTGACATGAGCCAGCGTCAGCGGCTCGCGCAGAAGAGGATTGTCGCAAAGATAAATCTGCCCAACGGACAAGTAGTTGGCCGCCCGCCAGTATGCATTTATCTTCTGCAATTCATCGGTACTCAAGGTTTCTCGGTTCAAAGCCTCAACCATAATAATCTCCACGAAGTTTTATGAACTGTGATAAAAGGAAAAAACTTCTTCGGATGTGGATACGACTTTCCCGTCCCAGCGCTACTGGCAAGACAACTCTGTGCCTCCGCCTGCGTCAACACTTGTATTGTTCTGTTCAGGCGAAACAGCAATTCTGACGGGAAAATATTCCCGAACGCGTCAAGCAGCCTCATACTCCTGATTGTCCTTGTTGCCTTGCTTAACTGTAATCCGGTCGCTGTTATCCGGCGCACCATGCGTCTTCCAAGCGCGTTATGAACGCTGCATGAACGCTGCGCACCAATTCTGTTTCGATTTGTAGGTTTCGCGGTATTTGAAGGCAAATGATTTGAACCACGCGTATCGAGTACTCGATATTGAGTGGCGCGCTATCAAATCGTAAAACAGCGCTTTCCATTCGGGCATTTTACACCTTCTATCTATCACGTCCTATCACGTCGCCCTCTCAGTTGAATTGCCGCCGCACGCTTAAACGGTTCCATTTCGTATCATACAGCTTATTCCTTTTCTGCGCTGCATAAATATAGAAACTAAATGACTTTCTACAATTGCTATATATTATGGTTATAATGGCACTATGATAGAACCAGAAACTGCCGAGCCGCTGCAAAAGCCGCAACGCCAGTCGAAATTGGAGAAAAAGCAAAAGAACTTGTATCTCAGTGCGCAGGCGCGACAACTCTTGACCACGCTTTCTTTGAGCATGGGCATCAGCGAAACGGCTGTCATTGAGTTGCTCGTTCGTGAAAAGGCGGCACGGGAAAATATCGCTATGTCTGTGCGACCGAACTTCCCGCCAAACTCCTCTGAGCAGTAACACAGCATAAACATACAGCGTATAAGCGTAAACATACAGCATATAAAAGTGGGAGGGAAACTCCACAATGCCCCAAATCACCCTTGAGATCGAGAAGATTGAGGCTGAGCGTCTGCAACGCGAAACGCAGAAGCAGGCCGCGCGAACCGAGATGGAAGCCGAGGTGCGAACCGAGGTGCGAACCGAGGTGGAAGCCGCAAACCGCACGCAAGATATTGTCCTGCCTGCGGTTTTCCCTGAACTGCGTCAAGATCAGGAGCCGAGGCCATCCAAGAATGAGGCTTCAAACCAAATTAAGTCGTTCATTCGCTTTCAGGTGAAAGGTCTGCTCAAACGCACCCATGCGCAAGCCGAGACAAACGTTCAGCAGGCCGAGCATGAACAAGCAGAACAAGAACAGCAAGAACAGGCTGCAAACCTGGAAAATCAGAACATGGAAAATCAGAACATGGAAGCGGGAGACGAACGCGATAGAAAGCGCGTCGCTTAAAAGCGCGTCGCTTAACCGGTGAACCATCATGTTGCCATTGAAGAAAATCCTCTGTCCGACCGATTTCAGCGCACCGTCCTATGCAGCGCTGGATCATGCCATCGAACTGGCAGCGCATTTCGACGCCGAATTGTGTTTGCTGCATATCGTGCCGTTCGTGCCGCCTACGCTGCCCGATTCGGCGTTCGGGTTGGTCACTGTGACTGGTGCGCCGGATGACGAGCGAAAAGACGACGCGATGCGACAATTGCACAAAGTCATCATTGAGCGCGTGCCGTCCGACCTCAAAACGAGCTGCGAAGTCAAAATAGGCAACGCTGACAAAGAAATCACCTGCGCCGCTCAAGAGGAGAACTTCGATTTGGTAGTGATCGCCACGCACGGATTAGGCGGTTGGCGGCACCTCGTGTTTGGCTCGGTGGCCGAAGCCATCGTTCGTCAGTCGCATTGCCCGGTTCTCACAGTCCGTGCCGCGCCGATAGTAGACGCCGCAGACTCGTCAGGGTGAGCGCGATGAAAAAGATCAAGGAGTTGAGCGCCATATCGCAGGCCCTCGCGTTCGACCTTGAAGAGGCCAGAAGCATCTCGAAGAAACCAAACATCGAGTACTCGATGTTCGATTTCTTCCGCCGTTTTCCTCCGCCGTTTTCCTCCGCCGTTTTCCTCCGCCGTTTTCCTCCGCCGTTTTCCTCCGCCGTTTTCCTCCGCCGTTTTCCTCCGCCGTTTTCCTCTTCTTACTACTCACACCTCAAGAAAACGTCTATGTGACCCGCACCCCTGGTTATGTCGGAAGAAGCCCGGCAAAACAGTTTCGCGTTTCGTCCCTTACGAAGTGTCTCGTGCTGGTTGCCGGGAAGATGTGCCACTTGCAAAAAACATTCGACATTATTACGCTGATTCTTCAGATAAATTGAAAACCAGTTTCAGTGACAACACCTTGCCGACTAATTGCTATGTCTTCCAACAAAAATGAGTTTTCGGATGAACAAGGTCCCAAGCGAGTGACTCTGCAACATATAGCGGATGTGGCGGGCGTCAAAAAAATGGTGGTCTCTAATGCGCTAAACGGCACTCGCAGCGTCGCACCTGCAACGCGATTGAAAATAGAGCAAATTGCGCGGGAAATGAATTACATTCCCAACTTTGCGGCGCGGGCGCTCGCGACGGGGCGCACGGACCTCATCGCAATCCTTTCTGGCCGCTTGAATGAGCCGTATTACGCCAGTATGGTCGATTTATTGGAAAGGAATATCCACGCCGATGGTTATCACGTGATGTTGATGCGGACGCCGCGTGAAGTCAAAGAAATAGTCAATGCCACGAGTAACATTGCTGTAGATGGTGCTATTTCGGTCGACGCATGGGGATTGGTCAACGAATTTAATTCCAAATCGCGTGTTCCATGCGTTTCAATCGGAACAGAGGAACGCTCCTTCGTCGACAACGTGATCATCGACCTAAGTGAAGGCTTTGATGAGGCCCTGCGCCTCATGGTAGCTGGTGGACGACGACGCATCGCCTACCTGGTAACCGCGCCGTATATGGCGATGGATACCGAAGTTCGGGCAAGAACTTATCGTAAGGCCATGCGAAGGGCGAACCAGGTTCCTGAAATCATCGACGTCGCAACAGACGACGCCAATACTGTTGAAAGAAAACTCAAAGTCCATATCATAGAACACGGATGTCCAGACGCTCTGCAATGCCAGAATGACGACACGGCGCTCTGCGCATTTCGAGTACTCAAAGACCTGGGTTTCAACGTGCCGACGGACGTCCTTTTGGTGGGATGCGATGGGCAACGCCACATGAGGTATTTCGATCCACCTTTGAGCACTATCGTGCAGCCCATGGAAGAAATGTGCGCGACAGCCTGGAAGTTTTTACAACAGCGAATGGCAGAACCCGAACTCCCACATCAGGCGGCGACTTTTCCAGGAACATTAGTGGTCACCGAGTCTTTGGTCCCGCGACTCGCCCCCAAAATTTAGACCTCAATTTGTTGCGCCGCTTCAAATTTTCAAGTGCGCCTTGAACGATAGCGCCCAGGCCGCTTGACCAGTTTTTGCTCGCCTCAGACAATGAACAAAAATGCCGCGCCCACCACATCGCGGTTCGCTCGACGTCATTCTTATGCCGTGAATAGCGCACATCTTGGTACATTCAGGGCAAAAACCTCTTCGCAAAAAGCCCTTTGCCCAGACATGTTAAAGAATCGGCCTCGCTTTTTCAAAAAAGTTACAAATAATGTTTGAAAACTTCCGCAGATGGGTATAATGAATTGGAATACCGGTATTCCGCAGGCTTTATTCTGCAAGAATTCAAGGAGAAATGAGATGAAAGACATACTACGGACCGCACCACGCAAGCGTGGTTTCACGCTGATTGAACTGTTAGTTGTCATCGCTATCATTGCGATTTTGGCGGCTATTTTGTTTCCGGCGTTCGCCAAAGCGCGCGAAAGTGCTCGTCGTTCGAGCTGCTCCAGCAACCTGAAGCAGATCGGCATTGGCATCATGCAATACACACAGGAATACGATGAAAAGTACCCCCTGAAGTTCATCGACTACGGTGGAGGTGTATATACGGTTTGGGATCAAACCATCCAGCCTTACATCAAGAGCGCCGATCTGTTCCGGTGTCCTTCCAACCCGATGGGTTCACTCACCTCCGCTCCAGCACAACCCACATTGAACTTGCCCGCGATACCGGCATCCTACGTGGCCAACCCCCGTATCATTGCGGACGTCACTCAAGGAGATGATCATAACACGACGATTCCAGCCATTTCCATGGCGGCTGTTAATGCGCCGACCACCCGAATTATGATCACCGAGGGCAACTATCCTTACGGTGCTAATGCTGGCCGCGTACAAGCTCCTAACTTAAACTGGAGTACAATTGGCGGCAGCGTTGATGCTTGGTATAAAGAACTCTTCGCCGGACACTTGGGCACGATTAACTGCTTGTATGCGGACGGTCATGTCAAGTCGATGCGACCCACCGCTACCATGACGCCTGTCAACCAGTGGGGCTATCTCGATGGCATGAACTTTACCAACGAAAACGGCTGCAGCACTGGCGACTCAGCGAACTGGATCAACTGCGAGCATGTTGATACGGATTCTGTAACCAACTTGAACACGTTGCAGCAGAAGTATCAATAAAGCCACAGCCATGCCATTCGCGGTATGAAAGCAGGGAGCGCGACTTATTTGCGCTCCCTGCTTTTTTGTATTTCAGTTACGTCTTTTTGTTTCATAAAGCGCGTAAGTCGTGCGTAGAACCTGACTTCAAGTTTAGATTCTGCATCTGCCAAAAGGCACTCGTCAGAATAATGGGCTTCCAGTCTCTGGTTCTGGCGAATTTTAACTTTTGCAAGAATTTTAATGCAGAATAATACATCTGATTTCCTTTCCCTCAAGCGAGAATGCAAAATGGGCGTATTACTTTTCTATGAACTCGAGTGTCAAGTCCACCTATTGTTTTCCAAGCAATTCTTATAAATCAGGATCAAAGTGCAAACCGTAAAACTAACCTGCAGCTCATCATCAGTGACACTTTTTGTGGCTGTGCTGACAACCATTCTTTTTGCGGGCATGACGCGTCCAGTTGTATCTCAAACCATGGCTCGAAGTGCGAACGCACCTGAGTTGCAATTTCAAAATCGGTTAGCTCAAGGCACTCTCGGCAAAGCTTATGCGGGCGCTCTCGATAACTTGCTGCGTGTCAACACCGTTCCCGACACCAAGGACAACCACAATAAGGCCGGAATGATGACTGCGCCTGCTGTCTTTATCAAAGCCGGAGGCGGTTACGACGAACCATGGACGCGCGACGCCTCGCTCAACAGTTGGAACGCCGCTTCGCTTCTCGAACCTGTCGTGGCTCGCAATACTTTGTGGGCGGTTTGCCAGAAGCAGGCGGACGGCAGCATCGTGCTGCAGCGCGATAACCAATGGTGGGACAAAGTTATCTGGATTCCCGCAGCGTGGAACCACTTCAAAGTGACGGGCGATGAAGATTTTCTCAAAACCGCTTACGGAGTCGCGCAGGACGAACTGAAATTGACGCGCGCCGAGCACTTCAACGATGCTTACGGATTGTTCCGGGGACCAGCTTTTTTTGCCGACGGCATCGCCGCTTATCCCGAACCGGAATACGATCCCAAAAACAACAGCAGCTTCGTTTTAGACCATCATTACACCAAAGACATGATGACGCTCAGCACCAATTGCGTTTATTACGGCGCTTATCGCAGCGCAGCGCAAATGGCACAACAGTTGGAACGCCCGATGCGCGAAATCCAGGGATGGAACCAGGCAGCCGGCGCCTTGCAGACTGCCATTAACCGCCACTTGTGGATTTCTCAAAAATCGACTTATGGCTACTTCATTCATGGCGCAGGGCCGCTGACGGGCAAGCGCGACGACACACAGGAAAGCATCGGTCTGGCGTACGCGATTTTGTTTGGAGTGGCCGACCACAAACAAGCACAAAGTATTCTCGAAACCGCGCATCGTACTGATTACGGCGTCCCTGCACAGTGGCCTCATTTTCCGCGTTATTCAGATGCCAAACCAGGTCGTCACAACGTTATCATCTGGCCGGTCGTGAATGGTATGTGGGCTTGCGCCGCAGCGAAGTCGGGCGATCTGGCCACATTCCGTGATGAAACCGAGAACCTGGCACTCTTAGCGCGCGATAACGGGAACAGCTTTTATGAAATCTACAATCCCCTGAGCGGAAAACCCGATGGCGGATGGCAGTCGGGTTGGCATTGGCCTTCGCAGCCCGATCAAACCTGGTCGGCCACCGCTTACCTGCGCATGATCTATCAAGGACTCTTTGGGATGGACTTCCAGTCGAACGGCTTGAGGTTTACGCCCAACCTGCCTGCGGAATGGGGCGCGGTCAAACTTCAGGGCATACATTATCGCGGCATAATTCTCGATGTGAGCCTGCAAGGCCAAGGCACGCGCATCACTCGCGTCATCGTTGATGGCCAAGCCAGCGAAAAGGCGTTTATTCCGGCGACATGGACAGGACGACACAGCGTTGCAATCGCCATGAAAGAGTGAGTTCTGTTATTTGATTTTCTTCATGGCAGAATCGTAAAGTTGATCGTTCTATAATGAGAGTCCTGTCGACTACGAATGAAAGTTTTAAAACAAGCGCTTCGATTTCAAATAGATTGGAGGCACAGACGACAAAAGCGAACATCGAGTACTCGATGTTCGCTTTTGTCGTCTGTGCCTCTGTTTTTCTGTCATTGTTAAAGATTTGCTTCATCAATGATCTTGGTTTCGCCCAGAGCTTCGTGGATTGGCGTCAGTTCTCGGGGTGGCAAGGTCAACAAGGCCTTTACGATACGTGCATCAAACTGGCGACCGCTTTGGCCTTCGATTTCAGCCAGGGCTTCGCTCATCGACCACGCTCTTTTGTAAGGTCGCTCGTGCGTCAGGGCGTCGAAGACATCCGCAATGGCCACAATGCGGCCTTCGATTGGAATTTGCTCCCCTTTCAATTGGCGCGGATAACCGGTGCCGTCCCATCTCTCGTGGTGCGTCAGAGCGATGAGATGAGCGACTTTGACAAGCTTTGAATGCCCGTTTGCCAGCAGGTTGGCTCCAATATGCGTATGCGTCTTCATCTTGACGAACTCTTCGCTCGTGAGAGGCCCTTTCTTGAGCAAAATAGCGTCTGAGATGCCGATCTTTCCGACATCGTGGAGCGGCGCCGCACGACGGATTAAATCGACCTGATGATCGGGGAGACCCAGCGATTTCGCCACTAAACCGGAAATGCGCCCGACGCGATAAGTGTGGTGGCCGGTGTCATCATCCCTGTATTCGGCGGCTTGCGCCAAGCGACCTAACATCTCGGCCTGCGAGTCTTCCAAAAGCCGCATATGCTCGAGACTTTGATTTTGTGCTTCTTCCAACTCGCGCGTGCGCTCCTGCACTCGGGCTTCAAGGGTCAGGCCATAAAAGCGCGTGACCAGCAGATTGTTGATACGAAGCAGCACTTCACTTTCATCCAAAGGCTTGGTCAAAAAGTCTTTGGCGCCGCTTTTCAAGGCCTTATGACGCGTATCTCGCGTAGCATCGGCTGTGAGTATTAAAATAGGCGTGGCAGCTTTAATCATTTCCGGAGGCAATTGTTGCATCACAGCAAAGCCATCCAGGTGCGGCATACTCAAATCTAAGAGGACAAGGTCGGGTTCGACACTCAGGAAAAGACTCAGCGCCTGACGAGAATCGGTCGTGCTATGAACGTGAGGAAACCCCGCGTGTTGAAGAATAACCTCCAAAAGGCGCACATTGGCTTTTTCATCATCAATAATGAGAATCTTAGCCTGCTTAAGAATATCTTCCGTGACCGTTGTTATAAATGTCATAAAATTTCCCTCATCACTCGTGTCGCCGAACAGCGCTTGCCAAAACTATCAAAATGCTTTGTCGTGAACCTTGCCCAAAACGATTCATCAAAGCATTGTATTATAAAGCGATTTATTTGACATCGTGGTCGCCAGTTTCTTTCTTAAACCGCAAACACAGCCAACAAACCTAACCGACAGATACCTCGAAACAGTTCAGTGAATGCACTTTTATTCAAAACTAAAGCGATCCGAGTGCGCTCTCGGCGACTTTTCTTTGTGCCAGCAAATCAACAATATCGGCATTCCACCAACCAACAATGACTTCTTTGCGCAAAATCCTCAAAGCTTCTTCGTGCGTAAACGCATGGCGATAAGCGCGCTCCGAGCGCAGTGAATCGTAAACATCAATGACCGAAAGAATATGTACCAGCCTGGGAATCTCGTCGCCAATAAGTCCATCGGGATAACCGCTGCCATCCAGTTTCTCGTGATGCGAGCGAATGAAGGGACGTATCGCATCGCAGCTTTCCAGCGGCGAAACCATATACTCGCCGATAATCGGATGCAACTTCACTTCATCCAATTCCACTTCGGTCAGGCCGCCGGGCTTCAGCAAAATCGTGTCGGGAATACCGATGTTACCGATGTCGTGCAGCAGAGCGCCGTGGCGCAGCAGTTGTCGCTCCGCTTCAGTCAACGGCAAATGCGATGTCACAAGACCCGCCAGAACTGCCACGCGTTCGCAGTGACGACGCAGTTTCCAGTCTTTGGTCTCTATCACGCGCAAAAACGATTCGATAACAGCAGCCATTTTTTCCGTGGATGAGAAAGTCAAAGTTGTAACCATAAATAACCCAAGTTGCCACCTTCGCCCAGCGACTGAAGTCGCGGCTTCAAACGGCGCCAAGTCCGCCTGCACGGGCTGTTCCAACGCGTACTGCCTCAAGAGGATTATTCCAAGAAGTTGTCCCAAAAAGCGCTACAATCTACGCCGCGACGCACCAGACGTCGGCTAAAACTCGCATCGGAAATGTTCTCCTTGTGTAATCTTGCATCATTTCTGCCCTTGTCTTTTGCCAGCGTCACGCGGTGAGTGAAGTTTCAGTTGCGGTTATTGGGTGCTCCGGTGCACAACATTCGTCGTGAAACTCGTAGCGTCCTTTGCCATTGGTTTTTGCAACATACATCGCGGCATCGGCCCAACCGAGCAATTCGACGGGCGTGCAATTGGGTGTACTCAGTGCGATGCCGATGCTGGGCGGTGCCACAACGCTCGCGTTTTTGAGCATCACGGGTTGCAGCAAAGCATCGAGTACTCGATCGGCGACGATCTGTACATTGGATGGCATCGCAATGTTTTCCAGCAGCAAGACAAATTCGTCGCCGCCTAAACGAGCCGCTGTATCGGACGCGCGCAACGCTTGTTGCAGGCGCTGCGCTGTAGTTCGCAAAAGTTCATCGCCTGCATCGTGCCCCAGTGAATCGTTGGTTTTTTTGAAGTTATCCAGGTCAAGGAAAAACACGGCGATACGCGCGCCCGAGCGTGCAGCACGAGTCAACGCGTGAGTCAAGCGATCCATGAATAATGCTCGGTTCGGCAAACCCGTTAAAGGATCGTGAAAAGCTTGCCAGGCGAGGCGGTCTTCGGCGGCTTTTCGCCCTGTAATATCGGTAATCGACAACACGGTGCCGCTGACTTCGCTTTTTTCGTCGCAAAGGAGCGCGCCATTCACCAAAACGACGGTGATTTTTCCGTTGCTCTGCTCGATGCAATGCTCGACCTGAACCATGTCGTCTTGCGCATCGAGTACTCGAGCCAGCGGCTGTTCGCTTTGCGGCAGAGCTTCTCCGTTATTGTTCGTTATCGTCCAAGAACCGCCATCATAAGGCTGACCGACGATGTTGTTGCGTCCCGTGCCAAACAAAAGCTCCGCCGCGCGGTTGGCGAAGGTAATGCATCCGGCGCGATCGCACAAGAGAATGGCGTCGGCATTGATTTCGAGAATGCGCGCCAAACGGTCTTCGCTGTCACGAATTTTTCTTTGGGCGCTGTTGCGCTCGGTGACATCCGCGCAGGCACCAATAAAGGAAAGCAAGTCTTGTTGTTCGCCAAAAATGGGGCGACCTCGATGCGACCAGTCGCGGTAGCTGCCGTTGCGGTGGCGCATTCGATACTCGACTTTGAATTCCTGGCCAGTGCGACAAGAATCCTTGTACATCGTAATAATGCGTTCGCTTTCCTCGGGATGAATGCTGTCGGCCCAAGCCTCGACAGTGCGAGGAAACGAGTTCTGCGTATAGCCCAACATCTTGTCGATTTGTCCATACCACTCGATCGTGCCTTCGCCTGGATACATGATATACAACACGTCCGTCGCGTTCATCGCCATTTTCCAATACAAATCTTCGCGCTGTTTTTCACGCTTTCGCTCACCTTCCAGAAGAAAGCGCAGGCGCGCGTTTTCCTCGTCTGTGTCGGGCAGCGGAACGTTTTCAGGAACCGTCGAGCGCAGACGGCGCATCCGCATCGCTCTTCCCGCCAACAACGCCAACACAATCGTGCTGCCAGAGAAAAGCGCCCATCCCAAGCGGTGCCGCAACCACAAAACGCCTTTGCCAAGGGTGACCGAAAGCGCATTTCGAGTACTCGATGTGGTCGCCTGAGCGTTGAGAACCTTTATTTTGGAGATCAGCGTGCGAGAATGAGGAAGCTGCCGACGAATGGAAGCGGCGGATCTTTGATCATTGGTTCTTGCAGGTTTAGAGCACACGAGCAAAGAACCAAACGTGGCACTCAATATGACGAGCAGGCAAAAAAGTGGGATGAGAAATCTGCCATTTGGCGCCTGGTCACGGCTTATTGAGCATTTTGTCGCCATCTATTGATCCTTGTTTTTCGCGCAAACAAAATTTCCAAAAAGCAAGTTCCTCGGCAGCCAAAAGCCGCCTTTCAAAGCCAAAAGGAACGTCAGCCTTGTCGCGTTTTGGTTATACAGACTACGCAATAACAGCGCAGAAAACTGGGTAGTGGTTCGTTAACAGCCAGAGAACTCACCATTTGATTACCAAAAACTGTAGCACAACGAAAAGCGCTACTCATTTCGCTGTGCCCTGATCCAGATACTGCATCATGAGAAGCGAAGGCGCTTCATTCAGTAAGGCCGCAGTATTTTCTTATTCCTCAAAAGAAGCTGATTTTATTCTTCAAATGGTTCTACAGAGGTTTTTTAGGAGTGGAGGAATGGAGTGAGAAAGTCGGCGATGCATTGTCTTCAGACGTATTGTCTTCAAATGAGAGTTTCGAGCGAGAGCGTCATAAAGGCCTGCACCACGCGTTCGTCGAACTGCTTGCCACTTTGCGCCGCGATTTCAGCGGCAGCGCTGGCGACTGACCACGCCTTTTTATAAGGACGCGCGTGGGTGAGAGCGTCGAAGACATCCGCCACGGCGACGATGCGCCCCACTAAAGGAATATCTTCGCCTGATAACTGGTGTGGATAACCTTGGCCGTCCCATCGTTCGTGGTGGCTGAGAGCAATTTCTTCCGCCAGTTGGAGCCAGGGCGAAGTGCTGCCGGAAAGCATTTCCGCTCCGATGACGGTGTGTTGCTTCATAATAGCAAACTTTTCTTCGGTCAACTTGCCAGGATTGAGCAAGATGGCATCGGTGATGCCAATTTTCCCGACATCGTGGAGCGGCGCGGCGCGAAAAATCAACTCCACCTGAGCCTCAGGCAAGCCCATCGCATGGGCGATATAGCGCGCGATGATGCCCACGCGCTTGGTGTGAAGTCCTGTGTCATCATCGCGGTATTCGGCGGCCAGTGCCAGCCTTTGCAAGGTTTCCAGTTGGGCGTTTTCCAAAGCCTGCGTACGCTCGCGGACTTTGTCTTCCAGCAAGGTGTTGTAAAAGCGAGCCTGTAGCAAATTGCTGATACGCAACAATACTTCAGTTTCATCGAGAGGCTTGGTGAGGAAGTCGCTGGCGCCTTCTTTCAACGCCCTGTGCTTGGCAGCCGAAGCGACATCGGCAGTAAGAACCAGGATAGGAACTGGGTTGTCAACCATCTTTCGATGCAGTTGCTGCATTACAGCGAAGCCATCCAGGTGCGGCATGGCAAGATCCAACAGCACAATATCGGGCTGCATATTACAAAAACAGGTAAGCGACTGGCGAGAGTCATTGGTGCTATAAACATTGGAGTAACCATTTTGTTGAAGAATGATTTCCAAAAATCGAATGTTCACCTTCTCATCATCGACAATGAGAATTTTTCCTCGCTTAAGAGAACTTTCTAATATCATCAGCTTCCTTTCCCGCATTAATGACTTGGTTATACGGCGATTTCCAACCTCGGGAGAAGAAATTCCTCCAAAGTATCGAGGAACAGGACGACATCAAGGGGCTTGGTCAGATAAGCTTTGGCGCCATCTTTCAGCAGTCGCTCCACTTGATTTGACGTGGCATCGGCACTAATGATAATGACCGGAATATCTCTGGTGATCGCCGACTGTTGCAAGCGCGCCAAAACGTCTTTGCCATGAATGTCGGGCAAGTTCAAATCGAGAAGAATAATGTCGGGTTCATGCTGGCGCGCCAAATCCAAACCCACGCTGCCTTGTATGGCAGTCAGTAAGGTAATATCCGAACGGCTTTTCAAAATGATTTCGATGAGTCGCAGGTTGGAAGGGTTGTCCTCAATGCAAAGCACTGAGTACGTGCGTTCCGATTCCTTGCTGGCATTTAGGGCAAGCGCAGCTTCAGGCAGATTCGATAGCTGCTCTTTGGGCGAGGTTGTCCGCGGCAGTGCAATGATGAATGTTGTGCCCTGGCCCAAAATGCTTTCTACTTCCAATGTTCCACCCATAGCCGTGACCAGCCGTTGCGACAAAACCAGGCCCAAGCCGGTACCTTCAATCCCAGAAGTCGAAGCATTCAATCGCTCGAACGGCGCAAAAAGCTTCGACAAGTCTTCGGGCGCGATGCCAAAACCCGTGTCACGAACAGAGATAGTCATCCACTCGTCCGATTTTGGTTCGCAAAGAACTTCGACCTGGCCACTCTCGCGGTTGTACTTGATGGCGTTGGAGATCAGGTTGATAAGTACTTGCTTGAGTCGCTGATGATCGGCCAGAATGTAATTGCCGATGACTTCCGAAGTATCTTCGCAAAGATGAATATTGCGTTCCATAGCGAGAGGCCGCATCAAAGAGCAGGCTTCGGGCACGATGTCATCCAGCGCAATCGGTTCCAGAGAAAGCTCAAGGCGTCCAGCTTCAACGCTGGCGATGTCCAAAATCTCGTTGACCAGGCCAAGCAAGTGCCGCCCACCGCGGATTATGTAATCAACGCTTTCTTTAGCCAAAGGCATCAAATCTTGCTTATCGAGAATTTGACCAAAGCCCAGAATGGCATTGAGTGGCGTGCGCAGCTCATGGCTCATGCGCGAAAGAAACTCGCTTTTGGCGAGGTTGGCGGCATCGGCTTCGCGTCTCGCTTCATGGATTTCGGCGACAGCGCGTTTTTGCTCGGTGATGTCTTCGTAACTGCTCAGAACTCCGACCACTTGGTTTTCGCTGTCATGTAACGGAATCTTGCTGGTGCGTAACCACACTGTATCACCATTGGCGAGAAGCGACTGCTCCTCGATATTGAGCTTTGGGTGTCAGTCTCCATAACTTGTCTGTCGTTGGCACGGTATTCTTCCGCATACTCGGCCCACGGCATATCCCTGTCGCTTCTGCCCTTAATACCTTCCGGCGAGTTCAGGCCCGCATCCGCAGCCAGGCGATAATTGCAGCCCAGGTATAAGCAATCGAGATCTTTCCAGAAGATGGCTTGGGGAATCTGGTTCATCACCAGTTGCAACATTTGCTGAGCTTCGCGCAAAGCTGCTTCCGCAGACTTGCGTTCCTTTAACTCTTCATGCAATTGGTCGTTGGCCATCTCCAGTTCGGCTGTGCGTTCCATGACACGCATTTCCAACTCGTCATTAGCGCGGTGCAAAGCCATTGCAGACTTCTTGATACTTGTCACGTCGTGAGCCACGCAATACCACAAGTCTTCAAACGGCGCGCACATCCAGCGCAGCCACTTATAAGAACCATCGCGGCAACGATAGCGGTTCTCGAACAACATGACCTTTGCGCCAGCTTCCAACCTCTTTTGTTCCGCCAGGGTCGCCGCATGGTCATCAGGATGCACGAACTCCAGGAACGGCACGGCCATCATTTCCTCATCTGAAAAGCCAAGCGTTGCTCCGAAAGCCGGATTGAGCCGCTTGATGTAGCCGTCGCTGCTGATAATGGCCAGCATATCGAGAGAAAGCGTGAAGAAGCGGTCGCGTTCTTCTTCGGCCACTCGGCGATCCTGAATGTCGGCACAAGTGCCAACCCATTCCCGAATGCTGCCGTCGCTTCTTAATACCGGCACTCCGCGCACTGCAAAAAGACGGTAGTTGCCGTCGGCACCTCGAATGCGGTACTCAGTTTCGTAGTGGCTCTTGGTTTCTACGCAGTGCAACCAGATGGTGCGCGTGGCTTCCAGGTCATCGGGATACAGCGCATCCGCCCAGCCCCAACCTTGCATTTCTTCGATTTTCTGGCCGGTATAAGCGCGCCAGGCCGGCATATCTTCCACCATGCCGTTAGCGGGCGTCGACCACACAATTTGGCTCGTCGCCAAGGCAAGTGAACGATACCTTTCTTCGCTGAGGCGCAACGCCTCCTCAGCTTGTTTACGGTTGGTGATATCATGCGCAATAGCTGCGGCGCCAACAATTTTGCCTTTCTCGTCTTTGATGAGTGAAAGGGTCAGCGAAACATCCAAGTGGCGGCCATCTTTGCAAACCCTCACCGTTTCGTAGTTCGTCACGCGCTCGCCCCGTACAATTTTGGCGATAAGCTGCGATTCTTCGTTAAGATGATGCGGTGGCAGCAACATCAAGACGGAGCTGCCAATCGCTTCCGTGGACGAGTAGCCGTAAAGGGCCTCCGCCCCAGCGTTCCAACTGGTGATAATGCCATCCATTGTTTTGCTGAAGATGGCGTCACTGGACGATTCCACGATGGATGCCAATCGTGCTACCGCTTCGGAAGCTTCTTTGCGTTCAGTGATGTCCATATGTTTGACCCGTGAAGGCGCTCCATCCTGGCTGCTCCGTTTCAAATTCGCCTGATGCCGCGGTAGCCCACACAATGGCGGAGGTGGCTTTCAGAAGAGAGCGATAGCGAAGCTCGCTCCAGCGCATGGCGTCTTCTGCTTGCTTCCGCTCTGTTGTGTCCAGCGCCGCGCTGATGACGATGCGCTTGTTGTCGCCGAAAGTTCCCAGAGGCGTCGAACGAAAATCCCAAATTCGCTCTTCGCCGCTTTTGGCACAAATCGTCCACTCGCCTTCAATGCGGGTTTCCTGCAGTTGATACAACTCGTTGATGTATTCTTGCGCCTCGTCACTGCTTTTACCGTAGGCGCGCCTGGCCCAGTCGTGGATCGTTGGGATGTCCTCGATCTCGTAGCCGGAATACTGCGTCCAACCCTCGCTGAGTTGTAGGACTTTGCCGTCCTCGCGGTGGATCATAATGGGCAGAGGCGCTTCCTCAATTGCCGTGCGGAATCGTGCCTCGCTTTGTAGCAGCGTGGCCTGAACTGTCTTGCGCTCCGTGATGTTCTCGTGAGCGACAACAACATACCCGGGCTCATAACTTGAAAAGCGCGTTATACAAACATTGAACCAGCGCTCTTCAGCGGGACTGTGACACGGATATTCCAGGCAGAACATGTGTTGCCGACCCGCTCTAACTTCTTCAATACCCAGAGCAACTGCGCGCGCTTCCTTGCTCCAGAAATCGCGCACATTGTTGCACACTTCGATGTAATTGACCCCGACTCCGCATGAAACAGCCGTGCCGTGGTTGACTTCAGAAAATTGACGCCATGCCTGGTTGACGGCAATGATCTTTCCCGTCTTATCGAGTACTGCAATGTGCGATGACAGCGCATCCAGCGTTCCTTGCAAGAGATGGTGAGATTCACGCTCGATGTCGGAGGCACGCTTACGCTCTGAAATATCGCGGATATCGCATTGAATGACCTGGTGGCCGTTTTCCGTATAAAGGTTGCTGATGAACTCCACTTCGCGGCGCTGTCCCGACTTGGTTTGCAAAGGCAAATTTTCGTAGCGAATGTAGCCGTTCGTCTCCAATTCACGATAAGCGTTTTCACTGGCGGCGGCATCTTTCAGCAAACCGATTTCCCACAACTCCTTACCCAGAAACTCCTCGCGCGAGTAGTCCAGCAACTCAACGATAAAATGATTGGCATCGGTGATTTTGCGCGTCATCGCATCGAGAATCAAAATGCCGTCGCGCGCCGCCTCGAAAAGGCGACGATGGCGAATCTCGGAAATTCGCATCTCGCTTTGCACATCCCAACACTCTTCAGACTTTTGATGCTGATTCCTACTTTCCAACATCTGCGGAGCCTCCTGGCAACTGTGCACTCCATGCTATGAGACACCGCCTCAACCAATGCGTAAACAATATCTAAACATTATTGCAACAAAGTCACCTTTTACGGCATCCGTGGTATTCTTCCTCATAAAGATCAAAAGACAATATATATTTCGACCTCAAAGGCGATGCAGGTTGAAAATCTCGATTTTTGACATCAGAAAACCTTTGCATGAGGCTGCAACAGGTAAAATGCAAGCCGTATTTCTTCTTTACATGACAAACATTCCGTTTGATTTCGGTTCTTCGATCCATGCCGATGCAGCGAGCGCACCTCGCGTGCTGGTTCTGGTGCCGGTTAAAAACGAAGCCTGGATTTTGCCGCGTTTTCTGGAATGCACGCTGTTGTGGGCCGATCACATCATTGTGGCCGATCAAAATTCCGAAGACGATTCGGCCCAGATCGCGCGGCGCTACGAACGCGTCACAGTGATTGAAAACGCTTCGAGCGCATACAGCGAAGAAGAGCGCCAAAAACTGCTCATCGCAGCGGCACGCCAGTTTCCCGCACCTCGTTTATTGATGGCGCTGGACGCCGATGAAATCATTTCCGCCAACATTCTTGACAGCGCCGAATGGAAAGCAGTACTCGAAGCGCCGCCGGGCACACAAATCCAGATGGCGAAAGTTGAACTGACTTCTTCGCCCGACTTTTATTTCCTTCATTCAACTCATGACAAGGAACATTGGATTCCGTTTGGCTACATGGATGACGGCGTGGCGCACGAAGGAACACGGCTTCACAGCAACCGCTTACCCGATGTGCCACACGCGCCGCGCCTGCGCTTGAACGAAATCGTGTTGATGCACTTCAATCGTTGCAACATGCCGCGCCTGGAAAGCAAAGATCGCTGGTATCGCTGCTTTGAAACGCTGAACTTTCCCCATAAAAGCGCGACCGAAATCACACGTTTGTACGATTGGCACGAACGCTTGAAAACGACGTGGAAGATTCGTCCGGTGCCGCAAGAATGGCTGGCCGCTTTTCGCCACCGAAACATCGACATGAGCAGCGTTTTCGTGGACGCAGTTTTCTGGTGGGATTGGGACATCTTGCGCTTGTTCAAAAAACACGGCACAGCGCCGTTTCGCCATTTGGATATTTGGGACTTCGATTGGGAAGCTTTGCGAAAAAAAGGTCTGAGTGACGGCGTATCAGGCTTGCCAGACGAGCCGATTCTTGTTCCACAAAAGCGCCGCGATCGCTGGGTGCGCGACACGCTGCGCAACACACAAAACCATCCGCGACGACGCTACACCGATTTTCTGATCAAACGTCTGGCACGCTTTCTTTAACCTTTTCGACATCTTCCAGGTTTGTTATTTATGGCGCAACTTTCTTTTTCCTCGACAATCGAGTACTCGATGGCGCCCCACACAACGTTTGAAGCAACGGTTCTCTCGAAGATTGAAAGCAGCGGCGCGCCAGGCGAAATGGTTTCGCTTTCGTTCTGCTTATCCTGTGACCAGGACATCCAAAACGTCGAAGTCAGCGCATGCGACTTGAAGAATGAAACTGCGACCATTCCTCGCAGTGCGATTGAAACTTACGTCGTGAAAGTGTGGCAGCAGGCGGGCGTTGGTTTTTATCAGGGCGCGCCGGTTGAAGTCGCCGAACTGTTGATGAAGGACGACCGCGAAGCCTTGCACGATGGCTATTCGCGGTGCTGCGCGCACTGGAAAAAGCCGCGTCACTGGCGCCATTTTTTGCGCGCGCCGAAGTTTTATCAAGCGCCTGTTGTGCGCTTAAAAGGCAACGCCCGAACTTCGCTGCGCGCCGGTCAGCAAAAACAAATCTGGATCGTCGTTAAAATTCCGCCTGGTGCGCGCGCCGGATGTTACAAAGGTCACATTCTGTGCGAGTTCGCGGGACAAAGCGCGCCATTGGAAATCGCCATCGAAGTGTGGCCGCTTCAGCTTTTGCAGCCAGCGCAGGATTTTTTCCTGTGGTACAAAGGCACGCTCGATTGTCTTTTGCCGCGCCACCACGTTTCAGAAAGGCAATTTCGAGCGCATCTGCGCGATATTTACGAACATGGTTTCACCAGCATTTCGCTGGGCGAAAGCCAGCCGCATCTGCTGCAAAAGGCGCTCGACATCGCGCACGAAACGGGTTTTCGCCGCAACATCGTTTTGCTGCAACCGTGGCCAAAGAACTTCGATACCATTGACTTCAAAGGTTTGACGCCGATTCTTTACATCAGCGATGAAGTCGAAGTGCGCGGCGACACTTTTCGGGAAAGTCATCGCGCCAACTTGCAAAAAGCCCGCGCGCTCGGTTTCAAGACAATGGCTTCGAGTACTCATCAGGCGTCGTCGCAGCGCCTTCTCAACGAAGAAGAAACAGCCGACGCGCCCGATATTTTCAGTTATTACCTGCCCGACAATTTGCATTACTTCGTCTTTCGTTCGGAGTTCGCCGCAGTGCAACAGCAAACCGCTTATTATTATTGGTTCAGTTCGATGGAAAAGCCGGATTTGCATCGCGTGCTGGCTGGCCTGTGGCTGTGGAAAAGTCGCGCTGAAGGCATCGCGCCTTATTGTTATCAACACGGCCCGGGCGCGCCGTTTTCTCCTTTCGATGACTTTGACGGCGCGAAAAACGATGCACCCGAACTCGATGCCGCCAATCTCAATCGCCCGACCAAAGACATTATGACGACGTATCCGGCCAGCGCGGGCAGCATTCCGACCGTGCAATGGAAAGGCATCGCTGAAGGCATTGGCGACTTGAAATATCTGACAACATTGGAAGACGCCCTGCAAAAAGCCGCAACCTTTGCATCGCCTTGCACGCAAGAAATGACGCGTAAAATCCGGCAGCGCGTGGATATTTTTTTGGAACGAATTCGTTTGAACAGCATCGAAATCCGCTCATCGGTCGCAGTCGAACCTTACGCCGACATCGCGTCCGCCGAATACAGAGAATTCCGCACGCAAATGGCGCGCGACATCATCGCTTTGCAAACTCTTTCAGAGCGCCAAAGCAAGTCGACTTGAGATTCGAGTACTCGAAAGCGCCGCAAATTTCTTCTGAATCTGATTTACTCAAAGGAAGGAGACCACGAAGTTTTTATGGACGCAAACAACAATCCCAACTTGGTGTGGAACACCTTCGACCGCGAAGCCGTCATTTTAGACGTTTCCTCAGGCGATTATTTTTCCCTCAATCCGATTGCCACTGAAGTCTGGCAGGCGCTTCACGAAGGTCAATCGCTCGACCAAATCGCAGCGCAAATCGCGACCAAATACGAGATCGATACCGCCACCGCACGCGCCGACATTGACGAGCTTCTCGACCAACTCCGCCACACCAAACTGTGGCAATAAAGGTAAAACAACCATGTTTTTCAAGAAGAACATTTCTGATACGCCGCAAAGCCAAGCTCAAAACGCACCAACCGCAGCAACCCCGAATGGGCCACAAGACACGTCCGTGACATCAAGCAATTCCACGAAACCTGTTTATCAAAAGCCGGTTTTACGTCGCTACGATCAAATCGAACAAGTCAAACCTTACGGTCCCAGCGAGATTTGAATAGGGCCTTGGATAAAGCAAACGAGCTATGCGCTCTTAAGGACGTTAAATGAGTCATTTGTGGGATAACCCGAGCGTTCCTTGTAAAGGTTGGGCTTGCGTTATTGCTTATGATGTCGAAGAGGGCTGCTTAACGTCGAAAAAAAGAGATTATGAAACTTGTGAGATGTGCGGCGCGGAAAGAATTCGTTACGTTCACGTCATGGCGCATGAGAATTACGCCAATTCACTCGCCGTTGGTCGTATTTGTGCGGGCAGGATGAGCGATGATGCTGTAGGTGCAAAAGACCGTGAAAGAATACTCCGCATTCGTGCCAAAAGGCAGATAACCCGACGTTCTCTATGGCTAAAGCGGCAGCGTAAAAAGTTTACAAAGCGTTATCTCTGGAAAAAATTCGCAAAGGGCGCGCTCCACATTCAAATAAACAATCAGGTATTGGATGTGTTTGAGCGTCCTAACGGTCGCTGGTCATACCGAATTGACAGTAATTTCAGTAGAGATTCGTATGCTTGCGAAATAGAAGCTACGCTCGCCTTGTTCAACAAATACTTTCCCATCTCAGACTCCAATCGGTGATTCAAGCGGACTCGCTAACAAGCGCACGACTTACTTAAAGTCGTGCGCTCTTTTGATTGTTCTTCAGCACTTTCGCAGCATTTGCGAGCTGACCAATTCAGCGACGAAATCGTCAATATCGCAAAGCGCCGTTAAGGTCGCTATCTGGTAATGTTCCGCCATTTCATCGGCCAACGTGTCGCGGTTTTTGCCTTCGACCAGGCGCCGCCAGATGAAAGCGCTCGCGGCTTCGAGGACGGCGCGTTGTCGAGTTGGAATATGCACCACGACAACCGAAACATCCGAGTGCGGCGCGCTTTTTTCCACATCGCGCAACCAGAAAAAAGTGTCGGGCGCGATTTGCATCACTTCGTTTGGCGTCCATTCAAAACAAGGGCGAAAGCGCGGCAAAACTTCGGTCGGCGGTCGCATCGAGGCTTTATCCCAACCCAAACGCAGGCGCGCGTTTTTCACGTTGTAACCCACGCGATAATGCCAGGCTGACAGCGAACGCTCCCAGTTTTGCGTCCACAACGGAGCGGGTGCGAACTTGCTGCTGGCACCGTGACTTTGATAAATATGCGCTAAATCGGCGGCTCCGCGCGCGTAAGTCCGGCCTTTGCGCAGAAATTCGCGCCACGAATTGCCGTCGTAATGCGCGACGCGCGCGCCTTCCACATATCGGAACTCGTAGCCCAGCAGAAAAACGCGCCATGAAATCTCGACGTCTTCGCACGCCTTCAAGCCTTCGTTGAAGCCATCTGCTGCGATCACAGCCTCGCGGCGAAACATCGAATTGCCCGCCAGCAGCCACGGGTAAAGGTTCTTTTTGCCGCGAATCGTGTCATCTAAAACGTGTTCGTTCGACAGAAACTGTGTCCGTTCGAGATAACGTTGCACGCGCGCATCATCGGAGCGACTTTCGATGGAGCCTTGCGCGCCACCAACGCGCGCGTCCGCGAAAACTTCGGCCAGTGCGCGCACCCAATCGCGGTTGGGAATGCAATGCGCGTCCAGAAAACCGATCAGTTCGCCCTGCCCACTTTCGATGCCCAGATTGCGCGCGGCGGAAGCGCCCGGCGTTGTTTCCTGCAAAAGCACGACGCCTTTTTCGCGCGCAATGGCGGCAGTCTCGTCGGTCGAATTATTATCAACCACGAAAACGTTCAGCTTTTCGGCGGGATAATCTTGTGCGCGCAAGGCGTCTAAGCACTCGCCCAAATGACGCGCTTCATTGCGTCCAGCGATCACAATATCGACGGTGGGCAGCGACACATCCATGACTTTTACGCGTTCCTTTTCCAGCGATATTCGAGTACTCGATCTTCTAAAACGTGTTCAGAAGTAGAAAACAATACGCAGAAATGCAAGTTTGTCATTCTGAGCGCAGTGAAGAATCTGGCTGAAGTTAGATTCTTCGTTTCACTCAGAATGACAAACTGCGAGTTTAATGGACACTTCTCCTGCTTTCTCTACGAACTTTCACAGCGCGTTCAGCAACGCTGGAATCTGTGAAAGATGATGATTGGCGTATTGCAGGCGATGCACGCGCGCGTGTTGCAGCACGCTGGTTACCAGTTGAAAAATGAACTGGCTGTAATCGCGCGCCGAAAGCGTGTTTTCGTCCAGCGGCGTGCGGCGAAAAACGATCATCGTCTCGTTAAACAAGGTGCGAAAAACTTGTGCGCGGTCGCCTTCTTTCAATTGGAGCGTTGGAAAATCGCCGCGCTTTAGTTCGATAAAATCGGTGATTTGGCGCGGCGTTTTCCAGGCGCTGCCGTTTTGCAAAGGCTGACGGCGCAACGCGAACTTTTGGCGGCTATCGAGTTCGCCAACGACGTGCGCGCGAAAATCGGGGAACATTTGCAGCGTGTTTTCTGTGACGTGCAAATAATCGAGCGACGAAAGAGCGCGCGCCTGCCCGTCTTGCAAAAAGAAAAACGGGCCATCGTCCGACAAAACGTCCCAGCCGTCGTGAATCAGTTGCAACGTCGTCGTCGATTTTCCCATTCCGGCGCCGCCCGCAAGAAAAACCGTGCGTTCGCCGCGCGCCAGAACCGCGCCGTGCAGGGTTTTCAGGTTGTAAAACGGCAGGATGAAACTTTGCAGTAACGGACGAATGAAGTTGGAGATCACGAATTGGCCGCTGTGCAAAAACTCGCCGCCCAGGTTCGCACGAATGCAATTACGCGTCGGTTCAAACTCCATTTGGTGCCAGAAAGCGCCATTATTGGCCGAGTAAAATTTGCCGTCGCCGTAATAACAGCGGCCTGTGCAAAGGTTGGTTTCCGCGAAAACTGCGTCGAGTGGCGGCTCAATTTTGAAAGCGCACGCTGCATCGCGGCGCTCGACGTGCAACGACAACGACGCGCTTTGAGCGGGAAATTCGCGTGTCAAATCATTGGCGGCGTAAAGCGTTTCGAGCCACGGCGCGAGGTCAAGGCTTTGCGACTGGATATTGAATTTCAGAAAATGAAGGCGAAGAAGGGTTTCCATTTTTTTGTTCGCGCGACAAAACCAGGCGCAAGTATTCACCAAACTTCGGGTTGTCTTTGAAACCTAAAATTAAGCGGCATAAATCGACTTTGGTCTTGAACGCATCGTAATATTCGGCGCGCGGGTTTTGTGTGTAACGCGCAAACGCCGCGCTCAATTCGAGTACTCGATGTGATTGCGTTTCACTTGCCGCGCCGCTTTCCAGCATTTGCGCGCACAAATCCTTCAGTTCGGCAGCCCAGGTTTGAAATTGGCGAAACACTTCGATGGGCGTCAAATCGCCTTCGCGCTCCAAATCGTCAAGCAAAGATTGCATTTCGCGTTCGTCAATTTGTCCGCAACCTTTGTAAGTCTGACCAATTTCCTGCAAAGCGCGGCGGAAAAGCTCAATCGAAATCGGCCATTCGTAATTGTTCTCGACAGTTTGGAAACCGTTCTGCCGCAAGTGTTCAACGAGTACTCGATCACTCAGCAAGCGGTCTAATTTTTCTGCTAAATCCGGCGCGTTGTTAGGGTTAGCGAGCAGCAAATTTTCGCCGTCCACGCCGTAATCCGAGACGCCGTAAGTGCGCGTCGAAACGACCGGTAAGCCAACGCAAAACGATTCCAGCGCTGGTAAACCCAGACCTTCATACCACGACGTGCAAACATACGCATCGCAGGTCGCCATGATTTGCGGCACAAAGTCTTCGGTCGGGCGGAAATGGATTTCTACAGGATACGGCAAATCGGCAAAAATGTCGCGCCGCCGCGATTCCTGCGAAATCAAAACGAGTTGCACCGACCATTTTTCCGCCAGCAGCCGCAACGCCGCCAAGCCATCGTTCATGCCTTTGTATGGCATCAGGTAATTGCCGACCATCAGAATGCGCTTGTGCGTCGGCGATAAAGTGCGCGGTCGCGGATGGAAAACCTTTTTGTCCAGGCCGACGGGAATCGCGTATGACGTGACGTCAACCAGTTCTTTGATGAGCGTTTGCACGGCGCGCGATTCGGCGATAATCGGCACTGGCAACTGATAAAGTTTGTCGAAAGTGGCCGATCTTTCCATGAAACCTTCATATGTCGGCGTCGAAGAATGATGAAAACTTTCGTAATCCAAAGCGAAAAAAAGCCCGCGCGTGCGGCCATTCGTGCGGCTCAAATGTGGCAAAAGCATCGGCAGCATAAACGCGTTGGAGGCGACCACCCAATCGTAATTCGAGTACTCGATTTCGCCGAAATCTTTGGCCTCGATCAGCGGAACACCCAGATGAAACCACTTTGGCGCGCCCGCATACGAAAAAACGTGAACGGTGTCGCCGCGCGCCGCCAAACCCTGAGCGATCTCAAAAATAATCTTGACGCCGCCGCTTAATTGCGTCGTCGGAATACAAAACAAAATACGCATGATAAATTCAATTCTGTGACAACAACGCTGACGAAAACGGCGTGAACGTGCCTTTGCGCGGACGTTGCATCATCGCGCGCAAGGCTTCAACCAACGCGTCGACATCGCCCGTCGGGACAATTTCGCCGTTGACGCCCGCGACCACAAACTCTTTCATTCCGGTGTCTTCGGTGACGATGACGGGAACGCCGCACGCCAGCGCTTCGAGCGGCGCCAGCGCCAGGCCGTCTTCAAAACTGGGATGCACGAAAACATCGGCGCGATGCAAAAACGGTAAAGGATCGCCGCTACCAACCGAAATACGCGCGTCCGCCGCCTGCTTTTCCTTAATCAATTGTTCCATCGCATCGCTCGCGGGATGGCCGACCAGAATCAAAGCGGCGTCGGAAGGTAAATGCGCGAACGCTTCCAGCAAAAGCGGCACGCCCTTTGTCGCTTCCAGGCGCCCGACGTAAACCACAGTGAACTTTTCAGACGCCGTGTTTTGCGGAGATGACGCAAGCGGAGGCGGCGCAAAACGCGGAGCGACGCTTTGAAAACGACGTTCGAGTTTCGCGGCATCGACGCCCGCTTCGAGAAAACTTTGCATCGAGTACTCGGAAGTGACGACGATGCGGTCGGCGATTTCGTATTCGCGCAGGGTTTTGCGAAATTGTGCGTCTCCCAGCCAACTGCCTTCGATAGGAAATTGTTCCAGCGCCCGTTGATGACGTTTTCTGACATTGGCGATGTGCGAAGTCGCCGATTCGAGCACGAGTTGATCGTAACCTATTTTTCGCGCGCGTTGAAAAGAGCGCAATGTGCGTCCGCTGAAACCGACAAAAGTCGTCGCGCGCGTCAATTGGTTTACTACAGCGCGGTCGAATAAATTGGCGGACAGGAGTTCGCGCCCGGCCAAATTGTGGCGCAACCAGGGCGCACGAAACAAAGGTCGCCAGGCTTGCAGAGAAATCGCGCGACCTGCCGCATCGCCCGTTTTGGGCGCGCTCGAAAAATAATGGTCGAGCGTTTGATCGCGCCGCGCGTCTTCTACTAAATCGGCGAAGAACTTTCCTATACCGCCTTCATTGAAAGGCGCGTTGCAGGCCAAAACTTTCATAGAGAACCATGCAGTTTACATTTTTCGTCAGGGCAGAACGGCCCATCGAGTACTCGAACCCCGAGCGGAGCCGGAATAAACTGTTGTTTGTGATACGATTTATTTGTCATGGAACAACTACTCAGCGGCAAAAGTGTTCTCATTACCGGAGTTGGCGCCAACATCGGGCGTCACATCGCCTTGGAGATGGCAGCTCAGGGCGCGGCTATCTATTTTGTCGATAAAGACGCCGCGTGTTGCACGGCCTTGCAAACAGAACTGACTGCGATGAACGTTCCGTCGCGCGGCTGGACGCTCGATGTGGCAAAGCCAGCGTCCATCGAAAAGTTGCAGCGTGCTTTGACCAAAGACAACCTTTCCATTGATGTTTTGGTCAACAATGTCGGAAGAGATTCGTTCCAGATCGACGCGCGGCAAGAAGAAGAAACTTCGAGTTTTGAACAATGGCGTTCTGTTTTTGATACAAACGTTATCGGTCCGATGGCTTTGACGGACTGGGTTTCCCAGGAGATGGTCGCACGCGGACAAGGCGGCTGCATTTTGTTTCTCAGCTCGATTCATCAATGGTCTTACAACGGCGACGCGGCTTACAGCGGTTCAAAAGCCGCCGTCGGCATGATAATCAACGAACTGGCCTTGGAATTGGCGCCGCACAACATTCGCGTCAATGGGATTGCTCCAGGTTTCGTTAAACTCGATGAAGTAGGATCGCTCGTTCACCACAGTTCAACGCCACTGCACAAGACAGCAATACATCCGCAATACATCGGGCGCGCGGCGGTCTATCTGGCGTCCGATTATTTTTCGCATTACACCACAGGAACGATACTTAAAATCGACGCCGGATTATCGCTCGTCAATTACATTTCGATGTTGCCGCCACCAACACCACCGCCGCGTCACTGGGCGCACAAATTCGCGCGATATTATCGCCATCAATGGCGCAACCTCAAAAGAAGACGTTAAAGTCATTCTATATCAAGATCGCAAAGCGATTTCGAGTACTCGAAAGACGATTTTTATGAAGTCCTGAACGAAATTATTCGCCATGAAGTCATCCACACGGAAGTCACGAACCTTGTTTGAGCCGCCGATGACAGCAACCAATGAAGGCGGCGGTTGCTGGCCGTCGCTGCTTCAAGAAAAGTTGTTGCAGGCCGCTTTGTGCGACGGCGAAACGGCTCGCAGCGCCTGGCAATCGTGGCGCAGTACGGTCGAAATCGAACATCTCGAGCACGTTTCGCACCGCTTGCTGCCTTTGCTGGCGCACAGTCTGGCGCGTCAAGGCGTGACGTTGAACGAAGATGACAAAGCGTTTTTTGTGCGTGCGGCGCGCGAAACGTGGTTCAAAAACCAAATGTTACTGGCGCGTGGCGCGACCTTAATCCGCGACCTGGAAGCAAGCGGCATAGCGACTTTGGTTTTCAAAGGCGCCGCCTTGACGTTGCAGTTTTACAGCAATTTTTCACTGCGCCCGATGAACGATTTCGATATTTTGGTGCCGTCGCATCAAGCGAAGCGCGCTTACAATTGGGCTTTAGAAAACGGCTGGAAATTTGACGTGGAAACCGATCCCGCGCTGTTGACCGATGTTTTCCTGGAAAATCTGCATGGCCAGGGATTTCGCAATGCGCAAGGTCAATCGTTCGATTTGCATAAACGATTGCTGCACCACGACACCGAACCCGACACCGATTTTTGGGACGCCTCGCTACCTTTAGAAATTCATGGCGTGACGACAAAAACGTTGTGCGCTTCGGATCATCTTTTGACGGCGCTGTCACACGGCGTTCGCTGGGAAGAAAACGCGCCTTTGCGCTGGGTCGCCGATGCGATGACGATCTTGCGCGTGGCGCCCGAACAAATCGACTGGAATCGAGTACTCGAACAAACGCGCAAGCGTCAAATGCACTTGCCTGTGCAAGCCGGTTTGCAGTATTTGAAGACAACTTTCGAGGCGCCGATTCCCGCAACTTTCCTGGAAGAAGTCGCGCGCATTCCGGTGACACCAACGCGAAAACTTGAGTTTCGTGGCTGGACGACCTCGCACCAGACGCACCATCCGCTGATGCGTTTTTATTTGCGCTATGTGCAGTTCAGCCGTCGCGAAATCAGTCGCGGATGGCGCGGCAAAGTCTTCGGTTTGCCACTTTATCTGCAACACGCCTGGCACCTGCGCTCGCCATGGGAGTTGCCGTTCTTCGTTTACAAACGCGGCCTACGCCAATTGCGCGCTCACTTGCATGCGCGCTTTCGACAAGCCAAATAATTACAAATCACCTTCGCCCAGCGACTAAAGTCGCGGCTCAACCCGCTGCGCGGGCAGCGTCGCTCTTCAGCGACGCCAGATCAAGCGTCGGTACAGACCGATCCGCCCAAAGGGCACCCGCGTTGCAAAGCAACGCCCAGCCGCGAGTTCACTCGCAGTCAAACGACACCAGATTCCATTCATCGCCGCGAATCGAGTACTCGAGAAGGCCGTCGAACATTCTTTATCTTCATCTTTAATCAACGTCCATTTCCAACATGGCGCGACGTGAAAACAACGATGGCGCAGAGCGTTTTCGCTTCGGTTCGCAAATCAATTGTCCAATGGTTGTTCTGGCAAATGGCGCGGCAAATCGCCAATCCCAAACCGTTGCCACCAGTTGAAGAAGTGCGCGACGCGTCCGGGCGAAAGAACGGCTCGAACAATTTTTCGGTTTCCATTTCGCTCTCGAACGCGCAATCGTTGCAAATGGTCAGCGTAGTTTGTTGAAGTTGAACGCGCACAATTCCGCCGCGCGGCGCATATTTAACGGCGTTTTCCAACAGATTGCGCAGCAGCATCGTGACATGATTCCACGGCGCCTCGATTTCGCAATGTTCAGGCAAATCGAGTTCGATTTTCAAGGCGCGTTCTTCCGCCAGATTTCGCAAAGGTCGCAGTTCGCTTTCGCATACATCGGCCAGGTCGAGCGATACGCAAGAAGGCCGCGCCGTGTCCGCATCAAGTTGATTGAGCAGCAACAAATCTTGCACCAGCGAAGTCAAGCGTTCGGTTTGTGTATGGCTTTCGCGCAAAGCGTTTTGATATTCTTCGGCGTTGCGCGGACGGCTCAACGCGACTTCCAAATGTCCGCCCAACGCTTGTAAAGGCGTGCGCAATTCGTGCGCGGCAGCCGCATAAAAACGCTCGCGCGACTGCGCCGTTTCACTCCAGCGCGCCAAAAGATCGTTCAAGGTCGAAACCAGGCGCGCGATTTCGACATCCGGCGAGGACGCTTGCAATTGCACGAAAAGATGTTCGACGGAAGCGGCCTGCGCTTGACGCGCCAGCGCATCAATCGGCGACAGCGTGCGCCCCACCAAAACCCACGCGCCGCCCGACGAAGCGGCTACCACCAGAACACTTAGAGCCAATAGAAATAGCGTTCGCTCGCGCAAAGCCCGCTCGTTTTTGTACCAGGGAAACGCCAGCACGACATCGTAAGCGCGGCCTTGCACAATTGTCGCGCGCCAACTGTCGCCGCGCAATGGCCAGGTCGGAAACGGTTCGCGCGTATGAGCGATGATGCGCCCGCGCTTGTCCACCACGATTATCGCCAGGTCGTGCGAATGCGGATTGTCGCTCGTTTCCTTCACCACATCCGGTACTTGATTCGCGTTTTGCTCGCGCGAGGTGTCGTTTTCGTCGTCCTGCATATCTTGACGAACTTCGCGCGCGGCCTGCGACAGCAAAATGTCGGCGCTCTTGCGGTCGGCGTGCTTCGTGTAAAAATAAAACGCCGCACAGACCAGCAGCATCAACAACGCGATGAAAAATGCGAAGCCAAGCGTCATGCGCGCGCGAATCGAATTAGGTCGCATTTGAATCAACGTCTTCTTAGTCAACGTCTTCGCCCAGGCGAAAACCAACGCCGCGCACCGTATGAATCAAGCGCGTTTTCTGGTCTTTATCGATTTTGTTGCGCAGATACATAATGTAAACATCGAGCACATTGTCGCTGCCGCCAAAGTCATACGCCCAAACGTGATCCAGGATATTGGCGCGTTCGAGTACTCGATTGGCATGACGCATCAAATACTCCAACAGCGAATATTCGGTTGCCGACAACAAAATCGTTTTGCCGCCGCGTGCAGCCTGGCGCGTCGCGGGATCCAGCGTCAAATCGCCAACTTTGAGCAGCGTAGAAGAAGACGAAGCGCGTCGCAACAGCGCTCGCATACGCGCCAAAAGTTCCGCGACTTTGAACGGCTTGGCGATGTAGTCATCGGCTCCAGCGTCCAAACCTTCCACCTTATCTTCGGTCGCATCGCGCGCCGTGATGATGAGAATCAGCGACGGGATATTCCCTGCGCGCAAGCGGCGACAAACTTCAAAACCGTTCAGGCCGGGCAACATCACATCCAGCAAAATAAGATCGAATTGCGTGGTTTGCGCCGTTTGCAGAGCGACCAATCCATCGCTGGCGACTTGGACAACATAACCGGCTTCGCTCGCCGCCTGCTTCAGAAAACGCGCGACGCTGAGATCATCTTCGACAATCAAGACATTCATGGTTTCTTTTCACCTCATCGAGTACTCGATTGTACTAAATGACCGGCGACGGCTAAAATTGTAGATCAAAATTTTCTCTTAAAGGCTTTTTATCCAACGGCCATGCCACAAGAGGATGAAGGAACAATTCCTCCATCCTCTTGCTTCCTGTCATCGGAATAGCTTCGTTTTACTGACCCGACTTCTTCGAGGTCATGCCGGTTTGCTTGCGCCGTGCTGCAGCTTCATCGGCAGCGTCGGTTTTCTTTTCCGCTTGCTCTTTGCCCGAAGTTGTCGCTTCCACATTAGCGATTCTGCCAGTTTTCGCATCCACCATAACTTCGCGCAGAATCCTTCCCGAGCGCACCATCACGCTATATTGCCAGGTGCCTTCTTCATCTTCCAAATGCGTCTTCTCGGTCAAATGGCCGGGGAATTTCTTCAGCACGGCGGCTGTCGCCTGCGCTGCCGTAACGCGAAAGTGAGGCACACTTTTCGCCGACACGACGGCCATCGTTGAAACCGTCAGGCCCAACGTCGTCAACAATCCGACGCCGCCCGCCAGAGCACGAATCGATGACGCTTTTTCCATTTGCTTCTTCATGGTTTTCTCCTGACCGACACCTCTTTCAGATTTAAGGCGTTCTTGCCACTGCTTATTACATCGCATAGCTTTGAGAAAGCCATGAGAAACGCTTGAGAATTTCCACAGAAACACTGAACTTCCTTATCGAGTACTCGATAAAGGCGTCCTCAAGGTTTAACGCGTGTCCTTCGGGTCACAGAAAATTATTTTGAGATGAGAAAGGGACGCACCATAAAAATCCAGGATAAAAGACGACGCATGACCGCATTAACAAAAAGGCACACTGCGGTGCGTTCGACATAGTTCTTTGCATTTGCACAAGTTGCATTTGCACAAGTTGCATTTGCACAAGTTGCATTTGCACAAGTTGCATTTGCACAAGTTGCATTTGCACAAGAGCGAGCAACGTCGAGTTATTAGAACCAACAGAGCAATAGAATCAGTGTCATTGCACAATATAACGCGGCGTCGTCAAGCTTTGAGATGCTCAACAAAGTGCCAAAAGTTACTCTCTACTTTTGAATTGTCAAAGTTTTGTGCACGACGGTGGGCGGAACGTTCGCTGATTCTCTCAACGAAAATCTGCACTTTGGCTTGACCAACACGACTTATATGATGGGCAGCTTGCTCATCATCACGCTGGTTTTTCAGCTCCGGGCGCGAAAATACGTGGCTGGTCTTTACTGGCTGGCCGTCGTGCTGCTGAGCGTCGTCGGAACCCTGATTACTGACAACCTGACGGATCATTTCGGCGTTTCTCTGATCACGTCCACGGTTGTCTTCAGCATGTGCTTAGCCGTCACCTCCGCCGTTTGGTATGCGGTCGAGAAAACTCTTTCCGTTCACGAAATCGATACCACGCGCCGAGAAGCATTTTACTGGGCGGCCATTTTGTTTACTTTCGCTTTGGGCACGGCAGCCGGCGACCTGATTGGCGAACGAATGCACCTGGGCTACCCGTTGTCAGTTTTGCTGTTCGCCGGATTGATCGTCGTCATCGCTGGTGCGCGCGTGCTGTTTAAATTGAACGCGATTCTGGCGTTCTGGCTTGCTTATATCTTAACCCGACCCTTGGGCGCCTCAATGGGCGACCTCCTTTCGCAGTCTCACAAAGATGGCGGTTTAGGGATGGGAACTGTTGGAACCAGCGCCTTGTTTCTGGTCGCCATTCTGGGACTGGTCGTTTACTTGACGATCACCAAAAAAGATGAGGCCGTTCTCACCACGAAAAGTGCGTAACCTCTCAAAGACAGTTTCACGGCCAGCAAAACTGCCCGTTAGAGAGCATGGCTCACGCGTTTTAGACTGACTGGTACGAAGGTCTTGATCCAGAGCAGGCGATCAGAAAACCTTCGCTGCATAAAGCAAAAGTGTATTATGCAGAGTAAATACAAAAAGCAGGGAGCGCGAATGAATCGCGCTCCCTGCTGCTACTCCCCGAAGGGAACGACTATGGTCGTTATTGATACTTCTGCGCTAACAGGTTCAAGTTATCTACAGATGTGGAGTCAACATCCACGCAGTTGATCCAGTTCGTCGTGTCGCCACTGGAGCAGCCGTTTGAGTTGGTGTCGGTCATGCCCTTCAGGTAGCCCCACTGGTTGACGGGGGTCATGGTGGCGGTGGGTCGCATCGACTTGACGTGGCCATCCGCATACAAGCAGTTGATCGTGCCCAAATGCCCGGCGAAGAGTTCTCTATACCAAGCATCGTAGCTGCCACCGGCAGTCCAGTTGTAGTTAGGAGCTTGTGCGCGGCCAGCACCACCACCGTAAGGATAGTTGCCCTCGGTGATCATAATTCGGGTGGTCGGCGCCTGAACAGTTGCCAGTGAAACGGGTCCTGAAAGCACGTTCGTCCCGTCTCCTTGAGTGGGGTCCGCAATGATACGTGGGTTGGCCACGTAGGATGCCGGTACCGCGGGCAAGTTCAATGTGGGTTGTGCTGGAGCGGAGATGATTGAACTCGCCGGGTTGGAAGGACATCTAAACAGATCGGTGCTCTTGAGGTAAGTCTGGATGGTTTGATTCCAAACCGTGCCTACACCTCCACCGTAATCGATGTACTTTATCGGGTACTTTTCATCGTATTCCTGCGTATACTGCATGAGTCCAACTCCGATTTGCTTCAAGTTGCTGGAGCAGCTCGCACGACGGGCACTTTCACGCGCTTTGGCAAAAGCCGGGAACAAAATCGCGGCTAAAATCGCAATGATGGCGATGACAACCAGCAACTCGATCAACGTGAAACCACGCTTGCGCATTTGTGGCGCCGAGTCTACGACAGAACATCGGGAAACATTTCTCATCTCTTTCTCCTTGAACCTTTTAAGCCTTCGCAGGTTGTATGTCTGCGGACTTTGCCGGCTCTGCACTGCTCATAAAGCAGGTCGTTAATTGACAGTGTTACTACATTATACCCAGAAAGATGTTTTTTTAAACAGGAAAGCTAACTACTCAAGCAAGCTAACTATTTTAGAAACTAGTTTCTAAAACACACATCACATCGCTAATCGAGTACTCGATTGGCCTTTCATTAGTCTTGGGTCTCGAATTCACGGCGTATATGTGTTCGATTCTTCGTCTTAGCAGACGTAGCCTACGCACTTCACCGGACTTGGTATGCAGGTTCAATGTCGAATAGCCAATGAGAAAACCTGTCGCTCACGAAACAAAAGCGTATTGTGTGAGTCAAAAACAAAAAGCAGGGAGCGCGAGTACTCGCGCTCCCTGCTGCCACACCACGAAGGGTATAACTGTGGCTTTATTGATACTTCGTCGCTAACGCCTGCAAGCCGGTCACGGAACCCTGCGAAGGTACCTCACAATTGATCGCCAACTCTCTGTCGTTATGGCAACCGATTGCCGGATCATTTTGATCAGCCATCCAGCCCCATTGATTGACGGGAGACATAGTGGCGCCGGGTCTCATGGATTTAACATGGCCGTCCGCATAAAGAAGGTTCATGGTGCCCAGGTGGCCGGCAAAACCTTCATTGGCCCAGTTCCCAACGCCAGTATTCCCCCAATCAGGCCAGCCCATGGCGGCGTTAGCAGCTTCGCCGACCGCGATTCTGGTCGCGGGCGCGGTAAGGACAGCGACTGACAATCCGCCTGGAGGCATCCAGCCCACACCCGAGATCAGACGCATATTGGCGGCGTAGGATTTCGGTATTGCGGGCGCGTTCAAAGCCGCAACGGCGTTGACGCAATTCTGTCCGCTTAACGAGTTGGAAGGACACCTAAAAAGATCGGTGCTCTTGAGGTAAGGCTGGAGGACTTGTTGCCAGGATGCGTTGGGATCAATGCTTTGGCCGTTGCTACTGCCGCCGACAACGTAATTGTTGATCAGCGCAGGATACTTTTCATCGTATTCCTGCGTGTACTGCATAAGGCCGATGCCGATCTGCTTCAGGTTACTGGAGCAACTCGCACGACGGGCACTTTCGCGTGCTTTGGCAAACGCCGGAAACAAAATCGCCGCCAAAATCGCAATAATGGCGATAACAACCAGCAACTCGATCAACGTGAAACCACGCTTGCGCATCTGTGGCGCTGAGGCAACAGCGGAACATCGGGAAACATTTCTCATCTCTTTCTCCTTGGAATTCCGCAGGCTTTATCCTGACAAAATACCGGTATCCTAAATAATTATACCCATCCTCGGAAGTTTTCAAACATCTTTTGTAACTTTTTTGTAACTTCTTGAAAAGGTGATACCGATTCTTCAAGTTTACTTTGCACTGCTTACAAAGCAAACCAGTACTTGACAGTGTTAATACATTATACCCAGAAAGATGTTTTTTTCAAACAGGCGAGCTAACTTATTTTAGCAATTAATTTCTTAAACACATATTACATCACCAATCGAGTACTTGATGGCCTTTCGTAAACCCAGTTTATCAGCCCAGTTCACGTTCAATAGAGGCAAAGTCGGCTTCGGCAGTCGTCATGCGACCACCAATTGGGCCGCGCAGGTTTTCGCTTGCTACATATAAAACGGGCGCGACAATCAAGGTAAACAAGGTCGAAACCGAAAGTCCGCCAATGACGGCAACGGCCAAAGGTTTCTGCATCGCAGCGCCCGCGCCCAGGCCTAAAGCCAGCGGGAACAACGCTAAAATCGCGCCGATGGTCGTCATCAAAATCGGGCGCAGGCGCGCTTGTCCGGCTTCGGCCATCAATTCGATGGGAGGACGCTGCGGTTCGCGTTCGCGCAGTTGATTGAAGAAATCGAAGAGTACGATGCCGTTTTCCGTGACGACGCCGACGATCATAATGGCGCCCGTGAAGCTGGAAATGTTGAGCGGCGTTTGCGTCACGAACAAGCCCAGCAATACGCCGAAGAGGGATAAAATCGCGGCGAAGAACAAAGCGAGCGATTGGCGAAACGAGCGAAATTGAACGACCAGCAACGTCGTTACCAGCAAGAACGCCAGCAGCAAAACGGTTCCTAACTGAGCAAACGATTCCTGCTGACTGGCGAATAATCCGCCGTATTCAATTCTGTAGCCCGGCGGCAATTTCAGTTTTTGAGAAAGCTGATTTTGCACATCGCGCACGCCGCTGCCCAGGTCGCGTCCTTCCAAACGTGCGGTAACCGCAACCATTTGCTGCTGATTTTCGCGCGTAATTAAAGGCGTTCCGGGCTGCAATTCTAAAGTTGCCAGCGAACGCAATGGAACCGTACCACCGTTTCGAGTACTCGATGCGCTGCTCAACAACGCAGGAGCCGCAATCGGCACATCGGGCAAACTTTGCGGGTCGAGATCGCTCGCGGCACCAGCGGCGCGCACGCGCACATCAATGCCTTCTTCGCCCTGCTGCAGCGTCGTCGCAACGGTTCCGCGCAAAGCCGCTTGCGCCGCGGAAGTCACGGCATCAACAGTTAATCCATAACGCGAGGCGCGCGCGCCATCGACGCGAACCGTCATCGAAGGGCCGCTTTCGACCACGCCATCGCTGGAATCGACAACGCCCGGAACCTTGGAAATAATGTCGTTCGCCTGTCCCGCGACTTTGGTCAAAACTGCCGTATCGTCGCCGAAGATTTTGACTTCGATCGGCGACGGCGAACCCGCAATGTCGCCGATGCCGTCCTGCAAAATCTGAATCAGATCAACTTGCAATTTCGGCTGCGTGCCCTCAATCTGACTGCGCACATCGGACATCACTTCGTCGGAAGAACGCGTGCGTTTGTCTTTGAGACGCACCAGAATATCGCCTTCGTTTTGCTCGGTCAATTCCAGGCCGGAACCGGAAAGCGCGCCCGTCAAGCGCGACCACGCCGCGACTTCGGGCGTTTTGCTCAGTTGAGATTCGACCTGACGACAAACGCGGTCGGTTTCGGCCAGCGACGTTCCCGGCGGCATTTTGTAATCGATAACGAAAGCGCCTTCATCGAATTCGGGAAAAAAGCCGGTTTGCAAGTGCGTGAACAAACCATACGAACCCAGCGCGACAGGCAACAATAACAGAAAAATAATCAGCGGATGAGCCAGCGCCCAGCGCAGAATGCGCCCATAAACAACGGCCACGCGGTCGAACAACGACGGGAAAAACCGCGTGAAACGTTGCAGATTGCTAATTCGAGTACTCGATGCGTCGTGTTCCGTGGTTTTGGACGGCAACAGATAATCGGCTAAAATCGGCGTCAATAAAAGCGCCAGAACCAGTGACACAAACAACGTGGCAACCATGACAATGGCCAGCGGCGCGAAGAATTGTCCGGTTACGCCGCCCAAAAAAGTCAGCGGCAGAAAAGCCACCATCGTCGTCAGCGACGAACCGACCATAGCGGGCGTGATCGCCTGCAAACCCGCGACAATGGCGGTGGGACGCGAACGTCCTTGTTCCAGTTCGTGGAACATGTTTTCGACCACGACAATGCCGTCATCAATCACCAAACCGAGTGCGACAGCGAGCGCGCCCAGCGTCATAATGTTGAGCGTTTCGCCCAAAAGTTTCATCAGGCTAAACGTGATGAGCAGCGTCAAAGGCAGCAGCAAAAGCACGATTGTCGCGGCGCGCCCGTTGCCCAAAAACAGCATCAAAACCATAAGCGCCAGCACGCCGCCGATCAGAATCGATTCGATGACGCTGCTTTCGGATTCCTGCACGATTTGCGACTGGTCATAAAAAGACGACGTGGTAACGCCGCGCGGCAAGGTTTTGCCCAATTCCTGCAAGGCGTCGCGCACTTCCTGAGCGACTTGGATCGTGTTCGCTTCCGGCTGCTTGATGACATTCAAAACAACGCCCGGCTTGCCATTGCCGCTCGCTAAAATCGTCGGTTGCGCGACGGTGCGCGAGACATCGGCGATGTCGGAAACCAGAACCGGAACGTTGCCTTTGGTCGCCACTGTGACGTTGCGCAAATCGTTTTCATCGCGCAGAAGCCCCGACACAAAAATCTCGTAGCGCTGATACGAGTAATCGAATTGCCCGACGGACGAAATGTTGTTCGCTTTGGCGACGGCATCTTGAACGTCTTGCAAAGTCAGGCCGCGCGCGGACAAAGCTTCGGGTCGAACCGACAGCAAAAACTCCGGCGTATCGCCGCCCGTGATGCGAATTTGCGCCACGCCAGGCAAGCGCGCCAATCGCGGACGAATCGTGTAAATCGCCAATCGTCGCAGTTCGACCAGGCTCAGATGATCCGAACTCAGGCTGTAGCCCATGATCGGAAAAATCGAGGGATTGATCACTGCGGCGGTGACATTGGCGCCCGCGGGCAAGGTCGAACGGATTTCAGATATTTTGCCCTGAACGTGTTGCAGCGCCAACTGCATATCGGTGCCGGACGCGAACGTGACATCTAAACCGTTGCTGCCGTGACTGGTCGTCGAAGCGACGCGCGTCACGCCGGGAACCGTGCTGACGGCGGCTTCAATCGGTCGCGTGACTTGCGTGACGGTCGCGTCAATCGGGATGTCGCCCGCATCGCCCGAAATCACGATGCGCGGAACCGTCAATTGAGGAAAGATGGCGACCGGCAAATGCGCCGAAAAGTAGCCGCCCAGCAAGCACGAAATGAGAACCAAGGTCAGAACCGCTTTGCGATGATGCCACACCAGGCGCGTCAATTTCATGGTGTTTTCCCATCATCGCTTTTCGGCTTATCTTCCTTAGATTCGAGTACTCGAATCGGCGCGCCATCGTCCAATTGATAAGCGCTTTGAATCACTTTTTCGTTCGATTTCAGGCCACTGACGATTTCGACCAAACCGTTGCGATTGGCGCCAATTTGAACAATTCTCTGGTGCGCCTGATTGTCATCGCCCGCCACCATCACGACATCTTTGCCATCGCGCGAAAGGAGCGCCGCTTTGGGAACCACGACCGCCGCAGGTTTCGCTTGCAGCACGATTTTCGCGGTCGCAAAAGCGCCGACTTTCAAGTTTCCGTTTTGGTTAGGAACCGCGATGCGCACCGCCAACAAATTGGTTTGCGGATCGATTTGCCCGACGCTGACGACTTGTGCGGGAATCGCGGTTTTGGTGCCTTCCACGATCACGCGCGCCGCCATACCCGGGCGCACGTTTGCGCCTTGAGCCGCGGCAAGGTTCGCGTTGAGATTGAGCGCGTTGGTATCGCTGATTTCGAGTACTGGAATCGCGGGATCGGCCATTTCGCCGTCGTTGATGTTGCGCTTGGTGATGACACCGGAAATCGGCGCGCGTAATTGCGCCGAACTCGAAGCCGCTTGCGCCGCCGACAAATCGGCGATTTTGCTTTGCGCGAGCGCGGCTTTGCTCCGCGCGTCTTCGCTTTTGGCGGCAATTTGCAATTGGCCTTGTGAGGCCGCCGTTAAAGCGGCGCGCGCGCTTTGCACTTTGGCGTCGCCGCTTCCCTGCGCTTGAACCAAAGCATCGCGCGCCGCCGCGACTTTCAAGCCTGCCGCGCGCACATCTTCGGGTCGTTGCTGAGTGGCCTGTCCCAGATTGTTGCGCGCCAATTCAAGCGCCGATTGCGCCTGCGCGACTTTGGCGTTTCCACTTTGCTGCGCCGCATCAAGCGCATCGCGCGCGCCCTGAACCGCCAGTTCTCCGGCCTGAATATCTTCGCTGCGATTGCCCGCCTGCACCAGACTCAATTGATCGCGCGCCGTTTGCAAAGCCGCTTCCGCCACGCTGAGTGCGGTCTGTGCATCGTCCAGTTCGCGCTTGGCCTTGATACCTTTATCGAATAAAAACTGCACGCGCGAAACTTCGGTTGCGGCGCGATCGCGCGTTGCCTGCGCTTGACGGACAGCCGCTTGCGCTTGCCGAACTTCTTGCGGACGCGCGCCGTTGCGCAATTTCGCCAGAGCAGTTTGTGCAGTTCGTAAAGCGTTGCGCGCGGTTTGAATGCTCGCGTCCCGATCTAATCTGGCGGCGCGCAAGCCCAAGCGCGCTTGTTGAACAGCGTTGGAAACGTCTTTGGTTTGCGCGCCAGCGACAGCTTTTCGATAATCGCTTTGCGCCGAACGCAAGGCATTTTCCGCTTGATTGATGGCGCCATTGCGTTCTGTAATCGCGCTTTGCAGCCCCAATTGCGCCTGACGCAAAGCATTGGTTTGATCGCTTTGCGTGGCTTGAATCATTATGTCGGCCTGTCGCGCATCAGATAAAGACGCTGATAACGCCGCTGATGCGCTGCGTTCGGCTGCCGCTGCCGCGCGATTATCGACCAGGGCGACTAGTTGCCCGGCTTGCACGTGGTCGCCTTCGCGAACGAGTACTCGATTGATGCGCCCCGCCGTCATCACCGCGATACGCGCGCTGGCACCTTGTCCCGCTGTCAAATTGCCTTGCGCCGTCACCACATCTTCTATCGGGCGCAACATGGCAGGAACCACTTGAACATCAATTGGCGCCGCTTTGGTGTCCGTCGCATCGGGCGCTTTGGCATCAGTCGACGAAGTTGCAGCGGCATCCGACTTCGCCGGTGTCGCGCTGTGACTTTTCCACCACCAACCGATGACAAGCAAAAGCGGCAAAAGCGCCAGCCAGAACGTTTGGTTTTTGCGCGCTGGAAGAGCCTTATTTTCCGTTGACATTGGTTCTTTCAAGGCAGTTTTCCTCCCACAGCGCGTTCCAGATCGGCGCGCGCCGTGTTCCAGGTCGCCAGAGAGCGCGCGTAATCGGCTTGCTCGTTGCGATAAACGGTTTGCGCATCAATCAATTCGAGGTAAGAGTTCGCGCCATGCTGATAACCGATTTGCGCCATGTCGAGCAGTTCGCGCGATTGCGCCAAACGTCCGCTGGTGAAACCTTGAACCGCTGCTTGCGCCGCCACAAAACGCGCGTAAGTCGTCGCTACATCTAATCGCGCGGCGCGCGTCGTTTCATTGAGAATCGCTTGCTGTTCCTGCACATTGGCGCGCGCTTCGTTCAGTCCAGCACGATTGCGCCCGAAATCAAAAAGTGGAATGACGATGCCAACGCGCAAGGAACTTCCGTTTGGCGTATCGGGGTAAGGCGAAATGGCGGCGCGGCGCGCTTCGATAAAGGCGTCCGGCCTGTTTAGCGACTGCGCAGTTTGCACAGCCGCTTCTTTAGATTGTTCGGCTGCGCGCGCCGACAGCAAATCGCTTCGAGTACTCGATGCCAGCGTTTGCAGCGCATTCAAATCGTAAGTTTGCGGTGTAAAAGAAAGTTTGTCGCCCAGTTGCAACGGCGCGTCATCGGGCAAAGCGAGCAAGCTGCGCAGAACGTTGTAGCTGGTGTCGCGGTCACTTTGCGCTTGCGTCACGGTGGCTTGAGCGCGCGATAATTCGATGGACGAGCGCACGACATTGGCGCGCGGCACATCGCCCGCCGTGAATTGCGTTTGCGCCGCGGCCGAAAACGTTTGCGCGGTTTGCAACGAATCGTTGGCCAAATTCAGTTCGACATCGGTGCGCAACGCGTCATAATATGCTGAACGCACCGCAAAATCAAACGAAGTTCCCGCACCGGCGCGATCAAACTGGGCGGCCTGACGGTCGAACTGCGCGCCTTTAACGCGCGAGCCGCGCTTGCCGATTTCGATGACTTGAGACAACAAAATATCTTCATCGAAGCCGCCGGTGTTTTTGCCGAAAGCGCGCGCCACCGTCAACGTTGTGCCAGGAGCCGCACCCGCCGCTTGAAGTCGCGCCTGCGCCGCCGCAATACGTGCTTCGGCGCTTCCCATTGTGAAGCTGCCACGACGCGCCGCAGCCAACACATCGTCCAACGCCAAAGGCTCGCTGGCTCCAACGGACACTGGATTTGGCGTGGTCGCACTTGGCGTTCTTGGTGATGTTGTGCTGGCTGGTGCAGCAACTGGCGCTGTTGAGGAAACCGTCGCGTTCTGTGCGTGAAGTGGCGCCAGACCGAGGAAGAAAGTGGCGAAGAGAAACCGTGTTTTCATAATGCGAGAAAGGAACAAAAACGAGCGTTTCAAAGCAGAGCCGTTTCGGTTTTTCATCGCTTATGAGTTTGGCGGAATTGGCTGGAGCCAACTTGAGAAAGTGCTAAGATTCGTTTGAATCAACGTTTAGAAAACACGAAGGTCGCCTATCGAGTACTCGATGATCCGTACTTGATACGCGACCTTTGGACTTGTTTGTTTATCAAACCCGTACCACTGATTATTGATAGCGCAATGCTTCAATTGGGTCGAGTTGGCCAGCTTTATAGGCCGGATAAATGCCGAAAAACATTCCGATAGTCGCTGAAGAAAAGAACGCGATTCCAATCCACATCGGCGAAATAATGGTTGGAAAGCCGATAAAGGTCGTGATCAGGTAGCAAACCGCGAAACCGCCCAGAATACCGATCACGCCACCCAGCACGCTCAGCGTCATCGCTTCGATGAGAAATTGCAGCAGAATGTTGAACGGTCGCGCGCCAACCGCCTTACGAATGCCGATTTCACGCGTCCTTTCCGTCACCGAAACCAGCATGATATTCATAATGCCGATGCCACCGACCAACAACGCGACGGCGGCGATTCCAGTCAGCAGAAACGTCAGCGCCTGGCTCGATTGTTCCTGGATTTGCATAAATTCGGCTTGCGTACGTACGGTGAAATCGGGGTCGGCGTTGGGCGCGATTTTGTGCGACTTCATCAGCGCGTCGCTAATTTCCTGCGAAGCGCGGTCTGCTCCGTCGGCGTTGGCGGTTTGCGCATAAATGTTGGACAGCGAATCAGTGCCAAAAACCTGTTTTAAGCCAGTCGTAATCGGGATTTCGATTTGGTCGTCTGGGTCACCGAAAAGCGCCGAACCTTTGAGCGACATCAGGCCAATAATTTTGAAGTTGATGCCTTTGATGCGAATTGGCTTGCCCAGAGGAGTCGAATCGCCGAAAAGGTTTTTCGCCGTCGTCTTGCCAACAATGCACACTTTGCGTCGGCCTCGCACATCGCTGGCCGTGAAAAAACGTCCGGTTTCGACATGAAAGCCGCGAATCGCCAAAAACTCCGGCGAAGTGGCGATAATCGTTGTGTTCGTATTCTGATTGCCGTATTTGACTTGCGCGTTTTTCTGCAATTGCGGCGCGACGGCGATGACGGTCGGGCAATTTTTGCGAATCGCGTCCACATCGGGCATTTTCAAAGTCGGGCGCGAACCGGCGCCACCTTGAACGGCTCCGGTGCGCTGCTGCCCGGGGAAAACCGTGATCGCGTTGCTGCCCAGCGACTGGATTTTGTCGACGACCTGCTGCTTGGAACCCTGACCAATCGCCGTTCCCAAAATCACCGCCAGCACGCCGATGATGATGCCCAGCATCGTCAGGCTGGAGCGCAACTTATTCGCCGCCAGACCTTGCAACGCCACCAAAACATTTTCCCACAAATTCATAATCCACTCATCCATTACCGCAGTAACTTGGGAAACAGCAAGCTTGCAACAACTGAAAGTTCGAGAACAACTATCCCGAACTCAATGGCACTCCGGCGACCGAAAGTAAGTAGTGAGACCGCGTAACAAATCAATGTGGCCGCATAAAATCCAAACGTCACTCCTGAGCCGCGCGTAGGAAAGACCCACATCAAAGGCGGAAAAATCAGAAGAATCGAAATAACAAACTCGGCAACAAAGCTTTGAGGCTTCCCTTTTTTCCGTTTCATAGTTCGTTCAGTTGCTCAAACGAGTACTCGATACTACTCTTCCTCATCAGGCAGCGCGCGCAGCACTTCGTCGGCAATCAGGCGATTTTCGACTTGCTCGTCGCCGACGACGCGGCCATCGCGGAAGCGCACAACGCGGCGCGCATGAAGAGCGATGTCCGGCTCGTGCGTCACCATCACGACAGTTTTGCCCTGATCGTTCAAGCCCTGGAAAATCTGCATGATTTCTTCGCCCTGACGACTGGCCAGCGCGCCCGTCGGTTCGTCCGCCAGCAAAATTACCGGATCGTTGACCAGAGCGCGCGCAATCGCCACGCGCTGTTGTTGTCCGCCCGACAGTTCATTCGGGCGATGCGTCGCGCGGTCGCCCAAACCGACGCTTTCCAGAGCCGCCATCGCGCGCTCATGGCGTTCTTCGGGCGTCGTTCCGGCATATAAAAGCGGCAGTTCGACGTTGTGCAAAGCCGTCGTGCGCGCCAGCAAATTAAAGGTTTGAAAAACGAAACCGATCTTCTGATTGCGAATGCGCGCCAGTTCATCGGCGCCCAATTGCGCGACTTCTTCACCGTCCAACTGATAGGAACCAATAGTTGGCTGATCAAGACAACCGATCAGGTTCATAAAAGTGCTTTTGCCGCAGCCGCTTGGCCCCATGATCGCCACAAATTCGCCCGGCGCGATCTCCAAATCGACGCCGCGCAGAGCATGAACGCGCATTTCGCCCATCATGTATTCTTTGTGCAAATCGTGCACGGCAATCGCCGAATGCTGGTGCATTTCGTCGGGCACAGGTGGCGCGGAAAGAGAAGTCATAATCGAGTACTCGAAGTAGTAATTTGTAGGGGCAACGTTCGCCTCGCCCGCGTCGGTGTTCCGCGTCGGTGTTCCGCGTCGGTCTTGCACTGCGAGGGTTGCTGCAAGAAGGAGTTTGCAAGGCAGAGAACAACGTTGAGAATTGATAGTTTGTTATGCTGACGGGTGCGTACAGAGCGCCCGTTAGCATGACAAACCTCTACGTTTAAGGCGTTGCGCGGACTTTCAAACTGGTTGCGAGGGTTCGGGCGAAGCATGCCTCGCCCCTACAAAACTGACTTATCGTCCGCCGTGAGCTTTGCGCGCCAATGACATCAGCAACGCTTGTTGCGCTTGATAACGGCGGAAGAAACCTTGGCGCATCCGATCCGGCATACCATTCAATTCGCGGTAATTCGACGGTGGATAAAACGGGTTATAGGTTTCACGAAACGCGCGCATTTGCTGCATCTGCTGCGGCGTCGGCATATTCGCCTGTCCATTTTGTCCGCCCTGCCCGCCTTGACCACCGCGCCAGCCACCGCCGCCGCCACCGCCGCCAAAGCGACGGTTTTCCGCTGACGTTTTGTCCAGTTCGTTTTTCTGGCGCGTCGAAAGCGCGCTGTTGATACGCATATACAAGCCGCGCGCGTCGTTTTCGTTCATGCGCGGCCTTTTCATCCATGGCGAGACAGATCCAACTACGATGCGAGCTTGCGCCGGAGTCAGAGGCGCTTTGCCGCCGCGTTCCAGATTGCCGATGCCGCGCACCAAACCGGTCAGGCGACCTTTGGCCGAGTTGCGCATTCCGCCGCCACCGCCGCCACCATAACCGCCGCCACCTTGCGCATGAACGCTCGCCATCGGAAACGCGATTGCTGTGGTCGCGGCCAACAAAAACAGGACACCAAACTTTTTCATCTTCTTTCTCCTTGAAATATCGACAATCGAGTACTCGATTGCGATTTAATCACTTCACCAACGAACCCTGAGCGTAAGCGACGGGGTTCGCTGGTTTGTTACAAAACCCAAATTGCCCTCTCTGCAGCCAGCGATTAAAATCGCGGCTGAAGGGCGGCTGTGCCGCCACAAAGTCCGCCTGCGCGGACTGAACTCGGAGTCCGCGCAGGCGGACTTTGTGGCCGAAGGCCTCCCAGCCGCGACTTCAGTCGCTGGGCGAAAGTAGCAACTTGGGTTGCAAATGTTAGAACCCGCCGCGTCGTCCGCCGCCACCTCCACCTCCACCTCCACCAGGACGACCGCCGCCCGGGCCACCCAGCAAACTTGGCGCGCCGCTGGTCGAATTCGAGGTGCTATCCGCCGGTTCAATGATTTGCGTCACGACGGTTTCGCCTTCTTTCAAACCCGAAGTAATTTCCGTGTTGTCGTCGCCGCGCACGCCAACTTCAACCGTGCGTTTTTGCTGATTCGATTCGTCCCACAGCGGTTTCTTGGGGTCTTTGATGACCGTCACATAGGACGAATCTTCTTCGTCTTTCACGGCTTCTGACGGCACCGCGAGCGCGTTTTGTTTTTCATCGACCACGAAATCGCAGGTCGCGTTCATCGTCGCGCGCAAACGCTCATCGACATCCATCGGATCGATTTCGACCTGGACGTGGACATAGGTCACATTTTGATCAACTTCGGCTTCGGGATAAACGATGCGCACCGTGCCGCTCTTGGGCGAATTGGGATAAGCATCCAGAGTTATATCGACGTGCTGCCCGACCTCGATCAACGAAATATCGGCTTCATCGACCTGCACATCGACATACATGCGCGACACGTTCGCCAATTGCACAATTGCCGTGCCACCCGAGAAACCGCTTTGTCCCGACTGAATTATCGTGCCTTCATCGACGTATTTCTTCAACACGATGCCATCGCGCGGCGCCACAACACGCGTTTGTTGCAGGCTCACCAGAGCGTTTTGCGCCGTGACCTGAGCGCGATCCAGAGCGGCTCTGGCCTTGGCGACATCTTGCGCGCGCACATCGTTGTTGATGGTTTGCGCCTGCGCGTTGCGAAGAGCCGCTTGCGCCTGCAACAACGCCGCGCGCGAGGCCGCGACATCCTGCGCCTTAATACCGATCTGCTGCGAATTGGCCTGCGTCGTCGCCAATGCTGCCTGCGATTGACGAAGCGCCGCGTCCGCCGCCACGACATCGCTTTGCTTGACCGCGATCTGGCTGCGATTGGCGACCGCCGCGCTTAATGTCGATTGCGCTTGTTGCAACACAGCGCGCGCCGAAGTCACATCGCCCTGGCGCAAAACGTCTTGTACGCTGTTGGTGCGCGCGCTCGCCAGAGCCGCCTGCGATTGGTTGAGCGTTCCACGCGCTTGCTCGATGCGCGCCTGGGCATCGCGCGTTTCCGATTGCTGCTGCGCCTGCAACGTGTCCAATTTCGCCTGATTCGTATTGAGCGCCGACTGCGCCGTGACGACCGCGTTGCGCGCCGCATCGACCACGTTTTGCGCCACGAAGCCGCGCGCCAGAAGAGCTTCTTGACGCGTTAAATTGGTTTGCGCGGTTTGCAAATCCGAGTTGGCCTGATCGACTTGCGCTTGCGCCGAAGCGCGTTCCTGCGGCTGCGTCGCGCTGGTCAGCAAAGTCAAACTTTCCTGCGACGAACTCAAATTTGCCTGCGCCGCGGCCACGCTCGCCTGCGCCTGGTTGATGGCGGAGCGCGTCAGCGAAGGTTGAGTACTCGATGTGACGCGCGCCTGATTCAGTTTCGCTTGCGCCGCCGCCACGCCACTGCGCGCCGACGCGACATCGGTTTCTGCCGTCTGGCGCTGCAACGCGAGGGCTTCTTGCGCTTGCACCAAACGCGCCCGCGCCGCCGCCACGCCTTGCGCCGATTGATCAATCGCCGGGCCTTGCGTCGCCGCTTGAAGTGTCAAAGTTTGTTGCGATTGCGTCAATTTGGCCTGCGCCGAGTTGACGCCTTGCGCCGATTGATCGATTTGCGGCCCCAACGTCGCGCTTTGCAATTGTGCGTTTTGCTGCGCCTGCAGCAACGCGGCTTTGGCCGATGCGACATCAGCTTCGGCTTGCCGGTAAGCCGCCGTCGTATCGCGCGGATCGATCAGGCAAATCAACTGGCCTTTTTTGACGCGCGTGCCGGTATCGACCGCCATTTTCAAAATTGCGCCGCCCGCGTTCGACTTCACATCAACCGTCGTGAAAGGTTGCAAAGTTCCCGTTGAGGAAACCGTCTGTCGCACATCGCTGCGCGCCACGACAGACGTTTGAACGTCGGCGTGCGGCACTTCTTTGGTGCGCGCGCGCCGCCACAAGAAGAACAAAACAATTGCTCCCAAAGCCGCCCACCACCATTTTTTCCCCGCGCGGCGACGCGGTTTTTTGACGACAGGACGCTCGACGCGCCCATTTTTCTGACCGTTGCCATTGACTTCGGGCGCGCCATCAATGACGGGCGCGCTGATGCCGATTCGAGTACTCGATGGAGTCGAATCGGGCGCAGGACGATTGGGAAGCGGAAGTTTGAGCATGATCGTTTTCTTTATGATGTTGGAACGTTTTAATGATTTTTCGCAGCGTTCACATCGGAAACCAGCGTCGCATTGGGAACCGCAATCGCAGTCGGAATCGTTGTTGGCGCTTGCGCTGGCGGCGCCTGATTCGGGTCAGCCCAGGCGAAGCGCCCGACCGCGCGGTCGAGGTTAGCCAGCGACAGTTCGTAATCGAAAACGGCTTGTGTCGCGCTGGTTTGTGCACTGAACAATTGCGTTTGCGCATTCACCACATCGAGCACAATGCCCAAACCCAGGCGATAACGTTCGATCGCGGTCTCGAGATTGATTTGCGCCGATTGCACCAGATCGCGGGCGTTGGAAATGCGCGCGACCTGGCCGCTGATGGCGACATAAGCCGTCTGAACATCGGACGCCACGTCTTTGTCGGTTTGCGCCAGGCGAATCTGGTTGCCCGTCAAAGTCGCTTGCGCGGCGCGAACATCGGCGCGACGACCGCCCGCATCGAAAATCGGAATCGACAATCCGGCGCTGACGGTCAGCCCGCGATCCTGCGTCGTGCGCGGGTCGATGTTGTAACCCGCCGTCGCTGTGATTTGCGGACGCTCGGCAATTTTGGCCAGAGAAACCGCCGCTTCGCTGCTTTGCACAGTCGCGCGCGCCTGCACCAAATCGGGGCGCAAGCGTCGCGCTTCGGCCAAGTATGAATCCAAGCTCGCCAATTCCGGCAATTCCGGCAACGCTTCGGGCGTCGCTGTGGCAATCGGCATCGGCGTCGCGGTAGGAATGGGCGTCGATGCCGCAACCGTTGTCGCAGTCGTTGTTGATGCCGTACTTGGCGTCGATGTTGGCGTTGCTGATGCAGACGAAGAGTTTTGAGAAGGCGTCGACACAGCGTTTGGCGCAGGCATTGATGAAGCACTTGCCGTAACGTTTGGCGCAGGCGTTGAAGGCACGGTCACAATTGCGGGCGTTGCATTTACAACTGATGGTGTTGTGGAAGTTGGCGTTGTGGAAGCGATTGCGGCGTTGGCAGAGGACGATTCGAGTACTGGATTTGTGGCGGCGTCACCTGTTGCGGAGATTGGCGCGGGAACGACGACGGGCGCGACTTGCTGCGACAAGGCCGATTCCTGCAAGCGCAGCGGCCCGCCGATGCCCAAACCCAGAGCGTTACGAAAATTGCTTTGCGCGCTTTGCAAGTCGGTTTGCGCTGTGGCCAGATTGAATCGCGCCTGGCTCAGCGTGACTTGAACGGTTTGCACATCAACGCGCGCCGACACGCCGGCTTCGACTTGCGCCTGGATTTGTTCCAATTGTTGCTGCGCCAGCGCGACTTGTCCGTTGTATTGCGCGACCAGTTTTTCCTGCTGCAACTGGTCGTAAAAGCGCGTCGCCACTTCATACGCCAGCGTGCTGCGCGCATTGCCGAAACCGCCGACAGCGTTCAAGGTTTGCGCTTGCGCCTGGCGCACTTGAGCGCGCGTGCGACCGCTATCGAACAAGTTTTGCGAAACGCTTAGTCCGGTCGTGGTCGCCGAAGTCGTGGAACTGCGGTAAATTGTGGTGCCGCCCGTTCCCGTATTGCTGAAGCCGCTGACCGAGCGCGAACCGTTGAAGTAATCGTAGCCGACGTTGGCGTTGACTTGCGGGAAATAATTCGAGCGCGCTGACACCACATTTTGTTGCGCGCTGACAAAATTTTCCTGCGCCGCGCCGATGTTGCCCTGCATCCGCAACGCGATTTGAATGCTTTGATCCAAAGTCAAAGGCGCGCTCGTATCGAGCGTCGCCGACGTTGTGGTGCCCGCGACGGGAACATTCGTCTGCGCACGCGCACAAAGTGGCGCCAATAAAAGACAACCCAACAAAGCGCGTCCCATTTTGGGGGTGCGCCTATCGAGTACTCGAAAAGAAAGCGTTTTCATAAAAGCTTCACATCACAAAACGTGAACGGTCAAACGAAGCGAAACTCAGCGCGTAAAGGAATTAGAGAAAGCCATCAAACTCGCAGTTTGTCATTCTGAGCGCAGTGAAGATTCTAACTCCAATGAGATTCTTCGTTTCACTCAGAGGGTGTATAGGAATCACGCAAGCCTTCGGAGCATAAGCCGGATCATGGCGAGATAAATCCAGGTTTCACTTGATTTGACATTTTGCTCATAGTCTTTTGAAAGCCTTCGACATCTTCCCAACCATGCAAAAGTTCTTTCGACAACCCAGCGACGCGGCAACGGCACGTAGCCTTTGTTTTCATATTGACGGTTCACCAGGGCATTGCGGCTTATCACTCGGAGCGCAACGCCACAGTTTTCTCGCACCCAAGCCGCGAACTTGTGTCCCCAGTAGCCTGCATCCGCCCAAATCAACTGCAAACGTTGTGAAGGAAAGCGCCACAGGGCTTTGTCTTGCAAAAGTAATTTGGCTCCGTCACGCTCTTGAACGTTGGCAGCATGAACACACACTTGCAACAACAAGCCGTTGGTATCCACCAGAATATGACGCTTGCGCCCTTTTATTTTCTTGGCTGCATCAAAGCCTTTTGGCCCCCTTTTTCTGTGGTTTTGACGCTCTGGCTGTCCAGAATCGCTGCGCTGGGCGCCTCATCCCGTCCATCGGCCTGGCGCACTTGAGAACGCAACGAACTGTGGATACCTTCGAGAGTGCCGTTGTCACGCCGGCGCCGGAAGTGATACCAAACCACAGTGTAAGGCGGAAAATCGTGAGGCAAAGCACGCCACGAGCAGCCGTTGGTCAACTGATACAACAAAGCGTTGACGATCTCGCGTTGGGCGTAAAGCCTGCGCGTACCGCGCGCACGCTGTGGCTCGATCAAAGGGCGCAGCACTTGCCATTGTGCCTCGCTCAAATCACTGGGATAGCTCTGGCGTTTCATAAATGTAAGTCTAACCCTTTCCTATACACCCTCTAAGAATCAATGCCTATTCGGATAGACTCTTAGTTGCCGCCTGCTGTTTGGGCACAGAAGAACCAACAAGAAATACTCCACTTCTCACTGTGATAACTTCGGGGACAAGGTCAATTGACGCAGCAAATGTTTGAAAATTGCTGCCCATGGGTATAATGAATCTGCACTATCGCTCTCCTTTCAATATGCAGTGGCCTGAGCGCGCCGGAACTCTGAAGCCCGTGAAGGCTTCGTGCCTCGACTTACATTGGATCCGGCAGATGGGAGGAACTCAACCGCGCGGCAGGTTAGAGGATAGAGGCGTGCATTAGGGTGGTCTTGAAAAACTCAGGCTCTACAACAGCCGAATATTACATTGTCGCCTGCGTCAGCCAAAGACATATCTTTCCCATTGGTCAGTGACATTGGGTTAAGGAATACGAAGCGGTATTTTGCGCATACGTATGCGCAAAATATGCGCACAAAAAGGTCAAACCTTTCGGCTGAGATTTCACTGAGGCTGTGACCTGCGGCTTTCTCTTCGAGGCACCCATCGCATAGCGGTTGTTGCAGTGACTTTATGATTAAAAGGAGAAAAACACAATCCGATTTCACAACAGAGCACAGCGTCAACGCTGTGCTCCTTGATGGTGCAACAGGCGCCACCGACCCGTGGAATCAACTTGCTAACCAAACGACGGCACGATGGAGCGAAAGTACTCGCTGGAATGCACGACTTAATTGCGTCGATAGAAATGCGAGCTAAATAACGAGGAGGCGCGGACAACGCGTTCCGCACCAATGTTCGTGCAATTGTCATCGAATACTTTGCAAGCTTCCTACAACAGAGGAGGCGCTGTAGATTATTACGTTTGTTCCGGTACTGAGTTCACGATCAGACCAGAACACGATAAAAATCAAACACATCACCACTACGGCTTTGCTGCTCCTGACATCAGCGATTGCGTTCGTGCCGCGCGCACTCCGCATTCAAGTCGTCGGATGTTCCGCCGCCGTCCAGAGCCGCTTTCTGGAACACGGCCAACAACGTTCTGTTAATGTTCTGCTGCTGCAGTATTCCGGCAATGGAAACCTGTGGCATGGATTCTCACTCGAAAGGACGTCGTAACGATTCTCGCTTCATCCGGCTCCTCTCAGGGTAGGTGGTCTGAGCGCCCGCCTTGTTTTTCACCGAGTATGACGCAAAGGACAAAGGGTATTTATGAAACTCAACTTCGTCGTGAAAGCAGTTCTGCTGCTTCTGGCATTCCTGATGGTAGGGATGTCAAAGGCGCAGGCGCAGCTGTCGACCAACCAAGCCTATTTCATGATTGTGAACCAGAACAGCGGCAAGGCGCTGGATCTGATCGGCGGCAGCACGGCCAACGGCGCCGTAACCAACCAATGGACCTACGACAATAACAGCCCGAACCAGCGCTGGGCACTGGTTCCCACCGCAGATGGCGCCCATTTCGAGATCATCTCGTGGGTCAGCGGCAAGGCGGTCTCGGTCGCCAATGACTCGACGAACTGGGGCGCACAGCTATGGGCATGGGACTATAGCACCGACCCCAGTCAGCAGTGGGATCTGGTAGATGCGGGCAATGGCTGGTACTACATCCGAAACGTGTTCAGCGGCCTGTACATGGACGTGTCCAATTCCAGCACCGCTGACAACGCCATGGTGCAGCAGTGGGGTCCGAACAACAGCTCCGCCCAGAAGTGGCGCCTGCAGCCGTGGGGCAGCTACTATGTTCGCGCGTCGAGCGGCAAATACATCTGTGTCCAGAACCAGGGCAGCACCAACGGCAGCCCTATCATCCAGTACCTCCAGGAAAACAATCCCTGGTTCAAGTGGCAGTTCAACAGCGTTGGTGACGGCTTCTACGGCCTGGCGAGTCTCAACGCGCCGAGTCGTGTGCTGTGCGTGCAAAACGCCTCCACCGCCGCCGCCGCCAACTGCCACTTGTGGGACTACAATCCTAACAACATCGGCGACCAAGAAATCCGTATCGTGCCGAAGACAGATGGCAAGTTCAAGTTTTACTTTGGGCATGATGGTATGAGCTGGGACATTCCTGGCGGCAACACGGCCAATAACGTCCCACTCCAACAGTACCCTGACAATGCAAACCCGTGGCAGGAATTCTCACTCGAGCGGGGTGACGTGGCTCCCGCCGGCGCCTCTAACTCGATCTACTCGGTTCCGGTGTCCTCCATTCCCACACCCGTGGGCAGCGGCTCCATTTCGATGCGCGTCATGAACGGCACGAACGGCACATATGCCGACAACCAGATCTACTGGGGCGTCATCGGACAGGATCCGGCCAACGGCAACCGTTGGGCGTATCTGGACATCAACGGCAACCTTCAGCCGGTCTCACTGGCCTTGAACGACGCGCCGGGACATTTGACCAAGAACGGCGTCAACTACGCCAACATTTACTCCACCGTCAGCCAGAAGCAGTGGGTCAATCTGCCGAAGATTACTTCGGCCCGCATGTTCCTCAGCGTCGGTTCTCCCTGCTACATCAAGACCTTTGACAACGGCTTTGCCGGCCCCGACATCAACAACTCAGGCGACCCGAACTACAACGTGATCTTCGACTTCACCGAGTTCACGTTGGATCAATACGGCTACCACGGAAACGTCACGCGAGTAGATATGTTTGGCTTTCCGCTTCAGCACCGCGTTGTCAACATGGACGGCAGCTTCGATCAGACGGTCGGCGATCTGGAATCAGAAACGCGCGCCGGGCTCTTCAACGAGTACCAGAACGAGGTTCCTGCTGAGTTCAAGAGCTTGGGCACGGTGCAGGCTCCGTATCGCATCGTCGCTCCAAATCATGGCTCGTTCGCAGCGGGGCAGCCAAACGGAAACTACTTCGCGTCGTACAGCAACATCTCCACGCAGGACATTCTGCTGGGAACCGGCGGCGCGGCGAACCCAGCAACATGTGCAGCGCTCAACCGCCACGTTTACACCAATCCCCAGTCCACCTGGACCGACCCCACCACCTACTACAAGGCGGCGCCGGCGAACTATTACGCGCAGTTCTGGCACAATCACGCGATAAATCACCTCGCCTACGGCTTCCCCTATGACGACGTGAACAATCAGGCGGCGTATCTGACGCCCACGAACCCGAAGGGAATGATCTTCCGCGTCGGCTGGTAAGAGTGAGCTTCGACAAGAAACTCAAGCGATGCCGGGGTCGTACGTTACGGCATCGCCTGAGTTTCTTGTCGAATCGCCTGTCGGGTCGCCTATTGCTCAACGGCCTGTCGTTTCACCACGGGACTCACCCGGAGATTTTATATCCGGAAAGTGTATCGGGTAGCTTCTGCATCGCACTTTCGCTTTGGTAAATTCGTTGCGGCTCAATTAGTTACAATTGTTTGACTCGCGTGCTCTGGTTTTGCATTAGCGTATCATCGTTCGTGAATTGCTGCGCACGTTTAAATTTTTACTTTAAGGTCACCTTTTACGCAAAAAGATTGTCAAGTTCACGATGAAGTAAAATGCTGCATCTGGCGACGTCGCACATGTTGCCACTGGAAATCGAGTACTCGTTCCGAGGAGTTTTATGGCTGTTCGTTCTCCTTCTTCTACATCCAAACGCAACGGCACTGCAGCCCATGGTCAGCCTAACGATGGCGCAGCGCCTGAAGTTTATAGCGCCGAACAATTGCAGCCTTTGTTGAACGCATTGCGTGCCGCGCGCAACGGCGATTTTTCTTCTCGTCTCAATGGACAAACTGCACGCAACGGCATTTTGTCGGAGATTTATCAAACTTTTAACGATGTTGTCGAACTGAACGAAACGCTTTCGGGCGAAGTGGTGCGCATAGGGCGCATCGTCGGGCGCGAAGGCCGCATGACCGAGCGGGCTTCGATTCGCCTGGCGCAAGGTTCCTGGCAAGAAAGTGTCGATTCGATCAATTCCCTGATCACCGACTTCGCGCGCCCGACAACCGAAATCGCGCGCGTCATTACCGCTGTGGCCGAAGGCGATCTCAGCCAAAAAATGGCGCTCGAAATCGAAGGCACGCCGGTTAAAGGCGAGTTTCTGCGCATCCGCACAACCGTCAACACGATGGTCGATCAGCTTTCGTCTTTTTCCGCCGAAGTCACGCGCGTGGCGCGCGAAGTGGGAACCGAAGGCAAGCTGGGCGGACAAGCTGAAGTTAAAGGTGTTTCCGGCACCTGGAAAGATTTGACCGATAATGTCAATCAAATGGCGAGCAACCTGACAACACAGGTGCGCGGCATCGTCAAAGTCGTGACAGCGGTTGCTAACGGAGACCTATCGCAAAAGTTAGTGGTCGATGCTAAAGGCGAAGTCGCGGCGCTGGCTGAAACCATCAACTCGATGACCGACACGCTATCGGTTTTTGCCGAACAAGTCACGGGCGTGGCGCGCGAAGTGGGAACTGAAGGCATCTTGGGCGGACAAGCCAAAGTGCCAAACGTCGCTGGCACCTGGAAAGATTTGACCGACAACGTCAACTTCATGGCGAGCAACCTGACGACGCAGGTGCGCGGCATCGTCAAGGTCGTGACAGCAGTTGCCAACGGAGACTTGCAGCAAAAGTTGGTGGTTGACGCCAAAGGTGAAGTCGCAGCACTCGCCGACACCATCAACTCGATGACGCAAACCTTGAGCATCTTCGCCGAGCAGGTAACAACGGTGGCGCGCGAGGTCGGAACCGAAGGAAAGCTGGGCGGACAAGCTGACGTACCGAATGTGGCTGGCACCTGGAAAAACCTGACCGATAGCGTCAACGGTTTGGCAGGCAACCTGACCAATCAGGTGCGCAACATCGCTTTAGTGACAACAGCGGTCGCCAACGGCGATTTGTCACAGAAGATTACGGTCGATGTGAAAGGCGAAATGCTGGAGTTGAAGAACACCATCAACACGATGGTCGATCAGCTTTCGTCTTTTTCCGCCGAAGTCACGCGCGTGGCGCGCGAAGTGGGAACCGAAGGCAAGCTGGGCGGACAAGCTGAAGTTAAAGGCGTTTCGGGAACCTGGAAAGACCTCACTGATAACGTGAACGGCTTGGCGGGCAACCTGACCAATCAGGTGCGTAACATCGCTTTAGTGACAACAGCGGTGGCTAACGGTGATTTGTCACAGAAAATTACGGTCGATGTGAAAGGCGAAATGTTGGAGTTGAAGAACACCATCAACGTGATGGTCGATCAACTCAACTCGTTCGCGGCGGAAGTCACGCGCGTGGCACGCGAAGTGGGAACCGAAGGCAAGTTGGGCGGACAAGCCGAAGTCAAGGGCGTTTCGGGAACCTGGAAAGACCTGACCGATAACGTGAACGGCTTGGCGGGCAACCTGACCAATCAGGTGCGCAACATCGCACTTGTCACTACAGCGGTGGCTAACGGCGATTTGTCACAGAAAATTACGGTCGATGCGCGCGGCGAGATTTCGGAGTTGAAGAACACCATCAACGTGATGGTCGATCAGTTGAACTCGTTCGCGGCGGAAGTCACGCGCGTGGCACGCGAAGTGGGAACCGAAGGCAAGCTGGGCGGACAAGCTGAAGTCAAGGGCGTTTCGGGAACCTGGAAAGATTTGACCGATAACGTCAACTTCATGGCGAGCAACCTGACAACGCAGGTGCGCGGCATCGCCAAGGTCGTGACCGCTGTTGCCAACGGAGACTTGCAGCAGAAGTTAGTTGTCGATGCCAAAGGTGAAGTCGCGGCGCTGGCCGAAACGATCAACTCGATGACCGACACGTTGAGTATCTTTGCGGAACAGGTTACGAGCGTGGCGCGCGAAGTGGGAACTGAAGGCATCTTGGGCGGCCAAGCCAAAGTGCCAAACGTCGCAGGCACCTGGAAAGATTTGACCGATAATGTCAACTTCATGGCGAGCAACCTGACAACGCAGGTGCGCGGCATCGTCAAAGTCGTGACAGCGGTTGCTAATGGCGACTTGCAGCAAAAGTTGGTGGTTGATGCTAAAGGCGAAGTCGCGGCGCTGGCCGAAACGATCAACTCGATGACACAAACGTTGTCGGTGTTTGCCGAACAAGTCACGACGGTGGCGCGCGAAGTGGGCGCTGAAGGCAAGTTGGGCGGACAAGCGAACGTGCCCAACGTCGCTGGCACCTGGAAAGACCTGACCGACAATGTCAACTTCATGGCGAACAGCTTGACGGTGCAAGTGCGCGCGATTTCCGATGTGGCGACGGCTGTGACCGAAGGCGATTTGACGCGAACGATCACAGTTGACGCGCAAGGCGAAGTGTCGGCCTTGAAGAACAACTTGAATCAGATGATTTCCAATCTGAAAGGCACGACTCAGCTCAACACCGAGCAGGATTGGCTCAAGACGAACCTGGCGCGGTTTTCGCGCATGATGCAAGGCCAGAAGAATCTCGAAGCGGTCGCGCAACTCATCATGTCGGAGTTGACGCCTTTGGTCGGCGCCAATCACGGCGTGTTTTATATTCACGACATGGCGGGCGGAGATCGAGTACTCAAATTGTTGTCCTCGTATGCGTACCGCGAGCGTAAATCGGTGGCGAATCGCTTTCACATCGGCGAAGGGTTGGTTGGTCAATGTGCGCTGGAAAAGAAAAGCATTCTGCTGACGCGTGTTCCCAGCGATTACATCCAGATCAATTCTGGTCTGGGCGAGGCGGCGCCGCTCAATATCATCGTGCTTCCGGTCTTGTTTGAAGGCGAATTGATGGCGATTATCGAACTGGCATCGTTCCAGGAATTCAGTTCGATTCACCAGACGTTCCTGGATCAATTGATGGAGAGCGTGGGCGTTGTGCTGAATATGATTTCGGCCAGCATGCGTACCGAAGAATTGCTCGAACAATCGCAGTCGTTGACGCAGGAACTGCAAAACCAATCGCAGGAATTGCAAAGTCAGCAAAATCAACTCAAGCGCACCAACACCGAATTGGAAACGCAGGCGCGCGAACTGGAAGAAAAAGCGGAAGAACTGGAACGACAGAACATCAAAGTCGAGCAGAAAAACAGCGAAGTCGAGCTGGCGCGCGCTTCATTGGAAGAAAAGGCCGAACAATTGGCGCTTTCTTCCAAATACAAATCGGAGTTTTTGGCCAACATGAGCCACGAACTGCGCACACCGCTCAACTCGATGCTGATTTTGGCCAAGCTGCTGGCCGATAACAACGACAAAAACCTGTCGCCAAAGCAAACCGAGTTCGCTTCGACGATTTACTCGAGCGGCGGCGATTTGCTGAACCTAATCAACGAGATTTTGGATTTGTCGAAAGTCGAATCCGGCAAAATGGAGATCGAAGTCGACGAAGTTTCACTGGAGGAAGTGCGCGATTATGTCAGCCGTACGTTCACTCCGGTCGCGCAGGGCAAGGGCTTAGAGTTCCACATCGACATCGCGCCCGGCACACCCGCCTTCATTCAAACCGACGCCGGACGATTGAACCAAATCCTCAAAAACCTTTTGTCGAACGCTTTCAAATTCACGCAAAACGGCAATGTTTCGCTGACGATGCGCCTTGCGACAAACGACGAAACCATGGGAATGCCAGGTGGTAGAAAAGTCGCTTTTGCCGTCCGTGACACCGGCATCGGCATCCCCAAGGAAAAGCAGAAGCTGGTCTTTGAAGCGTTTCAACAAGTCGACGGCACAACCAATCGCAAATATGGCGGAACCGGCTTGGGCTTGTCTATCTCCCGCGAAATTACGCGCTTGCTGAACGGGCGCATCCACGTCGAAAGCGCGCCCGATGCAGGCAGCACGTTCACCTTGCTCCTGCCACAATTCAACAGCGGACTTTCGCCAGACGCTAATGGTTCTTCAGCGAACAGCACTGCGTCAAACGGCTCTACGTCAAACGGTTCTGCGTCGGGCGGAGGCTCCACAAACGGTTTGGGCAATCGACCTTTGAGCGGCATTTCGGGTTCCTCTGCTGGTTCCTCTGCCGGCATTATCGAGTACTCGAATGACGTGGTGACGATTGCTGCCACGGCGAATTTGCGCGCCGTTAAGGAAGCTGTTGCCATCCAAAGCGACAGGGAAATTCAAAGCGAACTGAAACGTTTTGCCGACGAAAACACGCCCGGAGAAGCCGTTGCGGACGACTGCGACAACATCCAGGCGGGCGACGCGATTGTTCTGGTCATTGAAGACGACGCGCGTTTTGCGCGCATTTTGATTGACACGGCGCGCGCCGCTGGCTTCAAAGGCTTGATCGCGCTGGATGGCGAAACAGGTTTGCAGATGGCGCGCAAATATCTGCCGCACGCGATTACGCTCGACCTGAAAATTCCGCGCTTAGACGGTTGGATGGTTCTGGATCAACTCAAGCGCGACGAGACGACGCGGCATATTCCGGTTCATGTCGTGTCGGTCATCGACCGCGAGCGTGGCGCGACTGTGGGCGCAGTTTCCTACATGGAAAAACCGGTTTCGCGCGAAGCCTTGCAAGGCGCGTTCAGCCACATCAAAAGTTTTATCGAGCGCGAGGTGCGCGAACTGCTCATCGTTGAAGACGACGAGGCGCAGCGCACAGGTTTGATCGAACTGATCGGGCAGGCCGATGCGCGCGCAGTGGCGGTGAGCAGCGGCGCGGAAGCTCTCGAGATGTTGAAAGAAAAGACTTTCGATTGCATGATTCTCGATCTCGGCTTGCCCGACATGGATGGTATGGAATTGCTGCAAACGCTCAAGGCGCAACATCAATGGCGCGATTTGCCGGTCGTGATTTACACCAGCAAAGACCTGACAAAAAGCGAGGAAAACCAACTCAAGCGCTACGCCGCTTCGGTCATCACCAAAGATGTCAGCTCGTCCGAACGCTTGCTCGATCAAGTCTCAGTTTTTCTGCATCGTGTCTCACAAACGGTCACCGCAACGTCATCCGCAACACCTGAAGCTATACCACCTGAAGCCGTACCACTTGAAGCCCAGCAGCCCGAAGGCGCGCCGCTGGCGATAGCAAAAGGAAAATCAAAAGCAACACCTCAAGATGGTGCAGTTTCGGCGAAAACTAAGACGCCGAAAAACGCGCGCAAAAACGCGGCGCAAACCAATGATGAGGCATCGAGTACTGGATCAATCGCCACGCAGGACGTATTGCGCGGCATCAAGGTGTTGGCGGTCGATGACGATATGCGCAACATTTTCGCGCTGACGAGCGTGCTGGAAAATTATGGCGTCGAAGTGTTGTTTGCCGAAAACGGCAAGGATGCTTTGCAACTTTTAACCACAACGACCGACATCGCGCTGATTCTGATGGACATTATGATGCCGGACATGGACGGCTACGAAACGACGCGGCGCATTCGCAATATCGAAGGCTACGAAGAGTTGCCGATTTTGGCGCTGACCGCTAAAGCGATGGCTGGCGACCGAGAAAAATGCCTGCAAGCCGGCGCATCGGATTACATCGCCAAACCTGTCGATGTGGATGCTTTGCTGGCGCTGATGAAAGATTGGCTGCAGAAATAATTTGGCGAACGAAGCCTGAGCATAAGCGACGAGTGAATTATCAGTTTCACGTCAGTGATAGTTCACCAGCCGCTTACGCTCAGGCTTCGTTTGGTCAATCGAGTACTCGATATTGAATCTTTCTTTATGCCTGAACATATAGCCAACATTTTGATGGTGGACGACCGTCCCGAAAACTTATTTGCTTTGGACGCGATTTTGTCGCCTTTGGGGCAGAATTTGGTGCGCGCGGGTTCGGGGCGCGAAGCCTTGAAGCAATTATTGCAGCACGATTTCGCCTTGATTTTGCTGGATGTTCAAATGCCCGGCATGGACGGTTTTGAAACCGCGACCTTGATCAAGGAGCGCGACAAAACAAAGCACATCCCGATTATTTTTGTAACGGCGATCAGCAAAGACGAACGCTACATTTTTCAGGGTTATACGGCGGGCGCCGTCGATTATATCGCCAAGCCCTTCAATGCCGATATTTTGCTATCCAAAGTTTTAGTTTTTGTCGAGCTGTGGAAAAAAGGCGAGCAAATCAAAGAGCAAGCGGAATTATTAAGGCAAACCGAGCATCGTGAACTCGAACTGGAAGCGACGCGACGCGAACGCGATGTTGAACGACGTCACGCGGAAGATTTGAAAGCATCGGAAGCGCAGTTGGCCAGCTTCAAGAGAACTCTCGATCTCACTCTCGATTGCGTGTGGATGTTCGATCCGGAAACTTTGAAATTTTCTTATGTCAACCAAGGCGCGCTTCAGCAATTGGGATTCGACCGCCAAGAAATGCTCGAAATGACGCCGCTCAACATGGGCGACGAATTCGATGAAGCCAGTTTTCGCGCCATGCTGGAGCCTTTGAAAGAACCAGCGCGCGATGGGCGCATCACGGCGCACACTTACGAAACGAGGTACCGCCGCAAAGAGGGCGACCTTTTTCCCGTCGAAGTTTCGCTGCAATTTATCGTGCTCAACGACAAATCGAGCCGCTTCGTTGCTGTCGTGCGCGATATTTCCGAGCGCAAAAAAGCCGAATTCTCGCTTGTGCTGGCGCGCGAGGAAGCCGAAAACGCACGCGATGAAGCCGAACGTGCGAACCTCGCCAAAAGCGAGTTTATCTCCAGTGTCAGCCATGAATTGCGCACGCCGTTGAACGCTATCATCGGTTTCAGCAAGCTGCTGTTGGATCCGCGCGTTGGCCCGCTCAACGACGATCAGAAAGATTACATGAATGATGTCGTGCAAGGAGCCGAGCACTTGCTGCAACTCATCAACGACATTTTGGACATCGCCAAAATCGAAGCGGGAAAACTGGTTCTCCACGCCGCGCCTTTTGTCTTGTCGGAACTGTTGGAACAAAGCCTGACGATTGTGCGCGAAAACGCGCAGGCGCATAATTTGGCCTTGACCACAGATTTTGAAGATCGAGTACTTGATTTGCCACCACTGGTCGCCGATCAACGAAAAGTCAAGCAAATCATGTATAACCTTCTCTCGAACGCCGTCAAATTCACGCCTGACAACGGCACGATTTCGGTGATCGCGCGCTTGGACGATGAGCGCGAGGACAAACGTATCGTGATTTCCGTGAAAGACAGCGGCATCGGCATTCAGCCCGAAGACCAGGAGCGCGTCTTTAGCGCGTTCGAGCAAGTCGATAGTTCCTATGCGCGTCAACAGCAAGGCACCGGTTTGGGGTTGGCGTTGACACGTCGCATCGTCCAATTGCATGGCGGCGAAATCTGGCTACAAACGGTGCCCAACGAAGGCAGCACATTCTCGTTTAGCTTGCCGCTGATTTTGGATGAAGAAGTTGAAGAGAACGAGTAAGCAAAGATCTAAAGGCGCATGAGCACGGTGCGAGCGAATATCAAAAGGTGGATTTCCAATGAATAAACCAGAAGCAGCGTCGTCCAAAAGCACGTTGGAAGGCAAACGAGTACTCGTTATTGAAGATATTCCAGAAAATATGCGTTTGTTCCGCGCGGTTTTGAGGATGGAAGGCGCGCAGATTTTGGAAGCTGAAGGTGCGCGAGCGGGAATCGAAATGGCGCAGAACGAGCAACCGGACATGATTTTAATGGACATCCAAATGCCCGAGATGGACGGCCTGGAAGCCACGAAATTGCTGCGCGCCGATCCACAAACGTGCGACATTCCAATTGTTGCGGTGACGGCTTCGGTCATGGACACCGACCGCCACAAAACACTGGAAGCGGGTTGCGATGGCCATATTCCTAAACCGATTGATCCGGCTGTGTTTGGTCAGCAGCTCGCTGTTTACTTGCGCTCTTAAACTCTTATGGCAGAATTGACATCAGAAGAACAACAAGGCGGACGAATGCTCGTCGTCGATGACATCGCGGCGAATGTACGTTTGTTGGGACGCATTTTGCGGAACGCAGGCCACGAAGTCTCGACGGCACAAAGCGGACAGGAAGCGTTGGAAAAAGTGCTTTCCGATCCGCCCGACATCGTGCTGCTCGACGTGATGATGCCCGGAATGGACGGCTTTGAAGTGTGCCGCCGACTGCGTGCCAACCCGCAAACGAGCACTCTCCAGATCGTGATGGTGACCGCCCTTCAAGAAACCGAAGACCGTGTGCGCGCCCTTGAAGAGGGTGCTGACGACTTCTTAAGCAAGCCGGTTGATAGCACGGAAGTAATCGCGCGCGTGCGTTCTCTGTTGCGTGTCAAGCGCGGGCGCGATGAATTGGAACGCGCTTACAACGAGTTGGCGGGCACACATAGTGAACTGAAACGCGCCGAAGCGTTGCGCGACGACCTGGCCGCGATGTTGGTTCACGATCTACGTACGCCGCTAACCACGCTTTTAGGGCCTCTCGAAATGCTGGAAACCCAAAGCCTGGGCACCTTGAACGAAACGCAGCGCGAAATCGTGGCGATGTCGTCGCGCAGCGGTCATCGCTTGCTGCATTTGATCAATGATTTGCTCGACACCAGCAAAATGGAAGACGGCAGCATGACGTTACGAACGCGCGAAAACGACATTACCAAGATCGCTGGAGAAGCGCTCGAACAAGTCGTGCTGATATATAACGAGGATCGACCACGCATCGCATTCGAGTACTCGAATGACTTGCCGTTGGTTCAAGTCGATGCTGATTTGATGCGCCGCGTTCTCATCAATTTGTTGAACAATGCTCTGAAGTTTACGCCGTCCAACGGCTCTATCGTGTTGGGCGCGAAGTCCGAAGGCAGCGAGATCGTCGTATGGGTCAAAGATAGCGGCGAAGGCGTGCCACTGGAAGATCAGCAGCGCATTTTTGAAAAGTTCGGTCAAGTCGAATCGCGCAAAGCGGGCCGCAAGATGTCGACTGGTTTGGGACTCACTTTTTGCAAACTCGCGGTCGAAGCACACGGTGGTGCTATCTGGCTCGAAAGCGAAGTCGGCATAGGCAGCACTTTCTTTTTCTCAATACCTTTCTCACAAAACTGAGAGAAAAGGTGTAAGGGCAAGACTGCAACGGCTGATACAGTGCGCGCGCAAGACGAATGATGTAGGGTCTATTGTTGGTTTGGATGATCTGAGGCAACTCGCGCGTTTCTCGGAGCCGTTCGAGCACGCTCACCACACGCTCACCCCTCAAGCTGGTATCGACTTTCAATGCCAGGCACGCGCTGCTATGCACATCCACAATCGTCAACGCCCGAAAGTGCCGTCCGCAGCTCACCCTGTTGAGGTGCTTGACCTGTTCCCCGAAAAGTATGCCATTCTTCAATAGAGAAGAAAATTTATACGCAGTCGCAACGCTACAACCTGTCGAGTCCATGCACCAAAGCCTTTTAGGGAATGGAAAGATTTCATTGCTCGTGCAATCGGTCAATCGGTTCGACTAAAAAATTCTCATCTTCATGCCAGAGACGTATAATCTGTTTGGTAGAGTTGTCCCGCGCGGGCCTATCTCGTAAGGGTCTGCCCCGCTAAGGCAAGGATACGCGGAAACAAAAGCGTCGTTGAATCGAGGACGCGGGCGAGTCGCTTCGGATGGGTTGAGGCGACAGGCCAGGGCGGTTGAAAAACCGTCCCCAGTACCATTAGCAGTTAATGGGTCTTGAGTGTACCCTGCGCCGGATTGTATTTGACGCAGGGCTTTTTCGTGTCTGTCTTTCCTGCATCTTGTGCATGATCGGTACAAACCGACCGGTACAAACCGTCGGGACAATCGCCGAAGTGAGGCAGTCATGCGTTACGCGGTGCAAGCGAAAGCATCCATTCGGCACCTCTCGGCACCTCACTTTTTCTCGCTTTGCGAATTATTTTCGGGATGGGAAAAGCCGCGAAAAGCAGTCTATTTGGATGATTTTTCCAACGCACAAAAGTTTTTACAACGCGTTTTCTTTTTCGTGCGTTTTGTTTCATTTGCGCATTATTGGATAAGGGTTAAATGGACTTACAGCCATTTTCCTGAAGTCGAAATGTGTAAAACTTTGTAAAATATTTGCGCACTTTTTTGGCGAAGGGGACATAGCTTGAGATGCCTCTTGGATGCACGAAAATGGCATCACCAATCGCCAGGAGATTTTAGCGTCCTGACTCACAGCGAGCAGTTTTGGTCATCGGTTTCAATGTAATCGAGTGCTCGACTCAAAACATAAAAGGCGCTACAGAGGCAATGCTGTAGCGCCTTTTTGCTGTTTCCGAGTGCAGTCCTGATTGGCACAAACTGGGAGCCACACTGATCGGGCGTGTGGAAAGGTTACGCCGTTTGCTTTTGCACGACTTTGCGAGGCCGTCCGCCTTTGGCGCCGTTGACGCGTGATGATAGCGCTTTTGCCGGTGTGCGCGCCGCGCCGCCTTTGCGTCCCATTTGCGCCGCAGAAACGCCCAGCAGTTGATCCACATCGCGCCGCCGTTTGACCGAAGCCGTGTCCAGCAAACCGCCATCTTCCAATTTCTGCATCCAGGCGCGTGTCCCGAAACTTCCGGCAATTACGTCCTGAACACTGAAGTCTGCGTCGAGCTTTTCCCAATGCAGCGCCGAGCCGCTGCCCCACAATTCGACTTGCGCGATGTCGTTGGCTGCTGCACCCGCCACGCCCTGCAAGAGACGCACAGGAATTAATGTTGTCAGACCACCGCGCAACGTCAAGATGAGCAACTGCGCCGATTCGTTGTACCAGGCCGCTGTCGCTCGGACTTCGCCGACATTGCTTACCAGCCCACGACGGCTCGCCGCTTCCAGATCTTCATCGGTAACTTCTGGCAACGGATGAATTTTAGCCATGAATTTCCTCCCATTTGGCCAAACACTGCGCGTGACTACCGCGCACCAGTTCTAACGCTTTACGCGCTTCTTGCGCTTTCAAGTCGCGCGTTTCCCGTACCCACAAAACGCCCTCTTCATCGCCTTTTTCACCGTTCAAATAAACCACAATCACGCCATCGTTTTTCCACACATGGACGTGCGCGGCGGACTATGGTCATTGGTGTTGATTGTAATGCGGTAGCCATCTTGTAAAAGCACTTTGCCCATAGCGTTATCCTCACCTTCGATTCTACCTAATGGCTTAGGTTAATGCAAAGGTTTCTTTGCTTCAGCAGGCAAAAGAAAAAGCGAGTACTCGAATCAATCGAGTACTCGCTTTGCTATTTGGTTCATTTTACCCACTTTTAAGAAGTGGGTAGATAGTTTATGGTAATAGCGCTTCTCACAGAAGTTCAACCACCTTTCACGACGACAAAATCTCACAACGGCAAAATCTCCGCCACCTGATCGAGGACTTCCAAAGCCCAGCTCGACGACAGCCACAACGCGCTGACCACGACCGGAACATGAATCAGTTGCGAGGCTTTGCGCTTGCTGACCTCATCGCGGCGGTCGTAGCGCGCCGTGGTCGTCACGTTGGCATGGCCTGCCATCTTCTGCACCGTCACCAGATCGGCGCCTGCGCCCAACAGGTTACTGATAAAGGTGCGGCGCAGATCGTGCGGCGAAACGTTTTGAACGCGCGCTTCGCGGGCGCGCTTGCACAAAATATCCATCACCGCCTGATCGTTCAAGCGCCGCGCCTTCATGCGACCCGAAGCAAAGACCGGCACAAACAACGGCCCGCTTTTTCGTCCTCGCGCGCACAGCCACGCGGTCAACGCTTCGCGCGCACCATCAACCACATAAACCAGGCGCGCCTTGTTGCCTTTGCCACTGCGCACCGTCAGAGAACCCGCTTCGATGTCGTAATCGGTCACATCGAGCGCGACGGCTTCCGAACGGCGCAAACCGGAGCCATACAACACGCCTAAAAGCGCGGCATCGCGCGCGCCGCGTGCGCTGGTGTCAGAGGTGCAGGCGGTAAAAAGCGCGCTCATCTCACCGGCGCCAAGCGCACGACCACGGGGCAGCGTCGAACCGCGCACAGAGGAAATATCGACCGCGCGCAGATAACTTTCGGTGTCCATTTGGCCCAGGCGCCAGGCCGCTTTGAGCACGCCCTTGAGCGCGGCCAGCATCTTGTTGGCGGTGGCGGAGGCGTAGCGGTCGGCTAAGGTTGCGCGAATGGCAGCGGTGTGTTGGTAACGAAGATTGGGCCAGGGCAGCGTATCGGCATTGCAGCGTCCGCCAGTGAGAAGTTGCGCGATGGTGTCGAGCGCCTGCGTCATCGCGCGGCGGCTGCCCAGTGCCAGCGAAGCGAGATACACCGACGGCGGGTGCTCTGACGCCAGAGGGCAAGCAATCGGCGCCAGAACTTCGGGCGCGAGTGATTCCAAAGCGGGGACAAGAGTACTCATCAGCGAGGGGGAAGAAAACGGAAAGCCGCCTTTCAAAGCCGAGGGTCATTTTAGCAGCTTCCGGCTCGTTGTTTTCTGTGCGGATGGGATCATTTCACATAACTATAAAAAGCGCGCCTGCATCGAGTACTCGACGGGCGCACTTTTGTGCGTGGGCTTGACAGGTTTTAGCAATGTGACTTCTTATAAATTTTCTTCTCTTCAATCAAAATCTCAGTTTCACACTAAGATAGTTCGGGAAGATGATCAAACTACACAGTGCTTTAGGTTAATTGCCGCCGACAACTTAGGCAAAAACACCAGGAAACACTCCAATTCCAACTGAGATGACTTTAGAGATAAGGTCATTCACACGCTCCAAGAAATGAAGAAATTTACCAACGAACGACAAAGCGGCCTTTTGACCACGCCAAGTCGTACGCTCTTTTTCCTGAGGGTTTATTATCATACCTTGAGCGCTGTTCTTGTTAAGGTTTGCACGCCTAAACCTGCAACCGAATCGAGTACTCGATTCTTCATCCTTCCGGTTTCTTCCTTCTCTTTTTCTCCCTCTCTCACGCTTCGGGTTCGCTAAACCCTGCAAGCCATCACCCTTTAATCGTCTCCAAAAGTCCGACACACAAAAGCTTAACGCTTCAGCGGCGTAAGGAAAAAAGTAATTCTGCCTATTGAACCTGCTGAACTTTTTCCTCATACTCACGCGGCGCATTATCGAGTACTCGACAAGCGTGTTGGCCGCCGCCGCCCGGCCCTCTCGAACCGATTCATTGTGGTTCTGTCGCACCTTCGTTGAGGCGAGCACAACTTGTGATAAGGACTTTTATGATGAACAGGTTTTCCAGGTTTTTCGCCTTTTTTTTGCTGTTTTTGTGTGCGGCTTCGGCGCACGCACAAACGACTGACACGCCGCAAAGCGGCAGCACGCTCACCGTCAACAAAACCGACGACCACGACGACGGCGTTTGCGGCACGACCGATTGCACGCTGCGCGAAGCGATCAACGCCGCCAACGCCAACTCCGACGACAGCTACATCACTTTCAACCTGCCCGGCAGCGGCGCGCAAACCATTCAGTTGCAAGACGAACTGCCCGCTGTGAGTACTCCCATCAGCATCACCGGCCCGACGACGGGCGGCGTCACCATCAGCGGCAGCGGACAAGACGCCGACAACGAATTCGGGATTATCAGCGTGAATGAAGGCGCGTCGCTGGGCCTGTCCAACCTCACGTTATCCAACGGCTTCAGAGCATACGGGAGCGGCGGCGCGATTGACAACTCCGGATACCTTGTGCTGAGCGGCTGCACCTTCAGCGGCAACGGCACGGGGAACGGCGCCGGCGGCGCCCTTAACAACGTCGCATCCCTGACCGCGACCAACTGCACCTTTGCGGGCAACAGCGCCGGCGATGGCGGCGCGCTGGAGAACTACGGCTCGTATGACAACCCCGGAACGTCCACGCTGATCAACTGCACCTTTAGCGGCAACTCTGCCGACGAGAGCGGCGGCGCCATCGACATCGGTCGAGGAGCAGTGCGTTTGACCAACACCATCGTTTCCGGCAACACCGCGCCTACCGGCGCCAACATCAACGAAGCAAATTACAGCAGCTTCCACGGCACGCTCTACGACGACGGCGCCAACCTCATCGACGTCGACGCCGCTACGCTCAAGCTCGGCCCGCTCCAGGACAACGGCGGCCCGACGCAAACCATGGCGCTGCTGGCGGGCAGCCCGGCCCTTGATGCAGGCAACAGTAGCCTGACCACTGATCAGCGCGGCGCGGCGCGACCTTACGACGATCCCAACATCCCCAACGCCACAGATGGCAATGGCAGCGACATCGGCGCATTCGAATTGCAGCCCGTCACACCCGAACCAACACCAACGCCAACTCCAACTCCAACAGATACACCGACGCCAACGCCAACTCCCACATCAACCCCAACAGATACACCAACACCGACGCCGACACCTGGCACTGTTGCATTGAGTGCGCGTTATTATCCTCGTGCGGATGTCGCAAGCACGATGGTTGGTGGCCAGTTCCAGGGCAGCAACGATGGCAGCAACTACACCACGCTGGCCACCATTTACTCGACTCCTGCCGAAAACCAGTACTCAACGATTGACCTGGGTTCAACGATGTATCGCTACTTGCGCTACTTGTCACCTAATGGCACCTACACCGTTGTTGCGGAACTCGAGTTCTATAACGGTTCAACACGCTTGACGGGAACCGGCTTTGGCACACCAGGTTCCTACAACAACTTTGGCAACGGCTTCGAGAAAGCTTTGGATGGCGATCCTTCCACCTTCTTCGATGCGCCGACCGGCACCGGTTCCTTCGTTGGCATTGATACGGGTCCCACACCTGGCACTGTTGCCTTAAGTGCGCGTTACTATCCTCGTGCGGATGTCGCAAGCACGATGGTTGGCGGCCAGTTCCAGGGCAGCAACGATGGCACCAACTACACTACGCTGGCTACCATTACTTCGACTCCTGCCGAAAACCAGTACTCGACGATCAGCTTAGGTTCAACGATGTATCGCTACTTGCGCTACTTGTCGCCCAACGGCACTTACACCGTTGTCGCTGAGTTGGAGTTCTACAACGGAACAACGCGCCTGACAGGAACAGGGTTCGGCACACCAGGTTCCTACAACAACTTTGGCAACGGCTTCGAGAAAGCTTTGGATGGCGATCCTTCCACCTTCTTCGATGCGCCGACCGGCACCGGTTCCTTCGTTGGCATTGATACGGGTCCCACACCTGGCACTGTTGCCTTAAGTGCGCGTTACTATCCTCGTGCGGATGTCGCAAGCACGATGGTTGGCGGCCAGTTCCAGGGCAGCAACGATGGCACCAACTACACTACGCTGGCTACCATTAACTCGACTCCTGCCGAAAACCAGTACTCCACCATTGCTCTTGGCACGACGATGTATCGCTACTTGCGCTACTTGTCACCCAATGGCACCTACACGGTTGTCGCAGAACTCGAGTTCTACAATGGTTCCACGCGCTTGACGGGAACCGGCTTTGGCACACCAGGTTCCTACAGCAACTTTGGTAACGATTTCACTAAAGCTTTGGATGGTGATCCTTCAACGTTCTTCGATGCGCCGACCAACACCGGCTCCTTCGTTGGCATTGATACGGGAAGTTAGTTTCAGCTATACAAACTTGATCTTCTTCCTATAAAGTAGTCCATTCAAAATACTAACATCTTGAATGGACTACTTTATAGGAAGAAGATCAAGAAGACAAAATTCAGTGACGAGAAGATCGATTATGTTCTAGAGCGTGTTATGCACTTTTGTAAACTTGGTGTATGTCCCGTAAGAGTTATCCAAGCGACGTGAGCGATGAAGAGTGGGCGTTTGTGGCACCTTATCTGACCTTGATGAAAGAAGACGCACCGCACCGCAGCGCCAGCACGAGTTGCGCCAAGTGTTTGATGCTTTGCGGTGGATGGTTAGAAGCGGCTCTCCCTGGCGCTACTTGCCTAACGACTTTCCGCGTTGGGACGTGGTGTATCAACAAACCCAGCGCTGGCTCAAAGCGGGCTGCTTTGAAGCGATGGTGGAAGACTTACGTATGGTCTTGCGCGTCTTCGACAAGCGCAAGCCAACACCCAGCGCCGCCATCTACGATAAAGGAAACTTTATTATGCGTATTTTTGTTACCGGCGCAACCGGATTTATCGGATCCGCCATTGTTCAAGAACTTCTCGGCGCGGGGCATCAAGTGCTGGGCCTCGCCCGTTCGGATAAGAGCGCCAATTCACTGGCCACCGCTGGTGCCGAAGTGCATCGCGGTTCGCTCGAAGATCTCGATAGTCTGCGAAGTGGCGCTGCAGCATCGGATGGCGTGATCCACACCGCCTTCATTCACGACTTCGCCAACGTGTCGCTCGCCGAGGCTTCCGAGGTTGACGGGCAAGCGGTCGAGGCGTTGGCGAGCGCGCTCGAAGGCACGAGCAAACCGCTCGTCATCGCGTCGGGAACGGCGCAGGCGGCGCGCGGACACACCATCATCACCGAACAGGACGTTTCTGTGCCCGCCACCGGGCGCTCTCTCATGGAAGAGAGGGTGATCGCAGCCACGCGCGGCGTGCGTTCGAGCGCGGTGCGCTTGCCGCCATAGTTCACGGCGCGGGCGAGCAGGGCTTCGTGCCGATGTTCATCGAAATCGCGCGGCGCACGGGCGTGGCGGCTTACCTGGGCGAGGGCGACAATCGCTGGCCCGCCGTTCACCGCTTGGACGCGGCGCGCCTGTTTCGATTGGCCGTTGAGAACGCCGAGCCGGGCACGCGCTTGCACGCCGTCGCCGAAGAGGGCGTGCCGATGCACGCGATTGCGCAAACCATCGGCGAAGGGTTGGGCGTTCCGGTTCGCAGCCTGAGTCAGGAGGAAGCGGGCGCGCACTTCGGTTGGATGGCGAGTTTCGTCGGCCTTGACAACCCAACTTCGAGCGCTCTTAACCGCAAGAAGTTCGGCTGGAACCCGACGCAGATCGAGTTGCTGGAAGACATGAGGCGTAACGGATTTTTTTGTCCTGAGTCCATGCCCTTGTTGGGCTACCAGGCGACGTCAGCGGCGTAGTGGCTTCGCTTTTGTCAGACGCAATGCACGGGGTCAACGGGCAGCGCATCGAAGTGGCGGGCGGAATCCATCTATAAAACGCCGACACAGCATCGAGTACTCTAACTCAGCAACAATTGGGATGGCAGCCGACGCAGCCTGGCCTGATTGCCGATCTCGACCGACCGAGCTATTTTAAGAAATGAGAAAATCGCGCTAAAAACCATACGCTAAAAACCAATGATGCGGGTTTGGCTTTGAAAATTAGCGTGCCTGTCTAATTTGCTGCCTCTTCATCACGAAGGATTGTTCTGATGAAGAGAACTCCTGAACGTGCCAGTCATCGCTAGTGACCGCGAACCGGAAGACACCATCGCGACTTTTGTCAAATTCGTGCGCGAGGTCTGGGCGGTATCACAAAACACGCCAAGCGAATGAACGTGAAGAAGAGTGCCTGATGAAGCCGATGCAACGTGAGTTGTCGAGCAAAAATTCCGCTAAACAGGCTTGATGTTACGCTTTCGGCGTTACGCTTTCGGCGTTACGCTTTTGGCGCTACGCCCTTGGAGTTACGCTGAGAGACAAACCAAAGGAGAACGAAGATGAAGCGGGGCATAGCAGTGTGGGTTGTGTGTTTAGTGGCAGTGATGAGCATAGCGGCTCAGGGCGCGCCCCAAAAGAATCGGCGACAATTCGTCAAGCCATTGGCTAACAAGCCCGTCGCTATCTCGGAAATTCAGGTGGATATTGATGGCGGTGATCAGGGAGGACGCAGCGGCGGTGCCGAGGAATCATGGACGTTGCGGCCCAATGGCACTGTTTCGCACCGAGTGAGTTTGAGCGTGCGCGACAGCATGGATGCGGGAGATACCCAAATTCCCAGCACTTCGGGTACCTTCGATTGGAGCGACTTTGCAAAGCTGGCCGATTACATCAAGTCGTCACGGTTGCTTGATCTGAAAGCGCCGACTGCACTGGACGACCTTGGCGGCAGCCTGAATATAAGTCTGGAGCGCGGCGGCCAATGGAAAACCATCAGAATTTATGACGAGGCACCCGATTCGGCGGCATCCAGAGCGGGTTGGGTCGTGCTGATGCTGGTGCGCGGCATGACTGCTGCAACCGATTGGAAAACCCCGGCAGGTTATTCGGCTAATACCGGCTTGAGTGGCACTATCGATTTTTCTCTCCCCAATCGTGCTGAACCTAATAAAGACAAAGGCTACGCGTTCTCGATGCCGATTTACTTGGTGGTCAATGGAGCAGGCAAGGAAGTCGGACTCATTCAGATGACGAACGACTCGGGATTCTTTCGTCTTGTGCTGCCACCCGGCACTTACAAGCTGCTCTTCAAAGGCTTTGCTTCCCCGGGTAGCGATCTGGTGCGCCCCGAATCGAAGGGATACGCCTGGCGTGCTTTTCCTGCAACGGTACAAGTCCAGGCCGGAAGCTTTGCGGCAGTCAGAATCGGTTTGGAAAAACTGCCCACCGCACCCTAACAACGAATCAACCTGAAAGCTTGGGATTTTATCAAATTCCTTCACCAGACCTTGCGTGAGGCACGTTGTGGCGATTATCGAAGGGTTGTCGAATCATGCGAAGCTCGAACGTTTAATGAGCGACGTTTAATGAGCGACCTTTGATCGCGTCCTTGAAACGACTCTTGGTGCGATTTCCTCCCTGTTGACAATAACAATGCACCCTGACTCCCCTATAACGCTGAGACGTTTTATAAGGAGAAAGAAGTTGAATCTATGCCGCACGCAGAAAGGCTTTACCCTGATCGAGCTGCTCGTGGTCATCGCTATCATTGCGATTCTAGCTGCAATCCTATTCTCGGCTTTTGCCAAAGCGCGCGAAGCTGCTCGCAAATCCAGTTGCTCCAGCAATCTGAAGCAAATCGGCATTGCGCTGATGCAATATACACAGGAATACGACGAAACGTACCCTTCGGTATTATAGCGGTCAATCGAACCAGATCAGTGCAGGGAAAGTTCAATATTGGCCTTATGCCGTCCTGCCTTTCTTGAAGAGCACAGACATTTATCGTTGTCCCGACGACATCTCGACTAATGCTTCGAGTTACCTCGTCAACAGCTATGTGAACTTACTGAATTCGGCGCAAATTGTGTCGTCTGCAACGCTGCTTCTAGCGACTGATGGCAACAACAGCGGTAACAATGCTAAAAAGCTGCCCAGCAACACAAGCACGGGCAACGGCTTGAACGAGGATTATTCACTTTATTGCCAGACTTACCGGATTGCTAACTCCGACCATAGCACGCCGCGTCACACCAACCGTGACAATTTCCTCTTTGCGGATGGCCACGTTAAAAGTAGTCCGGTTATCCCCGATTTCCCTCATCCTACCCCGACACAGATCGAATCCGTCATTCCCTTCCGCACCTTTATCAATCCCGATCCGCAAGTTGCTGGATTGGGCCATAGCTGGCAGTAAGATCAAGCTTAGAACTCGAGCTTTTGAGTGGCTCAGTTGTTCGCCCATCAATTGGTCGAGCACCCCATCGCAAACGGAACAGCGAGTACCCCAATCGAGTACTCGCTATTGTGCTTTCTCACCCATGAACCCTGTCGACTTCAACGCTCTCTTTCTGTAATAAAATGGCAAACGGCAGAACGACTATCTTCCATCGCCGCTCCAGCAATGTGTGAGATTGTTTTTGCGCGGGTATAATATTGTGACCCCTCTTTCTATAGTGAAAAGTGAACAGGCAGCGCGACGAATCACTCGTTTGAAAAACTGAAAATGACTTCGGTTGCTAAGCGCTCGTGTATTTACACAGGTGCTCAAGTTCGTAGTTCAAGTGGTTAGACCGCGGTAGGCAAAGCGGACACAGGAGACAATATGTTTCGTCACATTGTGCAGAAAGTCCCAAGATCGTGGATGATTTTAACGCTGATGGGAGTATTGCTCCTCAGTGGAGGCGCCTCGGAGCGGGCTTGCGCCTTCACCAGCGCCGACTCGGACACGGCGGTCAACGCTTATCTCAACGCCTTTTCGCTTCCCAATGGCTCAGCGGCTTTCATCCAGGGCGACCAGAATGGCGGTGACCCCGGATTTTGGCAGGAGATCGAAGAAATCGAAGGGATCGAGGACGCCAACAATCGGACGGGAGGCGCCTATAACAGCCAGGTTACCGCTCTGCTGAACGGGTTCAACAACGCCCACGGAACCGATTGGTCGAACAACATGTATAACGACGATATTTCGTGGGCGACCATCGCATACACTCGCGCTTATCAAGCCACTGGAAACACCACGTTCCGCACCATCGCCAAGAACAACTTCGACATGATGTTTGCCCGCGCCTGGGATCCTGCTCAGGGTGCTTTGTATTGGACAACTGACAACAATAGCTACAATTCCTGCATCGAATGCCCGGCGGGTATCGCCGCCTATCTCCTTTATCAGGCGCTTGGCGACTCCAGCTATTTGACCAAAGCCCAGAACTTGTTCAGCTGGGAAAAAACGCATTTGTACAACACGTCCACCGGTGCCGTACTGGATGCAGTGAGTACTTCCGGCTCCGTTGGAACCTGGGCTAGCACCTACAATCAGGGCACATTTGTTGGCCTGGCCAACTACCTTGGCGATACGACCAACGCAAAAAAAGCGGCGGACTATACCATGGACTGCATGGGAGATTACACCACAACGGGATACCGGATCATGCCCCAGTACGGCTCAGGAGGCGACAACAACTCCGGTCTGAACTCCATTGGATTAAGATGGATTTCCAAGTTTATGAAGGATCGCAGCCTTCAAAGCACATATCTGGGATGGCTGCAAGCCAATGCCGACACTGCCTGGAATGTCCGTCGAACTTCCGATAACCTCTCCTGGTGCCAGTGGCAGCAGCAAACGCCGACCGGCGTGATGCACTCCTGGGATTGCATCAACTCTGTGGTGGCGCTTCAAGTGGTTCCTGCGAGCAACACAGCACCCAAGCCCTATTTCATGCTGGTCAACCAGAGCAGTGGCAAAGTACTCGATTTGATCGGCGGCAATACATCCAATGGCGCCTCTACCAATCAATGGAGCTACGATTACAACAGCGCGGAACAGCGCTGGGCTTTATTGCCGACAGAAAACGGCGACCACTTTATGATTGTCTCCTGGGTCAGTGGGAAAGCCTTGTGCCCCAGCCAGGATTCGACAAGTACCGGCGCCCAAATGTATCAGTGGGATTACACCGGCAACAATCCCTCTCAGCAATGGGATCTTGTCGATGCCGGTAACGGTTGGTACAACCTTCGCAATGTCCGCAGTGGCCTCTCGCTCGACAACCTGAACAGCACAGCAGATAATGGAGAAGTCACACAATGGACACCCAACACCAGCACCGCGCAGAAATGGCGTTTGCAGCCGTGGGGCAACTACTTCGTGCGCGCTGATAGCGGCAAGTACATCTGCGTTCAAAGTGAAGGCAGAAGTAACAGCAACCCTCTTCTCCACAGCACCACTATCCGCAGCACCGTCGTCCAATATACTCAGGAGAACAATCCTTGGTTCCAGTGGCAGTTTGTCAGCGAAGGCGATGGTTTTTATGGCTTGTTCAACCTCAATGCGACAAACCGTGTGCTTTGTGTCCAAAATGGCTCGACCGCACCGGGCTACAACACGCATTTGTGGGACTACAATCCCAACAACGTCGGCGATCAGAAGATTCGCATCACTCCCTTGACCAACGGCAAGTTCAAGTTCTACTTTGGGCATGACGGCATGAGCTGGAACATTCCTGGCGGTTCAACGGCCAACAACACCAAACTCCAGCAATATCCCGACAATAGTTATCCCTGGCAGCAGTTCAGCCTTGAGCGCGCACAATAAAGCGACTTTGCCACTTCGTGACAAATAGCATGAGGCATACGAAGGGCCGCCAATCGAGTACTCGATTAGCGGCCCTTCGGCTTTGTTTGTTCCAGCCTGCGACAGCAAAGTCATTCAGAGTACGAGCATTAACACCTTGGTACTTGATAGCACGACATCAAGGCGCGCCCTTTTTAAGCGTTACTTTTCAAGCGTTGCTTTTGATTTGACTCTTAAACCAGCCTGGTATTGCTCATCGCTTACCTTTTCCATCCACTCAACGGTCTTGCCCTCGAGTTGTTCCTGAATGGCGATGTGTGTCATGGCTGTCGTGGATGTCGCACCGTGCCAATGCTTCTCGCCCGGCGGGAACCAGATGATGTCACCAGGCCGAATTTCTTCAATCGACCCGCCTTCGCGCTGTGCCAGGCCGCAGCCTGCTGTCACAATCAAAGTTTGTCCCAGCGGGTGAGTGTGCCACGCTGTCCGAGCGCCAGGCTCGAAGGTGACAGATGCGCCGACGACTCGTGCAGGTTCGTCGGCTTTGAAAAGAGGATCAACACGCACGGTGCCGGTAAAATACTCGTCCGGCCCTTTGCCAGAAGGCTGTGAGCCGTTCCTTTTGATGTCCATTTTCTGAACTCCCAGCTTTGAATTATTAGTCAAACTGCTTTTTGCATACTCAAGAGTATGTCTACCCTTTTGAAACATCCTGTAAAAAAGTTATAGAATGTCACGACGCCAAAACCTGCCAATTCCATGCGCAAAAGCGCTCTCGTCGAGTACTCGATTTCCTCTTTGTTTAACCAATATTCTTCAGGTTTAAGTTGTAAAAATATAGCGCGTCGTTTCATACGCTGTTAATGCCCAAATCGATGGGAAAAATCGTTGTCAAGAAGAGGAAAAGAAGGCATTCTCCTGTTGAGAACCTCTGCTTTGCTGTAGATAAAATCAAAGGAAACAACGCCAAAAATATGTTTTAGAGAGTGTAGAGAAAGTATTATAGACTTTGGTCGTGAAACGCAAAGCCTATCCAAGTGATTTAAGCGACGCGCAGTGGCAGCGTCTGCAAGCGGTCTTTCCAGCTCCCAAGAACGGGCGCAGTGGCAGGCCACGCCGCCACGAGTTGCGAGAAGTGGTCAATGCTCTGCTGTATCAAGCTCGCACCGGTTGCTCCTGGCGGTCTTTGCCGCATGAGTTTCCTCCCTGGGCCGTAGTGTGGGATCACTTCAGGCGTTGGCGTGACAACGGAACGCTGGAACATCTTCACACTGCTTTACGAACTCAGGATCGTCATTTATCTGGTCGTCAGGTGGCACCCAGCGCCGCGATTCTCGATAGCCAGAGCGTCAAGACTACGGAAAAAGGGGGCCAAAAGGCTTCGACGCAGCCAAGAAAGTAAACGGTCGCAAGCGCCATCTGCTAGTTGACAGCGCGGGAAGGCTCCTGCAGGTGCTAGGACATCCGGCTCACATCCCCGAACGAGAAGGAGCGCGTATGCTGCTGGAGCAGTTGCGCTTTCCTTCGGGACGCTTGAAGAAGATGTGGGCGGATGCCGGTTACAGCGGCCCAGAGTTCGCTCAATGGGTCAAGCAGCGGCATGGCGTCGACCTCGAGATCGTGAGCAAAAGCAAGCAACACCCTAAAGGCTTTGAAGTTTTGCCCAGACGTTGGGTCGTGGAGCGAACCTTCGGTTGGTGGAACAAATGGCGGCGCTTGAGCAAGGACTACGAGCAAAATCCCAAAAGCAGCCAGGCTTGGATCCATATCGTTATGATCGCTCTCATGCTCAACAGAACCTACTAACTTTCTCTACACCCTCTAAGAACTAAACAAATTCACATCACGAGTTACTTAACCCAAGTTGCTACCTGATTCGCGGCTCGGGTGCGCTTTGGGCAGGTGCTTCCGCCGGTGCATAGGCCTGCGCCGACGCCCGAATGCATTCAATGTTGCGTCGGCGCAGGCCGCCGCTGCCGCCGCAGGCGGTTGAGCCGCAGGCGGTTGAGCCGCAGGCGGTTGAGCCGCGAGTTCACTCGCAGGCAATAGTTAGGTGGCAACCTGGGTTAATTAAGGTTGTCGGCGTGCGTGGTGCGGTTGCGGCCATTGGTTTTCGACAAGTAAAGCGCTTTGTCGGCTTGAGAAAGCAGACTGGCCGAACGAGAATTGCTGTACGGTTCGCCGTCTATTACGCTTGTTCCGTTGCTGGCCGTTTCATCATTCGTTACAACGTCATTCGTTACAACGTCGTTTGTTACAACGTCGTTTGTTACAACGTCGTTTGTTACAACGTCGTTTGTTACAACGTCGTTTGTTACAACGTCGTTTGTTACAACGTCGTTTGTTACAACATTTCCCGTGATTGGCTCATTGGCGGTGGCGCTGTCGAAGGTGGCGACGCCGAAACTGGCGGTGATTGCACGCATTGGCCAAGATGCGTTTTGGATGGCGTTTCGGAAGCGTTCTGCGCATTCGTAAGCGGCAGTGCGGCCTGTGTGAGGCAAGATGGCGACAAACTCTTCGCCGCCATAGCGCGCCACAAAGTCGGTTCCACGCGCGTTTGTTTTCAGGATGTGCGCGAATTGGCGCAATACATCGTCGCCTGCAGGGTGTCCGAAGGTATCATTGTAAGGCTTGAAGGCATCGACATCGAGCAGCATCACCGAAAGAGGGTGTCCTTCTCGTTCGGCGCGCGCGCATTCATAGCGCAAGGCATCTTGCAGCGCGCGATGATTTTTCAAACCTGTCAGGCCGTCCACTGTGGCCAAAACTTGCAACTGGACATTGATTTCTTGTAAGCGCGTTTGCTGGTCTTCAAATTGGCGCTGTTGATATTTGCGCTCTGTGATGTCTTCGACGCTTCCTTCGTAATACATCAAGGTGCCGTTTTCGTCGCGCACGGTGCGCGCATTTTCCGAAATCCAAATGGCTGTTCCATCTTTGCGACGCACTGGCGATTCAAACTTGGAAACGCGCTCATGACGCGCCAAAAGCCGCACGAACTCTTCGCGGCGCCCAGGCTCCAGATAAAGCTGATGAGAAATATCGGTCAGTTCTTTCATCAATTCGGCGGGCGAATCGTAGCCATAAAGGTGTGCCAAAGCAGGATTCGCGCTGAGATAACGACCCTGCGCATCGGTTTGAAAAATGCCTTCGATAGCGTTCTCGAAAATGCTGCGATAACGTTTTTCGGCTTGCGCCAGCGCGACCTCGGCTCTTTTGCGCTCTGTGATGTCGCGCGCCACCCACACCACGCGTTCATCGCTCATTGGCGAAATATGGGCGCTGAACCACAGCATTTCTTCTCCGACCTGCATCGAGTACTCGATTTCAACGGTGCGATGCGTGTGCAAAGCCCGCTCAATTACTTGCATAAATTGGGTGGCCAGATCACCTGGCAACACCTCATGCAGCGTTTTGCCCAGGATTTCCGAGGCAGGCTGATATAAAAGTTCGTTATGAGTCGAAGCAACTTTGAGGTAGCGGCCTTCTTTATCCAGCACGAGAACTAGGTCGTTAATGGCGCACATCAAGGCTTGCAATTCGGCTTCACTTTCGCGCAAGGCCGCTTCGGCGCGCTTGCGCAACAGCAGCGAACCCAGTTGCACCGCAATCGCCGAAATGAGACGCAACAAATGGGGATTTTCGGGGTGAGCTTCGACCGAGAAAAACTCCAATACGGCGACCATTTCGTCGCCTGCCGCAACTGGCACGGCAAAGCAGGCGCGCAATCCTGCATCATGCACCAATTGACGACTCCGCAGTTGCTTGTAACGGTACTCGTCGCCGTGGTTGTCCCACGCGGCTTGACGCGTTTGCCAGACCAGACCCGGTAAACTGATGCCCGGCGCCAGCACCAAATCCAGGCTCAACTGGCGGAGCGTGCCAACCTTTGGGACAATATCTGTGTCGCAATACCAGGCTGGGCTGCAGTGCAAGCCGTCGTCGTTCCAAGTCCAAGCCTGGCCCAGTTGCCAGTTGGTGGCGCGACAAACACGCGCCAGAACAGTGCCCAGCGCTTCGTGCTCGCTTGCAGATTCTCCAATGGCAAAAGCAAGCTCGCGCGCCAGTCTTAATGCGCCTTCCACGGATACGTCATTGTCCTCTATCAGCAAATAAGCCTCGGAACTTGCCATCCTTTCCCTCGTTTGCAAGGCGCTTCAGGTTGCACCAAAGGTTGCACCAAAGGTTGCACCAAAGGTTGCACCAAAGGTTGCACCAAAGGTTGCACCAAAGGTTGCACCAAAGGTTGCACCAAAGGTTGCACCAAAGGTTGCACCAAAGGTTGCACCAAAGGTTGCACCAAAGGTTGCACCAAAGGTTGCACCAAAGGTTGCACCAAAGGTTGCACCAAAGGTTGCACCAAAGGTTGCACCAAAGGTTGCACCAAAGGTTGCACCAAAGGTTGCACCAAAGGTTGCACCAAAGGTTGCACCAAAGGTTGCACCAAAGGTTGCACCAAAGGTTGCACCAAAGGTTGCACCAAAGGTTGCACCAAAGGTTGCACCATTGCCTTTGATATTGCATAGGAGTTGCCAAGACAATCGAGTACTCGATAATGCTTTCAGAACCAGCTTGAAAAGTCCGTGATATAAAAATGGAAGCTTATTATTCGGCGACTCAGAGGTTGTATGAAAAGTCGTGAAAGTAGCAAAAAGCCTTCAAACTACCAGTTTGCCATTCTGAGAGGGTGTATAGGAAAGCCGAAAAGCAACAGGAAAGGCTCGAAAGTATCAGTAGCGAAGAATCTACCTGTAATTAGATTCTACGCTGCGCTCAGAATGACAAACTACGAGTTTTGGAACATTGCGCGGACTTTCTATAGACTTTCTCAAAATGACAAACTGTCACCTTCCAACCGTGTTTTCTACTTTACAAACTGACTTTGAGAACTCGTCGCCATTATGTGTCAAGCGCTTGCAGGCAGCATAACAACAGGTTTTATTTTCTGGCACGTTAAAGGAGTTTATGCGCACCCTTATTTTTTCGGATGTTCACGGCAATCGTTTCGGCCTGGAAGCTGTTCTACGTGCTGCGGCAGGTGAACATGACGCAATTTTGTGTTTGGGCGATGTCGTTGGTTACGGCGCGCATCCCGATGATTGTTGCGACATTCTGCGCGATTTGAAAGCGACCTGCCTGCTGGGAAATCACGATGCGGCGGCGCTGGGGAAAATTGATATTTCGTGGTTCAATCCGGTCGCAATGCAAGCGATCTTGTGGACGCGCGATCAGCTTTCCCTCGAAAATCGCGCCTGGTTGGGCAGTTTATCGCCGACTTATGACAACGCGGAGGACAACTTTCAAGCCGTTCACGCCAGCCTGCGCCAGCCAATTGAAGAATACATTTTGGGACGCGAAATCGCGCAGGCAACAATTCATTTGATGAAGCGCCAATTGTGTTTTTATGGCCACACGCACGTCGCCGATACTTATCGTTGCTTGGATGTGCCGGGCAAGCGCTATCAAATGGAATATGCGCCGTTGAAACGCGGCGGCAGTTTGCAAATGGAAGAAGAATGGCGTTATCTGCTTAATCCGGGTTCGTGCGGCCAACCGCGTGATGGCAATGCGCAGGCGCGTTACGCGCTTTTCGATTCGAGTGCGCGAACAGTGGACGTTTTTGCCATTGATTACGATTGGCCAGCCGCGCGCGACGCCATTTTTCAGGCGGGTTTGCCGCGCGTCCTGGGCGAACGATTGGGCCAGGGACAATAAAATCCAACATCGAGTACTCGATGTTGGAACTGTGCTGTTCCAGTCTCATGTTCGGCTTCTTCTCTCAGGCTTCTGATGTCGTGTGCTTGCTTTTGGCGTTCTGTTGATAGGTTTTGCACTGTCACACTTACCATCTTCCTGCCGATGAAAGTCGTACTATGAAGCTGTACTATAATGTTGAGTAGGAGAACAAAATGAATCAGAACTCGCCTCGGACTTTAAAAATTGGGTTGTTTGCGGTGTTTTGCCTGGCAGCGCTGGGCGTTTATTTTCTGCGTTCTTCGGGCGAAAATACATCCGGCGAGACATCGGAGGCGACATGGCCCAAAGTTATATTCGCGCGAAGCTCCAAGCCAAAAGCGCCGCAACCGCCGTTGAAAATTGACGGCCCGTTAACGACCAAGACGATGTCGGGTCCATCGTGGGCGAAGAACTTGCCGATCTACGAAGTGAACTGGGACGTTTATGGTTTTACCAAAGGCCAGGCGATGCGCCAGTTCGAGCAGCACTTGCCGGTCTTGAAGAAGATGGGTGTGGGCCTTTTGTGGCTGATGCCGATCTATCCGCGCGGCCACTTGAAAGGCTTCGGCAGCCCTTACTCGGTGCGCGACTACCAGCAAGTCAATCCCGACCTTGGCAGCAAAGCCGACTTTCAGCATCTGGTGAACACAGCGCACGCTTTGGGCTTGCACGTTCTGCTCGACTGGGTTCCCAATCATACCGCCTGGGACAACGCGCTGATCACGGCTCATCCCGAGTTCTACGTCAAAGACGCCAAAGGTCAGATCGCGCAAGCTTATACTTGGGGCGATGTGGCGCAACTCGATTATGGCAAAGCGGGTCAGTGGAACCAGCCCTTGTGGAACACCATGCGCGACAACATGAGCTACTGGGTGCGCACCTTTGGCATCGATGGCTTCCGCTGCGATGTGGCGGGCAGCAACGGTCGCGTGCCAGTCGAGTTCTGGAACTGGCTGCGTCCTCAGTTGAACGCGCTCAAGCCGGTCTTCATGCTGGCTGAAGCGGACAACCCCGAAGTGCATCCAGCTTTCGACATGAACTATCAGTGGAGCTTGCCACCTATTCTGTGGCAGATCTGTGCAGGACATCAACCCGCTTCAAACATCGACGATGAGCTGCGCAAGGAAGCCGCGATGTATCCTGCGGGTGCCATTCAGATGCGTTTCCTGGATAACCACGATTGGCACCCTCATGCCGACTGGGGCTGGGGCACGGGAGCCGCCATCGACATCAGCCAGGGCGTGCCCCAAGTGGCGCCGCTGATGGTGTTGTGCACCACGTTGCCTGGCAAGCCGTTGATCTACAACGGGCAGGAGATGAGCTTGCTCAAGGTCAATCCTCCACTACAGGCTGAAGCGCGCCTGAGTTCTCCGGTGTGGGGGTTCTACAGCCGCTTGTTGCAGCTTTATCAAGAGCAGCCCGCGGTTGTTCAAGGGAGTTTCACCAAGATCGTGTCGAACCACGATGACAAGGTGTATGCTTTTGTGCGGCAAAGCGCAGAAAGCGCAGAAAGCGCAGAAAGCGGACAAAGGGGGCAGAATCGAGTACTGGTTGTGGTCAACTTGAGCGACCAAGCGCAAGCGGTCACCTTGAACGACGCTTCTTCCGCCAATGCTTCCGCCAATGCTTCCGCAGCGAATGTTTCTCTGGCAGGTGACTACACCGACTGGTTTGGCAAGCGCCTCATCAAGCTCGACGCTTCGCCATCCTTCAAGCTCGCACCCTGGGCTTATCAGGTTTATGTCGGGCACGCGAAATAACTTCGTTCACCGAACTCGACGGAGCGCAAGCTGGCTGCGGTAATTGGAAGCAGCCCTTGGTCCAAAAAAAATAGTGAAGTCACAAAAGAAAATGCACGGTTGAAAGAACAAGAAAAGAGCGTTCAACGGATGGTTCGTTGAACGCTCTTTTGACACAATTAGTCATAATAACGACGTTTTGTGTTTCAAAGACAAGGGATTAAGAGAAAAAGAAAGTGCATTTCGCACTTCGAGTTAAGCGGATATAAGACGGGAAAACGAAGATCCCCAGCGTGAATTTGCAAGTTCACGCTGGGGATCTAAAAAGCTGGGGCGAGTGACGGGACTTGAACCCGTTACCTCCAGTGCCACAAACTGGCGCTCTAACCAGGTGAGCTACACCCGCCATAAGACTTTTCTATATTAACTGAAACTACGTCACACTTCAAGATGTCCAAGCCGCCGCTATGAATTTTCATTCTCCTAAATCTTTTCTTCGCCACCAGAAAATCGTCGCCTGCGCCGTCTTTTCCCTTTCTGCCGTCGCTCTTGGCGGCTTTGGTTTTCGCCGATCCTTCCACGCCCAACCGCACCACAATATCGCGCACACAAATGTCGCGTCGCGCTCGGTTCGTCTTGTTACGACAAACGCAACGGACAGCGCGCTGGCGAATAACGCGATTGCAACGTCCACAATTGAGCCTTTGGCGCGACGTTTGAGTTACAAAATTGTAGGGACTTATGCGCACGATACGAGCGCTTTCACCGAAGGTTTGCTGTGGAGCGACAACTCGTTTTACGAAAGCACGGGTTTGCAAGGTCATTCCGATGTTCGCCGCGTCGCTTTTCCGGCGGGTCGAGTACTCGAAGAGCACGACGATGATCCCGCGATTTTTGGCGAAGGTTTGGCACTGGCCAACAACAAGCTGGTGCAATTGTCGTGGCAGGACGGGCGCGCCTTTATTTACGACCGCGCGACGCTGAAGCCTTTAGGCGAATGGCAATATCAGGGCGAAGGCTGGGGCTTGACTTTCGACGGACAAAGTTTTGTGATGAGCAACGGCAGCGACATCATCACTTTCCGCGACACCAAAACATTCGCGCCAATGCGCACCATTCGTGTGACGCAAAATGGCGCGCCTCTGACGCAACTCAACGAACTGGAATGGATCAACGGCAAAATCTGGGCGAACGTGTGGCGCACCGATACCATCGTGCAGATCAATCCGCAGAACGGACGCGTCGTTTCCTATCTCGACTTGACGGGAATTTTGCCACGCGACGCGCGTAACGGTGGCGAAGACGTTTTGAACGGAATCGCCTACGACGCGGCGCGCAAACGTATCTTCGTGACGGGAAAACTATGGCCAAAATTGTTCCAAATCGAGGTCAAATAACGCTGCCTTTCAGCTATCTCGGCAAAGTTTTAAAGCCATTGGTCGCTTCCGTAAGGTCGATAGGAACTTCAGTATGTCGCCCTAAGAATCACTTTGCAAAGTAAAAAACAACGTTGCAAGGTGGCAGTTTGTCATTCTGAGCGCAGTGAAGAATCTGGTTACAGTTAGATTCTTCACTGCGCTTAGAATGACAAACTGCCACTTTGATGGTTCTTTGTACTTTCTCTGGGCTAATTCGCACGTAAAGCAAACTGAAAGTGCGCTGCGCCGTCTCGATTTTTGCCTGTCAATTTTTGCCTGCGGAAACAACGTGTAAAACAAAGAAAGAACGAGTACTCGATTTGAGTACTCGTTCTTTTTAGTTGCAGACATTTGCCACAGGTACTTACCAACGGGCTTTGTAAATTGCCCATTCGATGCCTTTAGAAATCATGATCAGCACGTAAAAGCCGATCAGCACGCCGAACATGGTTTGCGCGGCGTGTTGCACTTGTTCGGGCGAAAGAGTTGACGGCGCTTTGGCGGCCTGATCCGCAATTTTGCTGGTGACATCAGTGACTGCGGTCGTGCCGTGAAACGCCAATCTGTCCCACAACCATTGCAGAGAACCGCCGATTTTTCCGGTTAGTCCCACATAAACTGGCCAGCCGAAATACATGATCGCAATGGTCGCGGGAACCGCCAATGGGCTGGCGATGCGATACTTCAAGCCTTGATGTTCCAGGAAGATGTAGCAGCGATGACACGGTGGTTTTCCCTGGCGGCTCATGCGTGTTGGCGCTTTCACGTTGTCCATCGATTCGCCGCGAATGATGCGCGAAATCATTTCTTCGTCGCAATAGCAGCCGCGCCCAAACTTCCAGCACGTCGTTTTCGCTATAAATGCCGGACATTGCTTGCGAATCACTTCGCGGCAAAACGGCAATTTCCAGCACGGCGAAAACATATTGGCGTTTTGCGCTTCGCGTTGTTGTCGCGGCTCGGCTTGTTGCGCCACGCCCACATCGGCGCGCACGCGCATTCGTTCGGGCAGTTCGATAACCCAGCCCGCCAAATCGCAAACGCATTTCGCCAAACCCAACGCTGCCAGCGCGTGGCCACCAATGCTGAGTTGGTTGGCCAGCGTCCAGATCGCGGTTGTCCGGCCCACTGCGCCCAGCAAAGGTACAGCTCCAAAATAAAGCGCCAGACCTAAAATCACTGTCAAAATTCCGGTGATACGGTCGTCCCACATCAAAATGAAGATGCCCAACGCGGCGCCCAATAACGCCCAGCGCAAAACTCCTCCAGCAGTGGCGATGTTGCTGATAATGCGCGGGTCTTCGCCACCTTGCGTCAACGCTCCGCTGACCACTCCATAAATTATGTACAGCAGCGCTAAGCCGCCCAAAACCGCTGCCGCGCGCAGAAGCCAAACCGCGACTGGCGTGAGGGTATCGAGTACTCGACTCAAGGCCGATTGGTGGACGTTTTTAACTTGCGGTTTCGCCGAAAGCTTCGTCTGACGATGCGCCAATTCGCCACTCAATCCTTCATCCGTCAACGCTGGTAAGGGCGCCGCGCTTGTTGCCGCTTTAGGCGCCGTACTTCCTGTCGTTGGGCGCGCGGCAACCGGACGCGCCGCGCTGGATGCTGTCGGCGGAAGGGTTGGCGCAGGCGGCGTTGCAACTTTAGGCGGCGCGGCTGGCGAAGGCGCAGGCGTTCTGGCAGGTGCCGCGCCGCCCGTATTCGCAGCAGTGCGCGCCGTCGGTGTGCCTGACGTTGCAGCGCCTGGCGGCGTTGAAGGACGTGGAGGTGCAGCGCCTGGCGCGGGTCTCGCCGCTGTTCCGGATGCGGGTGCGACAGAACGCGCGGCGCTTGCAGGTAATGGCGCAGCGGGCGTCGTTGGCGCAACAGGCGAAGGTGCTTTAGCTACTGGCACGCTGGGCAACGCAACTTGCGGCGTTGGAGCCGTCGGCTTTGGAGTTGTTGGAAGCGGCACTTTGGGCAGCGGCGCCTTTGGCGTGGGAACTGATGGTGCCGTAGGCGATGCGACGCTTTTGGCCACACTCGCCTTTTGAGGCGGCGTAGCTTTTGGCGGCACAGCTTTGGAAGGCGTAGGTTTTGGCGAAGCGGCTGGCAACGATTCATCGACCGAGGGCAAAGCACTCAAATCGTCATCGTCGTCTTTGAAACTAAAATTGCTCATGGAGTTTTTCTCCTGAAATGTGACTTTTCTTGATGAGACCGACCCTTATTTTACCGCGCTCAAATTGGCGCGGCGCAAATCTTAACAATCTTGACAAAAGACGCGAGAAAATCAAAAGTCACTCGTCGCACATCTTTGGCCTTTTCGCTTGAAGACAAAGCAAAACCCGCGCTTTTTGAAGGCTGAAGCGCGGGTTTTATCCTGTATCGAGTACTCGATTCCCCTACTCGAAAGGCGCAATCAATCAGGCGAGGCCGCTGGGCAGGGGAATGCCGTTGGCCTCGAAGGACGACAGCAAGCCATTTTTGTCGACGGCTTTGAGGTAACCTTCCTGCGCATCGACGCGCCCGCTTTTAACGTGAATTAGAATCGAGTCGTTCATCGTCATCATGCCCAGATTTTTGCCGATTTGAATTTGCGAGGGCAATTGAAAAGTTTTGCCTTCGCGGATCAGGTTGGAAACCGACGTTGGAACCAACAGCAGTTCAAAGGCGACGACGCGTTGTCCGTCTTTGGTGCGCAAAAGAGTTTGCGCGACGACGCCTTTCAAGGTTTCCGACAACATGACGCGAATTTGCGCTTGTTCTTCGGCGGGAAACTGGTCGATGATGCGGTCAACCGTCGAGGCGGCGCTCGACGTGTGCAGCGTGCCAAAAACTAAGTGTCCGGTTTCCGCCGCTTCGATGGCGCGTCGCGTGGTTTCCAGATCGCGCATTTCGCCGACCATTACGATGTCGGGATCTTCGCGCAGACTGGCGCGCAAAGCTGCCGCGAACGAATCGGTATTGACGTGAACTTCGCGCTGATTAATTAAGCACTTGATATTTTCATGGACAAATTCGACCGGATCTTCCACCGTCACGATGTGATCAGTGCGGTTTTTGTTGATGTGATCGATGAGCGCCGCCAAAGTGGTCGATTTGCCGCTTCCCGTCGGGCCAGTGACAACGATCAAGCCTTTGGAAAGAAAACAAAAATCGGTCATCGCTTTGGGCAAAGACAAATCTTGCACCGTTTTAATTTTCGAGGGAATCAAGCGAAAAACGCCGCCGATGCCGTGCCTGTCCGCGAAAAGGTTGCAGCGGAAACGCCCGACAACGGGAACTTCATAAGAAAAATCGGTATCGTGCGCGTGCTGCCATTCTTCCTGGTTGCGGCGCGGCGTGATTTGAAACAACAAACGCTGCAACGCTTCCGATTCGAGAATCGAGTACTCGTTGAACTTGCGCATGGTGCCTTGAACGCGCATCATCGGCACTTCGCTGGAGGACAAATGCAAATCGCTGGCGCCCAATTTTTCCATGAGATGAAACAGTTCGTCCATGTGATGCAAAGGCTGTTTCGCGGCGGCAACTGGCGGAGCGGCGTTTTGCAATGTCATCGGAACCGGAATTGTTTCAGGAACCACATCCGTTGACGGATTTGAAGCGGCAGCATCTGGCGGCGATGCAGTTGAAGCGGCGTTTTGGTTTTGTGGCTGCGAGACGACGATTTTGAGGTTGGCGTCGCGGCGCGTAATGGTGACATCGAAGGTGCCGTGCGGCGACTGGTAGGGAAAATGAAACGAATTGTCGTAGGCGAGTTGCGGCTTGAGAACCGGCGGCGTGCCGTCCTGAGCGATGCTGCGAACCTGCTGCGCCGTTAAAACCGGCCCGGAATAATCTTGCATTCCATGAAAAAAGTGCATCGGTTCGTCGCTGCACAAAACGGCGCGATCCATGTTGCGTTGCGCGAGATGCGCAATAATCTGATCGAGTTGAGCCAAAAAACGCCCGCCTTTTCGCTCGACGGGGAGCGAATCCCTTTCCAGTACTCGAAATATGCTGCTACCACGGAACAATCCGGAAAATCGTGTCGGTTACTCAACGCTGGTCATGCCAACTTTATTGTGCTGACGCTGGGCGCGAAGTTGAACCTAAGTTTTGGTGATTATTCCTCGCTGTCTTCGGTCTCTTCGGTTTCGTCTGCGGCTGTAACGGGAGCTTTATCGGTCAGGCGCAACATTTGGCGCAGTTCGGAACGGTGGCTCGATTGATCCAAAGCCTGCTCGTGTGAAATCTGGCCCGCTTTATAAAACTTGTCCAGCGCCATGTTCATGGTCTGCATTTGCCACTGGCTGGCGCCTTCTTTGATTGCCTGATAAATCTGTCCGGTACGCCCTTCTTCGACATATTGTGCCACAGTTGGCGAAACATTTAATATCTCGAGCGCGCAAACGCGACCTTTGCCATCAATTGTCGGCACCAATTTTTGCGACACGATAGCGCGCAAGGTTTTGCTCAAGCGCGTTTGAACGAGCGCTTTCTCGTGCGGCTGGAACATCGAAAGCATGCGCTCCATGCTTTCCGCAGCGGACGCCGTATGAAGAGTACTCATCACAAGGTGACCGGTTTCCGCCGCCTGTAAACAAATCGCCATCGTTTCCTGGTCGCGCAACTCGCCGACCAAAATCACATCCGGCGCTTCGCGCAGGCTGGCGCGCAAAGCGGCACCGAAGTTTCTGGTATCCATGCCGATTTCGCGCTGCGAGACAATCGAGTTTTTGTCGGGATGAACGTATTCAATCGGGTCTTCAATCGTTACGATATGATCGCGTTTTTCCTGATTGATGAGGTCGATCATGGCGGCCAGCGTGGTCGATTTGCCGCTTCCCGTCGGGCCAGTGATAAGAACCAAGCCGTCGCGGTGGCGCGTGAAATCGGCTAAAACAGGCGGCAAACCCAGTTCGCTGAACTGGCGAATTTTCATTTGCACGACGCGCAAAACCATCGCTGCGCCGCCACGCTCGCGGTAAGCGTTGACGCGAAAACGCGAAACGTTGGGAATCACATAAGACAAGTCGGCGTCCGGGTTTTCCTGAAACTTCGCCCACTGATCGCCGTGCATGATGCGCTGCATCGCCGCTTCGATTTCTTCGTTGGTCAAAGCGGGATGGTTAAGCTGCTTGCAAGCACCATTCAAACGCACCGTCGGCGGCGTCGCTGTTTTAAGGAAAATGTCCGACACGTTATTTTTAACTGCAAATTGCAACAATCCATCCAAATCGAAAGCCATAATTCCCCTTTGTCAAATCTCAATCGCCAACCCTCAATCACAGCCGTAAAATCTAAGCCGCCGCAATTCGAGTACTCGATTTGAGTATTCAAGCGCGCCTTTGTTTCTTCACCTTCTATTCTCTTAAACAGGATACGAAAAATTACAAAGTCAGCGCGTTCTTCCGCATTCATATCGCGTTGTGGGATGCCGTTTCATTCCACGAGCGCCAGGATAAAATGGCGCCGCACAAAAGGCACAACAACGCCAGTACGCCGCAAAATGCCGCTGTGACATCGCTCGATGAAGAAGTCGCGTTACTTGGAATTGGCGCAGGTTGCGCAATGAGCAACGATAAAAGCGTCAGCGCCCAGCCGCCAGCCGACAACAATAAACCAAAATCGGGCGCCGAAGTGCCTTTTGATGACGGATTCGGCTGCAAAAATCCATAAACATACCAGCATGCCAAAACAAAGGGCACCAAAGCCAGCAGCCACGAAGCATGAAACGGCGACAACGCGCCCGCCAGCAACGCAACGCCGACGACCAGAGAATAAACCGCCAGCGCAATGCTCAGCCCGATGATCCAGAGCCGCTCGTGCGCGCCTGAAGACGAAGAAGTGGAAGAAGGCAACATACGCTGATATTACTCTAAAATGACGATTCTCAAAAGACATGGCGCGACACAAGCCGTGACGCAACAAACGATAAAGTTCAACTTGACCAAATCGAGTACTCGATTGGAGCGTGAACGCGACAAACGAAAGTCATCGGAGACCCGCAACACAGGTTGCAAAAGGTGGAACATTTTGTACCTTTACGTAGCACGACCTTTGCGCGATTTGCAAGGCGCGTCGCTTCAACGAAAGACAACGTGGGTAACGCAAAAGATGCGAAGACGCAGGCTGAGGCTCCAGAAAACTTCCACGCTCTTTATTGCTGAATTGGCGTCTGCAGCGGACATTTCGAGCTTGCTGCGCGTTGCGGGAACCGAGGAGGGCGCGTAAAATATGCCTTGATTTTATTGCCACTAAAACTCTGCTGGAAAGTATTTTCGATAGTTGAGGTTTTCTCAAATAGCAGCTCGCTGAGCGTTTGCCATCCTAATAACATTGATTGCTCGTTTTAGTTGTCGCTGCATCGTTTGCGAACCTTTGATTTCTTCGCTGTTATGCCAAGCTCTTTGCACGATCCCACATCATCTTTTTCGTCCTCGCCCGTTGCTGAAACCGCCAAGCAACCTGATGCAGCGTCTTCTGTGGACGAATCTGCGGCGAACGGTTTGGCGGCGAACGGTTTGGCGGCGGCGAACGGTTTGGCGTCAGCACTTTTGGACGTGCAACGCAACGGCGCTAATGATGTTAATGGCGCGCAAGAAAAAGCGCGGCTTGCCGACATCGCTTCGCATGTAAAGATGCCAGATAACATTGCGGCGAATGAAGTTCCGGCGCGCGAAACGTCCTCGCCTGAAGTACCGATTCTTGAAGTGCCTTCTGCCGAATCACTGCGATTTTTGCGCTCGGGCGTGGCACGCGGTGAAAGCGAAATGCCGCGCGTGCCTGCGAGCCGATTGTCGCCGATCAAACTTTCTCCGGCAGTTTTGGCCAGCATTCCGGCGTTTCTCTTGTTGGGCTTGGGATGGGCGGCGCGCCACCAAAGTTTGGGGCGACCCTTGGTTGGCGAAACCAATCTTCCCGCGAGCGATACTTCTCTGGAAACACCTTTGTCGGCGCAAAACGCGGTGGTGCCCGAAGCACAAACGCTCGTCGTGCAACCGCGAGCCACAGCCGGTTCGGTGGTGTGGCACGCGCTTTTGCGCGAAACACGCGGCGTGACAGGAAAAGCGCCAATTGCGGGACAGATTACGCGCGTTTGGGTCACAGAAGGGCAGCACGTCGAAGTCGGCGATCGCATTTTGCGGATCGCGTCTTCATCCTCGGTTTTGCCGGAAGACAACGCACCGCGCGCTTCCAATCATCGTGCTGAAGCCGCTCAGGTCGAAGCGTCCAAAGCGCAAAGCAGCCTTCAATTGAAAATGGATCGGGCGCAAACGCAACTCGCAGCAGCCCAATCGCGTGTCATTCGTGCCAAAACACGTATCGCTCAGGCCACCGAAATCGTGCGACAACTGCAAGCCGGCGTTTCTTCCAGCGATACAAATTCGACCAGCGAGTACTCGAACAACACCGACAATGCCGCCAACAGCGCCAGCAACGATGCGCCCGCGCCCAGGGGCGACAATGAAAACGCGCAACACGCAGCGACCGAAGCGCGGGCTGCGGCGCTCGCCGAAACGCAAAGCGCCGAGCACAAAGCCGAGCGCGCGAAAAGCAAAGCCGCCATTGCTCAAAACACTGCTGACGATGCTGAAGCGAGCGCACGAGCGCTGACGCAAAAAGCGCGAAAATTGCGCTCCACCCGCGAACGTGAAGTCAGCGAAGCCGCCGCTTCATCTAATGCCAGCGATGCAGCAGATACGGAACCTTTGGCGCGTTCGGACAGCGATACGAAAAACGACGCCAAGCCCACTGCAACGCCTCGTCCCGTTCACAAAATAACGGTTTCTCAAGCCACGGTGGATGAAGCCGAATCGCGCGCGAAAGATGCAACTTCCGATGCGGCGCAAGCACGAGCGAAAGCGCGCAGTCTGGCCGATGAAGCTTCCAGCACGCAATCTGCTGCACAAGCGGCGCAGGAGCGTTCGACGCGCTTGTTGCGTCAGTTGCAGGTTTTTGGCGACGATGGCAGCACAGGAAATCGTCCTACTTCGCGTCCCGTGAGAAAACCGTCGCGTGAAAATTCACGGAATCTACCGTCAATTAGCGATGCGGTGCGCATGGTGAGCGCGGCAACAACTGAGAGCGCTGACGCGCAAAACGAAGCGCGCCGCTTGAAAGCCGAAGTTGACGATTACGCGCAGCAAGCGAAAACCACCGGAGAAACCCTCGTGTCGAGCAGCAGCGAACTGGGCAGCGCTGAACAAAGCTCGCTGGATCGCACGCTGCGCGCCAATTTGTCGGTGATGCGCGCTCCCGCATCGGGCACCATTAACTGGATTGCTGCCGTCGCGGACAACGTGAATCAAGGCGACCCGATTTTGAAAATGGGACAACGCGGCGAGTTGCAGGCGCGCTTTGTCGATTACTCCGGCTTGTGGCGTAACCTCAAAGTCGACAGCGTTTTTCCCGCGCTTGTCAGTGATTCGGTGCATCGTCCGGCTGTCTTCGCATCGAGTACTCGATCCGTTACAACTACGCCAAATCAAGCCTCGCAAACGAGCGCGACCAACATTAATAACGCCAATAACGCCGATGCGACGCCCGTAACAGCGCGCATCGAAAGCGTGACGCCGCCCGATCAAGCGGGCGACCCGGCGTTAGTGCGCGCCGTCGTTTTTCCCGCACCGGATAATGCACATTTAGGCCAATCCGCACGCGTCCCCCGCCTTCGTTCCGGCATGACGGTCTGGTATTCGCTTGACCGACAAGGACAAAGCAACGCCATCAGCGTGCCGCGCTCGGCGCTTTTGTCCGCACCATCACATCCTGCGAAACAACCTTTTGCCGCGCCTGTGACTTTGCCACCGTCAACGGCTCATTCAAATTCATCTATTACGACGCCAAGCGCAGCTCCTAAATTGGGCGCTGCGATGACCAAAGCGCCAAGTTACGTCGTTCAAACTCCGCATGGCACGACCTCGCCTTTTTCCAGCAATGCCGCACCATCGCTGAATGCCACGCCGAATGCTGGGCAAAATGCTGCATCAAACGTGGCATCGAGTACTGGAAATGCCAGTCCGACATCGGCTATGGTCGCGGTTTTAACTCCGGTTCACGATCTCAGCGGCGCTGGTATTCATCGCATTGAATGGCGCCGTGTCGAACTGGGCGCAGTGCAGGGCAACTCGCAGCAGATCGTCGGCGGGTTGGCGCCAGGCGAACGTGTCGCGTTACGTCCCACCGTGTTGTGGGCTTACTCGCAAAGCTATGGCGCGTCGGCCACTGTGCGCTTGAGCCATTCGTCATGAACCTTTTTTCGTAAGAAAATTCAAAGAGCAGGGGCCGCGAAAATATGCGAAACTGGAGCCGCTCTCGATTTTGTTCGTTGCATCCTCGTCTTATACGTGACAGTCCATCGTAATCGAGTTTTCTCAGGTGTCCTCTTGAAATTTTCCCGCGTAACTTTCGCTTCCTTTCTCACTATTTTCACGGCCAGCCTGCCGTCTCTCGCCAGTTCTGCCGTTGTCCGTTCTGCCGTTGTCCGTTCTGCAATTGCTCCATCAACTGCCAGTTCATCAACTGCCAGTTCGGTTTCGAGCGATCAGCCAGCGGCGACTCTGGTGCCCAGCCGCGACGTAGTTCCCGTTTCCTCGGCTGTGTCGCCGCTCCACAGGAAACGTAACGTCCTCGCAGAAACGTCGCTCTTTGCAGCGCGCAATATCGCGCATACGCCACAGCGCTTCAGCACACCAGACGCAGCATCGCGCGATAACCAGACCATCAGTTCAATAAAGAAAACACAATCGAGTACTCGATTGGTTGCTGTACCAGTTCGCCTGGCTTCAGTGCCTGCGGTTTCCGATGATGTGGTGCAAAATTACCTGGCGCTAACAAATCCATCGCGCAATCCAGAAACGATTGTGCCAGTTCCTGCTTCGCCGGTTGTGACCACGCCAATTGCGCATAATGCGGCCAAAACCGCGATCTCCACGCCGTTGCCGAGCCACAAAAAGCCGCTGCTACAAACATCTGTTTCGCCAATGATCGCGGCTCCTCAACGTGTATCTCATGCTGTGATGCCGACGGCAGAGTCGCCGTCTAAAACAATTGTCTTGCCATCGCGTGTTGCGACTGTGCTGCCGTCAAGCGCAACACCGCGCCGCGATCCGGCAATTTTGAGTTCGCGCCATAAAGACCGCATTTTGCTGGCGCAACTCGAAGCCGATTTGATGCGCGCCGATCGCGGTTTGGATCGCGCGAACGATACATTAAGCCGAGGTCAAAAACAACTGCTGAGCGTCGGCGCGACCTTGCGCACCGCGATGCTGAACGCCGGGCCGGATGCCAAAGGCTTGAATCCGTTTGTGCGCGTGGCGATGCGTTACGCGGGAACGCCTTATGTGTGGGGCGGCGAATCGCGCAACGGCTTCGATTGCTCCGGCTTCATCATCGTTGTGATGCGCGATTTGGGTTATCGCGCTTTGCCGCATTCCGCCGCCGAACAGTTCAATTATGGAACGCCCATCGCGCAAGAATTGCTCAAGCCAGGCGATATTGTTTTCTTCAAAAATACGTATAAAGCGGGCGTTTCGCACGTCGGCATTTATCTGGGGCGCCGTCGCTTCATCAACGCGGCGGGAACTGGCAAAGGCACCATCGTTTCCAGCCTCGACGATCCGTTCTGGGTCGAACATTACGCCGGAGCACGCCGCTTAATCGCGGGATAAAAACAATTAACCGCCAAAACGCCAAAAGCGCCAAGAAGAAAAAGAGATTCGAGTACTCGAAATCAGTTTCTAAATCTTGGTGCCCTTGGCGGTTAATTCAATTCTCGCCGCGTGTTTTATGAATCCAGACGCTTTGAATGGCTTCGTAAAGTTCGCTGCCACGCGCGATTTCAAAGGGCGCCAGCGAATCGGTGTGAAGTTTCCATTGCTTGGCGCGCGGGCCGCTTTCGGGCGTGCGACCATCGCGCGAATGGAAAGAAATCACGATGCGCACGTTCATCGAAGCGGTCTGCATTTTCATGTCGGCAATCGCTGCCCATTCGTATTCTTTGATTGTCCAACCCGTCACGCCCGCTGTGGCGCCGCGCCTTGCACTGAACAAACGCTGTGTCGAAGCGACGATGAAAATCGTGTCGCCTTCATTGCCCAAAGCCGCGATAATCGGCTCGTTGGGACGCAGCATTTCGCGCAACATTTCCTTAAGTTCGTCCGGTACGGGCGAAATTGTCGGGCGAAATCCGGCGGGCAAACCCCAGCGCACAGCGGGATCGTTGGATGTGGCGTCTTGAGACATGAATTCGCTCCTTAATCAATGCTTCTTTTAGCTTCAATATGACAGATAAACAAGATGTACATGATTCAAAGCACTGAGCCGAGCACGATGCAAAATGCCACGGGTAAGAAACTGCCCTTGAACAAGTAAGCTGCAGCAGAAGGCACGACCATGACCAGCACGATAAAGGCAATTTCTGGCTGGGAATATATCTTTATTGGGCGCACCTTAAATTACTGACGCACAGTTTTTGTATGGATCTCGAAATTTGACGTTGCCAAATTCAGTGTGACTTTCCCAAGAGATTAATCATCTTTCGAGTACTCGAATCCACTTTTAGCCATGCGACTTCTCGAACTCGCGCATAAAGTTCACCAGAGCCGTCACGCCTTCGGGTGGAAAGGCGTTGTAAATCGAGGCGCGCAGGCCACCGACATCGCGGTGGCCTTTTAAACCGTCCAAACCTTGCGCCGTTGCTTCTTTGACGAACAGTTTTTCCAAATCTTCGTTGGGCAGGCGAAAGGTCACGTTCATCAGCGAGCGGCTGTCGGGTTGCGCGTGGCCGCGATAAAAGTCGGTCGTGTCAATGGCCGCGTAAAGTTCGCGCGCTTTGGCTTCGTTTAGCGTTCGCATTGCCGATAATCCACCCAAATCTTGCAGCCATTTGCCGACCAGATCGATCATGTAAATGCCCCACGTATTGGGCGTGTTATACATCGAATCGCCTTTGACGTGCGTGCGATAATCGAGCATTGTCGGCAACTTCGGTTGAATGTTTTCCAGCAAATCGTCGCGGATGATGACCAAAGTCACGCCCGATGGCCCGATATTTTTCTGCGCGCCCGCGTAAATCAAGCCGTATTTTTGAACGTCAATCGGACGGCTGAGAATGTCCGAACTGGCGTCCGCGACCAGAGGAACGTTGCCCGTGTCGGGTTCGCTTTGCCATTCCGTTCCAAACAGCGTATTGTTGGTCGTGATGTGAACGTAACGCGCGCCGCTGTCCAAATTTAGTTCATCCTGGCGCGGAATGCGATTAAAATTATCGCTTTCGGTCGAGGCTGCGACGCGAACCTGAGCGCCACGTTCGTCGGCAACTTTCTGCGCTTCTTTCAAGGCTTTTTGCGACCATTGATCGGTCAGAATGTAATCGCATCGAGTACTCGATAGCAGCAAATTCAGCGGCACCATCGAAAACTGCAAGCTGGCGCCGCCTTGCAAAAACAAAATCTGGTAGTTGTCGGGAAGGTTCAGTAATTCGCGCAGGCGGTTTTTCGCGGACGCCAAAATCGCTTCAAAGGCTTTCGAGCGATGGCTCATTTCCATGACGGACATTCCGGCGCCCGCCAGTTCGACCAAACCTTGCTGCGCTTCTTCCAAAACTGGCAAGGGCATAACGGCTGGCCCCGCATTGAAATTAAAAACTCGTGTCATAGAAGGAATTATAACCCTACGCTACAAACAAAAACGCATCGAAACTCAATTCGAGTACTCGATGCGTTTTCAATGTTCGTCCTCATCTTTGTGCGTTGACTTCCAGCAGTTTTTCGATGCGCGTCAAGATTTCGCGCGGCAAAAGTGGCTTAAATAAGACAGCATCGGCGCCGACTTCTTGAGCGTGGGCGCGCACGTCGTTGTCTATCGCGGCGGTGTACATCAAAATTGGGATGTGATGCTTGTGTCCGTTAGGCAAGGCGCGAATGGCGCGCACGGCGTCCCAGCCGTTCATTTCGGGCATTTCCACGTCCATTACAATCGCGTCGAAATCGCCTTTGGCCGCTAATTCAACGGCTTCCTGACCGTTGGCGGCCAGTTGAACATTGACTTTCTCGAGTTGAAAGGCGAAACGAAAAAACTCGCGCGTGTCTCGAATGTCATCCACAAATAAAATCTTCATGAAACGTCCTCAAAATTGTTTGGATCAATCAAAATCATGTGCGGAGTCTAACTTAACGCGCACACCGCGAAAAAGATACGGGCGCTTGAAGAAATAAACTTTGCTGCGGCGTCGCTTGGGTAAGGGCACCTTGCGCTGTGCTAAACTTCCTTCGTCCAGAACGAAGAATCGTGACACAAGATTGCTTGTAATTTGCTTGAAAGAGAGAAATTGACCGTGTTTTTACTGGGAACGCAGAGCGTCAACGCGCAGGGACATTTGGAAGTCGGTGGTTGCGACGCGCTCGAATTGGCGCGTGAATTTGGCACGCCCTTGTATGTGATGGACGAAGCGCACATTCGCCAGACCATGCGCGATTTAAAAAGCGCCTTACAAAAACTGCATCCGCAAACCGATGTGATTTACGCCAGCAAAGCCTTCGCGTGCCTGGCGATGTCGCGCATTGTAGCACAGGAAGGCTTGATGATCGATGTCGCGTCTGCGGGCGAATTGATTTCCGCTTTGCGCGCCGATTTTCCGGTCGAGCGCATCGTTTTTCACGGCAACAACAAATCGCGCGACGAACTGGAAATGGCGGTTCGCGCGCGCATCGGGCGCATCATCGTCGATAACGAAGATGAAATGATGTTGCTGGATAACATTGCAAGTACTCTTGGCGTGCGTCAGCCGATTTTGCTACGTCTGACGCCGCCAGTCGACCCGCATACGCATCGTTACATCGCAGTCGGAAAAACTGATACCAAGTTCGGCATGAACATCGAAGGCGGCGCGGCGCGGCGCGGCGTCAATCTCGCGTTGTCGCTGCAAAACCTCGATTTGCGCGGCCTGAGTTCGCATATCGGCAGCCAGATTTTGGAAGCCGATTTCTTCACCATGGGCGCACGCATCATGTGCGAATTCCTCAGCGAAATCAAAAGCGATCTGGGACGCGAATTCGATGATTTGGATTTGGGCGGCGGTTTGGGCATTCGTTACGTGCCGGAAGACACACCGCCAACTTTTGAAGAATACGCCAATGCCGTCATTGGAACGGTTCAGGCCGAATGCGCGCGCTTGGGCTTGAAAGTTCCGCATTTGTACGTTGAGCCAGGCCGCGCGATTGTTGGCGAAGCGGGCGTCACGCTTTACACCGTCGGCGGCATTAAAGATGTGCCTGGCATTCGCACGTATGTCGCGGTCGATGGCGGCATTTCCGATAACCCGCGTCCGGCACTTTATGAAGCGCGCTATTCGTGCTTGAACGCCACGCACGCCGATGACCCCGAGCGCCAGAAAGTGACGATTTCGGGCAAGCATTGCGAAACCGATACCTTAATTGAAAACACTCTTGTCGCGCCGATGCAAAATGGCGATATCTTGGCGGTGCAATCGACCGGCGCTTACAATCAGGCGATGGCTTCCAATTACAACCGCTTTCGCCGTCCTGCCGTCGTTTTGGTGAACAACGGCAAAGCCGACGTCATTGTCGAGCGCGAAACTTTGGAAGATTTATTGTCTCACGATTTAGTGCCTGGACGCTTGCGCGCCGATAAATAATTTCGCTTCTAACGAACCCGCAGCGTGAGCGACGGGCTTACTTGCAGTTCTATGTTACTTTTACTCAAGCCCGTCGCTGACGCTTCGGGTTCGTTCACGACAATCGAGTACTCGATTCCCAATTTAGTTCGTTTTCGTCGCAAATTTCCGTTCCATGACGAATTTACAATCCAGCATTATCGACTTGTTGTTGTCGCTGCCAGCGTTCGTCATCGCGTTCACTTTGCACGAATTTGCGCACGCGTGGACAGCAGTGAAACTGGGCGACGACACGCCGCGCCGCATGGGACGCCTGACGATTGATCCTTTGGCGCACCTCGATCCGTTCGGCTCGATCATGTTCGTCTTGACGCGATTGGTCGGCTTCGGATTGGGCTGGGCGAAGCCGGTTCCGTTCCAGGCGCGCAATCTGGGCAATCCGCGCCGCGATACGATGCTGGTGGCGATCGCCGGGCCGATTTCCAATTTGCTGCAAGTGCCAATTTGGTTCGCGTTGTTGTTCGGGTTTCGCGTGCTGGCGCAACATTTCGGCTGGTATGGCAACGGCTTGGACGATGTGGCCAGCGGCCCTTTGACACCGGCCATTGTAATCACCAACATGTTAATACAAGGGATTTTGGTCAATATCGTGTTGGCGGCCTTCAACATGTTTCCGTTTCCACCGCTTGACGGGCATTACGTTTTGGAAGGTTTGGGGCCGCCGTTCGTCGCCGATTTGTTTCAGGCGATCCGGCCTTTTTCGTTCATGCTCTTGATGGCGCTATCGTATTTTGGCGTCTTCTCCATCGTTATTCGACCGTTTGCTGACTTTGCATATCGTCTGGTCGGTTTCGCGCTTGGAGCCGGTTTTTGATGACAGCGTTCGCAGCGCCAACAGGCGAATCTTTGGACGATCGAGTACTCGAATCCACCGATCTCGCAGCGCTCGAAGATGCTTCGCAAAGTTCGATTCCCCGAAGTCTAACGGTCGAAAGTTCAAATCCTGAAAGTGTGATTCCCGATCAGCCGCGCGTGCGCGATCCCGAACGTTTCACGGGTCATCGCGTGCGTTTGCCGATTTTTGAAGGGCCGCTCGATTTGTTGTTGTATTTGGTACGCGCCCATCGCTACGATATTTGCGACATCCCAATTTCGGACGTGACGCGCCAGTTCATCGACTTCATCGTGTTGATGGACGAACTCGATTTGGAATATGCGGGCGATTTTCTTGTCACGGCGGCGACCTTGATGGCGATCAAATCGCGGATGTTGCTGCCCAAACATCAAAGCGCCAACGAAGATGAAATGGACGACGATCCGTCTATCGATCCGCGTCAGGAACTGGTCAATCGCTTGTTGGAATATCAGCGTTTTCAGGATGCGGCGGAAACTTTACGCAGCTTGCGCGACGAGCGTTCTGCACTGTATGCGCGCCCGTCTTTGCCGTCGGATGTGGCACAAATGCTGGAAGAAATCGCCAATCCTTTGGACGATTTCGATGTGGAAGAGCGCGAGCGCGAAGAAACCGGCGCGCTTTTAGGCGACATTTCAACGTTTGACCTTTTGCGCGTTTTGCAAAAAGTTCTGGATCGTCAGGCCGAAGCGCCAGTTGCGACAATTCGCCGCGAACCGTTTACTTTGCAAGAGCGCGTGCGCGGCGTTTTGAAACGCGTTTCGAGTACTCGAAGTGGTTTGTCGTTCGACGAAATCTGCGACGATTGCGAATCGCGCCTGGAAATCGTCATCACGTTTTTGGCCGTTCTTGAATTGATTCGCCGCAACCACGTTTCCATTGAACAATTGAGTTTGTTCGATGAGATTTGGGTGAAAAAGAAATGATGAATGATGAATATCGAGTACTCGGACGTAATGCTTTGTCATTCTGAGCGCAGCGAAGAATCTAACGTCAATCAGATTCTTCGCTGCGCTCAGAATGACGAACTGACAACTTCGATTACAACTCCGAATCTGAACGACAAAGTACTACTTTTGAATACTCGACACTGATCAATCCATAATCGTCAATCCTTGTATGCTTTCCAAAACCGACATCATTGAAGCGTTGTTATTCGCATCCGACCGGCCTGTCGCGTTGAAGAAGCTGGCGGAAATTGCGGGCGTCGATATGCGCGCGGCGTTGGCGGAGTTGGATGCCTTGCGCGAAGAAAAAGAACGTATCGGCGCGTTGCTTATCATCGAAGTCGCGGGCGGCTGGCAGATCGTCACCAAACCGGAATATGCGCCGTTCATCAGCAAGCTGCGCGATGAGAAAAAGCAACGCCTTTCGCGCGCCGCTTTTGAAGTTCTGGCGATTGTGGCTTATCGGCAGCCCGTTACGCGCAGCGAAATCGAGGGTTTGCGCGGCGTCGATTGCGCGGCTTCGTTGCAATTCTTACTGGACAAGAAACTGCTCGCCTTCGCGGGTCGCAAAGATGCGCCCGGACGACCGCGACTTTATGCGACAACGCCGCAATTCCTCGATAATTTCGGCCTACGCTCCATCGACGATTTGCCATCTTTGCAGGAACTCGCCGAACTGAACGGCGGCGCGAATGAAGCTCAAAGTTCGCAAAATCTGTTCAATCGCGGACAGATGAAAAGCGCTGATTACAACGGAATGAATGGGGAAAATATCGAGCAGAAGCCGCTCGATTTCAACCACGAAACACAATCCTGAAGCTCCATCGCAAATATTTTGTCTGCATGACTGAGCAAGATTATATGAAACAGAGCACCGAAGGCGGCTACTTTTTAGATTTCTATGCCTTGTCTCGCATGAAAAATTGAATCAATGCAGCCAACAAATCGAGCAGTCACATGATGCCGACCGTGAGCGGAAGAGCGATAAGAAGAGCTAACCAACGGTTGCGATGCCACGTGTCGCGCACAAACTCTGCGACGGAAAACGTGACAGCTACGAACAAAGTAAAAACCGCTATTTTCGTTATGACAAGGCTGTTGTGTTTATCCACTTTTCCCTCGAATCTGTTTCGTCAAATCTTACAACTTCATCAAAGCCGTGTCGCAAACCTTTTGTTTGAAATTGCAGCGCGAGAACGCCGTTTATTACTTCTCTCGAGTACTCGATTGTGCGCGTGAATTCGCTTTGTGGCTTGTTCAGGGCGCCTTAGTTTTGAGCGCAAAGCTCGACGCTTTTGGAGCGTCAATTCGAGGTTTAATCCGCCGCGCTTGAGGTTTCCCTTTCCGTATTTTTGCGTTCTTCAAAGCCTGGCAGCGAGGAAAGGCCGCGCTTTGTCACGTCACAATTCCTTTGTCAGCGTCACGCGCTTGCCATTGGGCGACATTTCCGTGTCGAAGCCCAGTTTGTGACACGTCGCCTGCATTCCCAGATTGCCCAGCAGCGTTTCCGCCTGCAACCTTTGGATTCCTTCGGCGCGCGCCACTTCGATCAGGCGCCGCAATAGTTCATTTCCCAAGCCGCGACGTTGCTGGTCATCGCTAACTAACAGCGCGAAAGTTGCTGCGCCATCCGCGTCCAAACCGCGATGTTTGGTCAAGCGCGCGACACCGACAATCTTCGCGCCGCGCGCTTTCATATCGAGCGATGTAGCATCGAGCGATGTACCATCCGGCATTTCGGCAACAAGGGCGATTTCGCGGTCGTAATCGTTGAAGCAGATGCGCGTCATGCGTTCGTGTCCGATGCGCTGCTGCAAATTCAGCGGCTGCAAATAGCGCTGCAACACGCTGTGCTCGGAAAGCGTTTCGTGGAAAAGTCGCAGCGACGGTTCATCTTCGGGGCGGATCGGGCGAATTGTGACCGGCGTGCCGTCGCTCAAATGAAAGTCGCCGACATATTGCGAGGGATAAGGTCGAATCGCGGACGTCGGCAAATCTTCGTCGGCGATTTCGGGCGCATGTAGCACGACGCGCGCATCTAACGCGATCAAGCCTTCGGGCGAAGCCAGCAAAGGATTGATGTCGATTTCTTTGATGCGCGGCTGCTCGACCACTAATTGAGAAAAGCGCACCATCAACTGCTCCAGCGCCGCCAGATCAATCGGCGCGCGTCCGCGCACGCCTTGCAGCGCGTGGTAAATCTTGGTTTTCGCCATCATGCGACGCGCCAAAGTCGTGTTCAATGGCGGCAAAGCCAGCGCGTTGTCACGGAAAACTTCCACCAACTGTCCACCCGAACCGAACAACAAAACCGGCCCGAACTGCGCGTCCAAACTCGAACCGAGGATCAGTTCGTAACCGTCGAGTTTGACCATCGGCTGCACGGTCACGCCGCCGAAATCGCTCGCGGCGGCTTTTTCGCGCGCCGCGTTTTGAATATCGTGGAAAGCGGCGCGCACAGCATCTTCGTTTTTTAGGTTCAGCTTGACGCCGCCGACATCAGTTTTGTGGGTGATGGTTGCTGAAAACAGTTTTAGAACAATCGGGAAGCCGATCTCTTGCGCGGCTTGAACAGCGCTTTCGACATCCGGCGCAACGCGCGTTTCGACGGTTGGAATGCCGTAAGCCGCCAGCAATTGCTTCGATTCGGCTTCGGTCAACAATGTGCGATGGCTTTGCAAAACCGCGTTGAGAATGGCTTCGGCGACGTTACGCGACACCAATCGAGTACTCGATTGCGAGGAGAACGTGTCGTCCAATAGCGACGGCGTTTCATACAACGCCTTCAAGTTCGCGCTGTAGCGCCACATCGCGGCAAAGGCTTTGGCGGCGGCGTCAGGATAGGCAAAAGTCGGAATATTCGCCGCATTTAATAATTCGTCGCCTTTTGCGACGACATTGCCACCCATCCACGACGCGAGCAACGGCTTACCGCCTAATTTGGCGTAAGGTTGTAAATCGCGCGCGGTTTGCGTCGGATCGGTCATCGCTTGCGGCGTCAAAATCACCAGCAAACCGTCGCTTGCCTGGTCGCGCGCCACGATTTCGACGGTGCGCGCATAACGTTCGGCACTCGCATCGCCCAAAATGTCAATCGGGTTGCCATGACTCCACGGCGTGGGCAGCAAAGCGTTCAACTCGTCCATGATGGGCGGCGAAACCGGCGCCAGTTCGCAACCCGCGGCGATTAAAGCATCCGTCGCCAGAACGCCGGGGCCGCCAGCATTCGTCAAAATCGACAAGCGCGGGCCTTTGGGACGCGGCTGGCGGCCCAGAACGTTCGCCATTGAAAACACTTCTTCAATGGTATCGACGCGCAGCACGCCGCAACGCTCGAACGCCGCATCGAGTACGTCATCGCTGCCCGCCAGGCTTCCCGTGTGCGAAGCCGCCGCCTGCGCCGCCTGCGCCGTGCGCCCGGCCTTGATGACGATAATCGGCTTGGAAAGCGCCACTTCGCGCGCCGCCGACAAAAAGCCGCGCGCGTCGCCGACGCTTTCCATATACATCACAATCGAATGCGTGTGCGGGTCGTCGCCCAGATAATCGATGAGGTCGCCCCATCCGACATCGAGCATCGAACCCAAGCTGAGAAACGCGCTGAAACCGACGCCTTCTTGCAAACTGCGATCAAGAATCGCGGTCAGCAAGGCGCCGCTTTGCGACAAAAACGCGACGTTGCCGCCTTTGGCCATCGCGCCCGCAAACGTCGCGTTCAAGCCGGTCAAAGGACTCATCACGCCCAGACAGTTCGGCCCAATGATGCGCATGCCGCTTTGCCGCGCCTGCTCCAAAAGTTGGCGTTCCAGTTCGGCACCTTCCGGGCCGGTTTCCTTGAACCCGGCGGAGATTACAATCGCGGCGCGCACGCCTTTTTCGGCACATTGCGCAATGATGCGCGGCACGGTTGGCGCGGGCGTCACGACAACGGCGAGGTCGATTTTGTTGGGGATGTCGCCCACCGAAGCATAAGCACGCAGGCCCAAAACGTCAGGTCGCTTGGGATTAACCGGATAAATCGCTCCGCCAAACGGGTTCGCCAAAAGGTTCGTCAAAATCGTGCGACCGACGCTGTTTGGCGTTTCGCTCGCGCCAATTACGGCGACGCTGCGCGGCTTGAAAAACGCCTCCAGCGATTGAGGCCGCGCCAACACACTTTGCGCGAGATCGTCGGGCAGAGAAGAAGTCGCAGCGGCCATGAGATTTGTCATTTCAAGGTGTCCAGGAAAGGTTGATGTCGAGAAATTAAAATTGAGAATTAACCGACGTTCGAGTACTCGATTAAGAAAGTCCGCTTGAAAAGTCCGCTCAGAAAATGAAAACGGACACGCCAAACGGCGGATTTGAAAATCGGCGTGATCTCTTGCGGCTATAATCGGACAAAGGTGTCTGGTTAAGCAGCATTATAAGGCCGTGCTAAAATGGATGTCAAGGTGAAATTTGAACCAGAAAGTTTCGAGGCGAAGATCAATGGCAATGTTCTCGCGGACTGCGGAGTATGCATTGCGCGCGATGGTATCTCTGGCGGTGGATGAGGGCGATAATACATCGCACATGGTGGGACAAATCGCGGTGGAAACGCGCGTGCCAGCGGGTTATTTATCCATTGGTGCGGGTTTATGGATGCCTGCGAGTGAACTCGCGGCTTGGGCGGCGGTCTTCGTCCGTTGCACAAGCGTTTGGACGACGCGAAGGTGCTCATTGAGGAGCAATTCCGCGCGACAATGATCGCCCAATGGCTGGAAAAACCGGACGAGCGAAAGCGGTTTTCTCAAGAAAGTTTGTGCGTTTTTCCGCTGGTTGCGGCGACAAAATCAAATCCTGAAGACAAATAAAGATGTTGAGAACAACAAAGCCGCGCATCGAGTACTCGATACGCGGCTTTGTTGTCTTTTGTTGTGTTCAAACCAGCAGATTTACAATTTGACAGCTTGTCCCAGGCGCGCCGATTCGTAAATGGCGTCCATCAATTGGCTGTGCAGAATGCCGTTTTTGGTCGTCGCGCGCACATGGTCTTTGCCTTCGATGGAATCCAGGAAGTTCTCGGTCGGCGTGATCGGATCGCCGTCGATGTGCGGATAGCGAACCGCTTTTCCGTCCTTCCAAATTTTGATGGGATTGTTGCTCCAGCCGCACGGATCGAGTTGCACGCGACCGCGCTCGAAAAACAAAACCATGTCGGTGCCGCCATCGGTGCAATTGCCTGCGACGGTGACAGAAGCGAAAACGCCGTTTTTGAAACGGATATTGACCGTGCCATTGATGTCAACCGGTGTGCCGCAGTTATCGACAAAAGCATGAACTTCCGCGACGGGTTGGTTGACTGAAAACACCAGCGAATTGAACAAATGAGCGCCGCTGTCATACATTTCGCCGCCGCCCGAAAGACTGGGATTCTGGCGCCAGCTTCCGGTTGTGCCCTTTTTCCAATTTTGCGAAAGCCAGCCCGTCACAAGTTGCAGTTTTCCCAGTTCTCCGGTGCCTTCTTCGCCCGCCTGAATGGTTTGACGTAGCCACTCGAATTCGGGCATGCAACTGGTGTTGAAGCCGACCGCGAAAATCTTGCCGCTGCTGGCCGCAATTTCAGCCAATTTGTGCGCGTCCTCTGAATTGGTTACCATCGGCTTTTCCATCAGGACGTGAAGTCCCGCGTCCAAAGCCTGCTTGCCATGCTCAAAGTGCATGGTGTGCGGCGTCACAATCGTCACAGCATCCGGCTTGGCTTGCGCGTACATTTCTGCGGCATCGGTGAAAATCTGCGCGACAGGTTCGACATCTTTCAAATGCTTTTCGCGCCATTCGGCGATGCGATCCGCATCGACATCGCACAACGCGATAATTTCGACATCATCGCGCCTGCGAAAACGCCGAACGTGTTCCGATGCCATGCCGCCGCAACCCAAAATCGCCATTCTAACTTTCGACATAAAATCTCCTCACAAGGAAATGATGAATACAAAATGATGAAATTGTAGAGGCGCATCGCAATGCGCCTCTCCGTTACGCCCATCGAGTACTCGATATTCATCATTTGTTTTCAGCACGGTGCGAGTACACAACCTTCGCCCAAGACCTGCAAGACTTCCTGACAAAAGGCGGGCGTCGGCTCGACCCAGAAGGCGTGCGAGACGCGCAATTGCAACATCTCCTGTCCGTTGTCCAAGTGCAACCACACTTCAGTGCCGCCTTTGTGCGTGCGACAAATGTTCCACACTTTGCCCAGAATGTCCGCTGTCGCTTTGTCTTCGGCGATGTGCAAATGCACGCAACTTGACGCCGAATCCGGCGGCGCAAAAGTGCGCCCGATCGCGCGCGGCGCCATCTGATTCGCATACTCGGCCAGACTCGAGTATTCAGCGGCACCGGCATTGCCGCCATTGCCGTTCTGTCCATTTTGACCGTTGGCAGCGTGACCTCTTGATCCATTGCCATTCGACGCATTGCCATTCGAGCCGTTGGAAGGCGTGCCGTTCGTTGCGCGATTTAAGGTAATACCACTCATTTTTGATGCACCGTTTCCATTGGCACCGTTGCCGTTCGTTCCGTTGCCATTAGCGCCGTTGCCAATAGCATGACCATTGTTGGCGTGCCCGTTGGGACTTTGACCGTTAGAACTCGCGCCGTTTGTTCCATTATGATGTGAAACGCCGTTCGCTGAACGATTGTTCGCCGCGCCATTTGTTCCGTTTCGAGTACTCGAATTGTCGGTCGGCGCGTTCTTTTGAACGGCGGTTTTTGGCGCGTCGCGGTCGGCTTCGTCCTGCGAAATCACTTCGATGCTGTCCGCCATGATTTTGAAAACCGTGTTTTCGTTGTCGGCGTTTTCGTCATCGTCGCTGTTGTTGCGACCGCCGCGCCGATTGTCCGCCGCCAGACGACCTTTCACGACAAGTTTCGCGTCTTCCGCGACGCATTCACCGCAGCTTTCAAACGTCTTGGCGAATGCCAGCACTTCCAGCGAACCCGTCAAATCTTCCAGCGTGAAAGCCGACCAGGTTCGCCCGTTTTTGTCGGTCATCTTCTTCATCGTCGTGACCAGACCTGCGACTGTAACGCGGCTGCCATCGCGCAAGTTCGGGTCTTCGCCGATGCGCTCGATTTGCGTCATCGCTTTACTTTCCAGGTATTCGCGGTACGGCAAGAGCGGATGATCGGAAATATACAATCCCAGAAACTCTTTTTCCCACGCCAAACGCACCTCGCGGTCAGCATCGGGAACGTTTGGCAATTGGCCTGTCGCTTTCTGGCGTCCGGTTTCCTGCGCATCGCCGAACATATTGAACTGACCCGAAGCGGCATCTTGCTGCGCCTGCAAACCGGCGGCGATTGCGCCATCCAGCGCTTCGATCATCGCCTGACGATTGGCGTGCAAACCATCGAAAGCGCCGCATTTGACCAGCGTTTCCATCGCGCTTTTACCGCAGGCGCGACTCGAAACGCGCGCGCAAAAGTCGAACAAACTGGAAAACTTACCGCCTTCTTTGCGCGCTTCGCAAATCGCGTTAACCGGTGCTTCGCCGATGCCTTTGATCGCTTGCAAACCGAAGCGAATGCCGCCTTCGACAACTGTAAATTCGTGGTTCGATTCGTTCACATCGGGCGGCAAAACTTCGATTCCGTGCTTGCGGCAATCGTCAATCACGACGAGCAATTTGTCCTTCTTTTCCAACAAAGAAGTCATCTTGCACGACATAAACTCTGAGGGATAATTGACTTTGAGCCACGCCGTCCAATACGACACAACCGCGTAATACGCCGCGTGCGACTTGTTAAAAGCGTATTTTGCAAACGCTTCCATGCGCCCGAAAATGTCGTCGGCGTCGTTGCGGGAAATCTGGTTTTTGGCGCAGCCTTCCTGAAAAAGCGGCTTCATCTTGGCCATGTCGTCGGCTTTTTTCTTCGACATCGCCTTCATCAAAGTTTCGGCCTGACCACCAGTGAAACCCGCCAGAACCTGCGCCGCTTGCATCACTTGTTCCTGATACAAGAGCATTCCGTAGGTGTCTTTGAGCACGGGTTCCAGCAGCGGATGCGGATAAGTCACGGCGCCGCCGAAACGTCCCGAAATGTATTTGGGAATTTCTTCCATCGGGCCGGGACGATACAAGGAAATCTGCGCGATGATGTGTTCCAATGTGTCGGGACGCAGTTCGCGCAGCAGGCCGCGCATTCCCGTTCCTTCCATCTGAAACACCGCGATGCCGTCGCCTCGGCCCAGCATATCGAAGACCTTGCGGTCGTTCATGTCGATGGTTTCCAGGTCGATCTTGGTGCCGGTGCGCGCTTCGATCAGTTCCAGCGTGTCGTTGATGACGGTGTTGTTCTGCAGACCCAAAAAGTCCATCTTCACCAAACCGATCTTTTCGACCGCTTTGGCGTGATATTGCGTGATAATATCGCCGTCTTTTTCTTCCAGCGGCACCAATTCATCCAGCGCTTCTTTGCCGATGACGACACCACAGGCGTGACGAGAAGCGTGACGCGTCATGCCCTCGATCTCCGTTGCCTGATCGCACAGGTTGCGCACCGTCGAATCGGAATTGTACAGGTTCTTCAAATCCTGTACTTGATCGACCGCCTGCATAATCGTGATCGGATGACCAGGAATGGCGGGAATCAATTTCGCCACGTTGTCAGCGATTTTAAGATCGAGTCCGGTTGCGCGCGCTGTGTCGCGGATGGCAGCGCGCGCCGCGAGCGTTCCAAACGTGATGATCTGCGCGACTTTGTCTTTGCCGTATTTGTTGGTGACGTATTGCATCACTTCATCGCGGCGCTTGTCGGGAAAGTCGATGTCGATGTCGGGCGTGGAAACGCGATCTGGATTGAGAAAACGCTCGAACAAAAGTCCATACGGCAACGGATCCAGGTTCGTAATTCCCAGCACATACGAAACCAGACAACCCGCCGCCGAGCCGCGACAACCAACTAAAATTCCTCGGTCTTTGCTCCAGTTGATGAGATCCTGCACCACCAGAAAATAGCCCGGATAACCTTTGTCGATGATAATTTGCTGCTCGTACTTCATTCGAGTACTCGCTTCGTCGCGGCGCGGATGACCGACCGGATAGCGCGCATCGAAACGCTGCTCGCACAACAACCGAAAGAAAGAGGTCAAGTCGTGACCAAGCGGAACATCGAAAACCGGAAAGTGCGTCGTCTTGAGGTCGAGTTCAAGGTCGACCATATCGGCGATGCGCAAGGTGTTTTCCAATGCTTCGGGAACGTGCTTGAAACGCTCCCACATTTCCTGTTGGCTTTTGAGATAAAAGTTTGGGCCGTAATGCAAACTGGCGCTTTGCACCGTCGAGTTGGTGCCGATAGCGACCAGAATTTTGTGCATCTGCTCGTGTTCGGCTTTGAGATAATGCGCATCGTTGGAGACGATCAGCGGAATGCCGGTTTTGTGATGAATCGAGACCAGCTTTTCGTTGACTTCGCCTTGACCGATCAGGTCGTGATCCATCATTTCCAGGAAGAAGTTTTCCTTCCCGAAAATATCCCGATATTTCTCGGCGCGCGCGACTGCTTCATCGAACTTCTGGTTCGCAATCAGCTGCGGAATCTCGCCGCCCAGACACGCACTGCCGCAAATGATGCCTTCGGAATGCCTGGCGATCAGTTCGTGATCGACGCGCGGCTTGTAATAAAAGCCGTCTAAGTTGGCGCGTGTCGTCAATTTGACCAGGTTTTTGTAGCCCTGAAGATTCTTCGCCCACAGCGTCAGGTGATGCGTGTTTTTTTGCTTGTCCAGTTGCGGGTCTTTGTCGGTGTGCTTGCGTGGAGCGACGTAAGCCTCGACGCCGATTATCGGCTTGATGCCCTGATCTTTGCACGCCGTATAAAAGTCAATCGCGCCATACATCACGCCATGATCTGTCAAGGCAAGTGCGGGCATATCCATTTCCGCAGCGCGCTTCGCCAAGTCTTTGACGCGATTGGCGCCGTCGAGCAACGAATACTCGGAATGAACGTGAAGGTGGCAGAAACCGCAGGGACATTTACTCATGGAATTGACGATTTTAGATGAACGTTTGACGAATTGAAAGCGGCGACGTTGACAGCTTTTTGGCAGAAGGCGCGAAGAAAAAGCATCGCGGCATTTTGGTATAGCACAACGCGCGAGATGCTTCCGAAGTTCGGACGCGCAGCCATAAGGCGCCCGAAAAATTGTTTCGCCAATCGAGTACTCGATAACGACTTATCCACAACCTTATCCCTAACTTGTGCGCTCCACGATGCTTGCGGGCGTTATCCTCGTCAGAGCAAAAATTGTGAGAAGCACAAACAATTTTGTGCCTTTCCTGCAAATTGGCAAGCGGCAGCGGAACCGATTCCGCTGCCGCCATATTCATCTTGGGAGATGTCCGCTGAGTCCGCCTGGTTAATTCAGCGTTGCGCCGATATTACCTGAAATCGGTTTTCCATTCTAAAATGCCGCCAGACATTTGCGGCTGCAATTGAACTTCAACGCGCATTCCCGAAGTGGTAATCGGCGTGAAAGTGACGGTGTTAGGTTGGTCGCGCGCGATGCCAAAAGTCGTCGCATTCTGGACAGGTTTCCACGTCATGCCATCTTGATATAGCAACTTCCAGGAAAGGGGAACGCGGCATTGACCTGAGCCGGTGTCATCGAACCAGTAAAGCGAAACGCCTGAAACACGACGCGGCGTTTTCATATCGAGGCTGACCCATTCATTCGTGCCGCGATGATCCCACCAGGTGAAGCGCGGAACGCTCTGGTCGCCCGAACTTTTCGGTTCGATGCCGTCGGTGAGCGCGTCGAGATCGTCGTTTACATGAGATGCACTGGCCTCGAAAAGCGGCGCTTTGGGCGCGTTGATTCTCCAATCGAGCGCGGTTTTTTGAGTTGAAACCGTGGGAAACTCGGAGATTCGCAGACGCGCCGCGCCCATCGGAACCAGAGAAACGTTTTGCAACGGTTGCGTGGATAAAGCGGGCGAACTTTGCAGCGTATTGACGATGCCCTGCGAATCGGCGGTCCAGCCAGGAACGCGGCGCACCCGCGTTTGCAGCGAAATCGGCGCCGTTTCAACGGTGAAAGGCTGGTCGGAAAGCGCACCCGCTTTGCGCACGACCTTGAAGTCGGACGCCTTCACGTCAACTGGCAGGCCGTAATTCCACGCGCTTTTGGGCTTGACGCTCCACTCTGGCCAGGCGTCGCTGCCGCCGGTGCGATACCATTCTTCGCCGCTGTTATAAGCGAAGGTGAGCGGCCCATAATTGACCGAAACGGCGTTCTTGTTCTTCGCCCATTTTCGCACGGAAACATTCATCGGCAAGCGCAGCGAAACCGTGTCGCCGTTTTTCCAATTACGCTCCAAAGCGACATAGGAAAGCGGTGTTGCATTCACTTTGACGCTCGCGCCGTTCACTTTGAGTTGCGCGCCCTGAGTCCAGCGCGGAATTCGCAAATAAAGCTGAAAACGGAGCGTTTTCGGCGTGGAAAGTTTGAATTGAATGGTATCGGCGAAGGGATAATCTGTGGTTTCGCTCCACTTGACGAGCGTTCCATCGCCGACTTTGACGTTGACTTCCGAGGCCGCATAAAGCGAAGCCGCCACGCCTTTATCCGATGTCGCAAGCCACGATTCTTCGGCATAATAGGGCCAGCCCATGCCGTAATTGTGCGGGCAGCAGCGGTAGTCGTTGGTGCCGTCGCGGAAGGTCAACATATCGAAACGGTTGGAAAACTGGCCTTTGGTGCCGCCTTTGTTGATCTCGACGAGATTAGGGCTTGTGATGTAATGAATGCCTTTGTGGTCGGCGGTGAGCGCAGCCGGCAGCGAATTGAAAGCGAGTTCTTCGGCGCGGTCAGCCCAGACGGGATCGCCCGAAATGCGCGTCATCATTTCGTCAGTGTGCATATATTCGACGATGCCGCAGGTTTCAAAGCCCTGGCGCGGATCGCCGAAGCCGTCGCGCGTGTTTTCGTCGCCGCCAAAGCCGCCGCCCGGAACTTGCCCGAACTTGCTCATAATGGTCTGATAATCGTCCTCAACGGCGTTCAAATGAGTGGGATCGCCCGACTGCATCCAGTACTCGCCTGGCTCGCGGATGCCCTGCGCCAGATTGACGTTGTGGCCAGTCGGCAAATTATCGACGTAATTGACCGAGTTCTGGTGAATGCGCGTGGACAACGCGAGCAGCGAAGGATCGCCAGTTTTGTTGTAAAGCCAGTACAAAACGGCCATGTTATCGGCCCATCGCACTGCTCCCCAACCGTTTTTGTAAGCGTTGTCGGGCAGCGTGCTTTGCCATTTGAAGTAGCGCGTCATAAAGGGAATGACGCGCGGATCGCCCGAATAATCGTAGTACGAGTGCAAGACATCCAGCACCAGCATATGCGGCCACAAATCCGGCATATTGTTTTCGGACGTGAGCAGCCTGTCCGGGCCGAAGTATCCGTTGGGTTTTTGAGCCGACAAAATGCCGTTCACCCATTTTTGCGTCGTGGCCAGCATTTTCGGGTCTTTGAGGACATAGCTCAAATCGCCGTAGCCGCGCAGCCAGTAGGGCATTTCTTCCCAACCGTTGTTCGACTTGGGGTCAACCCAACCGTTGTCCTCATATTTGAGATATTTCGAGACTTCGGCCATGCGACCGCACAAGCCCTGCGCGTCCAGTTCGAGTTGGCCGCGCAGCCAACCGCGCGGTGTTACGGCGCCCGGCGGCAGTTTTTGAAAGGGCAATCCCTGCAAAGGCGCGCGATTCGCGGTGTAAAAGCCGCTTCCTGTCAGCGCGGGCGGCGCTTTGACAACACGCACAACGTCATGTGAAGTCTGCGCTTGCGTGCCTTGTGCTTGCGCTCCAACAGACGAAGCGAATAAGCAAGGTGCAGCGAACCAAATGGACGGCCAGAACGAAACTTTCATGTGTTTTGCCTTTAAAACGGGGAGAATGCGGCGTCGCAACCAAATCGAGTACTCGATTCTTCGACTCAATAATGCGCGGCATTTTAGTTTAGCACGACATGTCTATCACACTCGTAGATACTTCCCGCAACTATCAAACGCTCGAAAAATCGTCTGGCTGATCGAGTACTCAATAGTGACCTATCGACAAACTTATTCCTGCAAAATGTAAAAGATGTGCTTAACTTGGAACGTCATGTTTCAACTGGAGAGTGGAATGATGGCGAACGATAAAAAACCTACACAGGCACAGCACAGCGGTCTTGAAATGTGGCTCTGCGTCATCATTGCATCTGCGGTGAGCGGCATAGTTCAAGGAGAGTTAGACAATCGTCATCTTTTTTTAATATCAGGTGGAATTCTGAGTGGAGTTATAAGAGTGTTGATAGCTATATGTACCATGCTTACATTTGCTGGTGCCTATATGCAACTTAAGAAGTATGGCTGGTTTCAGCGGATAGAAAAGAATGAACATATTCAATCTAAATTGTTTTGGGCTTACATATTGTTGTTCCCCGCAGTCTTTGGAGGCTTGATTTGTGTGGGGATTTGGCAGTTAGTGCATGGAGATTTAGCTCATTAGTTTCTCCAAAAACACACGTAGGCTAAACTTCGCGCCATGAAAAAGCGAAAAGGCACGGCGCTGGTGACGGGCGCATCTGGCGGCATCGGGCTGGAATTGGCCAATTGTCTGGCGCGCGGCGGTTACGATCTGGTTCTGGTCGCACGCAACCGCGAAAAACTGAAAGAAATCGCCAACACCTTATCGAAGCGTTATAACATCCGCGCGACGGTTTTAGTGAAAGACCTTTCGCGGCCTTTGGCAGCACAAAAAATCTTCGATGAATTGCAACGCGCCGAAACTGAAATTGATGTTCTGGTGAACAACGCCGGTTTTGGCGGTTACGGACATTTTGCCGAACAAAACACCGACGATATTCTGGAAATGATGCAGGTCAACGTCGCGGCTTTAACGCATTTGACACGCTTGTTTTTGCCGCCGATGATCGAGCGCAAGCGCGGTCGAGTACTCAATGTCGCTTCCACTGCGGCGTTTTTGCCCGGCCCTTTGATGGCGGTTTATTACGCGACCAAAGCCTTTGTCCTTTCGTTCAGCGAAGCCTTGTCGAACGAAACGCAAGGAACCGGCGTGACGGTGACGTGCCTCTGTCCCGGCCCAACGCAAAGCGATTTTCAAACGCGCGCGCAGATGAGCAACTCCAGGCTGTTTGAAAACGTTTCGATGAATTCCGCGCAGGTCGCACAAATCGGTTATCGCGCCTTGATGCGCGGCCAAACGCTTGTCATCACGGGCAAAAGCAACGCGTTCTGGGCGTTTGCGACGCGTTTGTTGCCTCGCCAAAAGCTGTCCCAAATCGCGCGCCGCGTGCAAGAACAAAAGGAGAGCATCGAGGCATGAGCGACTTTCCGCAAATCGGCGAAAAGTTGCCGCCGTTTTCGCTTCCCGCGATAGTTTCCACGTCCAACGGAATCGAATCGAGTACTCGAAGCAACGTGGATTTCGTCGGAAAAGCGTTGGTTTTGTTCGTTTATCCCAAAGATGCGACGAGCGGTTGCACCATCGAAGTGTGCGGTTTCCGCGATTTGTATCCCGAGTTTCGCGTACTCGATATTGAAGTTGTCGGGCTGTCGCGCGATGGAATTGGTGCGCACCGCAAGTTCATCGAAAATCAGCAGTTGCCGTATGCGTTGTTGGCCGATAAAGAGCAAGCGTTGTTGAAATCGTGGGATTTGATCGTGCCAGCGACGATGTATGGCAAGCCAGTGACGAAAGTTCGTCGCACCACACTTTTGGTGGACAAAGATGGCGTGGTACGTCATATTTGGAACGATGTAACACCTTTAGGTCATGCGCGCGAGGTGCTGGAAAAAGCGCGGCAACTTGCGCGAAACTGCTTCGTCCGGCCATAACTTTTCAATGTCTTGGTTTCACAGGTGTTCTTCCTTATGAGTACTCGAAAACTTCTTTTTGTGCCTTTAGTTGTGTTGTGCGTCGCGGTTTCGGGTTGTTCGTCCAACGTCGCGCCAGCTTCTTCGACCAGCGCTCCCGCGCTGACTGCCACATCCGATACTTCATCCGCGCCAAACGGCTCCGCGCCAATCAATTCCGCGCCGGACAATTCGGCGACAACGCAAACGGTTGGCGGCGCTTCTAAGTCGTCGACAAAAATGGCGACTAATCAGAAAATTGTGTGGAGCAAAACCTTTGAGGAAGCGCAGGCTGAAGCGGTCAAGTCGCACAAGCCGTTGATGGTCGATTTTTATACTGATTGGTGTAGCGCCTGCAAAATGCTCGACCGCGATGGCTATACCAACGCCGATGTCATTCAACAATCGCAAAAGTTCGTGATGGTGAAAGTCGATGCCGAAAAACGCCAGGATTTGGCGTTGCGTTTCAACGTCACGGGCTATCCGACGTTGCTCTGGCTCGATGCCGATGGCAAAGTTCTCAATACTTCGCCTGGTTATGGTGGCGTCGAAATGCTGCAAAATGACATGACGACAGCGCTCCATAATTTTTCCACAACAGTATGAAAGCAGGATTTGGAACCAGGGTTGTAGGCAAAGTTGAGCCTATCGAGTACTCGATAGGCGAAATTGGTAAGCCACAAAGCAAGACGCGAACATTCGATTTGCGCCTTGCTTTGTGGCTTGTAGCGTGTTTCCACCTAAGTTCTATTTGATTCCATGTTGGTGGCTTGGTTAGAATCTTGAGCACAACGGAGGACGCATTGAGCCAAGATAATCGCCGCGCCGACTCTCCTTCGGAAAGTCCCTCGCGCACTGCCGCAACCCCTTCCTCACGACCGCGCACGCCGTCGCAGGTTTCTGTTTCATCTTCACGCAATAATTCCACTAATGGTCGCAATAATCCGCCCAGGCGCGGGCGCTTCTGGCGCGGCTTAGGTTTGGTGTTGGCGATAATTGTGGCTGCAGGCGCGGCTTATGGCACTTTGACCAAGCACGGCCGCAAAATGATGCAAACAGTCACACATGGCGCCGTGATTGCTTATCAGGTCAAACAAAATCCCGACCGGATTTTTGACGACGCAGGCAGCGATCACGTCAACATTTTGTTGATCGGGCGCGATGTCAATTACAAACCGGCCAAGGTTTATGACCCACGCACCAAAACGTTTCGCCCTTACCACGTCGTCGATAAAGACACGCCGGCACGCGCCGATTCGATGATCGTGATGTCGCTGGATAAAACCAAAGGCACTGTGCGAATGTTGTCCGTGCCGCGCGATTCGATGGTGCACATGCCGCCGAATGAATATCACGTTAAGCGCGCCAAACTGAATGCCGCGCACGCTTATGGCGGCCCGCAATTGCTGGTAAAAACGTTTCACGATTCGTTGGGCATCACGATTCAGCATTATGCGGTCATCAAATTCGACGGCTTCAAAAAACTGATTGACGATGTGGGCGGCGTCGAAGTGAACGTCGAAGGCGCCCTTTTGCGCAATAAAGCGACTGGCAAATTATATCGCGGCGACTTGAATTACGACGACAATTGGGGCAATTTGCACCAGCACATGAAGCCAGGGTTGCAAACGCTCAATGGGCAACAAGCGCACGATTACGTGCGTTTCCGCGAAGACATCGAGGGCGACACGGGACGAATGCGCCGCCAGCAGCAAGTGATGCGCGCTCTGGCCAAAAAGATCATGCACACCAGCCCGCTCGAACTTCCTTCGCGCATTGAAGCTTTGCGTCAACAGTTCGATACCGACATGACGGATGAACAGCTCGCGTCCGCCGCTTACTTCACGCGCGGTTTGGGCGATTCCGCCAAGATTCAGCCGATCACGATGTTCGGCGTTTATTCGTCGCGCGGCTCTTTTACCCTCAATCGTCCGAAAAATATCAAGTTACTTAATGTTATTTTCGGCTCCACGTTTAGCCCAAACTTGTTCCTGGCCGATTCGCCTTCGACGGATGAAGACGAAGTGACGAGCGCCAATGACACCAATCCGGGCGCGCAGGAAGTGTTGCGCGAAGCCGGTTTGCTCAAAGGCCAGGTCGATCCCAAATTGGCCGACAACGCCGACGATATGAGCGCACAAGGTCGCAGCAATAACGACGTTGACACCGCAAATTCGTCGTTGCGCACCGCCAGCGCCGATTCGAGTACTGGAAATGACGCCAATCAATTGCCAAAGGATGCTTCGACTCGCTCCAGCGATGGAACAACTGCAAGCAGCACATCTTCCGAAACCGCTTCGAGTTCGCAAGACGCTTCAAGCGCAGCGTCTTCGGATGGCGCGCCAGATAACCGTGTGGTGATCGCCAGCACCGATCCAACGCCCGGCGACACAGCGGACGCATCCGCGACGCCGCGAACGCGTCATCGGCGTCGTCACCGCGTTACGAGCGATGCTTCCTCTTCTGACACGTCAACCGCCGCTTCGTCGTCTGATTCGTCCGACACGCCGCGCCCGCTTTCGACATCGCGCCGCCATCGCAGGCGTTCGTCCAGCAGTTCGTCCGACAGCCCGATTCCACAGCCAGAAAGTTCGGGTTCGTCCAGTTCGTCAGATTCTTCCGGCGACAGCCCGATTCCGCGCGCTGAATAAATTCACTTGCAAAACTATTTTTGGAAATCGGACGTAAAAAGGCAACACGGAACTTTGTTGCGCGGATAGACAGATGTATTGGCATATTCGATGCGCCACCACGTTGACAACTCGGTTCTTTTTTGATCTGTTCCATTCGTGTGACCAAGTTCCGTGTTCCTGGCTTTGACACGTTGCAAAACAGTTTTTTACGCGTATCGAGTACTCGATACGCGTGTTGTACCTAATAAAGCGTTCGGCGAAGGCACGCCAATTTGATAAAGTGAGAAGCGTTTCAAAGTTGCATCTTTTGTGGTGCAACTTTTGCGTGTCTGGCTATGCTGTTTCGTTGTTAAACGGTTCCAGCGTTGTGCCGCACTTTTGAATTATCTGAGGAGTTTCCTTTTGAAAGCGATGATTTTAGCCGCCGGTGTCGGCAGCCGGCTCGATCCTTTGACGCGCAACGTGCCCAAGCCAATGGTTCCGATTGTCAATCAGCCCGTGATGGAACATATCGTGCAGCTTTTGGTGCAGCACGGTTTCACGGATATTGTCGCCAACACACATTATCTGGCCGATCAAATCGAAGGTTATTTCAACGATGGCCGCTCGCTGGGCGCGCACATGACGTTCAACCGCGAAGCCAAGCTGATGGGCACGGCGGGCGGCGTTAAGCGCGTGGCCGAGCAATTCGATTTTTTTCAGCCAAAAGAAACCTTTGCCGTGGTCGGCGGCGATGACCTGACGAACATCGACTTGAGCGCGATGTTGAAGTTTCACAAAGCGAAAAAAGCCATGGCGACAATTGCTCTGGCGACGGTGCAAGACCCTTCGCAATTTGGCGTGGTAGTTTTGGGGCGCGGCGAGAAAATCACGCGCTTTGTCGAAAAACCAGCGCCCGGAACCGCGCCCAGCAACCTCGTCAATACCGGTGTTTACTTGTTCGAGCCGCAAATTCTCGATTTGATTCCATCCGGCCAGTTTTATGATTTCGGCAAGGAATTATTTCCGGCTTTGCTGGAGCAAAAAGCGCCGTTTTACGGTTTTGCGACCGATGATTACTGGCGCGATGTCGGTAATTTGCGCGAATATCGTGAAAGCCACGACGACTTTTTCTCCGGCGAATCCGAAATCGAAATCAACATTCCAACCTCGGGCGACGGCTTGTGGATCGGCCACGATTGCGACATTCACGCAAGCGCAAAAATTGAAGCGCCATGCGTCATCGGGCCGCGTTGCGTCATCGGCGCGAATGCGACAGTCGAAGCGCGTTCTGTTTTGGGCGAAAGTTGCGTCATCGGCCACGATGCGCACGTTTCGCATTCGATTTTGTGGGCGCGTTCCGTCGTCGAACCGCACACGCACCTGGTGCGTTCGATTGTCGGTTTCGATTGCGATGTGCGCTCGAACGCCGCGATCTTTGACGGAACGATCATTTCGCCACGCAAATCCACCATCAAGGACGGAAAATAAGCGAAAAGAGCGCGCACTCAATTTCCTCGTAAGAATCGAGTGCGCGCTCCTCTTTTTGTTGCTATTGCGTTGCCGTTCATCCAAATTTATTATGGCACTTATCAGCGTGATCATCCCAGCTTTCAATCCGGGGCGTTTTCTGGAAATCGCGGTGCGTTCTGTCCTGGCGCAAACTTTTGAAGACTGGGAAATAGTTATCATGGACGATGGTTCGACCGAAGCCTTGTTACCCTTTGGCGAATGGGATGCGCGCATTCGGGTTCTCCGCCAGGAAAACAAGGGACAATCTGTCGCGCGCAATGCGGCCATCACGCAAAGCAGCGGCGAGTTCGTAGCGTTTTTGGATGCCGACGACGAATGGCTGCCGCAAAAGCTGGCGCGCCAACTGGAAGTGATGCAAAGCGACCCAAAGCTGGGCTTGTGTCACACGCAGTTTGAAATGGTGGATGGCGAAAATCGTCGCATCAATCACGGCTACGGCGGCCTGATGAACACTTATTTGTGGCTGCTCGATGGCTGCGGTGTCGGCGTTAGTTCCGTCATGGTGCGGCGCACAGTTTTGCAAGACGTGGGCGGCTTCGATGCGTTGGCCGCGCCCTGCGACGATTACGAAATGTGGCTGCGCATCGCACGTTTTTTTCCCATCGCGGGCATTGATGAAATTCTGATGTTATATCGAATTCACGGCACAAATATGTCATTGAATTATGAAGTAATGTTCGCCGCCAGCAATAACATCTTGGAAAAACATCGTCTGGCCGCAATTAAAAATAACGACCGCCGTGCTCAGGTCGCCGCGCGCGAGGGACAAAGAAAAATCGCGCGTGTTTACGGCTCGCAAGGTTTTGACCGCGTGCGCGAAAGCGTGCGACACCGCGATTTCTTGGGCGCCTTACCGCATTGGAATTTCGCGTTACGTCACTCGCCGGTTTTTGTGGCGCAATCGTTGCTGTCGTTCGCGTTGCGCAAAAAATAGATATAGATGATGAGAAAAATCGTCATCGAGTACTCGATTTCCCTTCTTGTTTTATGAATATCGCCATTACTTCGATGTATTTGCCGTCCGGCAGCAAAATTGGTGTCGGCTACGTCGTGCATTATTTGGCGAACGAGCTGACCAAGCGCGGCCATCGCGTCACAGTTTTTAGTCAAACGGGACACAGCGAAGATGCTTTGTACGAAACTGTTGTGGTGCCGTCGGGACGCCGCTTTCGCACCTTCAATTTTTGCTGGAATTTGCGTCATTACGATTGGACGCGCTTCGATGTCTTGAACGCGCACGGCGACGATTGGTTTTTGTGGGGCTGCAAGCGACCGCGCCACGTTCACACTTATCACGGCTCGTTGTGGGCGGAAATGCTTCATGCGACAAGCCTCAAAGTCAAAGGCTGGATGTTCGCGCTCGCGCTTTGCGAATACGAAAGCTGCTTTCTGGGCGATGCCAACACTACGGTTTCGTCGATTACCAAACGCTACATTCCGCGCATCAATTACGTGATTCCAAATGGCGTCAACGTCGCGGAGTTCGCGCCGACCGACGACAAAGCGGAAAACCCAACGATACTTTTTGTCGGCACGATGCACGGGCGCAAGCGCGGCGCGATGTTGCTGGAAAAGTTCAAAAACGAAATTCGCCCGCGCGTCCCGAGTGCCGAGTTTTGGGCAGTCTGCGAAGAAGAAATCGAAGGCGATGGCGTGCGCTGGTTCGGTCGCGTGCCGTATGAAACTTTGACCGATCTTTATCGGCGCGCCTGGGTGTTTTGCCTGCCCAGCTCGTATGAAGGTTTCGGCGTGCCTTACATCGAAGCGATGGCGAGCGGCACGCCGGTTGTCGCCAGCCCAAACGATGGCGCCACCGAAGTCACGCAAAACGGACGCTATGGCGTTTTATCCTCGGACGACAAGTTGGCGGACAATCTGGTGCAATTGTTGACGGATGAAAACCGGCGCAATTATTTCCGCGAAGCGGGTTTGCTGCGCGCGCAGGATTTTAGTTGGGATCGCGTTTGCGCTCAATATGAAGCGGTTTATCGCGGCGACGACCCGAATGATGTGTGATTGAGCTTCCGAAATGGAATTGAGTACTCGATACGCGTTTGACGAGCTTTATTTGTATGAACATTGCAATTTTTGCCAGCGCATTTTATCCGCACGTCGGCGGCGTCGAGGAATTGGTGCGTCAACTGGCGCGCGCTTATCGCGTCAAAGGGCACAAGTGCATTGTCATCACCAATCAATGGCCGCCCAATTTGCCGTCTTACGAAGAATATGAAGGCACGCCGTTGTATCGCTTCCCGATGCGCATTCCCGAAGGCCCGGCGCGGACGCGATTGCGCCATTTTTTGTCGCATTCGCGCATACGCCGCGAAATCCTGAGCACATTAAAAAAGCACGAAACGGAATTGCTTCATGTGCAATGCGTCAGCTCGAACGGTTATTACGCGCAGTTGGCATATGATACGACTCATTTGCCGCTTGTCGTGACGACGCAAGGCGAACGCACCATTGATGCAACGGGATTGTATCAGCGTTCGCCGTTTATGAACGCGACGATGCGCGCTTTGCTGCGTCGCGCCAGCTTCATCACCGCGTGTTCGCGCCACACGCTGGAAGACTTGGAGCAGTTTTTCGGCACGCCTTTCGGCACACGCGCGCGCGTCGTCTACAACGGCATCGAAACGACGGATTTTGACGGCGCAAAACCGTACGCGCATCCGCGACCTTATATTCTGGGCATTGGCCGACTTGTTCCAAACAAAGGTTTCGACCTTTTAATCGAAGCTTTCGCGCAGGCGAAGTTGAACGATTACGATATTTTGCTGGCCGGCGAAGGTGCCGAGCGCGAGCGCTTGGAAACTCTGGTGCGCGAGCGCGGGCTGGAAAAACGAGTTTTGTTTTTGGGCCGCGCAGAGCGTCCGACGGCGGTTTCCCTCTTCAAAGGCTGCACGTTTTTCGTTTTGCCGTCGCGCCAGGAACCGCAGGGAATTGTCAACTTGGAAGCGATGATCGCGGACAAAGCGGTTCTCGCGGCGAATGTGGACGGCGTGCCGGAAATCGTCTTGCGCGATCAAACGGGACTTTTGTTTGAAGGCGGCAACGTGGCCGATCTCGCGGCGCAAATGACACGCTTGGCGAACGACGAAGCGTTGCGTCTGCGCTTGGGAGAAGCTGGACGTGAGCGCGCGCAGAACTTTGGATGGCCGCACATCGCCGAGCAATATCTGGAAATCTATGATTCGGTTTTGCAACCAACGAAACCGTAATCGAGTACTCGAATCCGACTTTTTATGCCTGATTTTATCTTTGTCGCAATGGAAGACTGGGACGATATGTGGCGGCGCAATCAGCCCGTCGCAGCGGAACTGGCGCGACGTTTTCCCGAAAACAAACTGCTTTATGTCGGCCTGTCGCGCGATATTTCGCACGCGATCCGCAAGCGGAACTGGCGCGCTTTGTTCGAGAAAACCGCCGATGTCCCCGAATCGCCCAACATCCACGTCATCAAGCCGCCCAAACTTTTGCCGAACACGATTTCCGCTTGCCGCTTGTTGAACGAAAAATTGGCGCGTTGGTACATTGCGCGCGCCGCGAAAAAGCTGGGCATCACAAAGCCGATTTTCTGGACGAACCCGCATTACACGGCGCACATGATGGGACGCATGGGCGAAAGCGCCGTAATTTATGACATTGGCGACGATTGGACGCAGTTCACGCAATCGGCGCGCGAAAAACAACTGGTGACGTGGCAGGATAAATCGCTGTGCCGCCGCGCCGATGCCGTTATCGTCGTCTCGCAGTATCTTTACGACGTGAAAAAACCGCTCGCGCGGCGCATTTCCCTGATTCCCAACGGCGTTTATACCGAACGCTACAGCGAAGTCGATCATGCACGGCGCGCCGACAAAAATGCGCCGGTTTTCGGCTACACGGGAACGTTGCACGAAGATCGCGTCGATGTCGATTTAGTACTCGAATTGGCGCGCGCCTTTCCCGCAGGCCGCATTTTGCTGGTTGGGCCGAATATGTTGCCGCCCGAAACGACCGAGAAATTCAAAACACAGGGCAACATCGAACTGCGTGGCGTGGTGCCACACGCGCAAGTTCCGCAAGTCATGTCCGAGTTCGATGTGGCGATTGTGCCGCACGTCGAAACGCCTTTCACGGAAAGCCTAAACCCTTTGAAGTTGTGGGAATATCTCGCTGCGGGCAAGCCAATTGTCAGCACCAATCTGGCGGGATTCCGCGATTTTTCGCACTTGTGCCGCATCGCTTCCGGCAAAGACGCTTTCATCGAAGCCTGCCGCGCCGCCGTCGCAGAAGCCGCCAGCGATGACGATGAACAAATCAAAGCCCGCCAAAACGAAGCCGCAAAACACAGTTGGAAAAGCCGCGTCGATGAAATCGTCGAAGTGCTGAACACGGTTGAAAAATGAACCACCGAGACACAAAGAACACCAGGAGAAAAGAGAATCAAGTACTCGAAAGTAACAGTGAGTCACTTTGAGACGGTGTTGACTGGACGAAACACCAGTAAAGTATCTCTGTCGTTCTGAGAGGCTATATAGAAAGTCGAGAAAAGTCCAGAAAACGCTTGAAACTGCCAGTTTGTCATTCTGAGCACAGCGAAGAATCTAACTGCAATAAGATTCTTCGCTGCGCTCAGAATGACAAAGTGTTACTTTTCAGTGTTTTTGTTGTTTTCTGGCCTTTCCTATACACGCTCTCCGAATGACAAACTGGCAGTTTCGAGTTCTCGATTCGTTTCTCCACGTCTTGGCTTCCCTGCGCTTCATTTTTGAGCGTTCAGTTTTTCGATCAGCGTCGGTAATTCGCCCAAATTATCCAACAGAAAATCGGCAAATCCAACGTAATCTTGCGGGTTGACAAAGTGCGCATCGGGAATTGCGGCGACGCGCATACTCGCGCTTTTTCCGGCTTGCACGCCCGCTAAAGCATCTTCCACGACCAAGCAGTTTTGCGACGCGGCTTCCAGTTTTTTCGCGGCCAGCAAATAAATATCAGGCGACGGTTTTCCGTGCGTCACTTCCTCGCCAGTTGTCAGCGCATCGAATTTTTCACGCAAATTGTGACGTTCAAGAAAGGGAAAAGCGATGGAACTGTCGGCGCTGGTCGCTAATCCAATGCGTAAATTATGCGCGCGCAGCCAATCGAGTACTCGAACCGCGTGTTCAAACGGTTGGATGTGCGTCGTGTAATAGCCCAGAGCGATGATTTTGCGTTCATCGGTGAGTTCTTGAATTGTCATCGGCAGGCCAAAGGTTTCGATGTAATAGCCGGAAGAGCGCGGGAAACTTTTGCCCATCACGTTGCGCTTGTGCTCGTCGGTGTAGAGGTGCCCGTAACGCGCCAAAAGTTCGGTGTCGATCTGGCTCCAGTGCGGTTCGGAATCGGCGATCACGCCGTCCATGTCGAAGAGAATCGTGGTAATTTTTGTTGTGTTGTCTGTTGTCATAAGGAATCGAGTACTCGAATGGAAAGTCGCAAGTTATTGTAACGAAAGCTGTGCTACCATTGGCACAAGCGAGGAAAATTATGAATACGTGGCGATTGATGACGCATCACGAGAACCCAAAAGGCGCGCTGGAATGGATGCGCAAAAACGAGCGCATTGCGATTGGCTGGGGTCGAATTGGAGATTTGCGAACCTACAACTTTCAGTCTCCTGAAGAGATTAAAGCGGTTCTGCGTGCGCATCCCATTTACCCAAAGTATCCAAATGCCGCTTCTATGGGACCAAGTTTGTGGGATTTTTATGTCACCATGCAAAAAGGCGAATTGGTGATATTGAGTACAGGAAAACGCGAGCTGGTCGTTGAAGTTATCGGCGATTACGAGTGGCGCGAAAACCCTGATCTTGAGGGCGATTATTTCAATCAGCGACGCGTCCGTCTGACGACCTTGAATCCCGAAAAAGTCTGGCACGAAGCGGGCGCCAATTTTCCCCAAGGACAAAGCAGGTATCGCACGTTGCTGCGCTGCGTAAAGCCAAGCGTTGATTCAGTTTGAGGTGATAGTTCATCGTGCGGGTTCTTTAGATGATTGCAAAAGATGGTTGCAAAGCGTTCTTCTTTCAGGTATAAATGGAAAGGTTCATTTGACGCAGAGGCAAATTTTCGGGCCGTTAGCTCAGTCGGTAGAGCAGGGGACTCTTAATCCCAAGGTCGCTGGTTCGACCCCAGCACGGCCCATTTCTTGAAGGATGAAGGATGAAACTTGAAGGATGAAGCCGATTTTCATTCTTCATCTCTCATCCTTCATCCTTTTTCGTTTTGTTGAGGTTTTCTGTATGAAAGACACCAAGCGCGCCATTTTAGAAAAAGTGCAGCAGCACAACCCGCTGGCTTCGCGCAAAGACGAAGCGCAAACGCGCGACGAGAGCGGCCTGATTTCCACGCACGTCGAACCCGAACGCGCGCTTCTGGCGCAACTTCTCTTAGACGACGATTCGAGTACTCGATCTCAGAAAAACGCCGCCGCGAGTTCTCAAGAAGACGACGAATCTTCGCTGGAAGAACTGGCGGGTTTGTGCGAAGCGGCCAATGCCGTTGTCGTCGGCAACGTTTCGCAAAAGCGCGACAAGCCGCATCCCGCGACGATGTTCGGCAAAGGCAAAGTCGAGGAAATTCAGCAGATTTGCGAGCGCGAAAACGTCGATGTGATGGTGGTTGACCGCGAACTTTCGCCCGCGCAAGGCCGCAACCTGGAAAATATTCTCAAAGTGCGCGTCATCGACCGCACCGAACTGATCTTGGATATTTTCGCGCGACGCGCCCAAACGCGACAGGCGAAATTGCAAGTCGAACTGGCGCAACTGCGCTATCAACTGCCGCGATTGAAGCGAATGTGGACGCACTTATCGCGTATCGGCGGCGGCATCGGCTTGCGCGGCCCGGGCGAAACGCAGCTCGAAACCGACCGCCGCCTGGCCGGAGAACGCGTGGCGCTTTTGGAAAAACAACTGGGCGAAATCCGCAAGCAAAACGCCATTGCGTCCGCCTCGCGCCGCGATTACGAAACCGGCGCGCTGGTCGGTTATACCAACGTCGGCAAAAGCGCGTTGTTGAATGCGCTCAGTCGTCCGACCGGCGATGGCGTTCTGGTTGCCGACCAACTTTTTGCGACTTTGGGCGCTTCGACGCGGCGCGTGCAATTGGGCGGCGGGCGCGATGTTTTATTGAGCGACACCGTCGGTTTCGTACGCAAGTTGCCGCATTATCTGGTGGAAAGTTTTCATTCGACTTTGGCCGAAGTGCGCGACGCCGATTTCCTGCTTCTGGTCGGAAACGCCGCCGACAAAGAACTGGACGACAAATTGACTTCGGTGCGTCGCGTACTCGAAGAATTGAAAGTCGCGCAAACGCCGCAAATTTTGGTCTTGAATCAGTGCGATTTGCTGGACGACGAAGCGCGCGAAGTTCTGCGTTTTCGTCATCCCGACGCGATTTTTACGTCCGCTTTGACCAGCGAAGGCTTGGACGCTTTGCGCGAAAGAATGAAGCAAACATTGGAAGCGGGCGATGAGGAAATCGCGCTTTCGCTGGACGCTGCGGCGCTCGAAACTGGAAAGATGCTGGCCGATTTGGCGCATCACGGGCGCATTTTGGGCGAAGATTGGAGCGAAGGCAAAGATGGACAGGCGCCGCGCGTTCATGTGCGTGCGCGAATTGCTCCACGCTGGCGCGAAAAATTGGGTATTGCGAAGAACAAAGTTTTGCGCGTGGCTTGATGCAACCAGAACCCCAAGCGTCAGCGTGGGGCTGAAGTGAGAGTTATTTCAGCCCCGCCCTGACGCTTGGGGTTCGTTAATTTGATTAATGTACGAACTTCACGAGAACGAACAATACTTTTTCGACGACGCGACAATTGCGCATTTGGCCGATTTCGTAATGGAAAACAATTTCGCATTGCCGTGTTGTTTGTGTTGCCCAATGCTGGGGCGCAAATTGGTGAATCGTGGAATCGAAACGCGCATTTTGGATAGCGATCCGCGTTTTGCGGATATCGCGGGTTTTCGTTCCTACGATTTGTATCGGCCTGAATGGACGGGCGAAAAGTATGGCGTTATTATCTGCGACCCGCCATTTTTCAACGTTTCACTGGCGCAGCTTTTTCGCGCGATTCGAGTACTCGCAAAGCACGATTTCGCGCAGCCTTTGATGATGTTTTACTTGTCACGCCGCGGGTCCAATGTGACGGGAACGTTTGCGAAATTCAATTTGCAGACGACGGGTTGGCAGCCGCGTTATCAAACCGTGCAACGTGCGGAACGCAACCAGATCGAAGCGTTTAGCAACCTGATGTCTGCGATTCACCCCGCTGTTTTGTAGAATGAAAGTGCCACCGCGCGTTTTTTCGTCACTCTTGCTATAATCACTGCAACTTTTCACGATTTTGCTTTTAAGTTTTGCGCGCTCCTCGGACGCTTTCGAGTACTCGATAACCGGCCACGGACAACGGCCCACCGACCACTTTTCTCATGGCCAACTACGCGATTTTAGATGCTTGCACTTTGTTCGGGCCGTGGCCGCAGCACGCCGCCGATTTGTCGGTTGAAACGCTCCTCTCGGGCATGACAAGCAACGGCATTGTGCGTTCTCTGGCGACTTCGACGGTCGGCATTTTTCACGATTATCGCCAGGGAAATGTGGAAACGATCAACATCGCGCGTCAGCATCCGCAGCAATTATTTCCGGTGGCGACGCTCGATCCGCGCGCTTTTCCCGAGTGTCTGCAAGAAGCCGAACAGCGCGCTGGCGAAGGTTTTCGCTTGTTCCGCTTTTTCCCCGAACGCCAGGGCTGGCCGCTGAACCTCGCGCCATTTCGAGACGTGCTCAAACGCTGCGACGAATTGGGTGTTCCGGTCGCGGTCACGACCACACGCGCCGGCGCGATGAGCGAAGTGGCAGCGTTGGTGAAAGATTTTAAGATTCCAATTTTGCTGGCGGGCGTTGGTTCCGCGCAGTTGGGCGAAACGATTTCCGTGATGCGCGGCGACACGACGATTTATGTCGAAACTGCCGCACTTTTGGCGCCCGGCGCGCTCGAGGCGATCCGCGACAACGTTCCCGGCGGCGTGCAGAAAATGGTTTTTGCGTCTTATTCGCCGTTGCGTTATTTGTCTGCCGCGATTGGCCCGATTCTGGCGTCGTCGCTGTCAGATGAAGAAAAAGCGCTCGTTCTGGGCGGCAATTTGAAACAACTTTTGACCAAATGATGAATAATGAATACGGAATGATGAATCAGAAAACATTGAACTCGAACGACGGCTTTTCAGTTTCGAGTACTCGATATTCATCATTCCGTATTCATCATTCCGTATTCGAGTTCTCATGCCTTTAATCGATTTGCAGGGACATTTCGGAGTGAGCGCGCAAACGCTGGGTTGTCGTCCGCCGGGCATTGAAGCGGCCTCGGCGTATGCCAGTCAGTTCGATATTGAGGCGCTGTGCCTCGCGTCGGAAGAAGCCGTCACCGATTTGAACGGTGGTAACGCGCGTTTGGCGGACGCTCTCAAAACCGATGCGCGATTCAAAGGCTGGCTCGAACTGTCGGTGCATCAGCCGGATTTGTCGCAGGAATTAGCGCGGCGCTACCTGATGAAAACTCAATGGGTCGGCAGTCGCTTCGAGCAATCGCACGACGGCGACGCCATTGACAGCGCGGGCGGTTTGACAGTTGTGAATGCCTTGCGGCGCTACGGCAAGCCGATTTTGGTGACGTGTTCGTCGCCCGCGACCCTGGCGGCGGCGATTCGCGTGGCGCGCCAGTTTCATACTTTGCGTTTTTTGTTGTCGCCGCAAAGCGAAGCCTTGACCAGCGATGCGCCACCTGCGATAAAAGATGTGTTGAACCTGTCGTTTTTGCCCAGCGCACAATGGTGCGAACGTGACGTGATCGCGCAAGCGGTGGCGACTTTGGGCGAGCGCCGCGTTTTGTGGAGTTCGGATTGGGGACGCTTGCATCCCGCCGCCGCCATGGGAATGCTGCGCGACAGCACGATTGGCAAATTGCAGCGCGAACGCATCGTGATGCGCAACGCCCGCGAATTGCTGGTGAACGAATAATGGTTGCGAGAGCGCGCATCGAGTACTCGATAGCGCAAGGTGTTTGAAGGAATCGCGCTTGCATCGAACATGAACGGTGCGGAAACAGATAAAATAGGACGTATTCCCGCAATTGACTCGTCTGTTCGCCGGTGTCTTTGCAGATTTTCAGACTGGAGAACGTTTGATGACAGCCTTTTCGCAACGTGAATTTCGAGCGTCGCACCGCTTTTCGCCAACTTTTTGGATGACAGCCTGCGGCTGGTTGGCGACAGCGTGTTGCATTTCCGCTTTATCAGGCTGCAGCCTTTTGCAGGGACCGCATAAAGAACCGCCGCCGCCCGTCACGCAGAAACCGACGCTGCCGGTTTTCGACCCCGCCGACAACATCACAAAAGGCCTGCCACTGCCCGGCACATACCGCGTGACCAGCATCACGTCCGGCGAATTGTTGACGATTCAAGGTGTGCCAACAATTGCCAGCGGCAGAACCGTCGGTGCCAAAACTGTCGCTGGCAGCGCCGTGCCACCACCGTCGCCTGTGGCAGAAACTGTCCGCTTGGCGGGCATTGTCGCGCCCGGGCCTGGTCAACCTGGTTGGCAATATACGGTCAACAAAGTACATGAATGGGTCGATGGCAAAGAAAATCTGACGGTTGAAGTCGATCCGAAATTTCCTGTCGATCTCGATTCGCATCGCATGGTGCAGATTTACTTCACGCCTGGACCAGCCAGCCCGAGCACAACCGGCGCAAGCGCTTCTACTGGCGTCCAGTGGAACCTCAACCGGATGCTGGTTCACACGGGTTACGCGGTGGTCGATCTTTATGGCGCGACCTCGATTGATGTGCAAAAATGGCTCGATGATGAGGAGTTCGCCAAAACCTTTGTCGATCACAAACAACCGACTATTATAGTTTTTGATCCGTTAAGTGGTAAAAAAGTTTTCAAGCCGAACATTAAGCCACTTGGTTTGTGGGGCCTGGGCGTTGCCATCCCACAGCGCGGCACGCCGATCATTGCCAACAGCACCGTAACTTCGCCCAGCGATACCTCATCCATTGATACCGGCACGTCTTCAACGGGCACGCCCGGTGTCATCGGCCCGGTAACCGGAACGAGTGCAACGACCAAGCGGTCGAAAATGACAGCGACCACGCGAAACACGACATCGAGTACTCGAAGCGTCACCAGTGCGCCTGCGACAACAACGCGAAACGCGACGGTCACTTCGGTCACAACAGCGCGCGCCACAGCGAATGTTCCCGCCAGTGCTGCATCAAACGCCGCCAACGCCTTGCCGACACCTCGTTGAAATTCATCAATACCAAGCTGTAAGAAGACGTAAAAAAGCGACGCAGCGAAAACCGTAAATTTCGATTTTCGCTACGTCGCACTTTTGTTGAATTTTTGATATGGTAACCGCAAGAATAGTGAAGAATATAAGGTGTGTCAACAACGTGATGGAACAAACGAGCGATCAAGGGCAGCAAGCGTATCGGCGTGGCGAGCAGGGCGAGGACGAAGCCGCGCGTTTTCTCGCCGAACGTGGTTTTCGCATCGTGCAGCGCAATTGGCGCCCGGGCAAGAAGGAAGGTTCCAACCAACGCGACGGAAAAGCGGATGGCGCCTTGCGAGGTGAGATCGATTGTATTGCGTGGCAGGGCAAGATTTTGTGTTTCATCGAAGTCAAAACGCGCTCTTCAAATGAACGCGGCGCGCCACAGGAAGCGGTCACGCGCAGCAAACAGCGCCAGATTTCGCGTTTGGCGAACGCTTATGTTTCGATTTATCAGCTGCACGAAACGCCTTGTCGCTTCGATGTCGTCGAAGTCTGGATGGGCGCGCATGGTCAAAAACCGCGCTTGCAGTTGCACATCAATGCTTTCGATTATCAAGCCGTTGCCAGTCGTAGTCGCGGCGCGCGCGTGTTTTGAATTTATGGGAAATAGGACACAGCGGCTTCGCTGACACAGTTTTCGGACATGGATGAACACGGATCGAAATCAAACTAACACTGAAGAAAATCGGTGCTTATCTGTTCAATCTGTGTCGGCGGAGCCGCCGTGTTCCAATTGGTTTTCAGATCAGATTGCACGAGAAAAGAGCGATTTCGAGTACTCGATGTGCAAGGTTTAATTTCAAGGTCGTCGCGGTGTGCGGCGCGAAGTGGGTTTTGATGTTAGCGTGTGTTGATTCTCTGGCGGTTTTGGGCGTGGACGCGTATGTGGTGCGCGTCGAGGTCGATGTGTCGTCCAACTTTCAATCGTTTGCGATTGTCGGCTTGCCGGACGCGAGCGTGCGCGAAAGTGGCGAGCGCGTCCGCGCGGCTGTCAAAAATAGCGGTTACACATGGCCTTTGCGTCGCATCACGGTCAATTTGGCGCCTGCCGATACGAAAAAGCAAGGCCCGATTTTCGATTTGCCCGTTGCGCTGGGAACGCTGTTGGGCGACGAGCAAATTCTCAACGATCATTTTGCGAACTTTGCTGCTGTGGGCGAACTGAGTTTGGACGGCAGTGTGCGTCCTGTGGCGGGCGTTTTGCCGATGGCAATTGGTGCGCGCGATGCTGGCAAGGACGCTTTTTTCGTGCCTGAAGCGAACGCGCGCGAAGCGGCTTTAGTGGACGGGTTGCGCGTTTTTCCGGTGAAGAGTTTGGCCGATGCAGTCGAGCTTTTGGCGCAGGGCAATCGTGAACCATTGGCACCGTTGCCCGTGCAAGAAGAACTGGAACGCGCTCCATGCGAAGCCGATTGGTCGGATGTCAAAGGTCAGGAAAGCGTCAAGCGCGCGCTCGAAGTCGCTGCTGCCGGTGGACACAATCTGCTAACATTCGCAACAGTTAAAGCATCGTGTGTGAATGGTTTGAGGTTGACGGCGTAAGTTTCAAGATCGTCGGTTGGATATACACTGTCCACAACGCGCGCCAAAAAATCACGCTTTTCGCCGTCCGTTAATTCCGGCACTTCAAATACTTCTTCGACGGCTTGCAATGCCTGTGAAATAATTTGCGCGGCATCCATGCAATCGGCATCTGTAACGCTCACGCGCTGCTGAGCGACTTCTTCAAGCTTGTGCTTGGCTTCGGTGCGCTGTTTGGCGATTTGCCGCAAAATGTCTTCGTAAACAGAGACATTTGCGCCAATCGTAAGCCCGCGAATCTGCGCCTCGATGGTCGCCCCCTCGCGCCGTTCCAGTTCTTTTAGCTTTCGTTCAAGTTCGTTGTACTCACTGGCAGAAAAATCGGTGCGTTTGGCATTGTAAAATGCTTGCAGTGCAGCAGCGGTAGTTTCGGTTTGCTGTGCGGCGTATTTAACTGCCTCAAACACACAACGCTCAGCTTTGTTGCCTGAATAGTTGCGAGCATTGCATTGGCAGCCGCCTGTATTACGGCTTGGTCGTGAATCACGGCACGCATAGCGGTAATCAAGATAAGGGTGTTTGCCAGACCCCTTGGCGATTTGGCCGGGTGAGCGTTTTTTAATTCGCTTTGTCGCGTGCATGGTGCGGTTGCACTTCGGGCAACGTAACAAGCCGGAAAGAGTGTATCGGCGTTCTGGTCGTCCGCCATGCCGTGATTTGTTACCTTGCAAAATCTCTTGGCACACGTCCCAAGTTTTCTCAGATACAAGAGCAGGGCAATCAATATAAATCCAATCTTCTGCCGGTCGCTCACGCAAGACAAAGGGCTGTTTGAAACCTTCTTTTAAGCGGCTCTCATCGTGAAACTTTTGATGCCGACCATACGGCGCTTTGCCTTTGTAGACTGGGTTGTTAATGATGCGCTTGAGTGTGGAGCAACGCCAGTACTCGCCGTTGCGCGGCGTAGCGGTTCCCTGTTCGTTGAGCCAACGCGCGACGGCGTGCATAGAATCGCCGTTCTCGATCTTCTCGAAAACAGAGCGAACAATTGCAGCTTGTTCCTCAACGATTTGGTACTTACCGTATTGATCGCCTGCGTAAGCACCAAGAAATACGTCGCTCTTGTTAGGAATGTAGTAACCAAAAGGCGCAAACGCTGTTTTTGTCTGTATGCCTTCGAGCGCACGCCGACGCGCGCCTTTCATGCACCTTTCACGAATCACTTTGCGCTCGTATTCTGCAAAACTGCCCAAAATCCCAAACTGTAAATCGCCTTCGGGCGTGTCGGCAAAATCAACATCGCAAAATATCAAACGTGCGCCCGCTAATTCAACGCGCTTCTTAATAGCCGTCTGATGCTCACGGTCGCGGCTGTAGCGGTCGAGCTTGGCAATGATAAGCACATTGGCTTTGCCGCTTTCCAGATCGGCCAGCGCCGCTTGGATGCCAGGCCGCGCAAGATACAAACCGCCGCTCACTCCGGCGTCCTCATAATAACCTACAACCTGTGCGTTAAGGTGCTGGGCTTTAGTCGTACAAGCCGCGTGCTGTTCAGCAAGGCTTGTTCCCTCTACCTGTGATGCATCGCTCACGCGGCCATACAACACGGCGCGCAACTCTTCTTTAATTGGTTTGCGGTTTATTGGTTTGCTAATCATGCCGTCGCTCCTAAAGTTATGGTTTATGCGTCCGAACGAAGGCGCACTTTAATTATACACAATAAGTTATTTTTTATCAACTCTTTGAGTATAGTGACGCCAGTATAATTAAGCACGGCAGAAACGAATCAAGGTTGACGGGAGCGCGGTAAATGGCTGCCAGCGGAGAGGCATACGAAGTTGTGATAAATGGAAAGAAGCACTTTGTCGGCGCTCTTAATGCCGAAAACGAAGACGCGCACCTGTTCACAGCGGCGCAAGTCGCGCAGCTCAAGGGCGTGACGCAAGCGACAATTTATAAAGCCATTGCAGAAGGACGCTTAGAGGCTGTGAGCGCGTTGAATCGCGTCGCACTCACAGCGAGATCGGTGAAGGAATACCAGCCAACACGCTATAAAGATCGGAAAGGTGCTAAAGGTCGTGGCGGTCGGCCCAAAGGTTCTGCGCTGTCAGAGGAACACAAAGCGCGCATCGCAGAGGCGCAAGCCCGACGTTGGGAAAAACGTAAGGCAGTTGCACAAGGAAGTGGCACTTGACCAATTCAGTAGACCCGCCGTTGAACGCAGAGGAAGAATCTAAAGGTGTATCTATTGCGGTCAACCTACTTGGTTGGACGATGGTAAATGTTGTGCTTCCCTTGCTTCCCTTGGCAATTGTCTGGATTTTATTCCACTTAAAGAATCAGCCTGTTGATTGGTCTAAATCTACTGATTTGCTATTTTTAATAGTAGTTCTTACTGTTACAAGCCTCTCCGATATAGTGAACACGAAAAAGGACATGCAAAAAGATTTGCTTTGGAGCATGATGTTTTGGGTCACGCTTTTAGGACTTCTTGTTTCTGCAGTTTTCTACGGAGTTCTGCTATACACCGTAAACGATAGTCAAATAGATAAAAGTGATGTGAGCCTGCGGCAAGGTCTTCATCAAGGCGGTATTTGGCTTGCTATTGTATATATCCCAGCGAGTGCTTTGTGTAGGTTTTTCGTGGCCAAAGTGCAGGGAAGAGCATGAAAACTCCAATAGTTCATGTTATTGAAATCGTAACCGCTGTGACCTGTTCGGCAGGAGTATCTGTCGTGATATTCGTTGCTGAAGCGTTGTTACGGCGCAAGCAAATAGAATATATAGAGCGACGTATCGAGTTCATGGAAAAGCGCGCGCGCGTTCAATCGCAAATCAAGGAAACCAAGCAAAATGGCCTCTAAAACTGTTCGTGACTTCATGTATCTCGATACTGACAACCTGTACTCGCTTTACTCCCAAGTTTTCGAGGGCGTTGTAGAGGAAATTGTAGAATCCTTCAGCAACCAAGACACAGACAGAAGCAGTTCCGGCAGTTTGAAAAAAGCAGTTGGAGATGCCTTGGATACAGAGGTCGTAGAAGCATCTTCCCAAACCAAAAACAGAATACTCCATGACCATATTTACAACCGCTTTGAAGAGCGTGTAGGCAAAGCGGTCACTCAACTTAAAAGTCTTGACAAAGAAAATATAGACCAAATCAGTAGCGCCTTTCTTGTGAAAGTTCGCGGTAAGGTTGAAATTGAAGACTACAACCGAATCCGCGACTTTACTCAAAAGTTCAATCAACTAACCGAAGCCATCGCCTATGCAGCTATAAGCAATGATGAAAACGTTAAAATTATCTTGGAGAAGCATGACTATCTGAAAACGATAGAGCGCCAAATGCGCACGGCCAAGGGGCCAGAAAAAACGGAGCTACAAAAACAAAAAGCCGTGTTTTCGGGTTTGTTGGAGGCGACTGAAGTAGTCAGGCTGGTGCAGAAAGGCAGCAATTTGTTACTCGATCAGAAATTGTTGGATTACTTTGCAAGTTGGTTCGATTTCTTTTATCCAAACGGTTTTGAAATTACTATTGTTCCGGACGACAGCGAAGTCGTTTTTCGAGGCATTATAGACCGTCAATTTTTGCGCCTCAATCCGGATTATTTACGTGCTCTTTTCGGCAATTTTATAGCCGCAGAGTGGGTGATGGTCGGACAAATAACTTATGTGCCAGGAACCAAGATTCCAGAGGTTGAGGAAGCTGAGAAACTTCCAGCAACTCCCGAAATTAATACGCTCGCCACCGAAAACGATGTAAGCGGCGAGGTGCAAACAGTAGAAGTAAATGATCCGTTGGTTCCTCTGGTCGAACGGATGAAAGCGCAGGCGCAAAAGGAAGAAAACCCGTCTTTGCGAGACCCGGTAAGAGGTCTGTTTAAACGATCAGCAGCCTTTGACAAGATGTTTTTCGAGAGCAATGCGCGGTCAGAACTGCTCATGCGGCCTTTAGCCATCTACCGCGAGTTTAAAGTTGCATTATTAGATAGTAGTGATGAACAAAAAAGTTGATTTTACCGGCGCTTGCTTCTGCGGAAATCCCAAGGCGGCGTGGGATTTTTGTCCTGCCACAATCCGCGTCGGGCGCTTTTCGCTGCGGCCTGATACCGCGCTAACTTCTCATTGCTTGTATATTTGCTGTAGTGCCACGCCATACCCTCATTCACGAGCAGATAATTGAGACAACCGCGTTTGGCAACATACACGACAGCCACAGTGCGCCTGTAACGATCAACCGCTTGCGGATAGACCGTAACCGTTTTGCCAAAGCACGCGACACTTGTATATTGCTTCGCAACGCTGCCAAAGGCTTGCGCATTTTCCGGCGCGTCAATGCCCCAAAGCCGCACTTTGATCGGCTGCTTTCCATTCAACACAGTGATTGTATCGCCGTCGCTCACGCCAACAACGCGCCCGGTAAAGGTAGCCATAACGACCAACTGAGGTGCGCGGCTGCGTTGTAGCTGTGAGTGGCCACTTGTCCCTTTCTCTTGTCGGGTGGGAGGGTTGGAAACGTTGCCAGTTTTTGCAGCGCGTGCGCAGATACCGCACGTTCCGCCACGCTTTGCACAATAGCCGCACGCTCGGCACGTTTTGCAGGCTTTGCAATTCGCATCACCGTAGCACGTCGCGGCGTGAGACGTTGAAAGTGTCAGAGGAAGAAAAAGCAGCGCGAGCGCACAGACGAGTACTCGATGTTTCATGCGTTGCAGTCTAACCAATCAGATCGAGTACTCGAACCGACACGGCATACCCTCCCGTCAATTTGAAAAAACAATAAAAGAGCGCTCCTGCTGGCAGGTGTCAAAAGGAAATCCTTAGCGATTTTTGTCAAAACACCCTTTCAAATTATTTGCAAAATGGTTCGCTCGCGGATTATTTTTGGTTCAAATCCACCATCCAGTTGTCATTGCTAATGATGGCGTCGCGGTCTTTCCATTCTTCGTTACCATCTGGAAAGCGCACTTTTAAGCCGCGAAAGTTGGTGCCAGTGAGTGGAGAAGTGTAATTGTCATTCATCTCAACAATCTGCCCAATGTAGCCGTGTCCCGCGCCAAAGTAAAGCTTGGTTCCTTCCCAGAGATGGCCAGTCGCCTGTGCCCAATTCGCGTTTGCCTTCTGCTTCTCTTCGGCTGCAATAGCCGTCGTCATGGGCTTGATCTCTACACCCATAAAGTCTTCATTTGAGCCAAGCTCACCAATAAATTTGACTGCATAGAGGGGAGAATTTTCTTCAACATTGCTGGCTTGGAGCAACCCCGCCTTATCTTTCGTTGTACTGTCGTCTCCGGGGCTGATGAAGCATTCATAAACACGTTTATCGTCAAGTTTGTAATGAACTAATAAGTTCCAACGTTTCTTTGTCCACATCATTGTGGCGTTGTCAATGCCAAGAGAGGCGTTTCTGGTTTCCTCATCTTTATCTTCTTCATCAGGGTGTCCCAATATTTCTCTGAGATAGCTGATTTTTTTGCCAAGCAATGAAGGCACGTCAAAGGCCGCTGCTCGCATTCTTACACGCCGCTCTTTGCGACTTATTTTTCTAAGCACAGGAGCCGGGACAATTTTTTGTTTCTTTTGCTCAGATGAATTTATGTGGTTAGCTGTAGCTTTTACAACATTGGTCGAAGATATTGGATTATCTGATGAACCGACAAAAAACACAGCAATAAACATTGTCATAACTACCATTGTTCCGATACTGACCAAAACCCATTTCACAACATTGTTGAAATTAAACGCAGGCTTTTTATCAATCGCTTGAAGTGTGGGTGTAGGTAAAGGCGCTGGTTTGGGCAAAGATACGGGTGGCGGCGGCAGTATTGTCAAAACTTGAGGAACTCGAACGCCCGAAACTTGCGCCAAAGGAATCCAGCCTTGAAGCCCTTTGTGCCATGCCAGATCAGAACCATGCACATGGCCGGAATCAAGATAAGCCTGAATTTGCTCTAACGTGTAAGGGCCATGTCCTTCGTTGTTTCGGGCGATGAAAATTTGCATTGTTCTCCCTACAGTTGAGTAATTAGCCTTATTTCTCAATGTCAAAAAAGGACTTGTGCTATCTTTAGAATGTAGAGCTTTAGTATGCAATTTTTTAATGTGTAGGGGGTGAGAAATGCGCCAATTGTTAAAAAATTTGGGGTGGTCATTCGTCAACTTCGTCTCGAAGCAGGTTTGTCACAAGAAGCATTTGCCGATAAATGTGGATTACATCGGACGTATATTGGTGCTATTGAACGTGGCGAAAAAACTGTGAGTATTGAAACTGCCAAGAAGTTATCAGATGCATTCGACATCAGATTATCACAGGTATTCGCGAGGTTGGAATAGGATTATGAGCAAACAAGGCGTACGATAAGGAGTTCTCTTGCTGCGTGCAACCCTGACGTGTTTCGTAGGTCTTTCGCTAAACTATGATAGGTATGAATAGAGAGGAACTGTCGGATTTGATCGAGCACATCAATGTGCAGATTGGTGCAATTGTTCAGGGACAACAAGTCCTCTTCGATGTCGAAGAAAAAAGGAGCGAAACGCATTTCATCCATTTGAGCAGGATTTGGTCTACTCAGATCACTTTGGGACAAAACCGAGTGAGCCAGTTCTGCATCAAGTTAATGGTGTGGTATTTGAGACAAGGGTGCTTCATCAAACGGGCGTCCGTTTGAGTGACATCAAAGGTGGGGACTTAATTTATACGATGGAAGGAATAAAATTCGGGATTGTACAATACAAAAGTCCCGACGATAACGATATTGTGAAAGTTGATGTTCCTCAATTAGAAAATCTAATTAAAGCTTGCCCTCTGCCATGCCAAAACAAGCTTGCAGAGACACATATTAAGCGTTTGAGTGGTTGGTGTGGTAGTTATTATTGTGCCCGCCAAAATGACAAAGCACGGTATGTTCCAGCTTGCGAAGCTCATTTTAAACTGGGGACAAAAAAGTCGATTCCGCTAAATTCATTCAATTCTGGTATGACAAAACCTGTATTCGAGGAATTATTTGCTTCCTGCCGTATTGGTGCGCCAACTAACTTCTCAAGTGAGGTCAATTATATTATTGATAGACTTTGTTGCATGAATAGCTTTTGAGCTTCTTCACTCTTTGACTTTTGTTTTCAGACCGCGTAACTTCGTGGCCTTCCCAGCGCGTTCATTCGGTTGAGCATCAAGACCCCGACAAAGGCTTCGGTGCTTTGCCTTTGGAAGTCTCTGGCCTGCAACTTGTCGCCCACGATTCGCTTGTAGCGTGACATTGCCGTCTCTGCCAAAGAGCGCCGGTGATAGCCGTTTTGCTGCTTCCACTTTTGGCGTCCCACACGCCGAATCTCTCGCAGGTTCTCATCACGCGCCAGCCGTTGGTCTTTACGGTTGCCATGCCTCCAAATCCGTGCGCCGCGCCGGGGCGGGATGGTCACTTTCACAGCCTGTTCCTGTTCTGTCTCCCGCTTTTGCAAAACCTCATAACAGGAACCCTTGTCATAGCCGCCGTCGCCACTGAGTTGAGCAATCGGCTCTTGAACCTGCTCCAACAGCAGCGGCAACGCCTCACTGTCACTCACATCCTCACTGTCACTCACATCCTCACTGTCACTCACATCGTTGCTGCTCAAGACGGCAGCCACAATCTCACCCGTCTTTTCGTCCACACCCAAATGCAGTTTGCGCCACGTCCGTCTCTGGCTTTTGCCATGCACGCGCACTTTCCATTCGCCTTCACCGTAAACCTTGCAGCCGGTCGAATCCACCACCAGATGTAACGCCCCACCACTTCTCAAGCACGGCACGTCCAACTCCAAACCTACTTGACGACGGCTCAAGGTGCTGAAATGGGGCACCGGCAACGACCATCCCATCAAAGCCAGCACGCTGTGAGCAAACCCTTGTGCAGCGCGCAACGGCAGCCGATACACTGCCTTCAAAACCAAAACGGCCTCGATGGCCATGTCGCTGTAAAGGCGCGAAGCACCACGTCGGCCACTCTTCTGCTGCTCAAACCAACCTACCAGCGCCGCCTCGTCCAGCCACACCGTCAAACTTCCGCGCCTCACCAAAGCCGCGTTATACTCCCGCCAGTTGCGGATACGATACTGCCTTTTGGTTTTCTTGCTTTTCACACATCAACATTATCCGCAGATCGTATCCGTGACCATTCATGCAACAAAGTCTTATTGATAGCTTGGAGGCGAAGCACATTCTGTTCTTAATATCTCAATATGGCCGATATTCCTAATTAACGTCTTTAACAGTAAGCCGACAAGGTGCAGCACTCGAATTTGCACAGCCTATGCTCGCTGCGGCTTGCGGCGGCAGGTGAGCTTGATCGAGTGGCAATGTATAATGAAGAGGAATTATGAAAATCACAGAACTGGCAATTTGCAATTACCGTAGTTTGGACGAACTTAGCTTATCTTTCCCAAGTTCTTACTCTGCTATCTGTGGGAAAAATAATGCCGGTAAAACCAATCTTGTCCGAGCCATTCGCGTTATTCTGAGAGAGAAAACTCCTTTTATGTTTGGTGAAGGAGAAACTATCTCGTACAAAGAAGATTTTCCCATGTGGAAGGCGAAGGATAAGGAAAAAGGCGAAGCGCCTATTAATCTTTCCATGTCCATCGAAGTGGAGCGAGAAAATGATGCAGGTCTGTATAAATTCATTGAGAGATTCGCCACGATTGACGATCAAAAAAACATTCTTAAGGTCAAGATAGAACTTAAGCAAACTGCTCTCAAGCCGGAAAACCAAGTAATCGTACACGTCAATGATGACGAGGTGGATGAGTACTCGGCCAAAGAAATATTGAAAAAAATACAATCTTCTGGGGCAATCCTTTTCCATAACTCAACCGAAGCAGGTGAGTACAGTCGTTACCCATACCGACGAGCTTACGGCGGATTTGTAAGCGAGTTTTCAACCGCAGATCGAGAAAAGTTTGCAAAAATGCAAAAGTCATTCGACACATTCATCGGAAAACTTGCAAAACAGCATCAGAAAGAAATTACAGAACTACTTGGGAAACTCGAAGAGAAATATGAATTGAGCTTGTCCGTTCCCGACGTAAATCTTGAATATTTGCCATTCGATATGTCACTTGGTGACAAAAGTGTTTCCGTTCCGCTCAAAGATTGGGGAAGTGGGACACGCAATCGCACTCAGATATTGCTCACTTTATTTAAAGCAAAAAAGATTACAGAGTCACAAGATATTTCGGATAAAATCACGCCCGTCCTGATTATCGAGGAACCAGAAAGTTTTCTTCATCCGTCAGCACAAGCCGAATTTGGCCGTATTCTGCAAGATTTATCCGAAGAGTTTCAAGTTCAAGTCATCGCTACAACACATAGTCCATACTTGCTTTCGATGGCAAAGCCTGAATCGAATATTCTTCTCCAGCGTTGCACCGTAAATAGACAATCACAACGGACAGAAGTCGTTGATACAAAAGGTGACTGCTGGATGGAACCTTTCAGTCTTGCTCTGGGCATTGACAATGCAGAATTTGAGCCTTGGAAGCAACTTCTCTTTAGCAAGACTGACCGGATACTTATGGTCGAAGGGCCAATAGACAAGGAGTATTTTGAATTACTCCGTGACTCTGCACATGGGGAAAATTCTCTCAGATTCGATGGCGAAATTTTCGCATATGGTGGTAAAGACACGCTCAAAAACACGATCTTGCTCAGATTTATAATGGACAAATACGGCAAATTTTTCATAACTCACGACCTTGATTGTGAACAAGAGGTTAGTACTACCTTCAGCAGTCTCAAGTTGGAGAAGGGAAAACATTACATATCCATCGGTCAAAATCTTCCTGGCAAGCGCGATATTGAAGGGTTGCTTCCTGATTCCGTGCGTAGTGCAGTCTATGCAGGCAATCCCGATGTGGTTCAGCAAGCTACAAGTGCCGTCACTAAAGAGCGTAACGATGCCAGAGGAAAGTTAAAGCAACTTTTCTTGAGCGAATTTAAGGCGCAAGCTCAACCCAACCGTGATTACTATCAGCACTTCTACACTGTAGTAAAGCTCATTAATAAAGCACTAACGTGATGTCTCAGCATCAGCCGAATTAAAATTTGCTGGACAGCTTTTTAGGCTCTTTTGGACACATAGTCAACAAGCTTCAACCAATCTATTTGGTGGTTTGTCATAAAGCTGCGGCTAAAATCCTCAGTCATTTCATTGACTTTGGCAGCATAGGCAGCTCTAAACGTCTCATCTTTTTGTTTGGCTTCCTGATCTATCGGCACAATGATTTCTTGATATAGCAGATCATCATCTGAAATGAACTTCCAGAAGTCTTGACCTGCATATTTATAATAAGTCTTGTCTGAGTCGCTGGCATCCGTTTTAAGCGGGCTTCGGTCTTTGCCGTAAATGCAGCCATTAACAGCTATGATCTCGTTTGTCCTGCCTGCTGCGCGCAAACTCTGCTTGGCGGCTTTATAACCGTCTTTCATGGCTCTGATTTGGTCGGCGTTGGCCCAACTTATGCCAGACTTAATGCCCACAATATAGTAGATGTTATCTCGCTCGAACTCTAAATCTACGCTCTTGAAACCTGATTTGAAGCCGCCGTAGAGCCTGTTTGAAACATAGATCGCAAACCCTTCCAGCAGATTGCCGAACATCGTTTCCTCTTGAGATGAAAGATAAGCGTCAACGATGCCCTTCACCAAATCGCTGGGAATATCTATGTTCTTAGCTTTGAACAAATATGGATTCTTGCGTTTCAAAACATTGGCGAGTTTAAGCTCATTGAGTTTGACCAAGCGGCTTGTGTAAAACGGCGACATGACGTGCTCGGCCAAATAATCGTAATAGTCTTGATAGGGTGAAGGCGTATTCATAATAACGTGGTTTGCTCCACGGGCAGGCGGGCGTGTTCCACATTTGCCACGGCCAAGTTGTAATAATCTTCTTTCAGTTCAATGCCAACATAGTGCCTACGCAGTTCCACTGCGGCTATTCCGGTCGTGCCTGAACCGAAAAACGGATCAAGAACTACATCGCCCTCCTGAGTAAATAATTTGATGAACCAGGCAGGTAGCTCTTTGGGAAAAGCGGCGCTGTGGTTTTTGTTGCCGCACTCGGTAGCCATGTGTAAAACATTGGTTGGATAAGCCATCTCACGGCCTACCCAATTCGATATATTCTTGCCGAAGCCGCTACCCACCTTGGAAGTATCTCGGCGCTTGTCGGTTTCGCTCAAGTTCTTGAGGCGTGACTTGGCCCAATCACCTGTCGGCACCATAACAGCATCTTGGTACATATTGAACTTCTTTTGCTTTGTGAAATGTAGGCATCGCTCCCAAGCGTCGCGGAAACGGTTGGGCCACTTGCCGGGCGTGCAGTTGCGTTTGTGCCAGATATATTCATCTGTCCATAGCCAACCCTGTTTCTTGAGCGCAAGTATTAACTCAAGCACGTAAGTATGTCGCTGGCCGTCTGTCGCCTTCTCTTTGATGTTGAGGATGAAACTACCGTTGTCTTTGAGAACACGCCTTAATTCCTCACTCCTGGGCAAGAACCATTGAACGTATTCATCAGGGTGAATGCCGCCGTAAGTGCTTTTGCGGCTGTCCGCGTAGGGTGGCGAAGTCACAATTAGATCAACTGCATTCGACGGTATTTGCTTCAAAACTTGCAGGCAGTCACCGTGAATAATACGATTGTGCCATTCCACTTCTTCAATCACATCATTGAATTTACTCATAATCACAAAAGACATTCATTTCAATTTACATTTCCACAAGGGAGATGACGAAACTTCGCCCAACCACGAGGAAATTGTAACACGGCTGCCGTATTTTGATTGATCGAGTACTCGAAACGGCACGGCATAACCCTCCCGCCAATTTGAAAAAGCAACAAAGGAGCGTCCCTGCTGGCAGGTGTCAAAAGGAAATCTTAGCGATTTCAAGCAAAAACACCCTCTCGAAATTATTTGCACTCATTCAGCGTATTCGACCAGCTTCTTTAAGGCGCGCATATTCGGCGTTATATTCGTCGCAAAGAAGCTCGCACAACGCATTCTCGAACTGCTCTGCATCGTTTTTGTGGATCGCTGTTTTGCTGTGATATTTCAGCCATGCTTTGACAAACTGATGTTGTTGCAGCCATTGTAAAAAAGTTGGCCAATCTTTCGGACTCATCACACGCGCGCGGCGGCGCTGCCTTTCGCTATAGGTCAAACCGTGACACTCACGGCAAGCCCAAACCTCACAGCCGGGCCGTTGGAACAGATCGCCCCTGCGCCCGTTACACACAGGGCAGAGACACCAATACCGCAAGCCGCCGCGCGGCATGGGTGTTGTAACCGTTGCAATGCCCGTGTGTCGTGCTTCGCGTGGGCTAAGACGACGACACTCATTGATACAGGTCTTTTTCTTATAGCCGCGTGGCCACCGCGTAGAATGCTTATTTCCCATAGCTCTAACTCTCATTTACGGATTGGCATTGATTGAGGAAAATATTGCGTTATTTATGCACAAACAACATGAGCAAATGCAAAATGGGTTAAGAGTGCCTCCTCAAAAGGTAGGTTTTCGCCCGTTGGCTTGGTCGGCGAAAAAAGCTCTGCGGCTGCTAAAGTGTCAACGGTTTACAGATATTCAACCGCCCAAAGCGTCCATAATCGCCCGTAAAGCTCATGCCGTGAGTATGTCGCGCGCACATTTTTGAGCAGAAGGCCGGGCGTCAATTTGTTGAGCATGACGCCCATTTGTTGCGGCGTCTTCGGCCATTTGCTACTTTCTTTGTTGATGGTCGCGGCGCGAGAATTGAGCTTATCGAGCAGCCACTGCGCGCCGGAACACCAGCATTCAATTTCGCGCCGCTTTGTGATTTGTCCACATGGCGCATGATGTGTAATGTTACGAACGTAAAGCGAAGAATTGCGCACTGCGGCCTGCTCTCTCACAAATTCGCGCAACTCCCATGCAAGCGCAGAACGTTCGACGGTAGCGAGTAATTCACGCTCTTTTCTGGTCATGGTTCGCTCACTTCTTTTTCTTCGCAGCAAAAAGGCTTTTGATTACTTTTCGCTGTTCCAGTGTCGTCGGAATGTGGCATCTTTCCGTTTGTTGTCCTTCGATTTTTGCGGAAACGGTGAACGGATCGACACTTTCGCACGGTAAATACTCAACTGTATTTCCCTGATGATCCCACGACGACAAATAGAAGAACCTGCGGAAAAATCGGCCTTGCCCTAAACCCTCCGCTTTGGGTTTGAGCGTCATGTAGCCGATCAAAACCTTTTCCCTGTCACCGCTCAAACTGACGGCGCGGTTTCGGCCTGCCATTGCAAGCCAGCCTTGTCTTACGAACGGAAATAGGGCTGGGTCATGTAACCAAATGAGTTCATTTTCATCAAGCAAAATAGAATGATTCTTCATCATTTTTCAACTCCTTTTCGCCGCGTTTTACTTCGTATTAGTGCAAACAATGAAAACCTAATTGCGACGGCGCAAATAATTTACAGCGAGTGCCAAAGCGCGACGCTCCCGCAAACTGCTTGCGCGCCCTTTCTAAGCTGCTTCCTCCTCGTCGCCGAATATGGCGCGGTCGTCGTCAATTTCGCGCATTTTACAAACCTCACTGTCGGCCTGCGGGTTCTTCTTTTCGCGCGTATAGGTAAAACGGTAATTTCTTTAAGCTCTTTAATGGTTTAGAGCTTCTAAAGGCGTTAAAGAGCTTAAAGAAATTACCGTTTTTGTATACGCGCGCGCGACTTTACTTTTTTATTGCTCCTCGCCTTCGTTAAAGGCTTTAACCGTTTTTTGTGGTGGAATCCAGAACCATCGGCCATTTTTTCCGCCTTCATGCTTTGCTTTAATGCCCATGACCTTGCGAGCATCCATCAACGCATTGGAACCTATGTTGTTGGCTTTGGCTTCTTCCGTGACTTCATCGGAAGGCCGCATACCATTGGACAACGCAATTTCTAAGAAGTCCATCGCGTCATCAATAGCACGGCGTTGTTTTGGCGCTTCGGGTGCTTTGCCCCATGCTGGCCCAACATCGGTTAGCTCATATCCAACGGGCGCGGGTTTGCGTGCAAGATTGAGTTTGATTACATCAAGCCTACGCGCCTCTGGCCTTGCGGTGTCGGGCGTCCCAACGGCTAAAATCGAGCGGCAATATTGTGAAATTGCTGATGCGCCGCGCAAGCGATGAATCGAAATAGGAAATGTTGGGTCGCCTGGTGTAGGCTTGCCTAAATGATGGATAACCAGAACTGCGATATTGTGCTTTTGCGCAAGCCCTGCCAGCTTTTTCATAACGAGTTTCATTTCATCGTTGCCGTTTTCTTTGCCTCTGTGTGCGCCGCTTAGGGCGTCCACAACAACAAGCGGCGGGTGAAACTTTTCAATTGCTGCTTCAATCCACATCCAGCACTCGAAGTCGTCTACTGTCAATTCTTGCAACGGATCGGGCGGCAAGATGAAACGGCCTCGCGGCATTTTCCATTGCTTCACGCGGTCATGGAATAATGCTATTGAGCCTTCCGTATCTAACCAAAGAAGTTTTGTATTGGGTGCTGGCGTATGTGGTTGGCCGTCCGGCCATCGAGTGCCGCGCAAAACAATGTCGCAAAAGTTTTGCGCGACCGTGCTTTTTCCTTGGTCTTGGTCGGCAACAAGGCCGGTAACAAAGCCGCGTGGAATGTAACCCTCCCAAAGCCATTCGATGCCAGTTAGTCGGCTGTCGAGATCGGCATCTGTCGAGTACTCGAACACAAATTCTTTAACTTCTTTTTCGGTTTTGTTTTCTGCGCTCTGCTTCTCTTTTCGAGTACTCGATTCGTTGGGCGCGTCCGCTTCCGGTGTCCAGATCGGCAACGTTTCAAGGGCTGCAAGAAACTCGCGCCCGTCTTTTTGGCATTGCTCGTATAAATCGGAAACGTCGGCGCCTTCTTTCGATCCTGACGGCCAAGTGTGTGCGGTTGCGGTTAATCCAATGGCACGCGCGGCGCGAAGTGTGTTTTCTGTGGCTGTGCGCCCTGTGATGTCATTGTCGAACACGATGCGAATTGATGCCGCGCCGCGTTCTTGCAGTGCTTTTAGGTAGGGTTCAGGATTGCGCGCTTCTCCCAAAGGGCAAACGGCTTTAATTCCTTTCTCGTGGCATGACCAAACCGATACCTCGCCGTTGACCAAAAAAACATCATCGCCGCGCTGTACGTGCTCTAAACCGTAGCCGCACGGAATGCCTTCACCGCCTGTTTTTGTCCAGATATTTTTTATTGGTTTGTCGGGTGTCCCTGCACGGTCGGGATGCTGATACTTCAAGCGGTCGCGCCCGCGCTCTCCGTTTGGGTGATGCGTTGGATATTTGACAAAAGCGCCATCACGTTCGTTTTTGTCGTGTGTGATGCCAAAAGCTTGCATCGTTTCGGGCGTGATGCCGCGCTCTGCAAGCGTGCGAGTATCGAGTGTTTTGCGGGTTTTCTGTGGCTGTGGCGCGGTGGCGCGCATTGGCGACGTATGACCGTTTGAGTAGCCGTTGCTGTGGCTGTTGTTATGATCGTTGCGCTCTTGGTATGCGTGGCACGGCTCGTATTGGTTGCGCGAAATTCCAAAAAGTGCGGCAACTTCGGGGCTTGTATAACGCCGATCTAATGAACGATCCCAAGCCGTGCCGTCGTCGTTGAGGATAAAGCCGTCGTCTTTCGCACCGGCTTTATCAAAAGGATTGGGGCCGTGATATTCGACTTTGCCGTTTGCGGTTTCGCGCTTGAGGTTGTAGCGTACTGCAAGATCAGCGGGTGTTGTGGCGCCAATCGAGTACTCGATGTGTCCGTTTTGCTGCGTTGGGTGCGCGCCATTGACGGCACCTGTGAGAACGTCTTTGGCCTGTGGCATGCGGGAATTGGACACAATTTGCTCTTTGTCGTGTCTGTCTAATGCTTGAACTTACTGGCGCTCATCGTTGCCGGTGGAAGCGCATTCTGTTTGCGCTCTACCCATCTGTTGTGTCTCGGTGTCACTTGCTTCTTCACGACGGCTACGCGCGAGCGCCGACAAACGCAGTGCCTCTTGAAAAAACGAAATCCATGCGGGATTCGGTTGCGTTTCAGGGCGTGTGGCGCTCACGCGTGCGGGTTTCATTGTGTTTCCGCCTTTTCGGGCAATGGCCAAATTTGTATGGCATCAACGCCCAAAGCTGCGGCGATACGGCTCCTCGTCGCCTCACGCGGTCGATAGTTGTAGCGTTCGATTGCTGATAATGTAGAAGCGGACACGCCGCAACGTGCTGCCAATTCCCACATTCGGCAGCCTTGCTCGTCTCTGATCTCCTTTAGATTGTTCATCTCGCCGCCTTATAAACAAAAATGGCGCATGGAGATTTTTTCTCCATGCGCCATTTAGCTTATTGTCGTTTTTGTTGTTCTTTTAAGAAAACCGCATAGGAACCGCATTAACTTTGTGGTGGCTTCTTTGAACGCACCTTGACATTTAGAAAAGGACGGAGCCGCTCTACTTCTTCGGTGCTAAAGTTCTTTTTTTGGTTGATGACACCGCGCCGGATGGCTTCATCTAAATGGTGGTGCATCGTGTCGAGATTGATCTCGTATTCACGCGCTAAGAGCTTCGGCGTAGCGCCACTGCCGGTGTTGTCGTGCATTATCGTGATTTGCTCTTGATAGGCTATGCTATTCGATTGAAACTGCGAAACGGCGCGCAATACTGAAGGCATCTGAAAGCCCAAGCGTTCGTTTCGCTCCCGAATACCGGCAACTTGGCGATCTACGTTGTCTGGCTGTCGCTCGTCCTGTACCTGCACGCGAAAGATTTCTTGGTGCACAAGGAAAGCAAATCCGTCCGGCATCGGCTGAAATTGTACTGGTATCGTGAATGTAAAACCGCCGATAATCCGGTCTGCCGGAGTGTCCATGATAGGTTCCGAAAAATCCGGCAAAATCCGTAAAACAAAATAGTCGCGGCAATGGTCTTTGACAGCGGAATGCCATTGCGCCGCCTCCGTCATAAGCTTGTAGAAACTAAAGAATTCCTCAATTTTAGAGTGAACGATACAACTATAGAACAGGAAAGCATCGTCTGTGTTTGGCAGTGCTTCAAATTTCGTCCTCTCACCTGATAGAAACAGATCACGACCTGCTGGCGTTATTAAATACGGCAACGGTACCGAAATCCTGGTCGGGGGTGGCACAAATCTGAGGTCTTGACCGTCCTCATAATGAGTCTGGCCTTCAACGTCATTTGCTGGCGTGTTGCTGCCAAACTCGCTCATCTTGCCCTCACTTTGTCATAGTCTCGCAATATAGGCGTTCAAACGCCTCACTACTGGCCCGTGCCGTGAAATACGGCTTCGTGCCTGGCTGCTCTGCGTCGGTTGTCTATTTAATTTAGGCAATAATATCCTTGACACTTAAAACCACGATGTTGCCGAGCTTCACCTGAATACAAACCCTGCTCTGTATGTACAGAATGCGCTATTATGCCAATTAAGAGTCTATCCGAAAAGGCATTGATTCCAAGTAATGAGTGCGCAGGCCAAGTGCAGCATGGCCAGATAGTTCTGGGCTTTCTTTTCCCACCTGACCAACAAGCGGCGATAACGGTTGATCCAGCTATGCGTTCTCTCCACCACCCAGCGTCGTGCTTTCTTTCCCACTTGTTTGGCCTGGACTTCCTCGCCTCGCGGTCGAATGTGGGTGGTGTAGCCAAAGGCTTGGGCAATCTCACGCACTTCGTCGTAGTCATAACCGGCATCCAGGCATAAGTCCTGATCACATCCCTGAGCCATATGACAAAGTCTCTTATCCTCAACCACTGGGGTCACACTAGCCAAAGTCGCCGCCACCAGTTTCATGTCGTGACGGTTGGCGCCTTCGATCTCCAGCCCCACGGAAATCCCTGCAGCTTCAGTCAGCAGGCTTCTTTTGACGCCGCCTTTGGCGCGGTCGCAGGGATTGGGTCCGGTTTTTTTCCCACCCAAGGGCGCTTTAGTCATTGCGCCATCGAGTGCCAGCCAACTCCAGTCCAGGCCAACGAGTTCATCGTAATCGCACAAAGCCGCTTCCCACAAGCGCACGAAGAAGCCATCTTGCTCCCACTCCTGAAAGCGCGCGTGGGCTGTTGAACCCGAACAAATGCCGGTGGCATCCAAAGCTTTCCACTGGCAGCCTGTTCGCAGCACGAAGAAGATGCCATTCAAGACCTGACGGTCAGGAACACGCGGGCGATGGCAGCCTAAAGGATGCACTGGCTTTTAGCGAACCGGTAACAACGGCTCGATCAACTCCCACAACATATCCGAAATCACAAACTCTTGAACCGGAATTTCATGTTTCATGCCACGCAGTTTACCAACCTATTCGGATAGGCTTTAAGTGGGCATATCTCATTTCCAGAAGTATATGTTCATCGGCTCCCGTTTCGCCGCGCGCCGCAGCAGAACGACTAAGCTCACCCGCCGCCGAAAGCCGAAGCGAGGAACGAGCGCAGGCTGTAGGAGGTCGGGTGCAGCGCCTTGTTAGCCCGCTGTTAGTGCGTCGCAGTTGCATCTTTAGAGCCGCTTGCCCATGCTCACCACATTGTCCATTGTAAAGCCAATACGCTTATAAAACTCAATGACTTCAGTATTGGAAGTGCGAATTTGCAAGTTTATTTTGGGACAGCCCATTGCTTCAAGTTTGGCTGTTGCGGCTTCAACCATGCGGCGACCAATCCCTTGCCGCTGAAAATCAGGCGAAACAGCCAGATAGTTAAACCAACCTCTATGACCTTCGTATCCAGCCATAATGGACGCAACAATTTGAGAACCGGCCAAACCGACTAAAAATAATTCCGGTTGCACTTGCAACTTGAGAAGAATATCGCGTTGCGGATTGTTTTGAGGCACGACCAAACAGCATTCTTGCCACAGATTTATGACCTGTTCTTCATCCGTCGGTTGATACGCCCTGATGTTCAATTCCACGAAGTTATTTATTAACATAATGTCGCGCTTCCCGCAAAGTTTCGCGCAGCGGGCTAACGACCAAGCTCACCCGCCGCCGGAAGCGAAGAGAGTGAAGGGAGCTTGCGACCGAAACGAACGGAGCTGTAGGCGGTCGGGTGCAGCGCCTTGTTGTAACGCTGTTTGTTTATTGGTAAGCGCCGTCCGTCAATTTGGGAGAAAACTGACTTTGGTTCAAGGCTGCGGCTAAATCCACATCACTTGCGAAACCGCGACTTATCAGTTCTTTCCCAGAACTGCACCGCTTAAGGCAAGACTTCAAATTATCTTTGAAGTGCAGGAAAGCGCCTTCAGCGAGTTCTGATTCCGGCGACCGTTTACCAGACAGGTAATGAATGATTGCTCCGGCACCAACCAAATCTTCAAAAGCCGGTCTTAAGCTGCCATCGGGCCACCTCTCGCCCGCAGGCACTAAACTGATACGAGAACCAAGTTGTTGAGCGGAATGTGCTATAGCTTTAGCGTTCCTGATACAGCCAGCGAAGGTTGGTGTTTGCCCGGTCGCCAGCGAAAGCAATGAGCCATTTGGCGAAGGCAGAACTAAACGGGTGCCGCTTGCAATGTTAAGAAGGGACGTTGGAGCCAGTGAGTAGCCCGTATCAAATTTTCTGTCAAAGTTGGCTAAGATGGCGTCCAATGATTTTGCGTAGGAAAACGCGGATTCATCTTTCCATTGATATGGATAAACAATGGCTCCATTTCCTACGGCAATATCAACACACGTTGAAAACGATAAGACATCAACAATAATTATAGCGTCAGATACGGGTGCCAACTCAGTGACGCCAAATTTTCCCCATTCGCACCGAACTTCAAATTCCTGCTGATCATAAAACATAAGCTGTTATTCTAATCGAAAGCACGACTTTTAGAAACGCCGCGCGCAGCGTTACAACATCTGTTTATACCGCAACTTCCAGTTTAGCCGTCTAAACATGCTATGAAATCGCGGATTTGCTCGTTTTTTCGTTATTTTGACATGCGGCATAAGTACGCCAGAAGCGGGTTTTACCGCAAACATTCTTTAATTCTATGTTCCTAAAACATCATCTAATGGTAGTATACAGGTCATCATCTCGGGGCAAGTTTTGCCGGATATTTGAAACGACAGAAAAACAGCGAGTACTCAGATCGAGTACTCGCTGTTGCTTGTGGCGGTGGAACGGTGGGGCGGTAGGCACTGCGCGTTGTTGGGCAACTTGTTAACTGATACCAGGTTATTGCTAATTTTATGGCTGTGACAACGGTTCTCGAATACGCATGGCATAGTTATAAGCCAACTGGAATCCCGCGTGCTGCAAATTAGCCGCACTCGGAATATTGAAATCTGTTATAGCAAACACCTGTTCACAACCAGCATTATGAGCATCTAACACACGGCGTTCAATCAGTGCTTTATGGCAACCGCGCCGTCTAAATTCAGCTAATGTGTGTCCCCAGTCCAAACAGCCGATGTGGCCATTTTCAAATAGGGTCGCAGTGCAGCAAGGAGAGCCATCAAGATAGCCGATATAATGGTGCCATTCGGCGCTGCCCTCAGCAAAGGCTATGTTGTGTTCCAATGTGCGTCTTTCCTGAGCATCTTTCTTCTCCATCTCCATAAGAATATCGATGAAGTGGCCTGCTTCATCGGGACCAAAATGGCGGATGACTAGCCCACTTGGCGTTGGAGCGACCTCTGCGGTGGCTGACCTATGCCAGACACAACGAAATCCGCCCTGGGAGAATCCTCGGCTTAATAAATAATGTCCGAGTTCATCATTCCATGATTGCGGGCGATAGCAGATGGCAGGATTCCATTCTATGTGGCACTTTTGCTGGTGCTCATCATAGTAGGAGAGAATCTCTTCAATTAGCTCAAAGCTTTCATCACCATTTAGAGTGACACGGTTCGACCAGTCGTGTCCACGAGCGATGAAGGTTCGAGTTGCACCGAAACTACGTATTTGAACCTGATACGGATTTCCTGGAATTTGCTCCAACCCAGAGAAGGACGATTGAGTTTTGTCTGCGTAAGCCTGATGTAAAGCACGAACTGTCTCTAAATTATGCCGAAGGTTCATAGCAAGAATGGTATCTGCCTGAGACTGTGCCGTCAAGCCGCGCGCCGCAGCACAACGACCAAGTTCACCCGCCGCTGAAAGGGAGCGAAGCGGACTGTAAGCGGTCGGGTGCAACGCTTTGTTGTGCTGCTTGTTAGCCAATCCGACAGTGATTAGCCATAGAGATGTCTGTAGGACTGGTCGAATGTGCTCCCTATAAACTAACCGTTGCGTAACACAACCTTCATAACGTCTGCCGGATCAATAATACTAATTTGATATCTCCACGGCAGAGCGAGCGGATTAACAGACGCCTTCGGTGGATATGGCCATGCCGTAATAATTATCCACACTGGCTTTTTCTTTACCCAACCACGTCTGGCATCTATCGGCCAATAAGGTTTTGGTACGCCACGCCCATCTCTTTGCAGGTAAGTCTGCGCGGAGTCTAATACGTTCTGTGCTTCTTGCTTGCCAGCACCATGTTCAATCATTGTTCTCTGCAATTCTTGCCAGCGTGTTTGTGTGTCTACATTTGCCGTGTAACTGCTGACATGCTTCCTTAACTCTTTATCAATAGCGCCTTTTCCTTGCTCGTAGGATAGATTCAACATCTCGTGTTCTGTTTCGGCACGGAGCGGAAGTTCTGAATAGGGGCGATTCGCCTGAAACCAAACCAGGGCAACAGGGAAAAAAGCTGCCAATGTTCCGATAACAAACAGTTTCCGTGTTGACTTTGCGCTTTTCATAAATTCCACTATGCCATACTTTATACGTAGCGCGCAAGCAGCACAACGACTAAGCTCACCCGCCGCAAGCCGGAGCGAGGAACCAGCGAGGAATGTAGGGGGTCGGATGCAGCGTTTTGTTGTGTGGCTATTAGTCTATTTGAGCAAGTCGATTAGTTCATTGCTTCCATAACGAGCGGCCCAATGCTTGGGTATCTGTCCTGTATGATCTTTAATATTTATGTCCGCACCATTGTACAAGAGTAGCTCAACAAAACTTTGGTGGCCGTAAGCTGCTGCTAAGTGGAGGGCAGATTCTCCGCATACGGGTGGCGATGTTTTAAAGAAGTCAGTTGTGCCGCTTGTGGTCTGGGAATTGATGATTGCACCCGCTTCTATCAAAAGCTGACCAGCCTCTGTAAACCCTTTATAGGCTGCGGCCATCAGCGGAGTTTCACCGCTTGCCGACGCTACGTTCGGATCTGCACCGCGTTTCAGGAGTAGCTGCACCATCGGCAAATGGCCACCCCAAACGGCCATAAGTAAAGCGGAACCATCTTGAGAAACGGGATTGACGTTGGCACCATGCTCTAGGAGCAAGGTTGCAATTTCAAGATGTCCGACCAACGCCGCTAGAGTTAGCGGGGTGGCACCTTCCCACTGTTCCGGTGTGCCCTGCATTCTTGCAAGTTCCGGGTCTTTTTCCAACAGGATTCGTATGTTGTCAAATTCGCCTTTGTAAGCCGCCTCAAGAACGGCATTTTGCTTTTTCTCCATTTCCATAGTTACCTCCGTATTTCACTCGAATTGATGAAATCAGCAAAGGCAATCTTAAATCACTAGCCAGCATCTGTCAAGACCTTTTTTCGGCGTGCAACTAAGCTATTCGCAGCCGCCGAACGACCAAGTTCACCCGCCGCCGGAACCCGGAGCGAAGGGAGGAACGACCAAAGCGCAGGCTGTAGGCAGTCGGGTTCAGCACCTTGTTGCGTGGCTTATTAGTGGGTCACTCCTCATTTCCATTACACTCGGCAAGGAAGGTAAAGACTTGTGGCAAATATTCCGATAGTGGTTTGGAAGTGTCTACTCGCAAATAAGAATGCGGTGGACGCTTCATGTTGTTAATCCATTCATGGAAGAGGTCTTCGCCCAAGACGGCTTCGACGCTGGAGAACGAGGCGGGCGGTGCGTCAAGGGCGGCACGCTGGCTACGTAAAGAAGTGCGGCCCCGCAGTCGGCGGTCAATCTCGGAGAAGTTATCAACAACACACTCCACATAACGATAGCAGGCGCCGGTTTCTTCTGCTATGCGCAATCCGGCATTAAGTAAGTCTTGATAAAAGCACGGACTATCAAGGACAACGCTGCGATCTTGGTCGAGCAGAGACTTGGCGAGCATCTGTAAAGTTTGATATGAAGCCCGTCCAGCGTCCGACCATGGCACGCCAGCCTCCAGCAGAGCACTCTTAACTACATCGTGATCGAGCACCACAGAACCGGTTTGACGGCCAATCATGCGCGCCAGCGTGCTTTTGCCAGCGCCGGGAACACCAGACATCTGAATCAGAAGAAGTGCTGCCATCAGTTCTCATTTTTATACATAACCCGGTCTCACGCAGCCACACATGGAAGTATCAGTTGTCTTTACATAGCGCGCAAGCCACACAACGCCAAAGCTCACCTGCGACGCCTGCCAAGAAGGGCAATCGAACTTGCTAGGCTGGCCCAACCGTGAAACACAGCCATTATCAATCAATACCCGCCTCATAAAAAGCACGCGCCCAAAGCCGCTCATATTCGGGCAAGACAAGCTTTATGGCTTGCGGTGGAAGAAGTAGCTTACGGAAACGAATCTCAAACTGCGGGTTCCAATCCAGCAGATTAACTTGGGCAAGCCAGATAGAACGAACAAGAGGAGGGCCGATTTTATCGCCCTCTACACGACGCCCCCGAGAAAATCCGAGCAGCCGTGCCTCTATCACGACCGAACGCGCTTCTTCAAGCATCTCACGGTGCAGTGTCTGTTCCCAATCTTCGTCGCCTTCGGGCCGCCCAGCGGGGAAGTCCCAAGAGATTTCGTCAGTGGAAATCACGACAACTTTGCCGTTCTTGTCCACGCAAATACCGGCTGCCCCGTGCTTCGTCCCCACAGGTGCTTCAGGTGGCGAATGCCATGACATGATCCAGCGATGTCCACGGCTGCAAAGTTCGATTTCTTCTGTATTCCGCAATAATGTTGCCATATCGTCTATTCATTGTCCAATGGATTCGGCTTAGGTCACTGCACTGCTCATATTAGCGACCTAACGACCAAGTTCACCCGCCGCAGAAAGTCAAGGGAAGAATAACCGAAGTGAACAGAGCCGCAGTGCAGCGCCTTGTCAGCGCGATGAGAAATTTCAGCTTTGAAGAACCCGTTGAATGAAATGGCATTTGGTTTGCGTATAACTCTTACGATCTTGTGCATGCGTTGATGCCAACTTTTGCTTCAACATCCCATATTCCATTCTGGCGGCGGCGTTTGTCCTGAGGCAGTCTCGAAATTTCAAGTCATCTTGCCACTTCGGATTTCCTGCCACTTTCATATGCAAATAGTGAGTGCGGCAAACTTCTGAACCCTTGGCGAAGAAATGGTCGCCCGTATCGCTTCTATCACCAAAATATTCATATCCGGCCTTCATGAGGGGAGGAACACTCGAAGCGATGGATTGGGCATCCGGCACATAAACCCCAATGTCAATGATGGGCTTAGCGCTCAGGTTTGGCACTGCTGTGCTACCGATATGCTGAATATCGAGCGCCAGTTGACCCAAAATCTGCATGAGAAGTTGTTTTTCCTCCTCAAATAAAATGGGCCACTGCAAAGAGTAGGGAGCTAATTTGACCGTGCCACGCTGTAGTCCAATCATATGTTCACCTGTTTGCCGCACACAGGAAGTATTACGCGGCGTTCTAACCACCAAGCTTGCCCCTCGGGATGGAGAGAAACAAAGCGTTGTAGTATGTCGGGCGAAGCGCTTTGTTGTACTGCTGTTGTTTATTCTTGGCGAGTGTACTTTCGTGGAAGTAACTCAAGAACCGGAACAACTTCTTCTTGCGATATGATAACCAAACAATCATCTGAATAATCAGAGATGAGTTCTCGACACATTCCACATGGCGACACGATATTACCGTGTCGGTCAACGGCGACAATCGCCTCAATATCTGTATCACCGGCTGAAGCAGCCATGCCAATAGCAACAGCTTCAGCGCACACGGCTATTCGCCCAATGTAGGCTTCGAGGTGAACAGCACAAAAAAGTTGTCCAGATCGTGTCCGTAGAGCGCAGCCGATGTGATGATAATCCTGTTTGAAACGCGTCGCAATAATAGTTCTGGCTAATTCGATTAGCTCGTGGTTTTGCGCTTTATTGTTCATAATTTCAATGTAACCGCTTCAACAAAGCCGAGTTCAACAGCGCAAGGAACGAAGCCACAGGCGTCCGGGTTCAGCACCTTGTTGCACTGTTGTCTTCAGCTATCGGGGGATACCACCGCGAAATGAAGTCAATGGCCCGCCGGAGTACTCCAAGCACTGTTGACAGAGAGTATTGGCAGCATCCGCCATTCCATTGGTATCCGGGCTGGAGAGTAGCTTCGTTAATGAATTCTTGATGCTTGCTGGGCAATCAGGATGATTTAGCACCCGCGTTAAATTCTTGCCTCCATCAACGGCATAGCCATCCCACAGGGTGACCAACAATTCACAAGTTGCATGAACGCATCCAATTGCCAGATAGCGGAGGTGTAGAGGTTGGTTCTTCTCCCGATAACCCAGAGTTTTATCGTGCGAAATCGCTACAATGTTTCGCAGCGATTCAATTCGCTCGGGACCAGCGTCCCAACTGCTGGCCAGCACCGTTGCGCCAAGTTCAGACAGAGCAGGGAAAAGATTTTCAGGATCATAAACGACACGACCGTGTGCGAAGGTGTAATGATGTTTAGGATGTCGGTAGGGTCTTGAGAGAATTTCCTGCCATTGTTCCAGTGGATAAACAGTTAACTCAACCCTACGTTCCGCTACTCGCTCTCCGACCCAATGATCGGGAAACACATTGTGCGACACGGCATACAAATCGACATCTGACCGGCTATGTGGTGAATGATTAGCATGGCCACCAGCCCAAATGAGGGCCCGATAATAGTTGGAGCCAATCATTTCTTCAATCACTTGAACTATAGGTTTCTCGAACATAGCGATGTCCATTATATTAACAAATCGCTTTTGAAACCACACGCGACGGGCTAACGACCAAGCTCGCCCGCCGGAAGCATAGAGACCGAGGCGAAGCACGAGCTTAGATGGTCGGGGTCAGCGCCTGTTCCAGCGCGGTTGATTGGCTTGCAATGAACGTATTTTTATGGCTGCTCGATAATATAACGGCAAACCTGCGGGCCAATACCAAGAATTACTGCTTCGGGTCTGGTGTTTATTGTATCTACTAGTTGAAATCCTGCTCGCTCGGCGGCTCTGCGTGAAGCAATGTTTTCCGGCTCAATCAACACCCAAAGAGGGACAACATTGTATTCACGAGCCAAACGAATGATGAGCCGAATAGCGCGAACCGCGTAACCATTACGACGATGTATTACATCTACTTCATATCCAGTGTGGCCTACAGCACTAACAATAGTCTCATCACCAGTAACGCGAAAATGAATGCGTCCTACGCGTAGGCCGTCGATTTGGCGATGAATGGCAAAACGATGTTCGGGCGCACGACAGAGAAACTGTGCCTCAGGCGGGCGCATCGCAGTGTCCTCGCAACCGAGTACTCGAAGTAGCCGAAGTTCAATGACCTCATCTGCCAGTATATTTTTTGCTACTGCGTCTTCAGGTGAGCGTTGTTTCATCATTCATATTATGCCGCTATTGCACGCATCCAAGCTGCGCGCCGCGACAAAACAATCTTATTACACCGCACTTAATCGGCATCGTAGCGGATACAGAGCAAGGTTTGTATTCAGGCGAAGCTCGGCAACATCGTGGTTTTAGGTGTCAAGGATATTATTGCCAATTATTAGTTGTAGGTGGTTGGGCGTAGCGCCTTATTCTGCCGTTGTTGTTTCGTTGCAATTACGATTTGACGCACAAGTTGCCCACCGCATTGAATAGATGAGAAATGCTTTCATTGGTTGAATGTCCAGCGGTATCGAGTACTATATGGTCGGTATTCCATTGCTCGTATTGCAGTTCTGCAACCTCGTTCCAAGTAGGTAATCTGTGACCGGAAATATCCGATTGGCGTGATTCGACGCGGTTACGATGTTCCTGTAAATTGGAGCAGGCTATCTCAATTTCGATATAAGGGACTTTTGCTTGCGCCGCGACATTCTGCCAAGCCGTGCGCGTGATGCTAATGGGATTGACAGAATCCACAACAACGTCCGCACCCAAACGAAGATTCTCTGATGCCAGCTTGTAACCCACAATGTAACCAACCGGCCCACCCCCACTTAAGCCCGAATCCCTCACAGCCTGTTCGATAGTGTCGATCCGAAGATAGACAGCATTGCTGCGGCGGGCAAGAGCGGCTGCAAGTGTTGATTTTCCTGTCCCAGGCAATCCACCAAAAATATACAGCATAGAGTTAATTGAAATTATAGCGCCTGGCTAGAAGCTGGGCGCAGCAGGGCGGTCGCTCCGCAAAATCGCAGCGATTACAGAATCGTCCCACACACCATTTCGCAATGAATGCTGCCGTAGAATACCTTCTTGCTGAAAGCCAGCCTTTTCTAACATTCTAAGTGAGGGAAGGTTTGAAACCGAAGTAACGGCATAAATACGATGCAAGTTAATTGATTCAAACCCAAATTTGACAACTTCTGTAACTGCTTCCGACATCAATCCCTTACATTGATGCTCCGCTCCAAGCCAATATCCGATTTCGGCTTTGGATTGATTGGAAAAGTCGAACAACTCGCAGGTTCCAATGAGCGCCTTATCACTCTTGAGGCAAATGCCCCATCTGAGGCGTGACTTCTTCTTCCACGCATTGTTCGCAAAACCAATCCAACTTCGTGCCTTTTCTACTGACTCCATTTCGCCACCAAATGACCATGCTGCTCCCGACGCTCCCGACAAAGCCTGCGCCGTCATCTGTTGGTGGTGATAAGCCTCTGCATCTTCTGGCGTGAGCTGCCTCAGGATAAGGCGCTCTGTATTCAGAATGGGAAAAATCTTGAAAGCATCTGTGAATGCCATAATGTTTTCTATTATATCTGTCTGTATGGGTATTGGATTTTAGTGCGGTGATTTGATAAGTTTTTCTATGCGTTTGAGACAGAGCAGATTGTGTTGGTGAATCACCATCCACAAGCGGTTTTCCAGGTCTGTGAGCGACTGCACACAAACTGTTTTTCTGACCAGTGCCGATACGCGGTTGCGCGACTTGTTGTTCAAGCCTTCGACCAAACTGGTCTGACCACTGCCTTTGCCACTTGGCCTGTGTTGCCAAGGTGCGAACATCCTGGCATAGACTTGGTAAAAGTCGCTGTAAACCAGTTTTCTTCGATACAGCGCGGGTAAGGAAAACCACAAAGCCCATAAACTCTCGAAAGAGCGGTCACCGATATAAAAGCCGATCACTTGCCGTGTCAAGCACGAAACCGCAATCCACAAATACAGATAGCGCCGCTTGAATCGAAAGCGAATCACCAACTCGTCCAGTTCCAGAGCGTCGCCCTTGACCTCGCCCAAAAGTGTATCTGCAAAACTCAAGCGCGCTTGCCGGGCTTTTTTTGGGACAAAGCGCGAATCGTGGTGCGCGCTACTTTAAAGGTGCGAGCACTGGCGCGCTGCGAAAGCCGCTCGTGCAAGGCCGCCACAAGCAAGACTTCTTTTTCCGCACTCAGTGCGCGGCTGCTGGGTTGGGGCGTCCAACTCCGCTGGCAGGTGCCACACTTCAAACGTTGCGAGCCGCCACGATTGAAACCGTTGCGAAACACCCGGTCGCTCAAACCGCAATGCACGCAGGCATAAGTCAAAGTCACCATATATGAAATTTACAGCAACACCGCACTAAAATCCAATACCGATACGATTGCCTTAATTTACCTCACATAGCCTCACACATGGAATGGGGATCAGTAACTTCAATGCGAACACTAATCACATCGTTCTTAACTGTTGCGAGCATTCTTTTGATAGGAAGCCCAGGCGCAGGAAAAACGTTGTTGGCGCGGCGCTTGCCGACGATTTTGCCGCCTTTATTGCTGAACGAAGCGCTCGAATGCACGAAGTTGTATTCCGTTGCGGGCTTGCTGAGCACGGACAAAGGTTTGGTTTCTGAGCGGCCTTTTCGGGCGCCGCATCACACGGTTTCGCATGCGGGTCTGGTCGGTGGCGGCTCGTTTCCGCGTCCGGGCGAAATCAGCCTGGCGCATCATGGCGTGCTGTTTTTGGACGAGATGGCCGAATTTCATCGCGACGTTTTGGAAGTGCTGCGTCAACCTTTGGAAGATGGGCACGTCACGATTTCGCGGGCGGCGCAAAGCTTGTCGTTTCCCGCCAAGTTTCAACTCATTGCGAGCATGAATCCGTGTCCCTGCGGTTTTTATGGCGATGCGCGGCGCGCCTGCGTGTGTTCGAGTACTCAAATCCGACGTTATCTGGCGCGCATCTCGGGGCCTTTGCTCGACCGCATCGACATTCATATCGAAGTGCCACGTTTAAGCCCGCAGGATTTGATGAGCAAGGCCATCGGCGAAAGTTCGGCGACGGTGCGGCATCGCGTCGAAACGGCGCGGAAAATTCAGGTCGAACGGTTGAAAGACGACGGCTTGACGTGCAACGCGCAATTGCACGCAAAACAATTGCGGCTACATTGTAATTTGGACGATGGCGCTCAAGACTTGCTGAAAGCCGCCATTCATCAATTTTCGCTGTCGGCGCGCGCTTACGACCGCATCTTGAAAGTCGCGCGCACCGTCGCCGATTTGGATAGCAGCGAAGCGATTCAATTGCATCATATCGCCGAAGCGATCAACTACCGAACGCTGGATCGCAAGATTTTCGCTTGAAGCATATCGAATCGAGTACTCGATTCGATATGCCACAAACATCCGACTCGATTTTCGTTTCCTATCGCTTTACATTCGTGCGCAGCGACGCAAAAGTTGTTCGTAGGACATTTGCGACAGCAAGATGATAATCTGCTTGCGCGCTTCACGGTGTGCGTATCGAGCAGCAAGAACTGCTGCGCCCAAAGCGATAGGAGCGGCCAATATTCGGAAAGTGGAAAAACCAGGCGCCAAACTCAGTCCGAATAAAACAGCGATCACAACGATAAAGGCTCCGCTGCCCGACAAAGTTGCCCATTTAGTGCCCACAGACTGCAATTCCTGCTTGATAAGTTCGCGCCGCTTGGTATCGCGCCGTCGCTCGACACGCTCGGCGTCCATCCTCGAATGTTCGGGCGCACCGCCACGCCGCACCGCTGGAACAACGTTTGGGGAAACTTCTGGAAAGTCATTTGAAAACTGTGTTGCAGCAGCCGCAGTCGTGCCAAATGTCGAATTTACGGTATCCATCGGAACCGTCTTCGCTTCCGCAGTTCCTGTTGTCGGTGGAGCAACGAAAGGTGCAAATTTCGAGAAGTCGACTTCCTCTTCCTCTTCCTCTTCTTCTGTCGTTTGCGGGAGCACTGGCTTTAACGGCGCGGCAAGCGGAGGCATCGCCATGGAAGGCGATTGAAAATAGGGCGGCGTGATTAGCACGGCAGGCGGCGCAGCAGGCGGTGCTTTAGAATTGGCTGTTGAAACGATAGACGGAGTTGCTTCTGTCGTGTGGGATAAGGGCGGTGGTGGAATGAAGACCGGCGGTGGCGGCAATGGCGGCAAAATGCCCAGCGAACGGTCGTATTCTTCGCGGTTGTCGACGTTGAGTAGATGATGGCGCGCGCGTGGCAGCACCGTTTCCATGAGTTCGCGGTAATAAAAGCGGCGACGAAAGTTGCGATGTTCGACGTTGTTTTGCGCTTCCAGAAACATCTCGCCGAGACGCTTGCGAACGCGCTTGATGTCCGCGTCCGGTGGAATATCCAGCAATTCATATAAGTTGACGGTTTCCTGAGGGTCGTCCAGAAAATCGTCAAGAGGCTCAATTTCGTCTTGAACTAACATAAAATAACCTGGTGCATAACGAGGTACATAAACTGTAAAAACGTTCGCTTGGTGGCCGCACGGCGCAATGCTTCGTAGATTTGTCTTCCTTGTAGCGAGTGTTCAGCTTTGTTATGCCACAAAACGCTGAGGCGCGCTGATGTTCCGCGCATTTCTCGTTCTCATGCATCAAGTTTGAGGATGAACAATACCAATTCAAATAATCATGACGGCTAATTAAAGCTTTGAAATTTGAAGTTCTTGCCAGGCTGCGGCCACACTTTCCTGCAATGCAGCGCGTGATCCATCGTTGGAAAGAAATCGCCAAGGCACGCCACACTTTTCTATCTGCACGATTTTCTCCTCTTGCGGCGGTTGGTTGCTTAAACGTTCGCGCGCCGCTTCTTCACTCAGGCCGCGATCCTGCGTTAAGCGCCGCATTTGCGTTGCGCGCGATGCGGTTACCCACCAGAGCGCGTCGCATCCGACAATCTGTCCGCTTTCCACCAATTTTACGGCTTCGAGAACCACGACAGGTGACGACGATTTAATTGACGGCGATTCAGGCGACGATTGAAGTTGTAGTTCCTGCAACTTTTCCGCGCGCAAAGCGGCCACCGCAGGATGCACAAATTCTTCCAGATGTCGCAAAAGCACCTTGTCGCCAAATACTAAAAGCCCCAGCGCAGAACGAACAATCGCGCCGTTTTCGTCCACTATATCGAGTACTCGATGCGCGGCGAAGGTTTGCAAATGGCGTTGCAATCGTTGTGCGAAATCTGGGTCGCGGTAAAGTTCGTGAACCAGCGCATCAGCGTCTAAATGCGTGGCGCCACGCTCTTGCAAAAGGCGCGCGACCGTGCTTTTCCCCGACGCGATGTCGCCTGTTAAACCTAAGAGAAACATAGAATGAGGAATGAGGTGAAAGAAAGGAAAGAGCGCAAAAACTCATCGCTCGTACCTTTCACTTCGTCCCTGAGTTAAGCGATAACTTTGTTCAACGAGTACTCGATAATGCCAGTGGCGCCCGCTTGAAGAAGTTGCGGAATCAGGTCGCGGACGTGGACTTCTTCGGCGACGATCTCGATGGCGACCCAGTCGGCGGTATCAGAAAGTTGCGAAACGGTCGGCTGCTTCATCGAGGGCAACAACGCCAAAATCTGCGGCAATTCGCGGCGCGGCGCGTTCATCTTCAAGCCGACTTTCGATTCGGCTGCCATGGCGCCGCACAAAAGCGTCGCCATATTTGTCATTTTGGTGCGCTTCCATTCATCGTTCCACGCGCCGTGATTGGCGATCAGGCGCGTGGTGGACGACAGCAGTTCGTCGATGATTTGCAGGCCGTGGGCGCGCAAGGTCGAGCCGGTTTCGGTGCCTTCGACAATGGCGTCCACCAGGTCGGGAACTTTGACTTCGGTGGCGCCCCACGAAAATTCGACATCGGCTTGCACGCCGTTTTTTTCAAGATAGCGTTTGGTGACGTTGACGAGTTCGGTAGCGATGCGCTTGCCTTGTAAATCTTGCGCGCTTTTGATCGGCGAATTGTGCGGGACGGCCAGCACCCAACGATAAGGGCGCGAAGTCGCTTTAGAATAAATCAGTTCGGCGACTTCGTGAACGTTGGCGTCGCTTTCGAGCACGTTGTCGTAGCCGGTAATGCCGCAATCGAGTACTCCATCTTGCACGTAGCGCGGGATTTCCTGAGCGCGCAAAAGCACAATTGTAAGTTCTTTGTCGTCCACAGAAGGATAATAAGAGCGTTCGGAAACGTTGATGCTCCAGCCGGCGCGCCGCATCATGCGAATGGTCGCGTCCTGCAAAGAACCTTTGGGCAAACCGATGCGCAGCGTCGCGGCAGTCGATTGTTCGTTGAGATGTGTCACTTTTGTCCTTGAAAGCAATGAAATAGGCGGTTTGGGCGCCCGTAGTTTAGCAGGCGCACGCTGTCCGGTCAGATGTGCGGCCTTTGTTGTGTCGTTGTTGCCCAAATGGGGAATAATAAGAGGAAAGCATCGCTTGGCAGAACGCTTGATGACAAGTAAGAATTGAGCGGCCCGATGAATTGACAACGAACCGGCAAAAGGTCATAATAACAACACTTTCCTGTAGATGGCTCGCTTTGTTGGTTCTTCTATTCCATCGAACTCGATTTCTTTGAAAGCGCAAAACGCCTGATGCAGAATTTCTTTGGTCGCTCTGCTCATCGTCGCGTTCTGCTGTCGCCGCTCTTGCAATTGTTGCTAATCTCGAATTGTCACCTATTCTCGAAAACCTCGAGTCGCTGTGTTTGACCCTTTCCTTTTGAGTGTTGATTTGTTGAACATTGACTTATTCCAACGTTGTTGATGAAACGTTGTCATTGAAAGTTGCACTGAGTTGCACTGAAAAGCTGTTTCTTGCGAATGCTTGCGAGCTATCTGCTCCGGTTTATATTGGGTTCACTTTATGGCTCTTTTCGCCAGGAAATCAAAGTCGTCCGCAGACGACACATCATCTCAACCTTTGCCGACGGCCCCAGTCACTTCGGGTGCGCCCGACGCGGGTACCGGCGCCAATTTCATGGAGCCGCAATCGGCAGCAACGGACGATCTCGCTGCCGCAAACGGTGGCGCGACATCGCGCTTCAAACGCGGCGCGGGTCGTCCCAAAGCGGCGAAGCCTGCCAAGATTCCGCGCGTTGCCAAAGGCATTAAAGGCGGCGCAGTTGTCGGCCTTAATATCGGCAACGATTCCATCAAAGCTGTCGAAGTGCGTAGTCGCGGCGGCGGCGTCGTGGTGACGGCTGTCGGCATGATCCCGACACCGGCGGAAAGCTTGTCCAACGGCTTGATCATGAGTCCGGCGGCGATTTCCAGCGCGATCCGTGAGTTGTTCGCACAAAGCGGTATTCGCACGCGCAGCGCCATTACGTCCATTGCAGGTGGCGGCGCGCTCGTAGTTCGAGTACTCGAAGTGCCAAAAATGTCGGATGCGGAACTCAACGAGAACATGAATATGGACTTGGAGCGTTACGTTCCGTTTCCTCCAGCCGACGTTGTTAAAGATTTCCGAGCGTTGCGCGAACTGCCGACCGATCCTGACGCGCCCAATATGGAAGTGCTACTGGCGGCGGTGCAAAATGAAACTATCGACCTGCACTTGAAGGTTTTGCAGGGTGCGAAGTTAGCCGCGCAGGCGATTGATGTCGAGCCTTTGGCGGCGGCGCGCTCCATTTTCTATGGCACGGGAAGCACCGAAGACCGCGCATTGGACAATGGCCAGGACAACGAACTATCGCAGGATGTGGCAACCGATTACAATGACGCGACAGCGCTCATCAATATTGGCGCGACGAGTACGGAAATTTCGGTTTTACGCGGCGATGTACTGGTTTTTACACGCTCAGTCCCGGTCGCTGGTAATGCCTTGACGCAGGCATTGGCCGATCATTTTGGTTTGACTTGGCCAGATGCCGAACGCTTGAAGCGTGAAGTAGGCGACGCTCTGCCACCGCATGTTCCTGACCCTCAGGCTCTCGTCGCAAATGCCGCAGCAGACGATTGGAGCGCTTTTGGCGACGACGAAATTTCCAATAGCCGCCCGACAACTGATAGCGATGCAACAAGTCATAACGTTGATGACTCGATGGTTCATAACGCAGATACCGAAACTGAACTGCAACCAATCAATGTTGGAGCAGAAGGCAGCACGGTAGCAGCGAGCGATCCTTTCGATCTGGAAACATTCAATCAGGGACCGCGCCAAAACGAGCCACAAGAAGGCCATCTCCAAAAACAGGGTGATAAGCCGCCGTTCAACTTTGATTTGTCGCGCTTTAACTTTACCGAAGATGAACGCGAAGTTGATGAGGGCATTCCGACTGACCCCATTGAACCTGAAGGAAATGTCCCCGCTGCCACAGTTATGAAAAGCGGTGACGCAACGCCTGCTTCCACCGCCAGCAACGTTGCGAATGCCGAAGCGAACTCTGCGCCGAATCAAGCATCGCCTGCGCCACTCGATTTTTCAATGGTGGGCGAAGAAGGCGATATGGCGACGATGGCGCCGTCGGGACAAATGTATGGCGTGGGAAGTGCGGATGATCCCGAGCTGCCATCTTTTCCATCCTTGCCTTCGGTTGCGACCTCCTCTACAGCGCAGTCAGTCTTTCCTACAAACCTGCAGATGCCTGAAGGGCTTCTGGCACCCGGCGCGGAGCGTTACATTGATGAATCGGAAGATACGCTACCCTCGGTTTCTGAAGAACAGTCACTGTCGACCGTGAACGAAGATGATCTGACGACATTGCCGTCAATGGATGCAAGCGATGCGGGTGCAGTGGCAGTTCCATCTATTGCACCAGGCGCGAGTCCGATGTCTGGCGCGCCAGTCTTCGACTTTTCGACGCCGGTCGCACCAAATGCCAGTGGCGACGATTTCGACAGCGCTTTTGCCAGCATGATTTCCGCGCCTGCCGTGACGCCGACTGACACTTTGACAACAGATGCTGTGGCGTCGACAAATGACACTGTGCCCGGCGCTGCCGAGTCGGTACTGACACCTGGCGACGCAACCTCACCCTACGCAGTCACTCCTGTTGCAGGGGCAGATGTGCCTTCCGGTGACTTCGACCTGGATCAGTTTGCGACAGGTTCCTCTATTGATGATTCTTTTGGCCTGGAAGATTTCGGGCTGGGACTGGGTGGCGAAGAGGGTACGACTCCGGCGTCGGTGCATGCCGTTTTGCAACCGCGACTGGCTGAATTAATCAACGAAGTGCGGCGCTCTCTTGAGTATTACGCATCGCGCTACCCTGATGCGGGCGTGCGGCGTATTGTGCTGGTCGGCGGCGGCGCCTCTATGGCCAACATGGATGCCATGATGACTCAGGAGATCGGCATTCCTTCAACCGTTCAAAATCCTTTGGGGCGCGTCCAGTTAGAAGCCAAGGGGTTGCCAGAAAATTTTGTTGATCAAAATGGTACAGCCTTTGCCGTCGCGTTGGGTTTGGCGTTGCGCGATGTGGTAAGTTGAACGTGATAAGTTGAACGTGCGAGACGTTAATAAAGCGGAATCGAGTACTCGATTCGTTTTTACTGAACTATGTCCATTAAAATTGATTTGATGCCACCTTATGTGGCTTTGGAACGGCGCTTTCGAGCGTTCTTAGCAGGAGCGGTCACCTTGCTCCTGGGAACGGCGCTCCTTTTGACGCTCATCTATTTGCATGGGAAGCAATCATTGACGACTATGCAAGCGCAGGCCATCGAAGCCAATACGGTCGCCACTATGACGGAGACGTCGAAAGCAGCGACAGCGGTAGTTGTAGCCGAGGCGGCTCCCAAACAAAGCTTCGTGCAATTTGTAGTGAGTGCCAGCCAGACAGGTGCGCAACGTGCGGCGTTGTTGGACTTGGTGGGACGTTACATTTCCCCCGACGCCGTGATTAGCCAGATCGATATGTCAGATGGGCAGACAGCAAAAATTACGGCGACTTTGAAAAGCCCAAATGACTACGCGCGGTTTTTGTTAAATCTCCGTGCGGGTAGCGCGACGCGCGGAGGCCAACTTTTCGCCGATGATCCGAGATCATTTGCCGTATTGCCTACAAATACGCTGCCAGGTAACGGCTTTACACAGCCCTTTGTAACTCCCCAGCGCACGACAGTGCCACAAATCGTGACTTATCCGATTACGATGACTGTAATTGGTAAATTGAAGGATAATATCATCGTGCCCTCTGATCCGGGCGCGGCAAGTAGTGCGACGTCAAGCAGTAGCGCGGGTGGCTTAAGTAGGGCTGGTGGTCCAGGAGGTCCGGGCGCGCCGCCTGTTTCGGGGCAAACGCCTCCTGCTGCTGCACCAGGCTAAAACGAGCCGCTGATATTGATAGATTACTTTTTTTGGCCAAGACGAGACGTGAATTAGTTTGGATTCTTCTGGCATAAAAGTCTTGTAGAAAGCGGGCTACCATTGACTGCTTTCAAATTGAGGATTTCCTGTGAAAGAAAGTCGTATAAGGCAAAACACTTTAATTTTGTTGGGGGCAACGATTTTTTTGATCATTGCTCTGGTCTCGGCTTGGTACTTTGCGTTGGTGCGGCCTCAGCAGGCTCTGCTGGCACGTTCAAGTACTCAATATCAAAGCCGGCTCGCGGTCGCTCAAGGTTTGTCGCAAGCGCTGAGCGATCAAAAAAAAGCGGAAGATCAGTTGCAGTATGTCAATGGCCAATTCGACTTTGTGCGGCAGCGTTATCGTAATTTATATTTTGCCGACCTCGGTCAAGATTATGCGACGGAAACGCCGATTCAGAAAGGCAATCGTGAAGCCATTTGGCGCTACTGGATGAACTATTATTACAACGGCTATGGCCCGGCATTAAAGAAAGAATTGCAGGATTATGCCACAACCAGTGGCGTTCACATTGCTTCTTCAATTTCCGTGGTTCCACCGCCGAACAAGCCAGAAGACGTGGCTCCGCCAGCAACTGGTCTGTTGAAGCCGCTTTCGGGTGGTGGAGCCGCTACTGCCTCTCCGAGTGGTCCAAGTTTGCCAAGTAGCTACTCAGGTGGCTCGAGCCTGCCAAGCAGCGCCCCAAGTGGTTCGGGTGGGGCGGCGGCGAGTGGCGGCGGCTCAATGAGCGTAACGGTGACCGGACCACTACCGAATATTTTGCGTTACTTTAATTCGTTAAACAACAATGCGACGCTGGTCAAAGTTGGTACGATCAAGTTGGATACTGAGGCTGGGCAGCCTGGAACTGTGCGTGCAACTTTCACCTTGACACCGTATTTGCTGGCGGCCGGGCCGGGAGCACCTTTTCCAGGTTCTCCGAGTTCGGGATTTGCTTCAAGTAGCAGCGCTTCTGGATCAGCAAGCATGGTTACGGCCAGTGCTCTGCGCGCTCCTACTAACAATGGTTGAAGTTTCATGAGGATGTTATAGCGAAGGTTCGAGTACTCGATGTCGCCCATATTGCACAAAGTGGGACTGTGCGCAATAAAGGTTGAGAAACGGGATGAGTCACAAGTGCGGCTAATCCCTCTGACTTACCCGGGCTATAACAAGTAGCATGGCTTCATGATGAATTTGATGGAAGGGTGAGCTTATGGCGATCACGCTCGGTGCGGATGACAAAAAGAAAATTTACATTTTAGGCGGCCTACTGGGTGTTCTCGGCGTGGTAGCAGTCGTTCTTCTGCATCCTTTTGGCGGCGGTAATACTTCTACAACCACAAGTTCGGCAATCGGCAACTCGGTTGGTTATTCGCCAATTCGTCCAGGCGGCCCGGTTGCGCCAGTTATGCCTCCCGTCCCTGGTGGCGCGAATTTCGGCACAACGGCTGCTTCTGTCACGGCGCCGTCTGCAGGCGCGGCAACAACCAACCCCGCGACTTTGACGCCGCAGATTCCAGGTATTGGCCGAACTCGCGCCAACCCGTTTATGCCGGTAACACTGTCAGCGCTTCCGCCAACACCAACACCGCCGCCGATACGTCAGATCGTCCGCGAGGCGGTACCAATTTCTCTCCCACCCTTCTCGCCGCCTTCTCTGGGTTCGGGCGCAGGATTGCCATCGAACGCGTTTGCTTTGGGATCCCAAACGAACGTTGCTTCGACAACGCTTTATTTGCCGCCCGCCACGATCTTTGGCGGGACGCAACGCACAGAACCACCGCCCTTGCCGCAAGTTGGTGGTTTGACCGTAGGTGAGCCAGGTGCACAAACTGAGGCAACGAACGCGACTGGTAAGCGCGTGGCAGGCGTTATCATGGGCGATACCATCCGTGCTTTGATTGAATACCAGGAAAATGGGCAAACCGTTTCCAAGATTGTGCAGCCCGGCGATGAAGTCGGCGGCATGAAGATTCTGAGCATTCAACGTGTGCGGGCAGGCGAGCAATCGGTTGTTCGCGTCACAGCCAGCGAAAACGGCCAAGAAGAGTATTTCGATCTGGGACCAGGAAGCTGATAGGAAAGTGGAAAAGACGAAATGTTTAATGTCGCGCAAGCTCTTGCGGATTGACTTCGCTTAAGCTAAAATAAGCGCACTTTCCCCACTGCTTGTGATTCAATTAACGTGCTGTATGGTCGTTTTTTAAGTGAGACATGTCGAGCGCCGAAGACGCTGGAGGTTTTTATGAAAAAAGTAATGAACATCAAGACTTGGGTCGCCCTAACGGCTTTTGCTGGCACAGCTATGCTGAGCGGTGCGCAAAGTGCCTCGGCTCAGGCAGCCTCTGCCCCCTCGAGTACTCGATTCTCCGTGGACTTGAAAGATGCGACCTTGCGCGATGCACTTGAACTGGTGTTTCAGGCGGCAGGGAATCCTTCACACGTCATTGATCCTGCCGCGAGCCAAGTGCGCATCGGTTCGGTTTCGTTCAAAGATCAAGAGTGGCGCGACATCGTGCGTTCTCTGGCCAATTTGAACAAGTTTCGCTTCCGCCGCGAAAACGGGTTGTGGATCGTTGATCCTCGTTCCACTGCCACGACAAGGAACACCGGTTTTGGCCTTGTGACATCGAGCAACTTTCAGATGCGTGATTTTGCCGCTGTCGCTAAAGGCGCTGCTCCAATAAGATTCTCGGTTGAAACGCGCTCGAGTCGCCAGTTTGGTGGCGGTGGAGGACAAGGGGGGCAGGGCGGTGGAGCAGGTGGCAATTCTACGCTGACTAAGCCAATTGCGGTCGATAGTAACAACCCATGGTCGATCATCGAACCTCTGCATATTTATGTTGGAGCTATTGCTCTGTTTTTTCAAGGCGCAACAGAAGCTACTACGGAATCATTCATTGTGCCTTCTGCTGGCTTTTCTCTCCGCACAGGTGGACAGTTGACCTCGCCTCAGTCTCAGAATGGTACTTCAAGCCTATCGTCTGGTGGAGGGTCAACAGGCGGTAGCTCAACGGGTGGTACCTCAACAGGCGGCACATCAACGGGCGGCACATCAACAAGTCGTTAGTTTTAGAACTACCACAAAGGACTATCGAGTCACCTCTTTTCTGTTTGTCCTTTGGGAAAGACAATGCGACTCGAATTAAGGGCATCAAATCATATGTACCATCCCTATAGCATAAAGAGAAAGAGCCGTTGGATAAGCGCATGTTTCCTCGCCTCAGCACTTGGAACCCCTGCCTTGGTTTCACGAGTTGTTGCAGCAGAAGCAACAACAACTACATCTCCGATTTCGATCTCAGAGGCTGCTCTTACTCCTTCTGCGCAAAGCAGTGCCTTGATCACCCTGGATTTTTCTAAGGCGCCTGTGTCTGATATTCTTACTATGATCGGGCGCGAGGGTAATGTCGACATCGTGATTGGCGAAGATGTGACGGGCACGTTGAAAAGTGTTCATCTTACGGACAAGACAGCGGATCAAGCAATTCGTATGGTCGCCCAATCTGCGGGGGTGCCGTGGAAAAAGATGGATACGCGTACCTACCTGGTCGGTAAGGCCGCATTGCCCGACAGTTCCGGTTCAGTTACTCCAAATTCTGGAACAACGGCTGACTCCAATGCTGTAGCGCCAAATGCAGTCCCGGATGATTCCGATCAGGGCATGGAGTTGCTAAAGCCATCTCCTAAAACTCAGGATGACCTTTCTACTACGGCAAGTGTAGCGCTAAGAAATGTCAAACCCAGTATCATGGCCTACTGGCTTGACCCATCGCACCAGACAGTTCCTCTTGAATTCCAGAAGTCTCAAGAGATAGCGCAACGTTCAGGTGATGAATATACGAAGCCACAGCTCACAACTGTCCCAGCGGCGAACAATCTCGTAAGGCCTGGTTCACCTGGACAGGCACCTACCTGGGCACAACCGGGCTCTGGCTATTTACCGTTTAATCCTTACACTCAATCCAATGGTCAATTTGGAGGGACCGGTGGCTCGGGCAATGGCGGTGGTAGTAGTAGCGGTGGTAGCAGTGGTGGAGGTAATCACGATGTTCTTCCTTCCAGTGCTTACACTGTGGCTTTACCGCAAGGTGTTGACAACCTTATTGCAGTTGATGCGCAAAATGTTTTGCTGGTGCGTGGTACGGATGAGGGCATTGATCGAATCCGCGAGATTATTGGTTTTCTCGATCGTCCTGTTCCTCAGGTTGAGATCGAGGCGCAGTTTGTTTCAGTTAATTCCACCGCAAGTAAACTCTTTGCGTTGAGCTTTACGTCCCGTAATACGGCTAATAATAACACGGTCACGAGTTCTATCGACCCAACTTCAGGCTCGACTTCAGTGACAACGCTGGGTACATCGCAGGTTAATGTTGGTGTCACGCGTGGAAATGTACAGGCTGTCTTGCAGGCGGCAGAGACAGCAGGCGTCGCTCGTACTCTTCAGGCACCTCGAGTCACGACATTCAATAATTTGACAGCCCAGCTGACTTCCAATTCGTCAACATCTGTTCCAATCGTTAATACAACGGTTATTACCAATGTAAATGGAAATCCAACTCAGAGCACGTCAACAAGCTTCCTGACTGTTTTTAGTGGCACCACATTGACCGTGATTCCCACGATCAATCGTGATGGGACGATCACCATAAGCCTTCAGCCACAGGTTTATACCAGCGGCGTAACCACCGGGCTTGTCACTACATCAAGTCTGCAGCAGATCAACACATCGGCCAACATCAAGGACGGAGATACGTTGGCTATCGGTGGTTTACGCATGACGGAACTTGTGAACTCTAAAGGCAAAATCCCTATTCTGGGCGACCTACCTCTAATAGGACGACTGTTCCGCAGTTCCTATAAAGTCAACCAAGAGACCGAGTTGATAATTTTCGTTACTGCGCACGTTGTCCGTCACATTGATGATCCGGTTGCGGGAACGTAAAGTCGAAGAATAAAAGCGGCGTCATGCGAAAAGCGTGGCGCCGTTTTCGTTTGTGTTGGCGCGATTCGAGTCCTCGATTGACGGCACATTTGTGGTTTGTGCTACACTTCCCGCCAAATATACGAGCGCGCGGCGTCTTTTGGATGGGTTTATCCAACGGCTTCACCGCGCACCGCCAGGCGTTTTCCTTCTTTTGCGCCGCAATTTCTGCGCGCACAAATCCTTAAACGCTCTTCTTTCCGGCTGCTGGCGAAACCTTTTCGAGTGCTCAATGGTAGGAACTCGAAGGTTGTTTCGCCTGAGCGCCGAAGATTTTTATAGCGGTGCGCATCGAGGCTTTCATTATTTCAAAGCCGCGCGCTTCAGGAACAAGGACACGACAATTTGGAAACGATGCAAGGTCTTCAAGGCACCAAGATCGCGTTGCTGATCGACTTCGACAACGTGATTTTAGGCGTGGAAGATCCCGGGTTCGATGTCGAACTCGTGGTCAATGTGCTGCGTTCGCGCGGCGTAGTCGTCATGGGACGCGCTTACGGTGATTGGTACCGCCATCACCGGCACCGCCGCAAACTGATGGAACAAGGAATCGAGCTGGTTGAAACGCCGGTTTTCGGGCCTCTCATCAAGAACTCCGCTGATATCCGCATTGTCATCGACGGACTCGACATCGCCGCCGCGCACACGCACATCGATACGTTTTGCCTGGTGTCAGGCGACAGCGATTTCCTGCCTCTCATCAAGCGCCTGCAACTGCTGGGCAAAAACGTCATCGTCATCGCGGGCAACAAATTCACCAGCGACCTGGTTCGTCGCAACTGCAACGAATATCTGGCGTATGAAAATCTGCTGGCCGAAAGCGTCGGCGCGACCGAAGACGCCAGCACGCTCGAAGGTTCGTTTCATTTACTGGAGCGCGCCATCAACACACTGAACGAGCGCGGCATGGACAGCCGCTCCAGCACGGTCAAGCAGATGATGTTGCAGCTCAATCCAGCGTTTTCCGAAAGAACATTCGGCTGCTATCAGTTCAAGCAGTTTTTGGATAAAGCGGCACGTGCTGGGATCGCACAAGTCGCAGAACGCGCTGGCAACGCGGGCGAACACGACGTTTTGTTGCCCGAAAAAAACAGCCGCGATGCTTCCAAAACTTCGGTTTCGAGTACTGGAAATGGCGCTAACGAAACCACTGGGCGCGATTTGAATGGCAGCGCTGCCAGCGGTTCCAACACTAACGGCTCCAATGGAAACGCGCAGAGCGGGCGCGGTGAAAAGCGCGAAAGCGAAAAGCGAGAATCGTCGCGTGGCGGGCGCGACCGCAATCGCGCGCAGAGTGCGAACGACAAAGCTGAGACGCCACGCATCGACGCAAAAGAAGTTGTGCCAAGTGTGAAAGAAGCAGAATCGAGCACAGCGTTGGAAACTCCAAACGCGGCTCCTATTGCGCCGATTTCTGCGAGCGCACTCAGTTCGCGTCCAGGTTTGCGTCGCGGACGTTTGCGCTTTTCCGCCAAAGCAGGCGGCACGTCGGTCGCGCGCGAAGTTCCCGCTGCGGAAGAATCAGCGCAAGAAAGCCTTTCCATTGTGCCGGAAAGTGAATCGAGTACTCAATTGACGGACGCAGCGCCTGTCGAAGAAGCGATTGATGTGGTTCAAACGCCGCAAGACGTTTTACCCGAAGAAAGTGTTTTGGAAGCGGCTGTCGCAGATTCAGCAGAAGGTGGCGACAACGAGGCGACACCAGCCAAGCGACGTGGTTCGCGCGGTGGTCGCCGTCGTCGCGGCGCGAAGAATGGTGAAATCGCAGAGAATTCGATAGGTGAGAATGGAGAAGTCGTAACGGAAACTTCCGCAGCACCGCTGGAAACAGGTGAAACCGTCACGCCCGAAGCGGTTGCTCTGCAAACGACTGCGCCGGAAATCGTCGAGCCGCTTGCAGCGGAAGCAACCGAAGCGCCGCAAGCCGCCGACAGCAACCCCGAAGCGCCAGAAGTTGCCGCTCCGAAAAAGCGCGCGCCTCGTCGTCGCGGTGGTGCGAAAAAAACGGCTGCGAAATCGACAACTGAAACGCCGGAGACCGCTGACATCAACCTCAGTAGCGGCTCGGACAACGACTCTGGCGACAGTAACGCCTCGGAATCGCCTAATCAGTAAAGACTTTCCGCAACCGCGACCGTTTTGATGAGAGTGCGTGATGAAAGTCGGTGAAGCACTCAGAATGACAAAGTAGTAATTTTGATGGCGCTTCTCCCACTTTCTCCAAATCCTTTCAGGATGACAAACTGCGAGTTTGCTAAATTTACTTCGACTTTATCCAACAATTTTAAGGCGGAGCTTGTGCTTTCTTCAATCGAGTTCGCGCGTTGGCCGATTGAAAAGAGCGCGAACCCGCCGTCTGAAATGAATTATGTCGGAAACGAAGTCTGTAGAAGAACTGGCGCGAGCAATTAAAATTCGCGCCGCAGAATTAGGTTTTGCGGCGTGCGGAATCGCGGATGTCGCGCCTTCGGCCAGCCATACGCATTATTTGCGGTGGCTGGCCGAAGGTTTTTTTGCGGGCATGAAATGGATCGCGCGCGAAGATGTTGTGGAGAAACGCCAAAGCGTCAATCGAGTACTCGAAAGCGCGCAAAGCGTCGTTTGCGTGGCGATGCACTATCGCACGAACGAAGATTGGGACGAAACCACGCATGGCAAAGTCGCCCGTTACGCGCGAGGAACCGATTATCACGAGTTTATGACGGCTCGTTTGCGCGAACTTTTAGTGTGGATTGGGGAACAAACGCCGTGCGAAGGTCGCGTTTACGTCGATACTGGCCCGATCTTAGAACGCGAATTGGCGCAGCGTGCGGGACTGGGCTGGGTCGGCAAAAATACCATGATTTTGTCGCGCGACTTGGGTTCGTATTTTCTGCTGGGCGAGATTTTGCTGAGCGTGAAATTGCCGCCGGATCGTCCGCACATCGAGCAATTCTGCGGAAGTTGCACGCGCTGTCTGGATGCGTGCCCGACGAACGCCTTTGAAGCGCCCTATGTTTTGAACGCCAACAAGTGCATTTCCTATCACACCATTGAAAACCGCGAACGCGCGCCGCAGGAATTGCGCGAACAATTCGGCGACTGGCTTTTCGGTTGCGACGTCTGCCAGGAAGTTTGTCCGTGGAACCGCAAAAGTGCGACATACAGCGACGAACCCGAACTTTGGACGCGCGGAGAAGTGCCGACTTTGCTGGAAATGTTGCTGTCGCCGCAAACCGAACTTTCGCCGAAATTGAAAGGCAGCCCGCTCAAACGCGCCAAGCGTCGTGGCCTCAAACGCAATGCGTTGAATGTGTTGAAGAATCGTCGTTCGAGTACTCGATAATCCAATTGCCAGACTGAGACAACAATGTTCTTGAGCAAACTTCGCGGTTGCACGTTTTGCATCACTGTTCTTACTTTGGGTTTGGGTTGTCAATTAAGTGGCAATACACAGAGCAGGAAACCGCGCGACTTCCTCAATACTTCCGAAGAAATCAAAGAGGTTTGGGCTATTTCTCGAGACAGCCGAAAAGTTGTTTTTACTGTTTCAAATGGCGCCAAATCCGTTTATGTTGTCCAGATTCGAGATCTTAAAAGAGGGGCGCTTCTCTCTAAGATGGAGACGAAAACGAAGATCTACGATGTATTTTTTCGTACCGACGGGCAAGTTGTCTTTGTAACAGATGCGAAAAGAGACTTAGTTGGCTCCATTACGGCCCGGCTTTGTTGCCAACTCCCGACGGACGCAAAATCGTCGTCTTAAAACCAACAGAACTGCACGTTCTCGATGCCACTTCAGGAAAATTGCTTGTTGATAGTGATTTGACGTAGGACACGGCTCAATCGAGTACTCGATAATCTCCATTAGGCATTGTGTCGGGTAATACTTGTTTAGAACTTGCGCAAGATGAGGTTTCAAAAGAAGTCGCACAAACCAAAACGCGCCAGCACTTATGCATAAGTGCTGGCGCGTTTTGGTTTGTAAAGCTTACGTTGCAAATAGCGACGCGACTTCAAACTTCGTGTTTAGCTGGTGCTTTCGACGGCTTGGCGCCACAGGCCGCTGGCGGTTTTCCAGTCTTGTCGGGCTTCTGCCGCTTTCGCCTGGGCGGTGAGTTCCTCGACATCGGAATAAGGAGCCAGCAACCATAGCAAGCGCGCCACGCTCGCGTTTTCGATGACCGCTTTTTTCTCATCAGCGGCGTGCGGTTGATTCTTCCAATCGTTCCAATAACCGCCCTTTGGGTCGCGCACGTAGCGGTAGCCATAATCGGCGTCACGTCGCACTGCGTTCAAGTACTTGAGGTCGTGCGTAGCTTCGTACAAAACGATCAACGATTCGCTCAGCAAGTGGTTGAATTTCGCACCGTCCTTGAAGGCTCCAGTCTCAGGATCAACAAAATATGTCAGTGAGGAATCGCCCTCGCGCCGCGCATCGGCCAAGTATTTCGGGTTCTTCGTATCGCGCCACAGCCCGACATTGGCGCGAATCATCAAGGCCGTGTTATAGGTCCACTTCATTTTACCGATCTGCCCGTTCAGGTTGATGTTGTCCCAAAACAGGCCATCGGTCGGGTCTTGCAGCTTCGAGTTCGTCCAGGTCACGAGCTGTTGCGCTTCTGTGAGTTGCGATTTATCGCCCAAATCGTAAAGCGCCAGGGCGCCAACTGCCGCAGGCGCGTTGATGCAAGTGTTCTTTGAATCGCGCGTTTTTTGATACCAATAAATGCCGCCGCCCAGCTTGTCGTCCTGGCCGCTCAGCACGAAATGATGTACTTGTTTTGCCCATGTCAGAAAACTGGCGTCTTTCGTCACGCGATAGGCTTCGGTAAAGCCCAAAGTGAGCCAGGCGTTGTCGTCGTAGTATTTGTCGGAGTTGCCAGGCGATGAGAACCAGGCGTCGAAGCCAGGAATGGCAGCCCAATGGTCCCAATATTTATAAATTCCCTTGCTGAACGCATACAGAAGAGGCTTGTACTTGGCCGGTTTGTAGCGCGTGGCGCCGACCAAAGCCGAGAACTGCACGCCATTGCCCCATGTGACTTCATAGGGCAAGCCCGAAGTGGGAGCCGGAAACGTAGGGCGATAAAGGTTAGCTTGCGCGTCGAAGTAGTAGCTTTGAATCCAGTCTGTCTGCGTTTCGGCCTTAGCCATGTAGTTGGCGCGGGCTGATCCTGACCCAGTCGATAGCAAAGCAACGAGCAGCGCTGCGGAACCGATTTTAGGAGCTATTTTCATAGCTTTATTTTAACAGGTTCGTAACAAAGACGTGACAACTCAATGAAAGAATTATTAACCAGTGGTGCGGGTTGCAATTGCCCTGCGAAGCTGTAAACCGAACAAAAGCGCATTATCGAGTACTCGATTGCGGGTCTTCGCACTGTACATTGAAGTTGCGGCGAAAATCATGTATAATTTTTTGTTGGCGAGACGGAGACAATCTGGCGAACGACTCCGAAGAAAGTGGGCGCCACGCGACCCGCTTTTCTTTTTGTCTGTTTGCCGTGTCCACGTTTCGTTCGTGTTTCTAAAGTTGTTCCCAGTTGTTCCCGAAGTGGTTTCTGAAAGCGGAGAAAATAAGCGATGGCGACGAAAACAAAACCTGTGCGCAGCGAAGCCGAAGTGCATTCGGAACTGCTGGAAGCTCTTCAGCGCGTGTCGGATGAGAAGAGCATTCCGATTGAAGCCCTGGTCGGCAGCATCGAAGGCGCGCTGGTTTCGGCGTACAAAAAAGCCTATGGCGGAACCGGCGCCGTTCGCGTCAAGGCCGATTTTGCAAGCGGCGAGTTCCGCGTTTATGCGCAAAAACTGGTCGTGCAAAACGCGCTCAACCCGAATACCGAAGTCGCGTGGCGCGAAGCGCGCGGCATTGATCCCGACAGTAACTTGGGCGACTCGATTGAAGTCGAAGTGACGCCTTCGGGCTTTGGTCGCATCGCGGCGCAAACGGCCAAACAGGTTTTGTTGCAAAAACTGCGGGAAGCCGAACGCGTTCAAGTCGCTTCCGAGTTCGCCGATCGTTCCGATAAGATTTATCGCGGCCAGGTTTTGCGCACCGAGCGCGGCAACGTCGTGGTGGGAATTGGCAAGGCCGAAGCGATTTTGCCGCGACGCGAGCAGGTTCAAGGCGAAAACTATCGGACGGGCGATTCGATTTACCTTTACGTCGTCGAAGTGCGTTCTGGCTTTCGCGGCCCGAGCATCACGGTTTCGCGCACGCATCCCAATTTGGTGCGCCAATTGTTCGTGCTGGAAGTGCCGGAAATCGCGGATGGCATCGTCGAACTGAAAGCGGTGGCGCGTGAAGCCGGACAGCGCACAAAAATCGCGGTTTCAGCAAATAATCCCGATGTTGATCCGGTCGGCGCGTGCGTCGGGCCGCGAGGAATGCGCGTCGGCAAAGTCGTCGGCGAACTGGGCAACGAAAAAGTTGACATCGTGCGCTGGAGCAACGACGCGATTCAGTTCATTTCCAACGCGCTGTCGCCCGCGCAAATCGCCAAAGTGATTTTGTTGGAGAAAACCGGCGAAGTCGCTGAAGGCAAGGAAAAAGGCACCGCGACCGTCATTGTCGCCGAAGATCAGCAATCTTTGGCGATTGGCAAGCAAGGCCAAAACGTGCGTTTGGCCGCCAAACTGACCGATTGGCGCATTGACATTCGCACCGAAAAGCAATACGCCGAAGAGCAGGCGAAGCGGATGTTCGCGGGCGATATTTTGCCGCCCACGTCCGTCACGGTGCGCCATTCGCCCGATGAAACGGCGGGTATTTTTGCCACTGACGTAGCGGATGAAAGCGAATCGAGTACTGAAACGGCGGTTGAACCGCTTGCCGTTAACACGTTGCAGGTTGATGCCGGAACCGCTTCTCCGATTGGTGATGTGGAAATGTTTCCGGTCGAAAGCGAGGCCGATGCCTTGCCAATTGGCATTGAAGGCGAATCGAGTACGGAAAATGTTGGTGAAGTGAGCGATATTGCGGCGGCGGATTCGGCGAGTGCGTAAACCGTAGGGGCAACCCTTGTGGTTGCCCTCGCGCGTTGTCTCCGTCTTCACAAAGGGCAACCACAAGGGTTGCCCCTACGAGGTTCCGATGTCCCATCAAACGCACGTTCCTATTCGCACTTGTCTGGCTTGCGGCAAGAAAATGGCGCCGCAAAAGTTGTTGCGAATTGCTTCCAAAGATGGTGCGGCGCCGGTTGTCGATGAACCAAAGACGAGACGAAAGGGCGAAGGGCGCGGCGCGTATTTGTGCGCGGACAAAAAGTGTCTGGAGCGCGCGGTTGGTAAGAAGGCGCTGGAGCGCAGTTTGAAGTTGAAGTGCGGCTTATCGAGCGCGGCCAAAGACGAAATTGCGCGCGTCATTGAATTAAATAATAACGGAGAAAACCGATGAGCAATTGAGTACTCGATCAAGGTTTTCTGAGGAAGAAGGTGTTGTGTATGGCAAAAATGCGGGTTTATGATCTTGCGAAAGAATTGCAGGTTCAACCAAAAGAATTGCTGGATTTGCTGCAAACGATTGGCGTGACGGGCAAAGTTCCGTCGTCTTCGATTGAAGATACCGCCGCGCGTTCATTGCGGCAAATGATCGAAAATAAGAACAATCCGCAGCCGCGCGAAGAACCTGTCGTGGCGACGGCTCCCGCCGCGTTTCAGAACTTCCGGCGCGGCACGCGTTCGTCTGGAAGCGATGCGCCCGCCGATGTTTCCTCGGACGTGATCGAAGATTATCGCGATTATGTGGCGCCGGATGAGAACATCATCACGCAAGGCCCGGCCAAAAGCGGCCCTGGTGCGCGCAGCGATGCGGCACGCGGCAACGCGCTACAATCGAGTACTCGAAACGCACCGGAAAGCCGTCCCGCACCGATGCCGCCAACGCCGCCTGTTAATCGTCCGGCGATTGTGATTCCGCCCAATATGTTGAAGCCGGATGGCGGCGCGCCGACCAACGGAACCGCGGCTCCTACAGCAGGAACCAATGGCGCGCCTGCTGCACCCGCGCAGCAGATTCAAACGCGCGGACGTTTTGGGCGTGGCAATCGCCGTGATTTCCGCAACAGCCGCACGCCGGACGGCCCGCGCTTTGGCGACCGCGATTTTCGCGCGGAAACCGAAAGCTCGCAGTCAAAGGCGGGCGCTGGCAAGACCATCGCTTTGCCGCCGGAAATTACCGTCGCGGAGTTGGCGGAAAAACTGGGACAGCCGGTTTCGGCGCTCATCAAAAAATTGTTTGCGATGAGCGTGATTCGCGCGGGCAACCAGACGATTAGTTCCGATGTCGCGGGACAACTCGCGTCGCAGTTTGGTTTTGCGACCGAAGTTGAAACGGCGCGCACCGAAACGCACATCACTGATGAAAATCAGGAAGGTTTGCTTCCCGCCGCGCCCGTCGTGACAATTATGGGTCACGTCGATCACGGCAAAACTTCTTTGCTCGACATCATCCGCAGTGCGAACGTGCAAAGCGGCGAAGCGGGCGGCATCACGCAGCGCATCGGCGCTTATGAAACCGAGCACAACGGCGAGCGCATCGTGTTTTTGGATACGCCGGGCCACGAAGCGTTTACGCGGATGCGCGCGCGCGGCGCTCACGTCACCGACATCGCCGTACTCGTTGTCGCGGCGGATGACGGCGTGATGCCGCAGACGCGCGAAGCCGTCGAACACGCGCGCGCCGCCAAAGTCCCGATCATTGTCGCCATCAACAAAATGGACAAAGCGGGCGCCGATCCCGACCGCGTGAAAGGTGAATTGGCCGCGCTGGAACTGATTCCCGAAGATTACGGCGGCGACACGATTGTGGTTCCCGTCTCGGCGAAAACAGGGCAGGGTGTTCAAGATTTGCTCGACATGATTTTGCTGGTCGCTGAAGTTCAAGAACTCAAAGCCAATCCTGAAGGCGCGGCACAAGGCACCATCATCGAAGCGCAGCAGGACACACAGCGCGGGCCGGTAGCCACGGTTTTGATTCACAAAGGCACGTTGCGCGTCGGCGATCATGTTGTCGTCGGCGATGTCTTTGGCCGCGTGCGCGCCATGACTGACTATAAAGGCGACAACTTGCAGCAGGCCGGGCCGAAAACGCCGGTTTCTGTGATGGGTTTGTCGGCTGTCCCTGCCGCTTCGGAAACCTTGCGCGTCGTGCCATCAAGTCGCATTGCGCGCGAACAAGCGCAGGAAGCTCATGCGGGAATGCGCGAAGCGCGCGTAATTGGCAACAGTCGCGCGTCCCTCAACGAAATCTTCGCGCAGATTCAAAAAGGCGCGACGAAAAACCTCAACGTCATCGTGAAAGCCGATGTTCAAGGTTCGGTCGAAGCGATGTGCCAGAGCCTGGAAAAACTGGCGCACGATGAAGTCCGCGTTCGCATTCTTTCGCGTGGCGCGGGCAATGTGACCGAAAACGATGTCATGTTGGCGAGCGCATCCGAAGCGATTATCATCGCGTTCAACGTCGGAGTTGAAAATGCGGCTGTTGGTTTGGCCGACCGCGAAGGCATTGAAATCCGCGAATATTCGGTGATTTACGCGGCGATTGATGACGTGAAAAATGCGCTTGAAGGAATGCTCGATCCGGTTTTTGAAGAGCGTTTGGCGGGCGAAGCCGAAGTGCGTGCGATGTTCAAAAGCACCAAAGCCGGAACGATTGCCGGTTGTCTGGTGACGAGCGGGAAAATCGTCACGGGTTCGGCGTTGCGCGTTTGGCGTCGTGGCAAGAAAATTCACGAAGGCAAAGTCGATGGTTTGAAGCATTACAAGGAAGAAGTTAAGGAAATGGTCGCCGGCCAAGAATGCGGCATTTCGACCAAGAACTTTGACGACTTCCAGGAAGGCGATATTTTGCAAAGCGTCGTCTTGGAAAGCATCAAGCGCGACATCGGCAAAGGCCGTCCCGAAGCTGTGACCGTTGGCGCACCGCAAACTGCGGGCAGTCGATAATTTGTTCAAGTTAACGAACCCAAAGCGTAAGCGACGGGCTTAAGCAGCAGTTACATGAAACTCTCACTTAAGCCCGTCGCTTACGCTTTGGGTTCGTTGTCAAAATCACATTTCAATGTTCATTGGAGTTTTAACGTTAGAGTTGCATCTTTTAGATGCTTATTCGCTGAAAGAAAAGCGCATGGTGGTCAATTCGATGCTGGATAAAATCCGCAATCGTTTTAATGTTTCCGCCGCGCAAATTGACGATCACGATTTGTGGAATCGCGCGACTTTGGCGGTCGCTGTAGTTTCCAACGACCGCACCGAAGCGAATCGAGTACTCAATCATGTGCGCGATTTAAGCGAAACTGAATTGCGCTGCGACATCGCGGAATGTCGAATCGAAATTATTTAGTGAGAATGTAGAGGCGTCAGCTTGCTGCGCCCGCATTTTGTAATCGAGTACTCGAACACGGGCGCAGCAAGCTGACGCCCCTGCGAACTCAATTTCCTATGTCTACAACTTTCCGGTCAGACCGCGCGGCGGAAGCGATTCGCGCGGCGGCGACCAAAATTATCCGTGAAGAAGTGTCCGATCCTGGCCTGGGTTTTGTGACCGTGACGCGCTGCGAAGTGTCGCACGATTTGCAAAACGCCAAAGTTTTTTATACCGTTTTGGGTGATGGCAACGCGAAAAGTCGTGCCCAATCGGCGTTTGAACGCGCGGGTTCGTTCCTGCGCTCGCGCATCGGCGAAGAAATTGATCTGCGCAGCGTGCCAGAAATCTTGTTTCGCTACGATGACACGACCGACAGCGCGATGCGCATCGAAGAAATTCTGGCGGGTTTGCCGGAACTGCAAAAAGACGAACCGGCACAGCTATCGACCAAGCCACAAGCAACGCGCAAGTCGAAGCTGAAATAATCCTTTCCTTGGAATCCTGACATGACGAGCGAGTACGCGACGCCGCCTTTCAGCGCGATTTTGGACGCTGTAAAACGTTTCCAGACGTTTCTTATTGTGGCGCACGTCGGGCCGGACGGCGATGCGATTGGTTCTGGTCTCGCCCTCAAAATGGCGCTGCAAGCGCAAGGCAAAGACGCTTGGGTCGTTTCGACCGATGCTGTTCCGCCGTCCTGTCGCTTTCTGCCCGATTGGGAAAGCGTCGTCGCCAACCCGCCCACGCAACCGCAATGTGTCTTCATTCTCGATTGCGATGGCACCGCGAATCGCGTCGCGGCGCCGTTTCATCTTATCCAGGACGCGCGCTTTCGCATCCTGATTGACCATCATCGAACATCTCAGCCAAACGCACAGATCAACTGGATTGATGCCGATCAGCCCGCCACGGCGTTGATGATTTTTCGCCTGATCGAGCAAATGCAAGTCGCGGTTTCGCCCGACATCGCGCAATGTTTGCTGTGCGGAATGTCGACCGATACCGGCAATTTTCGCTTTCCCAACACGACGCCGGACACTTTGCGCGCGGCGGGCGATCTGGTCGAATTGGGCGCCGAACCCGCAGAAATCGCCTTCAAATTGTTCGATGAAAAAAGCTTTGGCGCGACGAAATTGCTGGGTATCGCTTTGCAGAAAATGGAAGCCGAAGAAAACGGTCAATTGATCTGGACGGCGCTCACGGCAAGCGATTTCGAGTACTCGAATGCGGGCGAAGAAGGCAGCGATAACGTCGTCAATTTCCTGCGCAACGTGCGTGGTGCGCGCATGGCGATTATTCTGCGCGAACGCCAGGACGAAACCGGCCCGACAGCCAGCGTCAGCGTGCGTTGCGAAACGGAACTGCGCGCCGATTTGTTTTGCGCTCAATTTGGCGGCGGCGGACACGCAGCAGCGGCGGGCTTTCGCATTCGTCACAAATCGTTCATCGATAGCGTGGCGTATGTCGTGCAAAGTGGTGCGGCGTGGCTGCGCGAGCAAAAATAATTCACCGCGAAGGACGCAAAGAGCGCGAAGAGAAAACTTTTGGAGGCCTTGATGCCTTCGCTTGCATATTTAAGTTTCGAGTGCTTGATTTTTATGCACGCTCAAACTCACGTCTTTCCGTACTTCCTTTTCTTCGTGTTCTCTGCGTCCTTCGCGGTTAAATCCTCTTTTTCATGCACGGCGTTCTCAACTTTCTCAAGCCGCCCGGAATGACTTCCCATGATGCGGTCGCTTTCGTGCGCCGCACTTTTAACACCAAGCGCGTCGGGCACACGGGAACGCTCGATCCGGCGGCGGCGGGCGTGTTGCCGATTTGCATCGGGCAGGCGACGCGACTTGTCGAATACCTGCAACGCGGGCGCAAAACTTACCTCGCCGAAATTACTTTTGGCATTGAAACCGACACGCTGGACGCGACCGGCGAGGTCGTTTCTGTCGCAGATGCAAGCCATGTCAACTTGGATAATTTGCGCGCGACCTTAGACCAGTTTCGCGGCACGATTGCGCAAACGCCGCCGATGTATTCCGCTATCAAGCGCGACGGCAAAAAACTGTACGAACTGGCGCGCGAAGGCGCTGACGAAGCCGAACTCGACATTCAGCCGCGCCAAGTTGAAATTTACCGTTTGACGGTTTTGCGTCCAATAGAATCGAGTACTCGAACACGCGCCATGATAAAAGTCGAATGCGGCAGTGGAACATATATTCGGAGTTTGGTGCGCGACATCGGGCGTGCTTTAGGTTGCGGCGCCACGATGAGTTTTCTGGTGCGCACGCAAAACGGCGCGTTTGGTATCGATGAATCGCACACACCGGAAAAGGTTTTGTCGCGTGGCGAAAACGCGATAATTTCGATGCACGATGTCTTGCGATTGTGCGTGCGTGCAGTTATTGAAGACGACACGGCCACGTTTCATTTGTCGCAAGGTCGCATGGCGCAATCTCTTTCATTGAACAAATCTCTTTTGCAGGAATACAAAGACGATGCAGATAAATCGAAAGAGTTGAAAACTCGCGCTTGGTTGAATGGTGTTGATATTCATTCAAAGCGCGCTGCATTCTTCCACTCGGATGGCAAAACTTTTGTTCTTGCAAATCTAATCGCTGATGAACCACCAACGTACAAACCTGAAAAAGTTTTCTTTCTCGACCTCGACGAATGAAGTTTGTGAATGTAGGGACGCAGATTTCTGCGGCCGCTGATCCAAAGTCATACAACGGACGCAGAAATCTGCGTCCCTACGATGTTTTTACCAATGCGAGTACTCGATTCCTTGCCGCGCGAACCTTTGGTGCAATCCTGCGCCTTGACCATCGGCACCTTTGATGGCGTGCATCGCGGACACGCGCTGTTAGTGAAAAAGATGCGTGAAGAAGCGGCGAAACGCGATCTTCAAACGGCGGTTTTAACGTTTCAGGATATGCCGTTTTGCTATTTCAAACCGGACGAATGTTCACGTTTGCTGACCTTGCCAGACGAGAAAACCGACGCCTTTCAACCACTGGAAATCGACGATTTGCTGATCGTTCCCTTCGACAAAACAATCGCGGAACAAAGCGCGGAAGAGTTCGCGCGGAACGTTCTGGTTGAACTGTTAAAGGTCAAATTGCTGGTGGTCGGACCAGATTTCGCACTGGGAAAAGGGCGCAGCGGCGATATTGCGGCGTTGCAAACGCTGGGCGAAAAGCACGGTTTTGAAGTCGTCGTGTTGCGCGACAAACTGGAAGACGAAGGCGCGATTTCTTCGACGCGCATCCGCGAGTGCATCGAAGACGGCCACATGCGAACCGCCGCGCGCCTGCTCGGTCGCACTTTTGAATTGTCGGGCGATGTTGTGACAGGACAACAATTGGGGCGCACCATCGGCGTTCCGACGATCAATTTGCAGGTTCACCCGCGCAAAGTGTTGCCGGCCAATGGCGTTTACGCGTGCCATGCGTATTTGGACAATTCGAGTACTCGATTGCGCGCCGCGCTCAACATCGGCCATCGCCCGACGGTAAACGGACAAAATCTGAGCGTTGAGTTTCATGTGATCGGCGAGAACATCGAAATTGCGCCAAGAACGGCGCGACTGCAAATCGTCGAACGTTTGCGCGATGAGCGAAAGTTCGATGGACTTGCCGCGTTAGTTGAACAAATGCAGTTGGACATCAAGCGCGCTGAAACTATCCTGCGCGGTTGAACAAACCACCGAGACACCAAGAAAAAGAAAGGAGAAGTAATACGTCTAACACTTTCGAGAACTCGATTTCTCTTGGTGTTCTTGGTGCCTTGGTGGTTTATCCCTTTTTCTTGACGACGCGCGCTTGTTCCGTCACACTGCGCCAATATCCCAAAGGAGCTTGATCTACGTGGCAAAAACCAAAACAGTATCCGCGACTAAAGTGGCTAAAACTGTCGCAACTAAAAGCACGACGGCGAAAACAGTCGTCGCAAAACCTGCAAAAAACGGCGCAACGAAACAAGCGTTGCCGGAAACGCTGGGCGTCGGCATCATCGGCGCTGGTGGCATCGCGCGCGGCGTTCACATTCCAGGCTATCAGGATTTGAAAAACGTCAAAGTCGTCGCGGTTTCCGATCTCATTGAAGCGGCACGCAAAAGCGCGACCGAGCAATTTGGCATCGAAGATTCCTACGCTGATTTTCACGAAATGCTGAAGCGCGACGATATTCAAATTATCAGCGTCACGACGCCGAACTTTCTTCATGCTGAAGCGACCATTGCGGCATTGGAAGCGGGCAAGCACGTTTTGTGCGAAAAGCCGCTGGCGATGAACACGCAAGAAGGCGAAGCGATGGTCGAAGCCGCACGGCGCACCGGCAACAAATTGATGTGCGGCTTTCATTATCGCTTTACGCCCGAAGTGCAATTGTTGAAAAAGTTCGCCTCCAACGGCGCTTTTGGCGATATGTATTACACGCGCGTGCAAGCGTTGCGTCGTCGCGGTATTCCGTCGTGGGGGCTTTTTGTCTCGAAGGAAAAGAACGGCGGCGGCCCGTTGATCGACATCGGCGTTCATATGCTGGATAGCGCGATGCACGTTCTGGGCTATCCCAAAGTCGTTGCGGTCAGCGGCCAAACCTATCAAAAGTTCGGCAAGCGCAGCGATGTCGTCGGCCTGATGGGGCAGTGGGATCACAAAAACTTTACAGTGGAAGATTTCGCCAGCGCTTATGTACGTTTTGAAAACGGCGGCACGCTGGTTCTCGAATCGAGTTTTGTGGCGGAACAAGAAGAAGAGGAAAAGATGAGCTTCCAGATTTTTGGCGACAAAGGCGGCGCGACTTATAACCCGCTCAAAATGTTCCGTGAAGAAGACATGACGCTGCTCGACATCACGCCCAAGTTTCTGCCGCGAGTTGAACATCCGCACCGCGCGCAAATCGCCAACTTCGTCGAATCGGTGCGCAACGACACGCCGGTTTTCACGCCCGGCGAAGAAGCGTTGACCATCACGCGCATCATCGAAAGCATTTACCGCTCCGGCGAAGAAGGCCGCGAAATCCGCCTGGACGATTAAGTTCGCTCACAAAACAGAACATCGAGTACTCGAATTGAGTACTCGATGTTCTGCTATAGATCACTTTTCGTTATATTTTCGGCGATAGGGAACTAAGATGATTCTTAAAGAACAAATTCGGACGGTTTTTGTTTCATTGAAAGTGGATGATAAAGTCAGGCTATTTGTTCTGCTGTGCGCCGATGGCACCATTAATCGGCAAGGACATGGTAGTGCCAATGATGACGCTGGCACTTTGTGTCTTGGTGTGACACAAGAGCCATTGTTTCAACAGTTTATGGCGAAGGTTGACGACGGGATCTTTGCTTACGCTGGCGTTTACGATGTTCCAAATAAAGAAGGAAAAAAGTGCGAGTTAAAGCTGTTGTTCGACACTGAAGAAGGCGGCACGGGCTTTAAATTCAACTACGGATCCGAATCGCAAGGGCCGCCGAAGGATATTAACGCTTTAGTACGCGAAGCTGTTCGACTCAGTGAACCGTGGTTTCAACAGCAACAAGAGATAATTCGGAAAAACCCTCCACTTCCGCGTAAATAACAGCGCAAAATACAAGTGGCAGTTTTGGAAGCGATGATGAAACTGTTACGCAAACGAGTACTCGAATGTTCGGGTACTCGTTTGTCGTTTATAGCTCTGCTTAAGATGCGGCTGCCTACAATGGAACGAGCATATTGCCAAAAAGCCAGCAGCGAACGGCGCGTTCGACAGCGTTTGCCAGGAGTTCTGATGCGTGCGACATCGAGTACTCGATTGTGCATGGCTCGTCGCACAAGGGAAAAGCGGCGGCGATTCCCATTTGTGCCAATTCCTCATCGCTCAAAGCAATGCGTGCGCCGAACGCGAGAACCGGAACGCCAACGCCGCGCCTGGCCGACTTCGCCATTTTTGCTACGCCGGCAAGCGTTTTCCCCTGCGGCGTTTGTTCATCAATCGAGCCTTCGGCAGCAAAAACCAGATCGGCGTCTTCCAGTTTTGCGGCGAAATGCGCAGTTTCTAAAATCGCGTCGATGCCGGAAACGAGTTGCGCGCCACAAAAACTCATCAGCCCGAAGGCGATGCCTCCTGCGGCTCCGGCGCCCGGAACGTCGCGCTGGTCAACGTCAAAATGATTGCTCGTAACATCCGCAAAATGAGCGAGCGCCGCGTCCAAAAGTTCGACTTCGACTGAATTGGCGCCTTTTTGTGGAGCGTAAACGTGCGCCGCGCCACGTTCGCCGCAAAGAGGATTCGTCACGTCGCACAGGACGTGAATCTCGCAATCGAGTACTCGATGGTCGAAGTTTGACAAATCAATGGTTGAAAGTTGCGATAAAGCTGCGCCGCCTGCGGGAAGCTCGACATCGTTCGCGTCGAGAAAACGCGCGCCCAACGCCGACAATGCGCCGCTGCCGCCGTCGGTTGTCGCCGAACCACCAACACCGATGAGGATTTTTCTGCAACCGGCATCGAGAGCGGCGCGCAAAAGTTCGCCCGTGCCGAAGCTGGACGCACGTAAAGCATCGCGTTCTTCGGGCGAAACCAGCGTCAGACCGGACGCTTGCGCCATTTCGATGACAGCAGTGCCATCCGGCAAAATCGCCCAAGTCGCGTTTACCATCCGTCCCAAAGGATCGTGGACGCGCTTGGTTTGAGTTTGGCCACCGACAACTGCAAGAAATGCTTCGACGGTTCCTTCGCCGCCATCCGCGAGAGGAACAAGGATGAAAGTGGCGGGAAGATTTCCTATCGCGCGCTGGATACCGCGTTGCATAGCGACGCAGGCTTGCGTGGCGGAAAGCGAACCCTTGAGCGAGTCGGGCGCGAGCAGAAACGAAAAAGGCGGTGTAATCAAGAAGGTGAAAAGAAGAGGACGCGGAAAAGCGGAAAATAGATCGCCGCTAAACGCCAATGATCTCTGTCAACCGCCATGAATAGTACGGCGCAAATCTTCTTTGCGTTGTTCCTGACTGCGTCTCAGGCGCGTGCGTCGGATGGTTGAAGTCGTCCAATCGAAAATCGTGTACACGATGAGCAATCCCAGCATGATTTTCATGATCGCCAACGGCAGCGACGCTGGCAATTTGAAAAGCGCGTCCTGGACTTTCTGATACACGCTGATTGCCACTCCCGAGTGCGCCGAATCCGCATTGGTAAAGGACGAAAACGAAAAATAAAACGCTAAATACAACGCGCCACCAAGAAAAATCAAGACAAGAAGCATAATATCCTCATCAACCGGCGAAATTACGAACTGAGAAACTGTTACGTCGGAGTCTTTTTTAGCAAAGTCCGATAGCGCGTTTTATTGTCGCATAAAAAGCTGTCAGGCGTCGTATCAAAACGTGTTTGGCGCGCGAGGAATTGACCTGCGTGCAGCCGCGTTCTACACTGCCTGACATGTCGCAGTCCTCACTTTCTTTTTTTCCACAAACGCCCGCCGAAATTAGCACGCGTTTGGTTGCACAATCGAGTACTCAATTGAACGCACGTCGCCCAACGTTCGCGCTTTATACGTTGGGTTGCAAGGTCAATCAATATGATTCGCACCAAATTTCGCGCGCCTTGACGCAGCGTGGTTTTCGTCGCGTCGAGTTCCGCGAAAGCGCCGATCTTTATGTTATCGACACTTGCACCGTGACCGCCGAAGCCGACCGCAAATCGCGCAAAGCCGCCGGTCGCGCACGCCGCAATAACCGCGAAGCCGTTGTCGCCGTGACAGGTTGCGCCGCGACGTATGCGCGCGATCAGTTTTTGCTGGTCGCGCCGGATGCGCTGGTTTTGGACAATTCGCAAAAATTGCAGTTGCCCGAATTAGCCATTGAAGCCTTGCGCGCGCGTCCCGATTGGGACATCGAGTACTCGAAACTACGCGCGGAAATCGGCAGCGAACCGCAGCCAACCGCAACGCGAGAACGCGCCGTTTTGAAAATCCAGGATGGCTGCAATCACAAATGTTCTTATTGCATCATTCCTGCCGTTCGCGGCGTCAGTGTCACCAAAGCGCGCGCTATCGTGATGAGCGAAGCACGCGCTTTTGTCCGCGAAGGTGCGCGCGAACTAACGGTCACCGGCGTTTCGATGAGCGACTGGAAAGAAGAAAATACGGAATACGGAATGCGGAATGATGAATCGAGTACGCGAAGCGCCGATTCCACATTCTACATTCCGTACTCATCATTTGGCCGTTCTCGCAACGCCGCGTTGTGCGATTTGTTGCGCGCGGTGGCGACGATTGAAGGTTTGGAGCGCGTGCGCGTGTCGTCGCTCGATCCGGCTGATGTGGACCATGAGTTTTTGCAAACTATCGCGCAGACGCCTGTTGTTTGTCCGCATTTGCATTTGGCGTTGCAGTCGGGTTCGGCTGCGACGTTGCGGCGAATGCGGCGTCGCTACACGCCGGAAATGTTTCTCAAGGCGGCGCGTCGCTGGCGCGAAATTCGTCCCGACGGCGGCCTCACAACCGACATCATCGTTGGTTTTCCTGGCGAAACCGAAGACGAGTGGCAGGAAACGATGCAACTCGCGCGCGCCGCGCAGTTTTCCGCGATTCACGTTTTTCCGTACTCGCCGCGTCAGGGAACGGTCGCCGCCACGTTGCCGGATCACGTCGCGCCGGACGTGCAAAAACGTCGCGTTGATGAACTGCTGGAACTCGCGCGCGAATCGGCAGCGAATTACGCCGCGCAATTTCTTGGTCAGAACGTTCCCGTCTTAATTGAAAGTACCAGTTCTGAGCGCGCTGTCGAAGGCCTGACGCCGCATTATGTGAAGGCGCGCGTCGCTTTGCCACAGTCGAGTACTCGATTGGCGCCCGGCGACATCATTTGGATGCAGGTTGCACGTTGGAACGGCGAAGTTTTGGAAGGCGAGACTAATTGACAAGGTAGTGGCTCAGTGTAGTGAGCCGAATTTACGAACCTGAAGCGTAAGCGACGGGCTTAAATGATAGTTTCCTAAGACTTTCACTCAAGCCCGTCGCTTACGCTTCGGGTTCGTTATCAAGGAACTCGCCATTGAAGCCATTGCTTAAAAAGCCAAACCTCTATATAACCCAAGATGCACTATGCCTTGCGAGTGAACTCGCGGCTCAACCGCCTGCGGCGGTAGCGTCGGCCTGCGCCGACGCAACATTGAAAGTACTCTATCTCTATCGTCGGCGCAGGTCGATCCGCCCAAAGGGCACCCGCGGCGTAAGCACCTGCCCAAAGGGCACCCGAGCCGCGTGTTCACTCGGCGCGCATGGTGGAAACTTGGGTTATACAGAAAAGCCGCGCAACGGGATTGTTGCGCGGCTTTTCTCCATTTTCGAGTACTCGATGCGGCTTTATCCGGGCATGAGTTGGTGTCCGGTTTTGCCCATGAGACCATCAATGACGAGCCAGGCCAACATCATCAAGACATCGCCCAGTGCGAAGCCGAGGAAAAGAGGTACCGTTTTGCGATAAGTGTCGCTGCCGCCAAAACGCGTGATGGTGACTTTGGCGACCCAGCCCAGGAAAATCGAAAACCATAATTGGTTCATCGGGTAGGTAAGCGAGACCAGATAGCCAATCGGGTGCAGTGGAAACCACAGAAAGCGGCTGCGCGCCAGCATCATCAGGAAGGTGAGCAGGGCGCCCAAAGCGAGGAAGAACCAGTTGGCCGGGCCAAACTGTTTGGGATCGGCGCCCGTCAAAAGCGAAGCGGCATTGCTGCCGGGTAGCTGAGCGCCACCTTGTGTAAACCACCATTCCAGGGTGAGCGCGCCATTGACATAACCCAGGCGAACGTCCATCCAGATTCCCATTATCAGCGTGATCGCTGTCACAGCCATGATGAGAGCCAGCAACGGCTTCATCTTAATTTTGTTGTCTTGCGCCAGCTTGAAGCTTTGAATAAAGCTGGGCAATATAAAACCGCGCAAGTCGACCATCAAGGCGGAATTGACGAAAGACGCTGGAACAATGCTGGACGTGGGAAGAAAAGCGGTATTGGCACCGCCCAGCAATTGCGCGACGGCACCGAGAGGTGTCCAGCCTTGTTGAACGAACAGCAAACCGCCTTCGATCACTACGCGCGAAAGCCCGACAGCGATGACCAAATACATCATCCACATCAGAAAAGCCAGCACGGGATTGATACCGGCGAAAATGCACCATCCGACCAGAAACGCGAACGATAGCACAAAGCCCCAGAATGCGACTGGGTAAGAAAGCGCTTCGCCGCGCTCTTCATCGCCCTTGCGAGCGCGCCCGAAAGCGCGTCGCGCGACGTGGCGATAATGTTCGCGTCCCGTCCACAGGATGAGGAAGGCGTACATCAAGAACGCGCCGACGGTTTGATAACTGGCGAAGGCTTTGCCAGTGCCGCTGATAGGGTTCGGCATGGTATCGGTCGGATAACCGCTATAATAGCCGACCACGTTTTGGAACTTCATAAACCAGTAGAAGAACCACAAGGAAAACGAGATTTCACTGGTCAGCAAAAACGTGATGCCAATGACAATCGGCCATATTTTGATGGGCGTCCAGCCGATTTGATCCCACGGCTTTTCACTGAAAAAGTTGCCGGTGATTTCTAATGGGAAAGCCGGAACGCTGGGAACGTAATTATGTAAACCGTTCAATAATTGAATGAAAACCGCGACGCTGACGCCGATCCACAGCAACGGATTGCGCAGCAATCGCCCGACTGTGCCGAACTTGTCGTTGCGGTCGACATCTTCGGTCAAATCTGTCGGCAAGCGCAGCAAAGGAAAAGCGAGAGCTTCGCGGTCGCTCCACTGCGCGCGCAAAATGACGCTGAGGCACGCGAACATCAAATAAATGGCGAAAACCAGCGCGCCCCACATCAAAAGCGGCGTCAGCCACAAACCCCAGGGAATCGTTTCGCTGCCGACATTGATGCCGTTATACCAACCGTTAATGGCATCGTGCGCCACGCCACCATTTGATGAATAAGGACCGTGTTGCAAAGCTGGTGTAAACCAGGGCTTCAAGTTCGTGGTGTTGAGGAAATCGAGCCACTTGTTCTCGGCTTTGGCGAAATAAAACGGCCCAATGATGTTGGAAACAAAGAAGTTTTCCGCGCCATGTCCTGGCACCAGGCACGAGAAGAGACACGAAATATAAACCGTCAAAACCTCGTTGCGCGCCAGAGCGAAACGCCGCGATACCATCTTGAGCAGCGGATTGAGCACCAACAAGACAAACAACAAGACCGCGACGGCGCCTGGCGGCAAGTGAGCCGCGCCTAAAAACGTGTTATGCACTTTCACATCAATAATGGGAATGATGTAGCCGAAAAAGACGGCCAGCGCCAGACACAAGCAAACGACGCGAAATGTCACGCCGCCGGAACGCGTCTCTTCGAGATCCGAAGTCGAAGCTGAAGACGCAATGACGGACGAGTTATAAGGCGCAACAGCCATCAAAAACTCCTTTCGAGCCAACGTTTTTTCGACAGATGCTTTTTTGGCAAAGGCTCGCGGTGCCTTCACAACCAAAGTTCATCGAAGGACTGGAATGAACGACTGCAAAGCCGATTACGCGCGAAAACTATCACAAAAGATGGTGTGAACGAATAACGATGTGGGCGAACAACGATGTGTCAAGCGATTGAAAAGGACGTTACCCAATGGCGCTTGAGCGAAAGCGCTTTGACAAGACGCACCTGAAACGGCAACTTTGAGAATGCGTTAATTCTACATAAACGCCAAGCTTTCTTCAAGATAATGCAGCACCAGGCTACTGCCTTGGACGCGTATCGAGTAGACCCGCATCGAGTACTCGATTGTTGAAGTGATGGCGTAGCGAACGGCTTGACAATCAGTCTGCAAAGTTTGTGATGCGTGACAAACTGCGAGTTCCACGACCTTGCGACTCCTTTCTCTGCGCACTTTGAGAACAAACTTCTTCTTCAATCCATTCTGGCAAAGTTGTTTCGAGAACGCGGCGTATAGCGGGCGCGAGTGGTAAAATGGAATTGCCTCAATCGTCCAATCTATTTCTCCTTTGTTGTTAATTTTTCGGGAAAAAAGCACGCAATTTATGGACACCAATCAATTTGCGGATGTCATGGCGCGTCTGATGGGTAACATCGAAACCGTCATCGTCGGAAAACGCGGCGTCGTGGAAGGCTGCTTGGTCGCGTTGTTGTCAGGCGGACACGTTTTGCTCGAAGATGTCCCAGGCGTCGGCAAAACCATGCTGGCGAAAACGCTGGCTCGCACGCTGGGTGCGTCCTACAAGCGCATTCAGTTCACGCCCGATTTGCTGCCGTCCGACATCACGGGAACGGTTGTTTTCGATCAGCACAACAACAATTTCAGTTTCCGCGAAGGGCCGGTTTTCGCGCACGTTGTTTTGGCTGACGAAATCAATCGCGCCAACCCGAAAACGCAAGCGTCTTTGCTGGAGTGCATGGAAGAAGGGCAAGTCACCGCCGATTTGCAAACGCACAAATTGCCCGATCCGTTTTTCGTTATCGCCACGCAAAACCCGACCGAATATGAAGGTGTTTATCCGCTGCCCGAATCGCAGCTCGACCGTTTTGCGATGCGCCTTTCCATCGGCTATCCCAGCGCCGAAGCCGAGCGAATGCTGATGAAGCAACAGCGCTTACAGCACCCAATTGAAACGCTGAGCAGCGTGACGGACGTGAGCGAAATAAAAGAAATGCAGGAAGTCGTGCGCAATGTCGCCGTGCATGACAACTTGTACGATTACATTTTGCGACTGGCCGCCGCGACGCGTGGTCATCGCCAACTGGCATTGGGCTTGAGTCCGCGCGGCGCTCTGGCTTTAACACGCGCGTCGCAAGCTTTGGCTGCCGCGCGAGGCCGCGATTACGCCACGCCCGATGATGTCAAAGTCGTCGCCGTTCCCGTCATGTCGCACCGTCTGATCGCGCATCCCGACGCGCGCATGGGCGGTTTCTCACCCGAAAAACTGATCGAAGAATTGTTGCGAACCGTTCCCGTCGAAGGTAAGTAAGACTTGCGTATCGCAGAATTAATTTGAAAAGTTCGTGGTGCGTGAAAAGTAACAATTTGTCATTCTGAGAGGTTGTAAACAAAGTGAAAGAAGAGGCGCCAAACTCCCACTTTGTCATTCTGAGCGCAGCGAAGAATCTAACTTCAGGCCAGATTCTTCGCTGCGCTCAGAATGACAAAGTGCTGGCTTCGAGCTTTTAGCTGCAGTTGTGAAATGGCTTCGACGCAAAAGGTCGAGTACTCACTTTCGAGTACTCGACCTTTTGCTTTGCGCCTTGGGAGTTAACCGATCAGGCGAATGTTAGTGGAGGACGGACCGGAATAAGTCATAGTCCAAGTCGACTGGTCGCTTTGACCGGCGGCGTAGGTTGCGCGCCATGTGCCGCCTGGGTAATTTGCAGGTAAAGTGTAGGGGTCTGGTTGGAATTGGTCATTTGCACCACCACCACCCAGGCTGGTTGAGCCTGTAAACGTGACTCCGTTGTTATCGATGTAAGTGATTTTGGTTCCTGGAAGTGTACCCACATCAACGTCGAAACGGTTTACCGTCATTGTAGTAGCACCTGCTGGAATAGTGCCTAACGAGAGGTCGGCACTACCATTTGAGGAGAAGTTGATGGGCAGGAGACCTCGCGTCGTAACCGATGTGCCATTGCCGCCAGCAGCAGCATAACTCGCATCAGTATCACCAGGCTTGTTAGTCTTGGGATCAATGCGGTTCAAACGAAGGTTGAAGCCGTTTTTTCCGGTGCCATCGACCGCTGTAACGTTCATGTAGAACTTGGAGGTCTTAGGAAACTTAGATGGATCCAAGATACAGGAGTTCACCCAGTTCAGGCTTGCCGACACTTGGTTGCCGTAGACGTCAGTAGTGGTGGACTCAGTTCCATACACACCGCTAAAGACGCGAGTATCGTCACTAATATCGCCCGGTGTTCCATTGTCATTCCAAACCTGGTACAGCGTCTTTGTAGGCACATCACGCAAAGAGCCATCTGGGGCGCGTGTAGTGTTCTGCCCCGACGTGGCCTCGTTCCAAAACTTACCGTTGGAGTCTTTGTTGGCGTCGGGCAAACCAGGATCGAAAATTTGCAAACAGACTGGCGCGGTGGAGGGAACACCTTGAGCGTCGGTGGGTAGACCAAGATCAAAATAGTAACCATCGCCAGTCTTAAAGTTTTCCCCCGTTACGAAAGTGGCATGTTGATAATGCGAGCCGTTTGGATCCCTGTCATCCACAGGTCTCAGAACTGCCGAACGAAAACCTGGTTGTGCTGGGGTGTCCGGTCTAACGGATACGGTGGCACCAGTATTCGTACCATCTGACGTTGTGTAACGAGAGCTATAATTATCGCCTCGGTTAGTAGCTGCCAGAGGACCGCACACGCTCAAGTTAGCCGTTGCTACACTGTTGAGACCATAACCATTGTTCCCTGAAATAGTACCAGATGCGAAGCTTACTGAAGTGTATGCTGCAGTTGCTGTCGCTCCTATATTTGTGGCATCAATGGTCATCGGCGTATCGCCTTTGAACAAACTCATGCGAAAGATACGCGCGAAAAGCGTTGGTTGTGGGCGACTGATGCTAAAGACAACGGAGCCGTTCCCCGCGGTGTTCCCTGTCGGAATCGTCGCCGTTACCGTTGCGTTATTGTTGGAATAGCCGTAATTGGTGGTAGCAAAGTTGTATGCCGCTGTTGTAATGTCAGATGTGCTGGCAGTCTGGTTCTGAACGGCATACGCAGCTCCAGCCAGTGCCGCAGCATCGGCGGCTTTTTGCATGTAGGAGCGCTTCTGGTAAGCAATGCCCAAATCGACCACGAGCGACGAAATACCCAGCAGCACGATAAGGGACATCGCCAGGTAAAGCGTCACGAAACCGCGACGGCGATTGCAGTTTTGGGAGAAACGGTGTGGAACTTCGGTTGTTTTTACTTTCTTCATCTTGATCACCTCGGAACGACTTAACACCTATTCGTGGCGCTTTTCAGGGAACATCGGCGCCTTCCAATACGACATTTTCAGTAATGCTGTAAGGACCGGCAAAAATTGGCAAAGTTACTGTGACGTTGGCAATGGGAATATAAAACTGACCCGGAATGATGCGCCGCTTATTCATATCGTAAGTGACAGTTATGGGAAGCGTGCTGTAAAGAGGACGATTGCTTGGACTTGCCGCTGTGTTAAACGACGGTGGGCCTATCGTGATGTCGCTCGTTTTGAGACCCAGCCCCATGTTCTGCGCCGATTTTTGGATGCGAGCTGTGATGTTATAGTCGGCTGTTAAAGGCGAACCTACTACTGGGGGTTTTTCGCGTCCGTGCACTGCAGCGTAGCGTGCTCCATCGCGGCAGGCGTGCTCCATCGCCAATTTTGCGTGGTAAACCAACCCGAATTGGAGAATGCCCATCATGAAAATGAGTAGAAACGGCATCACGAACGCCGCTTCCAAAAGCGCCTGACCGCGTCGCTTTGCGTGGCGCGGATTGACTTGTTTCAATCGAGTACTCGAAGCTAAATTTTGGTGAAGAAATGGCATAAGAACCTCGCGTTCGTTCGATTACTGCTGCATCACCATGACAACGCTGGTCGTATAATTTGAACGAAAAATCGGGATATGAAAAACTGCCGTAAAAGGCGATTGGAGAAACGATCTTGGGTTGAGGTTATAGGTGATGCTGATGGTAATCGGGTTGTATCTCACACGCGTTTTGGTCGCGGCGAGGGGATCATTGTACTTGGGAGAAATCACAATATCATTCGTAGGATCTTTAATGACGATGCCCAAGCCCAGCGCGTTGGATGTGATATAGTTTTTCAAATCCGTGTCGTCTTTGGCGTTCAACGAATTGACTGATGCGTAGCGACCTGCTTCGCGGCTGAGATTGTTCATCGCCAATGTCGCTTGAATAATCATGCCGTACTGAAGAAGCGCCATGCACAACGGCAGGAAAATGAAAAAGAAAGCGATGCAAAACTCGATCATAACAACGCCGCGACGCTGGCTCGTTCTTTTTCGACGCACTGAACTTTTTGTAACCTTCCACGTAATGTTTCGCATAAGACCTCACCTACTATTCGCACTTGACTATTGTGTGGCAACAAAATCGCCTTTGCGACTTCAACTTCATTATTCCACAAAACTCAACTTTTGAATCACCATAAAGAAAAGAATTTTTCAATGAACCAAAACCTCGATTTCCAATCAACTCCGCAGTCGCAGCACTTGTTCGACGACGCACAGAAAATCATGCCGGGCGGCGTCAATTCGCCGGTGCGCGCTTTCGGCTCGGTTGGCGGCACGCCGCGTTTCATGGCGCGTGCGGAAGGCGCTTATTTGTGGGACGCCGACGGCAACCAACTCTTAGATTACGTCGGTTCGTGGGGGCCGATGATCTTAGGTCACGCGCCGCATCGAGTACTCGAACGCGTGCGCGATCAGCTTTCGCGCGGCACTTCCTATGGCGCGCCGACTGCGCTCGAAGTGGAAATGGCGCAAGCCGTGATTGACGCCGTGCCGTCGATTGAAATGATTCGCATGGTCAATAGCGGCACCGAAGCCGTAATGGGCGCTTTGCGTGCAGCGCGCGGCTTCACAGGACGACGCAAAATTGTCAAGTTTGCCGGTTGTTATCACGGTCACAGCGACTCGTTGCTGGTCGCCGCCGGTTCGGGCGCCATGACGCTGGGCGTTCCCGATTCCGCGGGAGTAACGGCGCACCAGACCGAAGACACTTTGGTGGCGCCATTCAATGACTTCGAGGCGACACTTCGCGTACTTGATGCGGCGGGCGACGATCTGGCGTGCGTCGTGGTCGAACCTTTGCCAGCCAATATGGGTTTGGTATTTCCTAAAACGGGTTTTCTGGAAATGCTGCGCGAAGAAACCGCAAAGCGCGGTGCGGTATTGTTGTTCGATGAAGTAATGACAGGTTTTCGTCAAAGCAAAGGCGGCTTTCAAAACCTTTGTGGTGTAAAGCCCGACATGACGACGCTGGGGAAAATCATCGGCGGCGGCTTTCCCGTTGGCGCGTACGGCGGCAAGCGCGAAATTATGAGTTGCGTGGCGCCAATTGGCCCGGTTTATCAGGCGGGAACTCTCAGCGGAAATCCGATTGCGATGACTGCCGGACTTGCGACTTTAAACGAATTGACCGATGCGGCTTATGCGCAATTGGAAGCTCGTGGCGCGCAACTCGAAGACGGCTTGAATCGAGTACTCGATGCGACAAAAACGCGCGCGCAATTGCATCGTTTGGGTTCGATGTGGACGTTGTTCTTTTCCGATGAACCTGTGACCGATTATGAAAGCGCCAAGAAATCGGATACGAAAAAGTTCGCGCAATTCTTCCACGGAATGCTCAATCGCGGCATTTATTTGCCGCCATCGCAATTTGAAGCGGCCTTTATTTCGCTCGCGCACACGCCGAACGACATCGAAAAAACCATTGACGCGGCACGCGAAGTTTTAGGAAATAGTCCTGTTGGAGGTTAGCGACATTTCGGTCGGCGCTTAAATTAGCTTTTTGCTTGGTTTGTGTCACGTTCCGATGCGCACCATTCACTGTAAGAAGATGTTTGCAAAGAACCGAAGAAAGAAGTTTGTGCTAAAAACGACAAGGTCACAGCAGAACATTTGCTGTGACCTTGTCGAGTACTCGATTGAGTTGGCGGCGAAAGCGCGAACCCATTTTATTTTGTGGTTTGCCTCAGTTTAAAGATCGTCGATCAAGCGCACAATGGAAAGGCCGGTGCTGACATTTCCGCCAGTTGTAAAGCCGCCTTCTGAGTTTGTGGTGGCCGTAGGCATCAAGCGGAAAGTCATTTGGCCGTTGCCTGAAGAAACCAAATAAACTCGCACAAATTTCAGCAGGACAATGTTCTGGTTGCCAGTGCTGGCTGCCGTTGGATCCGCCACACCAATGGTGAATATGCGCCGTGCCGCGGAACCCGGGTAATTGGGGTAATCCGCCGACTCGTCCTGTGTCGTCGGGTTTACGCCTGGGTTCCAACCCGCGGTTTTGGCGTCACTGACTCGAGTTGCTAAGGCCGCATCCACGTTTCCCGACTGGTTCTGCAGAGCTGCATTGATTGCCACGTCATTGTCGTTGATGTTGACGGTAAAGGTTGTGCCGTTTTGAACGTCGTCCTGCCACTGGCTTGGCGACTTACCGTTGTTACTGGTGTTGGTACTGATGCCGATTACGGTGCCGGTTGCAAAGTCGGTTTTGCTTTGCATCCGAATTAGAGAAACCGGAAGATTGTTGCCCGTCAGGTGAGAGTTGTAGTCGGTCGTCGTGATTACCAGCGGCACAAAGCTGTTTGGGATTCCTGTCACCGGCGTGACTTCTGCCGTAGCGTGGCGGTTCAGCAGGCTGTTGTTCATTTGCCAGAAGCGGGCGAAGAGCAGAGGTCGGGTAAACCGACCCTGGACGGAAATGCGCGACCAGTCACTTCGAGAACTGCTGGCATTGGGAAAAGTTATATCGGAACTGGCCAATGTAACTCCATTGCGCGCCGCCACTTGAATGGCTTCCGTGGTCGCCGAAGCGACATCCGCCTGATCATTGGTTTGCTTCAGCTTGCTGGCGCCCGCCAAAGCCGCGGCGTCGCAGCCTCGTTGCAGGCGATTGGTATCCGCGTTGAGAATTCCATAATCCACTGCTAACGCACAAAACCCGAACATCATGGGCAACGACAGAACGACAATCAACAAAATACTGCCGCGACGGCGTTCGCGACGGCGTTCCTGCTTGATTTGCCGAATAATTGCTTTTTTCTCCTTTCTTCTTTGCATCACAAACACCTCACTCAATAAATTTTGAAGCACAACTGCTTCAAATATTGGTATTCCTCAACCATTGGCTTCACGCTTCATCGTTGTAAGCTGTGAGATGTCGCGGTTTCTCAAAAACTAGAAGAATCCAGTCAAAGGCTTATGGCGTGTCGCAACAATCACGCGAATGAGGCTGCCCACCGGCACGCCGTTATAGCTTCCGCTGTCACCTGGCCAACTGAGCCAGGTCGCTCCGTTATCAGCCGAGTACTGAAGTTGGCTGTTATTGGAACTGGTGCCGAAAGTGGTTGTCAAAGGCATCATCGAGTTTGTGATGCGCGTCTGCGTGGCGCTCACTGTTCGCCCCAGAGAAGCGGCTCGCGCGCCTTCACGCGACGCATTGGCCAGCATCAAGTTGTTGCGCGCCAGCCAGCCAAACTCCATGATGCCCATCAAGATCGTCAATAGCAATAACAGGGATAGTGCCAGCTCAACCAGAACCTGGCCATGGCGATGAGCACGACATGACATCCGGCGATTCGTATTAGTATTCCGACAAGTGCGTTGTGTTCGCATAAAACTGATCTCCCTTGAGCACGCCTCGAGAAACTTGAAGCGCTTTTGCAGCGTTTTCGCCAATCATCTTCAAGATAATCAGAATCTGATCTACACTAAATGTGCCATGACGCAGTAAATTTTTATTGCAATGCAATTCTGCACTGTTATGGGTGTGTTCCATATCTTCAAGCGATTGTGTGCTTTGGCGTCAATTTTTTTGCAGAATGGCACAGTAAACGGGTTCGGCATCGATGCCGAACCCGTTTACTGTGCCATTCTGGTCAATAGGCTGCATATTATGCATTATGCAAGCTACAAAATATGTCAGAGGCTTGTTGCACGAATTGGAACTCGGGGCGTTCAAGGCTCGACTTTCACAACGCGATTTCCAATTACCACAAGGACGCGATTGCCGACGCTGAGCCATTGGGCGACTTTGGCGTCGCGCGCCAGCGAGAAATATTCGTCCGACGCAAACTTCACGGTTTGCGAAAGCGGCGCCTTTTTCGCGTCGTAATCGGTATCCGTCCAGACATCGCCTTGCAGGACAAAGGTTTTTCCGGCCACGAAACGTTGTGTCGAAAGCGAAGCCGTTGTGTCCAGGCGGTCGCTCCGGCGCATTTTGGCCGTCGCGCGCGCGGCACCAACAGCCGTTTCGCCTGATGTGGCCGCGAAACTTTGAGCGACCGAAGGCGCCGCGTTGACGCCGCTCGCGTTGTCTTCGATTGCACCACCGCGTCGCATTGGGAAAGGACGCGGAAAAGGCATCGGGCGCGGGAAGTTCACCGGCGCTTGTTCGTCTTCGGAAATCAAGGCTGCCGTCAAAGGCGTCACGATGCCAAACTTTTTCGACAGCGCGATCACTTCGGCTTTCACTTCTTCGTCGGGCGCGACACCTTTGCGCCGTGCGTCATCCAGCAAAAAGCCGATTTTGCGCATCGCCCACAAACGTGGCAACAAGTCGTTGTCCGTCGAAACTGTTTTGAAATCGCCGTCCGCAAACACGTTTTGCGCCTGGCCGTTAGCGTCACCCGTTAAACGGATTCGAGTACTCGATGTGGTTTTGAAACGCCCGAAAACCACGACTTGCGAGCCTTTGAACAAGTCGGGCAACTGGCGCGGATAAACATCGTAAACGTTGGCGCCGCCCCAATCAAGCTGCGCATTGGACAAAACCGGAAACGCAATTTTGTTATACAGCGAACCGACTTTGGCCTCAATGTCTTCCTGTGGCAAAACGTAATCGGACGCGCCGCGATTTTCTTCGGCCAATTCATCCAACAATTTCGTATTGACATCGTAGCCAACGCCGAACACGAAAATGCGCGCTAAGTTTCCATTTTGCCAATAATCGTCGGGAAATTTGGTGCCTGGCGTCAACTGTCCGGCGATCATCGCCACTTTGGGCTGGATTTTTCGCACGTTTTGCAAAATCGTGTCGGTGTCGGTCTCGCCAACTGTTGGCTGACCGTCGGTCATAAAAATCAGTTGATGCGGACGTGTTCCGTCAGCGTGAAACATCTTCAGCGAAGTTCGCAGCGCCTCGTCAATGTCGGTTCCGCCGACGGCTTTGATCGCTTTGACGAACTCGCGCGCTTTTTGAATGTTTTGCGGCGTCGCATCCACCAATTGGTCGTGAAACGTGTTCACGTCAGAAGAAAACGTGATGATGTTAAAGCGATCTGTCGGGTTCAAATTGCCCAGCAAACTGAGCAATGCTTGGCGCGCCTGCTCGATTTTGGCGCCTTCCATCGAACCGCTGGTGTCGAGCGTGAAAACCGCGTCTTTGGCGGCGATTTCTTTGGCCTGCAACGTCGGATCGGGCGCCGCCATCAGCATGAAATAGCCGTCTTCATCGGGCACGACTTGCGTCACCAGATTCAATCCGACGCGACTTTGTGATTGCGTCAAATACAACACGAAATCGCGCGCAGCGTTACTGGAACTGGCGTTGTCGGAACTGCTGTCGGTTTTCCATTCGCCGCTGATGCGCAACGTGTTGCCGTCGGCTTTGCTTTCAATCGCGTGCGTCGGCGAATACACGTTGCGTACGCTTTTGGCATCGCGCACCCGAATCTCGACGCTGGCGTTTTGCGCCGTGCCGCCAACCGGCAAGCGCAGCGGAAGGCTGTAGCGCAAGGCGCCGTTTTCGCTTGAGAGAGGATTCGAGTACTCGATTTCGATTTGCTGCTCGGCGCCCGCCGCGATGGGGAAAATGCGGGCGCGAACGGCGTTGCGGTCGGTGAATTCCAAAATCGCCGGATCGCGCAATTTGCGCACGATGCTTTCGTAGATGTCGCGCGCTTTGTCGCGGTCGAGAATTTCTGCCGCGACGCGCTTGCCGCCAACCGTCATGGCGAAATCGGAAATCGCCGCCCCATTTGGCAAAGGAAACAAATAGGTTCCTTCGACGGTGCTCGAAGTCGGGTTGCGAAAGGTTTGAAACAGGTGCGTTTTCGCCGTCGCGCCGACGATTTCGATTTGCGCGCGCTGCGAAACCAATTGCAATTCGCTTTGCCCAACCGAAGGCGGCGGCCAGAAAATTGGTGAACGCGGTTCGATGATAATCGGCGGCTCGATCACGCGGATTTGCGCTGGTGAGACAACCACTTTTTCCGATACGCGCGTTTGAACCGGCACTGAGCGATGTTTCGCGGAAGATTGTTTTTGTGAATGCGACGCCAGGGCAAAGGCGCTCAGGACAAGGGCGCACAACGCGATACCACCAAGAAACGGACGCGATAAACGGACTGCGCGCGGCAAAAAACGGGACATAAACGCCTCCAAAACAAAGGTCGCAAGCCGCAACACGAAGCGAAAACCTTGTTTCAACGTTGCGCAACAGAAGCGTTGAGCGTTGTCGAATCGACAGTTTTCCAGGTGTTCTGCGACTTGTTAGCTTGCAAAACCTGTAAGGAGACTTGAACGCGCCGATTTTTGTTCCCCGACGCGTCATGCGGAATGAAAACGATCACCACAATCGGTTGATGACGCCGCGCCGCGCCGCGCCACACGACGGTTTCGTTGTTCTTTGGCGAAACGCTCTGCCATTGAACCACAAGGCGCGCCGAACTCGCGTCCAATCGCGGCACAATGGTCAAACGCGCGCGCTGACTCGCTTGATCGTCAGACGCGCCAGCTTGCTCGTTAGACAATTTTTTCATCGTGCGAACCGCCGCGAGCGGCGCAGCAGGTAAAGCCAGTGGTGAAGCAGAATTTTTGGCTGTCCCTTTGAACAAAGAGCCAGCGACCGCGACGCGGTTTTGTGCGGCGTCACGCGGCGCAACTTTGCCGTTTGCGTCGTTTTTTATCGTGTCGCTTTGCGTGCCTGCACCTGATTGCACTGTATCGGGAACCGACGCGGCGCCGCGCGAAAAACTGGCGGATGATGAATCGGCGGATGACGAATTGGCGTTTCGAGTACTTGAACTCTTAGGACGCCGCCGGTCTTGATCTGCTGTTGATGTAGAAGCCGTTGGCGCAGAAGCTGTCGGCGCAGAAGAAGCGGAAGAACCAGAATTATCTTCGTTATTGGGTTGTTCCCGTGTGCTTGCGCCCGACACTGCGCGACTGGAACTTTTCGGTGCGGCGTATTGCGGCGCCATTGCGCCTGACGCAACGTTGTCACTGACGGAATTACGAGCGTTGCCAGTTGTTGAAGCAGCACCTGAAGTTGTCGCGGATGATGACGCGGCATTGCTTGAAGATTGCGCTGCCGCAGATGAATTTGCCGCAGCGGAACTTGCGGGCAACGCGCTCCGAGAACGCATTGCATCTTGAGCAACGCCCAAATTTCCGTTGCCCGACACTGCGCGTCCCGATAGTTCACGTCCCGACGACGCGTTGTCAGAATGCATTGGAGCGCCATTTTCTGCAATTGTCCCACGAACGGTTGGGTTTTCAGACGGCAAAACTTCCAGTTGCGCGAAACGTTTTTCGTCCTGAGACGAAGTGGAATTTGCAGCAGGCGCACTTTGCGGCGAAGTTTTTGCGGACGATATGTTTTGTCGTGGCGCTGAATTGGACGGCAAAAGCGGCGACGAGGCAGGCGCTGCAACGGACGCTGAAGGTTCATTGTGAGTATCGACATGGTCGCCTGGCATCGTTGGCGCGACGCTTCGAGTACTCGAAGTTGTGGGATTGGCGGAAGAACCTGGCGTGGCGGACGCTGAAGTTGTTGGCTTCAAAGTCGTTTTTTGGTTGGTAGATTGAGCGCCAACTTTCGCGGCGGAACGAATCGTATTTTCGCTTTGTACAGCTTTGCTGACCGACGCGCTCGGCGTATTTCCCGAATCTTCACTCGATGTTTGAGCGCTCGAAGTTGCGAGATCGTTGTTGAGCGCTGACGACGTGTAGAGCGAACGCGGTTGGCGCGCCAGCGAAAGCAGCAAGCACGCTGTTACTAACGCGCCCGAAAACGAAATTGTCGCCCAGCGCGGAACTTTGAAAATCGGCGTTGAAACGCGCGGAAACAATGAACGGCGCGCTGTGAGAACGGGCGATGAAGCCACACTTTCGCGTTCGATTTGCGTGCGAATGCGAGCGCGCAAATCGGGCGGTGCAGCGTGAACCGGCAAAGCGTTCAATTCGCTGGCGATGCCGCGCAGCATCGAGTACTCGAATCGGCAAGCCGCGCAGTTTTCCAAATGCGACAAGGCTGCGGCGGAAAGTTCGGGCGCCACTTGATTTAATGGCGCGCGCAAATTCGCCGGAGTAAGAGAAGCGATTTCGGCGCGGCATTCTTCGCAGGACAGGAAATTGGACATCGTTGTTGAGATTACGACCGCTTTAGTCGTCCCAAAGTTCCCGAGAGGTTTCGAGTTGCGCGCGCAAGGCCAATCGCGCGCGGCTCAAGCGGCTTTTGACGGTTCCCAGCGGCAGTTCCAAAATGGCGGCCACGTCTTCATACGACTGACCTTGCACATCGAACAACACCAAAACCGCGCGTTGATTTTCGGGCAAAGCCGCCAACGCTTTTTGAACCGCCAAACGTTTGGCATTGCGCAAGGCGGCGTCTTGCGGGTTGGAAATCGTGCTGAGATCGGGCGTCTCGAAATCGGGCGTTTGCTCGTCGTTTTCGGTTTCGCCCAGTGTGGAAAACGGCAAAGGCGCGCGCTTACGTTTGTTGGCGGTATCGGAAATAACATTGACGGCGATGCGGTGCAGCCACGTCGAAAGCGAGCAATCGCCGCGAAATTTGCCGATGGCTTTCCAGGCGCGCACGAAAACATCTTGCGCTGCATCCGCCGCGTCTTCGTCGTTGCCCAGGTTCCAGCGGCACAAGTTGAAAACTTTGTTTTGATGCAGCGCGACCAGCGCATCGAACGCTTCCAAATCGCCGTTTTGCGCGCGACGAATCCATTCAGTTTCCGCAGAAACTTGAGCGGAATCGTCAGCTGAAGCCGAAGCTGAAGGTGTTGGCGTGGATGTGCGATGCAAAAGCCAAAGTCGCCTGGGAACAAGCGTGGCTTTGAACAGTAAAGCCGTGCGCGTAACGAAAAGACGCGATATGAGGAATCGAGTACTCGATGCGGGACAAAATCGCGCGGAGGCGGAGGAAGCAGCGGCGAACATAATTAAACGCGCTGTCGTTTTTGCAGGGCGCCGTCGATGTAAATCAGAATCGTCGCACTACCGCCTTGCGCGCGCGTGATTTGAACGTATTCGTCAATCCGTTCGCCGGGCGCATGGTTTTCGTCGTAGACAATGTGTTCGCCATCGGCATCGCGCACGACAACACGCACTTCACGCGTCGTGGCGCCGCCTTTTTTCGGAACCGGAATGCGAACATGAATTGTGCGCGAAACCATGGGGCCACTGTCGCCTGTGGTGTCACTGGCGTCCGGTGCGCCTGGCGCTGTTGCATTGTCGGTTTGCGCTTGGCTGCTAATCGGCGGATTTTCCTGGTCGCTGTTCTGGTCAGCCAGCGCGCTATTACCGTTGTCAATCGTGCCGTTGTCTGTTGCACCGTTATCGCTTGCGCCATTGTCTGTTGAACCGCTGTCTCCAGAGCCGTTTTGCGCATCCGGCGTTTGCGGCAGAGACGCAGCGTTTGAGGTAGCGGCGGGTTGCGGCCCACGACTAATTACGAGATTGATCGGTTCGGAGCGGCTGAAGGCGTCGCCGGGTTGCGGATATTGGCCACAAATGTAGCCGCGCGCAATGGTGTCATGGTACATCGTTGAGATGTTGCCCAGGCGCATTCCCGCTTTTTCCAAAATCTGCCGGACGTGAACCAGATCGAGTTCGCTCAAGTCGGGCATGACGACTTTTTCCGCACCGCGCGAAACAGTTACATCAATTGGGCGACCAGGCTTGACAACTTTCCCAGGCGCCGGAAAACCGCGAATTACGGTTCCCGCCGGACGCCGCGGGTCATAAACTTCGCCGATTTCGTTGAACTTCAAGCCGGCTTTTTCCAAAATCGTTTTGGCTTCGGTTTCGTTTTTTCCGATGTAAGAAGGCACAATCACGTCGCGCGGCGTTTGCTTGACCCACCAGTTGTAAGAACCGTAAACGATGCCGCCCAACAATCCCAGCGCGACCCAAATCCAGAAGAACGCCAGAAAAGCGCCCAACGCTTCGCGCCGCCGATGCTTTTTAATCGCTTTACGCTCCAAAGCCGCGTCCGCCGCAATGTCTTCTTCGGTCGGCGGCAAAGTCGGCGCGCCCGTCACCGAACTCGTTCCCGCGACCGGCACTGCAACAGCAGGTGCGACATTGGAAGTTGTCACGGTCGCTGCTGTCGCGTTTGCTGTCGTCGCGTTTGCTGTCGTCGCGTTTGTCGCTGTCGCATTCAGTGTGGAAAGCGGCGCGTTGGCAATTAGGCTGATCGGCATCGTGGCGGGAAACAACGAAGCATCGCCCGAAACATCATCTTGGTTAACCTTTTGGTTAACCTGAGGCGCAATTCGAGTACTCGAATCGTTGTCAGCGTCGTTGTTAGAAACGTCGGCGCTTGCATCAACCGGCAAAGGTTGCGTTTGCGCGGATGGAATCGTTTCTTCGATGACAACCGGCGCGGCTTCAATCAAAGCAACGGGCGCAGTCACAGGGTTTGGCGTTAAGGTGGATGCGCCGCCCAGAACTTCCAATAATTCAGCAGCGGAAGCATATCGCGCAGTTGGATTTTTCTGCAACAAGCGCAGAGCAATTTCTTCCAGATCGGGCGGACAATGCGGATTGAAGCGACTGGGCGGAAGCGGCGCATCATTGCGGTGACGCATCGCAACCGCGACGGGCGACGGGCCTTCAAAGGGCGCGCGTCCGGCCAGCATTCGATACAAAATTACGCCCAGCGAATACAGATCGCTTTGCGGCGTGGCGGGCGCGGCTTCTCGTCCTGTTGCAACGCTCAGTTCAGGCGCCGTGTAGCCAACCGCGTCTTGCAAAACATCGGCGGGCGATAAATTAGCGGCGTGAAACGCTGGACTCAGGTTGTAATCGGTCAGCTTGAGTTGACCGTCGCTCGAAGAAATAATTTGGCGCGGGCGCAAATCGCCATGAACTGAGCCGTTCTCGTGAAGATACTGCAGCGCTTCAGCGATTTGTCGCGTACTCGACAGCGTTTCGATGCGTCCAAAAGGCGCGCGCCGCAAACGTGCTTCCAGCGATTGGCCGGGCAACCATTCCTGTAACTGAAACAAAGTTCCGTCTTCGCGCCCGACTTCTTCGATGCGCGCTAAAAGAGGATGCGAAAACGCGGCGGCATCGGCCAAAGCCTGCGCCAGTGCGGGCGCAAATTGCGGATGATCGTTGAAGTTATTTTTGAGCGCTTTGAGCGCCAGCAAACGATTGCTGCTTTTTTCGCGCACGCGATAAACGACGAACAAAGTGCCTTCGCCAACGCGGTCGAGAATATCATAGCGCACGTCGGAAGCCACGCGCGGCGGACGCGCTGAAGCCGCATCGGGCGGTTTGGGGTTGCGAGAAGAAAGCGCACGCATCGCAAACATTGTATCGACTTTCGCACAGAACGGCAATCGCAAATGATGAATGATAAATACGGAATGATGAATATCGAGTACTCGAAACTCCAACTTTGTCGTTGAAGTTCTGCTTCGGATTCATCATTCCGTATTTATCATTCATCATTTGATAAACTGCCGCGCATGATTGTTCATCCCTGGCATGGCATCGAGCCGGGCAAGAAAACGCCCGAACTCGTGGAATGTATCATCGAAGTGCCGCGCGGCTCGCGCAATAAATACGAACTGGACAAGAACTCCGGCTTGTTGCGGCTGGATCGCGTCTTGTATTCGGCGGTTTTCTATCCGGCCAATTACGGTTTTATTCCGCAAACCTATTGCGATGACCGCGACCCGCTCGATATTTTGGTGCTGGGACAAGAACCGGTCGTGCCGATGTGCATCCTCACGGCGCGGCCCATCGGCGTCATGCAGATGATCGATCAGGACGAAGAAGACGACAAAATCATCGCGGTTCATGCCCACGATCCAGCGTTTTCGCATTACCGCGACATCAGCGAACTGCCGCGCCACACCTTGTTCGAGTTGCAGCAATTTTTTGAAGACTATAAAAAACTCGAGCACAAACAAGTGCGCATCGAGCGTTTCAAAAATTGTGCGGAAGCTCAGGAAATCTTGCTGTGCAGCATCGAACTTTATCGCCAAACGTTCAATGCCGACGGCACCAAGCGACCGGATGCGCCGATTTTGAAAAGCGAAGCCGCCGAACAGGAAGCCGAGCGCAAAGCCCAATTGGAAGCGCACGAACTCCTGCTCGAGCATTACGAAACCGCTGAAGGAATCGAAGAAACCTCAGCGCGCACGCCTTCGCTGTCCGCGCGCGCCGAAGCCGCGCGCCGCGCTGCCGAACGCTTGTCGCGCAACGACGCAGAAGACGAAAACTAAACGCTCAAGTGGAACTTCATGGTACGGGCGACCCGCCGGATCGCCCGTACAAGGCTTCGCTATTCCACCTAAAATCCTCAAGGCCATCGCGCTACTTTGTTAAGACCGCATTCGAGTACTCATTGAGCGCGTGATTCCTGGCTTTGAAGAATTCAATGCGCGCGAAGCCGGTTTGAAACGCGGCGCCGTCGTTGATCTGGTCAGCCATTTTGAAGACGAAGAACGCATCGCGCCCAACTTCCTTAAGAAAAGAGCAGGTAAATTCCGCTTCAATGTCACACGTTGTTAATTTTTGTGGAATACACTTGAGGTGCTTGAATGTTTCGCGTATCATCGTTGCAGCGGAAAAATCGGCGTTCCGAGGCGATGAAGGTGGCAGGCCAAACCTATAATCCGACAAGGGTTTGCACGTTTAGCCGGATGAATCGCACGCATTTCTGGTTGTTGAATCTTTATGATGTGTTGTCCATTAAACCTCGCGGCTCTTTGCTCGCTGCTTTTCTAATGCGCGTCTCCTCAAAGCGTTATTATTTTGGTTCTGTCCGTTACTTATGATATGATTACGGCGTTTGTAATCTGAAAAAGCAAAACGTTGGCTCAGGAATGTCAGGGTTGTAGAGTTTGCAGGCTGGGAAATCTGCTCTCTGCTTTTAGTTTCACGTTATTTGATCCCAGCTTGATTTCGAGTACTCGTTCATGAACATACGAAAATCTTCTCTTGGAGCGCGCGAAAATTCCGTTGCCGTTAATGCGCCGTCGGATGTTCAAGACTCCAACCATTTGAACGGTATAAGCGGTATAAGCGGTATAGAAAACGGTGTTTCTTCAGGAATGGGCACGATGCCCGGTTCGCTCAATGGTAACCCGATGGGTTACTCGGCGGCCATGGGGCAGGAAAACGTCGACTTGCGTCAGGTATTCACGATTCTGCGCCGTCGTCGCAAGATCATGGCTGCGACCGTGATTTTGGTGGTCGCGCTGGGCACGGTTTTAACCTTTCTGGCGAAACCTATCTATCAAGCGACGGCCACGCTGCTTGTCGATACCTCGACTGCGGGTTCTTCGAGTTCTTCCAGCGATTCTATGCCGGTTTTAGCCGACTTGTTGGATGCAACAAAAGCACGTTCGCAGGAAACGCAAATTGAAGTGGTCAAGAGTACGCCGATCAAGAAAGGCGCTTTGGTGAGAATACCTGAAGCTCAAAGGCAAGCCATCAAGACCTATTCGGTGGTTGACATCGTTCCTGTGCGCGATACCGATGTCATCGCTGTCAACGTGACGAGCCGCGACCCCAAAGCGGCGCAAACCTATTCGCAGGCCATTTGCGATGAATACATCAATTCGGTGCAGCAGCAAAATCAACAACAGGTCTTGACTGCAACGCGCTACGTCAGCAGCCAACTGCCTGGCGTGCGCCAAGAATTGTACGAGGCGCGCCAAAAGCTGCGTCGTTTCAAAGAAAGCAACGGTACCATTGATATTACAGCGGAAACGCAAGGCCGCGTCGCGCAATTAGCACAAGCCGAAAGCGATCTGCGTCAGGCCCAAACCGAACAACAGGAAAACAACGCGCAGTTGCAGCAGATGCGCAATATGGCAGCGAAGCTATCGCCAACTCAGGTCAGCGAAAGCACAGTTGTTCACCGCCCCGTCGTGGAAGACTTGAAGTCGCAGTTGACTAAACTGGAACTCTCGCGCATGGAAGCCATGCAGGAATATCAGCCGAGTTCCCCGCAGGTACAAACGCTTCAAGGTCAAATTGACGACATCAAAAAGCGCCTGACGACCGAAGCGACAACCGAAATCGGTACCTCTTCCAATGCTCCCAATCCCATACGGATGCAAGTCATGGGGGACGCGGCGAAGGCGCAAAGCCAGGTTTGGGCGAAGGAATCCCGCGTTCATGCCCTGACTACCACGGTTGCCCAAGTGCGAGCGCAACTACAAAAATTGCCTGGCAAGGAAGCGCAGTTGGGACAATTGACAACCGATGTCGCAACACTCCAAGCCACCTACCAGATGTTGAACGAAAAGTATCAAAACCTGCGCGTCAGCGAGGAAGCCAAAGTTTCCCCCGCGCGTATTGTTTCGCCTTCGGATTTTCCCGAAGTGCCAATTAGTCCCAACAAGCCGCGCAACATTCTTCTTTCATTTGTTCTGGGATGTTTGCTGGCTGCAGCCATGGCTTCTGTGGCCGAGCGACTGGATGATCGTGTTCATTCCGAAAGCGACGCCGAAATCGCCAGCGGCCTGCCGGTTCTGGCAGTCATCCCTTTTATTCGGGACAAAGAAAAGCAGTCGCTCATCGGAGACATTCATCAGAACCCGATGCTGTTGGAAAGCTATCGAATGCTGCGCACCAGCATCGAGTTCGCTTCGATTGACACCCGCATTCGCTCGTTGGTCGTCACCAGTAGTCAGCCCAATGAAGGTAAGTCGACGACTTCCGCTGACCTCGCTATCGTGATGGCGCTGGATGGGAAAAGGGTGGTTTTGGTTGATGCGGACTTGCGTCGTCCTTCGATTCATCGCTTGATGAAGTTGGAAAATAAAATTGGTTTCACCAATGTCGTGATGGGAACGGCAACGCTGGAAGCGGCCTTGCAGCCAAGTTCGGTTCCCGGCCTTTCCATTCTTACCAGCGGCTCCATTCCTCCCAATCCTCCTGAACTGCTCAACTCGCACGCTGCTCACAACGTGTTGCGGCAATTATTGGAGATCGCCGACTTCGTGATCATTGATACTCCGCCAGCTCTGGTGATGGCTGACGCGCAAATCGCGGCCTCAGGCGCCGATGCCACTCTGCTGGTGATTTCAGTTCAGGAAGCGGGACGCCGCGAAATCGCGCGCACCAGTCATTTGCTTTCGCACACAGGAACCAAGGTGCTGGGTTGCGTTCTCAACAAGTTGACGCGCGAAGAATCGAGCTACTACGGCTACTATAATTACAATAGCAACAATAAGTATTACGGTAGTTATCTCGAAAAAGAACAAGCTGAACCTTCCACTTTGTAATACGAGCGAACTCAATTGAAGTCTGTGCGTGGCCTCGCTCGTGGTTGAAAGCAAATCTGGATTCTGCGTAAATACGAATCGAGTACTCGATATATGCGTGCGGTCTTCTTAAATTTTTATGAGCAACGCAGAAACGCTTCCTGTTAACCCGTTGCCCCAAGATGCCGCTCCAAGATGGAAGCGTGTCGGAACGATTCTGGTTCGTTTTTTCTCGCTGCAACTGGTGACACAGGCGTTGTTGGCTGTCACCGGCATTGTTTTAGTGCGAGCTTTGTCCAAGCCAGAATACGCGTATTTCACAATCGCCAATACCATGCAAGGAACAATGAATGTGTTGGCCGATTCGGGCATTAGCATTGGAGTGATGTCGATTGGCGGAAAAGTGTGGCAGGACAAATATCGGTTTGGTCAACTTATCAACAGTGCTTTACTCTTGAGAAAGCGCTTGGCTATCGCCGTAATTATAGCTGTCTCTCCCATTCTTTTATGGACTCTGCACTCCAATGGCGCTTCTGCCTTTTACTGTTTCCTGATCTTGGGCGTGGTTCTGACCTCGTTGAATGCGCAGTTGACAACCGGCGTTCTGGAAGTGGTGCCCCGTTTGCGCGCTGAGTTTATGCGCTTCACCAAGCTCGACATGACTTTGGCTGTGGCGCGCCTCGCTCTCATTGCAGCAGCTTATATTCTTCTTCTTGATGCAGTTGTCGCTGTCGCAATGGGGTCGGTTACATTGCTGATCAAATCTTATGTTCTTAAGCAGTGGGCTGCGGAAGGTGTTGAAAGAAATGCTCCTGCACGCGCCGATGATCGAACGGAAATAGTTAAGATTGTTAAGCGACAAGCTCCACTTTCCTTGTTTTTTTGTCTGCAAGGCCAAATTACAATTTGGTTGCTGAGTGTTTTTGGTAATGTGCGCAGCATTGCCGAAATTGGTGCGCTGGGTGGTCTGACTGTCGTGTTCGCTCTGGTCAACACAACTCTTGGTAACATCGTGATTCCAAGATTTGCCAAAATTCAAGAGCGTGACGCGCTTATTTCGTTTTATTGGCGCGTGTTAGCTATGGCCTTGTTGTTCTTCGGATTTTTGCTGGCTTTGGCTTATTGGGCACCGAACCAGATTTTGTGGATACTGGGTAAGCAATATAAACACTTGCAGCAAGCGTTACTGTTGATGATGCTCAGTTCGGTAATATATAATTTTTCTGCCATCATCTGGTCTATGAATGCCGCCAGAGCTTGGGTGGAGATTTCTTGGCTCAATATTCCGCTCACGATTGGCACTGAGATATGCCTACTTTTGTTGATAAAAGTGAACACGACGCAAGGTGCGATCCTTTTTAGCCTTTTTTCGTTTATTCCTGGATTACTTCTTAATATTTGTATGAGCTATATTGGCTTTAGAAAAATGGCTTGTATCCATTTATAAAAGTAAAAGACATCGTTCTATTACGGTTTGGAAGATAGGTGAAATTGTATACACATTATTGTTTGGCGCTTAATCGTTGAAAATAAGGACAAGTTAGAGCGTGCACATAGGATTAACTCATGCAATACCCAAAGCTATCTATAATAACTCCCAGTTATAACCAAGGTGAGTTTTTGGAAGAAACCATCAAATCAGTTCTCGATCAAGGCTACCCAAATCTTGAGTACATCGTTATCGATGGGGGTAGCACTGACAATTCAGTCGAAATCATAAAAAGATATGAGAAGCACTTAAAATACTGGGTCTCCGAAAAAGACGCCGGGCAAACTGACGCTATCAATAAAGGAATTCTGCAAAGCTCTGGGGAATTTCTTGGATGGATAAACAGTGACGACATTTACTTAAAAGGCTCATTTAACAAGGTTAAAAAAGCGTTTGTAAAACATCCTGATTGCATTGTAGTTCACGGAGATCGCATTCTTATGGATCGCGCGGGGAACACTGTGGGATGGGGTTTTTTGCCAGCCTTTAATCCACGAAAACATGGATTTACCATATGCTCAGAAACGGCATTTTGGCGCAGAGAAGCAATGGATCAAGTCGGGTTGCTAAAAACCGATCTGAAGTTTGCAATGGATTTGGAGTTCTTCTGTCGTATGTATCAGCATGGAAAATTTCTGAAGCTGAATTCATACTTGGGTTGCTTCCGTTGTTATGCTGATAACAAGAGCTCAACTATTGCTCATATCGGTAGAGAAGAGGCAGAACAGGAATGGAAGAAACTATTTGGGCATGAAAATGAAAATTGGAAGGTGCCTCCAGCAGGTAGTACAATAGGGCATCGAATGGCTCTTGTCAAATATCCTATGCTGATCGGAATCCCGTACCTACTTCATCGGTATCGGAAATTAAGAAAACGTTAGTTGCTTGATTTCACCTTCGCGTGTTGGGGTACCTATGCAAGTTATTTCTTATCTAAGTAGAGTGCATTTTGACGGCTTACTATACATTACTAACAGAATCATTGCGCGAGTTCCTTCTCATACTGTGCGTTTGTTCTTTTATCGGCACTGTTTGCATTTCAGGATTGGAAATAATAGTACGATTTTTATGGACGCTTCCTTTGATTGCAAATTTAACTTCGAAGTAGGCACGAATAGCGTAATCAATCAAAAGTGCCGCTTAGATAACCGTGGCGGAATTACAATAGGTGATAATGTATCGATTTCTGCCGAAGTTTGCATATTAACTGCAGACCACGATCTGCAAAGTCCGGTTTTTGCAGGACGGAACTCGGCAGTTTCAATTGAGGACTATGTATTCATTGGTACCCGTGCGATGATCTTGCCTGGTGTTACCATAAGTAAAGGCGCTGTTGTAGCAGCAGGCGCGGTAGTTACCAAAGATGTTCCCGCTTTCACTATTGTTGCCGGGGTTCCAGCCAAACCCATAGCTGCTCGTTTTGAGGACCTCACTTACAACGCACATTATTGCCGTTTATTCTTTTAGCAAGCGCGTTCGACTTGAGATGATACGTTGATGCAAAGGAGGAATATGAAAAAAGTTCGTCCTCAGGCTGACTGGCCTCAGAGCTGGAAAGAAAGCTACCCTTACGATTTGGCTGAGATTTATAATCAACCGGAGCATTTGGGTTACGCTTACGCATACGATAACCGTCGTAAGCACACTTTGGAACTTGTAAAAAGCATTGCTTCTCCCGGATCGAAAATCTTGGATGTCGCTGCCGCTCAAGGAAATTTTAGCCTTGCCTTAGCTGAACTGGGATATGATGTGACGTGGAACGATTTGCGTGGGGAATTAGTTGATTATGTCAAAATGAAATATGAGCGTGGAAACCTCAACTTTGCTCCTGGTAATGTTTTTGATCTTGGTTTTGCATCCCTTTTCGATGTGGTCTTGATCACTGAGATCATCGAACATGTTGCTCACCCTGACGAGTTCTTGGCGAAGATTAGCCACTTGACTAAACCTGGTGGTTACATAGTGATGACGACACCCAACGGCGGCTATTTCCTAAATAAGCTGCCGAAATTTTCTGAATGCGCCGATCCTTCGCAGTTCGAGGATGTGCAGTTCAAACCCAACGCTGACGGGCACATCTTTCTGCTGCATCAGGACGAACTCGAGGCTCTCGCCAGACAGGCCAATTTGCGCGTTCTTGACGTCGACCTTTATACGAACCCGCTAACGAACGGTCATGTGAAGACCGAGGCGCTCTTAAAAGTGCTGCCACGAGGAGCCGTGCAACTGGTAGAAAACGCAACCTGCCGCTTGCCAAAGCCTCTGCGAACAAAAATGTGTACTGGCATGGCGATTTTGTTTCAACGCCCCACCGATGAGTTTGCTCAAACCTCCAAAGAACTACCGGATCAACGTTGAAGAGCCTCAAGAGGAAAATCCTAAAGTTCTATGCAGGTTGAATGCTCTTGAACTTCATTCCTCCGCTACAGAAAATCGTGTATCTTATCCAGCCTTTATGACACCTATAATTCCAACCGTTGATGTCGTTTCTGCACCTGCTCCAGCAACTCCATCTGCAGCACCAAAAGTACATTTTCAGTTTCTCGATGGCATTCGCGCTTTAGCCGCCTTGTATGTGACTGTTGGGCATTGCAGCGTAAACATCCAATATAACGTCACCAATGGAGCTTTGCATCTTTCAGGACTGTTGAATAAAATCCAATTCTTCCTGTTCTTTATAGTTTTTCGTTTCGGGCATTATGCGGTCGATGTGTTCATCGTTTTATCGGGTTTCTGCCTAATGCTGCCTGTGGCGCGTGCTGGCGGTAACGTATTGCCAAAAGGAACGGCGGATTATTTCAAACGGAGAAGCCGCCGCATTCTTCCGCCGTATTATGCCGCTTTAGCCTTGTCACTTCTGTTGACGGCCAGCGTACCGGCTTTGCGGCACAGTAAGGGATATTGGGGAGAAACGCTTCCCTCTTTCAGTTTTGGCGCCGTTGTGTCGCATTTGTTTTTGGTGCATAATCTTACGCCGTATCTGTGGAAAATCAACACGCCGTTGTGGAGTATTGCTGTCGAGTGGCAAATCTACTTTCTGTTTCCGCTTTTCCTGTTCGTCAAACGGCGCTGGGGCATCGGATGGACATTGCTTTTGGGATTTGTTCTGGGATTGGCGCCCCATTTTCTGATCGGGCCTGCCACGGACAAAACCTATCCGTGGTATATCGGCCTGTTTGTCTTCGGGATGCTGGCATCTGAGGTTTGCTTCCATCGAAAAACGGACGCGTATTTGGCCGTTCGAGAAAAGTTCCCCTTCCTCTCTGTTTTCTGGTTTCTTTCCTCGCTCATCGTCGTTTTATCGACTCTGGAAAATAAGCGATTTGAGAGAATATCTCTGCTCCAACCATTGCGCCACTACGTGTTGGGTTACGAATGGAACCTCGACATTCTGGTCGGATTGGCCGCTGTTTGCCTGCTCGTCTATTGCGTTGAACAAGGATCGAAAGAGAGCGCGCAGCATCCGCTTTTGTTGCGTATTTTACGGCTGCCCGCGCTTGTAAAGATCGGCACTTTCTCTTACAGTTTGTATCTCATTCATTCTTTGGTGCTCGCTTTGATGGATGGCATCAATAAAGCCCTGCACCTTTCGCCTTCCCTAGTTTTCGTGACCCTGTATATTTTTACGTTGCCTTTGTGCGTGTTGTTTGCTTACGGTTTTCATGTTTGCTTTGAACGTCCTTTCATGTCTTCAAAGCCAAAGCTCCGAGCCTCGTGAAATCTTGTTTTCGTCAGTGCTATCAGAGGACGGCGACACGGCAACAAACATTGTCCAATCGTTCTGATTCGTTTATAGCATTGTGGAATCGAGTACTCGATGTTACTTGTAGCGGCTCTACTTCTTTAGAAATGTAAGATTTTCTAATGAAATGGCGGGGTTGTGCCGGAGCGTTGCCGAACTTTATGGCTTAAAACTCTTATGGCGAATGATCGGAAACTTTTCCAAAAAGCGTGCTTTCGTGGGCGCGAAAGAGTACAGGCGCTCGCAAAATCACCGACGCGCAAGTTTTTGTTGCGCTTGCAAGGCGCGTCCATTGGCACTGGAACCGTGCTGCCGCACTTGAAAATAACGTGGCCGCACCAGTTGGCGATTGGCAAAAATTGCCTGCTGGAATGTAACATCCACTTCAAGTTTGATGGGCTTTGGTGTCCAGGCCCGTCCATCATGGTAGGGAACAACGTGTTTCTGGGCAACGGCTGCGAGTTCAACATCCGCCAGAAAATCGAGATCGGCGATAATTGTCTGATCGCTTCGGGTTGCAAGTTCATCGACCACGATCATGGTATCGCCGATTTGAACCGTCCGATGCGGGAACAACTTGGAGCGGAAGAACCGATCCGTTTAATGGAAAACGTCTGGTTGGGCGTTAATGTCGTTGTTCTCAAGGGCGTGACGATTGGCACAGGCGCGGTAGTTGGTGCGGGCGCCGTTTGCACCAAGTCGATTCCAGCCAACGAAATATGGGGCGGCGTACCGGCGCACAAAATCGGGCAGCGAGATTGAAAAACTGTGACATTGAAGCACTCAGAAACTGCATGAAAATCGCGTTTATTGTGGGAAGCCTGGAAGCCGGACGCGATGGCGTCGGCGATTACACGCGCGCTCTGGCGCAGGAATGCGTGCGACAAGGTCATTCCTGTGCCTTGCTGGCCTTGAACGACCGCTGGTTGAAGTCAACCGAACCTGTAAGCGAAACCTTGGACGGCGCACGAGGAACGAACATCGAAACCATGCGCTTGTCGCAGCAGATTCCCTGGCGCGAAAAAACGCTGCTGGCGAAGAAGTTTTTGGAAACGTTCGATCCCGATTGGGTGAGTCTGCAGTTTGTGTCTTATGCGTTTCAAAGCAAAGGAATCGTGTATAACCTGGCGGCGCACTTGCGCCCGTTACTTGAAAAACGGCGCGTCCACGTTATGTTTCACGAGTTGTGGATTGGCGATCATACAAAAGCGCAGCGTAAAGAATGGATGATTGGAAAAGCGCAGAAGCATTTCATCCTTCAACTGACACGGCGCCTCAATCCTTCGGTTGTGCACACCAGCATCTGTACTTACATCCATCTGTTAGCACAAAGCGGCATCGATGCCGACTTGCTGCCGTTGTTTGGAAATATCCCGATTGTTCCATCGGACGCACAATGGTTGTATGAAGAGTTTGAGAAAACGAACATCGAGTTAACCGAAGCTAACAGAAACGAATGGTGGACGTTCGGTTTTTTTGGATCGCTTTCTCCGGCTTGGCCTGCCGAACCTTTGTTGAGTTATATTTATCAGGCAGCGCAACACAACAATCGCCAGGTCCTTATCGCTTCAGTAGGTCGCGTGGGCGATGAAGATTATTGGAAGCTCCTGGCAATCGAGTACTCGAATCGCTTCCATTTCCTAAAACTGGGCGAGCGACCTGTCGATAAAGTCTCGCAATATCTTCAGTTTTTGGACTTCGGAATCGCTGCCGCGCCTTATGGATTAATTGGGAAAAGTGGTGTGGCGGCGGCCATGACAGAACACGGCTTGCCGGTTATTGTCAACCGCGATGATTGGCATTCGCGCCGCGAAAACCCGACGGACGAGGCTGCTGAACCACTTTTGCACAAACTCGATGACACGTTGCAGGGCAAATTGATTTCAGGAATCATCCGGCGGGAACCCGAACACAGGCTGCCACAGATCGCGCGTCAATTTCTTGAAGCTTTGGGTTCGTCTGTGGTGTAGCTGTCGTGGCAACGTCTTTTGCAACAATGTTTTTTTACCTTTGGAAAAACCGCTCGCGCCCGCCTTTCGGTTCTTACGAATTCTTCAAAACTTGGGCTAAGCGGGCTTTAACTTTCCCGACTTTGTTAAGCGTTAGCGCGAACCGTCAGCGACTAACGATGCGCGGTGCATCGATTGCGCCGGACGCTTGTATCGGTAAGGTCAAGGCGGAAGGACGTTTGAGTCACTTGACGGTCGGTCAATCGACTTTCATTGGACGCGCCACGCTGATGCTGCACGATACTTTAGAAATTGGTGCTTGTGTCTGCATCAACGATGGCGTCACGATGTTGACGGGCAGTCATGATGTGCGCGATCCGCTGTGGCGACACATTCTCAAACCTATAAAAGTCGATGATTTCGCGTGGATAGCGACCGGCGCCACGATTCTTCCCGGCGTTAAAATAGGGCGCGGCGCGGTCGTTGGGGCAGCTTGTGTCGTTACGAAGGATGTGCCTCCTTACGCAATCGCCAGCGGAAACCCGGCTGTCGTCCGAGAAAATGTCCGTGTGCGGGAACTTTCTTATAATCCCGTTCAGTTCCTCTCGTTTCAAGATGCCTGGCTGGGCAAAGAAGTGCGTGAGCGTCGCTCCATCGCGGAGCAAACCCAAAGTCAAGCCAACGATGCGTAACGGAAGTTGTTGTTAAAAGCTATCTTATAAATACAATCGAGTACTCGAAAGTGGGAGTTTGGAGAGTGATTTATGAGACGACTTGTAGAACTATTTGTAGAAAAATGTCAGGCCAATCACTTATTCTTAATTGCTCAGTTTTTGTAGAAGCTCTACAATGATTCTTCTCGCTCATCCCACCGGAAACGCTAATGTTCGTCATGTGTTGCAATCTTTGAGTGAAGCGCAACTACTCGCCGAGTTTTGGACGTGCATTGCTTGGAATGAGAACTCCCTGGCCTCTCGCGTCCTGCCTGCGAAGTGGAAACAACAGTTTGCGCGCCGCACTTTTTCAAATGTAGACAAGAGTAAGATCAAGACCATGCCGTGGCGCGAAACAGTGCGTTTGTTCGCGCCCAGGCTTCGGCTTCAATCGCTTACGACTCACGAAACGGGAATCTGCTCGATGGATGCGGTAAATCACGCACTGGACGCAAAGGTCGCACAACGTTTGAGCCATGTTCCTGATTTGGCGGCAGTTTATTGTTATGAAGACGGAGCGTTGCACACATTCCGCGCCGCGAAAACGCAAGGGCTACGTTGTTTTTATGATTTGCCCATTGCCTACTGGAAAACCGGCTCGCATCTTTTAAGCGAGGAAGCCGAACGCTGGCCTGAATGGGAGCCAACGCTGGTTGGAACGCGTGACAGCGAAGACAAGAGGCAAAGAAAAACAGAAGAATTGAATATGGCTGACGTGGTGATTACGCCCAGCCAGTTCGTTTACGATTCATTGCCAGAGCAAGTGCGTTCGACTAAGGCATGTTACGTCGCGGAATTTGGTTCGCCCACAGTGCCCTTTTTACCCGCTGCATTTGATGGCCATGACCAGAGTTCTCAACCATTGCGCGTTCTTTTTGCGGGTTCGATGACTCAGCGCAAAGGTTTAGCGGATATTTTCGCAGCGATGAAATTGTTGCAGCGACGTGATGTGCAACTAATCGTGATGGGTTCGCCACTTTGTTCTCTCGAATGGTATTTGCATCAGTATGCGGATTTTGTTTACGAGCCGCCGCGTTCCCATGCGCAAGTGTTAGATTTGATGCGGTCGTGCGATGTGTTTGTGCTGCCGTCGATTGTCGAAGGGCGTGCCCTGGTTCAACAGGAAGCGATGGCGTGTGGACTGCCTTTGGTTGTGACGCCTAACGCTGGTGGTCAAGATTTGATTGAGGAAGGCGAGACAGGTTTCCTGGTGCCGATACGCTCGCCCGAGAAGATAGCGGAAAAACTTGAGTGGTTTGCGACGCACCGCGATCAACTGCCGCGCATGAAAAAATGTGCCACTCTTAAAGCAGCACAATATACTTGGCAGCGTTATGAAGACCAGATCGCCAGCATCGTACGTTCAACTTTAGAGAACGGGTAATAGAAAAGACTCGACATGGTAAAAGGCATTGAAAATATCAAAAAGCTGATCTGGGTTTATTTTGTGTTGTTGTTGTTAGAAGGCGCATTGCGCAAGTGGCTTTTGCCTTCATTGGCCACGCCGTTATTAATTGTGCGCGATCCAATCGTTTTGCTTGTCTATGCTTATGCTTATCAGGTCGGCATTTTTCCGAGAAATTGGTTTATGTTGTGCGGTGTCATCATCGCTTTTGCGTCTCTGGCGGCAGGCGTGTTCGCGCCGGGCAATACGGTCTTTGTGGCACTTTACGGCTTTCGCGCCAATTTTTTGCATTTGCCTTTGATTTTTATCATGGGTCGAGTACTCGATTTTAGAGATGTTCAAAAGTTTGGGTATTGGACGTTGCTGACTTCGATTCCTATGGCGCTCTTGATGGCCCTGCAATTTCAGGCGCCCTCAAATTCGTGGTTGAACGCTGGAGCCAGTGAAGGCGCAGTGCAGATTAGTTCGGCGTTGGGACATGTGCGTTCTTCAGGAACCTTCTCGTTTATTTCTGGCCCAATCGCTTTTTATCCTCTGGTGACGGCCTTTTTGTTGGAAAGCCAATTTAGCAATGTGCGACGTTACCCCTTATGGCTTCTTTTGTTGGCGGGGGCAGGGTTGACCCTGGCGATAGCAGTTTCTGGGAGTCGGACTCTGGTCGCTAATGTGGCTATTGTTGTTGTTATGGGCATCGCCGCCAGTTGTTTCCTGCAGCCGCAATTGGCCTGGCGCGGTTTGCGCGTGGCAGCTATTCTTGTCGTGTTGTGGCTTATCGCTCTTAATGTCCCAGTTTTTCAAGACGCTCTTTATGTCTTCAGCGCACGCGTTGATGGTGCCAGTCGGTCTGAGGGAGGCTCAACAGGCTTCCTCGACCGTTTTCTCGGCTTCTTTTTAAACCCCATTGCATTGCTTTGGAACAGCCCGCTCTTCGGAGCTGGGTTGGGAATGGGGACGACTGCTGGTTCCTCCTTGTTGACGGGACAAGTTCAGTTCTTATTGGCCGAGGAAGAATGGAGCCGCATTATTCTTGAAAGCGGTCCCATCCTTGGAACGCTCTTTCTCTTATTCAGGACTTGCTTAACATTTCAGGTTGGATGGGATGCAGTGCGACAAGCCAAACTCAACAATATGTTGCCGATCCTTATGTTTGCTGTTTGTGCACTTATGGTGCTCACTGGCTCTTTCGGTCAGCCCACAACACTTGGCTTTACCTGCTTCATAACCGGGTTGTGCTTGGCCTCCATGCGTGTACAACCGGGAATTCAAAATCAAGCTTCTGCGAGTACAATGGCGTAGCAAAGTGCGATGTTGACACCGCGCACTGCCTGCGCTCCATTCTGCTTGTTATCATTGTTCCTGCAAAATCAAATCAGACATGAAAAAAATTGCTTATTTGCTGACCGTGTTCCTGCCGTGGACATTACGCCGCTGGCTTCTCTGCCGCGTTTTCGGCTACGAAATTCACTCCACATGCAAGATCGGTTTGTCATGGATTCAGCCCACCAAACTCAAGATGGCGCCTTACTCCCGAATAGGTCACTTCACCATTTGCAAAGGTCTTGAACTTGTACAAATCGATACTTATGGAACGATTGGCAATGGCAATTGGATAACGGGTTATCCTTTGTCGCAGACAAGGCATTTTTCGCATTTGACGAACCGCCAGCCCATTCTTGTCCTTGGCGAGCACGCGGCCATCACCAATCGGCATTTCATCGATTGTACCGAAGCGGTTCGCATAGGACGCTTTGCGACTTTCGCCGGGTTTAGTTCGCAGATATTGACGCATAGCATTGACTTGGAACAATGCCGCCAATCGGCTGCGCCAGTCACGGTTGGCGAGTACTGCTTTGTCGGAACCAACGTTGTGCTGCTGGGAGGCAGCGCTCTTCCTTCATACTCGGTTCTGGGCGCAAAATCTTTGCTCAACAAGGCTTATTCCGAACCGCATATTCTTTATGGTGGCGTTCCCGCGCGCCGTCTGCGCGAACTGGATCCCGAACTGGCCTATTTCAAACGTTCGACCGGCTTTGTCGCTTAAATCAATTATGAAACTGCTCTTGGTTGGCACTTATCCGCGCGATCAACAATATAGTTTGATAGGCTTTGCGCGGGCTTTGCGCGAAGGCTGCGAAGAGGCTGGCATTGAAACGCGCCTTATCGCGCCTCAGGCCATCGTTGGTTTGGTCGGGCAGGCTTCCCATGGTTTTGGCAAGTGGCTCGGGCATTTCGACAAACTTGTGCTTTTCCCTCTGACCCTGCGGCGGCAGTTGGAATGGGCAGATGTCGTGCATCTCGTTGATCACGGTTTGGCACCTTATATCAAGCATTTGCAGGGCGTGCCTCACCTTGTGACGTGCAACGATCTTATCGCCATGAGAGCTTCTCTGGGCGAGCTACCTGAGTGGCACACGAGTGGAACTGCGGCCATATTTCAACAAAAAATTCGTCAGGGGCTGAGTGGCGCACAACACATCGTGTGCATTTCTGAAGCGACTCGCAGCGATGTCTGTCGTCTGTCCGACGTGTCCCAGGAAAGGACAACGGTTGTCTACGACAGCCTTTTCTATCCTTATACGCCGATGGTTGAAGAAGAGCGACGCCCCATTCTACGAGACCTTGGAATCGCCGACGCTTCCTTTGTCTTTCATATCGGGCGCAATGCTCCAACCAAGAACCGCATCGGCGTCATCAGGATTTTTGCGGCGTTGCGACAAAGACCGAAAGGTGCGGATTTGCATCTGGTGCTGGCTGGCAAGGCTTTGTCCGAAGAAATGCGAGCCATTATCCGCGAAGAAAAGTTGGACAGCGTTGTTCACGAGTTGGTCGGGCTTCAAGACGAGCAACTGCGCGCTCTTTATTCCAGCGCAAAGGCGATGATATTTCCTTCTTTCTACGAAGGATTTGGCATGCCCATCATCGAAGCGCAAGCCTGCGGCTGTCCCGTTTTCACCTCGAATCGTGCCCCGATGACGGAAGTGGGTGGCGATGCCGCTTGCTATTTTGATCCGGTAAACAGTGAAGAAGCAGCCAAAATCATAGCGCAAGAACTGGAAACCTCAAACCTGAGCAAGATGACGGAACGTGGCTTTGAAAATGTCAAAAGGTTTCAACATGAACGAATGATCAAAGAATACATTGAAGTTTATAAACGCGTTCTGGAGACAGGCAGCCAGGGATAAGCGAGTGAAGGAATAAGTGCATGAAAGTTCTCCACGTAATCACCACGGTGAATCCAGATTCCGGGGGGCCCATCGAAGGCTTGAAGCAGCTCGCAGGAGTCATGGCACAAGAAGGTCATACTGTTGAGGTCGTGTCTTTGGATGGGCCTGATGCGGTTTGGGTTGCGCAGTGTCCAGTTCTCGTCCATGCGTTGGGACCAGTGCGTTCGACTTACGCTTACTCACCGCGATTGTTGCCTTGGTTACGCGAAAACGCATCTCACTATGATGCTGTTATTGCGCGTGGTATCTGGCAATATGGCAGTTTTGCGACCTGGCGCGCTTTGCGTCACTCGAAAACGCCTTATCTTGTGTTCACACATGGAATGCTCGATCCCTGGTTCAAACACAGTTACCCGCTCAAGCATTTGAAAAAATGTCTTTACTGGCCATGGGGTGAATATCGCGTACTGCGCGATGCAGCGGGTGTTTGCTTTACTTGCGAAGAAGAACGCTTGCTGGCGCGCCAATCGTTTCGTCCTTACAAATGCCGCGAATTTGTCGTGAGTTATGGCACTGCCGGAGCAAGAGGCGATAGAGAAAAGCAAAAACAACTTTTCTTCGATACGTTTCCGCAACTCTCGGGGAAACGCGTTTTGTTGTTTATCAGCCGCATTCATGTTAAAAAAGGCTGCGACTTGTTGATCGAGGCTTTTGCGCAAATCGCTTCGCTCGATCCTGATCTTCACCTGGTGATGGCTGGTCCAGATCAAACGCACTGGCGGGCTGCTTTGGAAGCACAGGCCGAACGCTTGGGCATAACTTCGTGCATGACGTGGACAGGGATGTTGTCAGGCGACTTGAAATGGGGCGCTTTTCGCGCGGCGGAAGTTTTTGTTTTGCCTTCGCACCAGGAAAATTTCGGCATCGTCGTGGCCGAATCCTTGAGTTGCGGCACGCCAGTTCTCATTTCTAATAAAGTCAACATTTGGCGCGAGATCGAAAAAGATGGCGCCGGTTTTGTCGATGAAGATACAGTTGAAGGCACAATTCGAGTACTTGAACGCTGGTTGAACTCGACGCCCACCGAACAAACGCAAATGTCTGAACAAGCACGCCACTGTTTTCTTCAAAGATTTGAAATTCACGGAGCGGCTGACAGCTTGCTTCGAGTACTCGATGAGGTTTGTTCATCAAATCAAAACGCTGCAAGGGCGGGAACGGTAGAATAATGTCATTCAAAACTGGAAGCCATGAAGGACAACATCAAGCCAACACACATGAACACAGTTGATTTATCGCGCTTTAATGTCGGTGATTATCACCCTGGACGCGGCTTCGCGGTGCGCTCGCTGTGGTTTATTTTCAATGCAGTTTTTTTGCAAAATCCGCTGAATCCATCGTCAAAAATTAAAATTGCTTTACTGCGATTGTTTGGTGCCAAAATCGGCGGCGGCGTTGTCCTTAAACCGGGCATCAACGTGAAATATCCGTGGCGGCTCGTCATCGGCGAACATTCCTGGATTGGCGAACAAGTCTGGCTCGATTGCCTCGTTTCCATTACAATTGGCGCACACGCTTGTGTTTCGCAAGGCGCTTATTTATGCACTGGCAATCACGATTGGAGTGATCCGTCTTTTGGCTATAAGTTGCAACCTATTATTGTTGAAGACGGCGCCTGGGTTGGTGCGCGAGCGATTGTTTTACCTGGTGTCACTATTGCGACGCATTCTATTGTGACTGGTGGCGCTGTTGTTTCAAAGAACACTGAAGCCTTCAATATCTACAATGGTAATCCTGCTGTAGCTGTTAAAAAACGAGTGATAAATGCCCGTTGACTTCAATTGGGATAAGAACTTAAATTGACAAACCTTTGAAATAACCTCGAAACGTACATCATTTATATTATAAGCCTGCTGGAGAAATATATCGCCGATCCCTTTGTCTTCGTTAATAAATAGCAGTTTATATGAGCCAATTGGCAATTATCGTTCAATGATCAAGCGCTATTTTATACAACTGCCTGAAATCATTTATAATAGGAGAGCGAAATTGAATATGTGGTTATGACTATAGCGATCATGGAATAGTCCATCGTGGTTTCTTTGTATTACGTGAGGTTTGGTGGATAGAATGCGCATAGCAATCATTAGTGAATACTTTTATCCCGATAGCACGGGTGGCTCTGGCACGGTGCTGTCGAAGCTGGTTCGTCAGTTGAAAGACGCGCACGACGATTTAGAAATCGATGTCATCACCAGCAAAAACTTGTTTCGTGGAAAGGTAGGGCGGCTCGCGGCCCATGAAAATTGGGATGGCGTCAATATTGTGCGGCTGAGTACTCCACAACCGCGAAAGAAGTCGATGAAGCGGCGCCTGGTGACCAATTTATTATTTACGGCGGCCATTGGTCTTAAATTGCTAAAATCACCGTTTCGTTATGACCTGGTGCTGGTCACCACAGCGCCCTCCACCTTATCGGGAGCGGCCAGGGTTTGGAGTTTTCTCACCGGCAAGCCTTATATCTATCTCATCTACGACCTTTATCTTGACCTGGCTATTGCGATGAAAATGGTGGCCGCCGATTCAAAAACAGTCAAGGTTTTTCGTGGTGTGCAAACGCAGTGGTTTCATAAGGCGGCTCGAACAATTGTGCTGGGACGTTGTATGCAAGCTCATGTCGCGCGCACCTATGCCTTGCCCTTGGAGAAAATGTGCGTCATCCCGATTCCAACGGACAGCGAAGCCATTACTCCCCGCGATAAACAAACACAGTTTCGTGCCAATAATAATTTGAGTGGTTTTGTCGTGCTGTATGCGGGGAACTTCGCGCAATATCAAGATTTCAAAACCTTGCTTGATGCGGCTCAGCGACTGGTTGATGACAAAGACATCACGTTTGTTTTTGTGGGCGATGGAAGCAGAAAAGAGTATATTGCCGAACGTATTGCGCAAGATGGATTGAGCAATGTGCGCTTGTTGCCCTTTGTACCCGAAGCTCAATTGTGCGATTTGTTGGCCTCGGCTGATGCTTCGCTGGTCACTTTGGAAAAAGGGGCTGAAGGCTTGGCGGTGCCGAGCAAGTTTTATAATATTATGGCTTCGGGACGCCCAACGATTGCGGTCGTCGATTCGCATTGCGAAGTCGGGCGCGTGGTCAGTGAAACCCGTTGTGGTGTGCGCGTCGATCCGGAAGAACCGGCGCAATTGGCTCAAGCCATTAGAGATTTAGCCGCTTCACCTAAATACACCAATGAATTGGGGCGTAACGCGCGTCATGCTTGTGAAGAACGATACACTGTGGAAAACATCGCCGATCAATTTTATAACTTGTTTCAAGAAGTGGCCCAGCCTTTGGTAACGAAGTTGACGAAGCGCGAATTGCGTGTCCAGGCCAAGCAGAGCGCCGAATGTGAGACTGCAAGAAAATAGAAGATTCGCACACGAAAGTCTCTTAGTGTTTCAAAACGATCAGTCTCTTATCGCTTGAAAACGTATGAATCAAATCCAAACTCGTTTGTGCAAATGGCAGAAAGCGATACAGGTGTAAAAGAAGAAACGAATGCCGATTGCTTTAATCACCGGAATTACTGGACAAGATGGCGCTTATTTGGCGCACTTCCTCTTGCGCAAAGGGTATCAAGTGGCTGGCACGGTGCGCGCCGAAGGTGTTTCGACTTCGAGTACTCTCAAGGCGCTGGGCATCGCACAAGATGTACGTTTGTTTCCTGTTGATCTGGCCAACACCGCTTCGCTTTCGACTGCTCTGACCGCCGTCATGCCGGATGAAATTTATCACCTGGCGGCCCAGAGTTCTGTCGCTCAATCGTTTCATGAACCCACGCTAACCGGTGATGTCACGGGCTTGGGCACGGCGCGCCTGCTGCAGGCTTTGCGCTTTGTCAAGCCGGACGCGCGTTTTTACCAGGCGTCTTCTTCCGAGATGTATGGCAAAGTGAAGGAAACGCCTCAAACCGAAACAACACCCTTTTATCCGCGTAGTCCTTATGGCGCCGCCAAAGTTTATGCGCACTGCATGGCCGTCAACTACCGCGAAGCCTACGGATGTCATGTAAGTTGCGGCATTTTGTTCAATCACGAATCGCCCTTGCGTCCCGAGCAGTTTGTGACGCGCAAAGTGACGATGGGCGTAGCGCGCATAAAGCAAGGGTTACAAGATTCTTTATCGCTGGGCAACCTCGATGTTGAACGCGACTGGGGCTTTGCTGGCGACTATGTGAAAGCGATGTGGTTGATGTTGCAGCAGAAAACGCCCGACGATTACATCATCGCCACGGGACAAACGCGTTCCCTACGCGAATTCGTCCGCCTGGCTTTTGCAGCGGTCGGTCTTGAATATCAAGATTATGTTCGTATTGATCCGGCGTTTTTTCGACCGGCGGAAGTCAATACCGTGATTGGCGATCCTTCCAAAGCACGCCGTCAATTGGGTTGGTCGGCCCACATGACTTTTGAAGAGTTGGTTCAGTTTTTAGTCGAAGCCGATATGAAACGCGTGGCCGGCGAGACAACAAAAATTCGTTACATTGCGGAGTGAAAAGTGAAAAAAGCGTTAATGACAGGTATCACCGGACAGGACGGCAGCTACCTGGCTGAGTTGCTCTTGGAAAAAGGCTATGAAGTGCATGGCATTGTGCGCCGTGCTTCGACCTTTGGCACCGAACGCATCGACCATTTGTATAACGATCCCGCGGTTCATCCGCATCGTTTCAAGCTGCACTTTGGCGATTTGAGCGATGCGACCGGCCTGCGTCGAGTACTCGAAGAAGTGCAACCCGACGAGGTTTATAATCTGGGCGCGCAAAGTCACGTCAAAGTGTCTTTCGACCAGGCGGAATATACTGCCGATGTAACGGGATTGGGCGTTTTGCGCTTGCTCGAAGCGATCCGCGATTATAATGGACACGAAAACAAGGCGGTGCGCTTTTATCAGGCGAGCAGCAGCGAAATGTTTGGCGGAGCCGCGCCACCGCAAGGCCTGACGACGCCGTTTCATCCGCGCAGCCCGTACGGAGTGGCGAAAGTTTACGGCTTCTGGCAAACCGTTAACCACCGCGAAAGTTATGATATGTTCGCCTGCAACGGCATCTTGTTCAATCACGAATCGCCGCGCCGTGGTGAAACCTTTGTGACGCGCAAAATTACGCGCGCCGTCGGGCGCATCAAGCTTGGGTTGCAAGAAAAATTGTATCTGGGGAATTTGGACGCCAAGCGCGATTGGGGACATGCGCGCGATTACGTCGAAGCGATGTGGCTGATGTTGCAGCAGGACGCGCCGCGCGATTATGTGATTGCAAGCGGTGAAGCTTATTCGGTGCGCGACTTTTGCGAGCGCGCCTTTGGCCTGGTCGATTTGAACTATGAGGATTATGTCGAAGTCGATCCGCGCTTTTTTCGTCCTGCCGAAGTCGATTATCTTTTGGGTGACCCTTCCGAAACCAATCGAGTACTCGATTGGACGCCAAAGACGAGCTTTGATCAACTGGTGCAGGAAATGGTGGATTCCGATCTGGAATTAGCAGGTCACGAGAAAATTTTGCTGGACGCCGGACATAAAAAGGTGTTGCAAGGAGTAAGGAATCAATGAAGGATACTTTCTTGCCTTTGGAAGCCAAGATTTATGTGGCAGGACACCATGGTTTGGTTGGTAGCGCCCTGCTGCGGCATTTGCAAGATTCTGGTTATACCAACCTTCTCACAAGGCGCAGCGCCGAGTTAGATTTGCGCGACCAGGCTGCAGTGCAGAAATTTTTTGCGCAAGAACGTCCAGCGTATGTCTTTCTCGCCGCAGCGAAAGTCGGCGGCATTCTGGCGAACTCGACGTATCCGGCCAATTTTCTTTACGATAACCTGACCATTGCGACCAATGTCATCCACGCCGCTTATCAGCACGACACGCGAAAGCTGTTGAACCTGGGCAGCAGTTGCATTTACCCACGTTTGGCGCCGCAACCGTTGAAAGAAGAATACTTGATGACGGGGCCGTTGGAAGAAACAAACCGCGCCTACGCCGTGGCCAAAATCGCGGCTATCGAGATGTGCGACCATTATCGATCCCAATATGGCTGTGATTTCATCAGTGCCATGCCGACAAATATGTATGGGCCAGGCGATAATTTCGATCTTAAAAGCAGCCATGTGTTACCGGCTTTGATGCGCAAGATGGATGATGCAAAGCAAGCTGGCTCGGCAACGGTCGAAATTTGGGGTAGTGGCAAGCCGCTGCGCGAATTCTTGTATGTCGACGACCTGGCGGACGCTTGTGTTTTCCTGATGAAACACTGGTCGGCTGCAGGCCCGATTAACGTAGGAACCGGCCAGGATATTTCGATTCGTGACCTGGCGCTGCTGCTTAAAGAAGTCGTTGGATACGAAGGCGACTTGGTTTTTGACGCTTCAAAGCCCGATGGCACGCCACGCAAGCTGATGGATGTATCGCTTTTAGCCGATGCCGGTTGGCACTCGCGCATTGCTTTGCGTGATGGCGTACAGAAAACTTATGAATGGTACCTGGAGCATCATCACAAGTCTTGAGATGATCTGCTCTTTAGTTTTTCAACCGTGCAACTGCTGCCTACCTTGTCTGCAGTAACTTTTCTAAAGTTCATAATGCGTGAAAAAGCGGTCAAACTCGCAGTTTGTCATTTTCAGAGGTTGTATAGGAAGTGAGCAGAACGCCATAAAAGTAAGAGTTTGTCATTCTGAGCGTAGCGAAGAATCTAACTGCAGTTAGATTCTTCGCTACGCTCAGAATGACAAACTCTTACTTTCGAGCGTTTCCTGTTGCTTTTCGGCTTTCCTATACACCCTTTCAGAATGACAAACTGCGAGTTTGATCGCTTTTTCCTACTTTCTCTACATACTCTGAGAAGCGATTTCAACAACGGCTTTGATGCAAGTATTGCGATTAGCGGCCACGAACTCGAAAGCTTCGGGCGTTTGCGACAGGGAAAAGCGTTTAGAAATCAGCGGCTTCACATCGACTTTGCCACTGGCCAATAAATTGACGCCCGTTGGAAAAGTGTTGTTATAGCGAAAAATCGGGCGCAGGGTGATTTCGCGCGCAATCAAGTCGTTGATGTTGATCTCCGCCGTATCTTGCGGCGGCATTCCAATCAAAACAACGGTTCCTCCAGCGCGCACGGCTCCGATGCAAGCGGCAATCGCGGCAGGATGACCGGCGGCTTCAATGCAGACATCGGCGCCGCGCCCGTTTGTTAAATCGCGCGCCGCTTGCTTCAATTCTTCCGCATCGCCCTTGATAGTTTTGGTAGCGCCGATTTCGCGCGCGGTTTGCAAGCGTTCGTCCACGAAATCGGAAATCAGGACGTGCGCGGCTCCCGCAGCTTTGGCGGCCAGCAAGTTCATCAATCCAATCGGCCCGGCGCCGGTGATCGCCACCACATCGCCCATTTGAATCGGTGCAACACGCGCGGCGTAAATGCCAGTCGAAAGCGGTTCGATCATGGCGCCTTCTTCCAATGACACGTTGTCGGGCAATTTGAAACAAAAATCGGCGGGATGATTGACGTAATCGCAAAACGCGCCATGATCGGGCGGCGTGGCGAAAAAGAAGATGTCGGGGCACAAATTGTATTGCCCGCGCTTCATATAATAATGCGAAGTCGCGTTCGACAGGCGTGGCACGCCAGGTTCCAAAGCGACGCGGTCGCCAGCCTTCAAATGCGAAACGTTTTTCCCGACTTCGACGACAGTTCCCGCGCATTCGTGACCTAAGATCATCGGCGCGCGCACCACAAAATCGCCGATGCGACCGTGTTCCCAATAATGAACATCGGAGCCGCAGACGCCGACCGCATTGATCTGAATGCGCGCCTCGTTGGCCGTTGGCGCGCCTGGACGCGGCACGTCTTCCACTCGCAAATCATGCACGCCATGCAACACGGCGGCTTGCATTGTTTCGCTCATTCCTGCTCCTTTTTACCTAATCAGTGGTGCGGATTGCAATTGCCCTGCGAGTGAACTCGCGGCTGGGCCCGTTTCACGGGACAAAGTCGGCCTTCGCCGACTAAACAGTTCCAATTTGTAGTCGGCGCAGGTCGACTTTGTCCTCCGTAGGAGGCCGAACCGCGAGTTTACTCGCAGGGCAATTGCAATCCGCACCACTGGTTACCAAACATCGAGTACTCGATGGCGCCTGACACCTGACGACTTGCACCGGAGGAAACTGGAATCCGTAGGGGCGAGGCATGCCTCGCCCCTACATTCAGGCAAGCTTTTGTTCAAGCCCACATATTTGTCTTGCCTTCGGGCAGTTTGTCGGTTACGGTGCGACCGATGGCATCAATGGCGGCGCGATCTTCTTCGCTAATTTTGAAACCGGCGCAGGCGGCGTTGCCCTGCACTTGCTCGACGTTGCGCGCGCCAACAATTACGCTTGTCATGGCCGGTTGACCCAGCAACCATTGTAGTCCCAGTTGGCCAGTCGTGACGCCATATTTCTGCGCAATCGGCTTCAATTGTTCGACAGCGGCCAGCGCACTTTCATAGTGTTCGCCTTTGAACAGCGTGTTGCCGTTGCGATTGTCGCCTTCCTGAGGACGATTGTCCAGCGAAAACTTGCCGGTCAACAAGCCTTGCGCGAGCGGTGAATACGCGATAACGCCGATGTTGTGCTTCGCGCAGGTTTGCAGTGTGCCGTTGGTTTCGTACTCGCGCCAGAAAAGCGAGTAGGGCGGCTGCAGCGAATCAATGCGACCAAACTGCAGCGCTTCCTCGATTTGCGCGCTCGAAAAATTGGAAACGCCAATCGCGCGAATTTTGCCCGCTTCTTTCAATTTGACCATGGCGCTCATGGTTTCTTCGACCGGCACGATGTCGCCGCCCCACGAACCCGCAGGCCAGTGAATCTGATACAAGTCGATGTGATCAGTTTTTAAACGTTTCAGGCTTTTCTCGCACGCCTCGGTGACTTCATCGGTTTTGTGACCGCTGACTTTGGTGGCGATGAAAATCTGGTCGCGCACAGATTGTAACGCTTCGCCCATGACTGATTCGCCGTGTCCGTCGCCGTAGCCTTCGGCGGTATCGAAAAAATTGATGCCAGCGTTATAAGCGGCGCGCATGGCCTTGATGCTTTCGCCATCATCGACATCGGTCCAGCCGGATTTTCCAGCTTGCCAGCCGCCAAACGTCACAACCGTGACTTCCAATCCCGATTGTCCCAAAAGTCGTTTTTCTATGCTTTGCATCATCGCTCCATTTGATCTTTTTGTGGGCGCGCGTCTTATGGGCAACTTGCGAACCGAAGCCGAAAAGTTGTGTTTGTTCTTGTTCGCATCGCTGTCTTCGCTTATTGCCTGCTATCGAGTACTCGATTCGCATTCTCTACAAACCCAGCGAAAAATTGCGCAATGATTCAAACGAACTATCGCTGGTATTCCAAAACGCCGCTCGCAATCTGCCGATTGAGCTTGATGCACAACGGACTTTTTGCGCGGCGAACGCGACCTATGAATAGCCTCAAAAAAAGTTTCAAATTTATCTGGAAAAATGTTTGAAAAATTAACGAGATGGGTATAATACCGGTAAGCATTAATACACACAGGTTACTTTTGGTAAAAGTTTGCGCATACGGATGCGCAAGAATGAGTTATGTCTGTAACGGCAAAGGACATCGCCCGCGAACTGGGCTTATCGCAGCCCACAGTGTCGCGTATTTTGAGCGATGCGCAGGGACATCGTGTGTCGGCGGACACGAAGGCGCGGGTTCTTGAAGCAGCACAGCGATTGGGTTATCAGCCGAATGCAGTAGCGCGTTCCTTGCGTCATGGGCGCACGCACAGCATTGGTTTGTATACGGTTCACGATTACGATGCGCGCAACGATTTTTTGTCGGCTCTCATCGCCGGATTGCAGCGAGCCTGCAACGTGCATCATCTGGATTTATTGATGTTCGCCGCGTTTCGTGATCGTTCCAAGGAGGAAATCTTCAATAGATTGCGGGATCGTCGCATCGATGGATTGTTTTTGCACTCTCTACCTGATGACCCGCTGGTGAAAAAATTGGCGTCGTCTTCGCTTCATGTGATGGCGCTCGCGGATACATTGCCAGACATTCCTTCGGTGACGTTCGACAATACCGACGGCATACGACAATTGATCGAGTACTCGTGGGGGCGCGGTTATCGTCGTTTCGCATTTCTCGCACCGCACCAGCACCTGACCTCGGTGGAACGTCGTTGCCACGCTTTCCAAAATTTGTTGTGCGAGCGCGGCGTTGCTGCCCCGGACGCGCGCATTTATCGCATTCATTCGGAAGAAGTCGAGCCAGTGTTGCCGGTGCTGCTGCAAAGCGGCAAAGAGCATCCCGGGCAACCTTTGGCGGTGTTTTGCTGGAATGATCGCGCCGCTTACAACTTGTTGAGACGCTGCCAGGAAAGCGGCGTGCGTGTTCCGCAGGAGTTGGCGATTACGGGGTTTGATGGTTTTATCGACACCAAGCTGCCAGCGCGCCAATTGGTAACGATAAGTTGCCCCTGGGAACAAATGGCCACCACCGCGATGGAGATTTTGCTTCGTCACATGGATGGCGAGGAAGCCGCCTCCGAAACTTGTCTGCCGGTCACATTGTGGCCAGGCGATACAGCTTGAGTGCTTCAGTTGAACAAATGAACAAAGTTTCAGCCGCGTGCCAGCGAAATGGCGCGCACAGCGAACTACAGGAGAATTGAAATGAGACTCACATCGAATCGTTGCATGTCGAACCAAACCGCGCGTCGCGGCTTCACGCTGATCGAACTGCTCGTCGTTATCGCCATTATTGCAATTTTGGCCGCGATTCTTTTTCCGGCTTTCGCCAAAGCTCGTGAAAGCGCACGTCGTGCCAGTTGCGGCAGCAACCTGAAGCAAATCGGTCTTGCTTTTACGCAGTACACACAGGAATACGACGAAAAATATCCTTCGTATGGCGGCACGACGAAATCGATTGGCTGGGCGGATGCGATTCAGCCTTACTTGAAAAGCACGGGGATTCTACATTGCCCCAGCTCAACTTTTGCCGCCAACGACGATCCCGGAGCTAACAACTGGTGGGGCACACCTGCAGTAGGGCCGGGCTTTTATACCGACTATTCAAGCAACGGCGGACTGGCTGGAACCGATGAAACGACCCAGATTTCTTATGGATCGCCCTTGGCGCAAGTAACATCGCCCTCATTGACGATTTTGGCTGGTGACGCTGGTGCTTGGACTGCCAACAACAGACTGCCTTATAGCAATGGCTATAGCTGTACTGGTCTCATCGGCGACGGAACGACGCCCAATTGCGGTGCTGTGGCTCTTAATCAAACGGTCGCTCATCGCCACTTGGAAACCGCCAACTACCTGTTTGCCGATGGTCATGTAAAGGCGCTGCGCACAACAGCGATTTACGGCTTTGCAACGCCATTCGCAACTTCGGGAACCAATCCAACTTTCCACGTCGCCGACTAACGCGCCGCATACGAATCAAGCCGCCCGACCTCAAATCGGGCGGCTTGGTTTGTTTCACGAGCAGGATTCTACTTGGGATGATCGAGTACTCGATTGTATAAACAATCCGTATTGTGACTTATTTCCGCCCACCCGTGAACGAGTGGGCTAACCAGTTAAAAGCCCCATGAATGGGGCTGAGAGGAAACTTTGCAGCCCTATTTATGGGGCTTTATACTCAGCCCGCTCCTTTAGGGGCGGGTTTTACGAAAGGTGACAACTTGGAGCAGACAAACAAAAGAGCCTTCGCTCATCTGGTTAAGCGAAGGCTCTTTCGTTTGTCTGCTTTCAATCACTCAAATTTTCAGTCCATCCACGAAAGGTTCGACTTGGAAACCAGCGGCTTGCGCTTGTTTGTGCAGCGTGGGAATCAGCGCGTGCAAGTTTGCCAGTGAAGCGGCGGTTTCTTCGCTCAATGTGTTGCTCAACGACGCTGCGTTCGCGGCGAAAAGCCACCACAACAATTGATCGAAACTTTCGCGGTTGAAATACCACACTTCGTCGTAACGATTGACGCCCAGAAAACGGCGCGCGTCTTCGTCCACGAAAGCGTGTGTCAACAATGCGCGCATTGCGTTTTCGCTTGTGACTGGCAATTGCGTGCTGAGCGAAGTCAGGGTTTTGATCGCTTCGACCGCGCGTTCGGCGTCCGAATGTGTCGCGCCAAGTTCGCGCAAAGTTGCCGTAATCGGAGTATTTAACAGCAGTTCGTCAATAGCGGCGCGACTTTGCATCGTGTCGGTGGTTGCGCTTTGCGTCGCGTCATTCGAGTACTCGATGGGCGAAGTTTCCGTTGTTAGCGCTTCCTGCTTCGCGCTTTTTACACTGGCCGTTGGCGATTTTACTGCTGCAGTTGCGGTTTGCGGCGTTGGCGCGCTTGGTGACACAGGATGCGGAATGCGTCCCAATTCTTTGACGACGGCCAAAGCGAGCAGCGCACCCCAATGTGCTTCGGTCAATTGCGATTGCAAATACGTCCCGACTTTGCCGCGCGTCAGTTTCTCGATTTGCAAAGTCGCTTCGACATTTTCGCGGACGGCCTGCGCCACAATGTCTTCGCTCGATTTGCCGTTGATGGACAAATCCATCATGGCGCCTTGATGAACGCGAATCGCGCGCACCAGAAAACGCGTGCCACTTTCGACTTCAACCAACGCGCTTTCACGTTGCGCTGCTGCCGTGACACCAGCGGTTTTGGCGCGCGTTGCGGGTTTTTCCGTTTTTGTCCCGATCAGGCGACGCAACAAATCGGCGTTCAGCAAGGTTGTGAATGGCTTGTGAACCGGCTGCAAGGCCAATTCGCGCAACGCCGTTCCGATGTTGGGCACGCCGCGACCATCGAGCGCCGTCGCCAGCTTTTCGTAGTGCCGTTCCACGCTGTCCTCGACTTCGCGGAAATCGAGAAAGACGTGCGATTCATACGCGCCCAGTTCGACATACAAGCCCTTCTCGCACAATTGAGTACTCGAACGAATGTATTCCAGGCCGCTCACGTTGTCGCGGAAAATTGTGAAACGATTGGCATCATGACTCAAACTCAAGCCATCGCCCAAAGTTTTCTGCTCGATATGTTTTTGCCCATCGGCATGTTTGCGCGCGCTTCCGGCTGAAGTGCGAATCCAGCCCGCCGCGCTCGCGTATTTGTTGTGGAAAATGACGAGCGCGCGTTCGTCTCCGCTGCGATTCGAGTACGCGAAAACGTCTTCGTTGACGCCGCCATCACCCGTCCAGAAATCGTACAGCAAAAAGTTGTGCGCTTCGGCGAAGATGTGGCGGCGCTTGAGCAACGGGAAAATCTCGCGTTCGTGACGACTTAGAAGTTGCGCGTCCGGCGTTTCGTCCCAATACGCGCGCTGATATTCCATGCCGTATTTTTCCGCGAAACCTTCCAATTGCCCGTGCCCGAACATTGGCAGGCCGGGAAGCGTTGCCATCATGGTGCAGACGCCGAAGTATTTGCCGTCTTTGCCGAATTGCTCGACTGCGGTGTCTTCGTCGGGATTGTTCATGAAGTTGACGTAGCGCTTCAAAATATCGGGATCGAACTCCAGCGTGTTCTTCAACACCAGGCGATATTTCAGGTTTTCTTCGTCGCGCATCATGTTCATAAACGCGCTATTATAAACGCGGTGCATTCCCAGCGTGCGCACGAAATAACCTTCCATCATCCAGAACGCTTCGGCCAAAAGCAAAGTGTCGGGCGCTTCTGCCGCCACTCTGTCGACGACTTCGCGCCAGAATTCTTCGGGAAACGCTTCGTTGAAGGCATCCGCATCCAGTCCATGTTCGGCGCGCGAAGGAATGGCGCCGCCGGTTCCAGGCTGCGGAAACCACAATCGTTGATAATGCCGCTTGGCCAATGTCATGGCGGCGTCGAAACGAATGATCGGGAACTGTCGCGCGACGTGCAAAATCGTTTGGACGACCGCTTCGCGCACGTCGTGACGCAGATAATTCAACTGCGCCGTGTCGTTCCATGGCATCGTGGTGCCGTCGTTGCCGTGATAAATGTATTTGGTGTCGCCCGTCCAACGGTCAACGCGCTTGAAAACGACCGCCGCGTCGCTCTTGGAATAGTAATGATCTTCCAAATAAATGCCGATGCGCTCGTCTTGCGATAAATCGGCGCCGTTGAAAGTGTAAGTCGGAAACGGCGGATGGTCGAGCGAAAGGAACCAGTCGGGATGTTCCATCACCCAGCGCGAATCTATCGCCATGTGGTTGGGAACCATGTCGGAAGCCATGCGCACGCCGCGACTTCCGGCGCGCTCGCGCAAATTGTGCATCGCCGCTTCGCCGCCCAGATCGTGCGCGATTTCGTAATCGTACAGCGAATAGGCGGACGCAACCGCGTCTTCGTTGCCGCACATTTGCTTGATGCGCTGCGAGGCGACGCTGCGCTCCCACAAACCGATCAGCCACAAACCGGTGAAGCCTTGCGCCGATAAAGCATCCAATTCTTCATCGGGAATTTGATCCAGTGTGCGAATCGGGCGACCATATTTCTTGGTCAATTGATCGCGCCAGACGTACGCGTTTTTTGCCATCAAAACGGCGCGCGGCATCCATTCGCGGTCTTCGCTGAAACGTTCCGGTTCGTCCAGGCCAACGCTCGAACCACTTCGAGTACTCGAACCCACACCAAAAGTCGGGACTTGCGACGGGCCATGTCCCGTGAAACCGGCTTTTTCGTCTTCGCGGATGAAATCGAGGCTCGACAACAAACGCTGCAAAAATGCTGGCGCCAACGTGCCCCAACGTCCCAAAATGTATTCAAGTTGTGCGAAAATCGAATCGGGATTGGCCAGAGCCGGAGCGCGCAGCAGGTCAATCAGGTTCTGGTTGTCCGGCCCAAAGGTCGGCTGCGTGGCGAAAAACGCGCGCAGGCTGCTCATCAGCGGCTTGTAAGCGGTGGTTTCCAAACCTGAATCGTCGAACAATTCGCCGAACGGCTGCAGCGCCGGATTGAGATTCGACAGCCACAACATCATCATTTCTTCGAGCGCGATTTCCCGATTGGAAACGCCGTCGGTCAAGGCTTTCGAGTATTCGAGGGGCGTCATTTCGCCTTGAGCAACCGCCAGCGGCGGAAATTCTTCGCTAAAGCGCAGCAACGCGCGATCAACGGCGACGGCGCCCAGATGCGAATCGAGCCAGGACAAGGCGGCGCTCATCGCTTGCGGATTGCGTTCTTCGCGGTAGCGCGCGACGACGAAGTGCAGAACTTCATCGAGCAAACCCATCGCGTTGATGTGCGAGGCTTTGACGGCGGTTTCGGGAAATTGAATCAAGTCGCGGCACGCGTTCATCTTCTGCGCTAAGAGTCGCGCCGCGCCAAAATTGGCCAGCAGCACGTTGCCACTGGAGGCGAACAGCAAACCGTCGACTTGATACTTATCGCGGCTGGTGCGCGAAATGTGAAATTCGCGCCAGGAAAAATCTTGAATGCGCTGCATAATGTTCCTTTTGTTCCTATCGAGTACTCGATGCGAGTAATCTTGCAACAGGCGCTGTTGAAGTAGCTGTTTGAAATAGCTTAATAGTCGTATCAAAGTTTTCGGCATTTGTAGGGGTTTGGCGTGCCAAGCCCAAGCGCATCGCCGATTGTTCAACGCGGGCTTGGCACGCCAAACCCCTACGATATGTGCCGATATGCTAAGACTTCGGTGCTTTTTCGCCGAAAAAGTTCGCTATAGTAAAATGGCCGTAAGACACATTATACTGCGACTATCCATTTTGGTTAAAGAGACACGCTCATGACTTTTGCACCATCCGCGACGCCGCTTTTTGGCCTTTCTCGCTACATTTACGGTACGGGACGCTTGGGCGAAGAATCCATCGCCTTTGACGAGCGTGTTCAAATCGCCCGCGACGCGATGAACGCCGGTGTCTGGTTTCACACCAGCCACACTTATGGCGATGCGTTTCGCGTTTTGCGCGCCGCCTACGATGAGGATCGCGCGCACGTTCCTCCCGCCATCTTCAAAATCGGTTGGAGTTCGATGGACGAAATCCGCGACGTGATTCGGCAGAATTTGGAACCGTTGGGCTTGCAAAAAATGGCGATTGGACAATTGTGTCTGGGCGAACCAATTGCGGACGAGTTGCGCAGCGGCGGCGCCTGCTACGACGGTTTTCGCCGCTTGCAAGACGAAGGTCTGGTCGAACGTTTTGTGATAGAAGCGTGGCCGTGGAATTCGGATGTGGTGCTGGACGCTTTGCGCGGCGGTCATCTGGAAGGCCGCATTGACGCCTGCATTTTTTACCTTAATCCGCTGCAACGTTTGGTTTCCAACGAATTGTTCGACTTGATTCAAGAACGCAATTATCCGATTGTCGCCATACGCACCGTCGGCGGCGGCGATGTTCACCGCCAGCGCGATGTTGCCGGAGCGACGCGCGATTATATGCAGCCGCGCGCGGTTCAAGTCGCGCCGATTTTCGAGCGTTCCGGCTGCAAGGATTGGGCGGAGTTCTGCGTGCGCTACGCTTTTGGCATCCCGCAAGTGCGCGCGACTGTTGGCGCCACCAGCCGCCCGGAAAATCTGCAAGAATTGTTGGATGCAACTTCGGGAAATCCCGCGCCGTTGCCTGCTGGCATTCAAGATGAATTGCTGTCATTGCAGCGTTCGTGGGCCGACGATTATGATCGACACGCCAAACCCTGGACGATGTAATCAGGGCAGACAGCATTCATTATCTCCACCCAACGGGAAAGATTTTTATGATGGCCTCAGGCGAAGAAATAGCCTCGCAAAAACCACTCAAGCAAACAAGTGTGGTACCGTCGATGACACAATCGGCGCCCGAAACCGATACAACGCTCTCTGAAGCGCCCAAACGTCGCGCGCGCCGCGTCGCCACCATTTCGACAACCGAAGCGACGCAAGCGACAATACCGCAAAGCGTTGTGCCGCCAAGCGCGACATCGCCAAGCGTTGTGCCCGCAAAAATGCCACGCGTTCGCACGCCGAAGAAAGCGGTTTCTTCATCGCCCACGATTGCTGCGACACCAATCGAGTACTCGAACGGCGGCGCTTCGTCTGCTAACTCGGCCTTGAAAGTGTTGTTCGTTTCGTCGGAATGCGCGCCTTTTGCTAAAACCGGCGGTCTGGCCGATGTCGTAGCGGCGTTGCCCAAAGCCTTGCGCCGATTGGGACATGACGTGCGCATCGTGATGCCGCTTTATCGCTCGATTGATCGCGCCAAGTACAACATTCAACAGGTCGGTTCGAGTTGCGTTCACATGGGTCAGGGCGAAGAAAACTGGGTCGGCGTTTACCATGCGATGCTGGATGGCGAAGTTCCGGTCTGGTTCATCGAGTACGAGCGTTTTTTCGGTCGCAGCGGCATTTACGACGAGCCGTCCGGCGAATATCTCGACAACGCGTTTCGCTACGCCTTGCTTTCTAAGGCGGCGCTGCAATTGTGCAAGGACTTTGATTTCATCCCCGACATCATGCACGCGCATGACTGGATGAGCGCCATGGTGCCGGTTTTTCTGAAAACGTGGGACAGCGTTTTGTCGCCGTTGTCGCGCACGGCGAGCATTTTGACGATTCACAACATCGGTTATCAAGGCGTTTACGACTCCAGCGTTTTTCCTTATATCGGCGTTGGCGGCGAGTACTTTCGTCCCGATATTTTCGAGAACTTTGGCCGCCTGAACTTGCTCAAAGCGGGCATTCACTTCGCCGACGGCATCACGACCGTTTCGCCGACGCACGCCTGGGAATTGCTGGGGCCAATTGGCGGTCAAGGTTTGGCGCCTTATCTCAACAGCCGCCGCGCCGATTTCTGCGGCATCTTAAATGGTGTCGATTACGAACATTGGAATCCAGAAACCGATAAATTGATTCCCGCCACTTACGATGACCGCGACTTGTCCGGCAAAGCCGCTTGCAAAGCCGAACTTCAAAAACGTTTTGGTCTGGAACAGCGACCCGACTTGCCAGTTTTTGGCATCGTGTCGCGCTTTGCGGCTCAAAAAGGGTTCGATTTATTGCGCGAGGCTCTTCCTGGCGCGCTTTCCAATATGGAAATGCAAGTCGTGGTGCTGGGAACCGGCGACAAAGCGACCGAAGAATTTTTCCACTGGCTGACCGCGACTTTTCCTGGGCGGGCGGGAAGTTTCATCGGTTTCTCCAACGAACTAAGTCATCTGGTCGAAGCGGGCAGCGATTTCTTTTTGATGCCGTCGCTGTATGAACCGTGCGGTTTGAATCAAAGTTACTCGATGAAATACGGCACGCTCCCGATTGTGCGCGCGACCGGCGGTTTGGACGACACGGTTCACAATTACGATGAAGCGACTGGCGCGGGAACCGGTTTCAAATTTTGGGACGTGTCAAGCGGCGCGCTGTATTTTACCATTGGCTGGGCGGTGGCGACCTGGTTCGACCGTCCGCATCACATCGCGCAACTGCGTCGGCAAGCGATGGCGCAAGAATTCCTGTGGAGCGACGCCGCGCGCCAATACGTGCTGGTTTACGAACACGCTTTGCGCAATAAACGCTCGCACGCAGTGTAATTACGAACCCGAAGCGTCAGCGACGGGCTTAAATTATAGTTTTATACGACTGTTACGTAAGCCCGTCGCTAACGCTTCGGGTTCGTAATCACGCACTCAAGTGCTTTTGCCACGTCCTTCAAAAGGCGGACAGCGTTTTTCATCGCGCGTAACCTTTTCTTCAAACGCCGTTGCTACTTTGCGTTTCGAGGAAAAAGATGTCCAATGCTCGTTCGCTTCGCCCTTTCTTCCGCCGTGTTCAGCCCACGACATGGCGCCGCGTCAAAACTCAAAAACCAAAGTTACAAATTCTAAGAACAAAGACGCAAAACCCGCTATCGAGTACTCGAAAGGCATCGCGCGCCTTGTGGAATAACGCGTTGCTGCAGGCGTTGGGAAACTGGTATCTCGAACGTTTCACGCGGGCTGGACGCTGGCTGCTGGGCGCGACGTTGGTATTTGGATTGTCGGGCGCCTCTTCGCTGGAATTGCAGTTTTATCCAGCGTTTCTGTATGCCGCGTCGTTGTGGTTTTTGGCCGCGTTGTTGTCACGCCGTCGTCCGCGTGTCGCGCTGCAAACCCGTTACGCGACGCGCATCAGCGCCGGTGAAACCTTGCCAGTTGAAATCGAAATCACAGCCGCGCGGCGCAACGGCGAACTGTGCGTCGTGCCTTTTCGATTACCGCGCGAAGTGGAAGCGTCGCCACTGCACGGCTTGATTGTCGCGCCTTTATCTGCTGGGGAAACCTGGCGCGGACAATTGAGCTTAAAATGTGCGCGACGTGGCATTTACGTCATACGCGGCTGGAGCGTCGAAAGCGATTTTCCTTTTGGCTTGTTGCGCACGCGCCAAAGTTTCAAAAGCGAAACCGCGTTGTTGGTTTTGCCACGTTTTGCGCCCTTGCAAAGTCTTGAATTGCCGTCGAACCAGAGCGCGTGGAACGGCGTTGCCCAGCCGTCGTGCGTTGGCGATTCGTTTGAACTGTTGGGCAACCGCGAATGGCGCGACGGCGATTCGCGGCGCGACATCAATTGGCGCGCGACGGCGCGTTTGCAAAAAACCGTGGTGCGCGAAATGTGTCACGAACGCTGGCCGCGCGCCAATATCATCCTCGACACGCATATTGCCACGACAAAAACACCGTTTTCTCTGGCGCAACTTTTTCGATCTTCAACTTCTTCTGCACCAAACGATGACTTCGAGCGCGCGGTTTCGTTGTGCGCGGCGGTCACCAATTTTATGGCGCGCGAAAACTTTGTCGTTGAACTGTTCGCGGCGGGCGCCCACCTTTTACACCTCGACGCAGAACCGAACACATCGCAGCGCGACGCCATTCTCGATTGTTTAGCGAGCGTTCAAAGCGCGCCGCAATCGCACTTTCAAGAGTTGTCTGCGGCGCTGCAAAGTACAGGGAAAATCGCCTCCACCACGATTTGCCTGCTGCTCGATTGGGACGAAGCGCGCCGCGACTTCATCCATCAACTGCAACGTGATGGCGCTTTCGTCAAAACAATTATCGTGCGCGACGGCGCGCCTTCGCTTTCTTTGGAAAACCTGAATAATTGCACCGTTATCAATCGCGCACAGTTTGAAAGCGGGGTGAATTGTTTGTGACAGCGAATAAATTCGCCGCCAGAAAAAGGTGTCAACCTTCGTTGACACAACACAAATTGCAATCGCGTCGGGTTTAGCCCAACACCTTTCTCTGGCGGCGAATTTATTCGCTGGCTTTCGGGAACTACGCTTATGACTTCCTTTTCGAGTACTCGAACCGCGCCGCTTCCGATAAGCGAAACGTCTCGTCTGCCATTTTCGTTGACTGGCGCGACGTTGGTGTCCTTTGTCGCATTGTGGCTGTCCGAAAACCGCTCCATTTTGTTGCCGTTCTTGGGTGTCGCTCTCGTTACAAGTCAGTTGGTGCGAATACGCTTTGATGCGCGTTCGCGCGAAATCAAAGCGCTGCGAGTTGTGCTTTTTGGACTGGTGATTTTGTTGACAATCGGGCGTTTGCGCTCTGAAATCGGCGATGGTTCACCTTTGTTTTTGTTGCCGATTGTGGGCGCGATGGCGGCCTGTGAAATCACGGTTCTGGCGTGGCTGCGCGAAATGTGGGGCGGCTCGCGCTGTGAAGTCGGCGTTTTTCTTTCGGGTTTGGTGATGGCTGCTGGTGGCGCGACTTATGAAACCAGTTATCTCAAAGTTCTGGTGCCACTTTATTTCTGCTTGCTCGTTTTCGCTTTGAACGCTTTGCGTAGCGCGCCGTTTGGTGCCGCGCAAAGAAAGCAGAACAAGATTTCGTTGCCTCGCTTGATGCGTGTTATTCTCGCTTTTTTCGCGGTCGGGTTGGGCGCGTCGTTGCATCGCGGCGTGATGTCGTATGCGAGCGAAATGAACGAACTGGCGAATCGTTTTCTGGAAGACAAACCCGCGCCGCAACCTTCGGGATTGTCGACTTCGCCGCAATTAGGTTCCTCGTTTGGCGACCACGATGCGCCCGAACGTGTCGTTACGATTCGCAACCTGGGCGATGAACCGCATCTGCGCGCCGTGACTTTCGACACTTACCGCGATGGCCGTTGGCTTCCCGTTGCCGGTGATCGTACTTTCGAGCGCGTGAACAGCAACGAACTTCATCCGCGCGCCAAAGGGCGACGCGCTCTTGTCACGCGCTATCTGGACGACAACGGTTTGATGCTGACGACGTTGGACACGCAAGGAATTATCACGCCGCCCGACAGCGAAATGGAATGGAGCCGCGACGACCGTACGCCGCTGCGTTCGCTCGATTCGCTGCAAAATTACCGATTAATTTTGCCGAATTCAGGCTTGGAAGTTGGCGATTCGAGTACTCGAATTGCGGACGACGAAAAAGCGCGCTGCCTGAAGGTTCCCAAGGACATTGATGCGCGCGTTCGTCTGATTGCGGCGCATATGGGAAGCGATCAAAATCCGCGCGAGCGCATCGAAGCGGTTATTCAATATCTGCAAGCGCACCACAGATACAGCTTGAAGACGACGCGTGGCGAGGGCGATCCGCTCAACAGTTTTTTGTTGGAAAATAAAGCCGCGCACTGCGAGTATTTCGCGTCCGCTGCGGCAATTTTGCTGCGCTGCATGAACGTTCCGACGCGCTATGTGATTGGCTATTACGCGCACGAAAGCGACGGCGATTTGACAACCGTGCGTTTACGCGACGCGCACGCGTGGGCCGAAAGCTGGATCGAAGGCGTTGGTTGGGTGACGGTCGAAGCGACGCCCGCCAGCGGCATTCCGCACGAAAACGCTTCGCTGTCGTGGAGCCAGAAACTGCGCGAAAGTTTGCAAGATTGCCTGATGAGCGCGCGCCATTGGCTGGTGCATTTCGTTTTGCAAACACGTTTGAATCAAGCCGCGCCGTTGTTGATCGGTTTGTTCTGCGCGATTTTAGCGGCGCGGTTCTGGTGGAAAAAGTGCCAATCGAGTACTCGAAATCGTTTTTACACGAAGCCCAACGCTGAATTAGCGCGCTTGATGAAACGCTTTGTTAGTGCGATGAAACGACGCGGCCTGAAATGTCCGCCGCAACAAACGTGGCGCGAATATCTGCCAGCGCAGCCGCAAACAGGCGACGCTCAGTTGTTTTTAGACCTTTACGAAGAAGCGCGTTTTGGCGGCGCAAATAGCACGGACGCTTTGCGCGATTTGCAATACAAGTTGCAATCCATGCGCTCGTAGGGGCTTGGCACGCCAAGCCCCTACAAAGTCACAGGAGAAATTATGAGCCTTCGAACCACGACCGAAGTGCAGCAAATGGAAGAGAATTTGAACCAGGTCATTCGCGGCAAAAGCCAAGAAATCCGCCTTGTTTTGACAGCGCTTTTGGCGGGCGGTCACGTCTTGCTGGAAGACGTTCCGGGAACCGGCAAGACGACGTTGGCCAAAGCATTGGCGCGCTTGATGGGCGGCACCTTTCGACGCGTGCAGTTCACGCCCGACTTGATGCCCGCCGATTTAACGGGCAGCCATTTCCCCGCGCGCGACGGCAGTTGGGAGTTTCGTCGCGGGCCGGTTTTCGCCCACGTTTTACTGGCCGATGAAATCAATCGCACCAGTCCGCGCACGCAATCGGCCTTGCTCGAAGTGATGAGTGAAGGCCAGGTTTCGGTCGAAGGCGAAAGTCGCGCGGTGCCACGCCCGTTCTTCGTGATCGCCACGCAAAACCCGTCCGATTTTCATGGCACGTATCCTTTGCCCGAAGCGCAAATGGATCGTTTTGCAATCCGACTGGCGTTGGGTTATCCCGATTTGCAGGACGAAATCGAAGTCGTGCAAAATCAAAATGGCACGGACCCGTTGGATGACCTGTTTCCGGTACTCGAACCGGCGCGCTTGCACGAATTGCAACAGGAAGTGACGCAAGTGCATTGCGAGCGCGATGTGGTTGAATATATCGTACGTTTGGTTGAGGCGACGCGCCACGATGCGCGCTTGAAGTTGGGCGTTTCGCCGCGCGGCTCGCTGATGTTACGTCGCATGGCGCAGTCGCGCGCCTGGCTCGAAGAGCGTGCTTACGTCGTGCCGGATGACGTGCGCGCACTGGCAGTTTCAGTGCTGTCACATCGAATTATGCTGGACAATCAGGCGCGTTATGGCGGCACGTTGCCCGCACACATCATCGAAGACGCGCTGGAAAAGACGCCCGTCCCGCGCTGAAATGCGGAGTTGTCAGGGCGCAAGGAATTGTTGATACACGTTGAAACAACCCGCAGATGAACCGATTGAAGTTGTGCAAAATGCCGCTGAACCGACCGCTGTTGAAGTCGAAAACTCCCCGACGCCGGACGCCAAAGGTTCCGCATCCGGCCTTCTCGACGAAGCCGATCTCGACTTTGCCGAGCGCCGCGACGACCACGCGTTTAGTTCGACAAACACTCCTTTCCCTTTTGTAAAGACGCGCCAAAGTTGGACTGTGCGCGACCTTCCTCGTCGCTTGTGGAAGCGCGGCAGGACGCATTTGCGCAATCGCGGACGCATCGGGTTTTTGCGGACTTGCGCGGCGCTTCAACAATGGCATGGCGCCGACAATCCGTTTCTGGGGCGCGCGTGGCACGTCGAAACGCGCAGCGGACGCCCCTGGAAATTGGCGCTGGTCGTGAATTGCTGGCTGCTGCTGGGGATTTTTGGCGTCTGGTTCGCCTGGGCGCTGGCCGATCCGCAAGGCGCGGCGCAGTTCTGGGGCAAAGAAACGTTGCCGTCGAAGTTGCTCGCGTTTTTAGGCGACAACTTCATCGGTTACGCGGCGCTGATGACAGCCGATGTTTGCGCGTTCGGCGCGTTGTTGGTTGCGCGCCTGCGCGTCGGCGCGATGCTGCGGCGCGAGCAACTTCAAGGCACGCTCGAACAATTGCAATTGTTGCCGTTGCCTGGCGAACGTTGGCTGTGGCTGGCCGGAGCGCCGGGCGTTTTTCTGGCGTTGTTTGTTGCCGCGATGGGCTTGCCAGTTTTCGCGCTGGCAATTTGGACTTCGCAATGGTCGCCGCTCGATTTGTGCGGTTTGTTCCTCGTTTTCCTCTGGCTGGGGCACGCCGCGCCGTTGCCTCTTGTCGCGCCCACAAGTTCCGCTTCGTCCCGCACCACGCGTTCACCGTCGCCTACAGAATCGGCGGTGATGGCGGTGTTGAACAAAGAAGTCTCGGAAATTCAAACGTTGACGCAGGCAGCGCCTTTAGAAACGTCGCCCGCCCAATCGAGTACTCGAAAAGCAGCGCTGTTCGATTCGACGAATCAAAAGACAAGCACAAGCTCTTCGACGCCGCGAACCGCCCGGGGCGCGCAAAGCGAAACGGTTGTCATGTGGTTTTTGGGCATCGGCTTGATGCAAGGCGCGCTGTGGATGTTGCGCTTCTGGATTGCGAGTTCTGGCGGCTCAAACGCGGCGTTATACGCTTTGGGCTGGCCGGAATCGGTTGTTTCGTTGATGGCTGGCTTGCCCTTGACGTGGCCTTTGGTGTTGGCGCGCTTGCTGGTGACGCCGCTGCCGTTTTTTGCTTTGTCGCTGCCGCCCGCTTTGTTGTTGGTGCCGTGGTCTGTCGGGCGACGACGTTGCAGTTATTTGCATTTGGCGAACTCGGTCGATAAAGCGTTTGAAGCCGTTCAGAAACGCCGCAAAGAACGCGCGCGAAAACTCAATCGCCCTTTGAACTGGTTATTGTGGACGATGCTCATCGGCTACGGCTGGCGACCTTTGATCGCGCTGGTGGTGCCTCTGCTGCTACGCGGCGCGCCATCTGTAATGCCGACGCTCAATACGCCAACTCCGACGATTCCGGCTTGGACACAATCGGCCTTGTGGACGGCGATTCTCATCTTTTGCACGCTGCGCGCCTGGAGCGAAATCGCGGCGGTGTTTCGCGCCGAGAAAAAGCCGGACGACGACCGCGCGAAAGAATCGAGTACTCGATTGGCGGTTGAAGAACATTCAACAGAAAGTTCTTTAAGTGAAAAACGTTCGCGCGCGATGGCCGGACGCTGGCGCAAAGCGCTACTGGCGATGGTTCGTAATTTAGGTGTTGGCGTCGCGCTCTATTTTCTGGCATGCTGGCTCGGCGGCATGAGGGGAACCGATGCGATGTGGTGCGCGCGTTTGCTCCCAACCGGCGCGACAACCCTGGCGTTTCTGGTCGCGGTTTGCGGCGTAGAAGTGCTTGGTGCGGCGTTGCCGAAACCGCCTTTGCCGGCACGCGCACGTTGGCGTGGCTTTGTGGCACTATGGTTTTACGGTTTGGCGCTGGAAGTCGTGGCGCGCCATCTTTTTGCTCAGTTGGATACGAGCGCGCCCTTTGGTCATTTCGAGTTCGAGCAGGCGCCGCACGTCGTCTTGAGCCCGTTAGTTTCGCTGCTTTCGTTGCTGCGTTTTCAACTGTCGCGCCCCAACAATTGGTGGCTTTCGTGGTGGATGGCGCCGTTGCTTCAGGCGATAGTTGGCGTGGCGTGCGCTTCAATTTCGGTTCCTTTATCGCGCCGCAAAGTGGAAGACGAAGCGGTGGGCGTCAGTTGGTGGCGGCGTTTTTGGCGTTGGTTCTGGCGTTGCGCTGGAATTGTGGCGCGCGGCGTCTGGTTCGTGGTCGTTTTGGTCGGCAAACCTATTTATCGCGTGTTAGATATTTTGATGCGGGGAACGCTCGGGCGCGTGTTGAGCTTCATCGAACGTCACGTCAATCGTTTGATTGATTGGGGCGAAGCGCAACGCAATCCCGTACTCGATTTCGCTTTGTATCGCAGCCTGACGACTTCCAAATCGTCCACGCAAAATACCAAAAAGACAGCGCCAATTGCCAAAGTCGAATACGCAGACATCGCAACGAAAGAAGGGCAGAAATCGCGCACGGCGGTTTTGCGAAGCAGTTTGACGATGCTTTGTTTCGGTGCTCTGGCGCTGGAAATTATGATTTTTGGCGCCGTTTCAGTCAGCAACGGGACAATGTTGCTTTCGCCGTGGACGCAAAATAACGGTTGGCCGATTAACGCCGATTGGCAAGCGTGGGGACACGTTTTAACGCTTGTGACGCTAACTGTGGCGAGCCTGGTTTTTCTGGTCGGGACATCGAATCTGGGCAACGCGCTCGACCTGGATCGCAAGAACGGAACGCTGGTTTTCCTGTTTCTAACGCCGCTGAGCGATGACGAACTGTTGCGCGGCAAAGCCTCCTTTTTCGGCCTGACATTGCTTCCGACATTGACAACTTTCGTGCCCTGGTTGCTGCTGGGAATCATCATGGCGTGCGCGGGCGGCGATTGGACGCTGTTGCCCGTCGGGTTCTTGGCCGCGCTCGAAATTTCCACCTTTGGTCTTTATTGTTTATGTCGCCAAACCTGCGGCGCGGCGAGCGCTCTCAAAACCGGAACTGGCAGCGCGACCGCGTTCAGCCGCATTTTGGTGATCGAAGCTCTTTTGTTCGCCGTCTTGGTTTTAGGTTGGAATTTGGGTTGGCTCGCCTTGTGCGTCGCCCTGATTTTAGTCAGCGTTTGTCACATCGTTTTGGCGCGCTTGGCGTGGCGAAAAGCCTTGCAAGCTTTGCATCGGCAACGCTACAGCGACGAAGCGACGCGCGGCACGGTGGCGAACTAACACCAATTCGAGTACTCGAAAGGTTGCACTTGAGTGCTTGCGTCATCGCTGCGCAAGGTGAAAGATAAAGAGTGGAGAAGCGCCATGAAACTTTTGCTGGTGGAAGACAACCCGAAATTGCGTCCCGCTTTGAAAGCCGGATTGCAGGCGACGGGACACGTCGAAATCATCGCCGATTGCAGTCGCGGCGAAGACGCTTTGTCCTTGTGCCTGGCGCAAAAGCCGGACGCGATTTTAATGGATGTTCAACTCGAAGGCCGCATGAACGGCATCGAAGCCGCGATTGCGATTCGCCGCGAGTTTCCACGAATGCCGGTCGTGTTTTATTCGATTCAAGACGACGACGCGCCGTATCGAGATTTTCGCGGTTCTGGCATCCTCAGCCATTACGCGTATGTGCGCAAGTCGAATTATCTGCTGCCGCAAATGATCGTGCCGCTGTTGCACGATGCCGTCGCGGGACGCAGTTTCATCGACCCTGACATCGAATCGCGCGTGCAGCAAGTCCGCCACAAAGACGAACAATCGCCATTGGCGCTTTTGGAACCTAACGAGCAAGCTGTCGCCAAACTCTTGGCGCGCGGCCTGACCAACGAGCAAATCGCCAGTCGCATGGGTTTTCGTGATAAGCGCACCATCAGCCGCGTCAACGGCCAGATTTACGCCTCGTGGGGCTTGAACGACACCAATACTGACGAGAAAGTTGCGCGCACACGCGCCGCGCTGATTTTGCATTTGGGACGTTTTATCGAATGGGACGAAGACGGCACTGCGCGCATCCAAAACGAAAACGGCAAATGGAGTGTTTGGGAATAAGATCGAGTACTCAATGTGATGAAGTTTCAGCAATCAACCATTGAATAAAGGTGCAGAGGAATGAGACTTATAGATTGTGGGGTAGGATGTGGCTGTTCTACATTGTTTGTGTCTCTGATGTTATTGCCCCTGCTCATGGATTATCTGGGAAAGCGCCATCTGGGGAACGTATTATTCCTTATGTTTTCTGTGATTATCGTAGTATTCCTTGTAGTCTGGAACATTATCTTTATCGTTAAGCGTAAGTAAATCGAGTACTCGATAGTGCTTGAACGTCGAAAATCTCTCGTTCTGTGTTACTCTTCAGCCATTAGCATAATTTTGAGGAGTTGAGACTATGCGCAAATCTCCATTTTTGATGCGCTTGCGCCCATATCTGTGTATGTTGTTGTTCCTGGCTTGCGTTTATTTCTTGGTGGATGTGCCCAGTCATGGCAATCATAAGAATGCTTATGGAGTTTACGTAGCGCGCCACTATATGCCTGTGCAAAGAAAACTATCTGGCAAATGGCCGACGAGTTTAAATGGCGTAACTTCGGAGTTTCATCGAAATTACTTTCGGAGTTTAGAAATTGTGAAGAGCGACGACAAAAGTTGTCATTACGTTTTGCATTTAAGAGGCTACTATCCGTGGACGCAAGATTCATTAACGTGCGATTCAACGTTGAACGGTGGTTCGTGTCACTGGTAAGCGATGTGAAAACCTTATGAACCTCTTCTCCAAACGTCCCATCAACTTGCGCCCGCTTGCTTTCGTTTTGTGGCTGATGTTGTGGCCGCTTTTGCTGGCGCTGCATGGTTATCCGATTCGAGATGCGACGACTCGCGCAGGTTTGATCTTGAGCGTTTTCCTGTTGTGGAGCGGCGCGCTGGCGTTGTTCTGGAAAAAGAAACCCGTGCGGTTCGGATGTTTGGCGCTTTCGGTTTTCGTTTTGGCAATCGCAATTTTGCCCGGGCGCCGCGACGATGCCCAAGCATTACGACACGAATATGTGCGTTCGTTGATGGCTTACACGGGAACGCCTTACGTTTGGGGCGGCGAAACGCATCGTGGCATCGATTGTTCGGGCTTGATGCGCTGCGGTCTGATCGACGCGGATTTTCATCGTGGCCTGACGACGTTCAATCCGGCGTTGCTGCGCGTGGGCGCTTCGTTGTGGTGGCACGATTGTTCGGCGCAGGCGCTGCAACACGAATATCGCGGACAAACGCGCTTGATGTTTCCCACGCATTCTTTGAGCGAATTGAATTACGCGCAAATCCAGGCAGGTGACATCGTAGTGACTGCGAGCGGCGCTCATGTTCTGGCTTATATCGGCGACCAAACCTGGATCGAAGCCGACCCCAATTTGCTCAACGGCAACGCGGTGGTTCAAATACATTTGCCGTCGCGCATCGCCTGGTTTCACGAACCGATGACGATCATGCGCTGGCGACAATTGGAAGAAAGTTGAGGTGCAGGCGTAGGGACGCAGATTTCTGCGTCCGTTGTGTGCAAGTTTGAATCAACGGACGCAGAAATCTGCGTCCCTACATCGCATTCTTCAATTTCCAGTACTCGATATGGCTCCGTGGCTCGATTTTTCGCTTTTCTGGGCGCTGCTTTCAGTTTCGCTGTTCAACACCGTCATTTTGTTGTGGCTCGGCCTGACCGTGTTGTTGAACGCCGAGCGGCGACACATCGGCGTCTGGGTGGCGGGATTTGGGTTGCTGGCGGGCGGTGCTTTTTTCGCGGCGCATTCTGTCATGCTCGATTACAGCCTGCGCGCCCTGGTTTTTGGCGTGCGCGTCTGGTGGTATGGCGGATGGAGCGCGATCCTCGTTTTGCCCTGCGCCTGGTACCTTTTAATGCTGTGGTACGCCGGTTTCTGGGACGAAAAAACCTCGACTTTGCGACGCCGTCATCGCCCGTGTCTGCTCTTAGTCTCGACATTGTTGACCGTTCTCTTCATCGTCGTCGCGCTCGCCAACCCGTTTCGAGTACTCGCGCAGATGGCTAATGTGCCGTCGCACGACGCCTTGTCATTGCGCGGCTGGCCGTATTTGTTGGTGCTTTATCCCGTTTACTTGTTGATGTGCATCGGCCTGGCGCTCGATGTGTTGCGGCGCCCCAACGTTTCGGGACGAGCTTTACGCGATGTGGCGCGACAACGCGCGCGTCCCTATCTGATCGCTTCGACGTTGGTGCAGTTGGGATTGAGCTTGCTCGTTGGGCTGGCCATTCTCGGCATGGTTTACGCGTCGTTGTGGGGACGTGTTCCCGACGCGATTGCCGGTCGCATCGAATTGTGGGGCAGCGCGCTCGAGCTTCTGGTTTGTGCTTTGATCGCTTTAGCGGTGATTTTGCTGGGAAAAGCGATTGTGTCGTATGGGATTTTGACCGAAAAAACCTTGCCGCGACGTGGTTTTGTGCGACAATGGCGCGTCATCGTCATCGTGGCGGCGGTTTATAGCGCGCTGGTCGGACTCAGTCAGGGTTTTGAATTGCGCCCGATTTATCCTTTGATGCTGACCACGATTTTGATGAGCGCATTTCTGGCGTTCTTCGCCTGGCGCTCTTACGCCGAACAGGAACAACACACGTCGAACTTGCGCGCGGTCGCGGGAAGCCAGCATTTTTACGACGATTTGCTGTCGCGGCACCGTGAAAATAGTGGCGAAAATTCAACGCAAGAAAACGCGGCGCACGATTCGTTTGCGACGCTGTGCCGCGACGTGCTTCATGCGCGACGGGCGTTTTTGCAGCCTTTGGGATCGCTGGCGCCGCTGGTTGCCGCCGAAACGTTTCCGCCAAGCTTGAGCGTGCCAAACGTGCAAAGTTTGGCAATGAGTTTTTCGCCGCAAACGCGTTGCGTGCCTTTGGACGCGACGATTTATCACGGCGCGATTTGGGCGGTGCCGTTGTGGGGCGAGCGCGGCTTAATCGGCGCATTGTTGCTGGGCGAGAAGGAAGATGGCGGGCTTTATACGCAGGAAGAAATCGAGGTCGCGCGCGCTGCTGGCGAACGTTCGATTGATGCGCGCGCCGGACGCGCTCTTTCGCAACGCTTGATGAGTTTGCAGCGACAGCGTTTGGCGGAAAATCAGTTGCTCGACCGTCAGGCGCGGCGCGCTTTGCACGACGAAATTCTGCCGCGCGTTCATGCCGCGATTTTAACGTTGTCGGCTTCGGGCAACGCCGAAGTCTTGACGCAATTGAGCGACGTGCATCGCCAGATTTCCGATTTGCTGCGCGAAATGCCGACGCACACGACGCCCGAAATCGCGCGTCTGGGCGTCTTGGGTTCGCTGCATCGAGTACTCGAAACCGAATGGAAAGGCGCTTTCGACGGCGTGACTTGGGATGTCGAAGACGACGTTGAAAAACGTTTCCAATCACTGCATCCCTTGACTGGCGAAGTCTTGTTTTTCGCCTGCCGCGAAGCGATTCGCAACGCCGCGCGTTATGGAAGAGGCGATGACCCGACGCGCCTTTTGCAACTGACACTGCGTGCGACCGAAGACGAATCATTGCACATCGAAATCGAAGACGATGGTGTGGGAACAAGCGCCATCGAGTACTCGAAAGACACTGAAAAGTCGAACGGCGGCAGCGGGCGCGGCTTGACATTGCACAGCACAATGATGGCGATTGTCGGCGGCACATTGTCGGTCGAGAGCCAAACGGGTCGGGGAATGCGTGTGCGCCTGACTTTGCCGCCGGAAGACTTGTCTGTGGTTGTTCCGGCAACGGAGTAAATCGCTCCATCCACATCCACTTGACAAAACTTTGCTCAATCTTTGCGTAAACTTTGCTTCTACCAAGCGCGGGGCGCGTTTCTAAAAACGTCATTGTGTTGAAATAAGCGTTGCCGTGCCGCGCACTGACAAGCCGTTTGCAAAGTAGGAAACAAGGCGAAGGTCGTGGAGCTTTGTCATTCTGAGAGGTTGTAAACAAAGTCCCAAAAACGCTTGAAAATGGAAGTTTGTCATTCTAAGAGGGTGTATAGGAAAGGGTTAGACTTACATTTATGAAACGCCAGAGCTATCCCAGTGATTTGAGCGAGGCACAATGGCAAGTGCTGCGCCCTTTGATCGAGCCACAGCGTGCGCGCGGTACGCGCAGGCTTTACGCCCAACGCGAGATCGTCAACGCTTTGTTGTATCAGTTGACCAACGGCTGCTCGTGGCGTGCTTTGCCTCACGATTTTCCGCCTTACACTGTGGTTTGGTATCACTTCCGGCGCTGGCGTGACAACGGCACTCTCGAAGGTATCCACAGTTCGTTGCGTTCTCAAGTGCGCCAGGCCGATGGACGGGATGAGGCGCCCAGCGCAGCGATTCTGGACAGCCAGAGCGTCAAAACCACAGAAAAAGGGGGCCAAAAGGCTTTGATGCAGCCAAGAAAATAAAAGGGCGCAAGCGTCATATTCTGGTGGATACCAACGGCTTGTTGTTGCAAGTGTGTGTTCATGCTGCCAACGTTCAAGAGCGTGACGGAGCCAAATTACTTTTGCAAGACAAAGCCCTGTGGCGCTTTCCTTCACAACGTTTGCAGTTGATTTGGGCGGATGCAGGCTACTGGGGACACAAGTTCGCGGCTTGGGTGCGAGAAAACTGTGGCGTTGCGCTCCGAGTGATAAGCCGCAATGCCCTGGTGAACCGTCAATATGAAAACAAAGGCTACGTGCCGTTGCCGCGTCGCTGGGTTGTCGAAAGAACTTTTGCATGGTTGGGAAGATGTCGAAGGCTTTCAAAAGACTATGAGCAAAATGTCAAATCAAGTGAAACCTGGATTTATCTCGCCATGATCCGGCTTATGCTCCGAAGGCTTGCGTGATTCCTATACACCCTCTCAGAATGAGGAAGGTTGTAGTTTTTGGGGCAGTCTACAAAAATCAGTGTTTGGCGTTCATCCACGATTGCAGGCGCGTGGTGTGTTCGAGTTGACGGTGCAAGGTGTGCAAGCGTTGAAAAGCTGGGTCGGACAGTGCCAGACGAAAGGCGCGTTCGTTGTAGCCAGGGACGAGGCGCGTGTGCGGCGGCGGCAAAATCGGCATCATGCCGACGATCATGTCGCGCCAACGCAAAGGTCGCAAAGCCATCTGAGAATCGTCGAAGTTGGTCTGCTGGTCTTCTTCGCGCTCCATCGCGTAACGCGCGTCGATGCGCGAAACGATGCGCCATTGCTCGACCGCGTTTTCAACTTTGTTTTGAAAAAAGTAGGACAAACCCAGGTTCGAGTGCGTGACGGCGTTGCCAGGCTTCAATTGCAGGCTGCGACTGAATGCCTCAATGGAACGGTTCAGCAAATCGGTTTGTGTTCGCAAATCTTGCGCGTCGCGTTCTTGAGCGCCAGGTGTTTTGATAAGGACGTGTTTTTCGGCGCGTGCCAAGCGCATCTTACGCAACTCGCCACCCGCGCGACCGTAAGCTAAACCTAAGCACGCGGCGATTTCTGCATCCAAGGGCAAAAGGCGGCTGGCACGCTCGAACGCGTTGTAAGAATTGGCCCAATCGCCCAATTGGTAATAAGCGAACCCCAAACCAGCGTGAACATCGACGTTTTCCGGATCTTGCACCGACGCAATTTTCCAAGCTGTCAGCGCTTGATCGTAATGTTTGGCGATAGCATGACCGACGCCGATAAGGTAATAGGCCGGAACGAAAGAAGGATCGCGTTGCACAACTTTTTCCAACATCCGCATCGCCGTTTCCTGCATTCCCATCATATATTGGCAAATCGCGGCATTATAATCGGCGGCCAATAATTCCGGTTGAGCTGCAAAAACCATATTGAACTGCATTCCTGCGCGCGGCACGCGTTCGGTATCGCTTTCCAGCGTCAAAGTGAAAAGAGCGCGCAGAAACAAGACTTCGATGCGACGCGGATATAATTTTTGCGTTTGATGCAGCACGACCAACGCGCCTTGTGCATTGTTCATTTGCGCGCACGTCATGGCCAAGCCAAGCAGCGAAGGGAAGTGATTGCCATCAATTTGCAAAGCGCGCTTGAAGTGCTTCAAGGCATCGTCGAGCAAACTGTTTTGCAAGTTTCCACGCAGCAAATAACCGGTGCCAAGCGTCGCATGCAAGTCGGGATTTTGCGGTTCGACGGCAAAGGCGCGGCGCAAAAAGCTCATGGCGCGATCGGGCTTGCCGCTTTCGATGTAGGCGCGCCCCAGGTTGTACCACACTTCAAAGTCGGCGCGTTCGTGACCGCTGGCGAGGCCAAATTCACGCCAAGCGTCGTCGGTGCGTCCCATTGTCGAAAGCACAACGCCCAAATGGTTGTGCGTCGAGGCTTCGGTTTGCGAGGCCTGCTGCTCGATTTGACGCGCCAGATCGAGCATTTTGTAAGCGAAACCGACTTCGCCGCGCTGATATGCCAAAACGCCCAGGTTGCTATCGACGCGCGCATTGCCAGGCTCGATGCGAACCGCCGCGCTCAGGTGCGATTGCGCTTTGTCATAAGCGCCAACGCCCACTTCCGCCAACGCTAAGTTATTCAAGAAATCGGCGCTTTGACCGCCTTCCAGCATAAGGACATCTTCTTCTTCGGCGTTTTTTCCTTCGACCTGGAAATCGGCAGCCTTCATTTCTTCATCGCTGGCCAAATTGGAAGCGGCATTTCCAGTACTCGATGCGCCATTGGTTGCCGGATTCTGGTTTGAATGACGACCCTGGCGCGCCGCTTCTTGCAGGGTTTTGCGCGCTTCTTCCGGCTTGTCCATCATCAACAAAGCCAGACCGCGCGCCGTCAGCGTGTCGTCGTGATAAACCGGCGAGAGCGACGGCGTCTTTTTCCAAAGTTCTTCCAGCGCGTTGGCGGCTTCGAGGACGGCGGGCGCACGACGCGCCTGCAAAGCGACCAGCGCCAGATTGAAAAGAATCGAGGGGTCGTCGGGATGCTGATCGTGCAAGGCGTTGAAAAGCGTCAGAGCGGGCTGCACTTGACCGCGTTGCGATAACGCAATGCCCAGATTGATGGTCGTCTCCAAATCTCCTGGAGCGAGTTCGTGCGCGCGTTGCAAGTAGGCGACAGCGCGCTCGAAGTGGTTTTGCAGCAGGTTGATGACGCCCAGCGCGCTCAGCGTTGTGGCATCGCCAGGTTTTTCTTCCAGCGTTTTTTCCAGTTGAGCGATGCGTGGTTCAACAATCGCTTGAATATCGCGCTCCAGATTGGAGCGTTGTTTATCGACGCGTCGTCGCGCCACCATGCCGCTGGCGCCCGAAGGAATTTCCGGCATCGCTACCGAACTTTCGACTGGCGGCAAAGCATTGCCGACCACGTCCAGCGTCTGACCAGCGACGTTTTGATCGGCCAGTTGCGTCACGGCGAAAAGCGACGCGCGCGTGCCGACCAGCGCCCAGCGACAACGCGGGCAATATGAGGAATCGGGCGCCGTGCGTTGTCCGCAACGACCACACATCAAACCGGACAAAAGCGTTCTTCTCCCAACACAGTTCTGCTAAACGTGATTGATTGCAACATCTCACAACTTGTAGTTATTATGGCTCGAAACACGACAAACGAAACATATCGAGTACTCGATGTGTCTTTCCTGACGCGTCTTTCTGCCTAACGCGGCGCCTCGCTGACCGTCTCATTGCCGCCGCACTTTTATTCGGAACGTTTCGTTCGGCATCAAACGCCGCATTTGCTATCGCGTGTCTTCCAGCAAACGCTTTGCGAACATAAACCATTATTAGGCGGAGCAACGAGAAAAATTATGGTAAGGCGACAGCGGATTGCGTCAAGGGCAATCGTTGCGTGGCGATCAATGAGAAAACGGCCAACGCGACCAGAACACGCCAAACAACAAATGGCGTCACATCGCGCTTCTTGAGGAAGTTTAACAAAAAGCCAATCGCCCAAAACCCCGATACGCCCGACACGACGATTCCCAGCAGCAACGATAGCGGCGACGCACCGACCGCTTCCCAGCCGCCTTTGCTCGCGCTGTGACATTTCCATAACGTCGCCGCGAGTGTAATCGGCAGCGACATCAAAAACGAAAAGCGCGCCGCACTTTCGCGCGTCATGCCGCGAAACAAACCTGCCGTCATCGTGGCGCCCGAACGCGATACACCCGGAAACAAGGCCAAAGCTTGCGCCGCGCCGACGATCCACGAATCAGTCGCATTCACGTCTTCGACTTCGCGGTTCTGGCGTCCGGCGCGGTCGCTCCACAGCAAAACCAATCCCGCGACAATCAACAATAAGGCGTTGAACCAGGCATCCGCGACTGGCGAACGATTTTCAACTCCGCTTTTATCCAGAATCAAACCAAGGATTCCACCTGGCACACACGCCAACAAAACCAGGTTGCGCAATTTCTTCTGCGCCGGATCGGTCAGCAAGGCTTTCCAATCGTGGCGAAAATACCACGCGAGAGCGCCGGTTGTTCCAATCGAGACCAGAACATCATAAGTTAGTTCGCGCCCGTGACCAAACAGCGTGTGCAAAATGTTGAGGTGCGCCGACGACGAAACCGGAATGAATTCGGTCAAGCCCTGCGCCAAGCCCAAAACGATAGATTGCAACGGCGTAATCTGAGGTGTCAAGCTGATTCCCTTTGAAAGTAAAAATGACGACAATCACTGTAACGAACCCGAAGCGTGAGCGACGGGCTTAATTTATAGTTTCATCAAACTTCTACGTAAGCCCGTCGCTCACGCTTCGGGTTCGTTACAGTGATTGTCGCGCTAAGACAAGACTATTGCTAAATTGGTGTTCGAGTCCTCGAAGTGCCGTTTGTGGCGCTGTTAGCGAGAGGTAATTCCCTTTCGCCAACCAGAGCTACACGGCGTTCTTCGATTTTTGCTTCCTGATGCGTGCGCCATTCGACGAGCATAATTTTCAAAACTGCTGCGACGGGAACCGCCAGAAAAACGCCCAGAAATCCGAAAAACTCCATCCCCAGCAGCAACACAAGAATAACTGAAACCGGATGTAAATCGACTTCGTGGCCAATAATTTTCGGTAGCAAAACTTTGCTTTCCAAAAAGTGCATCATGGTAAACGCCGCAATGACCGACAGCGTAATGGGAATCGAGCGCGTCGTCAGCAAACAAATCAGCGCCAAAGGCACGCCGCCCAAAAGCGGCCCAATAACGGGAACGGCGCGCGTTAATCCAGCGATTAAGCCCATTGTAAAGGCGTGCGGCACATGAAGCGCGCTCAAGATCAAAGTGACTAAAACCCAGGCGATCAGGCACATCATCATTTGCCCGCGAATGTAGCCATCGAGTACTCGATCCAGATGCGCGGCCATACGACTGGCCGTTGGGCGCCAACTGAGCGGTAGCAGCAAACCTGCTTCGCGCCGAATCGCGTCGCCATCGGCCAGAAAATAAAACACTAAAACCGGCAGCAGCAGCAATTCGACGATGAAGCCGATGTGCGAAAACGAGGCGCGCACCCAGCCTAAAATCGCTAAAGGTGCTATGCTGGCCGCTGCAGCCAGACTGGCTTCGATTTTCTTTTGCGTGTCGAGTGGCAAAGCGTCGCGGTAAGGTGCGATGCTTTGCGAAAGCACGTCGCGCCATTTGTTGAAGAGTACGCGTTTTTCCGCCATATCGCTGGGAATAAACGAGTTCCACAACGACGCCAAGTCGCGCGTGATGGAGCGAAATCCAAAAGCGCAGATGAGATAAATCAACAATCCGCAGAACACGAAAACTAACAGCGTCGCCCACGAACGACCGCCGCGCGCATCCCTGAAAATGCGAAAGCGCATCAGGAAACGGACGGCTGGGCGCAAAACGTACGTCAAGCCCATCGCCAAAACCAACGTGACTGCCAGTTCGCCGACACGCCGCCCGATAAAGGCGCTTTCTTCGGGCAAGCGCCAGATCACGCTGACAATGAGCGTTGCCAGCGCCACCAAACCTAAGATGCGCTTGTTGCCCCAAACTTGTTTAGACGAAGCGGAATTGTTCAAGAGAAAAAGCCGGAGAATTCACCGCGAAGGGCGCGAAGAAAAAAAGGGGCGCGAAGAAAAGAAGGGACGAGAAGAAAGGGATGAGGGATGAACTGTGCGGGCTTGGCGCGCCAAGCCCGTACTTACGCACTTCTAAACTCATCTTTTCTAAAATCTTTTTCCTTCGCGCTCTTCGCGTCCTTCGCGGTGAATAATTCAATACTCGAAGTCTTGTGGACGCGGCGCGTGTCCGGCCCAGTGCAAAATGGCTTGCGCGATACGTTGGCTGGATTGTCCATCGCCGTAAGGATTGGTGGCGTGGCTCATCTGGTTGTAAGCGTTCTGATCGGAAAGCAACTTGGAGGCTTCGCGCACAATGTCTGCGCGCTCGGTGCCGATCAGTTTGGCGGTTCCCGCCGAAACGCCTTCGGGACGTTCCGTCGTGCGGCGCAAAACCAGAACTGGCAAACCGAGCGCGGGCGCTTCTTCCTGCACGCCGCCGCTGTCAGTCAAAATCAGGTGGCTTTGCTCCATCAAATGCACGAAATCGAGATAATCCGGCGGCTCGATCAATTCGACGCGCGCATGGTTTCCCAAAATGCGCTGCAACGGTTCGCGCACAATCGGGTTTGGGTGCATTGACAGAATGATTTTCGTGTCGGGAAACTTTTCGACCAAATCATGCAAGGCCAGCGCGATTTCTTCGAGCGGCGCGCCCCAGTTTTCGCGGCGATGCGTTGTCACCAGCAGAGTTTTGATCTTGAAATCGCTCGATTGAGTACTCGACGGCGCGCCGTTTTTGCCGGTGACTTGTTTCAAGGCGTCAATAACGGTGTTGCCCGTCATATAAATGGCGTCTTCGCGGATGCCTTCGCGCAGCAAATTATCTTTCGATAAAATGGTCGGCGCAAAATGCAAATCCGTCAATTGTCCCGTCACGCGACGATTGATTTCTTCGGGAAACGGATCGAATTTGTTGTTGGTGCGAAGTCCGGCTTCGACGTGCCCAAACGCCGTTTTTGAGTAAGCCGCCGCCAGCGCCGCCGCCAAAACCGTTGTCGTATCGCCTTGCGCCAAAATGATGTCCGGCTTGACTTCGGCCAGAACTTTTTCCAGACCTTCGAGGACGCGCGTTGTGACCTGCGTCAAAGTTTGGCCTTCCTTCATAATGTCCAAATCGTAGTCGGGAACAATCTCGAAGGCGTGCAAAACTTGATCGAGAATCTTGCGGTGCTGCGCCGTGACGCAGACAATGGTGCGAAATTCGTGCGGGCGCGATTTGAGTTCATTCACCAGCGGCGCCATTTTAACGGCTTCGGGACGCGTGCCGAAAATCGGCATCACCGTGAGAGGAAGGGGAAATGTCATTACGCTCCAAGTTTAGCGGAATTGGCCGAAACCATGAAATCTAATACGCGATTCAACCAATGTTTTTGCTGCCCATAAACGCGAAATAAACGGCGCACGCCATGCAAAACAAGGCGGCGATTGTGTTCCAGCGAATCGCTTCTTTGAAGATGACGCGCGCCATCACCAGAAAAACCGTCAGCGCGATGCACTCCTGCATGATTTTGAGCTGCGTCAAGGTGAAGTGACTTAAACCCAGACGATTGGCCGGAACCGCCAGACAATATTCCGGCAACGCAATCAGCCAACTGATGAGAATCACCGTCAATAAAGGCGCGCTTTTCAGTTTCAAAATCGGGCCATACTACGCCGTCGTCATGCAAATGTTGGACAGAAAAAGCAAAAGAATCGTCATCATATCGAGTACTCGAAAGCGTCTTGAAAGTTATCGCAAAGCCGGTTATCTATCATTCATCGCGTCGCCCACACGACCGCCGTTAAGCCGAGCGCGGTTGAAATTGCGTAAATCACCAGCACGGTTTTTTGCGGCGAAAAACCGCGCGCCAATAAGCGATGATGCAAATGCCCGCGATCCGCTTTCCACGGCGGCTGATGCGCCAGCGTGCGACGCACGATCGCCCAAACTGTGTCCACAACCGGAACGCCCATTACCAATAACGGCAACGCCAGAGTCGTGGCCGCCGCGGTTTTCGAGGCCGCCGCCAGAGCAATCGCGGCCAGCCAGAAACCCAATAACAACGCGCCTGCATCGCCCAGAAAAATGCGCGCCGGATGACGGTTGTACCACAAAAACCCCAGACTCGCGCCACAAACTGCTGCGCTCGCCGTCGCTGCCCACGTCGCGTTTTTCGAGGTTTCAATCAGGCACAAACTGCCCGCTGCAATAGCGCAGACGCCCGACGCCAAACCATCCACGCCATCTATGAGATTGACGCCATTGGTCAAGCCCAACAGCCACAACGTTGTTAACCCAAGCGATGCGGGAATGCTCAAAGTGTCCAAGCCGGAGGAAAACGGCAGCGTGTTGATGCGAAAGCCGCCTTTCCACAATAAAAAAGCGATAACTAATTGCCCGCCGAATTTCCATAGCGGCGACAATTCCCATTTATCGTCGGCCATTCCCAGCAACAACATGAGCAAGCCGCAGCCGAAAAAATACGTCGAAAGATGTGTGATTTGCGCCGTGTGCTGAATTGCTGAAGGATCGCCGGACGGCGCCAGCAAGCGGAAATCGCTGAGCGTCGGTTGGCGCCACAACAACGCGGCCAAAGCGACCGCCAGAAAAATCGCCAGTCCGCCCCATTGCGCGATTGGTTCGGGATGCAGGCGGCGCGCGTCCGGTTTCGCTAATACTCCGTAGCGCCACGCCAAGCGCTTGGCCAGCGGCGTGAAAAGCAGCGCTCCGCACAACGCCGCCAGAAATGCGGTCAGCGTTAAATCATGCGTTGATAAAGTTTTCAGGTGTTGAAGAATCGGCATCAGTGCGTTCTTGCGTTCTATGCGCGACTTCAATCATAAACCATTTGAACGCAATCTCAAACACCAAAACGCCGGAAATTATCTGGAAAGGGAAAGGAAATGATGAATGCGGAATGATGAATGATGAATGGAAAATCGCCCTTCAACGATGCAGCTTGAGTTTCGAGTACTCGATATTCATCATTCCGCATTCATCATTCATCATTTCCTTCAAAAACCACCACCGCGAGCGCCAGGCCGCCATCGTGCGACAACGACAGATGCACGTTGCGGACGCCGTTTTGCGAGGCGATTTCTGCGGCGCGACCATGAATGCGCAAGATCGGTTTGCCATTTTTTTGACTTTGCACTTCAAAACACTTCCAGTGGATGCCGTCGCGCAAGCCGGTTCCTAATGCCTTGCAAGCCGCTTCCTTGGCCGCGATACGTGCCGCAAACTGCGCTGCAGGGTTCTTGTGCGTCTGGCAATAAGCGATTTCGCCATCCGTGAAGCAGCGCCGCGTAAAGCGTTCGCCAAAGCGCTCGAGATATTTTTCGACGCGCTCGACCTGGCACAAATCGGTTCCCAATCCTAAAATCATGGGCGGCAGTTTAGCGCAGAAAACCAAAGATTCGCGTATTTCGAGTACTCGATAAAACGGAAAACTGTCACGGCACCAACACACATGATAAAATGCGCCGCATGGTTTCAGCGGGTAATATCAGCGTGATTATTCCCGCGTTGAACGAAGAAGCGCACCTCGCGCGTTTATTGCAGAGATTGAAACCAATGCCTGAAATTGGCGAAATCATTGTTTGCGACGGCGGAAGCACCGACCGAACACCAGAAATCGCACACGAAAACGGCGCGATCGTGATTGTAAGCGAAGCCAATCGCGGCGTGCAAATGAACGCGGGCGCGAAAATATCAAGTGGTGAAATCCTGTGGTTTTTGCACGCCGATACAATTCCCGCGCGTTCGAGTACTCGAAGGATGAACGAGGCGTTGGAAAACTCGAAAATCTGCGGCGGCAATTTTCGCCTGCGCTTCGACCAGAGAACACGCGGCGCTCATCTGGTGGAAAATATCGCGCGCGTTTTGCGAACCTTCGGCGTTTATTACGGAGATAGCGGAATCTGGATTCGCCGCGAAACCTTTGAGCAATTGGGCGGTTTTCAAAATTGGCCGCTTTTTGAAGACTTCGATTTCGCCCGGCGTCTGGAACATTTCGCGCGTTGTCACAAATTGAAGACCGTATGTTTGAACGTGCCTTTAACAGTTTCTTCAAGGCGTTTTCGCGGCGGCGTCGCGCGCTTGCTGTGGCGCTGGTGCGAATTGCAAATTGGGTTCTGGCGCGGAAAATCGCCGCAAGAATTGGCGAACCTTTACGAAAAGCGGTGAATGTTTATGACAGAATTCCCAACGCGAGAACGAGTACTCGAAGTCATTGAAAACCATGCGCCGGAAAAGTTGAAAGCCGCGTTGCGCGACAATCTCGCTCCGGCCATCGCCTTGGTGTTGACCAAAAGCGACGACAAAGAGATTGCGGTCGGCCAATCGAAAATTGGTGGTGCACCCGATGTTCCGGCGGACTTTGTGTGGCCGATCTGAAAAGAGAAACCACTTGGTTTTTTAGCGCAATTCAACTTGTTCCAAGTCGCGCCGTTCGACTTGAAGCAGGATTTGCCGCCTTCGGGATTGTTGTCTTTTTTCTATGCCATTGAAGATCAACCTTGGGGCTTTCCCAAAGATGTCGGCGGCTGGAAAGTCTTTTATTGGCCAGAGGATGTCGAGTTACAGCGTGCAGCTTTTCCTTTTGAAAGTTCGGAAAACACTTTGCGTATGCATCATATCGCTTTTGATGTTCACTGGCAAACGCCCGTTTTTTGGGCAATGGAGCTTTCCAAAGAAACTTGCGATTTAGAACAGGAGGAAAGAAACAAGTTCTACGATTTTCGAGACAAACTCCGAGAAAGTTGTACTGAATTGGCGCGGCATCAGTTGCTGGGTTTCGCGGAAGATATTCAAGACGACTTACCCATTTCTGTTTGCATGACCTTGAATGATATGAGGCGGGCAACAGACGAATCGAACGCCGATTTTAACCAGCGTTTGCGTGACGCTGGCGCCGATAAATGGCGCTTGCTGTTTCAGCTCGATTCGGATTCCGATTGGATGTGGGGCGATGCGGGTATGATTTACTTCTGCATTCACGAAGACGATTTGAAAGCGCGACGTTTTGATAATGTGTGGCTGCAATTGCAATGCGGTTAGTTCGCTTTGCAATTATCGAGTACTCGAAATGGCGAAATCTTCTTTCTGGGGCGGCGTGCCACACGCGAAACTGATCGGTTTGTCGCTGGGCGCGGCTTTTCTGACGGTCGCGCTGAAGCTCGCGGCGTGGCGCGTCACGGGTTCGGTCGGGTTGTTGTCGGATGCGGCGGAATCGACGGCGAATGTGGCGGCTTCGCTCGCGGCGCTTTATGCCTTGTGGTACGCGGCGCAACCGGCGGACAAAACGCATCCTTACGGGCACGAAAAAATTGAGTTTTTCGCCAGCGGTATCGAAGGCGCTCTCATTTTTGCGGCGGCGATTGGCATTTTCGTGACGGCGATTCGCCACTTTTCCACGCTGGACGTGCCTTCGCATATTTTTAGCGGCGTCTCGATTTCGTTGGTTTCGGCGCTGGTCAATTTCCTCGTGGCGCGCTTGCTCTTGAAAACCGGAAAAAGTGCCGGTTCGATTGTCCTTGAAGCCGATGGGCATCATTTGATGACCGATGTGTGGACATCGCTGGGCGTCGCGCTGGGTTTACTGCTCGCATCGTGGACGCATTGGACGTGGATCGACCCGTCGATTGCGATTTTGGTGGCGCTCAATATCGTGCGCATCGCATGGAGTTTGTTGAAGCGCTCGGTTGATGGCCTGATGGATCGCGCTCTGGAAGACGATGAAGTGCGCGACATTCGCGGTGCCATTGAACGCGTACTCGAACCTCGCATGACGTATCATGCGCTGAGAACGCGCCGCGCCGGTTCGCGCCGCTTCGCCGATTATCATTTATTGGTGCCCGGCGAATGCTCGGTTTCTTCGGCGCACAATGTCGAAGTCGCCATTGGTCGCGCCATTGAAGAAGCCGTGCCCGGCGTCGAAATTACTGCGCACATCGAACCGATTGAAGACCCTCTGGCGTGGAACGATGCGCGCTGGCAGGACGCGCGCCGAGAAACCGTCGAACCACCAGTTACTTTAATCGAACGCGAAACATCGGCACCTTGACCGAAAGTCGCAAACTTCGTATCCTTAATCGCTGCAACCAATCAGGTTACAAAACGGGATATAGCGCAGCTTGGTAGCGCGTCTGACTGGGGGTCAGAAGGTCGTCGGTTCAAATCCGGCTATCCCGATACCAAACAAAAACCTTCGACAACACAACGTCGAAGGTTTTTGTGCATTCGAGTACTCGATTCTCCATTTCAACCATAATAATCGTCTTTGCGATACATCAGCGAAGGGCGATGGTGCAGCGCGCCTTGTCCGGTATGAACGATTTCGCCGATCAGCAAAACCGTGTTGCCCATATCGTGCGAAGCGACCAAACGGCATTCGAGAAAAGCGCGGCATTCGTCTAAAATCGGCGCGCCCAGACAGCCGCGTTTGTAATTGATGCCGACGAACTTATCGACATTGCGACCGCTGCGCAAGCCGAAATGTCCGGCGATCAGTTCCTGACCTTGCGCCAAAACATTGACCGCGAAGACACGGTTTTCGCAGATGAATTGGTGTGTCAGACAACGCTTGCGCATGACCAGAGAAATCCGCGCCGGACGCGTCGGCAAGTGCGAAACCAGGCGCATCGTCATCGCGTTGACCTCTTCGCCGCTGCGCGAACTCACCACATAAACGCCGTAACTGAAAGAATCGAGAACATCTGTCATTGAAAAATGGTTTGTTTGTGCAATACCGAGTACTCGAATGCGAAGACGTTTGATGTACGGGCTTGGCGCGCCAATCCCCAACTATTACACGCCGCCGTTCGCCAAAATGTTATTCGCCGTGATCCAGCGCGCGTCGTCGCTGCACAAAAAGGCGACAACATCGGCGATGTCGGCGGGTTGTCCCAAACGGCCAAAAGGCGACATCTTCGCCATGTTTTCCAGGTTTTCTTTGGGCGTCACGCTCATCAGCAAATCGGTTTCGACCATGCCCGGCGAAACCGTGTTGACCGTAATGCCGCGCTTGCCCAAATCTTCACTCCAGCAGCGCGTGAATGCTTCGACGGCGGCTTTTGAACCCGCGTAAACCGCGCCTGTCCCGGAATTGGCACGCGTGATGCCGCTCGAAATGTTGACGATGCGACCGTTGTCGTTGAGGATTTTGGCGGCTTCTTGCGTGGCGAAAAAAAGGCCGCGCACGTTCAAATCGAAAATCGCGTCGAAATGGTCTTCGTCGGCTTCATCGAGTACTCGAAACTCGGCCCAGCCCGCGTTGTTGACCAGAATATCAATCGTCTTCCATTCGGCTTCGATTTGCGAAAACATTCGCCGAACTTCGGTCGTGTCGGCCAGGTCGCAACTCAAAGCAATCGCCTGTCCGCCAGTGTTCGCAATTTCCTGAACGACTTCATCGGCGGCGTCTTTGTTGCCTTTATAATGCACCACGACACGCGCGCCGTCTTGAGCCAAACGCAACGCAATGCCGCGCCCGATGCCGCGACTGGCGCCCGTTACAACCGCTGTTTTACCGTGTAATTTCATATCGCTCCCAACAGAGAATTCGAGAAGGTTGCCGCTGAGTATAAAAAGATGAGCGCTTTCCGGCACGCCGAATCTTTAGAGCGTCACAATCGAGTACTCGAAAGTCAGTCTTCGTTTGAACCCGGAGCACTTTCTTTGTGAGCGTCGGTCGAAGCCGCATCGCTCGATTTGCGAGTGGCTTTTTCTGGACGCAAGGCGCCATTTACGTCGCGCGCGATTTCGTAGCGGCGACCGAGCAGCCACAAAACATCGGACAAGCGGTTGAGATAGCGCACGACTTCGCTGTTGGGAAGTTCGCCGTTTTCGCTCAAGCGCACGGCGCAGCGTTCCGCCCGACGACAAACGACGCGCGCCACGTCCAGAGCAGCGCCGGCTTGCGTCGCGCCAGGCAAAGCCCAATCGCCCAGAACATTGGGCAAAGCTTCGATTTCCTGAACGTGATCGTCAAGCGCCTTAATCATCGCGCCATCGACGCGCGCCTGAAGTTTGTACAGTTTTTCGGCGGGCGTGGCGAGTTCGGCGCCCACGACAAAGGTTTCGCGCTGCACGCGTTCGAGTACTCGATTGATCCATTCGTCATCGCACAGAGAACGCGCCAAACCTAAAAACGCGTTCAATTCGTCGATTGTGCCGTAGGCTTCGACTTGCAAAGCGGCTTTGGAAACGCGCTCGCCATAAATCAAGCGCGTCATGCCGCCGTCGCCTTGTTTGGTCGCAATGCTCATAAGTTTCCTTGAAATCTTGATTTACGCCCAAAACTAAAGTTTGTCATTCTGAGCGCAGCGAAGAATCTGGCCTAAAGTTAGATTCTTCGTTTCGCTCAGAATGACAAACTTTTAGTTTCGACTACTCGAACTGATTCCTGCCGACGGACTAAAACACGCCGGTTTGCAGGCCGATGACGAAGTTGAAGCGCGGCGAAGGAAAGCCCGCCACTTCTTCATAACGCCGATTGAAGAGGTTTTGTGCGCGCACGTAAATCTGCGTTTGGGGACGAATGCTGTAGCCCGCTGTCAGGTCGAAGCGCGCGTAGCCGCCGTATTGCTGCGTCGCGTAAGTGGGCGAAATATCGTAGCGATGACCTTGCGCGATCAGGCCGAAATCGAAGTTGATTTTGTCCTTGCGATAAATCACATCGGCTGTCGTGTTGAACTTCGGACGACGCAACAACGGCATGGCGGACGACGTATCGAGAAACGTTTGATTGAGCGCGAAAGTCCAGTTTTGGGCGAACGGCTGGCGCAAACCGATTTCGATTCCCTGCGTGGTGGCGCGCCCAACGTTGCCCGCTTCAAAGGTCGTCGGCGGAATGAAAACGCCGGTAATCAGGTTGCGCAGGCGATTGTAAAACGCCGTCACTTCCAGGCTGCCGCCGCGCGTTGTCGAGTACTCGATTCCCAGATCGCCGCCGACACTTTTCTCCGGCTGCAAGTTCGGGTTTCCATAATTTGGATAATACAAATCGTTGAAACTGGGCGCCTTGAAACCGGTTCCAATCGAGGCTTTGAGTTTGGTGCGCGCGTTCAAATCGTAAGAACCCGACAAACGCCCGCTGAGATTGTTGCCAAATTGCGAGTTGTTTTCATAGCGCAAGCCGGACACCAAAGCGAAAGCGCCGCGACGATATTCGTCCTGCGCGAAAAGCGCCTGCGTGTTCGTGGCGCGCGAAAAATCAGTTGGGCCATACGTGGAAGTTGAGTTGACGCTGGCGTTTTCGCGCCGCAATTCGCCGCCGAAAGTGAGGGTTTGCGCGCCTTGAGCGAACGAACTTTGCGCATCCAAAGTGAGGACACGGCTGCGATTGCGCGAATCGGTGAAAGTCGAAAACGGCTGTCCTGGATTCAGCGGATCGTTGAAGTCGACGTGACGATCATAAGCGCCCAAAATGACGCGGTCGGTGCGATTGCCGCTGCGATTATTGAACTGCAGGCTGCTTTCCAGATCGCGCGAATCGGTGCGCGCATTGGGGTCGAAGTTGAAGTAGATCTGTCCTGGCGTGCCGGTTTTCGCGTCATCCGTGCGCAGCGTGAAACTGAGGTTGGAGTTCGTTGTCAACGCTTTATCCAGCCGCAGCGACGCGCCCAGATTGCGGTAATCGTCGTTTTTGAAAAAGCCGCGCGTGTCCAATCGCGTTAGCGAAAAACTAACGCCCGTTCCATTTCCCGCATCGCCATGTGCCGTGACGACTTGTTTGTTGGTGCGCTGCGAACCCAGTTCCAGGCGTGCGCCGCTTTGAAAGTCGCCGGTTCCTTTGCGCGTGATGATATTGATGACGCCGCCCAGCGCATCCGAACCGTAAAGCGCGCTTTGCGGGCCGCGCACAATTTCGATGCGCTCGATGTTTTCGACGGGAATCGTGCCGAAATCGAAACGTCCGTCGGCGGGAGAATTGGCGCGCACGCCGTCAATCAAAACCAGCGTTTGATTGGAATTGGTGCCACGCATGAAAATCGAAGCGGTTTTGCCCTGCGTGCCGCTTTGCGAAATCGAAACGCCAGGCGCCAGGCGAATTGCGTCCACTAAATCGAGCGGCTTCTTCGCCTCAATTTGCTGGCGAGTAATCACGGTGACTGCCGAAGTCGTCTGCGCGAGCGTGCGCGTTGTGCGCGTCGCCGTCACGACAATCACGGTTTCGGCAGGCGTCGGAGATGCGGAAGCGGTTGCATCCGCCGTTGCGGTTGATGTCGCACTTGGCGCTGCGTTTGGTGCTGTGTTCGTTGTGGCGTCTGAAGTTGTGTTTCCAGTACTCGATTGCGCGTGCGCGATATTTGCGGCGCAAAATAAAAGCGGTGCGACGATAAGCGTTTTCTTCATTCGTTTCCTCGAAAAAACAAAAATCCCGACTCAACGTGAGCCAGGGTGAAAACGGAATGAAGACAAGCAACGTCGCGCTTTTCGGGTGAACCTTGAGAAAGGCAGGCGAAAACGCGCGCTGTCACGAAGACATTCGCTTCACCCCTTTCCCTCGAAGAGCGTGTGTGTTCGCGTCAAATGGTCGGTCTCCTGACTTTCGCTTCATCCTTCGCTCGTCTTCCCAGACTGTTTTCAGTCCAGTGACATGGTGAGCGTCGTCCGCGATTACAGTGGCGGGGCCGTGCCTTCAACAATCGAGTACTCGAATTGTCTCGGTCTTCCCGAAATGAAGTTTCAAGCGAAAAATCATTTCATACCATTTGCGCCAAATTGTCCAGCAACTATAACGCGGACGCCGCGCCTTGTCAAACCTTGACAAACGAAAAGCCTGCAACAAAATCGTTGCAGGCTTTTTTTAACAATCGCGTACTCGATTCACGGAAGCGGTAAAGTTCCGCTTTGCTGACCGGGCATTTGCAGCGAAACGTTGTTGCCTTGAATGGTCGCCGTGGCGCCCGCCGCGTTCGCCAAAGTGCGCATCGGCGCGTAGAAAACGCCGTTGGAAGTCATCGTTCGCACGGGAAGTTGAATGCGCTGGCCGTTCAAATCGGCGACATCCGAATTGCGATAAAGGCGCAGTGTGCCGTTGTTGCCTTGAAACACAATCGCGTTGCCGGAAGTGGAAACCTGTGCGCCCGCCCAGCTTGCGAAACCTTGAACCGGCGCCATCACGACGTTTTTGTTGGTCTGCGGATTGTAGTTCGTGCGCAACGGCGCGCCCAAGTCAATTGATCCACTTTGCGTGTTGCCAGAATTGTTGGGATACGAGTTGTTGGTTGAACTGCTCGAACCTGGATAAGAGTTGCCCGAACCATAATCGAGATTAGCGGAAAGTCGAGGACCACCGGCGCGGCGCGCGACTTCGACCAAGTTTTCGTTTTGAATCAATTGGCGCACGGTTTGAATGCGCGAATTGGTCGCCGGATGATCGGACAAAAACTCGGGGCCGCCGCCGTTGCCCAGTTTGGCCAGCATCGTCAAGGCGGCGCGCGGGTCGTAACCCAGGCGGCTCATAAAACGAACGCCGACCGCATCCGCCTGATTTTCATCGGCGCGCGAAAACTTGAGGTTTTCCAAAGACCCGAAAAGACTGCCGCCGATTTGTCCGGCGCGACCGAACAAAGCGCCCGCAATCGCGCCAAAGATGCCCAACTGCTGCTGTTTTTGCAACTGTTTCACAACGTGGCGGCGGTCAATGTGACCGGTTTCATGTCCCAAAACATACGCCAGTTCCGCATCGTTGGACGTCGTGGAAACCAACTTTGTGGTCACGAAAACCGGGCCGCCAGGTGCAGAGAAAGCGTTCAAAATCTTGTCGTTCTGCAAAACTGTATAAGAAAACGGAATGTTTTTTCGCTCCGACAATGCCGCGATTTGCATTCCGATCATGCGCACACGACGCGAAATCGGGTTGTTGTACGGCAACGCGGGGCCATATTGTTTTGGCGCCTCAGCCGCGACTTGCTGACCCATCTGAATTTCTTGCTGCACCGAAACATCGGCGCGCGCCGGTTGAACGTTGGTCAATGCAAATGCGAAGATTCCTGCGGCGAATGGCGCAAATAACGAAGAACGGCGGTGTTTGGTGTTCATAAATATTCCTCCAGAGACAGCGGCTTACAACGTCGCGTTGGGGATCGAGTTCAATACCAGAAAGCGAGGCGCTGCACATTGCAATCATTGCGCCAGTGTCGCTGCGTCAACGTTTTTGTAACCAATCGAGTACTCGAACGTACAAACTCTATCGCGTGGGTAGGGTTTGGTTGCGCGAGGTGAAAAGTCGCGCTATAATTGCCGATGCACTGAAGAACGTCAACAACTGAAAAGCGAGGACAAAGATCATGGCAGTTGCCGAAAAAGGTTACGTGGACGCCACCGTTTTGGTGGACGCCGATTGGGTCGAAGCGCATCGCAAAGACGCTAACGTCAAACTGGTTGAAGTCGATGTCGACACCAACGCCTACGAAGAAGGTCACATTCCGGGCGCGGTCGCGTGGAACTGGACATCACAGCTCAACGATAACATTCGCCGCGATATTCCGTCGAAAGCGCAGCTCGAAAAATTGCTGGGTGAAAGCGGCATCAGCAACAGCGACACCATCATTTTGTATGGCGACAACAATAACTGGTTTGCAGCCTTTGCCTTCTGGATTTTGAAGATTTACGGCCACGAAGATGTGCGGCTGATGGACGGCGGACGCAAGAAATGGCTCGCCATCAACGGCGAATTGACGACGCAGGAAGAGCATCCGCAAGCCGCCGCGTATTACGCCAAAGACGCCGATTTGAGCTTGCGCTCGAACGTGACCGAAGTCGTCGCCAACATCGAAAAAACGGGCTACAACCTGGTCGATGTGCGTTCTCCTGCCGAATTTACTGGCGAAGTGATCGCGCCGCCGGGCATGACCGAAACCGCGCAGCGCGGCGGGCACGTTCCGGGCGCGAAGAACATTCCGTGGGCGCAAGCCGTGAACGAAGATGGCACGTTCAAGGATGCCGACGCCTTGCGCACTTTGTATGGCGCCAAAGGCATCGACAACTCGAAGCCGGTTATCGCTTATTGCCGCATCGGTGAGCGATCGAGCCATACGTGGTTCGTGCTGCACTATTTGCTGGGCTTTGGCAACTGCAAAAACTACGACGGAAGCTGGACGGAATACGGCTCGATGGTCGGCGTGCCGATTGAAAAGCCGTAACCAAAAGTTCGGCGAAACGCGTCCGTAGGGGCGAGGCGACCTAGCCCGCTTGTCCGAACTTGCACGAACGGACGAGGAAACCTCGCCCCTACAAACCCACTCCAATATGAGCGCCGCGTCAATTGAGTACTCGATTGGCGCGGCGCATTGATTTTGATTTCTTATGAGCACAACAGCCACTTTCTATAAAAAAGCACTGAACGATTTCGGCCTGGCGCAAATCGTTTTCGATGCCGCAGTTCTCAATGCGTACCTGCAAAAAGGCGTTGAAGTGAAGCGCACGCGCACCGTTGGGCGCGTCAAGGCGAGTTCGTGGTCGCTTGATTTCGGTATCGCGCCGGACGAAAAAACCGTTCACGTTTCGTTGATCCAATTGCAGCAAAAAATGCCGGAAAGCGAACGCGCGCACTGGCTAAGTTTCGCGGACGGCTCGCGTTTTTCCGACAACTTTTTGAAGATGCAATCTTCGCACGCCTGCATTGATGACGGCGATTTGCGCGCGTGGGGCGAACCCGAAGAAGAATCGCTGTTCGATTGAATGACATCTTTTCAGAACCCCAAGCGTGAGCACGGGGCTGACGTAACTATAACTTCAGCCCCGTGCTCACGCTTGGGGTTCTGTTGAAAAAGCGAACACATTTAGCGTGTTCGCTTTTTGTTTTCAGGTTTCGAGTACTCGAAGTTCGTTAAAATGAATGCCATGAGCACGCCCGAAGATTTGTGGGACGACGATCCTTTTGCTGACGAAGCGCGCCCAACGTTTCGTTCCTTCCAAGAGCGAAAAACGACCGCTGTCGCGCCGCGAAATAGCGCGCCACAAGACGATGAAATCGTCGCGCCAATAGCGGAAGACGAGGAAGAGTTAGCGGGCGAATTGTTGCCGCCAGACAAGCACAATTTCGTCATTCGAGATGCCAGCGATGCCAGTTGGGTCGTCCGCAAAATCGTCGAAGCTCGGGCGCGCCAGCAGCACATCAAAGATTGGGCGCAAGCCGAACTCGCCGCCGCAGCGCGCGAAGAAAAGTTTTTCCTGGAACGTTTCGGAGCTGAACTCGAAGCATGGACAGCCGAAAACAACGGTGGTCGAAAAACGCTCAGACTGCCTGATGGAACGCTGGGTTTTCGCAGCAAACGCCCGATTATTCAAATTCAGGACGAAGATCGCGTACTCGATTGGTGCCGCGACAATTTGCCCGAAGCCGTCAAAGTCCGAGAATCAGTTTTGAAAACGCCGCTCAACGAACACCTCAAAGAAACCGGCGAACTTCCACCTGGCTGCGACTTGGATGCAGGCGGCGACGAGTTTTATGTGCGGTAAGGAAGAAATGACAAAAACTTTGAAGTCCGCTTTATGTAGAAGAATCGCTGCTTTCTTTTTACCTATTTTGTTGATGATAGTAACAACGGCAGTGCAACAAACGGCTAAAGCTCAGTGGATAGGCGAGCGCCAAGTTGACTCTTATTCATCTCAAAAGGAGCGGCTTCTCGCCCTTAGCCAATCATTAAGCATCTTGGAAAAAGCTAACCCGATGGTTGATTTGCGCACAGATCTCCGCAAAGGTGATACGCGTTTTGTTGGATACAATGGCGTCGGTTTGTATTTGCCGGGCGTTTCGGAAAAGAAAATGCGTTATGTGCTGAGGCGCAGTGCCGGTATCAAAATGCTGAAGGGTTCTAACGATGTTCTAACCGAAGACTTATCTGATAGATTGCAAAAGGTGGCGCGCCTTTACATGGAGCCGTACAACGAGACCTTGATGAAATACCTTCTTCAGAAACGTAAAAGCACTAAAAAGCACAATTAGAAGAGAATTCCCGCAATAAATACTCACGAAATGAAAACCGCGCACATCTTCAACACAACACGCCAGAACATTGTTTGCGAACGTTGTCAAATCGCAGACGGTTTAATTACGCGAATGCGCGGTTTGTCGGGGCGCCAAAGTTTGGGCGAAGACGAAGGAATGCTGATCGTTCCGTGTCCGTCGATTCATATGTTCGGCATGAAGTTTTCGCTGGATGTGGTTTTTGTCACCAAAGACATGGTCGTCACCGACATCCGCCACAACATCGCGCCGCGCCAGATGTATGTCGCCAAAAACAACGCGGGAAAACCTCATTCCGCACTCGAAATGTTCGTCGGAAGTGTCGCGCGTTGCGGCGTTCAAATCGGCGATAAGTTGGAAATTAAAGAAACGCTCAACGAACCCGAAGCGTAAGCGACGGGCTTAACGTAAAGCGACATTACGCTTAAAGGTTAAGCCCGTCGTTTACGCTTCGGGGTCGTTACATAATTCCAGTACTCGATTCTTTCTTCATTGTGCCACAAGACCTTTCCCGTCCTCTCAACATCGCGTTTTTTTGTGACGCTTATAAGCCGACGTGCAGCGGTGTCGCCGTCAGCGTCGAAACTACAGCGCAGGAACTTCGCGCGCGCGGCCATCGCGTCACGATTTATGCGCCGCGCTACACAGGCTACGAAGAACACGATCCAAACGTGATTCGCTTCGCCGCCGGTCACTGGTTCCTGGCCAAAGATTTTCCCGTTGCGTGGCCGCTTTTGACGCGCGCCAATGTGCGCACTGGCCTTCGTTTTCGTCGCGCCAAATATGACATCGTGCATTCGCATTCGCCGTTCACGATTGGCACTGTCGGCGCACGTTGGTCGCGCAGCAACAAAGTTCCCATCGTTTTTACTTTTCACACGCTTTACCATCGCTACTTGCATTATGTTCCGGCTCCCAGCGCGTGGACGCGTTCTTACATCGTGTGGTGGGTGCGCCAATATTGTCACTTATGCAATCACATCATCGCGCCCAGTCGTCCCGTCGCGCAAGTTGTGGCGCGCCTGGCGCCCGACATTCCGCGCAGCATTGTGCCAACGGGAATTGATGTCGCGCGCTTTGCCAAAGGCAATCGAAACGGCCTTCGACAACAATTAAAAATCGCTGATGACGAAGTCGTGATGTTGTATGTCGGGCGCATTGTGCGCGAAAAAAACCTCGAGTTTCTAATGCGCAGCTTGGCGCCGATTCTACGCCAATCGAGTACTCGAACGCGCCTCGTGATGGTCGGCAACGGCGCCGATATTGACGCCATGCGAGAAACCGCGCACGCTCTGGGCATCGCCGATAAAACACTTTTTACCGGCTTTGTCGAACCCGAAAAAACGCCCGATTATTACGCCGCCAGCGACCTGTTCGTCTTCGCATCGCGGACAGAAACACAGGGCGTTTCAACCGCTGAAGCTCTCGCGGCGGGTTTGCCGTGCGTCGTCGTCGGCGCGATGGGCGCAGCCGAAGCCATCACCAACGGCGTCAACGGAATCGTCGTTTCGCCGCAAGAAGCCGCTTTCCGCGACGCCGTTTGCAACCTGCTTTCCAATCCTCAATTGCGCGCTTCGATGGGCCAAAAAGCGCGCGAACTTTCTCCATCTCTTTCGCAGCATCACAGCGCCGATGCACTTCTCGAACTTTATCGCGCCACGATTGAGGCACATCAAAATGCCAGCACTTGAAATCGCGCATATCCTTTTGTAGGGGCGTCAGCTTGCTGCGCCCGTTATTGAGGAATCGATTCTTGAACGCGGGCGCAGCAAGCTGACGCCCCTACGAGATCGTGCGCTCTCCACTTCGATAATTGACCGTCAACTCTCCTGCATTCGAGTACTCGAACCCACCTTTCCCATCTTACCTACATCCAAAATTCTCAATCCGCTCGGTTACGCAGACGAGTTGATGTGCGCTGCCGAACTTATCACTATGTTTAAGACGCAATGAAGAAAATTTCTTATTTATACAACTTTAATCGTAAAGATTATAAATGAGAGCGAAAAAAAAGCGCCAAAACTTACACATGATTTCGCTAAAGGGTTATAATGGACGCCAAGTGACGTGAAAGGACGCATTTGGACGCGCTTTCCCCGAGCACTTGAAACTGTGAGAACGACGCCATTGGGCGCGTGGAGAGCGAATTGAGAATCGCGGCGAATGACGACAAAACGCGATTGAAAAGCAGCGGCGACGAGGCCGCTCCCGCTTCTTCGCTCGCATCCGCGTTGCCCGAAGTTCCGGTGATGACGGGCACGCATTTTCACGCGTTGGATGAAAAAGGGCGCGTCATTATTCCGGCGAAGTTGCGGCCTGCGTTGACCGATCAGTTTTGGATGATGTTGGACGAAAACGACAACATCGGAATCTATAATTATCGGACGGGCTTGGACGTGCTGGAGCATTGCGAACGCACCATTGCCGAGCATCCCGATGACGAAGATTTGGCGGCGGCAGTCGAACGAATCACGGGCGCTGCCGAAGTGATGCCGGTCGATAACGGATGGCGCGTGCAGGTGCCGGAGATTTTGCGGTTCTACGCGCAGTTGGACAAAGAAGTCGTGACGGTCGGCGTTCTCAATCATGCGGTGCTGTGGAGCCGCGAACGTTGGGAAGCCGCGCAGCATCGTCGTTTGCAAAGTGCTGAAGTGCGTCGCGCGCAAGCCGGATTGTTGCGAGCGGCGGCATCGAGCATCAAGAAGGCGAACGACAAGGCTGCCGAAGTGCCGATGGTGGAAACGAATACTCAAGATGTCGAAATCGTCGCCACAGGAACACGAGGAAGCGAATCAGGACGAAGCGGCAACAGTCGAGAAGCAACCTCGCCTGCACCCGCCCGCGATGATAAGCGAAACCCTCGCGTGCTTACGTTGTCACGACTTGGCCGTTAGCACGCCGGACGCCGTTTTCATCGACGCAACGTTGGGAACGGCGGGTCATACATTGGAGATTTTGAAGGCGCACCCGACGTGTCGCGTAGTCGCATTTGATCGTGACCGCGATTCGATGCAGTTCGCGCGGGAGCGTTTGCAGGACAATCGAGTACTCGAACGCGTGACGACGATCCTTGGGGATTTTCGGAATGCGCATGAACTGCTCAAACCGTACTTTGAAAACCAAAAGGTTGGAGCCGATGGTCGTCCTATTGCGCAGATTGATGGCGCTCTGGTGGACGCGGGAATGTCGCTCTGGCAAATCACGAACGCGCAACGGGGAATCTCGTTTCGCGGCGATGCTTTGCTGGATATGCGCTATGACCGCGCCCAGGATTTTTCGGCTTTCGACCTGGTGAACCGACTTTCTTCCCAGGAACTTGAGGACGTTTTATTCAAGTTCGCCGACGAGAGATGGGCGCGTCGCATCGCAGCCGTTATCGTAGAACATCGCAGCCGCCACGTCATTCGCACCACGTCGGAATTAGTGAGTCTTATCGAAGCCGCCATACCTGTTTCTGTCCGCCGCCAGTCGCGTGTTCATCCCGCCACTCAAACTTTCGCTGCTTTACGGCTTGCCGTGAACGACGAGTTTGGGGCACTCGACAAAGGCGCGTGGGCGTTGATGCAGGTTTTGGCACCCGCAGCCCGACTCATTATTTTGACCTACAGCAGCAACGAAGACCGCATCGTTAAACGCACCTTTCGCCTCATGGCCGGGCGGACGATTCCTTTCGAGGAAGCAAATCCGCGCCGCAAAAAGAAAAGCCGAGATTCTGCAAAGAATCAAAGCGATTTCGCCACGACGCGTTCCACTCTCACCTCCGATGAAGAACCTCGCTTCCAATTCCCGAACGACAGCGCACCGTCAATTCCCGATTGGATCGAAGGCTTTGGAGAAACCTGGAAGACGAAAATCGTGACACCAAAACCTATTGCGCCAACAGACGCTGAAATCGAGAGCAACCCGCTTTCGCGTTCGTGCAAGCTGCGCGCAATTGAAAAACTTGAAATGAAGTAACGCCGTAAATACAAATTAAATCTTAAACCCGCATATCGAGTACTCGATGTGCTTTGATCCTTACAATTTAGTCCTTCCGTTCGCGCGCACCCACAAGCGCGAAGCCAACGACCAAGCTGCAGCTTTGCGCTGCAATGTTGCAACAGGAGGATGGTTCGCTATGGCGCTGCCCGCTGCACAAGATGAATACTCGCTCGACACCGACTCCGCTTCGGATGTTTCGACGGCAGTGCAAAAAGGCGCGCGACCTTCCTCTAAGCGCAACGCGCGCCGTCATCCTTCTCATCGCTCCGCGACCAATCGCGCCCACATCCGCCCAACGCAACACGTCGCGCAATCTCAACCTCAAATTGAAGACGAAGAAACCGCGCATTCCTACCGCGAAGTTTTGGAAGCAGTACGCGAAGAAGGCGCCGTGCCGATTGTGCCGCGCCGTTTGCGTCGTCAACATCGTGCGTTTCGCCTGACGTGGACGGCGACTTTCGTCAGCGGCGTTTTGTTTTGCCAATTGCTGGCGGCTTTGTGGTTGAAGGCATTGGCGGTTTCCGCCTCGCATCGCACCGACACATTGATGCAAAAAATCGCGGATACGGAATCGGAAATCGACAAGACGCAACGCAAAATCGCGGTGCTGGGCAACGATCCGCAAATGGGAACGTGGGCCGCAAAGTTGGGCTACCATCAGGCGGCGCAAACCGAGTTGGACGACATCTCGAAACCTGCCGCCCCGCTTGCGCCGCCTATCGAGTACTCGAACGGCCATGCGGCCAACGCTTCGTCGAACGATGCGCTGCAACCACAAAGTGATCAACGACCAAGCAGGAAGATGAAACGACCAAGCAGACACCAACACTGATGGAACGCACCACGCCAACTCGAACGAAAACCTTGCCGACTCCGCGCGATGCGAACGTCGCTCCTACAAATGCTGCAAGCGCACCGCACGTTGTGGCACCGACGCGGATGAAGCGCGCGGCGCGTCGTCGCGCCAAAGCGGCGGGTCACGTTGTGCGCCCGAACACGCGGCGCCGCATCGAGTGGACGTTTTATCTGTTGGCCGTTCCGTTGGTGGGTTTGTCGGCGCGCCTGGTTTATTTGCAGGGCATGGAATCGCGCAAGCCGAACGCGGGCGGTTTCGCTTTGGCGAAGATGACGCAGCGGCAGGTTTTGCCCGCGCGCCGCGCCGATATTTTAGCGTCTGACGGCAGCGCGCTCGCCGTGACTTTGGATGAATACACTGTTACGGCGAACCCGCGCGCGATTCTCGATAAACCCAAAATGGCGCAAATGATCGCGTCGGCAATTGGCGGCGATGCGAACGAGTACTCGAATCTGTTGCAGAAGACGACGAAGCCCGATGGCAAGCCGAACTATTACGTGCGTTTGGCGCGTCACATCAGCGAAGAAAAAATTGAGAAACTGCGCGGTTTGATGCAGGCGCGCAAAAGCGACACGCGGAAAGAGCGCTCAGATCGCAAAACGTTTTGGGAGCCGATTTCTCTTGAAGCATCGCCGCGTCGCGCTTATCCAATGGGCAACTTCGCCAGTCAATTGATCGGTTTCACCGACGGCGCTGGTCGTGGCGTGGACGGCTTGGAATGGTCGCTCAATAAGAAATTGGGCGGCAAAGACGGCGTGGTGGTGTCGCAGGTCGATGCGCGCAATCGCCCGATTCCTGGACAAGTCGATGAATGGCGCGCGCCCGTCGCGGGACAAACCGTCGTTACAACGATTGAGCCGGAAGTTCAGGCGGCGGCGGATAAAGTTGTGGCGGAGATCATGGCGAAGTACAAGCCGCAGCAGGCGCTGTCGATTGTGATGCGCCCGAGCACTGGCGAAATCGTGGCGATGGCGACGGCGCCGTCTTTTGACTTGAACAATCGCCCGAAAAATGTCGGCGATCTGGCGGCTAACAAGTGCATCAACTTCGCCTATGAGCCGGGTTCGACGTTCAAGATGATTACGGCGTGCGCTTCGGTTGAGCAGATTCCCGACTGGCAAAGCAAAGCGTTTCTGGTGACGGGCGCGGAAAAAATCGGTAAGCATATCATCCACGACTGGACGTTCTGGGGCGGTCACAACAAGACCGAAATGAAAACGCTGTCCGATGGTATCCGCGACAGCTCCAATATCACGATGTGGCACTTCGCTCATATTATGGGCGCACCGACGATGTTGGATTACGCGAAAAAGTTCAAGCTGGGCGAACCGATCAAAATCGCCGGTTTGCGCGGACAAAGCGGCTGGCTGGCCAAAGACCCGAAGCATTGGAGCGCCGAACAATTGGCGAACTTTTCCTTTGGTCAAGGCATGATGGTGACGCCGCTGCAATTGATTCGCATCGCGGCGACGGTCGCCAACAACGGTGTGATGATGAAGCCGATGCTGGTGAAAGAGTTGCGCGGTGCGACGGGCCAAACGCTGCAAACGTTCCAGCCGGAAAGCGAAGGTCAAATCATCAAACCGGAAACGGCGCAAACGGTGACTGGCATGATGGAGCGCGTGACGCGCGAAGGTACAGCGCGCAAATATGTGTTTGTGCCAGGTTATCAGACGGCGGGAAAAACTGGTTCGGCGCAGAAATCGGATGGCAAGCGCGGTTATTCCAGCGGACGATTTATTTCCTCATTCGTCGGGTTTTTGCCGTCACGCAAGCCGGAATATGTAGTGCTGGTTTTGGCCGATGAGCCGCACGGAAGTCACTGGGGCAGCGAAGTGTGCGGCCCCGCTTTCGCCGAAATCGCGCAAACTGCGATGATGCAACTACGATTGGAAAAAGGCGCCAGCGCACCGGCCCCGCAAGCCGAGTTTATGAAGCCGTTCAAGGCGCCGACCAAAGAATAATTCACCGCAGAGGTCGCGGAGAACGCAGAGAAAAAGAAGATCGAGTACTCGATTGTGTAGAATTAAACCGCAAAGGCGCAGAGTCACGGAGAGAAGAAGCAATGAAGGTTTAAGCGATGAGTTGTACGGGCGAGGTATGCCTCGCCCGTACGGAATACTTTCACGTACTCGAACCCCGTTCTTCCTTATTCTTTTTCTCTGCGCCCTCCGCGCCCTCTGCGGTGAATTTCTACAAATCGAGTACTCGAATGAGAAACTGGACGACACCCAAACGAAAGGACATCATGCCGTCGCTCAAGGAGCTTTTAGCCAGCACGCCGGATGCGCAAATCATCCGCAATGGCGAGCGTTGTTCGCTCGAAGACACTGCGTCAACCGAAGTCGCGGCGCTGGCGTATGATTCGCGCGAAGTCGCGCCCGACACCGCTTTCATTTGCGTGCGCGGCCAAAAACGCGACGGTCACGAGTTCATCCCACAAGCCTTGGAAAAAGGCGCGACGACGATTGTCGCCGAAGACGAAAACGCTCTAAAAACCTTGCCGTCGCACGTCACCGGCGTTCTGGTGAAAGACTCGCGCCTGGCGTTGGCGAACATGGCGTGCGAGTTTTATTCTCATCCGTCGCGCGAAATGCTGCTGGTCGGCGTGACGGGCACCAACGGCAAAACGACGGTCGCACATCTGGTCGCGGAAATGCTGCGCGAAGCGGGTTACAAAAGCGTTGGCATCATCGGAACTTTGGGCGCTGCGACGGAACGCGCCGCTTATGATACGGGACGCACCACGCCGGAAAGCCTCGATTTGCAACGTTTGCTGGCCGATTTTCTCGATGGCGGCAGCGACGCTGTCGTGATGGAAGTTTCGTCCCACGCGCTCGATATGAAGCGCGTCGCGGGTTGCGCTTTCGATGCGGCTATCTTCACCAACCTGACGCAAGATCACCTTGATTATCACGGCGACATGGAAAATTATTTCCAGGCCAAAGCGAAATTGTTTTCCGAAGTCGCGCGCTATTCCGAGCAGTTCAAATCGTTTGGCGCCGTCATCAATGTGGACGATCATTATGGTCGGCGCTTGCGCGATGAGTACTCGAATGAACTGCTTTATGTGACATATGGCATCGAAAACGAGGCGCACATCGAAGGCGAAGCGGTTCATCTGACGCCATCAGGAATGAGTTTTGTGGCGCGCAGTGCGAGCGGCGATATTCATCTGGACGTTGGATTGATCGGGCGCTTCAACGTTTATAACGCGTTGTCGGCGGTCGGTTTCGGCGTCTTGAAAGGCATGAGCGGAGCGCAGATTCAGGCCGCGCTTGGTCGCGCCAAAGCGCCCGAAGGCCGCATGGAAATGATCGACCTGGGACAAGATTTCTTTGTCGCCGTCGATTATGCGCACACGCCGGACGGCTTGAAAAACGTGATTACAACTGTCCGCGAATTTACGCCAGGACGTTTGATTACGGTGTTTGGCTGCGGCGGCGACCGCGATAAAACCAAGCGTCCGCAAATGGGCGCGATTGCCGCCAGTTTCTCCGACCTTTGCGTCGTGACGAGCGACAATCCGCGCACCGAAGACCCTCAGAAAATCATTGATGACGTTTTGGCCGGAACCGCGCAAGGCAACGCCGAAACCGTTGTCAAAATTGATCGCCGCAAAGCGATTGAACTGGCATTGAGCCTGGCGAAGAAAGGCGATTTCGTGGTTGTGGCGGGCAAGGGTCACGAAACGTATCAGATTTTCAAAGACCGCACGATTCACTTCGACGACCGCGAAGTCGTGCGCGAATGGCTCGAACACGCGCAGGGAGAACGCGCGTGAGTGACGCCTCTTCCGCCAATAACACAGCTTCGTTTACATTGGGCGAAGTTTTAGCGGCGACAAAAGGAACGTTGTTTGGAGGCGAATGCAGTCTCCGTGTTTCTGGCGTTTCTTCGGACACGCGCTTGCTGCGACCCAATTCGTTGTTTGTCGCTTTGCGCGGCGAACGCTTTGACGGCCACAATTTCTTGAACGAAGCCCACTCTGCTGGCGCTGTCGCTGCGATTATTGAAACTTCCCCTTTTGACATTAAAGCGGCTGAAGCCAAAAAACAATTGCGAGACGATTTAGCGTTGATTCGAGTACTCAATTCCCTGCAATCTCTTGGTGAACTGGCGCGCTTTCACCGCGAACGTTTTCACATTCCTGTTATTGGCGTGACCGGCTCGTATGGCAAAACCACGACGCGCGCTTTCATTGCCGCCGCGCTTTCACCGTTGGGCGAAATCCTCGCGTCGCGCGAAAACTTCAATAACGAAATCGGCGTGCCGCAAACCTTGTTCGGCTTGAACGAAAATCACAAAGCCGCGATTGTCGAAATGGGAATGCGCGGATTAGGACAAATCGAATACTTGGCCGACATTGCGCGCCCGACAATCGGCGTCATTACTAACATTGGGCCGCAACATATCGAACTGCTGGGAAATCTGGAAAACATCGCGCGCGCCAAAGCCGAACTGATCGAAAATCTTCCTGCCGACGGTGTGGCGGTTCTTCCCGATGAAGGCGCTTATTGCGAATTGCTTCAGGAAATTGCACGCGAAAAAGGCTGTCGCGTCATCACGTTCGGCACATCGAATAACGCCGATGTTCGCGTATCGAGTACTCGAACGACCGAAAACGGTAACGTCGAAGCCGAATTCAAAATTGAGAATTCAAAGTTCAGAATTCTGCTGCCGTTGCCTGGCGTGCATAACGCGACGAACGCGGCGGCGGCTTTTGCGGTTGCGTATGAATTGGGCGTTGATTTGAACGAAGCCGCGCGCGCCTTGGAAAGCGTCGAAGTTCCTGGCGCACGAATGCGTGTTTTGCGCGCGAACGAACTGACAATTTTAGATGATTGTTACAACGCCGGGCCGGATTCGATGCGCGTCGCATTGGAAACGTTGCGCGATTTTCCCGATGCGAAACGTCGCGTCGCGGTTTTAGGTGCGATGAAAGAGTTGGGCGAATTCAGCGAAGACGAGCATCGAAAACTCGGCGTTTTGGCGTCGCAGATTTGCGATCTGGTGATTTATGTCGGCGAAGAAACGCGCGCCGCTTTGGACGCGACAACTGTTGAAACTTTCTGGTGCGAAAACGCTGCAGAAGCGGCGCATCGAGTACTCGATGTTGTGGAAAGTGGCGATGTCGTATTGGTGAAAGGCAGTCGCAGCGTCCGGCTGGAATTGGTGGTGAGCGCGCTTGTCCGCTAATTCCAACACGATGATTTTCGATGCAATGCTGCGTTACGACGGGCTTTGGTTGTGGCTCATTTTCGCTTGCTCGTGCGCGTTGATGTTGCTGATCGGCAATCCGCTGATTGCGTGGATTAAAAATTTGCGTGGCATGAAGTGGTCAGCGCGCGAAGACACGCCCGATTCGCACTTGAAAAAAGCTGGCACGCCTTCGATGGGCGGATTAGGCATCATCGGCGCGGCATTGTTCAGCGTGCTGGGCATGGAAGGACTTTACACCTTTTTCTCGCTCAAGGGCGGCCCAAATATCACAAGTCGTCAGCGTGGCTATGGCGCTTCACTATGGCACAGCGCGTTTAGCGAATTGGCCGAAGCGTGTTTGTTTCTTCTGCTCGCCGCTTCGTTTATGCTGCTCGGTTTCGCTGATGATTGGTCGAAAGCGCGCGGCAAAGGTGGTTTAAAAGCGCGCCACAAATTCGCGTGGCAAGTTGTTTTGTCAGCGGTTTTTCTTTGGTTTCTCTTTGTCGTTTTGTCTGCTTTTTATCGTAGTGCCGTCAGTGTTTCGCCAGCATCGCAATTTGCAACGACAGTTCTTGCGCCCAGTTTTCTTTTGCTAATTTTACTGATTGGAACCTGCAACGCTGTCAATTTAACGGATGGAATTGATGGTTTGGCGGCGGGTTTGACGGTCATTGCGGGAATGGCTCTGGCTGTCTGCAACGAAGGCGTACTATACGATTCGAGTTGGTTGGCGATTGCGCTGGCGGGCGCGTGTTTGGGCTTTCTCGCTTTCAACAAATATCCGGCGCGCGTTTTTATGGGCGATACAGGTTCATTGGCTTTGGGCGCGGCGCTGGGAATGTGCGCGATTTTGTCGGGCGCGGTTTTTCTGCTGCCGTTTATTGGCTTTATTTTTTACATCGAAATGTTCAGCGTGATCGCGCAAGTCGGATATTTCAAGTACACCAAACGCAAAACTGGCGAAGGCAAACGCTTGTTTCGTCGCGCGCCGCTGCATCATCATTTTGAACTGGCGGGCTGGAGCGAATGGCGTGTTGTCCTCACTTTCTGGCTGATAAACGCCATCACTTCGCTGATTGGCCTGGTGTTGTGGTATATGAAGATTATTCCACGCTGGCCCAATTATTAAGCGATTCGAGTACTCGAAAATGAGCGCCGCAAGCTGACGCTCCTACGATTATGCAAAGTGAAAAAGTCAGTGCTGTTTTAGGTTTGGCGCGTTCGGGGATTCCTGCCGCGCATTTTCTGGCGTCTCGCGGCGCGCGCGTCATTGGCTACGACAGCAAGCCGCTGGAAGAGTTGAGTCCCGAAGCGCGCAATTTGGAAAAAATTGGTGTCGAATTGCGCGCAGGCGATGCGAACTTTGCGGGACTGCAACAATGTTCGGAAATTGTAATTTCGCCGGGCTTAAAGATTCATCACGAACCGCTGCGCTCGATCTTGGAAAATAGCGCCGCGCGAGGCTGCGAAATCATTGGCGAACTCGAACTTTCGGCGCGCCATTGTCCCGCACCGATGATCGCTGTGACCGGAACCAAAGGCAAAAGCACAACCGTTAAACTGATTTCAGAAATGCTCCAGGCGTGCGGCCTCAACGCGATTCGTTGCGGCAACACAGGCGTTCCTCTGATTGCCGAATTGCCGAACTTATCGCCGGAAAGCTGGGCGATTGTCGAAGTCTCGTCTTTCCAGTTGGAACGCGCACCGACGTTCAAGCCGCGCATTGGTGTCTTGCTTAATCTTTTGCCCGATCACTTGGATTATCACACGAGTCTGGAACAATATTGGACGACCAAGCTGAAATTGTTCGCCAATCAGAAGAAAGGCGACACGGCGATTTTTAATGTGGATGATGTCAATCTGCAAAAACTCGTATCGAGCAAGCTGAACATTTCGCTTGAGTTGAACGAGCAAGTTGAGTTTCTGACCAGTTCGGCGCAACATGACGCGCATTTCGTGTGGCGTCGCGGCGAAGTTTTGGGCGTGCGAACCGAAAAAGGCGATGTGCCAATTGCGAACGTGGGCGAAATCGCCTTGCGCGGCGCACATAACAGCAGCAACGTGGCGGCGGCTTTGACGGCGGTGGTCGCAGTTTTAGGAGATCGAGTACTCGATTGCGCCCAAGAAATCGGCGACGTGTTGCGCAACTTCCAGAGCTTGCCGCATCGCCTGGAAATCGTGGCACAGAACGAACGCTTTCGATTTATCAACGACAGTCAGGCGACGATCCCCGACGCGACAATTCGCGCCTTGCAATCGTTCGAAGCACCGATTTTCCTCATTGCGGGCGGCATGGCCAAGCTGGAGCAGCCGGAAAGTTGGGACGAATTGGGTCGCGCGATTGTCGAAAAAGCCGCCGTTTTGCTGACCATCGGGCACGATGCGCCCATCATTGAAGACGCGGCGCGGCGCGCGGGTTTTTCGGAACAGCAAATTGTTGGGTGCGAAAACTTGACAAGAGCGGTTGAACAGGCTATAATGCGCGCATCTTCTCCTGGAAAAACCCTTGTAAATCAAGGCCAAAACGCCATTGTTTCGGTTCTTTTAAGTCCGGCTTGCGCTTCGTTCGATCAATTCCCCAATTACGAAAAACGCGGCGAAGCCTTTCGTGCTTTGGCTTTACAAAAAATTCAAGACGAACACCTTTCCAACGACTAAGCTTAACCACTCAATACAACGCAGCTCTCTTCCCGTCATGTCGCTTTCATCACAGTTTCAATCGCAGCAAGGAGTCGACTTGTGAACTCGCAACTCAAAACATCGCGCCCTCAGCTTGGCCGTTCGACGAACCGTCATCCATCTTCCAATCGTTCCGCTTCAGATCGTTCCAATTCCAATCGTTCGGCAACTTCTTCTGCTGCGCGCCTGCGCCATCCGCACCGCGAGGCAGCCCATCTCCCGCGTTATCGCAACGCGTCGCGCGAAGACCAATTCGAGTACTCGAATCTTTCGCACGAGCAAGCAGAAAACCCTGTTAGTAACGTGATTGATTTTCGCGCGGCGCGTGACGAGCGTTTGCATCGTGAGCGCGAAGAAGCGCGTGAGGCCGAAGTCGCGGCGCGTTTGGAACTGCGTCGTCAGGAAAGGGCGCGGCGCGAAGAACGTTTGGCGCAGCGCCGCGAGCAAGTGGCCAAGCGCGAAGAAAATTATCAGAAGAAGTTGGCGAACTGTCCGGCGTGTCACTGGGGCTTGTTCGTGGCGACGATTTTATTGGCGCTGCTGTCGATTCCGCTGGTGTATTCGGCTTCGACGGCTTTGGCGCTGGATCATCATAATAACGCGGACTTTTTCTTCGTGCGTCAAATTGGGTTTGTCGTGGTGGGATTGGCGTGGTTTTTGTTTGTGTCGCGCTTAAACGCGAAGCAGATGCGCGTTGCGGTGTGGGTTTTGTATGCGGTCGCGCTGATCGGCTTGCTGGCGATTGATTTTACGCCGCTGGGAACCGATATGGGAAGCGGCACGCGTCGCTGGCTGAAAATTCCCGGGATGCCGCCGCAGCAGGTTTCGGAACTGGCCAAAGTCGCCTTGATTGGCGTGATGGCCGATTTCTGGAGCCGCGCTTCCAAGACGGCGCAGACGACGATGTGGCCGTGGTTGGTGGCGGGCGCGTTCGCTTTGCCTTTCATCGGACTGGTGTTTTTGCAGCCACATTTGTCGGCGGCGTTGTTGTTAGCGGTTTTGCCCTTTGTGATCGCGGCGCACGCCGATGTGCCGCGCAAGCATTTTGCGAAGATTCTGGTGCCGTTGATGGTGTGCGGTTTGGTGACAGTTTTTGCGTGCAAACATCACGCGGTGCCGTTTTTGAAAGCGTATCAGCAGGACAGAATTGCGAACCATTTCGGCAGCGGCGACAAGGCCAAGGGCGCGGGCGCCAAAGATGGCAATTATCAGGTCGATCAAAGTATGCGCGCTCTGGTGCATGGCGGCGTGTTCGGCGTCGGGCCGGGCGAATCGCTGTTCAAGCAAGGGCATTTACCCGCTCCGCACACCGATTTCATTATGGCGGTGATCGGCGAAGAGTGGGGTTTGGTCGGCTTGCTGGTATTGCTGCTCACCTATAGCGCGATGATTTTCTTTTGCCTTCATGTCGGGCACTGCGCACAAACATCGTTCGAGGCGTTGTTGTGCTCAGGCGTGGGAACGTTGTTGGCGATCCAGGTTTTGGGCAACGCGTTTGTCGTGACGGGCATCATGCCGGTGACGGGAATTCCCTTGCCACTGCTTTCGTATGGTGGCTCGGGCTTAATTTGCACGCTGACGGGAATCGGATTGGTGCTGGGCGTTTCGCGTCGCATCGGGCAGGCGCAGGCGGAAAAAACGGGAACAACTGTGGCCAAAACCGTGACATCCGAAGGCAAAACTACGACGAAGCGTGTTGCGACAAAGCCCGCACAACGCGCTGGTTTGACAGCTTAAAACAATTTAAACAGGGGAAGCGCGCAGCGGAATGTGGTATCTTTTCGCTGCGCGCTTTCGCGTTTGATTTTTGAAACCGCCAAGACGCCAAGGTCGCCAAGAATAAGAAGGTTTTTGCACTTGAAGCCGAATCTTTGTTTTCTTGGCGTCTTGGCGGTTCACTTCCTTCTTTCGAGTACTCGATTTGACCAAAACTCTCAAAATTTTAGTTACCGGCGGCGGTTCCAGCGGGCATATCAGTCCGGCGTTGGCGATTGTCAAAACCCTGGACGAACTGGCGGCGCAACCGAATTGCGCATGGACGCCAGAATATCTTTATCTGGGCGGCAAGCGTGGCTTGGAACAAGCGCAGGCCGAGGCTGCCGGTTTGCGTTTCGTTGGCGTGGAAACCGGCAAATTGCGGCGTTATATTTCGCGCGAAAACTTGACGGACGCTTTTCGCTTGCCAGTTGGCGTGTTGCAATCGCGGCGAGAAGTACGGAAGTTCGCGCCCGATGTCGTTCTGGCGACGGGCGGCTATGTCGCGGTTCCGCCGGTCGTCGCGGCGTGGATGAATCGCGTGCCGATTTTGATTCACGAGCAAACCGTTCAAGTCGGGTTGGCCAATCGCATCGCCAGCCGTTTCGCTACGAAAATTGCGCTGTCTTTTGAGGAAGCCATGAATGAACTTCCGCCGAAATATCGCGGCAAAGCGTTTGTCTCGGGAAATCCGGTGCGGCCTCAAGTGTTCAATGGCGATGCCGAACGTGCCAAACATTTCGCCAGTTTTGCAGATGAAGACGATGCACTTCCAACGATTTATGTGACGGGCGGAAGTCAGGGCGCGCGCGTCATCAATCGCGCGATTGAACGAGTACTCGAATCGCTGCTGGAACGTTGCAAAATCATTCATCAATGCGGCGAGCAACCCGCGAACAGCGAACAAGATTTCGACCGATTAGAAAATGCCGCAGCGCAATTATCGCCCTTTTTGCGCCGCCGTTATTTCGTGCAGCGTTTTATCCGCCAGGAAATCAACGACGTTTTCGCGTTGTGCGATTTAGTTGTCAGCCGCGCTGGAGCGAGCACCATCAACGAAGTCTGCGCGTTGGGCAAAGCCGCGCTGTATGTTCCTCTTGTCCCGACGGGCGGCGATGAACAAACGCGCAACGCCGCTTTGTGCGAACGTGCAGGCGCCGCGGTTTCCATCAAGCAAAGCCTTTTAGCAGAGGAAAACGGCGCGGAGCTTTTGCGAGATCGAGTACTCGAATTGCTCCACAACCGCGACCGATTGCGTCAAATGGGAGAAGCTGCGAAAACTCTGGCGAAACCGGACGCGGCGCGCGTGATGGCTGAAACGGTTGTTGCGCTGGGATTGAGAAAATGAAGCGTTTGCGGCATCAGCGTCCCGTTTTTATTCCAAATCGTAACCAAGCGGCGGCACGTAAGTTTCGCAATTGGGACAAGCGTTCGGTTCCGGCAGTTCCAGAACGGCCATGCCGAAGTTTGGCAAACCGTCCACGATGGCTAGGCCGCCCAGAAGTATTTTGGCCTCGTCCTCGGTTGCGAGTTTTAGTAGCAGACTTTCGCAAATCAGCAATCGCAATTGTTGCAGCGCCTGGAAATAAGCGACAGCGAGATCATCTGGCATTTTTGGCGCAGCTTTTCTGTTGCGGCTTGCCTCAATGCACATGGCCAGATGAACGGCATCCAATCGCTCATTCGCCGCTTTCAAAGATGCACTCTGCACGATATGCGGCACGGCGGCGTAAAAAGCGGAATACACATCGCCTTGATGACAAAGCGCGCTCCACAGCGAAAACCAGGGTTCAGTGAGGTAATCTTCGGGTTTTTCAGGCGCGCTGAGAAGTTGCTCTAACAACCGTGGAATACCTTCCGCTGAACCGTAGGCATGCTGCAATTGCTTCCATTGAGGGCTATTCAAACCTAACATACAGCCATTATTCCACAGTTTCTCAGTCGAGTACTCGATTGAGAACCGGAACGTACAGACAATTTTAAGTCGAAAATCGTAAACTTTCACCATGCGATTTTTCCTGGGCATTGATGGCGGCGGCAGCGCTACAAAAGCTGTCATCGTGAACGATGTCTTTCAAATTATCGGGCGAGGGCAAAGCGGCGCCAGCAATCATTATGCGGTGGGCGCTTCTGTGGCGGCGCAAAATTGCGGCGAGGCAGCGCATCTGGCGTTTGCCGACGCTTGTCGCATCGAGCGCAATCTGCGCAAATACGACATCGCAGCGTGGGGTTTTGGCTTGGCCGGCGTGCGCCGCGAAAACGACGCACGAAAAATGCGTGGTCATTTGATGCCAATTGTGGACGGACGCCCTTTCGTGCTCGATCACGATGCGGCTGCCGCGCATTCCGGCGCGTTCGCGGGCGGCGAAGGCATTATTCTCAGCGCGGGAACCGGCGCGATTTGTTTCGCTGTGAACCAACGCGGCGAGCGGTTTTTCGCCGATGGCTGGGGGCCGATTTTGGGCGATGAAGGCGGCGGCTACTGGATTGGTCAGGAAGCCTTGAAAGCGGTTTGCCGCGCGCAAGATGGTCGCGGGCCACAAACGCGCTTGCTGTCGGCTGTACTTAACACGATGGAAGTTGCCGATTGCGATCAACTGGTGCAACTGGTTTATTCTCCGGTTTTGAAGCGCGAGCAGATTGCGAAACTATCCCAAGTCGTCTTCGATGTCGCCAATGGCGGCGGTCAGGTCGCCGGAAAAATCCGCGAGAAAGCCGTCCATCATTTGGCGAATTCGGTGGTTTGCGTTTCTCGCAATATGATGACGCGCGCTCGTGAACACGCCGGTCTTGAAGCGCCAAAAGCGATAGAAATTGCGGTCGCTTTGCGCGGTGGCTTATTTGAAGACGATCATTTTCGCGGGCAGGTCGGCTATCAAATCGGTGAACGATTGGTCGAACTGAAGCGCGATTACTGGCCGCTTTCCGGCTGGAAAATCGTTCGTCCGCAATTTGAAGCGGCGGTTGGCGCAGCGTTGCTGGCACAAAAACAGTTGGCGAAATAGTCACAGAAGCATACGGAAGTTGAACCACCAAGACACGAAGAGGGGAAATCGAACTTCAAGACTTTGCAGTCTTTCCTTTTCTCTTGCTGTTCTTCGTGTCTTGGTGGTTCAACTTCCCCATCGAGTACTCGAAGTTATGGCTTTAACCAATCGTGTGTGTTTCCAGGCCAACTTGCGCGATGCTTTGCGGTGTCGCGTTTGCGGGCGCGAGCCGTTATCGCAACAAAACTATCATCGCGGTTTCGAGTATCATCACGTTCGGGCGCAAAGCGAAGGCGGCAGCGATGAAATCGAGAACATCGTTTTGCTGTGTTTCAATTGTCATCTGCGTCACCATCAAGGCAAACTGACGCTGCCGCAATTCGACCAAAGCTGGGATTTTGGGTTCGATTGTCGCAGTTGTGGTACGAAATTGGATGCGCGGTCAGTCGAGATGAATTGCGGTTGGTATCGTTGCGACAAGTGCCACGAAACCGTGTATTTGTGGGCGCATTGCGGACTGAATAAATTAACATGAAAAGCGACTTTATGAATCCTTATAACAACCCAGCGATGCGTGACCCGCAAGTGCAAATGCAGATGTTCGCGCTTTTTCTCACGGCGATGGTCGCGTTGTGGGTCGTCAATGATGCGCGCACGCGTGGCGTCAATGCGTGGTCGGCGTTCTGGTGGGGTTTTGGAACGTTAATGGCGTTGATCGTCGTTTTGCCGATGTGGTTCATCTTGCGGCCAAAGCTGAAAAACGGCGCACAATTGGACTCATCCGACGCGTCAAATAACTTGTTCCCGCGCGTCCCGATTCCCGGTGTGCAAGACGCGCCATCGAGTACTCGAAGCAAAATCTGTGACCATTGCGGCAAGTTTTATATCGGTCAATACGCGCATTGCCCGCATTGTGGCGCTCCAATTTCGACGAATAATTAAGTCACTTAACGAACCCGCAGCGTCAGCGACGGGCTAAAGTAACAGCCATACGAAATTGATAGGCAAGCCCGTCGCTGACGCTCAGGGTTCGTTAGTCATCAGGAAATTCTCTATGCACGATCCACGATTCGACAAACTCGCTACGACATTGATTCAACATTCAACCAAGCTGCAACCAGGCGAAAACATCCTCATCGAAGCCTTCGATACGCCACCGGAAATGACGGTCGCGTTGCTGCGTGCGGCGCAGGAAGCGAACGGCAACCCGATGGTGAACATTCGCCAATCGACAGTTTCGCGCGCGCTTCTGCAGGGCGCCACTGAAGATTCGATGAAACTGAACGCGGACACAGCGCTGCATCAGATGAAGCAAGTCGCGGTTTACATTGCTGTTCGCGGCGGCCACAATATCGCCGAATTGAGTGATGTTCCTGGCGAACGCATGAAATTGTTCGCGCAACATTGGACGCATCCGGTTCACATGGAACAGCGCGTCAAGAAAACGCGCTGGTGCGTTCTGCGCTTTCCGACGCCTTCGATGGCGCAGCAAGCGCAAATGAGTACCGAAGCCTTCGAGCAGTTTTTCTTCGACGTTTGCACGATGGACTACTCGAAAATGCAGCGCGCCTGCGAACCTTTGCAGGAACGTATGGAGCGCACAGATCGAGTACTCATTACTGGGCCGGGCACCAATCTGGAGTTTTCGATCAAGGACATCGGCGTGATTCCGTGCTTTGGCATGCACAATATTCCCGATGGCGAATGTTTCACGGCGCCCGTGCGCGACAGCGTGAACGGCGAAATCTCTTTCAACACGCCGACGATTGAACACGGCGTGACACATGACAACGTTCGCTTGAAACTCAAAGACGGCAAAGTTATCGAGGCGACGAGCAGCAACACGGACAAGCTGAACGAAGTTTTGGACAGCGACGAAGGCGCGCGCTACATCGGCGAATGGAGCCTGGCGTTCAATCCGTGGATTACGCAGCCGATGAAAGACATTTTGTTCGACGAAAAAATTGCCGGCAGCTTTCATTTCACGCCCGGCCAAGCCTACGAGCAAGCTGACAACGGCAATCGCAGCGAAGTGCATTGGGACATGGTTTGCATTCAGCGCCCGGATTTCGGCGGCGGCCAGATTTTTTTCGACGGCGAACTGATCCGCGACAACGGCATCTTCGTGCCGGAAAGTTTGCACGGCTTGAATCCCGAGAATTTGAAAGGCTGAGGCAACAAAACCCAATCGAGTACTCGATTGGGTTTGACTTTCGCGCGTGGTTGTTTTAGAATTGAATGAACCCGTTGCAACCGACATTCCTCAGCCACAACTCCTCTTCCGACTTCGCGGGCTTCGACTTCAACTCAGACATCAATCATGGAAAAGACAATTGGCGGACGCCGCGTGGCGCGCCGCGCTTACGGATTGGATGAACTCGCGCTCGCGCCTGGCACCATCGCCGTCGATCCTGCCGACACCGACATTTCGCTCCATATCGGCAACCTCAAGTTTGAGATTCCCTTTCTTGCTTCTGCGATGGACGGCGCCGTCGATGTCGCGCTCGCAATTGAAATGAATCGGATCGGCGGGTTAGCGGTTCTAAACGGCGAAGGTTTGTTCACGCGCTACGAAGACGCGAACGCGCGCATTTCCCAAATCATCGAAGAGCCTGTCGAAACTGTAATTCCGCTGATTCAAAGCCTTTATAAAGAACCTGTCAAGCCGGAATTGATCGCACGTCGCGTGCGCGAAATTAAGGAAAAAGGCGGACGCGCGGTTCTGTCGTTCACGCCGCTGGGCATCGAGTACTCGAAAGTGGCCGTCGAAGCGGGAGCCGACGCGATTGTGATTCAAAGCAGCGCGACGACTGCCAAATACAAATCCAGCAAAGGCAGCGATTTCGACCTTTCGCAAATCTGCGCCAATGCCGGTGTTCCGGTTATCATCGGCAATTGCTGCAATTATGACGGCACCCTAAGTTTGATGGAAGCGGGAGCCGCCGCGGTTTTGGTGGGCGTCGGGCCAGGTGCCGCTTGCACAACGCGTCGCGTACTCGGGCTTGGCGTGCCCCAGGGAACGGCGATTGCGGATGCGGCGGCGGCGCGCGAAGATTACGAAAAGAAAACCGGACGTTATGTGCCGGTTATTGCTGATGGCGGTTTGCGCAACGGCGGCGATGTTTGCAAAGCGATTGCCTGCGGCGCCGACGGCGTGATGATGGGTCAGCCGATTGCCGGTTCCAAAGATGCGCCAGGACGCGGTTATCATTGGGGCATGGCGACGAGTTCGGTCGGACTTCCGCGCGGAACACGCATTAAAGTCGGTCGCGGCGCACCTTTGGAACAAATTTTCCATGGCCCGGCGACACGCGACGACGGCACGATGAACTTTGTCGGCGCGTTGCGTTTGGGAATGGGAAGCTGCGGCGTTTTGACAATCAAGGAAATGCAAGGCGCCGAGTTGCTGATTGCTCCGGCGTTGCAAACCGAAGGCAAACGGCAGCAGTTCGATCAGCACGTTGGACAGGGAAAGTGACTTTCCGAAGTGCCGTAAACAAGCTGGAACGATTTATCTTGTTCTTTCTTGCCGAAGTTGTGATGAAGATTTGTTTCGGATTGGGCTTAATTATCGGTATACCTGGAATGATGTATGTCTTGTATAAAGACGATCATTTTCCTTTATTGTTATCTATAACTGTTGGTCTGCCTTTGGGCTTCGTCGCTGGTCTTTTACTTTGTGGACCAATTTTATGCGTGTGTTCTCCGCCTTTTTTAATTTTATTGCTTTGCACAAAAGTCATTGGAAACTTGTTAGATAAGAAGCCGCAATCAAAGCACAAATCTCAATGAGTTCAATTTCTAACGAAACAATTATCGTCCTCGATTTCGGGGCGCAGTACGCGCAGTTGATCGCGCGGAAGGTGCGCGCCTGCAAAGTTTATTGCGAAATTATGCCGCACGATGCGCCGCTGGAGAAAATCCTTGCGCACAACCCCAAAGGCGTCATTTTTTCGGGTGGGCCGAGTTCCGTTTATGAAGGCGAAGCGCCGCAATGCGCCGACGGATTGTTCCACTCCGGCGTGCCAATTTTGGGCATTTGCTACGGCCACCAATTGATGGCGCATATGATGGGCGGGCGCGTCACGCCTGCGGATAAGAAAGAATTCGGCAAAACAGAATTGCACGTCGAACGTGGCGCGCCGCTGTATGATGGCTTGAACGAACGCTTGATTTGCTGGATGAGTCACGGCGATTACGTTTTGGAAGCGCCGCCGGGCTTTGTCGGGACGGCGAGTACAGTTTCTTGCCCGATTGCTTCGATGGCCAACGTCGAGAAGAAGTTGTTTGGAGTGCAGTTTCATCCCGAAGTCGTGCATACGCCGTGGGGCATCGAGATCATCCGCAATTTTCTTCACGAATGCGGCTGCAGCGGTTCGTGGACGATGGAAAACTTTGTCGAGACCGAAACCGAGCGCATCCGCGAAATGGTCGGCAAAGATCGGGTTTTATGCGCGCTTTCGGGCGGCGTCGATTCAGCGGTGGCGGCGGTTTTGATTCATCGCGCGGTCGGAAAGCAGATGACGTGCTTGTTCGTCAATCACGGGTTTTTGCGGAAAAATGAAGCCGATCAGGTTTGCAAGACTTTTACGCAGCAATATCAGGACATCAATTTTGAATATGTCGATGCGAGTACTCGATTCCTGAAACTGTTGGAAGGCGTCACTAAGCCGGAAGAAAAACGCATCAAAATCGGCAACGAGTTTGTGGCGACTTTTGAACGCGAAACGAAACGCTTGGGCGCGATGAAGTTTTTGGCACAGGGAACGCTCTATCCCGATGTCATCGAAAGTGGGTCGGGCAAAGCGGCGAAAATCAAGACGCACCACAACGTCGGCGGCTTGCCCGAAGACATGGATTTCAAGCTGATCGAGCCGTTTCGCACGCTTTTCAAAGACGAAGTGCGCGTCTTGGGCGAAGAGTTGGGAATGCCATCGGAAATGGTATGGCGACAACCGTTTCCCGGGCCAGGTTTGGCCATTCGCATCATCGGCGATGTGACCGAAGAACGCCTGGAAATCGCGCGCGAAGCTGATGCGATCTTGATTGAAGAAGTGAAGCGCGCCGGATTGTATCGCCAAATTTGGCAATGTTTTGCGGTCTTGACGCCAACCGTGAAAAGCGTTGGCGTGATGGGCGATCAGCGAACTTATGCGCATCCGATTGTGATTCGTGCGGTCACTTCCGAAGACGGCATGACAAGCGATTGGGCGCGCATTCCGTATGAAGTTCTGGAGCGCATTTCCAACCGCATCGTGAACGAAGTTCCCGGAATTAATCGCGTGGTTTATGACGTGACAAGTAAACCGCCCGCAACGATTGAGTGGGAATAGGCAAAAATGATGAATGATGAATACGAAACGATGAATGCAAAAGCCGGACTCGAACGATGCCGTTGCACTTTCGAGTACTCGATATTCCTCATTTCTGGAGGTTGTTATGGCAAATGAAGACGATGTTGTTTTAGCGTTTCGTCAAGCTATCGAAGAAGAGATTGAGCGCGCGCAAAGCGATGGCGCGAAACCTGTGGATATTTTCGCTGGTGGCGCTTCGACCGAAGACGCTTTGCGTCGTTTGGCAGCACAGCACGATGACCTGGAGCACGAAGTCAAACTGCTGCGCACGATTATTCTGAAACTGATTTCCGAACCCGTCGATGAACAGGGATGAGGTGAAAAAGAGGAGGGACGCGTAGGACTTTCGAGTACTCGTTTCTTTTATCCTTTATCCCTCACCTATCAACCCTCAAGATATGCTTCACCCTTTCCGCCCCGAACAATTGTCGTCCGATTTGCGCCCTTCTGAAGCCGATATTCAGGAGGTGCTGATTTCCGCTGAACAAATGGCGGCTCGCGTGGCAGCACTCGGCGCGCAGATTTCGCGCGACTACGAAGGCAAAGAGCCGGTTGTCGTAGGAGTTTTGGTGGGCGCCGCCATCTTTACGGCAGATTTGTTGCGTCATATTACGGAGCCGTGCTTTTTGGATTATGTGGCGATTTCTTCTTACGGCAAGGAATCGCGCTCGTCCGGCGTGGTGCGCATCATCAAAGATTTGGACGAAAGCGTGGAAAGTCGCCACGTCATTATCGTTGAAGATATTGTCGATACGGGCTTGACTCTCAATTATTTGCTGGATGCAATGCGCCATCGTAATGTGGCGAGCGTCAAAGTGTGCTCGATGTTGGACAAGCCGAGCCGCCGCCTGACCAAAGTCAATGTCGATTACGTTGGTTTTGAAGTGCCAGACGAATATGTGGTCGGTTACGGCTTGGATTTTGCCCAACGCTATCGCAATCTCCCCTACGTTGGAATTCTACGCCCCGAAGTTTACGGCGGCAAATAAGTTGGTCGTTAGCTAATCTTGTTAGCTGATTGCCTTTCTCGCTCGGTCCTTTTTGATGTCTCGCCGTTTGGATGCTTTGTGCTCAACTCTTCAAAATTTGCGGCCTGCCATTGGTTTCTAAGACAGCATTTCTCGTTTCTTAAGCGTAATCGAACGCCACAGTAAGAAGAAACTACATCACGGTTCCTAAATAAGTTCTGTCAAAGGCTCCTTGTTGCCGATGCGCCTTCTCTCCGCAATCCCCATTTCTACTCAAAATATGGTTCGCAAACGCCTTTCGAGGTTTTTTACATGATGATCGAAGACAATAGCCGGTTCGATTCCGGTGCCACAAATTCAGAAAATTCCGGTGCAGAACACCAGGAAGAAATTCCTGCGCGCGGTGAAGAAACGGGCGTTAAAGCCTCGCCTAAAGCGACGGCAAAGGCGTCTGCGTCTGCCAAAAGAACGACACCTCGGCGTGAAAAAAGCACCACGCGTAAAGTCGCTACGCGCGTGGTGAATGCATCCGAGAAAACGGAAAAAGCCAGCGCCGATCAGCTCACTTTTATTCCCGTGGCGAACGATGCAACAGCGAACGATGCAACAGCGAACGATGCAACAGCGAACGATGCAACGGCGAACGATGCGGTGCGCGAAGAAACTCCACGCAGTGACATGGCTGACCATGAACAAGGGCAGTCTGAACAAGCACCGGAACGTAAATTACCAGAACGTCTGGCGCAAGAACGTAATTCTCCTGAGGGAAAAGAAAATCGACCTGAGCAAAATGAGTTCTCGCAGAACGGGGCGCCTGAAGAAGGAACGCCCAATTCGAGTACTCGAAGCGGTGCGACGCGTGGCGAAACTCATGCAATAAACAATGAGATCGGCCAAAGCCAGGCGCCGCAGGAAGCCGCGATGCCGCGCACCGTGCGTTTGCCCGAAGTGCGCGAAGAGCGTCGTAACGATGTGCGTTCGGATGCGCGCGCTGATAATCGTGGTGATCGCGGCTTGCGTTTTCGCGGACGCGAAGGGCGCGCCGAACTGCGCCGCAACGATGCACGCGGCTTCCGCACGCGTTTCGAAGGCGGCACTGGCAATGTCGGTACTGGCAACAACAGCAATAACGCGAACGGCAACGGCAATCGTAACGCGCGCAATGACAACAGCCAAAACACGCAGCCAGGTCGCTTGCAAAACAATCGCAACGATAATAACCGTAACGACAACAACGGCAATCGCAACGACAACAACCGTAACGACAATAATCGCAACAATGGGCAGAACAACCGTGATGAGGCGCGCGACAATCGTAATTCCGAGCGCAATCTCGAACGCGACTTGGTGCGCGGTCAAAATGACCTTGATTTAACGACTTTGGAAGATAAGAACTTGATTGAGTTGCATGAAATCGCTAAAGAATTGAACGTTGATTCAGCAGTGGGCATGCAGAAAAGCGATTTGGTTTTGCGCATTTTGGAAGCGCAAGCCGAAAATTCGGGCAACCTGTTCAAGAAAGGCATTCTGGAAATCTTGCCCGATGGCAAAGGTTTTCTGCGAACCGAAGGTTATCTTTCCAGCAACGAAGACGTCTACATTTCGCAATCGCAGATCAAGCGCTTCAACCTCAAAACGGGCGATATCGTGTCGGGTCAGGTGCGCGCGCCCAAGGAAATGGAGCGCTATTACGGATTGCTGCGTGTCGAAGCGTGCAACGGCGAAGCGCCCGATGTGACGCGCGTGCGCAAAGAGTTCGAGAAGTTGACGCCGATTTTCCCGAACGAAAAATTCAACCTTGAAACGACGCAGGAAAATATCACGGCGCGCATCATTGATCTGGTTTCGCCCATTGGCAAAGGTCAGCGCGGATTGATCGTCGCGCCGCCCAAAGCTGGCAAAACGTCATTGATTAAAAACGTCGCCAACTCGATCATGGCGAACCATCCCGATGTGCATTTGATCGTGCTTTTGATTGACGAACGTCCCGAAGAAGTGACCGATATTGCGCGCAGCGTGCGTGGCGAAGTCGTGGCTTCGACGTTTGACGAAATGCCGGAAAACCACATTCGCGTCGCCGATATGGTGCTGGAAAAAGCCAAGCGCATGGTCGAGCAGAAGCGCGATGTCGTGATTCTGCTCGATTCGATTACGCGCCTCAGCCGCGCTTCCAACCTCGTTGTCGCACCCAGCGGACGTACCATGTCGGGCGGACTTGATCCCGCCGCGATGTATAAACCGAAGCGACTTTTCGGCGCCGCGCGCAACATCGAAGAAGGCGGTAGCCTGACGATTTTAGCGACTGTGCTGGTTGACACTGGCTCGCGCATGGACGAATACATCTTCGAGGAGTTGAAGGGCACGGGCAACATGGATTTGGTGCTCGACCGCAACTTGTTCGATCAGCGTATTTTTCCTGCGATTGACATCAACAAAAGCGGCACCCGACGCGACGATTTGCTGTTGACCAAAGACGACCTGGCGGCGACTTATCATTTGCGGCGCACGCTTTCGGCATTGGACAACGATAAAGCGATTAACTTGTTGATTGACCGCTTGCGCAACACGAAAACCAACGCCGATTTTATGGCGATTGTCCAGAAATCGAGCCGTCAGCAAGGTGCTCCGGCGCCAACTCAACCTGTATAAAGATTCGAGTACTCGATCTCATCTTCAACAATGAACAACGCTACCGATCTTTCGACTTCTGCTGTTTCAACCTTCGACGTTGATAAAGTGAAGGAGACGATGGAAGTCGCTGTTGTTGTGCCGACATTGAACGAAAGCGGCAATATCGCGCGCTTGTTAGATGGCATTTTAGCCGCTGATTCACGCTTAGTCGCCATTGTGGTGGACGACGGGTCACGCGATGGCACCGATAAATTAGTTTTGGAACGCGCTGAAATCGAGAAAGCCAAAGGCCGCGCGCGTGTTCACCTGATTGAACGCGGCAAGAAAATGGGCTATGCGTCCGCGGTGCAAGACGGAATGCGCCTGGCGATGAAACTTGGCGCACCCTTGATTTTGCAAATGGACGCCGATTTTTCGCACGATCCCAAATATCTGCCTGCGATTCTGGCGAAAAGCCGCGACTTTGATTTGGTGGTCGGCTCGCGCTATGTTCCAGGCGGCGGCACGCAGAACTGGGGCTGGGATCGCAAGATTTTGTCGGCGACCGCAAATGGCTTGGCCCGCACGATGCTGAAGTTGCCAGTGCGCGATTGCACCGGAGGTTTTCGTTGCTGGAAACGCGAACTGATAGAGCGCGCCGGTGTTTTAAATGTTCGCGTCGAAGGCTACGCGTTTTTGTTCATCACGATGGACAAAGTGCGCAGCGTCGGTGGGCGCGTCGGCGAAGTGCCAATTATTTTCGTTGACCGTGAGTTCGGCAAAAGCAAAATGAGCCGTCGCATTATTCTGGAAGCGGTTCGAGTACTCGTTCGCCTGTGGCTCGCGCGCTTGAAGACAAAGAATTAACCACAGAGACACAAAGAAATTCCGAATTGATCTTTGCAGAACCCCAAGCGTGAGCGCGGGGCTGAAATGACAGTTACTTCAGCCCCATGCTTACGCTTAGGGTTCTGTGACCAATGCACGTTTCAGTTGGAAATTGCACGACTTCAATCTTATCTTTCAGCTTGCGACGGATGAAAACGAGTGTTAAACCTTGCGCGTGAACTTTTCTTTTTCTTCTCACGCCCGACATTGTGCCGTTGTCCTGCCTTTGATCGCTTTCGCCTTGACGGGTTGTAGCCCGCGTTCTGGCGGCTCAAATCCTTCCACTTCGAGTACTGGAAATGCGGTTTCGGGCGCGTCCACAACCATTCCGACGGGCACTGACCCGAATACATTGATCGTGATGTCGCCCAACAGCCGCGATTCTCAGGTCGAGTTTGAAAACGCCTTCAAAGCGACGCACCCCAATGTCACGTTCAAGTGGCTCGATGTCGGCGGCTCGACGGAAGACTTGCGTTTTGTCCTCTCGCAGGCTAAAAACAAAACTTCGGGCGAAGGCATCGGCATCGACGCATTTTTTGGCGGCGGCTCCGATTCGTTCATCGATATGCAGTCGCAAAATCTGCTGCAACCTTTGCCAGCTTCTTATGGCGTTCCGCTGCAATTGAACGGCGTAGAAATGCGCGACAAAAACAACCTTTGGGTCGGCGCCGCATTGTCCAGTTTCGGCATTTTGTACAACAAAGCGTTGATGGCGCGCGACAATTTGCCGATTCCGCAAAGCTGGGCCGACATGGGCAATCCCAAATTGCGTGGACGCGTTTCGCTGGCTGATCCGCGCGAATCGGGTTCGGCGCACATGGCGTATGAAATTATTTTGCAGGCCAACGGTTGGGACAAAGGCTGGCGCGTTCTAACGCAGATGGCGGGCAATGCGCGCGCTTTCAGCAAATCGAGTTCGGCGCTTTTGGACGATGTGGCCAGTGGCGAAGCCGTCGCCGCACCCGCCATCGATTTTTATGCGTCCAGCAAAATCCGCCGCACGCGAGGCGACAAATTGGGTTATGTCGAGCCGCAAGGCCAACGCGTCGTGACGTCTGATCCCATCGGCATTTTGCGCGGCGCGCCACACTTGAAACTGGCGCAAGAGTTCGTCGCTTTTGTGCTTTCCCCAGCCGGGCAAAAGTTGTGGATGCTGCCGATCGGCGTGTCGGGTGGCCCAAAAAATAATGCTCTGGGGCGTCAACCGTCGTTGCCTTCGATGTACAAACCGATTCCGTCTGGCAGTTTGGTGACGACGAACCCTTACGCCGGAAAAAACACCTTCGTCTTCGATACGCAAAAATCGGCTGAACGCCGCCGCGCTTTGGACGACCTGATCGGCGCCGTCCTGATTGACAACTTGAACGATGTCAAAGCCAAAGTCGCTAAAACGCCGGACGCCGCTTATGTTCCCTTGAAGGAAGACGAACTGGCGAGCCTGGCCGCGAAATGGAACGATCAAGCGTTTCGCAACGCGCAAATTAGCAAATGGAATCAATCCGCGCGTACGTATTTCCAATCATAAATTGACAGAATAGAACACGGAGGCTTCGCCCACGCGGATTGAACGGATGAACACGGATCTTTAGAATTAGCTTGAAAAAGGAAGATGCGCGTTCAAACTCCCAGTTTGTCATTCTGAGCGCAGCGAAGAATCTAACTTCACATAGATTCTTCGCTGTGCTCAGAATGACGAACTAAACACTTCCAATACTGTTTTCTCCTTTGAAATCTCAATGAAAATCCGTGTTCATCCGTTCAATCCGCGTGGGCGAAGCCTCCGTGTTCTATCCAATTTGAAAATAAGAGCGTCAGAAGTCGTAAACTCCAGGCCATGACACAAACTGAACAAAACGATCCCAATCAGGCCGTGCGCGAACTGCTCGAAGCCGGAGCGCGCGCCGGAAAATTGTCCTACGCGCACATCAATCGCGTTTTGGGCGACGCGCAAATCGACGCCGAAGACGCCGAAGCGATTTTTGAAGTCTTGGAAAATCGCGGCATTCAAGTCGTCGATGAAGTCGAGCCGAAACCCGCAACCAAACCTCAAACTTCCGTTGCTCAAACTCCTAAAAAGCCCAAACCACTGCGCGCCGACCGCGAGTTGGACGATGTTCTGTCGCACATCGAAAACTTCTTCACGCCGCCACAATCGACGGCGTTATCGAGTACTCGAAACCAGGACGACGCATCGGAAAACCTTCCGCTGATGCCGGAAATCAGTGGCGCAGTGGCGGCGATTTTAGACGACGAAGCCGATGAAAGCGGTTCCGCCGTGTCGGATGCGTTCACGCAATATCTGCAGCAAATGGGACGCACGCCGTTGCTCAGTCCCGAAGAAGAACTGTTTTTGGCGCATCAGGCGCGCGAAGGTTCGCCGTTGATGCAGGAAGACGCGCGGCGCCGCCTGGTCGAAGCCAACTTGCGATTGGTCGTTCACATCGCGCGCAACTCGAAAGGCCGCTCGCTTTTGCCGATGCTCGATCTGGTGCAGGAAGGCAATCTGGGCTTAATTCGCGCGGTTGATAAGTTCAATCCCGATAAAGGTTCGCGTTTATCATCGTTTGCGACATGGTACATCCGCGAAGCGATCAACCATGCGATTGCGGCGCAGGCGCGCTCGATTCGACTGCCCGGACATTTGAACGCTGCCTCACAGAAATTGCAACGCTTGCAGCGCGAAATGACGCAGACTTTGGGGCACGAACCATCGCGTCAGGAACTCGCGCAAACTGCTGGACTTTCTTTGAAACAAGTCGAAGAATTGCAGCGCGTGGCCACGGAACCATTGTCGCTCGATCAAGCCGGTGGCGGCGAGGACGAGGACGATGAATTGGGCGACCGTTTGGCCGGAGCCGGAGACGATGGCGCGTTTTTGTCGGTTTCGCAGGGCGATTTGCAGCAGGGAATCGGCGAAGTTTTAGGATCATTGCCCGAACGCGAAGCCGCGATTTTGCAGCAGCGTTTCGGTCTGGGCGAATGGGCGGAAAGTGGCCCGCGCTCGCTCGACGACATCGCTGCCACGTTGCACATTTCGCGCGACCGCGTGCATCAATTGGAAATCAGGGCTTTACGCAAATTGCGTCGTCGCGCGCAAAACACGTCGCTGGGCGAAATGGTGTCGGATTACGACGAAGACGACGACAGCAGCGGCACATCGAGTACTCGATGAACAATCGCGTGCGCCCGCGAAATTGAAATGTTTTTTGGCTCGACTTTTCGCAATTGGTTCGGCGCAACACACACCGCGAGCTTGATATGCAAATCAATCGTCAATCGTTTGTCGATGACGTTTTTGTCGAAGAGCGCGAGTGACTTTCTGTCGAAAATCGGTTGGATGCGCAGCGTGTAATTTGTGCTGAAGTCGGAAACAGGAAAGATCTTTTCTGTCCAGCGCGGTTTTCCTTTCACCGCGCTGGGAGCGGGATTTGAATGAAAGAATGTCTGATCAGAGATAACTTTGGCTTGGTCATCCAAAAGCTGAACATGATAAGAAATGTAGCATAGAGGCGGCATTTGGCGGTAGAACGTGAACGTTTCCAGTTGCGGTTCCCAATCGTAACTATAGTACAGCGAAAGCGCGATAGCATTGCCGTTCAAACCACGCATAGGGCCGATTTCCACAAATTGATCGTCACTTAGTTCGTAAGCGGCCTTGATTTTTTGATCGCTCACTTCAAGAGCAAAAGAACTGGTAAATTCTGCTATCAAACAGGCGACGCCAAATGAGGAAAACAAAAGGCCAAAACTCAGCCCAAGAATATTAGTGTTTCTATCCTCTTCCTGGCGCCGTTCTACGCTTTCACGTTTCATCAAACTGTCGTTTGGTTGCTTCCAATTGCCAACTGTCCAGAAACCGATGAAGGTCAGCCACACTAAAGCCAAAGCAATTCTTATCCACGAAGAGCGGTGCCGTTTCAAGCGTTTCATAACTGCAAGTTTACAATTCGAGTACTCGATGGTGCGATGACGCTGGCAATACGTTAAAATCGAATCGCTTCAATTTCTTCGCGCCTGTAGCTCAAGGGTTAGAGCAGGGAACTCATAATTCCTTGGTTGCTGGTTCAAATCCGGCCAGGCGTATTTTTGTCATCATACATTCAATGTCTTGCATACTGAGCGCGTGACATTGGTATCAATAAGACGACCTCGCCAATTCGCGTAAAACGAACAACATGGCAGCAAAAGAATGGGTTCTGATGACGGGCGCGGCCAGCGGCATTGGTGCGGAATTGTGCCGCTTGTTCGCGCGCGATGGCTCCAGCGTCGTGTTGGTCGATAAGAATCAGAACGGACTGGAAAAAACGCGTTCGGCGTTGGCTGGTAAATTTGGCATCCAGACGATTTCTCTGGTTTACGACCTTTCTTCTCCGGAGTCGGCGGAACAAATCTACCGCGACTTGCAAACGCAATATATAGAAATTGACGTGTTGGTCAACAACGCCGGATTTGGAACGTTCGGCAATTTCTGGGAAACCGATTTGGCGCGCGACAAGGCGCTCATCAATGTCAATGTCATGGCGCCGATGCTGCTGACCAAACTTTTCCTTCCTGGCATGGTAAAACGCCGACGAGGAAAAATCTTGAACGTGGGATCGGTTTCAGGATTTCTGGCCAGCCCTTACGCATCAACTTATTATTCCAGCAAAGCGTTTCTGCTTTCGTTTTCGCAAGGCTTGGCCACTTCGCTCAAAGGCAGCGGCGTGACTGTGACCATCGTTTGTCCAGGCCCGACTTATACGGCTTTCGATTGGCACAACGTCGAAGGCGCACTTCCTGCGCAGCGAAAAAGATTCCAAATGGAAGCCTCGCAGGTGGCGGCTCAAGCGTATCGCGGCCTGAGGCGTGGCCAAATGGTGGTCACGCCCGGCGCCTCCAACAAAACTCTGGCGCTACTCGCCAAGTTTTTGCCGCGCAAATTCGCCTTGTGGCTGCTCACCTTTGGACAGCGAAAGGCGAATTGAAACGCGAAAGAAGAGCTATCCGAATTAGGACAACCACAAGATCGGGCAACCACAAGAGTTGCCCCTACAAGGCAAATTTCTCGTAGGGGCAACCCTCGTGGTTGCCCGAGACTTCACCAAAGACAGACAGATTTCGCCTATCCGAATAGGATTTCGGTAGCGAACCCAAGCAGGAGCGCGAAGCCGAAATAACTCTTACGTCAGCCGCGTGCTGATGCTCAGGTTCATTGCACACGGATGCAAATTGCTTTTCCAGAAATCTGTGGGCGTGATAAAATGTAGCTATGCCCACATTCGCTTTTCAGGCGCGCGACAGTCGCGGCGCGCGAATCGAAGGAACGCGCGACGCACCCGATCAAAATCAAGCCTTGACCGCTTTGCGCGAAGCGGGATTCTTCGTCACCAAACTGGCGCCTCTCGCCAATTCCTCCGGCAAATCGCTCGTGCCGCCTCAAGTCGTGCTGCCTCAAGTCGTGCCGCGTGCCGCTTCGCCTGTCGCGTCTCAGGTCAAGGCGCCAACTTCTTCGCAGGTCACGGCACCGAATTCGGCGCAAGCGACAGAACAAACTGCGCGTTCTGGCGAAGCTGGGTTCGAGTACTCGAATGTGTTTGTTGCACCTGGCGAAGTGAAAAACCAGGCTTCGCAAGCGCAACCTGGCAACGAGCCTTTGTCCTCGCCAGTGGCCGGCGGCGTGACGCCTCCAGCTTCGGGGCAGGATTTGTGGGCGCACGCGAACGCCAAAGAATTGTCGTTGTTTTATCGCCAAATGCACTCGATGCTTGGTGCGGGGACGAGCGTTTCGCGCGCCTTGCAGGTTTACGCCGAACACGCCAGCAATCGCAGCCTGAAGCGCGCCGCTTTGCAGATGAGCCGCGACACGGCGGAAGGTTGTCCTCTGAGCCAGGCGATGCGTTCGTTTCCGGGTTTGTTTTCCGTTCTGGCAGTCAGCATGATCGGCGCGGGCGAGCGCGGCGGACGTCTGGATCAAAGTTGCGAAAGCCTGGCCGTTTATAGCGAGCGCGATTTCGAGCTGAACCAAGCCGTCAAGCGCGAGACTTTTTACCCGAAATTGCTGCTGGTTTGCGCTATTTTGATTCCCTCAGTCGTGACGTGGTTTTTGAATGGTTTCGCGGCTTATCTTCATCAGGTCGTGCCGCCGTTTATCTTCATCGGCGTGCTTTATGTCGGGTTTCGCGTTTTTAGTCGCATTATGCTGGTGACGGGGCGCGACGGGCCATTTCGCCTGGCGCTCGATGCGTTCAAGATGCACGTTCCCGGCGTCAATAAAGTGGTGCGCAGTCTGGCGACGGCGAAGTTTGCGCGCGCTCTTTCGGCGATGTATGCGTCCGGCGTCGGCGCAGAATACGCGATGAAAGTTTCCGGCGAAAGTTGCGGCAACGCGTATGTGCAGCGCCGCGTGATGCAAGTCGCGCCCGCCTTGACGCAGGGCGCGAGCTTCACCGAATCGATGGTTCGCACCGGACAATTTCCGCCGATTGCGATTCAAATGATGGCGACTGGCGAAGAATCGGGCGCCATTGACACGCAACTCAACAAAGTCGCTGACTTCCTGGAAGTCGAAGCCGAAGCCGCCATTCGCAACGCTGTCAAGATCATGGGCGTGCTGGTTTTTCTGATGATGGCGGCTTATATTGGTCATTTGGCGATTGGAGTTTTCTCCGGCTACGCCAACGAAATCAGCGACCTGACGAAGTGAAGGAAATGATGAATCAGGCTCGCACTTCGAGTACTCGATAACGCTTTGCGCAACGTTTGAAGCGTATTCATCATTCCGTATTCATCATTCATCATTTGAGTTTTATGCCAGCTGATCACTACCAAACTTTGGGCGTAACGTCGAACGCGGACATTGCGCAAATCAAGCGACGCTATCGCCAACTCGTGCGGCAGCATCATCCCGATGCGTTGCCAGTTGCGCAGCGCGAATCGGCGCACGCACAAATGCTGGCCATCAATCAGGCGTGGACGACGCTTTCCGATCCGGCTTCGCGCGCCCGCTACGACCGCACGCAAAACACTGCGCCCAGCTTCGTTATTCATCCACCGCAATCGTCAACTACGAACTTTTCCGCAACGAGTACGCGAAACGTTTCTGCTGCGCAGACAACTTCCTCCCAAGATAATTCTTCGCAAACGGCGCGCACGGCGACTTCGGCGCGCGCTGCCTCAACTGCGAAAACAGCGACCAAAACGACGGCGAAAACCACCGTAAAAACGGCGAATCGTCGCACGGGCGATACGCGTTCGCGTTTGCTGACGCAGGTTTTCGAGGCGGCGGAACTTTATTTTTTCTATGGAAAAGCTGGCGAAGCGATTGGTTTGTGTCGCCGCGTTCTATCTCAAGACCCCAATAACGCCGAGGCGCACGCGCTTTTGGGCGACATTTACGCCGATCAAGGGCGCTTCGATGTCGCCGTTTTTATGTTTGAGCGCGCCGTTCAAAGTCAGCCACAGAACACATTGTATCGACAAAAGTGGCAAGCTTTGTCCAGCAAAGTCAACGGCTTTTCGCCTACCGATTTTCAATCCGCCCGCTTCAGCGAGCACGAATTTCCGCACGCTGATTTTGTGGAACATGATGCCAACGGACTGGGACAAGCGCGCCGGACGACAGCGAATTCGAGTACTCGAAGCAATGAACCTCGAAGCGATGAAACGCGAAATGATGAATCAAGCAGCGCACTCGAAAACGATGCGGTGCGCGTCATCTCCGGTGCGGCGCTGGCGGTGCTATCGACTTTGTTGGTGTTGAGCGGACATTTTTCGGCGATGGGTGGAACGTTTCAGTGGTCGCCCGCCGCGCCTATCGCCGGACGTTTGTTGATAAGTGGCGTTTTGAGCGCGTTCATGTTGGGCGCGGCGCTGCCATTGCTCAAATGGATCGAGCCATTTGGCGCGATTGCGAAGCGTCATTCTCCGGTCGAAGGCACGCCGACATCGTTGCTGGTCGGGCTGGCGGGAATCGCTTTTGCGCCGTTGGGATGGGCGTTCGCACTTTTGCTTTCGCTTTCGACACGACGCACCAATACGCCATTGTTTTCGTGCCTGGCCATCGCAATTTTGTTATCCGCGACACTTTCTTTCCCCGCACGCGGCACTTCTTCTGTCCCTTCGTTGAGTGACGCGCTTCTCTGGTGGAGCGGACGCGCCGTGTTCCCCGCATTGCTGGCGGGCTGGGCGCTGGGTTCGCTCAATGCGAAAGACCATTAGTGGTGCGTAAGGCAGTTGCGCGAATCCAGAACCCCGAACGTGAGTGAGGGGCTGATGTAACAGCTACATCAGCCCCTCACTCACGTTCGGGGTTCTGGTTATCGTGTCTCTTTTCTCAACTGCGTCAACAAACACGCGAACAGGCGCGCAACAAATTCGCTCATTCGATAAACTGCGTTTGACATGAGCGTTTCCCTTTTGCGCGTGCTGCGCGATGCCAAGCAAAATCGTGCTGGACAAGATAATTCGTCCCAATCGAGTACTCGAAGCGCCGCGCCTCTGGCGATGGTCGCGGTTTATGATGCGCCCACCGCGCAGATTTGTTGCGAGGCGGGCGCCGATATTTTGCTGGTCGGCGATTCATTGGGCAACGTTGTGCTGGGACTGGATTCGACGATTCCCGTGACGCTCGAAATGATGCTTCATCACACCGGCGCGGTGGCGCGTGGCGCGAAAAAGTCGTCGCGCGCCGATGTTCCGGTTGTCGCCGATTTGCCGTTTGGCAGTTATGCAACGGTTCAGGACGCAGTTCAAAGCGGCAGGACGTTGATGCAAAATGGCGCGCATGGTTTGAAACTTGAAGGCGCCAACGCCAGTTCGTTGAACGCGATTCGAGTACTCGTTGAAATGGGCGTGCCGGTTATTGGGCATCTGGGATTTACGCCGCAATCGTCGCTGGTTTTGAATGGCATTGTGCAAGGTCGCAGCGTCGAGGCCGCGCGACAATTGCGCGATGATGCGCGACGCTTGCAAGACGCGGGTTGCGTGGCAGTTGTGTTGGAAGCGATTCCGTCCGAAGTGGCGCAAGTTTTAAGCGCAGATTTGGGAATTCCGACGATTGGAATCGGCGCTGGCGGAAGTTGCGACGGTCAGGTTTTGGTGTGGCACGATTTGGTGGGATTTGGTGAAGGCGCACCATTTCGTTTTGTCAAGCGTTATGCGAAAGCGCACGAAACGTTGCTTCATGCGACGCGCGCTTTTGTCGATGAAGTGCGTTCTTCAACTTTCCCAACGCGCGACAACGAATACGCGATGCCAGAAGACGAACGAAAACTCTGGTTGATGGAACACGAAAAACCATTCACCGCCGAGAACGCCGAGGTCGCAGAGAAAAGTGATTTGTAGGGGCGCAGCAATCTGACGCCCCTACAAATCACTTTTCTCTACTGGTAATCAATTAACGAAACAATGGAAATTATTCGGTCTGCCCGCGAAATGCAGCGTTGGACAATGGCGCGGCGTTGCGACAACAAAACTATTGGTTTCGTGCCGACGATGGGCGCTTTACACGAAGGTCATCTCGCGTTGGCGCGGCGCGCACAAAGGGAAAACGACGTTTTTGTTGCTTCTGTTTTCGTCAACCCGACGCAGTTCGCGCCCGGCGAAGACTTTGAAAAATATGCGCGTCCTTTCGAGCGTGATTGCCAGTTGCTACAAAGTTGCGGTTGCGATGTCGTGTTCGCGCCATCCGCTGAAGAAATGTATCCAGCGTCGCATTCGCAATTGAGTACTCGAAATGATGTGTCGCATTCGGCAAACAATGTTCAAACAATTGTTGAAGTGTTGCAGTTGAGTGAAGTTTGGGAAGGCGCGATTCGGCCCGGGCATTTGCGCGGAGTGGCAACAATCGTGATAAAACTGTTTCACCTGACGAATCCCAGTCGCGCCTATTTCGGCGAAAAAGATTATCAGCAACTCAAAGTCATCGAACACATGGTGCGCGATTTGTGGCTCGACGTGGAAATCGTGCCCTGCGAAACTATCCGCGAAAGCGATGGCCTGGCGCTCAGCAGCCGCAACGCGTATTTGAATGCTGCGCAACGCCAGAGCGCGACAATTCTTTCGCGCGCTTTGCAGGCCGGAATTGACGCCGCGAAAAATGGCGAGCGTGACGTGAAGCGATTAAATAGCGTCATCGAACAAGTCTGCTTGAGTGAACCGCAGCTTCAAATTCAATACATTGCCATTGTGAACAGCGAAACATTGGAGCCATTGGAAACGTTAAATGAACATCCGGCGCGCGTTCTCATCGCAGCAAAAATCGGCACGACACGTTTAATTGACAACATGGCGATCTATTACAACGAACCCGGAGCGTAAGCGACGGGCTTACCTGATAGTTTCATGTAACTCTTATGTAAGCCCGTCGCTTACGCTCCGGGTTCGTATTCCGTATTCATCATTCCGTATTCATCATTCCGTATTCATCATTCCGTATTCCGCATTTTTGACAATGTCCGTTCCCGTTTCTCCTTATTCTTTGCGCCACGCGATTGGCGATTGTATCAAAGAGCGTTACACCGTGCGCGATGTTTTGGGCGCGGGCGCGTTTGGCACCGTTTATCGCGTCGAAGAAAGCTTGGGAGCGCGAACTTTGACCCTTGCGTGCAAGGAAATGCACGTTTTGTCCGACCCGCAGACCTCACGCGACGAACGCGCCGAAGCGTTGCAAATGTTCCAGGAAGAAGCGTATGTGCTGCAGACGTTGCGCAACCCGCACATTCCCGCCGCCTATTTTGAACCCGAGCGCGGCGTCTGGTTGGCTTGTCCCGTTTGTGGTCAAACCTTCAAGGGCATGAAAAACTGCCCTGATCACGGCGCGCCTTTGCAAGTCGTGCGCGACCGTTTTTACTTGTTGATGGACTTCATCGAAGGCCCCGATTTGGAAGAAATGCTGCTTCAAAATGGGCGGCCTTTGGAAGAAGATCGAGTACTCGATTACACATTGCAAGTGTGCGATGCCTTGCGCGCGGTTCACGCCAAAGGCTTGAGCCACCGCGACATCAAACCCGCCAACATTAAAATCCAGAAAGACACCGATCAGGCGATGTTGATCGACTTCGGTCTGGTGAAACCTTCGGCGACTGCGGGCGGCTACGGAACAATTCTGAAGCGCGGCAGCACGGGTTTGGGAACGCTGGGTTACGCGCCCGAATCGCAGGAAGAACAAGCGCACCCGGACGCGCGCACCGATATTCTCGCTCTGGGCATGACGCTTTATCGCTTGCTGTGCGACCTCGACCCGACTGAGCCGGACGAGCTGGCGCAGATGCGCTCGAAAAAGCCGACTGATTTCAACTTGAACTTGAGCGAAGGCATGAACGCGATCATTTTACACATGATCGCGTTTGATCCGGCCAAGCGTTATCCCGATGTGGCGGCGTTGCAGCAAGATTTGCGCGCCGCACGTTTTCCAGTCGAAGTGACGTGTCCGTTTTGCGGTCATGTGCATCGCGCTCCGGTTGCGCCGCCGCCGGGCACGCCGTGCGAACAATGCGGTCGTCCTTTGCCCGCCGACACAGCGCAAAACGCTACCGATGTCGCGGCCAATGTCCGCTCTTCACGCTCAACTACGCCGCAAAATGGCGCTTCCAACCGCGGCGCTTATCCTTCGCCGCTTCCATCGAGCGGAACTGTGGGCAATGTTCCGAGTGGCAGCACAACGCGCGTTTCGGCTGCGACAAGCATGGCTCCGAGTACTCGAAACGCGACAACTACAGCGCCGCGCACTGATCCTTATGCGGCGCGTTTGCAAGCATTGCGGCGCGAAATGGACGCCAACGCGATGCCTCAAATTCATCCGAACGATGCGCGAATTTCGCAAATCGAAAAGCAGTTTGAAGCCTTGGCGCGCTTGGCGACGCCAGGCAATCAATGTCCGGGTTGCCGCACGCGCGACCTTTCTCCGGTCACGGCGCAGCCGAATGGAACGTGTCCGCTGTGCCTGGCGGCGCAAATGGAACGACGTGTTTGGGACGCCAATTTGTGCGTCGTGTGCCGCGAAGGTCATCTTCAACATCAGCAATTGAAGGGCGACGCGATGTTTTGTGCGGTTTGCCACACGACCGTTTTGCGCGAAGAACATCGGCGCAAAATGGGCGGATTGCTCGACGATTTGTGGGGCATTTGTCCTCATTGCGAAGCGACTTTCGACATCGGAGCGCATCACGCGCGCTTGGATTCGTTCGGGCGCGACCCGTTCGGCATCGGCACATTGCACAAAGGCCGCGCGCTTCCTGTTGCACAATGGAAGCAATTGAGTACTCGAAAGGACGAATATTCCGAGTGCGATAATTGTCATGCACAATTCGATTATGTGGATGCCGCCGCGCGAACGCTGGCGCGTGGCGGTAACCGCGATCCGTTTGGCATGTGGGAAAAATGGGCGGGCAAAACCTTGCCGCAGGACGATTGGGAAAAGATGGCGGCTGGCTTGCCGTATCCTTCGGGCAACGTGCATTGCGCCAATTGTCGCGCCGAATGGAATTACGATCAGGCGCAACAAACTTTGCAACTGGTGCGTAGTGAAACGCCGCTTCCCAATTGGGCGCAGGGTTGGAGCGGAGTGCGTCCCATCGAACAATGGTACATCGCGGCAGGCGGCAAAAGCAGCGGTCGCGCGGGCTTGATGTGCGGCGCCTGCCAGACTGAATTCGACACCGAAAAAGGCGATTTGCAAAAGTTAGTCAAAACAACTTCGGTCGCCTTGAGACCTTCTGTGGGACAATCACTCGCCTTGCGCGATTGGCAACGTCGCGGCTTGGGATTGCCGACGGAAAGTGAAGCGCGCGTTCTTAAAGGCGAACTGCAACGCTTGCAAAACCAGCGTCAGGCGGACAGAGAACAATGGCAGCAAACGCAAAATCGCGCGAACGCGCAACGCTTGAGCGAATGGAGCGAACTGCTCAAACGTTCTGTGATCGGCGGTTATCTACCCTTCCGTCGCCTGAGCACGCAAACGGCGCCGAGCGGTCAGGAAACTTATGTCGCGTTGCGCAACGATGGCGTGCGGGCGCAACTTCATGCGAACGAAGAAGTGCGCTGGGAAAGTGCCGCCAATTTGTGTATGTCGCAAAAAGACTGGAATGGCTATCGCTGGATGCGCGTCAATTCGGGAACGCTTGTCGTCACCAACTCGCGCTTGCTTTTCACCATGCGCAGCAGCGATCCCAGTCGCCAAAAGGAAATCTGGCAAACCGATCTGGCGCAAATTCGCAGCGCGGAAACCCAACTCGTGCAAGGCGCTCTCTTAGTTGTGGTTTCGGTTTACAACACGCCGCAACTCATCGGCTTTGAAATCGGCGACGCGCGCTTTGAAATCATTTATGAAGGCAAACCGGTCAACGTTTCTTTTTCGCCGCTCCATCTGGCGACGCTGATTAAAACCTTACGCGTCGGCGCCAACGGGTAAAACGTTAGAGAAGCACGATAACAGAACTCCAAGCCTCAGCGCGGGGCTGGAATCACTGCTACGCCAGCCCCGCGCTGACGCTTGGGGTTCTGGAACGGATTAGCTTGCAGATTTCAATAATGAATGATCGAAGCGCCATAACATCGAGTACTCGATGTTATGGCAAAAAGCAGAGCGCGTTGATTTTCATAATCAACGCGCTCTGCTTTTGAATTTATCAGGTTTTATTGAACGCGATTGCGACCAGAAGGCGTTCCCAGCGAATTCGTGACGACGTAGGCTATGACGCCGACGACAACACCAATGAGCAGAGAACGATCCCAAGTTGTGCCTTTGAGAACATCGTGAGCGGCCAACGTCCCGATTACGAGAGCGATGATACCCCAAACGACAGGCGTTAAACCTGCGCCAGTGGCGGATGAGCGACGCGTCGGTGCGCGTTCCTCCACAACAGGTTCCTGTCGCAAATTGGCGTTTGCAGAAGCGTTACCGGACGCATTTACCACCGGCGTGGAACTGGTGTAAGACGGAGTTTCGGTTGAACTGGCGTTGCGTGTGGCAGCCGAACGCGGCGAAGGTTTGTCGAATAATCCCGAGCGCCGCGGCGTGACGTCGCGCGAATGCGTTTCGCGCGGCAAAGGCACACCGGAAGATTCACGTCCGCCTTGTCCTATATTGCCTTGAGCATCGGGCGTTACCGGCAAATAATCGTCGTCGCCTTCAACACCCAGCAATCCGACTTTTTCGCCAGTTCCGTTGCTCATGTCGTCTTCAATGCGACCGGCGATTTCGTCCATCATGTTTTCGAACGCGGGCACGCTGGCGCCACCTTGAAACTGTTCGCGGTAACGGTCGTAGCGCACGCGCTTATCGGGATCGAGCAAAACGATGCGGCAATAAGGCAACAGTTCGCAAAGTGCTTCGTAGCGACGGCGCTTGGCCGGGTTGCGATGGTCGCGGTTGCTTTGTGCTTCGGTATATAAATCGTTGATGCGACGGCGCAGAGCGGTTGTCGTTGCTTCCTGATCCGCGCCCAGCAATTGATAAAAATCGATGAAGTCGGAGGCCGCGCCGCTGCCGTTTGCCTGTATTGTCGTGTTGTTCACCAATTCACGTCCTTTGTGTGGCGCCTGATGTATCTGGAAACTGCAGTTCTCGTCAAGCGAATTTTAAGCGGCGCAAGTGTATCACTAACCTGAGAAAACGGCAAAACGCTTCGATTATATTGATTGCCGGAACGTTCCGCTTATCGAGTACTCGATAACATCCAGTTAGGAAATCACGGCGCTGGACAGCAGCATCGCTTCGTTTTCCACTTCCATGTCGCTACGTGCTCCCGTCAACGCGATCAGACTGCGGCTTTCCTTGCCGGTGTCGCGGTCGCGTGCCAGAGCCGTAATACGCCCGTTTTCGTCGCAGCGAAACTCGACACTGATTTTTGGTTGACCTTTGGGTCGCGGCGGATTCACGTCAAGGTTGAAAACACCAATCGGGCCGGATGGATGAGCGTTCGGATCGGTACTTTCGCCTTCGTAAACACGAATTTGCACCTGGTTTTGATCATCGAAAGTTGTCGTGTAACCATCGCGGCTTTGCGAGCAGGGCAAAGGCGTCAATGCGGGAATAACGTGTTCGATAATGGTGCGTCCATCGCGCACCGTGGCCACGCCCAGCGAGTGCGCCAACACATGGCCGACGCTGACGTTTGCCACTGTATCGTCTTTAACGATAAGAGCCGCTTGCAACGCCGCGCCCTTCGCCACGCATTCATCGGGATCGTGCAACAGCGGCCTTTTGCCCGACAAACGCGTCAACATTTCGCGTACCATCGGCATCCGCGAACTACCACCGACGCATAACGCTTCGCTGATATCGTTCCAACCCATGTTCGCCTGCTGCATCACCGCTTCCAGCATCAATTCCGTGCGCGTTAACAAGTCGGCGCACATCGAATCGAAGATTTCGCGCGTCAGTTCGACGCGAACCGGAATAAAGGTGTCCATCGTGCCCGCACCCGCGGCCATGGTGCGCCGCACTTTCAGCGTGATCGGTACCGATTGGCGCGCCGTCAGTTGGCGCTTGGCAGCTTCGGATTTCAAACGCAATTCCGCTTCCAGACTGGCGTCGTTGCCCATTTCGAAACCGTATTTTTCGCGCAAATCATCTTCGATGAAGTTCATGATGCGATCATCGAAGTCTTTGCCGCCCAAATGCGGATCACCGCCGACCGCTATGACATTCAGCGAATCGTTGTCAATAGCCAGAATAGTGATGTCGAAGGTTCCGCCGCCCAAGTCATATACCAGGATGTTGCGACGTTTCCCGCGCCGCGTAATGCCGTAAGACAAAGCGGCTGCCGTCGGTTCGTTGATGATGCGCAACACGTTCAAACCAGCCAGTTGTCCCGCTTCATAGGTCGCGTGACGCTGCGCTTCAGTGAAATATGCCGGCACCGTGATGACCGCGGCGGTGACTTGCTCTCCCAGTTCGTCCTGCGCTTCTTGCACCACTTTGCGCAAAATCAGCGAAGAAATGAACTCGGGCGAATACGTTTCATTTTTGACGTGGATGCGGTGTTCTTTGACGCCCATGAAGCGCTTGACGAACTGCACCACCCGTTCGGGATCGGTGAGCGTGCTTTGCAGCGCCACTTCGCCAACCACGTAATTCGGCGGATCGAAAAAAACGACGGACGGCGTGGTGGTTTGCCCGTCGCTATTTTTCAAGACGACCGGCTTGCCATATTCATCCACGCACGCGACTGCTGTATAGGTTGTGCCCAAATCAATGCCTACTGCGCGACCCAAAGCACACCTCCCAAGTTGGCAAAGAAAATGTCAAAGCGTGTAGCGCTTGAGCGTATGCCGCTTTTATAATGAATTGTGTCATATGAACTTACAAACGGAATTCAGATACTTTAAGTCAGGTCGTTTCATAAAAAATCATTGTTTCAAAGACCAATTTGTCACAATGAAAATTTGTAGAGAAAGTAAGAAAAGTCGCCCAACCCGCAGTCTGTCACTTTGAACGGATGGAAGAATTTCTCAAGCCCGCCCATATAACAGATGCCATGAATCATGCTCTTTCTACACACTCTCCCAACGACAAACAAACGTTTTTAGCCTTTGATTACATTGCACGAGATCGCTTCGATTCAGAAAGCCAGCCACAATTCGAGTACTCGAATTGTGCGGCCTGCATTTTTTATTGTCGCGTTAAACCGATAATGACTTCGGCGGGACGAAACACGCGACCATTCAGATACCAACCCGAGCGCACCACGCGTTGGATGATGTTGTGCCCGGCGGCGTCGGTCGGCATGGTATCGACAACTTTGTGCAAGCGGCTGTCCACTTCGCCTTCGGGGCGCTTCATCGGCGTGACTTCGCAGATGCGCAACGCTTCGACCAATTGCTCACGGAAAAACGAAATATTTTCGCACATCAACTCAGGCGACAACAACCGGCGTTCACCGTTCGCGGTCGGCGTCGGGTTTCGCTGGCTGGACAGTTCGTTTTCAAACTGCTCCATATGATCGAACAAGAAGAGCAGGGGACGCACGACCGGCTTCATGTGCTCGTAGATGAAGTCGTTTTTGTAGTCCTGCAATTCGGCATGAAGCGTGTTGAAGACCTTGTCCTGCGCGTCGCCGCGCTCCTGCATTTCGGTCATCACACGATACATTTCTTCCATGCCGCCGCGCAACTGCTCGATTTCCGAGTAAAGAGCCGTTTCGTTGTCCGGATGGATGTTCATAGGAGTCGCTCGCATATCGGTATTTTGTCCCCGAAGCGCCGCATCACGAAGCGCCACGCTATGCTGCGCCGTGCCACGATTATCGCGCGGGTTGGGATTAAAAGCTTCTGGTGTGGATGCCATGGTGTCTTCGTTCCACGTTAAGGTCTCGTTTGGTGCCAAAGTGTTTGGCGAAAAATTGCCAGACAAAAAACGACTGGGCGAAAATTTACCGGCGCTTTTTCCTGCTATTTCGTCTTCGCCTTCCAAAACTTCATCGTGCGTCGCCACCGTGCGCGTCATGACGTTGCGCACTGAACGTTCGCGCACTGCGGGATCGTGTGCGGCATCGCGTCGCGCCCGCGAGCGTGACAACAACGAACCAAAACCGGTGGGCGAAGAGCTTTCATGAGCGACCTCATCCGTGTTGTTCTTTGGCTCGGAGGCTTTCTTTTCTTCCACACGCAATACGCTCGCTCGCGGTGTCGTATCGTAAACACGGTTTGCCGTTGCAATCACATCCTGACCCGCGACCGGCGGCAACTTGACGCCCAGCGCGCTGGCACGCTCGTCCAAACGACGTTGCGCCTGCTTTGAACCGTCTACGCTATCAAAGTTGCCATCGCTTTCATCTTCGCCAGACTCCGTATTTTCTGCCGCGCTGGTTGCAGCGTATTTTGAAGGATTAACCTCCGCAAAAATTTCGGCAAGTCGAAAACGGCGATTGCTTCGTGCGTGCTGCGGTTCACTGCTGCGATGTTTGCTGGATTCCTGCTCTGCGTTTGCCATGTTTTATCGTCCGTGAGAAGAATGAACGCCAATTAATTGCAAAATTTCTTGTCGCGCCACTTTCTGTGTTCACTCACAAAACGCGACGATTTTGCGCAGTGTAACACAAGAAACCGGTTGTTCTCTATCTTCTTCTCATACCGCCTTTGCTTAGCTTACTTTTTACGGTTCTATAATCGTGGCATAGCCGCGCATTACCGCCCAATCGAGAAACTGCTGCGCATTGTGGGGCACTGTGTCGTTGCGTCCGCCGCGCGCGTTATCGCGCTTGACCGCTTCCGCCGCGAAGGTCAGGTCGCTCATGCCGTTGATAATCGGGCGCAATAAAAACGGGGCGCGCTTTGCTGCTTCACGCTTGAACAGCGACAGCAGCGCCGCCGCGCTTGCGATCTGCACCGTCTGGTCAACGTCTTCAATTTGAATCCGAACTTTCATAACAGTTTTTCTTGCACAACCTTTATCGAGTACTCGATTCCATTAGCTGCTGCTTTTTCTGGCATTCAGCGCGGCTTCGGGAATCGCTTCGCTAAATGTTGGATGAGCGTGAACCGCGCTCACCATTTCGTCAATTGTCGCATTATTTTTCAACGCCATCACCGCTTCGGAAATTAAATCTGTGGCGTGCGGCCCGATAATCTGGCAGCCCAAGATTTTGTCCGTCGCGTCGTCCACCACAATTTTGACAAAGCCTTCGTGTTCTCCCGCGCTCGCCGCACGTCCATTTTGGCGAAATGGAAAAACGCCCGTCCTCACCGCGAAACCGTCTTTTTCCGCTTGTTCGCTCGTGCGCCCGACGCTGGCGATTTCGGGATGCGTGTAATAGCAACTCGGAATATGGCGCAGATCGACGGTCACCGGATTTTTCGTCACGATTTCGGCGACCATTTTGCCTTCGCCGCTCGCCAGATGCGCCCAACCCGCTTCGCGTATGCAATCGCCAATCGCATAAACGCCGCTGATATTTGTCTGGCATTGCTCGTCCACTTCAATTTTTCCGTTGTCGTGCTTCAAACCGATGTCGTCCAAACCCAAACCTTCGGTGTTGGCGCTTCGTCCCGCCGCCATTAAAACCAATCGAGTACTCGAACGCCGCTCTTCGCCTTCCTGCGAATACACGACTTGCAAGCCGTTTTCGCTTTGCTCGATCCGCTGCAGTTTCACATTCGTCGCAACGCGCACTTTCAAGTCGGACAAGACGCGCGTCATTTCGCGCGCGATATCTTCGTCTTCGCTGGGCAAAATACGCGGCGAAAGTTCCAGCAGCGACGTTGGCGCGCCCATTTGCGCGAACAAATAAGCGAACTCGACGCCGACCGCGCCCGCACCAACCACCACAATATCGCGCGGCACGACTTCGCCGGACAACAATTCATCCGAAGTCACGACGCCGGGCAAATCGTTGCCTTCAACCGGCAAGCGCGACGGCAACGAACCCACCGCCAAAATAATGTGAACCGCGCTAACCTGTCGCGCCTCGCTGTTTCCCGCACTCGATTGAGTACTCGAAACTTCAATGGTGTGTTCATCGACAAAGCGTGCGCGACCCGCCAAAACTTCGATACCATTTTCTTCCAGCAAGTGCGCCACATGAGAGCGCAAATCGGCGATCACTTCGCGCTTGTGCGCGTTCATGCGCGCAAAATCCAGGCGCACATCGCCCGTTGTAATGCCGTAATCGCCAGCGCGCTTCAAAAGCCGCATCACATCAACTGTCTCCAGCAACGTTTTGGCCGGAATGCATCCGCGATTGAGGCAAACGCCGCCCAATTCGCGTTCCTCGACCAGGCCGACGTGCGCGCCCAGTTGCGCCGCGCGAATCGCTGCGACATAACCGCCCGGCCCACCGCCAATGACCAGCACATCGAAGTCGTGCGGACGGCCTTCGCGCAAAATTTCTTCCGCCTGCTCCACAATCGCCGCCACATCGAAATGCTCGTCTTCTTCAATGCCGCCCAAAATTAAGGTTTGTGGTTCAATATCAATAACTGCCGGTTCATTAACTGCAGGTTCCAGCACGACAGGCTCTGCCAGCGGCACCGCAGTTTCACTGTTGCTGGGTGTCGCTAAGGCGAAGGATTCGGCGGAAAATTCGTGGTTGGAGGAAAGGCGCATAAGAAAAACGTCGTCTACACTCTCGTTGGTGCGAAGTCGCTTTGATGGTCTTGCGTTCACGACTTTGTGGCGCGCATAGTGCGACACACCAAGAGATTAGTGAACGCAGTTTATCACGTTTTTGGCGATTTCTGTGGTGCTTCGGCTTGCTATCGAGTACTCGATAAAGGTGCGACATTGCAGTGTAGAACGCTCAGGCAAAGTTTTGTCGCTGGTGTTGCGAGTTCCTTACAAATTCCCATACAAATTCCCTACGAGTTGAACGATTCGAGCGTTAAGCTCAACGCGGTGCTGACGGCCAGCGAAGAATTGCGTACGCCGCGTTTAGCGACGAAAAGCGCAGCGTCGGCTTCTTCGAGCAGCGCCGCGACTTCCTCGCGCGTCGAAAGCGGTTCGCGTGGCGCGTGTGCTTCCTGAGGTTTCATAGCTGCGTCGAAAGCGCGCGTTTCGCTTTTTGAAATTTTCCTTTCCTCCGCATTTTGTGGCGCGATTATCAGGTTGTTCGCGCCGAACTCCGTCGCATCAAATTCTGTTTCTTCAGCAGACGCCAAGTGGCGCGTGCCTTCGCCGATGCTGACGGATAAATGGAGCGCTTGTCCTTGCCAGGGAAACGCGTAAGTGGCGATTCGGCGTTGAATGGCTTCGCTCAAACGCAACGCTTGATGATGAGGCGTATCGGGCAGCAAAAGAACGAATTTCGCTTCACCAAAACGCGCCACGATGTCGCCGTCGCGCGCGAAGTCGCGCAGTATGCAGGCGATTTCGCGCAACGCGGCATCGCAGCAACCGAAACCGAAATTCTCGCTCATTTGACGGAAGTGGTTGACGCCGATCATCACGCACGACAGGTGAGCCTTGGTGCGGCGCGCGCGTTCATATTCGCGGTAGGCCGCTTGAAAGAAAAAGCGGCGATTGAGCAAATTCGTCACGTCGTCGTTTTGCAATTGCAAGCGCAATTGTTCGCGCGTGACTTGCAATTCGCGGCGCAAACGCGCCATTTGCGTCAGCGCGTGCAGCATCGCCGCGATTTCATAGGGCGGCGCCGCGCCATCGAGAATGCCGTCCGCTCCGGCGGCTGTCATTTGCGCCGCGTGATGTGACGCGTCCGCACTGCCGCGCTCATCGCACGCCATGACCAATAAGCAAGCACCCGCTTCGATGGTCGCATCGCGCAAAAAACGACAAAGCGCCAAAGATTCTTCCATCGCGTTGCGTCGAGCCTGCACAATCACGATCTCGAAAGCCATCAAGTCTTGGGCGTTCATCAGCGATGAAGTCCCTTCAGGCCACATCACGACCTGATGACCAGCGCACTCCAGCAAGTTTTGCAGGCGCATACCTTCATCATGCTCGCTGTTTTGTGCGTCTGGTGCGTCTGGTGCGTCGCACGTCGCATCGACAAGCGTCGGAAACGGTGGAGGCAAAGCGCTGGCGCTTGCCGAGCCGTCTTCAAACCCATAATAGAAACCATCGTGCGAAACGTTGTGCCGAGCATGGTGCGTAGCATCGTGCCATTGGCTGTGAGGCGCGCCAACGTCTTTTCGAGTACTCGAATCGTTGATCGGTTGGGTCGTTTCCTGCGCCACATTTTGCGCTGTCATCTCGTGACAACGCACGACTTCTTTTGCCTTTGCAATAAGCATCTTGGCGCCAAGTTGTGGCGAAGGCGCGCTCGTCAGCAAAATGCGCACAGACAACGATGACGAAAGCTGCAAGTTTGATTCACCCCATTGCAATGAGGGCTTCGACAACGATGCATCCGACAACAATGCATCCGACAACAATGCATCCGACAACAATGCATCCGACAACAATGCATCCGACAACAATGCATCCGACAACATCGAAGACGGCAGCGATGAAGACGGCAAAAACGCTTCTGATTGTAGAGCATCTAAGGGCAGAGAAGCTGTGCCTCTTGGTGTTGTGCCATCTGGCGCGCCATCTGACGCGCCATGGAAAGCGCTGCTCGAAATACAAGACATCGAGCCTGATCTCTGCTGAAAAAAAGAATCGAAAGGTTGCGAAGAAGCCATAAAACCACCTGAAAGACAGCCTGAGGAACTGTATTCCATTGTATCTTTCCGTCGCGCATCATCCCTCGCAAACTTTGAACTACGAGCGCTATTGGAAAAATAAACTTACTATTTCTCTTGTCCTCTGGCAACAAAAGCGCCAAATGCAAAAAAAGCACTTTCGCTCTTGGGAAAGTGCCTTTAAATGACCAAAACCACATACTATTCCACACTGGTTCGATTAGAAGGAGTTCCAGCGCGGCTTTTTCTTCGATTTCTTCTTCGCCTTTCAATTCCACACTGGTTCGATTAGAAGACGAAGACGGCGAAACCGAAGACGACGATTATGTAACCTTTCAATTCCACACTGGTTCGATTAGAAGGCGGCACAATTTGCCGTTGATCGTGATCGAATCCATCTTTCAATTCCACACTGGTTCGATTAGAAGTTTTTCTCTAGCCGCGCCAGTTCCGCTTTTGATGGCTTTCAATTCCACACTGGTTCGATTAGAAGAACCGTTGTCCGCAATCGTAAAATGCTTTTTAGCAGTCTTTCAATTCCACACTGGTTCGATTAGAAGCTCCCAATTTCGACACCATTGATCGCTGAACCGTCATGCTTTCAATTCCACACTGGTTCGATTAGAAGGCCGCCGAAGTCCCGCCAACCACAATGTCGCCGTCTTTCAATTCCACACTGGTTCGATTAGAAGGCGCGCCGGAAAGAGCTTGGCTACAGCACGAAGCTTTCAATTCCACACTGGTTCGATTAGAAGCGCTGCGACAATCGTTCACCAGATAGCGACTTGTAGCTTTCAATTCCACACTGGTTCGATTAGAAGATTCTCGGTTGATTCCATCAGTTGCGCGATAGGCTGCTTTCAATTCCACACTGGTTCGATTAGAAGGCGAAAGTTCTCCCGCGCCCCAAACTCGCTTACTCGACTTTCAATTCCACACTGGTTCGATTAGAAGCGCGCGGTTCGCTTCGATGGTTTTCTTTCCTACACCTTTCAATTCCACACTGGTTCGATTAGAAGTAGCAGCAAGGGTAATCTTATCGGCACGGTCACACTTTCAATTCCACACTGGTTCGATTAGAAGCATTTCGGTAAGAGTGGAACGCAAGCCCTTGAACTCACTTTCAATTCCACACTGGTTCGATTAGAAGTCGCCTCGAAGATGCCAAACGAATCATCTGCATGACTTTCAATTCCACACTGGTTCGATTAGAAGTCTCCTCGATAAACGCCGCATCACGCACTTTAATGCAGTTCTTTCAATTCCACACTGGTTCGATTAGAAGTAGGAAAGTTGTTACAGGCGATTTACCGGTTACTTTGCTTTCAATTCCACACTGGTTCGATTAGAAGTGCAATCGTTAGAGCGTGACCTTAACGACATTCGTTTACTTTCAATTCCACACTGGTTCGATTAGAAGTGTTGAAAGACGAAAAGGCGCGCATAAGCGCAAGTGCTTTCAATTCCACACTGGTTCGATTAGAAGTAGGAAAGTGGTAACAGGCGACTTACCAGTTACTTTGCTTTCAATTCCACACTGGTTCGATTAGAAGACGCGGCGCGAAAAGCCGTTGCCGTGTTTGAAAAGACCTTTCAATTCCACACTGGTTCGATTAGAAGAATCAAGGCGAAGTCGCGGCGTTGTTTATGGCCGCTTTCAATTCCACACTGGTTCGATTAGAAGTGAAACCGTTCAAGGTGCAAAAGGTGAACGATTTGACTTTCAATTCCACACTGGTTCGATTAGAAGTTGTCCATGCGATACAAGCGAACCGTTGCCGCTTGCTTTCAATTCCACACTGGTTCGATTAGAAGCTTTGAGGCTCCGACGACGTGGAAACATTTTCAAGATGCTTTCAATTCCACACTGGTTCGATTAGAAGTCAATGAGGAACTGAAAGAGACTTCGCGTAAGAAAGCTTTCAATTCCACACTGGTTCGATTAGAAGTAATCAAGCCGTCCCAACGCAAAACAACGCGCAAAACTTTCAATTCCACACTGGTTCGATTAGAAGAAGACGCCGTCCGCGCTCTGGTTGCGAAGACCTTCTTCTTTCAATTCCACACTGGTTCGATTAGAAGGCGGTGGTGCTCGATTGTTGCGCGAACCTTTTTGTTCCTTTCAATTCCACACTGGTTCGATTAGAAGCCTGCTGCGTGCGGACGTAAACGCCCTTGCCCGCTGCCTTTCAATTCCACACTGGTTCGATTAGAAGCGTTATCGGCGACTTGGAGCGCACCAAAAACAGCCCTTTCAATTCCACACTGGTTCGATTAGAAGTTCCGTTGAATCGCTCTTGAATAACTACGACATGATGCTTTCAATTCCACACTGGTTCGATTAGAAGACGAACGGTTACAATGCCAAACCCGCTACATCTCGCTATTCTTTCAATTCCACACTGGTTCGATTAGAAGCCACTTTTTGAGTGGTAAAAAATGCCGCTTTTGGGCGGCAAAGTTGAAAGAAATGACGGTGTTGAAATTCTTGCCAGTCGTCGGGCGACGATGCTGTATTTTCAAGCGTGACCCGACGACAGGAAATAGCGGCGCTGTCACAATTATAGCGCAATTCGAGTACTCAATAATCTTTTTGCGTTATAAAAAGGTGTCGGTGGAAGCGCGTTCCTGACCAATGACGCGCTTCTCCCAACCTTTGGGGTTATTGATGCAATAGCACAACACGCTATCGCGCTCGCGCTCGATAATCTTCAGCAGATCGACTTGAATCTTGGCGTAATCGGCTTCGGAGATTTCACCTTCAAACACCGAGTTCTGCACCCACGTCAGGCGACGCCGCAATGCCTTGCAGACTTTGCTCACGCGCTCGACGCCAATGTCGTAAACGATAACCACGTACATAATCGGAATGATGAATACGGAATGATGAATGCAATTCAAACGTTACGCTGACGCAATCGAGTACTCGAAGTCCAAGCCTGATTCATCATTCATCATTTCTTTTCCTCCTCACCACCAAATCTTGAAAGGCTCGTAATTCTCGATGCCCATGATGTGCTTTTGCAGCTTATAACATTCCAGGCGTACCAGGCGGCGATACGAAACTTTGCGTCCCAGGTTGCGATGCTCAATAGTTTGCTTCAATCGCTCATCCCATTCCTGCATAAAAATCTTGCGACCGCTTTCCTTGAGATAGCAAAAGTTCAGCTTTTCATCGAAATGTTTCGGCGTAATCTCGCCGTTGTTGATCAGCTTGAAAATGATGCGGTCGCACAAAATCGGCTTGAAGATTTCCGCCAAATCCAAACTCAGAGAATAACGACGGTCGCCAGGTTCGTGCAAGAATGAAATCAGCGGCGACAGCGGCGTGCGATAAATTTCGCCCAGCGCCAGCGTGTAACACATCGCGTTACCGAAACTCACCAGAGCATTGACCGGATTATCCGGCGGGCGCTTGACGCGCTTGGTAAATTCCGCCCACGGCTGCGACAAAATCAAGGGCCAAGCCGCGTAATACGTCGCGCGAATGGCGCCTTCAATGCCCATCAAAGTCGGAATATCGCGCGCCGTCAGGATCTTTAAACGCTCGGTTTCGATGCGTTCGATAAAGCTGCTCAAATCGCGTCCGCGGCTGGCCGAACCGTAATACTTCAGGTTCTTCAAGATGTTGAAACTGGCGCCATCGACAAAGCCGCGCGCGATCTGCAAGCGATGCGTCGCGCTCGAATAATGCTCGACTTGCTTGACCAGCAAAAAGCCGGAATTCACTTCGTGCCGACCGTAAAACGTTCCCGAATAAAAGCCGAAGTAATTGAAAACATGGATCGGGATTTTGTGTCGCGCGGCGAAGTTGAGCATCTTGGTGTTGATGTCCATTTCGCCAAACAAATAAAGCGCCTCAATGTCTTCCACCGGAATCGGACGCTTTTGCAGAACCGCGCGAGGCGATTCTTCAGTGCTCAATTTTGAGTTTTCCGTTTTGAGTGGAGCTTCATCATCTTCGAGCGTGATTCGAGTACTCGATTCATCCTCGGACTCGTCACTCGTCATTTGTAACTCGTCACTTCCGTCGTCTTCCAGCACGCAGCCGTTCTGCTCCGCCGCGTCTTCGAGCGAAACGTCGTCGCCATCTTCGCGCTCTTCGGCGTATTGATGCAGATAAAGCGTGTTTTGTTTGCGCAACAAACGCCCGTTCGAGAAAATAAAATACTGACGCTTCATTTGTCACCGCCGAGTTCGCAGAGGACGCTGAGGAAGTTCAAGAGAAAAACGCGTGGAAGAAGCGATAACTTTGATTTGTCGTTGCCTCCCATCCATTCACATTCTTCTCTCTACGACCGCCGCGTCCTCTGCGGTGAATTTCACGACCAGCACAGCTCGAAGTAAGCACACTTTTCGCACAAGCGTTTGTTGGTTAAGCGCGGCGGCGCTTGCGGTTGCTCAACCACGCTTTTGATGCCATCGAGTACTCGAATCACTTCAATTTCGCTTTCCGGCGACAGTTCAATGCTTTCAGTCTTCTTGATCAGCGGATAGTCAATTTCGCCCCGCGCCTGCACACCTTTGGCTTTGAGATAAAACAGGTAATACAACACTTGCAAGCGATGCGCGCTGTCAAAGGAGCGGCTTTTCTTGGTCTCGTGAATGAGCAACGTTCCATCATCGAGTACGCGACTTTCGACCCAATCAATCACAATACGATTGTCGATGTTGACTTCTTTGCGCTCGCGGCTGTAAGAACTTTCGCCCACCGTTCTGCCGATTTGCACGTTCTCGTTTTCTCGCTCCATCTCGACGCCGTGCGAAAACAACCACAGCTTGCGCCAACAAATGCCGTAGTAGTTGACCTGCGTGCCAGTGAAAGTGGGAAGTGTCGCTTCACTCATTGTTCTTCCTCGAAGGTTTCGCGGTTGAGACGCAAGCCATAATTGAGGTCGTAATAATTGACATTCACAAGATAAACGATTTCGCTGTCTTCACCAATGTTGAATGTTCTTTTTTCAACGGCGCTGTTTTCGATGGCTTTGGCAAGTTGATAACCATAAATCTGAACACCGTGTTTAAGCTGCCACTCACGGAACTTGAAGCGATTACTCAAATCGAGAGACGGCGTGTCGTTGCTGATATGCGTTGAAATCTCGACGCCAACATAGACCGTTTGCTGCGGCGCGATGTCACGGCTCTTCCAGATGTGAGTTTGTTCGTCGTCTTCGCTTTCCAATTCAGCGAATTGTGTAATAAGCCAGTTGTTGACAAAACTATTCTCAAGCGCACGCGCATTGTCACGAGCGCGAGGTGAAGGCGATGTAGCTGAAGGATAAAGTTCGTTTACTAAATCAGCGAAGCGTCGCGGTGAGTAATCGCCGTCTTCCAATTTCTCATTCGATTGACGTAATACATGGGTCAGTTGCCATTTGTTGCCGATGAAATTTCCGTAAGGCGCGGGATACCACTCATCTTCCGGTTCTTCGCCGCTTTTCGTTGGCAGCACAACATATAAATTGCCAATGACATTTTCTTGTCCATCAAACCGTTCTTTAAAACGTGCGAGTCGGCCAGCACGCTGAGTTAAACGGTCAATCGGACAAAGGTCGGAAAGCATTTGATCGGCGCTGATGTTGACGCTGAGTTCGCCAATCTGTGTCAAGATGGCGACGCCGCGTTGCGTGCCGTTTTTCCAGGCTTCTCGTCCCATCATCTTATACAGCTTTTGCTCAATCTCTACCTTGTCCGGTTCGCAAAAGCGCGAATGGTACAGCACAACATCTTCTTCATCAAACTTATTGTCTTCAAACCATTGGCGATAAGCCTGCGCGCGTTCAACTGTGTTGGCGTAGATAATCAACGGCGCATCGTCGTCGACCAAACGCAAAATCTCTTCGATGTCTTCCGGCACACGCACGCGGCCTTTACGCTCAATGCGGCAACGCACGCGGTCAGTGTCGGAAGCGTCTTCGTGAATTTCTTTTGCTTCAAAGCCTGATAGCGCATAAAGTTCGCGCGCCGATTCGGGAACGGTCGCGCTCATCACCAAAACCGGAACATCGAGTACTCGAAGCGCGTGAAGCAGCACAATCATGTTGCGCTGCGTGAAGTCGTCATAAAAATCGGCTTCATCAATGACAACACACGAATGCGACAAACCCCAGAAAATGCCGTGATGGTCTTCGCGCGCTCCGGTCAATGCAATGCACAAATGATCGAGCGTTGTTACGGTGACAGGCGTTTCCAGCAAACGCGCGAGCAGCATCTCCTTCTCAAACACGTCTTTATCGAAATCATCCGCGTTCTCTCTGCGCTCCTTTTCGACAAAGTGCGCACTCGAATGATATAAACCGCGCGCACTCAGGTTGTCGGCAACTGCAATTGAGAGCGCGTTAGAAGTGAATCGCGTCGGCATGGCGATAACTAAACGGTCGGCACGGTTTTCTTTAATTTGATGTTGCGCCCACAACAGCGCGGCATCGGTTTTTCCGGCTCCGGTTGGCGCGCGCAAAATAGCGAATGGTTTGTCCCAGATTCGAGTGATGAGTTCTTGAACGCCGCGCGGTTTGTCATGCGGAAAGTTGTAGCGGAACTCTTCTAACTGCGGCAGCACGTCGCCGCCTTCTTTGGCACTGGCGCGTCCATCGGCGAGTTGCAGCCAGGCGCGCGGGCCATCGTATTCATAACGTTTTTCGAGTACTCGATCAAAGCTTTCGCGGTCGCTGGCATCGAAGCGCGAAGCGAATATCTTGAATTGATGCCAAAAGTCGGCGTGCCGCGCGTCGTCTTGCCAACGCTTTTCATGGCGTTCTGCCAACTTGCGATGATGGGCGGCAACCGCTGTCCAGCCACAAAGCGGAAGTTGCGCGCCGCGATCTTTCATAAAAGCCAAAGACGCAATTTCGTGACGTATTCCGGCACGACGCAAATGTGTTCCGCAATTACGTCCTGTTCGTTTTGATTCTTCGTAATCGGCACGACAAGCGTTTTGCCACTTGGAGTGTTCTTTCCCCGCGTCATGCCAACGCGCGCTTTCGTCCAGCAACGAAGCTAAATCGTGTCCGGTGCGCTGTTGATATTTGTGAGCGACAAACGGACGAGCCTTTACCAGAGATGCCGCTTCATCGCGGACATCTTGCGTGTGTTGTTTCAGTGTTGTGCCGTCGGTTTTTGCCAGGAGTTCCATAACGAAAACGGGACGCGCTTTCGCGCGCCCCGACAAACTATTTGATACCACTTTCAAAATCAGCCGTTGAAACAAATTTCTTGTTTTCTGGATCAGGATCGAACAACGAGTTGTCCTTTGAAGACAGAAACACCAAGGCTTGTTCGTAAGCCTGAAAAACGCTGTTGCCATCTTTTGTTGTGTCATCGCCTAAAAAGTAAGTCGCGTGGCGCGCTTCAAGTTCGCGCAAGATGTTGGCGCGCTCGATCTCGCTCGCTTTGAAATAGCGCGCGGCTTTGCGAGAAAGGCGTGTGTCGAAAACAATGAGTACTCGTTGCGGCTCGCCCGAAGTCGCGTTGCGCGCTTGCTGCGCATAATCCGTCAGGCAACTTGTGGCTTCCAGAGCCAGGCGCACACGGCGCAAACGCTCGGCGGAATCAATGTGCTTGACGTACTGCGTTTCCAGGTGCAACTCGTTTTCGTAGCGAAACTTTTTGCGGATGCCAACAGTTCCCGCATCAACGAAGAAACTCATCAGCATCGCGTCTTCTTGCGAGTACTCGCGTGTCGCCAATGCTTGATCACGCGTACTCTCCTTGTCCTGATTCATCTTCAAGCGAATCAACAAATCGCGTCCGGTTTCACTTTCTCCCAACGCAACGGCTGGCGTCGCCGAGATCGGTGCAGTGCGTCGTCCCGAATAAGTTTCTTTCGAGGTTTGTAGAAAGCCGCCCAAATCGGCGCGCAAATCGTTTTCGATAACTGTTGTCACGCCGTCGCCGTTGGAAACGTACGTCGCGTCGCGGTTGTCGTCGGTGAGGTTGAGGCGTTCAATGGCCGAGAACAGCGCGTGACGCTGCATCTGTCCCGAAATGTAAACGCGCCCATCGGGACGGCGTTTGATGGACGACGCGTTGCCCAAAACTTTCTCGCCGCCATTGGCGATATGATCGCTCATCGGCGCAACCAGCGTGACCAAGATTCCTTTGATTTCCATAAGTTCCTTTGCAGAAATACAGCTTGTGCAGTCGTATTCAATTGTCAAATGGCAGCGCGTTATCAACTTCGGCTTGAACCTCAATCGGCGCGGTTGCAGGTTCTCCGGTTTGTGGACGAGGCGCGCGCAGTCTCATATAAGCGATGAGCAAATGCGTCGCGGCGAGTTGTGTAATTTCTTCCGATGCAACGGCGTCCATGAAACGTTTGGCATCCGAAGGCGCGTCGTCTTGCAGCAAACGTCCGCAACGCGTCGAAAGGCGGAACAACAAATCCTGCGGACTCTTTGCGCTCATGGCTGCGCTTTCAAACTCGATCAAAATCTTTGCTTTGGCTTTAGCAACTTTGCCGCGCCGGTCGCCGGCACTGGCCTCAACTTCTCCGTCCGCGACGAAGTAGGCGGTACGATTGAGCCATTGTCCCAGCGCACCCGCCGACTGCACAATTTCTTTGTCCATAAATTGAAAATACTCCTCGAAAAGTGGCCGAAGCTCCGATGGATACTCGGCGCGCGTCGCTAAAAAGTCGGCGAAGGCGGGCGCGGAAAACTGCTGCAAGAAACGACTGGTTTGCAAATAAAACAATTGATACGACGGTGCATCACGCTTTGTCATGGCCGAATCCAAATCGGAATACAACTTGGTTTCCAGCCACAACTTGTCAATCATTTCTGACAGGCGACCATTAAGCGCCAGACTGACAACATGATGCCCGAAACGCACCTGCGAAATCTTGTCGTAGGAAACGATGTAAAGCGGGCGTCCCGCAAGAGATTCGAGTACTCGTTCGGCATCGTAGGTTTGTTTTGCCTCACGCGCCCAGCGCCCAATTGCACCCAGCAAACCGACAGTACCGAAGACAGCGGCATCACGCGGCGCATAAGGGTAATTGCCGCTGTGCAAACGAGGGCGGCGAAACTCCGACTTAACTACAGCTTCTTTCGTCGGTTTCTTTGACACTCGCTTCGGCTTGCTTTCATCAACCGGCTTGACTTCTTTCAACTGAGCTTCCATCAAGTTGCCGCCCAGATTTGAGGTAAGCATCCGTTGAAAAAGTGCAACAAAGGCTCTCAGTTCTTCAATCGGCAAATCGGGAATGATGACAGTGTTTTGTCCTGGCCAGGCAGCGGGCTTGAGCGGCGTCAGCGTCGTAACAAGCGCGCACGCAATTTCGAGCAACGAACCTTTCGGTTCAGTTTGCGAGGCCGTTCCGTTGTTGATTTTTGCCGTTGTCGGTGCGAACGAACGGCTGAACTTCTCGCGGTCGTCAAAGGCGTTGCCGTCACGCAACTTCTTGACAACTTCTGTCGCGTTTTTCCAAGTGTCTTTGGCATTGCCGTCAGTTGTAACAACAGTTGGAAGGATGTAAATGCCTTTGGCAGCCAGACCCGATGATTGGATCAGACTTGCGTCAGCTTGTAAGTCAGCGAAAGGAATCGGCGAGAATTGCAACAATCGAGTACGCGATGGATTGTCGCCGGTTCTCATGCGAAAGCTTTCCAAGCCGCTTTCAATAGATTGCGCAAGGGCTTCGCGCAAGCTGGCTTCGTTCAACTCGTGAACTTGCAACTGGCTTTGCACGAGAGCAACTGCCAAACCATAACGCGCGTAAGGGTGCGCAAGCGGCAAATCAAGCGGTGCAGCTTGCGGTTGCACTTCATCGAAAAGCGTCGGCGCGCTGGTCATAAAACCTCCCAAGCCGCATCAACCCAGCCGTCGTTTGAACCGAGATAGAGAGGCGCGGCAGGATTTGCGATTGCCGCTTCAAGCAAAGGCATCAGCGCAGGCGAAGTGGCAACCGTAAAACGAAAAGCTTTGTCGGGAACGATGTATTCTCGCGGTGTTGGCGAAGCATAATACTGCGGGAAGTGTGGACGCAGCAACGCGATGTTAATTTTGTCGCCCTTTTGAAAATCGTGCAGCAATTCGGGTTCGCGTCGCGCGTCGGCGGTGTCGCCAGTGGTAATGTCGCCGCGTCGCTTGGCGTTCATCAAAGGAATCATCGCGCTGTCATAGTTGCGACTTCCATCGGGGAAGCTGGAACCGCGCAGATGTTGCGCCCACAAATCATCGTAGTGCATCGAATCAGGAATCTCGCGCGCCACAATTTGAACGTGCCATTGCAAAATGCTACCGAAACCAACGCCACTGCGTTGTGCCGTTTGTTGGTGACGGTGTGCGAGTACTCGAAGCAGCGCATCGCGCTCTTTAGTCGAAATATGCCAACCCAATGCGTTTTCCAGCATCGCCAACAACATTCCGTCAGTCGGCTCCGGTTGACTGCGATAATACTTGCCCGGCATCTTCGCCACCATCGAAAGAGGCGCGAGCGCATCAACTGAGAGGAAAGCGCGTGATGAAAAATCGGGTGCCGCGCGCAGCATTGATAAATCAAGTTTCAAAGCAAACTCCCAAAAGCGTCTTGTTCTTAACAATAACTGAAATTTATCCCATTATCCACACGCAAAGCGCACTTGCGCTATTGATGGAGTGCCTTTATAATTTTGTCGGCAGATGAAGGAATTGAAATTCAATCGCTCAAGGGCGACTTTGACGGGTCGGAACAAGAAGTTTTCTAATCGAACCTCATGTGCTTTTGTTTTGAAAGTGGAGGGTAAGAAATTTTGTATGGCGGCTTGGACTGGTCGGGGACGACTGACAGAAATAGCGAAATACCTTTGTATGTGCCTTGTGTCGTCGCGGTTCACGATGCCGACCAGTTGAGCGAACTTTTTGCGGAGTTGCGTCCGAGATTTGGCATGAAGAAAGACGAGGAGTTTCGTGGCAGCAAAGCGACAGGCGAAAAGCTGGCGGCAGTTTTGAACGTGGGCTTGCAACTCGATTTTTGCGTCGGTGCGTTGCTCATCGACAAAGCCGCGTCGCATACTATTCCAGCAACAAAGGCGGCTTTTATCTCGCTTGCGACCCAAAGGCTGCTGAGTCAATTTATGCCGCGTCACGCGCTTCATCGCTTGTGGTGCGACGATGAAGATTTGGGTAGGAAGGAAGAACTGCGGTTCAAGAGCGATGTCGCGCGCATGGCGCGTGAGTGTGGAAACCCAAATTTGAAAGTCAGCGTTTATCCGTCGCATAAGAGCGACTTGATTCAGTTGGCCGATGTGACGGCTTACGCTCTGTCTTGGAACGCGCGCAAGCGTTCCGAAGCGGAAGTTAAAAGCGCACTGCAAGCGATTCGGAAGAGTCCAAGCAACACCATTATTGGGCCGACGCGTTGGGAAAGTTGAGGAAAAGGTGACCTGCGTCTCTATTCGTGCCCAGCCCAGAGGACGGTTGTTGGAACAACACTTCAGCACGACAGGTCGTTGAGCGGCTCTTCGAGACGCAGGAACGTTTGTGCTTATAAGATACCATAGCCAACGGCTTGGTTCCATCTCTTGAGCGAGATTTTTCAAAGCAAACTCCCGAAACCGTTGCCGGTAAGGTGTCCGACACCGACGTTCCACGCGAACTGCACCGCTTCGGGTGTGCCTTCGACAATCACCGGACACACGCTGGCGCGGTTGCCGATGCCTTTGATTGTCACCAATTTGGTGCGCGCGCCGCGATAAGCGCGATCAAATCGAACTCTGACATCTTTGTGGCTTTCACCCAAACCGGCTTTATCCATTTTGTGCCGCAAAGTTTGCGTCAGGACTTCATCGGCTTCCTTGTCGGAATGCAAAAAATGCGTGACGCGTCCATCAACTTCTTTGGAGCGCGCTAAGACTGGACTTCCGACCTTGAAGCAAAAGCGCGAACCAAAATCCGGCGTGCGTTGCGCGCGAACTTCTGTGACATTCATGCCGCAACATACCTCGCCATTGCGCATCGCTCCATCCGCAATTTTTTGCAGCAGATTTTCATCGTGCGAAGACACGAACCAGAGCGCGCCGTCAGGGAAATCCAGTCCGCCTTCAATGCGCTTTCCGTTGCGCATCGTTACACCGCCGTGCAACCACGACAGCGAATACAAACTGATGCCGTCGTGCAAATCGTTGTCGCCAAGCCACTTGTGAAACGCGCCAGCCAGAAAATGCTGATACTCGAATGGCACAATCTGCGTATTAGGCGTCAGTTGAAAATGAAGTCTCATAATATATTCTCCTTCGTTTTATATGGAGTTGATCCAATGCGTAGAAGCTGCGTTGGACGCCATTATAACACGATTTCACTCATATCATGAAACACATTGAGAGTATTTTTGTTGGTTGAATCGGCGAAAAGCAGAACAACTTGAAACGACGATGGTCATCTTCGTCTGGCGCGTAGCCTTCGCCGTGCAAAAAGGCGGCGTAATCACGGTTCGAGTACTCGAGGAAGCGATATACGACCGCTGTCAGAAAATGCTGGTGGTTGAGCGGGATGTGTGTTTCCCCGTTCGTTTCGAGTGCAACGCGAATGCGCATGATTTCCCTTTGTCTGTTCAACTTTCAGAGGACACTCTCAGAATCCGTTTGCAAAGTAGAAAACAGCACCAGAAACTCAGGGTTTGTCATTCTGAGCGTAGCGAAGAATCTTGTTGAAGTTAGATTCTTCGCTACGCTCAGAATGACAAACTCCCACTTTGAGAGCGTTTCATAGAGTTTTCAAACTGATTCTCAGGATTATAATAGGTCGGTGAAGGGAAGAAACGCCGGGTTCAAAAAGAGGGACAGAGCACATCAAGTGTTATGATGAGATGCGTCACAGGTGCAATTTTGGCGTTTATACCCGACTTTCGAGTACTCGATAAGTGCCGGTTTCAGCGATGAACACGCACCGTGCGATTGTCTACATCGACTTCCAACTTCAAGCCGGAAAACTCGGATAATGCTCTGACCCAAGCCCAGCCGCGTCGGTCGAGTTTATGAAGTTGCACGGGAACTTCGCGCCCGTCGAAGAGCGGCATTTGCTTGTCGTTGTTCCACTGCACATCGAAGCCCAACGCTTCGCCCCATTCACGAACCGGCACAAAGGTCGCGGCGCCCACCATGCGGCTTTCGATGAGTTGATCGCCCATCAAAACTTTGTAAGGCGGCAGCGCGACTTCGCCTTTTTCGTGGTGAAGGTCACTCCAGCGCACAAACCTGTAACGGTCGCCATTGGTGCGCTTGAGGGCGCAGACGCCGATGCCGGTGCGCGAACCAGTCAGGTTGGTGTTGCCTTCAATCGTGTGAAAAACCGCGCCATTAACTTTGATAACTAAGCCGGTATGCACGGCATCGTATTGTGAACCGCGCGCCATCAGCAGAAACACATCGCCGTCTTCGGGCGTTTCGCGCAACACGCCCTGACTGCGTGCCCACGCCACAACCACATCGCAGGACGCCGAATAGCAATACGGAATATCGTCCGCCGCTTGCTTGAAACACCATGAAATGAACGAGGCGCACCACGCATAACCCACGCCGCTCAACGTATCGGCGCGCTGATATTCGTTGACGCGATGCCCCATATTGTCGCCTTCTTCGCGCACGCCGACTTCCGCTTTAGCAACCTCCAGCACACGTTCGATAACTCGTCTCATGCGAAAACCTCCAAGTCATTTGAAACTTGCTGAAGTATATAAAATATATCAACAAGATATTATGTCTATGGAAGAGACTCGATGCCGTGATTTCTAACAGCGAAAATCAAAGCAACAAAAAGAACATTTTGGAAATCGAGTACTCGATAGCGCCCAAAGTTTCAGGAAGCGAGTTGTGTGGCACAACAATTCAAGTTATTCGTGGCACCTTTTTGTTGCTGGCCTGTTGCGCCAAGACGGAGCGTTGAGATGCCTCGCCGTTATGGTGTCGTTTCGGCTTTTGTTTCCGTGTCCAGAGCGAGGATTGTCGAAGGGTTCCGCCAGACACGGCACAAAGGGGTCGCCGCGTGCGTGATGGTCGCTGTCTGCCCGTTCGCATCGGTGGAATACCAACGCTTGCCGTCGCGCGCGTCGTGGTATTCCCAGAGTGGCACAACGGCGGGCGACGGTTTTTCGTCACTTGTCGCATTCGTCGGCAAAGCATAGAACAACGGCTTTTCTCCGGCGGACGCGCTTGTTTGCAACGTCATGCTTTTATCCGTACCAGAATTGGAAGTCGCGCCGTAAATTGGTATCAATCCGGCGTGCGGACGTGTGGTCGGAACCGCAAAAAAAGCAACGCTCGTCACCTGATTCCATTGGTGGCGCGCTGCGATGGTTTCGCGCATCGCGTCACTGTTTGCGCCGTTAGCTTCTTTCAACGCGTACACGGGTGAGGGCAGGGCAAGGCGCGCATCGTCCAGAGCGAGGCGATACATGATCTGGTTGTAATCGTAGCGCGGCGTTTTGTCGTCGTTGCCAGAATAAGTACTGGTATAAGTGCCCTCGAAGTAGATGAGGCGTCCGTTGTCCTGGTCAAAGAAAGGATGCTGCGTCGGGTTATAAAAGGTGTATTTGTCGTGTGTCAAAATCTTTTTGGCATAAACCCACGGGCCAACGGGCGTATCGGCTTCGGCAAACCACAGTTCGCCCAGATACGAAGGCGAGCCTCCCGCCTGACCGGAAATCATAATCCAGCGATGGCGAAAGGCATTCCAGAAGACTGAGCCGCCATGCGATTGGATCGGCGCGTCCGTCTCGATGTCGCGCAGTTGGAAAAGCGATTCTGCGCCCGTCATTTTGCCGTCTGCGATCAATTCCTGGCGCTGATCGTGATTCAACGGCGGCGTATTCGTTTTCCAATTGTAAATCAGTTTTCCACTGGCATCTCGATCCAGCCGCGTGGCCGCTTTGTCGTAGCGCGCGCCCGCAGGCAGGCAAGTGAATGATTGATACGTTTGCGGGTCGAGTATGGATGCTTTGTCGGCGTGGATGCGCAACAGCGGCGCGGCTTCGGACGAGTTTGAAGGCTGAAAGTACAGGTAACTTTGCCCGTTCGCCGTCGCTTGAAAAGGATGACCGTCTGGCAGCAGCGCCGCATTGAAAACGCCCGCTTTCTCGAAAACCGCTTTGTCGTCGTTGAAGAGTGCCAGCCCTTGCTCGTTGACCTGCGAATCACTTTTCACCTGCGCGTATCTGGCGAACAGAAGTTCCTGTTCATTCGCCTGGCGCAGCGAGAAAAGTCCGCCCATCCAAACCGGCATTCCACCTTCCATCGGCATCATTTTCTTGCTGAAACCCTCAGAATCGTCCCAGTATGTCAAATCAATTCCGGCGCTCGGATCGAGACCGCCGTGACCAGGCAGCAGAGAAGTGGCTGACGATGTGGAAAAGTTGCCCAGAGGATACGAAGGCCGATTGGTATCGCCCCATAACCAGAAAATCTTGCCTTTATAAGGCGTCGACATCACAGTGTCTTGTCCCATCACCTGGCCGTTGAGCAAAGGCTGCTTCAGCGGAACTAGAGCGCCAACTAACACGCTATCCCGATAGATTCCCGCGCCGGTAATACGATAAAGCCGTTCCGCGATGTTCAATCGCTTGAGCTTGATTTGTTCTTGTCCGCCACGCGTGACCTGAAACGCCACGCCGCGATTGCCAAACATATCTTTCGAGTACTCGTAACCGTCGCTCCTGATATGAAAATAAACCTTTTGCCCCATCAAATCCGGCTCGTTGATGGCGACAATGCCGTTGCTATCCGTCCAGAACCGCACCTCGTTCGTCGTCTTGAGTTCGACCAAAGGCACGCCGCGTCCCGTGTCCGCATCCACCACCGTGATACGGAAATAGTCGCGCGGATCGGCCTGCGCGCGCGCAGAAAAAACCGCCAAAGACAACGCAAAAACCAACAAAGCCGCAAAATAACAAAGGTACGCGCCATCAACCGACACACTTTTTTTCATTGATTACCTTTTCACGCGCGAAATCCTTCCGCCAAAACACACGCTTCATGCTACCTGATTTTATCCGGCGCTAACAGACCGAGCGATCCACAAGCGTAAGTTTTAAAAGTCGGGCATAGTGCCTTGTTGAGCCACTACCAACTTCCAACACAAACGCATCTTGCTACGCGCATCAAAACGTGACGTATCGAGTACTCGATACCTGAGCGACACGCTTGCCATGCACTCAAAACATGGCAAGCGTGTCGCTTTTTGGTGACTTATTTGGGGGCGCGGACATGGAACTCGCGCAGTGACGAGCCAAAGGTGGTAGCGCGCTTGACGCAGAACACGCGCACAAAACGCGCTTGAACGGGCGCAAAAGAAATGTCTTCGTCGCCGCCCTGACCTTGCGTCGTGCTGTAAACCGAGCGCCAATTTTGGCCATCGCCCGAGACTTCGATTCGATATTCGCTGGCATAGGCGTCTTCCCAGGTGAGGGAAACGCGCCCGATTTTCTGTGTTGCACCCAAGTCGACGGCGAGCCATTGATTGTCGAGAAAATCGCTGCCCCAGCGCGTTTCCAGGTTGTTGTCAAAGGCGAATTCGGGCTTGTTTTGCTCTTGCTGCGACGAAGCGAACGCCCTTTTTCCAAACGCCAGGTCGGGAGCCGTTTCCGGTGTGGGCAACGGCACGTCGTCGCGCATAAAGGGAATTGGCTCGAAATAATCCGCCAGGCGAACCGTGGCGCGTTGCGTCAAGTTGCGCGACGAATCGCCGATCTCGATTTGATAGGTTCCCGCATTGGCGCGCCAACCTTTGGCTCTTACATCGCACCACGCAAAGTCTCGCGGCGAAAGTTGCAGTGACACGTTTTGGCTTTGGCCAGCCTGCAAAAAGACTTTGGCAAAACCCTTCAACTCGCGCACGGGCTTGTCGATTTTGGGATTGGGGTCGCACACATAAAGCTGCACGACTTGCGCTCCGGCGCGCTGGCCGGTGTTGGTCACTCGCACATTCGCCGTTACACGTCCACCTGAAACTAAAGTGGGTGACGACAACTGCAAATTCGACAAACGAAACGTCGTGTAACTCAGGCCGTAACCGAACGGGAACAGCGGCTGAATCTGGCGCTTGTCAAAGCCGCGATAACCGACGTAAATGCCTTCTGCATAGCGAACATTACGACCATCACCCGGAAAGTTCGGGTAGTCGGGATAATCTTCGCGTCGCGCGCCCAGCGTCGTTGGCAAATGGCCGGACGGATTCACGTCGCCAAAAAAAACCGCCGCCAGAGCGCGTCCACCTTCCTGTCCGGGAAACCACGCTTCGACCAACGCCGGAACTGAAGCCAACCAAGGCATTGAAACGGGAGTGCCATTGTTCAACACCACGATGGTTTTCGGATTGGCCGCTACGACCTGACGGATCAGTTCGTCTTGATTGTCGGGCAACGCCATCGAAGGTCGATCCTGACCTTCGCCTTCGGTGCCGCGCGTCGTGACGCACACGATGGCGACATCGCTGCTGCGCGCCAGGTCAATGACATCGGCGTATGGCCGGGCGCCCGGTTCCGCCCAGGTCAGTTGAGCGACCGCGCCGCCGCCACCTTGATAGTACTCGGCGCGCAGTTGATATTTTCGTCCCGCCTGAAGTTGCACGCTCGCAGTTTGCGTGTTGGCGCCGCTGTCCTGCCAGTGGTCGATGATTTGTTTGTCGTCGAGGAACAAGCGGCAACCGTCATCGGCGCGAAAGAAAAACGTCGTCGTGCCGCTGGTGCGCGGCGTGAGAACCGTTGTCCAGCGTGCGCTCCAGTTGTCCGGGCCGACCCCTTCAGGCCCGCGCGTGAAATTGATTTGCGCATCGGTGCGTCGAACAGTTGGCGTGCCATCAAGGTTTTTGTTGGTAAAATATTCGGCGCTAAAGCCCGCGTTGCTCGTGCCAGGCGCCATGAGAGTACTCGATGGGAAGGCGGTTCCGCTGGCATCGCCGGTCGCAACGCGAATCTGCACGCCCGCGCCAACGCGACTTTGAAGACCTTCGAGCGGCCCGACCGAACGCAATGGGTCTACGCCCGGGCTGCCCGCCGCACCGATTTGCATTTCTCGTGCGGCAGGGCCAATCAGGGCAATCGAGCGGATTTTGGAAGCATTCAGCGGCAAGGTTTGGCGCTCGTTCTTGAGCAACACGATACCTTCTTGTGCCGCTTGCAGCGCGACTTCGCGGCTGGCGGCGGAGTTGACAAGCGCGGGATTGGGTGTTTTCGGACTGTTCATCATGCTGGAACGCAAAATCGTGCGCACGATGCGCCGCACGTTCTGGTCGATTTGCGCTTGAGTCGTAAGGCCGCGCGCGAGGGCGTCCTGAACTTTGGCGGGCGCCAGAAAGCTGCCGCCTGGCATTTCGAGATCGTTGCCGGCGTTGATAACGCGAGCCGTTTCGTGAACGCCGCCCCAATCCGACATTACCATGCCGTTGAAACCCCAGCCGCGTTTCAAAACATCGGTCAACAAATACGGGTTCGCCGAGGAATGTTGCCCGTTCACCAAGTTATAGGACGACATCACCGTCCACACGCCGCCGTCTTTCACTCCGGCTTCAAAAGCGGGCAGATAGATTTCGCGCAACGCTCGTTCGGAAACCAAAACATTGACGGTGAAGCGGTCGGCTTCTTCGTTATTGGCAGCAAAGTGTTTGATGCACGCAACGGTTCCGGTGCCTTGCATGCCGCGAATATAGGACACGGCCAACTTTCCGGCCAAAAACGGGTCTTCGGAAAAATACTCGCCGTTGCGTCCGCCCAGCGGCGAACGCTGAATGTTGACGGCGGGGCCAAGCATGACTTGAACGCCGGTGCCTTTGTTCTGCGCTTCGATTCCAATGGCAGCGCCCACGCGCCCGATAAGAGCAGGATTCCACGTCGAAGCCATCGCCACGCCGGAGGGAAATGCCGTTGCCGGCCCAAGCGTAGAGTCCATGCCGCCGCGCACGCCCTGTCCGGCATCGGCCATTCCCATCGCGGGAATGTTCAAGCGCGCAATGGGTTGCGTGGTGAACCCAGTTCCAGACAGCAGCGAGATTTTCTCGTCGCTCGTCAAGCGACTCATCAAATCGGAAACGCGCGTTTCAAGCGGCGCCTGCGGGTTCTGATAAGCGTAAGTTTGCGCGCTGGCCGGAATTGCAAGCGCTGCAAGCAACGGAACGGCAGACCAATGGACAATGCTTTTTAGATTCATAGCATTGAATTATATCAATGAATGAACCGTAGAGAAAAAGGAAAAAATGAGACGTGGCCGCATTTTTTCCTTTTTTCAGAGCATCAATAAGACGCCAATATTCACACAACGACCAAGTTCACCCGACGCTGGAGCGACAAGAGGAACGACCAAAGCGCAGGGCTGCAGGTGGTCGGACTCAGCGCCTTGCCGTCCTGCTGTTAATCAGCTTTGATATGGTGCATTTATTAACGCTTTAACCTGTTCTTGATTTTGGCGATGAGGAGCAGGCCGGCAGTTCGGAGAATGGGATAAGCGATTGAGCCAACAATGCCGCCAACCAGCACGGACATAATCAAGAAAAACGGAACACCTTCAGCATCGAAGTCGCCTGCAACACGATATAAAACTTCCAAGGACAAGAAGAATAAAAACGGTGCGCTCACTGCGCCCAAGCAACAACCTGTGCCGCAGCCATTAAAGCAGCCATTAAACCTGATGGACGACCAATGTGGCCGTTTTTGAGTCGTCTTTGCTTCTGGTTCTTGAGGCATGAAAACATTATGACACGCAACCACGCACGCGCCTCGTCATCTTGCTGTTATTTGGTTTTAATTACGATTTATGCACAATTTGTCCACCGCATTGAAGAGATGTGAAATGCTTTCATTGGTTGAATGTCCAGCGGTATCGAGTACTATATGGTCGGTATTCCATTGCTCGTATTGCAGTTCTGCAACCTCGTTCCAAGTAGGTAATCTGTGACCGGAAATATCCGATTGGCGTGATTCGACGCGGTTACGATGTTCCTGTAAATTGGAGCAGGCTATCTCAATTTCGATATAAGGGACTTTTGCTTGCGCCGCGACATTCTGCCAAGCCGTGCGCGTGATGCTAATGGGATTGACAGAATCCACAACAACGTCCGCACCCAAACGAAGATTCTCTGATGCCAGCTTGTAACCCACAATGTAACCAACCGGCCCACCCCCACTCAAGCCCGAATCCCTCACAGCCTGTTCGATAATGTCGATCCGAAGATAGACAGCATTACTGCGGCGGGCAAGAGCGGCTGCGAGTGTTGATTTTCCTGTCCCAGGCAATCCTCCGAAAATATAGAGCATAGAGCCACTTGAAATTATAGCGCATGGTAAAAATAGCGCATGGTAAAAGCCGCGGGCTGCGACATAACGATTAAGCTCACCTGTGACTGCAACCCGTGCGGTGTAGCGCCTTGTTGTGCTGTTTGTTAGTTAACCAAGTTGCTACCATACCCGGCGGGAGCACCTGCTCAAAGGGCACCCGAGCCGCGAGTTCACTCGCAGGCACTGATTAGGTAGCAACTTGAGTTAGTTCCATGATTTGTAGCTATTTCTGTTCAATCTTTGAGATGAGTTCGCGTAGAAGAGAATTAGCCTCTTTTTGTGTTTGTAAAAGTTCCTTTCTGACTTCCAGCGTTTGCTCCGCCAACTCTAAATTACGCTTTGACATTTCTAAGTTGTATTCGGTGACCATCTTGCTTCTCTGTATACTTTCCTCGGCACTCCGCATTATCCGTCTTGAAGACAGCAAAGATGGTATCGAGGTGACCGAGAGAATTATGGCACCTACAATAAGACCGATAGTACCGATAATTAAAATTGGTTCCATGATAGTCCTTATTCTACCTTCGATCTTCGATGCAATTGTATGTACAGCGTTTGAACTTTTCGCAACGCCGCGCGCAAACAATACAACGACCAAGCTCACCCGCCGCCGAAAGCGTAGAGACTGCAGCGCGGAACGAGCGTAGGCTGTAGGTGGTCGAGTGCAGCGCCTTGTTAGGCGGATGTTGGGGAATTTTAATCGAAGTCAGTCGGTAAGTCTGGCTGACGATGATGTTCAAACAACCGTTTGATTTGGTTTGGCGTAACGCGCGAAAGCGATAATGGAGGAAGCGCATTTTCGTGAAAGAATTCTGCACCCCCTGTTTCTTGACTTAACGAAGCTGCCCCGCCAACAATGTCGCATTTGCATAAACAATTTATAAATATGATACGGATACGGCGGCTCGTGAGGATGTTTGCTGCGGTCGAAAACAGCCAGCAATTTGACTGCGCGTGTTCGAAAACCCGATTCCTCAAAAACTTCACGCTCGACCGCTTCGCGTAGCGATTCCAAAATATCAGCCCAACCACCCGGAAGAGTCCAGCGGCCATCTTCTAATTCCTTGACCATCAGCAAAGCCCCATCTCGAAATACAACGCCGCGCGTATCCACTTTGGGCGTTGCGTAACCGGATTGCTCTGAAAACAAACCGACAATTTTTTCGAGCGGAGCATCTGAACCAGCAGCCATGATTTCAGCGGCAATCTAGCGCATGGCTTCATAGCGTTCAAGATCATAAGGGTCTTTTCCGTAGGCGAGGCCGGTTTGCGAAATAGCCTGAATTCGTTTTGCCCACTCAAGCCATTGAGGTTCGTTTTGTGAATTCATATTTTCAAGTGTAACGCGCCTGACCAAGCCGCGCGCCGCAGCACAACGACTAAGCTCACCCGCCGCCTACAGCTTCGCTCGTTCCTCGCTCCGCTTTCGGCGGTAGGTGCCGCGCTGCTTTTGCTGAGACCGTATTGTCGCGTCGTTTCTCGACGTGACAGTCAGGAAGTCTCGACCGACGCGCATCGCTGCTGTTCAGCGACTTCGTGCTCATGCGCGTGTCCCCATGCTTCCATCGCTTTGACGACCGGGCGCAGGCTGGCGCCAAGCGGCGTCAGCGAGTACTCGACTTTGGGCGGCACCTGCGCGTAGACCTGGCGCAAAACCAGGCCGTCGGCTTCCATTTGACGCAGTTCCTGCGTGAGCATCTTGGCCGTGATGCCGCTGCTCGTGAGCGCGTTGATGACGCGCTGCAACTCGGCGAAGCGCAGCGTTTCGTCGAGAAGCCGGTGCAAAATGATGATCTTCCAGCGCCCCGCCACCAGTTGCAAAGTCCTCTCGGCGGCGCATCGCGTGACTGTTGTTCTCATGGTGCTTGCTCCTTTCGGGGTATCTAAAAAGGTAGTATAGCACTTTAAAGTGCATTCTTCCCAAGTTGAAACCAACAATGCACACTGAAACCAGGAGACGAAAGCGCGAGTCATCGCGTGTTAAGGCAAGGCACGATGTGCAAGTGGAAAACACCATGAAAACTGTACTCATCACCGGCGCCGGAACAGGATTCGGCCAGGAAGCGGCGTTTCGACTCGCCGCAAAGGGATTTGAGGTCATCGCTGGCGTCGAGATTTACGCCCAGGTGCAACCCATGAAGCGGGAAGCGGCGTCGCGCGGCGTCGCTTTGCGGGTCGAGAAGCTCGATGTCACCGACGCGGGCGACCGCAAAAAAGCACTGGGCTGGAACGTCGAGATTTTGGTGAACAACGCCGGAATGCTCGAAGGCGGGTCGGTCGTCGACATTCCCGGCGCGAACATACGCCACGAATTCGAGGTGAATGTCGTCGGGCCGTTGTTGCTGACGCAAGGCATCGCCAAGCAGATGGCAAAGCGCGGCCAGGGGCGCATCGTCTGGGTGTCTTCGCGCGAAGGCCTCAACGTCAACCCGTTCACTGGCATTTACTCGGCCTCCAAGCACGCGATTGAAGCGATTGCTCAGACCATGAGTTTGGAGTTGCAAGAGTTCGGCGTCGAGGTGGCGACGGTCAATCCCGGCCCCTTCCTGACCGGCTTCAATGATCGCGGCTTCCAAACTTGGCAGAGTTGGGACGACGAGCCGTCAGAGCGGCTCTACGAGTACTCGAAGCTCTCGTTTCCGCGCTCGCAGTTCGACCCCGAACCGGTTTATGCGACGCTCACGGCAGTGGCCGCAGGCGAAGTCGAGACGTTCCGCAATCTGGAGCCGAAGTCGATGCTGGACGAAACCAAGCACAACATTGAGGCCGTGTGGAGCAAGAAAATGAAGGACGGTCTGGGCACTCGTCCGAAAGAAATCCAGAACTCGATGGACATGAAGCCTGAAACGCCTGCTGCGCAGTAGAAGCAAAAAACTTAACTCAGGAGAAACAAGATGAAGATTTTAATGGTACTCACGTCGCATGACGAACTCGGCAACACCGGGAAAAAGACGGGCTTCTGGCTCGAAGAATTCGCCGCGCCTTATTACGCGTTCAAGGACGCCGGTGCGCAGATCACGCTGGCCTCGCCCAAAGGAGGCCAGCCGCCGCTCGATCCCAAGAGCAGCGAACCGGATTTCCAAACCGATCAGACCCGCCGCTTCGAGGCCGATCCAACCGCGAAGGCGCAACTGGCTTCGACGCTGCGCCTGGACAGCGTTTCGCAGGCGGACTTCGACACGGTCTTTTATCCGGGCGGTCATGGCCCGATGTGGGATTTGGCCGAAGACGCGAATTCTGTCAAGCTGATCGAATCCTTTCTGGCGGCTGGCAAGCCGGTCGCGCTCGTTTGTCACGCGCCGGGTGCGCTGCGCCATGTGATGACGCCGGACGGCAAGCCGCTGGTCGAGGGCAAGAAGGTCACAGGGTTCACCAACACCGAGGAAGCGAGCATGGGCTTGACCAAGGTCGTGCCCTTCCTGCTCGAAGACGAACTTAAGTCCAAGGGTGGCCTTTATTCCAAAGGCGCCGACATGGCGCCTTACGTCGTCAGCGACGGTCGCCTGATTACGGGACAGAACCCCAAGTCGTCAGGCCCGGCGGCGAAAGTCCTGCTCGAGCAACTCGATAAGGCCGCAGCCTAATCGGAACTGCATCGCTCTATTGCTGCCCCATCAAAAGCACACCCGGATTTGGGTGTGCTTTTGTGCTTTGGATTACCATCGAGTACTCGCAGCGGCACAACTATTTATTCTACCGCGTAATTGCTGCATTCTCTAAAATTGCAACAATAGTAGATGAAACTTGGAGTATCGAGTACTCGAATTGCGGTCGCTTTGCGTGTTGTCCGCAGAACTATTTGCGGTGCAATGTCAAAAATGCAGAGTAATACCGCAAAGGCATTCAATAAGCCGAAAAAGATTGGCAATTTGCTGGACGATATAAGCCAAGTGTCGCGGCTTCGGCACTTCAGTTGGAGTACGTAAAAGTCCTGCATTTACTACATCCGGCGTTTCGTTCAAACATCGAGTACTCGAAACTCCAATATCAAAGACCGAAGACCAAAACTTACCATTCCACCACAACGGTTGGCGGCAAAGGGTAACGTCCGCATTCGGCGCCGTAAATCGTCAATCCGCCGGGAAAAGCAGCGTCGGGCGGGACTTCCAAGCGCAGTCGCAGATGGTCGTCGCGCACATTGTCGGCGATGTGGTGCAGCAAATTGCCTTCAATCGTCGCGTTCGCCAGGTAACCGTAAGCGCCTTTTCCGCCGCGCAGATAACTCAAAACGCCGCGCGCATCGAAAGGATGGTTCGCCAGATTCGCCTGATGCACGCGCAAATCGTTCAGCAAAACGCGCAACGTGGACGGCTTGCGCACGCAGTCGGTTTGCGCTTGATCGTCGCGGTGCGAAGAGGCTTCAACGAGTACTCGAATGCGCTTGGCGTAGTGCAAATTGGCGCCTTCAAGCGGCAAGCTCCACTCGAAAAAACCTTTGCCGCGCGCCCAGCACAGGTTTTCGGCGCGCGCCACGTCACGATCCACTTGCCCGTCCGGCCAGTTGGAAACCGCCCAATCCGCTGTCGCGCCGCGCAAAATCGTCGTGCCTTCCAAATTCTCGCGCGCCGGTGGATAATCATCGGCGACGAGAAAACTGACGCGATTGGTGGCGATGGTTTCCCCGAACGGCGAAATCGCCTCAACCAATAAACCGCACAGCATCGGCGTTTCTGGCAACTGCAAATCGAGCGTGGCGGCGGGCGCGACTTGCCAGTGAGGAAAGGCAATCGGCGTGGTGCCGCTTTGCAGATCGGCGTGAATGTGGCCAAGCGCGTCCATGCCACTCAAGCGCCAGCGCAAGGAAACATCGTGGCGCCGCCGCCGCGCATAATGCGACGACGCAACCGGAACGAGTACTCGATCTCCGCAATTGTGGCGCGAAATCGGCGCCGCATCAATCGGCAAAACGTTGGCGGCGTTCACTTCGGTCGGGTCGTAGCCAAACTCTTTTTGGGTTCTGTCATAACGCAGAAAACCGTTGTATTCCCATTCGACATCGTGCAGTTCGGTGAAAATATACGCGCAGATTTTGCCCTGACGCCGCAATTCGTTGGTCAGAAAACGAAAACTCCAACTGATGTCGCGGTTGCCATCAAGGGCGCCGACGCCGCCATATTCCGAATTGATGAGAGGCTGGCGACCTTGCGCAAAACCTTCGACCTGATTGAAAGTCGAGCCTTTGAATGTATCGGACGCGATTTTTTCGATGTGCTCGCGGGCGCGCTCGTAATCGTCGATATAAAAATGCCACGAGTTGATGTCGGTGTCGCCGTGCCCGTAATAATCCAAATGATCCCAATAAACGACGCTCATGTCTTCGATCAGGCGCGTCGAATCGAGGGTTTTCGCCAGTTCCCACACGCTTTGCACCCATTCGTGCGAGCTTTTGTTGTCCAATTTGGTCGGCTCGCTGTGCTCGGTTTCCACCAGCACGACTTTGGGCGCATCGCTGTTAGGTGCGCTACTGTCGGGCGCCGCTGGCGATTCTTCGTTTCGAGTACTCGATTCATCTTCGGGTTTGGCACCAGGGAAAAGTTTGACCAATTCGACTTGACCACCAAAACCCCACGTTTCGTTGAACAAGCACCACGCGACAATCGAAGGATGATTCCAGTCGCGTTCAATCGCTTTCTTCATCATCGTCTCGAAACGCTCTCTGCCCAAAGGCGTGTCGCCGCCTTCACCAAAGTTGGGGAAATCGCACATCAGCATCATGCCCATCGTATCGGCGTAATAAAGAACGAGCGGATCGTCGATTTTGATGTGAATGCGCAGAAAATTGAAGCCCGCATTCTTGGCATATTCGATGTCTTGGCGCAAGGTTCGCGCGTCGCTCGCGGTGTAAACGCCTTCGGGATAATAGCTTTGATAAAGCGCGCCGCGCAGATAACGCGGCTTGTCGTTAATGCGTAACGCCAGCGGCGCCGTCGGGTCGTCGCTGTTGGCAGGCGCGGCGTCGATGCTGCGCATCCCGAAATAAGTGCGCACGGTGTCGAAGGTTTGCGGGGTTTTGCCCAATCGAGTACTCGATTTCAGCCGCAGCACCCCGCCATAAAGATGCGGCGTGTTCGGCTCCCACAAAAACAGCGGATCGGTTTCGATAAAGCCTTCGGCGACGCCGCCTTGCACCACAATCGTTTTGACGAAAACTTCGCCATCGGGACGAATGATCTCCAGTTCCACAACACAACCGTCAGGCGCTTTGTCGCATTGAATGAGCCAGCCAGCGCGTTTGGTTTCGATGTGTGTTAGAACGCGGAAACTCGAAATATGCGTTTCGTGGCGCGGCTCGACAAAGACGGTTTGCCAGATGCCGCTCGTCGTGGTGTACCAGTTCCATTGCTTGCCGACGGGCTGCTCGCGGTTGTCCATCGGGTCTTCCACGCGCAACACAACTATCGCGCTGCGCACACCGTCGTGATCAATCGCCAGTTCGTCGGTCAGGTCAAATTCAAACGGCGTGTAACCGCCTTCGTGACGGCCCAGGTAGGTTCCATTGCACCAGCATTCGGTGAAGAAATCCGCCGCGCCAATCGTCAAAATGACACGTTTTTCTTCCCATTGCGGCGTGTTGGGAATGACGACTTCGCGGCGATACCAGCCGACTTCGTAGCGCGGCGCCGTGCGGTGATTGAGGTTGTTGACTTCCAAAGGATTGCGAAAAACGCGCGTCGAATAATAATTGTCGTTGCCCGCCGCGTCGCCTTCGCCCCATGCGGCCAGAGATTCCCAGCAAAACGGCACGATGATCTGCTGCCGCCAATCGTCTTTATCGGGCGAAAACCATTGTTCTTCGATGCCGATGCGCTCGCCATCGAAGCGAAACTGCCAGGCGCCGTTCAGGTTGAGCCAATCTTGCCCTTCGATCAGGCCGCGTTGCCGGTCGGGTCGGGGATATTCGGGGCGCGGATGCGCGAAATCGTTAATCATGGTTGGGGAAAGTGCTAAAGAGAATATCGAGTACTCGATTGGTCGATCTCAAGTTATCGCTGGAAAGTATGCACGATTTTAGCCTGCATTTGTTCACTTGCGATGAACATTCGTGCGATAATGAAGGCGGCAAAAGGAACTCGTAATATGAATAATAAACTCTTGAGATCGCGGCATTTTAGTCTGGCGTTACCTATTGTGTTTGCTTCGGCTTTGGGCGGATGCGCTTCGCAGAATCCGGCTGCGCAAAATGTGCAGACACGAACGGCTCAAACGCAACCTGCGCAAGTTCAGCCTGTCGAAGTTCAGCCGCGCCTTGTGGTGCAGAAACCGATGGTGCGGCAGGTTTACAAAAGTGCCGTCGCCGCTCTCACTTTCTCATCGGACAGCAAAACTTTGGCAAGCGCGGGAAACAACGTAAAAAACTCGGATAATCCCCGCGCACCTGCGCCACAACTGAAAGTGGAAATGCTCGACGCATCAACGTTGCGAACGCAGAAAACGTTGCCACTTCTGCCTGCGGCAGATTTCGTCGTTTTTTCACCTGGCTTGAAAAGAATCGTCATCATTTCAACGGCTTTCCAAGGTTTGCAGTTAATTGATGCAGCAAATGGGAAATCGTTGTGGCAGCAATATACGCAGCATCCTGATTATCCGCCGCTGCCTAATGGCGGGGACTCTATGCAATACTTTTTTCAATTGGCGTTTTCGCCAGGCGGCGACAAGGTTCTTACTGGTTTTACCTTCGGGCGTTTCCAAGAAGGCGGTAAAGAGTGGTGGTCTGTAGATAAGAAAAAATTGCGACGAGAGCCTTACATAGAGGAACCTGATAATTCCCATGTTCCCGGTCTCGATGACGAAGTTCTCTGTTACCGCATGGCTTTTTCTCCTGACAGCAAAACTTATGTTATTGGTAGCCGAGAAAACACGCTTGCGCTTGTTGACACCAAAACGAACAAGATGATTTGGGCGCAGGAGAAATACTACAAAGAGGAGAAATTTGTTAAAGGCGATGGCAACCGGGTCATCCAAACGATTCTTTTTTCGCCGGACGGCAAAACTATCGCAACCGGCCACGCCGATAATTCGGTTTGCCTGTGGAACGCACAAAACAGTCAGCTGTTGCGCACAATCAAAGCCCATTCCAAAGCCGTGCAAATTGTTGCCTTCTCGCCCGACAGCACGATATTGGCGAGCGGTTCAGATGACGGCGCGATTGTGCTATCGAGTACTCGAAATGGCGCAACTTTAGGTGTTTTACCGAACCGCAACGCTGTAACGGCGCTCACTTTTGCGCCTGATGGGAATCATTTGGCGGCGGGTTACGCGGACGGCAAAATCGCGGTGTGGCGCATGCGTTGAAATGCGGGAACGAGGTTGTGACCGAAGCGCATCGTTCTCGATGTGGGCGGATTGTGCGCAAAGGCTCAGAAAAGATAAAATATCAGCACCGCAAAAAATTCCAATGCCCCGTCGTTCTAAATGCTCCAGCTTGTCTTACAAGCAAAGGCAACTCCCGTTTTTGATGGTGTTCGTAGTGTTGCACAACTTGCTCATCGAGTACTCGATCCGTACTGTCCGCCATTGATTTGGGTGTGTTGCGCAAGATTTAACACCCATTGACAATGAAAATCTTGCGAAATCTTCACGGGATAAACACACGTTTCTTATGATGAATATGAAAACACGATCTCGCATGGTTGCTCTTCCGGCTCTATTTGTCGGACTGCTTGTTTCCTATTCACCCGCGCAAGCGCAATGGCAAATCGCGTCCAGCGCACTTCAAACGCGGTGGGCGAAACAAGTCTCGCCGCAAAACGCTTTGCCCGATTATCCGCGCCCGCAGATGACGCGCGCTCGCTGGCAAAGCCTCAACGGATTATGGTCTTATGGCCTGACCGATGCGGCTTCGACAACGGCGCCCGACGCGATGAACGAGCAGATTTTGGTGCCTTATCCGTATGAAGCGGCACTTTCAGGAATCGGCAAAGCTTCACCTGTCACGAAAAAACTGTGGTACAAGCGCACGTTTACAGTTCCCGCCGCATGGAGAAACCAGAACGTGCTGCTGCATTTTGGCGCGGTGAACTACACCTCCAGCGTGATGCTCAACGGCCAACTGCTCGGTTCGCATCGGGGCGGCTACGACGGATTCAGCTTCGATATTACGCCGCAGCTTAAAGCGGGACAGAATGAACTTGTGGTGACAGCGGCGAACCCGATTGCCGCCGATGTGGCGGATACGCAGGTCGTGGGCAAGCAGCGCATCAAGCCGGGCGGCATCTTTTATACGGGCGCGACTGGCATCTGGCAAAGCGTGTGGCTGGAGCCAGTTCCCGCCGCCAACATCGACAGACTGGACATGACGCCCGATGTGGACGCTGCGCTATTACATTTAACGGTCAATGCACGCGCGAATTTCCCAGTCAAAGTGACGGCGCTTGATGGCGATAAAGTCATTGCAATCGCGCGCGGAACAGCGAATATGGAACTGCGCATTCCTGTTCCGAACGCCAAACTGTGGTCGCCCGATTCGCCATTTCTTTATGGTTTGAAAGTGGAATTGGGGCAGGGCGCGAGCGCTGACAGCGTGAACTCGTATTTTGCGATGCGAAAGATTTCGCTCGGCAAAGACGCGCAGGGCCGACAGCGCATTTTTCTCAACAATAAGTTCGTGTTTGAAGTGGGCGCGCTCGATCAAGGTTACTGGCCAGACGGCATTTATACGGCGCCGACCGATGACGCCCTCAAGTTCGATGTTCAGGCCGCCAAAAACTTGGGCTGGAATTTGTTGCGCAAGCACGCCAAAGTCGAACCGGCGCGCTGGTATTATTGGACGGACAAGTTGGGAATGCTGGTCTGGCAGGATATGCCGCAAATGTTCAACGGGCCAAACCAGGAGATCTCCGACAGTTCCAAAGCGCAATACGATGTCGAGTGGCGCCAAATCTTGACGGAAAACCACAACTCGCCCTCGATTATCGTATGGACAACCTTCAACGAAGGCATGGGACAGCACGATACCGAACGCGTCGTGGCCGAGACCAAAAAAATCGATCCGAGCCGTTTGGTCAACAGCGCCAGCGGCTGGGTCGATAAAGGTGTCGGCGATATGCACGACTCGCACGTTTATCCCGGCCCGGGTTCAACTGAACCGGAAGCCAATCGTGCCGCAGTTAACGGCGAATTTGGCGGCATCACGATGAATGTGCCGGGACATCGCTGGCAAACCAACGTTGATGTCATGGGCTACGGCGCGACCTTACACTCGAGCTGGATGGCCACCAAGCGTTACCAAAACTTGATGAAAGCCGCTTACGGCTTGAGAGACACGCGCGGCACCAGCGCCGTTGTTTATACGCAATTGACCGATGTCGAGCAGGAAATCAATGGCGTTTTGACCTACGACCGAGCCGTCTTGAAGATGGATCAGAAAATCGTCGCCGCCGCGAATCGAGGTCAGTTCCTGCCGATGCCGCCCAATCCTGACGCCGCCCTGGTGCCGACTTCCGAAGAAGAACCGCTGCAATGGCAATACACAACCGAGCAACCCGCCGACAATTGGTTCACTACGAACTTCAATGACAGCGGTTGGAAAACTGGCGAGGCGCTCTTTGGCCACGACATGGGCGGCGTGCGCACGCTTTGGAACACCAGCGACATCTGGATTCGTCGTCGCTTCGCTTTGCCGAGTAACATTCCAGCTCGCTTGAACCTGCTGGTTCGTCACGACGAAGGCGCCGAGATTTATATCAACGGCGTGTTGGCGGGAACGGTTACGGGTTACACCGACGACTACAAAGAAGTTCCGATGAGCGATGCGGGACGCGCGGCGCTCAAGCCCGGGCAGAATACCATCGCCGTTCATGTCCATCAGACCATCGGCGGGCAGGGCATTGATGTCGGCATCGCCGCCGCTCGTTAAAACGCGTTTGATCCGCGTCATTCAATTAAACTATTGGTTCGGAAGCAGACATCCCTTCAACCTGCCACCACGTCTCCAAACTGCCCGTTTCTGCCCGCGCTCTCAAGCGGCTTGTCCCTGTTTCGAGAGTGCCATCGAGTACTCGATTTGGTTCTACACCTTATGCAAACACCTTCTTTTCGATTGCCTCACACGATGATCTGCTTCGGGTTGGCCACGACTCTGGCATTGGGAAGTTTGTCGGCCTGCGCACAATCGGCGCCTGTTACCTCCGGTGTGACTGCCACGCGTGTTACTTCTGGTGTGACTGCCGCGCGTGTTACTTCTGGTGTGACTGCTGCGCCTGTTGTCGCCGGCCCCATTATCTCCGGCCCGGCGGCGGATGCGAGTCCGTTGGTGGGAACTACGAATCACGGCCACACTTATCCGGGCGCGACGGTGCCTTTTGGCATGGTTCAACTCAGCCCCGATACGCCGCTTCAAGGCTGGGACGGAAGTTCGGGTTACAACTATCCCGACAACGTGATTCGCGGTTTCAGTCACACGCATTTGACGGGAACCGGCGTCGGCGCTCTGGGCGACATTTTATTGATGCCTACAGTTGGGGATGTTTCGCTGGATGAAAACAATTATTCGTCGCCGTTTTCGCACAGTCAGGAAAGCGCCAGTCCTGGTTATTACCGCGTGTTTTTGCAAAAGCCCGGCGTCCTGGCGGAACTGACGGCGACAGCGCGCGTGGGCGTGCATCGCTACACTTTTCCGGCAACCGGCGCTGCGAACATCGTACTCGATTTGCAGCATGGTATCAGCAGTAGCCCTTATGAGTCGTCGCTGCGCATCGAGAACGCGACGACGATGAGCGGCACGCGCATTTCCGATGGCCTGGGCGGGCGGCGCGCCATTTACTTCGTGATGCAGTTTTCGCGTCCCTTCGCCACATCGGGAATCGAGCGAGACGGCGTGCGCTTGGCCAGCGGCGCGATGACAGGCATCGGCAAGTCCGTCAAAGCCTTTGTGTCGTTCAAGACGAAAGCCAAAGACGCGATTGTGGTCAAGGTCGGCATTTCCGCCACCAGCGTCGAAGGCGCGCGCCTCAATCTGAACCGCGAAGTTCCGGGCTGGGATTTCGATGCCGTTCACGCGGCTGCGCTGCGTCAGTGGAACGACGTGCTGGGTCGCATTCAAATCGAAAGCAGCGATCCCAAGATTCGCCGCACTTTTGCCAGCAACCTTTATTTGTCGTACCTGGCGCCGACGTTGTTTAACGACGCGGACGGCACTTATCGCGGCGCAGACGGACGAAATCACACCGGCGCGACGTTTCAAAATTACACGACTTTCTCGATCTGGGACATTTTTCGCGCGGAGTCTCCGCTGTTGACCATCGTTCAGCCGGAACGCGTACCCGACATGATGAACTCGATGCTCGCCCTCTACCGCGAGAGGAACGCGCAGGAAATGCCGGTCTGGACATTCTGGGGCAGCGAAACCGGAATCATGATCGGCTACAATTCCGCGCCCATTGTTGCCGACGCGTATTTGAAAGGTTTCACGGGCTTTGATGCCGAAGCCGCTTACCAGGCTTTGCGCGCGACGGCTCTCAACCCGCGCAACGGCCAGGACGAGTTCGCCAAATACGGCTACGTTTTGTCGACAGGCGGCTCGAAGCAATCGGTTTCGCGCACTTTAGAGTTCGCCTACGACGATTGGTGCATCGCGCAAATGGCGCAAAAGTTGGGTCACACTGCCGATGCGCAAATGTTTCTGCAACGTTCGGCGAACTACCGCAACCTGTACGATGCGACGGTCGGCTTTATGCGCGGTCGCCACGCCGATGGCTCGTGGCGTCGTCCTTTCAATCCCAAGCAGTTGGCGTGGACGGATTTCACCGAAGCCAACGCCTGGCAGTACTCGTGGGCGGCGATGCACGATTCGCCTGGCCTGGTCAAAATCATGGGCGGCGATACGCCCTTCGTCAACAAACTGGACGCGCTCTTTACCGAAGATTCGAGCGTGCTCGCCGCTGTTCCCGATATTACCGGACTGATCGGGCAATATGCGCAGGGCAACGAGCCGGTTCACCACGTCGCCTATCTTTACAACTATGCTGGCGCGCCGTGGAAAACGCAACAGCGCGTGCGCCAGGTGATGGACACGCTGTATGACGACACGCCTGCGGGCGAACCCGGCAACGTCGATTGCGGACAGATGTCGGCGTGGTATGTGTGGAGCGCGATCGGTTTTTATCCGGTCAATCCGGTCGGCGGCATTTACGTGATCGGCAGCCCCCGCGTGGACAAAGCGACAATTCGACTGGCTCCCAGCGGGCGCACTTTCACCATGATCGCCGCCAACAATTCGGCGCAAAACGTTTATATCCAGACGGCGACGCTGAACGGCAGACCGCTGACCGTTAGTTACTTGACACACGATCAACTGATGGCGGGCGGCGTGTTGCGCTTTCAAATGGGTTCGCAGCCCAATTTAAATTGGGGCAAGGCTTTGGCTTCGCGCCCGCCGTCGGGAATGCCAGCGAATTTTCAATACGCGCCGTTGCCGACGCCTTCGACGCCGATGCAGCGCGTGATTTTGCCACTGCCAATTCGCGTTGCCGCTGGCAGCGCCGATCCAGTCGGCAATTTCGTGTCCTTTGAAAGCGAAGACGCCTCGACCAATATGACCGCCGAACACGTTGATGTCAATGTTCCGAACGCCGCGCCGGAAGCGGTTTACCAGAGCGAGGCTTATGGCCCTAACTACTCTTATCGTTTTCCCGTGCCGAAAAACGGGCGCTATACGGTGCGCTTGCATTTCGCCGAAATTTTCGGTGCCAAACCTGGTGATCGCCTGGAAAACATCGACATCAACGGCAAGCGCGTGCTGTCAAACTTCAGTGTCGCGGCGGAGGCCGGTCAAAACAAAGCGCTCGTAAAGCAGTACTCGAACATCGCGCCCGACGCGAACGGCGAGATCGTGATTCATGTTGCTGCAGCGCCCAACAGCTCGGACAAGAACGCCAAGATTTCCGGCATCGAGATTCTCGCTTCGTAAAAATCCTGATGGATCGAAGTTTGTTGGTTTGAAATGGCGTCGCCTGACGATTCACTACGGTCAGGCGACGCTATTCCAAACCAGATTTCAATCATGATTCCAAAAGGAGATGCCACGATGAAAGTCCGCTCTTCGCTTCTGCTGGCAGGAACTTTATCTATGACTTTGTCGGCTTCATGTGCATCTCTCCCGCCCTGGGCGCTTGGCCCTTTCCTGCGTCCCACAAATGCCGTTCCGGTGATTACGCCAAACAAAAACTCGGTGTTCTATGATCCGATGCGCGGGCGCGTCATCAACTGGGAATCGCTGCACACTTTCAATCCGGCGGCCACGGTGAAAGACGGTCACATCGTGGTTTTGTATCGCGCCGAAGACGATAGTGGAACGATGAACATCGGGCAACATACTTCGCGCCTGGGCTTTGCGCAAAGTGCGGACGGAATTCACTTCAAGCGCTTGCCCACACCAGTTTTCTATCCCGACAACGATTCGCAAAAAGAGGCTGAATGGGACGGCGGCTGCGAAGACCCGCGCCTGATAGCGACTTGTGACGGCACCTTCGTCCTGACTTATACGCAGTGGAACCACAAACTCGCGCGTTTGGCGGTGGCGACTTCTAAAGACCTCCTTACCTGGACAAAACACGGTTCGGCGTTCACCGGAGCTTTCGGCGGCAAGTACACGACGACATGGTCGAAATCGGGCGCCATTGTCGGCGAAGTCAAAGACGGCGTTCTGGTGGCCGCCAAAATCAACGGCAAATACTGGATGTATTATGGCGAGTTTGGTATTTGTGTCGCCTCGTCGCCCGATCTGATCCACTGGACACCTGTAGAACGCAACGGCAAACTGCTGGTGCTGCTCGACAAACGCGTTGGGAAATTTGATTCCGATCTCGCTGAAGGCGGGCCACCGCCGGTGTTGACCAAGCGCGGCATCGTTATGATGTATAACGGCAAGAACGCCAAAAAGGACGGCGATCCCGCCATTGGTGCCAACGCTTATTCGGCGGGGCAAGCGTTGTTCGACGGCGCCGACCCGACGAAGCTCCTTGCGCGTACTGACACGCCGTTTTTCAAGCCGGAACTGCCCTTTGAAAAAAGCGGCCAATATGCGGCGGGCACGACTTTTGTCGAAGGATTGGTGCCGTTCAAGGGCAAATGGTTTCTCTACTACGGCACGGCAGATTCGTTCGTCGGCGTTGCGGTTTATGACCCGCGACACGCGAACGCCCCAATCTCCTGAACTGGCTCCCTCAATTCGAGTACTCGATATTGTTTCTCGCTTGCTTTGTTGATGGCGGCCCAACTGACTTCTCCCTGATGCGCACTTCAAGCGCTCAAGCATTGCTATCATTTTTCTTATGAACAAAACATCTTTCCCTTTTCTTGCCGCCTGCGTGTTGCTGAGTTCCGGCATCGGCCACCAAGCGCAAGCACAAACGAGCGCGCAAATGCCGATGACGGTCGGAACCGAAGCCACGATTTACTCGACCATGCCTTCGACAGTGGCTCATCGTCCCGAAATGGCGATGGACGCGGACGATTCCAGCTTCTTCCAATCGGTTTACGGCATGGACGATGGCGACGATTTCACGGTGATGCTTTCACGTCCCGTTCCGCTGCGTTCTTTGCGCATCTCGACGGGAAACCTCGACGGCGACAACTTGTTGACCAACGGTTTTATCGAGATTTCGACCGACGGCACGAATTACACCAAGGCCGCGACCTTCAACGCGCAGGGCACTGCGAACGCGACCTTGAACAGCCCGATGGTCGCATCTCTGCGCATCAAACTCAATCCTGGTTCGGCGCTTTCCTCGCTGGTGATACGCGAAATCACGCTCAATTCGCCGGTCAAAGTGACGCACGTCAGTTGGGGCGCGGGGCGCGCTTTTTCCGATTACTCGGTTGCTCCCGACTTGAAGACCTGGGCGGCGAAAGCAGATTTGCAAATGGACGAATCCTGGGAAGATACGGCGGCTTTGCTTTATTCGGACGGCTTCATCACGCCCAACAAAGTCAACGTGATTTATAGGAGCGGCCCCGACGTCACGGGTGTTGCGGCTACGGGTGGCGGCGTAATGACAGTCAACGTTGCGTGGGCGCGCGCTCATGCCGACGATACCGGGCTGACAGTTCACGAAGTGGCGCACGTCATTCAATCCATGAGCGCCTACAATCCGGTTTGGCTCATCGAAGGCACTGCCGATTACATCCGCTGGGTCAAGTTCGAGCCGCAAAACTTCACCTTCAATATCAACCCGAAGACGGCGACTTATCACGATTCTTATCGCACGACAGCCGCGTTTCTGGGATGGTGCGAATTGCATTACGACAGCCGCCTGGTTTCCAAACTCAACCGCGACATACGTTTTGGCGAATATACCAACGACAAATTCAAGCAATACACCGGCAAAGACGTGGACACGCTGTGGCGCGAATTTTTGACAGCGTATCAGGCTGACCGCGCCAACATCCTCGCGGCGCCAGTTGCCGCCGCTGACCGACCTCGCGTGCTTCCAATTGTTCAAGCAGGAACCAGCGTTCCGGTGAACTTGGCGTCGGTCTTCAACACCGTCGGTATCACGCGCGACGCCGCCAATTTCGATGCGAGTGGCGGTTTCGATGATGGCGGCGCTGCGTTTTCGAGCAATCTGTTGGGCACTTCGCTGACCGTCAAAGGCGTGCGCTTTGCGATGGGCGCGGCGGGCGCGAAAAACGTCGTATCGGCACAAGGTTCTTCAATTGTGTTGCCGCGCAATCGTTTCTCGTCGTTGTGGTTGCTGGGCGCGGCTGTCGAAGGCAGTCAGCGTGGTCAAACGTTTCTGGTGACTTACACCGATGGCACAACTCAAACCTTGTCGCAAAACTTCAGCGATTGGTTTTCGCCGCAAAGTTTTTCGGGCGAAAGTCGCGGTCTCAAAATGGATTATCGCAATATGTCGAACGGCGCCCGCGATCCGCGACCGTTTTCGCTTTACGCCTACGGTTTCGCCCTCAACAAAACCAAGACCGTTCAACTCGTAACGCTGCCGAGCAATCCCAACATCAGAATCGCGGCGATGTCGCTGGCCAACTAAGTTCAAACGCGGCTCACTGAAGAGAAATCGAGTACTCGATTTCTCACGCGGCGCCGATCAACTCGGTTCAGAAGCGGCGCGCCATCGGTTTCCCAATGGCGCGCCGCAATTTTATCTCCATATGTCCCTTCAAGTAATGACGTTCAACTTGCGCCACGCGAGCGACATACCGCCCAATACGTGGGCTTCTCGTCGTCCGGTTGTAAGCGAATTGTTGCGCCAAGTCGCGCCCGACCTGATCGGGACGCAGGAAGGTTTTTACGCGCAACTCCAGGACATCGCGCGTGACCGTCCCGAATTCAGTTGGATCGGCTTGGGCCGCGAAGGTGGAAGCCGGGACGAATTCGCCGCCGTTTTTTATCGCACCGCGCGCCTGCAACCGCTGGCATTCGACCACTTCTGGCTGTCCGATACACCCGAGCTGATCGGCTCGAAAAGCTGGGGCAACCGCTGCGTGCGCATGGCGACGTGGGTTAAGTTCCGCGACTTGCAAAGCGGGCGCGAGTTCGAGTTTTGGAACACTCATCTCGATCACGAATCGCAACACGCCCGCGAACGCGCCGCCGCGCTCATCGTGCAACGTGTGGAAGAGCGACAGGTGCAAGAGAAAAGCACAATTCCGATTGTTCTGGCTGGCGATTTCAACGCTGAATCGCGCGCGAATCCAGTTTATGACCTATTCATAAACGCGGGTTGGAGCGACACCTGGTTTGGAGCAACGCAGCGCGTGGAACCAAACTTCGCGTCCTTTCATGGCTACGAAGCGCCAGTTCCCGATGGGCCGCACATCGACTGGATATTGACGAAAGGCAACGTTAGCGCCGACGAAACGCGCGTCGTGAACTTCGAGGTCAATGACCAGTATCCAAGCGACCATTTTCCGATTACTGCCACTTTGCGCATTGGGAAGTAATGAAGTTGACCGCTTTTTTATTGCAAGAGATTATCGAACCCAATTTGCTGCCTTTGCCGACTACAAATCGGAGGTGTTTAGTCGGCGCAGGCCGACTTTGTCCTCCGCTGGAGGCCCAGCCGCGAGTTCACTCGCAGGCACATGAGAGACCCGCACCATTGGTTATGTAGCCCGCTCGTTCACGGGCGGGTTCGTCGAAGTAGCAACTTGGGTTATCTGAAACCGTTTTTGACAATCGAGTACTCGAACACGCAGTTTGTCATTCTGAGCGCAGAGAAGAATCTAACTGAACATAGATTCTTCTCTGCGCTCAGAATGACAAACTTTGACTTTGATCACGTTGATCGAACTATGGCTGCACGTTCGCTCGAACACTTCCCTCAAGAATTCAATAGAAACCTTGGAGTCTCAACCGCTTATGCACCACTTTACATCGCTCATCTCGTCGCCTCTTGTCCTTTTGGGAATCGCGGGATTGGCTCTCAACGCGCTTTCCCTTTCCTCTGACGCGAAGCCGCAAGCTGACCAAACGAGTTCTCAAGCCGCATTTGTCGAGAACTTGCGTTGCGAATATCTGACGAACCCTTTGAGCGTGGACGCCGCACAACCGCGCTTGAGTTGGACCATTCGGGCGAGCGGACGCGGCTGGATGCAAAGTGCTTATCGTGTTCGTGTCGCTTCGAGCGCCGAACTTTTAAGCGTGAATCAGGCCGATTTATGGGATAGCGGCAAGGTTCATTCCTCGCGGACTTTGGGCGTTCGTTATGCGGGAAAACACTTGAGTTCAGGCGTTCGGGCTTTTTGGCGCGTGCAGGTCTGGGACGAAAAAGGCCATTGTTCAGCGCCCAGCGCGATGCAGTTCTGGGGCATGGGTTTGTTGCATGCGGCGGATTGGAAAGCGCAATGGATCAGCGGCCAAACGCCGCGTGACACACTCGTTGACGGCATAGTGCTGCCACCCGCGTCCTTGTTGCGCAAAACCTTCGATTTGACCAAGCGCGTCAAGCGAGCGACGCTTTTTGCCACAGCGCGCGGCATTTACGAAATGCGTCTGAACGGCGCCAAAGTCGGCGATGAAATGATGGCGCCGGGCTGGACGGATTACTCGACGCGCTTTCAATATCAAGCCTATGAAGTGACTCATCAATTGAAAAATGGCGCTAATACGCTGGGCGCGATCTTGGGCGATGGCTGGTATTCGGGTTACGTCGGGTTTTCGAGACAGCGAAATAATTATGGCGACACGCCTGCGCTGCGAGCGCAACTCGATGTACAGTTCGTTGACGGTTCGCACCAGATTGTGAGTACGGATACTTCGTGGCAGGGCAGCACCGGCGCCATCGTTTATTCCGATATGTTAATGGGCGAGTTTTATGATGCTCGCAAAGCTCAAACCAATTGGGACAACACTAATTTCCAGGCGCGCGGCTGGACGAACGCCGTCAACGCGCCCGGAATCGCCCACAGTTTGGTTGTGGATGTCACGGAGCGCGTCCAAGCGGCTGTAAAAAATGGCGCTTTGTCGATTGTGGCCAATAACGACATCGCGGGCGATCCGGCTTATAACCAAATCAAACGTTTGCAAGTCGATTACACGCTGAACGGCGTATCGAGTACTCGATACGCCGCGGAAGGCCAAACGCTGCGCCTCCCTGACGCGGGACAAACCGGCGTTCTGACAATTCGGCGCGCGACTTATGGCGTCCAGGAAAAACCTCATGACGCGCCCATTTTCGTTGGCTCTCATGGCCCTGGCGTGCGCGTGACGCAAGATGTGCATCCGGTCAAAATCACTCAACCAACTCCGGGCACGTTCATCTTCGACATGGGACAGAACATGGTCGGCGTGGCGCGCCTCAAAGTGCGCGGCGCGGCGGGAGCAACGGTCAAAATGCGCTTCGCCGAAATGCTCAATCCCGATGGCAGCGCATACACCGCAAATCTGCGTTCAGCGCGCGCGACTGACACTTATATTTGCGCGGGCACAGGCGAAGAAATCTGGGAGCCGCGCTTTACCTTTCACGGTTTTCGTTATATCGAAGTGACGGGCTTTCCTGGAACGCCGCCGCTGGATGCGATCAACGGACGCGTTATCGGCTCCGATATTCCCAAAACGGGTTCGTTCAACTGCTCCTCGCCGCTCGTGAACCAGTTGCAAAGCAATATCGACTGGGGACAGCGCGGCAATTTTCTGAGCATCCCGACCGATTGCCCGCAACGCGACGAACGTTTGGGCTGGATGGGCGATGCGCAGATATTCGCGCGCACCGCGACTTACAACCGCGATGTTGCGGCGTTTTTTGAAAAATGGCTGCAAGATGTCGAGGATGCGCAAGCGCCTGATGGCGGTTTCAGCGATGTCTCGCCGCGCAAAGTGGACGAGGCCAACGGCGCTCCCGCCTGGGGCGACGCCGGAGTCATCGTGCCGTGGACGGTTTATCAAGCGTATGGCGACAGTGAAGTCATCGACCGTCACTGGAACGCGATGGAGCGCTGGATGAACTACATCAGCGAAGCCAATCCCGACGGTTTATGGACGGCGCGGCGCGTCAACGACTTCGGCGACTGGCTTTCCATCGGCGCCGACACACCCAAAGACGTGCTGGCCACTGCGTATTACGCTTACGACGCTTCATTGATGGCACGCATGGCGCGCGCGACCAATCGCCCCAAGGAAGCCGCCAAATACGACGCGCTTTTCGAGCACATCAAAAGCGCTTTCAACACGGCGTTTGTGACAAGCGATGGCCAGGTCAAAGGCCAGACGCAGACGAGCTATGTTCTGGCTCTGCGCTTCGATTTGTTGCCGCCCGCTTTGCGCCCCTTGACAGCGCAGCATCTGGTCGCCGACATCGCCGCCAAAAACGACCATCTTTCGACGGGTTTCGTCGGCGTCGGCTACCTTTGCCCGACGCTAAGCGACACCGGTCACAACGATGTCGCCTTCAAATTGCTGCAAAACGACACTTTTCCTTCGTGGGGATTTTCGATTCGCCAGGGCGCGACGACGATCTGGGAACGCTGGGACGGCTGGACGCCCGACAAAGGTTTTCAAGATGTCGGCATGAACTCGTTCAACCATTATTCGCTCGGTTCAGTCGGCGAATGGCTGTACAGCCACGTCGCGGGCATCAGCACCGATCCGCAATATCCTGGCTTCGAGCGCATCCTGATTCAGCCGCATCCTGGCCCGGGCTTGACTTTCGCGGATGCGACTTACGATTCGGTTCGCGGTCGCATCCAAAGCCACTGGAAACAGGAAGCGGGCACCTTCACGCTCGATGTTTCAATTCCCGCCAACACTTCGGCGATGGTGCGGATTCCGGCTGCCGATGCCAATCGAGTACTCGAAAGTGGCAAATCTGCCATGAATGCTCAAGGCGTGCGTTTCGTGCGTCAAGAAAACGGCGCCGCGATTTTTCAAGTCGGTTCCGGCGATTACAAGTTCACCACTCCAGCGCCATAAATAAGCCAATTTGTGACGATGCAGTTTGACAATCGAGTACTCGATTCGCTGTTGGAAAAAAGTACATATTTGGTAGTAGCTCAATCGAGTGAGTTGATGGAAAGAACCCCGAGCGTCAGCGACGGGTGAAGCGTAAGAGTTTTGTTCATCCCTTACGCTTCACCCGTCGCTGACGCTCGGGGTTCTTTCCTCGATAGGTTCAATCTCTCAACAATGAGCCACTATAACACTTGATATTTAAGAAGCTACGCGCTGCCTCAGCGAACCCGAAGCGTCAGCGAGGGAGACAGGGGCAAATCTCCCTCGCTGACGCTTCGGGTTCGCTGGGCGAAGTTATAGCCTTCAATGAGTTAAGTCCTATATCCACCATTTCATCCGCGTTTGTTTTGTTCGTGCGATAATGAGATCAACGAATAGGAAAACTCATTTTATGAACAGCGGAAAAGTAAAACTGCGGCATTTGGGATGGGCTTTGCCGATGACATTTGCCGTTGTTCTTGGCGGATGCGCATTGCAGCAACCTTCAGCGCGAAGCGCAAATGCACAAGGCATCAAACCGCAACCTGTGCAAACGCAACCTGTCAAAGTTCAGTCGATGCGCATTGTGGTGCAGAAGCTGAACGTGCGACAAGTTTATGCAAGCGCCATCGCTGCTCTGACTTTTTCGCCAGACAGCAAAACGTTGGCGAGCGCGGGCGGAACAGCAATAAACGCGGTTTACGCTAATATGCCTGGCGGTTCGCTCAAGGTCGAGATGCTGGACGCACAAACGTTGCATCCGCGAAAGACTTTGCCGCCACTCCCTGCTGCTGATTTCGTTGCCTTTTCGCCCAATCTGAAAAGAATCGTCACCAATCCAAGTGTGTACGAAGGCTTGCAATTGATTGATGCGACAACTGGGAAATCGTTGTGGCAGGAATTTACACAACTTCCTGATTATCCGCCGCTTCCTCGCGGTGCGGATACCACCCAACACATCCTACAGTTAGCATTTTCCCCACGCGGCGACAAAGTTCTGACGAGCGATGCGGGCGGGCGCTTTTCAGAAGGTGGAATGAGCTGTTGGTTTGTCGAAAAGCAAAAACTGCGACACGCGCCTTATATGGAAGACACTAATGATCCCAAAGTTCCCGGGCTTGAGGACGAAGTTCTCTGTTATCGGGCGGCTTTTTCTCCCGACAGCAAAACTTATATCATTGGTAGCCAGGAGAACACGCTCGCTCTTGTCGATACCCAAACAGACAAGATGATTTGGGCGCAGGAAAAATACTACAAAGAGCAAAAATTTGAAGGTAATATTAATTGCGCCATTCAAACTATCACGTTCTCACTCGATGGAAAAACTATCGCAACGGGCCACGCTGATAATTCGGTTTGTTTGTGGAGTGCGCACAACGGCCAATTGCTACGCACCTTGAAAGTGCATTCCAGTCCCGTGCAAATCGTTGTGTTCTCGCCCGATGGTACGATATTGGTGAGTGGTTCCGACGATGGCGCGGTTGTGCTTTCGAGTACTCGAAACGGTGAAACCTTGAGCGTTTTGCCGTCGCAAAAGAGCGTGACAGCATTGGCGTTCGCGCCCGATGAAAAGCATTTGGCCGCCGGTTACGCCGATGGCAAAATTGCGTTGTGGCGCGTGCGATGAGAAAAGCAGTTTTCGATTGTGAGGAGCAGGGATGAGTTTGCACGTTCTGCATCGTTTTCGGCGTCGTTGGTTGATTGGCAGCGTTTTGCTTTGCTGCGTGTTCGTCTTCGTTTGTCGCTTTGCTTTTCCGCGAACACCACAATCAAAGCGTCCTTTGTCGCTCGCTTCTTCTCGCTTGGCGCAGCGCCAAGTTTTTCAAGATCACATTCTGGATTTGTCGTTTTCGCCGGACGGCAAAAGACTTTTCGCGGCGAGCAACGACACATTTGGAACGACAACCGCCAAGATTTTGGATGCGCGTTCGCTGAAGGTTTTGAAAAATTTTGCTTTGGGAAAAGCCGCGCGAAACGTCGTTCTCACGCCGGATTGGAAGCGTTTTGTGGTTTGTGATGAAGTGCCTGGCCCGGCGCCTTATCAGGAAGAATCGAGTTATCGCCTGCGACTTTTTGATAGACAAAGCGGAAAGTTATTGCAAACGAAGAACGGTTCAACTGGAAATGTTTAGTCTCTTATCGTCTCACCTCGCGGCGATGCGTTGGCGCTGATTGTCGGCGTGACGAACCAAAGTTGGTGGGAATTGTGGCAAATCGGCGGGCGAAGCCTGAAAAAGACGCCCTTTGTAGGCCGCTTCCCAGACATGTACACCGGCGTAAATTACGTCGCTTTTTCGCACGCTGGGAGCGAAGTCGTCGCGGGCGGCGATGATGGAATGTTCGCAGTCTGGAGCGTTGCCCAACGCAGGCGATTGTGGATGCATTCATCTTCCACTTCGGCTGATCAAACCCAGATTTGGCACATCCTCTTTTCGCCCGATGACCAAACAATCGTCAGCGCAGCCAGCGATGACACAGTGCGTTTGTGGAACGCGAAAACTGGCAGACTTCTTCGCGTGCTGCACGCAAGCGGAAAACTGTTGTTCTCGCCCGATGGCGCCACGCTGATAATCGCTGGTGAAGACGCAACTATCCAACTATGGGACGCGAAAACTGGTCAGTTGCGGCGCGCGTTTGCTGGCGGAAAAGCGATGCCCAGTCCTATGCGACAAATGGCAATCACGCGCGATGGAACAATTTTGGCGGTTGGCGAACCGGACGGCGTTGTCTCGCTCTGGAACCTTCATTGAGCCGACTTCTTGTACAAGCGGGGTTAACGCCTCTCCCAATTCACTTTGTTTAGAAAGTCACAAGGATCGGAAGAGGACGTCAAGCCTGTTTTTACAAGAAGTTCGTCGTTTCAAAACCTTTGTAGGAACGCGCAGCGTGCTCCCTACGAAGCGCATCGTTACTGCGACAACGATGCGAGAAATGTTTGCGCGCGTTGCATATCTAATTCGCTCGCTTGCAACGACGCGAGTTGAGTTTTGGCGGCGTTCGCGGCAGCAGTTTGTCCCGCCGCGCGCAAGTTCGCTTCTGCATCGGACAGTGCCACGACGCGTCCGACGAAGTCCCATCCAGTACTCGAAAGGTTGGTGTAAATCGCTTGCGCATCCGCAAAACGATTTTTGGAGATTAAATTTCGCGCTAAGAGGAAACCGGCGCGTTGCGCATCGCCGCTCGAAACATCGGGCGAGGCGGACAAGTTCCAGGCGAGTTGGCTTTCTTGCAAAGAGTCATCGGCGTGATTCAATTTCGTCGATAACGTGGCGAGACGATTCAACATTGCGCTGTCGGGCGGGAGAGCTTGGAGCATCGCGTTACGAATTTGCAGCGCGTCGTCGGGGCGACCTGCCGCAACAAAAGCGCGCGCCAAAGCGAACCGCATTTCCACGCTGTCCGGTTCGAGCGCGACGGCGTTTTGCAGGCGCCGAATCGCTTCTCCAAAGTCGCTGCGTGACAAGGCGCGTCCGCCCAGCAAAGACGAGGCGCGAGAAGCTAAAATCGCGTCGCTGCCATCGGCCAAAACCGCAATTTTCGCTTCCGCTTCACTCGACCAGACGCGCGTTTTCTGCAGCAAATCGTCCAGATATTTTTGCATATCGGGCGCGTTTTTCGGGCTTTTCGCCATTGACGACAAGGTGTTTTCCAGCGAAAAGAAAAAGTAAGCGGCGCCCAATTGCATGTCGGGTTGAGAAGAAGCACGCAAAATTGCGGCGGCCTGCTGCCACAAAGTCGAATCGTTTTGCAGAAAACCTGCGAAGCTGCGTGCCGAACTATCGGCGTCTTCGAGCGGCCACGCTTCGCTTGACAAGCGCGCCATCAATTGCGCTGCACCGCGCGCCGCACCCGATGGAGCATTTCCAGTACTCGAAGTTGGGTTTTTGGCGTCAGCATCTTTCAAGGTCAGCATCAAATTGATGGCGATGCCCAATTCTTCGCCAGGATCGCGCGCCGCAGTTATCAACGCTCCGTTTTGTTGCGTCGCAAGGGAAAATTGACCTTGATGACGCAACGCGATAGCGAGCGCCTGGCGCGCCGCGAAAGTTGTCGGATGACGGTCTCCGTCCACACTTTCACGGCCTGGCAAACCGCCCTCAAGCCCGCTTTGCAACAGTTCGACAACGTTTGGGTAGTTGGACGAAAGCGCTTGTCCCGCGAAGGCAATCGCCAGCGAAATATCGGCGTCATTGCCGCGCGACTGCCTTAAATTGTCCAGTTCCTGGCGCGCCGCATCGACGGCATCGGTCGTCGATGTCGCATCACCAATCGCGGCCTTACGGAAATCGTTGGCGCGCAAAGTCAAAATCAAGGCGGCCTGAACGGGATAATAGGGCTGCGTAGAATCCAGCGCAATCGCGCGCCGCACCGCCGTTAAAGCCAGCGAAGTCAGGCGCGCGCGTCCCATATCGTCGTGTTTATCCAGAGCGGCGGCTTCGCTCACCAGTTGCTCGCCCAAACGCGATTGCCACCACGCGCTTTTGGCATAACGTGTGGCGAAAGCGCGCACAGTTTCTCCGATGGCAGCGGAAGACGCGTTGTTTTCCTGCCAGGCCAGCCACAAACGCGCGTCATCTTCGGTTGAACCCGCCGCAGACGAACGCGCTTGCAAGGCACGGCGCAAAGTTTCGCTTTGTCCCGCTTTGCGCCACGCCTCGAACAACGCGTTGCGCGTGCGCGAACGCGCGTCTTCGTCAATGTCCAGAACAGCGACTTTCGAGTACTCGATTCGTGAACTGGAAACGTCGCCGCGCCGCGCGAACAAACCCATCAAGTTGCGATGCGCTTCATAAGATGCGTCCAATGAAGCGCGTTGCGCCACGATTTGCCAACTCGCAACGGCGTCGTCGGTTTTTCCCGCTGCGGCTTGCGCGTTCGCCCACGTCGCCTGCGCCGCATCGTTGTCGAAATTAGCTGTTTCGGGATTTTGACCCAATTGCAAAGCGATCAAAGAGCGCGCGAGACGTTGCGCTGTGGTCGCTTTGGGCAATGTTTGTAACATCGAAAGCGCTTGATCGCGTGCGTATGACAGGCTCAAAGTGCGCGCCAGAAGTTGCGCGGCGGCGGCTTGAACTCCATCACCAAACGCGTTGCTTTGACCGGCGAGTTGTTGCGTCGGTTCGGCTATAATCGAAGTCAACAGCGTTTGCGCGCCGGATGTGTCGCCGCCCAGCAATTGCAAACTGGCGCGCTGCAAACGCAATCCCCAATCGGTGGGACGCGTTTTTTCGGCTGCCGCCAAAGTCGAAAGCGCGGTCGCCCAATCGCGTTGCAGCGCGGCCAAACGCACGCGACGGCTCAACAGCGCCGGATCGTCGCTTTTCAAAAGCGCGGAAAGCGGCTGAAGAATCGTCGTGGCGCGCCGCCAATCGCGCAAAGAAAGCGCCGTGTCGAAAGCGGCTTCCAGTGGCGCGATAGCTTGTGGCTGAGCGGTCGCCGCAAGTCCCCAATCGGCGAAGGCGGCGCCATAATCTTCCACGTGAGTGGCTTCGACCACGCCACGATTATAGAGCGCATCGGCGTCTGTTTTTTGCGCGTAATCCGCTAAAGGCAACGGTTCGACATCTTCCACGATCTGGTTCGCACTGGCGCCATTGGTTGCTTTATTCAGGTCGAAAGCGTCGCTCGAAAATGGTTGCGTAGCGGCTTTGAGATCGTATTTCCATTGCGCCGTAACGTGATTGTTGCCATCGCGCGTGGTCGCGGAAACTGGCCAGCCGCTCGCGTTCCAGGTGTAGGCGATGGTTTCGAGTACTCGATTGCGCTCGTCGCGTTTTTCGAGATAAGTCGGGGCGTTGTTCGTGTTCAATTTGAGGACGACGCGACGCGGCCAATCGTAAACCGTTTGCTTGAAAGGCGCGTAAAACAAGCGGTCTCCGCGACCGCCGCTACGCAATGTGTCACGAACCTGGCGCGCGCCTGCGGGTTTTGCCGTTAATACAACGGTCGTTACGTCGCCGCTTTTGCTGGTTGCAACCGTGTAAAACGGTGTGATTCGCGCGGGATTCCAGCCCCACAGCCAAATGTTGGCCGGGCCGCCATCGGCTAAAACTTGCGAGCGCCACGGTTCGCGCACGCTGCTCCAGCGCCATTGGCGAACGCGCTGCAAATCGGCGCTGTAGGTTTTTTCGCTATTGCCCTGCGCGACATAAATTTCGTCGGCGGACAAATGTGACACATCGCCCAGAACGTGAACCGACAACGAGTCGGGCGTGCTGAACTTGAGCTGCGCCGTCTGCGTAAAGCCGGAGCGCAGCAATTGTACGGTGCCTTCAATGTTGGCGGCGATTGGCGCGCGCACAGCCAGATCGGGAACGTTTGTTGGCGTGTTGACTGCGGTTGTTTGCGCGCGCACCGACAATGAGGAAAGCGCGCCGGACGAGAAAAGGAGCAAGCCGCAAGCGGCGAAAAAGGTGGAAGGAAAACGATTCACGGCTTTAAGGGTAGCACGTCGGATGCAAATCGTGCGAGGGCAAATCAAGATAAAATAAGTCGCTGTGACAAGCGACCTAACAGAACTCCGAACGTGAGTGCGGGGCTGAAGTTACTGGCGCGTCAGCCCTCACTCACGTTCGGGGTGCTGGATTTGGGTGGATGTAATCGAGTACTCGAAAGTGCGTGATTATTGTGTGCCCCACAAGTTGGTGTCTTCCTGCCTTGCGATGAGATGCAGGAAGGGAGGAATAGCACGTTCTTTCTTGGCGGCCAGCAAATAAACCGGACGATGTGCGGCGATTTCGCGCGCCGCCATTTGCGAAAACTGCGCGCGGAAAAGGAAAAGCGGGCGCGATTCAGGAAAGCGGCTGCCAAATTCCAAATCGCCGCCGAACTGACCCTCGACAATGTGAATCGGGCGCAAGCGTTGCGGAAGATAGAAAAGAAACGCCGAGTGTTCTTCCAAGCGACCGTAAACCGCGATCAGCGCATGATCGGGCGGATGAGCATGCACGATAGCCGCCGCCAGTTGATTTTCGGTATCGGCGACTTGATAAAACGGCCACACAGCGAGCACGGTCGACCAACCAATCAATGTCGCGGCGGTCAGCGTGTTCAACACCAGACGCAAAGAACGGTGCTGCATCAAGAAAAATAATGCCAATCCGCTGCCTGTCACAAGCGGCAAGATGCCGCTAAACGCGAGCACAAAGCGCCCATATTGCTCCATGTTTTTGCCGTCGAAACGCGCGATGCGCACGCCGCTAATGATCCATACGATAATGCTGACCACAAAAATCGCCGCGAAAGTGCATAAGAAAAAACGATGCAACTTGGCATTTTCGCGGGTTTTATTTTCGCTGTTTCTCTCAATCGCAAGGTTCCACAGGTTGCCGATGAGCAATGCGAGAGGCGGCACGCACGGCAATAAATAGTAGGCGCTGCGCGTCTTGGATAGCGTGAAAAACACCAGAGGAACCAATATCCAACAGCAGAGAAAAATCTGCTGCGAGCGCGTTTCGTTGTCTTTAATTTTGATCTGCGTCCATGATTGCCGCAAAGCGAGCGGCAGCAGGAAACTCCACGGCAAAGCCAAAGCGATCACTGAAATTGGCGCCGTATAAGGCGGGCCTTTGGGGAAATCGGCCGGATGGCGACGTCCCAGAAAACGCAAAACGTGTTCGTTGATGAAATAAAACCACGCGAAATCCGCCTGACGCAGCGAAGCCAAAACGTGCCACGGAACCGCGATTATCAAAAACAACGCGATGCCGAAGCACGAACGCAAAGGGCGCAAACGACTCCAATCGCGCGTCACGAAACCGTAACCCAAGACTATCAACAATGGTAATAAAAAGCCGATAAAGCCTTTAGTTAAAACGCACAACGCCAACGCGATGTAGGTCACATCCATCCAAAGTTGTGCTTTTCGCGTTGCGCCGCTTCTCGCTGGAGCGTTTCGAGTACTCGATTGGTTGTCGGCGATGTTTTCGGACGCGATCCACCAGCAAGCGAGCGCGAGCGTCATCAGCGCTGTCATCAGCGCGTCGAACATCACTTGATGCGCCATGATGACGAAACCCAGGCACGTCGAAAGAACCAGAGCGCAGAACGTCCCGCCGCTTTTTCCGTAGAAACGCTGACCCAACACGAAAACGACAATTGTCGTCAAGCATCCGGCCAAGGCCGATGGCAAGCGCGCGGACAGTGCGGGATCGAACGGCAATTTCAAGCACAGCGCCATCAGCCAGTACAGCAAAGGCGGTTTTTCAAAATAGAAACCGCCGTTCAAATGCGGCAAAATCCAGTCGTGTCGCTCCGACATTTCGCGGGCGACTTGCGCATACAAGCCTTCGTTGGGCGTCGTCAAAGGCAACACGTTCAAGTGCCACAAAAACATCACGGCGCAAAAAAATGCGACCACCAATTCCGCGCGCCAGACCAACCAGAAAGTCGCGCAACGCAATGGGAAAACCGAATTTTTCTCTTTAATTCTGCTGCCAGCCTGCATTCGGTATCCTTAGCGACTTCGGAGAGATCGAGTACTCGAAATCGAACTCATAAACGCTTGCGCCACAACAATGCGAGGCCGACCAGAGCGATGACAAACGGTCCAATGTAAGCCAGCACGAGCGGATTTCCCTGACCTTGAACGCCCGCTGTCGAAGTCCACGTCCATAGCGAATAATACAGCAGCAGCACAATCATCGACGAGCCGACCGCGAAACCGGCGCCCGCACGTTGAGGCCGCAAGCCCAAAGGCAGGCCGACCAGAACCAGACACAGGCAAATCAAAGGCGTGGCGATTTTGTCGTGCAACCCGTAAGTCAGAACGCGCAGCAGTTTTTGATGGTTGGCGGACGTCTGATCGGCGTCCGGGCCTTGCTCCATCAGTTGCGCGCGATAATTCCACAATTGGGAAAACGTCGTCATCTCGAAGTCGCCGTGTTCCATGTGCTGGCGCAAGGTCTTCGTCGCGCCGCTGAGAACGCCGGGCGCGGGCGCTTCATTGCGCTCGAGTTCATCAAACTCAGAACTCATGCTGGCACTGTTATTGGCGTTATCGACATGCTTTCGAGTACTCGAAGCGTTGGCGTTTTGCGTAGGAAAAATCGTCAACTGGCCGTGCATAAACTTCCAGCGATTGGTGTCGCGGTTCCAGATGCCGCGCTCGGCGGAAATTTGCAAGGCCAAACGTTGATCGGCATCGAAAATTTGCACCACAGGACGTGTCAAAGTGTTGGTTTTCGGGTCGAAACGTTGCGCTTGCACGATGCGCCGCAGCGAGCCTTGACCGGGCGGCGGGTCTTGATAAATCAGTTTTCCGTTCCCCAGAGCCGCCATCACGCTGTTGGCGACGACCTGGTTTTTAGCGACTTCGGCGCGCGGCACCAGAGCGTCCTGCACGAAAAACGAAAATAATGTCAGCGCAATTCCCCAGCAAAGCGGCATTTGCAACAAGCGTCGCAGACTGGCGCCCGCCGCGAAAATCGCCGTCAATTCGCCGTTGCCGGACAATTCGGTAAACGCTTCGGTCGTGCCATACAAAACGCCCATTGGCAGCGAAAACAGGAAAACGCGCGGCAATTGCAGGTAAATCAGTTGAATCATGCTGCTTAGTGGCAGCGATTGATCGGATGCTTTGCGCGCGGCGGTAATCACCGCGACCATCACCAACAATCCGCCAAACCACAACAATCCGCGCACTGTGGAACTCGCCAAGCAACGCAGCAAATAGCTGTCGATAATTTTGAAGCGCGGCCCCAATCGTCGCATCGGGCGCTGTGTCACACGAGGCGATGCAAGTGGCGCAACGGCGGGTTTTTCAGAAAACGTTTTCATAAGGAAGTGGCAACCTAACGCATCAAAAGCGGGAAAGTCTTCCATTGGACAAGGTTACTAAAAGTTGGTTGCCTGCTTTTCATTTTATCGAAATCGCGCGCCAGATCACCTGCGCCTCATTTTATCCGTTGTTCGAGTACTCGATAGTGCGCTTGCGAGCGCGTGGGTTGCAAACAAAAGTTGCAGTTTTGTTGCTGGCACCTTTACACTAAGCGCGCTGTTTTACTTTTATCAATTACGTTGGTTGTAAAAGAAAGTGGTGAGAGCTGCGAACCCGAAGCGTGAGCGAGGGAGACCGTTCGTTACATCTCCCTCGCTCACGCTTCGGGTTCGTTGACCATACTCATTCCATCGAATCGCTACCAAAATAAGTTTTCATCCCGTTCGCAATCTCTATGACCGATCCTCCTCTTCCTACGACGCCAGGCGAAGTCGCGCTCAAGCTGTTAGTTGTGCTGACTCTCGTTCTGGTCAACGGATTTTTCGTCGCCTCCGAGTTCGCCCTGGTTTCCCTGCGACGCACGCGCATCGACCAAATCGCCGCCGAAGGCAATCGTTCCGCCGTGTTGGTACAACGCGCCCTCAAAGACCTTAATCGCCTGATCGCCGCCACGCAAATCGGCGTCACCGTGACCAGCCTGCTGTTGGGCGGCATCGGCGAACAAATTCTCGAACCGTTGTTGCACCCGATTTTCGGTTGGATGAAAGCGCCCTTTCTGGGCATCACCAGTTTTGGTTTGGCGACCGCGCTCGCCTATTTCGTGATGACGACGATGCACGTCGTGATCGGCGAATTGGTGCCAAAAAACCTCGCGCTGCAAAAATCCGAAGCCGCCGCCTTGTTTCTGGTGCGACCAATCACGCTGTTTATGAAACTTTGCACGCCTCTCGTCTGGTTTTTGGACGGCTTAGGCAGCATCGTTTTGCGGCTGGTCGGCTTGCAATCGTCCGGCGGAAGTCACGCGTCGGTGCATTCGGCGGAAGAACTCGATTTGATTTTCACGCAGTCGCACGAAGGCGGCGAAATCAGCGCGACCGAGCGCGAGATTTTGCATCGTGTCGTCAAGTTTTCCGACCTGACGGCGCGCGAAGTCATGGTGCCGCGCGTCGAAATGCAAGGCGTGCCGTTTGAAATGCCGCTTTCCGACCTGACGGCGTTGTTGCGCAGTCAGCCGCACACGCGCATTCCGGTTTACAACGATTCGCTGGACGACATCGTGGGCGTGGTTCACTTGAAAGATTTGGTGCGCTTCGAGGCCGAATTGAGTACTCATTCGCCGGACGGACAGCCTTTGGACGGCGAGCGTGTAGTCAACTTGCTGCCGCTGGTGCGCGAAGCGGCGCGCGTGCCGGAAACCATCGCCATCGACCGAATGCTGATCGAGTTCAAGCGCCGCCGCCAGCAAATGGCGATTGTGATCGACGAATACGGCGGCACGTCCGGTTTGATTACGATGGGCGATTTGCTGCAACAAGTTTTCGGCGACGTTCACGACGAATTTGATGCGCCGCGCGCCGAAATCGAGGAACTGGAAGACGGCAGCGTGCGCATGCCAGGGCGCATTTTGATTGACGAAATCAACGACCGTTTTCGCACCGGTTTTTCCGATGAAGACGCCGATACAATGGCCGGTCTGGTGCTGGGCGTTTTGGGTCGTCCCGCGCAAGTCGGCGACGAAGTGGAAATCAACGATGTCATTCTGCGCGTCGAAGCCATCGAACGTTTGCGCATCACATCGCTTTCGATGAAGCTGCCCGTCGAATCGAGTACTCGAAACGCGGATGAGGATGACGCGGCGTAAATATGTAGCGCAAATTCTGCAATCTGATAAAACGAATGTTAGGCGGATTAGGCGGAAATCTTTGTTCGTCAGTAACACGTATCCAAGGGCCAAATAAAGTTCATGTAGAACACGTCTTACCGAGAAACCCCTCCGAAGCAGCCTTAAAGCAGCCTTAAAAGAAGCCGGGTTGATAGAAGGAGAGGCTATAGACTTATTAAGTCGCATTGGCAATCTACATTGCTCCGCGATAAATTGACTTGGAAGAACTCTCATAATGAGTTTTCCCGCAAACAACCTTTTCTGAGGTTTCGGAACTTGCCTTTAACTCGAACATTGCCAAAAACAAAAAATGGGGACGCAGTGAAATCGAAGCGCGCTCACAAGAGTTGGCCGAGCTTGCTGTTCAAGCTTGGCCTTGGGTGTTTTAGTTTCCGCTTTGGTGGCACTCAAAGGACAAGCATTATTTTGATGCTTCACCAATGAATCGAGTACTCATTATCGCCAATCCGACGGCGGGTGCCGGAGCCGGTCGCGTCAACAAGCAGCGATTGGTGGACATCGCGCGCCGCGACATCGAGCGCGAACGCAGTGGCCGAGCCTCGCTTCAAGTCGAAGTCGCGTTTGAAACGACGCGCGAACAAGTCGTGCATCGCGCGCGACAGGCCACGCGCGATGGCTTTGGCGTTGTTGTCGCGGCGGGTGGCGACGGAACCGTAAACGCCGTCGCCAGCGGTTTGATGGAGCAGAAAACGCTTGATGCGAAAGAATTCGGCGCCGCCACGTCAAGCGCAAAGGCTCGTGATGCGACGCCGATTTTAGGCGTTTTGCCGATGGGAACCGGCAACGTATTCGCCTTCAACCTGGGCATCGAGGGTAGTTTACGCGCCGCTTGCCGCGTTATTCGTCAGGGACACGTTCGTACCGTTGATGTGGGAACGGCGCGCGCGCTTTCACCCGATCACGAAGGCGACGAAGAGCGGTTTTTCCTTTTAATGGCGGGCGTTGGTTTCGATGCCAAAGTTGTGGAAGACACCAGCTTGCGCTTGAAATATGTGCTGCGCGATTTCGCCTATGTCGTCAAAGTCCTGCAAAATGGCATTTCGCATCATGGCACGCCGTTGCGCCTGCGCTTCGCCGAAGGTTTCGAGTACTCGAACAAATCGTGGCTCGTCATGGTTGGCAACGCCGCGTCCTATGCATGGGATATTCGCTTTACCAGCCGCGCGCAATTAGATGATGGTTTGGTCGATGTCTGCCTGTTTCCGTTTCAAAATAAAGTCGCTTCAGTGCGCCAGGTTTTGGAAGTTTTGACGGGTCGCCACATCGAACACGGGCAAGTCGAGTACTGGAAAACGGCGGGCCTGACCATCGAAAGCGACGAGCCGGTTCCGGTTCAACTTGATGGCGATGAATGGACGCGCACGCCGATTGCAATTGGTGTCCTTCCTGGAGCCTTGAAAGTGCTCGCGCCGCGCGATGAAACAATAACAACTGCAACTTCGCCGTAAAATCTTACTCCGATGATCTGGCTCAACAATCGTTTAATCGCCGATGACGAAGCGCAAATTGCGGCGACCTCTGCGGGAAATTTGCTCGGCTGGGGCGTTTTTACAACCGTCGGCGTTTGGAAGGCGCGTCCTTTCGCGCTCGATCTGCATTTGCAACGCTTGCGACACGACGCGCAACACTTGCAAATTCCGCTTTCCTTCGACAACCAAACCTTGCGCGATGCCGTGCAAAACGTGATTGACGCCAACTCCATCGAGCGCGGCATTTTGCGCTTAACCTTGACGCGGCGCGGCGACCACCGCTGGAATACATCAAGCGAAAGCGACCTTTCCATCATCGCACAAAGCGTTTCGAGTACTCGATTGGCGGATTTGCGCGTCACGCTTTCGCCGTTTCGCCTGCATAGCCAGCGCGCGACATCAGGCATCAAAACAACGTCTTATCTCGATCATCAAATGGCGTGGCAGGAAGCGCAAAATCGTGGTTTCGACGAAGCGATTTTGCGGAACGAACGCGACGAAATCTGCGAAGGCGCGCGCTCCAACTTGTTCTGGATACGCGACGGCGTTTTGTTTACGCCGTCCTTGGAAACCGGCTGCTTGCCTGGAATCGCGCGCCGCCTGGTTTTGGATTGGGCGCATGAAATGCAAATCCCGACGCGCGAAGATCGTTTCTCGTTGAATGATATTCTGGCGGCGGACGACTTTTGCTTCACGTCCGCTGCGTCCGGCCTACGCGGGGTTGGCGAAATTGTGGCCGAAGAATCTTCCCAGTTTTTCAATCGCGGCAAAATCACGTTGCAACTACAAGCGTGCTGGCAGGAAGAAACTGATACAAATTGATTCGTTTTCGAGTACTCAATTGATTGCGAAACGTTCCGCCACGCCGTCGTGCGCGACGCTCCACGCGGTTTTATCGCGCGCGCTCCAGCCCTTGACTTCGCCGTGTGTTTGAGCATGCCATAACAGCGCGCCGCTGCGAACATCGAGCGCGCAAAGTTGCGACTTAGCACCGACAATTACAGCATCTTGCATTACGCCATTTTGCGCGATCTGCACCGCAAACGGGCGCTGTAAAACTGGCGCGCCTGTCGGAAAGCTCCACAACTCGCGGCCTTGGCGTGCATCTAAGCAACGCAAAACGCCATCGTTGCCACCGACAAAAAGTCGCGCGCCCCACTCATAAACTTTCAAAAGCGGTTCGGCGCGCAGCACAACGGCTTCATTGGTTCTCGCCGTCGCCAAAGGGCGCACAAAGGTTTTCCAGAGACGTTTTCCGGTCGCGTCGAAACACAATACCGAACCGTTGTCAGCGCAGGCGAAAAGGCGCGCCTCCTTTCCCTGCGAGGCAGTTGCGCCCGCCATTGGAATTGCCACGCACGAGGCGCCCGCATCAACTTTCCAAAGAACCGCGCCGCTCTTGGCATCCAGACAAACGATTCCGCCGCGACTTTGCGCGTTGCCTAACAACGGCACATAAACGAACGCGCCGTCAACGCTCGCCGCCAAGCCATTTCCCACTGTGGCGCCAACACTTCGCGCCCAAAGAAGTTTGCCATCGCTTGCATCCAATGCAGTCACGTTTCCATCATCATCGCCAACGATAATCAATTTCATAGACGCGATTTTAAGCGCATCGAGTACTCGAAGTGCAATCGGACGTGTTGAAATTGTGGCCAAAGATTGCCATTTCCACAGAACTTTCCCGTTGTTCGGGTCAATCAAGGAAACCGTTCCGTCTTCGCTTGTCACGACAACGCCGGAACTCAGCGCGACGGGCGATGTGCGTAATGGAAAATCAGCGGCGAAAAGTGTACGCGGTGCAGTTGATGATTCATCGAGCGCCAGTAATTTGCCGTCGAAGGTCGGCACCAGCAACGTCGAACCGATCCGCAAAGGCGCCGCTGAGGGAGTTGCATTCAGTTTCACTTGCCACGAACTGGCTGCGGAAAGCGTGCGCATCATCTTCCATCGCCATAATCCACCGCCGATAAGCGCGACCAGCAGCAGAAAAATTATGGCGTTCTGAAAGCGTCGGCGCCGTCGAACCGCGCGCCGACGCTGAGCCGTGCGCGTGCCGTATAAACCATTCGGATCGAACAAAGGACGCGTCGAAACCGCCACGCGAGATGCCAAGCGCGAAGAATTTTTGGGACGCGGCAACGGTTTGGGCGCAGGTTTAGCCGAAGATTCCGGCGGACGATTAGGCACAGACATAAAAACGTGGAATCGAACGATGAACCGAAATCGGTAAAAGTTGACGGCTTGTGCGGTTAGCGACATGCGATGCAGGTTACACATCAAATGTCATGTGCCATAAAGGAAGGAGCGGACTGAATCACAAAGCCGCTGCCCAAAGGGCGCCCAAATGGGACTGGCTCGATGCGCTTTACGCCGTTTGGAGGCCGCTTGAGCGGTCTTGCCCTTTTCAGCCCGATGCTTCAGCGGCTGGCACTTACAAACCTGAGTTACGGATCATCAAATTATCAGAGCGGCAGCATCAATGTCGGTTGAACAATTGGTGACACGTTTTTACTCGACGCGGCTGGCGCGTTCTCCAATCGAGTACTCGAAAGCGGCAGCGACCAGGTTGCAATTTGACCATCGCGTAACGAACGCGCCGCGGCTTCCAAAACCCATAAGGCCGTCATCGCAGCGTGCAAGCCCGCGTTTGATTCGTTCAAAAGCGCGTCGCTTTCTTTTTCGGGCGCGACGCACCACGCCAAAAACGCTTTCAAGTCTTCGGCTAAGCCGCTGATGTTGGCGCTCGAAACGTGGTGCGAAAGTCCCGGCGGCTCCCAGAAACGCGCCGCCTCGCGCGGATGATGCAGCCACAAACGCCGTCCCGCTTCGCAGACCAGAAAGCGCCCTTGCGTGCCGCAAATTTCCAATCGTGGCAGCGGCGCGCTCCAGCTTTCGGCGCCCGCGAAAAGCAGCGTCGCCGTGGCGCCTGGCGCTGTCGCACTTTCGCTTTCCAACATCACGCTGGTGGCGCCGCCTATCTCGCGCGCCCAAACCTGGCCGTTCGCCACGGTTCGAGTACTCGATTTCCTGTTGAGCAAGACGAATGACAACGCCAAATCGAGCGCCGCATACGACGAAGGCAGCCGTCCCAAATCGTCGCTCGCTTCGATTTGCGCCGCTGACAACGCAGACGATGGCGCGGCGAACGGCACGCCCCAGCGCAACGCCAAAGCCGACGGTACGCCAATTTGATCGCGTTCAATCAAGCGTTGCGCCGCGCGATGCGCCGCACTTTGACGCAAAGTTCGCGCGCACCAGATTTTGTCGATGCGACTGCGCAACTGCATTTCCAAAGTTTGCGCACGCTCCAGCGAAAACGACGGCAAACCGTCGATCCACAAACGGCAATTGGGCGGCAAGGCGAGCGCGATTTCAGCCGCAATTTCAGGTCGCGGATCGGTGCAAACAATCGCGTCGCATTCGACTTCGCGCAGTAGAACGCGCCAATCAGAATAAACCGCGCGCACGCGAGACGCCGCCGCCACGCGAACCGCGCGCTTGCGGTCGCTGTCGCACAACGCGACGACTTCAGGAATCGCAGGCGGTTGATAACGAATTTCCGACGACGAACCGGCGTCCGCGCGGCGCGACCACCAGGCGCCGGTATCGGGCGGCGCCGCGATGTCCGGCCCCGACAAGACCGGCAAAACGCCCCATTCGGCTCGCGTTCCCGCGCCAATGACCGCGATGCGCACTCGTTTCATTTCGTCGGTTTCATCCGTTATCGAACGCTTTTCATTCACTCAACTCATCGCCCAATTTGCCGCCACAGTTTACAATAGAGAGCGCGCACTTCCGCGAACCGATTTCGAGTACTCGAATCATTAGATTTGTGACGCTGTGAACTTCGCGCTTCGATTTTTCGTCTGCGCACTCTACAACATGGCGCTGTCCGGTTTCGGTTTTTGCTTCGATGGCTCCCGCTTTGCCCTGTACAACACGTTTTCTCGTTCCTCTATCAGAAACAAAAGCTCTCAACTGCCTTTAGTCGCACGTTTCTTTTAACCTTTGGCCGCACCGTTTCACCATTTTCTGGAGCAACACTTATGGAACCTTTTATTTATCATCGCAAGACGCGTTCTGTGCGACGCAGCCTGAAGCTCGCCACGATTGTAGCAATGGCTGTGCTGCCTTTGCAACAGTCCGCAATGCGTCCGGCCTACGCGCAAGTCAACCCCAACGATCCAATTCGTGTCACGCTCAATGGCAATTCAATTGATTTTGGTGGCGTCTCGCCCTTGCAGCAATCGGGACGCGTGCTCGTTCCTTTGCGCGGCGTATTTGAAGCCTTGGGCGCCTTTGTCGATTACAACAACGAGACGCAAGCCATTACCGCCACGCAGGGCGACACGCGCGTTCAATTGACTGTCGGTTCAGCACGCGCTTATGTGAACGGCCAATCGCGCACGCTGGATGTTCCGGCGCAGGTGCAAAGTGGGCGCACGCTGGTTCCGCTGCGCTTCGTTTCGGAAGCACTCGGCGCCAATGTCGCCTGGAACGATGCACTGCGCACCGTTCAAATCACGACTAATGCGCCCGTGCCCGTTGACAACGGAACAGGAAATAACGGCGATAACGGCGACGACAACACGCTTCCGGCTGCGTCTCGTGTGCGCGGAAGCGTTGTCAGCGTTGATAACACGCCGCCGGGTTCAGTCACGGTTCGAGTCCGCGATACAAATAATTCGCCGGATGCTGGTCAAACCAAAACTTATACGTTTGCCGACAACACGCGTTTTTATCGTCGCATCACGGGACGCGTCACGCGCAATCAAACGCCCACTTACGACGCGCCGATTGCTTTGAGCAACGCTTCCAACAGCAACATTCCGCTGTTGCCTGGAGACGATGTGACATTACGTCTCAATTCCAATTCCGCCGTCACATATGCGACGACTTCGGTTTCGCTGATTACGGCGCGCATCCGCGATGTGCAGGGCAATCAAATCATTTTGGATGATTCAGCGGGCACAACATTGAACGCCGGTAATCTGGCGATTTTCGATGCGCAAAACCAGCAGGCGAACGATACCAGCGTTTTGCAACCCGGACAGCGCGTCGTGCTTTTCGTTGCACCATCGACGCGACGCGTGGTCGCGGTTTCCGAAGCGCCAAGCGTTCTGCGTCAGGCCGACAGCGCCAATGTCGGCGGCAACGATACCACGCCGCCCGACAATACTTTGCCCGACAACTCTTTGCCAAACGACGGATCGAGTACTGGAACGTCCAGCGATACGCCGCAAATCAACCTCGTTCAACAAAACACGACGCGCCCTTTGCGCTCTGGCGACACGCTTTCCGTGACAGTGCGCGGCACGCCGAATCAGCGCGCGACCTTCAGCGTTTTGCCCGATGTGCCAGAAGTTCCAATGAACGAAGACGCCAATCGTCCCGGCGTTTACACAGGAACTTATACGGTGCAAAGCGGCGACAACGTGCGCGGTGGACGCGTCAGCGCTTATTTGCGCAACAACAACGGGCGCGAAGCGTTTCAGCAATCGCAAACGTCGGTGACGATTGACACAACTCCGCCGCGCATCACAGGCATTTCGCCCGTTGCGGGTTCGACGATTCCTTCTTCGCAAAGCAACATCGTCATCAACGCGACTGATGTCGGCGGCAGCGGTCTGGATAGAGCGGACGTGTCGTTTAACGGGCAAAGCGTTGCGCCTCAAGACATCACGGTCAACTCCAACAGCGTCAGCGTCATCGCGCCGGATAATCTCAGCGGGCAGGTTTCGGTTAATGTGACGGTTTTCGACCGCGCTGGAAACGCCGCGCGCCGCACCTTTTCCTATTTCGTCAATGACAATGGAAATGGCAACAATAGCGGAAATAACGGCAACGGCGGCGCCATCATTTCGCTGACGCACAACGCGACGCGCGACACCATCGTCGGCGACCGCGTGACGGTCAATATGCGCGCTGGCGTCGGCGGCAACGCGACCTTCGATGTTCTGGGCAATGACAGCACGACCGTGATTCGCAACGTTCCGATGACTGAAATCTCGGACGGACGTTATCGCGGCAGCTTTTCGGTTCCCAGCAACGTGAGTTCGCCGATCATCATTCGCGGTCGTTTCACCGATACCAACGGCAACACTTCGACCGAAGACACCACGGCGCCGATTTCCGTCAACGGCGGCGACCAGAACGGCAACATGGCCGATTTGACGATTTCCACGCCGCGCGATGGTGGCACGGTCGGCAACAATCTGGTTGTGCGCGGCTCGGCTCAGCCCAACGCGACGGTTGAAGTCGATGTCGCGGCGCAAGGTTCGCGCTACCTCATCTTCAACTACTCGAACGATTTGGGGACGCAGCAGGTGCAAGCCGACGGCAACGGCAACTGGTCGACTTCCGCGTATAACTTGCCCAGCCCAAGTGGAGTTTCCAACTTGAAGTATGTCATCACCGCGACGCAAACCGACAGTTCCAACCGCCAATCGCAACCCGTGACAGTCACCGTCACGCCGCGCGGCAGCAACGATAACGGCAGCAACAGTAACGGCAACAATCAGTAAGCTGAGCAGCACGAGCAAGAGCCACCGCAGAACTTAGTTTCTGCAGTGGCTCTTTGTATTTTCGGTGATGTCTTGATGAGTCAGTAGCTTAACGAACCCTGAGCGTCAGCGACGGGTCTTGTATAAGTTTATAAAGCCCGTCGCTGACGCTCAGGGTTCGTTAAGTCACTCTCGTATTCTCGACTTTCCCGTTTTCGAGTACTCGATTGTCACAAACCTACGTCAACGGATGCGCGGCAACGCCTTCGACAGTTAAAACGACAGGTTCGATGTCACCTTCGTCGTTGAAGACCAGTCGATCTAAACACGTCACGCGATGATGACCGCTCGTTTCTCCAATCGGGCGACGATGGTAGCAAATCAGCCAATCGTCACTGTTGGGCAATTGCAGAATCGAATGATGACCGGCGCCTAGCCCGATTTGCGAATCGCTTTGCAGCACAACCGCGCGATGATCGAACGGCCCAAGCGGAGAGTTTGAGCGCGCGTAGGCGACCGCATACGTCGAATCGCCCCAGTTGCCTTCGCTCCACATGAAATAATATTCGCCGTGACGTTTCAACATAAACGAACCTTCCACATAAGCCGAACCCTGCGGCGTGATTTCACGGAATTCGCCCGTCGTCTCGATCATGTTGTCCTTCAAGCGCACCGCGACGCAATGACGCCAGCCGCCATAATACAAATACGCCTGACCGTCGTCATCCAAGAAAACGTGCGCGTCAATCGGCTGCGCGCCGTGATGATATTCGCTGATGAGAGGTTTTCCAATCGCGTCACGAAATGGCCCGGTGGGATGATCGGCGACCGCGACTCCCAGACCCGCGCCGTCTCCTGCGGAAAAGTAGAAGTAAAATTTTCCGTCGCGCTCGATGCAGGACGGCGCCCACGCCGCGCGATTGGTGCTCCACGGCACATCGGCGAAATCTAAAATGACGCCCTCGTTTTTCCAGTTCGTCAAATCATCGGACGAAAAAACTTCAAAGTTCGTCTGCTCTTCAAAATCGCGCGAAGTCGTCGGATAAATGTAATAGCGGTTTTGAAAAATGTGCAGTTCCGGGTCGGCATACCAGCCAGGAAAAACCGGATTGCCCGAAAACAACGGGCGCAACGGCGAATTAATTTCGCTGTTCTGTTCAAGGGAAGTTCGAGTATTCATAAGTCAAGTTGTTCAAGCCGCAAATTATATTTACAGGTAGAAATCGCGCCGCCGCAAAGTTCGTAAAACATCGAGTACTCGATGCGCTTTTTAGTTAGGCAAACATATTTGAGACATAGAAGTTGAAGAATGTAAAAGTTAAGCAAAGTCCCATGTTTTGCAGACGTAGTTAGACTGACGAAGACTTCTACAAAAAGTAGGTAAAGCAGTGGATGAAACTTTTGACGTTCTCTATCAAGCTACCAAACATGGGAAGCTTGCGGAGATCGAAGCATTTCTAAATCAAGGCGGAGATCCCAATCTCACTAACAAAAACGGCTGGACTCTTTTGATGTCCGCAGCGTTCAAGGGCAATTCGCGCATTCTTACTCTTCTGCTTGAACGAGGGGCAAGTATTAATTCGGTTAATAATGTAGCAGGCGAGTCGGCTCTCTCGATAGCTGCTGGTAGCGGGCATCAAAAATGTGTCAAAATCCTGCTTGAGCATGGCGCAGATGTTGGCGTTCGTCCTCTTGGTCAATCGCTGCTCGCGTTTATGAAATATGCTCAGCATCCATCCGAAGAAGTTATTCAACTGCTCGTAGAAGCTGGAGCTAAATAGTGCGTTAACCAGACGCCGCTTCATCCAATAACCACGTCAAAGTGCCGTTTTCCGGCTGAAGGTTCGTAATCGGCAGTTCTTCCACGTTTCGAGTACTCGATTGCACCAGCGGCAGCACTTGCGTGATGCGTTCGGCTTTGCCTTTTCCCGTGACCAAAACCAGAACATAATGCGCGCTGTTGATGAAGGGAAATGTCATCGTCAGGCGCGGCAATTTCGGTTCAGTCGGTGAAATCGGCGTCGCCACGCAGCGATGTTTGGTTTCTTTCAATTGCGGCGAATGCGGGAACAACGACGCCGTGTGGCCATCGTCGCCCATACCGAGCAGAATCAAATCGAGGCTGCCAAACTCTTGCAACAACAAGCCGTATTCGCGCGCCGCGTCGTTCAAATCGGTGGCATCGCCGCGCATAAAATGAACGTTGTGCGGCGGAATCGGCACCAGGTCGAGCAACGATTCGCGCGCCATGCGAGCGTTCGAGCGTTCGTCATCAGAACCAACTGCACGTTCATCGCCGAAGAAAATATGAACGTGTTGCCAATCGAGTTGAGAACGAAACTCATCGCTCGCCAATTTCAAATGCAAAGCGCGCGGCGTCGAACCACCGGAAAGCGCGACCAGAAAACGCCCGCGCAAACCGATACTTTCGCGCGCCACTTCGACAAACAATTGCGCCGCTTTCTCGATGACTTCTTCAGTCGTCGCGCGAACGATAATTTCTAATTTCATAAGAAAATAAACCGCAGAGACGCGAAGGCGCAGAGAAAATAACCGAGTACTCGAAAGTAATACCTCGTCATTCTGAGCGCAGCGAAGAATCTATGTTCAGTTAGATTCTTCGCTGCGCTCAGAATGACGCACTCTTACTTGCACTCTCTCACTCTTCTCTGCGTCTCCGCGTCTTGGCGGTTCAATCAGCCTTCTTTCTTTGCGATGCTGGGTTGATGCCAGCGGCGGCCATCGCGCGCCATAAATTCGTCGGCTTCGTCTGGCCCCCAGCTTCCTTTCGAGTACTCGAATGGCGCCGATGCGCTTTGCCACGCGTTCAAAATCTGGTCGGCGATGTTCCACGCGACTTCGACTTCATCGCGGCGCGTGAACAGCGTTCCATCGCCCAACATCGCGTCGTGCAGCAAGCGTTCATAGGCCTCAGGCGGCTCGGCGCCAAAGGCTTCGCTGTAATCGAAATCCATGTGAACGTCGCGGATTTCCATGCCGCTGCCCGGAACTTTGGCGTTCAAGCGCAAATCGTGGCCTTCGTTCGGCTGAATGCGCAACGTCAACAAATTCGATTTCAAAGCGCTGCCCGTATCGTTGAACAAAACGCTCGGCGTGTCCTTGAAGCGAATCACGATTTCGGTCGCGCGCGCCTCCAAACTCTTGCCGTGCCGCATGTAAAACGGCACGCCCGCCCAACGCCAGTTATCGACAAATAATTTCAAAGCGACATAAGTTTCCACGCGCGAATCGGGCGCCACGCCTTCTTCGCTTTTGTAGCCATCATACTGCGCGCGAATCGTGTTCTTCAAAACGTCTTCGTCGCTCATGTGACGCACGCCGCGCAAAACTTTGACTTTTTCGTCGCGTATGGCGTTGGCATCCAGCGCGACCGGCGCTTCCATCGCCACCAAAGTCAAAAGCTGCATCATGTGGTTTTCCACCATATCGCGGAAAGCGCCTGATGTCTCGTAATAGCCGCCGCGCTTGCCGACGCCCACTTCTTCGGCGACCACGATCTGCACATGATCGATGTAGCGGCTGTTCCACAAAGGCTCCCAAATCGAGTTGGCAAAGCGCAGAGCGAGAATGTTCTGCACCGTTTCCTTGCCCAGATAATGGTCGATGCGAAACACATCGGTTTCATCGAAATAACGACCAAGCTGCTCGTTCAAGTCGTGCGCCGTTTTGAGGTTGCGGCCAAACGGTTTCTCGACGATGATGCGACGAAAACCCGTGTTTTTCTTTTCGCCCAGATTTTCGATGATGGGCGCGAATTCGCCGGGCGGCGTCGCCACATAATACATTCGGTTGCCCTGCGTGCCGCACTTTTCGTCGACTTCGGCCAGGCGAACATGCAAGGCATCGAAACTTTCCGCTTTGTCGTAAGCGCCTGCCTGATAGAAAATGCGATCAGCCAGGTTTTTCCAGGTTTCTTCGTTGAAGGGCAGGCGCGCGAACTCTTTGACGCCTTGCAAAAACTCGCCGCGCAGTTCGTTTTCATCTTTGGGACGGCGACCATAACCGACGACGGCGAAGTTGGCGGGCAGCATTTTCTCGACGGCGAGATCGTAAATCGCGGGAATCAATTTGCGCTGCGTCAGGTCGCCGGTGGCACCGAAAATCGTCAGGATGCAGGGCGGCACGGTGCGCGAAACCGGCCCAGCGCCGACGCTGATGATGTGGCAAACATCGCCTTCGCACTGAATCGCATAGTTGGCAGAATAGCTCATGTGGTTCCTTCGTCGCGCGGTTGGGCGCGCCTGTTTGATGCTTTCTTTCGACGCTTTAAGGATGCCCGACACAACGCGCGCATTCAAGGTGCGAACGGGCGCAATCGAGTACTCGATGATCAACAACAATATAAAGATGACCAATCAGCTCTTCAGTGCGTACAGTTTTTTAGAAGCCAAAAACTTTGGATATAATAAACGGTATGCAATACGTTCACGGAATATTAGCTACATCGCACCCAGACCTCGACGGAGAAGTTATCCCCGAAGAGTATTTTGAGACTATGCTGGAAGGCTTTAAAGAGAGCTACGTGCCAATTGATATTCAGCATGACCCACGTCTTCCGCCACAAGGACGGCTCGTTAGCGCGATTGTGAAACGGCTTGATGACGGCGCTTTGGCAATCGAGGGAGTGGCCGAACTTTTTGAGCCAGGTGAGGAGGTTCCTCTTGCCGACGATCCACGAGAAATACCTGTCAAGACTTACGATAACTTAGAAGTAAATTACGACAGAGCCTTCCGCGATGAGGAATCTCAAGCACACATCAAGGCAATCGCAACTATTTTTGGTTCAGAAGCACAAGAAACAATCAAGAAGTCGGTTGATCCCGTTAGTGTTCTAACAATTGGGGGCGCATTCGCTTTTGCAGCGTTTGCTGGCGGCTTTCTGCAGAAAATGGGGTCTGACACTTGGGACGCTCTTAAAGGGCATATCAAGAAATTGATGGAGCGCAGGAGTACAGTGGCTGACCGACTTTTGGTGTTGGATATTTCAACTGAACACAACGGCCAGCCACTTAATATCAAGGCTATTCTTACAAACCCCAGCGAAGAGGACATTGATACGTTTTTTCAAGACGGACTTAGACAGATAGATGAACTGTTGCCGCAGTGCTTTTATGCTGAGAGCAGTGTTAGACAAATTGTCCTCGGTTATTCGCAAGGCAAAATTCTAATACTATTTGCAGTTAGGAAAGACGCGTTCCCGCTGTATCCATTCAGAGTAGAGGAATGACATTTTCCAATGCTGCATTCAACAATTCACGGCTTTGCTCTTTCGTCTATCTCAACTTCGGCACCTAAACTCGTAATCGAGTTCGCTATTAAGCCGCATCGTCATCATCGCTAAAATCGAGTACTCGATTCGACATCGCAACACCCTCACATACCCTGTGAAGGTGTCGCTTTTCGTCATTTTGATAACTGTTGGTGGGCTTGGCGAAGAATGCGCTCGGTGGTTGGCCAGTCGATGCAGGCGTCGGTGATGCTGACGCCGTATTTGAGATCGCTGAGATGAGCCGTCAGCGGCTGATTGCCCGCTTGGAGATAGCTTTCCAACATCAGGCCGATTAAAGCCGTGTTGCCCGCGACACGCTGAGCGACCACGCTGCGCGCGACTTCTTCTTGCTGCGCATACTGCTTGTTGGAGTTCGCGTGACTGCAATCGACCATCAGAGACGGTGTTTGCCCGGCCTTTTGCAACGCCTTGACCGCTTCCTCGATGCTCGCCGCGTCGTAGTTGGTGCCAGAGCGTCCGCCGCGCAACACGACGTGCCCGTAAGGGTTGCCTTTGGTGCGGACAATAGCTGTAAAACCGTCCTGGTCAACACCCAGGAAGCTGTGTGGCGCGCGCGCCGCCTGCATCGCGTCCAGGGCGATTTGAAGGTTGCCGTCCGTCGAGTTTTTGAAGCCGACCGGCATCGAAAGGCCGCTGGCCATTTCACGATGCGTCTGCGATTCCGTGGTGCGTGCGCCGATAGCGGCCCAACTCACCAAGTCGCCGATGTATTGCGGCACAATCGAATCCAGGAACTCGGTGGCTGTCGGCAAGCCCAAATCCACGATGTCGAGCAACAACTGCCGCGCCTGATGAAGACCGGTTTCGATGTCGTAGCTGTCATCGAGATGCGGATCGTTAATCAGACCTTTCCAGCCAACTGTGGTGCGCGGCTTTTCAAAATAAACGCGCATCACGATGTAAAGTTTGTCGTTCAACTCGTCGCGCAGTTGCGCCAGCTTGCGCGCGTATTCCAGAGCGCCTTGCGTATCATGAATGGAACACGGCCCCACGACAACGAGCAGGCGCGGGTCTTCGTAGTGCAAAATACGTTGGATGGTGGAGCGCGCTTCAACTATCGCGCGATTGGCTTTCGCCGTCATCGCCAACTCGCTTTTGAGTGCGCAGGGAGGGCTTAAACGAATCAGTTCGGTGACATTCAAATCTTGGGTGGGTAACATTGGAAAGAGTTTACCCAAGTTGCCAGATGTGAGGAGAAAGAAACAGACATTGAACCAAGCCTGGGTTGAAATCCGTTTGTGGAACGTCTTGCAAGATTATCTTTTCGCAAGTCAACCTCGCTGATATGCGCCCAAAAGATACTCAAAGGCTGTATAGAAAGTGAGCAAACCGCTCGAAACTCACAGTTTGTCATTCTGAGCGCAGCGAAGAATCTGACTTATGATATAGAGTAGTGGCTCAGGGTTCGTTGACAGTCAAACAACTCACCATTTGAGCCACTACCTGATATAGATTCTTCGCTGCACTCAGAATGACAAACTGCGAGTTTCGAGCGGTTTCTGCACCTTTTCCCTACTTTCCCTACTTTCCCTGCACACTCTCAGCTTCGCTGTGTCATGAACCGGCGCTATCTTCTCTTAGAGCGTGTTCTTAACTTATGGTGGAGAGGAAGGGACTAATCTGAGCCAACATCAAGCAAGCGAAGGCCAAGAAGTGCAAGCCCGCTACTGTTTCGGGCAAACGTTCGTAGTCTTTGGCCAAGCGACGAAAGCGCGTCGCCCACGCAAAAGAGCGTTCGACCACCCACCGCTTAGGCAACAACACAAAGCCGCGCTTGGCTTCTTGCAGTTTGACCACTTCCAAACGGATATCGTGTTCCTGCGCTTCTTGGGCTGTCTCTGCTCCAGTATAGCCTTGGTCAACATAAGCTACTTCGACACTTTGTCCCGTCACTTCTTGGATGGCCTGCGCCAACGCCGCCACTTGGGCCCGGTCGCCCTCGTTGGCCGCCGTAACGCGCAACGCCAGCAAATGCCCCAGAGTATCCACCGCCAGATGCACCTTACTGCCCTTTTTGCGCTTGTAGCCGTCATAGCCGGCGTGCCCGGCGCTTTCAGGCGTGCCTTGCACCGTGCGCGAGTCGAGGATGGCGGCTGTGGGCTGAGGCACTCGCTCTTGTCCCACACGCAACACTTCACGCAGGTCATGCACCATGTTCTCGAACACACCCGCTTGCAGCCAGCGCTGGGTCTGCTGGTAAACCGCGCGCCAGGGTGGAAAGTCACAAGGCACATAGCGCCACGCTGCGCCGGTTCTCACCACATAGCGCAAAGCGTTGAACACCTCGCGCAAGTCATAGGTGCGCTGAAAAGCGTCTTCTCGCATCAAGGTCAGGTAGGGCGCCACAAACGCCCACTCGTCGTCGCTCACGTCACTGGGATAGCCTCTGCGGATGTTGTTCATAGCCGCACAGTTTGACAAAGTTAAGAACACGCTCTAATCGAGTACTCGATTCGACGGACAAAACAGAATGAGTTCAATCTCCAACGTTTGGCGAAAATTGGGCAGCGTCGCTGTTGTCCAATTCAAGGCGGAAAGCAAAAGTGGCATCGGCTGGGACGGCGCGGCGATTGGCGTTGTCAAAGTGTCGCGGCCTGCTTTCCACGTCCTCGTTTTTGAAGAATGCGGCCAGTTTCGCAAACCCGACGGTCAGGAAATGAACTTTCGCAACACGTTTCGTTGGACGCAAATAGAAGACAACATTCGTCTGGAGCATCTCCGTTTCGGTGTCGACAATCCGGTTTTTCTGTTCGATATGGCGTGCGATGCTGACGGAACATGGCGCGAAATTCATCCTCATCCGTGCCGCGACGATTGCTATTCGGCGACTTTGCGTTTGGAAGATGAAACGATTCTTGTGCGCTGGATGGTCAACGGGCCAAAGCGCAACGAAATTATTGATTATATTTATCTATGACCCACCTACATCGTCGCTCAATCGAGTACTTGATTATAGGGGCAATTTAGAAGTGGCGATAAAAATACAGTGGCAATATTGTTCAGCGACTGTGCGGCTTGCTGCGCACAACATTCGTAAAGGTCAGCCAACAGCTCCTCAACTTCTTCAGAACGCCAAGCGTAGCGACGCTGAAACTCGGGAACCTCGAAGGCAACAGAATCAGGTTTTAGTAGCCCTTCGACATTAAGTTCTGTGACAGCGTAAGTTGCATTCGACATACCAAGCTCCAATCGAGTACTCGAAAATAAGCGGAAGCCAAAACGACTGACTCCCGCTTAACCGTCGCAATTACTACTTCATCACGATTTTGCCGAACTCGATGTATTCCGGCGTGACATCGCGCGTGATGCTTTTGCCATTAGCGTCGGTCAATTGTTCCAGCGGGAAAGGCACAATTTCCTGACCTTTCAAGGCCGCCATCACGCCGAACTTGCCTTCGTGCGCGTAATCGGCAGCGGCGACGCCCAAACGTGCGCCTAAGATTCTGTCGACCAACGTTGGTTCGCCGCCGCGCATCAGGTGCGCCATGACCGAAGTGCGCGTGTCCCAGCCCAGTTCTTTCTTGATTTGATACGCGCACCAATCGCCAACGCGACGCTCTTTCAAAATCGGGTGCCCGAAACTGTCGATTTCAACCGACATTTCGCCCAAACGTGTACCGTTCAAGCCTTCAGCGATTTCTTTCGCCCACACATCCAGATCGGGATGATCGGCGCCTTCAGCGACCACGACCAAAGCATAATCGCGGCGCTTTTTGACTTCGCGCAATTTGGCGAACAAGCCTTCCAAGTTGGCGGGATTTTCTTCGGGAATCAGGACGTAATCGGCATCGGCAGCAATCGCGGTATAAAGCGCCGTCCAGCCCGCTTTGCGACCGAAAACTTCCAGTACGATAACGCGATTGTGGCTGTCCGCGGTGTCGCGTAAACGCTGCACGGCTTCAACGGCCAAAGTTGTCGCGGTATCGAAGCCGAAGCATTGATCGGTGCCGAATACATCGTTGTCCATAGTTTTAGGCACGCCAACGCACGGAACTGGCTTGGAAACTCCGTCGCCTTTGGTCAAGCGCGAGGCGACGGAAAGTGTGTCGTCGCCGCCGATGGAGACAATGGCGTCAATGCCCAGTTTTTCGACATTGCGGACGAGGTTCGGCAGGTAATCGGGCTTGGTTTTGTCGTAGGCGTTGGTGCGGCTGGTGTGCAGCATCGTTCCGCCCTGCTTGATGATCGGACGCACATCGTCCACGCTCAAAGTGCGATAAATCGGTTCGGCGGAAACCAGCGATTTCCAGCCGTTTTGCAAGCCCAAGACTTCGATGCCGTGATCGGCGGCGCGCGTCACAACGCCTTTAATGGTCGGGTTGAGGCCGGGGCAATCGCCGCCGCCCGTCAGAACAGCTATTCGTTTTACGCTCATTATTTTCGAGTACTCCTTATGTCTTTTTCGCCGAGCATCTTAACATAAAATGTGGGTACAGTTTGACGTTTTGCCGCATCGCGCCTACAATGGAAGCGTAATTTTCTTCCTATGACCTCAATTCCTCCAACTGCGCACTCTTTGAGCCATGACGCGTCACACTTGCCGGGACATAACAGTTGTTCTGTCGCGGCGTGCAGCGTTTCGGAAAGTGTCATACTTTATGTGATGCAACCTCTACAATGTCCCGAACTATTCAAAATTGACGAAAACAAAACTGAAGCCGAAAAGTTTTGGAGTAAGATACCGTTTCTTGGCTGGGGCATTTCGGGTCATTTGTGGGACAAACGAGTTGAGCCAATTGTTGAAAAAGTTGAACAACAACTTAAAGCACGGCCAAAGCCGCCACCAAGTTTATGGGGAACGGATGAGAAGAAAGTTGCACTGGCACAATTTATCTGTGCCAAAGCCGGAGTGCATATGGGTTGGCCTAATGACCACTTCATTCCAGATGATCCAATGGTCGTCGTGTTTTGGGTGCATCAGGATGCTTTAGATGTCGAGTTTGCTATATTCGCTATAGAAGACGAATACGACATCAAATTAAAAAAGGAGGAAATCAACGTATGGTTCAAAGGCAACTTGGGACAGATGATAGATGCGATTTATACAAAGGAAAGCAATTAATAGTGTATCAACAGCGACAGAACAAGACGCTGCGCCCGACCGCTCACAGCTTCGCTCGTGTTTCTCCTCGCTTCGCTTCCGCCCGCGGGTGAGCTTGGTTGTTATAAGCGCCATCTGCTACTTTCTGATGGTGACAAATTGGAAGCGCTCCTCGAAATCAAGCGCGACCGAAAACTCATCGAACGCCAAAACGACCGCGCGGCGTGCTGCCGCTACTGGCGATTGATCTTGTCATTGATGCGATTGATGAAATGGTCGGATATGCGCTGGGCGAAGGCCGTTCGCGCGAATATTTGTGGGACATCAAATTCGAGCGTCGTCGCTTTGCCCGCAGTTGAACTGGTGTTTGCAACGGCAATCGAGTACTCGAATCGTGCGATTTAACGTGCCGTTTCTTTGGCGATCTGCACCGACTGCGGGACGTGCGGTTGCGTCGCGTTCAAGCGCGATATATCGGCGGATGAAAATTCGCGCGGGTTTTCTTCGTCCGCAATTTTGATTTCTTCGTGATATTCCTGCTCGGCGTTGACGCTCCACAGGTCGTAATTAGCGCCCAGGATATTTTTGGCAGCCAACATCGCCGTCAACATCGAATGATCCTGATTATTGTAGCGGTGCATTCCGTTGCGCCCGACCAGTTGCAAATTACCCAGACTTTCCACAAAATGGCGCACCGTGTCCAAGGCGTTTTCATAGCCTTCATCGTAAACCGGATACGCTTTGGGCTGCCGCACCACCGCACCGTCTTCAACGTCTGTCGCTTTCACCAAGCCTAAAATCTCCAATTCGCGCGTGCCCAGTTCGATCAGTTCCTCATCGCTTTTTGACCATAAACCGTCGCCTTCAAAACAAAAATATTCCAATCCCAGACACGTTTTATTTTCGTCGGGAACCATATCAGCGCTCCAGTTTTTGAAGTTCTGAATGCGACCCAGCGTTACTTCCGGCTCGTGAATGTAAATCCAGTTATCGGGGAAAACTTCGCGGCGCTTGACGATGAGCGCGACCGTCAGAAAATCGCGGTAATGCAGGTTGCCCGCAGCCTCTTGCACATTTTGTGGCGCGGGTGGATCGAGTTTCTGGACAAGTTCCGCAATCGGCATCGAACTCAGAAAATGCGAGCCAGCGACCATTCGAGTACTCGATTCGGCCTTACTTAATTCACCGACCTTCGATTCACCGACCTTCGATTTACCATTGCTTACTTCCAGGCTTTGAACACCATTTTCGTTCCATAAAATGCGCTCAACGGCAGAATGGAAACGCAGCTCGCCGCCGTTTTGTGCGACGCGTTGCGCGACGGTTTCCCACATTTGCCCCGGCCCCAGGAGCGGATAGTGAAACTCGTCAATCAAGGTTTTGATGACGGCCGATTTCTGCTGAGGCGCTTTTTTCAAGTGTTGCAGCAACGCCTTTTTCAAGGCCGAACCCAAGCCCAATCCGTGAATCCGCTGATTCGCCCATTCCGACGAAATCTGGTCGCACGGAATGCCCCACACTTTTTCGGTGTAACTTTTGAAAAAAGTGTTGTAAAGCCGTCTTCCGAAACGATTACAAATGTTCTGCTCGAAGTTTTGCACGTTTTTGTAAGGGAAAATTTTCGCCTGAAAATAACTCAATAAAATTAGCGCGCTATTGACGAGTCCGAGCTTGCGCAAAGCGTCCGTTGCCTGGATCGGGTAGCGAAAAAATTTGCGCTTGTAAAAAATGCGCGACAAGCGTTTGCGCAAAGGAAACTCGGGAGGCGACAGAATCTCGTGCCAGAATTCCTCGACGGCGCGCACTTTGGTGTAGAAACGATGGCCGCCGATGTCGAAACGAAAATCTTTGTAGCGAACGGTACGTGAAATGCCACCGACATCGCCACTTTTTTCCAGCACAATCGCCGTAACTCCGACTTTGCCAAGTTCGTAAGCCGCTGTTAATCCGGCTGGCCCGCCGCCAATGATGACAACGGTTTTCTCTGGTTCGTTTTCGTTTTGACTTTGTTTGAATTGGTCGTGCATAAATTTACAGATCGTCAGGAAAGCTGAAATGAGCTTTTATAGAATCGTTTAAGAACGTGCCTAAGAAGAAATTTTGCTCAGTTTCGAGTACTCAAAACCGAACACGTTTCACTAATGATTTAACATATTTGTGTGAAGCGACGATTACACAACTGGGACTTGAACAGTAACTTGTCAAATCTACACAATTCCATTCCATCTTTTCTTGGAAGGCGCATCGCCCGCTGAACTGAGAGCCAGCGCCAAAGCAAGGCTGAAAGCCAACGCCGCCAGCGAGATAATTTCAAGTGTGATCAGCGAAACGGGTTGAATCACGGTCGCACGTTCCAGCAAAACCGGCAGGCTGCCGCGTCCATAATAGCGCGGCGCGACGACCCCGAACAAGCATTCCCAATTTAAGGCGATCATGCCGACAGCCAACAACCACAAGCGCCAAGACCAGGAAGTGCGCGCCGCAGGCACCGCAGCAAAGTCCCGCGCAGATGTCCGCAAATTCGTCCTTTTGGTGAAGTCGTGCGGCCACTGTTTCAGGCAGAGCATGAGCCACGTCATTTGCCCGACGACCGCCGGTAAATAATATTGTCCGCGCTGTCCGAACGGCCCACCGAGTTGCATACGCGTTCGTAAATCGATCACGAAATAAAACACGATCAAAGCGACAGAAGCGCAAGCGAGCCAGAAGATTGGGAAAACCGGTGTTTCTTCACTTTCCTCGCTTTCGGTTTTAGTAGTGGGAGCAAACTTCGGCTGCTCTGCGCACCGTATTTCGCGCAGCCAGAAAGAAACGCGCGCGATGGCATAAAACGTGAAAATTGCGAGCGGCATCCAGATATAAATGGGCGCGCGCGCATCCGGCCAGCCGAAATTGCACCAGTAGGAAATCAGAGTTCGCCCGTAAATGTTCGCTGTATTTCGGTTCAAATAACCGCTCACAAAGTCGAAATGCGTCGGCAGTTTGTTTTCAGGATGGCGAAAGGACGTGACAATTAAATCGGAGCCGCCGCCAAAAGTGTGACGATACCACCAGGCGCTGACGCCAAGCGCCACCAGGAAAATTAGCGCCCAGCGCTCCAGCAAAAACTTTCTGGCGCTTTGCGTCATCATTTGAGTACTCGAAAGAACATTGCGGCGCGCGCCAAGGCGCCAATCTTGAATTAGCAGAACCATCAATAAAGGCAGCGCCGACGCGAAGCTGATTTTTGTGAGCAAACCGCAACCTGTGACAATGCCCAGAAAAAGTGCGCGACGCCAACTCAAACCACGGCGCCAAACGCGCAAACCCATCCACAACAGCGCCGAATAAAGCGCGATTTCTAAAGCTTCGTTGGAAATTGTCGCCAACGTGAAGGTCAAAATCGGCTGAAATGAAACCAGCGTCGCCAAAATCAAAGCGCGTTGTTCGTGGCGCGGCCAGATTTCGCGCCCGACGCCAAAAGCGAAACCGACAACCAGCAAACCTAAAAACAAGGAAACCCAGCGACTCGCCAACAATCGCCAGCGAATCGAATCGTGCGACAAAGGACTTTGCACCCCGGCCAACAGTGTCGCATAAAGTGGCGGATGATATTGCATGAAAGGCAGGCTCGTAATCAAGCGTTTGTGTTCATCGGGAACGAGAAGCGGGCTGCTATGCGCCGCATCAGTTTGTGCCAGCAGGCGCGCGAGATGCGTGCGGTCGCTCAAATCAATCGGCGTTTGTTGTTGAAAGCGAATTTTGTCCAGTTGAACCGCATCGGCCAGCAGCCACGATTCGAGCGGCGCGGCTTTGATGGGGCGCGGGAAGGCGTGATGTTCCTGCGCTATGCGCTGACCGTAAAGAAATTGCTGCGGTTCATCCGAAGCCTGCCACGGCGGAACGATCACGCTCCACGCGAGACCTTTGAAAAGCGTCGCCAACAGCAACAACATCAGCCCATGACGCCGCAATTTTGGCGAAAAAACGACGATTCCCCATGTCGCGCTCGAATAAAGAAAATAGCAGAAATGAAGCGCGCTCGCGCCCAACGCGAAACCAATTCCGCCGCGCCGCCAGAAAAACTGCGACAAAGCAGCGTTGCAGAACAAGACAATGCCAAGCGCGCCCACAGCGGTCACTTCGAGTACTCGATGTGATGATGACGCGACGAAAAACAAAGCGACGCAACACAACACGGCGAGCCAAGCGCAAACGGCACTGGCGCGGCTTTTCCAATCGAGGTTGAGATCGTTGGGAACTTTGCCGCCTTCGTTCATCATTAAACGCGTCCACGGCACGGCGCGCGCGAAAATATCGGTGCGCAGCCACGAACCCAAAGTCCAGTTTTTGCCGTGCGTCACCTGAATATCGGGGCACGAATGAATCACGTAATTGGCGCGTCGCAAACGTCGTCCCAGTTCGATGTCCTCAATGGAAGGGCGCGCGAAATTTTCGTCGAAACCGTTCATATAGAGGAAAATATCGCGGCGAATGGCGCCGCAACCTGTCCAGAAAGTTTCGGCTTCGCGGCGGCTGCGCTGATGCACGAAATGATGCAGCAGGTTTTTATAGCGCGTAATCAAGCCGCGCGCCGTCGGCTCGTCGTCATAGGAACCAAACAAGGCCGCGACTTCGGGGTTTTGTGCGAAATGTTTTTCGATTTTTCTAATCGTGTCTTCATGCACGAAAACATCGGCATCGAAGAAAACCAGAACCTCGCCGCTGGCTTTTTGCGCGCCGCGATTTCGTGCGAACGCCGGGCCGCGCGCTTGTTGAAACGCTTGTCCGCCCAATTCGAGTACTCGAATCGCGCTGTTTCGATCGGCATATTCGTAGGCGACGCGCGTTGATTCATCAGTTGAAGCGTCATCAACGATCACGATTTCGTCGGCTTGCCGCGTGGAATTGTGCAGCGCTTCCAGGCACAAACGCAAGTCGTGCGCGCCGTTATGAACTGGAACAATCACGGAAATTTTCATGGTTTGCCTGACCGTTTTCTGCTGTGTCGTTGAGCGGCCAGGAAACCCGCCAAGTTCGCTATTTGCATCCAAATCATCAGGGCGCACAGGCGCGCTTGCTGCGGGCGCGACACTTTTTGGCGAAGTGGGAAAAGCAACAAATCGCGGTAAAACTTTGGATCGGGTTTGAAACTTTTCGCAATGGCGTTGCGCGACTGATGAAACTGCCAGGCGCCGTGCCCGTAAGCAAAATGCTGGCGCCACAACGAGCGCAGTGTCAAAACGTGCGCGTGATAAATCACAATTTCGGGCGCGTAAACGGCGCGGCGACCTTCGCGCGTCCAACGGTCGCAAAACTCGCGGTCTTCAGCGGCGGCGCGCGTGTAAACCGTGTCGAAGCCGCCAAAATCCCGAAAGATTTGCGTTTTGACTGCGAAATTGTTGGAGGCAAAAAACGTCGCGTTCTCGTGATTGGCGTTGTAAAAACTGTAAATGTAATCAATCAATAATTGGCTGGCGCTCGAATAAATGTTGTCGGGCAGAGCGTTGATGGTGCGCCCTCCGACCAGCGCGTCCGGCGTTTGCTGCAGTTGCGCCGAGAGACAACGCAGCCAATCGCGGGCGGGCGCGCAATCGTCATCGGTGAAGGCCAAGAATTGGCCGCGCGCTTGCTTTGCGCCGTTGTTGCGCGCGACTGCTGGCCCCGCATTCTCCTGGCGCAAAAGTTGAATGTCCAACGAATCTCGCCAATGGCGAAGCACGCTTTCCAGCGAACGCGGACTGCCGTCATCGACGACGATCACTTCAAAATCGTCTTTCGAGTACTCGATTCGGTTGAGAGCGCTCAAGCACGCATTCAAGGCTTGAGGCCGATTGAAAGTGGGGACAATAATCGAAAAATAGGGCTTGCTCATAGGTTCGTTGGCGTGCGCTTAAAAATGCGATTCTGAACCAAAAACAAATTAATTTTCCGCTGCGCAGATTTTAATTCGGACACGCTCCATTCGCCGCTTAAAGCGAATCCCAGCACGACCAGCAGCGACAAAACGATTAATTTGAAGAAAAGCCAGACGCCCGTTGTATGCCATATTTCGGCTCCGAAATAAACCGCGATACATAAAGCGATGCTGCGCAGCGTCGTCGCGGCGGGAACGAGGACGCGACATCGGATGTAAACCAAAAGCAACGAAACCAGCGCGCCCGCTGTTGCGACAATCGTTGTAATCCACGAAATTCCAATCGCGTTCCAGTGCGGCATCACGAACCAGTAGCCGACGCAACCAACGGGAACTAAAGGGCCAGCCACGGCGAATGTCCAGTTCGCTTTGTCCCAGGCCGTCAAAATCGCCGTGGCGACGGACAGCAGGCAAATCGCCAGCGAACCGAAAACCAGAACCGCTAAAAGCGGCGCCGTCGGAGCGAACTTGTGTCCGAAAACGAGCGTGACGATTTCGGTTGCGGCGCCCGCCGTCAGGCCGCACGATGGAAGCAGCGCCACCACCGCGCGCAAGGCCGTTCGTCCCGCCGTTCGCGCGCCTGCGAGATCGTTTTCGCGCAATGTGCGGCTTTGCGCGGCCAGCAACAATGGCGAAAATGCGAGGGCGAAAATGTTCGGCGCCATCGACAGATTTTGCGCTGTGCCATACCAAGCCGCGCTCTGATTGCTGCCGCCCAATGCCTTCAATGCGAACAAATCGATTTTGTCGTACAAGCGCAGGCTGATCGCCATGCCGAAAAGTGGCAAAGCATAAAGGTAGAATTGGCGCGCCGGAAAATCTGAAGGTCGCCAATTCGGGCGCACATACCAGCGCGCCATTCCCAGTTCGACCAATGCCGAAGCGATGCTACCCCAAAGCGCGCCATAAATCGAAAAACCGGCGCCTACCAGCAGAACGATCAGCAGCAAGCGCGCGAGCCATCGCACTGATGTCACGTTAGCGCGCTGTCGGAAACGTCCCAGGCCAACCAAAATGTTGCGATGCGCCTGCGACAAAGTGAACAGCGGAATTTCCCACGCCAGCAAGCATAAATATCCAGTCAGCGACGGTTCATGCAGCCACGCCGCAATGGGCAACGCCGCCGCACATAAAACCAGAGACGCCAGCACGCCGTAAAAACCATTCAAGCGCAAGGCGGTCGCGCCCGCAGCACGCCAATCGTCGGCTTCGCTGACCAGTTTGATGGTGGAGCGCGCGAACAAAGACGCGATGCTCCACTCGATCCATGTCACGAGCGTGACAGCTAAAATAAAAATGCCGTAAGCGTCCGGCCCCAGGCGTCGCGTCAAAAACGCCGTCATCAATAATCCCGTCGGAACAATCAACGCTTCGGCCAGAAAAACGCGCACCGTGCCATGCAACACGCGTTCACGCGGCGCGACTTTGTCCGCAACAGTTGAGGTAGGAGCCGAAGAAAAACTCATAAGTGAACGGCGAAAATTGTTGAAAATGTGTTCCAGTGTGTATGACAATAGGGAACACGGAACTTCGTTTCACAGATTGAACGGATGAACACGGATCAAAAAAGAAAGGATCGAGTACTCGATTTCTAACCTCTCACATCCGTGTTCATCCGTTCAATCTGTGAAACGAAGTTCCGTGTCCTCACCTTTTTGTTCATCTTCCAAAACACGTTTTGAAACTATTGTGGCGATTCGAGTACTCGTTCGCGCCCGCACAAATGGCGATAACGATGCGATTCCATGCAGCTTTTTCGTTGCGCCGCATCGCCCTTGCCAAAGCCGTAACCGACAACTTCGCCCGCCGTGTGCAGCATCGCGCCAGCCAGCAGAGCGAACAACGCGCGCCGCGACAAAGCGCGTTTTTGACGGCGCGACAACGAACGGCAAGCGTTCAAGTGAGACAAGGCTTTTTGAAGGCGCAAAACCGGAATCAGCGGCGAACCCGCGACGTATAGCGCGCGCCGTGCGGTTGTCCAATTTTGCGCGCGCGTCGCGCCGTAAAGTCGCCCGGAGTGGAAATTCTCGGTTGTGAACGAACTCCAGCGCGATATATTGAGATGACGCACGCGCGCCGCCGTTTGCAGATAAAGCGTGTGGCCAGACGCGCGCAACTCATCTTGCAGAACGCCTTCGACTTCGAGCAAATGTTCCAGGTGCGAACCCGGCGCGAGTAACACATCGCGCCGATACGCCGTGTTGTGCCAGGGCAAAGCGTTGACCGGCCCATCGGGTAACGCGCCCAGCCACGGCCCAAAACCTAAAATTAAATTGGCCCAACTCAACGCCGTCGCCGGATTTGCATTGAGAAAAAGCGGCCCGACGGCAACGTGACCTTCTTGCAACGCTTGCAACATCGCTTGCGCCCAATCGGGTTCAGGAAAACAATGATCTTCGGCGAACGCCACATATCGAGTACTCGAACTTCGCACGCCCAGAGCGCGCGCTCGAGCAATCAGCCACGAGTCATCGAGTTCGACCAAACGCACGCCACCAAAAGCGGCGACCTCTGCAGCGTCAAATTGCAAAGGGCGTTGGCGCGATGAAACCAAAACAAGTTCGATCTTGTCCGCTATCGTTTGCGCCGATAGAAAACCGACCGTTTTACGAATCGTCGCAAATTGGTCGGGACAGGCCAAAACGACAGACAATTCTAAGTTTTCGTTCGCGTCGATAGAGTTTTTGATTGATGTCATAAAAGAAATTGGGAAAGAACACGCGCAGGTTCCGTCGATAGTCTTCGTCAGGGCTATAATTCAAAAGTCTGATAACTACCAGTCTATCGTGCTGAGAACGCGTAGAAGACGTATAAAATTTGTAAAAGGAAGATGCACGTTCAAACTCCCAGTTTGTCATTCTGAGCGCAGCGAAGAATCTATGTTCAGTTAGATTCGGGTGCCCTTTGGGCGGACTGTGCTCAGAATGACAAACTGGGAGTTTTAAGGCATTTCGCAGGCTTTCTATACAACCTCTTAGAATGGCAAATTGGGAGTTTGAACGCGATTCGTATTTACGAGATGACTTCTAATATTGCTTTTGCGGGACAACGAAACGACCGTTTTGCGCCGATTCTTCTGCTGCTGCGATCACCGCCAAGCTTTTGAAACCATCGCCAAAATCGGGCAAAGCGAAACTATTATGAGTGGCGGCGCCGTTTTGAGCAACGTCGTTTTGCCGCTTGCGCACTTCTTTAATGAAATTTGACAGCGCCAGATAATAAGACGGTTCGTGATTCGCGGCGCGCATTTTCTGCAAAAGGTACGGCGCGTGGCGCAAATCGCGTACTCGATTTGTCATGCGTTGCAGGCGCGCGGCGTGCGAAAGTATCGGCGAAAATCTTTCGACATCGAGCGCCAGATAACGATCAGCGACGAGTTTGCCACGCTTTCCAAAGACTTCAACGCGATCTTCTTCGACCGCGCATAACGAAACAAAGGTTTGCGCCACAACGCCACTTTCAAAGCGCAACTGCAACAACGCGCTGTCGTTTTCCGAATGCTGCGAGCGCAACATCGCGCTGACTTCAGCAATCTCGTCGTCCATTAAAAAACGCAGCAGATCGATGTGATGCGACGCCAGATCGAAGAGAACGCCGCCTCCGCTGGCGCGTGATTTTCGCCATGTCGGAATTTCGCGCGCATGGGTGGAAAACGTGGAGCGCAACGCGACCAGTTCGCCGATTTCGTCGTTCTGCAAACGCTGCCGCAATTTCTGATAAAGCCGATTCAGGCGATAATTGAAGCCGATAACGCCAATCGTTCCGGCTGTTTGCCACGCTTCGAGTACTCGAATGCCGTCGCTGAGACTTGTGGCCAAAGGTTTTTCGAGGTAAACGTGTTGCGTTTTATCCAATGCGAAAATGGCGGCGTCGGCGTGCATCGCGGAAGGCAAGCAAATGACAACGGCGTCGCTTTGGGTTGTCGCCAGCATTTCTTCGTAAGAGGAAAAAGCGTGGTCACTTTGCGAATTTCCAAAAACTTGTTGCGCGGCGCGTTGTCGTCGGGTTTCGTCGGTTTCGGCCAGCGCCACGATTTCAACGTGCGGCAAGCGATGCAAAATCGGTAAATGGACGCTTTGTGCGACCTGACCACAACCGATCAGGGCGATTTTTATGTTCTTCGGCAAAAATGTTTCCTTTTAACGCTTGGCAAAGCGCGATTCTTCGCAAGTCATAATAACATAAGGACGTGTCGAATTCATAAACGCGCTTGACCCACCATTTCGGGGATACAGAAAATCGCTGATTTTGCTACAATTTCAAGAGCGAACAAATGAAAGGAACGAGCATCGAGTACTCGTTATCGAGGTGGAAGGTTTGTCAAATAAACGCAGCATTCAAGCGCAGATGGATGAGTTTTTCTATCGCGAGTTGGTTAAATATCTGAAGTTGGCCGAAGAAAAGCGGCGCTGGAACGTTTTTACGGACATCGCGTGGCACGAAGCGAATCCCGAAACCGATGAAACTTTGGCGCATTGCGTCGAAACATTTTGCGCCGTCGAAATGTATTTGCCCGACTTCACCTCGAAGATGCTGCACATGATCCGTCGCAGCCGAGGTCGCGCCTGGTTTCACGTCAACTGGGGTTACGAAGAATCCAAGCATTCGATGGCCTTGGAATCGTGGTTGCTCGCGTCGGGACATCGCACCGAAGAACAACGCCAGCAATTTGAGCAGGAACTTTTGGAAGCCGAATGGGAATTGCCCTTTGACCATCCGCGCCAAATGGTTTGCTACACGATGATCCAGGAACTGGCGACCTTTTGGAATTATCGCAACCTGGAAAAAATGGCGACGCAGCAGAAAGATTGGGCGCTCGTCGCCGCCCTGCGCCTTATCAGCGTTGATGAACGCGTGCATTACAACTTTTATCGCAACAGCGTCAAAGAATGGATGCGCCACGACGAAGCCGGCACGGTAGACGATTTGAAATACGTCTTCGAGCATTTCACGATGCCCGGCAAAAGCCAGATTCCACGCTATGACGAAAGCGCAAAAATACTCGCCAAAACCGGCATTTACGGCCCGCGCGAATACATCAAACTGGTCAAGAATCCGATTTTGGAAGACTTGAAATTGGACAAAGACTTCAAGAAAATGGAAATCCGCGAAGCGCAGGATCAGGCCGAAAAAGCGGCGCGCGAAGCCTTGTTGCAACGCGAGCAAATTATCGTTGGTAACGGCAACGCGGTGCCGAAAAACGGCCATTCGAGTACTGGAAATGTCATTGTGACGAACGGCAGCAATGGCGCGACAAATGGCACGAGCGGCGGACGTTTGAACTCGAAAGTGTTGAACGAGCGTTTGACCAATGGCACGCACAACCCGAACGGTCGCTACGAATACACCAGTTCCGGCAAATCGGCGTTGCTCGAAGCGATTGGCATCGAGGCGAAAAAACGCGCGCCCAGCCGTTCGATTATCTTGGGGACAGAAGCGCTGGATGAACTTCCTGGCAGTCGTGGCATGGACAAATACGACGACCTGGATCAGCGTTTGATGGTGATTGGCGACGAGATCAGTAACAACGCCGAAGAAATGCGCGAAGAACGCGCCGCTATTGAGCAAAACAAAGTCGCGCGCCGCCGCATGAAAAACAACCGCTTGCGCGGCGACGATTAAAAACGATACCGCAGAAATCAGCGAACCCGAAGCGTCAGTGAGGGAGATACTTCATACGATCTCCCTCGCTGACGCTTCGGGTTCGCTGTGTTTCGAGTACTCGAAAAGAGATTTATGATTCCCAACTTCAATTTGGACGGAAAAGTCGCGCTGATTACGGGTGCTGGTCGTGGCATCGGGCGCGGCATCGCGCAGGCTTTGGCGAGCGCGGGTTGCGCGGTGGCAATTCAGGACATCGAAAAAGATGTGGCGCAAAGTGCGATTGATGAGATCGTGAAAAATGGTGGACGCGGCGTGGCGCTTGGCGGCGACATCACCGATTTGGATTTGCCGCAGCAATTGGTGGCGCAAACGTGCGAGCAGTTGGGCGGTTTGCACATTTTGATCAATAACGCGGCGATTCAAGTCGCAAAATCGTGGCTCGAATTGTCGCGCGAAGAAATCGAACGGCAATTGCACGCCGATCAAATCGCGCCGATTTTGTTGTGTCAACTGGCGGCGCCGATTTTTCAGGAACAAGGCTGGGGCCGCATTCTCAATATGGGTTCGGTTCAAGGTTTGAAAGGTAATTCGGGAATGCTGGCCTATTCGATGAGCAAAGGCGCTCTGGAAAACATGACGCGCGCGTTGTCTCGTGATCTGGCAGAGCACAATACGACGGTCAATATTCTGTGTCCGGGCTATTTCGATACGTGGCGCAACCGCGACGAGTTTCCCAACGAAGAAGAAAAAAAGAAACGTGGCCAATGGGTGCCCATGAAGCGTGTTGGCGACCCTGAAGACTGCGCTGGGATTGCCTTATTGTTGTGCAGCGAAGCCGGAAACTACATTACCGGCCAAACGATTTACGTCGATGGCGGCATCAGCACGCGTTAATGATTGTGAATTTAAGGTGGTGTTTATAAAAACTCTACGGATGATTTACAACAAAGTTTTCGGAAAGAGCGAATGGATTGAAAATCCTGCACTGAAGCAAGCCATTCAAAACTTCAAGAGCAATCAAACTCTAACAACGCGTAAAAAGTTGTATGAAGCTTTCTCGAAAAGTCAGTTATGGATGGCTACCAAAGAACAGCCTGAAGGCATATATTCGTCGACGGCTCCCACAATTTTGGAGCACGACACGTATATGGAAATTCGCATCTCCACCAATGCGAATGGTGAGCCTGTAGCCATTGTATTTACTGATTTGAAGGAACTTCAGAACCGCAACAAATCAGATTTGCAAAATAAGTCTGCAGGCGGCTATGTTCAATCGGCTGCACAAATTATCAAACTCGTGTTAGAAGAAGACTTTGCCGGAATAGTTATCAATCCTGCCGGGACTTGGGTTGAATTATCGCGTGCGGAAATCGAAGAGATAGCTGCTAAGTTTCTTGAACCTTGACGTGATCAAGCTAACATTTGCGTCTGTGTTAAACTCGGCGCGAAAAATCGTACTTTAAGGAGTACTCAAAACATGATTGTCCCAACAAAAGAACTGTTCAAAATTGCTTACGGCAACTTCGCCGTCGGTGCCTACAACATCAATAACCTCGAGCAAACGATGGGTTTGTTTCAAGGCTGCATTGATTCGCAGGCGCCGTTCATCATTCAGCTTTCCAAAGGCGCGCGCTCTTACGCCAACAAGGAAATGTTGGAAGGCATCATTCGCAGCGCCGAGAAAGTGTTTCCCGAAGCGATCTTCGCGGTTCATCTGGATCACGGCGACGAGCAGACTTGCTATGACTGTATCGATTCCGGCTTTTATTCCAGCGTGATGATTGATGCGTCACACGAAACTTTGGAAGAAAACATTGCCATCACCAAGCGCGTGGTCGAGCGCGCGCATCCCAAAGGCATTTCGGTCGAAGCCGAACTGGGAATGCTGGGCGGCGTGGAAGAAGACATCGCGGTGGATGAGAAAAACGCCAACCTGACCGACCCGGAAGAAGCCAAATACTTCGTCGATCAAAGCGGTTGCGATTCTTTGGCCGCCGCAATTGGCACCAGTCACGGCGCTTATAAGTTCAGCGGCGGACAAGGTTTGCACTTCGACCGCATCAAGCGCATCGCCGAACTTTTGCCTGGCTTCCCGATTGTGATGCACGGCAGTTCGAGCGTGCCACAAGACGAAGTGCGCCGCATCAACGAAGCGGGCGGCGAGATGAAAGAAGGTTCCAAAGGCGTCGATGAAAACGAGTATTTGCCCGCCGCTAAACTGGGCGTGACCAAAGTCAACATCGATACCGACGGTCGTCTGGTGTGGACGCGCGTTCACCGCGAATTCTTCCGCGACAAGTCCGCCGATTTCGACTTGCGCACACCCGGCAAAATCTTCATCGCCGAGTACGCCAAGTTCATCGCTCACAAAAACCAGATGTTGGGCAGTGCGGGAACCTTGAGCGACGTTCGCAGCAAATTGGGCAAGTAATCGAGTACTCGATTGAATTGATATGAAACAGCCGCGCAACGAAGTTTGTTGCGCGGCTGTTTTGCGATAATTCTCCTTTATGAACACCGACCACATGGCTGAACTGCGACGACGCATACGTCAAATGGAGACACGGCTGCCTATGGCGCCGTGGAAATCTTCTGGCGGCAGCGCAGTTGGTGGCTTGAAAGCGGTTGGTTACGCGGAGAACTCAGATTTATTGCTTGTCGTATCGTCGAGCGGGCGCGGTATTTTCGATTGTGTCACCGGAGAAAGAGTGGCACGCGATTACGATGACAGCAATTCTTGGTACGATCCGCTACATCTACTGGCACTGGGCATTGGCCCGCTTGAAGGCCAGATGATTCGCCTAGCTGGCATGTACGGCGGCGGTCTTATTACATCAACTTCAGACGGTTATTCCCTGCAGCTCGTCACTCCGACCTGGCCCGATTATCGCGTGGTTCTGACGCCGCCTTGGAAAGACATTTACGACGATCTCGATGCCTGTGTTCAGATACAAAACGATTATGAAATCCGAGCTTACGGATTTTCGGAAACCGGTCGCAGCTTCGTAGTGGCTCTGAACCACACGCTCTACATATTTTCACGAGACTGAAAAGGTTTTATCAAACGGATGAGCCTGAACGCTGTCATCACAAATGGCGAATGACGCGGCACGGATTGCCAACCGCGATGACATTGTCGGGAATGTCTTTTGTGACGACGCTGCCGGCGCCGATTGTCGTGTTATCGCCGATGCGGACATTGGGACACACGATGACGCCGCCGCCCAGCCAAACGTTGTGGCCAATCGTAATTGGTGACGCCAACTCTTTGCCGGTCAGACGAATTTGCGGATCGGTCGGGTGGTGCGCCGTATAAAGCTGCACATTGGGCGCGAGCAAAACGTTGTCGCCGATTTCGATGGGCGCGCAATCGAGCAAAATGCAGCCAAAGTTCGCGTAGAAATTGTGGCCGACGAAAATGTTCGAGCCGTAATCGCATTGAAATGGCGGTTCAATGGCGATGCTGCCGCCGATTGCACCCAGCCATTGGCCCAAGATTTCGCGGCGTTGCGCGTCTTCGGTTTCAATCGTGGCGTTATACAATCGCGCCAGACGCCGCGATCTCAAGCGTTCAGCCACCAGTTCTGCGTCTGCCGCGAGGTAAAGCTCGCCCGCCAGCATTTTTGCTTTTTCTGCCAATTTAGCTCCAACAAACCGTGTTTGAGTAGTTGATGTACTGACATCGGAAGGCATTGATAATTTGAATTCAACGTTTAATAGCGTTCTTTCCAGGCTTGCACGAGCGCGTCGAGAACGTTGGTATTCAAACGTTGATCGATGCGGAAACCATTTTCGCGCAGGCCGCGCGCTCGCCAGTCGCGGCGCGCGAACGGATTGTTGGGAACATCGGCCAGGCGAATTTCGGTCGGGCGAAAGCCATTTTGCGCCAGCGCGATTTGCGTCGCGCGACTGCGCAGAAACGTTTCAAAAGCGGTGCGTGCGGCGCGCATTCCAGTACTCGAACCCGCGCGATCAAAGGTGCAAAACGGGTGTTCGGCATAAGCGGTTTCCGGCAGGTAAAAAATTTGAATCGGCTTGCCGGCGCGCAGCCATTTGATGGCATCGCTTTCATACGCGATAGCCCACCAGAAGCGGTCGGAGTTGCCCAATACCAAATCCTGCACCATTTCATCGGTCGAAGCGGCATCATCGGGAACGTTGTTTTCAAAACCGCTCATCCACTTCCACAGGTTCGCATTGGCATTGGCTTTTTTGTCCCAGACCAGGTTGTGACTTTCGCTCCATTCGCGCGCCATCAACCAACGCGTCATCGCACCGGCGCCCGAAAGATGCGGATCGGTCAAGCCGAAATGATGCGCGGCATTGGTGGAAATCGCTGTGCGTAAGGCGTCCCACGAAGCAATTCTGTGATTGGGAAACAAGCGTTTTAACGTACTGGCTTGGTCGTCGCGCGCGATGAGAACCAGCGGCGAAAGAGCTATCGCACGCGACGCTGTGATGGTCGGCTGTTTGTTTTGCGAGGCAAGGCGATTGAAACGGTCGCTCCACAGCGTTTCGGCGGGAATCCAGGCGTCGGGCGGCGCAGCGCTTGAACTCAGCGCTGCTTGCATGGCGTCCTGCGATTCTAAAGACCGCAAATCGAGAGTGACGCTGTGCCCGTCTTTGGTTTTGCTGAAATCTCCTGGCGCGTGTTCCATGATCGGCTGCAAGTCGTTCGAGTACTCAATTTGCAGCGTTGTTGCGGCGGCCACGTTCTGCGGAATGGCGGCAGGTGTTGAAAATTGCAGGCGCGCAATGAGAAACATCAATCCGGCGGAAGTGAGAGCGGTCAAGGCCAGCAGCGCGGGTTGCGGCAGAACGCGTCGCGCATTGCGTCCTGGCCCGACGCTGACGCGCGTCTTGACCGGCTTGCTCGCCATATCGCGCCCCGAAGACACAATGCCGTGCACGCCCGCTCCCAAATCTTGGCCGCTGCTCGCTTCAAGTTGCGCCGTTGTCAAAGGCCGCGCGCCGCGCTCGACACGCAACACGCGCGCTCGACGCGCTTCCTCTTCCTGCGGCGCGACTTCGGAAGCATTGGGTTCGCTGCCAGGAGCGGGCGGCTTCTGGTTGGGATCGATGTGCAGCACGCGCGCCTGAGCTGCCGCCAACTCGTAGCGTGCCTGGCGTTCCAGCGCACTCATCGGCGCCACAGCTTGCGCGGAAATATTGGGATTTCCTGGTTCAATTTCTTCTTGATCTTCCTCAGATGTCACACTTGCCAAAATCGGAATGTCGTCGAAATCGGTTGTGCGCGGCGTTGACGATGCCTTTGGCGACAATCGAGTACTCGATTGCGAAGACAGCGCGTCTGGCGACAAAACTTCGTTGTTGGTTGGCTTATTGCCTGATGCCGCGTTGCTTGTTCGTTCGACGGGCACGGTGGAAGCATAAGAGCTTGGCGTCGTGTGTGGCGAACGTTCGCGCCGTGAACGTTCGCCACGCGAGAATTCTGGTGGCGCCTTTGGTGATATTTCTTCATCGGATACATCTTCGGCGACCGAAGGCAGCGGCGCCATTTCAGCGTATTTCTTTTCGGAGCGTAAAACTTCGTGCGCCTGATCGAAAATGTTCAGCTCGTTGGTGCCCGAAGCGACGTTTCTGCTCCCTTCGCTTATGACTTCGCTGGTGACTTCGCTGGCCGGAACAGGAACCGTGCGCGGCAGAGAAGGTGTTGAAATGGGCAGGGAAAAGTCGTCCGGAGAAGGCAGCGCAGGCAGCTCGTCGCCGGGGCTGGATGGCGGCGCGTCAACTTGATCTTCTTGATCTTCCAGGTGCGCCAGTTTCGCCACGAAACGCGTGTAGGGCAGGGCAGAGGGATTGTCGGCGCGGTGTAAGGCGAGTTGCTGATCGTAAAGGTGGCGCGCTTGATCTTCGAGCAAAATGCGCCGCGCCTGGGGAATAATGCGCTCGGCCATCATCTTGTACTGGCTGCGGCGCTCGACATGGCGGTGATCCATGTTGGCCAGCGCTTCGACATAAGCCCCGCGGATGCGCACGCGCAACTCGTCCGCCGTTGCAGCGGGCGCCACATCCAGCAACGCATAAAAATCCGGCCAGGCGCTTTCCAAATCAGGATGGGAACCGAAAAAATCCATGCTCATGCAAATTTCTCTGAAAAGTCGTCGAAAAGTTTTGAAAAATCTTAAGCTGTCGAAGCGCCGCTTGTAAGATACACCGGTAAAGCAACAGCCGTTTTAATCTCGGTGAACAGCGTGGCTCGAATCGAGTACTCGATTTCCTGTCTCGAAACGTTTTAATCATACAGCGTTTTTGCTTTGCGAGGTGTCAGAATGGGAACAATACAGGAGCGGGGCATGACATCGCACGGTTGTGGCCTGCGGAACTTGCCAGACGCGAAATGCGTGCTAAAAAGCTATACTGCGAGTGTTCCATGAATTGACCATGAACACATCTCAAAATTCTTCGCCATCGCCTTTTCTTACTCAAGCCGCCACAGATGCCGTTGAAGCGTCCGTCGAAAGAGCGGCGGTTGAAAGCGCCCCGCACGAAAGCGCGTCCGACATCGCGCCCACAACGGCTGGAACCTTGCCACGCAGTCCACTTCACGCGACGCTTAATGGTGATACCACGCAATCTCTTAAACCAAGTGGCACTTTAAGTAACACGCTCGGCAATGGCTTGGTGAGCGGTTCGTTGCCGGGCGCAGCTTTTTTGTCCAGCGATTTCGATGTCGAGCTTTCGCAAACTTCGCTGGCTGAAGCTGATGAATTGCTTAAATCGACATTGGATGAAGCGATGGCTGCGATTGGCGGCACGCGCGGGTTTTTGGCTTTGATCGATACAGCGTCTGGCGAACTGGTATTGCGTTTCACGACCGGCGAAGGTTGGACGGACGAAATCCAACGCTTGCGCGTCAACATTCGCGCTTTGGTGGGCGGCGCGGCGGCCAGCGGCCTGGAAAGCGTCGAAGGCTCGACCGTTGAAGGCGCGCTGGGAAAACGGCTCGCCGAGTACTCAAATTCGCGCCAAGGCATCACGCGCCACGTCGTGGTCAACGGGCGCCGCTATTGGACGGGCGACGTTTCCAAAGACCCTTATTACATCGGTTTTTTCAACGATGTGGTGAGCGAAGTCGCGGTTCCGATTACGGCGCGCGGCGGCGGCACCATTGGCGTCATCAATATTGAAAGTCCGCGCCCGAACGCCTTTGGTGAAGAACACGCCAACAAATTGTCGGTTCTGGCGCGCCGCGCGGCCGTCATCATTGCGATGGCTGAGCATCAACTGCGCGAAGAAGCCTTGATTTCGATTGGCAAAGACTTCAACTCGACCGCCGATCTGGACAAAATTATTCACGATGTCGTGGTGCAGGCGACCAAGATTTTGCGCGCCGACGATTGCTCGTTGTTTTTGATGCAGGACGAAGGCGGCGACCACGCGACGCTGCAATTGGCGGCCTCGAACGGGCCTTTGAGCGAGCAGGCCGGACAAACTGCTGTGCGTTACGCGCTGGGCGAAGGCTTGACAGGTTGGGTCGCGCAAAATGGCGAAGCGATTCGCGTCGGCGATCCGCGCACCGATCCGCGCTGGAAAGGCTTGTTCATGGAAGCGCCCGCGGGAGAAATCGCCGCGGTGATGGCGGTTCCGGTGCAGGGACATCGCGGCCTGACCGGAGTTTTGCGCGTGATTCGGCATCGCAAAGGCTCGCTGTATTTTCTGCCGCAAGAATTTACGCAATCCGACGAAGATATTTTCCTGACTTTGGCCGGACAATTGGCGGTCGCCATTGACAGAACGCGTTTTCTGGGGCGCTTGTTGAACGCCGAGCGCATGGCGGCGTGGGGCGAAATGAGCGCACGTTCGGCTCACATGATCGGCAACGCGGTGTTTGGCGTGAAAGGCCATTTGAACGAACTGGGTTATTTGTTGAAGAGCGACGAACCGGATCGAGTACTCGAAATTCCAGCGCGCGATGTTAGTCTTCTCATGGAAGACATCACTCGTGGTATTTATCGCTTGGAAGAAATTTTAGGCGAGTTCCGCGACTTTGTGTTGGCGACGCAGTTGCACGCCACGCCGCAGGACATCAATCAAATTATGCGCAACGTGACGGCGGAAAGTTTCCCGCGCCACTCGAAAGTTGACCTGGTGTTGAACCTGACGCCACAATTGCCGCCGGTGATGGCCGATGAAGCCAAGCTCAAGCGCGCCTTCAGCGAACTGATCGAAAACTCGATTGATTTTCAGCCGCATGGCGGAATGCTGACGATTCGTTCTTCTTTGGCCGACAACGACATGGTGCATGAATTGACGCGCCGCACGCCATCGGGAGAAACGCTGCAAATCGAATTTATCGACAGCGGCCCGGGCTTGTCCGAACATGATCGTCAGCGCGTTTTTACGCCGTTCTATACGCGCAAAGCCAAAGGCATGGGTTTGGGTTTGTCGATTGTGAAGGGAATTGTCGAAGCGCACGGCGGCGTCATTCGTGAAATTGGTCGCGGTACGAGCAACGTCAATATGACGCATGGAGCGAACACGACGGGCGCGCATTTCGTAATTTTGCTGCCCGCGTACCAAGCGCCGCAAGAGGACGATACGAGCAAAACAAAGGCGTAAAGTGCTGCATTCGAGTACTCGATTCGAGTATGTGAATCGAGTACTCGAATGGCGCGCTTGATCTCAGGGCCTTTGATTTCAACCGAGAAACAAAAATGTATGGGTAAAATTTTAGTGGTGGATGATGAAGATGATGTGCGCTTGTCGCTGCAACGCCGTATGTTGCGCGAAGGTCATATCGCGCAAGTCGCGGCGTCGCAGGCCGAAGCGATTGAAGCGATTGAGAAAGCTGACGTGCCTTTCGATGTCGTTTTGACCGATATGCTGATGGAATCGCCGAATTCGGGCGTCGAGGTTTTGAAGGCGACTTTGGCGCGCGATGTCTTCACCGAAGTCGTAATTTTGACGGCTTACGGAAATGTGGCGAACGCCGTCGAGTGCATGAAAATGGGCGCCTTCGATTATGTGGAAAAGAACATTCCGGGCGTCGATGTCTTTGAATTGATCTGCATCAAAGTCGAGCAGGCATTGGATCGGCGTCGCGCCAGTCTTTCGACGGTGCGCAAACTGGAACAATTCGCCAAATTGCAAGATGCGCGCAATGAAAAAAATGCATCGTAAAAACCACGTTGTAAAAGCCGAATTGAACGCAATTTTGAATTGACGTTTCGGTTCAGGCGAGGCGTTACTACGATTGTCCAAAACGACGCTTGCAGGCGAGGATAGCTTCTAATAAAATAGAAACACTTTCAGCCTGATTTTCTGCATGGTGTGTATAGATATGAAGCCGCTTTTGTTGGAGCCGCTCTTGTTAAAAGGAACTTTTATGCTTCGTCGCTCTTCCCGTTGTTTTGCGCGCAACCTGACGCTGATGAACGCTTCACTGGCTGTGACCGTGATTTTTCCGGCGGCGCTCGTGCTGGTTTCGGGCAGCGGCACGCCGGTGCACGCGCAGGCCGCGGTTCCCACAGCGGTTCAGTCGGCGGTTGTTCTCGACTTTGATGTTCCTGCCGGTCTTGATGCGGTTCTGGGGCGCAAGGCTGCGGACGCCGTTGCGGTTGAAATGAAGACATCAGGCGATTTCGATGTGGTGGCTCGCCAGCGCGTTGAGGAACTGGTGGAAACCATTCCTGGTTTGCACGCGCCTTACACGCCATCGACGGCGCGCCGTCTGGGAGAAGTCGCCGGATCGAACGTGGTCATTACAGGGCGTATTGTCGCGGCGACGATTACGCGCAACGCCAGCAATGTGCGCGTAGCGCGCGTGCAAATGGAACTTCGCCAGATGGATGTCGCGACGGGCGATTTTATCAATGGAGCGCAGCCCAGCGAAGTCACAATCGACCAATTTCAGGAATTGGACGACGACGTTTTGATGGATCAGTCGCTGGACAAGGCCGCTTATACTTCGGTGCGCCAGATGCGATTGTATGTGCCTGCGGAAGCGACTGTCACGACCAATATCGGTAACGAGTTTCAGTTCAATCGTGGTTCGCGCGACGGCGTGCGCACCGGGCAACGCTACTCGGTTTTGCGCGATCACTTCAATCCGGCGCGCCGCATTACCGAACGCATCAAAGTCGCGGAAGTCACTATCGTTCGTGTCGATACATCACAATCGATTGCGTTGCTGGTCAGTGGCGGTGCGGTCGGCATTCACGTTGGCGATAAAGCGCGACGCATTTACGCGCTGGGCATTCCCTTTACAGAACCCGCAGTGCAGAGCTTTTCTGCAAATCGGAACCGCAGCAGTCGCAATCGAAACAATCGCAAGCGTAATTCGCGCAACACGAATCAGGGTGATGTCAATGACGACAGCACTTATCAGACCACTTCGGGTTCTTGAAACATTGAACTCTGCTTTGCAGCTATTTGAAACGTTGCAATGGGCGCCATTGTTAGCGTCGTTCATTGACAGCGCCGTTCAGGAAGGACTTTTTTCATGGCAAACACTTATTCGAGTACTCGTTTGTTGCGCTACGGCTATCGCTGCGTCGGAAGCGCTCTTCAGCGCGGGTTTGTTCCTACGCTGGGCGTTTTTGCCTCTGCCGCCGCGTTGTTGCTGGCAGGACAAACTGTATCGCAGGCGAGGCCTCGTGCTGTAGCAACAGTTGTCACACCGAAGCCAATGCCTTTATCGCAAGCGATGCTGCAGCCGATGCGCGACCGCCGCATTTTGATGATGTTGCCAGTGCGCACCGGCGACAATTGGAAAGCGACGCCCGAGTTTACAACCGCTTTTTTGCGCCAGAGCAATGTCACCGTCCGCAAGGCTCTGGCGGGAACAGGCCGTTATGCGATCTTGGAAGTGCGGCGCTTCAATCCCGTTTTAATGCGCGCTGTGCAGGATGGCGTAGCGACTTCGGATGACTTGAACAATTTGTTGAATCAGCCGACGACGCCCAACGCAAGTGTCTTCCTGTCGAAGCTCACTTTCAACAAGGCGCCGCAACAATCCTTTGTCGAACCGGCGCTAATTTCGTCTTTCGTGCTGGAGAATATGACGGCAGAAAGCAATTCGCTCAGCGTGAAATTAACAGGTCGCCTGTATTCGTCGGATGGACAAACTGTCTTGCGCAGCCTGTCGGCTACTACGACTGTGCCTTTTGCGATGGCGGGCGGTGATATGGCGGACGCTGCCGCTTCCTCGCTTACAACGTCTGTCAACCGTATTGTCAGCGAATTTATGCGTGTCCCGACTGAGAATGAAGTGGTATTGGGCACGCAACCAACCACCATAGTAGCTCCGATTGTAGTAGCGCCAGTGACCACACAAACGGGCGTTGTTTTGCCGGGCACGCCAATTCGAGGCGCTTCGACGCGTTTGCCTGGAAGCGTGACTTTCGGCACGGCGGGCGCGATGAACGGCATGAATGGCAATGCTTCTGCTCCTATGCCATATGGTGGTATCTCGACTGTTGTCGAAACTCCGCCCGCCGAAACCTTTCCAGCGGCATCTGCTCCGCTTGATACCTCGGCTGGTGTAACACCCGCAACTGATGCTACAGTGACGGTACCGACTCTTCCGGCAACTGATGCGACAGCCACGACTCCAGCGACTGACACAACAGCCACGACTACAACCGATACCACGGCGAGCACAACTACCGATACAACCGCAAGTACGCCGTCGGGGACGGGCGCAAATACAGGTTCAACCAGCACGCCCACAGCATCGGGTACCAGCGATGCTGGCACAATGAATAACAATCCGGTAGGAAATGCAAACACTTCCAGCACAAGCGATACCAACCCGGCAAACATCCCGAGCAACGGTAACAATCCAACACCAACGGATAATACGGCGGCGACTGGAACAACTTCGGACGGCACCAATTCGACAGGTACTGTCGGCGGTGCACCAAGCGGTGCCTCAGTAGAATCAGAATCGCACGCCAATCGCCAGCCTGTTGCTCCTGTCGATAACTCAGACCTGGCGTTCGAGTATGGAAATTAACGGTAGGAAATGAAAAGAAGCGCTGCGTAGATAGTTACGCAGCGCTTTTTTGACTTCGAGATTTTTGCGCTTGAAGCAAAAACTGCAAATAGAGTTTTGCCACGCTATAGAAAAGAAAACATCAGCTATAGTCGTTAAACAAGAAATTAGACGCGAAATGAATATGGATAATGTAACTTCTTGATCTTTAATAGGTCTATGAAGACAATTGGCGAGAAATTGATTTCGTTTGAACAACAAAAAGTTCGCGGTAAGTGCGTTACAAACACTGGCCGCGAACTTTTTGTTTGGATGCAAATGAACGTTCACTACAGATCAGCGAAGGTGAAAATTGCGGACAAAGTGTTTTACTCCGCGTTGCCTTTGGCGATGAGGACGGTATCGCCGTCGTCCAAGTCGGTATTGCCGATGATGACCTGGTCGCCGGAGCGCACGCCGCCAACGATCTGCGTTTGTCCGCCCTGGCTGATGCCAGTTTGTACGATGCGTCGCTTGACCTGCGCTTTTTGACCTTGTGGTGTCGCCAGCAACAACGTGTTCTGGCCGTTGCTTTGAATAATCGCCTGGTCGGGAACGAGCAGGGCATTACTCACCTTTTGAGTACTCAATGTGGCGCGCGCGAAAGCGCCCGGCGTCAAGGTGCGCGGTGCGTTTGGAATCGTGATACGAACGCGGAACTGGCGCGTTCGCACATCGGCGGTTGGGATGACATCGGAAACGTAGCCCGTCAAAGGCTTGTCTGAAACCGCTGCGACATTGATTTGCGCCGATTGACCTGCTTTGATTTGCCCGATGTTGTTTTCCGAAACCTGCGCTTCAAAATACACGCGATCCAGCGAAACGAGGTTCAAAAGCACGGCGTTCTGTCCCGCGGTCTGACCTTCATTTGTCAATTTGGTATTGACAACGCCATTGACCGGCGAATAAATGCGAGCGTAGCCCAGGGTGACCTGTGTTTGTAACAACTGCGCCTGCGCCGATTCGACGGCGGCTTTCGCGGCGTTGATGTCTTCGCGCGCCAAGGGAATTTGCGAACGATTGGAAACCGCTTGCTGCAAGCCCGATTGCGACTGTGCGACTGCTTCGCGCGCCACGCGCGTGTCTTCAAGCACGCTGGGAATCTGCGCCAGGTTCGCTTCTGCCGTTTGCAATCCAGCTTGCGCCTGACCCAAAGCGGCCAACGCGTTGGTGATTTCGCCTTGCGCAACGAGTACTCGACTGCGTCCAGTTTCTGCTGTGGCGACGCCCGCTTCAGCCTGGCGAACGGCTTCGCGCGCTTGCGTGACTTGTGCGCTGGTCGCGCCTTCTTGTGTTAATGACAAAGCCTGGCGCGCATTTTCGAGTTGCGCCTGAGCGACATTGTAGGCGGTTTGCGCTGTATCAACCGAGGCTTGTGCTGTGGCACCGCCCGCGAACAAGATTTTCTGGCGATTAAGTTCGGTTTGCGCGTTGTCGGCATTGGCTTGTGCGACGGCGACTTGCGCTTGGCCTTGCGCGACTTGTTGCACGCGTGCGCCGCGAATCACATCGGCCAAAGCCGCGCGCGACGCTTGCGCTGCTGCTTGAGCGCGCGCGATGTCGGCGTTGGTTTGCTGCGCCGTCTCACGCGCTGTTTCGCGCGCCTGCGCCAGTCGCGTTTGCGCCGTGCGAACCGTTTCTTGGGCGGTTTGCACTTGCGAATTGGCGCTTGTAATGCGCGGCGATTCATTTAATCTCGCCTGACGCAAGCGCGCCTGCGCTGTACTGAGGTTGGTTTGCGCTTGCACGATACCTGTGTTGACGCCCTGAACACGCGCTGGCAAACCAACGACCGCTTGATTGTAGCGCACCTTCGCCTGATCGAGCGCCGCTTGCGCCTGCGCGACCTGAGCGCGCAAATCGGCGTCGTCGAGCTGAATCAAAAGCTCGCCGCGCGTTACGCGATCACCTTCGTTGACAAAAACGCGCGCCACGCGACCGGCGATCTTTGAACCCAGATCAATGCTCTGGTTGGTTTTCAAGGCACCCGTCACTTGCAACGTTTGCTCAATGTTGCCTGTCGTTACCGGAATCACGCGCACCGTTGGCGGCGCAGGCGCGGCAGCCGCGTTTGGCCCGCCAGCGCCACCCGCTGGAGTCTTGCTCGCGCGGCGTTTTAAAAACACTCCGGCGATAAGAAGTGCTGCGATAATCGCCAGAGGAATCCAGTTGAAACCTTTGCGGCGCGGCGGGATTGGCTCCGGCGTCGGCATCTCATTTCGAGTACTCGAAATGCGCGGTGGAACGCCATCGACGGTCTCGACCGGACGCGCTTCAACCGTGCGCTCGTCCGTCACGACGTTGTGTTGCGTCGGCTGATTTTGTTGATCGAAAGTTTTTTCCATGTTCGTCCTTTGTTCGACTTCGGAATGCGACTTTGTTAATTATTGCGCCCATCGCGCGCATTGTTCGGCAGACTGCTCGACATATTGTTCGGCGTGGCTGTCATCGGCGCCAAAGCCGCTTTGGGTGCCGGGCGCAACGCCGGAATAAAACGTCCGACGAAGTTGCGCGAGCGCGTGATCGGATGATAATTCGCCGCGTCATCGAACAATGAATACGCGACCGGCGTGGCCAGCAAAGTCAGGAACAGCGACAAAGTTTGTCCGCCAAAGACGACCGAACCGACCGCGCGATTGGTGCCCGCGCCAGTTCCGCTCGAAATCACGAGCGGAATCATGCCGGCCACGAACGCCAACGTCGTCATCAAAATCGGGCGCAAGCGGTCGCGGTTTGCCTGGATAATCGCGTCGTGGCGATTCATGCCCGCTTCGCGCAGTTTGTTGGTGTGGTCGATTTGCAAAATCGAGTTCTTCTTCACGACGCCGAACAAGACTAAAATTCCCAGCATCGAAAAGATATTGACCGATTGTCCCAGCACCAAAAGCGAAAACAGCGCAAAGGGAATCGTCAGCGGCAACGACAGCAAAATCGTGATTGGATGCAGCCAGCTTTCAAACTGCGCCGCCAAAATCAAGTACATGAAGACCAGTGACATTCCAAAAGCCGTCAGAAACGCCATGAATGCTTTGCCTTGTTCTTTCGAGCGTCCGGCCAGGCTAGATGTATAAGCTGGTGGAAGGTTCATGCCTTTGACGATTTGGTCGAGCTTGTTGGTGACATCCGATTCGGACGCGCCCGGCAAAACGTTCGCTGAAATTGTCACCTGGCGCTGGCGGTTATAACGATTGATTTCCGAAGGCCCGCTGCCTGGCAGGAAACTCACGACCTGCGAGAGCGGAACCGCGCCGACAGTACTCGAGGGAACCGTCAGCAAACCGATATTTTGCGCGTTGTCACGAAACGGTTGTTCAGCGCGAACATGAACTTCGTACTGCTCGCCGGTATCGTAATAATCGGAAACTTGATCGCCACCAACTAAATAACGCAAAGCCGTAGCAATGTCATTCACATTGACGCCCAACTGTGCCGCCAACTGACGATCAACTTTCACTTCCAATTCCGGCTTGCCAACGACGAGGTTCGTGTCGGCATCGACAACGCCCGGAATCTTGCGGAACTGCGACAAAGCCTTTTGCGAGATTGTTGTCAACTTATCCAGATCCGGCCCCGCGATGACGTATTGAATCGTCGCGCCCGCACGTCCACCGCCACCAAAGCTGGAAACCGGCCCAACGATTGGACGCAAGTTATCGGCCGCGAACTTGGGCAAAATCTGAGTGCGAATGCGTTCCACCAGAGCGTCCTGCGTCATCGCCGCATCGGTTCGTTTTTCCAACGCAAGCATATGCGCATAGACCGAGATCGTGTTTGGCGATCCGCCCTGCGAACTATTGCCGCCAATGGAAAGCAAAGTATATTCGACGTTGGGCAACTTCCTGATTTCGTTCACCAACTGGCGCCCCAATTTCTGCGTCGCCACGAAACTGGTGCCTTCGGGCGCTGTCGCGTCCACTTCAAACTGCGATTCATCATCCAGCGGCAGAAAGTTCTTTGGAACCGCAATGCCCAGCGGCACAATCGAAACCAGCGCGCCCAGACACGCCAACACGACAACCCAGCGATGCACCATGCTCCATTCGAGAGCGCGCGTGTAACGACGATCAATCCAGGCGTAAAAACCGCGCTCTTTAGCCGCATCGTGCGGCTTGGAAGCGGCTACAGCGCCGTTTCGAGTACTCGATATTGGAGTGTTCGCAGTCGTCACGTTTGCAGTTCCATTGTCTGAAGGCGCAACAGCTTGAGCATCGGCGGGTGCTTCGTCATGGCCATGTCCTTCATGTTTGAGAAAGCGCGCGCTCATGGTTGGCGTGAGCGTAAACGCGACCAGCAGCGAAACCGCAATTGCAAACGCCATCGTCAGGCCAAACGACGACATGAAGCGCCCGACGATGCCGCTCATAAAAGCGACCGGCAAAAAGACCGCGATCAAGCTCAACGTTGTCGCTAAAACTGCCAGGCCGATTTCGCGCGTGCCTTCAATGGCCGCTTCAAACGGACTCATGCCTTTTTCTTCGATGAAGCGATAAATGTTTTCGAGAACCACAATCGCGTCGTCGATCACGATGCCGACAGCCAAAGTCAACGCTAAAAGAGTGATCAGGTTGAGCGTGAAACCCGCTGCCCAAATCAAGGCGAAGGTCGCCAGAATCGAAGCCGGAATCGAAACCGCCGCGATCAAGGTCGAGCGCCAATTCCACAAAAAGATGAAGACGACGAGCGCCGCCAAAAGCGCGCCGACAACAAGGTGCTCTTTCACCGTATTGACAGCCGCTTTGATGAAATCGGTTTCGTCGCGCACAATGCGCAACTGATAGCCGTTGGGGAGCGAACTTTTGAAATTCTTCAGCAACTTGGGATCGGTCGGCGCCAGATAACCCGCTTCCACAAGCTTGGCGCGAACGCCATCGACGACCGCGATGGTATTTTCACCGCTCTGCTTGCGAATCGAAAGTTGCACTGTCGCTTTGCCGTTGAGTTCCGAGCCGCTGAGCTGCTCTTCGGCGCCGTCTTCCACGCGCGCCACATCGGACAACAAAACCGAGCTGTTGTTGGCGCTGGTCAGCGTGATGTTGCTGAAATCCTGCATCGAATGCAAGCGTCCCTGCGTGCGCAAAGTCAGCGAGCGCGCGCCCTGATCGACTTGTCCGCCGGGGATTTCGATGTTTTGCGCCTGCAACGCCTTGATGACATCGTTGGAAGTCAGATTGTAGGCACGCAACTTATAAGCGTCAATCCAGATGTTGATCTGACGCTTGCGGCCTCCGATAATCGTGACATCGCCCACGCCATCGGTGCTTTCGATGCGACGTCGCAATACTTTGTCGGCGTATTCGGTCAATTCGCGCAACGGAACGTTCGCCGATAACGAGAGCGACATCACGGGAACGTCGCTGGTGCTGAAGCGGCTGACTGTTGGTGTCTGAATGTCTTTGGGCAACAAGGGCATCGCCAGATCGACTTTGTCGCGCACTTCCTGCGCCGCGACATTGGCGTCTTTTTCGAGCACGAACTGCACCGAAACGGTCGAAACGCCTTCGCTGGAAACCGAACTCAATGTATCAATACCGCTGATGGTGTTGACATTTTCCTCGATTTTATCCGTGATTTCAGTTTCGACCGCTTCGGGGCTGCTGCCCGGTGACAGCGTTGTCACGATGACAGTCGGAAACTCGATGTCGGGAAAGCGATCAACGCCCAGGCGCGTGTAGCCGACCAGTCCAACGACGACCAAAAGTAAAATCAAAACCGAAGCGAAGATCGGTCGCCGAATACAAATTTCCGCTAATTTCTGCATGAACTATTTCTCCTGACAACCTAACGAACCCTGAGCGTCAGCGACGGGTCTTTATCTGATTTTTACAAGACCCGTCGCTGACGCTCAGGGTTCGTTAACGCATATCGAGTACTCGATTTACGTTTTAATGGGCCGCTGCCGCCGCCGCGCCCGGTGCATTTTTGGCGCGTTGGAACAGCATCAATAACGCCAGCGCGCCAAACCCGACATAACCCATGATGCGGAACATATCGGCGTAAGTCATTACCATCGCCTGGCTGTGAACCGTCCCTTGCAAAATTGCGTAAGAACGAGTTTGTGCATCCATCGGCGTAAAACCGCGCATCATCAAGCCTTGCTGAATCTGCGTCAAGCGCAGTTGAGTTGCCGGGCTGTAGACGCTGATGCTTTCGCTCAATCGTTCGGTGTGAAAATGTGAGCGGCGGTCAATCAAAGTCGCCAAAATTGCGATGCCAAACGAGCCGCCCAACTGACGGAACAGGTTGTAAAGCCCGGCGCCTCCGGCCATTTCGCGCGGCGGCAAAGTTCCCAGCGCCAGCAGGGAAATCGGCACGAACTGAAGTCCCATTCCTGCTCCGCGCAACATCAAAGGCAAAGTCATCGCTTCATCCGGCATCGTCAAAGTCATGCGGGCATTGAACATGAACATCGACCAGATGAAGACGCCCGCGCCCGCCGCAATCAGCCATCGTTTGTCTATTCGGTTGGAAAGCTGTCCGACAATCGGCATCATGCACGCGGTCGCAATGCCGCCCGGCATCAACAAAAGTCCGGCTTGCGAAGCCGTGTGATGCTGCACGGTTTGCAAAAATTGCGGCAATATGAAAACGCCGCCATAAAGCACAAACCCAAGCGCAAAACCCAACAACGTTCCCGCCGCCAGATTGCGATTGCTAAGCGTTCGCAAATTGACGGCGGGATGCTCGTTTTTCGGATGCAATTGCCACCAGATAAATGTCGCCATTCCCAATGCGGACGCGAACGCCAGCGCCACAATGTAGTTCGCCTGGAACCAATCATCGCGCTCGCCGCGCTCCATAATCGTTTGCAAGCATCCCAGACCAATCGCCAGCAGGCCAATTCCCATGAAATCGGCGCGGCGCTTTTTTCCGGCTGCAGGCGAATCGGGAACGAAAGTAAAGCACAAAATCGCTGCGATGATGCCAATCGGGATATTGACAAAGAAAATCCACGGCCACGAATAATGATCGGTAATCAGGCCGCCAACGGTTGGTCCCAGCGTTGGCGCCATCACGACGCCAATGCCGAACATTGCCTGCGCGAAACCTCTGCGATGCGGCGGATAAATCTCCATCAAGGTCGCCTGCGAAGTCGATAAAAACGCCGCGCCACCCGCGCCTTGAATGACGCGCCAGAACACGAGTGGCCACAAACTGCGGCTCAATCCGCAACCCAGCGACGCCAGCGTGAACAAAATCACCGAATACGCCAGATAACGCTTGCGCCCGAAAAAGTCGGACAGCCAGCCCGTCAGCGGCAAAACGATGACGTTGGAAATGATGTAGCCCGTCGAAACCCAGCCGATCTCGTCCAGCGTCGCGCCCAAGTTGCCCATCATGTCGGGCAGTGCCACGTTGACAATCGAGGTGTCCAAAACTTCCATCAACGTCGCCGCCATCACCGTAATCGTGATAATGAGCCGCAACGTCGGCGTAATCGAAGACGCCAAGTCGCGCGGCGCACCAGAGGCGGGCGCGTTCTGTGGTGCGTTTCGAGTACTCGATCCCGTATTTCTTCCGATATTTTGTGCGGCTGTGGCCATAATGTTTCAGTTTTCGTAGTTTCTTATCAAGCTTGTTCGAGGGGTCGCACCAAAATCTCGTTGACATTGACGTGCGACGGTTGCGTCACAGCGTAAAGAATGGAGCGCGCGATGTCTTCGCTTTCCAGGCCTTTCATCGAAGTGTAAAGCGCGTGTACGTCTTTTTGCGCCTGCTCATTCGTCATGTGCTGCGTCAGTTCGGTATCGACAACGCCTGGCTCGATAATCGTCACGCGAATGTTGAGCTTGCGCACTTCCTGGCGCAGCGATTCGGAAAACCCGCCGACCGCCCACTTGCTGGCGTTATAAACGCCGACGCCTTCGCGCGCTGTGCGACCCGCGACGCTCGAAACGTTGACGATGTGGCCGCTGCCGTTCTGCTGCATCAAAGGCAAAGCGGCGTGCGTACAATACATCAAGCCCAACACATTCAAGTTGATCATGCGTCGCCAATCTTCGGTATTGGCGTTCAAAATCGGCCCCCACAACATCACGCCCGCGTTGTTGACCGCGATGTCCAAACGCCCAAATTCCTGATGCGCTTTGTCGAACGCGCTTTTGGCCTGCGCTTCGTCCGCGACATCGGCGACAACCGAAATGGCGCGTCCGCCAGCGGCTTCGATTTCCTGAACAATTTGCTGCAAGCGATCTTCGCGGCGCGCGACTAAGACAACGCTCGCGCCATTCTTCGCCAGAAGTTTCGCTGTGGCTTCGCCAATGCCGGACGAGGCGCCTGTTACAAGGGCAACTTTCGATTTCAACTCTTCACTCATCGTTTCTCCACTTTCGAGTACTCGATTGGTAGGTATCTAATGAACTCGGAGCGTAAGCGACGGGTGAACTGCGAGTTTGATATAGGTGTTGCTGCACCCGTCGCTTACGCTCCGAGTTCGTTAAAAATCTGGGACTCGATATTTACTTACGAGTTGTCGCGCGTTGTTATCGTGACAACGGCGGAAAGGCCGCTGCGCAATTGATCCAGATTGTCCTGGTTCGGGTCGAGCACAATTTTGACGGGCACGCGTTGCACGACTTTAGTGAAGTTGCCGCTGGCGTTGTCGGGCGGCAAAAGCGCGAAGGTCGCGCCGGTTCCCGCTGATAAAGACTCGACGTGGCCGGTAAATTCGTGCTTGGAAAACGCATCGACTTCAATCGTGGCGCGGCTGCCGGGATGAACGTCCGTCATCTGCGTTTCTTTCAAGTTCGCCACGACCCACAAACTGTTGCGCGGAATCATCGCCATCAAAGGCTGGCCGACCGCGACCTGCTGGCCGATCTGCGCCAGGCGCTGGCTGACAACGCCATCAATCGGCGCCTTGATTTTGGTGCGATCCAGGTTAATTTGCGCGTCGTGCATCGCCGCAATCGCTTGCTGGATTTTGGCTTGCGCGGTTTGCGCGTTGCTCTGGCTTTGCGTCAATTGTTGCGGCGCGGTTTGCGCTTGCTTCAATAAGCCCAAGGCCTGCGTTTTCTTGCCCTGCGCCGTGCCGACGTTCTGCTGCGCCGTTTGATACGCGGCTTGCGCTTGCGCGAGTGTCGCCTGCGCTTGCAACACAGAGGCTTGCGCGCCCGCGATTTTAGTCTGGTTTTGCGTGATTCCGGCTTGCGCTTCGTTAATGGCGCTTTGCGCGGCGGCATATTGCGCGCGCGCCGAATTAATCCCAGCAGACGCGGCTGTCACGCCTGCACGCGCTTGCGAGGCTTGAGCGCGCGCCTGATTGACGGCGGCATCGGCGGCGCGAACGCCTTCGAGCGCGCCTTGCGCGTCCTGGCGGCGTTGCTCGACCAAAGTTTGTGCTTGCGTCAATTGCTCTTGCGCCGATTCGAGCTGAGCGCGCGCTGTGGTCGCCGTCGCGCGCGCCACTTCGACGCTTTGTTCGCTGACCGCATCGCCGCGAAACAATGTTTCGTAACGCGCTGCATCTTTATTAGCGCGGTCAGCCTGCGCGCGTGCGGCGACAACGGCATCGCGGGCGGCGCGAACTCCAGCTTCGGCGGTTGCGATAACAGCGTTGGCGGACGATAAAGCGGCTGAAGCGCGGTCACGCGAAGCTTGCGCGGCAGAAATTCCCGCGATTGCGGCGCGCAAAGCACCTTGCGCCTGCGAATAACCGGCGGTTGCCGAAGCGATTCCCGTGCGCGAGGCTTCGGCGGTTTGCGCGACACGATCACGCGTCGCAATCGCTTGAGCGACGGCGGAGCGTGCAGTTTCCACGGCGTCGCGCGCGTTTTGTGCAGCGGCTTGCGCGGCAGAAATTCCGCCACGATTGCGCAACGCATCGGTTTGTGCTGCGCCGATGCCGCTGTTCGCCTGCTCGACGCCGCCTTGCGCCTGCAAAATCTGCGATTCGCCAGTCGTGCCGGTCAAACCGACGCCGACTTGCGCCGCGCGATAAGAAGCTTGCGCGACCGCCAAATTCGCCTGCTGCTCCGCCAATTGCGAGCGATATGTCGCGTCATCCAAAACTGCTAAAACTTCGCCTTGCTTAACAGGTTGGTTGTCGCTGACCAAAACGCGCGTCAGGCTGCCATTGACTTGCGGCGTGATCTGCACCAAATCGGAAGTGAGATAAGCGTCGTCCGTCGAAACGTGCGCGCTGCTCCATGCCAGAGCGTGCTTGGCGTAAATGCCGCCACCGACCAGCAACGCCAGAACCGCGGCGCCGATAATGATCTTCTTGCGCGACGAACCATCACGTTCAGTGCTTGGTTTTACGCCGCCCGTTTTCGTGCCTGCGCCATCCGTTACAGGCTCTGGCACCGGGCCTTGCGCGTTTTGGCGCGCCGCTCCATCGGGAGTAATACCATCGGAAGCGACGCCGTTATGTGCGGCGCCATTGCTGCCGATTTTGCCGTTTACCACGCCATCTTGCACGGTTTCGTGTTCCGCTGTTTGATTTGCCATTGCGTTCGTTTCACCTTCTTAGAGCTTTCCTTCAAAAGCATTCAAGAGCGTTTCGAGTACTCGATTGCAGATATTCTCGGTTCATCTGGCCATTGAACGTCTTAGAAAATGCCCAGAAACTTTTTACGTTTCTTCTTCGGTTTGTTGGCGTTTGCACTCGCTTGAAGCGCGTCGTTCGCAGCGTTTTGCGCCTGAGTAACGCGACTGGTGGCGTCTTGTCCGGCGACGGTCAACACGCCGACCGACGAAGCCAATTGAGCTTGTCCTGTCGCCACATCGAAGCGCGCATTGACGGCGTTGGTTTGCGCGTTCAAGAGTGCGGTCTGCGCCGTTGTAACGTCCAACGACGTGCGCACGCCCGCCTGATAACCGACTTGCGCCGCGCGCAAAGCTTCTTGCGCCGCCGTGACCGCTACATCCGCGCTGACTGTGCGCGACTGCGCCGAATCCAAGTTCAACAACGATTGCTCGATCTGGTTGCCGACGTTCAATTGAGTACTCGAAAGTCCGGCGCGCGACTGATCGACCAACGCTTGCGCTTCGCTAATTTGCGAGCGCGAAAGACCGCTGTCGAAAATGGTTTGCGTCAGCCCCAATCCCAGCGAAAGCGCGAAACGTCCCAGATACGTCAAGGGATTGCGAATCAGGGCGCCCAAACTCAAGCCCAGGCTGGGACGACGCTGCGCTTTGGCCAACGCCACGTTCGCTTCCGAAGTGGTAATTTGCGCTTGCGAAGCGGCAATCGCCGGGCGCGACTGCGCGGAAATCAAGCGCAAATCGCTGCTCGAAAGGCTGGTGCCGTTCGCCGTTGTCAAGGTCGGTAAGTTCAGAGTAAGCGACGTGATTTCCTCGACGCGCAATGGCGTTTCCGGCGTGCGTCCCATCAAGGTGTTCAAACTCGCCGTCGATTGTCCCAAAGTCGCGCTGGCCGCGATACGACGCTGCTCAGCGTCCGCCAATGTCGCTTGCGCTTGATAAACTTCCAGGCGCGCTGCAGCTCCGGCATCGTAGCGAACTTGCGCCACGCGCAACTGCTCGCGCGAAACGTCCACGTTGCTGACCGCGACCGTCAAAAGTTGGCTCGAACGCAGGATGTTGAGATAAGAAGTTGTGGTGTTGAGCAGCAAATCTTGCTCGGTTTGTAGCGCATTTTCCGTCTGCACATTGACGTTTGAGCGCGCTATTCGCTTATTGGCCGAAACGCGACCGCCGGTATAAATCGGCAGCGTCGCCGTCAAACCCGCCGTCTCAGTCGCGCCAAATCCCAGCAGATTGTCGGCGACGACTGGCGAACTCGAAATGCCACCAGTCGAACCGCCGCCAGTTGTGCCACCGCCAGTTGTGCCGCCGCCGCCGCCGCCGCCGCCAACCGAACTTCCAACGATGACGGGCGCGCCATTCAAGTTGCGAGTTCCGGCGAGGTTGGCGTTGGCACCGACTTGCGGGCCGCCCGCAGCACTCGCTTCGCCGACACGAGCCTGCGCCGCGCGAATCGAGGCTTGCGCCGAAGCTACCGTCGGGTTGTTTTGCAGCGCCAGCGTCAACGCGTCAGATAACGTGAAAACCGGCGCGTTCGCATCTGCGGCGTTGCGCGCATCCGCTAAACCTGTCGTCACCACGCCCGTGGCCGAAACTACGGGATTTGTCGCAGCCGCCGTCACAACGCCCGCCGGAACAGAAGCCGGAGCACCCGTTGTCGTCGCGCCCACGGAGCCAGGCGGCACAACTGTTGGAGCCGCAGGATTCGTGCTACTGACAATCGTCGGATTTTCTGTTGCGCCGCCGTTGGTTGTCGTGCCGTTAGTTGCAGTGCCGTTGGTCGTAGCGTTATTGCTTGTGCCGCCGTTGGCCATCATGCCCGAGTTGGCAGAATCCACAGCGGTGCCTGGAGTTGTTCCAGTGGAAGTTGTTCCAGTACTCGAAGTAGAATTGTTGGCGGCAGGCATGGTGCCGGACGAAGTGTTCGGCGAAGCGTTTTGCGTGGGAGCATTCTGCGCCAGGACGACGGAGTTGGCGGCTAAGGTGATGGCCAAAATGCCCGCTGATAAACGCGCGGTCTTCAATTTCATTGAGCTTTTTCCTCTTGGTGATTCAACTCGTGGTGATTCAAAATCGGGTCGGCGGCGGCGGCGGCGTTCAACAGTTTCGTCAGCATGGAAAGTAAAACATCTTGCTCTTCGCCGCTGAGCGCCTGACACAACGAACGCGAATTTTCGCGCAAATTCGTTTTAACATCCCACCAGACGGCTTCGCCTTTGGGCGTCATTACGATACGCGCGGCGCGACGATCTTTTTCTTCCGCGATGCGCTGCACGAAACCATCGCGCTCCAAACGGTCGACAACGCCTGTCACCGGAGCTTTCGACAACATCAAGCGATTGCCAAGTTCCGTATGGCGAATGCCTTCTTGACCGCAATGACCGATGAAACCCAGCGCCATCCATTGCGGAAAAGTCAGGCCGTGCAAACCCGAAAAACGGTTCACGCTGCGTTCCAAAACGCTGTTCAAAAGCATGATATGGCACAATAACGCGGACTGCGTCGTGATCTCTTCGCTCTGCGCCGAAACCGGCGCCATGCGTTTCATGTGTGTATGCACCGATAACTTGCCCTGACCAACTTCCAGAGCATTCTTGACGCGCAGCGAAGGTTTGAGCAGCGAAGGTTTAGAGCGTAGTTTCGGCATGAGAGAGAAGTTTCGAGTACTCGATTGTTAATAACAGTTCTTTGGAGAACAGTTCTTATAGAAACTATTCTAATAGGCGGACGCGAGGTGTGCAAGGCGGTTCCAGTGAAAACGGAGAAAATTTTGCGTCAAGGCGGACGCGGCAAATTGTTATAATGCGAGTTGATTTTCACTTCTTCTCACGAGCGAGGCGCGCCCGATGGCGATGATTCAGATTAAGGATTTGACCAAGACTTACCGCGACTTGACGGCTGTGCGCGGCCTCAACCTGTCCATTGAAAAAGGCGATGTGTTCGGCTTTATCGGCCCCAACGGTGCTGGCAAGACGACAACCATCAAGGTTTTGGCGACGCTTTTGGAACCGACAACCGGCGCGGCTTATGTCGATGGCGTCGATGTCGTGCGCAACCCGCTCGAAGTGCGCCGCCTGATCGGTTATATGCCGGACTTTTTCGGCGTGTACGATGACGTGAAAGTGTGGGAATATCTCGATTTCTTCGCCGCCGCGTATAAGATTCCGGTTAATAAGCGCAAGGGAATTATCGACGATGTTTTGGAATTGACTGATTTGACAAGCAAGCGCGAAGCGTATGTCGAGTCTTTGAGTCGCGGCATGAAGCAGCGCTTGTGTTTGGCGAAAACTCTGGTTCACGACCCGAAAGTTTTGTTGTTGGATGAACCGGCGAGCGGCCTTGATCCGCGCGCGCGCATCGAGTTTCGCGCTCTCTTGAAAGAATTGCAAAGCATGGGTAAAACGATTTTCGTGAGTTCGCACATTTTGCCCGAACTGGCCGATTTTTGTAATGTCGTCGGCATCATGGAGCGCGGCCATCTCATCGTTTCGGGTCGCGTCAACGACATCGTGCAAAAACTCGAAGGCGCCATTGTTCTTGACGTTCGCCTGGGCGAAAACGCGAACGGCGCGGTTGCGGCAAACGGCGAATCGAGTACTGGAAACGCGGAAGCATCGACCGCAAATAACACGCTTGCCGATGGCATTACAAATAGCAACGCGGCAGTCATCGGCGCGACGGCAAATGGCAGCGCAGGACGTGTTTTGCAACTGCTGCAAGGTTATCCCGAAGTGCGCGAGGCGCGCGGTGAAGGCAATCACGTCGAAATCGAGTTCACCGGAAGCCACGATCATTTGCCGCAACTTTTGGCGTTTCTGGTTTCCAACGGCATTCCAGTCGCCAGTTTCGCGCAACGCGCCGCCGACCTGGAAGATGTCTTTATGAAAGTGACGGCGGGCGCGGTTCAGTAAGCGATTTATTCGTTGAGTTGTGACATGAATCCCTGGCAGATCGCTTCGTCGTTCAACGATATAAAGCCAGGTAAATGAGCGTCGCCGTGAAGAAATCCAAGGTCATCAATTTTGCCTGCTTGAAGTTTGCCCAGCAGGGCGCCGAGAGATAAGCACGAGAACACGGAAATTGATTCTGCGCATTCTTCGTACCAACTCAGTTCTTCGGGCGAAAGTTCGCCTTGTATTCGGTGGTTGATGAACTCAAAATGTTGCCCCGTCCACTCTGATAAAGGGCTGAATTGACCGAAACCAACGACAGCCGCTTTGGTCGCCAGCGACTCGGCTTCGCTTGTGCGAAGATGCCGCGCCTTAGCGAGAAGAGCCTCGAAGTCATTGAGTAAATCCCCGAACAACCCGAACGTATCCCATGAATGAGTCACCATAAGCTAATTATAAGTCGATTTTTGCTTCGTGAGTTTCCCATGAAACACCTTCTTCTCGTCGCGTTGTGTTGCCTGATAACATTGTCGTTGGGAGCCGCTGCGCCACTATCGAGTACTCGAACTTCGGCTGTCAACTTGTTGCAGAACGCGGGTTTTGAAGACAACGGAGATTTGTCGCAAAGTTGGGGAACGTTTTGGGCGCGCGTGCCGAGCAGCGGCGAAATGGCGCTCGACAATCAATCCAAACACGGCGGGCAAAGTTCGTTGCGCGTGACACATCGCGGTGTGCAAGATTGGAGCGTTGGACAAACAAAAACGCTGTCGGTTCAGGCGGGCGATATTTTGCAAATCGGCGCCTGGTTGCGTTGCGATCACGTTGAAGAAGCCGCGATTTCAGTTGTGGCGCGGCGCCCCAATGGCGACGTTCTCAACTGGATGCAAGGGCAAATTGAAACCAGCGGCACGCACGATTGGCAGCATTTTGGGCGTCGTTTCGTCGTTCCCGCAGGTTGCGCTTCGGTGCAGTTTCGCCTGACTGGAAGCGGCGCGGGAACTGTCTGGATGGACGACGCCGAACTCGTCGCACTGGGCAATGTCAACAGTTTTGGAGCGGTGAGCGCGCAGCCGTTGACTTTGAGCAACGCGCTTTTGGAAGTACGCCTGAACCCTCAACCACAAAACGGTGGCGCGTTTTCAGTCGTTGACCGCCGCAACGGTCGTACCTGGAAACAGCAACCTTTTGGCGCCGATATAATTTTGCGCGGCGCGAAGTTGACGACGACGGCTGGTGGCAAAGCGCCAGTTGCGCTTCTCGATTTGTGGGACGTAGCGAACGATTTGAATCTGCGCGCGACGCTTCGTTTAAGCGCCGACAAGCCGGAACTGGCGGTGGCCATAACGGGCGAAAACGCTCACGCGATGGATGTTTCCACAGCTTGGCCGCAGCCTTTTACGAGCGGCGCGGGAACTTCGCTCGTGGTGCCGTTGAACGAAGGCATTTTGTATCCAGTCGATGACGCGAGCATTGACCCGATGTCGTTGGTTGCGTATAGCGGTCATGGTTTGTCGATGCCATGGTTTGGCGTCGTTGATAACCGAAGCGGCGCGGGAACGATGGCGATTTTGAACACGCCAGATGACGCGCGCATCGACATCGCGCGCAATGGCGTTGACGAGAAATCGCCGCTGCTGATTCGCCCGCAATGGGACGCCTCGCGCCAAAAGTGGAATTACGAGCGGCGCCTGACGTATGTGTTTTTCGCGCAGGGCGGTTACGTCGCGCAGGCGAAACGCTACCGCGAGTACTCGAAAAGCGTCGGTTTGTTCAAAACGCTGACGCAGAAGACGCGCGAAAACCCGAACGTGGATCGCTTGATTGGCGCCGTCAACGTGTGGAACTGGGACATGGACAAAGTCGCGCTGTGCCGCGAAATGAAGTCGCTGGGCATGGATCGCGTTTTGTGGTCGTCCGGCGCCAACGCCGACGAATTGAAGCAGATCAACGCGTTGGGGTTTTTGTCCAGCCGCTACGATATTTATCAGGACGTTTATCCGCCGGACGCGCCGTCGTATTTGAACCGCGAAGGCTGGCCGCAGGATTTGGTGCGCCTTCCCAACGGCGATTGGATGAAGGGCTGGATGGACATCGAAACCAAAGCCGACGGCAGCAAAGTCGAGCATCAGGGCGGCGTCATTTGTTCTTCGCAGCAATTGAAATACGCCAAAGAGCGCGTGCCCGCCGAACTCGCAACGCATCCTTATTTGTGCCGCTTCATCGACACCACGACGGCTTCTCCGTGGCGCGAATGTTACGATCCGGCGCATCCTTTGACGCGCTCGGGAGATCGTCAAAACAAAATGGCGCTGCTGAACTATTTTTCGCACGATTTGAAGCAGGTCGTGGGAACCGAAACCGGCATCGATCCTTCAGTGCCCTTCGTCGATTATTACGAAGGCATGATGAGCCTGGCGCCGTATCGCCTGCCGGACGCCGGACGCGAAATGCTGCGCCCGGAAGAAGCGACGCCCGATTTGCTGAAGTTTCAAGTCGGCTCTTTTTATCGCGTGCCTTTGTGGGAATTGGTGTATCACGACTGCATCGTGTCCGATTGGTATTGGGGCGATTACAACAACAAAGTCGCGTCGGTGTGGAATCGCCGCAATCTGTTCAACATCCTTTACGGCACGCCGCCAATGTTCATGTTCGACCGCGCGACGTGGGCGCGCGACAAAGCGCGTTTCGTGCAAAGCTACCGCGATATTTGTCCTCTGGTGCGGCGCCTGGGCAACGATGAACTGCTATCGCACGAGTTTTTGACCAGCGACCATGCGGTTCAGCGCACGATCTGGAAATCGAGTACTCGAATCACGGTCAACTTCAGCAACAAGCCCTTTACGACGCCCGATGGAAAAGTTATCCAGCCGATGAACTGGTTGGTTCAATAAGATCTTGTGTTGCGGGCGTCTGTATTCCATCATGTCTTGTGCGATTCAATTTAATGGGAGTATAAATGTATTATTTGTATGGAAGTTTTGCGTGACATTTCCCCTTTTGGTCGTTAATTAGGTGTCGAGCCGTGAAAATTGCCGCACGGAGGACGTTATGGAACATCGATTAGGAGTTTGCCCGAAGGTCGTTCGAGCGTCGAAAAAAAGGTCGTTGAAGATCGCCGCGCTGGCTTTTGCCAGTTGCGGTTTTTTTGCGTTGACTGCGCTACAAAACGCGCAGGCCGCGCCGATTCGCAGAAGACCGCTGGTCGTCAATCCGGCGACAACCGCAACTACAACGGTGACAATGGCAGCCTCACGCCCGAATTACGTCATCAATGCGCCGCTACGTGTGTCTTCGAGCAGCATTTTGCGCTTGCGTGGTTTGCAGGGCGTAACGCAGCTTTCAAAAATCGTGACGGTACGCGGCTATTATTACGATGGCTCGATTCCGATGATTGTGGACAACATTCGGCGCACGCAAATGGACATGATTATGCCAGTCGAGAGCTACATTCCGCTGGCGCGTCGCGTTCCGATGCTGCGAAGTGGCGACCACGTTTCGATTATTGGTCGCCTGGTAACTCCAGCGGCTGCCGGTCTCAATTTGCGCAACGAACCGTCGGTTTTGCGCATCGAAGGTGCGCCGTCAGCCAGCGTTCGAGTCATCAAACCGGCGCTGAAAATCATGAGCTTGATGCCGTCGCGGTTTCGCATTCCCAGCAACTTCAAGTTGCTGCCGCGCAAATACGCGGTTTTGATGGCAGGCGGTTATGATGAAGCGAATAATCACATTCGCTATTGGAACGACCTCTCGACGATGTATCAGATTTTGCGCGCTCGCGGCTACGCAGCATCGCATATCACCGTGCTATACGCCGACGGCAACGCCAAAGACAATTCGATGCCAGTCGATTATTCAGCGACAGCGGACAACGTGCGCACGGTTTTTAATAATCTGGGCGCCAAGATGAACAACTTGGACGACCTGTATCTGATGTTGAACGATCACGGCGGTGGTTTTCTCGATCACGAAGATGGCGGCGACCCGCCCGGAAATTACGGTGGAGTACTCGATCCAAGCAACAGCGATGGCAAAGCGATTTCCGAAGCGGACTACGGCCTCGACCTCAACGGCAACGGCACCACAAACGATGTCGTGCATTTTCACAACACGGTTTTGCTGTGGGGCGATTCGATGACAGATGTCGATTTTTCCAATGCTTTGAGCGCGATTTCGCGGTATCACGAAATGAAGATTCAAATGAAGCAATGCTTTTGCGGCGGTTTCGCGTATGCTCTGGCGGCGCCCAAGCGCGTCGTGATGGCGTCGGCTGGGCCAAACGAAGTTTCGTGGGCGTACGGCAACGGTCAATACGGCGAGTTCACCTACTGGTATTTTTCGGCGCTGACTGGCCAAACGCCCGACGGCGCGGCTGTAGATCCTGATGTCATAGGAGAATCGCAAGCGGCCACGCTCCACGCTGACTTAAACGGTGATGGTCAGGTTTCGCTGCTCGAAGCGTATAAATTCGCGCGCTACCGCGACAAGAAAACACTCAATTCGATTGAAACGCCGTATTACACCGACAACGGCAATGCCCCAATTTCCGGCCCGGTCATCGCGGCCACCGGACAAGGCGCTCTCGGCGGCAGTTCGTTTGTAAATTAAGTTTCAAGAACAGAAAAGCGCGCGAACTAAGATTCAGTTCTCGCGCTTTTCGAGTACTCGATTGCCGTTTGACAACTTTGCCTTGCGCGCCGTATTGACTAAAATCACGCCGCTCAAAGCGAGCAAGCCGCCGAGAAATGCCAATAGAGAAAGTCGTTCGCCCAGCCACAGCCACGCAATGGCGGTCGCGCCGATGGGAACCAGATAGATGAAGCTGACGGCGCGCGAAACCGGCATTTGCGTCAGCACGCGCGCCCACAACGCATACGCCATCGCGCCCGGGAAAACGCCCATGTAAATCATGGCGAAAGTCGCCGCAAATGAGGCGTGACGCACTTGCGCGACCAGGCCACCGGAAAACGGCAGCATCCACAACGTTCCGGCCCAGATCATCCATGTCGTGAGCGGCAAAGCCGCGTAGCGCGACAGCAGATTTTTCTGCAACAAAACATAAAACCCCGTGCCGAACGCCGCCAGTAAAATGCAAAGTGCGCCACGCAGAAACTGCGGATCGGCGCGCAACGCGGCACGGCTCCACTCGTTGCCATGCGACAACGCGATGATGCCGACGCCCAACAAACTGACGCCAACGCCGAACCATCCGCGACTGGAAACGCGCTCGTGCCCGCCAATAGTCAGAATGAGCAACGCCCAGACCGGCGCCGTGTTGACCAAAAAACTCGCGGTTCCGGCCGGAACATGAACTTCGCCCGTATTGAGCGCGATGTTATACAACGTGAAACCGAAAAACCCCGCCGCGCCAATGCGCATCCAATCGCGGCGCGCGGGCAGGGAAGCGCGTTGAAAAAGCGCCAGAACCAGCAACGTCGCGGACGCCACAAGATAGCGACCAAGAGCCAGATGCGTCGGCGAATATTCGCGCAAAGCGACGCGAATCGCCGGAAAAGCGGACGCCCATAAGATCAAGGCAACCGCAATTTCCAACCACAACCACGACGTTTTTGCTTTGTGTGGCAGCTTGATTTCAGGAATCAATCGAGTACTCGAATTAGAGGAAAGATGCGTTCAGTATGGCGGAAAAAGGCGACGAAAGCCGTGCAGCAGAACAACTATCAGCAAAAACAGATTGCGCAACCACAACCACAACGCGAAATCACGTGGCGCTCGAACGTCTTTGGTCGGAACGTCGTTGCGCGCCAAAACCTGCGCCAGATTCTCCATCCAACGCACATCGCGCGGCCATTCCGACAGAGAATCGAGCCAATCTTGTGGCAACGCTTCGCGCCCGTTTTGCGCGCCCAAAATTCCGCCGACAATTGCCGCAACCGAATCCGTATCGCCGCCGCACGCGACAGCCGAAGTGACAGCACCGCGAAAATCGTTCTGATGCGATAGCCACGCGTGAAGCGCGACCGGAACCGTTTGCAAAACATAGCCGGAAACGCCGCGTTCGCCGCACAATTTGGTGGCAAAGTCAAGCGTCGTTTCGCCATCGTTCACGCTTTGCGCGACACGATCAACCAAATCAATCATTTCGTTTCGTGGTTCTATGTGTCTCGACAAGTGTTTCGAGTACTCGAAAGCGTCAATCCGCGTCTGAGATTTCGCCAGAAATGCCGCCAGAGCAACGGCGAAAGCGCCATCAATCGCGCGCGAATCGGTGTGCGTAATGCGACTGGAAATTTGAACAAACTCGCGCAATTGTCCGATGTCTTCGCACCAGACGCCCAAAATTGCGGCGCGCATGGCGGCTCCATTTCCCGCCGAAGCGACGCCACTTTTCGCGGGAGAAATGCCGACGCACAACTTCAAACACGCTTTGACGGTTGCCAATCCAACGCCCGGAGGCAACAGCAAAAACCAGCGCCGCAAACCTTTGGCGAAAGCGCGTTCAAACTTTTTGACATCGCCGTGACTTTCGATCAAAGCTTGGGCGACTAAAATCGTGTGTTCGGTGTCGTCGGAAATCATACGACGACCGAAAAATAGTGTGGGAAGCCCGCCGCGAAATAGTTTTCGTTGACGCGCGCGGCTCAAACCTTCGCAAGGCAAACCGACGGCATCGCCCAACGCTGTTCCCAAAATGCAACCGGCGAAAACCGATTCACGAGGAGTCATGGTTCTCGCTTTCGAGTACTCGATGTGCTTGATACCAATCGCAAATGGGACGCAAAGAACATTGCTCGCAGCGCGGATTTTTCCAGACGCAAATCTTCTGGCCGTGTCGCAGCATCGTGATGTGGAAGTTGAACAAAATGCGCGCGTCGTGCGGCAGCAACGACAGCAAAATGTCGTGCGCGGCTTCGGCGCTGGTCTTTTCGCCGATCAATCCCAGTCGGATGCTGACGCGATGCAAATGCGTGTCAACTGGCAAGACGGGTTTGTGAAAACAAAACAACAGCACGAGTGTCGCGGTTTTTACGCCGACGCCGGGCAGACTTGTCAGCCATTGCAGCGCATCGTCAGAGGACAAATCGCGCAGAAAATCAATATTCGCCGTGCCGCGTTCTTCGATGATTTTGCGCAGGGTTTTCTGGATGTTGGGTGCTTTGGCGCCCGCGAAATTGGACGGCGCAATGGTTTCAATGAGTTCTGGCAAGGGCGCATCGCGGATCGCTTCCCAACTGCCGAATCGCGTCCACATTTGCGAAAACGCTTTGGCTTCGTTGGCTTCGGTCGTGCGGTGCGACAACATCGTTGAAATCAGTTCGTGCAAAGGTTCGCGGCGCGGCGTGAAATCTGGTTCGCCGTGCATTTCGAGCAAACCCTGATAAACCTCCAGAGTTTTGCGGCGCAAGGCGTCGGGTTCAGGATTTTCAACGTTGTATCGAGAAAGCATAAGAAGCCGAAAGTAAAATGGGGAATCTGTGGTCGCGCGACGGTTTAGCGCAAGACAGCGGTGCACCAAAGCAGAAAATCACGCGACGTTCTGCATCTGCGCGCTTGGAAAATTGCTTTCGCTAAATTCGGCTTTGGCAAAGTTCAGGTGCCCGATGCTTCGATAAATAACCCAAGTTGCCACCTAATCAGTGCCTGCGAGTGAACTCGCGGCTGGGCGGCTCCCGCCGGAGCGGCGGCCTGCGCCGACGCCAGAGATAGAGTCCTCTCAATGTTGCGTCGGCGCAGGCCGCCGCTGCCGCCGCAGGTGGTTAAGCCGCGAGTTCACTCGCAGGGCATGGTTTGCATTTATCGTAACATTGCTTCGAGCAGCATCGCTTTATTTGCACGCGCGCTTCCATTCCACTTCGCTGAACCATTGCACGTTGTTGATATAAGAATCGCCGCACAGAATTTGGTCAAGTTCTGCGCAGAGTTTTCTCAAATTTTGGCTCCGTTTGAGTTGCCACCAACGCGTCAGAAAATTCGTTTGTGGGCTAACGATGATGAGCCATTGAACAATTTCGCTATTGCCTTTTTCGCTGATCTGAATGCGCAACTTTTGGCCTTCGCTGGCACAGAGAAAATGCCAATTGTAACCATCAGTTTGTGGCGCTTGTGGCGCAAAGTTTTTGCGCTCTAACTCGTTGGCCAGATGACGCGCCAGAGTTCGTCCCAAAGCCTGCGCCATTTCATTCGCGCTCTGGTCGAGCGTTAAATAAAACTCCGACTGAAACGCGACCACGTTGCGCAAAATCGTCCTTGAATCACCTTTATCGAGTACTCGATTGCCCGCCAAGATGTGCGTTTGGTTAATCGAGCGAGGACAGAAAATCGATCAATTCGGCGCGGCTTGGACTGTGCGCCTGGCGAACGTAAAAGCCGCTGACGCCGACGCCGCATTGCAACGATTGCGCGATGTCGAGGCCGAGCAGGCGACCAAAGCAAAAGCCGGAATTGAAATGATCGCCCGCGCCCGTCGAAATCTTCGGCTTGGCGGTATAAGGGCCGGACGCGACAGCAGTTCCATTCTCATCGGCGGCGGCGGCGAATTGCGTTGGATGCACCACGCAAATTTGAACGTTCAATTTCTGGCGAATGGCGCTCGCTGTGTCCATCATATGTTGCTCGTGCGATTTGCTTTCTGAGGGCACAAAAACATCAAGCACGCGCGCGACGTGTTCACCTTCTTTTTCGTTCAAACCCAAAATGACGTCGTGATGATCGGCGAATTGGGAAATCGTTTCGAGCGCTTCCTTGATGTCGGAGTTGGTGCGTTTTTCTGGATCGGCCAGGTCGAAGAACACGGTTTTGCGCGCGCCCGCGTAATAATCGGGTTGCTCTAAAATGCGCTTCCACAACGCCGTCATATAAGGCAGCATCGTCCAGTTCACCATCGCCACGAAGCGCGCGCTTTGCCACGCCGTGCGCCATATCACTTCGCCGATGCGGTCAGTGATCGTGTCGTAATTGGCTTCGCTGACATTCGCGTGCTTGCCGACAATCAACTTGCCGTCGTCAAATTCGATGGCGTCGGTAAAGGCCGCTTCGGAAAACGAGAGGACGCGCGCGCGCTCTTCCAATTCGCTGAAAACCGGATGCACATAAGGAAAACCGACCATGCCGCAATAAGTGACAGGCGTGCCCAGAGCGCACATCGCATTCGCCATAATCGGGCCATTGCCGCCCAACTTAATCGCTTGCAAAACCAGTTCGACGTTGGTGCTTTTGCCGGCTGCGTTGGCGATGCGCGTCCCATATTCCAGCAAAGTGCCCAAGCGCGTATATTCATTGGCGCTTTGTCGCTGATCGACGACATGATAAATCGAGTCGATAAAACCGTCGAAACCGATCAGGGCGGGCGTTTCGCCCAGCGAAAGTTCGTCGTTTTGCAAACGCGCGGCGGTGCTTTGAGGAAGAGAAGTGTTCATAATGGTGAAAAATCCGTTTCCTAATTATGACAACTTTAGGCGCTTTCGAGTACTCTTAAAGCAGAAAACGCAACGGAGGCGATCTCATGTTTGAAAAAGACGAAAGCGAAACAGGTTACTGGCGCGGCCTGGTTACGGGACTGATGGTCGGCGCGGGCGTCGCGCTGCTTTTGGCGCCCAAGCGTGGCGGGGAAATGCGCGAAGACATTGCCGAAGGCGCAACGCACGTCAAGGAAAAAGCCGCCGACGCCAGCGGTCACGTTACGCAAACCGTGAGCGAAAAATTGAGCGGCACCACCAGCGTTTTGGGTGAAAAAGCCAGTGCGCTGGGCGAAAAAGCCTCGAGCGTTGCCGATGCCGCCAAAGCCAAAATCGCCGATGTGCGCGATCAAGTCGCCGAAAAAGTGCAAAGCGTCACCCAAAAGGACGGCGACAAAAACGATGATGCCAAAGACGCCCTGGACGAAACCCTCGACAGCGCCAAAGATGCGGCGCACGAAGTGAAAAGCGAAGTGCAGGACACCGCCAAAGACACCTGGAACAAAGTCCTCGACGACGCGAAGCATCCGGCGGATGAAAGCGACGATTCATCAAACAACCACGCCAACTGAAGGAAAGTGCAGCAAACACAACGAGTACTCGAAACGTTTCGAGTACTCGTTGTCATATATGTAAGCGAAAAGCGTAGTTTTACGGATGCGGACGCGGCGGTCTTCTCGCGCCCACATTGGGTTCAAACACATTAAAGGTGGTGAAGACGCCGTTGTTGGCATCGAGAAAAGCGACACCGCGCTCGTTATAAGATGTGGCGCGCACACCGATGAAGTGAAAGCGCGATTGCTGTCCCGGCTGAATGTGGACTGCCGTAAAGTCGAAATTGATGCGCGTGGAGCTGTCATCGGAAGATACGGACGCCGCGCCGATTTGCCCTAATCCATCAACGCGATAATCGCTGTCCACGACCGGATAATGACCGAAACCGGTGCGCCGAATAACGACGATGTCGCCGGTCGAAGATGCGTCATTTGTGACGCGAAAATAAAAATCGAGCGTGTGGCCATCGTTGCGACGCACCACGCGATCTTGAAAAGTCCCGGTCACTTTCCAGCCGCTTTTGGGCGCTCGGCCTCGGTACTGATTGAGGTTGAAAGGCCGCACGCGATCTTCGAGTACTGTTCCGGCGAGTTCAGGGCGCGCGGCTTCGGTTGTGCCATGCAAAAACTGCGTTGTATTGGCCGCGACCGGCACTGCTCGCGCTGCCTGATGCCAATTCAAGCACGCACCGGCAATGACCACAGGCGCCAGCGATGCGACAGTCCAACGACGAAACGATGAGGCTTTCATATTTCCTCCGATTCAGCGCCGAAGATTTTCGTTTGAAGAACGCTGAATCCATGACATACAATAATTTTGGCGCACTTTGTCTTCCGTTTTCAGTAAGACGGCACGAAGGCGAAAATCGGCCTGTACACAGGCGTTGATCCGCACCAGAGAACAGCAACGTCTTTTCTCCCGGGTAACGTTTCCCTGTAAGAAGTGGCGGACGCACCAATGAAATGCCAGGTGGATTCTTGTCCCGGCTTGATCGGAAACTGGCTGAAATCAAAGCTGAGGGGCCGCAGAGTGCGATAATGTCGGTTGGGATGATTTTCAAAGAAACGCGCCACCGTTGCGTGAGCAAAAAATTTTCGCGTTTTGTCTTTGAGATAATCGACATCGAGCGAAGAAAAATTGCCGAAACCCAGGCGATCTACGCGCGTGATAGTTTGCGTGGAGGATTTATCGTTTTTGATGCGAAAGTAAAAATCCAGCGTTTTGCTGCCTTTGCGCTGCACGATTTCGTCTTCAAAAGTGCCGCGCAACTTTGTCGCGCTTGTCGGACTCAACGTTTCATCGAAATTGAAAGGCCGCACGCGATCTTCGAGTACTCGACCGCTCAGTTCGGGACGCGCCGCCAGCGTTGTTCCCTTGATAAATTGCGCGCTTTCCTGCACCAGCGAAACGGCGTTTGCCGCCGCTTGCAATTCAAAACACGCGCCGACGAGAACGACAAATGTCAAAAAGAAAGTGCGAGTCAGAAGAATTTTCATTGCTTTTCCCGTTGAGCGACGAAGATTTTTGAACGCGGAATGCTGAACCCTAATCTTCAACAATTCTTGCGCGCTATTTACGAAATGCCCGGCGTGTTTTCAATGAGGCTCGAAGACAACAATCGGCCCGCACAAAATGATTTTGGTAGATTCAGGAGGTTTTATCGCTGAAAATCCCATAAAACCCTTGGCGTCATACGATGTGGCGGTCGTCCCGACGAAATGAAAACGCGATTGCTGTCCTGGCTTGATGGGCGCGCGGCTAAAGTCAAATGTGACGGGCACGTGGCGCTGTTGGTCGGAATCGGGGAAGAAACTCCAGGCATGAGGAAGTGTGGGAACAAAGCGCACCGAAGAGGCACCAACTTTTCCACTTTTGTCGTTGCGATAGTCCACATCGACAGCAGGAAAACGGTCGAAACCAAAACGTTGCACCAGAACGATGTCGAGCGTTGAAGACGCATCGTTTTTGATGCAAAAATAAAAATCGAGCGTTTTGCTGCCTTTGCGACGCACGATTCGCTCTTCCACCGTTCCGCTCAGCGTCCAGAATACCATCGATTCCATCGAATCCGAAAAACCGAAGGTTTGTGTGCGATCTTCGAGTACTCGACCTTCTAAAACCGGACGCGACGACTTGTTGGTGCCGCGCAAAAATTGCGATTTGCCTTTTCCTACCGTGACAGCGCGAGCACGGTTCGTCAGGCCACAAGGCGTGCTGATAAACATCACCAAACAAAGTGACGCGACGCAAAAAACACGAAACGACGGTGCGATTTTCATAGTTTGCTCCGATTTCCTGCCGAAAACAGGTTTGGTGCGCCGACGATAAATGATCGTTTACGCCTAACGTATTTCGCAAACGCTTGTCTCATGGCGCCGATTATTGTAAAAAAGGCTTGTCGAAAAGTTTTTCTATCTCGCAGGTCGAGAAAGATGGCTCCCGTTTTGTTTTGGCGCGTTTATCTCGCACGATGACTTCTTCAACACTTCTTCGTCCCATGAAATTGACTCATTTGCAGGAATTAGAAAGCGAAAGCATCACCGTTTTGCGCGAGGTCGCGGCGCAATTTGAGCGTCCGGTTTTGTTGTTTTCGGGCGGCAAAGATTCGATTGTCGTGTCGCATCTGGCGCGCAAAGCGTTCTGGCCAGCCAAGATTCCGTTTCCCTTGATGCACATCGACACCGGCCATAACTTCGCCGAAACAATTACCTACCGCGACGAATGGATTCGAGTACTCGATGCGAAACTGATCGTGCGTTCGGTTCAAGATTCCATTGATCAAGGTCGCGTGGCTGAAGAAAAAGGCCCGAACGCCAGCCGCAACGCGTTGCAAACCACGACGTTGGTCGATGCGCTTGAAGAACTGAAGTTCGATTGCGCGATTGGCGGCGCACGGCGCGATGAGGAAAAGGCGCGCGCCAAAGAGCGTTTCTTTTCGCACCGCGACGAGTTCTCGCAGTGGGATCCGAAAAATCAGCGTCCCGAACTGTGGAATTTGTTCAATGGCCGCAAAGCCGTGGGCGAACATTTTCGCGTTTTCCCGATTTCCAACTGGACGGAAATGGATGTCTGGCAATATATCGCGCAGGAAAATATCGCTTTGCCCAGCTTGTATTTCACGCATCAGCGTCCGGTTTTTCAGCGCGACGGAATGTGGCTGGCGCAAACCGAGTTTTTAGAGCCGCGCCCGAACGAAACCGTGCTGCAAAAACAAGTTCGTTTCCGCACCGTCGGCGACGCGACTTGCACCGGCGCGGTCGAAAGCCCGGCCAACAGTTTGGAAGACATTATCCAGGAAGTCGCGGCCTCGCGCACGACCGAACGTGGCACGCGCGCCGATGACAAGCGCAGCGAAGCCGCGATGGAAGACCGTAAAAAAGCAGGCTACTTTTAAGAATGATGAATGATGAATACGGAATGATGAATGCGCTTCAATACTTGCGCTAAGCGAATCGAGTACTCGAAGTCCGCTTCGGATTCATCATTCCGTATTCATCATTCATCATTTCCTTTCTTATGACTGAACATTCTCCCACCGCTTATCTCGACATGGAACTGCTGCGCTTCACGACGGCGGGCAGCGTGGACGACGGCAAAAGTACGCTCATCGGGCGGCTTTTGTACGATTCCAAGTCGATTTTTGAAGACCAATACGACGCGATTGTCGCCACTTCGGAAAAGCGCGGCGAGGAAAACGTCAACCTCGCGCTTTTGACTGATGGTTTGCGCGCCGAACGCGAGCAGGGCATCACGATTGATGTCGCGTATCGCTATTTTGCGACGCCGCGCCGCAAATTCATCGTCGCCGATACGCCCGGCCACATTCAATACACGCGTAACATGGTGACCGGCGCCAGCACCGCGAACGCCGCCATTATCCTCATCGACGCGCGTCATGGGGTGATCGAACAAACGCGGCGTCACACGTATATCGCCAGTTTGCTGGGCATTCCGCACGTTCTGGTTTGCGTCAATAAAATGGATTTGGTCGATTGGAGCGAATCGCGTTTTGACGAGATTTGCCAGCAGTTCCGCGACATGGCCAGTCAAATTGCCGACGGTTTGGACGTTCATTTTCTGCCGGTTTCGGCTCTCAAGGGCGATAACGTAGTTGACGAATCGACAAACATGAATTGGTATGGCGGGCCAACGTTGTTGGGTTTGCTGGAAAATCTTCCCATTGAAAACGACCGCGATCTCAGTCATGCGCGCTTTCCAGTTCAATACGTGATTCGCCCGATGAGCGACGAATATCACGATTATCGCGGCTATGCGGGGCGCGTTGCGGGCGGCGTTTTTCGCGTCGGCGATGCGGTCAAAGTTTTTCCGTCCGGCCAAACGTCGCACATCGAAGCAATCGAGCAAATGGATCGCGTACTCGATGCGACGTTCGCGCCGCAAAGCGTTACGATTCGCTTGAAAGATGACATCGACATTTCGCGCGGCGACCTGATTTCTGGCGGCGATTGTCCGCCCAATGTGACGCAAGATTTGGAAATCATGGTTTGCTGGCTGAGCGATAAGCCGCTGCAAATCGGCGGTAGATACGCCTTGAAACACACGACCAAAGATGCGCGATGCGTCGTTAAAGCCGTCAATTACAAAGTCAATATCACGAGCTTGGAACGCGTCGAAGGCGAAACTCACGTCGGCCTGAACGACATCGCGCGCCTGACTTTGCGTACTACGGTTCCTTTGTGCGTCGATCCTTACAAAATCAACCGCGAAACCGGAAGTTTAATTCTGATTGATGAAGCAACCAACGTCACGGTCGGCGCTGGCATGGTTCAGTAATTTCAAAGGCACAAAGAAAGCCCGCACTTGATTTTAAGTGCGGGCCTTTTCGTTATCGAGTACTCGATGCGGCTTTTCCTTGTGCTTACGGTTCGTTCTTCTCAGGCCACGAAGAGTTTGAGTAACGGCAATTTTTTCATAGCCAGAACAATCATCAGCGATAGGAACGTTGTCATCAATGTCATCCAGGGAATGCTGATAATTGCGGGCAATTTGCTGCCGATCATGGCGAAAGGCAAGTATTGCCCGCTGATAAGTTCCAGCACGAGGACGTGAACAAAGTAAATGCCCAGGCTGGCCGAACTAAGCAGCATGACCAGGCGATTCAACAATGGCGCGCGTTGAAAAAGCTTTTTCCAATCGTAGTCTCGGAAAAATAAAAACGCGTAAAAGCTCGCTATAACGATGTTCGGGTTGAGGAAGACGAAGAACGCTTCCGCCGCCGAGCCTTTCTTCACCGATATAAAGTGGGTGGCGACAGCCGTAAAAATCGTGAGAGCAATGATTTTCCACAGCAACGCGGCATTTGTCTTCTGCTGATAATGATGGTGCAAATACCATCCGAGCAGAAAATAACCTGCATAGCCCGTCACCAACGGCGGATCGATGTTAAATCCCAGGCCGGTGGCTTTTTGGACGAAGAGGAAAACTGAACCGAAGATAAACCAAAGTGTGAAGAAGAGTTTCCACACATCGGGCGCGGTGTGACGCACAAAAACGCGCAAAATTGGTGTCACTAAATACAAGCCGATGATGGTGTAAATAAACCAGAGATGAAGATAAACGTTTCCAGTCCATAAATTCACCAACAAAGAGCGCAGTGTCATGTGCTCGTGGTGAAACCCGATGCGCCACATCATGTAGACCGCCGCCCAAAACGCAAACGGGAGAATCACTCGCATCGCGCGTTTCTTAAAGAAAGTATGCACGCTTTCTTTGTGGCGTTCTTCGAGCAGCAGAGCGCCGCTCGTCATCAGAAAAAGTGGGACACAAGGCCGCGCGAAAGAATCGAAAAAGTCCGCGGCCCACCAAGAAAATGAACCTATCCGCCCGCTATACAATTCGCCGACGGAAACGTGAATCAGGATGACGCAAACCATGGCACAGGCGCGAATCACATCGAAATAAATAACGCGTGTGCCGTCTCGTTGTGCCGCCGTCGAAGGGCGAGGCGCGCCGCTTGCTGTCGTGTCGCCATCCATTTTCTGTGCCACTTTTTCCTGCCGCACGACAGAAGGTGCTGAAGTCATCTTCCAGATTATCGTAGATTGCAAGGTAAAAAGCAAACCCTTATCGAGTACTCGAAACTTCGGTACTCGATAAGGGTTTGCTGAGGTCGGCGTCCCGTTTTTTCTTGTTGCTCAAGCTTTGAAAACTATGATTCTCATGGCGATAACAACGAAAGATAACGGTCGCCGCGGTCGCACAGAATTGTGACCACGACAGCCTCACGGCCTTCGGCTTCCAATTGTTCGGCCAGATGAACTGCGGCCCAGACCGCTGCGCCCGCAGAAAACCCGACGAAAATGCCTTCTTCTTTGGCCAGGCGAATGCTCATGTCATACGCATCTTCGGTCGAAACCGGAATCTTAGCGTCGTGGGCTTCTTCGTGGTAAATACCCGGCTTGATTGAGTCTGCCATGTACTTCAAGCCTTCGATACCATGGAACGCGTTGTCCGGTTCGACGGCGATGATTTGCACATCCGGGTTTTGTTCCTTGAGATAGCGACCTGTTCCCATCAGCGTTCCGCTGGTTCCAATGGTCGCCAAGAAATGCGTGACGCGGCCTTGCGTTTGATTCCAGATTTCCGGCCCCGTGCCTTTGTAATGCGCCAGAGGATTCAGTTCGTTGTTATATTGATCGGGCTTGAAATAAGCGTTCGGGTTCTCGTTGTAGATTTTGCGCGCCAGTAAAATCGCGCCATCGCTGCCTTCGAGAGCCGAAGAAGTCACGACTTCGGCGCCATAAAGTTTGATGATTTTGCTTCGTTCCGGCGAAACGTTGCCCGGCATAACGAGCTTGACTTTGTAGCCGCGCGCCGCGCCGATCATCGCGTATGCAATTCCCGTATTGCCGGATGTCGAATCGAGAATCGTCTTGTCGTGTGTCAATTCGCCGGTCGCTTCGCCGTGCAAAACCATGTTCAAGGCCGCACGATCTTTTACGCTGCCGCCCGGATTGAGATATTCAGCTTTGGCGTAAACGCGCACTTTCTTCAAATGCCGCGTGATGCGCGACAGGCACAACAACGGCGTGTTGCCGACGTAACCCAAAATAGAAACCGAATCGTTCCCCAGTTTTTCGATGGGCGGCGGCTCGTGACCATTGAGTGTGGCGGGCACGGCGCAAGGCGATTGAATGCTCATAAATGGGTTAAACGTCACAACGTCGGTTACGATTCCTCTTTTTCCGCAATCGAGTACTCGATTCTAATCCGTAGGGGTTTGGCGTGCCAAACCCGAATACGCAACCCACGCGGGTTTGGCGTGCCAAACCCTACGAAATCACAACGTTTTCTTCCTCAATATCTTGGGGAATGTTGCGGCCCTTGATTTTGAACGAATGCGGCTCGGGGTTTTTCGGGTCGCGCAAGCTGACGATCAAATAAGAATAATCGGGAAACAGCAGATCGTCGGTGTCGCCCCAGTGCGCGCGCGCGACATCGGTTTTCGAGGGATAAGCGACGGTCGCCGGATGTGTGTGATAAATGCCGACGATTTTCCATCCGCGACTTTCCGCATCTCGGACGGCTTTCATGTAGCCCAGCGCGTTAATGGTGTAAGTCAATTCGCTCTTATCGTCGCTTTCAACCGGATAAACCTCGACAATTCGAGTACTCGATTCGTCGAAATGTCCGGCCAGAAGTCCGCAAATTTCCAGCGGTTTGCCTTCCAAACCCTGCGCGACAATGCGCTCAAATTGTTCTTTGGTAAGTTGTAGCATAAGAGTGATTAAACGACGGAAGCGCCAGCTTGAAAGCCGTAGTTAATCAAGTCTTCAAGGGTCAGGTTGACGATTTGCTGGTCGTCGAGATGAGCCACAAGGATCGAAAGGCGATGCAGTTCTTGCTCAATCTCAAAAATGCGTTGACACAGTTGGTCTGTTTCCCGCCGTTCTTCGCTCGAAATATCATCTTGTCCAAACAGAATAGCTTCTCGCCCACCGCCATGTGAGTAGTTAGGCTGTGTGCTACGAACTAAATAAGAGCGCACTTTCTTTGTATCTTGAAGAAATGAATCCAAGTCTTTGTTGCGCTTTTCCAATCGTTGTTCTAACTGTGCACGGCGTTCGCGGACAGCGGCTTTGATGTCTTTGCCTGTCTTCGGGAAACGTAAATCGTTGATAGCCATTTTTCTCCTGATCTTAACGCCACGCTTTAATTGAGACGACTTTACGAAGACGGCCAGAATGCCTGATGCTTGCAGCCAGGTTTTTATTTCTTTTTCATCGCGTCTATCAGCACTTGGGCGACTTCGGGGCGCGTGAACTCGACGGGCGGAAGAATGCCGTCCATCAGCATTTGGCGTACCTTTGTGCCGGAAAGCGTCACTTTTTCGGCACCTTTGGGCATTGTTTTATCGGTTCCCATCGCGCCTACCGTCGGGCTGTAATACGCGTGATCGAACATCATCGGCGTGATGCCCAACTCTTCCGGTGCGAACTCGTCGAAGATATATTGCGCGTCGAACGTGCCGTAATAATTGCCGACGCCGGCATGATCGCGCCCGACGATGAAGTGCGTGCAGCCGTAATTTTTGCGCACAATGGCGTGCAAAATCGCTTCGCGCGGCCCGGCGTAACGCATCACGGCGGGGAAAACGGCCAAAAGTACGCGATCCGTTGGGTAATAATTTTCAATCAGCGCGCGATAGCAGTTCATGCGCACTTCGGCGGGAATATCGTCGTCTTTGGTGGCGCCCATTAAAGGATGAATGAGAAGCCCGTCCATCGTTTCGAGCGCGCATTTGGTGATGTATTCGTGAGCGCGATGAATTGGGTTGCGCGTTTGGAAACCGACGATTTTCTTCCAGCCGCGTTGAGCGAAAGCGCGCCGCATTTGTTCGGGCGTCAGGCGATATTCGGGAAAATCTTTGTCGGTTCTGTCCTGCAAAACTTGAATTTTGCCACCCAGATGAATATCGCCGCGACGATAAAGGTTTTTTACGCCCGGATGCGATTCGTCGGTCGTGCGATAAACCAAGCGCGCTTCGCGCTCGCGGTCGTATTTGTAAATTTCTTCGAGCTGCATCACCGCTAAAATGTTCTCGAACTTGTCGACCAGCGCGACTTCATCGTCGATTTGAATGTGTTCGAGTTCGTCGGATGTGACGGCGAGAGTGATCGGAATAGTCCACGGAAGTCCGTCGGCCAATCGCTTGTTGACCACGCAATTGTCGTAATCGGCGCGCTTCATAAAGCCATCGAGCGGCGAGAACGCGCCACAACCGATCATTTCCAAGTCGCTTAAACGACGGTCGGCCAAGTGGATTTTAGTCAGCGATTGCGCGCGTTCGCGCAAAGTTTCGGCTTCTTGTCCGGTGACGAAAGCGTTAATCAATTTGCCGCCGTGAGGCGCGATTTCCGATTGCATAATGTCCTTTCGAGTACTCGATTACGAGCTTGGAACCCTGAGCGTCAGCGACGGGTGAAGCAAGAACTACATCAAACTCCTACTTCACCCGTCGCTGACGCTCAGGGTTCTTTTGGTTTAATTCAAAACAATAAGCCGCATAATTTCGTGTTCTGTAGCGTCCGCTGTGGTGCGCAATGGACCGCCATAACGTTTTTGCTGGCGCTCGATCAGTTGCGCGAGCGTGATTTTCTTCAAGACGGCTTCGACGACGTTTTTGACCTGGCGCCACACTTCCTGCACCGCGCAAGCGCCGCTCGCGCCGCAACCATCGCCAATCGGTTCGCCGTCGGGAAGTTGCGGCAAGTTGTTGGCGGTCAAGCATTGCATCGGGTCGAAGGTGCCTTCGAGCGCGCTCATCACGTCGTAAACCGTGATAGTTTTCGCCTCGCGCGCCAGTTGGTAACCACCTTGCGCGCCGCGACGAGCGCGAATTAATTCGGCAGTTTTTAAGGCGGGCATGATTTGTTCGAGGTAATCGAGCGAGATATTTTGACGATTGGCGATGTCGCGCAGGGAAAGCGCGCGCTCGGGCTGCTGTGCCAGTTCCATCAAGGCGCGCAAGCCATATTCGCTGCGTGTAGAGATTTTCATAAGGCGAGGAAAGACGTTCAAAACGCCGCGTCGTGCCAGCGCAATGCGCCGCTAAAAAGGAACACTTTCGGCGTTCAAGGCAAGCGCAGTATAATTCACCGCGTAACGTCTTCACAACGCAACTTTTCTCATGCCGACCTTTTTCGTAGATATTGATTTTTTTCGCTCTTCGAGTACTCGAAACCCCGTTTTGTCACTCGTCATCGCTTCACTCGTGCCAACACCGACGCGCACCACCGAAGGCGAAACTCAGACCATCGAAACGCCGACCGATGAACCGACGCATCGGGTGATTTTATATAACGACGAATGGCACAGCGTCGATGAAGTCGTGCTGCAAATCCAGAAAGCGACCGGCTACGACATCTACAAAGCGACGGCAATCATGCTGGAAGCGCACACCAAAGGTCGCGCCGTTTGCTTCCGCGGCGACCGCGCCAAGTGTCATCGCGTCGCGGGCATTCTACGCCAAATTCGCCTTCAAGTCGAAGTCGATTGCGATTAGTTTTTGAACCACCAAGGCACCAAGAACACCAAGCAAAACGAGTTTGTTTCGAGTACTCGATTCCTTCCTTGGTATTCTTGGTGCCTTGGTGGTTAATTGTTTTTATGAACGACTTCAATCTTCCTCCCGAACGCATTGCGCAATTGCACGAACTAATCGACGAAGTGTTGCGCGTCAATCAGCAGTTCAATTTGACTTCGGTGCGCGAACCTGAAGCGGCTTGGACAAAGCACATTTTGGATTCGTTGCAAGGTTTGCGCACGCCATTTTTTGAAGGTCATCAAAGCGTCGTTGATGTCGGTTCAGGCGCCGGTTTTCCAGGCTTGGCGTTGGCGATTGCGCGTCCCGAACTCAAACTTCGCGTACTTGATGCGACGCGCAAGAAGTGCGATTTCATGCAAAGCGTCAGCGAGCAATTGAAGTTGAACGTCAAAACAATCAACGAGCGCGCCGAAGAAGTCGGGCAAAATGTTGTGTGGCGCGAGCGTTTCGATGTGGGAATTGCGCGCGCCGTCGGTTCGCTGAGCGAAGTCTGCGAATTGGTCTTGCCTTTGGTGAAGTTGGGCGGGCACGCCGTTCTGTGGCGCGGCGAAAAAGCCGAAGCAGAAGCCAAAACCGCCAAAGGCGCGATCAAAACGCTGGGCGGAAAGTTACTCGAAATCGTTCCGTACAACTTGCCCGCGCACGACTTGAAATATCATTTAATTGTGATCGAAAAAACTGCGCGCACGCCAAAAACTTTCCCGCGACGCGTTGGCATTCCCAAACAGAAACCGTTGTGACTTAATCAATCTCATTCTTATGCGCGTCGAATGTCGAACATGCGGCTGTCGCATAGGTAACGTTGAGGTACAGAGTGGAATTGGTTGCAGAACCCGTTTGGCCTTAGCCTTCGTGACGTTATCCTTTGCTGCGCCACTTTTGCAGCATTGGCCGCGCCTTGTCGCACATCATCGACATTTTGCGCCGTCACTGTTGGTGCTTTGCTTACTTGCAATTTGCCTGGCGATTGCGCTCGTGGCGTTGTTTCCTCGCATTGCGGCATGGCTCATTTTTCGTGGGCGACGCTGTCCTAATTGCGGCGCAAAAGTGGTCGATTGGGGAATTTGAAGGATTCCGCTTATGAGCACAAAAGCGCGCCCATCGAGTACTCGATGGGCGCGCTTTATCGTTTTAGCGACAATTCAAATGGCCGCTTTCATGGCCGCCAGCAAGTTTTCGATCCGTTCGCACAATTCGCTTTTTAAGGGCGGCTGCGCATCTGGTGGAAGATCGGGATCGCTCCACGGTTTCATCAGATTGGTCAACTCGCGTGCTTCGCGGCTGAGCGCTGGAAAACCGTAAGTCGCGCCCGAACCCGCCAGATTATGCACCAATCGGTAAAAAGTTGACATTGAAACGTCTTCGTCTTCCCTATCTTTGACAGCAGCAAATGCGCTCATATCAATGGTCTCGCTGCAGCCTTCATTTTGCGTAGCGCAATCGAGTTGATGCCAGATCGTTTCCAGTCGCTCGATTTTGGCGGGAAGGTTTGCCGCATATTTCGCACGCAATTCTTGCAATTCTTCCACCGCGCGACGCCGACGTTCGTCAGCCGCGCTGACGTCCGCACACGCGCTATGATTGGGCGCGGCGCAAAGCGAAGCGGGCGAATACGAATGAGAATACGAAGGCATGGCGCTCATAAAATTCAATCTACCGATTTCCTTGTTGCAATAAACTTGCCGCGAGGTTTTCGTGCCAGAGTTCGTTGATAGTTTGCGATAGCGTCAAGGGGTCGAATGGTTTGGCGATGACATCGAGAGCGCCCAGCGAACGCAGCCAGGCAATTTCGTTGGGTTGGGCTTTAGCGGTCATAAAGATAACGGGCGTCTGGCTGAACTGTGACGAGCGTCGCAATTCTTGAAGTGTTGTCGGACCGTCCATGTCTGCCATCATCACGTCGAGCAAAAACAGGTCGGGCTGGAAATGGTGCGCTGTCGCCAGTGCATCGCGCCCGTTGCTGCAGGTTTCGACGCAAAAGCCGCCAAAGGCTTCGAGCGCCAAGCGCGCGATTTCTTGGATATCGGTTTCGTCTTCCACCAGTAAAATGCGTTCTAAAATCATGGCCGCTTCGACCTTCTTCGTTTCGTCGTGTTCCAATTTTATTCCTTGTTTTTTTGTATGTTGAATACTCGATGCGTCTTGCGGTTTCGCATGACTTATTCCCGTACTCTCAGAAAGAATTCCCTATTTTTGAGACTTCTTCTCGTGTTGTTGCTCGGGAACCCCGCGCGGCAGATCGAAGAAAAACGTGGTGCCTTCGTTGTCGCTTCCACCATTACTTCTGTCATTGCTGCAAACGTAATCGAGATGACCGTTCATGCCTTCGATGAGCGCGCGGCTGATGCTCAGTCCCAAGCCTGTGCCGCCTTTTTGTCGCGTATCGGAGGAATCGGCCTGCGCGAATTTTTGGAAAATGCGGGCGCGAAATGCTTCGGGAACGCCTTTTCCCTGATCGTGCACCGAAACGCGCCAATTATTTTCTGATGGCTCAATTGAAATCGAAACAATTCCGCCCTGCGGCGAAAACTTGGCGGCGTTGGAGAGCAGGTTCGCCATCACTTGCGACAAACGATCGGTATCAGCGCGCACAATGGCGCGGGCGGCTTCACCTTGTGGCGTTTCAAAGTGGAATTGAACGCCGAAGGTGTCGCCATAAGCGTGATTAGTTTCGATGGTATGACGGATTTTAGTGGCTAAAGAAAGTGGCTCTAAGCGAAATTTCAGGCTGCCAGAGGCGATTTTTTCGGTGTCCAGCAGGTCATTAATCAATCGCATCAAGCGCTCGCTGTTTTTATGCGCGATGCAAACCATGTGGCGCGCTGGTTCGGAAAGTTCGCCCGCTGCGCCGCCTTCGAGTAATCCCAAGGCACCGCGAATCGAAGTCAGGGGCGTGCGCAGTTCGTGTGATACGGTCGAGATGAACTCGTTTTTCATGCGCTCGATTTTGCGTCGCTCGGTCACATCATGGAAAATGCCGCTCGTCGCAACGGCGGCGCCATCGACCAGACGCGCGTTCAAGCAGCCTTCGATTTCGATGTCGCGTCCATCGCGCGTTTGGAACGTCGCCTCGAGCGGCTCGGTGTGGCCACTTTCGAGTACTCGTTGCCGGATGCGCAGACATTTTTCCAGATCGCGCGGATGTATGAAATCGCGCAAAGTCAACGAACTCGCTTCCTCGCGCGTATAACCCAGAGTGCGCAGCCATGCGCTGTTCGCATACAAAATGTGTCCTTCACGTGACAGGCTTTGCACCAAATCGGAAGCGTTTTCGACCAGGTCGCGGTAGCGTTCTTCGCTTTGCCGCAAAGCCTTTTCCAGAACGCGTCGCTCGGTGATGTCGAGCGATAAACCGCCCAGCGAACGTTCGCCATTCGCATTATCTATCGGAAACTTGATCGTCAAATATTCGCGCGTCTCGCCGGTGGCTGAGGGAATAGTTTCGACAAATTCGCGCGCGCTGTTGTCGGCCAAAATCTCGGCATCGGTCTGACGCAAGGAGCGCGCGAATTCCGGCGACCACGAGGCGAAATCAGCGCGGCCAATCCAACTTTCGCGCGTTTGACCGAAATGTCGCGCGAAAGCCGAATTGACATACGTCAGGCGACCCGCGGCGTCTTTGGTAAAGGCCATCACGGGACTGTGATCCATAAACTCGTCGAAGCGACGTTGCTTGTCGCGCAGTTCGCGTGCTGTCAATTCGCGTTCTTCGAGCAAGACTTTTTGCAATTGCAAAGTGCGGCGCAGTTCGAGTTGCGTGACGGCCTGGCGCGCCAAAGCTTGTAGTGCGTAACCTTGTTCTTCTGTTAATTCGCGCGGCGCCGAATCGATGACGCACAACGTTCCTATCGCCAAATTGTCCTTTGTCTTTAAGGGCGTTCCCGCATAAAAGCGCAGGCCTGGCGCGTCGGTTACAAAAGGATGATCGGCGAAACGCGCGTCCTGTGTCAGATCGGGAACCACAAAAAGCGCTTCATCGCTCGCAATCGTGTAATTGCAAAACGACAACTGGCGCGGCAATTCTGTGGCGTCCATGCCGCGATGCGACTTCATCCACTGGCGGTTTTCTTCGATGAAAGACAGCAGGGCAATCGGCGTCCCGCACAATTGCGAGGCCAGAAACGTCAAATCATCGAAATCCTGTTCCGGCAAGGTATCGACAATCTGATAATCGCGCAAAGCGTTCAATCGCTGCGCTTCGTTCAACGGCAAAGGCACTTCCACACAAGCTCCTTTTTCAGCTTCAAGAAGGGAACTTGCACGCCTTTTGCCTTTTTTGCATTGCCTTTTTCGCAAAAGTTGTTGAAAGAACAATCGAGTACTCGAGGAGCGCGGTTTTGCTTCGTTTAATTCCAGTGAAAGTCGATTGGTGGCGAGGAGAAAAGCGAACCGTCGCGGCGATCCATGACTTGAAGCTGAGCTCGGTGATTGCCCGCGGTGAAACGTTCGCGCCCGACGACCAGGCGATACGGCGTTGTGTTGGACAGCGCAACCGTTCGTCCGTCGATTTTCCAGATGACGCCCATCGGTTGCAAGCCTTCGGGGATTTGCGCGGTCAAAATCAGGTCGCCGTTGACGATTTCGCCGTTTTGCACGCCGCGCAGACGTGGCTCGGTGATCGTCTGCGCCACAATCGCTTGATTGGACAGCAAATCCAGGTCAGAAGGCGTGCCGTCGCGCAAATGAATGCCGCGCGCGCCAATCGTGCTGCTGTCGGGGATTTTGACGGCGAAATCGGACGGCGCGAATGCGACTTTGGACAGAAAGTAAGGGTCGCCGACGAGATTTGTATAAGTATTGAGGGCGCGACCGTTTTGTAAGAACGAATAATTATTATTGGCTAAACCGGCGCGAATCGTGTCCAGGCAAAACCAGTTGACCGATTTGACGCGCGGAAACTGCGTGCGCAAGCCGTTGTAAAAGCGCGTCATCTTGCCGATGGCGAAATCGACGGTATTCTTTCCGGTGCCTTTGCATTGCACGGTCGCGGCAAATTCGCTGATGTGAATCGGCTTGCGCGCCGAATACAAGTCGTAAATAAAGCGCAATTGTTGCAAAGGATCAATGTTGTAGGCCGGACGACTGGGGTCGCCGTTGTTGACATAGACGCAATAAATGTTGATGCCAACCCAATCGACCCACTCGTCGCCCGGATAATATTTGGGAATGTTTTCGTGCGGTTCGGCGAAAGGCGTCCACACCATCGCCACATTGGGCGCTTCTTCGCGCATGATTTTGGCGACCATGCGGAATTTGGTTTTGTATTGATCGGGCGAGCCGGAATATTTCATCCAAGTGCCGTTCATTTCGCTGGCCCAGCGCAAGAAAATCGGCACGCCCGAACGCGCCGCATCGCGCGCCCAGGCTCGCAAATATGCGCCGTCCACAACTTCTTCCAAGCCGTGATTCGGCTCAAAAGCGATTTGCGGAGCGCCACCTTCGCGCTTGACAGACGCCACCCAATCGCTCGGAAACGGCGTTCCGTAGCCGACATACGTGAAATAGGACGCGTGTTTTTTGCGCGTCAAGGTTTCAAATTCCTCAATTTTCTCGTCCGAGTTTTTATATTGAAAAGCGAAGTCTTTTTCGATGAAAGCGCCGATGTAACAACCGCGCGCTGGCTCGAACTTTCCCAGCTTGCCGTTTTCAGGCAATGCCGACAGATTGGCGGAAATGCGCGCCGGAGGAATCATCACCGGCGCAATCGGCGCGGGCGCAATCATTGGAAGCTTGGCAAAGCGCGAGGATGAAAACCGTGCCCGCCGGGCATTTGCGGGCGCGGCGAAAACGGGCGCCGATAAAGCCAACATGACAGTGCAGGTCAAAAAGCAAGCAAATCGAAAAGCGTTCATAAGTCTTTCAAACATCACCGGAAACGTCACCTTGAAATTATAACGAACGAAACAAAGCTCTATGACTTTGAACGCCAAACTTTGACAGTCGGCCTGCGACGCCTTACAATCTTTGATGGTTTCCCTGAAATGCCGCGATAGAAATGCCGATATAACGGCGCCGCTACAAGCAATTGAGTACTCGATTGGTCTTTTTGCTTGATGAGCTTGATGAAAGTGAACGTCGAAAGGCTTTGCAGCGAACTTTGCGTGAAGCGAACTTCGCGTGTGGCGAATCGTCAGGAGGCCGCTTTTGAGATGTACTTTTGAGATGTTCCAAGGAGAAGAAAATGAAGAACCGAATTGCGCCGACCATTTTGTGGGTCGTGGCGCCTGCTGTTTGTTTGTCGTCGCTCACAACTTTAACGGCTCGCGCCGCCACAACGCCATCTGCGACAACGCCCGCGACGGCTGCGGCCACGAGCGCGAATGCGGTGGCGGTTACAGTCAACAACGACAAGTTGATGCGCGCCGATCTCGACCGCGCAGTCGCTGCCATCCAAGCGAGCGATCCCTCGTTGCAAACGAACACGGACGCGGCAAAGAAAGCTTTAACGACGATTCGCCAAAGCCAGATCGAAAACTGGATTAACAGCCGTTTGCTGCTGGTCGAAGCCGCGCATCGTCACATCGTGGCCTCGCCGACAGATGTGGATACGCTGGTCAACTCGTTCAAGGCGCAGTTGGGCACGCCCGCCGCGTATCAGGCGTTTTTGAAAACCGGCAACAAAACCGAAGCGCAACTTCGCAAGTTCTACGGCGAACAGTTGGTCCTGAACGAATTGAGCAAGCGTTTGGCCGCTGATGTCACGATTTCCGACGCCGCTATTCAAAAATTTTACGATGCGCCGTCTTCCGAGTTTGAAATCCCCAATCAAGCGCGCGCGCATCAGATTTTGCTGATGGTTCCTCAAAACGCAAGCGCCGCCGACAAAGCGAAAATCCGTGCGCAGGCGCTCGACATTTTAAAAAAAGCGCAGGTGCCCAACGCCGATTTCAACGCTCTCATCAAGCAGTATTCGCAAGATCCGGGCGCCAATGGCGACGGTGGCGACGGCGGCGATACCGGCGAATTTGCCCAAGACGAAGCCTTGCCGCCGATGAAACCGTTCGCGGACGCTGTTTTCGCGGCGCAAAGCGGACAAATTCTGGGGCCGGTTGAAACTGTTTTCGGCTACCACATCGTTCGCGTTGATGAAGCTTCGCACAAACCCGCGCTCGACGGCGATCTTAAAACCACCATTCGCGGCTTTCTGGTCAAGCAACAAGTCCGCCAGAAATTGGACACTCTCATCGCGCAACTCAAACAAACCGCCAAAATCCAGGTGAACGCGTAAGATGATTTCATAATCGAGTACTCGATTAACGATTTGTTGTAAGAACGGAGCCGATTTCTGAAAAAGAAACGGCTCTGTTTTGCTTAATTGCGTTCTTTTGGTTTGACGCGCGGCGCCGTCAGGGTTACAATCTCACCGATTGAACGAGCCTTGCTGACAGTCCAAATTCCCTTTTTCGGAGTTCCTCCCGTGTCCCTGATTCTCGATATTAAAGCGCGCCAAATCCTCGATTCGCGCGGCAACCCGACCGTTGAAGTCGATGTTATTTTGGAAGGTGGTTCGATTGGTCGCGCCGCAGTGCCGTCCGGCGCGTCGACCGGCGAATACGAAGCCGTCGAATTGCGCGACAACGACAAAAACGTTTATGGCGGCAAAGGCGTTTTGCAAGCTGTCCGCAACGTGCAGGAACAAATCGCGCCCGAACTGATCGGCATTGACGCGCTCGATCAAGTTGGCGTCGATGAACTGATGATCGAAATGGACGGCACGCCAAACAAAGCCAATCTGGGCGCTAACGCGATGCTCGGCGTCAGCTTAGCGCTCGCTAAAGCCGCCGCCCGCTCAGTTGATATGCCGCTGTATCGTTACCTGGGCGGCACCAGCGCGCGCACTTTGCCGTTGCCGATGATGAACATTTTGAACGGTGGCAAGCACGCCGAAAGCGGCGTCGATTTGCAGGAATTCATGGTCATGCCAGCCGGAGCGGAAACCTTTTCGCAGGCTTTGCAAATGGGCGTCGATATTTATCACGCCTTGAAAAAAGTGCTGCACGACCGTGGACTTTCGACTTCGGTCGGCGATGAAGGCGGTTTCGCGCCGAATGTTTCCGGTACCGAAGACGCGCTTGGCGTCATCATGCAGGCGATTGCCGCCGCTGGTTACAAGCCAGGCGACGACGTTTTTCTGGCGATGGATCCCGCGATGAGCGAATTGCACAACGGCAGCAAATACGTTTTTGAGCGCGAAGGCGGCGAACGCACATCGGAAGAAATGGTCGAGTTCTGGAGCAATTTAGCCGACAAATTCCCCATTATCTCGATTGAAGACGGCTTCGATGAAGACGATTGGGCCGGACACAAAGCCTTGACTGAGAAAATCGGCAAGCGCGTGCAATTGGTCGGCGACGACTTGTTCGTCACCAATACGACACGTTTGAAGCAAGGTATCGAGCAGGGCGCGGGCAACTCGATTTTGATTAAGGTCAACCAGATCGGCACTTTGACCGAAACCTTGGCCGCTATTGAAATGGCCAAGCGCGCCGGATTCACCGCGATTATTTCGCATCGTTCGGGCGAAACCGAAGACGCGACGATTGCCGACATCGCGGTGGCGACCAATGCCGGCCAAATTAAGACTGGTGCACCGGCGCGCACCGACCGCGTGGCGAAATACAACCAGTTGTTGCGCATCGAAGAAGAACTGGGCGATTCGGCTCTCTTCGCCGGACGCGACGCGTTCTATAACCTGCGCAAGTAAAACGGACCCGGAGCGTCAGCGAGGGAGATTGATAATTTACATCTCCCTCGCTGACGCTTCGGGTTCGCTTCGTTCGAGTACTCGAAAGGCGAAACACATTCATGCAACGCACTTCCGCCATTCCTGCCAAAGGTTCTACGCTGTCTTCGTCGCACATTGATGAACGTGTTCGCGCAGTGCGTCGCAAGCGCGCCCGTCGTCGTGCGCCACGTTTGTTGTGGATAATTCCCGCGATGCTGGTTTTTCTGGCGCTTTCGGCGATGATGGCGGCCAATTTCGCGCAATATCGCAAATACCAGCGCCAGGCCGATTTCAAAGCCGTGCAATTGGCCAGCCTGAGCGAAACGCAAAGCGCGCTCGATCATCGCCTGGCGTTTTTGCAGTTGCCCAAAGGCCGCGAACAAGTTTTGCTCGAACACGGTTTTCTCAAGCCTGGCCAGCGCATTTTGCTCTTTCCCGCCGATAAAGCGGTACCCGATAACGCGTCAAATGACATCGTATCGAGTACTGGAATGACGGACACAACCACGCTCAGCGACAAGGACGACGGCGGCAACGCCTGGCAGCGCACAGCCCGCACGCTTTCCCATTGGATGCACAAATTGCAAGGCGACAAAAACGCTCAGCAATAATTGTCATGGCGCAAATGTTATAGCGTTGCATCATCTTCTTGCAGATGCGAGGCAAATTGATAGCTGCTTGTTATATCCTGAAAAACGTAACCGCTCAATGCGGGACACAGCCGCACGTAATTCGTCATCATGCCGTACATATCGTTTTCCGTCCATTGGTGAGTTTGACGACGCTCAACCGAGATTTTCGCTATGACACGGTGCATGATTTCATTGAGCCATTTCATCTGCTCAACTTTCTGCGTATCGTCACAACTTTTGTCTAACCAAATCCCGCGTATGGAAACTGTCAGCTTGTGCGCCAGAGTTTCGTAAAAGCGAAGTTTTTGCTCGTGCGATAAAGCGTTGATGTCGCGTGCGTAATCGAATGTCATAGTTGTTCTCCGATAGCTGTTTAGTTTTTTAGACCAAATCCTTCTTGTCGTGCCTTTTCCTGCTTCTTTGATACCTGAAACGCCGCGCGTGCGCTGGTTTTGTGCGCTTTTGACGGCTGTTTTGTGGTGGCTGGCCACGTTGCAAAGCGGATTGTTCGCGTTGGGTTGGATCGCGCCTTTGCCGCTTTTGTGGTCGTTGCATGGTTTGAACGCGAGGCGGCGTTTCTGGGTTGGCTGGCGCTGCGGCTGGCTTTGTTTCACGTTGCTCAACTGGTGGATCGCGCTCGCCATCACGCGTGGCTCTCCAATGATCGGTGTGTCGATGTTTATCGGCTTTTTTCTGGGCATTATTGGCGTCATTCTGATCGGGATTATTCACGGTTTTATGATTGCGCTGATTGCGTGGAGTTGGAATTCAGCGGTTTCGAGTACTCGATTTCCTTTGTGGCTGTGGCCTTTGCTGACAGCCGCGATGTGGACATCTCTCGATTGGTTGCGCTGCACCAGCCCGCTGGCGCACAGTTGGGGCGCGTTGGCTTACACGCAATGGCGCGATGTGGCGTTGTTGCAAACCGCTTCGTTCGCGGGACAACATGGCCTGACTTTCGTTTGCATTTGGTGCGCCGCGAGTTTGGCGTTGTGGTTGCGAACGGCTGCGCAAAGAAAATCGGCGATTTTGTGGCGCGCGCCGCTTTTTGTTTTGCTCGTTTTGCACGGCTGGGGCGCCTGGCGTTTGCATCAAGCCGATGAAAGGCCGCATCAAGCGCGACAGCTTCGTGTTTTATTGGTGCAAACGACGGCGAGCGGTTCAAATGGGCAAGACGCGTTCGCGCAGGCTTATGAACTGACGGCGCGCGCGGCGCGACAAAATCATTACGATCTCGTCGTTTGGCCGGAAACGACTTTTCTCGTCGCGCGTCAATTTACAACAAAGGAAAAGGCGTCAGACGCGGCTTCGAGTGACACTGCGGACGCCATCGAGTACTCGATGGGGCGCGATTTGGGTGGTCTGCAAGCGTTTCAAGCGAACGAACTCAGTCGCACATTGGGAACGCCGATTTTGTCGGGCGCGGCGGTTCCGATTGCCAACGGCGCGCGTTCCAACGAAGCCTTGCTTTTTGATGGCAGCGAACAAGTTCAAAGCCGCGCGAAAAACCATCTGGTGCCGTTTGGCGAGCGCGCGCCGTGGAGCGAAACGCTGCCGTTTTTGCGTGCTCTGGCGCCTTCGCCGGAAGTGCAAGCGGGCAGCGGAACGAAACCTTTATGGATTGCGCAACGTGAAATAGGACGCACTGCGGTGGGCAGCCTGATTTGTTTTGAAAGCTGTTTTGAGGAACCGTCGCGCGGTTTGCAACAGCATGGCGCTCGTGTTTTGTTCGTGTTGACCAACGACGATTGGAGCAGCGGCACGGAATCGCCCTGGCAACATGCGGCAATGAGCGCGGTCCGCGCGGTCGAAAATGGCGTGCCTGTCGCGCAGGTGGCCAATGGCGGTTACACTTTCGCGGTTGACCGATGGGGTCGTTTTGTGGTAAAAAGCACTTTTAATGCCCCGCAAACCCTCGAAGCCACGCTATTTGTAAATTGAGATTTCACTGCAATGCTGTTAGTTGAACTTCGTTGGTTGAAATTCGATTCGATGTGTGGAATCGTCCTTGTTGTTCCGTTTTTGATGCCACGACGCAGCCTGTGTTTGTAGTGCTGCATTCTTCTGACATCGAAGGAGTACTCGATGCACCCCGATTGCCTGATTGAAATTCGCCCTTCACGTCGTACTGCACGCCGCTTGAAAACGTGGTCGCGCGCCATTCGCTTGTTGCCGCTGTTGGCGGTGGGCGCATTTGTCGCTCCGCCGCAGATCGTGCGAGCGCAAGATACCGATGCCGCTGCCGATAATGGCGTCAACATTACTTATCCTTTGCCGAACAACACGCTCAAAGGCGCCACGAAAGTCATGTTCAACGGTATTCCCGATGGCGGCTATGCTTCGATTTACGTCGATTTGACGCCGACCAACAAAGCGGAAAGTTTTCGCGTGGCGACAACGCAAACCAGCTACGAATTAGATGCTGGAGGATTAACGGACGGAAAGCACACGCTCACCATCGTTTCCTTTAGCGCCAGCGGTCGGCAGGTCGGAAGTCGCAGCGTCACTTTCAATGTGGTGAATGCGGGCAGCGCTGGCGTCAGCGAAGACTCGGTTCTGCTGGTCAACTGGACGCCGCAAGATGCCGCTAATACCAAGGTTCAGCGTTTTCGCATTTTCGCCGTCAGCGATGCGACTATTACGGGCAACGAGGCGTCGTCGAGTGGAATGAGCGCGTCCGGTGGAATGAGCGGGCCTGCTGGTTCAATGGGTTCTGGCGGTGCAACCGTCGATCCGAACGCGCCTAAATTGACGGCGGCGCCGCTCGATCATCAGGTCGATGTCTTGGTTCGGCGCGTCGTGCGCGATGTTGGGATGCTCGAGGGTTCGGCCAATATTCGCATGGTGGTCGCCAGCGCCTTTGACCGCAAGCGTTTGGGCGGTAGTACAAGCGGCTCATCAGGATCAGGTGGTGGTTCCGAAAGTATGGGCGGCGCTCCCAGTGGCGCAGCAGTGGATAATACGGTTTATCCGCCAGGTTATACGGGCAAGCCGTATTGGGATCCTCACTGGCATCGAGGTCTCGAATCGAGCCAGGCTTACACGAAAATGATCAAACCTGACGGCGAAGAAATCAACATCAGCCACAAGCCATCGACTTTGCCCTTAGGCGACATTTTGCCGACGTTTCCCAATTATCCGGTGCAAAAAGGCGCGACTTGGAATTCCAATATGACGTTCATCGGCGAATTGACCAAGCGCGCGGCGTTTAACTTGACCGGCGTGCCTATGTCGCTAACAGGTTTTGAAAACTTGGCCACGCCCGCGGGCTTTGAGCGCCGTTGCGCGCGCGTTGAAGTGACGCAGTTCAGCTTGCCGGATGATGTCGCAAAATCGATTTGCACCAATCTGCAAACTGAAGCCGGTTCCAGTAGCGGCGCCAGTGGTTCTGGTAGCCCAGGCGGTATGTCAAGTGGGGGAGAAGGCGGCAGTGGCATGTCCAGTGGCGGCGCCAGTGGCGCGAGCGGTGCAGCCGCCGCGCCTCCGAAACTTCTTAACTATCGCGCCACGATGTCGCGCGTGATCTGGTTCGACATCGCGGCGCATCAATTGGTGCGCTCCGAAGATACGGTTGACGCCTATTACGAACAAGAAGCTCCAGCGGTATCAACAGGAATGGGTAGTAGCGGTATGTCTGGCGGTTATCCCGGCGGTATGTCCGGCGGTTACCCTGGTGGCATGTCCGGCGGTTACCCCGGTGGTATGTCTGGGGGTTACCCTGGTGGCATGTCTGGGGGTTACCCTGGTGGCATGTCTGGGGGTTACCCCGGCAGTCCTCAAGCGCCTGCCGCTCCTGTGGTACCGCCTCAGCCTTTGACCGTCACCTACAATATGCATGTCATCAAATTTCTAGATGACAGCTTGCCTAATCCGACAGGCAAATGGACGGGCGGTTTGGGTACCGCGCGTATGCGCGACAGCACGCGCAATCCTACGCTGGCCAAAGCCAACGGTCCTGACACCAACAACCGCTAAACGAAAGCGCTGAATAACCCGAGACGATTCGAGTACTCGATAATGCCTTGTGAAAGGCCGGTTTAACAGACCGGCCTTTCGTGCTGTCTGGCGGAGAAATTTGGCGCGTCATCAACATTGGCAAAAGCGCTCGGAAACGATGAGAGAACACTCAAAATCTCGCAAGCAAGTTCGGGGGCGGCTAATGGCGGAAAAATCGGCGACTGACATTAGTTCGATAAAGCCTTTCACCTCTGGCAAAGATTCCACAGCAAAAGTGCGATTCCATGCACTGGGTGCGGGTGGCGAAGCCGTTGGACGCGACACCGAAGGGCGAACGGTTTTTGCGTCATTAGCCGCGCCGGACGATGAAGCCGCAGTCGAGATTGTCGAAACTCAGGCGCGTTTTGCGCGCGGTCGCATCATTCAATTATTAAACGCTTCGCCGCATCGCGTCGCGCCGCCGTGCCCTTATTACCAGCGTGAAACGGAATCGGCGCCACAGCCGGAATGTGGTGGTTGTCAGTGGCAACATATCGAGTACTCGATGCAATTGCAGGCGAAGCGCGAACGTGTTGTGCAAACTTTACAGCGCATCGGCGGCGTCGCCAATGCCAATGAAATCGTAGAATCGTGTATCGCTTCGCCGCGCGAGTTTGGCTATCGCAACAAAGCCGATTTTGTAGTTAATGCGCAAAACGATGGTTGGCAAATCGGTTTTTTCGCGCACAACACGCATCGCGTCGTGGATGTCGCGCATTGCTTGATTCAAAACGAGAACAATAACGCGCTGTTGTCTGCGGTGCGCGCCGCTTGCGATTCCGGTTTGGCGTCGCCATTCGATGCGCAAAGCAAGCGCGGCGTTTTGAAACGCGTTCTCGCGCGCACTTCATCCAGCGGCGAAACACTTTTGATTGTTGAGACAACGGATGAAACGTGGTCGAAAAGCGACGATTTTGCGCGTTATATCCGCGAATATATGCCGCAATGTGTCGGCGTTCTGCAGCGTCTCAATCGTCATCAAACACGCTTGCTCAGTGGCCGCGACTGGCTCGAAGAAACCGTCGACGGTTTGCGTTTTCGTGTCACGGGCGACGGGTTTTTCCAGGTGAATACATCCACGACGCCGCTGCTTTTGCAAACCGCGCTGCGCCTGGCGAACGTTCAGCGCGACGATCGAGTACTCGATTTATATTGCGGCGTCGGTTTGTTCGCTTTGGGCGCGGCGCGACTTGGCGGCAAAGTTTTAGGCATTGAGCAAAGCGTGCAGGCGATTGAAAATGCACGTTTCAATGCGCAAAACAACGAATTGCAGGCCGACTTTGTGGCGGGCGATGTCGCGGAAGTTTTGCGTCGTCGCGCACGCGAGCACTCGAAAAGGAAAGTGGAAACGGAACGATTTGATCTGGTTTTGCTCGATCCGCCGCGCGCTGGAGCCGTCTCTTGTTTGGAAGAAATCGTGCGCTTGGAACCGCGCCGCATCGTTTACGTTTCATGCGATGCGGCGACGCTGGCGCGCGACATTCGCGCTTTAAACAGCGCCGGTTACGTTCTGGCCAAAGCCGTGCCACTGGATTTATTTCCGCAAACTGCGCACGTCGAAACCGTTGCGTTGTTGGAGCGATCTTGAGGCCAATTTCGAGTACTCGATGGGCGGAAATGTACGAAAATTACCATTGAAAAATGGCGCTTCGATAAGGTAGAATAGATTGGTTCTTCGCACAGGAAGAGCATTTTTGGACGTTGGCGTTATGATTTTCTCAATTCCTAAAACTTCTGCTCCGTCGTGTCGCGGTTTCGCGCGCGCCGGACGCGTTCTGCTTTGTGCGACCTTGCTGGGCGGCGCGCTGGCCAATGCGCCTCGTGCGGCGCGCGCCGATGAGTTTGCGACTGTCGCGGCGAGTGATCCTTTATATCGTTCGATGAGCGTCATCTCGCGTAGCGGATGGCTGAGCACGCCTTCTACTGCGATTAACGGCGTTGGCAACAATGCCAAGGGCGCCAGCACTCTTTTGACGCGCTATGAAATGGCGCTGCAAACAGCGGAAGCGATCTACACCGTAACGGCGCGCCATGACGCTGATGCGTCTTGGGACGCGACTGTTTCGACTTCCAACGTGCGTGCTTTGCGCGATTTGACAACGAATTTACGCCCTGAATTGCAAAAACTGGGCGTTGATACGGGCGCCGCGTTGCGCTTGCTGGCGCGCTTGGATGCGCCCGCAGGTTCAAATTCGAGTACTCGAACTTCGGCGCCTTTGTTGTCTGTACGCGATAATTCCGTTCGTGGCGAAACAGCGGCGAGCAACGGCACTTCGCTGGCACAACGTTTTCGCATTGATTCGGCGGTCTCGGCGCTCGAGCGCGAATCGCAAGACCCGTTGGGCAACGGTGTTTCGACGCGCGTGCAGGGCGCGGGATTGGCCTTCGATGTGTCGCGCGGCTTGTCGCTGCACGCAAGTTACCTGAATCGTGATTTGACAGCGAACCCAACAGGTTTGGCGCGTCTGGGTTTGCAAAATGCCGGAACTCTTGGGCAAAGCCAGGAGCGCAGTCTGGGTGGCGGACTGGATTTCTCGCTGCGCAATGGCTTGCTGTTTTCGACACAAGTCGAAAAAGTGGCTGGCGATAATACCTCTTTTGGCGCCACGCGCGTGACGGGCGGCGTCGGGCTTTCGGCATGGCAAAATCGCCTGTCGCTGGTCGCTAAATTGTCGCGCCTGACACCCGAAGATGTGAATTCGATGGCGCCGTCCACGATGGCAGGTCTCAACCTTGGCTTAGACGTGTCGCATAATATGAGCTTGAACCTGCTTTATCAACGCTTGTTCAGCGCGCCTTCGACCGGACGTAGCAACGTTCTGGCGGGCGGCGTCAGCATCAAGTTTTAGTGCGCATTAAGCGTTAACCTAAAGCTGTCGTCGAAGCGGATAAACCTGCGCAGAACCTTTTTTGAGTTTCGATTTCTAACCGATGCCGGAGTTTCCGACATCGGTTTTTTCGTAAAATTTGAGCCACCAATTTTCGTGCTTTTTCGCCCATGATTCTACGCCTTTCCTCACGCTCGACTTTGATTTTCGCCCTGACTTGGTGCGTTCTCGCGCCCGTCGCACACGCGCAATCGGCGGCGCAACCGAATACTCAAACCAGCAGCGATTCAACAACTTCAGTCGCCACGCCGGACGCCACGCCAAATGCGACGCCGAATGTGGCAGCGGATACAACAACGTCCGCGCCGTCTTCTTCAACGGCCACCAGTGGAACTTCGGCTTCGCCAGCGATGACTGCTGCCACACCAATGCCAGCCGCGACAACTTCGACAGCGACAGCGACAACTTCGACAGCGACAACTTCGACAGCGAACGGAAAGTCAATCGAGTACTCGAAAGGCGCCGGGCGTTTGACGGCGGATGCGGTGCGTTATGAAAACGGCGTAATCATCGCAGAAAGCAAGGGCGACAAGGGCGTGGTTTTTCAAACCAGTGACACGCGCGTGCAGGCCGAGCGCATCGAATTGGACACGGTTCATCGCACGTTGCATGCGAAAGGAGCAGTTGTCGTCGAAAGGCAGCGCACCCGGCGGGATCGGCCTTTGGTGGCGCAATCTCTGGTGGATCGCGGCATTTATCCCGGGCAGAAAGAGACGGTGACCGAAACGTTGCGCGGTCAGAACTTCCAATACGATTTCAACAAGAAACGCGGCACGCTGGACAAAGCGGAATTGGATTTAACAGATTTTTCCGTGACGACCGATCAGTTGACTATCAACGGAAGGTTATATATCGCGCACGACGTGACGCTTTTTCCCGGCGGCTTGAGCAAGCAGGAACGCGACACTTATGGCACGCCACCGTTTAGCCTGCGCGCCCAAACCATCACGGTTGATGCGACAGGCAGCGCGGCGGACGATGCGCCGAACGTTCCGAGCGATGTGGCGAACGGCCCGAGTTCGGTTTCGCCACAAAGCGGGAGTTTGAGGCGGAGACGCGCGCGCATCGGCGTGCAGCGCGGCTTTCTTTATCTGGGCAAAACGCGATTGCTGCCCGTCCCGTCGTATGTGATCAATACTTTCGGCGCCGGGCCGCGCAATCCGCAATCGTTCAGCCTCACGCCGCGCATCAACGTGAATTCGGTGGATGGGCTTTTGGTGACAACGCAACTGGGCTACGGATTTACGCCTAATCCCAATGGCGCGGGCGTGACGGCGGATATTGGTTTGTCGCAGCGCTTGGGATTTCGTGGTGGCGTGGCTGCGGCGGCGCCAACGCGTTTCGGTACATTCAGCATCGGCTTGCGGCACAACGACATTATTTCGACGCAGTTGACCGACCGCATCACGCTGAATCGCACGCCGGAAATTATTTATTCCACTGGTTTGAGGCCGTTGTTCAAACTGCCCGGCGGACGATTGGCGGGTTTGTCGTTTTCGGCGAGCACGGGACATTACGACGAACGTTTGATTGGCATCAATAATAGCCACGTCGATACCAGCCGCATCAGTGGTTTGCTGAACTTCACGACGCGCGGCGCGGATGTTCCTGGCCCTTATCTCGATTTGTTCGCGCGCGTGTCGCGCTACGGCAATCGCAGCGACAGTTACCGCAACGCTGGTTTTGAAGTCGGCTACGCGGGAAAATTGCTGCCGTATGTGCGCGGCGCGATCTCCTATCGCGGCACTTCGCTGTCGGGCAACACGCCATTTCGCTTCGATCAGGTCGAAATTCGTCACGAACTGCGCACGACGTTCGATATTTCGCCGACGCCACGCTACCTGTTTCCCGTTGATTTGCGCTACGACCTGGATCAAAAGAAATTGCGCGACCAAACCTATGGCGTTCTGCGCGCGTATAAAGAGTTTGCCTACGGCCTGGTTTACCAGACCTCGCGCCGCGAAGTCCGCGTCGAAGTGCGCGAAGGCTTTTAAGCGAAGAACTTCGATAAAGAACCCCGAGCCTCGGCGACGGATGAAATGAAAGCTCCATTGCATTGTCACTTCATCCGTCGCTGACGCTCAGGGTTCTTGCAGACTGTTCCAATCTGTCTGCCACCGCAATCGAGTACTCGATATGACCAATTCCGCGCCGCAATTGATGCCGACTTTCGCACGATTGCGGCGCGCTCGTTTGTGGCCGCTCTTCGCACTAATTCCCCTCGGCGTCTTGTCGGGAATTGTCGGCGGCGCCTTGATGAACGCATTCGATGTCGTGATTTCTCCTCTCTATTTTCAATATCATGGTTATTGGATCAATCGAACGCAATCAGAAGGGTTGATAAATATTTTGCAAGAGGGCATGGTTGCAGGCGGAGGATTTTGCATCATGTCGGTGTCTTACGTGTTTGGCATAGTTGTCCATTCTCGAGGACGTTGCCCTTTTCATTTGGCGTTACGAGGTTTTAAGCGTTGTGTTTTGTTGTTGTTTGCCATTTATTTTGCAATGGGGTTGAATGCGGCAATGTTGTTAATCGTGGCGCCCTCATTGTTTCGACGGTTTGTTGAATTACCTTCAACTCCGGGATTAACACAATTCGACCTTTTGCGATGGGTTTGGGTTGGTGGCTCAATTGTGGGGTTGCACATCGGAAACATTCTATCGGTTATTATTGCCATCATTTGGTTCAGTTTCGATTGGCGCAAATATAAACGTGAGCATTCGCTCTAAATTGTTGACAGTTGAATATAAGAAACGTAATGCCATGAAACAGCTTTCCTCGGAAACTCGCGTTGTTCGATTCGCTCTTGTCGTGCTGCTTTGTGTCGCGTTTCCGGCGCTTATCGAGTACTCGAAACGTTAGCCGAAATAGAAAAACAGCAATGCGATTGAACATGACTTCTTCCACGCGACCTTATGTCATTGAAGAATATACGCGCACGGTTTGTCCCGAATGTGTCAACGAAGGCGCGGTTCGCAGCGACGATGCCGACGTTTGGAAAGATGGAATGCTGGTTTCGCACGACGGCAGCGTTTGGCTGCGGCGCTGGTGCGCGCGTCATGGTGAAACGGAATCGTTGTATGAAGAAGATGCCGAACTATGGCAATCTCGGCGCGGCTGGAGCACGCCGACTTCAACCATTACGCCTGACCGCAGCGACAACTTCGCCGGTTTTCCACATGGCTACGCGCGCGGACTTCCCGCTTCGCACGGACAACATACGTGCATTCTCGTCTTAAACATCACCGACCGTTGCAATTACGGCTGCACGACGTGTTACGCGGCGGCGCTTCCGCCCGGGACGCCGGTTGCGCGCGATGAGAAACCAACGATCCAAGATGTTTTGTTCACGGTGCAAACGATTATCGCGCGCGAAGGCGGCAAACTCAGCGTGTTGATGCTGTCCGGCGGCGAACCGACGATCCGCGACGATTTGCAAACCCTCATCGAACAACTTTTGCCGCTGCCAATCACACGTATCGTGCTCAACACAAACGGGCGACGACTGGCGCGCGACGATAAGTTTTTGAGTTTTTTGCAGAAGCATCGCAACAAAATTGAAGTATATTTGCAGTTCGATGGATCGAGTACTCGAACTTACCAAATGTTGCGCAACGAAGATGTTTTATCGGAAAAAATGGCGACGTTGGGACGATTGAACGACGCACAACTTTGGACGACCTTGACGATGACGGTGCGTCGCGGCGTGAATGAAAACGAGATCGGGGAAGTCGCGCAAATGGCTTTGGAAAGTCCGCGCGTTTCCGGTTTGGCGCTGCAACCGATGTTCGGTTCGGGACGCGCGCCCGACTTCGATCCGCGCGACCGCGCTACGCCAACCGGCGTTATCAAGCGTTTGGCAGAGCAGGGCGGCGGACTTTTTAAGACAACGGACTTTATTCCACTTCCCTGTTCTCACCGCGATTGCTGCGACATTTCGTATTTTCTGCGCACGCCAAACGACGGTTGGAAATCGTTGCCGGAACTGGTGGGGCGCGATGAATTGAAGAAATGGCTGCATCTGGTTTCCAACACGATTTCGTTCGATGCTTTGAGCGAACCGATGGTTGAACTCTTGAAAAGTGGCGCACTGGGACGCATCTGGTCGGAGCAGTTGCCAGTTGGCGCAACGAATCTGGCGCGCGATTTAAGTCAGATGTGCGATTGCGTGCCCGGCTTGCCGCAACTTTTGGGCGGCTTGTGGAAAGTCGCGGCCAGGCGGAATGAAGAACGCGTTCTCGAAGAATTGGCGCAGCGAACGTTTCGCGTTACGGTGAAAATGTTTATGGACGCGCACACTTTGCACGAAGCGCGCATTCGCCAATGCTGCGTTCATACGGGAACGTTTGAAGACGATCCGCGCCGCTTCTCGTTTTGTTGGCGCTGGCTGTTCGGCGATGCCAGCGACTTTCCGCAAGACAAAGTGCAAAGTTCATTTGTGCCTTTGAGTTCGCTGCGCTAAAACGTCAACTTCTTATAAAAAAGCCAGCTTCTCATAGAACCCGTCGCTGACGCTTCGGGTTCTATGAGATTGTTCCGTAAGCGAGACGCTGCAGCAATCGAGTACTCGATAATGACCAATCCGGTTTTAGGACAATTTTTCACGACGCTCGCCTATGTTGTCGGCGCGCTAATTTTGTGGTGGGATTTGCGGCGCCGCAAAATGGCGACCGAAGGTTTGGGTTTGGTGGCAGTTTGGGCGTTGTGCGGCGGTGTTCTGGGCGCCAAACTGACGGAATGGATTCTGGCGCATCCGCTTTATTTCGCAAATCACCCACTGGAGTTTTTCGATCCACAGCAGGGCGGACGAACTGTGATCGGCGGCATTCTTTTCGGCTGGTTGTTCGTCGAAATGGCGAAGCGAAAGCTGGGCATCAAGCGTTCGACCGGCGATAGTTTCGCGCTCGCGCTACCTTTGGGCGAAGCCGTCGGGCGCATCGGCTGCTTTTTCAACGGTTGCTGTTATGGCGTGATTTGCGAAAAAAGTCCTTTCTCTTTGTGGCAACATGGCGCGTGGCGCGTTCCGACGCAGGCGATTTTGGGCTTGGCGTCCCTGGTGATTTTCGGCGCCATTTGGTGGTCGCGTCATCGCTTGAAGCACGAAGGCGATGCGTGGATTTTGTATCTGGCGTTGTTCGGTCTATCACGCTTCGTTATCGAATTCTGGCGCGAGCGCGACCTTTTGTTTGGCGCGTTGTCGCTGGCGCAAATTGTCTGTTTATTGTTGGCGATTTTGAGTACTCGATGGTTATGGAAGCGTTGCCAAACGTCCAACGTGGCGACTGCAATTGTGCTGGAATCTTAACTCAACCGCGTGGAAGCCAGCGGGCTTATGTTATTTCCGCTAAAGCCCGCTGGCTTCCGCGCGCGGTTGGCTGAAGTTAAATTGAAGTTGAATAAAAAGGACGTTGAACTATGAGTCGTGAAGTTTGCCGTGAATGCGGCGCGGAGATTCCTGCAAACGCGACGCGATGTCCGCGTTGCGGCGTTGAGTTGCCGACAGCGGCGTCTCGCAAGCGCGTTGCAGTAGAGATTTTGTTGTACATTTCGATGTTTTTTGTAGTTATGATAGGTTTGTTGGTCGTCATCGCGTCACGCAAAATCGCGTTTTTTGCGGCGTTGTTTCAAGGCGTGCTGCCGTTCGTCATTTTTGGGATTTTGACCTTTATCGTAGTGCGTTTCTGGAAGCGTTCGTAAACAATTTCTCTATGAGCGAATTTTCTCTTCCACCGCCGATCCCGCCGCCTTTAAGCGATGTTTGTCCGGTTTGTGGCGCATCGCTGCAAGGTCGTCCGAAATTGTGTCCCAATTGCGGCGCGGTGTTGGCGCAGTTTTCGACGGCGACTTCCTGCTGGGCTTCGCTGGCGACGTTTGTCCTGGTCATGCTGGCGCTGGGGTTTGGCGGAACTGGCGCCTGCCTTTTACTGGTTGCTTCGTCGGAACCCGGCGGACTGAATGCTCCGAGTACTTACAAAGGTATTTTCGCTTTCATCGCGTTCTGCTTTCTGGCAGCGCTGGGTTGCGGCTGGGCGGTTTGGGCGCTGAATCGCCGCAAGAAATGAGTACTCGATTGCCGCCACCAATTCCGTTACCAGGCGGCGACGCGTGTTTTCGCTGTGGTGCGCCAGTTTCGCAGCAGGCCGATTTGTGCCCGCACTGTGGCGCGCGTTTGCGTATGGAAGCGACCAGTGATGCAAGTGGCGCCAAAGGGTGTGGCACTGTCGTACTGTGCTTTGTCGCAGTTGGCTTTGGCTTATTGGGAACGTGCGCTGGTTTTTTCTCTTACTCGGTTGGCACATCGAAATCGACAGACATTCTTTCTCCATCGCAATGGCCCTGGTTCGCTGTGATGGCTTTGACATGGTTTGTGGTTGCCGGTCTGTTCCTCTGGGGAGCCGTAAAAACGAAGAGAAAACGCTAACCGAGTACTCGATATGACACAAAACCAATGTCCACAGTGCGCGATGAGCGTTCAGGAAAACGAGGAGTTTTGTTCGTTTTGTGGCGCGCGATTGGAACATCGTGGCAAAACTAAAACCTTGACTTTCGGCGAATTCGCGCGCTTGATCGGTGCGGTTTGTCTCGCAGTTGTGGCTTTAGGATTTGGTAGCGTTGGCGCCTGTCTGCTTATGGAATCTGAATGGCGTGGCGGCATCGCACCATCAATATTGATTGGTCTTTTGTTTTTCATTGTGGCCGCTGCATTCTTCAATTGCTGCTTAATTCTGTTTCGCTGGAAATGATCATGGAACAACCTATTTCGTCGCCAAACCCAATCGAGTCCTCGAATCAGGCGCCACAGAATGCGCCCAGCGACAAAGGCGCGGAACTGGAGAAAACCGCGTTCAACTTTTGCAAAGCCGCGACCTTGATGCTTCTCACACTGCCGTTGGGACATTTCGCGCTGCCGTTTGTCGCCGCCGTTGCGAGTGCTTTATTCCTCGCCTCGCACTTTCTGGGACAGAAAACGACGCGCTGCATCTTGCAAAAACCGCTGTACGTCGGCGCGTTCTGGGGCGCCGTCGCCATCGTTTCGCTGTTGTGGGTTTTGAAAACGCGATAGATTCGTTGCGATAAAAGCAACAACGAGTACTCAATTTGAGTCCTCGTTGTTTTATTGTGATAACGAACCCGGGTGCCTTTGGGCGGACGTAAGCGACGGGCTTAAGTAATAGCTGCATGAAACCATTACTTAAGCCCGTCGCTTACGCTTCGGGTTCGTTTGGTTCGTTGTGGAGCGTGAACGTTTCAATCGCCTTTGAAGGCGTCCTTGAGTTTGTCGAAAAAACCGCGCGGATGTTCTTCGGGGTCTTCGCCGCCGATTTCGGCGTACTCGCGCAACAGTTCTTTCTGGCGTTCATCCAACTTTTTAGGGACAACCAGTTGCGTGACACAAATCTGGTCGCCACGATAACCGCCGCGATTAGGAAAACCTTTGCCGTGAATGCGAAACTGTTCGCCTGGCTGCGTTCCTGCGGGAACCGTCACTTCCGCGGTTTTGACTTCGCCGTTTTCATCGCGCTCCAATGTCGGAACCTGGATCGTATCGCCCAATGCGGCTTGAGGAAACGACAAAGGCATGGCGAAGGCGACGTGATCGTCGTAGCGCTCGAAACTTTTGTGCGGCGTCACGCTGATGAAGCAATACAAATCGCCTGCACCGGCGCCCATTTCGCCATCTTCACCCGCGCCCATCACGCGCACGCGGTCGCCGTCGTCCACGCCAGCCGGAATTTGCACGCTAACTTCGCGTTTGCCGCGCGTGCGTCCCACGCCGTGACAAGCGGAACACGGCGTCGTTGGAATTTGTCCGCGACCGCCGCAGCGCACACAGGGAACTTCCTGCACGAACTGTCCGAAAAACGTTTGCTTGACTTCGCGCAAGCGTCCCTGACCTTTGCAAGCGTTGCAGGTTTCAACTTTGGTTCCAGGCTCGGCGCCATTGCCGCCGCAAGTCCCGCAACGTAGCAGCGTCGGCACTTCCAGTTGTTTCGTCACGCCCGCATAAACTTCTTCCATCGTCAGGCGAACGTCCAGGCGCAAGTCGGCGCCGCGACGAATCTGCTCGCGCGTTCTGCCGCCGCTTTGTCCGGCCATGCCGTTGAAGAAAACTTCAAATAGGTCGCCCAGGCCGCCCGCGCCGCTCGTATCGAAACCGCCGCCGTTCAAGCCTTCGGCGCCGTATTGATCGTAGCGCGCGCGCTTGTCTTCATCGGACAAAATGGCGTAGGCTTGCCCGATTTCCTTGAACTCGGCTTCGGCTTCGTCGCGGCGATGCGCATTCACATCGGGATGCTTTTCGCGCGCCAGACGACGATAGGCTTTTTTGATTTCATCTTGCGAGGCGCTTTTCGAGACGCCTAAAACTTCGTATAAATCTCGCATTGTGGATGTTGGCATTTCGTAATTCGAGTACTCGATTGTGCTTTAACGAACCCGAAGCGTAAGCGACGGGCTTAAGTAGAAGTTACATTAGACTGCGCACTTAAGCCCGTCGCTTACGCTTCGGGTTCGTTAGTTTATTTTCCCGCCACGCGCACGCGACTGGGACGCAAAACCTGGCCTTTATACAAATAACCGCGTTGCGCTTCGCTCAAAACGGTGCCTTCGGGATGACCGCTTTCGGCGACTTCTTCGAGCGCGTCGTGTTTTAGCGGATCGAACTTTTGGCCCAGCGCTTCGATGCTTTCGACGCCGTGACCTTTCAAGGCATCACGCAACTGCTGCGCGATAAATTCGATGCCCATGCGCACGCCTTCGACATCTTTGGCGGTGCGAGCGGCTTCCAGGGCGCGCTCGAAGTTGTCTAAAACGGGCAGCAAATCTTCGATGACGTTGCGCGAGGCGCGTTCGCGGGCTTCAGTTTCGCGGCGCGCCGCCTGGCGCTTGAAGTTTTCCAATTCTGCCACGGCGCGCAAAAAGCGGTCTTCGTTTTCGGCAACTACGCGCGCCGCTTCCTCACCGAACGAAGCCTGAGAAGCCTGATCGGTACCGTTCGCGCTGTTATCGCCCGTCCCATCGGGCATTTGCGCGCTGCCATTCGGTGACGAATCGTTGAAAGTCGTCTCATCGGATCGAGTACTCGATGTCGTCGCATCGCTCTCGTGAGATTGTGAAAAATCGTTGTTCATAAGGTTTTTTAAGTTTCTTCGTCAATTGGCATTGGCGCTGTTGGCATTGGCGCCGCCGGACGATTCCTTGCCGTCGGCGTTGGTCGGCAAGCCGGTTTCAGGATGCGCCGCGGCGGGTTTCAAATTCTCGGTCTGATTGGCGATGTTGCCCAAACCTTGCTGCTGTTGCACTTCTGCAGTGGCATTGCGCTGATCGAGATTGGCCTGCATCGCCGCGCCCGCATCGTGGTGCGCCGTCAAATCGCCGCCCGTGACATCGCTTCCCGCATGACCGGCGGTTTCTGCCGCCGCAGGAGCCGGGCCACTTTTCTGTGAACCTTGAACATCGCCTTGCACGCCGGAATCCATTTTCGCGTCATTGGCGTTGGAAGGCACGCCCGTCACATCAGATTTGTTGAGCGTCTCGGTCTTGTCCATCGATTTGTCGTTAATTGCACTTTGCATTGTTGTCTCCAATTCGTCATAGGGAAGAGGGAAGCCGTGATTACCTGTGAAGCATATCATGCTCGATTTTCTACTGAATGGGCTTTTTAGTCGAAGCAGCAGGGTTACCCCACCATTCCTCTGTGACACTTTTTCTGATTTTATGGTCGCTCAGATCGTAGGGTTCTGCTCGTACATTAGTCGAAATTGTGTTCGACCAAGTATCACACCACTTTAATTGAACCTTGATGTCAGCAGGTGCGACATCTGACATATCGACATAACGCTGCAAAGGAATACGTTCTGTAAAAGTTTGTCCTGGTTGAAGATCGGGATGTGTAACCATTTTGCTGCTTTCGTACATTCCACGTTCTGCTTTTGCCTTCGCTTCTTTCCGAACCCTTTTTATAAATGCGGAATCGGCAGCTTGCCCGTAATTGCTTTCAACTTTGAAAGTGTGCACGGACGGTTCATCACCGAAATAGTAAAAGTCTTTTATTGCATTCTTTCCAATGTTTTGGATGCTGATGTCCACAAAAATAGGTTCGTACGCATAATACTCGGTCTTTTAGAAAACTTGATGCTAACTTTCGCCACATCGTTTCTATTCTTGTTAACGGCAGGTCGTTGTGTGCGAAAAATCAATAACGTGACCAAGGTAAAAAGAGTTATAGCTGCTGTCGTTATTCGCTGGTTCATCATCTCTCCTTGAATTGGTCAGTTTGTTGGTTCCCGTTTTCGATTACTCTATCACAGCGTTTCCAGACTGCTTTTTAAGCGTTGTGCCAAGACCGGCGCGAGGGAAACCGCGTCCGCGTATTTCATGCGCGTCGGCCCCATTACGGCGACGGTTCCCAGCACTTCGTCGCCCAGACCGTAAGCGATTCCGACAACTGAAAAACGTTGCGCGACGGCGTTTTCCACCGCGCTCAGTTCGTGCCCGATAACGACCGAATAGCCGCTCTCGGGGCGAAAAAGTTCGAGCGGCGCTTGCAGCAGATCGTTCATCGCGCCCGCGTCTTCAAACAAGCGCATGGCGCGGCGCGCCGTGACGATGTCGGAAAACTCCGGCTCGTCCAGCAGTGTAATCAAACCTTGCACCACGATGCGTTCATCGCCCAACTCTTCCGCCGATTGCTTCACAAACTCGAACGCGCGCGACGCCAAACTCATGGTTTCGGCTCCATGCAAACCTTCGGAAATTTCGGCGAAATCGAGTACGCGAAGGCTTGATAAAGTGCGCCCGCTCAGCGTTTGATTGAGGAAATTGACGACCGTCGCCAGGCGTTCGTCCGGCACATCTTCGACTTCAAAGACGCGATGCTCGATGCGTCCGGTTTGTGTCACCAAAGCCAGCATCAAGCGACGCGGCGGCAAATTGTTGATCTGCACCTGACGAACTGTATCGCGCGCGGCGTGCGGCAACGTCGCCACAGCCGGATAACCCGTCAATTTCGCCAGCGCCGCGCACGCATCGCGTAAAACGTCCTCGACCGAACTCGCGGGCGTCGAAATCTGCGCATGAATCTGCGCGCGTTCCTGCGGCTTGACGGCGCGAGGCCGCAGCATTTCGTTGACATACAAGCGATAACCGGCGTCGGTTGGAACGCGTCCCGCAGATGTGTGCGGATGCGCCAAAAGTCCCAGATTTTCCAGTTCCGCCAGTTCGTTGCGGATCGTCGCCGACGACACAACGCCGACGCGCGACAACATTCCGGCGTCGCCCGCCAAAGCCGCCGAACCAACCGGCTCCGCCGTCTCGACGTAGCGTTCGATGACGGCAGCCAAAATCGCGCGTTGTCGTTCGTTAAGTTTCATAAGTCAGTGGTCAGTGATTGGTGGTCAGTGGTCAGAAGCCGCTTCGACTGGCCGCTAACCACCGACTGCTGATCACCGGATCGTTCCGGCGCCTAAAACTTCTTTGTCGTCTCGATATAAGACGCACATTTGGCCGGGTGAAACGCCTGCGTAAGGTTCGTCGAAGCGAATCGAGTACTCGAATTCGTCCGCGCTTTCGACAACAGCGGGAACGGCGCGTGCGTGCGCTCGAGTTTGCGCGAAGACTTTCTGCCCGCTTGCAACCGGTGAAAACGCCCATTTTGGATTGCTGCAACTCAAACTGTCGCGCAGCAAATCGGCGCGGTCGCCGACGATTAAAGTGTTATTCGTCGCGTCGATTTTGGTGACGAAAAGCGGCAGAGGCGCGCTGATGCCCAAACCTTTGCGCTGACCCACAGTGTAGCGCGCCAGGCCGTTGTGTTCGCCCAACTTTTGGCCGTTTTCGTCCACAATATCGCCGGTTTTTGCCAGCTGCGGCACGCGTTCGATGACGAAACGCGCGTGATCGCCGTCTTCGACAAAGCAGATTTCCTGGCTGTCGGGTTTGCGCGCCACGCAAAAACCCAGTTCTTCGGCGATGTCACGGACGCGCGGCTTTTCCATGTCGCCAATCGGGAACAAAGTGCGCGACAATTCCGGCTGCGTCAGCATTCCCAGAACGTAACTTTGATCTTTTTTGGCGTCTTCGCCGCGATGCAAACTGTGGCGATTTTCCGCATTCGAGTACTCGATGCGCGCGTAATGACCTGTCGCCACAAGGTCGCAGCCCAATTCTTCGGCGCGCTCGTAAAACGCGTTGAACTTGATGAACTCGTTGCAGCGCGCGCACGGATTCGGCGTGCGACCTTGCGCATATTCGTCCACGAAATTATCGACCACGCGCGCGTTAAATTCCTCTTGCATGTTGAGGACGTAATACGGAATGTCCAAAATATCGGCGACGCGGCGCGCATCTTCGGTCGCGCCAATGGTGCAGCAGCCGCCGAAACGATGCGCCGCAAACGGGTCGTCTTCGCCGCGCCACAACTTCATGGTGACGCCGATCACTTCATAACCTTGTTGAATCAAAAGCGCCGCCGCCACGCTGGAATCGACGCCGCCGCTCATCGCGCATAAAACTTTTTTCATAACAATTCACCGCAGAGAACGCAGAGGAAGAATCGAGTCCTCGAAAGCTGCAACTGTGTCATTCTGAGAGGGCGTATAGGAAAACCCAAAAGCAACGAAAAACGCTTGGAAGCGGCATTGTGTCATTCTGAGAGGGTGTATAGGAATCACGCAAGCCTTCGGAGCATAAGCCGGATCATGGCGAGATAAATCCAGGTTTCACTTGATTTGACATTTTGCTCATAGTCTTTTGAAAGCCTTCGACATCTTCCCAACCATGCAAAAGTTCTTTCGACAACCCAGCGACGCGGCAACGGCACGTAGCCTTTGTTTTCATATTGACGGTTCACCAGGGCATTGCGGCTTATCACTCGGAGCGCAACGCCACAGTTTTCTCGCACCCAAGCCGCGAACTTGTGTCCCCAGTAGCCTGCATCCGCCCAAATCAACTGCAAACGTTGTGAAGGAAAGCGCCACAGGGCTTTGTCTTGCAAAAGTAATTTGGCTCCGTCACGCTCTTGAACGTTGGCAGCATGAACACACACTTGCAACAACAAGCCGTTGGTATCCACCAGAATATGACGCTTGCGCCCTTTTATTTTCTTGGCTGCATCAAAGCCTTTTGGCCCCCTTTTTCTGTGGTTTTGACGCTCTGGCTGTCCAGAATCGCTGCGCTGGGCGCCTCATCCCGTCCATCGGCCTGGCGCACTTGAGAACGCAACGAACTGTGGATACCTTCGAGAGTGCCGTTGTCACGCCAGCGCCGGAAGTGATACCAAACCACAGTGTAAGGCGGAAAATCGTGAGGCAAAGCACGCCACGAGCAGCCGTTGGTCAACTGATACAACAAAGCGTTGACGATCTCGCGTTGGGCGTAAAGCCTGCGCGTACCGCGCGCACGCTGTGGCTCGATCAAAGGGCGCAGCACTTGCCATTGTGCCTCGCTCAAATCACTGGGATAGCTCTGGCGTTTCATAAATGTAAGTCTAACCCTTTCCTATACACCCTCTGAGTGAAACGAAGAATCTAACTTCATATTAGATTCTTCGCTGCGCTCAGAATGACCACACTTTTACTTTCTCTCTGTGTTCTTTGTGTCTCTGTGATTCAATTTTCCTAACACTTCCAAAAACTCATCCACTTCATCGAGCGTATTCTGCACGCCAAAACTGACGCGCAATGCGGAACGCGCTTCGTCGCGGGTTTTGCCCATCGCGGCCAAGACGTGCGATGGTTCCAACGCGCCGCTCGCGCAGGCCGAGCCGGTTCCAACCGCGATGCCGCTCAAATCCAGCTTCATCGCCAGACTTTCGGCGCGCACGTTGGCAAGCTGAAGGTTGACGATGTGCGGCGCGCGCGGTGCCGTTTCCGCATTGATGCGCGCACAATCGAGTACTCGAACGCCACTTTCAAAACGCTCGCGCAAACGTGTCAAATGCGCGACATGGTTCTCAAAACATTCGCGCGCTTCTTTGGCGGCGGCGCCCATCGCGGCAATGGCGGGAACATTTTCGGTTCCGGCGCGACGCCCTCGTTCTTGTCCGCCGCCGCGCAACAGCGCCTGCATCTTCACACCGCGACGAATGTACAACGCGCCCGCGCCTTTGCTGCCGCCAAACTTGTGCGCGCTTAAACTCATCAAATCAACGCCCAAATCGTCAACGTTTACAATGACTTTCCCAATCGCTTGCACCGAGTCCGAATGAAACAGCGCGCCGCTTTCATGTGCAATTTGCGCCAGTTCCCGAATCGGCTGAATCACGCCGGTTTCGTTATTGACTTTCATCACGGAAACCAATTTCGTATCGTCGCGCATCAAACTTTTTAAGGTTTGCGGACAGACAATTCCATCGCAATTGACTGGCGCAATTGAAACCTCAAAACCCAGTTCTTTGAGCGTTTCGACGGGTTCCAAAATCGCGTGATGTTCAATCGCCGACACGATAAAATGACCGCGACTTTCCAGGTTTTTCAGCGCAATTCCCAACAGCGCCCAGTTATCGCTTTCGGTTCCACCGCTCGTGAACACGATTTCATCGGTTTGCGCGCCGATCAGTTTGGCCACTTCGCCACGCGCGCGATCAATTGTCATGCGGCTGGTGCGCCCGATTTCATAAGGGCTGCTGGCATTGCCGCAACGAGTACTCGATTCGTCCAGAGCCGCGCGCGCGGCTTGGGAGATTGGCGTTGTCGCGGCGTTGTCGAAATACAGGCGCGTGCGTTGTTGCATAAGACTCATCTACAAACTTAATCCAGCAGTGTCCGCGCTTTATCCAGCACTTCGTTGACGATTTGCGTTGGGAGCGCGCCGATTTTCGTCGCTTTTCGCGCGCGCCAATCGAGACTTTTGACTTGATCCGACAAAATTGTTCCGATTATGTTCAAACCTTGCGGCAAATCGACTTCAAACGGATAACCTTTGATTTGGTTCGTAATCGGGCAGAGCAGCGCCAGACCGACTTTGCGATTGTAGCTCGCAGGCGAAATCACCAGCGCCGGACGGCGACCGGCTTGCTCGTGACCGGCCTGCGGGTTCAAACTGATGAAAACGACATCGCCGCGCTCGGGGACATACGCCACTTACCACGCCTCCCGACCAGCGACCGCGCCGCTTTCGGTTTCCGCGTGCAGGTTGTGTTTTGAAACGCCTTCGAGCAAGCTGCTGAGTGTTGGTTTGGCGGGCGAAGAGGGCGCCAGCACAATACGACCTTCCTCGACCGAAACGTTTACAATCGTGTTCAAATCGAGATGCGTTTCCTGCGCGCACGATTTTGGAATGCGCACCGCCAGACTGTTGCCCCATTTTTGCACGCGAGTTTGCATATCAAGCCTTTGTCGATGTTTCTACAATGAGTATACACGGATGTTTGCACCATGACCAATCACAACCCTGAAACCTTGCGCGCTCAACTCGAAGCCGCCAACTTTCCCGAACCGCAGCGCGCCGCAAAACTGTTGCTTTCTCTTGCCAAAACCGATGACGAACGCGCAATCTTCCATCGAGTACTCGAATCGCTCATTCACGACTTGATCGAAGCGCCGGACGCGGCTTTGTCGCTGCTCAACTTGACCAATTTGGCCGACAATGTTCCGCAACGGCGCGCCTTTTTGAACGAGTTGGAAAACGACGATTTTCGCTGGCGTTTATTTCGTCTTTTGAGCTGGTCGCAATCCTTGGCCGATACCTTGATTCGTCGCCCCGAATTGCTGGAGTTTGTGCGAAATGTGCCGCAAGAAATTTCGCGCCCGCAGTTGCGCGTTCTGGCGCAGCAAAGCGTTGAAGATTCCCACAATGAAAAAGACAAAATCGAAGCGTTGCGCCGTTTTCGCCGCGAGCAAACTTTGCGCATCGGGCTGCTCGATATGGAACTTCACACCGAACGCGATGCGGAAGATTTCAGCTTGGTCGTGCGACAAATTTCCGATCTGGCGATAGTTTGCGTTCAAGCGACGCTTCGAGTACTCGATCCGCAAAATACAGCGCCGTTTTTCGTCATCGGTATGGGAAAGTTGGGCGCGCGCGAACTGAATTATTCCAGTGACATCGACTTGATTTTTGTGCATGACGGCGAAAGTGAGACGATGAACCTGTTAGGCGAAAGATTGTTGAAAGCCTTGGGCGATAATTCGCCGAGCGGCGCGATGTTCCGCGTCGATATGCGCTTGCGTCCCGACGGCAAAAGTGGAACATTGGCGACGCCTTTGAATTACGCGCTCAGTTACTACGAAAGTTACGCCGCTGCGTGGGAATGGCAAGCCATGATTAAAGCGCGCGTCATTGCGGGAAACGCAAAGCTTGGTCGTCGTTTTCGCAAGTTCGTGCGCGACATTACGTGGGCGCGCCGCGCCGATGACGCGCATTTGCAGGAAGTCGTGGAGATGAAGCGTCGCAGTGAAAACACGCCCGAAGGCCGCGACGCGCGCAACGTCAAGCAAGGCGCGGGCGCGATTCGAGACGCCGAATGGATCGTGCAGCAATTGCAAATGATGATCGGCCCCAGCCACAAAAAAGCGCGCGTCAAAAACACTTTGAACGCGTTGAAATCGCTGCACGAATTTGGCGCGCTTTCCTTCGATGAAACACGCGATTTGCGCGACGGTTATCTGTTTCTTCGAGTACTCGAACACCGCTTACAATTGCGCGATGAGCGCGCGGTTCGCGTCGTGCCCAAAGACGTGAAAGAACGCGCAGCACTGGCGCGCAGAATGGAATTTGTCGGGCGCGGTGAAGCCGTCGCCAAACGTTTAGACGAAGAACTGGCGCATCATCGCACGAAGATTCGCGCCTTGTGCGAGCGGCTGTTTTGGGGATGGCGCGAAGGAAAGGATGAAGGCGGAAGGATGAAGGATGAAAGTTCGGTGCTTCATCCTTCATCCTTCATCATTCATCATTCCGCAGACGTTCAACGTCGTCTCGAACGCTTGGCCAACGGAACACCAACGCGACCGCTTCCGGCGCCGCTGTCGCGCCAGATTCGCGTGGTTTTGCCAGATGCGTTGAGCGAAATTGAACACGCCGCTGATCCAGAACGCGCGGTTGCGAACCTGGAAAACTTGTGCGAGGCGTCCGGTAATCGCTTGAGTTTGTTGCGCAGCCTGGCCGCTTCGCCGCGATTGGCGCGCGCCGTTTACGCGATTTTGGGCGGTTCGCAACGGCTTTCCGATTCGCTGATCGCCGCGCCGCAGTTGCTCGATCTGGCGGCCAATCAAACGGTTTTATCGCAAAGTAAAACAGGCGAAAGCGCGCGAGCCGAAGCACGCGATTATGTTCTGGCGTTTCGAGATCGCGCGTCCGCGATGCGACGTTGGCGCGCCCGCGAACTGGTGAGAATCGGTTTGCGCGATCTGGTTTTGGATGTTTCGCCAGTTGAGACGGCGCGCGAGATTTCTGATTTAGCTTCAAGTTGCATCGGTTTGGGCGTCGCGGAAATCGGCAACGAATTGCGTCCGACTTCGGAAATGGTCGCGTTCTCTGTGATCGGCATGGGAAAGTTGGGCGGCGGCGAAATGCACTACGCCAGCGATTGCGACGTGATGTTCGTCTTCGATAGTTTTGGCGCATCGAGTACTCGAAACCATGAAATCGCCGTCGCGTGGGCCGAAAAACTGATGCGCTGGGTCGGCGAAAGAACGTCCGACGGACAAGGTTTCGAGATGGATGCGCGCCTGCGCCCCGAAGGACAAAGCGGCGCTCTGGCGCGCAGCGTCGCCTCTTATCTGGAATATTTTGAGCGAGGAAGCGGCGGTTTGGCCTCGTGGGAACGTCAGGCTCTCACGCGCTCGCGTTTTGTGGCGGGAAATCCGGCCAGCGCCGCCAAACTGCAAGCCGCGATTCGTCACGTCGCGTTTCCCCCTGTGTGGCGCAGCGAGTGGAGCGATGAACTGCGCCACATCAAAAGTCGCGTCGAAAACGAGCGCGGCAAACGCGCCAATGACGTTTTCGATGTGAAACTGGGAAGCGGAACGTTGAGCGACATCGAATGGACGGCGCAATGGCTGGCGATGAAATATGGCGCGCAATTTCTCAATTTGCAAACGCCCAACACCTTGCGCCAAATCGAAGCCGCGCGCGAAGTTCGCGTACTCGATGAACCTTCCGCCAACGATTTGACGAACGCTTACATCTTCTTTCGCCGGATGGAATTGCGCTTGCAAATCACGCAGGAAAACGCGCCGCGCGTCGTCAAACGCGGCACTAAGGAGTTCATCAACCTGTCGCGCGCCCTGTTTCCCGACGAAAGTACCGAAGTTGCACAGGAAAAATTTGAAGAGCAGTGGAGTTCGAGTACTCGAAAAGTGCACGCCATCTTTGAACGTGTGCGCGACGCGTTGTGAGATAGATATGAAGAGAGTGAGGTCATTTCCATTCGGTCTTTCTTTGTTGTATATTGACCTCAATATTCTCTACAAAAGGAAATTCGATGCCCGAATACATAAATAAGTTTAAGTCGCCCGTATATATCGAAGAAACCATCATGGACAGTGATGGGAACACAATAGGAACCATTCGTATCAAACCTTCGGGTTTACTTTGGAAGCCCAGTGGATCGCCAAAATACTACTCTGTCCCTTTGGCCGACTTTATTGATTGGATTACGGATAAAACCACTCGCACTAAGCGCACTTCCAGTTAAATTGCCATTTGCATCCTGCACAAGAAGTCTATGAAAACGAAATTTCGAATTAACGTAACTTTCTTCCAGTATTTGACCTTCCATAAAGAGGACAAAGAAAAGGAATCGAAGCGTATAGGCAAAGGCTTAGCAAGAGAGTACAGGCAATTTAAGAAAATTATCGAGAAGAAAATTACTAAAAAACAATTTGGCCCACTCAAAGGGATTGCCATATACATCGGAGATGATGATGATCTCTACCCAGACTGTACACAAGTGGAATACTGGTTCGGCTTCGATCACACCTGCGCAAAAGGAGACGACGAGATTATTGAGGAATACGACGGCATCGGTGTTCTACAATTAAACGAAGATGTCGAGAATAGAATAAAAGAGGCAGCCGAAAAAATATTACGTAAGGACTATTTTCCTGAACTAATAATCTCCGCTGTGGAACTACACGAATTCAAAAAGCCAAATATTGTAATTTACAAACCACCTGTCGATAGCTAAATGGCGTTACAGCTTGCTTTTGCCCGCGGTGTTTCAGATAAATTGCAGTTCATCTGTTAAACGCAGTACACGAATTGCCTGAATCATTGTGTTGTTACTTGTTAGGAATGGTGACGGCTAAGTTCTGGAGTGGTAAAATTTTCTCTCCTTTTATATCAAAGTTCTCGTTGTTAATTTGACATATAAATGGCGATTTAACGATAGCAATGAATGTGTCAACGGGAACTTTGATCGAAATTTTTTCATACCTACCTTTAACATATTCAGAGTCAGATGCTTGAGATGAGCGTTCTGCAACCGTAAAGTGTGCTCGCTTCTCTCCAAATTTGAAGTAAACAGTGTCGACTTTTGTCCACTGCCACTCACCATAGAAGGACAAACACCTGAATTGCCACACTATAAATTCAGGACGAGCAGGCTTTTTTCCCATATACCCGTATAATGCGGCGGACGAATAAGAATTGTCACTTGTCGCTCTCTTTTCAGCATTCCAACTAACGCCAAGAAATCCGACTGCAGTGATGTCTTTAACATCATCATACTCAGTTCGAACTAGTTCGTCCTGCGAAACATTAGCAGCAATGCCTTGAGGAATCGCACAATTTAAAGTGCAAAAAGCAAATGCCAACAAGAAAAAAATTTTCATTTTTCGTTCTCTTTTTACATCATTATTTCAAATTATAGCAGAGCTAATTACTTTTGTTTAACTATTTATTATTGGCGTTGCCATATCGTTTAGGTCATTCTCTCTCGCTCCATCTATTTGTTTATTTTTCTTCCGGCACCCAAGCGTAACTGGAAATCCAGCCATTGTTGCTATTTGTGCTCAAAATAAATGTGACCAGCAAACGTCTTCATCGGGTAAAATGAAAGCGTGCCTCGCGTTCAATTTCTTCCGACCTCTTTGCCGCCCAAAACTGCTGCGCCCGACGAAACGAAAACTCCATCGAGTACTCGATTGGCTGAGGACGCCGAACCGACGCTGCCGACTTCGGCGAACGACGATGTTTTGCGTCGCATTTTCGGGCACGAAGGGCTTTTGTCGCGCGCTTTGCCGACCGAAGGCCGCGCCTTTGAAGAGCGCAACGAACAACTCGAAATGGCCGAAGCCGTGGCGCGCGCGGCGTCCGAAAAATCGCATTTGCTGGTCGAGGCGGGAACCGGAACCGGCAAAAGTTACGCGTATTTGGTGCCGCTGATTTTGTGGGCGATTGAAAACAAAAAGCGCGTGCTCATTGCGACGCACACCAAAGCCTTGCAGCAACAATTGGTCGAGCGCGATTTGCCGTTTTTGCGCGATCTGTTTTTGCGCAAAATGGGCAGCGAGTTCAAGTTCGCGCTGTGTCTGGGAACGCAGAATTACATTTGTCCGCGCCGCCTGGCCAAAGCCGAAGTCGGCGGGTTGTTCGCCAGCTTGAACGATGTCGATGAACTGAAAGAAATCAATCATTTCGCGGGACGGAGCAAAACCGGACGCAATCTCGATTTGCCGTTTGAGCCGAGCGCGGGTGTGTGGGCGCAGGTCAACCGCGAAAGCGATTTGTGCATCGGGCGCAATTGTCCTTTGTATGAAAAATCGTTCTTTTATCGCGCGCGACGCGAGCAGGAAAACGCGCAGATTTTAGTGTCGAATCATCATTTGCTGTTCGCGCATCTGGCCGCTGGAGGCAATGAAGCCGGTCGCGTTTTGCCGCCGTTCGATGCGCTGGTGATCGATGAAGCGCATCAGGCTGAAGATGTCGCCAGTTCGTATCTGGGCAGCGAAGTCGTCAACTTGGGCGTGGCAAAATTGATTGAAATCGTCCACAGTCGGCGCAGCGGGCGCACGATATTGAGCAACAGCAAAATCCCCGATGCCGATGCTTTAGATAAACGTTTGGTCGAAGCCTGCGATGAAGCGCGCGAAGCCACAGGGCGCTTTTTTCAGAACCTGCAACTCGCGCTCAATGTGGACGGCAACCGCACGCAAACTCTTCGCCTGCGCCAGCCGAACGTGATTGAGAACTCTTTGGACGAACCGATGTCGCGCATCGAAAGCGTTTTGCGCGACGCGAAAAAGCGCGCCGAACGCATCAACGATGAAGCGCTGACCAAAGAACTGGAAGGTTTTGCGACGAGATGTTTTGAAATGCGCCAGAACACGCGCGATTTGATCGGCCACAATCGCCCGAATTACGTATATTGGGCGAGCGTGCAGCCGCGACAAAACGACGGCAAAAGCGCCAATCGCGTCCCGAGAATTGCACTTTGCGGTGCGCCGATTGATGTCGCTGAAGGAATGCAGGAAACGTTGTTCGGCCCCATTTCGCCCGTCATCTTGACTTCAGCAACTTTAACTTCGGGCGGTTCGTGGGAGTTTTTACGCGAACGCCTGGGCCTGACCGAAGAACGCTGCGAGACAGCGGTGCGCACTCTGACGCTGGGTTCGCCCTTCGATTACGAAACCAATTCGCTGCTTTATGTCGCGCGCGATTTGCCCGATCCTTCCAACGCCGCGGTTTTTGAAGCGGCAGCGATCAAGCGCGCGGTGGAAGTTGTGACCCAAACCAAAGGGCGCGCGTTCGTGCTTTGCACCAGTTTTCGCGCAGTCGATGCGGCTTGCGAGGCGTTGCGCCAGGCGCTGCCCAAGCGCATTCGAGTACTCAAACAAGGCGAAGGCGCGCGCGGCAAACTGCTGGACGCGTTTCGCAAAGATGTCGATTCGGTTTTGGTCGGGACTTCGAGTTTCTGGCAGGGCGTCGATGTTCCGGGCGAAGCCCTGACGTGCGTCGTGATGATGAAGTTGCCGTTCGCCGTGCCGGACGATCCTTTGGTGCAGGCGCGCGTGGAAGCCTTGAAGGAAAAAGGCCGCGACGCGTTCAATGAATATCAGGTGCCGCAAGCCGTGATGATGTTTCGCCAGGGTTTTGGAAGGCTGATTCGCACGCGCGAAGATTGGGGCGTCGTCGCCATTCTCGACCCGCGCGTGATGACCAAACGCTATGGCCAGACCTTTTTGAAATCGTTGCCCAATTGCCGCATTACGACTGAAATCGAAGAAGTGCGCGCGTTCGTCGAAAATCTGGACGCTGATGAGCCCGCAGAAGACGAGCAAGCAGAAACTAAAGGTGTTGCTGCCAAAGGTGCGAAATCCCGCAAAAAAGTTTAGGTAGTGGCTCAGGTAGTGAGATAAAGCGAACTATGGAAGAAAGAACCCCGAGCGTCAGCGACGGGTGAAACGTAGAAGATGAATAAACTCTTACGCTTCACCCGTCGCTGACGCTCGGGGTTCTTTCTATCAACTCACGCGATTGAGCCATGATCAAAGTTTGATCGAGTACTCGATATTACCGGTTGCGATTGTCACATATTTTACATTGACGTTATCTTGAAAATTGCTATACTGCGCCGCACTTGGTGAAGTTCGCCTTTACCATATTTTCGCTTTGTTTTGCAAGGTGTTTGACGAGATTTCGTCATGTTTTCTTCTTTTCCTTCGCCCGAACCCGACTCTGCCGTCGCGGATTCCGTTGATTATACGGTTCTGCTTTTTGCTGCTTTGAAAGATGCCGCGCAAAGTTCTTCGATTCAAGTTCGCGCTTCTTCTCCGTCTTCCGTCGCCCAGTTATTACAAGCCTGCGGCGAACAATTTCCGATTCTCGCGCCGTATTTGCCATATCTTCGCGTCGCTGTCAATTGCGAGTACTCGAATGGCAAAACCACGGTTTCGGCTGGTGATGAAATCGCATTTTTGCCGCCGGTTTCCGGTGGTTCGCAAATTTCCGGCGCTTCAAGCGAAACGTTGCAGCCGCTCATTGCCATTACGCGCCAAGCGATTGATACCTTGCAAGTCGCGCGTTCGGCGGAAAATTGCTTAAACGGTGGCGCGGGCGCGGTTCTCACTTTTGAGGGAATTGTACGCGATAATGCGCAAGGTCATCTGGTCAATTTCCTGGATTATGACGCTTACGAAGCGATGGCTTTGCGCACTTTGCAACAGGTTAGCGATGAAGTGCGGGCGCGTTGGAATTTGCCGTGCGCGATTGTGCATCGTTTGGGACGTTTGGAAATTGGCGAGGCGAGCGTCGTGATCAGCGTGGCCAGTCCGCATCGCGCGGACAGTTTTGAGGCGTGTCGTTACGCAATTGACCGCATCAAGGAAATCGTGCCGATATGGAAAAAGGAGACTGCGCGCGATGGTTCGTGGTGGGTTGAAGACCCGTTGCGCGTCGCTTCGTAAACGTGTTTCGAGTACTCGAATGTGTGGATTTGAGCGAATGTAACAGCGGATTCTTGACAACAAAGTCTTATGACTACAACCTCCAAAACGCCTTTGAATTGCGAGTCGTTGGAAGTGGCGCCGCCGCCTTTGGGCGAGCGTAATCCTGCAATGCGTGCATTCGCGCGCGTGCGCACGGCAACTTTGCAACTCGAGGACAGCGCGGTTTTTCCGTCGAGTGTGTCGCGCGAAACCGAAGATGTTGCAGCGAGCGCGGTGGAAGAAGATTCGCTCAAGTCGTGGTGGAAACGCGTTCATCAGTATCCGTTGTTGTCGTCGGAGCGCGAAGTGGATTTGTCCAGACGCATTGCAAATGGCGAGCACGAGGCCGAATGGGAAATGATCGAGTGCAATTTGCGTTTAGTGGCGAGCATCGCGCGCAAGTGTCGCAAGGGAAACGGCGGATTGTTGTCGCTCGCCGATTTGGTGCAGGAAGGCAGTTTGGGCTTGATTCGCGCGGTTCACAAATTCGACGGAAGCAAGGGCTACAAGTTTTCGACGTATGCCAGCTATTGGATTCGCCAGGCGATTTTGCGCGCTATCGATGAACAAAGTCGCAGCATTCGCTTGCCGGTTTATGTGCTGGACGCGGTATCGAAAACTGAACGTGCGCGAGTTGTGCTGACGCAGGAATTGCATCGTGCGCCGACTTCGCGCGAAATGGCGATGTATTTACATATCGCGCCGCAAAAGCTACAGGAAATGAACGAGCGCATCGCGGAACCGATGTCGCTGGACATCTCTTTTGGCGAAGACGATGATTCGACGCTGGGCGATTACGTCGAAGACAAATACACACCTTCGCCCGTCGATTGCGCGATGCGCGCTTCATTGCGCGACGAGTTGCGACAAGCGTTTAAGTGCTTGAACGAGCGCGAAGCCGAAGTGTTGAGCTTGCGTTATGGCTTGGACGACGGCGGTCATGCGCGCACTTTGGATGAAGTCGGCGCCTTAGTGCATCTCACGCGCGAGCGCATTCGCCAGATCGAAAAAGTCGCCCTCAAGCGCTTGCAACATTCCGCCGCGCTGCGCGAAACCGCTTGCGATTATGGCCACGAGATCAAAAGTTCTATTTGCGCTAACGCTTCTCACGTCAATGCCGCTTCCAAAGATGGCCTGGACATCGCTGTGCTAAAAGTGCAAAATCGTTTGTGAAAGACACGCGTGTGAAAGACACGCGAAAGTCAATCGAGTACTCGAAACGGCGAAACCGCATCACGAAAGATAGTCAAACAAGTTGCTTCCTTCCAAAGCCAGCGGTTTCAGTCGCGGTGCGAAAGAAAGGCGTTGCTGTACTGTCCTGGTATTTCAAGTTTCCGACTTCTTCCTTTCTGCTCTCTTGTTCACGCAACGGTTTACGATGACGGCCTGAAGGTGCCGCTCTATTTTTCAAAGTGCGACAGCGGCCTGCGCTTTTTCTTTGTTGTCGTTCGTTGCGAGCCACGGGCGCAGCGGAACGGTGAAGAAAAACGTGCTGCCCTGGCCGATTTCGCTTTGAATCCAGATATATCCGCCGTGCGCTTCGACGGCCAGTTTGCAAAATGTCAAGCCCAGTCCCGTCGACATTTTTTGTCCATCCTGGCGCGCCTCGACTTGCCCAAACTTTTCAAAAATACGTTGCTGATCTGCTGGCTCGATGCCGGTGCCTTGATCGATAACGGAGAATAAAATGACCGGCGCATGGTCGCGTGATTCGTCGGACGACGTTTCCTTGCCGAGAAACGCTTTGCTGCTGGCGGTTTTGGCGTGACCATTCTTGAGATTGGCCGTTTGGCCGTTGGCAAATGTGTCCTTGGCAAATGTAGAAACGTTGGAAACCGCGCCTTGCGCTTTGCGATAACCTTCTTGAAGCAGCGTTTCGTCGGTGCGGGCAACGCGCGCCGCGACTGTGACTTTGCTGTTGGATGGCGTGAACTTGAGCGCGTTGCCCAACAAGTTGATGAGTACTCGAATCAGCAAATTTTCGTCGGCCTGCATCAGCGGCAAATCATCCGCGACCTGGCGCACGATGCGCTCGCTATCGGCCTGATCAATGCGCAAAACCTGAGTGACTGCGCCATTCACAACGAAGCGCGCCTGCACGGTTTCGTGCCGCACTTTCAGTTCGCCGGCTTCCATTTTAGAAATGTCGAGCAGTTCGTTGACGAGTCCCAGCAAGCGATAACCGCTGCGCGTACTCATACCGATAATTTCGCTTTGGGTTTTATCCAACGAGCCGAAACCGCCACCTTCCAGCATCTCCAGTGGACCAAGCAAGGTCGTCAAAGGCGTGCGCAAATCATGAACGAGCATCGATGTCAAATTGTCGCGCATCGCTTCGAGCTGTTGCAATCGCCCGTAAGCGTGCTTCAACTCGGCTTTGCGCAGTTCGGCACGCGTCAGACCCGAATAAACCAGCGACATCAAAAAAATGCCGCTGAGCAGGAAAATGACAATCGATAGCAAAGCGGCGTTCGCACTGCTCGCCGTTTTCTGCTGGCGCAATTTCAGCAGCGCGAACTCACGGTTTTTCATGGCGGCGACGGTCGCGCGAATCGCGTCCATGGCGCGCTTGCCTTGGCCGTTGCTAACGTCTCTTTCGGCGGCGAGCGCGCCGCGCACACGGCGCACGTCGATGTTGCGGCGCGCAATCGCCATTCGCGTTTCCAATTGTTTTTCTAAAATCGCAACGCGCGCCAATTGTTGCGGATTGTCGCGCACCAACGTCGACAAAGCAGTCAAATGGTCGCGCAGGCCTTTGACGCCCGTTGTATAAGGCTGCAGAAATTCTTCCTGGCCGGTAATGATGTAGCCGCGCGCTCCGGTTTCGACATCTTGCGCGAACGACAATTCGGTGTCGAGCTGCGCCACGACCTGATAAGTGTGCGTCACCCAGCGATTGTTCTCAATCAGGCGCTGCGTGTTGAAATAGGAAACCGCGGCATTGATGCCCAGCAACAACAGCAAAAACGCGAAGCCCAGCGCCAGTTTACGTTTCGTTATTCGCATCATCGAATTGTTACTGTTATCGGGATCGGGAATTTGAGAAAAAGACACCCTTCAATTACATCATAAAGCAGCGGCGCCAATTTATAAAACGATGTTGATCAAGCGTCCCGGAACCACGATGACGCGTTTGGGTTCGCGCCCTTCCAACTGTGTGCGCACTTCTTCGGTTGAAAGCGCGGCTTCTCGCAAAACAGCTTCGTCGCTACCTTCGGGAACCACGACGCGCGCCCGCAATTTTCCATTGATTTGAACCGGAATTGTGATTTCGTCTTCGCGCGCGACTTCTTCGTTCGCTTGCGGCCACGTCATTTCATACGCCGACTGCGCAAAGCCCAAGCGCGAAAACAGTTCGTCGCTGAGATGCGGCGCGAACGGCGACAACAACGTAATCAAGGTTTGCACGGCTTCACCGTAAACCGCTTGCGTTTGCGCGTCTTCGGCGTTGTTTTTCGTGGCGTCAATCCACGCTGACAGAACGTTGACGTGTTCCATCATCGCGGCAATCGCCGTATTCATCGAGAACTTTTCGATGCCGTGACTGACACGCGCAATTGTTTGATGCGTTTTTCGCGCGAGTTTGCGATTCTCGCCTTGCAATTGTGCGTAATCGAGTACTCGATTCCAATTGCTGTTGAAACTGCGCGCCTGCGTCAGGCGAAAAACGCGTTCAAGAAAACGATAAGGCCCGGCGAAAACTTTGTCCGATTCTTTGTCCCATTCGGCGTCGAGTTCTGGCGGCCCCAAATACAAAGTCGCCATGCGCGTCGCATCAGCGCCAAACTTTCGCACCGCGTCATCGAGCGAAACAACGTTGCCCTTGTTCTTGCTCATCTTCTCGACTTTGCCACTTTCTGCCGTGAACATCGTCACCATGCCTTGTGTGAACAAGCGCGGAAACGGTTCATCGACCGGACACAAGCCCATATCGAACAAGACTTTGGTGAAGAAACGCGCGTAAATCAAGTGCATTGTCGCGTGCTCGACGCCGCCGACATATTGATCGACTGGCATCCAGCGCGCGAGGTCTTCGGCTCGAAATGGAACATCGCTCGCGTCGGGCGAACAATAGCGCAGAAAATACCACGATGAATCGACAAAAGTGTCCATTGTGTCGGTTTCGCGCCGCGCCGGACAACCTTTGGAATCGAGTACTCGATTGAAGGTTGGCGAAGTCAAAAGCGGATTGCCTTCGCCGGTAAATTGCACATCGGTCGGCAGCAAAACGGGAAGCTGATCCTCGGGAACGGTTTCAATCGTGCCGTCTTCACAATAAATAATCGGAATCGGGCAACCCCAATAACGCTGACGACTCAAGCACCAATTGCGCAAACGAAAGTTGACGGTGCGCTTTCCCAGTCCGTTGGCTTCCATGTATTCGGCGATTTTGGTTTTCGCTTCGTCGGAAGTCAAGTCGGAAAAATCGCCGGAGTTGACACTTGTTCCTGCATCAATGAACGCGCCTTTTGCGATATATTCGCTCAGCGTTTCGTCTGTCCATTCTTCAGCAGGCAAATGCGGATTGTGCGTGCGTGCCATGGAATAGAAAGGTGTGTTCCAAGCCGCTGGCTTAATAACAGCTTTGATTGGCAAGTCATACTTTTTTGCAAACTCGAAGTCGCGTTCGTCGTGCGCGGGAACCGCCATAACCGCGCCAGAACCATAATCAGAAACGACGTAATTGGCCAACCAAATCGGCACATCTTCGCCCGTCATCGGGTTGATGCAATAAGCGCCGGTGAAAACGCCTTCTTTGGGCAAATCGTCCGAACGGTCGCCGATGCGCTCTTCTTTTTGCTTTGCGACATGAACTTTGAATTCTTCGACGGCTTTCGAGTACTCGATTGTGGTGATTTCATCGACCAGCGCATGATCGGGCGACAAAACCATATACGTGACGCCGAAAACCGTATCGACGCGCGTCGTGAAAACTTCGATTTCGTCAGCGCGATCTTTCAACGGAAAACTGAATGTGACGCCTTCGCTGCGGCCAATCCAGTTGCGCTGCATCGACTTGACGCGCTCCGGCCAATCTTCCAACTTGTCCAAGTCGTCCAACAAGCGCTGCGCGTAATCGGTGATTTTGAAGAACCACTGCGTCAAGGCTTTTTGCTCGACAGCCGCGCCGCAGCGGTCGCATTTGCCGTCTTTGACTTGCTCGTTGGCTAAAACGGTTTGGTCGTTCGGGCACCAGTTGACGTTCGCGTTGCGGCGCTCGGCCAAGCCACGCTTGTAGAATTGCAGGAACAGCCATTGCGTCCACTTGTAATAATCGGGGCGACAGGTCGTGACTTCGCGGTTCCAGTCGAAGGAAATGCCCAATTTGCCGAACTGTTCGTGCATTCGCTCGATGCAGCGTTCCGTCCACTCGGCGGGATGAACCTGGTTTTTAATCGCCGCATTTTCGGCGGGGAGGCCAAAAGCGTCCCAGCCCATCGGGTGCAAAACGTCGCGCCCGTTCATCACATGGAAGCGCGCCACGGCATCGCCAATCGCGTAGTTGCGGACGTGCCCGACGTGCAAATCGCCGGACGGATAGGGGAACATATCCAGATAATAAAACTTGGGTTTATTAGCGGAAGATCGAGTACTCGTTTCGTAGAGTTTTTCGGCGTTCCACTTCGCCTGCCATTTGGGTTCGATTTCTGAAGGGTTGTAACGTTCGATGGGTTCAGTTTGGTTGCTCACAAGGTCACACTTTTAAGAAGATTTCGATGCAAAGATTATAGCGAATTGGCGCCTTCCACTGTTTTGCGTAAAAAGCCGCATAGCAAAAAGGCTTGAGAACAATTCTCAAGCCTTTTGATCATCAGCCGTTATGAAAGATGCTGATACTTTACGAAGTGAAATTCGTGGTTAGTCCGCGCTGAATTCGTTAGTTTTGGTATCTTTCCGTTAAGAATTACGGCTTCCGCTGCATTGGCGGACGACAGCCCAAACGACAACTGCGCCAAGGAGAACGCGCGTCACCAATTCTTTGCGGTTGTGCTTCCATACCGCTTTGCCGCCCAGTTCGTCGAAGATGTTGGGAACATGACCGTGCGCGACATCGGCAACGACGCCTTCGACTTCGCCCACGCGATCTGCCAACATCAGCGGCAGCCAATGCGCGTAGCTGGACTCGCTGTATTTAAAAGCAAAGCGACGGATCATGCCACTGAGTCCCGCAGGCGGCACCGATGTCCCGAACACGGCGCTGAGATTAGGCCGCTCGTTTGAATGCAGAACTTCGACGGTTTCCGACTGCTGCGTTGGACGCTGCCAAGTGTAGCCCGCGTGTTCGCCGTTGTTGCGCTGCTTCATCGGGTAAGTCGGGTCGTTTTTTGGGTCGGCGTCCACGCCCCAGCCCTTGATTTGCGAAGTGTCTATCGCTGTATTTTCCATGAGAGTTCCTTCGTAAATAAGTCAGTTGAACCGCGAAGGACGCGAAGAGCGCGAAGGAAAAAAAGGAATCGAGTACTCGATATTCCGTATTCATCATTTCGTACTATTTTTCTTTCCTTCGCGCTCTTCGCGTCCTTCGCGGTGAAATCTTTTTAGCTTTGAGACGAGGGCGGCAAGAGCACCGGTTTGATGCAGTTATCGAGTTTGGCCGAGAAAATTCGGTAGCCATCCGACACATATTCCAAAGGAATGCGATGCGTAATCAGCGCTTTGGGGTCGAGCGTGCCGTCTTGCACATGCTTGATCAGGCGCGGCAGCAAACGTTTCACCGACGCTTGATTTGCGCGAATTGTCAGCCCTTTGTTCAACACGTTGCCAATCGGGACAAGGGTGCCAATCGAGCCATAAACGCCGACGATGGAAACGATGCCGCCCTTTTTCACCGAGTTGATCGCCCAATGCAGCGCGGGAGTCGCGCCGCCCGCCATCTTCATTCCTCGAATAAAAATGTTTTGCAGCACGCTGCCATTGGCTTCGGCGCCCACGGCATCAATGCACACATCAGCGCCCATCCAATCGGTCGTTTTCTTCAGGAAGAGTACGGGATCGCCGATTTCCTTGAAGTTATAGGCTTCGCAAGGGCAGTAATTGCGCGCGAACTCGAGACGATAATCGAGCTGGTCGATGATAATGACGCGACCTGCACCGAAAAGCCAGGCACATCGCGCCGCCATGATGCCGACCGGACCGGCTCCGAACACCACAACCGTATCGCCCTTTTGAATGCCGCCCATTTCCGCCGCTTGATAGCCGGTCGGTACCACGTCAGTCAGCATCACGGCATCATCGGGATCCATACCAGCGGGAATAACCGTTGGGCCGACATCGGCGTAAGGCACGCGCACGTATTCGGCCTGTCCTCCGTCGTAGCCGCCCGCCGTATGCGAATAGCCGAAAATGCCGCCAACCGCTGTCGCTTCGGGATTGGATTCGTGGCAGTTGCCGAAAAGTCCCTGCTGGCAGAAGACGCATTTGCCACACGCGACATTGAACGGCACCAGAACATGATCGCCGACTTTGAGGTTTTGCACTTCCGGCCCGATTTGTTCGACGACGCCAGTGATTTCGTGGCCAAAGGTCGAACCGACGCGCGTGTCGGGCACCGAGCCGTTATACAAATGCAAATCCGAGCCGCAAATGCAAGCGCGCGTGACGCGCACGATGGCATCTTCGGGATGCAAAATCTCCGGCATAGGTTTATGGTCGATGCGGACGCGATGCGTTCCTCGATAAGTCATGGCAAGCATGAGGTTGGCTCCTTCGTTTGAAACGTTTGCTGTCTTCGTTGCCGCCTTGCAAAAAGAGTGCGCCTAAAGTAAAAGGAAGTGCTGTGGGCGACTTATGAAGGAGGCAATCTTTCCGTTCGAGTACTCGATTGTGGATCCGAAAAAGTTGCTGGTTGTTCGCACTATGCCGGAATCTGATGAATCGTTTAGAGTGGCGCGCATTGTCTCAGATTGGCGCGCGGCGTCACACATAGCGGAACCAGCGAAAGTTGAGCGCCGTTCCACATTCGGCATTGGGAAATAGCAAAGCGCCCTTTGCCAACAAAAGGATAAAGAATCATCAATTGCGGAAGCGCAATCCCCTTGTTTTGGCGGCGCAACAGTTCGGCGTAAACGCCCACTTGCCGCACATCGTCGGGCGATAATTTGCGACCTGCACGATTCTCGGTTTCGTCATCGAAAAAGTCGAGGGCGTTTTGGCTGTCTTTTGCCAGATGCTTATATTTTGCATCGGCAATCCAAGACACACCATCGTTGTCGCGCCAGTGCAAATCGGCCTTTTGACGAACGCCTCCGAGTCGCAATTCGAGCAGCGTGCCCAAGTCTTTCTGCTCGGTGACAATTGTGTTGAAACGCGCTTCGATGACGGCGCGCGCAAAAGCTTCAAACACTTTGTCCATGTTGACCAGAAATACGAAAGTGTCTTCGCCGCCCGCACCCAGCGCTGGTCCGCTGCCCTGCAAGATGCGACGCGCAAAATCGAAGCTCAAGCGAAAACGCTCGGTGGCGCGGGTGTGAATCAGGCGCGCGGCGGCGTGCAGGGCGGTTTCGGGCGCCACATCGCGGACTTCTTCCAACAGAAACAGGCAATCGAAAATGAGTCCGCGTGTCACCGGATGCGAGACGCGGCGCGACAGCACGCGACAAGCGCATTTGAGTACTCGATTGAGCGCCGTGTCGGGCGTCCATTCGTCCCACGCACAAGCGATGCGGTCGAAGCGATTCCAATTTTGCGAAACCTGCCGCGCGATTTGAATGCGCCCGCGCACCGCCATTATGTCGTCTTGATGAGCGATGTAGGCGCTGGCCAGTCCCAGTTGCAATTGCTCGCGCAGATCGCGCGCGAACAGCCACGCCCAGATGTCGGCAAACTCGAGCGGCGCCGTGCCCAGCGTCGCTGTTTGCGCGTCGATGGCGTCACCGAAGTTCGCAACCTCCAGCATCCAAGTCAAAGAAGATAAGACCGAGTGCGCTGCACTTTCATCGGGCGCGGTTCGTTCCAGCAAATGCGCGTCGAGCTTGGGATAAATCTCGACTGTCGCGCCCTCGATCTGCACGACGCCCGCGTAACGATTCGCTTCGAGAACACATCCATCGACGCCGCTCCAGTTCAAGGGCGCTTGCGGCAGATTGTTGACACGACGCCACGAATCGGCGGCGGAAGTCAGTGCCATGCGGCGCTCGCGCGTCCACACTTGCGGCGAGACACGTACTTTCGACCATTCGCACAAGCGTGTAATCTCGCCCTTGTGACCGCCGTTATTCGTCATCGCCGTCCGTCTCATCTTCCACCTGGCTCTCGTCTTCAAACGTTGCCGTGCCAATCGCAGCGACACCAGATAAGTCACTGGCGGCTTGCGGTGTCAATTTATAGTCTTTGAGCAGCACGTCGCAGAACGAAAAATCTGCTTCGCCCACATCGAACCACCATTGCCAGCGAGTGCGCGCGCGTCCACTGCCACTTTCGGGCAGGGCGCGCACGAAGGTGCCGTTGTTGCCGCTTTCGCCCAGCACAAAGCGCAAACCGTCCCAATCGTTGTAGAAAAACTCTTGCAAGAGCGGCACGATTTTGTCGTGAAAAGTGCGGTCGAAATCGACGGCGCTTTTGCAGTTGGTGAAATAGGCGTGACCGATGCGATGTTCGCGGTCGCGCGTTTGGGTCAGGCGAATGTTGAGTTCGGTTAGAACCACGCGCTGTGCGGGCGTCAGGTTTTCGCAGACTTCAAAGCGCGGCGGCATTTCCTGGAAAGAAAAGCGGCGGCGCAACGCGATGTCGAGCAAAGCCAAACTTTTATCGGCTGTGTTCATCGTGCCGATGACGAACAAGTTCGGGGGCAGCGCGAAGGTTTCGCCCGAAGTCGGCAGCGTCACGGAAAGCGCGTTCTCGGCTCCCAGGCGTTTGTCTTCTTCCAGCAGCGTGATGAGTTCGCCCAAAATCTTCGAGATATTGCCGCGATTGATTTCGTCGATGATAAGCACAAAACGTGGTGCGTTAGCTGGATCGAGTCGGTAAAGTTGCGATCCGCGAAGGAAGCTTTTTGCGGCTTCGAGTGGATCAATCTTTGTGATGCTGCTGGGCGAAAGCGACTTTTCTATCCGACGTAAATCTTTGACGATAGCGCCAATCAAATTCGTATGAGCGCCCTTGCCGATAATTTCGTGCAGAATGTTGTGTGAAGGCGTGACACTTTCGGGCAACTTTTCCCACACCAACTCGATGTTCTGTCGGGAAGCATTGTAAGGCGCGGCTGCATTGCCTTTTACGTTCTCCCCGATGACATTGCCGCTTGCCGTGAACGAAATGCGATATTCACTCGGCCCGATTCCAGGCAGCAACCAATCCGGTGACGCTTCTGTCGCCGTTTCTGTTTGCTCAATGAAAACATCCCAGACTTGTTCAAACGTTACGCGACCTGTCTCGACGGGCACCAGCGCCGCGCCCAGAGCACGCAGCGCGATGTCTTTCAAAACTCCAGGGCGGCAAATGTACCGCGCGCTGCCTGTAGCATCATCGAGGACAGGACGAATGCCTTCAACGAACTCTTCGTAGGAAAACGACTGATGAAACGTGACGAAGCCGATGCGTCCCGCTGCGCGCAAAAGGTCGAAATCGCGCTTGCAGGCGGCATGATCAACTTTGCCGTTGGGCAAATGCGGCATCGGTGAATCGCCGCCAATGATGCGCACGGCTTCTTCAATCGTGGTGTAGGTTTTTCCAGTTCCCGGTGGGCCATAAAGGATTTTGTTGAGCGGCGGCATAGATTCCTCGATTCCATTGCTGGAATTCAGTTCGACAACGGGTGAGATCGGTACGCCTGCTCCTTCCGCTCCGGCATTCAAGATGGCGTCAAACTTCGCACGATTTAGCTCGATCAAAGTGCTTCGCCAGCCGCCTTGCTGCACATCGCGGGCAGTCGTGTCATGCCAGCGTACAGGCAGTTGATGCGCATAATGTTCATCTTCTGAACTAAATTCGTACGGCCCGGTTACAGTGCCGATGCCCAACACTTTCTTCGTTCCTTGGTTGGCAACAATGAAGTCGCCCTCTTTGATGTCATGAGCAAATTGCCAGACCTGCTTCACGCTGTCCGGTGTGTAGCGATGAGCTTTCTCGAATTGTTCTGGATGACTCACTATTTCCGTGCGTCGCGTTTCCAGTTCAACGCCGTTCATCGGCGCGACGTTGCCCAGAAACGGCCAGCCAATAGCGCAAAGACCCTTATCGCGCCAGTTCTCCCAAAGGTACGCGTTTTCGCCCGGCGATAGTTTCCAGAAGCGGGTTTGTGATGTTGTGGAGGGCATTTCGAGTACTGGATGTTTGGCCTTCCACGCATCATCGCTGATTTGTGGATAGCCGGAACCCAGCTTTTCTTGAACGTGGTTCATCAAGTCGCGGTAAGCCGAAACGTCGCCGCTTTTGATGCCCGCATCGTCCCATACAATGTTGTTCTCCAGAAGATATGCGCGCATCGTGCTGTCGAGCGAAAGAAAGTTTTCTGCATTGAGCCAGAACAATACGCAGGTCAGTTTTGTGACCGTAACGTCGCCAATATCGAGGCGGCGACTGAAAAGTTTATTCGACAGCAATTCCGGATTCTCAACCGCAACGCGCGCCAGTTGCCATAGCGATGTAATGTCGTCGGCTTTGCGCTCGGCGATATATGGGAAGAACCAGAATTGCTGCGCGTACACTGTGGGAACACCATCGAAGTCGGCGGGAACCGGATGAGAAAGGTTCCACTTTCTGCGCAGGAAGTCCCACAAATCGCGCCGCGAATCTTCGCTGCTGCGATGAAAGTTCGCTAAAAAAGTGAACGGATCAATTTCGACCAGTTCGGCTTTAGGGGCGTCAGGAGTGCCGTCGCCCAGAGGGATCGCGTGTAAACCGGCGGCCTTCATTTCGCGCACAAGTGCCAGCAGTTCGTTCTGCCTGTCCTCAAACGTCAGCACGCGGCGCGCGACTTCATCGTAAAACGGTTTCCAAGTGGGCATAACTTCCTTCATCGTGCGAGTCGAGCAAAGAGAACCGCACACGAAATCGAGTACTCGATAACGCCTTTTAATCAGTAGGGGCGAGATATATCTCGCCCTCGACATCACCTCAATACTTCACGACATAGCGATAACCCGAATCCTGCTTCATGTGCTCAAACGCCTCGTTGATGCCTTCCAATGCAATCGTTCCCGTCACCAGTTCATCGACGAAAATCTCGCCGTTCATGTAACGATCAATTAGTTCAGGCAATTGGCTTTTGCCTCGGCAGCCGCCAAATGCCGTTCCTAAAAGTGTGCGTCCCGCGATGAGCAAACGCGGCGTCACTTCGACAACTTCGCCGGTTTTGGCGACGCCGATCACGCAACATTTGCCGCCGCCGTAACGCGTCGCTTCGAGTGCCTGGCGCATGACGTGAACATTGCCGGTCGCTTCAAACACGAAGTCGGCGCCGCCGTTCGTCATCTCTTTGACAGCTTGGGTGCCGTTGCCGCTTTCGGGTTTCAATAAATCGGTCGCGCCGAACTGTTTGGCTTTTTGCAAACGTTCTTCGTTCAAATCAACCGCGATAATCTTTCCGGCTTTGGCCAAGCGACAACCTTGAATTGCGTTCAGTCCAATCGGGCCGCAACCGAAAACCACGCACGTCGAGCCTTCCGTCACTTTCGATGTCCACAACGCCGCGCCAATGCCCGTCGTGACGGCGCAACCGAATAAACACGCGCGATCCAGCGGCGCATCGGGGCGAATCTTAACGAGTGCTTCCTGATGCACAACCGTGTATTGACTAAACGTACTGGTCAGCATGAAATGGTTCAAATCTTGGCCGTGACGATGAAAACGCACCGTGCCATCGTTCATCGAGCCGCCAAAATACGCGTCGTCCAATGCACTGCACAAATTCGTAATGCCGCTGCGACATTCGACGCAATGACCGCATTCGGGAATGTAAATCGGCACCACGTGATCGCCTTCGGCAAATTCAGTCACGCCGCTTCCGACCTTGACGACAACGCCGCCGCCTTCGTGTCCCAAAATAGAAGGCGCGCGCGTGGTCGTATCGCCGCCGCTCATATACCAGACTTCGGTGTGGCAAAGTCCCGTCGCGTCCAGCTTGACCAGGACTTCGCCCGCTTTGGGATCGTCCACTTCGATTTCGTCGATAATCAGCGGCTTGCCGATGCCTTCAAAAATGGCCGCTTTAGAAAGTGTCATATTCGAGTACTCGATTCCTTGATTAAGATGCTTTATTTTAACCGCCAAGTCGCAAAGAACGCCAAGACATTTAGACCACAGAGACACAAAGGTCACAAAGATTTAGGAAAGAGAATTGAGTACTCGAATTAAAATCTCTTTCTGCTCTGTGACCTTTGTGTCTCTGTGATTCATCCAAAAATAAAATGGTTTCACTATTGACGATGAAACCATCGCGGCGTATAATCGAGTTACTTTTTGCACCTTGAAGAACGCGTTTCCGGCAATTTGTTCTCGGCGTTTCGCCGCGACCGTCGCATTGCTTGTTATTCATCACGGGCCGCCGGTGTGATTTCACCCCGATACGCACCGGTAGCGGCTTCATTGCCCGCTGGAAAAGCGTGGCTCAGTCTCTGAAGCCGCTACCGGTGCGTATCGGGGTTGCAGTGACCGGCGCCCGTCCCATTCTGTTTAGCGGAAAGCGTGTTCTTTAAGGTGCAAAACGTTGTTTTTCCGCTATTTTCCTGCAAGTCGTTTTTCCTGAAGTCGTTTCAACCAAAGTCGTTGTTCTTTGAAGCGGATGATTTTCGGCAACCAATCTTCGGCGTTTCGCCGCAGTCGTCGCATTGCTCGCATTTCATCACGGGTCGTCGGTGTGATTTCACCCTATAGTGACAACTACTCGAATTAATGTCCCGCTGTGGAAACGTGGTTCAGGCCCTTAATTCGAGTAGTTGTCACTATAGGGTTGCAGTGACCGGCGCCCGTCCGTTTTCGTTTAGCGGAAGTTATCCGCTTCAAAGATTTTATTTCCGGGTTCTTCACGCTTATGTCTCCTGCGGCTTTGCTTCCCTTTGTTGACAAGTTCCCCAACGTTTCGCGCGAAGAACGCGATTTGCTGCTCGATTTCGCGCGCACCACGACGTTGCAATATGGCGCGTGGAAACCGTTCAAGCAATTGTTCAAAAAAGTCGAAGCCGCGCTGAACGACGGCCATCCCGACATCGAAATGCTGGGCGTTTTGCTCAAGCGCGTGGATGAAGCGGCTTGGACGCAATCGAGTAATCGATGGAAAGCCGTGAATGCATCAACTGTCGGAAGAACGCCGAAAAGCGTTGAAGGCAACGGTTTCACTTACACGATTGGCGGTCGCAATCAATGGTACGATTACACCGGCTGGCGTCTGGTCGTCAGCAGCACAGAGAAAAAAGGCGTCGTCTCGGCGCTGCGCAAAACTCTGGGCTTGACGGCGCAAGAGGAAGCCGCGCCATCGCAAACCATCGCCTTCGATTTCGATGCGCGCCAATATATTTACGAAGTGAAAACCGTTTCTCTGGATGGCGGCGAATTGAGAATCGTTTGCGGCCCCACTTGGCGCGGCAGGCAAAATCCCGAATATACGTTCATCGTGGATGTGACCGATCCGCAGTTTATTCACCTGCAAACCGATGGCCCCAAAAAGCCGACGCTGCAATATATGAAGCGCCGCGCGCGCCGTATTCTGCGCGGGCTTTCGCAGAAAAACCCCGATTTATACCTTCAACTTGTGCTGCAATTGTTGCGCGAAGAAGGCAATCGCGTACTCGATCCGGCTTTGAACTGGGCGACCTTCGATGTCTTGTTTGCCAACAGTCCGCGCTGGAAACAAACGCAGCCAGGACGCGGCGCTTACAAGAACATCGCCGGTCAATTTGTGCGCTTGCGCCGCGAAGAACGTGCTCCCGAGATTTGGGACGCGCATCTGGACGAAGCGCGCGAATTGTTGAGGCAAATGCAAGTGCCGCTGGAAGCCAACGAAATGGCGCTAAAGGTTTTGCGCGCGCACGGCGAAGATGCCGACAATCGAGTACTCGACCGTAGGCAGTTGGTGCGTTTTCTGAGCAGCGATTTGCCGCTTTTGCAAAGCTTGGCGACGCGTCAATTTGCGCAAGCGTGGCAGCGCGGCGAAACCATCGGCGGACGCGCCTGGGCGCGTTTGGTCTTGCTGGGCAGCGCGAAGACGCGTCGCATCATGTTGAGCGCGCAACCTTTACCAGAAAATAATGTGACGTGGCGCAGCGACGCAGCGCAAATCCTTAGCGAAGCCTTGGAGCAACGTTCAGCGACAAAAAAACGCCGCAGCGCCGCTTTGTTGATCGAGCGTTTTCAAAACCTCATCGGCGACGATGTGTTCTGGCGCAATCTTCCAACCTTTGCCTCCGTGAGCGAAAGCGCGCGTTTGTGGATGCTCGAACGCGTTCGTCAACAAGCGAAAACTGGACAGCTTGCTCGTTTGAGCGACATCGCGCGGCTGCAGCCCGAATTGCAAGCTCAAGTAATGGAAGCGTTTTTCGCGGAATCGGCGCATTTGCAGCCTTCTGCTGAAGACGCGTTTAAGCTGGTTTCTGATCAAAGCGATCAAGCGTTGAATGCCGTTGGCTGGCAGTTTCTGGCGGCAACAGCGATGACGAAAGAAGCCGCACGCGATTTGTGGCAGCGCGTGTGGAATTTGCGCGCTTGGATTGCGCCTGCGATTCACCAAACCGCCGCCAACAATGAAGGCGCGCGGCAAATCTTCGAGCGTGCCCATTTTTCTTCCGATGAATTCGCCGCTTTCCTCATTCAAGTCCCCGCGTTTTTCGCGCAGCTTTCGCCCGCGTTTTTCGCCTCGTTCTTCCGACGTTTGTCGTCCGCTTTGCAAATCGAGCGCGCTCTTTCTGCCAACGACGATCAATGGCGTGCAGCGCGCGCGACGTTGTTGCACACGCTGCAAAACCCCGATTTTCTGGCCACGCTGCAAAATCCCGATTTGGTGGACGCGTTCTGGAATCGAGTACTCGAACGCGTGGCGAACGGCGCCGACGAAGCCTTGCAAAAGCGCCTTTTGGACGATGAAGAAATCGCCGCGACGTTCGTCCATGTAACCTCTTCCGCTGTCGCCGAATGGTTGGCGCACACGCCGATGGAGCTGGAGCCGTATTTGGTGCGCTGGCTCGACGCGAACATCAATCAACTGGGACGTTCCAACGGCGCTTTGCTGGCTGCCGCGACGCATCCGTTTGGCGCCATTCGCGCTTTGGGTTTGGCGCGCATCCGCGAAATCGGACTCGATTTGCCGCTGGCTTTGCGCCTGATGGAAAGCGGTTTGCCGCAGCCATTTGAAATGGCGAAAAGTTGGTTCAACACCAACGATCAACTCGATCTGGTAGATCGCGCTCTGGCGTTATGCGACAGCCCGAATGCGAGTGTTCGTGCTTTTGGCCGCGAGTTTTTAGAAGCGCACCGCGACGGTGTTCTCGATGCGAAACTGCTGAAGAAACTCAGCGAAAACGCCGATCCGATCATGCAAGCGTGGCTGGCCGAACACTTATTGAAAGATGTGACGAGCGTCGAAGTTTCGGCATTCGATCAAAGTGTTTTGAAAACGCGAGGCCGCGCGCGTCGTGCCAAAGAGGCGGTTAAAACACGTCGCGGAACGACTATCGAGTACTCGAATGACGAAATCAAGAGCTTGCTCGATGTGGCGCGCGGTCGCACGAAACGCGACAAAGAATGGGCGTTGCAGCAATTGGCGCAAGTTGCGTTGCCAGGGCGCGAAATCGAAGGCTTGGTTGTAGTCAGCGATTGAAATCGCGTCAGGAGAGCCTTTGGCTGACTGTCCGCCTGCGCAGACAAACTCCGTGTCCGCGCAGGCGGACAGTCAGCCAAAGGCTCTCCTGACGCGATTTCAATCGCTGACCCGGAACAAGGAACCCTCATGGAAATGACACTTTCTTACGCGCGCCCCAGCGTAGCGACGACCGATGACCGTGGAACGCACTTCGCCATGAGCGGCGAATCTTCTCGGCCTCCGGTTTCTCTCCAGGCAGTTGTCGGCGACAGCCTGGGTTATGCGCGCGCGATGCTGGCTTTGCACAACGTCGTGACCAGCGACTTGCGATTTGCGCCCAAAGATCACACGGCTTATCAGCAATGGGTTCAAGCGCGTTATTGGGAAGACGCCGGGCCGGAAATCCAGAAGCTGCAAGAGAAATTCGAGAAGGACAAAGCCGACGCGACGCGATTGAAAGGTGAACTGAACGAATTGTTGAAGCAGCGCGACGAGATGACGGCGGAATGCAAACCGATCATCAATCGCCTGGTGGAAATCGAGCGTTACGCGTGGTGGGAGCCGAACTTCTGGCAGATGCGCCGCGACCTTTACACGCCTCTGGTTCACAAATATGGCGCCGAAGCCCTGGGCGCGTTGCGGCCTTGCGATCCTGTCGTGTCAGTTCATCCCGATTGCGTGATTTTTGAAGTGTTTTCCTTCGATGAATCGAGTTATGGGCGCGTGACGGTTCCGATGGAAAAGCTGGAAACTTTCGGCGACATTCAATACGGTACGACGAACGTCGATTTTTCGATTCGCTTGGCGGACGAGTTCAAGCGTGTGCGAAGCTATCGCCCGTCGTGGATTCAGGTCGAGCCGGGCGGCGTTTCAATGCAGACATCGGCGGGTGCGCAGTTCGAGAAGAAAATTGACCTTCCTCCGACGTGGGTTCGTGGCTTTTTGCAGGTTCAATCCGCCTCGTCGCTGCCTGGCGTCGAAGTCGAATTGTCGCCCGGGCTTGTCGCCGATTTATTGCTGCAATTGCGCCAGCAGCGCGAACGCAAAGGACCGCGTTCACTGCGTTTCAAGCTGACGCCGGGACAAAAGCCAAGCGTTGAAATCGAGCCTTGGGGCGTCGTTCTGCAGGAAGCGAACTGCGTGTGGAACGGAACCGAAGCACAGGAAATCCGCATCTGGGGACGGCGCCGCTTGTTCTTCTTCGAGCAATTGCTGCCGCACGCGACAAGCGTCAAAGTGAAATTGCTGGGCAGCGGAATGCCGTCGTATTGGAGCATCGAAATGGACGGTCATCGTTTCGATCTGGGCTTGTCGGGCTGGACGCAAAACGATTGGTCGAAAGCTGCGCGCTTCGATGTGATGGCGGCTCCGGCTCCCGTCAGCGAAGGCGACGCGGAAAAAGTCTTTCGAGTACTCGAAGAGTGGCGCATGCTGACGCCCGAAGAAGCCGCCGATTCGACGCAATTGAAGCGCGAAGTCGCAACGGCGGCGTTGCAGCAACTTTGCCGCGAAGGTCGTGCAATGTACGACTTTACCAATGGCGTTTTTCGTTGCCGCCAATTGCTGCCCTTTCCCGCGCCGCAAGACGAAAGCGATACCCGCACGCGCCATGCTTCGCGCCTGGTGCATGAAGGCAAAGTCAAAGTGCGCGAAGTGAAAGAAGGCGAGGCGAGCGAATTTCTCGAACGCTTTATGACAAGTGGTGTGCGCTTGTTTGAGGCCGACATCAAAACCGAAGGCGGCACCTTTTCGCCGACAGTTGGCCTGGATGCTGATGGTCGCGCGACGTTTGCGCAATGTACGTGCGGCTTTTATCGCCAGAACAAATTGCGTCTGGGGCCGTGCGCGCACATTTTGGCGGCGAGCGTTGTGGCCGCCACTTCGGGCGGCGCGAACGTTTCCGCTGACAGGTTCAAAGACCAGACGTGGGTTTTTACCGGCGCTTTAACGTTGTTCACGCGCGAGCAAGCTGAAAAAGTGATCGAGCAGGGCGGAGGAACCGCAGCCGGAAGCGTTTCTAAAAACACCAATTTCTTGGTCGTGGGCGAACGCGCTGGATCGAAGCTGGCTAAGGCCAAAGAATTGGGCGTCCCAGTTTTGACGGAAAAAGAATTCAAAGCGATTTTGGACGGCAAAGACGTGCCAAAACTGGCGACATCGAGTACTCGATAACCTCTTTAATTCCTCACAAGCGTTCGAGTTTGTCATTCTGAGCGCAGCAAAGAATCTAACATCACGCCAGATTCTACAGCCCAGCGAAAAGCGTCCAAACGCTCTTCTAACGGGCGCCCAACGCTGCGCTCAGAATGACAAACTCTGACTTTCGAGTCCTCGATTCTCATTTTCTTTCTCTGTGTCTTAGCGTCTTGGCGGTTCAATTTTCATAAAGACAACTTCAAAATCTCATGGCCGATCAAACTATTTCCACGCCGAACAATGTGCCGGAAAACGACTTGTTTCCCAAAGATTGGCGCGCGCAAGTCAAGCTATATGGCGGGCGCAAAGGCTTTATCCGCAAGGAATTGAAGCGCTTGGGTTTCTGGCCACCGGCGCCCGGCTCCAAATATAAGCACGTCACCAAAAACGAAGAAGTCGAACTGGAAAGTTTATACAACCAGTTGATCGAGCTGCGCGCGCCGCTGTTGGAGCAACTCGATTCGATTGATGTGCGCGTCCGCGAAGCGCAGAAAAACTTGCGCAACGTCGGCAACGAAGCGATTCTGGCCAAGCAAATCGAAGAATTGATCGCGCAAATCCGCATCAGGCGCATCGAGCGCGTCAAGGCCGAACGCGCCGAGCGCAAGATTCGTCGCGCGCAGGAAAAAATCGAGAACGCCGAAAAAGATAAAGCGTGGCGAAGCCAAACCTTGCCGCATTTGGGGCGCGGTGTTTCTGCTGGTTTGAAATATGAAGGCGGCGATGACGAGCGTCTTCGAGTACTCGATTTGCCCGTCTTGAAAAGTGCGGAAGAAGTCGCGGCTGCGTTGGAAATCGAAACTTCGCAGTTGGCATGGCTGACCTATCATCGCGCTGCGGCGCCGCTCGATCATTATCAGCATTTCACGATTCCTAAGAAAAGCGGCGGCACGCGTAAAATCTCGTCGCCTAAAGCGAAGCTGAGACGCGCGCAAAGTTGGCTGCTGGAAAATGTTCTGACCAAAGTTCCGGTTCACGACGCGGCGATGGCGTTTCGCCCCAAGTTGAATATCGCGCACAACGCGCAGATTCACGCCGGCGCGAACGTCATCGTGCGCCTCGACTTCAAGGATTTTTTCCCATCGATCACCTTCAAGCGCGTCAAATGGATGTTCCAAAACTTGGGATTTAACGAAGGTGTATCGACGATTTTCGCTTTGATTTCAACCGAAGCGCCGCGCGTCGAACTGACGTTGGACGGACAAAAACATTTTGTTGCCGTGACTGAGCGTTTCTTGCCGCAGGGTGCTTGTACCAGCCCGGCGATTACCAACATCTTGTGTCGAGTCCTCGATAAGCGTCTGGAAGGCGCGGCGCAAAAATTGGGTTTTGTTTACACGCGCTACGCCGACGACTTGGTGTTTTCATCGAAAGCCGAAAAGTGCGACGCGCGCGCCATGCGCGACTTGGCAACGACAATCATTAACGATGAGAAGTTTGAAATCAACGGCGAAAAAACGGCGATTTTGCGCACCAAAGGCCGCCAGACCGTGACCGGCTTGGTCGTCAATGCGCAGAACTCGGACGGTGGCAAACCGCGCGTTTCGCGCCGCGACATCCGCAACTTTCGCGCGTTTTTGCATCAATACGAACTGCGTGGCCGTGAAGCGATGACCGAAAAAATCGGGCAAGACGCTTTGAGTTATGCACGCGGTTACTTGTCGTTCATCCACATGGTTTCAGCCGAACAGGAAGCGCAAATTCGTGCGCGGCATTCATGGTTGGAGCGGCGCGAAGGGTGAATGTAGGGCGCATTGCAATGCGCCCTACATTCTACGATGGAGCAAAGTTCTCGTCGCTCAGCCAATTTATCGGATTTTCGAGAATATAACGGCGCGTGTCATGCAGTTCTTTTTCATCGCGGATAATGCGCTCGAAATAGTTGCGCTGCCAGACTTTGACGAGAGGAAGATTGTGTTCTGTTCGGTAAGTGTTGATGTGACGGTTGACCGAGCCTTTAAATCCAGACACAAGAGATGACAATGATTGTGGCGCGCGTCGTAGGGGCGCATTGCAATGCGCCCCTACATCAGCATCAACTTGATGCGTAATAATCACAATCGCATGGAAATGATTGGGCATGACAATCCATTCATCCAACATCACGTTCGTGCGCAATTCCGCCGTGCGCAACCATTCTTCAGCCATAATCTCCCCATAAACATTCGCTTTCGTTTCGCCTTCATGCACGCAACCGAAGACATGACGTTTCTCATGCGCACAAATCGTGATGAAATAAGCGCCGCCTGCACGATAATCGTAACTCGCCAGGCGAATTGAACGACGATGTTGATTCATGTTGTGGGCTTGTAGGGGCGCATTGCAATGCGCCCCTACTACGTATTTACACTTTCTCAATTGGTGCAAAAGCAATGACCAGTTTCTTCTTGCCGACTTCGCTGCTGAGAAATGCGACTTCGACCCATTCGCCCATGCCGCCGCCTGGCGAAGTTGCGACCACCAAACCTTCGCCAAACGTCGGGTGTTTCACGCGGTCGCCGATAGAAAACTTGGGCGCGCTTTCCGAAGTTGAACGCGATGAAGAGGCTGGCACAAACGCGTTTCGAGTACTCGATGTCGCGCGCGACGACGGCGAATCCCAATCAGTGGAAGAACGGCGTGCGACGCCCGAAGAACCGTAGCCCGTGCGTTCCAGAAGTTGGTTAGGGATCTCGTCCAAAAACTGCGACGGCGTTGTGGTTTCAGTGCGTCCGTGCAAGGTGCGTTGCGCGGCAAAAGTGAGAATTAGTTTTTCGCGCGCGCGCGTCAGGCCAACGTAGCAAAGTCGTCGTTCTTCTTCGAGTTCGTCGCCGTCGGCGCCTTCGCCCCACAAAGCGCGCGCGTGCGGCAAAAGTCCCTGTTCCATGCCGACCAGAAACACAATCGGAAACTCCAGACCTTTAGCGGAATGCAACGTCATCAACGTCACGGCTTCGCCCGTTGCGCCCGCGTCTTGTCCGCCTTCCAACGCCGACGATTCGAGAAACAAGCCCAACGGCGAGCGGTTTTCGTTGGTTGATGCGTCGCCAAATTCGCCGGTGTCTTCTTGTGGCGGCAACAGCGAATCTTCGTGCATCCGCTTGTCGAAGTCTTCCGCGGCGCGCAAAAGTTCTTGCACGTTGGCCAGTCGGTCAACGCTGTCGAGCGTTTTATCGCGGCGCAAATGCTCCAGATATTCGGTGCGCTCGATCACCAGACTCAGCAAATCGGCGACGCTTTTGGTTTCGATTGCGTCATTTTGCAGGGCTTGCATCAAGCCGCGAAACGGCGCGATTTTGTTTTCCACAACGCGCCCCAATCGAGTACTCGATTGCGCATCGAGAACCGTTTCCAACAGTGAAACGTCGTTTTGTTCGGCCACGATTTGCAGTTTTTCGACTGTCGCATCGCCAATGGCGCGCGCGGGAACGTTGATGATGCGCGAAAGCGAAAGGTCATCGCGCGGGTTGTAGAGCATTTTCAGGTAAGAAATCAAATCCTTGATTTCCTTGCGGTCGTAAAAGCGTTGTGTGCCGACCAAGCGCAACGGCACGCGCGCGCGCATAAACGCTTCTTCAAAAGGCCGACTTTGCGCATTGACGCGACACAAAAGCGCGAAATCGCCGGATGAACCTTTGCGTTCGCGCTGCAAAAGTTGAATTTGTCGCACCACCCAGGACGCTTCTTCCTGCGCGTTGGCGGTGCCATGAACCGTGATTTTTTCGCCGCCCGCCAGACTTGTCCACAATCGTTTCGGCTTGCGCCCCAGATTCTTGGAAATGACGCCATGCGCTGCGTCCAAAATCGGCTGCGTCGAGCGATAATTCTGCTCCAGGCGTATTACGCGCGCATCGGGATAATCCAATTCAAAATCCAAAATGATGCGGACATTGGCGCCTCGCCAAGCATAGATGCTTTGATCATCGTCGCCGACAACGCAAATGTTGCGATGTTTTTGCGCCAAAAGTTGCGCCCATTTGAACTGCGCCGCGTTCACATCTTGAAATTCGTCGATCAGGACATGAAGAAAACGGTCGCTCCAGTAATCGTGCGCTTCGCGGCTGTCGCGCAAAAGGCGCACGCATTCGCCCAAAAGATCATCGAAATCGAGCGCACCATTGGCGCGCAAACGTTCCTGATAATTCTTATATAAACGCGCGATCACGCGATCATTGGGCGTTACCACGGCGACGGCGAACTCGTCGGGCGTTTGCAATTTGTTCTTGGCGTCGGAGATTTTGGCGAGCACGCGATTGGGCGCGAAACGTTCGGAATCAACGTCGGCTTCTTTGAGAATCTGGCGCATCAAGCGAGCGGAATCGTCGCTGTCGAAGATGACAAAGCGCGGATCAATGCCGATCAGACCGCCGTTGATGCGCAGCATTTGCGCGCACATCGCGTGAAAGGTTCCCATCCAGATGCGATGCGACGAGGCGCCAACCAGCGCATCCAAACGCGCGCGCATTTCCTTGGCGGCTTTGTTGGTGAATGTCACGGCCAAAATGCGCGCCGGTGGAACGTTGTGCGTTTGAATCAGGTGCGCGATACGATGCGTCAGGGTTCGGGTTTTTCCGCTTCCAGCACCGGCGAAGATAAGCAACGGCCCTTCGCTGTGCATCACGGCTTGTTGCTGCGGCTCGTTCAAGCCTTCGAGAAGATTCATAAAAGTGACAAATGACGAGTAATAAATGACGAAAGACAAGTATCGAGTACTCGATTCGTCACCTGTCACGCGTCATTTTGGTTACTGTTCGGGTTGTGGAACGGGCGAATCGCCGCTGCTTTCGGAGCGTGGCACCGGCGAATCGCTGCGGTCGGAATGCGAAGAAGAGCGCGATTCGGATTGATGACTGCTGGAACGTTCGGAACGCGGCGTGTCGCCAGACGAAGTATCGCCGGAACTGCTGCCCGAATCGCTGCTGGAATTGTCGCTCGAACGCGCTGTGTCGCCGCTGGAACTCGAACGGCGGCGATGGCGGCGGCTGGTGCCGTAATTGTTGTCGCTGCCGTCGGAATAGCGATGACGGCGATGGCGACGACGGTGCGTTTGAGAAGAATCGCCAGAAGAGTTGCCAATCGCGGCATTGTCGCCATTATCAGAATCATCGCCGTTCAAGTTCGTGTCCGGCGTGGGAAGAGCATCAGCGCGCACCAATTTGTCGCCGCTGGGCGTGCGTGTTCTGTTGCCGCGTCCCGCTGTGGCGCGCTGCAATTGGGAAAACGTCGTGTTGTCGCTGCTGGAGTTATCGCTGCCGGAGTTATCGCTGCCGGACGCATCGTTTTGCGCTGGCAATACTTGCACTTGCACGCCCTGACCGTTGTCAGGCGCTTTGCTGACTTGCGACTTGCCCGAAACCGACAGGCCGCTGCCACCGCGCGGCTTCACCAGGTCGCCAAACATTTTCTTGCTGACGACGCGATTGCCCACCACATACGAGCCATACGCTAAGCCCGCCAGCAAAGCCAAAATCATCACCATGCGCGAAAGAATTCTCATCAGCTAAAGGCTATCACGCGCACCCTTTTCCCGCTACAAAATGGCCGCAACTCGATGGCAGGTGTACCAAATTCCATACACCAAGTATCGAGTACTCAATCAGCTTTTTGACGCATATACTGTACGGGAGTATGATTCGAGAAATGAGCGGAAAGACAGTGAAAAAGTCGGCGAAGTCATCGTCGCAGGACAACATCTCAATGGCTGAACAAAGCGGGAAAGTGCGTCACGCGCCGTTGACAGCGCGCGTCAATCGCGTGGCGGGACAAGTCGCGGGCATCGGTCGTATGATCGAGGATGAGCGTTATTGTGTTGACATTCTCAACCAGATCGCGGCGGCGCGTTCGGCGTTGGATGCTCTGGGCGTTGAAATTTTGACACGTCATCTGGAATCGTGCGTCATCGGTCACGGGACGAAAACGGAACACGAATGCGCCAAACCGATGACTTCTGAGGAACTTTTGGCCGAAGTGCAAACGGCGTTGAAACGGTTTTTGCGCTGAATCGAGTACTCGAATAGTCAGGCAGAGTCCCTGTATTTTGCTCATAACTCAGAGTTGCCACAAATTGTCGTTCAACGAACCCAAGTGTCAGCGCGCGGCTTACGTAACAGTCATTTCAGCCGCGCGCTGACCCTTGGGTTCGTTGAACGGATTCTGCGAGAGGTTCATCATGAAGGTTTGTCGAATGACGAAAAAGAACGTTTACAAATTTGGTGCAGCCGTAAGTGCAATGCTTTTTCTGGCGGGTTGCAAAGGCGTGACGCGATTGGCGACCGAAGCGATTGCGGGCAAAGCTGTCGCGGACAAAATCGCGCAAAGCCCCGCGCGCAGCGAAAGCGAGGAAACCCAGACTTCCAAAGCGGCGCAACAGGAAACGAAGAAGCAAAACAACGATGCGCGCGTGGCGCTGGGACAGCATCTGCATACGACGTGGATGGAGTTTCGCACGCAGCCCGAACCAGTGCAGGTCGACCAGGAAGCGGTCTGGACGATGAATATCTGGCAGGTCGGCAAAGAGGCCAAAAATAATAACTGGGTCGATGAGTTCAAATACGTCCACGAAAAACTGATGCACTTGATCGTGGTCTCGAAAGATTTGTCGTATTTCAACCACGTTCATCCCGATTTTCGCGGCGATGGTTTGTTCATCACGTCGCAGACTTTGCCGCACGGCGGAACCTTCAAAGCCTACGCCGATTACACGCCGATGCGCGGTGTCCAGGAAGTTGCGCAACACGAGTTCAATGTCGAAGGCGTGGCAGTCAAACCCATCAAATTGGTGCCTGAGGTGGCTGTAAACGGTTGGATGACCAAGCGCATCGTCTCGAAACCGGAAAGCCAGCCGGACGCGGTGGGCGGCGACGTTTATCATGTCGGAATGATGGCGACGCCAGCACTTGTCGCCGAACAACCTGTGATGTTGCACTTTCGCATCCGCAACGGCATCGACCAGCCCGTTACCGATTTGCAGCCGTATTTGGGCGCGATGGGTCATGCAGTGATTTTGTCGGCGGACACCAAGATTTATCTGCACACGCACCCGATGGACGAAAGCGGCGGCGACATAAGTTCGATGGGCGATAGCTCGATGGCCGACATGGGCGGCATGGACAATCACAAGCGCGCCGATTCGAGTACGGGAAACGCGCAAACCGGTGGGCCAGACGTGATTTTTCACACGGTTTTTCCGGCTGCGGGATTGTATAAAATCTGGGGACAATTCCAGCACCAAGGCCGCATCATCACGGCGCCGTTTGTGCTAAATGTCGCGGCAAAGTAAAAGGAGATAACGATGAAAACTCGATTGGAAATTAGCGGCATGATGTGCCAGGCGTGCGTTGGTCACGTCACTAAAGCGTTGCAAAACGTGCCTTTGGTGCGCGCTGTTCATGTGCAAAACGATCCCGACATCGCGGTCGTCGAACACGATGGCGTCGATGCCAACACTTTAATCGCCGCGATTGAAGAAGAAGGTTACACCGCGAAACCTATCGTGGCGTGAGGCGTTTACCGCACATTGGGCACAAAAGTCCAGCCGTAGCAAGTGGACGCCAGTCAGTTCGGATCCTTGTACATTTGTGTGATAGTTCGAGAGTGTGATAGTTCGAGAATCGAGTACTCGAAAAGGAGAAAGGATGAATCGTTTGTGGCCGAATTGGATTGAAGGGCCGGGCGCTGTCGGGTTGCTGTTTTTGCGCGTGGCGATTGGCTTGGCGTTCGTGGTTCACGGCTGGCCGAAGATGCATAGCCCATTTGGTTGGATGGGACCAAACGCGCCGGTTCCTGGCATTTTGCAGGCGCTGGCGGCGATCTCCGAATTTGGCGGCGGTTTGGCGCTGATCGTCGGTTTGTTGACGCCAATTGCGTGCTTTGGCCTGATGAGTACGATGTTCGTCGCCACATTGTCGATGCTGAAATCGGGCAAGCCGTTGCTGGCGGGAAGCGGCCCTTCGGCGGAATTATCGTTCGCGTATTTTTTCGTGGCACTCTTGTTCCTCTTGGTCGGGCCAGGCGTTTTGTCGCTCGATGCGAAGGTTTTTGGCAAGAACAGGAAACGTTTCGGACGTTATTAAACGCTCGGGAAGGTTCGAGTACTCGATAAACGGCGCGCCATCGCCGGAGGATTTGCGGACGCGCTTGGACAGCATGGTCGATGACGAATCTGCTCACCTGGACGAAACTGAAAAATCCTGCGTGGCTGGGAATAAACTTTCCAGATGTCAGCGAACCCGAAGCGTAAGCGACGGGCTTGACTTGAGAAGTATGATGTAACTCTCAAGTCAAGCCCATCGCTTACGCTTCGGGTTCGCTTTGTTTGCCGGTTCGTTTTGTTTTCAGTGCGGAATTGCTATAACTATGACGAACCCGAATTATGAAAACACAACACGATTTGCAATGGCGCGTCGGCCAAGCGCCCGATTCGAGTACTCGACCGCACAAGTTCGTGCCCGCGCAAATCCCTGGCGCTGTTCAACTCGATTGGGCGCGCGCTCACGATTGGCCCGACCACAATTACGCTGACAATTTTCGCGCTTATGAATGGATGGAAGACGTTTTCTGGACGTATGAAACCGAACTTCCCGCCGCTTCGATAAGGGAAAACGAACGCCTGTTTTTCGTTTGTCGCGGCATTGATTATCAATATGAAGTGCGCTTGAACGGCAAAGTTCTTTATGCGCACGAAGGAATGTTCAAGCCGTTTGAAATCGATTTGACACAGCGCATGCGTGGCGGCGACACGTTGCAAATTGTGGTGTTTCCCGCGCCCAAATCGCGCCCACAGCCGCCGACGCGCGATCAGGCGAATCAATCGTGTAAACCTGCGGTCGCTTACGGCTGGGATTTTCATCCGCGCTTGATTCCGCTGGGTATCTGGGATGAAACCTTTCTCGAAACGCGACGCGCGCAACACATTCAAAACGTCGAAACCGTGTCGCAATTAAACAACGAGTACTCGATTGCCGAAATCACCGCGACTTGCGAACTTTCACAATCGGGAAATCTCGTGCGCTGGACTTTGATCGATGCAAACGGGCAAGCTGTCTTGACGCAGGAAAGCGAAGCGCGCGAATCAAACGTTGTCTTCAAAGCGCAATTGGAAAACCCGCAACTGTGGTGGCCAAATGGCGAAGGCGAAGCCGTTCTTTACACTTCGCGCTTTGAATTGTTGGACGACGAAAAAATTGTCCAGGAAAGATCGCAGCGCATCGGTTTCCGCGATGTTCAGTTGGTGATGCACCCGACAGCGTGGGACGAGCCTTCAGGTTTCCCAAAGACGCGCAGCACGCCGCCAATTACTTTGCAAATCAATGGGCGCCGCATCTTCGCCAAAGGCTCGAATTGGGTCGCGCCCGATATTTTTCCGGGACAAATCACGCGCGAAACGTACGATTCGTTGCTCAACTTGGTGCAACAATCGAACATGAACATTTTGCGTTGCTGGGGCGGCGCGATTGTCAACAAGGACGCGTTTTTTGAGATTTGCGACGAGCGCGGTATCATGGTCTGGCAGGAATTTCCGCTCGCCTGCACGCGTTATGAAGGCACGCCAGAATACCTTCGAGTACTCGATGACGAATCGCAGTCGATTATCAAACGCCTGCGCCATCACGCGTCGCTGGCGATTTGGTGCGGCGGCAACGAACTTTTTAATGCGTGGTCGGGTATGACCGATCAGGATTTAGCGTTGCGCTTGTTGAACCGCAATTGCTACGATCTCGACCCGCATCGCCCGTTTCTGATGACTTCGCCTTTGATGGGAATGGCGCACGGCTCTTATATTTTCCGTGATGCCAAAGGCGTCGAATCATTTCAGCTTTTCGTGGACGCGGGCGCGACGGCTTACACCGAATTTGGTTGCAGCGGCCCATCGAATTTGGATGTGCTTGAAAGTATCATTCCGCCGGACGAAATGTTTCCGCCGCGTCTGGGCACAAGCTGGGAAACGCATCATGCGATTGCCGCTTGGGAGCCGAACGCCTGGCTTTTGCTCGATGTCGTCGAAGATTATTTCGGCGTGGCGCAAAACGTGGCGCAGATCGTTGAGCGCGGTCAATTGATGCAAAACGAAGGTTATAAAGCCTTGTTTGAAGAAGCGCGCCGCCAGAAACCGACCTGTTCGATGGCCTTGAACTGGTGCTTCAACGAACCGTGGCCAACCGCCGCCAACAATAGTCTGGTGAATTGGCCGGACAAACCGAAACCCGCCTTGCAACACGTCGCCAACAGTTGTCGCCCGACTTTGGCCAGCGCGCGCATCGCCAAGTTTCGCTGGCACGAAGGCGAAGTGTTCAATCCCGAACTGTTTGTGCTGAACGACGCACCAATCGAGTACTCGAATGGACGCATCGAAGCCGTTTTACAATTGGGCGACAACGAACATTTCCTGCTCGGTTGGGATTTTGCCTGTGTTCAAAATAACGTCAACCTGCTTGGGCCGCAAATCCGTTTCATGTTGCCGCACGCTAATGTTTCGCAGATGAAACTGGTTCTGCGCTCGCCCCAACAACCGACCTGGAACTCGGAATATACGCTGCTTTATGTGCCGCGTGCTCAAGAAATCGCGCACGATGAACTGCGCGTTCTGGGACATTAATCATTCGATAGTGGTTCAGATAAAGTAAGCCAAATTAACGAACCCTGAGCGTCAGCGACGGGCTGAATTTATAGTTTCATGTAGCTATTACGTAAGCCCGCCGCTGACGCTCAGGGTTCGTGCAGAGACTTCATCTGAACCACTATCAAATCTTACAATTGAAACAATACTTATCAGGAGAATCGAATGAAAGTTTTATTTATTGGTGGAACTGGAACGATCAGCTCGTGGTGCAGCCGCTTGGCGGTGCAGCGCGGAATTGAACTGACGTTTCTCAATCGCGGGCGCAACAATGCCGATATTCCACAAGGCGTTCGAGTACTCGAAGCCGATATTCGGAATGTAGAACAAGCGCGCGAAACCTTGAAAAACGAAAGTTTTGATGTCGTGGTCGATTGGATCGCTTTCACGCCGCAGCACATCGAAACCGATCTCGAATTGTTTCGCGGCAAGACGAAGCAGTTCATTTTCATTTCTTCGGCGTCGGCCTATCAAAGTCGGCCAACGTTTCCCTTCATCGCCGAATCGACGCCGCTTTATAACCCGTTCTGGGAATATTCGCGCAACAAAATCGCCTGCGAAGAACGCCTCAATCGCGCTTACCGCGAAGAAGGTTTCCCGATGACGATTGTGCGGCCTTCGCACACTTACGACAAAGGCTTGCCGACGACTTTCGGCGGCGATTACACCATTCCCGCGCGCATCTTGAACGGACAACCGATCATTTCACACGGCGACGGTTCTTCGCTGTGGACTTTGACGCATTCGGAAGATTTCGCCAAAGGTTTCGTTGGATTGCTGGGCAACGTTCAATCGATTGGACACCCGTTTCACATCACGTCCGACGAAGCTTTGACGTGGGATCAGATTCACACGATTATCGGCGATGCTCTGGGCGTCGCGCCCAAAATCGTTCATGTTTCCAGCGATTATATCGCGCGCTTCGACGCCGGAATCGGCCCCGGACTTTTGGGCGACAAAGCGAAATGCGCCTTGTTCGACAACACCAAAATCAAAACCTTTGTGCCCGATTTCAAAGCGACAATTCCGTTTAGCGAAGGCGTGCGTCGTGCTCTCAAATGGTTCGATGAAGACGAATCGCGCAAAAAACCGAGCGTTGGCACCAACGAATTGATCGACAAAATCCTCAACGCTTACAACGCGTGAGCTAACACAGATGCTTCGAGTACTCGAACTTGTCTGCGAGTTCACTCGCAGGCACTGATTAAGTCGCAACTTGAGTTTATGTGATTCTTTGCGGCCTTCAGAATGACAAACTGCGAGTTCGATGACTTTCTTCTACTTTTTAGGACGTTCTGAGGAATTGAATCAGAGCTGTCAAAATGGCGTCATCAAAGGCTGACAGAGGAGCGAATCGTATGCGGAATATGAAGCGATTTTGGAACGCGGCCTTTGTCATGGCCGCCATTGTAAGTTTTGCAAGCGCGGCGCAAGCGCAGAACGATGCGATCTGGATCGAAAGCCAGAACACGGCGAGCCTCAACGCGCAAAACAGCGACAAATTAAAAATCCAGACTTCCGGTTGGGGACATTCCGAGTTTTTGTCCGGCGGTTCGTGGTTTCAAATCAGCGCCGATGCCGCAAATGTGGGCAGTGCGATTCCCGCCGACGGACTCGTTTTGAACTACAAATTCAACGCGTCCAAAGCCGCCAATTATCAAATCTGGAATCGTATTGGTTACGAGTTCGTGCGCTCGCCGTTCGATTGGCGACTGGATAATGGCGCCTGGAATCCAATTTCGCCCGACCAATTGACGACCGATTTGATGGAATTGCAGGATTGGAACGAAGTCGCCTGGCTTCAGTTGGGCGCGCAACAATTGAACGCGGGCGACCACACGCTGGAAATTCGCCTGCCGAAAACCAAAGACGCCAAAGGCGCAACGCAGCGCATTTTGTACGCGAGCGACGCGATTGCGATTGTTCCCGGCGAATTTCATCCCAACGGCAAATGGAAGCCCGGCGAAAATTTTCGCACCGCCACCGATGAAGCCGCCACAAACCACGTTTTCGCCTTGCCGGACGCGACATCGAGTACTCGATCTTCGGTGAAACTCGCAGGCGACTGGGAAGTGGCGCGCGACGATGAACAAACTCCCGTCGAAGTCGCCACGCCGATGACGAACTTGTCGCCGGAACTGCATTGGACAGCGATTGCGGTTCCTTCCGACAAAAACGCGGCTCGCCCCGATTTATTAATGGCGCACCGACTTTGGTATCGCACGCACGTCGATGTTCCCGCGAATCAAAGCGGGCGTTCGTTTTTTCTGGACTTTCCTCTCAACAGCCTGAACACGACGGTTGTCGTCAATGGTCAACTGTGCGGCTTTAACAAAAACCCGCTGGCGCCGTTTCAAATCGATGTTTCCAAAGCGATCAAAAGCGGCAACAACGAAATTCGCGTCGGCATCCGCGACGCGTGGTATGGCCGCACGGCGAACCCCGCCGATCCGCTGAAATTGCGCCGAACGTTCAACCTTCCGATGGGTTTCTTTGGTCAAGGTTTCCAGGATTTGGCGTATCCGATCTGGAACAATGCGCAATCGGGAATGCTCGAAGCGCCAACTTTGGTGTCCGCCGGTTCGACGTATGCCAGCGATGTTTTTGTCAAACCTTCGGTTGCAAATCATCAACTCGCGGCGCAGATTACTTTGACGAATTCGACCAACGCCAATGTGTCCGGCGAAGTCCGCTGGGCGGCGCTTGATGCGTCTGGCGCGGTAGCGAAAAGTTTCGCACCGAAGACGTTTACGATTGGCGCAAATGCAAATCGAGTACTCGATGTCGCGGAAAGTTGGCCAAACGCTAAATTGTGGTGGCCCGATCAGCCGAATCTTTATACGTTGCGCACGACGGTTGTAATTAACAACAAAATCGTTGATGCGAAAGATACACAGTTCGGTTTCCGCGAATGGGCGACGCGCGGCACGCAGTTCACTTTGAATGGCATCAAGTGGCCGATGTGGGCGGATTTGACGCCGCTGGGCGCGAACGACACCGCGTCTTTTTTGAAAAGCTACCGCGATACCAATCAGCGCACTTTTCGCTTGATGATGCCAGGTCAAGGCGGCGGTTCGTGGCGCTATCTGGCAATGCCATTGCGCGATGTGTTGTCGTTTTTCGACAAAAGTGGCGTCACAGTGCGGCGCAACGGAACTCTCGACGGCGAAGCGATTGGCTACGCGTTTAGCGAAAACGACGCGGCGATGAAGGCGCGCAACAATGGTTCGGAAATGAAAGTCGACCTGATGAACAACTGGCGCGACCAGATGTTGCAGCAGGTGCGCGGCGAACGCAATCACGCGTCGATTCAAATCTGGTCGCCGGAAAACGAGTTCGCTTACATCAACCTCATCAATTTGCTGGGCAACGGCCCTTTGATGGACGAATACGAACACAAAATCACCGACGTGGTGAACGTGATTCAGGCCGAAGATCCGACGCGTCCGGTGATGATCGATGGCGGCGGCGCGACCAAATTTCAGACTTTGCCGGTTCATGGCAATCATTACGTTTTCAATCCAAGTGACACGCGTTATCCCGATTTGGCGTATCAGGCGAACCCCGAAGGTGGCGGTCGCGGACGTTGGATTTGGGATCAAAAACGCCCGCGTTTCATCGGCGAAGATTATTTTGCGACGGGCATCAATCCCGCCGATTACGCGCAGTGGGGCGGCGAAAGCGCGTTTCTCAGCAAAGCCGCCGCGCGTCCCGCAGGGGATTTTTTGTATCGAATGCTGACCGAAGGTTATCGCTGGAGCGGTCAAAGCGCGTGGCAGTTTTGGTCGGGCGCGGGCGAAGTCGTCAATCCGTGGAACTCGCAAAGCCCGCGCGCGGTTTTCGTGCGCCAATACGACACGACGTTCGGCAGCGGCCAGAAAGTTGTGCGCACTTTCGGCATTTTTAACGACAGTGAATACAACGCGCCTTTAACCTTCAATCGAGTACTCGAAAGCGGCGGCAAAACCGTCTGGAGCAAGACGACAATTCACACCATCGCGCCTGGCGAAAACTCCAAATTCGACGAAACGATTCCAATGCCGAACGTTACAACGCGCCAGAACGCACGCCTTATTTTGACGCTATCAGCGGCTGGTAAAGAAGTTTTTCGTGACGTAAAAATGCTGTCGATTTTGCCGCGCGTCGCTACGCTTGGGAGTTCTGCGACGGCGTTGAAACCTTCTGTTCAGCGCACGAGTTTTGAAGCTGTGACGGAATCGAACGCGCAAATCGTCGCGGGTTTGAACGCGAAAAATCTGTTCGTTTATGACCCGAACGGTTCGACAATCGCCTTCTTGAAAAACAGCGGACAAACCTTTACGATGTTGAACAGCCTGGCGAATTTGCCTGCAACGGGTCGTGTGCTTGTAATTGGCGAAGATGCGCTGACGGTTGAGCAAAGCACTTCGAGTGCATTGGCGGCGTGGGCGTCGAGCGGACGCAGCGTCGTTGTGCTCGATCAGAAAAACCCTTTGAAATATCAGGCGATTACGGCGGATATGGATGTCGCGCCCGCGACTTCGCGCAACGAATTCGGTGAGGAAATTTCGGTCAGCAGCGGCGCGCTTGCGTTTCCTGAAGACCTCAATCATCCCGCCATGCGCGGTTTGCAGAGCGGCGATTTTATGGGTTGGGCGCCCGACAACGCGGTTTATCGCAGCGCTTATTTGAAACCGATTCGTGGCGCGCGTTCATTGGTGCAATGCGGGCCGCGACTGGCGCAAACCGCTCTGGTCGAAGTGCCGACTGGCAAAGGTGTCATGCTTTTGTCGCAGCTTCTGGTCGGCGAAAAGCTGGGCAATAACGCCGTCGCGCAGCAATTGATGAGCAATTTGCTCGCTTATGGCGCGACTTATAAACAAGTTTTTCGCGCTGTCTCATTAGTTTCAAGCGGCGACGCGCAATTGACTAAAGCCGCAGATGCGATTGGTCTTCAGTACTCGAACGCGAACGATGCGCTGACGGCGATTTCCAATCCCGCGACAAAACTGGCGATCATCGAAGCGACGCCCGCCAATTTGCAGCAATTGTCCGCCAATATGACGAAGTTGAATGCGTTCATGCAAAGCGGCGGTTACGTTGTGTTTCACGGTTTGAGTGCCGCAGGTTTGGACGATTACAACAAAATCGTCGGCTTTAATCACATGATTCGCCCGATGCGCCGCGAGCGCGTGCAGCTTTCGACTCCACGCAACCCTTTGTCGGCGGGATTGACTTTGGGCGATGTCGTGATGTTGTCCGGCGAACGCATTTTCCCTTGGACAGCCGACGAATACGTGGCGGACGACATCTTTTCCGCGATTGTCGACTACGACGATGTGGCGCCGTTTGGCACGACCGACAACTATCTCTACAACAACGCGGTCAACGGCTTTTTTCAGGCCGATGGCTGGAAGCTGATCAACAACTTCGATGCGCCCAAAAGCGGCGCTGCGGAACTTTCATTCAAACTTTCCAAGCCGCAAACCATCACAGAATGGACGTGGGTCGGCAACACGTTGTATAACGGCCAAACCAAAGTCGGGCTGGTCATCGATGGCAAAAAACAATCGTGGAACGTTCTGCCGACAGCCGATCCGCAAACCTTAACGCTCAATCCGCCGCTGAGTGGACAAAACGTCACGGTGCAAATTTTGGATTGGCAGCATTTGCCTGGCAAACAAGGCGGTTCGGGCAATGATGTCATCGGATTGGACAACATTTATCTGAAAGCGGCGCGCCCGGCGGATTTTTACAATCGCGTCAAACCGCTTCTCAACGTTGGCGGCTTGATTCAATATCCGCGCGGCAACGGCGGCATGGTGTTGTGCAATTTGTTGTTTAGGGACAGCGAAGCGGTTCCCGTCAACGCGACCAAAAAACTGAACATCTTCAGCGCGATTTTGCGCAATTTGAACGCGCCTTTCGCCGTCGGCAAAACCATTATCGCCGGTGCCGGTTTGAACTACACGCCGATTGATATCCACAATCAGGCGACGCAATATCGCAACGACAAAGGCTGGTTTGGCAACAAGAACTTTACCTTTAACGCGCTGCCAACGGGCAAGCAGGTTTTCGGCGGTATCGAGTACTCGATTTATGATTTTCCGACTTCGCCTGTCCCAACCGCGATCATGCTGGGCAGCGATGGCATTCCCAACAATCCGCCGCAGCAAGTAATGGGCATTCCGGTTCATCAGAAAGCGGACGCCTTGTTTTTTCTGCAAACCGCGCGCATCGACAATCGCATGAACGACGATGATCGCAAGAACAATCGCCGTTTTGAGATGGCGCGCTACATCGTGCATTACGCCGATGGCCAGAGCGCGACGATTCCAATTTATGCGGAAACCGACATCGAAAACTATCGGCAAGCGCAACCGACAGCGATTTCGGGCGCGCAAATCGCGTGGACGAGCAAATTTGCCAACTCGAACGATTACGCGGTCGCTTATACCAAGCAATGGAACAATCCGCGTCCCGATGTGGCGATTGCGAGCGTTGACATGACGTATGGCGCAGATCGTCGCGGCGTTCCTGTTCTGTTGGCGTTGACAGCAGCGAAACAGTAGCAAAATCTTTAGCGAACCCGAAGCGTGAGCGAGGGAGACAGTAGCAACGAGAGATGCGTCATAGTTGCAAATTATCTCCCTCGCCGATGCTTCGGGTTCGCTTTTGCTTATTGGTTGGATGAAGTGGAAAGGCACGGCAGGCGAACCGTGAAAGTGGCACCGTGATCTTCGCCGTCGCTGTGCGCTTCGATGGTGCCGCCGTGCAGTTCGACCAGATTGCGCGTGATGGAAAGCCCCAATCCCAGGCCGGTGTGACGACGCGTGATGGAGCTGTCGGCTTGGCGGAAGCGCTCGAAAACGTGTGGCAAAAACTCGGGTACGATGCCTTGCCCCGAATCGCAAACGATTAAAACGGCATGATCGGTAATGGATTTTGAAGGCACTTCTTTGGCATTTGAGTACTCGATTGGTGTTTCTATCTTTGTTGCCTCGACATTTAATGCCTCGTTCTGCGATTCTGCGATTTGAAATCCACGGTGTAGGGAAACGTGGATTGTGCCATTTTCGGGCGTGAATTTGATGGCGTTAGAAAGCAGATTCCACGCGATCTGCTGAAGTCGCGTCGCGTCGCCTTCGACGACAATTGTCGAGTCCAAGTCGAGATGTAGCGCGATCTGTTTTTTCTGCGCGTTGGGTTGCAGGCTGTCGGCAGTGATGGCGACCACATCGCCCAGTTCGACGGACGCGGTTTGCAAAGTGAAATTGCCGGTCACGATGCGCGAAAGGTCGAGCAAATCTTCGATTAAACGAACCTGCACGCGCGCGTTGCGTTCGATAGTTTCCGCGGCTTGTTGCATCGCTTCGTCCGTCAATTCGCCGCTGCACAACAAGGACGACCAGCCCAAAATTGCATTCAAAGGCGTGCGCAGTTCGTGCGAAATCGTCGCCAGGAAATCGTCTTTGGCGCGGTTGGCGGCTTCGGCTTCCTGGCGCGCGATCTGTTCTCGCACCAGATCTAAGACCGCGCTTTCGTTGCGCTTGCGCTCAATCGCGTAACGCATCGAACGCTCCAAAAGCGGTGCGTCGGTTTTGCCTTTGATGAGGTAATCTTCGGCCCCGCGTTGCAAGGCTTCGAGCGCGCGCGCTTCATCGTTGAAGCCTGTCAGCAGGATAATGGGAATCTGCGGCGCGCAACGTTGCAGGCGCTCGAAACCTTCCAGTCCGTGCGCGTCCGGTAAGCCCATATCGAGCAAAACGACATCAATAGTGTTGATTTTGAGCAGCGCTTCGGCTTCGCTCACGCGCGCCACATGAATCAGCGCGGGCGTGATGGTCGGCATTTCTTCGAGCGCATAACCAACTAGAAGCACATCAGCTTCATCATCTTCGACAAGCAATACGCGAATGAGAAGCCTCCGTAGGCAAAATTTGAAAAAGTCGAAAAGCCGCGATCCGGCGCCAAAATAGAACGCTGGCTATAAGCACTTTTGCGCAAGCGTTTTGCCTTCTAAACGCTATATTTTTCTCTTCGATATGAATATAAATGCGCGACATTAGTGTGCCACAATTGACAGAGGAGGTGCCATCTGCGATGCCATTTCGTTCCATCTTCGGTCAACGAAAAGCAGCGAATCGCGGTAATGAGCGCGCAGATAATTCCATGTGTGGGCGCCGGAAGCGATTTGCGCTTCGTAATCAATGTGCTGCGCTTGCAATTCGCGTTGCATTTGGAGGAAATCGGGCAGCAAGGCATCGCTGCGCCCGACATCCATGTAGAAATGCAGGCGCGTTCCAGGCGCCAGTTCACGCACGCGCAAAATCGGATTGTTGGCGTCCCACATTTCACTTTTCGGCCCGAGTATTCTGGTGATGTTTTCGCGGTCGCTGTCGGGATCGAAAAAACCGGAATGTGAAGCCATTACGCTCCAAATATCGGGATGTTTCAGGCCCAGATTGGCAGCGCCATAACCTCCAGCGGAAAAACCGATCAGAGCGCGCGATTGCGGCTGCGCTTGCGTGCGATAATTGGCGTCGATCCACGGCACCAATTCTTGTGTAATAAAATCTTCCATCGGCCACGAGCCATCAGCGCGATTGAGATAATCGATCACATCGTCGGCGCCCTTTGGCCCGCTGGCGTCCCAACCGACCAAAATCATCGGCTTAACTTTTTTCTCTAAAATCAGGTGTTCCGCGACGCGATGCACTTGCGCACTGACGAAACAATCGCGCGCTTGTCCGGGCGCGCCATGCAAAATATAGGCGACGGGAAATCGAGTACTCGAAGTCGCATATCCAGGCGGCAGATAAATCCAGGCGGTAATACTGCGCTTCAAACGTGGGCTGAGCGGCATCGGCACACGCTGCAATTGGCCGCGCAAGCCGCGCACCATTTCGGCGTCCTGGCGCTTCAAACGCGCTTCGTGCGCCGCTTGCGCCCGTTGTTGCCGCGAAAGCAGACGCTGCGCATGTCGCGCCAAAGGTTGCGCCAAAGGTTGCGCCAAAGGTTGCAAAGCGGTGCTCTGCGCTGTGCCGCCCAAATGTCTGATCCAGGACGATAAGGCTGATGTGAGCGTAAGAACAATCGCTCCGACAAAAACGCTTTTTGTGAGGAAGGGCATATTTCAAGAAAGGAGAAGCGAGCATTTAGCGAACCCGAAGCATCAGCGAGGGAGTCAGTAACAGCCGGCGAGGTGTCGCAGATGTGAAAAATCTCCCTCGCTGACGCTTCGGGTTCGCTGAACTCCGTACAGCGTGTGACAATAGCGCGCTGTGACGAACGAGCAATAAATGCGTTTAGCCTTTTAGGTGAAGTTTCGCAAAGAAAATCGAGGCGCTTTTGAAACGAATTTTATTCCTCTGGCTGATATTTTGTTGTCTGGCGCTCTTTTCGAGTACTCGAATTGCAGCCGCGCCACAAAGCGCGAGCAGTTTTCGCGGCCAAACGTTGCGCATCGGCAGCGACGCGACTTATCCGCCCTTTGAAACCGAAAAAGATGGCCAGTTCAGCGGCTTCGACATCGAACTGGGACAAGCCATCGGCAGCGAAATGGGCGCGCGCGTCGAATGGGTCAACACGAGTTTCGATGGCATTTTTCCGGCGTTATTGGCGCGCAAGTTCGACATGGTGATGTCCAGCGTAACCATCACCGATGAACGCCGCAAGCAACTGGCGTTTTCTACTCCGTATTACACAGCGGGACAAATCGTCGCCGTGCGCGATGACGAAAGCGCCGTCAAAACCATCAACGACTTGAGCGGCAAAACTGCGGGAATGCAGATCAACACGACGGCGGGCGAAGTTCTCAAAAAATATCCGCAGATCGGCGTCCGCAAATATCCGACGATTGACCTCGCGTTGCAGGATTTGAAAAACGGCAACTTGGACGGCGTAGTCGGCGATGCGCCAACGATTCGCTATTTTCTGGCGCACGGTTTCAGCGGCTTGCACACTGTTGGCGCTTTGCTGACCGAAGAACATTACGGCGTGGTGATGCGCCCGCAAGATGTCGCGCTGCAACAGGCCGTCAACGATGCGCTGGGACGTTTGCGCGCGAATGGCCAATACGCCGCGCTCGAAACCAAATACTTCGGCGCTTCGGCGCGCCTGGCGGATGAACGCGCATCTCATACCAAAGAAGCGTTTCCCTGGCCTTTGGTTTTGCGCACTCTCGCGCACGGAATCGAACTTACGCTTTTGCTGACATTTTTGGCGCTCCTCATCGGCGTGCCGTGCGGCTTGATGCTGGCGTTGGGGCGTTTGCGCGGCGTTCGAGTACTCAAAATCGCCTGCGCAATCTATGTCGAAATCTGGCGCGGCACGCCGCTTTTAGTACAAATCATTTTTGTTTATTACGCGCTGCCGCAACTTATTGGGCTGGATTTGAAACCGTTGCCCGCCGCGACTTTGGCGCTTTCGCTCAATTGCGCGGCGTATATCGCGGAGATTTTTCGCGCGGGCATTTCGTCCATCGACATCGGGCAAAGCGAAGCCGCGCGCTCGCTGGGCATGACATATTCGCAGTCGATGCGCCATGTCATTTTGCCCCAGGCCGTGCGCCGCGTTTTGCCACCTTTGACCAACGAAGCGATTGCTCTGCTTAAAGATTCGTCGCTGGTTTCGGTTATCGGCATGGCGGAACTGACGCGCAGTGGACAAGAGTTGGCGAGCCAGATCGCGGCGCCGCTTCCGGTTTGGACAACCGTCGCCGCGTTTTATCTTCTCGTGACGTTTCCCTTGACGCGCCTGGCGAACGCGCTCGAACGCCGCTGGGAGGTGACGCGATGAGCGAATCGAGTACTCGAAACGAAGCCGCTGAAACGGTTGTCGCCGTACGTGATTTACACAAAAATTTCGGTTCAGCGGAAGTTTTGCGCGGCATCAATTTGGAAATCGCGCGCGGCGAAGTCGTGGTCGTGATCGGCCCGTCGGGTTGCGGAAAAAGCACGCTGCTGCGCTGCCTGAACGGTCTGGAAACGCCGACTTCAGGCGCCATTTTCCTGAATGAAACCGAACTTTCGCAGAACCAGAAAGCATTGAATGTGTTGCGACGTCGCGTCGGGATGGTTTTTCAACGCTTTCATTTGTTCCCGCATCTCAGCGTTTTGCAAAATATCACACTGGCGCCAGTTCAAGTATTGAAATTGTCGAACGAGCAAGCTCGAGAACGTGCTTTGGCTTTGTTAGATCAAGTTCATCTGAGCGATAAAGCGAATGCGTTTCCCGATCAACTTTCGGGTGGTCAGCAGCAGCGCGTGGCGATTGCGCGCGCCCTGGCGATGCAGCCGGAGTTGATGCTGTTCGATGAACCGACAAGCGCTCTCGACCCGGAACTGGTCGGCGAAGTCTTGGAAGTGATGCGCGATTTGGCCAAATCGGGCATGACGATGTGCGTGGTGACGCATGAAATGCGCTTCGCCGCCGATGTCGCGCACCGCGTTTTGTTTATGGACAAAGGCGAGATTATCGAGGAAGGCGCGCCCAATCGAGTACTCGAAAACCCGCAGCATCCGCGCACACGCGAGTTTTTAGCGCGCCTTTTAGATCGTGGATGAAACCCTTTCAAGGATAGAACCTGCGTTCTTCCGAATGGGAGTAAAAAGAGCTTTAACGAACACTTGAAGAAAGCCCCGCGCTTACGCTTGGGTTCTATTCTCTGCATCAACTTTGCGGCAAGGTGATTTCCACGCCCAGGCCACCAGCTGGGCGATTGAAGGCGCGAATGGTGCCGTCGTGCAAGTGAATGGCGCGCTCGGCAATCGCCAAACCCAAACCTGTGCCGCCGCTTTGACGGTCGCGCGCGTCTTCCACGCGATAAAACGGTTGGAAAAGTTTCTGCAAGACATCTTCGGGAACGCCCGGGCCAGCATCGAGTACTCGAAGCACGATTTGCGACGTTGCGTTGTGTATGTTGTGCGCCGGATGGTGCGTGCTGGTCGGCAAATCGGTAGGTGAAAGTTTTTCAAGTGCCGTTTTTGGCATGGTTTTCGAGAGGGCGCGCGAGTTCAAAGTTTCGCAATGGACTTCGATTTGGACGCTGGTTCCTGGTGGCGCAAAGCGAATCGCGTTGCGCAAGACGTTTTCCAGGCCGCTGCGCATCAGGGCGCGCGAGCCATGAATGGGAAGTTGCTCGCTTGAGGCGCAATCGCCTTGCACTTCGCCTTGCGTCACTTCGACTTCGCGGCCTTGCGATTGAGCCTCGAAACGCCCGTCGCTCGCCACTTCGCGCACCACTTCCAGCAAGTCGAAAGTTTCCTCGTTTCCAACTGGCGCGCCACTTTCCAGGCGCGACAACATCAACAATTGCCCGACCATTTCTTCCAAACGTCCCGCTTCGCGCTCGATGCGATCAAGCGCGCTTTGCAATTGCGCATCCGCTGAAGACAAGGCCGCAGGAATCATCGTCGCACCGTTCACGGCACTCGCTGGAACAATCGAATTTTCGTTGGAAGTCGCTTCAGCAAGCGTTGCTGACAAATTCGTGGAAGATCGAGTACTCGAATTGTGTTCGGCGAAGTTTTGGCTGACGATGTTTTTTGTCGAATGGCGGCGCGCCAGTTCGAGGGCGATGCCCAGGCGCGCCAAAGGCGAACGCAGTTCGTGCGAAACGTCGCTGATCAAGCGGCGTTGCGCCGTCATCAAAGCTTCTAATCGTTCGGCCATAGCGTCGAAATCGCGTCCCAAGTCGCCCAGTTCGTCGCGGCGTTTTTTCAATTGTGGCGCGACGCGCGAACTCAACTGTCCGCGTTCGAGTTGGTGCGTGGCGGTGCGCAATTGCGAAACTGGACGTGTCAGATGGCGCGCCAGCCAGAAACAGAAAAGTCCGGTTGTGAGCAGCATCAGCAGCAGGCGCGTGGCACGCCGCGAAAGATCGCCCGCGCCCAGCAAAGGCGTGAGAATCGGAAATCCCAGGCTGGGCGATAGCAACGGGTTTTCATCGCTTTGAGGTGGCGCGCTGAACAGCATCACAAGTGCGAAATGCTGACCCGCGCGGTCAGTCGCAATCGCTGCCAACAAGCCGCTGCCTTGACGCCGTGTTTGCAGGCGAGGGCTGTTCAAAGCGCGCCACGCCATGGTTTCGATGTCGGTTGAGGAAACTTTCGGCCAGGTCGAAGCGCTGAAAGTGGACACGTCATCGCTGTTTCCCGAGGCGGCATCTGAAGTTGCCGCAGGTGTCGTTTTTTGGGTTAGTTCTTTCGGAAGCGCGGGCGCTGTATGGGCGAGAACTTTGCCGTTTTGGTCGAAAAGCCACGATTCGACGCGGCGCGCGTTGCTGCCGGTTTCCCATTGTGGCGGCAGAGCGCCAGCACCCGCGTGCTGATAAGCGGTGACGCTCTGGTTCGCCAGCAACGCCATCGCTTCGCTGACCGGCAGAAAGCGCCGTCCGTTGGGCGCGGCGTCCGCCTCGTTGGGAAAACGTGGAATCATCGGCCCCAGCGACCACATCAGCGTCGCCGTCAGCGTGATGACCAGCGTCATCGCCAGCCAGAACCACAAAAAAATTTTCCAAAACAAACTGCGCATAAATAAAAGTGAGTTTCGAGTACTCGATTGCTCAACGAACCCGAAGCGTCAGCGAGGGAGACCAAGAAAGGATGAATATAATGGAAGAGGAAGGCACTGAAGCGCCAACTTCATCCTTTTGGCTTCATCTTTTCTCATCTCCCTTGCTCACACTTCGGGTTCGTTGACTTGCTGATCGTATCGAGCTTTGTTCAAGGACGACGATAAATGTAGCCGACGCTGCGGATCGAGGTGATACGTTCGCCGCCGTCGGCGCTGGGGCCGAGTTTTTTGCGCAGGTTGCTGACGTGCGTGTCGATGCTGCGGTCGTAGCGCAGCGCCTTGCGCCCTAAAATCTGGCGAATCAGTTCTTCGCGCGATACGACATGACCGGCGGAGCGCAACAACATCGCCAGCAGATCGAATTCGACGCCTGTCAACTCCAATTTTTGGCCATTGCGTTGAGCGCGCCGCGCGCCTTCGTCCATTTCGAGGTCGCCGACCTTCAACACTTGAAGCGTATTTTCCGGTTCTTCGCTTGTTGCAAGAGTTTCGTTTGAAGCCGCATTTTGAACGCTTTGTGTACGACGCAAAATAGCGCGGATGCGAGCTGCCAACTCGCGCGGATTGAAAGGTTTCGACAGGTAATCGTCGGCGCCCATTTCCAGTCCGACGATGCGGTCGATGTCGTCGCCGCGCGCTGTCAGCATCAGCACGGGAAGATGCGTGGCGGGTGAACGCGAACCTTCGTCAGCGCGCAATTGCCGCAGCACTTCAAAGCCGCCCATTTTTGGCAGCATCACATCGAGTACTAAAATGTCGTGTTGGCCGCTTTGCGCCGCTTGCAAACCTTGCGCGCCGTCGTGCCGCGTTTCGATGGCGAAACCTTCGGGCGCCAGATATTCGTTGACCAATTCACACAACTCGACGTCGTCATCAACCAAGAGAATTCGTTCCATGAGCTGTTTAACTTCACTTCCTCGCAATTCTATCGCACATTGAGGTTTATTTTTGAAGCATATCCTCAAAACATTGTTTTTTAACAAAACTTTGCAGAGGGTTGACGCAACTTGACCAACTCCAAAGCCATACTCACGTCTCACAAGGCACTTGCGCGAAGAAAGCCAAAAACAAGCTTCGCCGAAAGTTCAGGAGAAATCGAATGAAGACATCAAAGACGACGTTCAAAATGGTCGCATTGGGCGTTTTGGCATTGGGCACAATTGTTGGCACAGCGTTTCCCTCGCTGGCGCAAACCACGACTGCGCCAACCACAGCACGTCACCATCGTAGCGTTTGGAGCCAGTTGAATTTGACGGCTGACCAGAAAGCGCAGATCAAGACGATTTTGGACGACCAGAAAGTGCGCGTGCAGGAAGTCAAAAGCAACACATCTTTGTCGCCCGCCGATGCAAAAGCGCAAATCAAGGCGATCCACGTCGACACCGAAGCGCGCATCAACGCCGTTTTGACGCCGGATCAACAAGCGCAACTGAAGCAGATTCGCCGTGAAGAGCGCGGGGATAAGCGCGAAAACGAAGGCTTCAAAGAACTGAACCTGACAGCGGATCAGAAAGCGCAAATTAAGAGCATTCGGGAAACCGCCAAAGCGCAAATCGAAGCGATCAAGAGCAACACGTCCTTGTCTCCTGCCGAGCAGCAGGCGCAAATTAAAACGGTTCGCCGCAGCTCGATGCAAAGCATCCTTGCGCTATTGACGCCCGAGCAGCAAGCGCAATTGAAGCAATGGCGACGCGAACATCGTGAAAATCGTGCTGGCACCGCTGGTAACACCGCCAGTAACAACAGCGCGCAATCGAATTATTCGCGCCCTAGCAACGGCGGCCTCAACGGTTAATTCGTTGAGCATAATTCGAGTACTCGATTGACGAAAAAGCCCGTTACGAGAAGTTTTCGTAGCGGGCTTTTTGTTGCCATACTGCAAAGATGCCGAGAATTTATCAATACGTTGGGCCACTCGAATTTCTCTCTTCAAGCGGAAGTTCACCAACACGTTGCCGAATTCTAAATGCGTCCGATGTTTTGCGTTGGATCGAACAAACCCAACAAAATGCGACCATAGAAAATCAAGTTGTCGCTACGTTCATCGTTGATACAACGGGAAAACTCTGGATTGCCGACCGTCATTCGGAGCACGTTGCGTGCGCGAATGGACAACCTGTTTTTTCTGCTGGCGAAATGAGTTTTCAGATTCACAACGAAGAAGCCGAAGTCGTTGCGGTTTCCAATCAGTCAACGGGTTATTGTCCTGAACCCGAATCGTGGCCGACTGTCGCCAGAGCGTTAGATGAAATCGGTCTTGCTCATCCCGCCAATTTTTCAACGCACTTCGTCTTCCGACTTTGTTCCCGTTGCCGTTCTATCAACATCGTCAAAGACGATTGGTTCGTGTGCGATCTGTGCGACAATGATTTGAGTGCGAGTTGGAACCTCCAAGCGTGAAACTCTGTTCATCGAGTACTCGAATTAGCCTGGATAGGTTTCTTCCAGCCACAAATTGACGCGTTCGAGTTCGTCCAAAGTCATTTGCGTGCGTTGCTTGCCGAAGTAGCGCACGACGCGCTTGTTGGTTTCGCCCCAGGTGCGGTCGAAGGTTTCGGCGTCGATTTGACGGCAACGTTTTTGAATGCGTTCGCGCAAACGCGCTTCCATCTGGCTCGGCGTGCGTGTTGGTGCCGATTGAGTACTCGAACCTTGCGGCGCGATGTGGCCGACGCGGTTCCAACGCCTTCCAACGCCCTGACTTCCAACCGGAACAATCGCGTTCCGCTCTTCGGGTGCGCGGCGTTCTTCGGCGTTCAGCATCGCCAGCATTTCTTCGTCCGTCAAATCGTCTTGCGAATTCGTGGTTTTTATGGCGCTGATTTGTTCGTCTTCCATCGCCTGAATAATTGCGCAAATGTTGCGGTCGTCGGGCACGTAAACATACGCCATTTGCTCGTCCCAACTTCCGGCTTCGGCGTCGTAACGCGTGGCGCGCGCGATCATTTGCTCGATCCACGGCTTGCTGCGGATGTGCGTCAAACACGCGATGTGCGTGATCGCGGGAACATCCAAGCCTTCATACGCCATAGCGACCGTGACCAGCGCGTCAATCGATTTGCGCTTGCCGATGCTTTTGAAACTTTCGATGTTCGCCTGCGCTTGCGAAGAATCGTCGCTGGTCGCAATGGCGGCGCGAATGCCTTGTTTGTAAAGGTGCTCGGCGTATTTTTTGGCGTCTTCGATGTCGGCGGTCACGACCAGCAGTTTGGCGCGCGGATGACTTTGTTTGTGAGTGTTCCAGTGCGCGCTGCATTCGTCCAAAAGCTGCACGGCGAACTGCGTTTTGAGCGCGGTATAAAGCGCTTCCGCCGTGTCTTTGTTGGCGGCGGAAAGCGTTGTCGAATAAGTTTCGCCATCGCGCCCGATCCATTCGGCTGTGCCGTCCATCAGTTCAAAATGAATCGGCAAAATCGCCTGGTCGAGCAGGGCATCGCGCCTCGAGTACTCGATAGCGGGCGCCTGGCGTCCACTGAGGTCGATAATTTCACCGCGCGAGCTTTGCGCATACGGCAAAAACGCGATGCGCTTGCGATTGCCGCGCTCCAGCGTTCCGCTCATAAAAACCGTCAAAACGGCGCGGCTGACCAAAGGTTCGAGTGCCGCTTCCCACGCGCCGCCTTCTTCGACGTGATGCGGTTCATCGAGAAATAAGATGTAGCGATGCCGCGCAAACTCTTCGCGCAGATAATAATTGCCCATGCCAATCGCTTGATAAGTCGTGACGAAGCCGGACAGGTTGCGCGCCGGATCGGGTTCGTTCGAGCTTTTGCGAATCATGTGATTGTGACCCAAAAGTTCGCGGCCACGGGACGCCAGAAACTCGCTTTCGGCTTGCGCTTGCAGGGCACGACGCGGCACGACCCAGCAAATGCGGTCGGCCAGAGCGGGCAAAAGCTGGCTGGCCGCAATGAGCGGCAACAAACTTTTGCCGCCGCCGGGCGTGACGCTGCAAATGATGGTTTTGGTCGGCGCGATTTCGCCATTGCGCAGCGCGAAACACAGTTCGCCAAACGCGTCTTGATGCTTACGAAACATGAAACGAAAGGGTTGGAAAAGCGCGGAATTGAGTACTCGATTGGAAGGTCGTGAGCCGTGATAGGAGAATCAGTTTGCAAAGCGAGAAACAACGCAGGAACCCCGCACTTTGTCATTGTGAGCGAAGAGAAGAATCTATGTAAAGTTAGATTCTTCGCTGCGCTCAGAATGACAAACTTCTACTTTCAAGGCATTTCGCAGATTTTACAAACTTGATTCAAAGAAGAAGGACATCTTAATTTAGCGCGAATCGGCGCATCGCGTCAATTTGAAGCGCGAAAGAACCAAATCCTGCGTCAGCGCTTCGTTTTATAATCAATCTTTGTGGACGAAGATGCGCGAGGCAGCGCTTTTTATCGAGTTGACGAGTTTGCCGTCGGCGAACATTTCCAACAAAAGCGGAGTGCCCGAACGCGCCGCGTCTTGCGCCGATAAAGCGACTTTGAGGTGCTGGTGTATGAGATGGCCAGGAATTGTCACGGTTTTCGTCCATGGCAAAGTTGCGCCGTTGGGAATGGCGACTTCGTTTCCGTTTTCAGCGGTGTAAGTTCCCGTGATGCCGCGCACCGAACCCGTCACACGATACGTAAAGGTGATCGGCGCCAGAACTGGCGGCAACGCCTTGAGATCGGCTCGCGCGGTTGGTTCGACAGGCTCGACTTGAGCAGGCTCGACTTGGGCAACCGACGGCGCATGGTTACTTCCGCTCAGCAAGTCGATGAACTGGACTTTTCCATCGCGGCGCACTTCGGCGCGAAAGGCGCGCATTTTTAGGTGCGAATGCGCACTGAAAACGCGCAGCAAAACATCGGTTGCATCTTCGTCTTGCTGATCGCGGCAGGCGTGCGCGTTCATCGTCGGCAATTTGCGACTGTAATCGGCGCAGTTCGCTTCGATTGGGCCCTCAGGCGCGGCTGCGTGAAAGATGAGGATGACTTCTTCCAACTCGTGCGCTTTGATGAGAAAATCGCTTTCGCGTCGCCATTGATCGGCGCGCAAGAACTCGAAGCCGCTTTGCGCCAGAGCGCCCGGGCCGCCCGGCATATACAAGCGGTCGTAATCGGCAATGTTCAAAGCATTGCGCAGAAAATCATCGACGTTTTGCTGCAAGCGCCCATCCGAACACGCGACGACAAGCACGCGAGGCCGATGCGCATTCCACGAACGTTCGCTGAGATAGGAAATTGAACTATTTGTTATCGGAAACTCCATTCGATAGAATCGACGCCGGAATCGCTGACGTTCGATGAGCAACCGCTTGGATCGTCAACAACGTCTCCGTAAATTGACCAACTCGAAGCAACACTTTGGCCGATACGAAGACATTCAACGATTCCATCGTTCCATGCTTCGCATTCCATCTCGATGACAAAACACAAAACGTAACCGTTGATTTTCGGATAAGGCTCAACTGAAATGATCTGCGCTTCTCGATTCATCTTCTTTAACACGCGCCGCAATACATTCATCGCGTTCTTTTCATTGTTCGTTTTTGTCCAAATCTTCCAAAACGTCCTTCGCATAATGTGCCCAGTTTACAAGCCATCGTGCAATTTCAGTAAGAATTTAGATGGTGACTCAGTTGATAAGTTCTTCTAACGAACCCGAAGCGTAAGCGAGGGGCTTAAGTAATGGTTCATGCACCTTAAGCCCCTCGCTTACGCTTCGGTTCGTTAGAAAAGAAAAGCGCCGCGAGATTGTTCGTCTCGCGGCGCTTTTTGTGGCAATCGAGTACTCGATTTACGCTTTGTCAGGCGCGCCGTTGGTTCCGTTTGAGGCGGGAACGTTGGGCGAGCCATCGAGCAGGTTGTTGCGCGAAACCAATTGCGCGGCCAGCACGGTTTGGATGACGCTCGAAATGTTGTTGCTGGTCGATTCGGGCGCGCCTTTGCCGTCGTTGCCGCCGGTAATCGTGATCAGCTTCGATTGCGCCAAAGCTTGCGCGATAGACGGCGCGATTTGCGGAATCATCTCGATTTGGCGATAGCGGAAATACGCTTCGCCGCCTTCGGCAATCGCTTTGTTGACTTCGCGGATGCTTTCAGCGTTCGCTTCGGCTACGCGCTTGATGTGAATCGCGTCGGCTTCGGCCTGGGCAATCGCGTCGATCTTGATGCGTTCGGCGTCCGCTGTCGCTTGCGCGATTTGCGTGGCGCGCAATTCCGCCGTGCGCTGAATCGCCAAAGCGTCCTGACGTTTGGCTTCGGCTTGCGCCACCAAAGCCGCGTTTTCAGCGCGCGTTTGTTCCAGTTCGCGCTGATTATTCGAGATAGCGCGATCCGCTTCCAGTTGCGCCTGACGTGCACGGCGCGCTTGTTCGGTCGCCACGATGTCGGCGTTTGCTTGCGCTTCGGTCGAAGCTTGGCGGCGGCGCGCTTCAGCGATTTCCGTCGCCTGCGTCTTCAAAATTTCCGCTTCAGCGACCAACGCTGCGTTGCCCGCTTTGGCTTGTTCCAATTCGCGTTGGCTGTTGGAAATCGAGCGTTCGGCTTCCAATTGCGCTTCTTTGGAGCGGCGCGCCTGCTGTGCAGAAACGATGTCGGCGTTGGCCTGCGCTTCGGCTGCCGATTGGCGACGGCGCGCTTCAGCGACTTCCGATTGCACGACTTTGATGTTCAAAGAATTGAAAATTAAGCCCAGGTCGGTCAATTCTTTCGAGCACGCTTTGCGAATGATAATTGCCAAAGGATCGTCGTCGTCTTCCGCCGCTTGAACCGCTTCGCGCGTCGTCGGTGCGACCACCACTTCGGCGTTCGCGGGGTTGCCGTCCGGCGTATTGATGACAGACGACGCGTTTGGCAGCGACATCACGGCGCGTTTGGGCGGCGCGGTCTTGGCCGAAAACAATTGATCGTGCGTCAGCAAGTTGATGGCGCGTCGTCCCGAAGAACTCAGCAAGTCGATCAAAATGTTGATCTGCTCGGCTTCAGGTTTCGAGAAAAAGCGGTTCGCTGCGGTCTTAATCAAGGTGTCCGAATCGCCGACCGAAACGATGGCTGAAGCGAGTACGCGAACCTTGATCGGGCGCGGAATCCCTTGATCGTCCACGTCCGCCGTCTGGTCGGTGATGTCCAGGTCGACGTTGATGGCGCGGCTTGACAACGTGGTGCCAGTTGTCAGAAGCGGCACTTCGACCGATTTGCCCGGGCCGCGATAAATGCTCGTAGTGCCGCCCAAGCGTGTCACCATGCGAATGGTTCCCGCTTCGACGCTGCGCAAAAACGACGATACGATGAGCGGTATCAAAACCAGCGCGACTACTAAAACTCCAACTACCAAATAAATGGCGTTGTCCATAATTCTTTCCGTCCTTCCGAAAATTTCTTCGGATTAATTGTCCGTCACGCGCGCCGTTGAATTGGCCTCAACGGGCGACACAACGCACGAGTTCTTTTGCGTGTCCACATTTTCGACGAACAAGCGATCACCGACACGCACACGATGACCACTCTGGCGCGATTCCTCATTCAGATGCGCCAACAATTGGCGGAATTGTCCATCTAAATCCAGCGAAACCAAACCGTTTCCGTTAGCATCGAAACCCGTCACTGCCGTCGCTTCCTCGGCGACGATGCTTTCCAAGGTGCGCGCCGGACGCGAAGCAAAGCGAAAAACCAGGTTCCACGTCGGGCGAAACAACACCATCTCGAACGCCAATCCGCACAACAACGCCAGAATCATCAATTCCGGCTCGTGTATGGCTTTGTGTCCCAAAATGCCTGCTGCGCCAAATCCCAGCATGACGCTGAAGAAAACTCGCGGCGACAACATCGAAAGCAACGGCGAAAACCGACTGCTCGCACTTTGCTGCGAATGCTGATGCGAATGCCCGTGACCTTGCGCCGATGAATGCCCATGAGCGCCGCCATGCGCCGCACCATGACTTCCGCCATGCGCTCCGCCGTGCCCAACGCCGTGTGCCCCGCCATGACCGCCGACATGCATTCCACCATGCGAACCGGCGCTGCTGGCGCCCATCACGGCCATGCTCGCCAGGCCGGTGAAACCCAGATACAAACTGAAATGGTAAATGTTCATAGCCCGAAAACCGCGAAACCTCAACCGCGAAAACCTTGTAAAGCGACCCGCCGCTTGGGAAAAGTCTATCCACCAAACTTGCCACAAGTGGCTTCTCTTCTTCTATACCTCAAAACGGTGGCGCACGCTGCGACCAAAACCGTTCTGTACGCCGTTCGAGTACTCGATCCGACAATCGCCAGACCAACTTTCATCCTCTCCTTGTCCTTCATTCTTCCTTCGGATAGATAATATGTTCGCATCAATTTAGCCAGTTTGGGAGATAGATGTGGAAAAGGAAAACCCTTATCAAAGAAGGTTTGTCTCATTCTGGCAAAGTGTAGAGGAAGTAAATGAAACGCTTGAAACTCGCAGTGTGTCATTCTGAGCGCAGCGAAGAATCTAACTCCAGCAAGATTCTTCGCTGCGCTCAGAATGACACACTGCGAGTTTGATCGCTCCTTTATCAGCCCATTGCTTTAACGCGGAGCGATTGCAATCTTCAACTGTGCTTCAATCGCATCGGCGGCGCGGGCGACACCGTTTTCCTGTTGCACTTGTGCGCCGATTTGCGCGGCGCGATTCGAGTACTCGATATTCTCCAATAAAGGACGAAGTTCGCCCGCAACGCGTTGCGCCTGGTATTCGTGCAAAGGCATGGTTTTTCCCAGTCCGCGAAGAACGATGCGCGCGGCGTTATCGGGTTGATCGTGCGATTGCGGAACGATGAGTTGCGGTTTGCCTGCGCGCAAGGCTTGCGCTGTGGTGCCGACGCCGCCTTGATGCACGATAGCGCAGGCGCGCGGGAAAACCTGTGTGTACGGCGCGTAATCGAACGAAACGATGTCGGGCGAATCGCCGCCCGCGTTTTGCACATCGCCCAGCAAAACGGCGCGACGATTCAACAAGCGTGCGGCGTCTGCGCTCTGATGAAAGAAACCGCGAGGATTCATGACGGCTGCCGAACCCAGAGTGAAGACTATTGGCGCTTCGCCTGCTTCCAGAAAGCGCTCCAGAGCAGGCGACAACGCGCCGTTATGTTCTCCGGCATTCTCCGCCGGCGTTGCAGGGTCGCGCTTCCATCTGAAATCGTCTTTGGTGTCGTAGAAAATAAAGCCGGTTTGCGTCGTATTTTTCGGCCAATCGGGTTGCGGTTCGCTCAGAGCGCGCGAAAACAAAGCCAGATTGCATAGCGGCGAATACTGGCCTTCAAAGATCGGATGCAAGCCCTTGGGCAACCCGATTTCGCGCCGTAAAGCGGGCACTTCTTTGATCCAATTTTGCGTTGTTCTGTGCATTGCCCAGAACGCGAAGCGCTTGCCAGGTTTGCCAAAACGATAAAGAATTTTCAAAATTCGCCGTGGCAAAACTGGCGGTTCGTACATTGAGTAAAGAGAAATCGGCGCCAGCACGCACGAAACCCAGCGCAGATTATATTTCTGCGCGACAATGGGCCCGGCCATTTGCGCGGGATGCGTCAGCCACAAGTCGCAATCGGGCGCGATGGCGCACAAGTCGTCATAGCTTTCGCGCAAAGACGGCATCATCAGGCCGCGAAACAAGTATTCGGTGCCGCTGTGAGCGTTCATCACGCGCTGCACCATGGCGGCGAACTCTTCCGGCGTCGGCAAATCGGGACGAACCGCGTGAAAACCAACGCCGGTTTCCTGCACTTTGGCGCGATACATTTCGCTCGTTGCAATCGTCGCGCGATGACCGCGTTTTTGCAGTTCGATGGCCAGCGCCAAAAACGGATGCAAATCGCCCAGCGAACCCCATGTCGTCAAAACAATGTGCTTGCTCGTCATAATATCGAGTACTCGATTCCCTTTTTCCGCCTGAGATTAAGAACGCTTTTATTTTACGCCTTCGAGCGCACGATTGGCGTTGAAAGTTCGCAAATAAAAAGCATAAATGATCGGGTTCCACCATGTTTCTGAAACGCAAAACGCGCGAGGAGAAAACGCATGAACGAACTGGAAAAGAAGTTTCCGTTGTCGCAGGAACGCCGCGACCAAATTCAACAAAGGCTCAGCGACAGTTCGGAAGGCGACACGATTTTTGGTGTCGACAACGAAGAAGCGAACAACGCGCTGGATGTTTTGTGGCGCTGGGTTTTCGCTTTGCAACGCGACGCTGAGGCTCGTCGGGACAACTTGAAGGCGCATTGCGAATGGATCAATCGCCAATGCAACCAAAGTTTCGATTGGCGCAACGACGAAAGCGGCCAACGTTTGGCCGAACAATTGGAATGCTTGCGTCAATTCGAGTACTCGATGGAAAACATGACGACGCTTTTCGATGCAATCACCGACCAAAGCGAAGCGCGCGATGAGGCAAGCGCGCCTTCTCGCCACACCGCGAACGTCGAAGATTCACGGCTTTCAGCACACGACTTTTATCGCCCGATTTTGCGCACGCTGCAACTTGCGGGCGGCTTCGACAAGGCGAAAACCGTGCTGCAATTTATCCGACAAACCGTTGGCTCACAAACCAACGACACAGATTTTCTGCGACTGGCCACGCCGCACATCACCGCGCAACAATGGCGCTTAATCGCCTATCGCGCCGCCAAACAAATGACGCAAAAAGGCTTGCTGCTGCAAGGCTCGCCACGCGGCGAATGGACGATCTCGCCCGAAGGCGAAAAGTTTCTGGAGGAAGCGCAGTAGAAAACACCGAGCGCAATAATCGAGTACTCGATAACTGAAACTGCTAAAATAGCGCGTAATAAATCGCTCGAAAGGTTGCGTGATGACCGCTCTCAATGTCGGCACAAAGTTGCAAAACGGCGCGTTTACAATCGGCAATTTTTTTGATTAAAGTGAGCATTGGATTTAAGATTTTATGTCTTCAAACAAAACAGTCGCATTGGGAAGTTGCCCCAGTTGTCAATCGGGAAATCCGTATACGAACATTGTTTGCAATGTATGCGGCGCACGTCTGCCGTGGGCAGATGCCGTGTCCTCTGTAGGAGCACAAAGTTCGACCCCTTCGACACCTGTGTCCACTGTTCCTTTTATACCCGCCGTTCCGCCTGTAACTGCTTCGCCAGTTCACACTTGGGTCACTCAAGCACAAACAAACTCGCCGCAACAGACACCCTTGCAAGACCCGCAGCCTATTCATATTCGTGTGTCTGCGCGAATACTCGATTGGCCTTTCCAATGTCCGTGTTGTGGGGATTTGCCCGATACCAGTCAAACCGTCACTCACACTCATAAAAGTGGACAAAGGTTTGTGCGTATCACAAACGAGAATTGGTCAGTTCCGTATTGTTTGCAATGCGCGAAGCATTTGGAGATATTCAACGCGGCCCACAGGCTTTACGTAGAGGCCAACGATTTAACTTCAACGGCTAAAAATCCGCCTGTATCGAGTGCTGTGCCTCTTGGGGGATGCGCTATTTTCTCTATGTGGTACATGGCCTGCCTTTTCGCTGGAGCGGTAACAGGTCATTTCATCGCAAGTATTTTTAACGGACTTCTGGCGGCAGGCGTTCTTACTATCGGCACTCATTTCTTTATGTCCACGCAACGTGCGGCGCAATTAACGGAAGCACAAGCGAAGGCGCAACTTCAGGCCAATGAATTGATAGCACAATGCAACGCAGTGGAAGACGAAGCGCGAGAAATAATGAAGATTTACTGCTGTTGGCCTGGCATTTCCGTTCACTACTGCGGTGCTCACGGCACCGTACATACCTTTGAATTCTTTAATCCTGAATATGCTGAAGCCTTCATCCGGCTTAATGCCAGTAAAATCGTTCAGTAAAGGCTGATTTCTAGGCAAAGTCCGATTCTACAAAAATTAGCTTTAGCGAATTGAATGCTCTGAAATGAAATCTCTCAAGCGCACTAACTTTGCGTCAATCTGAATCCAAAGATGGCGATTTTCTTTATTTGTTATGTTGAGCAACACAGAGCGTTGCCCTGCCATACTGCGAAATCTTGCAACATAAGATGGGTCTAATTCTGTCAACAAGAACTCCTCAACTTCTTTGCTCCAATTAGCAACTTCCACTGTTAGCAAAGTGGCATCGCCATTTGCAATCTTCTTCTTTATCTGTTCGCCTTTGTCTAAGAAACGTCCCAATATCAGCTTTTTTCGGCGCCTCTTTGCACGGATCAAGGCTTTATTCTGGCTTTGTTGTGCCAAATAATGAAAATGTCCTAGGCCGCCAAAGAACAGGAGAAAGCTAAGGCACAACGAATAAGGGCCTAGAGACGCAGGGATAGATAAGGCTGAAAGAGATCCCCCGCAAACTGTTATCAACAATAACCACCATCCTGCTTTCGCGTGCCTGAAATACCGTTTGACTTTGCGGCAGGTTCTATCTCGCCTCGCAATGAAACTGTGGGGCTCTTTTCGTATTTGCATAGAAACAAACTTACAGCATTTCTATAGCTGCAACAATTTCTCGTTGTTGGGCAAGAAACGCAGCTTTGAGGCAAAGCCGATACGTAATTGAATGCTTGACGTAACTATCAAAAATAATCAAAAACCTCTTGACGCCCACCGTCCAGCGCGTTATCATTCTTTCTCGCCACCCGTTGAAGCGATGATGTTTATGAGCGACAGCGACGGCACGAACCTTGAAGTCAATCTGAAAAAGCCAGAACCAGTCGAAAGTTGCAGACGTTATTAACGCTGTCCAAACGACGTTTCTCCGAAGTTCTTCCGCGAATCACCGCCGCCGTATTCTCCTCTTTAACGAGCGCCGGGTCACCGCCACACTTCCCATCCTTCAGGACGAAAACGTTGAGAACGCTTCAAAAAATATTTTGAAAAAGTTCTTGACAAGTGAGAGAGAACGCCTTATAATCTCCTCTTGCTGCCGGACGAAAGACGAACGCACCTTGAAGTAAAAACACGAAAAGCTGGAAAAGTCGAAAGCTACAGTTGTTCACCAAACGCTGTCCACACGATGGTATCCTCCGAAGTTCTCCGCGAATCACCGCCGCCGTATTCCTCTTCTTTTGACGAGCGCCGGGTCACCGCCACAAACTCCTTTTTAATTGTTGTTCGCTGTTGAGGCTGAAAAAACTTTTCAAAAAAGTTTTGAGAAAAGCCTTGACGAGCAAGACTGAAAACTGTATAATTTCTTCTTGCCGCCGGACGAAAACACGCTCATTACGAGCTGTTATGAACCTCCCAAACCAGGCCTTAATTGATTCGAGTACTCGATACTATCGGTATTCGCATCAGCTAAAGACGGAAGAAGCTCAGGCTTTGAAAGTCGTTGGACTGAACACCTTGAAAACTGCATAGAGAAGATTGTGAGAAGTAAATTTCGTCGAGATAATCCTTTTGATAGAAATATCAAATTGTGAGTTCTTTTAAGCGCATGAGTTTATTATGCGTAGTCAAGTTAGAAAGGGCGCACGGTGGATGCCTTGGCACTTGGAGCCGATGAAGGGCGTAGCAAGCAACGAAAAGCTTCGGTTAGCCGCTAGCAGGCTTACCCGGAGATTCCCGAATGGGGCAACCCTATGCAGTTCAAACTGCATAACTTCTTGGTGAATATATAGTCAGGATAGAGGCAAGCCGCTGAACTGAAACATCTAAGTAAGCGGAGGAGAAGAAAGCGAATGCGATTCCCCGAGTAGTGGCGAGCGAAACGGGATCAGCCTAAACCTTTTACACGATACAGCGTTGCAGCGATGTGTGAGAGGTGTCGTGGGAGTTACATGGGGAAGTGCAACCGACCCCGTCCAGTTACCATATTTATTCTGTAGTCGAATCTTTTTGGAAAGAGAGATCCATAGAAGGTGAAAGACCTGTAGGCGAAACGGAATAATCTGGATCGTAACCACCCGAGTAACATGGAACCCGTGAAATTCTGTGTGAATCTGGGCAGACCACTGCCTAAGGCTAAACACTCCAAGTGACCGATAGTGAACAAGTACCGTGAGGGAAAGGTGAGAAGCACCCCGAGAGGGGAATAGCAATCCCTGAAGCCGTGTGCCTACAAGCAGTCGGAGCACTACTGCGCAAGCAAGTGTGACGGCGTGCCTTTTGTAGAATGATCCTGGGAGTTGCCGTATGGGGCAAGGTTAAGGCCGCAGGGCCGCAGCCGAAGCGAAAGCGAGTGTTAATAGCGCGACAAGTCCCATGCGACACACCCGAAACCGAGTGATCTACCCATGGACAGGGTGCAGCGATGGTAAAACATCGTGAAGGCCCGAACCAGTGGCGGTTGAAAACGCTTTGGATGAGCTGTGGGTAGTGGTGAAACGCTAAACGAACTCGGATATAGCTGGTTCTCCCCGAAATATATTGAGGTATAGCGTCACGTGTTTTCCAACGGTGGTAAAGCACTGAATGGTCTAGGGGGCCTACAAGCCTACCGAAATCAATCAAACTCTGAATGCCGTTGGTTTAGAACGTGGCAGTCAGACAGTGGGGGATAAGCTTCATTGTCGAGAGGGAAACAGCCCAGACCATCATCTAAGGTCCCAAAGTTCTGGCTAAGTGGTTAACGAGGTGAGGTTGCACAAACAATCAGGAGGTTGGCTTAGAAGCAGCCATCCTTTAAACAACGCGTAATAGCGGACTGATCGAGTGACTTCGCGCGTAAAATTCAACGGGGCTCAAGCCAGGCACCGAAGGTATGGATTCATTGACACCTGGTCAATGAGTGGTAGGGGAGCGTCGTGTAGTAGGCTGAAGCTCAAACGTAAGTGTGGGTGGACGAAACACGAGTGCGAATCCAGGAATGAGTAGCGAAAAGCAAAGTGAGAATCTTTGCCGCCGAAAGCCTAAGATTTCATCAGCAAGGTTCGTCCTCTGATGTTCAGGCGGGCCTAAGCCGAGGCCGAAAGGCGTAGGCGATGGACAGCTGGTTGACATTCCAGCCCCGTTGCAAGATTGTAACAAGGTGCGTCGGTTGGTCAGCCTACCCTCTATTGGATGGGGGATTGCTTCTATAACCAAGGGAAGTGACGAGGACTTAGTCCGAAGTGGTTAAACCTATACGGCCAAGAAAAGCCTTTTACGCTCGTCTTGCAGCGCCCGTATCGCAAACCGACACAGGTAGGCGAGGAGAGTATCCTCAGGCGCGCGAGAGAACCCACGTTAAGGAACTCGGCAATCTCTCCCCGTAACTTCGGAAGAAGGGGAGCCCCATTAACTTGACAGCACTTGCTGCTGAAGGGTGAAGGGGCCGCAGAGAATCGGTTCAAGCGACTGTTTATCAAAAACATAGGTCTCTGCTAAGCCGTAAGGCGAAGTATAGGGGCTGATGCCTGCCCAATGCCGGAATGTTAATGGGAGGTGTTAGGCGCAAGCCGAGGCATCGAACTGAAGCACCGGTCAATGGCGGCCGTAACTATAACGGTCCTAAGGTAGCGAAATTCCTTGTCGGGTAAGTTCCGACCTGCACGAATGGCATAACGACTTGAACGCTGTCTCAACGTGGGACTCGGCGAAATTGTACTACGAGTGAAGATGCTCGTTTCTCATAGCAAGACGGAAAGACCCTGTGGAGCTTTACTGTAGTTTGGCATTGGGTTACTGAACAAGATGCAGAGGATAGGTAGGAGACGTTGATCCGTTCCTTTCGGGGAACGGGGAGTCGACCTTGGAATACTACCCTTCTTGTTTGGTGATCCTAACCTCGACCGTGATCCGGTTGAGGAACATTGTCTGACGGGCAGTTTGACTGGGGCGGTCGCCTCCTAAACGGTAACGGAGGCGTTCAAAGGTTCACTCAAGACGGTTGGCAATCGTCTGAAGAGCGCAATAGTATAAGTGAGCTTGACTGCGAGAGGTACATCTCGAGCAGGTACGAAAGTAGGATATAGTGATCCGACGGTAGAAAGTGGGATCGCCGAAGCTCAACGGATAAAAGCTACCCCGGGGATAACAGGCTTATCTCTCCCAAGAGTCCATATCGACGGGGAGGTTTGGCACCTCGATGTCGGCTCGTCGCATCCTGGGGCTGTATTAGGTCCCAAGGGTTGGGCTGTTCGCCCATTAAAGCGGCACGCGAGCTGGGTTCAGAACGTCGTGAGACAGTTCGGTCCCTATCTGCTATGAGCGTAGGAAAATTGAGAGGCGTTGTCCTTAGTACGAGAGGACCGGGATGAACAGACCTCTGGTGTACCGGTTATGCCGCCAGGTGTAAACGCCGGGTAGCTAAGTCTGGATCGGATAAGCGCTGAAAGCATCTAAGTGCGAAACCGACCTCAAGATTAATTTTCCCACCGCAAGGTTAAGACCCCTTGAAGATAACAAGGTGGATAGGTCACATGTGGAAGCGTGGTTAACACGTGGAGCTTAGTGACACTAATCGGTCGAGGACTTGATTACGTTTTGCAATTTTTAAGAACCTCGACGAAATTTGGTTTTCACAATCTTCTCTTTGCAGTTTTCAGGGTGATCGAGCTCTCGTTCTGCGAGAACTTGGTAATCCTCCCGTTTTTACGGTGGTCTTAGCGAAGGGGAGACACCCGTTCCCATTCCGAACACGGCAGTTAAGACCTTCAGCGCCGATGATACTGCATGGGCAACTGTGTGGGAAAGTAGGCCGCCGCCGTGAATTTTTATAAAACACCCGCTCTCGAAAGAGGCGGGTGTTTTGTTGTATTAGTGCTCAGGTATAATTGGTTATGCTCTCGCACGATATTGTGGAGGTATAACCAATGCGATGGACAAAAGAACTGATAGTTGAAGCAATTCGAGAACTACATAATCGAGGCGAAGATATATCATTTGATGCTATGAAAAAACGTCACTCTAAGATCTTCTTTGCGGCACTGGCAAAGACTCGTTTCGGTTCTTGGGAAAAGGCTGTAGAAGCTGCGGGGTTTGATTATACAAGTGTTAGAAAGCGAACTAATACGAAATGGACTAAAGAGTCTCTCGTAACTGCTATTCGTGACTTGCATAAACAGGGCGCGGATTTAAATACATCGGCTATGCAGCGCCATCATGCAGCGATTTTTGGAGCGGCTGTTTCAAAGCATCAATTCGGAAGTTGGCAAACTGCTATTGAGGCTGCTGGTCTCTTAGGCCTTGCTGATATTAGATTTCGTGGACCTGTTCATCGCTGGTCGAAGCTGGCTTTGATAGAGGCTATTCAAGACATAGAAGAAAAAGGTGGCGATCTTTCACTGTCGGCTATGTTGAAAGAAAATTCTGCATTGATTCAATCCGCTATCATACCTCGATACTTTGGCAGTTGGCGAGCTGCCGTTGAAGCTGCTGGAATTGATTACGCTTCTATATGCAAGCAACAGAGGATTGGGGAAATCAACGTATTGCAAGAGATTAAAACTTTGTTTGAGGCTGGAGATAATCTTACCTCGACACAGCACCCTAACTTGCACCACCGCGCATTGAAGCAGTTTGGTAGCTGGGAAAATGCGATTGGTGCTGCTGGCGTGGATTATGACCAGCTACGAGATGTTTGGACGAAAGAGAAAGTCATCAGTAAAATACAGGAGTTAGCACAGGATAGTCACACGCTTTCTTGGTCGGCAGTCAGAGACACCTATCCCAGCCTCTACGATAATGCTCGTCGTCCAACCATGTTTGGCTCTTGGAAAAATGCTGTAGCAGCGGCTGGCGAAACTATCACACCAGCTCCTCTCACTGGACGGCAGCCTTTGTGGACGAGGGAAAAAGTACTCGCAGAACTCAGAGAATTGCATAACCAGGGTAAACCTTTGTGGAAGAAGGCTTCAGACTATCCATCGTTGAGTTGTGCCGCACGACGACATTTTAAGGGGTGGAACGATGCGCTTGAGACAGTGGGTGTTGATTTAAAAGCAAAGTCGTGGAAGCCCCTTAACCCTCGGTATGTCTTTGAAGTTGATGAGGCTCTACCCAAATGTCAACAAGTGATTGCGGAGCTTCAAAGGTTGCACAGTATGAACCAACCTTTGTGGAAGCGAGCGAAAGACTATCCGCCTCTTAGCAAAGCAGCGCGAGAGAATTGCGGTGGTTGGAGTACTGCTCTCGAAGCAGCAGGAATTGATTTGGCACCAGAACGACAAGAACCTTCTGATTCCCGTTTTTCGGCGCCAAGAGAGAATTCGTCCGAGTGCCAGCAAATTGTCAAAGAGATTGAGAAGCTGTATGCTGCTGGCAAACCGCTGTGGAAACACGCTAAAGATTATCCTGAATTGAATGAATTGGCGCGACAGTACTGCGGTGGTTGGCTGACTGCGTTAAAGATGGCAGGAGTTCTTGATTCGTAGTCAGAGGCAGCTTTGAAACGTTAATTTTCCCGCAAATCGAGTACTCGAATGAATGAAAATCCTGTTCTGAGCGTGATTGTGCCGATTTATAATGGCGCGAAGTTTTTGCCGCGTGCGCTCGATTGTATTCAGCGCGAATGTCCGCCACAGACGGAATTTATCGTCGTCGATGACGGCTCGACGGATGATTCAGCGCAGATTGCGGCTGGTTTTTTGGGTGTGCGCGTGATTTCTCAAATCAACGCGGGGCCAGCGGCGGCGCGCAACGTTGGCATCCGCGCGGCGCAAAGCGACATTCTCGCGTTTCTGGATGTCGACGATTTGTGGCCGGGCGGTTCGCTCGCTTTGCGTCTGGAGCATCTGCAAAATAATTCGCAACTCGACATGGTTTTGGGGCGCGTGCAGGTCTTTCGAGTACTCGAAGACGAATTAACCGAGCCTTTTGTCGCGTTTCTCATTGGCGCGGCGCTTTACCGGCGGCGCGTATTCGACAAAGTGGGTTTATTCGACGAAACGCTGCGCTTTAGCGAAGACACCGATTGGTTTTTGCAAACCCGCGAGCGTGGCATCGAGTTGTTGCGGCTTCAAGAAACGACGCTCATTTATTATTTACATGGCGCCAATATGACTAACGGAAAAACATTCAAGGAACTGGATGTTGTTTATGCGCTGAAGCGCTCGTTGGATCGGCGTCGGCGCGGTGCGATTCAAAGTGCCATTGAAGTCGCGCCCATGCCCGATTTACCGCCACTTCAACATTCTGATTAAGCACATAAATTTCGAGGACGCGTGTAAAATCGCACTATCACCAAGTGTTTTAACCTTTGAGATAGACGCGAAACGTGATACTGGTATAATGATAAAGATGTCAACTGAGGAAGTCGCAATGGATCAATCCACACGTTTCAAAACCAATCACGCGCAAATTATTCAGGAAACTTTCGATGATGAAGTGGTCATTGTCAATTTAAGCGCGGGCACCTACTACAGTTTGGGTGGCGCGGGCACCGATATTTGGAATCTCGCTTTGAATGGCGCTTCGGTTCAGCAAATTGCGACGCAACTGACCGCGCTCTATGAAGCCGAACGCGACGAAATCCAGCGCGAAACTGACGCCTTTTTGCAAAAGCTGCAAGACGAAGAACTTCTTTCGCAAGTCGCCGCGTCCGAAAACGATTCGCTCGATGACAATATTGAGTACTCGAAAAGCGAAGAATCGGTGCAAAAGCGCGGTGCTTTTGTGCGACCACAACTGCAAAAGTTCACCGATATGCAGGCTTTGTTGATGCTTGATCCGATCCATGAAGTCGATGAAGCGGGCTGGCCTAACGTCAAGGCGATCCGCGAGAAATCGCCAGTGGCGCCATAATTGTCATTCATGCCCATTCTTCCTTCGCGTTTTTTCGCTGCTGCTGCAGTGCCTTCGCCGATGGACGAACCTTCGTTTCTCGGCAGTGGGCTATCGCCGCATGAATTTTTCACGCAAGTCGAAAACCTTTTTGAGCAAGCCGAAGCTCGCGGCCCAGATTCGCAATTCTTTTATCGCATCGCGGGCCAGAAGTTTCAACTCCGTTTTGCCAGCGAAGTTCTGGCACAACGATTAACGCCCGCTTTGCGACATAAAAGCGTCGAGCCGTTTTCTCCTGATGACGAGGCGCTCACCGTTTGTCTTTGGGACTCGACTTCGAGTGGCATTGAGATGCCCAGCACGCCATGGCACAATTCCGAGTACTCGATCCGCAATGAAGTGCGCGGTTGGAGCGACCAACGATTTCGCACGACTTTTCACATGGGTTCGGGCGTTTTGACGTTGCTCGATTTGGAGCGCAAGCGCGCGATATCGTGGATTCGTGACGCGCGCGAACTGCCTTATTATGAAAGCGGTGCGCCTCTGCTGCCGATTTTTCACGCTTGGATGACCACGCAAAATCGTCGTCTGGTGCATGCGGCGGCTATCGGAAACGAGCAGGGCGGTGTTCTGCTGATCGGGCGCGGCGGTTCGGGCAAATCATCCACGGCGTTGCAAACTTTCACTTCCAATTTACTGTACGCCGCCGACGATTATTGCCTGTTGTCGGACGAGGCCGGTGAATTTCGCGCTTGGAGCTTATATTCATCAGGCAAAGTTCATGGCGAGGACGCGAAGCATTTTCCGCATTTGAAACCGTCTTTGAGTAACGAAGCGACCATGATGAACGAGAAGGCGTTGTTTTTCTTCAGCCCTTTGTGGAAGCATAAATTAAGCGAAGGCTTCCCGATTCGCGCGATTTTGTTGCCTCGTGTTACAAACGAAGGCGCGCCGCGAATGCAGCCTTTGAGCCGCGCGCAAGCGTTACTTGCTTTGGCGCCGAGCACGATTTTTCAGTTGCCAAACGCCGGGCGCGAAACCTTCGACTGGCTTTCGGCTCTGGTCAGGCGCGTGCCGTCTTACACACTGGATTTAGGGTCGAAGCGAAACGCGGTTTTGCCGTTTATCGAGGATTTTTTACAACATCAACAGCGCCATGACACTTGATTCTCAGCCCTTGGTCAGCGTGATCGTTCCAGTTCACAACGGCGTGCGCTACCTGGGTGCGGCATTGGAAAGCGTGCGCGCGCAAAACTACGGCAACTTGCAAATCATTGTCATCGACGACGGCTCGACGGACGAAACGGCGCGTGTTGCAACGCAGTTCGACGACATCGAGTACTCGTATCAAGTGCAGAATGGTGCGGCCAGCGCGCGCAACAATGGCGTGCAGCAGGCGCGAGGCAAGTATCTGGCTTTTCTCGATGCGGACGATTTGTGGATGGGCGACAAACTACATTTGCAACTTCAGGCGTTGCAAAATGGCGGCTCGAACATCGTTTTAGGCTATGTCGAACAATTTCTCAGCCCGGAAATTGATGCGCGCGAAACAACGGCGCATGTGCCCGAAGAAACGCTGCCCGCTTTTTTGCCCAGCGCCATGATACTGCGCCGGGCGGATTTTTTGCGCGTGGGATTTTTCGAGACTTCGTGGCAAATTGGCGAGTTCATCGACTGGTTCGCGCGCGCCACCGAACTCGGCCTGACGCACCAAGTTTTGCCACAAGTCGTGTTGCATCGGCGTGTTCACGCGACAAATCAAGGCGTGACAAAACGGCAATTTCATCTCGATTATGTACGCATCGTCAAAGCTTCGCTCGACCGTCGTCGCCAACAGTCGATAGTACAACCAACGTCGAGTACTCAAATGACGGGCGAAGAAGTGACTTTGTGATCCAAACGGAAGAAAGTGACTGTGCGCCCAATGCACAACAGAAATTGTTATTGCGCGCCGCTTTGTGACAGGGGCAAAGTTATGGAAGCCTGTTACAATCTATTTGCACCACGGCTGTAAATTAAAATATCTGGCAAGTTTCAGGCTGTGCATCAAGGAATCGGTGCGCCAATCACGCGGCAGTTCATAGAATAGGCTGATGGAAAGGACCTCGAGCGTCAGCGACGGGTGAAACGTAACAAATGAATGAACTTTTACGTTTCACCCGTCGCTGATGCTTGGGGTTCTTCTTGGACAGGTTCGATTTATCTCACCACCTGAGCCATTACAGAAATCTGAATTAACTACACAAACTTTCCCTCTTTGATGTTTCCAAAAACTCTTCCTGTCAGCGTTATTGTCGCGGTCAGAAATGGCGAACGCTTTCTCGCGCAAGCCCTTCAAAGTGTTCTGCAGCAAGACGCTGCGCCGCAAGAAATCATCGTGGTGGACGGACATTCAACCGACAGCACGCGCGAAATCGCGTCGTCTTTTCCCCTGGTGCGCGTTGTGTCGCAAGAAGGGAACACCGTTTCCGATGCTTATAATTGCGGCGTGCAGAACGCGAAATGCGATTTGTTAGCCTTTCTGTCCCATGACGATTTGTGGACGACGAACAAATTCTCGCGTCAGGTCGTGCCGATGCTCGAACAACCGCATATCGAGTACTCGTATGCGCGGGCGCGGTTTTTCCTGGAAGAAGGTCATGCCATTCCCGCTGGCTTTCGTCCTGAACTTTTGCAAGGCGAACATCTCGCGCCCATTATGGAAACTCTGGTCGTGCGCCGGTCAGCGTTTGAAAAAATCGGACTTTTCGATGCGTCGTTGACTATTGGTGAAGATGTCGATTGGTTCGCACGCGCCAAAGACTTCGCGTTGCCCGTTTGGGTTGTCGAAGAAACGCTTTTGCACAAGCGCGTTCACGACACCAATACGTCGCTCAATGCACCCGAAAACAACCAGAACATTTTGCGCGCTCTACATCGCTCAATTCAACGACAAAAGAACCGCACGGAGTAAGAAACCGATCTTTTGAGCTTTGCAATTGAAGCGATTACCCGACCTTCTATCACGATTTGACACGAACGATTTTGGTTCACTGTCGCACCGCGCAAAGTTTGTCGTGCTGACGTTGGGCACAATTTTTAGCTGCCGGACACAGTGAATTATAGACTTTGCACGTGTCCGGCAAAGGTGCCATGCTTGGCGTTGGAACGCAACACTCGCAACGTGTTTCGCTCATCACTGGCAACATTGTGACGTTCGAGTACTCGAATGACGAAAAACATGACAGAAGATGATGAAGAGCGTGTTGATGAAAAACTAAACAATGTCAAAGAATGGTTAACCTGCGACGGGAGAAGTCGATGACGGCGGAGAATGTAGGCGGCTGCTGGCCGACAAATGAGCAAGAATTGTTATTGCGCGCCGCTTTGTGGCGTAACGCCGAAGGTTTGGCGGCCTGGCAGCAGTGGAAAAATCAGGTCGATGTCGAGTGCGTCGATTATGGTTCGATGCGTTTGCTGCCGTTGCTTAACGCGAATTTGAAGGCGCAAGGCATTGATGATCCGCTGATGGCACGTTTCAAAAGCGTGATGCGCCATACGTGGTATCACAATCAGATGTTGTTCGCGTGTGCCGCCACCGTTTTGCAACAATTGCAGAATGCGGGAATTCAAACTATGATTTTGAAGGGTGCGGCGCTGATTGCGTTGCATTATCAAGAAATTAGTTGGCGTCCGATGAACGATTTCGACTTGATGGTGCCGACTTCGCAAGCGGCACGCACCGTGGAATTGTTAAAAAGTTGGGGCTGGAAGCCGGATACGCGCGGTCAGGAAAATGAGGCGCCCGTTCTGATCGACGGAAAATCCTTGAATTCTGTGTTCGCGCAGCCTTTTATCAACGAACGCGAGCAATCCTTCAATTTGCATCTGCATCTTCTGCGGCAATGTTGCGCGCCACATGACGACGACATCTTCTGGGAAGGCGCTGTGCTCGCGTGCGTGAACGACGTCCAAACGCTGGCTTTGAACCCGACCGACCAGATTTTCCATGCTTGCATTGATGGTGTTCAATGGAACAGCGTCGCGCCTCTGCACTGGGTCGCTGATGTCATTCTTATACTGCGCGCCAGTGAAAATATCGACTGGAATCGTTTAGTGGATCACGCGCGCAAACGGCGCTTAAACTTGCCTCTCGGCGATGCGCTGCATTACCTGAGCGAGAAAATGGACGTACCGATTCCTGCCGAGGTCATCGCGGCAATAGATGCCTTGCCGGTTTTGCGCCTTGATCGCTTAGAGTATAAAGCGGGGTTGCAACGACGCGAAGCTCGCAGTCCTTTGCTGGCGTTGTGGCTGCGCTATCGCGAGTTCTCGCGCCTAAAAAATCTAAACGCAGGCACGTTAGGAATAATTTCCTTTACTGATTACCTACGGCGCTTGTGGAAAGTGCGTTACATCTGGCAATTGCCACTTTGCGCATGGACGAAAACGGTGCGTCAGGCGCGGCGATGGCTGCACAATAAAGCAGCGACAACATCAAAAAAACGCGCTGACACTCACACCGAAGCGCCACAATAGCCACAGAACATCAATCAAGTAAAGCGTCCTATTTCGAGTACTCGAAGCGGGACGCTTAGCGGTTTTCGTATCTGTTTACGAGCTTTTAGCGGGCGTCGAAGCGCGCTTCAAGCGGTCGCGGACGCCGTCCCAAACAGCTTCGCGCGGCACTTCCTCCACGAAAACGACACGGCAACCCAGCTCATCCAAATCGTGCAAGGCGCGATACAATTTGCGCGCGTAATCATCGGCATTGCGCGGCATTGTAATCGGATGTTTAATCGCGCCGCTTCCCCTATTGAGCAACAACGCGCCAGTTATAACTTCGCCAGATTGCGCAACCAGATGCGACAATTCAACTGCATTTTGAAATGTTTTCAACGTCGCGCGCGGCGCGTAATGGCGTTCGATCAAGCCAGGCGAAAGTCGCGGCGTGGCGTCGTCTTTCGAGTACTCGATTTCGTCGCGCAACCTGATTTTTCCGACAACTTCTTCAATTTGCGCGCGCGTAATCGTTCCTGGACGCAGCAGAACCGGAACGTCGCCCGTCAAATCGAGCACGGTTGATTCGATGCCGCAATCGCAATCGCCGCCATCCAAAATCATCGTCACGCGTTCGCCCAGCGCGGCTTCGACATGCGTCGCTGTCGTTGGCGAAAGTTGGGTGAACTTGTTGGCGCTCGGCGCCGCAATTGGCAATTTCGACGCTTGCAATAGAGCGCGCGCCACCACATGCGACGGCGAACGCACCGCGACACTTCCCAACGATGCCGTCACAATATCGGGCACGATTGGGCGTTTGGGCAACACAAAAGTCAAAGCGCCTGGCCAAAAACGTTCGGCCAAAAGTTGCGCTTGCTGCGGCCAAACCGTGACAAGTTTCTGCGCACTTTCTACATCGAGAACATGAACGATCAACGGATTATAACTTGGTCGTTCTTTGGCCGCGAAAATCTTCTGCACAGCGTTCGCATCAAGCGCATTAGCGCCCAAACCATAAACCGTTTCGGTTGGAAACGCGACCAGTTCGCCATTGCGCAGAAGCTGGGCGGCGCGTTGAATGTTTTGGGAATCGGAAAGAAAAATCGGCACGCCGGAAGTTTAACGGGGATAGAGCGTGAAGGACGCGGAAGAGCAAAGTCGGATTGAGTACTCGAAACTGAAAGTTTGTCAATTGGAAAGGCTTGTGGTAGTGTTCGCAATTCATTTTGCGACATAATAATAGGCGTAAGCCACGCATTTAAGCGGAACGACTTTGCGGTATAGGACATAGTTAGCTTGCTGTGTAAGTACGTGGAATGAACCTATAATAGTGAATCATGCAAAATATCAATTGGAAAAAATTGTTTGGGGTTAGTGAGTACTCGTCGTTGCACGAGCTTGGTTTTGATCCAATCGAAATTACCCCTAACTTTTATCAAATTGCTGATTCTGTATTTGCACACGCTGTCAAAGATTATAAAGGAGAGACAGTTGGTGGCCCATTTGTAAGCCAGTTTTATTGGGCACCATCAGTCGGGGCTGCAAGGCGAGTTATATTGAGAGAAATTGAAGCTGATGATATGGTGACTGGAGAGCCACCAGCGGAATTGTTACTTGACCGGAAATCAAAGACATTTGGAGAACTGTTAATGTTAGCCAAGTCAGGGCAAAATGGTGAGTTCCGTTCGGGCTTTAATTATCGATCTGATGGTAAATGTATGGGTCGTTATATATATTGCGGCAAACAGACTTTTTATTTTAGAACCTGCAAAGTCCATGGTGATGATGAACCATTGTTCTCAATTAGCATTGATTTGAGACGCATCCGTTGGGCTAAAGCAGGCTAATGGTGCATTAACAGCAAATTAACGCGGCGATGTACTCGACTGCCTACGTCCCTACGTTTCACTTGTGCCTTGCTTCAATTCGGGCTTGCAGCGCATGAGCTTGGTCGTTGTACCTACGCGCGGCTTGGTTGAATTCGTCATAATAAAATCCATGTTAGAAGAACTGCTCAAATTGACCGCAACATTGGATTATGAGGAAAACGGCGGTATCTGTGTCATTGGTGCCGCTTGGCAAAATGACAACGAAGATTTAGAAATCCTTATCGAGGTAAACACCGGAGGCGATGATGCCAGACAGAAGTGGAGCCTTGTGTGCCGGTCAGAACGCGAACATAAGATTAAGTTTGGCTGGGGAAGTTATATCGAAGTAACCGACAATCATATTTTGCTTTGGCCGTACATTAAGCCACATTTTACTTTGTGGTTCAACAGTTCAAACGAATCTGCAATAGGTGTTGTTGGTGAGTTGTGGCAAGCTCATCAAAAGCTGGTGGGTAAATGGTTTCCTTTCTCACGGTTCGTTAATTATTCTCATAATTTAGAAGATTTGATAGCTGGCGGTTATGGCAAATTAGCTGATGGGCCAGAGCCTCTCATTGGCATTTACCAAGACACCATGCAAAAGCATGGCTTCAAAACGTCGCGGCCACTTCTTTATGGAGAAGGTAAGCCAGTGGTCGAGCCAGGCAAAATCATTGTTCTCATAGTTGCAGATTCATACGTGGTTGCAACTACTGTCGAAGCACATCGAACCGATTAATGTCGACACAACACGGCGCTGCATCCGACCGCCTCAATCTGCGTTTCGGTCATCACAAGCTCTTAAAGTATTCCTCAGTCGCTTGTGCAACCGTCATTTTACCGCCGCGAACACTTTCGGAAAACTGGCGAACCCATGGCCCCAAATGCGGCCTGGCGGTTTCGACTTCGTGCATGATGACGCGCGCCAGTGGGCCACCATCTTCCAAAAAACCGCCCGTTTCAAAGGCGCGATATGTTGCGGCTCGGTCGTATTCCAGCTTGCGTAGTTCAGCCTTCCACGCGTTATTTTCCCACGTAAAAACGCCGTATTGCGCGCGCGGATCGCCGTTGAAGGGCAGGCCGACGGCGCCGACGTTGACGACCAAAGCCGCGTCGATTTCACGAATCAGCGCGACGTGCGTGTGCGCGCAGATGAAGAGCGATGGCGGATTGTCGCGCAGCATTTGGCGCAGTTCGCCGTCGGTTGTCTTCTCGAAAACGCCGTCGTTGTTGACTTGTGGCGTACCGTGCGCGATCAAAATCTTGTTTTCGAGTACTCGATTGGAGTGCGGTGCTTCCAGCGTCATGGTCAGCGGCAAAGTTTTGATGGCGCTGTCGTCTTTGTTCAATTGCTCGGCTGTCCACTGCGCGGGTCGCCAGACGGGATTGGCGCGAATGTCGTCCGGCGCGAAACCTTCACATTGCGCGATCACATAATCTTCGTGATTGCCGCGCAACAAAGGCCAACCTTTTTCCAGCAGAAACGCCAGCACTTCGCGCGGTTGCGGCCCACGATTGATGAAATCGCCCGCCACGATGACGAAATCGGGACGAATTGTTTTCAGGTCTTCGTCAACGGCCAGCAAAGCGGGCAGATTGGAATGAATATCGGAGATGACGGCGAAACGCATAGCTTTCAATGTAACAAAAAAGCGATTCGAGTACTCGAATATGGCGGTTCTGGAAGCGAAATTGCGACGTTTGGCGTGGATAGTTCAAGGAGAAAAACGATGAGCGACAACAAAACTGAAATGACACATGACGAGAAACTGCATAAAATCCGCGATTTGGTCAAGGACATCGATTTTTGTATGCTGACGACGCTGAACGAAAGCGGCGATTTGCATTCGCGCCCGATGTCGGTCAACGGCGAAGTCGAGTTTGACGGCGATTTGTGGTTCTTCACTTACGGCGCATCGCACAAAGTCCACGAAATCGAAGGCGATCATCGCGTCAACGCTTCGTTTGCGCAACCTAAATCGCAGACTTACGTTTCGCTTTCCGGCAAAGCTGAACTGGTGCGCGACAAAGACAAAATCAAAGAATTATGGCAGCCGTCGTTGAAGGCGTGGTTTCCCGATGGCGTTGATACGCCCGACATCGCGCTGCTCAAAGTTCACGTCGAACACGCCGAATACTGGGATTCGCCAAGCAGCGGAATCGCGCACGCCATTGGTTTCGCTAAAGCGATCATCACTCGCGACAAATCCAACGTCGGCGAAAATGAACAAATCGACTTGAAGTAAATCGTCCGCCAAAGACGCGAAAAAGTCACGCTATCGAGTACTCGATAGCGTGACTTTTGGTTGATGTGGTAGGTAAAGAATCAAAGGCTACAAGAAACGAACCCCAAGTTTAAGCGCGGGGCTGACGTAATTGTCACATTAGCCCTGCGCTTACACTTGGGGTTCTATAAGAGTCTACGGTTCTGCTTCCTGCCTCCTGTCGCTGCTCTCTGGCTCACGGTGTCATTACGACTTTGATGCAATGATCGCGCTTGTGTTTGAAGGTTTCATACGCTTGCGGCGCTTCTTCCAGCTTCAGGCGGTGCGTGATAACAAACGTCGGGTCGATGTCGCCGTCTTGAATGTGTTTCAAAAGTGTCGGCAGATATTTCTGAACGTGCGTTTGTCCCATCTTGAACGTGAGACCTTTGCCAAAGGCAATGCCGAACGGCACTTTGTCGATGACACCGGCATAAACGCCTGGAATCGAGAGCGTGCCGCCTTTGCCGCAGGCGAGCATCATCTGGCGCAGCACGTTTGGGCGATCCGCCGACATACGTAACGCCTGCTTGGTGTAGTCGTAGATGTTGCCCAGATCGGTGCCGTGCGCTTCCATGCCAACCGCATCAATGCACGCTTCGGGGCCGCGTCCGCCCGTCATTTCTTTCAGTTCCTGAATCGTATTCACCGTATCGAAATTAAGCGCTTCTGCGCCGCCTTGCTTCGCCAGTTCCAATCGTTCGGGAATATTGTCAATCGAAATGACGCGTTTGGCGCCCAGCAAAAAGGCGCTGCGAATGGCGAACTGTCCGACCGGCCCGGCGCCCCAAATCGCAATCGTATCGCCCTTTTGAATGTTGCAGTTTTCCGCCGCCATGTAGCCTGTTGGGAAAATATCAGTGAGAAAAAGAACCTGTTCGTCGCTCAAGCCTTCGGGGATTTTGAGTGGGTTCACGTCGGAGTAGGGCACGCGCACATATTCGGCCTGTCCGCCGTTGTAGCCGCCAAACATATGCGAATAGCCATACATTCCCGCGGCGGGATAGCCGTAAATCTTTTCGCTGAGCGCGCCGTTCGGGTTGGAATTGTCGCAGGCCGAAAACACTTGCTTGTTGCAATAATGACAGTTGCCGCAGGCTATATTGAACGGCACGATCACGCGGTCGCCCTTTTGCAAATTGGTGCTGGAGCCGACTTCGACGACTTCGCCCATGAATTCGTGACCCAACACATCGCCGCGCTGCATCGTCATAATCACGCCGTCATAAAGATGCAAATCGCTGCCGCAAATCGCCGTCGTGGTGATCTTAATAATTGCGTCGCGCGGGTTGACGATTTTCGGATCGGGAACTTCATCCACGCGCACGTCGTGCTTGCCATGCCAGACAACAGCTTTCATGTGATTTCTCCTTTTACGAAAGTAGGGGCGCAGCATGCTGCGCCCCTACAAACTCAACTTCGAGTACTCGATATTACTTTCCGTCGCCGGAATCTTCGCGCCCGTTGGTAGTGACTTCGCCGGTTTCCATCAATTGCTTGAAGCGCAGCAAATCTTCGTTGACTTGTTGCTGCGGTTCTTCACCGAACAATTTGGCGAACGCCGCGCCAATCACGCCGCCTGGCGGCTGATATTCGATGTTGACTTTGACCTGTGTTCCGTTGTCTGTCGGCACAAAGCGCACGCTGCCGCTATTGGGAATCGTGCTGCCTTCGACCGAGCGCCAGGCAATGAGTTCGCTCGGGTTGTCGCGGATGACTTCGGCGTCCCATGAAACGCTGCTGCCCGCTGGAGCTTTGGCGACCCAGTGCGAATGCGTGGCGTCGGTTTCCTCGACGCTTTGCAGATGGTTCATAAACTGCGGCAGGTTTTCCAGCTTGCGCCAGAATGCATAAAGTTCTTCCGCCGGTTTGTTGATGGTCACGACTTTGTGAACCAGAATGCCGCCATGTCCGGGAATATCGGCGTTTTGTGCGTGTTCGCCGCCGAAACTTTCGACGCTCTGGTTTTTGCCCATCAGTTCGCAAACGTCGCAATGTCCCGTCATGCCGCGATAAACCAAAGTGCCGCCGACAAACGCCAGCAACGTTCCGCCAACGCTGCGCTTGCTCAATCCATAAAGCGCCAGCGCGCCGCCGCCGATCAATGACGCAAGGCGATTTTTCTTGCCAATGTTGACGACCGGCCCGCTATTCGGTGTGTTATCCATGAAAAGTTCCTCTCAAGAAAACAGGCGCGGCTGAATGCGCGCCTGCAAGTGAATGCGTAAAAAGATAGCAAACAAAGTGCCTTATCAGTGACAATGAACGCGGTGAAATACAACTCTAACGTTAAAATAAGCGAGGATAATTCGAGTACTCGATTCTTGTCGTGGAGACGGTGAACAATGAAAGAACAGAATAGCAATCGGGCTGCGGGTTGTGGAGTCGGATGCCTGCATTATATTGCGACGATCTTATTCAGTCTGCTTTATCTTTCTGTCGCAGTTCTCCACAAGCGGCGTTTTTCTCCTCAGACGCCTTATCCTCTCGAAATTTTCTTTCACACGGTTTATTCGGCACTCGAATTTCCGCTGATGCCTTTGGCGAAATTGATATGGCACCAAAATGCGGAATATTCGGCCTTCTTTCTTATCTGGCCGCTCAACAGTTTGATGTTCGGCTTTGGTCTGGTTTTTCTAATTGCAAGAATGTCCAAGTAACGATTTGAGTTCCCATGTCTTTTCTTCCACCGCGCGCTTTTGCACGCTTTGACAACACAAACGATGAGCTTTTCTACCAAACGCCGCGTTTCGTGACGCACATCGACGAACTGGCTATTGAAGCCGTGACGCAACTTTACCGCGAAACGTTGCCTGTTGGCGGCGCGATTTTAGATTTGATGAGCAGTTGGATTTCGCACTTGCCGCCGGACATCGAGTACTCGAAAGTCTTCGGCTTGGGCTTGAACCGCGAAGAACTCGCGGCGAATACGCGATTAAACTCTTTTGTCGTGCAAAACCTGAACGAAAACACGATTTTGCCCTTTGACGACAACGAATTCGACGGCGCGACGATTTGCGTTTCGATTCAATATCTGCAAAAACCAGTGGACGTTTTGCGCGAAGTGCGCCGCGTTTGTCGCGCCGCAGCGCCATTAGTCATCACATTTTCCAATCGTTGCTTTCCAACTAAAGCCGTCGCCATCTGGCAGGCGACAGACGACGCAGGTCATCTGCAATTGGTCGAAAATTATGCGCGCGATGCTGGTTGGTCGAACGTTCGCGGCGAACGACGCACGCCGCCAAATCATCGCGGCGATCCGTTGTTGGCGGTGATTTGTGAGGGGGAATAGCGAATAAAAAGGTGTCGGTTGAATCAGCGAAAGTCGGCTGTCATCGTCGTCGTTGCCATTGCTGACATTCTTTGGTCACTTGTTTCGCCATCGTTTGCGCGGCGTCGTAAAGCCAGTGCGAGGAGCGTGATTCGGCGTCTTTGAGGATTCTTGGGATCGCTTTTGGCGTGCCCCAATGGATGTTGGCGGTTTCTCGTCCCATCGCGGTGAAAAGTTCTTCGACCTGGTTCAGAGGCAGATTAGCGATTTCGAGTTTGGTGCAATCGGGCGCCAGTCGACGCACCACCCATTTATCGGCGACTTTGAAATACGGGTCGGGACAACGAACCGCGCTCCCGACGATCTGCTCGATGTGCGATTTTTCGCCATGTCCTTTATCTTCGCTCGCGTTTCGAGTACTCGATATGTGTTCGTCCAAAGGATAACTTTGCGCCCAATACGACGCGGAAGGCGCCCACGCTTTGGCTTCGCGCGCGATGGTGCCGCCTTGCCATTCGCCGATAACGACGAAACGTTGGCGTCCCAGGCTGCCCATTCCGGCCTGGCGCTGCTTCCATCGCGTTTCCGTGAAGTTGTTTGGCAAGAGCGGCGCGATGACGGCTTTGGCTTCGTCCAAACGCTTGGGCGATTTGAGGGCTTTAGCGTTGGGCGTCGGCGTCGCCAGTTTTTTCCAGAACGCTTCTGGCTGCGCGATTTCACGCTGTGCAATGGCCAGCAGCCATTCATTTGCTTCGGCTAGAATGAAAGGTTTTGCCGCGCTGACGCCGTTGCGCAAGGTCGTCAAATAGCCATCTAAAAGCTGTCCGCACGCTTTTTTGAGTTTGATCTTTAAGGCGGTTTCGCTTTCTAAAGCCAGCGCGATGCTGCACGCCAGTCGCACCAGATCGTTGGTGTAGGGAAGATCGAATGCCTCGTCGAAATCGTTGACGCCCCAGACCAAACGTCCTTCCTGATCGCGCCAGGTACCGAAATTTTCCAAATGCAAATCGGCGACAGCCAAAACACGCGGCGCCTTCGCCAGTTCGGGGCAGGCGAGCGGCCAAGTTTGCGCCCAGCGATAATAGGTCGCTCGCAAAAAGGGAAACGGCGCGGACGCCATCAATGCGTGTTTTTGTCGCAGATCATTGGCGACTAAATCAAGATGTTGACCCAGCCATTTTTCATAAGAGCGCGACGCTTCGACGATATTCAATTGTGGTTGTCCTTTAGAGCATTTTTAATGAAGTTGTCGCATTGTGTAGGGGTTTGGCGTGCCAAGCCCGCTCCTCCGTTCTGCGCTTTCGGGCTTGGCACGCCAAACCCCTACAAACTCCTGCCGTTTTTCCTCATTCGAGTACTCGATTATGGCAGGCGAAGCGCACGAAAATGGCGCGGCGTGCGTTCCGACGGTTCTTCCATTCCGATCACGCTGATGGTGCCATCGACTTCCAAAATTGCCAATTTGACTTCGCGGAAATCTTTCATGCTGTGCTCACGCAAAGCCGTGCAAAGCTGTTCTTTGGAAACGTGCTCGCGCTTCATATTTGGCAAAACCAAATGACCGTCGCTGACTAAAACCGTCGGCGTCCCAATCAGATACTCGCGCAATTTCGGTAAGCGCACAAAGGCGACCGTGAACAAGCGCCCGACCAGCATCAAGGCGCCTGCCGAAGCGAAGCCGACGAACAAATGTCCGTCGCCTTTGGTCATCGCATTTTGCACGGCGTTGGCGATCAGCAGAATCAAAGCGGCGTCGTACACGTTCATCTGTCCGCTTTGGCGCTTGCCCATCACGCGCAGGCCAATGGATAAAATCAGCAGAACAAGCGCGCTGCGAGCGGCGATAACTGATAAAAACCAGAGTTGGCTGTCAGGTGTCATAAAGCGAATTTCCAGTACTCGAAAGCGACATAACTCAGAAACTATAGAAAAAGTTTTGCAAGATCAGCAAAAGACACGTCTGAAAACTCGCAGTCTGTCATTCTGAGCGAAGCGAAGAATCTAAACCCGAAGTTAGATTCTTCGCTTCGCTCAGAATGACAGACTGCGAGTTTGGTGTCTCCCTTACTTTATTTACGCACTTATGATCTACGCACTTAAGTTACGCGCAAGGCTTTGAAGTGGCGATGCGTGCGGCGTACATCGGCGTCTTTGGGAACCACGCTGATCGTGCCATCGACTTCTAAAACGCACATATGCGCTTGATCGCAACTGTTCAAGCCGTGTTCGCGCAGGGCGGCCAGCACTTGTTCGCGCGTTACGCCTTCGCGCCGCATTCGGTCGGCGATCAGCTCGCCATCGTTCAAAATCAGCACCGGCTCGCCGACCATGTATTTCTCGATTTTGGGCGAGCGATCCAGCAGAAACGAAAAAACGCGGTTCCAGAACAGCAGAACAAGCGCGGCCACGATGCCGCCGAAAAGCGTGGTATCATCGCCGACCATCGAGTTTTGAACTGCGTTCGCCAGCACGATAATCAAAACCAGGTCGTAGATATTCATCTGCCCGAGTTCACGCTTGCCCGACAAACGCAAACCGGCGACCAGGAAGAAATAAATCACGGTCGTTTTGCCCGCAATAGCGAGCGCGCCGTGCCAATCGGGATGAGAAAAAATGTCGTTCAGCCACTTTTGCCACATGAAAATTCTCTCTACGAAAGTGATAAAGCCGGGAAACCGACGTTACCTAACGAAGTCGCCGCACCTTTATGACGTTTTAGTTAGGAGTTTGCGAATTGTTTTCTCTGTGGCATCCGCATCACGCTTTGCTGGCTGTGTTCCTCCATACGTGCGCGATTTACTTCTTTCTTATCCTTAGCCTGCGCTTTTTGGGGCGCCGTCATCTGGGACAATTAACAGTACTCGACCTAGTGATTATCATTTTGCTGGGCAGCGCTGTCGAAACCGCGATGGTGGCGGGAAACACGTCTTTGCCTGCGGGTTTGGTTTCCGCAGCGACACTTTTGGCCTTGAACCACATCATGGCCTTGATTTTTTATCGCTCGAAGAAATTGCGCCATCTCATCGGCGGAGGCCCAATTGTACTGGTCCATTTCGGGCATTTTGTGGAAGAAAATATGATCCGCGTCGGCTTGACGCACGCCGATGTTTTGCAGGCGATTCATCAGCGCGGCGAAGCCGATGTTGATACCGTCAAGTTCGCGGTTTTGGAAGCCGACGGTTCCATCAACGTCGTGCCAATGAGCGCCAAATCGTCGCGCAGCCTGCAACCCATTGCGCGCACCGAAAGCTGACGGACAGCCCCGCCTTCTATCTACAAGCGAAAAAGTTCAATGGCATTGCGCGTCGTAACCGCGCCGATTTCTTCCATCGAAAGTTCGCGCAAAGTCGCCAGAGTTTCCGCCACGCGCGGCACAAACGACGGTTCGTTCGTCTTGCCGCGAAACGGAACGGGCGCCAGATACGGCGCATCGGTTTCAATTAACATTCGATTCAGCGGACAAATCCTCGCCACATCGCGCACGATTTGCGCGTTTTTGAAGGTGACGATTCCCGTGAAACCTAAATAAAACCCCGACTCGAGTACTCGATGCGCAACTTCGACTGAAGAACCAAAGCAATGAAAAACGCCGCGCAAGTGTGGATAATCTCCGACGATTCTTAATAAGTCTTGGTCGGCGTCGCGGTTGTGAATGACAACGGGCAAATCGCGTTCAAGCGCGATTTCGATTTGCGCGCGAAAAACCTTTTGCTGATGTTCGCGCGTCGCGCCCGGATGGTGCGGATGCGCCTCGTCGTAAAAATAATCAAGGCCGATTTCGCCAACCGCCACACAATATTCTTCGTTCAACAATTCGTGCAGTTCGCTTCCCGATTGGTTCGAGTACTCGTTGGCGTTTTGCGGATGAACGCCCGCCGTCGCCCACATCAAAAAACCGCGATGGCGCGCGATTCCTGCTTGCTCGTTGGCAGCATTTGCGGACGCTAAATTATCAGCGATATTGAGAATTCGCGTCACGTTCGCGCTCTGGGCGCGGCCCAAAACGTCGTCGAATTGCGGCGCAAGTTGTTCGCTCGTCAGGTGACAATGGGAATCGAAGAACATGGAAAGAAAGCGGTGAGGACTGAGTAATCCGCGCTTGTCATGCGTACGGGCGTTTCGGCGAATCGCTCGTACCACTTATCACTCATTGCATGGGAAAGCGGTAATGCCCGACAATTTTCCACGCGGTCAGCACATCGTTTTCGGCGCAGCCATCGACATTGTGGATCACCAACGGCCAGCCTTGCGCGTTGAGTTTGTCGGAAATAATGCCCGTATGATCGAGTCCGTTTTCAAACTTCCATTGCACAATATCGCCGGCTTGCCACTGGTTTCGAGTACTCGAATTGACAACGTTGGTTAACGTTTTCCCGTAGCGCGCGAAGAAAACTTTCTGGTTGGGAACGCGGCGCTGGTCGATGTTGGTATCGGCGCGACTGGCGCGCCACTTCGCGGGATACACGCTGGGATGACGTTTTTTGTCTTCGTGAATCAGCTTTTGCAGGTCGTAGCCGACAGCGCGCAGCGCGCGAACTATCACATCGGTGCAGGCGCCACGCCCGCGCGGGACATCGCCGTTGGGATATTTCATGTCCACATACGATGCGTCATAAAGATCGCCAACTTGCGTCCGCGCCGCCGCAACAATCTTCAACGCCTGCATTTGTCGCCGCGATGTTTGATGTCTGGCGACCGTTAGCGTTGCGGCAACGGGAACAATGTCGCGCGCATCCGTTGACTGATTCGGCGTCCGAGAACACGACGCGAGCAAAACAGCGGCGCCCAGCGAAACGAACGCGCGTTCGAGTACTCGATGAAGCATCGTTACTCCATCTCGTCGGTCTGACTGAGCAAAACGACGAGCGCTTCGATCAGGAAAAATGCCAGAACCGTGTTGCGCGCTTTTTTATTTTCCGAAAAACCAAGTAGCCACGGCGAAGCGATTCCCAGAACCGCGCCAATCGCGTCCAACTTCAAGTGCGTGCGAAAGGGAATGATTTTGATGGTGCCCAGTTCATAGCGCGTTAATGCGCTGGCGGCTGCGACCAGACTACCTTGCATTTTGCACAATTTGACGGCGGCTGGTTCATCTTCAAAACCGAAGACTTTGGGCGCCGTGGCAAGAGCGCCGCTCCATGTGTAATCGAGCAAAGCGTGAACGGGACGAGGAATAATTTTGATGTTCATCCAACTTCTCCAAAGTACTGCACCGCGAAGGACGCGAAGAGCGCGAAGGAAAAGGAAGAAGACAAACGACGAAACTGTCACTTTGTCATTCTGAGCGCAGCGAAGAATCTTACTGCAATGAGATTCTTCGCTGCGCTCAGAATGACAAAGTGATAATTTCGAGTACTCTGTTGCACTCCGCGCTCTCCACGTCCTCTGCGGTGAACTTTATTTGACTTCGATTTCGCGGCCCAGCGCGGCGCTTTCGTAGATGCCGCTCAGCATTTTGATCATCGTCACGCCTTGGTTAGCATCTGGATCGGGCGTCGTATCATTCAAGATCGCGTTCACGAAGTGCTGCATTTCGCCTGGCCATTCTTCCGACGACGGCAACTTCGGATTGAGCGTGGTTTGAACGTCGCCTTTATCGGTGAAAATTCCCGTGTTGTCGCCCCATTCAGCGCCGCCTTCGTTGCCGAAAATCTGGCACCAACTGGAATCTTGGCGATTGTTAAGCGCCCACGAAACTTCCAGGTTGATCGTTAATCCGCCTTCAAAACGAATCACGCCCATCGCCAAATCTTCCACATCAAAGGTACCTTCGGGCTTGCGACCTTTCCATTGATCGTTCATCCAGTTGCCCAGACCTTTGCCTTTTGGCCCGAACTCGGCGAAAGTCGAACCGCTGACGGTGAGGGGTTTCGGGCAGCCGCACAGCCACCACGCGAGATCGAGCATATGCACGCCGATGTCGATCAAAGGGCCGCCGCCGCTCATCGCTTTGGTGGTGAACCAGCCGCCGTAACCCGGAATGCCGCGCTTGCGAAGCATTCCGCTGCGCGCGTAATAAACCTTGCCCAAGTCGCCATCGAGTACTCGATGCTTGATGAACTGCGAATCGGGACGAAAACGCATCACTTGACCAACCATACATTTCACGTTGTTGCGACTGGCTGCGTCCGCGATGTCCTGCGCTTCCCCGACGTTCATCGCCAGCGGTTTTTCGCATAAAACGTGCTTGCCAGCGTCCATGCAAGCGACTGCAACATCGCGGTGCAGAGTGTTCGGGACGCCAATCGAAACCGCGTCGACTTTGTCCAGCATTTCGTGGAAGTCGCCGTAAATCGGGATTTTCAAACCTTGCGCTTCGGCGGTTTTCTGCGCGCGCTCGGTGTTGAGGTCGCACAAACCGACGATTTCGGCTTCTTTGACGGCTTTGAAACCTTTGATATGATTCGCGCCAATGCCCGCGCCGATAATTCCGACGCGTATTTTTTCGTTCGCTGCCATTTCGTTCTCCAAATTTGGGATCAGGTTGCATTGTAGCAAAGTGCGCGCATCGAGTACTCGATTCTTCCTTGTAAACTACCGGCATGAGCAAACTCAAAGTGCAATTTGGTGAGCCGTCCAACAGGTCAATTGACATCACAATTGCGACTTCTACGCAACAGCTTTCGTGCATCATCACGACGTTTGGCGAAGGTTTTTGGAAATTGACTTTGGCTTTGCACGCCGCAATGTCGCAACGTGGCACATTTATTTGCGTTTGGCAATATCAACCGGATCCACTGGAGTTGATATTTGAACGCGACATGGAAAATATAAAACTTCGTGTTCACTATGACGAACGCAACCAACTTGTTCTCAGAGGAACCTATGAGGAAGTTTGTCTCCCCTTCTGGCGGGCGTTGCAAGGCTTGCGGTCGCGTTATCCCGAAGAAGAATTGAAGGATCTTATCGGCAAAGAGTTCCCATTTAATGAGATTGACAAACTCTCGGCAGCCGTCCGCTCCATGAAAGCCAGTGAGCGTTGAGTACTCGATTGCTTCTGGTGCAGCGACTAAGTTCAAGTTGTTTGAAATTCATCTCTTCCCGCCAGTCGCGCGACCAATTCGACCAGTTTGGCGGGTTCGAGGGGTTTGACGCCGTGACCTTGAAATCCGCACTGCAAGGCTTTTTCGCGGTCGCTTTCGCGGGCGTAAGCGGTCAAGGCGAGAGCCGGAATTTGTCCGCGCGCACCGTCCAATTGGCGCACGCGGCGCATTAGCGAATAGCCGTCTTCTTCGGGCATTCCGATGTCGCTGACCAGCACATCGAAATCGGCATTTTGCAACCTGTCCAACGCTTCGCGCGCCGACGACGCGACTTCGACTTGCGCGCCGCAACCTTGAAGCACCGCTGCGATCAAGCGTCGCGCGTCCGCGTGATCGTCCACCACCAGAATGCGAACGTTACGCAGTTTTTGCTCGCGCAGATTTTGTTCCGAGGGCGCGATGTGCATTCGTTGTTCGGCCAATGACGCGACTTCGTCCGCTGTCGATTGCAGCGCCAATAGCGGTAACAAAACGGTGAACGTCGCGCCCTCATTTTCGCCTTCGCTTTCGGCGCGCACGGTTCCACCATGCAACTCGACCAGATGGCGCACAATTCCCAAACCCAAGCCCAGACCACCGTAAGATCGAGTACTCGATGCGTCGGCCTGGCGGAAACGCTCGAAAACGTGCGGCAAAAAATCGGGCGCGATGCCTTGTCCCGTATCGCGCACGACAACGCGCGCGTGCGAATCGGCGCGTCCCAGAACGACGGAAACTTCGCCGCCTTTGGGCGTGAATTTGATGGCGTTCGACAGCAAGTTCCACACGACTTGCTGCAAACGATGCGCATCGCCCGAGATGGTGGAATCGCTTTGTTTCGCGTACTCGAGCGCGATGCCTTTGGCGTCCGCCGACAGCCGAACCGATTCCAAAGCATCGGAAATGACCGTGTTCAATTCGACGGGTCGCACTTCAAGGCGCAATTTTCCGGTGATGATGCGCGATACTTCCAGCAAATCTTCGATCAATTGACCTTGCGCTTTGGTGTTGCGCTCAATAATTTCCAAAGCCTGGCCAGTCATCGTTTCATCGAGCGCGCCCGAGCGCAGGAGCTGCGTCCAACCCAGCATCGCGTTGAGAGGCGTGCGCAATTCATGCGACAGCGTGGCCAAAAACTCGTCGCGCGCGCGCAAGGCGCCTTGTGTTTCGCGGTAAAGGCGCGCGTTATCGACGGCTAAAGCCGCGCGTCCGGCGAGATTCTCGGCGAGCGCCAGATCGTGTTCGTCGTAGCGGCGCGCGCTGCCGTCGCTCGTGGTGGCAAAGGTGATCATGCCCAGCGTGCGACCGCGCGCTTCCAATGGCACCACGATGACCGAATGCAATTTCATGGCGAGCATCAAGCGCAAATGCTCTTCGTCACGCGCATAACGACGCAAACGTCCTTCGTTGAAGCGCGGCATCAAGCGCGAACGTCCGCTGCGCAAAATTTCTGAGACGCCATCTTTTTTCGCATCGAGAGGATAGCGCTCACGCATTTGGCGCACGCTTTCGGCGCGCGATGGGACGAGATGTCCAACAGCAATAATTTGTTCGTCTTCCTCGCTCAACACATCGACGATGCACAAATCGGCCAAAAACGGCACGGCGAGTTGCGCCAAATTTTGCAGCGTCGTTTCAAAATCAAGCGAAGTTCCCAGAATACCGCCCGCACCCGCCAAAAACAGCAAGGCTTCCTGCGCTCGAGCGCGTGCTATACGCGTCTGCGATTCGGCCAAGGCGCGGCGAACCGCGTTCGGCAAGCGTTCCAGGCGATGCTTCAGAATGTAATCAGTGGCGCCGTTTTTGAGGGTTTCAATAGCGCGCTCTTCGCCCATGGCGCCCGACAAAAATAAAAACGGCACGTTGGGGCAAACTTGTTGCGCCAAAGCCAGTGCTTTCTCGCCATCGAAAGTAGGCAACGAATAATCGGCCAGAACTAGGTCGAAACCACCGTCGTGCAATTCGCGCTGAAATTCGGGCCAATTGTCGACGCGCTTGCAGTCGGCATCCAAACCGGCGTCGCGCAAAGTCGCGCACGCTATTTCCGCGTCGTCGGCATCGTCTTCCAAATGCAAAATGCGTAATCGTTTCACAAGAAAATAAAAGATTGGCGGACTAAAATGCGCGGCGGCGAGGAAGCAGGAAACCACTCAAAGCATAACTAATTTGCATCGAGTACTCGATGTTTTCAAGAAGAGTATTTGGAGTTTCTTTGACAATTTTCAATTGCTCTTGACCGCCATTTTGACAGGTTGTATATTTAAGTTAATCCAGCAAGGAGGTGGTCAAGATTTCAAGTAAACGATCTGGGCGAGGTGGTGGCGAGTCTTAACTCGCTCGACCTTCAGTTCCGGTAACGGAAACCGAACGTCGAGGTGGCCGCGATTCACCCGTTGTTTGACCAGACGAAAATGGCTTCGCTATTCAGTCGGGTTAGGACGAATCTGACGCAACCACCGAGCATTATAAACGCCGTCGCCTGTCACTCGTAAGAGTTTCAGACGGCGGCGTTTTCTTTTTGGTGTCCTCGTTGATGAATTCGTTCGATAACGAACCCGAAGCGTAAGCGACGGGCTTAAGTAATAGCCACATGAAACTATTATTTAAGCCCGTCGCTTACGCTTCGGGTTCGTTACGAAAACTCACTTCATTGTTCCATTTCAAACGGGCAACTCTTTCTTCCCATTTTCTTCGGTTGCTTCGTTAAACTGAACGTACCATGAATTCTTCCGCGAATTTGTCCAACAATGTTGCGAATCCGGTTTATTTGTCGCTTTCCCGCAAGGAAATCGAGAACGAAGGTGCCTTGCGCGATGCCTTTGACCAAATGGTGCAGCGAGCTTATGGAGGCGTCGTTTTGCCGTTGAGTTTGGACGAAACGTCCTGGGACGCGACGCGCGCGGCTTTGCAAAAGTGCGGCGAAAATAATTTGAAGGCGTGGCTGCGCATCGAGTACTCGAACGATGGCGTCGGCGTGCAAGGCAAAGGTGCGCCGTATGCCACTTATCGCGCGTGGGATGTCGCGGCAGGTTATGAACCGCAGCCGGACGATGCAACTTTGGCTTTGACGATTGTGCCGCGCCGGACGAACGGCGACTTGTCATGGCCGCGCGCCCAAACGCAAATCAAACACGGACAAAGCGGCGAGCCTATTGAGTTCGATGCGCGCATTTACGGTTGGCGCCAGGAACAGGACGCGACGCGCGCCTTCGATCCTCTCAATCACGGCGCCGTTGAAAATATCATTTCGAGTACTCGAATCGCCTGGCAAAGCGTTGTGACACCCGAATTGCGCGACGTTGTGGCGGGCGTTTCGGTCGAAGTTCCACGCTTGTGGGACGAAGACGCGCCCGATGCGAATCAGCGTTTTCCGTGGTCGCCCGAGTTGCCGGTGCGCTTTAGCAGTTTGCACGGCGGCGATTTGGCGGAAAAATTGTCGTCGTTGGTCGCGGATACCGGCAAAGGCGCGGTGCGCGTGCGCCAACAATTTTGGCAAACCGTGGCGACGCTGCTCCGCGAAAACTTCGCGCAAAGTTGGGAAAATTGGGCGCAGGAAACCGGCGTTCGCTTGCAGTGGCGTTTTCGTGCCGCAAATTTGAACCGCTTGGTGGCGCGATACGGCGCGATTGTGACGCTGGCGCAAGGCACCACCGATGTCGTCGTCGAAATTGAAGCGGAAAACGACAAGCAAAACGACTGGAAGAACGCGCTACGCCATTCGTCGAACACGATTTTAGTGCGTTTGATGACTTCTTTGGCGTCGCTGAAATCCGATGTTGGCGGCGATGCGACGCGCGTTACGGTCGCTTTTTCCGAAGCGGCGCGTTTGTCCGAGTGGCATCGTTATTTGCTGGCCGGCGCGACGCGTTTTGAAGTCGCCCTGAAAGATACGCGACAAAATGAAAGCGTGTCGCACGCTCAACTGCTTCATCCTTATATTGAGCGCCAGGTCGAAGTGTTGCGCGGCGGGCAAAGTGGCGCGCGCGTCGGCGTGGTCTGGCCGATGCGTTCGGCGTGGGCGCATCATCATCCTAAAGGTCATCGTTTTGTGCGCTGGGTCGAGGAAGATGTGGCCGACATCGCCGATTGGTTGGACGATTTGCGCTTCGACTGGTTGTTTTTGTCCGAAGACGCCATTCAAAATGCGACGCTTGAAGATCGAGTACTCGATGCGCGTCAGAGAACGCGCCCGACCTCGCTTTTGCAAGTGGGAAGCGCGTCTCTCGAAGTCATTATCTTGCCGTCTGTGACGTGTTTATCGCGCGCGACCTGGGCGAAATTGGAAGAGTTTTCTTTGCGCGGAGGCAAAATTATTTGTCTTGGATTGTTGCCGCGATGGAGCGAAATCGGGCGCGACGAAGAACAAGAACGTCATCTGGAAACGCAAACGCGCTGCACTATTGAGGACATTTACGAAGGCTATCGGCGCGAAGGTACTGAGCTGAGCGAATTGCAAATGCTGGCGCCGTCGTCTGTCGGCTATCCAATTTTGCGCCAAACCGCGCTGGGCGGACGCATTGCGACTTATCAGCCACGCCTCAATCTCGACCGCGACGATGCACGTCTGCGCGTGCGCCCGATTTTGACCGAAAGTTTGTCGCCCGACATCGAAACGCAGGCGCGCGATTTTCGTTACACGCGCCGCGTCGCGCCCAACGGCAGCTTGTTTTGGTTGTGGAACCTGCGCGATGAAACCGCGAAAATCAATCTCGTTCTGCGTCCCGGGCAATGCGTGCAAGTCGAAGAACGCGACGCCTGGAAAGGTTCGAGCGCACGCTGTCCGCTGTGGATGCCTTTGCCTGTCGATGAAGGTGGCGGCCTGGCGCTGACGCTGCAAATGGCACCCGGCGAAACCCGGCTTTTGGTCATAGCGACCGATCCGCAAAGCGACCAAAACGCGCCTCAAGCTGTGCCTCAAGCTGTGCAGCCACATGGCGAAAGCGCTAATTTCGTGGTGGAAAGTTTCGACGGCAAAACAGCGCGCGGTCACGCGACGCAAAGTGGCCAGCCGATGATCGCCATTCGACAGGACCGCAAATTGTCGTGGTGGCACGGCGCAGAAGTCGTTGTTCCAGCGCCGCTTTTGCTGGACGATTGGGATGTGGAACCTCATCGCAATGCGTGGGACGAAACGCAAGTCGAGTACTCGAAAACCGTCCGTGTTCCCGCCGCCTGGCGCGCTTGTCTCGTGCGTTTGGAAGTCGCGGCCTCGACGCTGCACAAACCCGAAAACGTGGCCGAAGCGTGGGTAAACGGACAATTTCTGGGGCGACGTTTCGCGCCGCCCATCGGCTTCGATCTCGCATTGCCAGCGGCGCGTGGTGACGAAGAGGAAGTCTCGCTCGAACTGACCTTGCGCTTGGAGCCGCCGCGCGAAACGGACGTTTGGGAGCCGCCTTTAGCGCGCCTGGTCGCTTATCCGTTGGTTGAAATAAGGAGGCCGTCTTGACCTTGATGCAAAACGAAACACAAAATAAAATCAACAAAACCTTGCGCGTGGCGATTATCGGCGCCAGCGGCATCGGCAAAAATCATGCGCGCTGGTTTCATGGTCACGGCTGCGAAATCGTCGCCTTCGCCGGTTCGTCGCCCGAAAGCGTTTCGAGTACTCGATTGGCTTTGCAGAACACCATTGGCTTTGCAGGCGAAGGTTACACCGATGTTCAAGCGATGCTGAACCGCGAGAAGCCGGACGCGGTTTGTGTTTCTTCGCCGCCGCATTTGCACTTTCAACACGTCATGCAATGTCTGGAAAGTGGCGCGCACGTTTTGTGCGAAAAACCACTGGTTGGCAGCGATGCGTGGTCGGGTTTGCCTTTGGATGAACTGATCGAAAGCGCCGCAAAACTGGTCGCAGAAGCCAAATCGCGCAACCTTGTGTTCGGAACACAAATGCAATACGCGACGTGCGCGCCTTTGCTATTGGAATTGTGCAACTTGAACAGTGCGGACGAAATCGAATCTTTTTCGATGACGATGGAAACCAAAAACCTGAAGCACGGACGCACTTTCGACGACGTTTGGCTCGACCTTGCGCCGCATCCTTTGAGTGTTTTGCGTCGCCTGGTTCCTCAAAGTGAAATTGATTGGGCAAGTGCCAAATGCGACGTGCGCGAAAGCGACAGCAACGCCGCTTTTCAATTGAATGACGGTAAACGCTCAATCGAAACACAGATTCACGTCGCCTTGAACGAAGCGCGCGCCGTTCCCAAACGTGTTTTTGAAATCAACGGCCAAACCGTGGATTATGCGGCGCGCAACAACGAACGCGGCGAGTTTCGCGCGTATTTGCAAAGCGCGCATCGAGTACTCGAATTGCCGGATTTCGTCGATACATTGGTTGGCAATTTCGTGCGCGCCGTGCGTGGCGAAGAAACCTTGTGGGTCAGCGGCGAAGATGGCGCGCAGGTCGTAGGATGGCAGTTGAAATTGTTGGAAAAAGCGAAGGCGTGAGGTGGCAAAAGTCGAACACGCTAAACATCATGCAAGAAGCCATTGACACACTTCACTTCCATCCGCAATGGTTTGAACCCGATTTGTTGCCGTCGGCTTTTTTCGAGCAGCAAATCGAACGTTTCAAGAACTGGCAACGTGACGATGATGGTTGGCAAAGCTTGGAACATCATCGTTATCTCGCGTTCAAAACAGTTCTCGCCTCCCACGAAAGACTGAGCGACGAGCAAATCGCGCAATATATTGAGCTGTGCCAATTGGATGAAGACCAAATGATGGCGAGTTCCGCGTTGCGAGACTTGCTGCTGTGGCGTGGACTTGCAGCAGAACAATACGAAAACATCATCGCACATCCGGCGTTTGATGAGCCGCATTTGCAGAAAACAATTTGGCGCAACAAAATGTCGCGCGAACTTGAACTCGACAGTGTTTCAGCGGCCGCATTTACCGAAATACGGGAAAGACGAGATACCGTTTTCGAGCGTAGTCTCGTTCAATCCTCCAGCATTTCGCGCCAGCAATTGGAAGTGTTGGCCGAAACGGGCATCAGCCGCGCGGTTCGCAACATCGCCAAAAACCGTTTAGGACGCAAGCCGTGACGCATATCGAGTACTCGATTGCTTTTCCTCCGGCTTTCGCGTCGGTTTCGGCGCACTCTACAGCAACGCCTTGACGTCGGAAACCAGAGCTTCCACATCTTCTGTCGTGGTGTCCCAGGAACACATCAAGCGACATCCGCCCTGGCCGATGAAGCTGTAAAACTTCCAACCACGAGCATGAAGAGCGTCTTTCATTCCCGCTGAGAATTGCACGAAAACCGAGTTGGCTTGGCGCGGCAATAAAATCTCGACAACGGACAACTCGCGCAAACGCTGTTCGAGCAAAGCCGCCATCGCGTTAGCGTGCGACGCATATTTGAGCCAGGCGCCATCTTGTAATAGGCCAACCCAGGGCGCCGTCAAAAAGCGCATCTTGGAAGCCAATTGCCCCGACTGTTTGCAGCGAAATTCAAATTCCTTCGCCAGTTCGTGATTAAAGAAAATGACGGCTTCGCCCACCGACGAGCCGTTTTTGGTGGCGCCAAAACACAAAACATCGACGCCCACTTCCCATGTGATAGCACGCGGCGCCACGCCTAAAGTCGCCACTGCATTGGCGAAGCGCGCGCCGTCCATGTGCATATACAAATCGCAGCGCGCCGCGGCTTCACCAATGGCCTGCAATTCGTCTACGGAGTAAACGGTGCCGAGTTCCGTCGCTTGCGTCACGCTGACCACGCGTGGCTTGGGATAATGAACGTCGCGGCGACGCTGCACCATGCGTTCGATTTGGTCGGGCGCGATTTTACCATCGCGGCCTGGCACCAGCAGAACTTTGGTTCCGTTCGAGAAAAATTCGGGTGCGCCGCATTCATCGGTTTCGATATGCGCGGTTTCGTGGCACAAAATGCTATGGTACGAACGACACAACGAAGATAAGGCAAGCGAGTTAGCCGCCGTGCCATTGAACACGAAAAACACTTCGCAATCGGTTTCAAAAACGTCGCGTATCAGGTCGGAAGCCTGGCGCGTCCACACATCTTCGCCGTAACTGGGCGCGTGTCCGTGATTGGCTTCGGTTAAAGCTTGCCATGCTTCGGGGCAAACGCCCGAATAATTATCGCTGGCGAACTGGCGCCGCTGCGTGTCCCCATTTTGTTCGATCATGTCAGGCAGTGTAGCGTGTCGAACTGTTTGGAGGAACAGCTAAAAGTGCCGCATCGAGTACTCGATTCTTCCACTTCTTGGCGCGCCTGGCGTCTTGGCGGTTAAATTAAGAGCATGAAAAAACGCATTCTCACCGGCGACAGGCCAACCGGAAAACTTCATATCGGGCATTATGTCGGCAGTCTGGCCAATCGCGTCGCGCTGCAAGACGAATATGAAACCTACATCTTAATAGCCGATGTGCAGGCTTTAACCGACAATTTCGCCACGCCGGAAATGTTGAAACAAAACATCCGCGAAGTCGCATTGGATTATTTGGCGGTCGGGCTTGATCCTCAAAAGTGCGCCTTCGTCATTCAATCCATGATTCCAGAAATCGCCGAACTGACGATTTATTACATGAATCTGATTACTCTGGCGCGTGTCGAGCGCAATCCGACGGTTAAAGCCGAAATCGCGCAGAAGAACATGGAGCATGATCTGCGACTGGGATTTTTCTGCTATCCGGTCTCGCAAGCCGCCGACATCACGGCGTTTGGCGCGCACTTGGTTCCGGTTGGCAACGATCAGAAACCGATGATCGAATTGTCGCGCGACATCGTGGAAAAGTTCAACGCGCTGTACGGCGAGACCTTGACGCTTCCCGAAGGAATGTACGGTGAATTTGGTCGTCTTCCTGGCACCGACGGCGGCGCCAAAATGAGCAAAAGCATCGGCAACACGATTTATCTGGCCGACGACGAAGTGACCGTTACCAAAAAAGTGATGGCGATGTTCACCGATCCGAATCGCATTACAGGCCGCGAACCTGGCAACGTCGAAAACAATCCGGTTTTCACGTACCTCGATGCTTTTGCCCAAAACAAAGCGCGCGTCGAAGAATTGAAAGAACTGTATCGCAAAGGCGGCGAAAACGAAAAAGGCAAACCGCTGCTGGGCGATGTTCAAGTCAAGCGCGAATTAGCCGCCGAACTGAACGCGTTTCTCGAACCGATTCGCGCCCGTAGAATCGAGTACTCGAAAAACGAATCTTACGTCACCGAAGCCTTGCGCGACGGCACAAATCGAGGCCACGAGCGCGCGCAAGAAACGATGGAAGCTGTCAGAAGCGCGATGAAGATTGATTATTTCAAGGGATGATAGCAATGAGCGAAATTGGACGAAAATTCCGACAAAACCTTTCTATTGGTAATTCGCGTTCGCATATCATGCTTGTCATGTTGGAGCCTTGGGGTGAAGATTACTGGCTTTTGCCTGGCGAAAGTTTCTACATCAAAGTTGAAAGTACGAGCGGCGACTTCTGGTATCACACCCAGATTGATAAAGAATACACCAGTGTTTGCGTGGATGGAGATTACGAAAGTGTTTGTGTGATGCAAAACGATGAGGTTTTGGAATGCGGCCATAATCGACCGACGGGCGCCTTCGCTTAAAGCAAACCATAGAGAGCAAAATATGAGTTCAAACGAGTTGTTTTCGGCGGCGCTCATTGTTCCGGTTTTTATGATGGTGGTCGGTCTTTTCTTCTTTCATCAAACAAATTGTGGCTTCTTACGGCTGTCTCTATTTTAGTTTGCTGGGTCTGCTCTATTGTGCGACTATTGCTCATTGGATTGGAAAAGTACACAGCAGTATGGATGACGCCGATGCTGGTTTTTCCAAGACTATGGTTCTTCTTGGTGGTTGGACTCCCGCAACGATTTATTGTGGCTTTTGGTATCTGTTGTTGAACTTTGGCGTGTTGCGAAGATTGGGCGCAAGAGAAACGTAGCAATAATACAGCGAGTATTCGAAGGTTCGAGTACTCGATTTGTTATTGCTGCTCTTGCAATTCTTTCAAACGCTCTCGTGCAGCTTGCGTGTAATGTGTCTCGAAGTTGACGTTGGCGGCGCGTGAGAACGCTTCTATGGCTTCTGCGCATCGTCCCAAACCAAGATAAGATTCGCCCAAGCCCCAGAATGCGGTCGGCTCGTGAACTGGAATCGGGACGAGTGTGATGTAGCGCTGCCACAGTTCGAGCGCGCGATTGTGGTCTCCCAAAACCAGAGCGGCGCGACCGCCAGTTGTACAACAACTTGTTTGCGTCACTCGGTTGTCGGGAAACCTTGCGGCGATTTCTTCCAGGTGTTCGAGTACTCGATAAGCGTCTTCGCGTTGTCCCAGCAACGCCAGAATCCACGCCGCAGCGACTTCGCAATTTGCGGCGTGTTTGGTATCGGCTGCGAAAAACGCGCGCGCTCCTTGCAGATATTGCCACGCCAAGGTCGCGTTTCCGGCCTCGGCTTCGAGATACGCCAGATTCAATTCGCCCAACGCATACAAGAAGTTTTTGATGGCGTTATCGAGGAGAAACTCAAGTTTGTGCAATGCCAGTCGGCGCGCTTCGTCGGTGCGACCTTGCAGGCGCCGAATGTCGGTTTGCTGCGCCAAAGCCAGCGTGCTGGAAGCGTCCAACTGCAAAGCGCGCTCGCACATCGCATAAGATTCGTCCAAGCGACCACGCTGGTAACGATCAATCGCCAGACCGACCGTTTGCGACGCAATTTGCACATTGTCGCCCTCGATTAATGCAAGATCGAAAGCGAGTTGGCGATGCGCCAGGGCTTTATCCAACTGACCTTGAGAATCGTATCCGACAGCGGCCATAGTGCGCGCCGAAAAGCGCAACTTGCCCGTTGGCTTTAACGAGACGGCTTCTTCGGCGCAGCGCACGCATTGCGCTGGTCGTCCCGCTTCGGAGTGCGCGTGCGACAAATACACCAGAACCTGAACGTGAAAAAGTGCTTGCTTCGGATCGTCCCACATCGGCAACGCGCGGGCGCGCTCGAAAAGTTCGCACGCCGCATTGTAACGCTGCTGCTTGACTTCTTCGCGGCCCTCAGCCACCAGGCCATTGCACCAAACGGCGTTCGCCTGCGCGTTGTTGGCGTCGAAACCCAGCGCCGTGCGTGCGTCTTCCTGTGCCTGATCGCGCTTGTCCATCTTGGCGCGGGTTGCGGCCAATTGCGCCCACACCACCGCTTTTCGCTGCGGATTATCAGAATGTTCCGCCGCTTTCACCGCGCGCAGGACAAACGGCTCGGCTTCTGCTGCGCGTTGCAGGTTGTTCAGGGAAATCGCGGCTATCATCGGCGCGAAGAACGAAACTTTGTCATCTTTATCTTTATTGTTCGTGTCGTCTTTGTCGTCTGCGTTTGATTCTGCATTCGAGTACTCGATAGCGCGTTGCGCCCAGCGGAGAGAGTTTTCCCAATCTTTGAGATTGTCATAAGCGGTCGCGGCGTGGAGCGCGAGTTTGGCTTTCATGCGCGCGCTGGCGTCGAACATCTTGATCGCGTGTTCGTAGCTGCGTTCGGCCTGCTCAAATTGTTTGCTGAGTATCAAAGTCTTCAAACAATCCCAGGCGCGTTGCTGCTCGAGCGCGGCTTCCTCTTTCTGCTCCATTTTGAGAAAACAACGCGCCAGATCGAGGCGCAACTTGAACTCGAGTCCGAACTTCTTGGTGCTGTGAGCGCGTTCGATGTCGCCGCGAATTTCTTGCGACGCCATCTCGTAACGCTCCGATTGCAGCAGCAAAGAACGCAGATGCACGCGCTTTTGCGCCCGCATTCGAGGCGCATCTTTCATGAAAAGAAGCTGAAACTGATACCAGCCATAAACCATCCAGAAACGCATAAATCGCCTTTTGAAACCGCTTGCTATTCTAACCCATGCAAACAAAAATCGAGTACTCGAAGGTTCGAGTACTCGATGGCTTTTGCAATGGCGTTTTACGATATATAAGCGCTCAATCTTGAGATCATGTCTTTGGGCAAAATCGGTTTGAACCACAAATCGTTGGCGCCGCTTTCGATGGCGCGCCGATGGTTTTCGCCGTTGCCGTACGCCGTAAACATAATAATGGGAATGTTCTGCCCATTTTGCAGCAGGCGAATGGCGCGCACGGCGTCCCAGCCGTTCATGCGCGGCATTTCCACATCCATAATAATCGCGTCAAATCGTTCCTGCTGCACGGCGGAAACCGCTTCCTTGCCGTCTTCGGCCAGGCGCGTTTCCACTCCGTGAAGCTTCAAAGCCATGCGAAACAGTTCGCGCGTGTCGCTCATATCATCAACAAATAAAATCCGCAAATTTCTTTCCTCCGCGTCGTTTCTAAAACGTCTTCAGCAGAAAAATAAAACACCTTTTCTGCTCGATAATTGCCTTGCAAGGGCGCGCGTCATGGCGCAAAATAGATGCCTTGATTGTAGTTCCTCACGGTTCTTAACAAGCCTTTAATGCTCACTACAAAATTGCTCGGAAAAACCGGGTCATGTCCAATTGAGTGAGTCAATTGAAAGAACCCTGAGCGTCAGCGACGGGTGAAATGTAACGTAGAACGAATTTACGTTCACCCGTCGCTGACGCTCAGGGTTCTTTTTTAGATGGTTCAATCTCTTGCCACCCAAGCCATTAACTAGAACTTGTCTCCAGAGTTGCGGAGAAATGGGCGAAATTATCGAAAACATTTGTGCTGACCGTTGCATTCGGGCTTACGTCCTTATATAATGAATGGGCGGCGTCACAAGGCAAGAGCTTTCAGCTCAAGCGAAAAGCGCCGCTGGAATCGTCTCACGAACGTCAATCGACGAACGCTCAACGAAACAAACCATTGCAGGCGTGCCACACCTTTGCACGCGCATCGCAGGCGAGGCTTTCGAGTACTCGAACGCGATCACGGCAAAGGTTTTTTAGTGACTTTTCACACGGCGCACCAACGTTTTGAAACGCCTGCGAAACACCTGTCAAACGGTTTGGAAACGTTGACGCACCCGCGCGAGACAGTTATAATTGCCGTTTCGTGGATGGCTTCTTTTTCGTCTTTTGGTCACGCTCTGATGCGCGCTGAGATGGAAAAGTGTTGTAAGAAGACGGTTTAGAAATTACAACGGAAACAGACCGAATATTCGGCACCGATTTCTCGGAGGATTAGCAGAGATGGCCAAGCAGAAGTACGAAAGCAAAAAGCCGCACGTTAACGTCGGCACCATCGGTCACGTCGACCATGGCAAAACGACCCTGACCGCCGCGATCACCAAAGTTCAGGCGAAGAAAGGTTTCGCCAAAAACGTCGCCTTCGATCAGATCGACAAAGCTCCCGAAGAGCGCGAGCGCGGTATCACGATTGCGACCGCGCACGTCGAATACGAAACCGAAAATCGCCACTACGCGCACGTCGATTGCCCGGGACACGCCGACTATGTGAAAAACATGATCACCGGCGCCGCGCAGATGGACGGCGCGATTTTGGTTGTGTCCGCCGCTGACGGCCCGATGCCGCAGACGCGCGAGCATATTCTGCTGGCCAAGCAGGTCGGCGTTCCTTACATCGTGGTCTTCTTGAACAAAGTCGACATGGTCGATGACGAAGAACTGCTGGAATTGGTCGAGTTGGAAATGCGCGAATTGCTGTCGAAGTACGACTTCCCCGGCGACGATATTCCGATCATTCGCGGTTCGGGCTTGAAGGCTTTGAACGGCACGACGGCTGAAGACGAAGCGCCGATTCAGGCTTTGATGGACGCGTTGGACTCGTATGTTCCCGAGCCGGAACGCGAAATCGACAAGCCGTTCCTGATGTCGGTCGAAGACGTGTTCACGATTTCTGGTCGTGGTACGGTGGCGACAGGTCGTATCGAGCGCGGTCAGATCAAAGTCGGCGAAGAAGTTGAAATCGTCGGTATCCGCGACACGCAGAAGACGGCTGTCACAGGTTTGGAAATGTTCAACAAGTCGTTGGACACAGCGGTCGCTGGCTACAACTGCGGCGCTTTGTTGCGCGGTCTGAAGCGCGACGATTTGGAGCGCGGTCAGGTCGTTTGCAAGCCGGGTTCGATCACGCCGCACACCGAATTCGACGCCGAAGTTTATGTCCTGTCGAAGGAAGAAGGCGGACGTCACACGCCGTTCTTCAAGAATTATCGTCCTCAGTTCTACTTCCGCACGACCGACGTTACGGGTTCGGTCGATGACTTGGGCGGCGCCGAAATGGTGATGCCGGGCGATAACGTGAAAATGCACATCCAACTCCTCGCACCAATCGCGATGGAAGAAGGTTTGCGCTTTGCGATCCGCGAAGGTGGCCGCACAGTCGGTGCGGGTGTCGTTACCAAGATCACGAAGTAAGCTGCAACCAATCAGGCCGGTGGGCCGACGGACTTGGCTCACCGGCCTTTTTGTCGCGTTTGACAAATTGCTAAAAACAGATTAAGGAACCGCGAGGTCAAGCATCGAGTACTCGAAAAGTCTTGATGGGAATTCGCAGAGGAAAGAAAAACATATATGACAGGCGATAAAATCCGTATTCGATTGCGCGCGTTCGATCATAAGTTGCTCGATCAAAGCGCCGCGCAAATTGTGTCCACCGTGCGACGTACTGGCAGCAAACTCAGCGGCCCGGTGCCGTTGCCGACCGAGAAAAGCATTTATTGCGTGATTCGCTCGCCGTTCGTTGACAAAGAGTCGATGGAACATTTCGAGATGCGCACACACAAGCGTTTGATCGACATCTTGGAGCCGGATCCCAAAACCATCACCGAGTTGATGAACCTCAACCTGCCGTCCGGTGTGGATATTGAAATTAAGTCGTAATTGTTCTGACATCAGAACACCTGAAAATTAAAGCGCATGTCTGCCTCAATCGAGTACTCGATGTGTTCGATGAGATGACCGCTGGCGAGGAAAAGATGGCAACAGTTAATGGATTATTAGGCCGCAAAGTCGGCATGACGACAATTTTTACGGACGCGGGTAACGCGGTTCCCGTCACAGTTATCGAATGTGGGCCGTGTGCCGTTGTGCAGCACAAAACCGTTGAAACCGATGGTTATGAAGCCGTGCAGCTGGGCCTGGGCGAATTGAAAGCTGGCCGCAAAGATACCAAAGTCGGGCGCGGCGATAACGGACATCGCGGACGCGGCGAAGCGAACAAGCCGGAGCGCGGTCACTTCGAGAAGTATGGAGCGCAACCGACGCGTCACCTGGCGGAGTTCCCGCTGAGCGGCGAAGGCGATTTGCCTGCTGCAGGCGGCACGATCACGGTCGAATTGTTCAAAGCGGGCGATGCGATCAAGATTCAGGGCACGACCAAAGGTCGCGGCTTTTCGGGCGTTATGAAGCGCCACAACTTCAAAGGTCAGAAAGCCAGTCACGGTCAGAAGATTCACCGCAAGCCGGCTTCCAACGGCGCGACCGATCCAGCGCGTACGTTTCCTGGCTCGCGTCGTCCCGGTCGCTTCGGCGCTGAACTGGTGACGCAAAAAGGCTTGCAGGTCGTAGAAATTGATGCGCAACGCAACCTGTTGGTTGTTAAAGGCGCGGTTCCTGGCGCGAATGGCGGCTTGTTGCGCATTGAAAAAGCGATCAAGCGCGCGAAAGTCTAACGACTCGAATCGAGTACTCGATTAAGGCGGTGCGACGATGAAGTTCTTTTTAGATACAGCAGACATCAACGAAATTCGTGAAGCAATGGAATGGGGCTTGTTGGACGGCGTGACGACGAACCCCAGCCTGGTGGCGAAAACTGGCCTGACCTTCGACCAAATTTTGCGCGACATCGTGAAGATCGTGCCCGGCCCGGTTTCGGCGGAAGTCACGGCGCTGGACAAACAGGGAATGCTCGATCAGGCGCATCAATATGCCGACATCGCCAGCAACATCGTCATCAAAGTGCCGCTGATTCCCGAAGGCTTGAAAACTGTCAAGACGTTGACCGAGGAAGGCTTGAAGACCAACGTTACATTGTGCTTTTCAAGCGTGCAGGCTTTGCTTGCCGCCAAAGCGGGCGCGACGTACATCTCGCCGTTCGTTGGGCGCTTGGACGACATCGGGCACGAAGGCATGGAGTGCATCCGCGAAATCCGCGCGATTTACGATAACTATAAATACCCGACGCAGATTTTGGTCGCCAGCGCGCGCGGTCCGCTCCATGTGCGCGACGCCGCCATCATCGGCGCCGATGTCGTAACAATTCCGTTCAAAGTTTTCGAGATGCTGGCCAAGCATCCGCTGACCACGAGCGGTTTGAATCAGTTCCTGGAAGATTGGAAAAAAGTTCCGCAAGACAAGAAACCGGAAGGCGGAGCGTGAGTGGAAGGATGAATTATGAAAGATGAAGGATGAAATCGAGTACTCGAAATTGATGCTGCAATGTTCGAGTTCAGTGTTTCCGAATTTCATCCTTCATCTTTCATAATTCATCCTTCCGAAGTGGTCTGAGGTCGAGGCCAGCAGTAACCCGCGTCCGACCGCAACGAGGCGCGAAGAGAGGCAAGATGGCAGAGATTCAATTATTTAACGCGAAGGGTTCGGCGGGCACATTGTCCGCGCCTGACAAACTCGCCAATGCGAATGCGAAGATGGCCTTAGTCCATCAGGTCGCAATCGCGGAAGCGGCGGGTCGTCGTCAGGGAACGGCAAGCACGCTACGACGCGACGAAGTGCGTGGTTCGGGCGTCAAGATTCGCAAGCAGAAGGGAACAGGTCGCTCGCGTCAGGGCGACAAGCGCGTGCCGCACATGCGTGGCGGCGGCGTCGTTCACGGCCCGAAGCCGCGCGATTATTCGCAGGACACGCCGCGCAAAATGCGCCAGTCCGCGTTTCGCACCGTGCTCAACTCGCGCTTGCAAAACGATGTTTTGTTCGTTCTCGACGGCATTTCGATGAGCGCGCCCAAGACCAAGGAAATCGTGACGTTGTTGAGCACAATGCAATTGAGCGGCAAGAAAGTTTTGCTGTTGACGAGCGAAGCGGACGCCAACATCACGCTTTCGGCGCGCAATCTTCCCAAAGTCGTGGTGCAGGCCGTTAATCAGACGGGCATTACGGATGTTTTGCGCAGCGAAGCGGTCGTTTGCACGCGTAGCGCTTGGGACGAATTGAGCGCGCGCATCGAAGGCAAGGGCCAATCGAGTACCGGAACGGAGGTAAGCGCATGAGCAAGCCACTTTACGAAATTATTGAGCGACCGCTCATCACAGAAAAAAGCGTGCGCTTGAGCCAGGCCGGACGCTACTCGTTCCGTTGCAAGACCAGCGCGAACAAAATTGAAATCCGCCAGGCCGTCGAGCGCGCTTATGGCGTTCAAGTCCAAGGCGTCAACACGCTGACCGTCAAAGGCAAGCTGAAGCGTGTTGGTCGCGGTCGTCAGGGCAAAGCCGCCGACTGGAAAAAGGCGATTGTTTCTCTCGCGCCGGGTTCCAATGACGCGAAGTTGAAAGAAGTTTTTGAAGGCGCTTAAAGGGGAAAGTTGAGACATCATGGCAGTTAAATCTTTTAATCCAACCAGCCCGGCGCGCCGTTCGATGACGGTTCTGACAACCGAAAATCTGACCAAGAAGCGCCCGGAAAAATCACTGACCGCACCGCTTCCCAAGAACGGCGGTCGCAACAATCAAGGTCGCCTGACGATGAAGAATCGCGGCGGCGGACACAAGCGCTTGTATCGCATTATCGACTTCAAGCGCCGCAAGGAAGGCGTTGTCGCCACCGTCACGGCCATCGAATACGATCCGAACCGCACCAGCCGCATCGCGCTTATCGAGTACTCGGATGGCGAGAAAAGCTACATCATCGCGCCCGAAGGCTTGAAAGCTGGCGACACGGTGGCCAATGGCGCCGATGCCGATATTCGCACCGGACACTGTCTGACGCTGGAGCGCATTCCTGTCGGCACGACGGTGCATTGCATCGAAATGCAGCCCGGACACGGTGCGCAGCTGGCGCGTTCGGCGGGAACAAGTGCGGTTCTGCAAGCCAAAGAAGGCAAGTTCGCTTTGTTGCGCTTGCCCTCGGGCGAAACGCGTTTGGTATCGCGCGAATGCCGCGCCACGATTGGCACAGTCGGTAACGCCGAGCATGAAAGTATCGTGTGGGGCAACGCTGGTCGTATGCGTCATAAGGGCGTCAAGCCGCACGTTCGTGGAAAAGCGATGAACCCGAACGATCACCCGCACGGTGGTGGCGAAGGCCGAGCTCCTGTTGGACGCCGCAAGAGCGGCCCGGTCAGTGCGACCGGCGTCAAAGCGATTGGCTTCAAGACGCGCAAAAAGAATAAACCGAGCAGCAAGATGATCGTTCGCCGCCGGGGACAAAAATAAGTGAAGAGTTAAGAATGGAAAGTGACGGGTATCGAGTACTCGAACGCATCATTCTTTAACCTTTACTCTTTACTGGAGTGATTTATGGGACGTTCACTGAAAAAAGGGCCGTTTTGCGATGAATCGCTGATGAAGCGCATCGTGCAAATGAACCAGAGCGGCGACAAGCGCATCATCAAATCGTGGAGCCGTCGTTCGACCATCTTCCCCGAAATGCTGGGACACACAATTGCGGTTTACGATGGCCGCAAGCACATTCCGGTTTTCGTTCAAGAGAACATGGTCGGTCACAAACTGGGCGAGTTTTCGCCGTCGCGCACTTTCAAGCGTCACGGCGGACATACGGAGCGCGCTGGTCGCTAAGGCGAAGGATTACAAAATTATGGCAAAAGCAATTTTACGTGACCTTCGCATGACGCCGCTCAAAGTACGCCGCGTGGCGAAATTGGTGATGGGGATGCCGGTCATCGAAGCGCAGGACGTTTTGCGCTTGGATTCGCATATCGCGTCGCCGATTCTGGCCAAAGTCATCAAGAGCGCGGCAGCGAATGCGACCAACAACGAAGGCTTGAACGAAGACCGACTGATCGTCAAGACGATTATGATCGACAAGGGTAAAACCTTGAAGCGTTTCCTGCCGCGTAGCCGTGGCCGCGCCGATCAGATTATGAAGCGCATGAGCCACATCACAGTCGTAGTCGAGGAGAAAGCATAATGGGTCAGAAAATTCATCCTTACGGCCTGCGACTGGGAATCATCAAGACCTGGCAGAGCCGTTGGTATTCAAAAGAAAACTACAAAGAGTTCTTGTTGGAAGACGAGAAGCTGCGTCGCTACATCGCCAAGGTTTTGAAGCCGAAGCCGCAGAAAGCCTCGTCGCGCGAACGTTCCAACGATCCGGCTTTGTCCAAGATCGAAATCGAGCGCACTGCCAATCGCGTTCTGGTTAAGTTACACACCGCGAAACCTGGCGTCATCATCGGCCAGCGCGGACGCGACATCGAAGAGTTGCAGAAGAAGCTGAACAAATTGGTCGGGCGCGATGTGCGCGTCACGGTCGAAGAAATTCGTCAGCCGAACTTGGACGCCAAACTGGTTGCGGAAAGCATCGCGCAGCAGATCGAGCGCCGCGTCGCCTTCCGTCGTGCAATTCGACAAACGCTCCAACGCGTGATGAAAGAAGGCGCCGAGGGCGTTCGCATCGAAGCGTCGGGTCGTTTGGCCGGTGCGGAAATCGCGCGCCACGAGCATTCGAACGAAGGTAAAGTCCCGCGTCACACTTTGCGCGCCGACATCGATTACGGTACGGCTGAAGCGGCCACGACTTATGGCAACATCGGCATCAAGTGCTGGATTTATAAAGGCGACATCATCGGCAACGAAGCGACGCCCGTCGCAGGATTGGCGCGCGGTCGTCAGCGCAGACGCGAAGTCGAAGAAGATTACAGCAATGACCGTCGCTAAGGCGATTGGGAATTCGAGTACTCGATAAGGAGAAATTCTCATGTTAATGCCGAAGCGGACGAAATATCGCAAGCAGCAGCGCGGTCGGCGCAGCGGTCTGGCGACTCGTGGCAACACGGTCGCATTTGGACAATATGGTTTGCAAGCGCAGGAAGTCGGTTGGTTGACCTCGCGTCAAATCGAATCGGCGCGTATTGCGATGACGAGCTACATCAAGCGTGGCGGAAAAGTGTGGATTCGCGTTTTCCCCGACAAGCCCGTCACGGAAAAGCCAGCGGAAACGCGCATGGGTTCGGGCAAAGGTTTGCCGGAATACTGGGTCGTGGTTATCAAGCCGGGCCGCGTGATTTTTGAAATGAACGGCGTCAGCCCTGAACTGGCGAAAGAAGCAATGCGCCGCGCTGCGATGAAACTGCCGATGAAGGCGAAGTTCATCTTGCGCGAAGAGGAGGCGGCCAGTGGCGGATCTGAATAAGTATTTGAGCGGCGCCAAGCCGGTCAAGGTTTACGAGCAACGCGAACGTTTGCGCGAAGCTGGTGAAACCGAATTGCGCGAAATCTTGCGCGACGTGGAAATGGAAATTTTGAACTTGCGCACGCAAGCGATCATGCAGAACGTCGAAAACCCGATGCGCCTGCGCGCGATTCGCAAAATGGTCGCCCGTATTCACACCGAATTGGGCGCCCGCGAACGCAAAGCGGCAACGGTTTAATCAAGAACCCCGAGCGTAAGCGACGGGTGAAGTACCAATTTGATAGAACTTTTACTTCACCCGTCGCTTACGCTCAGGGTTCTGAACAAACATAAAGCGCGGATCGAGTACTCGATTGGTTAAGAAGTGAACGAGGAACGAAATATGGCGGAAGAAACTGGGACAGTGGAAGCGACGACCGAAAGCGAAGATCGCAGCGCCCGCAAGGTGCGCGAAGGTTTGGTTGTCAGCGATAAAATGAATAAGACAGCGGTCGTCGCGGTTGTACGTTTGAAGCGTCACCCGTTGTATGGTCGCGTACAGCGCGTCACCAAGCGTTTCAAAGCGCACGACGAAACCAACGAGTGCAAAGTCGGCGACCGTGTGCGCATCATGGAAACGCGACCGATTTCTAAAGATAAGAGCTGGCGCATCCTCGAAATTGTCGAACGCGCGAAGTAAGTAGGCAGCGGCAGAAAGCAGGCGGCAGGCGGGCTACGATAGCTCTCACTGTCGGCTGCACTCTGCGAACGCCGACTGGAGAAATTATGATTCAGCATGAAACGCGGCTGCGAGCTGCGGACAATTCGGGAGCGCGCGAACTGCTTTGCATCGGCGTGCTCAAAGGCAGCAATGCCAAGTTCGGCAACATCGGCGATCAAATTATGTGTTCGGTGAAAGAAGCGATTCCGGGCGCCACTGTGAAAAAAGGCCAGGTCGTGCGCGTCGTTATCGTGCGCACCGTAACCGGCGTCAATCGCGCCGATGGCAGCCATATCAAGTTTGACGACAACGCTGGCGTGATTATCAACGAAGACGGCAACCCGCGCGGCACGCGCATTTTCGGGCCGGTCGCGCGCGAATTGCGCGATAAGCGTTTTATGAAAATCGTCAGCCTGGCACCGGAGGTTGTATAAATGGCACATAGCAAACGAGCGCCCGAACCGCGCCGCCGCGTTCTGGGCATTAAAACTGGCGACGATGTGATCGTTTTGTCAGGCGCTGCGAGAAGCAACACGCCGCGCAAAGTCTTGAGCGTTTTGCGTCAGGAAGGCAAAGTCGTGGTCGAAGGCGTCAACGTGATGAAAGATCGTCAGCGCAAAGCGCAGGGTGGGCCAGGCGGACAAGGCCAGGAAGTTGTTGAAAAACCATTCCCGATTGATCGCTCAAAAGTCGCGCTGGTTGATCCCAAAACGAAGAAAGCGACGCGCGTGAAAATGCAGACGGCCAAAGATGGCAAGAAAGTTCGCATCGCCAAGAGCGGCGAACTTATTGGCTGAGACAATGCCTGCGAGTGAACTCGCGGCTGGGCGTTGCTGCGCAACGCGGGTGCCCTTAGGCGGATCGGCCTGCGTCGACGCAAGACTGCGAATGTTTTTCGTCGGCGTAGGCCGACGACGCGGCAAAAGCCGCTCAGCCGCGAGTTCACTCGCTGGCAAAGTAGAAAGTCGCTGGTACGCGACACATGCAAACGAATTAACGAAGACGGCGAGAGTGAATCGAGTACTCGAACAGGCGAAAACCCTGAGAGCGACAGTTCGATTTGCAGCGCGTTGTCTTTGAGGAAGAAATGACACCGCAACTGAAAGAACATTACGAAAAATCCGTGATCGAGGCATTGCAGAAGCAATTCAATTACAGTAACATGATGCGGGTGCCTCGGCTGGAAAAGGTTGTCGTCAACATGGGCGTCGGTGACGCCAAAGACGACGCCAAGTTGATTGACGCGGCTGCGACCGATCTGGCGACGATTACTGGCCAGAAGCCGTCGATTCGCCGCGCGAAGAAATCCATCGCCAACTTCAAAATCCGCGAAGGAATGCCGATTGGCTGCGTTGTTACTTTGCGCGGCGACCGGATGTGGGAATTCGTGCATCGCCTGATTCATGCGGCGCTGCCTCGAATCCGCGACTTCCAGGGCGTTTCCGATAAGAGCTTTGACGGGCGCGGCAATTTTTCGATGGGCGTGCGCGAGCAGCTCATCTTCCCGGAAATTAATGTGGATAACGTTGTCAAGACGCGCGGCATGGACATCACGTTTGTGACCAGCGCGCAAAACGACGACGAAGCACGTTTCCTGTTGCGTCACTTGGGCTTGCCGATGAAGAAAGCGGCGGGCGAAGCGACCGCGCAGGAATTGATGAGCGAGTAAAGAGAATCGAGTACTCGATTCGACAAAACGATTAGGAATAACAATGGCCAAGACAAGTCAGATCGCCAAAACCAAGCGTTTGAACGCGAACCCGAAGTTTAGCACGCGCGTGAAGAATCGCTGTAATCTGTGCGGACGCCCGCGCGGTTATATGCGCAAGTTCGGCATTTGCCGCATTTGTTTCCGTGGCATGAGCCATCGCGGTTTGGTTCCCGGCGTGACGAAAAGCTCGTGGTAAGCAAGAGGAAAACAGAACGATGCAGACAGATCCCATTGCCGATTTTTTGACGGCGATTCGCAACGCGAATACAGCGCGCCATGCCGAAGTGTCGCAACCGGCCTCGAAGATTAAAGTCGAGATCGCGCGCATTTTGAAAGAAGAAGGCTACATCGGCGATTACGAAGTGCAGCCCGATGACAAGCAGGGCCGCATCAAAGTCACGATGCGCTATACCGATACGCGCGAGCGCATCATCCAGCACATCGAGCGTGTCTCGAAGCCGGGACGCCGCATTTATGTCGGCAAAAGCGACATCGAGCGCGTTCTGGGCGGCCTGGGCGTGGCAATTTTGTCCACACCGCGCGGCGTCTTAACCGACCGCGCCGCCAAACGCGCCGGAGTCGGCGGGGAACTGCTGGCGAAAGTGTATTAAACGTCGTTTCGAGTACTCGATTATGGCGATGAATGGTAAGTCAGGCGTTCAGACGCAAACAAATCGACAAACTTGGCTGATAATCTTCGCCGCGATTGTTGGTTCTGTAGCGATGTATGGCTTGGTTTGTTTCTTCATTGCACAAGGCCGAACTGCTCATGCGCAAAGTGCGCCCAAGCCGCCTGCCGATGTTTTGCGCTGGATGTTTACAGCGATGGCCGTCGTTACTTTGCTGGCATCTATCGGCTGGATGTACCTGAAGACCAACGGCAAAATTGGCGATGTATCGACTTTCGGAGCCTTCACAGTTCAAGTGATGTCGCCAAGTGAGTTCCAAACTCAATCTATCGTCGCTTTGGCGTTAGCGGAAGCTTGCACCATTTATGGTTTGGCGCTCTTTTTTATGGGCGCGTCCATCAGAGATTTTGCGCCTTTTGCGATGGGAACTGTGCTGGTCGATTTGTTTTTCATTTTGCCGCGTGGTTTGAAGTATTGGTCGAGTTGGGAACAAAAGCAGAAATCGGAAGCGCAAGGGGCGAGTAGCCCGTTTTCGCGGACGTTATAGGACGGAGAGAAACTATGTCACGAATTGGACGCGCGCCCATTACACTTCCCAAGGGCGTCACAGTTGAAATCAAAGAGGGCGTGGCGTATGTGAAAGGGCCGAAAGGCACTAACACGACGCCGATTAATCCCGAAATTACAGTCGAGCAGCAGGACGGCCAACTGGTCGTTTCGCGTCCCAGCGATTCGACGAAACATAAGTCGCTGCACGGCCTGACGCGCGCTTTGCTCAACAACGCGGTTGTCGGCGCGGGCGAAGGTTTCGCCAAAGTGCTGGAACTGCGCGGCGTTGGTTATCGTGCTGAAGCGACACCCAAAGCGTTGAACATGGCACTGGGTTATTCGCATCCTGTCAATTTGCCGTTGCCCGAAGGCGTCACGGCGGAATCGACTTCTTCGACGCCGACGACGGAAAACGGCTTTCTGGCCTCGACGATTACGTTGCGCTCGCATAACCGTCAGGCTTTGGGTGATTTCGCAGCCGACGTGCGCGGACGCCGTCCTGTCGAGCCGTACAAAGGCAAGGGTTTGCGCTATCAGGGCGAGTTCGTCAAGCGCAAGCAGGGCAAGACGGAAGGCAAGAAAAAGTAAGTTCGTAGGGGAGACCCTTTTGGTTGCCCTGATTTGGCGAATGAGGGCGACCACAAGGGTCGTCCTACAGACGTCTGAAGTTGTTGTATCGAGTACTCGATTATAAAGGTAAGAACCGACTTCACGGGCGCATCGCTGGTGGATAACGGTGAGGAATTATGGCTAAACGTTCGTTGAATGATATGCGTGTGCGCCGCCACTTGCGCTTGCGCCAGAAAGTCAAAGGTACGGCGCAGCGTCCGCGTTTGTGCGTCAATCGCACGCTGAAACATATTCACGCGCAATTGATTGACGATGTGGCAGGTGTCACGGTCGCAGCGGCGACGACGTTGCAAAGCGAAATCGCGGCGCAGGTCGAAGGCGGCAAGGGCAGTTGCGCGGCGGCCAAAGTTGTTGGATTGGCGATTGCGCAGCGTGCCAAAGAAAAGGGCATCGACAGCGCGGTTTTCGACCGCAACGGCAACCGTTATCACGGTTCGATCAAAGAGTTTGCAGAAGCCGCTCGTGAAGGCGGATTGGCATTTTAAGTGGCGAGTGACAAGTGAGAAGTGACGAGTGCAATCGAGTACTCGAACTCATCGCTCAATACTCATCACTCATCACTGGAGTTTTACGTGGCGAGATTTCAAACAGTTGATCCGGACGCATTAAAAATTGAAAAAACCGTGCAATTGAAGCCGGTTTCAAAAACGGTGAAGGGCGGGCGCAAGCGCCGTTTTTCGAGTCTTGTCGTCGTGGGCGACGGCAATGGCCACGTCGGTGTTGGCATGGGCAAATCGGCCAGCGTGCCGGATTCGATTACCAAAGGTTCGCAGCGTGCGCGCAAGAACTTGATCGAAATCCCGTTGCTGAACAGCACGATTCCGCACATGATTATCGGTCGCATGGGCGCGGCGCGTGTTTTGTTGAAGCCGGCCGCTCCAGGAACTGGCGTTATTGCTGGGCCTGCGACGCGCGCGGTTTTGGAAGCGGCGGGCATCAAAGATATTTTGACCAAATCGCTGGGTTCCTCGAACGCGACGAACACGGTTTATGCGACTTTGGAAGGTTTGAAATCGTTGCAGAAGGCGCCCGATGTGGCCAAGCGACGTGGCAAACAGTTGAACGACCTGGCGATTCCCGCCATTTTGAAGGAAGCGAGTTTGTATGAGCCAAGACAGCCAGAACCCGTCATTGAGTATCAAGCTGAAGAAAAGCCCGATCGGTTTCGAAAAAAGCCAGAAGGCGACCGTGGCCGCTCTCGGACTGCGCAAGGTGGGCGCGGTCGTCAACCTGCCCGCCAACGATAGTGTGCGCGGCATGGTCTTCAAAGTGAAGCACCTGCTTGAAGTCACCGAGAATGCGTAACATCGTACGGGCAATCCACTGGATCGCCCGTACAGGAAAGAGAAATGGAACTTTTAACACTGACAAACCTGCGTCCGGGCAAAGGCGCGCGCAAAGCTCGCAAACGCGTCGGGCGTGGCATTGGCTCGGGACACGGCAAAACTTCGACGCGTGGCCAAAAAGGTCAGGGCGCTCGTAACCACGTCGTGCCCGGCTTTGAAGGCGGACAAACGCCGCTGCATCGCCGACTGCCCAAATTGCGTGGCAAAGGCAAAGGCGCGATGCCAATCGGCATGACACGTAAGCATTACGGCGTCGTCAATATGCACCAGTTGAGCAAAATCGCGGCGGGAACCGTTGTCGATGCGGCGCAATTACGCGCCGCTGGCATCGTCAAAGGCCGCAATGATGGACTGCGCGTTCTTGGTTTTGGCGAATTGAACGTCGCCCTGACCGTTCGCGCGATTCATTTTTCCGAAACAGCGCGCGAGAAAATCGAAGCTGCTGGCGGAACCGCTGAAATTATCGGCGAAACAGTCGAAGCGTAATTCAACGAACCCGAAGCGTGAGCAAGGGAGATATTCAGTACTCGAATCTCCCTTGCTTACGCTTCTGGTTCGTTGTGTGTTCTTAATTGCTGTAAATCAAGTAGCATCCCATGAGAAAAGCTTTAGAACCGTTGATTTTGTCGTGGCGCGTGCCGGAATTGCGCAATCGTTTGTTGTTCGTCTTGGGCGCGATGCTGGCGTACGTCACCGCGTTGCACGTCGTGGTGCCGAACATCAATCAGGAGGCGTTGAAGAACCTATTTAATAGTAGCGGCGCGGGAATTCTGGGTTTCCTGGATATTTTCGGCGGCGGCGCGCTGTCAAAATTATCGGTTTTGGCGCTGGGCATTATGCCGTATATTACGTCGAGTATCGTCTTTCAGATTCTGACGATTGCGTTCCCTTACTTCAAGGAATTGCAGCGCGAAGGCGAATACGGCCGCCGCAAGATGGCGCAGTGGACGCGCTGGGCAGCTATCGGCTTGACGTTGATTCAAGCGAGCGTTGCGGCCAAAGGTTTTATGGCGGCGGGTGTCATTCCTAATAATCCTTCGCAGTTCTTTGAAACCGTTCTCACTCTGACGGCTGGCACGATGTTTCTGATTTGGCTGGGCGAGCAGATCACGGAAAAAGGTGTTGGCAACGGCATTTCGTTCATCATCTTCGCGGGAATTGTTAACCGCTTGCCGCAGCAGATGTGGCAAACCTTGCAAACCGCGTCGATCTGGCAAGTTCTGGCTTTGATCGCCGTCTTCGTTTTGACCGTTGTGGCAATTATTGCCGTGACGCAGGGCGAACGTCGCATCGCTGTGAAATACGCGGCACGTCAGGCTGGACGCCGCATGGTGCAGGCGCAGCGTTCACACTTGCCGCTGAAGATGGCGGCGGCGGGCGTAATTCCGATTATCTTCGCGGTCTCGATTGTGCTTTTCCCCGGGCAAATCGCGCAATGGTATCTGAACGGTCACAAAACGGATGCCAGTGGATTGGTCACATTTTGCAGTTGGATTCAAGGTATTTTTTCGCCGCATAGTTTTGTCGCCTCGATTTTGTACGCTGCATTGGTAATGGGATTTACCTATTTCTACACGGCGGTCATTTTCGATACTCGTGACCTTGCGGACAACTTGAAGAAATACGGCGGGCAGATTCAAGGTTATGCGCCTGGTCGCCCAACGCAGCTTTACATCGAACGTGTGCTCACCAAGATCACCTTTGCGGGTGGTGTGTTTTTGGCGGCAGTCGCGCTGATGCAGTGGTGGGTTCCTTCGATGCTCGGTCTGTCGGGCGCTGGCGGCATCACGCTGGTGGGCGGCACGAGTTTGTTGATCGTGGTTGGCGTGGCATTGGAAATCATGCAGAACCTGGATCAGCAGTTGAAGATGCGCCAGTATGAAGGTTTGGCCAAGCAGATGAATCGCGGACGATGAGCGGCAGGAGGCAGTGGCAGGAAACAAAAGGCAGTTGGAGCGTTGCACATTTTAGCGACGCGGTTTCAAATTCGAGTACTCGATCTGTTTCCTGCTGACTGCCACGTCCTAATGATATGCGAATCGTTCTGATGGGGCCGCCGGGAAGCGGGAAGGGGACGCAAGGCGTGACGCTGGCGGAGGAAGTTGGTGTGCCGCATATTGCGACCGGCGATTTGTTCCGGGCGGAGATGGCGTCGGAGTCGGAACTGGGACAACTGGCGCGTTCGTTTATTGCGCACGGAAATCTGGTGCCGGATGAAGTTGTCAATGAAGTGATGCGGAAGCGTTTGCAGGCGCGCGACGCGACGGGTTTCGTTTTAGATGGTTATCCGCGCACGCTGCCGCAAGCTGCCGCACTGGAAACGATGTTGGGAGAGTTGCAGCGACCAATCAACGCGGTTATCAACATTGAAGTGCCGGACAAGAAAATTGTCGAGCGTGCGGTCGGGCGCATTGTGTGTCCCGAATGCAACGCGGTTTATCACTTGACGACAAAGCCGCCACGCCAGATGGGAGTTTGCGATATTTGTCGCACGCCCTTAGTAGTGCGCAGCGACGATCAGCCTTCGACGGTAAGGCATCGGCTTTCTGTTTATGCACGCATTACGCAGCCGGTTCTGGCGTTCTTCGCCGAGCGTGGTATTTTGAAAAGCGTGTCGGGTGTAGGGACACGCGAAGAAGTTGGAATTCGCGTGCGCGAAGGGTTGCGCGAGCTGGGCGATTTGTGTTAGAATTGCGAGGTTTGCCGCAAACGATTGGTGTGAAACCTCCAAAGCGGCGAATCGAGTACTCGAAAGAGCGTGTCCAAAGCGTTTAAGTCGAGTTTTTAGCAGTTGGAAATTGGAGAACGATGGCGAAAGAAAAGGGTGTTGAAGTCGAAGGAACCGTGCGCGAGACGTTGCCGAACGCAATGTTTCGTGTCGAATTGGAAAACGGTCATGAAGTTTTAGCCCATGTTTCGGGCAACATTCGCCGCAACTTCATCCGCATTTTGCCAGGTGACCGCGTGTTGTTGGAACTTAATGTCAACGACTTGACGCGTGGCCGCATTATGTATCGCTATAAATAAAGGTTGAAAAGAGGGCATTATGAAAGTTCGCGCATCCGTCAAGCCGCGTTGCGAAAACTGCCGTGTCATCAAGCGTCACGGCAAGATTTTAGTGATTTGCACGACCAAGAAGCACAAGCAGCGTCAAGGCTAAAAGAAGCAATGAGCGTTGAGCGATGAGCAATGAGTTTTCACTCAGTCCTCATCGCTCATGGCTCATCACTGGAGAGTTATGGCACGTATTTCCGGGATTGATTTACCCCGCGACAAGCGAATTGAAACGGCGCTGACCTATGTTTACGGCATCGGACCGACATCGGCGAAGCGCATTTTAGAAGTGGCGGGCATTAATCCCGACACGCGCGTCCGCGAACTCAGCGAAACTGATGCGTCGCGCCTGCGCGAAATTATCGAAGCCGATTATCGCGTTGAAGGCGATCTGCGCCGCGAAGTCAACGGCAGCATCAAGCGCTTGATCGAAATTGGTTCGTATCGCGGCGTGCGTCATCGTCGCGGCTTGCCAGTTCGCGGTCAACGCACCAAGACCAATGCGCGCACGCGCAAAGGCCCGCGCAAAACCGTCGGCGTCAAGCGCAGCAAGAAGTAATTTCCCGCGAATCGAGTACTCGATAAGAGAACTTTGTCGCATGGTGATTAAGTGAAGCATCGGAGAAGAAATGGCAGAAGCACGTACATCGCGTAAGGCAAAGAAAGCGGCGGCCAAAGGTCAGGCCTACATTCAGAGCACGTTTAATAACACGATTGTGACCTTGACTGATGGCGAAGGCAACTCGTTTGGTTGGTCGTCGGCTGGCACGGTTGGTTTCAAGGGCACGAAAAAAGGCACGCCGTTCGCGGCGCAAGTCGCGGCGCAAAATGTGGCGCGTCGCGCGATGGATGCGGGAATGCGTCGCGTCGATGTGTTCGTCAAAGGCCCGGGTTCGGGACGCGAGACCGCGATCCGCGCGTTGCAGGCTGCCGGTCTCGAGATCGGCAACATCCGCGATTGCACGCCGATGCCGCACAACGGCTGCCGCCCGCGCAAACGTCGCCGCGTTTAGTTCGCGGCTTCAAACTTTCGCAAAACGCGAGAGAAGTCAACGCCTTTGATAAGGCTGAATCGCGGCTTGTTGGCGTCTTTCGGGCGCCAATCTAGTACTCGATAAGAAGAAAGAGTGTTGGTGTTGTCGTGAGGAGAACTGTTCGTTATGGCTCGTTATCGTGGACCTGTCGGAAAAGTCAGCCGTCGTTTGGGATTTGGTATTTCGGAAAAGGGCGAGCGCATTTTGCAAAAGCGCCCGTTTGCTCCGGGAATGCACGGCCCGAACGCGCGTCAGAAAAAGCAATCGGATTATGCGCTGCGTTTGGCCGAAAAGCAGAAGGCGCGCTACACCTATGGAATGTTGGAAAAGCAGTTTCGCCGCACTTTTGAGCACGCCAAGCGCGAAACCGGCGAAACCGGCGCGAACTTCTTCAGCTTGCTGGAACGTCGCCTGGACAACGCGGTTTATCGTTTAGGTTTGGGCAAAACGCGTCAGCAGGCGCGCCAGATCGTCAATCACGGTCATATTACGGTGAATGGCAAGCCGGTTGACATCGCTTCTTATACGGTGAACTCGGGCGATAAGATTTCGGTGAAAGCGGGTTCGCGCAACCGTCCTTATTTCAAGGATTTGTTGGAAAACGGGCAGCCGAATCGTCGCGTTCCGGCGTGGCTGCGCTTCGATGCGGCGTCGCTGAGCGGCGAAGTTTTGGCTTTGCCACGCCGCGAAGATGCCGAACCTGGCATCAGCGAACAGCTCATCGTTGAATACTATTCGCGTTAACGTCTTGGCCGCTGCTTGCGCTTGCCTTTGGCGCGCGAACGGTGGCCTTTTTTGTCGAAAATTGTCGGGACTGTCGGAAATTATGCCGGACGGAGTGGCGGTCACTTTTTAACTATGTTTAATTCTCCCAATCAACCGCGCATTCGAGTACTGCAACAACAAGAGCGTTACGGAAAGTTCGCTATTGACCCGTTGGATAAAGGTTACGGTCACACGCTGGGCGCCAGTCTGCGTCGCGTGTTGCTGTCCTCCATCGAGGGCGTGGCGATTACCGCCGTGCAAGTGCAGGGCGTGCAGCACGAGTTTTCTACGATGCCGGGCGTCGTGGAAGACATGATGGAAGTCGTGCTGAACTTGAAGGAAATTTCAGTCAAATCGCTGAACGGGCGCTTGGAAGGGCCGGTTACAGCGCGCATCGACAAGCAAGGTGAAGGTCGTATCACGGGCGCGGACGTTCAATTGCCGCCCAATTTGCAAATCGTTTCGCCGGAAAAAACAATCGCCACATTGTCGCGCGCCGATGCGCGTTTCGATGCGGTTTTGACGATTGAGTCGGGCAAAGGTTATGTTCCTTCCGGTCTGCAGGAACGTAGCAAAACTATTGGCACGCTGGCCATCGACGCGATTTATTCGCCGGTCACGCGCGTCAATTACTTTGTCGAGCCGACGCGCGTCGGTCAGCAAACCGAACTGGATCGTTTGGTTTTGGAAGTTTCAACCAATGGCGCGCTTTCGCCAGGAACGGCGGTCGGACAAGCGGCACGTATCCTGACGGAATACTTGCAATTGTTCCTGGAAGTCGGCGATACGGCGGAAGTTGCGGCGTTTGATGCGGGTGCGACGGACAACAACCGTGCGCGCGACATCAAGGTCGATGACCTGGATTTCTCGGTTCGCACTTACAATTGCTTGAAACGCCAGGGCATCGAGACGTTGGATGAACTGCGCAATTACACAGAAGACGAATTAATGAACATTCGCAACTTTGGTCAGAAATCTTATGACGAAGTGCGAGATAAATTGAAAGAGTACGGCTTTGACTTGCGTCCGTCGCCGGCTTCGGCCCCGATGGAAGAGTTGGAAGTTTAATCGAGTACTCGTTGAGGGAAATATGCGACACAGAGTAGCTCATCGCAAGCTAAATAAGCCGACCGATCAACGGATCGCTTTGCTGAAGAACCAGGTGCAAGCGTTGTTCATGCACGAACGCCTGATCACGACCGAAGCACGCGCTAAAGAAGTGCGCGCGGTGGCTGAAAAGCTGATTACCAAAGCGAAAGTCGATACGGTCGCCAATCGCCGCTTTGTCGAGCGTTTCATTCAGAAGCCACCCGCCGCGAACGAAAGCAAAGTGCAATTTGAAAAGCGCCGCGCCAACAATCCGACGGCGATTCGCAAGAATGTCAACGTGCGCGCGTATCGTGAAGCCGAACATCCCGAACGCGAAATTTTGGCGAAGTTGTTCAACGACATCGCGCCGCGCTATCGTGATCGCGCCAAAGACGCGCCGGGCGGAAACGGCGGTTATACGCGCATCACGAAAATGCCGGGTCGTCGTGGCGACGCTGCGCCGCAAGCCGTGCTGACGTTTGTTGAGTAGGACTTTGGTCTTGGATTTTTGGTCTTTGAAGGGGCTTCGAGTGCTCGAAGAGCGCGCATATGGCTGACGAGTTTGCCTCCCTTCAAAGAGCAAAGATCGAAGACCGGAGACCGGCGCGCAACATCGCTTTTGTCGTGGCGTATGATGGAACGGACTTTTGTGGTTCGCAGCGGCAAAAGAACGGGCGCAGCGTGCAAGGCGATCTGGAAGACGCGTTAAGTCGAATCTTCAAAGCGCCGGTTGAAGTGGCGATGTCATCTCGCACTGACGCAGGCGTTCATGCGACGGGGAATGTCGCGCGGTTTTTCACTGAACATTTGATGCCCGCCGAGCGCGTTCCTTTAGCGCTCAATCAAGTACTCGAACGTGATGTTCGCGTGACGACAGCTTGGGAAGCAGACGAACGGTTTCATCCTCGTCATTCGGCGCGCGTGCGGACATATCGTTACACCATTGACAATTCGGCAATTGAAAATCCGCTATTGCGGCGGTATGTCGGTCGCGTGCGCGGAAGTTTGAACGTGGACGCGATGCAAAGCGTGTGTCCATGTTTTGTCGGTGTCCGCGATTTCGCGGCGTGGCAGAACGCGGGAAGTCCTCCAACTGGCGGAACTGTCCGAAATATGACACAATTAGAAGTCGCGTCTCGCAGCGCCTTTGGTTCGGACACGATTGAAATCACGATCAGCGCGAACGGTTTTTTGTATCAGATGGTGCGCAACATTGTCGGTGCGCTGATTGAAGTCGGGCGCGGCAAGTTGGATGCGCAAGATGTAACGCGTTTGATGGACGGCAAAGATCGGGCGTTGTGTCCGTCGCCTGCGCCGCCACAAGGTTTGTGCTTGACGCATATATCGTTTGAAGACGCGAAGTGATTCGCACAGTAATAAAGAAGTTCAGGTGAGTACTCGAATGGCAACAATTAAAGCGAAAACGTATCATGCCAAGCCCAGCGAAATTGATCGCGCGTGGTTTGTCGTCGATGCGACAGGTCAGACCGTGGGACGTTTGGCGTCTCGCGTCGCGCACATTTTGCGCGGCAAGCACAAGGCGCGTTTTACGCCCAGCATTGATACCGGCGATTTTGTCGTCATCATCAACGCCGAAAAAGCGGTTTTTACCGGCCAGAAGCTGGAGCAGAAGATTTATTATCGTGCTTCGACGCAGCCCGGCCACCTCAAGCGCGTGGACGCTCAAACCTTGATGGAAAAGAACCCGACGCGCATTTTGCAGGAAGCTGTCGAGGGAATGCTGCCGCACTCGACGTTGGGCCGCGAACAAGCGCGCAAGCTGCACATTTACGCGGGCGAATCGCATCCGCATCAGGCGCAAATGCCGCAGGTCTTGGACATGAACACCGTTTTGTCGCGCCAGACGGCGTCTGAAGGAGCAACAGCTTAATGGCAGAAACATTTTATGGCACCGGCAAGCGCAAAAACGCGATTGCACGCGTCTGGATCACGCCCGGCACCGGCCAGTTCATCGTCAACGACAAGCCTATTGAAGAGTACTTTGGTCGCTTCACCTTGCAGCAAATGGCGCGCGAACCGTTCAACCAGGCGGGCGGCGCGCAATTCGACGTGAAGGCGACGGCGCACGGCGGCGGTATCACTGGGCAAGCGGGCGCGTTGCGTCACGGCATCGCCAAAGCTCTGGTCGAATACAGTGAAGAATTGAAACCTGCTCTGCGCGAAATTGGCGCCATGACCCGCGACCCGCGCGTCAAAGAGCGCAAAAAGTATGGCCGCAAGCGCGCCCGTCGCGGCTTCCAGTTCTCGAAGCGTTAATATCGAGTACTCGAATCGAAAGTTGGACAACAAGAACCCGCACTGCGTTCATCGCAGTGCGGGTTTCTTGCATTTCTATTCTGATTTTGGTTACTTTAGTTGCTATGGCAATCTGTAATCAGTGTGGTCAGCACATCAGTTTTATTAAGCAGCATGGTCGTTTTATTCCTATACATGATGGCGGCGGTTGTCCAGGACGTAGGGGAATTGAGAATGACATTCGTAACAACTTTTGTCGTCCAACGCAATGTCCGAAGTGTGGAGAACAAGTGTTCTTTGTTCGCTACAATGGCGGCAGTGTTTGGTTCGATAGTTTGGGCTGGCCTTGGCCAAAGCATCCATGTTTCGCTTCGGTTATTGATTCGTTCGAGTTTGGAACAGCAGTAGTTAATGAAACTGATGAACCGGTGCTCGGCATTATTCTTTCTGTGTATACCGTAGGTAAAAGACACGGTGAAGAAATGTTAGTGCTGTTGGAAGATAAAAGAGAAATCAAATACACGATCGAATACCCTTTTCCTTCAGGAAATGATGTGGGTAAATTAGTTATTGTTTCATCTAAATGTGGTAGTTTAATTGAACCAGAAGAATTAAAAAGCCGCATCAAGTATTGGGCGTTGAATTCGACAGTTCCGATTCCCGTTAAGCAAACCGCCGTAAACACTGCAATGCTGCGTGTTGCTGCTATACCTCCAGCTGAAAGAGTTAAGTGTGAATATTGCTTCGAGATTTTCTCTACTGCTGCCGAATTGGGTCCTTATCTAAAAAACCATGAGGATTGGCCATGTCAATATTGTTCTTATGTTACTTTAGATATCTCGGCGTTCATCGAACATGTCAAGAAGCAGCATGGGAAAAATGCCTGATTCCTGATTCTTTCTTCTGCAACTTTTACATGCTCTTCCGACTTCTCGATTTCCAGCCACTTTCTGCCCATTCATTGCGCGACGAACGCCGTTGTGACGCTGCCTCAAACGAGCCGACTACCAAAATATCGATTCGAATACTCGATATTTTATTTACGTTAACATTAACAACATAAATTGTTATTGACAAATGAAGTCAAAGAAAATATAATCTTTGGGTGAGTAAATTAAGAGCGAGTGGAGCAGGGGAAGAGACTTTTTCGTTGGATGAATTGGTGGCTGAGGCGAATACGATGTTGCCGCGTTATTTGTCGGAGGCGGGGACAGATGCGCGGGTGCGCGATGTGGTGAATGCGCGTTTGGTGCGGCATTTGACGACGTTGGGATTGTTGGATGAGGCGTTGCGCGAAGGGCGGGAAGCGCGTTACACGTTGCGGCATTTGTTGCAGCTTTTGGTGACGCGTCGCCTGATGAGCGAAGGTTTGACGACTGGCGCGATCAAGAAGTTGGTGGCGGATGCCGAAGACAGGGAATTGCAATCGTTGCTGGAAAATGGCGCGCGCCTGGCGACCGAACGCGAAGTATCGCCGGTTTTGGAGGAAACGCAAGACGCAGATCCAGAGGAGAACGCGGCGCTCGATTTTTTGCGTGGCGTGAAATCGCGCGATCGAACGTCGCCGGGCAACAGTGTGGTGCGCCGTAAAATGGCGCCATCGAGTACTCGAATCGCTCAAGGCGACGGCGAACGTTGGACACGATTGGAGATTGTGGCGGGTTTGGAAGTTCATGTGCGCGAGGATTTTCGTGTTCCGCCAACGCCGCACGAGCGCGACAATTTGCTGCAAACGATCTGGCAGAAGGTCAAAGATGTCCGCAGGAGGACAAGATGAAAGGCAAGCCGACGGTTGAAATGATTGCGTTGAAAAGCGCCGTGAAGAGCGATGCAACAACGGAACTTCCAGTTTTGGTGCGCATTGTGGCGCCGCAGAGCGAAATGTCGCGCGAACGTCCGCCGCTCAATCTGGGTTTGGTGCTGGATCGTTCGGGTTCGATGAGCGGCGCCAAATTGCGCGCCGTGAAAGATGCCGCGACGTATGCGGTTCAGCAATTGGCGGCGACTGATCGCGTGGCCGTCACCATTTACGACAGTGAAGTGGAAACGATTGTACCATCGGTTTTGGCGGACGACAAAGCAGCAATTATCCGCAGAATCAAAGGTATCGAATGCGGCGGCATGACAGCTTTGCACGACGGCTGGGTCGAAGGCGGAATGCAGGTCAGCCGTCATCTGGAGGCGAAAAGTCTCAATCGCGTGCTGCTTTTGACGGATGGTTTGGCCAATCACGGTGTGACGAGCGAAAGTCGCATTTGCGCCGATGTCAAAGGTTTGTCCGGTCGCGGCGTCAGCACGACAACGATGGGCGTCGGCAACGATTTCAACGAAGATTTGTTGCAATCAATGGCGCAAAGCGGCGACGGAAATTACTATTTCATCGAAGGCGCCGCTGATTTGGAGCGCATCTTTGCCGCCGAGTTGCGCGGCTTGATGGCGACGGTCGGGCACACCGTCAACTTGGGAATCGAGCCGCAAAACGGCGCTGAAGTCGCGGACGTTTTGAACGACCTGGAGCGCAACAAACTGGGACGCTTGCAACTGCCGAATCTGGTTTCGGGCAACGCGATTGAAATCGTTGTGAAACTTCAAATTCTGTCGCGCGCAGATGAAAGCGATGTGTGTTTCGTTCGCCTAGCGTGGAGCGAACCGGACGCCAAAGATCGCCAAGTCGTGCGCGAAGCGTTGTCTTTGCCCGCTGTTGCCTCGCGCGATTGGGACGAATTGCCGGAAAACGAACGCGTCGCCGACGCTGTTGCGTTATTAGAAACGGCGCGTGTTCGCCAGCAAGCGGTCGAGGAGTTAGAGAGCGGCGATGTGGAGGCCGCGCGTGCTTCGTTTAGACGGGGTCGCGGTTTCGCGGGAAGCATCAAAGATAGCGTGGTTGCGACGGAAGAACGCGTTCTTTTCGATGTGCTGGAACGCGATTTGGAATCGGGCGAGCACGCGCATGTGGGGAAGTTGGCGAAATCGCACAACTACAATCGGCGGCGCGGGAAGTAAACGGCGCGAATACGCTTTATAGAACCCCACGCGTCAGCCAGGGGTCTGGTGTTAAGTTGAGACGAGACCCCTGGCTGACGCGCGGGGTTCTATAAAGCGTAGCCTCAAAGCGTGGTCGGCATCGAGTACTCGATAGTTGGTTGGCCAAAATCGTGACACGAAAAACATCATGTTTCAACCGCAAATGAGATGGACGCCGCGAATGCAGCGGCAATTGATCGCCATTGAACGCACGCAAGGGTTTTTGGAAGCGTTGCAATTTCGTCCCGAATGGTTGTCGCGCTTGCGTCACGATGTGCGTATTAGTGATGCGCTGGCGAGCATTTAAATTGAAGGAGGGCAGTTGTCGTTGGAAACGGCGTTTGAACTGGCGCGCGACCGTTCCTCGGGAACTCTGCGCAATTTACGCGACGAAGAGCGCGAGTTCGTCAACTATCTGAGCGCCTTCGATGCGATTGATGGATTGCGTGGCGCCAAAGGTTATTCCTTGTCGGCGCGCGATGTTCGCCAGTTGCACAACATTCTGCTGGATGGCGTGCGCGGGGCGACCATTTCAAAGGCGAGTTTCGGCGCGAAGACGTGGTCGTCGGCGACCGCGAAGATGGCGAAACGCTGGTGCATCATCGGCCTCCGGTGTGGAGCCAGGTCGAAGAACAACTGAACGATTTGTTTGAATGGATGAACGCGTGCGCCGTGCATCCCAGCTTTGAAGAATGCGACCGTGGCGCGCCCGATGGTTGGATGCATCCGGTTGTTGTGGCGGGAATCGCGCAGCATCGCCTGGTGTGGATTCATCCGTTCCGCGACGGCAACGGTCGCACAGCGCGGATGTTTACGACTCTGGCGTTGTATCTGCGCGGCTACGATTTCAAATATCTGTTTGACCTTTCCTCGTATTACAACAACGACCGCGACAAATATTACGCCGCTTTGCGCCAGGCCGATGCGAGCGGCGATTACACGCTGTGGATCGAATATTACATGGGCGGCCTGGCGATGCAGATGTACGGCATTCGCCAACAAGCGCGCCAGGCCGCTGAAACCAGCGCCTGCCCTGGCGCTTGAAATCGAGTACTCGAAATCTTCAAAGGGAAGTGCGATAATAAGGGCGACGTGATTCTTGCGCGCGAGGCATTTTTATGAGCAATCCCAGCAGTTGGTCGAGTACGCCGAACATGGCGAACACGCCGGGCACGATGAGCGGTTCGATGAGCGACGGCAACCCGAGTTTTACAGCCACCGAGCAAGGCTTTGGCAAAGGCGGCGTTTACAAAATCTACGTGACGCGTTCGGGTTTATATGGCGGCAAGCTGGCCAATCAAGACCCAAAAGCTGCGCGCGGCGTCATGGTTCATCTGGGCTTGATCGGTTGGATTATCGGCGGCGTCATGGCGAAAAAAGCCGCCAGAGAGATGGCCGAAAAAGAAGAAGTTTACAGTTCAGTCAGCCCCGAAGACAGCCGTTTTATGGGCATTGATCCAGGCAATTTTCGCATCGACCCCGCAGAAATCGCCTCAATTGAAATCAAATCGAAACTCGGTGTGGCCGGCTGGGGTTCCGATTACGATTGCAGCTTTCTCCTGCATTCGACCGATGGCAAAAAGCGCACCTTCTTCGTCAAAAAAGGACTGGGCGCCGAAGCCTTGCAAAACGCTCTGCGCGGCCTGACGATGAACGTTTCGATGAAGTAACCTTGTGTCGCGCAACATAAAATGAAAAGCAGGTCGCTTCAATTTGGTTGTTGAAGCGGCCTGATCTGGCGTCTCGAGTACTCGAATGCTTCGGATTCGCCATTTAACCAGCGGTGTGGGTTTGCAGTTGCCCGCCCCTGAAGGAGCGGGCTGAAGGAGCAAGACCGCTAAAGCGGCCTCGCTTGCAGCGTACAAGCAGAGTAGCCCATTGCGGCAGTCCCATTCATGGGGCTTTGTTTATCAGTCCGCTCCTTCAGGGGCGGATAACTTCGTTGTTACGCCAAACCCACATCATTGATTATTTGGCTTTTGTGTCCGATAGATCGCCTTCGCCCAGTTTGCGCTTGAACAACTCCAGCGCCAGTTCATAACAAAGCTTCGCTAATGCGGGATTGTAGCGCGGGCCTTCGTCGCGCAAAAAGGCGTGTCCGCCGTTGAATTCATGCCACGTCAAAAGCAAATCGGCGTCGTTCATCGCGTCGTAAACGCGCTGGCGACCTTCGCGCGGAATGTGCGGATCCTGTCGTCCCCAGACCATCATCATTTCAGAATGCATTTGTGGTGCAAGATCGAGCGAATTGTTAATGCCTTCGCCCCATTCCGGCTTGTGCAAATCGGTGGCGTAAAAGCAAACCGCCGCCAGAACATCGGCATTGGTTGCGGCACGAAACGCCAGATGTCCGCCGCTGCAAATGCCCGCCACGCCGATTTTTCCGGTGCAATCTTCGCGCGTCTTCAAAGCATCCAACAACGCGCGTGTATCGCTGTCATAAGCCGCCAGAGTTTTCTTCGTCTTCAATTCGTTGCCGCGCGCGCCGCCTTCTGCATCATATTCCAGAACAGTTCCGGCTTCCAGAAACTCGTGATAAATTTCCGGCACGGCGACGATAAAACCGTGTCCCGCGAGAAACGCTGCGGTGCGGCGAATCGGGCCAGTCACTTGGAAAATCTCGGAATAAAGAATGATCGCGGGGTATTTTCCTGGCGCGACGGGACGCAGAAAATAAGTGCGCATGGCGCCATTTGGAGTGGTAATATCTTGAAAATCTTCTTGAATCGTCATAGTTCACCTTAAATAAACCACCAAGCCAAAAAGGCCATAGAAGAAAGAAGAATCGAGTACTCGAAAGTAAGAGTTTGTCATTCTGAGCGCAGCGAAGAATCTGGCTTTTGGTTTAGATTTTTCGTTTCACTCAGAATGACGAACTCCTATTTTCTCCTGTTGCCTTTGTGTTCTTGGTGTCTTAGCAGTTCAATTTCCTATCGCGGCACTTCGACGGAATCGAGCACGCCGCGCGTGATGTCATCGGTTTTGGTGCCTTCCATTTCGGTTTCGGCGCGCACTAATAAACGATGTCGCAAAACGGGCAAAGCAACGGTTTTGACGTCTTCGGGAATCACGAAATCGCGTCCGCTGAGCGCCGCCAACGCCTTCGAGCAATCGAGCAACGCCAGACTCGCGCGCGGGCTGGCGCCCAAAGTGAGGCTGGGCAAACCGCGCGTTCTTCCCACAATCGTCGTGATGTAGCGAATCATGCCTTCGCCGACTGTCACGCCCCGCACGGCATCGCGCGCTTGTTGCCAGCGCGCCGCGTCCGCGACCGGATGCAAACCGGCGCTCGCCAGTTCGTGCGCATCGAAGCCGCGATGAGCGCGCACCAACAACGCCGCTTCTTCGTCCGGCGTCGGGTAAGTCATCGTCACTTTGAGCAAAAAACGGTCGAGTTGCGCTTCGGGCAAAGGATAAGTGCCTTCGTAATCAATCGGGTTTTGCGTGGCGAAAACTGTAAAAAATGGCGAAAGCTGATGCGTTTCGCCATCAATGGTGACGCTGCGTTCCTGCATCGCTTCCAACAGCGAAGCCTGCGTTTTAGGCGGCGTGCGATTGATTTCGTCGGCCAGCAAAATGTCAGTGAAAACTGGGCCGCGACGCAATGAAAATTCGTTTCTGCGTGTATCGAAAACATTGGTGCCGACGACATCAGCGGGCATCAAATCGGGCGTAAATTGCACGCGGTTGAAGGTCGCGCTCAAGGCGTGCGATAAGGCTTTTGCGGTCAAAGTTTTGGCAATGCCGGGCACGCCTTCCAGCAAAACGTGGCCTCGCACCAACAACGCCACCAAAAACTGCGTGATAATTTCGTCCTGTCCGACAACCGCTTTGCCGACTTCGGCGCGCACCGCGTCCGCCAGATCGCGCACGATTTGCGTTGGCGAATTGGAAATCTGCGACGGCATTGCAGGTGTTACAACGTTTTGCGTTGGAATGTTTTGTGGTGCGACATTCTGCCCCTGAAAGGTTGGCGTTTCAATTCGAGTACTCGAATCGGGCAGCGACGGTGCCTGCGTTACAGGAAACGATGTCAAAGGTTGCGTTTGATTCGGTGTAAATTGCGGCGATTGTGGCGTTGTTTGGTTGGGCAGATTTTGCGGGTCGTTCACGAATGCTCTCCTCGCAGCGCGCGCAGCACGATTTCCATTTCCTGCACGTCGCTCAAAATATTGGGTTCTCGGTCGTCGGGCGCTTTGGCGCGTAATAAAAGTCGGTCGATCATTTGTGTCGGAAGACCCGTCGCTTGTGCCACGCGTTCAGCGACCAAGTCATCAGAGGCATCAAGCGGAAGCCCGACGCGGCTCGTCATTTCGCGTCGGAATTGATCGCCGATTGTGCGCGCAATCGCCTGAGGCCGATTCGCTTTGCGGAACAAGCCGCCCATCGCCTGCGCGAACTGGCTGGCGCGCGTGACGGGTTCCTGTTCCGGCAAAGGAACCGGCGCGCCCAAGCGTCTTCCGGCCAAAGCCCACCACAAAAGCAGTGCGCCCAAAAGTTGCAAAATCGCCCAGCGCACCGGTGGCCGCCATAAATAGTCTCCCAAATCCGGTTCGCCTGTCGCGGCGGCTGTGCCTTTATCACCCGAATAATCGCGTTCGTCGAAGTAAACGCCGCCATTTGGTGCGTGCAAGCGAATCAGATTGGTCGCTAAAACCGCGTTATCCGGCTTATTGAGCGCGTAATTGGTGAACATCAGGGCGTCCGGCGCGATGAAAATCTGGCCGTTTCCGACCGTCATGCGCGCCAGTTCGCAACCGGCTGGTGTTCCGGCCAACTCTAAATACGAACGATTGATCGTAAAGGTATCCGCTGAAGCAGTGGCGTTTTGTACGCCGTACCAGTACTCGTTGGCGCTTGATGGTGTGAGTGATGTCAAGACTGGCAGCGGCGCGCTGTCGGGCGTGAAGCCAGTGCTTGATTGGACATCCAGTTTTTTGCACAAAAGCGCGTGCGCGGTTCCATCTCCGGCGTTGGTGTTCCACGAAAAATCTGTGGCGCCTGGCGCGCACGCCCACACCAAAGTTCCGCCGCGACGCACCCAATCGATCAATAAATCGGCTTCGTGCTGCGAAAAACGCGTTTCAGGATCGAGCAAAACCCAGACGCGCGCATCTTTTGGCATCTTCTGCAACGGCTCGTTTTGCAAATGAACATCGTAGCCCAAACGCTGCAGCATCAAGCGCAAGCCTTTGCCGCCCAATGGACTGGCATCGTTGTATTGCGCGCGCGGCAGGTTTTGCGCTTGATCTCCGCCTTTTTGCGCCAGAATGCCCAGCACGCAGGCGAAGGCGAACAGCACGCCAATCAGGGAATAAACGCCGTTTATGCGCGGCTTGAATCGTTTCACGCGCGCGCTCCTGTCGTTGGGTTTTGAGTACTCGATGTCGCATTTTGTACGTTTTGCGACGATTGCGCGACTTGTTTTTCCAAGATTGCGCTATCGCTGTCAAAACTCATCCAATCGTTTTGCGCGCATGGCAAATTGCCGTAGCGCATGCGGTCGAAGCAGCGCGTCAGGTCGGACAATGGCGTTGTCACGAAGTTCCAGCGCGGCGTTTTGCGCAAAGCCGCGATGTGTTCCCAGTTGGTGCGCCGCGTGTCGTAACGCCAAACGCCGCGTTCGTCCAACGTGACCAGAAGCCCGATGAAACGATGTCGCAGCGCGCCTGCATAATCGCCTTTTTCCGCCAATCGTCCGGCGCGCGACAAGAGTTCGTCCGGCGCGAGTTGCAAGAGTTCGGCGTCTTCGCCAACGAAACGCACTTCGCGCTTGGCGCCGCGCACCCAGCGTCCGCCCAGCGATTTCCACACGTACCAGGCAATCGCGCCCAGCAAGCATAAGACGCACGAGGTGAACAACAAGGTCGCCCATTGCGGATTGATGCTGGGCGTTCTCGAAGGCGTAGTTGTTGGCACGGAGCGGCGGAATAATTTTTTGAGAAAATCGCTGATAGCGTCTTTGACGCTTTGCCACCAGTTCTGCAAAGCCGTCGGGCCTGTGCGAATTTGGTTTTCGTCCGCCAGCGTCGAGATGATGTTTTGCGCGCCCACCGGTTGATAAACGCCGACTTTCATCCAGGATTGCAGCGCGAGAAGACGTTGCGCCAGCATCGTGCGCAAACCTTGAACTTCATTGCGTTTGAGGTGCGTGTTGGCGTTTCTCGAGTCCTCGATATCGTTCAGATAGCGATCCCATTGCGCGCCGTTGGCAGTTTGCATCACGCCATCGGCGCGCTTGATGCGACGTTCATCCGACGTTGGCAAGGCGCCGCGCAAAATCGGCAAAGTCGGCAGCGCACCACTTTGCCATTTGTCGAGTTTATTGATGCTCTGGCGCAATTCCGCCGCGTATTTTTCCGCCGAAATCGTGTAATTCGATGCCGCTTTCTTTACCGGAATCGGAGACGTAAACGGCGTAAATGGTGCGGAAGAAGGCGGCGTCGCAGCAGGCGAGGTTGTTGTGTTAGCCGACGCAGCAGTTGGTGCAGCTGGCGAAGCGTTACGCGCAGAAACAGCGTGCCAAGATGTGGTGAGCAGCGAAATTATGAGCAGCAAGAAAACCAAAGGCGAGTGTTTCATGCGCCAAATCCCGATGAGTTTCCCGCATTATTTTGGCGCGCCAGACGAGCGCCGCAGTTCATGCAAAACGTTTGCGTAGCCGTCACCGCCGCGCCACATTGCGGACACGTTTCTGGTGTCGCGCTGTTTTCTGGAACTGCAACCGGTGAATTTTCAATCGGCGAAGTTTCAAAAATCGCGTTCGTCAAGGGTGCGCTTAAAAGTGGCGTTTGGGTTTCAGCGTTCAAGATTGGTGCGCTCGGTACAATTCGAGTACTCGATTCTGCAACAAAAAGTGGCGAAATGCTGTTTGTTTCAATTGAAGAATCGGTTAAAGGTTGCGTTTGCCTCGCGGGTTGAAACGCATTCTCATCTGAATTCTGGATGGTGTGTGGTGCAGTATTCTGCGACGTGATACCTTGCGGCGTGAACGCTTCGAGAGACATGGGCGCCAAATTTTGTGTGCCGCCGCTCCAAACCGAAGCATCCGAACGCGCGACGTTTGCTTCATCAACGGAAGAAACCGGCTGCATCGCCTGCGGATAAAAATTAGCGGGCGCAGCAGGCGCTGTCATATTCGGCGCTGTCACATTTTGAGCGGTCGCTTGAGGCGTTCCGGTGTGCGACGACCATTCGAGATCGAGGGCTTCGTTGCGCACGCGCGCATCCAAGTAAAACAGCGTGACGAGCAGCGTGTAAAACGGCAGCATGCCCAGCCAGACGATCATTTGCACCACAAAAGTGGCGCCGATCAATCCGCTGCTGGGTGTTGTCGCACCGCTCATAAAATAGGCAAACGGCGCCTGCGTGATGGAAGCGACTGCCAGTATTCCCAGCCACGCCAGAAGCATCAATCCTGCTGCGCGTCGCCAATTGCCGCGCAAAAGCGCCAGGGCACGACTCATTGCGTTGGCGTTGCGATTGTTTTCTTCCATGCACACCACAACCGGAACCAGCACCAGCCACATCGCGGCCAGCATTCCCACCACGAAAAAAGCCACATAAAAACAAACGAGAGCGAGGATTCCCAATGGTGCGGCCACCATTCGAGGCAATTGCATCACCACAAACGCGCCCAGTGCCGCAACGATTCCCGCGACAATCATAACGCCGAACAGTGAAATCCACATCACCAGAACCGCCAGCAACGTTTGCCCCAGCATCGACCAATAGCGAGGCCTGGTGAAACTCCAGCACTGCGTAAAACGAATGCGTTGTCCGCGCACGGCGCCCGCCACGCAGCACGCCGAAGCGCCAATAATCAAGGGAAAGCAAAAGAACGACAAGAACATCGCGCCCAAACTCGAAAACATCAGCGAAGCGATTTGCTCCGCCGCCAGGCCGCCCGAATAACCGGAACTGGCCTGCTCGATCATTGATTTTCCGGCAGAAATAGCGCCGAACATTCCAATCGTGCCGCACACGCCGATAATCAGCGCCGACCACGCCAGCAAAACGCCCGCATAGCGCCGAAAAACCTTGATCGTCAGGTCGAGCGTTTCCAAAACGCCGCGCGCGCGCAACGGCATTGGCGTAAATTCGGCGGCCATTTCAAGCGGCGTTTGAACGGGCGTTTGTCCAGGCGAAGGCGCGGCATAAGGCGTTTGCATAAAGAGCGAATTTCCATTGCGAAATCAATGACAATCTTACACCATCTTCACCGCCGCTTCGAGAGACAAACACAACAAAGTAATCGAGTACTCGAAACGCTTCATTTTTCGCGCGTACACAAACTTTCCTCGCGCAAGACGATCTCCAGCAAGCCAGGAAAACGCGCTTCCAAATCGGCGCGGCGCAAGCTGTTGGCGAACTGGCGACCACGCGGCTCTTGCGCGATGACGCCCATTTCGCGCAACACACGAAAATGTCGCGTCAAAGTCGATTTCGGCAAGTTCATCGTCAGCGCCGCGCAACACGCGCTCTCAGTTTTTGCCAGGCAACGTACCATTTCCAAGCGCACCGGATCGCCCAACGCATACAAAACGCCCCACAACGTCATCTCTTCCGCCGACGGATGCAATAACGCTTTCATTTCTTTTCCTCCCACTCGTAACTCTTATTCTAACTCAATGGAACCGATTCTACGATTGTTCGTGTTTTGCGAACAGTTGATGGCAAAGGAGACGAGGAAATGGCGGAAACATTGGCGCACATCACGTTGGAGAGTTTTGCGAGCGAAGTGGAACAGTCGTCGCAGCCCGTAGTTGTCGATTTTTATGCGGAATGGTGTCCGCCTTGCAAGCAGGTCACGCCAGTTTTGGAAGAATTGGCGAGCGAACTGGCCGGAAAAGTCAAAATCGTCAAGGTCGATGTCGAAGATCAAAGTGAGTTGGCAGGACGTTTTGGCGTGCAGGCGATTCCCAATTTGTTGTTTTTCAAGAACGGCGAAGTCGTCGATCAGGTGGCGGGTTTTGGCGGGCGCGAGGCTTTAACGGCTAAAGTGAAAGCGTTGGTTTCGTAAGACGTTTAGGCAATCGAGTACTCGAAAGGGTGCTCGATTTTTGTTTAGAGGAGGAAAGTTATAAACGAGAAAATTGCATTGGTGACGGGCGCCAATAAAGGCATCGGATTCGAGACAGTACGTCAATTAGGGAAACAAGGTTTCACGGTTTTGCTGGGTGCGCGCGACGAGGAGCGCGGCGAAAAAGCCGCACAAACCTTGCGCGATGAAGGTTTGGATGTGCGCTTTCTATCACTCGATGTGACGGATGAAAACAGCGTCCGAGCGGCAGCGCAAAAGGTAGAGAGCGATTTCGGCAAGCTCGATGTTTTGATCAATAACGCTGGTATCGCGCTGGATCGTATGTCGCCTTCGCAGTTGCCGGTGGAAATTATGCGCCGCACTTATGACACCAATGTTTTCGCGCCGGTTACGGTGATTCAAGCGATGCTTGCGCTTCTCAAAAAAAGTTCGGCGGCGCGCATCGTCAACGTTTCGAGCAGTCTGGGTTCGCTGACTCAACACAGCGATCCGAACTGGGAATACGCTGGCATTAATTTACTGGCTTACACGTCTTCCAAAACCGCTTTGAATGCGGTCACTGTTCAATTTGCGAAGGAACTGCGCGAGCTGGGAATCAAAGTCAATGCCGCTTGTCCTGGTTATGTGGCGACCGACTTGAACGGACATAGTGGGACGCGCACAGTCGAGCAGGGCGCGACAATTTCGGTTCGCCTGGCGACGCTGCCTGATGACGGGCCAAGCGGCGGATTTTTCGATGAAAACGGCGTCGTCGCGTGGTGAAAACGGAAGTTAACATCGAGTACTCGAAAGGAAAAATTATGAGTCAGGAAAAAGTGGCGTTGATTACAGGTGCGAACAAAGGTTTGGGTTTGGAAATCGCGCGTCAGTTGGGCAAAAGTGGCGTTCAGGTCATCATCGGTTCGCGCGATTTGGAACGCGGCGAAGCAGCCGTTGAAGAATTGAAGAAAGACGGCGTGCATGCGCGCGCTGTGAAGTTGGATGTGACGAGCAAGGATGACATCGCGGCGTTGCCGAAATGGTTCGAGCGTGAATTCGGGCGCTTGGACATTTTGGTCAACAACGCTGGCGTGATGACCGAAAATTGGCAAAAACCAACGGTCGCTTCCGTTTCTGCTCAGGAAATGCGCGCGACATTCGACAGCAACTTTTTCGGCACTGTCGAATTGACGCAATCCTTGTTGCCTTTGCTGAGGCAAAGTCCGGCGGCGCGCATCGTCAATCAATCGAGCATTTTGGGTTCTCTGACAGCGCAATCCGATCTGAAATCGCCGTATTCTCAGACGAAGCCGTTCGCTTATGATGCCAGCAAAGCAGCACTCAATTCGTTTACGGTTCATCTCTCTTATGAACTGCGCGATACCAACATCAAGGTCAACTCGGCGCATCCGGGCTGGGTAAAAACCGATTTGGGCAGCGACGCAGCGCCCATGAACGTTCAAGACGGCGCAAAAACAGCGGTTCGATTAGCGTTGTTGGACGACGATGGGCCAAGCGGCAGCTTCTTTCATATGGAAGAAACATTGCCCTGGTAAAAATCTGGTACAAAACGCAAAATAGGAGTGCATCTCACATGCGCTCCTATTTTGGTTTCGAGTACTTGATATGAAACAATACACAATTGAAAAATTCGGCGATTTCAGCGGATTGCAGCAAAACGAGATCGCTATTCCACAACCGCGATCTGGCGAAGTTCTGGTGAAAATACGCGCCGCCAGTTTGAATTACCGCGATTTGATGGTCGCCAAAGGCGTTTACAGCGCGACACCTAAGCCAGGTTTGGTGCCGCTTTCCGACGGCGCGGGCGAAATTGTCGCAATCGGCGAAGATGTCACGCAATGGAAAATTGGTGATCGCGTAGCGGGAATTTTCTTTCAGAAATGGCTGGATAAACGTCCTGATCGCGCTCAAATGAAATCTGATTTGGGCGGTGGAATTGATGGCGTTTTGGCGGAATATCGCGTTTTTGACGAAAATGGTTTAGTCGAATTGCCGAAATATCTCAGTTTCGAAGAAGGTGCGACTTTGCCGTGCGCCGGTGTGACAGCATGGCACGCTATCGAGCGATGTTTTTTTATAAAAGGCGATACGATTTTGCTCCTTGGAACAGGTGGCGTTTCGATTTTCGCGCTTCAACTGGCCAAAGCGCGCGGCGCACACATTTTTATTACATCAAGCAGCGACGAAAAACTCGAACGCGCGCGAAGTTTGGGCGCCGATGAAACGATCAACTATAAAGATGTGCCGAATTGGGACCAGCGCGTTTTTGAAATGACGGATCGCGTTGGCGTCAATCATGTTATCGAAGTTGGTGGAAACAAAACGTGGGAAAAGTCACTGCGCTGTTTGCGACTTGGCGGCACTATGAGCATGATCGGTGGCGTTTCGGGTTTTGGCGGAAACGTCAATCCGTTTCCGATTTTGTCCGGCAGCCTGAACGTTCACGGCATTTATGTCGGCAGCCGCGCCATGTTCAAAAGTTTCAATCGAGTACTCGAAAGGCAGCAAATTCATCCCGTCATCGACCACGTTTTCGGTTTTGACGAAGCGAGCGCCGCTTACGAATATCTGGAAAGCGGCGCGCATTTCGGCAAAGTCGTCATTAAAATAAGTTGAAGCAGGACAGCTTATCCGCTGAAGTTAAAGCCTTGAATCAGCCATTGATTATTTTCTTCGACGCAACTGAAACGCACAGCGGACGTGCCTTTGGCGCATTGCAACGCGTAGCCAAGCTGAACCGAACTGCCGCCGGTGCCGGAATAAACGTTGAAACCCTGCTGCGTCCAACTTTGGACTTTGCCGCGATTCTTTTCCACCAAATCCCAGTAATTTTGCATTTGCTGAGGTGTTGTCACTGCCTTGCACGGCGAAGATAACAAACTGTAAGCGGCGCTCGCCTGACCCGCCTTCATCTTCTGCAAAAACCCGTTGCAAGTCACTTTCGACGGCGCAAGGCCAGCCGATGCACTGCAACCCGACAACTGCGCGGCCAGCAGAATCAATAGAACTCCGGCGCCGAACTTTTGATGGGAAGGTTTCATAATGCTCCTATTATCGAGTACTCGATCCATTGTTCGCAAATGCAATATCTCGAATACGCATGAACTTTGCCAAGTCCATCTTTGTGACGTGCATTCATGCAGGCGTTAAAAGATGCAGTACAATAGCATCGCTTTGTTCATTTCAAACCTTTAGTTTCTTGTTGCTTATGGCTGTAATTTCCGCTCCGACGACCGCTTCTCCTTCATTTTCGCACGGCGGTTGGCGGCAACTCGATTGGCTGATGCTGGCGATTGTTTTGTGCCTTTCGGTTTGGGGTTGCCTGACCATCGCGTCCGCCGCGCGTCCTAATCCCGATTTGTATGCTGCGTCCTCGCCTGCGCCTGGTGCCAACGCCGCCAATGCGAACGGCGAAAACGGTGACGCAGCGACGCCAAATTCTTCATCGAGTACTCGAAAAGCAAGTGGTGGCAGCGGCGGCACCAACAGCGTGCGCGGCGAAGCGACCAAGCAAGCGGTTTCCGTCGCGCTTGGCTTGGCGTTAATGGCGTTGGTGATGACGCTCGATTATTTGCTGTTGATGTATTTGCAAACTTGGATTTACGTTTTTAATCTGCTCTTTTTAGGTTCGCTCTTGGTTTTGCCGCGCTCGCTGGCGCCGGTCATCAATGGCGCCAAAAGCTGGATTCACTTGGGGCCGCTGACCTTGCAGCCGTCCGAGTTTTGCAAAGTCGCCGTCATCATCACGCTGGCCGCGTTTTTGACGCGTCGCCAGGAACGCATAGGTCAATGGAAAACCATTGGTCAATCGTTGCTGTATATTTTGCCGCCATTGATTTTCATCTGGAAGCAACCCGACTTGGGAACGATGCTCTCAGTTTTGCTGATCTGGTATGGAATGTTGTTTTTCGGCGGCGCGCGCTGGCAACATCTGGTGACGATTGCGGTCGTCGGATTGTCGCTGTTCGTCGGCGCCTGGCAGTTCGGCGGCATGAAGGAATATCAAAAAGAACGCTTGTCGGTGTTTTTGCAATCCGACAGTTCGGCGCGCGTCGGTCGCGGTGATGGCTGGCAAATCAAGCAAAGCCAGATCGCTATTGGCGGTGGCGGCATTACCGGTCAGGGCTACGGCAAAGGCATTCAAAGTCATAGCGGTTACATGCCGGAAAACACGACTGATTTCGTTTTTACGGTTGTCGCCGAAGAATTAGGTTTCGCGGGCGCCGCGACGCTGATCGTTTTGTTTCTGCTGTTGCTGTTGCGCACCGCGAGTTTGGCATTGACGACGGACAATTATTTCGGCGTTCTTATCGCGGGCGGTTTTACCACGCTGATCGCGTTTCACTGCGTCGTCAACCTGGGAATGACGATGCGCGTGATGCCAATTACCGGCGTGCCGCTGCCATTTTTTTCCTATGGCGGTTCAGCCTACATTTCGTTTGCGATTTGCATCGGCTTGCTGCAAAGTATCGCGTTACGGGCGCGACGCGGTTCAGGATAAACAATTGCGCAATAAGATTGCTAATGGTTTGGTTTTGGTTGGGCGATTCCCAAAAGTATAGACGCACTCAAAAGAAGACTGTAGCTTGGTCGTTTTCTACTTTCGGCCTTGGAATTATCGTTGTTTGCCTTCTTCACGCAGTCGCGCCGATTCTTGTTGGATTAACTGAATTGTGACGCGCAATCCTTTGTTAACGCGAGTTTTTAATGCGCCATTAGAAGGCGGAGATTTGTAAAACGAAGTTTCAGGCAACACAAAGCCGCGCATTGAGTACTCGATAGCGCGGCTTTGTGTTGCCTGAAACTTCGTAGCGCATAGATGTTTATGGCGCGGCGGAATCAGGCGCTTGCCATTCGATGTCATCAGATGCGACATCAATTTTTCTTCTGGAATGTGGTGCATCGGCTTCGGATTCTTCGCGCATGTTGGCAAATGGCGGAACATCTGTTGCGCGCTGACGGCGTTCCGGGCCTTGATACGGTTCGTTGCGATTGCCGCGTCGTTCGGGGCCAGAATAGTTCGATCGTTCGCGGCGCTCGTTGCCGTCGCGGAAATTGGACGCGTTGCGGAACAATTGGCGTTGCAAATAAAACGAATAGGCCAAGGCAAGAACGAAAATCAGTTCGACGACGTGCGACATTTTAGCGAAACCGATGTTGACTGTTTCCGCCAGATGCGACGCTTGCAACAAAGCGTAAATTACTGTCGCCGTGATGAGAACGCGCCACGACGCGCCAAATTGTCCCGTCCGCGACAACTTATACATATCGATGGCCAGCACTGCCGCGATGAGGCTGAAGCCAAACGAAAGAAACGACATCCATTTCCAACTGAGTTCAAAAACCGACATCTCGAACGGACTCCTCATTGCGCATCGGCTTATCGAGTACTCGATGAAGGAATCTCATTTCGAGTGTCGTCAATCCAACCATTCGATACCGTGCGCTGAAAACGGTGCGACAGCCGTAAAATCCCAGACCGAAATGGCTGCCCCGTCAGGGTATTCCATGTTTTGCAACGCATCTCTTGCACTTTTTTCCGTGTCGAAAAAAGCGTAAAACGCCGAACCGCTGCCTGTCATCGTCGCGCCGAGTGCGCCAAATTCGCGCAGCTTTTGTAAAGCTGGCCCGACATCGACACCACAACGCGCCGCAGCTGCCGTCAAATCGTTTCGCAACGACATGGCCAATTGCGCCAAAGTCGCATTTTGCTGCATCAAATTCAACAAATGCGTTGAAGCGTCAGGCATTGCTAAATTTGTGTGGGAATGAAGTTCATCCCAGGCGCGAAAAACCTGCGGAGTTGAAAGTTTTTGGTGTGGTTGCAACAACAAAATCCAACCGGAAAGTGAGCGCAGCGAGGTAATTTTTTCGCCAACGCCTTCGATAAGATTGCAACCGCCACGCAAGAATAACGGCACATCGGCGCCCAATTTGGCAGCGATGTAATGCAGTTGATCTTCGCTGAGCGCGTCATCAAAATGGCGATTCAGCACAAGCAACGTCGCCGCCGCGTTGCCGCTGCCGCCGCCCAAACCGGCGCCCATCGGAATCTGTTTTTCCAATCGTATGGCGCAATCGAGTACTCGATTGGCGCTTTGCGACCACAAACGCGCGGCTTTCAAACACAAGTTGTCATCGGTTTGCAAGTCGCTCTGGTCGCACGAAAATGTCAGGCCGTGCGCGTTTTTGAAGTCGAAACGAATCGTGTCCCACAAACCGATGGTGTGAACGATGGAGCGCAACTCGTGATAACCATCGGCGCGCAAACCCAAAACATCAAGTGTCAAGTTCACTTTGGCGGCGGAGCGTACGACCATCGAAGAATTCATAACGGTAAAGAAAGCGCGTCCGCGAGGCTGACAAACTCTTGCAGGGAAAGCGTTTCGCCGCGCCGCTTGGGGTCGATGTCGCACTGTTGCAAGGTCGCGTTCAAGCGTGCGGGATTGTCGCAAACGGCGCGCAAGGTGTTGATAAGTTGCTTGCGGCGTTGACCAAAAGCGGCGCGCACCACGCTCCAGAAGAACTTTTCGTTCGATAAAGCCAGGCGCGGTTGCGGGCGAATTTGGATATGAACGACCGAAGAAAGAACGTTCGGAGGCGGCAGAAACGAACCGGCGCGCACATCGAAAACGCGTTTGGCGTCGGCGTAAAGATGCGCCATGATCGCCATCGGGCCGTATTCGGGCGTGGCGGGAAGCGCGACAATGCGGTCGGCGACTTCGCGTTGCACCAAAATTGTCAGGCTCGAAAAATGCGGGCGCCAATCTTCCAAAAGTCGCCGCAGCATCGGCTTGGAAATCGAATACGGCAAATTCGCCACAACTTTGACGTTTTCGTCCGGCAAACCGAGCGCGTCCCAACCGACTTTCAATGCGTCATCGCCGATCAGGGTGAGGTTGGGCGCGGGCAGATAACGCGTTAAAAGTTCGCGCAGTGGCGGGTCTTTTTCGATGGCGACGACTTGTTGTGCGGCGCGCACCAGGCGACAGGTCAGAGAACCCAGACCAGGCCCAATTTCGAGTACTCGATCTTCGGGTGAAACTTGCGCCGTCGCCACGATTTTGTCGAGAATTTGTCCGTTAACCAGAAAGTTTTGTCCCAGCGTTCGATTGGGAACAGCGCCGATTTCGCGGAGCAAAGCGCGTGTCGCAGGCGCCGAAGCCGGATCGAAAATCTTCCAGCGTTCTGCAGATGAAGTTGCGAAAAATGAATCGAGATTGGAAATGTCGGAAGAAGAATGGGTCATAGAAAAGTTGTGCGAATAGTGTAACGAAAATGTGTTCTTTGGTTGAAAGGCAGAACGCCCGGCGAAGGTTTTTGCTATGGTTAAGAGTTAAGAAAAGAGCAAAGTGAAAGCGTGGCATAAGAACCGGTGGTGCAGGTTTGCCAGTGCCCACCCCTGAAGGAGTGGGCTGAGTTGCGAAGCTCCATAAATGGGGCTGAAGTAGACGTTTGGAGGCCGCTTTAGCGGTCTTGCCCATTCAGCCCGCTCCCTCAGGGGTGGGCACTGGCAAACCTTCTCTCGACATAAAACGGAACATTGCAATTTATGAGCAAAACTTATGAGCAAAACGAAATTGAAAAGCCCAAATTGGACATCGAAAGAAGAACGCAGCGCAACACAACGCTTGGGTCGCGCCTTGGTCGTGGGCGGCGCGATTTTAGGCGCGGTTGCGAGCGTTAACGCGTTGATTGCGACTCGCTGTGGAACGCCGCGCCACGAACTGGGCGGCGTTTTCGGTCGCTATCCGTGGCGTTTTGGCGATATGGCGTACACCGTCGCGGGAAGTGGCACGCCGTTGGTGCTTGTTCACGGCTTGGGCGCGGGCAATTCGATGGCGGAATGGAGCGAAGTTTTTCCGCTTTTGCGCGAGCATTTCACGGTTTATGCGTTCGATTTCTTGGGCTGGGGCTTGTCGGATCAGCCGCAAATGACGTATGAAGCCGCCGATTACGTTTCACAATTGACCAACTTCATCGAAGACGTGGTGGGACGTCCGTGCGTCGTTGCGGCGTCCGGCGATGGCTGCGATTACGCGATTGAAGCCGCCTCTCGCTTGCCGAATTTGGTGATGCAAATCGTTTTGACATGCCCGCCTTTGGTGCCCGAACAACAAATTGTGCCGCCACCTTTGACGACTGTTCTCGAACGCCTTTTCGCCTGGCCAATTATCGGCGCGACCTTAAATAACATGCTGACTTCGCATCGTTCAATGGAAAGTTTCGCGCGGCATCAATTGTTTTTTGATAAATCGCTGGCGGATGAGAATTTCATTCAGCGTCATGCGAGCCGCGCTCATCAAAAGGGAGCGCGCCTTTCTCTGTCGACGTTTTTATCTGGGCGCGCTCGCATCGACGCGCGCGAAACCTGGAGCCGCTTGGAGCAACCCGCGCTTTTAATCTGGGGACGCAACGCGGCGATCAGTGGGCTGGAAACCGCACCGGAATGGCTGGCCATGAAACCCGAAGCGCACCTGCAAGTCATTGAAGAAGCCATGTTGTTGCCGCATTACGAACATCCTCAGGAATGGATGAATCGAGTACTCGATTGGCGCGTCAAAGAACCACCAGCGAAGGCGATGTTCGCACCAACCGAACTATAATGCCAAACCATAATGCCGAAATATCAAGCCGTATGAGCCATTCCATCCAGCAAAACTTCGATCAGAATAACGATGTGACGCGACGTTCCGATGCCACTCAAAACATCGTGCCAAACGCCGCAAATGTTCCCGCAATTGTTGTTTCAGCTAATGTGGTAACCGCTTCTTGGGACGCCGACGTTTTAGCGCGCGCTCAAATGGCGATTGCGACCGCGATTTTTTTCGATGACGTGGCTACATCTCTCGTCGCGGGCGGCATCGCTTTAACCAATGCACAACACGGCGTTCTCTGGTTGCGGCAGCGAGAATTCGCCAATCTCACTTTGTCGCTGGGCCGTTCCAAGCCGGAAGAAACGTTCGAGGCTGAGACAGAACCACGATGGATCGCCATCTTGAGCCACATCTCGGCGCCAGATGGCCAAACGAGAATTCTGTGGCGCGATAAATCATCGTCCAAAGCGGCAACTTTCGTGCATGACGTGGGCGCAGACGCAGAGCACGTTCTGGATGTTGAGCTGGCGTCCGCAGTCGAAAAAGCGGCGCGTGGCGAAATCTCTTTTGAAAACGAGCGGCAAATTGCGGTTCCTCTGCTGAAGGATGGCGTTGTCATTGCGATTCTACAATTGGGCTGGCGCGAATCGCAACATCGAGTACTCGATGTTGGCGTACTCGATGTTGGCGCGCTTGAAGCGTTTGGCGAAAGCGGGGCGGTCGGGCTGATAAAAGCACGTTTGTTCGAGCAAATTGAAAGCGCCAAGTGCGAATGGGAAACGGCCTTTGACGGCATGGTCGACGGCGTTTTCATCGAGCGCGAAGACGGCACAGTGCTGCGCGCCAATCCGGTTGCGGCGGCGTTTTTTGGTTCCGAAGTGCCGCAGGTCATCGGGCGCACGAGCGAGGAATTATGCGCGCGTCTCGCCGATTATCAACAATTGCGCGCTTTGCAGCCATTGGCGGGCGACTTGTCCGGGCGCGATGTGCACACCGGCGAATTTCGCTTTGGAACGCCCGCGCGCATCATTTTGGAAACGGTTTCCTCGTTGCGCCTTTCGCCTTACCTGAACCAACGCGTGAGCTTGTTGACTCGTGACGATATTCAGCGTGACGATATTCAGCGTGACGATATTCAGCGTGACGATATTCAGCGCGACGATAATCAACGCGATGAGCAGCGTCGTGTCGTGCGCGTGTTGCGCGACATCACGGAGCAGCGGCGCTTGGGCGAACAACTGATTCAATCAGAAAAGTTGGCCGCTCTGGGCGAACTGATTTCTGGCGTGGCGCACGAACTCAACAACCCTTTGACGACGGTGACTGGCTACGCGCAACTTTTGCAGGAAGACACTTCGCTGCCAGCTCATGCGCGCCGCCAGATCGAGCACATCTACGAAGACGCTTCGCGTGCGGCGCGCATCGTCGCCAATTTGCTGTCGTTTGCGCGCCGCGAAGAAACGCGTTCCGATGCGCTTGACATCAACCAGTCGTTGCGTCATTTGTCGGAAATGCGCATTTATCAATTGCAAGCCGAAAACGTGCGCCTGACGTTCGAGTACTCGAACGACTTGCCGCTGGTGCTGGGCGATTCGCATCAATTGCAGCAAGTCTTTCTCAATATCATCAACAACGCGCAGCAAGCCTTGCACGAATGGCGTGGCGGCGGCACGATTGCGGTGGAAACCAAGCGCGTGACCGTTGGCGGCGCGCCCGGCGTTCTGGTTTCTTTCGCCGATAACGGGCCAGGCATCGCGCCCGATCATTTGCGCCGCATCTTCGACCCGTTCTGGACGACCAAGCAGGATGGCGAGGGAACCGGTTTGGGCATGAGCATTTCGCTCGACATCGTGTCGCGTCACGGCGGTCGCATTTGGGCTGAAAGCACGCTGGGACAAGGTGCGCGCTTCTTCATCGAACTGCCGGGCGCTTCGGGCGAAAGCGTCGCACAAAACCGCGCAGAAAATGAAATTATCCGGGAAGCGGATGCGGCAGATGAAGCGCGTGAAAGGGAAAATTACGAAAACGATGAAGAGGGAGTTGAAGGCGCGCAGATTTTGGTAGTCGATGACGAAGAGCCGGTAATTTTGCTGATGAGCGAAATTCTGAGAATGGACGATCATGAAATCACACCCGCTTTCAATGGCGGCGAAGCTCTCGCGTTGTTGCAAGAGCGCGACTTCGATTTGATTATCAGCGACGTACGAATGCCCGCTGTCGGCGGCCCGACGTTTTTCGAGATTTTGCAGACCGCGCGCCCCGATTTGCTGCCGCGCGTGGTTTTCGTGACTGGCGATACAATGTCGCGCTCGACGCAGGATTTTCTGAAAAAGGCCAATCGCCCGATGCTCGCCAAACCCTTCGACCCCGACCGCTTGCGCGCCCTCGTGCGCGACCAACTCAACCGCAATCGTTGAAAAAGCAATCATCGTAAGGTCGTCAGCTTGCTGCGCCCGCTTTCGAGTACTCGATTGCCCGAAGTGGGCGCAGCAAGCTGACGCTCCTACGGCGAACGATATTTACGCGATTCACATTCGGCCACGTACAACACACAATGCATAAGGCGGCAAAGTCACGGTGAAATTCTGTCCGCTTTTTTGCGTAGTGTGAACCGGAAAGTTGTCGGGCGCGGGGAAACCTTGATCGTCGCGCGCATGCCAGACGTATTGTGCGCGCGAAAATGTGTAAATATCGACCAGACCATTGAAACTTCGCGTCGTCTTTTGTTCGTTGTGAAAACGGAGGCGCACGTTATGCGCTTTGCGCTCGTCTTTGTTGAGCAGCAACACCGACCACAAACCATCAGGACGATGAACCGCGTAGCTGGCGACTAAGGCGCGCCCCTGACTATCTTCCAAATCTGTGGAAGACGTGAAAAGCTGGTGCGCTTGGCTCGCATTTCCCAGCCATTGATGCGTTATCAACCAGGCCGCGTAATACGTCGCGGTGCGATATTTGGCCTGATGTTCGTCATCGCCGAGCAAAATCATGTTGTTGCCCCACGCTTTTTGCGGCGCTTTGCACGTTATTTCCTGAAGAAGTTCGTCGGGTTCATAACCATAAAGATACGCCGTTTCGCCGCCCGCGCTGAGAAAATCGCCGACGGTTTCTGCGTTGAAAAGCGCGCCTGCCATATCGACTTCAGCCTGCGCTGCAAACGCCGAATAACCGTATTCACTGATGAGAAGCGGGGTATTTGAAGAATATCCGGCGCGCTGCAAACTGCCGCGTAAACGCGCGATTGCAGCGTCGAGTTTCGCCGGAGCGCGCATCAATTGTGGCTGTGTCGGCGCGCACACGTCATCGAAGGGATACCATTCAAACGAGCAAAAGTTGAAGTCACTTTTGCGATTGTGCGCATTGAGATAATCGAGTACTCGTTCGAGCCAGGTTTGCTTCTGCGTTGGAAGCGGCCACGCCAAAATATCCAGTTCGACAGTTTGAAACGACGGCCCGCCCAATTGTATGTGCGGATCCACGGCATGCAGCGATTTCGCCCATTGCGCATACAGCGCCGCGTAATCTTCAGCCGCGATGTATTGCCCGTCCGCTTCTTCGCCCAGTTCGAGGCGCTGCACATTGTAGCCGCGCGAACACAGAAAACGTAGTTCGTTGGCGGCGTTTTCTGGAGTGTCATAAAGCAAGCCGGTGGGTGTTAGCAACGGCATTGCGTTGGTTAAACCGCTGCGAAAAACTGTATCGAAACCCGGCTGTTCCACGCGTTTGTCGATGTCTTGCGCGCGGTGCCAGGGATCGGTCGAAGACGTGTACATCAAGGTTTGATGATTGTCACGGCGATGATGAATGGCATCGTGAAACTGTCCGTTGCGACTGCTATTGCCCAGCGCAATTTCCCGAATCGCGTAGCCCAAACTATCGCGGATGTCGTGCGAACCAAGCGGCGCTTGGGGCGAACTTTGTGTCATCGTCAAGCGCACATAATGCGTTTGCACAACTGTTGTCGATAAACGAAGAACGGTGTTGCCGCCGCGCCCGTTATTCACGGTTCCATTGGGAAAACGCTGCCATTGACCGAGATTATTTTCGCCCACGCTGTTGTTTGTGCCGTTCCAGTACTCGATTGTGTAATGTGTAGCGAAAGGCACGCCCCAACTGATGTGAATCTGCGAAATCGCCTGTGCGTCGCCCAGATCAATCACGATCCACTGCGAATGCCGCGCGTTCGATTCGCCGGTGAAATGCGCGTCCAGGTACGGATTGCTTTTCCAAAAACTCTTGGGGTCGCCATCATCTAAGCGCGAATAACCGTCGTTGTTCGCTTGGTCGATGGTATTGCCACGACGCGGCAAGCGATAACCGTAGCATTTTTTGATGGTCGCAGTCGAACGCGCGTTTGAAACCCAGTAGCCGCAATGATGCGCGGCATCGCTCCATTGTCCGCGCGGATTCCAGTGCCAGGCTTCGACGCCAAGTTCGGTGCGCAGGCGATAAGTCAGCGAATGCAGCCCGACGGACTTCATCGCGGAAATGTTGGCGGGCGTATAAATCTGCGCGATGCTGTCTGCTTCGTGACCATCAACGCCCGCGCCTAAAGCAGTTGTGGGAACAAAAGTTCGCCGCGCGCTTTTCATCCAAACATCAACGTTGCAAATATCAGCGTTGACGGTACGCGGCGCGTTATCTCGAACTACTTTGGCTGATGTCCTCGCAGGCTGCGACATTCCTGATAACAGAAAAAACGAGATAAAAACGGCTAAGCTGAGCACGCCGCAGACAGTTCGTTGGCGGTTTGCAGCGAATGAAATCATAGGTTTCGATAAAACACGCGGCTAAGAATTGCAAGAAACGTGTTTACGCTCTATATTGCCTGAAGGTACAGCGATTCACCAATAAGAGACACGCCATTTTACGCCAAGTCTGCCCAGAACCCCAAGCGTAAGCGCAGGGCTGACGTAACTATGCTTTCAGCCCCGCGCTTACGCTTGGGGTTCTGGACGGATTTCGTAATGCTTGGCGCCTTACCGAGTACTCGAATTGGGCGATACGGATTAGCACGCGTCCAGTTAACTTTCGTGGGGCGGCAGTTGAACGGTTTTTGCCCAATATTTGTTAAGCGTTTTCATTACTTCGACCAGTCCATCGAAGCTGACTGGTTTGGTGATGAACGAGTTGACGCCCAAGTCGTAAGTGCGCAAAATATCTTCTTCGGCTTTGGAAGTGGTCAACACCACAATGGGAATGCGGCGCAACGCGGCATCGTTTTTCAGTTCGCGCAACACTTCGCGCCCGTCTTTGCGCGGCATATTGAGGTCGAGCAAAATCAGATCGGGACGCGGCGCCATGTCCGTTGTCGCGCCCGCGTAAGCGCCTGTTTTCTGGAGATAATCCATCGCTTCTTCGCCGTCGCTGACACAGTTCAAGGCGCTCACGAATTCGCTCTCGGCAATCGCCTCGCGCGCCAGCACACGGTCGTCTTCATCATCATCCGCCAGTAAAATTACGAACGAACGGCGTAAAGTGTGATTCATAATTTTCCTTCAGAGCGTGCATCTTCGGTTGTGGCAACGCTTGTTGTAGCAACGCTTGTTGTAGCAACGTTCTGCGGCAATGTCACGATGAACGTGCTGCCTTGGTTTGGCGTGCTGTGCGCCGTGATATTGCCGTCGTGACGCTCCGCAATTTTGCGACAAAGCGCCAGTCCGATGCCGTTGCCTTCGTATACGCCTTGCGCGTGCAAACGCTGAAACGGCGCGAAGATGCGGTCGAGATATTTTTCATCAAAACCCATACTATTGTCTTTGATTTCCAAGCAGTATGCCGCTTTTCCAGTACTCGATTGGTCGGGCGACATCGCGTCGGGCGACATCTCAATGGATGTGCCGCGAACTTCAATCAAGGGCGTGACACCTTCGCGGCGGAATTTGAGCGCATTGTCGAACAAGTTGCAGAAAAGCTGGCGAATTTGTTCGTTATCACCTTGAATGGTGGGCAAGTCGCCGATGGTAATTTGCGCGCCACTGCGCTCGACTTCGTCGCGGAAACTGGCAGCGACTTCTTGCGCTATTTTGTTCAAATTAACTGGCGCGAAAGGACGCGTGCGTGTCGCCAAGCGCGAATACGTCAGCAAATCTTCCAGCAATTGTTGCATCCGTTGAGCGGCGCTTTGCATCCGCGCAATCGAATCGAGTGCTTCGGGCGAAAGCTCGTCCGCGTTTTTGTGGGCCAGGCGGTCGCCAAACGCGCGGATTTTGCGCAAAGGTTCCTGCAAATCGTGCGAGGCGACATAAGCGAAGTTTTCCAGTTCGTGGTTGGAAGCTTCCAGCAGTTTGGTATATTCCTGAAGACGCTCTTCGCTGTGCTTGCGCTCGGTGATGTCGCGCGCTGTAATGGCGACGCCATCGCCCAGCGGCACGACCTGGTGACGAACCCACGAAGCGCGCACGTCGCTTGCGGCAACAGGAAACTCTTTTTCAATTGGCATGCGCGTCTTTACAACGCGAACGTGCCCATCAAAAATGCCGTTGTCTCGATTGAAGGGGAACAGTTCGCAAAACTTTTGTCCGATAATTTCTTCGCGCGTGCGCGAGACGAGACGCGCGCCCAACGCGTTGACTTCGACAAAAACAAAGTCCTCGATTTCGCCGTTGGTGTCGCGCACGCTTTGCAAAATATAAAACGCATCCAGGCTGCCGTCCAATGCAGCGCGAAAACGTTGTTCGCTTTCACGCAAGGCGCTCTCGACGTTTTTTTGTGCCGTCAAATCGAGGAAAACGCCGGTCAAGCCGCAAATGCGACCGCGTTCGTCGAAAAGAGGACGGCATTGCGTTTCAAAAATCTTTCCATCGACGTTGCTTTGCCAGTGACCATCACCTTGGCCACTTAAAGTCAGGCGAATGTTCTCGATGATTTCAGGATAATCCTGATACAACTCGAAAGCGGACACGCCGACCACAGCGCCCGGCGCAACGCCCAGCACGCGCAAGCCCTGACCATCGGAAAAAGTAAAAACGCCCTTGGCATCCAACGCGAAAATGATGACCGGCAAGTTGGCCAGAAGAACCGCCAATCGTGCCTGTGATTGACGCAATTCCTTTTCTATTTGCTTTTGTGCCGTGATGTCGCGCGCGACAGAAACCGCGCCCAACTTGCGCCCCGCCGCGTCGATGAGAGGCTGCGAGTTCACTTCGAGTACTCGATGCGGCGCGTTCGCGGGCCTGATCTCGAATTGGTAATCGCGCAACGTTTCGCCTTTGAAAGCACGCACCAAAGGATAATCGTCAATGTTTACAATCGGGCTACCATCAATATAAAAAGTGTCGTGGTGCTGCGCCAGATAATCTATCGGCACTGTGGCATTGGGCAAGCCACGCCATTGTCGCGCGCAGCGATTGGAAAAAATGAGTTGCCCGTTCGTATCGCAGGCGACGATGGAGGCTTCCACATTGTCGAGCATCGCTTGCAAATAATGAAAGGTATCACCAAGCGCCGCTTCTCCTTGTTGCTTTGTTTCTTGTTGCCGTGTTTTTTGTTCTTGTTGCTGTTCCAACTCACGCAATCGCGCCTCGGCAGTTTGGCGCGCCTGTGTTTCCACTTCCAACGCGCTCTGCAATAGACGCAATTGTTCCTTGAGCGACGCGTTTTCGCTTGAAACGTTTTCGCCGTCGAAGGCTGTTGGAAGGAGATTGTTCGTCATCGTGGTGTTTACGACATTTAACTTAAGGTACGACGTTAACGTGACACCCGCTCTTGAAGCATGGGCTTCGTATTCTGTAGCCCACTCGTTCACGAATGAGTTGGGATCGTTCTCAAATTGTCTCTTTTACGCCAAGATATCCCATTTTTCCAGCGGCACGCGACCAGCAACAGCATTTCCCGCGAACAAGTCGCGCAAGGCTTCCAAAGTCGCTTCGCCGATGCGGAAGTAACCGGCGTAACCTTCGCCCGCCAGGTGTGGCGTCAGCGTCACATTCGACAAACTCCACAGTGGCGAATCGGCGGGCAATGGTTCAGGTTGCGTCACATCGAGCGCGGCCAAAATACGTCCGCTGCGACATTCTTCGATAAGCGCTTCACCGTCTATAACTGCGCCGCGCGACGTGTTGATGAATGTTACGCCATCGCGCATCTGACGAAACTGGCTGGCGCCGATCAGCTTTTTGGTGGCGGGCAGCGAAGGCGCATGAACGCTGATGATGTCGCTGCGCTCGCACAATTCGTCCAATCCCGTACTCGAAACGCCCAGGCTGCGCGCTGTTTCGCCCGACAAAAACGGATCGAAAACTAAAATCTCGCAGCCAAATGGTTGCAGCAGACGAATCACATGGCGCGCTACTGCCGAAGCCGAAACCAGACCAACCGTCGCGCCGGACAGAAATTGCCCGTTGCGCGGCAAATCGTCGCTCCAGCGCCGCGTGTTGCGGTAATACGCGACGTGCTCGTTCCAGCGCCGGCTGGCCGCGATCATTAAACCGACCGTACTTTCCGCGACGTTCAAAGCCAATCCGTCGTTGCCGGAAAAGACTACGATGTCGCGCGGAATCAAAATATCGTGCACCAGTTCTTCGCTTAAAATATCTTTGGCGCTGCCCGCCGTGTGCGCGATGATTTTTAAGTCATTCGCGCTTTCCAGACTTTCGCGCGTAAACGACGGCGAATCGGGATCGGTCAAAACCGCATCGCATTCGCGCAAACGAGCCGCGACTTCTTCGGCTGGCATCGGCTCGAACGACGCATTTTCATAAACCTCGAACTCTTCACGCAGGCACGCCCAGGTTTCTTCCTCGAACATGGTGGCGATGTGCGACAACGGCGGCAACGACAAAACTCGTTTTTTCATAATATTCAGTACTCGATCTGCATCAATGAACTTGTAATCCAGCGAACCCGAAGCGTGAGCGAGGGAGATTCTCAAACTATCTCCCTCGCTCACGCTTCGGGTTCGCTGGATTATAGGTCTATGCGTTCAATTCTGCGGCGGCTTTGCGCAATTCTTTCAGGCGACCTTTGCCGCGCGCTTCAAAGTAAACGCGCACCAAAGGTTCGGTTCCACTGGCGCGTAAGAGCAACCACGAGCCGTCTTCCAGGTTCAACTTTACGCCGTCAATTGTGACCACGTCCGCCACTTTGACGCCCGCAAATTCAGTCGGCGGCGCGCTTTTCATTCCGTTCATCAATTTGTCTTTGGCTTCGGTCGTCAAATGAACGTCGATTCTGTCGGAATGAAACGCGCCATATTTCTTCATGATTTGCGCGTAGCGTTCGCTGAGTGGCGTTTTGTTTTTGTCCGCCGCGAAGACTTCGGCGATCAGTAAATCGGCGACGATACCGTCTTTGTTCGGGCAATGGTTCGCAATACTCAAACCGCCCGATTCTTCGCCGCCCAAAATCGCTTCGCCGTCGTCGATTTTTTCGCCCAGCCATTTGAAACCAACCGCCGTTTCAATTACTTGCTGATGATGCTTGTGCGCAATCGCGTCCAATAAACACGTCGTCGCAACGGTGCGCGCCACAGCGCCTTCCAATCCGCGATGTTCCAGCAAATGCACGTAAACCAGCGCCAGAACTTGATTCGGCGTGATATATTCGCCAGTCGAATCGACGGCGCCAAAACGGTCGGCGTCGGGATCGTTGGCCAAACCCAGATCGGATTTGGTTTTGAGAACCATTTCCTGCAAGTCTTTGTGACAAAGCGGGTTCGCCGGATCGGGCAAAATGCCGCCGAACATCGGGTCGGGTTCGCCGCGCAACGTCGTCACTTTCCAGTTACATTCGCGCAGAAAGTCATCTAAGTAAGTGCGCCCGACGCCGTGCACGAAATCGCAAACCGCTTTGCCTTTAGCGCGCCGCAATAAATCGGTATCAATCACGTTACGCAATTGTTCCATGAAAGCGGGGCGCGGATCGAACTCGGTGACGCTCGCCGGTTCAATTCGAGTACTCGATTTCTTGCGCAGAAAACTTTCGACGCTTTGAGTCGAGGCTTTATCAGCGCCGCGACCTTGGGGCAACAAAAACTTGAAACCGTTATATTTGGGCGGATTGTGCGAAGCGGTAATCATCACGCCCGCTGCGCAATTGCGACTGCGCGTCGCCCACGCGATAGCGGGCGTCGGACAATCGCGGTTCGACAAAAGTGCCGGAACGCCGTTTTGTGCCAGAGTTTGCGCTGTGGCGCGCGCGAATTCCTGCGACAAAAAACGCGTGTCATAACCGATGGCGACGCCGTTTGGCACGTTCGCTTTCTGGTTTTTGAGAAGGTGTTGCGCCAGTGCTGCGGCGATGACACGCACATTGTCGAAGGTGTAAGTGTCGGCGATGACCGAGCGCCAGCCATCGGTGCCAAATTGAATCGGTTCGACGAAAGCGGCTTTTTCGTTCGTTTGTGCCATGAGAAAATTCCTCGTGCAAAAAGTGGAAACATCAACGGCAAGATGCGCCTCATTTTATCACAGCGCGTTTATCAGGTCGTTTGCTCACTGTGATTAATGGTGCGAGTTGAAAGTGATGACGCCTGCCCCTGAAGGAGCAGGCTGAATGAGCAAGACCGCTAAAGCGGCCTCCGGGCGTCTACTTCAGCCCCATTCATGGGGCTTTACAACTCAGCCCGCTTCTTCAGGGGCGGGTACTTCAAACTCGCACCTTTGATTAGGTCATTCGAGTACTCGAAATCGAGGAATCCGCTGGAAAATGATTCACCCTCATCTTTACGCTTTTACGCTTACTCTCTTGCTTTTTAAGACGCGCCAAAGAGTGCGCTATACTTTACACGCCTTTCTCGAATCCTTTTGAACCTCGCTTTGAACTTCGTTCGTCTTGCCTGCCATGAAAACTGTTGGACGCCCAACCGAATTGGAACCGCTCGATGCAACTTTGCGCGAACCGCATTTGCGCGAACCGCATTTGCGCGGCGTAAATGCACGTTTGTCAAGTCGCGCACAAACGACGGCGCGCGTGCGTCGCATTCCGCTGAAGATTGCCGACGAATACTTGTTGCGTCATATGGTGAGCGCGACGGGGCGCGGCGTGCTGTGGTTCGCCGGTTTGTTGTTCATGTACACCTTTATCACCGCCGTGCAACGCATCGCCAGTGGCTCGCTCGATTGGGCGGGCGCCTGGGATTTGGTGATGAGCGATGTGCCGCACGTCTTCGTTTTTACCCTCCCGATGTCGCTGCTTTACGGCACCGTGCAAACCTTCGCGGAATTGTCATCGAAAGGCGAGGCGACGGCGCTTCAAGTCGGCGGCATGAGTTTGGGGCGCATGATGCGCGCGCCGCTATTGTGGGGCGCTTTGGTCGGGCTGTGTGTTTTCGTTTTGCAAGACAGATTCGTGCCGGCGACCCAGCAACTCAAGCAAAATATCATCGCGCAATCGAACTTGAAAACGGCGCTGCCCAAAACCGATGTGCGACTTTCCGATCCCTTCGATGGCAAGGGCGAATTGAAAAGCATCATTCAGGCGAAAAAGCTTGATTTCAAAGCCGGTACGATGGAACAACCGCGCATTCAACTTTTCAATTCCGAGCAACGTATGTATCGCCAGATTTCCGCGCCATTGGCCAGATGGAATCCGCGTTTGGGAAAGTGGGATTTAACGCGCGCCGTGACCACCGACATTTCAGCCGACAGCCAGAAAGTCACGATTTCGCCGCCGCACAGTATCGAGTACTCGATGCCATCGCCTGGCGCACTGGGCTTGAAAACGATGTCCTTCGCGCAGCATCTGGATAACGGCGAATATGACATGGCCTCAATTTCCGACCTGCGCGACCACCGCACGCAACTGCAAAATTCGCTACGCGGACAAGACCCTGCCACACAAAGGACGACGCAACGACTCATCAACAACATGACGTATGGCATGCACGACAAAATTGCGACGGCCTTTACGTGCATTTTTCTGGTGCTGATTGGCGCGCCTCTGGCGTTGCGACCGCAGCGTTCGGGCGGCGGTTTTGCGATGGGAATTTCGCTCGTCGTGCTGATGGGTTATTACATTTTGTGGACGTGGGCGCAAACGATGGGCGGCGCCGGTGAAGTCAACCCGCTGGTTTTCGGTTACTTGCCGATGAGTGTCACGGCGCTGGTCGGCCTGATCATGTTTTGGAAAAAAGCGCGCTGATGTTCAACTCAAATTGCCACTTAGCGTTTTGCAGTTAAAAAATCGTCATCGGCGTGTGTCAATCCAAGCCTGTACACAAAAAAGTTAGAACGCTGCAACGCCCAAGATTCCTCGGCACCGCTCGGAGTGACACGCTATTTGATCTTCTCAAACCAAAGCATCAACTTAGATTCGTTATGGATTCTTCTCCTTTTTCGTGTTCGGTTGCGCTCAAAGAATGGGCAGCGACGGTTTGCGCGCTGTGCGAAGGTCGCCAAATTATCATTTTGCGAAAAGGCGGCTTGCTCGATGCCGCAACAGACAACAGCGAAATGGGAACTTTTTCCGTCGAGTACGCGAACTTCTGGTTGCTGCCGTCGCAATGGCATCAAAACCCTAACGGCATCAAAGCCGAAGCGCGCAATTGGTTCGCGCAAATTCGCCAGCAACAACCGCCGGAAGATGCTTCCGCGTTGCGTTTGCAAACTTGGGCGCGCGTCGAACGCGTGTGGAACTTTGAGGTCGAAGACGAAGAGCGTTTGATGCGCGCGTCGCACATCTGGAGCCGTGCTTATCTCGATCTTCGCTTTGGCTACAAACCCGAACATCCGCTGATTTGTGCGGCTTTGCGCGTTTACCAGATTCCACAGGCGCACCGCGTCGGGATGCAATCGCAATTTGGCGGCTGTCGCTCGTGGATAGAACTGGGCGAAGACTTGTCGCTGCAAGGCGCGCAACCAGTTTTGAATGACGAAGCGTGGGCCCAGCAAATCGCGCAATTCGAGTACTCGATTCGCTGAACGCGGGCCAGAGTTGCGTTAAACTGGGCGCGTTTCCCAAATCAATTGATAAGGACATCCTTATGTCGAACGAACGTGACAACGAACGTGACGAAGAAGAAAAGCCGCGCATTCAGGTCGTAGATCGCCGCATGTTGAGCGAAGACGAGCGCACCGGAAATGCGGGCGTTCAAGCCTCGCAAAATCCAAACGACGTGCCGGAAGTGCCAGAAGAAGACCTGGAAGATTTCGATGACGAAGTTTCCGATAGCGAACTCGATCCGCAAAATCCGGGTGAAATGGGCGACCCAGACGAAGATGTCGAACCATTGAGCGCTGAAGAAATGGCACACATGCAAGCTGAAGTTGAAGCGGCGGAACAAGAACAGTTCCAGACGATTGAAGCGCGCATGGGACGGCCTTTGACCGAGCAGGAAAAGAACTCGGTGCGCGAAGAAATGGGTCGCCAGGCCGAAGCCGTCGCGTCGCTGCAAGTCGAGCCGATGTTGCAGCAATTCATCGTGCAAATGAGCCAGGTCGCCGCCGTTCACATGGGCTTGACGCCGAACCCTTACACACGCTTGATCGCGCGCAACGACGCGCAGGCGCGACTTTCCATCGATTCCTTCAGCGCTTTGCTGGATGTGATTCGTCCTTTGATGGACGCTTCCAGCGCCCGCGAATACGACCGCGTTTTGAACGATTTGCGCGTCAACTTTGTGCAAATTACCGGCGCTCCAATGAACAACGCCAGCGGCTTGAGCGGTCTGGCCGGAATCGGCGGAGCAGGAATTGGCGGCAATCGCAGCAGCGGCGGCGGACGAATCATTCATTGAACGGCCAGTGATAGGGGACGAATGGTACGGGCGATTCGCCGAATCGCCCGTACGTCGAACTTCAAGTGCGTTGTAGCTCATCACTCATTCCTCCGCCATGTCTTTGCTTCTCCTTGAAGAAAACCCCGAAAACTTTTTCCCTCTCACATTGACGCGCGCGACATTTGAGCTGCGTTATGGCACGATGTCGCCGCTGGAGCGCGCGCTGCAAACGACGCGCGATGTCGCACTGCAATGCCGCCCTGAAATCGCCGCGTATTTGCGCGCCAAAACCGGCCTGCCCGTCAACGAAGACATTGCTGGCGAAACGTTTCCTGGTTTGCCCGAAGACGAACCGTGGAAGATTTTGAGCCGCAGCGCCGAACTGATCGCGGCTGATTCCGAGTACTGGAATGTGCATCACGAGAACTTCCGCGATGCGGCCATGATGAACGGAGCGTACATCGTCGGTTCGCCGCGCGATGTTCATATCGGCGTTGGAAGCAGCATTCAGCCAGGTTGCGTTTTGGATGTAACGAACGGCCCGATTATCTTGGGCGAACGCGTGCAGGTGAAATGGTCGCAGCTTCAAGGGCCGGTTTTTGTCGGCAACGATTGCGTACTCGATGGCGCGCGTTTGCGCCCCGGCGTTTCACTGGGCGCGAGTTGCAAAATCGGCGGCGAAGTTTCGGCGAGCATTTTTCAGGGACGTGCCAACAAAGCGCATGAAGGTTTTGTTGGCAATTCGTGGGCTGGGCGCTGGGTCAATTTCGGCGCGCTGGCGACGACGAGCAACTTGAAAAACACGTATGGCAACATTCGTTTTCGCCGCGATGCGCAAACGTCGGTTGATACGGGCTGCACGTTTTTGGGTTCTCTGGTCGGCGATCACACCAAAATCGGCATCGGGCAAATGCTGACGACTGGCTCGAATATCGGCGTCGGCTGCAACGTTTTCGGCGGTGGCGTCGCGCCTTCTTATGTTCCCAGTTTCAGTTGGGGCGGACAAAACGGCTGGCAGGAACACAAGTTAGAGCCATTCATTCAAACCGCGCGAGCAACCATGGCGCGCCGCAAAATCGAAGTGCGCCACGAATCGGAACTGCTTTTGCGCGATTTGTTCGGACGCACACGCGACGAACGAAAAACTATTTTCGGCGTGTGAGTTGGTTTCAACAACACAATTGTTCGAGGTTTGATGATGTGGCAAATCAAATTAACTCTGTTTGTCATAATGATTTTCGGAGCCGTAGCATTCCTTTACGAACAAAAGGTTCTCGGGCCACTTCCTCACTCGCTGGCCTATCCGCTTCTGTTTTTGCTTATTGGCGGAAGGCTTTCTCTTGAAGCGTGCAAATTATGGGAAGCGTACCGTGAAGCAACTTCACGAGGCGTCGCCGAAGGTAAGCAATTTATTGCTGTCTCAATAATTGTAAGTGGCATGATTTTCGTAGCCGGATATTTTTACATTTTTAGTTAAGCTATTTTCGACGCTAACAAATCACAATAATTCAAAGGTCTGGAATCAAGTACTCGAATAACAAAAAAGCCCGCTTCTTTTCACCGAAGCGGGCCTTTTTGTTGACCGACGTTTACAAGCGTGTGATGCGCGACGCGTTGGTGATGCCTTCGCTGGCGGTGCCGATGATGCGGATGCGTTCGCCGACATCGAAGCGTTGATCGTTGAAGTAGCGCACGACATAAATCGTGCCGTTGTCGCCGCGCACTTGCAACACGCGCCCGATGGTGTCGATGCTGGTGACGGTCGCGCGAAAATCGACGTTTTGCGCGGTCGGCGTGATGTCGGAGCTGCGAATTAAGGTGATGTTTTGTGCATCAATGTGATCGCCGCGCCGCGTGCCAGGAACGCGAATCCGGTCGCCAACGCCCAGCGTGACCGGCAAATCGCGTTGTGTGGCGACAGAAAAAGTGTGGCCATTATTGTCGCGCAGCAGCAATCGAGTACTCGATATGATGGCGCTGACGGTTCCCGTCGCAGTGATGGGTGTTCCAACGTCATAGGTGATGTCGACCGAATCGGCGTAGAAAACGTCGCCGTCCTGCCTGCCGCGTAGGCGCACGCGATCATTGGCGGAAAGTCCCGACGGTTCATCCACGCTCGAGCGCACTTCCAGCAGTTCGCCGCGATCGGTGATGACTTCAAAAAAGCGGCGCCCGGGCAAATTGCGCGTGACGGTCGCGTCCACAGTCCTCACGCGCGGCTGCTCTGGCTTGGTCGGATAATCTATCGGTGGCGGCGGGGCATAAGTCGGCGGCGGTGCCGGTGCGGGCGCCGGGTTGGTTTGGATGAAAACAACGCGCTGCGCATCGTCCCACGAAACATTGGCGCCCAGACTTTCCGCCACGAAGCGCAAAGGAACCAGCGTGCGGCCATAAAGCGTTTGCGCCGGAACATCGAGCGTGCGCGTGCGCCCGTTCACCAGCGCCTGCGTGGAGCCGATGCGCAGAGAAAGCTGCGTCCTGCCGCGCTGCGCCAGAACGGTTCCCGTTGCATCGTCGTAGGCGACCGTTGCGCCCATCGCTTCGAGCACGCCGCGCAAAGGAACGAGTACGCGATTGTTGGCCTGCACCGGCGCGACCGAACCGACATTCACCATTTGCCCATCAATCGAAACGCCAATCGGCGCCGTTCCGTCCGCGCTCTGGCCGTTGACAGTGTAAGTCGCGGAGCGCGCTGGCATCGTGGTGAAAGCGAGCGGAAGCAGCGTTGAAGACAACAATGCGGCGCGCGTCAAGAAAGTAAGTGTTTTCATGGTTTCCTCCTGCAAAATAAACGGCGTTAAACCCAAACGAGACGATCAAAATAACAGAAAACGGACGACAGAAAAGGCCGCCAGTTTGACGGCCTTTTCTTTTTAACGCTCAGAGGCAAATCTTGTGTCGCACCAATTTCGCAAATTGATTTTACAAACGGTCGACTTGCGCGTTGGTAACTGTCGTATTGTTGATGGTGCCGCGCGCGCGAACGCGGTCGCCGCGATGCCAGTTGGAAGCGTTATCAACGCGAACGCTCCATGTGCGCCCACCATCGCCATCAACGGTCAAGGTGGCGCCTCCAAACACCAAGCGATTGACGCTGCGCACAGTTCCTCGCAGATCAACGCGGTCGCCGTCCTGCCATGAGCCGTTATTGTAATTACCGTTGTTGTAATTACCGTTCACGTCATTGCGCAGTTCGATGCGTCGCGCGTCGATGTTGCGATTGCCGCTGTAGCCATTTCCGACGATGCGCACGCGGTCGCCTGACGAAACGCGATTGTCGAAATCGGAATTGCTACGCACTTGATAGGTCACGCCGTTGTCGCCGCGCACCGTCAAAAAGCGGCGTCCCGAAACATCGAGTACTCGACCCTGAAAATCAACGTTGGTGCGATTGCCATTGCCCCAGTTGCCGTTGTTCCAGCCGTTGTTGTTGCCGTTGTTACTCTGCAAAACGCGCAGTGTGTCAGCCTGCACGTAATTGCCTTTGATCAGACGACCTGAAATCTCAACGCGGTCGCCCGAACGTAGGCCATTCGACTGGTTGCGCGTCAAAACAACAGAATAAAGCGTGTTGCCCTGGCGCATTTGGAAGCGACGACCTTGTGAGTCACTCGTGACAACGCCGCGCAACGTCACGCGCTGATTGTAAGCGCTGCCATTGTTATAGCCATTGTTGCCGTTGTTGTAACCGTTACCATTGTTGTAACCGTTATCGAGGACGGCGACCGAAGCGCGATGCAAGGTGTTGTCATCGCTCAGGCGGCCATAAACGCGAACGCGGCTGCCGCGCTGCAAATTGTCGGGTTGATTGCCACTAAGGTTGACGCGGATGTTTTGTCCGTCGTCGGTACGCACCTGAAACGAATTGCCATTCGGATCGCCCATCACGACGCCGTTCAAGGTCACGTAACCATTATTGTTGTTGTCATTGTTACGGTCGCGGTAAGTGGAATCGCTGTTGCTTTGATTGGAGCGATAATCGTTGTCATCGGCGTGCACGGCGTTGGTCAAAAGCGGTGTGAAAAGCGTGGCTCCGGTCAAGGTCAGCACGGCGATTTTGCTCAGGTTGGCGTGCTTGTGAATGAAATGTGTCATATTTCCTCCTCAGGAAACAAGTCGGGGAAATACGATGTTTTCCCTGGTTGGAATCGCCTTCGAGTACTCGATAGGCAAATGTCTTGATGTGTTGTTACAACTTGGGGGTTGTGCGCCGCCAGACGCGAATCCTCTTGGCACTGTTCAAATTTGTATTGAGGGAAATCCGACGCTACTTAATTGCGTTACACTTTCGCCGCAAATTTTATTTTTAATGTGAACCGATGGTTTCAGGAGTTTGTTTTGTCTTCTCACGATTCGACGTTGATGATCGGTGTTTCAGGGATTCGCGGCGTAGTTGGCGAATCATTAACGCCGGATGTTGCGCTGCGCTTTGTGCGCGCTTATGCCGCTTATTTGCATGGCAAAAACAATTCCAGTGATAAACGCCCGCGCGTTTTGTTGGCGCGCGATACGCGTCCGACGGGCGAAATGATGCACCACATCGTTTTGGGCGCGCTGCTTTCCAGCGGCTGCGATGTCGTCGATCTGGGCATTGTCACCACGCCGACCTTGCAACTGGCCGTGCCTTTTCACAACGCGGCGGGCGCGATTTGCATCACCGCTTCGCACAACCCAATTCAGTGGAACGCGCTCAAGTTTTTTCAGCCCAGCGGAATGTATTTGGACAAAGCGCAGGGCGGCGAAGTCATCAAATTGTATGAAGCCAATACTTTTGTGTCCGCAACGTGGCAACACATGGGACGCGTCACGCAGGACATCGAAGCCAATGCGCGCCACATCGAAGCGGTCTTCAAATTGGTCGATGTTCCAATGATTCGCGCTAAAAATTTTCATGTCGTGCTTGATGGTTGCAACGGTGCTGGCAACGTCATTTCGCCTCGAGTACTCGAAGTATTGGGCTGCAAAGTCACGCGCATCAACGAGAAATTGGACGGACATTTCACGCACAATCCCGAGCCTTTGAACGAGAACATGAAGGAATTGATGGCCGAAGTCACGCGCGTTGGCGCCGACGTTGGTTTCGCGCACGATGCGGACGCCGACCGCGTGGCGATTGTGACCAACGAAGGCGTTCCGTGCGGCGAAGATTTTTCCCTTGTGTGGGCGATTGCGCACGTCTTGAAAAACCGCCGTCAAGGGCCAGTTGTCACCAATTTGAGCACGACAATGGCGGTCGATACGGTCGCTCATCAATATGGTTGCGAAGTGGTGCGCACGCCGGTTGGCGACGTGAATGTCAGTACGCGAATGCGCGACATCGGCGCTGTGATTGGCGGCGAAGGCAACGGCGGCGTCATCATTCCCGATGTGCAATTCGGGCGCGACGGCATCGCTGCGATTGCCCTCACGCTGGAGTTTTTAGCGAAAGAAAACAAAACGGCGCAGGAAATTCACGAAAGTCTGCCGCGCTATCACAACATCAAAAGCACGATTTCGTTTCCACGCGAGCGCATTCCGCAATTGTTTCAATGGCTCAAATCGAAGGAAAAAACCGCGCGCCTGAACGAAGACGACGGTTTGAAGTTTGAATGGCCAAAGGAAGGCGCGACACAAAGCTGGGTTCACATCCGACCATCGGGAACGGAACCTTTCGTGCGCGTTATCTGCGAAGCGCAAACGGAAAGTGAAGCGAAACGCATTCAGAAAACGATGCGCGAAGAAATCGAATCGCTTTCCACGGCGTGGTAATTGACCGCTGAGGACGCAGAGAAAGAGAATCGTAGGGGCGTCAGCTTGCTGCGCCCGTCTTTCTGCAATCGAGTACTCGAACACGGGCGCAGCAAGCTGACGCCCCTACGATTCATCGCTCAATGTTTTTCTGTTCGTGCTTTTGGCGGTCAATTTTATGAAGTTCAATTCTCAGCGCGATTGGAAGAATCTCGATATGCGCGCGCATCCCGAAGAGTATCAAATCGGGAAAGGCGAGCAGGGCGTTTTGTCAGTCGAGCCGTATAAATCGGAAATCTTGCCGCACTGGAGATTCGCCACGCCGGAAAAAGCGCGCGAAAGCGCCGCTAAAATCTACGAAATGTTCCTCGAATACCGTGCGCAAAACGATTTCGTCGGCATGGACATGGCGCGCAAGTTTTTGCAGATGGGAATCACGCGCAGCCGCCGTTATGCCAATCACAAAGGCGGCAAGAAATATGACGGCCCGGTTCCTCTCGATAAGAAAGGGCAAAGCGGCGCGCATGGCAGAAAAGAATTGCCGAAAAGCGAAGAAGACCCGATTAAAGCCGAAAGCGCGCGCATTTTTCAGGAAAAGTATCTGCTGGCGAAAAACGACGAAACTTACATCCGATTGATGCAAGAACATCGCGCGAAATACGAAAACGAACCCTGAGCGTAAGCGACGGGTGAAAATTATCAGCGACGGAAGACCATGAGTTTACCCGTCGCTTACGCTCATGGTTCGTTAAAACAAAATGCAAACTATTCAACAACAATTACAAGATTCCGTGAACAAAGTGCTGCAAGAATTGAACATTGACACATCCAGCGTTTCGCCCGATGCGTTGCGCGTCGTGCCGACGGCCAATGCGCAGTTCGGCGATTATCAATGGAACGGCGCTTTGCCATTGGCGAAATCGCTTAAAACCAATCCGCGCGCATTGGCGCAAAGTCTCATCGAAAAACTCGATGTCAGCGAACTTTCGCAAGTGCCAGAAATCGCCGGGCCAGGTTTTATTAACTTTCGCTTGAAGACCAGTTTTCTCGAAACCTTTGCGATTCGAGTACTCGAAGACGCGCGTTTGGGCGTTCCTGAAGCGGAAGATAAGAAAACCGTTGTCGTCGATTTTTCCGGCCCTAATGTCGCCAAGTCGATGCACGTCGGGCACATTCGCTCGACCGTCATCGGCGACGCGATTCAGCGCTTGCTGCGTTTCGCTGGACACAACGTTATCACCGACAACCACATCGGCGATTGGGGCACGCAATTCGGCAAAATTATCATCGGCTGGAACGAACATTTGGACAAAAACAATCTTCAGCAGGACGCCGTTGAAGAAATGAATCGTTTGTACCAACTCGTCAGCAAGCAGGCGAACAATGATCCGGCTGTTGAAGAACAGGCACGCCAAGAAACGTTGAAACTGCAAAACGGTGATGAAACAAACTTGGCGATCTGGAACATTTTGCGCGAATTGTCGCAAGTGCAATTTGATGAGATTTATTCGCGTCTCAACATTCATTTCGATCACGAACTGGGCGAAAGTTTTTATAACAATCGCTTGAACGAAGTTGTCGAAGAGTTGAAAGCCAAAGGCATCGCGCGCGAAAGCGAAGGCGCAGTCGCGGTTTTTTCGGAACACGATGAACCTTCCAAAGACGATCCGTTTTGGAAAAACGACAAAGGCGAATGGGTTCCGTTTCCACTGTTGGTGCAGAAAAGCGATGGCGCGTCGTTGTATGGTACGACCGATCTGGCGACGATTCAATATCGCGTGGAAACGTGGCAGCCGGACGCGATTTTATATGTCGTTGATGCGCGGCAAAGCCTGCATTTTCGTCAGGTCTTTGCGACGGCCAAACGTTGGGGCTTTTCGAGTACTCGATTGGAACATATCGCGTTCGGCACGATTTTAGGCGACGACCGCAAACCTTTAAAAACGCGCAGCGGCGACAATGTGCGTTTGCGCGATTTGTTGGACGAAGCCGAAAGTCGCGCGTTGGAAATCGTGCGCGAGAAGAATCCCGATTTGAGCGAAGAGCAGCAGAAAAATATCGCGCGCGTGGTGGGAATTGGCGCCATCAAATACGCGGATTTGTCAGGCAATCGCTTGAGCGATTATGTTTTCTCGTGGGACAAAATGCTGGCGCTGCAAGGCAATACCGCGCCTTATCTCATCAACGCCTATGTCCGCACACGCTCGATTTTTCGCCGCGCCGAAGCGTTGGGTATTCCGTCGAACTCGACGCCGCATGAACTTCATTTAGAGCAGGAAGCCGAAGTTGATTTAGTGAAATACTTGTTGCGTTTTCCTCTCGCCATCGAAACGACGCTGGAAGATTTCGGCCCCAATGCGTTATGTGATTACCTGTTTGAATTGGCGCAAAAGTTTCATTTCTTCTTCGAGAATTGCCATGTTCTCAAAAGCGAAGAACCATTGCGTTCCAGTCGTTTGGCGTTGTGCGATTTGACCAGTCGCGTGCTCAAGCAAGGCTTGAATTTATTGGGCATCGAGACGATTGAAGCGATGTAAAGTCACCGTATGGGCGAGGCATGCCTCGCCCGTACATCACGAACCACGACCTTATGAGCCACGAAACTTCAATTCCCAATCTCGCCGATTTGCCAACCGAAGCCATCAACGAACGCACCGCCAATTTGTCGCGCTTGCCGACGATTGACGCCTTGCGCTTGATGAACGAAGAAGATCAAAATGTGCCGATTGCCGTCAATCGAGTACTCGAAAGCGTGGCGCAAGCTGTTGATGCGATTGCCAGCCGCATGAAACTTGGCGGGCGCTTGTTCTACATTGGCGCGGGAACGTCAGGGCGTTTGGGAGTTGTCGATGCCAGCGAATGTCCGCCGACCTTTGGCACGCCGCCGCAATGGGTTCAAGGCATTATCGCAGGTGGGCGCGACGCGATGTTTCAATCGCAAGAAGGTGCCGAAGACTGTTGGGAAAATGGCGCGCGCGACTTGCGCGAAAGCGGTTTAACTGCGCAAGATTGCGTCATCGGCTTGGCAGCTTCGGGCCGCACGCCGTATGTTTTGGGCGCGCTGGAATATGCGCGGAGTTTGGATGCTTGGACAGGCGGCATAACGGTCAATAATCAAGCGCCCATGAAGCCGTTATGCGACGTTTTTATGGCGCCAGTTGTCGGGCCGGAAGTTTTGGCGGGTTCGACGCGACTCAAAGCCGGAACCGCGCAAAAGCTGGTCTTGAACATGATCTCAACCGGCGTCATGCTGCGTTTGGGACGCGTCGAAGGCAACCTGATGACGCACTTGCGCCCATCGTGCGGCAAATTGGTGGATCGCGCGGCGCGTTTAATAATGAAACAGGCCGATGTCGATGAAGCAACCGCGCATCGAGTACTCGAAGAGTGCGGCGGTGATGTGACCAAAGCGGTGGAAAAGTTGAAGGTTTAATGCAAATCGCTAACATCCCACAGTTTTATATCCTGGTCATTATTATCAATGCAAGCGATAGTAGTTCCGTCGGGCGACCAGGCAATTGTCGAAATTGATGTGTGGAATCCACCTTTGTTTTCAGGTGCGTCAAGTACTCGAACGATTTTTCCCGTCGTGATTTGTTTGATTTCAACGCCGTAAGATTTGTATTCGCTGGCCAGCCATCGCCCATCTGGTGAAAAGGCCAGACCTTCTAAGTTGGTGTGGTTTTGCGTCCACAATGTTTGCCCCGTGCTTGTCTTAAAAGCTATCTGTTGTCCCGATAATCTTGAGGTGTCAGGCAGGATGGGACTGGTCGTGGCTACTAAAACATCGTCGTTTGGCGAAAAGCAGAAAGATGCAGGAAAGAGTGCGGCAAGGACTTGTCGTTTACCGTTTCGCAAGTCGTAAATTATAAGATGGCCGCTAATCCATTTCGCTTGCGTTGGATTCTTCCTGTTGAACAGAAAAATATCGGCTGAAGCGTAAGCCAAGAAACGCCCATTGTGAGAAAACATGACGGGCGCTTCAGGATTCACATCTTTTGCGATAGTTTTTGTAACTTTGCCCGTTTTCACATTGCGCAAACACAGCTCTTTGTCGTATGTCACCAACGAGTTACCATCGGGCGAAAAAGCAACCGAACCAATAAGATGTGTTGGCAGAACGTGCATAAGCTGACCCGATTTAACATCCCAAAGCTGAACAGAATCAGAAAGGTAAAATACTTTGATAGCCAGCGTTTTACCATCGGGACTAAAAGCTGCTGCCAAAGATTCATCATGTGGATTGCCCAGAGTTTTTAGCAAAGTTCTTGTTGCCACATTCCAGATTTCAATTGAGCCTTGTCGAGATGTGCTTCTTTACGTAGAACGAAGTCGCCGCCAGCAAACGTCCGTCAGGCGAAAACGCCAGCGATGTTACCATTCCATTGCCGGAAGACAGCGTTTTTGGATGCCACTTAGCTGTCACGTTCTGCCAAATTAGAGAAGACAAGGCGATAAAAGGTACGGTCATCATCAACCATTCCCACTTCGTCAGCTTTCGTTTCATTCGAGTACTCGATTCACCCGCTTTCTTCACGCAAACGCCGTGTCAATCGCTTCGCACAGGAGATGAACGCACAACAAATGCGCTTCCTGGATGCGCGCGGTGGTTTTGGCTTCGATGATGATTTCGTGATCGGGCAAGCCTTTCATCTGGCCGCCATCGCGGCCGGAAAGCGCGACCGTAATCACGCCTTTGGCTTTGGCGCGTTCAACCGCGCGTTGCACGTTTTCGCTGTTGCCGCTGGTCGTCAGGCCAAATAAAACGTCGCCCGCACACGCGATGCCGTCGACCTGGCGCGCGAATAATTCCCCCGCGCCGTAATCGTTGAGAATGCAGGTCAAAAGTGTGCCGTCGGCGACGAGCGAAACCGCGGGCAACGAGCGGCGGTCGAGTTTGTAGCGCCCGACAAGTTCTTCGGCGAAATGCTGCGCTTCGGCTGCGCTGCCGCCATTGCCGCAGGTCAGAATCTTGCCGCCATTCTGCAGACATTGGATGACGGCTTGCGCCACAATTTCGAGTTGCGGCAATTGCGCTTGGACGCTGTGCAGGGCTTCGCGCGTTTCGGCGCATTGCACGCGCCACAAAGAAAGAAGAGAAGATTCGCTCACGCTTCCCATTATGCCTTAAATCGGCGCTTTCGTTTGGATTGCATCCGCTGTCGAGTACTCGAACTGGGCGGCGTTTGGTCATTGCGACGGCTTAGGCTAAACTGAAGGCGCTTTTGAAGTTCGCTTCAACTGAAGTTCGCTTCAAATCCATTCTATGAGCCAGCCTTTTTCTCGCGCCCAGCCCGCGTCGTCGCTTTTGCCCGCAAACCAGAATTCTTTGCGCATCAGCGTTTTTTCCGATTTGCATTTGCCCAACGACGGCCCGACGGCGCGCACCATTTTGGAAAACGCGCCGTTCTGGAAAGAGACTGATTTCGCGGTTCTGCTGGGCGACATGGTGGCGACTTATGGCACCGAACGCGAATACGGTTTCGTTCGCAAGTTCGTCCACAAATTGCCCAAACCTTACACCGCGATCAACGGCAATCACGAGTTTTATTTTCATGTTGGCGACGATACGCCGCGTTATGGCGCGCGCTGGGAAGAAGGTTCTCCAGAAGAAAAAACGGCGCAGCTTCAGCGATTTCTCGATTTTTACAGTTTGGAAAGTTTGTGGCGCGCGCAGCACACGAACCTGGGCAGTTTTGTTTTTTTGGGCTTGAACGATGTCGATCAGCACAAGCCGGAAACTTTGACGAACGAACAATGGCATTTTTTGGATGAGCAGTTGCAAGTCGCGCCCGAACGTCCGGCTTACGTGTTTTGCCACGCGCCGTTGTTGATTGATAAGCGGCTGGATATGACGTATTATGACGAGGAGCGCACGGCGTGCGTCGAGCCGCATGGTCGAGTACTCGAAACGATTGTGGGGCGTTCGGCGCCGATATTTTGGATGTCGGGACACATTCATTTGCATCCCGAACATTATTTATTTGCGCCTTACGAGATCGCGCCGCACGTTTGGCAAATTCATTGTCCTGATAGTTGGGGCTACTCGCGGTGGCTGCGCGAACACATCACGCCGCAGCGACATGGCGGCATTTTCTCGCGCAGTCTAAAAATCGAACCTGACCGCGTGACGTTTACGGCGCATGACCACGCGCGACGCGAGAACGTCAGCGAAAATGTTGTTGAGCTTTGAATGTTGTTGAGCTTTGAATGTTGTTGAGCTTTGAGGAAATCGAACCGCAAGAGCGCTGGCATGCGGAGAAGAAGTCGAGTACTCGAAACTGTCACTTTGTCATCCTGAGCATAGCGAAGAATTCAGCATGACAAAGTAATGATTTCTGGCATCAAATTTCTTTTCGCTTGGCGCTTCTGCGGTGAATTCAAAAATTATGAAAAAAGTTCTTGTGACGGGTGGAGCCGGTTTTATCGGCAGCAGTTTTGTGCGTTTGATGCGCCACGAGCGTCCGAATGTGGATGTCGTGGTGCTCGATAAGTTGACCTACGCGGGTCGAATGGAAAACATTGCCGAATTCCAGAACGATGCGAAATTTCGTTTTGTGCAGGGCGATATTTGCAACGCCAAAGATGTCGCGGAAGCGATGAACGGCTGCGACGTGGTCGTCAATTTCGCCGCGGAAACGCACGTCGACCGCAGCTTGATGGGCGGCGATGAACTGGCGGGCGCTTTCGTGCAAACTGATGTTTATGGCGTTTACATCTTGCTCGAAGAAGCCAAACGCCAAAGTGTCGAGCTGTTTTTGCAGATTTCGACCGACGAAGTGTACGGCGATGTGCCGGAAGGTCACAGCGTGGAAAGTGATCCTCTGAGTCCTCGTTCGCCATATAGCGCGGCCAAAGCGGGCGGCGAATTGATGGCGCGTTCCTATGGCATTTCGCATGGGCTTCCGGTCATCATCACGCGTGGCTCGAACAATTTCGGGCCGTATCAATATCCCGAAAAATTGATTCCGCTTTTCATCACCAACGCAATTGACGATTTGCCTTTGCCACTTTATGGCGACGGCTTGCAGCGCCGCGACTGGATTTTCGCCGAAGACCATTGCCGCGGCGTTTTGGTGGCGATTGAAAACGGCACAGCGGGCGAAACCTATAACGTCGGCGGCGGCAACGAAAAGAACAACCGCGAAATCACGCACGCGATTTTGGAATTGCTGGGCAAGCCGGAATCGTTAATTCGTCCGGTTCAAGATCGTCCCGGCCATGATCGGCGTTACGCGCTTTCGACGAACAAAATTCGCGGCCTGGGTTATGCGCCGCAGCATTCGTTTGAAGACGATTTGGCGACCACGGTTAAGTGGTATCAGGAAAACCAAAATTGGTGGCGTCCTTTGAAGTCGGACGCGGAATATCGCAAATACTACGAGAAGAATTACGCCGGTAAGGAAAAAGAAGCCGCGCAATAACGTGATTCGAGTACTCGATAATCGTTGTTGACACAAAATCTTGATGCCGAGCCTTTACGAGGATTTCAAAGCCGATGTCGAACGATTGGCGTGGAACAAGCCACCGCGCTTGAAAGTCTTCGCGTTGATTTTGACCAATCGAGGCTTGCATGCGATGATGTTATATCGCTTGGCGCACGCTCTGCGTAAACATCGCGTGCCTTTGATTCCGTTGATTTTGACGCGCTTGTCGCAGTTGTTTTATGCGGTCGATATTTCGCCGAGCGCGGAACTGGGGCCAGGCATCGTCATCGTTCATGGTTTTGGTTTGGTGATCGGCGAAAAGGTTGTCATCGAAGGCAATTGTTGTCTTTATCACGGCGTGACGTTGGGTTCGCGCGGCGTGCGCTGGATTGATGCCGCTCGTGTCGACGGACATCCGGTGGTCGAACGTGGCGTGTTGTTCGGCGCGGGCGCCAAAGTTCTGGGGCCGATTCACGTCGGAAAAGGTAGCATCATCGGCGCCAATGCGGTCGTCATTGAAGACGTTCCCGCAGGCGCCGTTGTCGCGGGCGTTCCGGCGCGCGTGATTCGACAACGTTAAAACGTGGTTCGCCAACGTTAAAAGTTGAAATTGAGTACTCGATTTGATGAACATCCAATGACGAACACCGATTTGCAAAACGCGGTTGAAAGCAAAAACGATGTGCCGTCCGTGTCGGTCATTATCGTGTCGTATAACACGCGCGACATGACGTTGGGCTGTTTGCGCACTTTGTTCGACCAAACGCGCGATGTCGATTTGGACGTGTGGGTTGTCGATAATGCGTCGCGCGATGGCAGTTGTGATGCGATCCGCCAAGAGTTTTCGCAAGTTCATGTGATCGAAAATCCCGACAACGCGGGTTTCGGCGCGGCCAACAATCGCGCCTTAACTCAGGCGCGCGGCGATTGGTTTTTGCTGCTCAACAGTGATGCGTTTGTGCAGGACGGCGCGATTCAAACGATGGTCGAGTACGCACAAGCGCATCCGCAGGTTGGCGTGGTCGGGCCGAAGTTATTGAATAAAGATGGCAGTTTGCAGCGTTCGTGTTATCGCTTTCCTGGGCCTTTGCATTCGTGGCTGGAAAACTTGTGGATCGCTTCGTTGTTGCCGTCCCGTTTGGCGTGGAGCGATTTGCGACGTTGGGCGCACGATGAAGAACGTTTGGTCGATTGGGTGAGCGGCGCGTGTTTTCTGGTGCGGCGCGAAGCTTGGGAGAAGGCTGGCGGCTTTGACGAACGTTTCTTTATGTATGCCGAAGAAACCGATTGGCAGCGTTCGATAGTGGCGCAGGGTTGGTCGGTCGCGTTTGTGCCGCAAGCGGTCGTGACGCATTGGGGCGGCGCCAGCGGTGCGAATTCTGATGTTGCCAGCGAGCGGGCGCGCATTAACGACAGTTTTTTCCAAAGCTTGGATTACTACGAGTGGAAACATCATGGTCCGGCGGGTTTGGTGTCGGTACGCGCGGCTATGACAGTGGGATGTTTGTTGCGAACCGTTTTGTGGACGATGGCGTCTTTGCTGCCCGCCAAACGCAAGATGGCGCGCTCGAAATCGAAGTTTCAAGCGTGGCTGGTGTGGCGCCAACTGACTCAATGGAAAGTGCCACTCAAAGATAAAACGCTGCCTTCCTGACTTTTGATTTTACGTTCTCGAGTACTCGATTCAATAGCTCATAGCGTACTGTGCTTGAGGTTTCTTCGAGCCAACGATATGATGATTAATCCGTGAAGTTTTTCGCATGAATTCCTTAACTCTTCTCAACCATTTGAGTACGCTTTCTGCATTGCTAATTCCGGCAGCGATGGCGTATGTGCTGCTCTTTTACGCATTAGCCTGGAAGCGTCCGTGGCTGCCGTTGTTATTGATTTTCGCTTTGCCGCCATTTCAAAACGACTTGTCGAACGGAGGAGGCGCCAAGTTTTCCATCGCTGAAATCAACCTTTTGTTGACGATGCCTTTGTTGCTGATGCGCGGAAAACGCTGGCACATGGGGCCAATTGCGATTCCGGTTTTTCTGTATTTGTTTGTGTGTTTGGTGTCTTCGATGCTCAGCCCGCGTGCTACGACGATGACTTCGATGTTGCAAATGGTGTTGTATCTGGTGTTTACCATCGTTGTGTTTTCGAGCCTGGCGCGCGACGAACGCGATTATATGCCGGCTTTGAAGGCTTTGGTATGGGTCGGCATTTTGTTCGCTTTACTGAGCGTGAGCGGAGTTTACGCACGCTTGAACTTGAATAAAAACGGTGTTGGCGGTTCGCTGGCGGGATGCCTCATTGTGTGTTGCGAATTGTGGTTCGGCGCCAAAACAGTGCGACAGAGAACTTGGATGTCGGTGGCGCTTGGTGCGATTGCCTTGGGCTTGTTCATGACGTTGTCGCGCGGCGCGTGGCTGGGAGCCATCGTTGGGTTGTTTGTGCTGTGCGCCGTTCGCGGCCAATATTCGTTGCTGATACGCGCGACAATGGTGATGGTCCCGCTATTAATGGTGGCTTGGATGCTGCTGCCACAAAAATCGAAGTTGTATGCGACAAGCTTCGATCCCAGCAAAGACTACAATATCAAGTACCGTTACCAATCAGTCACTCTTGCACAGGATAACTTTGAGAAAAATCCTGTGTTGGGTGTTGGTGTCGGTTTGCGTAAAGAATATGACGCGACCAATATCGTGATGTTGACGCTGGCCGAAACCGGCGTGCTGGGATTGGCGGCCTTCGCTTTGATTCATATCGTGTTGCTGGGCACAATTTGGAAGTTGAAGAAGAAATTGAAGCGTGACGATCCGCTCTTTTCTTTCGTCGCGTTGTCTGGCGCACTCATTCTCAGTTGCTTGACACACGGCATGGTCGATCATTATTGGAGTCGTGGTGTAATTACTACTTCGTGGGCTTCAGTTGGCATGGTGACTTATGTTTATTACGCGTTGCGCCGCCGCACGCGCGAAGAACGACGCGCCCAACTCGCCTATCAGCAATCGTTACACGAAGGGGAACACGAACTGCGCGCGGGAGGAAACCGGCAACCGCAATTTCCGACGTTCGCATCGCCCTCTCATGCGCTTTTGCCCAATTTGCCCCGTTCGAGTACTCGATTGGCTACAGAAGGGGCACCGTTTTCTTCGGCTTCATCACCATTTGCTTCAACGTCGCCCGCTGCACCGTTACCTGCTTCACCTCAGGAAAGTGACGGATGAGAGTTGCACTTTCTTTTCCCGGCTGCTACCGTCGGGGCGGCATCGAGCGCGTAATGCTTGAGGCCGCTAACTTTTTGCATGGCCGCGGGCACGAAACGCATATTTTCGCCAATGAATGGGACGATCAAGTGCTTGATGCGGCTGTGATTCGCCACAAAGTCGCGCTCAGCACCACATCTCCGGTCAAAACTGTGACTCAATTCCGCGCATTATCGCGTGAGGCACTGGAGAAAATGCAACCGCCGCCTGAAACCATCGGCAGTTTTGGCGTTCTGGCTCCGCCAAACAGCGTGGTGTGGATGCAAAGCGTGCATCGCGCCTGGCTTGAAATCAGCCACCGCGAGCGCGATTGGAAAGGTCGATTGAAGCAAAAACTCAATCCGTTTCATGGCCTGATTTTAAAGCTTGAACGCGAGCAACTCGAAGGACGCCAATACAAGCACGTCGTCGCCCTGACCGAAACCGTGAAAAGTGACATCATGCGTTTTTATGGCGTGCCCGGTTCCGACATTACGGTCGTCAACAACGGTTTCGCGCCGGACGAGTTCAACATCGCGCGGCGCCACGCCGAACGCGCTGCGATGCGCCAAAAGCTGGGCTTTCAAGAGGATGACAAAGTCGTCGTTTTTGTAGCCAACGAACTGGAGCGCAAAGGGTTTTTTCCGTTGTTGGAAGCGGTTGCGGCCTTGAATGACAATCACGTTCATTTGCTTGCAGTCGGGCGTTTGAACCCGAGCGCTTGCGCCGCTCAAATTGGGCGCTTAAAATTGGGCGAACGCGTGCATTTCACCGGGCCAAGCAACGATGTTGCGGCCTTTTACGCGGCGTCCGACCTTTTCGCCTTGCCAACGCAGTACGAAGCCTGGGGCTTGGTGATCGTCGAAGCGATGGCGTGCGGCCTGCCGGTTTTAACCAGCCGACTGGCCGGCGCTGCGGTTGCGGTGCGCGAAGGTCAAAGCGGAATTCTGCTCGATCATCCGCGCGATGTCGATGAGATAACGAGCAAGTTGCATTTGTTGCTGGACAAACCGTTGGCGCCCGAAGAAGTCGCGGCTTCGGTGATCGAGTACTCGTGGCCGCATCTTTTGCCGCGTTACGAAGATGTGTTGCTGCGTTATGGCACGATGAATTAGTTTTCTTTTATGCACGTTTTATTGCTGACCGACGCCGATGTTTTCGCGGGTACCGAGCGCCATATTTTTGATCTGGCTTCGTCGTTGTGCACCGATTTTGCGGGCGAAATCGCCGTGCGCGTGGCGTGTCCGGTGCCGTCGCCGCTCGAGGAACATTGCCGCAACGCCGACATTGATGTCATTGCGATTCCCAAGCGCGGTTTCATCGACTGGAACGCGGTTCGCCTGCTGCGGCGCTTGTTGAAATCGGGTCGCCTCGACATTATTCATGCGCACAATGGTCGCACGGCGCTGGCGGCAGCGTTGGCGGTGACTTTGGCGCGTCGCGGCCAATTGGTGATGACGCAGCATTTTCTGGCGCCCAATCATACGGGACAAAGCGGCCTCCAAGGTGCGCTTTCCGGCGCGGCGCATCGCTGGGTGAGCCATCGCGTCACCATGTTTATCGCTATTTCTCAGGCTGTGCGAAACGCGATGCTGGAACGCGGTCAGGCTGCTGCCAACAAAATTGTGATCGTCTTGAATGGTGTTCCCGATGGATGCCATCGAGTACTCGATTTGCCCCAAGCCGTGCGCCAAAAGTTTGATGTTGGCGCGCGTCCCATGGTGATTTGCGCGTCGCGCCTGGGAGCGGAAAAAGGCATCGAGACTTTGATTGCGGCCATCGGGATTGTGAGCCGCAACGCGCCGGATGTTTTGTGTCTGATCGCGGGCGAAGGAACGCAACGCGACGAGTTGCAAGAGCAAATACAGCGTGAACAGCTGGAAGAAAATGTCCGCCTGATCGGCTTTCAAAAGGACGTGTCCTCGCTGGTCAACGCGGCGGATGTTTTTGTATTGCCCAGCCCCAATGAGCCGTTTGGCCTCTCTTTGGTCGAAGCGATGTCGCTGGGGAAAGCGGTTGTCGCTACGTGCGCTGGTGGGCCGCTCGAAATCGTGGACAACGGCGAAAACGGCGTTTTGGTCGCGCCCTCGTCGCCTGATAATTTGGCGCAGGCGATTGCGCATTTGCTGGACGATGAAGAACTGCGCAATCGTCTGGGCGAGGCAGCGCGCCAACGTTACGAAGATTGCTTTACAGTTCAACGCATGGCGCGCGAAATAGCGGACATTTATCGCCAGGCATTCGCCGGAAAGTAGCCTTAAGACTGCCAATAAAGCGAGTTTTGCGCGAAACGATACTGTCCTTTCCCAAGCGGATTAAACAAGGACGCGCGCAAGGTAGCAGAAAAAACTGCACAGCATTTATATCGTTGTCGCACACTTCGAGTACTCGATTTCCTAAAATATTCCAATGCGCGTTCTTCTTATTTCTCATACGTGCCAGACCGTTGAAGGTCAACCCAAAGCGTGGCAACTGGCGCAAATTCCTGGTGTGGAATTGTGCGTTTTGACGCCGGATCGTTGGTTTCTTTATGGCGATTGGAAATACGCGCAACCGCCGCAAAACGCGCCATTTCGCTTTGTGGTCGGCAAAACTTTGTGGTCTTGGTCGGGGAAAGGGCAATGGTATTTGCACTGGTATCCGGGTTTGGCGCGCTTGCTGCGTTCGTTCCAGCCGGACGTAATCGACTTGTGGGAAGAACCGTGGGGCCTGGTTTCGGCGCATGCGTGCTGGCTGCGCGACCGCATTGTTCCACACGCGAAAATCGTCAGCGAAACCGAGCAGAACATTTTAAAAACCCTGCCGCCGCCCTTTGAAGCGTTTCGCTCTTACACCTTGAAACGCGCCGATTTTTGTGTGGCGCGCAACAACGAAGCGGTCGAAGTTTTGCGCGCCAAAGGTTTCGGGGGCGAAACGCGCGTCGTCCCAAATGCTGTCGATGCCGAACTTTTTCATCCGATGGACAAAACCGATTGCCGCGAAAAAGCGGGTTTAACGGGTTTTGTCGTAGGTTACGCCGGTCGATTGATCGAAGAAAAAGGCTTGATGGACTTGCTCGAAGCTCTGCCGTTTTGCGCCGACGAAGTGAACCTTCTTTTGATCGGCACGGGCGATTTTCGGGAAGCATTGGAAAAGCGCGCGCAGGAACTGGGATTGAGTACTCGATTGTGTTTTACAGGTTCGGTCGCGCTCGCGGAATTGCCAGTTTTGATGAACGCAATGGATGTTTTCGTCTTGCCTTCGCGCACGACGCCGCGCTGGAAAGAACAGTTTGGGCGCGTCATCATTGAAGCGAACGCCTGCGAAGTTCCCGTTATCGGCTCCGCTTCGGGCGCCATTCCCGATGTCGTCGGCGAAGGTGGTCTGGTCGTTCCCGAACGCGATTCGCGCGCCCTGGCGCAAGCCATTGAAACTTTGCGCAACGATCCCGAGCGTCGCCACGAAATGGGTAAAGCGGGCAGACGCCAGGTCGAAGCGCTTTATACATGGCGCCGCGTGGCCGAAAACATGGCCGACATTTATCGCCACCTAATGACAGATAACCAGACGTAACAAGCACTTCTTGAATGGCCGCGAACAGCGACATTTGCATTCATGCCGCGCAACGATTGAGTTGCCGCGGCGAATCCGAAGCACCAGCGCGAGCGATAGAAAAGAGGGTTGAGAACCAAACTTCAACCGTTTGAGGCTTTATAAAATTTTGGTAGTTAGATTCTACAATGCGTTGGGTTTCTAATAACCGACGCTTGCTTGAGGTGGCTCGCCAGAAAGAAGAATGGCAAAATTTTGGTGAATGGTATAAAAGGTTCGATGAAATTGTCAATTGCCACGATCGGAACAAACTTGAATTCCAGCTTCCCAGTGATTATGTGGAAGCTGTTTTATCGTCTGTAGAAAACGTTGTTTACGTGAAACCTGACCGTACGTAACCAGTGGTGCCAGTCTCCCATGTGCCTGCGAGTGAACTCGCGGCTGGGCCCGTTTCACGCGACAAAGTCGGCCTTCGCCGACTAAACACTTCCGATTTGTAGTCGGCGCAGGCTGACTTTGTCCTCCGCGGGAGGCCCAGCCGCGAGTTCACTCGCAGGGCAATTGCAACCCGCTCCATTGGTTACGTATGTAAGATCGTACAGGTTCAGCCCTGAAGACGAGGAAATGTCACTCTTTTCATTCTATCGAGAATACGGCGGCGAGATTTTGGAAGATGCCATTGAAAAGGGCGGCGCGCCTTTGAACTCGAACTGGGAATGGGCGTGATTTCTGGTGGCACCAACACTTTAGGTTTGCCGAAGCAGCAAAAAGGAACATCGAAGTTGATGTTCCTTTTTTGTTTCTCAATCGAGTACTCGATAGTGGTTATTTATAAGTCAGGCCGACTTTGTAGCGTTGGCGTTGATTGGGGTCGGTGGTGTCCTGTCTCGAGTACTCGACGGCGAGTCCCAAGCCGTTGCCTTTGACGGCGCTACCCCAATTGAAACGCAGTCCGAGCTGATTGCTGCCCAGCGAGGTCGCAAAGTTGGGACGGCTTTGCAGGTTGTTCCAATCGCTGTAGTTGATGCTGAGATTGCTGCGCGAAGTCAAGCCCCATTGCGCTTCGATGCTGCGTGCGGCGCGCTCGTTCGCCAGGCGGTTCGCCAGATCGGCATCGCTCGCCATGTTCCAGGTGCCTTTGACACGCAGGTTCGGCAGAATCTGACGTTCGGTTTGCAAACTGATCGTCTGGCCTTGTGTCGCCAGATTGTTGACTGCGGGATCATTCAAATCGTGTTGCGTCACTTGAACGTTCCAACTTCCGGCTTTGGTGCGATGTGTCAAGCCCAACGAAAGTTGTTGATCGTTCTGGCGCGAAGAAGGTTGGGCAAGCTCAGAATTAGCATTTACCAGATCAACGTATGTACGCACTTGCGAAGTCGTCGCCGAAAGCGCCAGAGCGCTCGACAATTGCCATTGCACGCCGCCGCCGACTTCTTGGCGGCGCGTCACCGCTGCGTTCAACGCGTCCGGCAGGCTGCCCGTATCGCGCACGCTATTCGTTGTGGCAACGTTCGCCACCGCAGAAATCGCGGGCGTCAATTTCCAGTTAAAATTGGCGCGCGCGTCCTGACTGTTGAGATTATCGAGATTGGATGTGGTGCCGTTGATGGCTTTGACGTCGTTGTTGACGGTGGAAACGCTGCCGCTCGCCGTTAATTCGGGCGACACTTTCCAATTCACGTTGGCGCTCGATTCCTGGTGATTGGTTTGATTCGAGTACACGACATTGCCATTAGTCGTGCTTTGCTCGCTGTTTTGCGTCAACACGTTGAGGGTTGTCGAAAGCGAGGAAGAAACCTGCCAGTTGAGGTTCGCTTTGGCGGTTTCGTTGCTCGTCGAATTGTCGTTCAAGTCTTGGCCGCTGATGGTATTCTTGTGGCTGTTGAAGTCGTAGTAATTAGCGGAAATCATCAAAATCGGCGACAGTTTCCAGCTCATATCGGCTTTAGCTTCGCTCGAATCGGAATCGTGCTCGTTGCCATTGGAAATTTTCAAGGCCAAGTTCTCGTTTTTTGTGCCCGTCCATTGCAAGGCCGTCTGCATCTTGCCCATCGTGATATTTTGCTGCATCACCATCTTCATGTTGGAATAACCCGTGCTCGGCCTCATATCGTTCATGGCGGCAAAACCCGGCTGGCGCGCGTCCATCCAAAAGTTCACCTGCGTGATGCCCAGAGGATTGCGGAACGGCCCGCCCATTTCCAGGTGCCAGGCATTGGCAGCGTCTCCGTTTTGACGGCGATTGTTCATCCACTCGCCGCGCATTTTCCAGTCGGCCCACAACTTCAAATCGGCGCGCATTCCCATCGAAGTGCCGTCGATCATCTTCTTGTTTTCGGCTTGCCCGGGCGTCGTATCGCGGTTGACGCGCATCATCACCAAATCGAGCTGTCCATGCGCGTTGTTCATCGCCTGCGCCGTCATCCACGTATAAGTCGAAGCATCGCGCGTTTTAGGTGCGGCTTTGCCATCGGTTGCGCTATCGTAGGAATCCGCGAACTTTTGCATCATCGCGCTCATTACGGTCGAGCCGAAACTAAAGCGTCCCACGCTTAAACCCATTCCGGTCGCGTTGCCGCTCAAGCCCAAAAATTGATATTGCGGCAAGGCTTGCGTGCCCATCGAAAGAACCGTCGCGTCTTTGCCGTCGCCGCCGAACTTCCATTCACGGCGCGCTGTAGCACCTTCGCCACGAAATGTATTGCGCCAGCCGCTGATCATTCCGAGTACTGGAATTTGTTGCGTCAAAGCCTGCGTGAAATCGTGGCGCGAAATTGTGTTTTGCGTGCCCTGCGGCTGATTCCATGCCGCGTTATCGCGCCACGGCGAAAGCAGAGCGTAATCGTGCATCGAGTACACGGAATAGCCATTGGCGCTTTGTCCGGTGGAATTCGCTCCGCTGGCGCCCAGACCCCAGCCGCTGGCGCCACCCATGTCGGCGCGCGCGAGGGCAGACATCGAACAAACTGCAAGAGGAACGAAGAAAAATGGCAGTTGTTTCATGGGAGGAGAAAGCGCACTTTAACTGGCGCCTTTGGGTTTGATCAGCACTTGCACGGTTTTGAACAAGAGTTTGACATCGAGCCACAAACTCCAGTTGTCGATGTATTCTAAGTCCAAACGCATCCATTCGTCAACTTCGGTAATATCGTTGCGTCCGCTGACCTGCCACAAACACGTCAGGCCGCCTTTCACGCTGAGCTTGCGCCGCTGCCATGGCTCGAGTTCCGCGACTTCCTTGGGCAACGGCGGACGCGGCCCGACCAAACTCATATCGCCGCGCAACACGTTCCAGAACTGTGGTAGTTCATCCAGCGAATACTTGCGTATGAAGCGTCCGACTGGCGTAATGCGCGGGTCGTCGCCGTCTTTGGCCTTGAAAAACGGCTCTTCCATGATATTGATCGCGCGATATTTTTCCGGCTCTTCGCGCTTCATTTTTTCGAGTAATTCCTGGGCGTTGACGGCCATCGAACGAAACTTATAAAACTTGAAAACGCGCCCATTCAATCCCACGCGATCTTGCCAGAAAAATACTGGCCCGCCGTCGTGCAACTTCACAAGAACCGAAATAATTGCGAAAGGAATCGCTAAGAGCGTCAAAGCAATCAAGGCAAGCGCGCGATCCATCAAGGCTTTGATCGCCAATCCCAGCGTGTTTTGCGGCGTGTTGTGCATCACCAACGTCGGCATTGATCCCATCGTCGTCGCTTCGACTTTGGCGCCGACTGGCGGAATCATGTCGTCCACCAAACTCACCGTTCGTCCACGCTGCAAACACAATTCGAGCGTGTTGCCCCACGATGAAGCGCTGCCCGTGGCGTCGGTTTGCGAACGCACTAAAATCACTTCGTCCACAATTTGCTGATCGAGCACATTCGCCAAATTGCTCAAAGTGCCCAGCCAGCGAAAAGTGTAAGTCTTCTTGCCAGCATTTCCAGTACTCGATGTCGAAGTCGCAGGCGCGTCCTCATCGGAAATGTAACCCAGCAATCGCGCACCGCGATAAGCCGGCAATTCCAAAATATAAGCGAATCGTTCCGCGGCCTGGCGGTTGCCGATCACCACGAGATTGCGTAAAACGCCGCGCCGATTGCGTCCAAACATCGGCATCAGGAAAGCGCGCGACAGCCACAAAAAACCGATGCCAAGCAGCATCCAGTTGAGCAGCAAAATGCGGCTGACCTTAAAGCCCATCAAATACAGCAAAACTACCAGCGCGACTGTTCCCAACATCCCCGCATAAGCGCAAATGGCGAACTGCTGACGCGAATTGCGCTTAGCTTGAAAATCGTAGCCATGTTGCGCGTTAAGAAAAAAAATCCATGGCGGCACGGCGATGAGGAACAACCAAAAATAATTGCGGAAACCGACGAGAGGATTGGTGGAAAGCAGAACCTGGTAAACCGGCGGCAAGCTTTTGGGTTTGCGCACCAAAGAGTGCATGGGATAGCCCAGCAGGTCGCCGACGTTGAGCAGAAGATGACCCAGCGAATCGCGCAGCGCCCATGCCGCCATAAAGGCGACAAGAAGCGCCGCCAGATCGAAGCCGAACGTTTGTAGCGAATAAAGAGAGCGGCGTGATTTCAGCATAGGCGACTTAATCCATGTGGTAAAGCGCAAGTTGGCAAGGGCGGTTTGGCAACGGGCGAAGTGAAAAAGGATGATGCATCGAAGTTGCCGAAGCAGTCTCTTAATTATGACCTATCAAATCACTTCTGAAAATGGAAATTAAATTGCAAGGCGCCAAGAAACGATAGTGAAAGCGAGCATATGAATTTGCGTCATGGGTGCTCTTTGGCCGAGGCACGTTGCACGACAAGTTGGTCTACGCGGATTTGAAAGTTGCACAAAAGTGGAGAACCACACGTCCGTTTCTTGCACCGGACATGCTGTCTCAGTCTTTTTCGCAAATAGTTTAAAGATTCATGTAGCGACGAAATTCAACAAACCGCATGTGGACGTGCAGGGTTTGTAAAAGTTTTCCTTTGGCGAGGGCAATTTTTCTGCTTGATAACGGTTTTAGTTTATGCAGGCGAACTTGGCGGATTGCAGCTTCCATCCGTAATTCAGTTGCTGGCGTGCACGTTATTTCTGTGATGGCGGTGTCGAAGCTGGTTGATTGGCGGTTCCCGAACCATTGGGCTGATCGGGCGACGCATTGCGCTTGGGCTTGAGGTCGAAGTTATAAGTCAAGACCGCGTAGCCGTAAGTGTGGCGCGGCGTCGAATTAGTCAAGTAAATGGCCGGATTGAAAACCAGGCTTTTGGTCAGATTGAAGGTCAAGCCAACAGTTGAGAAATTATCCTGCCCTTGTTGATAGTCGGCGGAAAATTGCACGAAGTTATTGAAGGTGTGCAGATAACCGAAGATCGGTTCAATGTGACCTGAAACTCGCACCACGCCCGCGCTGAATTGCTCTTTGCCTTTGTAATAACCGCTTTCAATAAATGGCTGCGCCGCACTATGGCGCTGAAAGTTCAGGAAACCGACCGATAACAAATACGGATTTTTCTGAATTAGCGCGTATTCGGCGCCCAGTCTGTCTTGCGAGGGCGAAAAACCGTGCGAATAAGACAACTCGAAACGCTTGGTCAAACCATATTCGACCTGAAACTGCGTTGGATTGTCAATTTGCGGATGTACTTGCTGTACGCTCAACGACAGTAAACCTTCCGGTTGCACGTCCGGCGTCACGATCTGGTTCAAACCTTTGGTTGTCCCGTGTGCGGAAAGCGTCGCGCCCAAAATCAAAATTGTCGTCAATATCAAAAAGCGTTTCATTTTCGTCCTTTTTCAAAAACCCTTTCGTTCAACGACAGCCACCTGAAAATATGACGAACGCTTTCCATTTTCTTTTATCGAGTACTCGATTTTGCACAACGTGCCCACAAATAGAGTTTCATCTAAGGCAATCACAAATTAAACTCTCTAATTTGAAAACCATTTCTCTTTCTTGTTGCGTCGCATCGTTATAGGACAGCAGATTACCGTAAATTACCGCGTATTGGGAAAAGAGGTCGGCTACAAGATCTTTATCAATCATGGTTTTTAATTTCCATTGTGCAGCCAGCTCGACAAGTGCTTGGCAAAGGTCATCAAACTTTTGACTGTTTGGTATTTCTCCGTCCCTCACTTCATTGCAGAAAGGATTATCGAAGATACGCTGCTTTAAGTCATTCATTTCTTATCCTGTAAATCGTAGAAAACGTATTAAAGCAAAAGCGGCGGCAACAGTTTCCCGTTGCCGCCGCTTGAATATCGAGTACTCGATAATGGTTTACACGTCGAAATACAGCGAGAACTCATACGGATGCGGGCGCAGGCGCAGCGCATCGACATCGGCGCGCTTGAGGCCGACATACATTTCGATCAAGTCGGGCGTGAAAACGTTGCCTTGCAGCAGGAAATCGTGGTCGGCTTCGAGCGCGTCCAAAACCGCTTCCAAACTGCCCGGAACTGTCGGCAAACCGTGCTTTTCTTCCGGCTCCAGTTCATACAAGTCTTTGTCGAACGGCTCTGGCGGCTCGATTTTATTCCTTACGCCGTCCAAACCAGCCATCAACTGCGCGGCCAAACTGAGGTAAATGTTGCCCGTTACATCCGGCGTGCGGAACTCGATGCGCTTGGCTTTGGCCTTGTTGCCGGTCAACGGAATACGCACCGCAGCCGAACGATTGCCCTGCGAATAAAGCAGATAAATCGGCGCTTCGTAGCCGGGAACCAGGCGATGATACGAGTTGGTCGAAGCGTTGGTGAAAGCGAGCAGGGCGGGCGCGTGCTTCAAGATGCCGCCGATGTACCAGCGCGCCAGATCGGACAATTGCGCGTAGCCATTTTCGTCATACATCAAGGTGTTGCCGTCTTTCCACAACGATTGGTGACAGTGCATTCCCGTGCCATTGTCGCCGAAAATTGGCTTGGGCATAAACGTCGCCGTCATGCCGTTGCGCGCCGCGACGTTTTTCACGATGTATTTGTGAACCATCATGGTGTCGCACATTTTTTCCAGTGTGTTCAGCGTGATGCCGATTTCGCATTGTCCGCCGGACGCGACTTCGTGGTGATGAACGTCAACCTTGATTCCGGCTTCTTGCAAAGTGCGCACGATTTCGTTGCGCACTTCGGTCAAGCTGTCAGTTGGCGGAACCGGAACGTAGCCGCCTTTGTTGCGAGGACGACGACCGGAGTTGTATTCGCCGGTATTTTCGTCGTAAACTGGCGCGCCGTTGTGCCAATCGCCTTCGACGCTTTCGACTTTGTAGTGCGAATAATGGCCGTCAATGCCGCCAGCGACTTTGTGACCGCCAAAACTCACGCCATTGAACAAGAAGAATTCAGCTTCCGGGCCAAAAAACGCGGTATCGGCGATGCCAGTGCTTTGCATATACGAAACGGCTTTGGCGACGACGCCGCGCGGATCGCGGGAATACGCTTCGCGCGTGATGGGATCGAGAATGGACGCGAAAACGCTGAGCGTCGGCGTATCGTAAGCCGGATCCATGAAAGCGGTGGACGCATCGGGCAACAGCAACATATCCGACTTGTCGATGGTCTGGAAACCACGGATGCTCGAACCATCGAACATCACGCCGGTGTTGAAAAAGTCTTCGTTGAGCTGCGCCTCGACCGGATAAGTCAAGTGCTGCATATCACCCAAAAGTCCGGTGAACTTCAAGTCAATAAACTGCGCCCCGGCTTCTTCAGCCATCGCGATAACCGATTTTACATCTGCCATTAAAGAAAATCTCCTTCGGAATAGTAGAAAGGGATGAGGGACGAGTACTCGATGTTACTCATCCCTTTTACCTCATCCCTGATTTAGAGTGCGTCTTCGTCGCGGTCGCCGGTGCGCACGCGAACCACGGCGTCGACTGGTCGGATGAAGATTTTGCCGTCGCCGATTTCGCCAGTGCGCGCGGCAGCCGCAATCGTATCGACGACTTCATCGACTTGCGTTTCCTTGACGACGACTTCGATTTTGACTTTGGACAGCAAATCCACGGTGTATTCGCTGCCGCGGTAACGTTCGACATGACCTTTCTGGCGGCCACAGCCGCGCACGTCGGTCACGGTCATGCCCAGCACGCCGATGTCGGCGAGCGCGCTTTTCACATCTTGCAATTTGTGCGGACGCACGACGGCTTCAACTAACTTCATGGTTGGTCTCCCTGGTTGGTCTGTGTTCGTCAGTCGAGATAATGTCTTGTCGAAACTTCTCGACATTCTAAGCGTTGCGTGTTTCGCCTGTGTTTCAAAAACGTAAAATGGTGGAAATTCCTGTGTTCGCTTTGCCATTAGAAGCTATCAAAACGCGTCATGGTTGCATGTAAAAGCCTAAGAAACTGTATGCGCCACCGCCCAGAAGTGCAGTAATTCCAAATTCTTGCAGAAGCTTCTGACCCTTCAGAAGCCGAGCCTGCGATATGACTTCTAAAATCTGGTTCTTTTGCTGCGGATGACGGGAAACGAAAAATGCCATCAAAGCCTCGAATGTTTCTGGATCGCCAGCATCTATGCGACCTGCTTTAGCCAGCTTTAGAAAGTCGTCTGGATATTTATCGGCGATAACGGGATAAGCAGATCGTCTCATCAGAACACTTTTGTAATGGATAGCTTGCGAAACCGGATTTTGGTCGAATGGCACGTTGAGGAATATCAGCCTTGAAATGAACTCAGCGTTTGCGCCATAGAGAAAGACATTATAAGAATCCTTCGACCAAAACATCTTCATTACTTCCGTGTCGGAAGATTTCCCAAACTCTTGGAAAGACCTATCTGATTGCAAGTGCACAGCATTGTAAAAGTCTTTCTCATAAGGCGCAAGAGCAATTGCAATAGCAGATCGCAACTCTGAGTCGTAAGGTTGCCGAGTAGGAAGTTTTTCGATCACGATCAAAGGCTTGTTCAAATCCGGTATGAGTTTCCGAGCCAACTCTTGTTCTTCTTTCCCAATGACTTTGGCTTGCGCCGCCGCCAGCCAAATGCTGCTCGCACGAGGAAACTTCTTCAAAGCCGCGCGAATCAACAGTTTGTCTTCGTTTTGCGCGCTATAAGCCAAAACCAGAGTGGCCGCGCCGATTGCGGAAGCGAACTCTCTTTGCTGATCTTTGCCACTTTCTGCCGTTAAAAGTTTTCTGGTGAGAGGCCGCATGGCCTCAATCAATCTTTTATCAATGTTCAAGTAACTGCGTACGAGAAGAGTACTAATTAAAAGATTTTGGTAATACGACGGCAAGCCCGGCAATCGCTTTTCCAGTACTCGATACGCGTCTGAAGTATGCAAATAAATTAGGTCTTGGAGGGATGCGGAAACAACTTCCGGGTTAGAAGCTGTATTGGCGAGGCGGCGATAAGCTATCAATTGATCCGCGAGTGGCAGAGTTTCAATCTCATCCATAACCTCTGACTCTTGTTCTATTTCCAGAGTAGGATTCAAGAGAATAGTGACGAGACGATCAACGCGGTTTGGCCTGGGAAATTTTACATTGTTTGCAACAACAGAATGCTTCGCTACCGGACTTTTAGCAATTGCAACAAGACATTTGCTCGAAGTTAGCGCGACAGCCGAAATGGCGAGAAGAGGAAAACGAATCATAAATCGAGTACTCAAAACGCTTACGACTTGTTTTCTTCGATGAATTTGTAGCCGACGTTGCGCACCGTTTGAATCAGTTCGTCGAACTCGGTGCCGATTTTGGCGCGCAGTCGGCGAATGTGAACGTCGACCGTGCGCGTGCCGCCCAGATATTCTTCGCCCCAGACGTGACGCAAAAGCGCATCGCGCGAAAATACGCGTCCGCGATGCGTCAGCAAAAAGCGCAAAAGTTCGTATTCTTTGTAGGTCAGTTCAATGGTTTCGCCCTTGACCGAAACCTGATAACTGGCCAGGTTCATCACCAGCGCGCCGGCTTTGACTGTATCTTTGGAATCGACTTTCGACAAGCGCCACAAGACGAATTTGATGCGCGTTTCCAATTCCTCGAACGAATCGGACTTGACCAGAAAATCTTCCAGTCCAACTGAAAAATCGAGCGTTACGGCGTCGCGCGCATCGACAATGGCGACAACGGCGATATGTTTAAGTTCGGCGTTGCGCTTGAGAGAACGCACCGAAGATGGCGCATCGGCGGGCGAAGACGTGAAATCGAGGAGCAGCAAATCGGCGCCGCGATCATGCAATTGTTCGAGCAGCGGTTCTTCGGGGTCGGCCATCCACGGACGATAACCCCAGCCGACGAGTTGCAAGCGCAACTCGCGCGAAAACTTGCGGTCAGATGAAGAAAGCGCGACGTTTATCATAAAGTGAAAGCCAAATGAAGGCCGCGAAAAGGCACGAAAAACACAAAAGAACGCGATGGAAACTGTCGCGTATTCTGGCGCGCATTATAACGAACACGCTTCACGGCGTCAAAAATCGGTACAAGATCGGCTCAGTACTTCGCATCTTAAAACGCACAAAAGCCGCGTTATATCACTCGTTGAACGGACGTTATCGAGTACTCGAACGCGGCTTTTGCCGTAGGTTGCACAACGAATTACTTCTTTTTGCTGGCGCTTTTGGCGCTTTTGATATTCTCTTTGATACGTTCTTCGCGGCGCTTGCGGCGACGCTTGATTTCCTGCTGACGTTGACGAGCCATAGTTTCACCTCCGGTAAAAAGAAGGATGGATTATGAGGGATGAAGGATGAAGTTCGGACGCGATTTCTTCATCCTTCAAGTTTCATCCTTCATCCTTAATTATTTGTATCCAAACCGTGCGTTCGCGTGGGCCATCGAATTCGCAAAAGAAAACGGCCTGCCAGCGTCCCAGTTGCAATGTCGAGTACTCGATGGCTAAAGTCTGGCTGCTGCCGGTCATCAAAGTTTTGATGTGCGCGGCGCTGTTGCCTTCGGCATGACGATAATCATTTTCGCGCGGCACTTGCTGATCAAGCGACATCAAAATATCGCGTATGACATCCGGGTCGTAGCCTTCCTGAACCGTGATGGCGGCAGTCGTGTGCGGGGCGTGAACCACGCACAAACCGCGCTTGACGCCGCTTTCCTGCACCGCTTTTTTTACGTCCGCCGTGATGTTGACGAACTCGTTCGCTTGTTTCGTAGACAAATGAAGCTTTTGCACGCGCGTTATTTTATCACGCGTGGGCATTAAATGCAGATTTTTACGTAATGCAGCGCGCGAAACGGTTTCGTCACGCGAAAATTATTTGGCGTTAACGCGTGCTTAATCGTTTGGAAACCATTGGCGCCGACAATTCAAGTCAAGCGCTGCGAACGGTGGATTGTCTTTGCTAATTGCGGCCTCGTCTGGAGGAAAACGGCACTTATTTGCAAACCTATTATGAGCGAAACTCTTCCCAACAACGCCCACAACGCACCAAATCTTCACGCGCTCCCAGCCGATGATAGCAGTGACATGAACAGGCCGAGTGACATCGGTGCTACGACAGACATCAGTGCTTTGAGCGATATGAACGCCATGAGCGACGTGCTGTTGTCGCAGCAAACCGAGGCCGATTTGCATAGCGCCGATCTGCAAATTGTGCCCGTGCTCGTCCCAACATACAGCTTGGCCGTGCGCGCTCCAGCGCCTTACACTCCCGCGACGACGGGCCAACGTTTCAGCACCAATCCCGAGCAATTGTTCGATCAAGCGCAACGCATCGAAATCTGGCACATTCCTTTCTCCGATGTCGACAGCGATGATCGCGCGGGAATAACTTCGGGAACAAATAGCGATGCGCACATCCTGATTTTTGCGCGCGATACGAAAAGCGGCGAATCGGTCGATGGTTGCGAAATCGCCGCTTACCTTTGCGCGCCCAATGGTCGCGTGCATTCCTGGCATCGTCGTTATGCGGAAAACGACCTCAACTTTCCTCTCGCCGCGCAAAAATTGCGTTGCCGCATTATCAACGGCATGGCGATCTTGCACCTGACCGAAAACCTGTGACGCATCAAATACCGACGCATCAAATACCAAAGCGCGCATCGAGTACTCGAAACTCGATGCGCGCTTTGTGGTTTTTCGCTTCACAGTTTGGTCGCTAAAATTAAAGGCGACGTTATGGAAATGGGCGGCGGGTTGAAAAAACCTCAACGCGTTGAATACTTTTAGGTGATTATCCCTTGACGACACGTAAGGAATAATCTATACTTGCAGTATGAAGTTCACCATTGCGCAGTTTAACGAACGTTTCCCGAACGACGACGCTTGCCTTGACGAGATATTCCGCTTACGTTTTGGCGCTTTAGCAGAGTGTCCAAAGTGCCAGCGCGCTTTCAAGTATCACCGCATTAAAGAGCGCCGTTCGTATGCGTGCCAATGGTGCGCGAACCAAGTTTACCCGACGAAAGGCACCCCATTCGAGAAGTCCACAACGCCGCTCAAGTCGTGGATGTATGCCATTTACCTAATGACGGCATCGCGTCACGGCGTCCCCGCCAAAGAGTTAGAGCGTCAGCTTGGAGTGACCTATAAGACGGCATGGCGCATGGCGCATGAGATTCGTAAACTCATGGGTAGCGCAGATTCAACGGAGCCACTTAAGGGTCACGTTGAAGTTGATGAGACGTATGTAGGCGGCAAGCGGCGCGGCAAGCGCGGACGTGGTGCGGCTGGCAAAACTGCTGTTTTCGGTATGGTAGAGCGTGGCGGCAACGTCAAGGCGAAAGTTGTGCCTAACGTAATGATGAGTACGCTCACAAAAGAAGTGATTCAGAACGTTCTCGCGGAAACGCTTATCAGTTCTGACGAATACAACGCTTACAACTCACTATCTGCGAACGGCTACATTCACGGCATCGTGAAGCACGGTGCAAAGCAGTATGTCAATGGCGAGTTTCACACTCAATCCATTGAAGGCTTCTGGTCGCGGTTGAAAGTGAGTGTTTCGGGCACTCATGTTTGGGTATCGAAAAAGCATCTTCAAAAGTATGTTGATGAGTTTGCTTTCCGCTACAACATGAGGCATAACCCCGCGCTTATGTTTGACCTTTTGCTTGGTCATTTGAAGTCGCGCGACTGAGAACAGCGTTAAAGTCCTCAAGGTGTTTAGGGTTATCTTTATCGTGTTCGCTGACAACTGGTTCTGTTTGTTTGACGGGATAGGCAGAATGAAGAATCGTTTTTGACTGTTTCGTGTCTTTTTTCTGGCACATGGCAACACCTCGCTAAACTTAGCTAAGGCATAGTGTGCCACACGCGCACGACAAAAAGAATGTGCCCCTACCAACGAATTGGTAGGGGCACATAAATCACTTGCGACCGATCTTGCGACGCATAAGCAGTTTGGGCTGGTGACTTGAAACATTCAGCGGTTTCATCGTACGACGTGCCAAACGCTCCTTGCGCTGGCACCAGCAAAAAACACCATTGGAGCAATTTTTTCCATGCGGAAATTGATGCCTCCGACGAGCCGGTACGATTCTTTTGCGCTTCCTCATTAGCAAACTCCTTCCTCGAAAGAGAAAAGCCCTTTGGAGGAAGCACTTCCAAAGAGGACGTTGGTTTGCAATAAGCGTTGTTATGTATTAAAGTATCTGCGGTATGGTTGCGAGACGCATTTAATAGTGCTTTTCCAACGCCCCCACGAATAGTTGACGCTATTCGTGGGGTTTTTTATTGCAGTATGTTAACGCTGCCTTAGCAGCGGTCATAGCCTAATTGTGAAGGTTCGGCTCAACGCTCGTTTCCCTTAATTCCTGCAAAGGCAAATTGAGTGAGCGGTTCTCGAAATAGCCGTTACTTTCCTCTGTGCTCACCTCAGACATTAGGTCTGACTGCATCGTCTGATTGAGAGCGCCACGTTCTGTCGGTTCATGTTGAGCAGTTGGATTTTCCGATTTTGGAGATTCAACCCTACCGAACCGGTACCGACCTTTATCAACACTGATAATGTCCTTGTGTCGCCGCAACAATTTGGAAGTATTTTGATTCCTATTGTAGTCAGTTTCACCTCCTATTGGCGAACCAACGTGCTCCAATAGACTTAATACATCGGCAACCCCAAAAACATCTTGATTGCGCCCCATTGCTGTAATCTTTCCTGCGATTAGAGTAAGAGCGCCGGTTTGCGATGTACCCACAAACTCGTTAGGGGCAAATAGAGAAACAAAATTGGGAGCGGGTCTCGCAGGGCGTCCTCGTTTGCGCCGTGACTTTATTGCAGTCACTAACGGTTCCGTTGTCTTTACCGTCATGTGTTTTGCGTATCCTGATTTTCGCTTCCAGTCCTCAATAAGAGAGATGCGCAAGTTGATTGTCGCCTCCAGCTTTTCTATGTCCTCCCTTAAAGTGGCGAGACGTTGGTTGTCTATGGCGTTTTCTTCTCCGACCGCAGCAATCATGTCTTCGTATGGAATTGGACGATTGTTTTCCATCCCTCACCTCCAAATTACAACAGGCATAACGTACCCTTACACATAAAGGGAAACCCGTCAAGCGTTTATGCCCGTTCAATGTCAATGTCATTCTATCACATCGTTTATGCCCGTTATGGAAACACAACGGGGTAATGGCATAACCTCTACCTTTTTTGTTACTTACACATACGAAAAAGGTGAGTCATCCCTATACTTATCCCTAAAGCGCCACTTTCGTAAATCAGCTAAAATAAAAACGCTCCGCGAGAAATTGCGGAGCGTTAAAATACCCTTACGTGTCGTCAAGGGATAATCACCTACTTTTATTTCTGATGAAACGTCCATTTTTGCGCGTCGCTGGCCAGGTCTGACCAGACTTGCAGCGGCGTTTGATCGTTGAGCGAAGAGCCTTGAACATCGAGCGCGACGCTTTGATTGCTACTTTTGAGCAGCAGCGAATAAGTGCCGTCCTCGTTTTGGCGAGCATACCATTTTTGCGAATCAAGGTTTTGAAACGGAGCGAGTTCGACTTTGGAACCAGGCGTTGACGCGCCGCCAACCGTGCCGATGACTAAACCGCTTGCGACGTTGGTAATGCTGTAATAGCCGTCACCAAGATGTTTCAATGTCCATTTTTGCAGCGCGCGTCCCTCGTAGGCATCAGTTTGTACAACAGCGCCGTTCGCTGAGGCGTTGCTCGCTTCCAAGACCGCGTGAGTTCCCAGATTGGAAACGATTTTGAACGGCGTGTTGTCGAGCACAGCGCGCGGCCAGCCAGCGAAATCCCAGGCCAGCGTCTGGACATTGACGGTCGTTTGGCCGTTCAAAAAACGCGACCACTCGTAGGCCGTGGAAAGAAAGTATTGGTCGCCGTCGCGCAAAATTCCGGCGTGTCCAGGCGCGACCTGATCATCGAAAGGCCGACCCGTGCCGTCATCAATCGCCGAACCCAGAAACAGCGAGCCGCCACCTTCGAGCGCGCGCCGACCGGTTCGATCTTCGTAAGGGCCGGTCGCGGTGCGCGAGCGACAGACGCGAATGTTGTAGGTCGATCGCGCGCCCTGCAAGCAACTGCCCCAGTTGGTGAACAAGTAATACCAGCCGTCGTGGAAATAAATCGCTGAGGCTTCGATGGCATTGCCGGGCGCGTCGGGGCGCGTGGCGATTCGCGTTAGCTGGCTGTTGGCAGCGCGTTTTCCGGTACGATCGTCGAGCGGCATAACATGGATGCCATCGAAATGGGAACCGAAGGACATCCACCAATGCCCGTCGCCATCTTGAAACACGCTGGGATCAATGGTGTTGAAACTTAATGCGTCGTCCGATTGCACCACGATGCCTTGATCAACCCAGCCTTTGGGATCAAGCGTTTTGTTAGTTGCCAGTCCAATCGCAGAACGCTTGCTGCCAAGGGACGAATACGCGGAATACAAGTGGTACTCGCCGTCAAAAAAAGCGATGTCAGGCACCCATGCGCTATCATTGCGATTTTGCGGCACGGCGGCGCTCAGCCAGAGGGGAGCTTGCGGCAGCGCGGGGCCAAGCGGTGTCCAAGTCAAGCGGTCGCGCGAAGAATATTCCGGCGTGCCGTGTCCCGTTCCAAAGATGTAATAAACGCCGTCGCGCTTGACAAGGGTCGACGGATCGCGCATCGCAATGTCCGTCGGCGCCGCTTGCGCGACCAAATTGAAACTGGCACCGAGACCAGCGAGTGCGACCAGAGAAAACGCGATGTGAGCGCGTTGCAATAAAAAAGAACGAAGTTTCATAAAGCACCCAATTATTCCGCGTTATTGGTAAGACAGCTTGGAAGAGATGGCCTGCATTTTACAATGACATCGCGTCCAGCCGCATCGAGTACTCGATGATCGTTCGGTGAGTATTTATAAGAGCTATTACCAAGATCTCGCAAGATTGCAGATCACAGTTGAGGATTCACCTGAACCTCGTCCGCGAAAAAGCGCGTCGCTCTCAATTCGAGTACTCGAAGGCGCTTTGGTTCATTTGGTAGCTGTGATACGGAACGCTTTGCGTTAAGATGATGAGCGATTTTCTTCTTAACGTTTCCATGCTTCCTTCCAAGCCTTCCTCTGAAACCTTCGTCGATCCGTATGCGGCGTTGCGCATCGCGCCGTTTCGCGCTTTTATTCTCGTTCGTTTTTTGATGACCATCGGCGTGCAGATTCAAGGCGTCGCTGTCGGTTGGCAGATTTATAAAGCGACACACGATCCACTTTCACTGGGCCTAATCGGCCTGGCCGAAGCGATTCCGTCCATTGGCGTGGCGCTTTTTGCCGGTCATATCGCCGATATTCGCAGCCGCAAAACAATCGCTTTGTGGTCGATGCTGATATTGTGCGTGTGCTCGCTGTCGCTGTTCGCGTACTCGTTATGGACATATAAGCACATTCCCGATCCGCTCTTGCTGGATGTGCGCCCAATTTACATGGTGATTTTCCTGAGCGGCCTGGCGCGTGGCTTCATGGGGCCAGCGACTTCGGGCATGGCGGCGCAATTGGTGCCGCGCGAACTTTATGAAAACTCCGCGACGTGGAGCAGTTCGACATGGCAAACCGCGTCGATTGGCGGCCCGGCGCTGGGCGGACTGATTTATGGATTTTTGGGCGCCCGCGTGGCCTATGGAACCGACGCGACGATGATGACGCTCGCCCTCATTTTTATGGCGACGATTCCGCGCACCGCGATTCCACCGCGCGACAACGTCATTGCGGTTCATCGCAGTATCGGCGAAGGCTTGCGTTTCGTCTTTTCCAATCAAATTGTGCTGGGCGCGCTGGCGCTCGATTTATTTGCAGTTTTGTTTGGCGGCGCGGTCGCATTGTTGCCAATTTTCGCTTCCGATATTTTGCACACCGACGCGCGAGGTTTGGGCATTTTGCGCGCGGCTCCGGCGGCGGGCGCGGTCTTGACGAGTTTGTGGCTGGCGCATCGACCGCAGGGCGTGGGAAATCGTGTCGGACGCAAATTGTTGTTTGTGGTCGCGGGTTTCGGCGTGGCAACAGTGGCCTTTGCGCTGTCAAGAAACATCGTTTTGTCGTTTGTTCTGCTGGCGATTAGCGGTGCTTTCGATAATGTCAGCGTTGTGATTCGCAGCACGCTTTTGCAATTAAACACGCCGGATGAAATGCGCGGTCGCGTTTCGGCTGTCAATAATATTTTTATCGGCAGTTCCAACGAAATCGGTGCCTTTGAATCGGGTGCCGTAGCGCGCCTGATGGGAACGGTTCCGTCTGTGGTTTTCGGCGGCACCATGACGCTGATCGTCGTCGCAATCGCGTCGTTCGTTGCGCCGACATTGCGCGATTTGGACAAATTGAGCGACTGAAAAGAAATGGAACACGGAACTTCGTTACATCCGCCCAGAGGGCACCCGGAACGGATAAACATGGATTTGGTAGATGGGAAATTGCATATTTGTGGCCCCAGTTGCCGCCATACCCTGCGAGTTCACTCGCAGGCAATGATTAGGTAACAACTTGGGTTATTTGTATCTGAAATTTCGGATCCGTGTTTATCCGTTCCGGGTGCCCTCTGGGCGGATGTAACGAAGTTCCGTGTTCCCTTTCTCTGGCGCTTGAAAGACATCTTCTTGATTCTCATTGCTCAACTGCCAAAACCGCTTGACAGGATATCGTTCAGCAGTTCGATGGCGCGCAAAGCTGTCACCGAGTACACAAACGATAAAGCGGCGAGTTGTGTTGTCAGCACTTTGGTTTCGCCCGAACTTGTTTGACTTGAGCGCAGAGCGTCGTCGATTGGTTTTTCATCCGGTGCGTCGGGTTGCAAACACCACGACAGCAAGGCGCGCAGCGGTTTTTGCAAGCGCGCGCGGCCAGCAAACTTCGGCAACACTTTCGCGCTCACCGCGATGTCGAACGATTTCTCGAACATTTTGGCGTCGGTTTCCTGCGGCTCAACTTCCGTTTCGAGTACTCGATTGTCGTTGAACGTGTTGGCAAACAAGCCGTTATTTTGCGCCGCGCGCACAAAAATCGTGATCTCGTCGAAAACGCGATAACCAAAACCCAGTTCGTGCGGTTGCAGCAAATTGTTCAGGTTTTGCAATTGAGGTCGAATCTGAGGAAATTGCGCCAGGGTTTGCGCGACATCGTTTTTGTGCCAATGCGTAAAACGATGACCGCGCGCCAAAGATTGCCCCAGCGCCACGCGTTGGGTTTCGCTCCATTCAAGTGCGGGTTCGTTTTGCAAATACCCGCAGAAATCCACTTCGTTCAACTCGATTGTCCAGGCGCGGTCGAGAACTTTGGGGCTGAAGGCGTGCGTCGTTTCATCTTCGTTCACCGTGCCGATGAAGAACAAATTCGGTGGCAAATGAAGTTCTGCGGGCGAAAAAGCGCCTTTGTTGTCAGGCGAAGCTTGCAACTGCAAGGCTTCGCGCGTCCAGCCCTGTTCGTCGCGTCCCGCTTCCAAAACGCTCAAGAAATCAGCGAAATAATATTCGACGCGCGCCAGGTTCATTTCATCCAGCAAGACGAAATAAGCGACGCCATCGTCAGCGCGAAAACTGTTTTGAGCTTCAATCACAAAACGCAAAAACGGCGTTGTTTCGTAGCGCTCGCTGAGCGGATTGTAATAACCCAGCAACGCTTTCGAGTCGCGCCAATCGGGACGAACTGACAGAAACAAGAAGTTGCGCTCGCGTTTTTCTGTATTTCGAGTACTCGAAATCGCGTCTTGCCGAAAGGCGCGCAAATTCATTAAATCGCGGTCGTTGTCGACTTCGGGTTCGAGCGATAAAACATCGCCGACCATAAAGTTTTTGGTGAACCAACTGCGCGCCGCACCACGTAAAACCAATTCGATCTGTCCTGCATCGTCGCGTAACAAGCGACATAAATGGTTGCGATTGGCGAACGTTACCAGTGCGTCTTTGTCGGTTTGCGGCCAGTCGATTTGAAAAGCGCCCGATAGTGGAACGCGCCCAGTTTTCAGCATTGCCGGTTGAATCGTGATGGTGATCGCAGAGCCTGCACTTGGACGCGATGAAGGTTGCGGCAACAGTGCGGCGAATTCTTGCGCTAATCGTGTTTTTCCCACGCCGCTGATGCCGCTGAGAATCACGAAACCTTTGGTTTCTAACGCCGTGACAAACGCCGCCAATGTTTCGTGTGAAAAATGCAAACCGCGCGATGCGAAAACCGGCTGCAACGCGTCCTGCCATGATAATGGCGCGGTTTCTGTCTGGTCGTTGGCGTTTTGCGTTGTCCAGGCGAGGAACAGCGCGACGTGCAAATAATCGGCGTCCAAACCGGCGTTGTGCAAGGTTTCGAGTACTCGATGCAGCGGTTCGCGCAAGGCAAAATACGTTTCGGCATCGGTTTTCTGTGTCTCGAACTTGAATGAAAGAAACTGCAAAGCGGGCAAAGTTTCGCGGTTCCAAATCCAGTAGCGCGCCGGAAAGCGATACGCTAAGAGTTCGCTGCACAAGCCTTTTCCCAAACCGCGCAGCGCCAGAACGCGGCTTAAATCTGCTGGCGTTAAATCCTTTTCGGCGCAGGAAATCAACTGGCCTAAAGCATGGCGCAAACCTTCTAAACCGCGCGTTTTGAGGCGCGCACGAAAGTTCGATTCGGGATTTTTCCAGGCGGTGAAAGCATCGGAATCGAAAAACAGGGCGCGAATTTCGGCTTCGGAAAGCGACGATAGATGGGATGGCGACAACAGTTCTTGAGCGCGTTGGCTACGTGCCTGCAACGTTTCCAAGCGCGTTTGCCACTCGAGTGAATCGTGCAAAACGCTCGCAAAACGTTCGGCCAGAGAAGAAAGGGAAAGGTTCATAAGGATGTTATCGGTATGAGGCTTAACGCACCGATGCCCGATAAATCACCCTGCAGAATGTCGCGCCACGACGGATTATCCAGCGCGCCGCGCGTCGTGTCGTAAAAGCGCGACAATGTTCCCGGATAAAGCGCGACAGCCGCACGCACGCCGAGCGCATCTCGATAAGCATGCATCTTGTAAAGGTCGCTGCGCGCGGCGGAACGTTCGTCGTTTTCGCTGGCCAATGACGCGCGCTCCAAGCGAAATTTCGCATCGAATACAACGGCGTGATCGTTGCCAATCCAGGTGAAATCGGGGCGCAAAGTCGCCACGTAGGAACGCGTCGAAAGATTGTAAATCAGCGTTCCCGCATCGCCAAAACGCACGCTGTAATTGTTTTGCAAACCTTGCGATTCGTTGAGCAAAACATCGGTTTGCGGAGTTTCGCCGGTCGCGTCGGCGATTTTCTCGACCAAGGCGAAAAATGTCCAAGTCTCATAAAGGCGCGCGATGTCGCGGACGCTGATCGCTTCTTCGGCGCGTTGCCAGAGCGTCCGGCGCGAAGCACGAAAAAGCGGCCACAATTGCGCCATTTCGCGGTAGCCTCGCCGCTTTTCGAGTACTCGATTCGCACCCAAATTAGGCGACATTTCTCCGACTTCTTCGAGCCACGACGCAGTTTGAATTTCCTGTAACCATTCGGCGAACGAATGTATTTGATGTTGCGTTTCCAACGTCAATGACGGCCACCATTTTTGCACGACGATGCTTTGCGCGACGCCTGACATTTTGTGGAGAAAGGCGCGCAGAAAACGATTGGGCACGGTGTCAAAGGTTTCGCGGCTGTAGCATTGTCGAATGCGCGATGGCGCGCGATTTTCCAAACGTTGCGCCAGCGCGAAACCTGTGGCGTGTTGCCAATTGTGTGATGATTGCAAAATGTCGAGCAAGACATTAGCGTTGGCTTCGGTCGCTTCGCCGAGCAAAACCGAGCGAGTTTCGTCGCGCAGTTCGTGGTGCGGCGCGCGCGCGATTTCGTGCCATGCGGCGCGCAAATCGTCGCTGTAACGCAGGAAGAAATGCAAGGCGAAAAGCGGTGACGAAGACGCGGAATCAGGCGCGACGTTGCGTTGGGTTGGGCTTTGCGGCGCGAACGGCAAACTGGCGCAATGTCTGGTTAGATCGTTCAAGAGCGCGCTGAAAAACGCGTGATGCACTTGCGGCGTGGGAAATTTACGCGACAAGACTTCGACGTGTAACGCTGCGCTCAACGATTCATCGCCTTGAAAAGGTTGCAGCGTGGACAAGCCGGTCTGGTTTTCAAAGCGCACGCGAAACAATTGATTAACAGTCGGCGCGAGCCATTGATTTCCAATTCGCAAACGTGTCGCATCGGGAATTTCGAGCCAGTAATCCGTCCACTCAAAAAGAAAATGCGTCGCGGGCGCCAAAGTTTCGCGCCAGGATTCATCGAGTTCGGGGAAGAATTGCGTCCAGTTCATAAGAGCCTTAACGAAAAGTTAGATGTGTGGAGGCTTGGTAATTAGTAGCGCGAGTTGGCCTGAAGTTTTGTAGTGCCCGCCCCTGAAGGAGCGGGCTGAAAGAACAAGACCGCTAAAGCGGCCTCCGTTGCGGTAGTTCAGTCCCATTTATGGGGACTTGGTAACTCAGCCCGCTCCTTCAGGGGCGGGCACCACAAAACTTCAGAATCTTCTCTTTATTGGTTAAGGAAAATGACGTTCGAGTACTCGAATCGGTGCGCGACTTAAAAACGGTTCGCGGGTATTACTTTTGCGATGTGCGCGAGGAAAGAACGCGCGGGAGAAAAGTTTATGACCAACGATCAGGCAATTTATAGTGTGGCGCAAAATGGGACGCAAAGCGTGCCGTCGTGGGCGGAAGACGTCGCGCCCGATGTGGTCGGTTTGCGCATCGCCATCGTCAACGTGTTTTTTATCGGCGAAGCGAACCATGACAACTGGGTTTTGGTGGATGGCGGCGTGGGGCCATGCGCTGGTCGCATTGTGAATGCCGCCGAAGAATGTTTTGGCGTCGGCGCCAAACCGTCGTGCATCCTCTTGACGCACGGCCATTTCGACCACATCGGCGCCCTGCGCGAATTGGCCGACCGCTGGGAGGTGCCGATTTACGCGCATCCTTTGGAACTGCCCTATCTGACGGGACGCAGCGATTATCCGCCGCCCGATCCCACTGTTGGCGGCGGTTCGATGGCACGCCTATCGTTTTTGTACTCGCGCAAAGGCATCGATCTGGGCGAGCGAATTCACGCTTTGCCCGACGATGGTCGCGTGCCGCATCTTCCGGAATGGCGCTGGATTGCGACGCCCGGACATTCGCCAGGACATATTTCGCTGTTTCGCAACCGCGACGGAGTTCTGGTGGCGGGCGATGCCGTCATAACGACCAAGCAGGAATCGTTGCTGGCGGTTTTGACGCAGGAAAAAGAAGTGCGCCGTCCGCCCGCGTATTTCACGCCCGATTGGAAAAGCGCCGGAGATTCGGTGCGCACCATTGCCGCATTGCAACCGTCCGTGATTGCAACGGGACATGGGCAACCGATGCGCGGCGCTGAAATGCAAAGCGAATTGCAGGATTTGGCCGCGCATTTCGAGACGGAAGGCGTGCCGCTGCAAGGTCGTTATATAGATGAACCGGCCCATGCCACGAAAGATGGCGTGGTGTACATTCCGCCAGCAGTTCCCGATCCCGTGACCAAAATGATCATCGGCTCTGTGTTGGGAACTTTGGCGCTGTTACTACTGCGTTCGCGGCGCAAGCCGAAAGCCGAAAGCCGATTTCGATGAGTGAACGGTCAGTTCTATTCAGGAGCAACGTTCGAGTACTCGAACGCTGCTCTTTGTGCTGATTTCGTGTGCGCAATTGGACACGAATTGAACAATTTCTAACCTGACATCGTGCGCTAAAGAGCGTTATCTTCAAAGCAGATACTTCTTTTGGAGACACAGTGATGAAAAATTCTATTCGTGTTGGGACGAAAATCGCGGCGTTGGGCGCGTTTGTGGCGCTCGCGTTTGCGACAAGTGGTAGCGCGCAGGCGAAAGGTCGCTTTGGCGGCGGCGCATCTTATACGGGCGCACCGGCGCTGGCAGTTACGGCGTCGTTGGTTCAGGCGGGCGGTGGCGCGGACAATTATTCGACTGCAACGGCTTTGACTTCGATGCTGGGCGCGCCGACGGTGAACGCCGAAGTCGCCAAACTGAATGGACAATATGGTCAGATGCGCGTTTCGCGCTTTCTGACGGTGTTCGATTTCGCCGTCAAAGACGCGCTTTCGATCGCCACCAGAGCTGGCGTAACCTTGCCCGATGCCGCGATGTCGGGAACGGATTTGGCGAAAACTCTGGTCACGGCGGGCGAAGAGCCAAACGGCGTTTTTAATACTGAATTGCTGCTGGACAAAGCCGTAACGCACAAAATCCACGAGCAAGTGATGGACGACATTGATGCCAAGTTCGGCGTCAAAGCCGATAAGGATTACCATCGCATTTCCAACCAGGCGCATTACGACATCGGCAAAGCGCTGGGCATCAAAGTCAAGCTGAACAAACTGCATTGATGACGCAAAGCGAATGACGCAAAGGGCGAACTGTTCACTAAACAGTTCGCCCTTTTTGTTGTTGTGCGAGGAACTTTTCGGTTGCGTTTGTTTGAAGCATAAGATTTGAAGCGTAGGACAGGAGCAAAAGAACGTGAATCGAGTACTCGATAGGCGTTGCTTCTTTGCTGGACGCGTCACCAAACGGGCATCGTCCAAAACTGCGTGATGCTGTTATATTTAATTATCCCAACATCTTAGCAGAGTTTTGGCGTACGACAAGGACTTGTCCATGAAGGGCAAATTGCTCTTCTATTTCTCTATAACAATCGTGTTGCCTTGCGATGAAGTCACATCCACTTGAAGGAACATCAATGGACGAGAACATCAGCCCGAGCCAGAACGAACCTGTGGAAGCGCGCGGTCTGACGCGGCGTGAATTGCTGCAAGGCGCATTGGGCGTCGCAGCGTTGGGTGTGCCATTGGCTGTGCTTGAGGCTAACATGACGCAGCGCGCGGATGCCGCTTCGACGGTCAACAACTCATCCGCAAGCAACGTGTCGTCATTCTTGCCGCCAGCGCGATTTTTCCCGACGCGTCGTCCGTCGCACTTCATTTCGGTAGCGGTTGAAGAAACGATTCGGGACGTGAAGCGGCAAATCGCCGATCCCGAACTGGCGTGGCTTTTTGAAAACTGCTATCCCAACACGCTCGACACCACAGTTCAACCTCGTGAAGTGGGCGGCAAGCCCGACACCTTTGTCATCACGGGCGACATCGACGCCATGTGGCTGCGTGATTCCTCTGCGCAAGTGTGGCCATATCTGCCCTTAATGCGCCGTGATGCTCGACTGCAGCGCTTGTTGCAGGGCGTTCTCAATCGTCAGGTGAAGTGCATTCAACTCGATCCTTACGCCAACGCGTTTCTCGATCCTTTTCCGTCTGATGGCGGCCCGCCCGCCGCGCCGCAAATTCACGAGCGAAAGTGGGAAGTCGATTCGCTGTGTTATCCGGTTCGCCTGGCTTATGGTTATTGGAAGCAGGGCGGCGACACGACGGTTTTCGATGCCGAATGGGAAAACGCGATGGACATCATCGTGCGCACTTTCCGCGAACAGCAACGCAAAACTGGTGACGGGCCTTATCGTTGGAACGACATGGACAATTCTTCTCCTGCGAACAATGTCCCGTCCCGTCCCGGAGACTTTGGCTCGCCGATCAAGCCGGTCGGCATGATTTGCTCTCGCTTTCGGCCTTCAGATGACGAAACAACTTATCAATTTTTGATTCCATCCAACCTGTTCGCCGTGGTTTCGCTGCGACAAATGGCGCAAATGCTCGCCGAAATTCGTCATCAGCCGCAAAAAGCGCAACAAGCGCGCGCGCTGGCCGCCGAAGTCGAGCGCGCGATCAACCTTTACGCGCAGCAGAAATCGGCGACTCAAGGCCGCGTTTACGCTTATGAGGTCGATGGACTGGGACATTTTTCGCTGGCCGACGACGCCAATGTTCCCAGTCTGCTTTCGCTGCCTTATCTGGGCGTTTGCGCGGTGGGCGATCCGCTTTATCAAGCGACGCGGCGCATGGTGTGGAGCCACGAAAATCCGTGGTTCTACGAGGGAAAATATCGCGGGACGGGCGGGCCGCACGTCGGGCCGGACATGATTTGGCCGCTGAGCGTGATTATGTATGGCCTGACCAGCACTTCGCCCATTGAAGTCGCCGAATGCTTGAGAACTCTCAAAGAAACTCACGCGGGCACGGGTTTCATGCACGAATCGTTTCACAAGGACGACCCAAAACGATATACGCGTTCGTGGTTTGCGTGGGCCAACACGCTTTTCGGCGAATTCGTCATTCAAACCGCCGGACGTTTCCCGCAGGTTTTGGCGTAAAGCTATTCCCAAAGCTGCCAAAGTACAATAAAGTGCAATTCGAGTACTCAATAGAAGGAAGAATATGAACATTCGCAACGTTTTGATGACGGTCTCTCTGGCCTTGAGCATTTTGATCGGGCTGGTCGTGGGGCGTGGCGGACGCGTCAATCCAGCGACGGGCGCGCCTTTGGCTGGTGGTTCCAAAGACTTGTTGATCGGGCTTTCGCTGGATACGCTGAAGGAAGCGCGCTGGCAAAGCGACCGCGATTTGTTCGTCAAGCGCGCGCAAGAATTGGGCGCCACGGTTAAAGTGCAATCGGCCAACAGCGACGATAACCAACAAATGCGCGATGTGCAATCGTTGCTGACGGCAGGCGTCCGCGTGCTCGTCATCGCGGCGCACGATGGCGTGGCGATGGCCAAAGCGGTCAAGTTGGCGCACGCTTCGGGCGTTCCCGTTATCGCCTACGACCGCATGATTCGCAACAGCGATCCCGACCTTTACCTGTCATTCGACAACGTGCACGTCGGCGAGTTGCAGGCGAAATATGTCGTCGATCATTTGCCAGGCGGCAAGGGTAGCGTGGTTTGCATTTACGGCTCGCCCAGTGACAACAACGCCAAGATGTTCAAGCAAGGTCAGGACAACGTGCTCGATCCTCTGGTGAAAAAAGGCGACATCAAAATTGTGCGCGCCGACTGGGCCGAAGATTGGAAGCCGGAAAACGCCAAGAAAATCGTCAACGCCGCTATTACCGAAGGCAAAAAGTTCGATGCGGTTCTGGCCGCTAACGATGGAACGGCAGGCGGCGCCATTCAAGCTTTGACCGAAGCTGGCATGGGCGGCAAAATGATTGTTACCGGACAAGACTGCGAATTGGTGGCCTGCCAGCGCATTGCTATGGGCAGCCAGTCGATGACGATTTACAAGCCTTTGAAGAAACTCGCCACAACCGCTGCGGAAAGCGCCGTCCGTATGGCGAACGGCAAACCGATTATCGCCACGCAGACCTTGAATAACGGTCAAACCGACGTACCTTCGATTTTGAACGACGTGTCAATTGTCACAAAAGACAACATCGTGCCGGTTGTTGTCAAGCAAGGTTTTCACACTTACGACGAAATTTACGGCAGCGTCCCGGCCAACCTCCGTCCGCCGCGCCCGTAAAGTGTTGCTTTGCTTAACGAACCCCAAGCGTGAGCGCGGGGCTGAAGTGACAGATACTTCAGCCCCGCGCTCACGCTTAGGGTTCTGTAAACAATTCCTGCCGACAGTTCCGGTTTTACTGCCGAATTCTTCCATTCTTATGAGCCAGATCACTGCAAAAAACGAATCGAGTACTCGAACGGCGAGCGAGCCAGGCGCCGGAGAGGTTTTGCTGCGCGCTGAGCACATCGTGAAACGTTTTCCGGGCGTGGTGGCGCTCAAAGATGTGAGTTTTGATTTGCGCAAGGGCGAAATTCATGCACTGTGCGGCGAAAACGGAGCCGGTAAATCGACGCTGATCAAGGTTCTGTCGGGTATTCATGCCGCCGGTTCTTACGAAGGCCGCATCGTGCTGGATGACGCGCCGCTCGAAATGCGTTCGACGGCAGACGCCGAAGCGCACGGCATCGCGGTAATTTATCAGGAAATGGCGCTGGTGCCGGAAATGACGGTCGGTGAGAACATTTTTCTGGGCAAAGAGCCGATGAATGGCGGCTTTATCGACTGGCTGAAAGTCTACGATCAATCGCGCCAACTGCTGCGCCGTTTCGGAATTGAAATCGACCCCGACACGCCGGTGCGCAATCTCGGCGTTGGACATCAACAGTTGGTCGAAATCGTCAAGGCGTTGTCGAAAAAATCGCGCATTCTCATTTTGGACGAACCGACGGCGGCGCTCAGCGAAACCGAAGTTCAAGTTTTGCTGGGCATTTTGCGCGATTTGCGCGCGCAGGGCGTGACATGCGTTTACATTTCGCACAAGCTGGACGAAGTGTTCGCCGTCGCTGATCGCATCACGGTTTTGCGCGACGGGCAAAGCATCACGACGCTGGAAACAGCGCAGACCAATGTCGCGGAAGTTATTCGCCACATGGTCGGGCGCGAAATAGAGGACTTGTTTCCGCGTACCGCGTCGCATCCTGGCAAAGTTTTATTGTCGGTCGAACATTTGGATGTCGCGCCGCCGCCGGGAAGTGCTCTGCGCTTGCGCGACATTTCGTTTGAGGTGCGCGCCGGAGAAGTGTTGGGTTTGGGCGGCTTGATGGGCGCCGGACGCAGCGAATTGTTGATGCACTTGTTCGGCGCGTGGGGACGGCGCGTCTCGGGTCATGTCCAACTGGACGGCCAATCGCTGGATGTGACTTCGCCGTCGCGCTCGATTGCCTCAGGTTTGGTGATGGTCAGCGAAGACCGCAAGCGTTACGGCTTGATTTTGGAGCAAACGATTGGCTTCAATTTGTCATTGTCGTCGCTGGAAAAACTGACGACCGGCGGCTTGCTCAACGTGGGGCGTGAATCGACGGTCAATCGCCAGTTTTTCGATTCGTTGCGCGTCAAAGCGCCGGGCTTGGATTCGTTCGTCGGCAAATTATCGGGCGGTAATCAGCAAAAAGTCGTGCTCGGCAAAGCCTTGATGACGCAACCGAAAGTCGTTTTTCTGGACGAACCGACGCGCGGCATTGATGTCGGCGCCAAGCTGGACGTTTATAATCTGATGAATGAACTGACGGCGCAGGGCTGTGCGGTCGTGCTGGTTTCGAGCGAACTGCCGGAACTGATGGGCATGAGCGACCGCATCGTGATGCTTCACGAAGGTACGGTCGGCGGAACCTTCAAGCGCGAAGCCGCAACGCAAGAAGTCTTGCTGGCCGCCGCGATGGGACAATTGCCCATAGCGGCTTGAGGGTGAGTGGAAAGTAGAACAGACGCTTCAATCCAGAACCCTGAACGTGAGTGAGGGGCTAACGTAATGCAAGCACAAGCCCCTCACTCACGTTCAGGGTTCTGGTTCTCGTGCAAAGAACATCAGGAACTGCACCAGAGAAAATCGAGTACTCGAATTAGGAAATTTCATCTATGTCTACAACAATTGAAGCGCCTGAAGCAGGAATCATCACACCGGCGCCGTCGGGCGAATCGACCGCCCCGAATGTGCGCCAGCCACAGGCTTCACTACGCGATTCTTCGATGGTCATCGCGCTGGTCTTGATCTGGGGATTTTTCTGGTATATGTCGCCGACGTTCGTCAGCGCGCGCAACTTGTCCAACTTGACGGTCGAATTGTCCATCACGGCGATTCTGGCGCTGGGAATGCTGCTGATTATCCTGACCGGACACATCGACCTGTCGATTGGCAGCGGTGTCGGGCTTTTCGGTGGACTTTCGGCGGTCTTGCTTTTCGAGCATGGCTGGTCGGCGTCTGCAGCAATGGCGGTGGCTGTCATCATCGCGGTTGCAGTGTGGTTGGGCATGGGCGCCTTGATTGTCACGCAGCGCATTCCTGCGTTCATTATCACGCTGGCGGGCATGATGGTTTTCAAGGGCCTGCACTGGAAAGTCATTCATAACGCGACAATTCCGGTCACGGTTGGCGGCACGGACAACCTTTATTCGCTGCTCACGACGTGGTATTTGCCGCCCATCGGAGGCTGGATTTTGGGCGCGGCGATTTTTGCCGCTCTGGTTGTAGGTTCGCTGCGCTCACGGCAGCGTCGCGCGAGTTTCGGCTTGAATGTCGAACCGACTGATCTGGCGCTGTCCCATTTGTTGATTCAGGGACAGATTATTTTGCTTTTCGTGCTGGTCTGCAATCAATATCAGGGAATTCCTTTATCGGCGATTATTTTGGGCGTGACGGCTTTTGCAGTGTGGGTTTTGTCACAGCACACGCGTTTCGGGCGCTATTTGTATGCGATTGGCGGCAACGAAGAAGCGGCTCACGTTTCGGGCATTCCAGTCAACAAAGTTGTGATCGGCGCTTTCGGCATCATGGGCTTGATCGTGGCGCTGGGCGGCTTCATGCAGACAGCTTATGCGGGCGCTTCTACGACGACGACCGGCGAACTGCTCGAACTCGACGCGATTGCCGCTTGCGTCATCGGCGGCGCCAGTCTTAAAGGCGGGCGCGGCACAGTTTCCGGCGTTTTGTTTGGCTCGCTCATCATGGCCAGTTTGCTCAACGGCATGACGCTGATGGCGGTCGCGCCCGAAGAAAAATACATCGCCCGCGGCTTGGTGCTCGCCCTCGCGGTTTTGATGGACATCAAACTGAGCCGGGGCAAGTAAATTAAAGACTTGTCGGAAACGACATTCGATGGCGTAGATGTCTTTTGCCTTGCGCCAAAACAAAAGGGCGAACTGTTTAATGAACAGTTCGCCCTTTTGTTGTTCGTCACCAATTCGTCTGAACTGCAACACTATTCGAGTACTCGATTCGTCAGCGGACTTGCCGCGAATGGAAATTTTAACTCGATAGAGCAATTATTCGGATGTGTGGGATTAGAATCAGTTTGTAGAGTTCATGAAACGGCCTGAAATTGTCACTTTGTCACTCTGAGCGCAGCGAAGAATCTAAATCCTAAGCCAGATTCTTCGTTTCACTCAGAACGACAAAGTGCCAGTTTTAAGCGTTTTTAGGACTTTGTTTACAGCCTCTGAGAGGTTATAAACAAAGTGAGCAAAACGCGAAGAGAATAAGAGTTTGAAGACGCATCACGGACTTTGCAATCTGATTTTGAGAAATGCCAGAAACGGTTGGTGTTGAAACCGCTTTCGTCTGGCACCTCGATAACTTCGATTCGCATGATTTAAGCGGTCAAACAAAGACAGCGCGCCATCGAGTACTCGATAGCGCGCTGTCTTTGTTTGTAACGTCCAGTTTACTTGTATTTGTCTGTAGCAATCTGAAGGTTGGTCTTGACAGTCGCTGCGTCAGTGGTATTGTAAACCGAATTGTCAATCGTCCACATATTGACGGCTGCCGAACCACCAGCTGTGGGATCGACAGTTGCAAATGGTCTGAGCGACTTGACGTGACCATCACCAAACAAGTAGTTCGATGTGGATAGGTGACCCGCAAAAAGTTTGTCACCTGATTCGCTGGTACCAGCTGGCAATGCGATTTGCATTAGCCCTGATTGATCGTTGCCTGCAGCATACTCGATAACCATGATCGTTGTCGATGGTGCTACAAATGTGGCTAAACTTTGTCCTCCTCTTGACATCACTTGTTGCGCTTGTTGCGCTGTTGTGGCTGTTGAGGCCACTGTAGGATCTCCATAAAACCCGAGGTTACCCGCGTAGTCGTTGGAGATGTCAGAAGCAGTCTTGTTGTAAGCTGTCGAACTGTTTGTGTTGGAGGGACATCTGAAAAGGTCTTTGCTCTTGAGGTAAGGCTGAACGAGATACTGCCAATACTCGTAATTCGGCGCACCGGCTTGTGCCGACACCATCTTTTCATCGTATTCCTGTGCATACTGCAGCAGGCCGAGACCGATTTGTTTCATGTTGCTGGAGCAACTCGCACGGCGGGCACTTTCGCGCGCTTTGGCGAAAGCGGGGAACAAAATCGCGGCTAAAATCGCAATGATAGCGATGACAACCAACAATTCGATCAGGGTGAAACCCTTGCGCATCTTGGTGGATGTGCTTTGAATATTCGACATTTCTGTCTCCTTGGAATGACATTATTTACAGTAAACATAATGTATATACCCGTTTTCTGACATCTTGAACCATCATTTGCAATTCTTCACATGATTAAATTGAAATTAAGGACAGATTCTGCTCTGCAAAGCGACTTTTCGTTGTTGAATTGGGCGCGGCGTGACGAATCCAGTACTTGATTTCCTTCTCGGTGCGCAACGCTGATAGCAGCCGGTTCGCAAAGTCGATGAACGATTCTTGGACCTGATTGGAAGTTCAAATCTCGATGTTATAATGATTTGAGTCCAAGGATCGAAGTTTCGCGCAACTCAATATGTTCCACGCGAACCTGGCGATGGAGCGAGTGGCTGCAAAACCGCACGATGAAAGCGATGTTGCCGAGGGTGGGAATGACCTGACAACCGCCGATCTAAACCGCGATTCGAGTACTCGATAGTGCAAATACTCATAGTGCAAACGCGGCTTGTCTCTCGAGCCGTGCGTTTGTTAATCACACATTTTCTCAATTTCCGCGAGGTGTAAAACGACATGGAACGCAACGAAGAACCAACCGCCGCTTCGCCGAACGACGGCGTGCGAAGCGGAAAAGACGGACTGTTGGAGAAGGCGACCGAACGAAATTTTTCGCCAATTGATCCGCCGCGTCATCATCGGACGAGCGGCATTCTGCTGCATCCCACGTCGTTGCCGAGCGCTGGCGGCATTGGTGATTTGGGCGAAGAAGCTTACCGTTTTGTCGATTGGCTGGCCGCAGCGAAACAACATTGCTGGCAAATCATGCCGCTGGGACCGACCAGTTATGGCGACTCGCCTTATCAATGCCTTTCTGCCTTGGCCGGAAACCCGTTGCTGGTTTCCTTGCAACGACTGGTCAGCGAAGGAATGTTAGCGCAGGCCACACTCGACAAGGCGCCCGATTTTCCTGCCGAGATCGTTGATTACGGGCCACTTATCGAATGGAAGACGAAAGTGTTGCAGATGGCTTATGCCAACTTTTCGGAAAATGGTCGCCCGGAGCAACGCCAGGCTTTCACGTCGTTTCATGCCGCGCAAGCGTTCTGGCTGGATGATTACGCCCTTTTTACAGCGATCAAAGAAGCGCACGACGGCGCGCCATGGAGCCAGTGGGAGCGTTCTATCGCACGCCACGAGCCGGATGCTGTCGCGCAATGGCGCACGCGCTTGGCCGACCGAATTCGGTTTCAGCAGTTTATGCAATGGCTTTTCTTCAGCCAATGGCTGGAATTGAAGGCTTACGCCAATGAGCGCGACATTCAAATCATCGGCGATATTCCGATTTTTGTCGCCCATGACAGCGTTGATGTATGGGCAAACCCTGAACTGTTCTATCTGAACGAAGACGGCAATCCGACCGAAGTCGCTGGCGTACCGCCGGATTATTTTAGCGCGACGGGACAACGCTGGGGCAATCCGCTTTATCGTTGGGATGTTTTGGCGGAACGTGGCTACGATTGGTGGATCGCGCGTTTCCGTATGACTTTGACTTTGGTCGACCGCGTTCGACTGGATCATTTTCGCGGTTTCGCCGCTTATTGGGCGGTTCCCGCAGAAGAAGAAACCGCTGTCAAAGGTCACTGGGTTCAAGGGCCAGGTCTGCCATTCTTCGAGGCGATTCGTGCCAGTCTGGGGCACCTGCCGATTATCGCCGAAGACTTGGGAGTAATTACTCCCGAAGTGGACACGTTGCGCGAGGAATCGGGATTTCCGGGAATGTGTGTGCTCCAAATGGCCTGGGATGACAATGCCAATGTGTCTGCCGAGGCGCAGATGAGCGCAGACACGACCTTTGCCCATTTGCCGCACAACCATCACCACGACCGCGTTGTATATACAGGCACGCACGATAACGACACGGTTCTCGGATGGTGGAACACAGTGAGCGAGCGCGTTCGCTCCGATGTCCGACAGTATCTCGATATTCCTTGCCACGACGTTGCCTGGGACTTGATTCGCGTGGCCTTTATGTCGGTCGCTGAAACCGCGATTATTCCGATGCAAGATGGGCTGGGCCTGGGCAGCGAGGCGCGCATGAATCTGCCGGGTCAGGCCGGCGGCAACTGGGGCTGGCGCTTATTGCCCGGCCAACTCACGCCCGAAGTGGCCAAGCGCCTCGCACATCTCACCCTTTTGTATGACCGCGCACCTCTCGATGCAAAACCTCGCAGTGAATAGCGAGTAGAACACTGAGAGGTTGTAGAAAAAGTGAGCAAAACGCGAAGAAAGTAAGAGTTTGTCATTCTGAGATGGTGTATAGGAATTGTAAAATGTGCCGTTGAAAGTAGTAGTTTGTCATTTTGAGCGCAGCGAAGAATCTGGCTTCAGGTTAGATTCTTCGCTGCGCTCAGAATGACAAACTACTACTTTGAGGGAGTTTTGCTCACTTTCTATGCACCTTCTCAGAATGAGCAGATGCCGCTTTCGCGGGCGTTTCGCATATTTTCTCTACCCACGCTCTGAACCAATTTGCAAACTGATTCTTACAAGGCCAAACCCGCGTAATCGAGTACTCGATTACGCCACGACAGCACGCAAAATGCGCAATACGTAAAACACGCAAGGAGAAGACAACAACGATGACCGATAGTACGAATACAACACAGATTGAAACACCGGAATGGGTGAAGGACGCGATTTTCTACCAGATTTTTCCCGACCGCTTTGCCATCTCGTCGCGGGTGTCCAAACCCAATCATCTGGAACCCTGGGGCGGACCGCCTTCTATATACGGCTTTCAGGGCGGCGATTTGGTTGGCGTCACGGAGCACCTGGATTACCTTCAAAATTTGGGTGTCACGGCGGTTTATTTCACGCCAGTTTTCCAATCGACCGCCAACCATCGCTATCACACTTACGACTACTACAACGTCGATCCCATTTGTGGCGGCAATGCGGCTTTGCGCACCTTGATCGATGAAGCGCATGCGCGTGGCATCCGTGTCGTGCTGGATGGCGTGTTCAATCATGCCAGTCGCGGCTTTTTTCAGTTCAACCACATTCTCGAAAACGGCGCGGCTTCGCCCTACATCGACTGGTTCATCGTTCATGGTTTTCCCATGCGCGCTTATGAAGGCGGTCATCAATATGAAGGTTGGGTCGGTTTTCCGGGGCTGCCTCAATTCAACACAAATACGCTCGCGGTGCGCGAATTTATCTGGGATGTAGCGCGTCACTGGATCGACTTCGGCATCGATGGCTGGCGGCTCGATGTGCCCAGCGAGATCGACGATGACAGTTTCTGGCAGGAATTTCGGCGACGCGTCCGTGCCGCCAATCCCGAAGCCTATATTGTGGGCGAAATCTGGAATGACGCCAGCCGTTGGCTGCAGGGCGATCAGTTCGACGCCGTGATGAACTATCTCTTCACGACGAACTGTCTGGGCTTCTTCATCCGCGACCTGGATACGTCCATCATCTCGCAACTTGGCCCGAACCCTTTCTTTAAGCACGACGCGTCCAGTTTCGCGCGCAGCATCAACGATCTGCTGGGACTTTACGATCCGCAAATCAACGCCGTGCAGTTGAATCTGCTGGATTCGCACGATATGCCGCGATTTTTATCTTTAGCTAAAGGCGACGAATCGGCGTTGCGCCTGGCCGTACTGTTTCAAATGACTTACCCGGGCGCGCCATCAATCTATTATGGCGACGAAGTTGGCTTTGGCATGGCGGTTCCCGTCGCCGAGCGCTCGCGGTACTTCACCTACGTCGATCCCGATACGCGCAACGTTTACACGCGCGAAGATATGGCCGATTCCGCAACGCCGCAAACTTTCGCGTGGGACGACAAGACCGATCCCGACACGCGCCGCGCTTTCGTGTGGGATGAAGCGACCTGGAACCATGATATCCTCGCCTACTTCAAACGCTGCATCGCTTTGCGCAAGGCGCATCTGGCACTGCGGCGCGGCGACTTCACGACGTTGCACGCCGAAGGTTCGGTTTATGCGTTTCGGCGTCACTTGCCCAACGAAACGATGGTCGTGGCGCTCAACGTGGGCGACACAGCAATTCCCGTCAATCTGACAGCCGGAGAACATCTGGCGAATGGCACGCTTTTGCGCGATGTGTGGAGCGGCGAAATGTCGCAGGTGGAAAACGGGCGCATCGTGGGCGGACAATTGCCAGCGCGCGACGGTCGCGTCTGGCTCGCCATCGAAGCTACGCCGGAATAATCCAACGTACTGCGTAGCTCACACGAGTCTTGACAAAGAACAGGGTTTGCAAAAGCGCCCGGTAATGCGTCTTGGCAGCATTCAACTACCGAATGCTGTCAAGACCAAACACATTTTTGCAGCGCTTGAAAGTGTTACCGGAATTTCGGATTGGTAATTACACCTTTGATGCGAAAAGAAGGTGCAGTTATCTGTCAGCAACTGGTAGATTTCCGGTTTGGTTTTCGATGAAGAGAAATGCACCAACGATTTCTTTCGCTTAAACAACTTCGACAAAATAATTCCCTGAAAATGTTTGAGATTTCGATGGGCTGGGTATAATAAATATACAACCAAGTTAACAGTTAACTAATATTCGTATTAGTGGTGAGATCAGGCGCGAAGGACAGTTGAGGGATTGTTATGAGATCGACTCTTGGTCGGATTGCGGAACAGGCTGGAGTTTCCAAAGTGACGGTGTCCAACGTGTTGCGCGGTGTGGAAAACCGTGCGTCTGCCCAAACGCGAGATCGAGTACTCGAAGCGGCGCGCAGCCTCAATTACTTGCCAGTCAATCCGCCATCGGCGCAGAACCGGCACATTGAGACACACATTGTGACGTTGGTGCCCGAGTATCGTGATGTCACGCATTTCGACTTGGATTTGTTCACCTACGAGGGAATAGTGGAGGGCGCGCGGCATCATGGCTACGATGTGTTGACGATGGTGCGCAACGACCGTGAGCAAAACCTGAGGCGTGAAAAGTTGCGTTATCTGGATCGCCGCAGCGACGGTTTTATCTTCATCAGCGCGGTGGGTCAGTGGACGCGCGCTTTCGATATTGTGTCGCAGTACAAAGTCCCGACTGTCGTGTGTTATCGCCGCGATACGCCCGAAGGCGTGGCCTGGGTTGATGTGGACAACGACGAAGTTATGCGGCAGGCGGTTGAACATGTGGTGCAAAACGGACATCGGCGCATCGCTTATTTGTCGGGGCCGCCGAACAATTTTGACGCGAAACAACGCCTCCATGCGTGGAAATTGGTGATGAGTCAGCAGAATCTCGAAGTGCGCGACGAATGGGTGGTGCAGGGCGCTGAAGAAAATTACGTCCGTAACCTGCAGGCGATAGCGTCCGTGAGCCGCCTGGGAGTTTCCGCCGTGATTTGCTTCAACGACACGCTGGCGCTGGAGTTGTGGGACGAAATGGAAGCGCAGGGCTTGAGCGTGCCACAAGATTTGTCAATTATCGGCGTGGATAATCGGCCTGAAGCAGTGGCGCGCGGCCTGACCAGCGTAGATCACTCGTTCAGAGAAATCGGGCGTTTGGCGATGGACGCCTGGATCGAATTGAAAAATGGAGGTGAAGCCACCACTTGCTGCAAAGTGACACCCGTGCAGTTGATGCCGCGTCATTCGGTGCGCCCTGCGAACCTATCGAGTACTCGATGATCGAGTATTTAGCGAAAGTCTTGCTTTTCTTGCTCGCGCAGAAAGCTTTCGTCTGCGCTCAAAATGTTTCGATTTAAGGAGATAGTCGTATGTTCAAGACATTGTCGAACCCGCCGTTGCGTTCCGCCAAAAAAGGCTTTACGCTGATCGAACTTCTCGTGGTGATCGCTATTATTGCGATTTTAGCCGCGATTTTATTCCCCGCTTTCGCCAAAGCGCGCGAAAGTGCCCGTCGTGCCAGTTGCTCCAGCAACATGAAACAGATCGGTATCGCGTTGACGCAATATGCGCAAGAATACGATGAAAAGTATCCGTGCGATTATGATAGCGGAAACAACAAGATGTACAAACAGTCGATTCAGCCCTATCTCAAGAGCGGACAGGTTTGGTCTTGCCCCTCCAATCCGGCCAGCTCCAACATTTCTTTTCCAGCCAGCAATGGTTATCCTGCCATCGCGGACTCTTACGCGGCCAATGCACGCATTATGGTTCCAGGTTGGGCGGCTCCCAGCGGTCAGACCGTTGGTACCGCAATGGCATTCATTCAAGCGCCCTCGCAAAAAATCATGATTGCCGAGTCCTCTTACCCGTGGGAAGTCATGTACGCCGACTGGCTCGCTCCGACCAGCCATGGCGCGCGTGACAGTATATTCGCCGGACATCTGGGCACCATGAACTGCTTGTTTGTTGATGGCCACGTCAAGTCAATGCGCCCCACGGCCACTGCTTCACCGATCAATATGTGGGGCACCATGTTCGATAATACTGGTACCAATTGCTCCACCGGAGGCAGCAGCTCTGGCTCCCCCGCTCCCGGGCTGGACGCTTACACGCAGGGCATCAACTGCGACCAGGTTTCACCCGGACAGTTGGCCAGCATGCAAGAAGTGGAAGCCAAATACCAGTAAAGCGTTGCATTGGTTGCTTTTTCTATGACGGCGGATGCTTGGTGACGCCTCATAGCCTGCAGCAGAATAGCGCCGCGAGGATCGATCTTCGCGGCGCTATTCCGCTATCGCAGGCGCGTTATCGAGTACTCGAATGCGCTTGGTTGACAACGGAGAGTAAGAAAATGAGACGTTATTTAAAGGATCAAGAATGAGAATTAAAGCCTCAAATTACCTAATCGCCCGGAAGGTTGTTCTGCCTTTTGGTTTGGTCTCGTTGTGTCTGGTGCCGCTTTCCTGTACTCCAGCGACTCAAGAAACGTTGGCGACGGCGCCTGCTTCTCCGCAAGTGCAAATGGTGCGTGTGCAAAGTTCTGCGCAAGTGGCGTCGAAGCCGGACGTTGCCGGGCAACACACCTTTGTTTTTGTGTCCGATAAGCCGTTGAAGTCGGTTGCCGTGGCGGGAAGTTTCAACAATTGGAACACGAGCGCCAACCCGATGAAAGCGGATGCCGACGGAAAAACGTGGCGCTTGAGTTTGCCTTTGGATTACGGAAAATATCAGTACAAGTTTGTGTTGGATGGCTCGACATGGGTTCCCGATCCCCAAGCTACGGGCAAGGAGCCGGACGGCAACGGCGGCTTCAACTCAGTTTTGATGATGTTGCCAGCCGATTACCAAACTCCGGCCAGCCCCAACGATGGACAAACGGCGACCAGCGCCTTGCTCCACTCGTCGCGCGTTCCCTACCTGAATTACGACCAAGGGAAATTGACGTTCACGCTGCGCACGCGCGCCAACGATGTGCGCCAGGTCACGCTGCTCGTTGCGAATCATCGCTATCCGATGATGTTGAGCAACAGCGACGACCTTTACTCATATTACAAGGCGCAAGTTCCGTGGGACAAAAAGACGAATTTGTCCTACAATTTTGAATTGGCCGATGGCAGCAAAATCGAAAAATTTGGAGCGGATGGCATGACAGCGCAGCCTCGTTCTTTCCAGGTGGACGCCCAAAGTTTTCAGCCTTTCGTGGTGCCGAGTTGGGTAGAACGCACGATTATCTACCAGATTTTCCCCGACCGTTTCGCCAATGGCGACAAGAGCAACGACCCAAAGGACGTTGTGCCGTGGAACGCTGCACCGCAAGGGTTTAGTCGTTTTGGTGGCGACGCAGCGGGCGTGCGCCAACACTTGCCGTATTTGTCTGATCTGGGGATTTCGACGGTTTATTTCAATCCCGTTTTTCAATCGCCTTCCAACCATCGCTACGACACGCAAGATTACAAGCGCATCGACCCACAGTTTGGCACCAATGCCGAGTTTGCCGCGCTGACTAAAGACATGCAAAAGCGCGGCATTCGCACCGTGATGGACTTCGTTTTGAATCACACGGCGACGACGTTCGCGCCTTTCCAGGATGTCGTCAAAAAAGGACAGGCCTCGCCTTACAAAGACTGGTATTTCATCAAAGGTTATCCCGTCAAAGTGGCGGATCCGCCCAACTACGTCGCGTGGAGCAATTATCCTTCGATGCCCAAGTTGAACGTGATGAATCCCGCGACAGGCGATTACTTGTTGGGCTTGGTCAATTATTGGAAAGCGCAACTTCCTCTGGCGGGCGTGCGGCTGGATGTCGCCAACGAAGTCGATCCTCGCTTTTGGCGCAAAATGCGTACTCGTGTCAAAGGCTTGGATCCTCAAATGTGGATCATGGGCGAAGAGTGGGGCGATGCCAAACCCTGGCTGGGCGGCGATCAATGGGATTCCGTCATGAACTACCAGTTCCGTGACGCCTGTCTTCACTTCTTCGCCAACGGTGACACGTCTTCGTCGCAGTTCACCGACCACTTGATGCAGGTTTATAACAGCTACGTGCCGCAGGTCTCGCGCAACGTGATGAATATGCTGAGCACGCACGACACGCCGCGTCTCCTGACCTTGTGCAAAAACGATGTCGCGTTGCACCAATTGGCGGCGACGGTTCAATTCACCTGGGTCGGCGCGCCCTCGATTTATTATGGCGAAGAACTTGGAATGCAAGGCGGCGCCGACCCGGACAACCGTCGCGGAATGCGCTGGGATTTGGCGACGCCTGCCAACCCGATGCTCCAGTTTTATCGCCACTTGATCAAGATTCGCAATGGCAGCCGCGCTTTGCAGTCCGGCGATCCGACGATTTTGCTGTCCGATGACGCGGCTAAAACCGTCGCCTATTCGCGCACGCTGGACAACGACATCGCTTTGGTCGCCTTGAACCGCTCGGACACGGCACAAACGTTGAACATTCCCTTGCCACAAAACAGCGCGATGTCTTCCGCACGCGCCCGTGGATTGGTCGATGCTTTGAGCGGCAAGCGTTTCACTATAAGCGGCACGCGCCTGACGTTGCAATTGGCGCCCAAATCTTCGGTGATTTTGCTGCCCACGAATGCTGCTTAAAAATTCCTGACAAAAAGAGAAACCTTTCAATTTATGAATGTAATTGAAAGGTTTCTCTTTTTGTCAGGCGATGTCATAAATACTTTGCCTGAGTCGCTGAAGTTTGTCATTCTGAGCGCAGCAAGGAATCTACCTACTATCGTCAGGTTCTTCGCTGTGCTCAAAGTGACAAACTTTTACCTGCCGGGCTTTTGAAATAGCCTGAACGCCAAGCGGAAGCAATGTTATTTGCTGTCACGAAAAATCTCGAGGCCGCTGATTTTGGCGTTTTGGTCGGGGCTGTCGTCGGTGGCTTCAATGCGGATCACGATATTGCCCTGCGCATCCGGCTGAATGCCCGTGAACTCGCGGACGAGAGCTTTGTTCGGGCCGGCAGTGGCAACGATGTCGAAGTTGGTCAGGACGCGACGGCCATTAATGGAAATGTTTTCCAGTCGTTGACCGGATACGTCACCAAAGACTTCGGCGAAGTGCAAGCGCACGCGATAGGTGCCTTTAGGCGCGGGAATCGAGTACGAAAAATCGGTGCCATACTGTTCGCTTTGATAAAGAGCCGCTGGCCCGGCGTTTGGCACGTTCGTGTCAATCGGGTTTGTGTTGCTGTTGGTTTGTCCGTCCGAAACGTTGGGGTCAGTCGTGAAGCCGCTCACCGCATCGCCCGCCGCAATGCGAACTGGAAAAGTGACAGGCCTGGCTTTTTCAGTCGATGGCACGCCGATGAACTCCAAAGTTCCGCCCTGAATCAGGTCGGCGTGACGAATGCGTGCGTTATCGAGTACTCGATTGTTCCAGCGTATCTGGCGTACAATTCCCGTGGCCGGATCGAAACCTTTGGCCACGATGTGAATCGTTTTACCGTTTTCCAGCTTCAAACTCATGTCGGGAAACTGCGGAACGCCCAGCGCATATTCGCCCGAAGCCGGATCGACGGGATAAAAACCCATCGCGGAAAACACGTACCATGCGCTCATTTGTCCGGCGTCGTCGTTGCCGATGATACCGCTTGGCTTGTCGCGGTAGAAATTGCGACAGATTTGCTGCACATATTTCTGCGTCAGATCGGGGCGACCGGCGAGCGAGAAAAGGTAAGCGACGTGATGGCTCGGTTCGTTGCCGTGCGCATATTCTCCAATGGTGCCGGACACATCGGAGATGCTGCCAATGGGTTTGTTGGCCGGATCGAACGTCTGCGTCAACTTGTCCAAGAACGCCTGTCGGCTGGGATAAAGGCTTATCAAGCCGGGCAAATCGTGCATCACGAGCCAGCTATATTGCCACGAGTTGCCTTCAGTGACAAAACGCGGCTCGTATTGCAAACTCGCCGGCTTGTAGTTCGGCACCCACTTCCCGTCGTCGGTTTTGGGACACGCCAAACCTTGTGAGGGATCGAAGACCATTCGATAGCCTTGTGAGCGTTTCCACAACAAGTTCGCATCGTCTGTGTTCCCCAGAAAACGCGCCATTTCCGAAGCGGCGCCATTGGCGTAAGAGAACTCCAAAGTTTTGGAAACCGATTCGTTTTCGCGGTTGGACGGCACAAAGCCGTAATCGAGAAACAGCTTTTGCCCGCGCGCATCATATTTCAGAGAATCGTCGACCGCTTTGAGCGCCAGAGCGCGATCAATTCCCGGCGCGCCGTTGACAATCGCGTTCGCCACCACGGGAACAGCAGGCGAGCCGATCATGCAATAAGTCTCGCTCGAATCGAGTTCCCAGACTGGCAACTCGCCGCGAATCTTGTAACGCTCCAGCAATGAGTTCACAAACTGCGAGTTCAGCGAAGGCTGCGTCAATTGAAACAAGGGATGCTCGGCGCGATAGGTGTCCCACAGCGAATAAATGTGATAATACTCGGCGCCTTTGGCCGACTGATGAATTTTGCGATCCATGCCCAGATAGCGGCCATCGACATCTTGATAAAGGCTGGGATGAATCGAAGCATGATACCACGCCGTGTAATAAATGCGCTTTTGCACGTCCGTCCCGCCGTTGACCGTCGCCGCAGATAACGTTTTCGCCACGCTGCATTGGCTTCGCGCACATAACGCTCAAAATCCCAGTGTGTCGCTTCCGCGTTCAGATTGAGCCGCGCGCCCTCGGTGCTGACATTGGACAAGGCGACTTTGACCAGGACAACCGGATTTTGGCGCGCGTCGAACGTGGCGTAAGCATCCAGGTTCTGGAACTTGCCTTCGGCCTGCGTTTTTCCGGCTTCCATTGCATTATTCACTGCAACGCCATAGCGAGTGGCAGGCTGTGAAAAGCGCGCCACGAAATACGTGTGTTGATCGTGCGCCCAGCCATCGGTGAAGACAGAACCTTGCAGTTCGGTCGAGCTGATCCAGCGCGCGGAGGCTAAAGTCACCGTTTGACCACCCAAGTAGTGCGTGATGTCGAAGGTCAGGTTGGCTTTGTCGGTGCGCGGAAAGGTGTAACGATGAATGCCAACGCGCGACGTGGCCGTCAGTTCGGCCTGAACGCCGGGGTCTTGCAGGAAAACCGAGTAGTAACCGGCGCGCGCCACTTCGCGGCTATGACTGAAGCGCGAACGATAGCCGCTTCCCGGCTTGCTCAAGTCGCCTGGCACCAACTTTTGTCCGCCGACTGTCGGCATTACCAGAATGTCGCCTTGATCGGTCACTCCGGTACCCGATAAATGAAGGTGACTAAAACCCATGATCGAGCGGTCGCTATAGTAATAGCCGGAAGAATGCTCCCAGCCGTCGATTCCGGTATCGGGGCTGAGTTGCACCATGCCGTGAGGCAGCACCACACCGGGAAAAGTGTGTCCCGTGCCACCCGTACCAATCATCGGGTCGACATAGCGTGTGGGCGAAGTCAGCGAAGAAAGCGCCAGAACAGCCAACAGAGAATGAACCATAATTGCAAATCCTTGATGTGACGGAGCGATGTGGCAAAGCGGCGAAATTGTGTTGCGCTAATGCTGGTGTGTTGCGGCACGGCGAAGATTTCGCAGAACGATTTAACGACAATCGAGTACTCGAAAGTGATATTGTGAGCCTAATTAACCCAAGTTGCCACCTAATCAGTGCCTGCGAGTGAACTCGCGGCTGGGCGGCTCCCGCCGGGCATGGTAGCAACTTGGGTTAATTATACTTGCTCGCTCGCCTGATTTAATGGAGCGTGGCTCATAACATGGTGCCAGATGTGAGCGCCACTTAAGGAAACCGCCGTCCTCGCTACAGGCAGCGAGGCGCGCCATATTATATAGACTGGTTCTCGGTTTATGGTTTTCCCATGCGCGCTTCCTGAGGGCATTCGTCAATTGGAGAGTTGGATCGGTTTTTCGAGGTTTGCGCAATGTAACACGAGTACGCTGGCGATGCGCGAACTGACACTACTTGAGAAGAGTTCAACTTTTACGACATTGTAACACGCAAGAAACTTCTGCAGGCGACAATGAAAGCCGCTCTGGAAGGAAGACGTTCCGTCCGGCGGCATTTTCTGGCTAAGGACCGAACGGAAGACAAGACAATTGGCAGTGCTTTCGAGTACTCAATTGGCTTGGCCCACGACGCTGCATCCTGGCCCGCAACCTCAAAGCCGTAATGCTTTTGGAAAGGTGCGCGGTCTGCGATCACATCTCCACGACTGGTCTCATCCTGCGCACGGCTTTCCTTTTACCTTACGGGTTTATTCCTCAAGGGTTTATTCAAGGAGCCAGTGCCCATGATTCGTTTCTCGACTTCGCCGCCTCGCGTCGCATCACCGTCCTCCGCCACTCCGTCTCTCGCCACACACACTTCATCACTTTCTGCCTCGCGTCGTTTTTCCCGTTCGAGCATCGCTTTTTTGCCCGCCATTGCGCTTCTGAGCGGCTCGCTGTTGAGCGGTTGCGGCTCGAAATCGAGTACTGGAACGGACAATTCTGCGGCACCTTCCACTACGTCGGGAACTTCCACTTCGGACAGTTCTACACCAATTACGATAGGCTATTCGGATTGGCCGGGTTGGGTCGCGTGGGACATCGCCGAACAGCAAGGCTTCTTCAAAAAACGCGGCGCCAATGTCCAATTGAAATGGTTTCCGGTTTACACCGATTCGCTGAGCGCCCTGACTGCCGGACAAGTCGACGCCAATTGCCAGACGTGGGGCGACACGATGGGGCCGCTCGCGCAAGGCTTGCCCTTGACAGCGGTTCTGGTCAACGACAATTCTGCCGGAAACGACGCCATGATCGCGGCGCCTGGCATCACTTCGGTCAAGCAACTCAAAGGTAAGAAAGTCGCCACCGAACTGGGAACCGTCGATCACTTCCTGATGCTGAAAGCGCTTGAAGCCAACGGCATGACGCAGGACGATGTCGATTACGTCAACCTGCCGGTGCAAGATTGCCCGCCCGCGATGCTGGCCAAGCGCGTCGATGCCGCAGTTGTGTGGGAGCCTTCGCGCACCAAGATTTTGAAGGACATGAAAGGCTCGACTTCGATTTTTGATTCCTCGAACATTCCCGGCCTGATTCCCGATTTGCTGGTGATGAAAAGCGACATCGTGAAATCGCGTCCCGCCGATGTGCAGAAAATCGTCGACGCGTGGTATGACGCGATTGACTGGTGGCGCAAAAATCCCGACGCAGCCGTGCAAATTCTCGCCAAGCGCACCAACACGCCGCCCGCCGATTACCAAGGTTTCGTGAAGGGAACGCGCATTTTCTCGGCCCCCGAAGCGCTCGCCGCGATGAGCAAATCGGACAAGCAAACTTCGCTTTACACCAGCGGCGACAGCGTCGCCAAGTTCCTGGTGCAGGTCAAGCAAGCCGACAAAGTCGCCGATTTTGCGCCCGCTATTGACCCCGAATTCGTCAAAGCTTCGCTCGCCAAAGGTTTAGGCAAACAGGCGCCTTACGATTACAAAGTCAAAGTCAGCCTCGCGCCGCAACGTAAAAAAGTCGCGGTCGGCTGAATTTTTGTAGAGGCGATGGTGCGCGTACTCCGGCATCCTGCAGAGGTTCCATAGAAAGTCGGAACAGGTGCAGAAAACGTTCGAAACTACAGTTTGTCATTCTGAGCGCAGCGAAGAATCTGACTTCACATAGAGATTCTTCGCTGCGCTCAGAATGACAAAGTCTTACTTTCTTCGCGTTTTGCTCACTTTCTATAAACCTCTCAAGGTTCCAGAGGGCGCATGACGTGCGCCCTCTACATAATTTATCGAGTACTCGATAGTCGTTCTCAGCGCCTCACAGCAGGAGACTTATGCAAGACACACTTTCCACAGCGACAACGCCCGTCAATGCGAGCGCGCCGGTTCGTCCGCGTCGCCGACGTTCCTGGTTCCGCATTGGCGAACAGATTTCGCCGCGCGCTTATTCGGTGATCGCGGCGTTGTCGTTTCTGCTTCCTTTCGCGCTCTGGTGCCTCGCCACTTACGGACATCGCGCCGACGGTCAGCCTTTCATCACGCCGCTGATTTTGCCGTCGCCAGGCGCGGTTGTGCTGGCAGCGAAACGCTTGTTCTCTGAAGGCGATTTGTGGCACGACACCTGGATCAGCGTGTTTCGCATCATGGCGGGTTTCGGCTTGTCGGCTGCGCTGGCGATTCCTCTGGGCATTCTCATCGGTTCTTACAAGGGCGTCGAAGCGGCGCAGGAACCTTTGGTCGGCTTCATTCGCTACATTCCCGTGCCCGCGCTTTTGCCGCTCGTGATGGTTGTGGCGGGCATTGACGAAGCCGCCAAAATTCTGCTGATTTTTATCGGCACTTATTTCCAGATGGTCATCATCGTCGCTGATGTGACACGCCAGGTGCCGCGCGATTTGTTGTCGGCTGCGCGAACATTGGGCGCCAAACCGTCGCAATTGTTGTTCAACGTTCTGCTGCCCGCGACCTTGCCCGGCCTGATGGAAACCTGCCGCACCATGATCGGCTGGGCATGGACGTATTTAGTCATCGCCGAAGTCGTCGCCACCACATCGGGTTTGGGCTTTCGATTGGTGCAGGCGCGCCGCTATTTGCGCGTCGATGAAATGTTCGTCAGCATTTTTATGCTGGGTTTCCTGGGCTTGGCCAACGACATGATTTTCAAGTTCCTGCAACCGCGCCTTCTGCCGTGGACGGAAGCAAACCGCTAATACAGTCTTTCCGAAAATGCGTCTGGTGCTCGAACATTCCAGTTTGTCATTCTGAGCGCAGCGAAGAATCTAAACCCTGCGTCAGATTCTTCGCTGCGCTCAGAATGACAAAGTCCCACTTTCGCACTTCGCATTTAGTTCCAGGTAACTGTCCAGACAGTTCGAGTACTCGATTCTTCTTTTATGACTCAACCGATTCTACAAGTGAATGGCCTCAGCAAAGAGTATGCAGCCAAAGGTCAGCCGGTTTTGGCACTGTCGTCGACTTCATTTTCGATGGAAGTGTCGGAGTTCGTCTCGATTGTCGGGCCGAGCGGCTGCGGCAAATCGACCTTGCTGCATATGGTCGGCGGACTAATTGAACCGACAGCGGGCGAAATGTTTCTGGATGGCGTGCCGTTCTATGAAGCGGGGCCGGAACGTGGCATGGTTTTTCAAGGCTACACCTTGTTTCCGTGGTTGACCGTCAAGCAAAATGTGATGTTTGGGCCGCGCATGAAGAAATTAGCGCCGCTGGAACAAAGTGAGCGCGCCAATTATTTTTTGGATGCCGTTAATCTGCACGGCTTCAAGGATCATTATCCCAAGCAATTGTCGGGCGGAATGCGTCAGCGCGTGGCGATTGCGCGCGCTCTGGCGAACAACCCGCGCATTTTGTTGATGGACGAACCGTTTGGCGCGCTCGATGCGCAAACGCGCGCCGTGATGCAAGATTTAGTACTCGAAATCCGCCGCAAAGAGCACACGACGACGCTGTTTATCACGCACGACATCGATGAAGCGGTTTATCTCAGCGACCGCATTTTCGTGATGACGGCGCGCCCAGGACGCTTCAAAGCCGAACTTACAGTGCCCTTTGGCGACGAGCGCGACGACAGCACGCGCGACTCGCCCGAATACTTTGAACTGCGCAAACAAGTTCATCACTTGCTGCACGAGGAAGGCCGCGCCGTCGTCGAAGCCGAACTCGCCTCCGCCGACGTGAGAGAAGGATAAGAAACCCTGACGAACGAAGAAGTGAGTTCAGACCTTTGCATCAGCAGTTCCACGAACCTCAAGCGTCAGCACGGGGCTGAGATAACTACTACGTAAGCCCCGCGCTGACGCTTGAGGTTCGTGGAATCGAGTACTCGATTACCGAACAATAACACGGCGGAGACTTGTTTCCGTGCTTGAAAGGTTTTATGAAAATTGATTCTGACGCCATTTTGTGGCAAGAAACGGTTCCCGGCGGCTGCCATTGGTCGGGCATTTTGCGACGTGGTACAGCGCTTCGAGTACTCGATCTCGAAGGCGGCGCCAACGCTTCGCTGCTGCTGTTTAACCGCGAAGAAAAGCTGGAGCGCTACAATATGCCGGACACTTTGAAAGGTCAGCACACGGCATTTCTCACCGCTGGCAACGTATGTTATTCCGACATGGGACGTGTGCTTTGTTCCATTATCGACGACACGACCGGCTGGAACGACACCATTTGCGGCGCATCGGACGCACAAAACATCCGCGACAAATATGGCGAACGAACTTATGCGCAGGCGCGCAACGACATGTTTCGCAACGGGCGCGATGGATTGTTGATCGAACTGGGAAAATGGGGTTTGGGCAAGCGCGATTTTGGCGCGACACTGAATCTGTTCAGCAAAGTCACTGTGGAAGACAGCGGCGCTTTGACGTTTCATGAAGGTCACAGCCAGCCGAACAGTTCTGTAGTTTTGCGCTTTGAAATGGATGTCATTGTGGCGATGTCAACGGCTCCGCATCCGCTTGATACGCGAATCGAGTACTCGACATCGACGGTTCAACTCACTGCGCTGCGCGATGCAGCGGTTGAAGCAGACGACATTTGCCGCACGCATTGTCCGCAAAACGAACGCGCCTTCATCAACACCGAGCGCCTTTACGCACGCTGAAAACCAACGAACCCGAAGCGTGAGCGAGGGAGATTACGCAAACTGTCTCCCTCGCTGACGCTTCGGGTTCGTGAAAATACCATGAGCATTCTCGAAAGTTCACTTGATCCCGCAATTGCGGTTTATAACGAAATCTGTCAGCCAGGCGATGGTTGGCTTCATATGGTGCGCCAAGGTCAAACGCTGCGCATCGAAGATATGGAAGGCAATCAAGCAGTGGATACGTTGTTCTACAACGCGCATGACACGCAGGAACATTACAGCGCGACGACAACCATCACGCGCGGCGGCAACATTTATCTGACGGCAGGTTCGCGCCTTTTTTCCGATGAAGGCAACGTGATGCTGACGATTACGGCGGATACATGCGGGCGCCATGACACGTTGGGCGGCGCGTGTTCGGCGGAAAGCAACACGGTTCGTTATGCGTTGGACAAACGCCCGATGCACTCTTGCCGCGACACGTTTTTGCATCAAATTGCGCATGTCGCGCCCAATATACCAATTACCAAACGCGACTTCGCGGCGAATATCAACTTTTTTATGAACGTTCCGGTCACGCCCGAAGGTGGCCTGAAGTTTGAGGACGGTATTTCCGCGCCCGGCAAATACGTCGAAATGCGCGCCGAAATGGATGTGGTCGTCCTCATCAGCGATTGCCCGCAACTCAACAATCCTTGCAACGCTTACAATCCGACGCCGGTTCGCTTGCTGATCTGGGGTTAGTTCGAGTACTCGATGTGGTGCTGTAGGGGCGTCAGCTTGCTGCGCCCGCACTGTTGAACTCGTTGCTCATAAATGGGCGCAGCAAGCTGACGCCCTACGGTTTCAGGTAGGCGCATTTTCACGATTAAATCACGATTTCATGTTCAATAAAGTTCTCATCGCCAACCGCGGAGCCATCGCCTGCCGCATTATTCGCACGTTGCGCAAAATGGGCGTCGGCTCGGTTGCGGTTTATTCGCAAGCCGATCACGATTCGCTTCATGTTCGCATGGCCGACGAAGCCATTCTCATCGGCGAAGGCCCGGCGACCGGCAGCTACCTCGATGTCGAGCGCATTCTCGCAGCAGTTCGCAGCAGCGGCGCGCAGGCCGTTCATCCAGGCTACGGTTTTTTGAGTGAAAACGCCGCTTTCGCGCAATCGTGCGAAGATGCCGGTATCGCTTTCATCGGCCCAACGCCCGAGCAAATGCGCGAATTCGGTCGCAAGCACACGGCGCGCGCCGTTGCCATCCGCGAAAACGTGCCGATTTTGCCTGGTTCGGGATTGCTGCGCGATGTCGAACATGCGGTCGAAGAAGCCGCGCGCATCGGTTATCCCGTGATGTTGAAAAGCACGGCGGGCGGCGGTGGTATCGGGATGCGATTGGCGCATTCGGAAACCGCGTTGCGCGAAGCTTACGAAACTGTCGCGCGTATGGCGCAAGCCAATTTCAGCGACGGCGGGCTGTACGTCGAGCGTTTCGTGACGCGCGCGCGCCACATCGAAGTGCAGGTTTTCGGCGACGGTCGGGGCGATGTCGTCGCGCTGGGCGAGCGCGATTGCAGCGTGCAGAGACGCAACCAGAAAGTCATCGAAGAAACGCCCGCGCCGCATTTTTCGCCGCAACAGCGCGCCCAGATCACCGACGCAGCTTTACGATTGGCCAAAGCTGTCAATTATCGCAACGCGGGAACCGTCGAGTTTGTGCTGGATGACGATTCCGGTGAGTTTTATTTTTTAGAAGTCAACACGCGTTTGCAGGTCGAGCACGGCGTCACCGAAGAAGTGACTGGCGTCGATTTGGTCGAGTGGATGGTGCGCCTGGCCGCCGATGAACTTCGAGTACGCGAAACGCCTCAATTGCATGGCCATTCGATGCAAGTTCGTTTGTACGCCGAAGACCCGGCCAAAGATTTCCAACCCAGTGTGGGACTTTTGACGCAAGTCGAATTTTCTCCAAACGCGCGTATCGAAACCTGGGTCGAAAGCGGCACGGAAGTCTCGCCATTTTATGACCCGATGCTGGCCAAGATCATCGTCAAGGCCGACGACCGCGACGGCGCTGTCGCGGCGTTGCAAAAAGCGTTGGCCGAAACCAAAATCGCGGGCATCGAAACCAATCTGGAATATCTACGCCAGATTATCGCCGACCAAACGTTCCGCAAAGGGCGCCAGACGACTTCCTACCTTTCGCATTTCGAGTACGCGATGCGCGGGCTGGAAGTCATTGAAGCGGGCGTTCAAACCACGGTGCAAGACTGGCCGGGACGTTTGGGATATTGGGATGTCGGCGTGCCGCCGTCCGGCCCGATGGACGATTTCGCGCTGCGTTTGGCGAATCGCCTGGTCGGAAATGAGGAAGGCGAAGCCGCTCTGGAATGCGCGATGGTCGGTCCGACGCTGCTTTTTCGCCACGCGACAATTATCGCTTTGGCGGGCGCCGACATGAACGCGACGCTGGACGGCGAGTCGTTGAAAATGTGGCGTTCGCATCACGTTGCCGCCGGAAGCCGCCTCAAAATGGGCGCCATTAGCGGCGCGGGCGCACGAACTTATTTAGCCGTTGCGGGTGGCATCGCAGTGCCGCAATATCTGGGCAGCCGCTCAACGTTTTCGCTGGGAAACTTTGGCGGACACGCGGGACGCGCGCTTCGCGTTGGCGATGTGCTGCCGGTTTCTTCACAGAATCGAGTACTCGATGAAGAGCGCCACGCGCCGCCGGAAATCGTGCCGCAATATTCGCATGAATGGGAAATCGGCGTTTTGTATGGGCCGCACGGCGCGCCCGATTTTTTCACGCCGGAAGACATCGAAACGTTTTTTACGGCGTCGTGGGAAGTGCATTACAACTCGAGTCGCACCGGCGTTCGTCTGGTTGGGCCAAAACCCGTCTGGGCGCGAACCGATGGCGGCGAAGCGGGTTTGCATCCGTCGAACCTTCACGACAACGCGTATGCGATTGGTTCGGTCGATTTTACGGGCGACACGCCAGTTATTCTTGGCCCCGACGGGCCGAGTCTGGGCGGTTTCGTGTGTCCCGTTGTTGTGGTCGAAGCCGAGTTGTGGAAAGTCGGGCAACTGCGACCTGGCGACCGCATTCGCTTCGTGCCGATTGATGTCGCGGAATCCGCCGAGCGCCGCATGCTGCAAGACGCGCAGTTCGCACAACTGAATTCATCGAGTACTCGATTGCCGCCGTTGGTTCCTGTCGCGCCTGCGAATGCGATTTTGGAAGCGCACGACGCGACGCAAAAAAGTCCTCAAGTCGTTTATCGTCAGGCGGGCGATGGTTACGTGTTGGTGGAATATGGGCCGGTTGTGCTCGATTTGGATTTGCGCTTTCGCGTTCACGCGCTGATGACGTGGCTGCAAGCGCAGAAGATTTCCGGCATCGTCGATTTGACGCCGGGCATTCGTTCGCTGCAAATTCACTTCGATACGCGCACAATTTCGCGCGCCACGATTCTCGATTTGCTGCGCCAGGGCGAAACCCAACTTTCCAATCTGGACGACTTGGAAGTACCGACGCGCATCGTTCATTTGCCGCTGTCGTGGGACGACCCAAGCGTTCGCTTGGCGATTCAAAAATATCAGCAATCGGTGCGCGCCGACGCGCCGTGGTGCCCCCGCAACATCGAATTTATTCGTCGCATCAACGGCCTGGAAAGCATCGAAGAAGTGCGTCGCATCGTCTTCGATGCCAATTATCTCGTTCTTGGTTTAGGTGATGTTTATTTAGGCGCGCCCGTTGCCACGCCGCTCGATCCGCGTCATCGTTTGGTGACGACCAAATACAATCCGGCGCGTACCTGGACGCCGCAAAGTGCGGTCGGCATCGGCGGCGCTTATATGTGCATTTACGGTCTGGAAGGGCCAGGCGGTTATCAGCTCGTCGGGCGCACGCTGCCGATCTGGAACACGTATCGCAGCACGCAAGACTTCAAAGACGGCAAGCCGTGGCTGTTACGCTTCTTCGATCAAGTCCGCTATTATCCGGTCGCAGCCGACGAATTGCTGGAAATGCGTGAAGATTTCCGCGCTGGAAGATTTAATTTGCAAGTCGAAGAAACCGTTTTTCGGCTGAACGATTATCATCATTTTCTGGCCCAGAACGCTGATTCTATTGCAGCGTTCAAAGCGACGCAGCAATCCGCCTTTGAGGCTGAGCGCGAACAATGGCGCATCAATGGGCAAGCGGAGTACGTGTCCGAAGCCGATTCTTCCACCGCGCCGCCCGAAGATGTGGAAATGCCGCCGGGTGCCTTAGCCGTGAACGCGCCGACTTCGGGCGTGGTGTGGAAAATCAATGTCCAGGAAGGCGACGAGGTGCGCAAAGACGACGTTTTGCTGATCATCGAAATTATGAAGACCGAGTTTGCGCTTCAGTCGCCGTGCGATGGCGTTGTACATCGCCTGGCTTGCAGCGAAAGCCAAATGGTTTCGACAGGTCAGCAATTGGCCGTCGTGCAACCCGCGTAGGGGCGGGGCGCTGCCTCGCCCTGATTACGTTTCACAACCAAACGGGCAAGGCAGCGCCTCGCCCCTACGGAACACTCTATGAATAATTTGCCGCTGCTGAATATCGCTTCATTACAAAACGCTTACAAAAATGGCACTCTCACGCCTGAAGATTTGCTCTTTCGAGTACTCGATGCCGCGCAAAACGCTCCCGATGGCGTGTGGATTTGTCTGGCTTCGCGCGAAATGATTTTGTCGCAAGTTCAAGCGTTGGAAGGCAAAACCGATCTGCCGCTTTATGGCGTGCCGTTCGCCGTCAAAGACAATATCGACGTAATGGGTTTGCCGACAACTGCTGGATGCGCGGCTTATTCTTACAATCCCGACAAAGACGCTGAAGCCGTTCGTTTGCTGCGCGAAGCCGGCGCGATTGTGATCGGGAAAACCAATCTCGACCAATTTGCGACCGGCTTGAACGGCACGCGTTCGCCGTATGGCGTTTGCCACAACGCGCTTAATCCTGATTATATCGCGGGCGGTTCGAGCAGCGGTTCCGCGGTTGCCGTCGCGTCGGGCATTGTCAGTTTCGCTTTGGGAACTGATACCGCCGGTTCGGGGCGCGTGCCCGCTGCGCTCAACAACATCGTTGGTTTGAAGCCGACGCGTGGTGTCGTCAGTATGCGTGGCGTCGTTCCGGCCTGTCGTTCGCTCGATACGGTTTCGGTTTTCGCGCTGACTTCGCACGATGCCGAAACCGTTTTCGACGTGATTCGAGTACTCGATGCGCAAGATTCTTATGCGCGCGCGAGCATAACGAATGGCCTTGATTTTTCATCATTGCCCAATTGGAAACTGGGCGTTCCCGATGCAGCGAGCCTGCAATTCTTCGGCGATGAAATTTCAGCGCAGCGTTTCGCGCAGGCGCAAGTTCAAGCAAAAGAACTTGGCGCTCAAATCGTCGAAATTGATTTCGCGCCGTTTGTAGAAGCCGCGCAGTTTTTGTATGACGGCCCGTGGGTCGCGGAACGTTTTCGCGTGGTGCAGGAACTTTTGCAAGCGCAGCCAGAAGCTTTGTTGCCGGTGACGCGCGAGGTTATCAGTCGCGGACAGAACTTTTCGGCAGTGGACGTTTTCGCCGCAATCGAAAAACTTGCGGCTCTCAAACGAAAATGTGACGCAGCCTGGAAGGAAGTCGACGCGATTTTAACGCCGACCATCGGGCGCGCTTACACGATTGAAGAAATGCAGGCCGAACCGATCAAGCTCAACACCAAGCTTGGTTATTACACCAACTTTATGAATCTGCTCGATTACAGCGCGCTCGCTTTGCCTGCCGGTTTCGGCGAAAATGGCGTGCCCTTTGGCGTGACGATTTTCGCGCCTGCGCATCAAGATGTGCCGCTTTTGCGCTTCGGAACGCGCTGGCAGAAGATGCAAAATTTCACACTGGGCGCGACAGCGTTTTTCACAAGCGACGTACTTGATTCGAGTACTCGATCTGCGATTTTGCCGTGGAAAGGTGCGATTTCGGTGGCGGTTTGCGGCGCGCACATGAGCGGTTTTCCTTTGAATACGCAATTGACGGAGCGCGGCGCGAAATTGGTCAGCCAGACGCGCACGGCGCCGGTTTATCGTTTTTATGCGCTCAAGGGCGGCCCGCCATTTCGTCCTGGTTTAGTGCGCGTGCCCGAAGGTGGTGCTGCGATCGAAGTGGAAGTGTGGAGCGTTCCAACCATGGCTTACGGCAGTTTTGTGGCGGGCATTCCCGCGCCTTTGGGGATTGGAACCGTTCAATTGGAAGACGGCACGACGGTGCAAGGTTTCGTCTGCGAAGCGATTGCCACGCGCGATGCGCAAGACATTACGGAACTGGGAAGCTGGCGCAATTGGACTCCGCCAAAACTCGCGTAAATAATTCGGCGATTTGTTACGGGCTGGTTTGAGCGGCGGTTGCCACTTTGAGTGCGCGATGCGAAGTTGAAATTATCTCGTTCCAGCCGCTTGGATCGAGAAGGCGCAGCGAGTAACCCGACGCTTGCAAGGCATGTTGCAGCGTGAATGAAGGCGCGAAAACATAAAAATTGGCAAAGCCTATCGGTATCGGTTCTGTTTCGCGTGTCAGCAGCAAAGTGCGCGACTGGGGCGGCAGAGCGCGCGTCAAAGCCATGAAATACCCCAGGTTTATCGTATTTTTATTGACGATGAACAAGGGACTCGCCGAACCATTTGCCAGACGCACAGCATCAGGAATCCTGGCAGGGTCGGCCTTGATCCACCAAGCGGAACTGCGACGACTCGCTTCGCATGAAACCAGACCGCCGCTTATCAACACAAACATCAGTGCCAGGGACAAGTTACGCCAGCGCGCCATCTCTGAAAGCTGAACAATCAAGAAAACCGCTGCCAGTTGGAGCGCCAGAATCGCGGGCACCAGAAAACGCACGACCTGCGAACTTTTCCCTCCGTATCGCACATCAAGTAGCACGAACGGCAGCAATGAACAAAGGAAAAGCGAGGCAACAAACATCGCTGTCGGACGTGGCGCGCGGCGTATTGTCCACACAAGAGCGCCCATTGCAAAAACAGCGACGATAAAGCGCGACGCAAAGGCTTGCCAAATCTGTGAGCGCGGATCGAAAAACGCCACGCCGAAATTAGCCGTCCAGCTTTGAACCCGACCAGCGATTCCTGTACCATGCGTCACCCACGCCAAATGCTCTTGCGCCGTTTGACGCCCCTGCAATAGAGAAATCAAAAACGGCGTGTACAAGACAAACGCTGCGCACAGGCAAAAGGCGAAACGCTTTTTTTTCAAGAGTTTCTCCCGAGATGCGGCAGCATCGAGTACTCGATGGTCGTCGCGCGCGTCCGCAGTGCGGTTGGAAGTCGAAACCATCCACAGAATATGCGCCACGACGACCAGCCCAAATAAGAGATGCGTCCATAATCCGAAGAGCAGCGACAAACAATAAAGTGACCAATCGCGCGTTTTTTGTGTGCGTTGTGCGCGCAACAAAGCCGCGCACGAAACACATGTCGCCAGCGCCCAGATCGAGTAAGGCCGCGCTTCCTGCGAATACAAAACGTGAAACGGTGAAACCGCCATTAACGCCAGGCCAATCCACAGGGCGCGTCGTGAATCGAAGAGTTCGCGGCACCACCATGCGAAGGCCGGCAAAGCGAGCACGCCACACAGTGCAGAAAAAGCGCGCAGCCACCACGTCGAAGCGCCGAAAAGCCGCGCCCAAACCCACAACGCGGCATAATAAAGCGGCGGATGATGCGGATCGTGATCGCGCAACGATTGCAGCGCGTCACCTAAAGTCCGCTCGGGATGCAATCGTTGATAAACGAGAACCTGATTTCTATCGACAGGCTGACCTGAAGTCAGGCTTCCTAAAACGGTACCGGTTTTGTAGCCCGACAGGTAAATCGCTGTATAAACCTCGTCATGCCAGAAAATTTTGCGGTCGAGAGCGGCAAAACGATAAAAAATGCCGACCAGCGCCAGCAACAACGCCATTGCAATGCAACCACGAGAAACCGTTATATGAAAGCGAACGCCATTATTCTCGGAAACATGGCGACGCGTTGTATTGGTCATAACATTCAAACCGAAAACGGACAAAAACTGCGTCGCCCTCATCAACAGCAACGCAGTCGCACCAGTATAGCGCTATGGAATGAACACTCGAACCGCCAACACTTTTCTTTCGATGTTCCGCGTCGTGGGAACTTTCTAACACTTGGTGCCCGCAATAAAGGAAAATTTACAGCTGCACATTCAACGCGCCATTTTCGCGCAACAACGTTGCGACATCAAGATCGCCGTTCTGAACCTCGACCACCAATCGCACACCAGAAGATGCAACGTGCGACGCCTCGCCTTCATACGTCGAGCCAATCGCTGCACCCGCTGCCAAACCCGCGACGCCGCCCAACAAACCACCGATCAAAGCGCCACCTTCCGCCGCATCGTCGCGGTTGGCCGCAAACGGCGCATCGTCCGCAATGTTGTTCCAGATGTGAATTCGGCCATTGGCAACACCAGCCTCAATCAACCTGGTGCGCGCTTGTTCGGCTGCCGCTTTATCCGCGAAGTTGGCTTGAATCGTTGGCATAAGAAAATTTGAATTAACCCAAGTTGCCGTCTATCGTTTTGATTTAGAAGAGCGCCAAAACAGCGTGTCATTCCTCGACTTCGCTCGGAATGACACTTTTCGATCCTTCAAGCCAAGGTTAGTAACGCGAGTTAATTAAGTTCGAGTACTCGATTGCGAAATTTGGGCGCAACCATTCAGTTAGATGACTTTCCGTATTCCGCTTCGATTTCATCGGCAGCCTTTCCATCGGTGTTGCGCAATTTTTTCACTGCGACCTTAAATTCAGTTTTATCGCCGTGCGCGCCGTAAAGTTCCGCCAGGTTCGACCACGCCCACGATTCATCCGTGCCTTCGTTCAGATAACGATGATACCAATAAATTGCCTGCTGATAGTCGCCGCGCTCCCGCGCATTATTCGCTTGAATAGCCGTCCAATCCGGCGACAAAGGGCACCATTTCAGTGGAAGAATTGAACCGCCGAGCAACACAATCAGACCGAGTGCGGAAACTAACGGACGCCAGCGGAGGACGAAAAGCCCGCCGACCGCGACGCCGAACGCCAGCCCAAACCCATGCGCCCAGTTCCCGACTTGCATCACGCCCAGTTTGGTCAGCACAACGCAGAAAACCAACCACACCAGAAATACCTGTACAGTTTGATCGTTCAGAATCGCCTTGAATTGCGGCATTTTGTGGCGCGCGACCCAGCCAAAACCGAACAACGCATAGACCACGCCCGATACTCCGATGCCCATATTTCCGGTCATCAGCAATTGGGCGGCGGAACTGACCCAGGCCGCTGCGACGAAGAACAACGCAAAGCGCAGCGAACCGATACTTTCTTCCAACACGCTGCCCAAAAGCCACAACCAGTAAACATTGAACGCGATGTGCCAGATTTCCAAATGCACAAAAACCGAGGTGACGAGCGCCCACGGCTGACCTTCCCAAACCACACGGTCGGGAAAATAACCCCAATGTGCGGCTGCCGCCCACGACTTGTCGCTCGATAAGTTCAGCGCGAGGAAAACCATCACGCAAAATGCGCACGCCGAAGCCGTCAAAGGTGCCGTAAAAATCTTGGATCGAAAAAAGTCTTCAGTTCGCATATTAGCAGTTCGCATATTAAATAAGTTCCGTGTCTCGGCGTGCGCTACTCGTCGTGTCAACACCATAAAATTCATTGCTGCCACAACGGGAAGAACAAACGCGCGACCAGTTCAATATAAAACTGGTTCGTTATCGAGTACTCACAGTTCAGTTCAACGCGCGAAACTGATTTTCCCACGGCAAATGCGGCAAGTTTTGCTTGTGACGTGTGCGCAGCCAATCGCGCGTTTGTCCTGCCAGTTGCGGCTTCATTTTCAAACGCCCGTAAATCGCGTGAATATGTTCATCGCCCGCCCACTTGCCTTCATGACGATAAAAACTGGCGAAACCTTCTTGCGCCAATGCATTTTGAAACTGCGTGATTTGCGGCCCATTCAAACCGAAAACCGCCAGATCAACCGCCGCGCAGTATTCGATGTTTTCGCCGCCAATTTTCAACACGCCGTCGCGCCTATGATAACCGACTGAACGCGGATCATCGCCAATAGTTTGACCGATGCGAAATGGGTCGATATTCGCGGTTTTGCAGGCGCGCAAATACGCCGCGAACGCTTGTGGCGCCATGCCATAAGGTCGCTTGGCTGGGGCGACGGCAAAGAAATCGCGGACAAGCGGCACTTGCGAAAGAGCGCCGTTGAGAAAACTTGGATCGTGCTGATGTCCCAAGCCAAGCGCGATTGCTGTTCCCAGTGCGACGCAAGCCGAAAGTGCGCGTAGGCGCTTTGATAGCTTTGGTTGCGTTGGCGAAGGTTTCGGTGCAGTTGGAAATATCATTCGAGTACTCAATATCGTTGCGAAAGCGATTAGGCAAACGGTGTGATAACATCAACCTGATTTCCATTTTATCAGGAGCCACGATGCCACAAATCTCGCCCGAAGAAGTTTTGCGCGACCCCGATTTTCAACGATTGGCGCAGAGCAAAAACCGCATTTCCCTCGTTCTTACGGTTATCACGCTGACGGTGTTTTATGGTTTTGTGGTTCTGCTCGGCTGGCACAGCGCATGGCTGGGACAAAGCTTTTCGGGCAGCATCAATCGTGGCATTCCGCTGGGCATCGGCGTGATTCTGCTGGCCTGGATTTTAACTGGCCTTTATGTGCGCTGGGCCAACTCGCAGTATGACGCGCTGGTCGAGCAAGTCAAAGCCAAAATGAATGTCAATCAACCCGACACCAACGAACCCGAAGCGTAAGCGACGGGTGAAAATTATCAATTACAGGTAACTCTTACTTTTTACCCGTCGCTTACGCTCGGGGTTCGTTTTCAACGTTCGCAATCGAGTACTCGATATTCTCACCACCAAAGGAAATGTATGCCTTCCGTCGCAAACAATGTCAACAATGCGGCCACTGTCATTGGCAGCGGCGAGCGCAATAATCTGGCGATCACGTTCTTCTTTTTGTTTGTTCTGGTCACGCTGGGAATCACTTACTGGGCGGCCAAAAAGACGAAAACCTCCAGCGAGTTTTATGCAGCCGACCGCAGCATTTCCGGTTTTCAAAACGGTCTGGCACTCGCCGGAGACTTTATGAGCGCCGCCAGTTTCCTGGGCATCGCCGGTTATGTGGCAACCGGCGGTTATGACGGCTTGATTTACAGCGTCGGCTATCTCGTCGGCTGGCCGATTGTGATGTTTCTCATCGCCGAACCGTTGCGCAACTTGGGCAAATATACCTTCGCCGATGTCGTCGCCTATCGCTTGAAAGTGCGCCCGATTCGCACCGCTGCGGCCATTTCTTCGATTGTCACCGTGTTGTTTTACCTGATCGCGCAAATGGTCGGCGCGGGCGGGCTCATCAAATTGATGTTCGGCTTGCCTTACAACGATGCGTTGCTGATCGTCGGCGTGTTGATGGTTTTGTATGTCTTGTTCGGCGGAATGCTGGCGACGACGTGGGTGCAAATCATCAAAGCCGTGCTGCTTTTGGGCGGCGCGACGCTGCTTGTCATTTTGATTTTGTCGAAGTTCGGCTGGAGTTATGGCGCTTTGTTCGATGCGGCGCAGGCCAAATATGGCGCGGCTTTCACGTTTCCTAAGGTCAGCGCGAAAGTCGCCACCAATCATTGGGATTTGCTGTCACTTTCGATTGGCCTGATGTTTGGCACGGCGGGTTTGCCGCATATTTTGATGCGTTTTTACACGGTTCCCGACGCCAAGCAAGCGCGCAAAAGCGTTTTCGTAGCGACTGGTTTCATCGGATATTTCTACATTCTGACCTTTACCATCGGCTTTGGCGCGGCGGTTCTGGTCGGCAAGGAACTGATCGGCAAAGTCGGCAAAGGCGGCAACATGGCGGCGATGCTGCTGGCCGAAAACCTGGGCGGCGGCGCTCTGCTGGGATTTTTGGCGGCGGTCGCGTTTGCAACGATTTTAGCGGTTGTCGCGGGACTGACACTCGCGGGCGCGTCCGCGATTTCGCACGATTTGTATGCGGGCGTGATTCGTCAGGGCCAATCGAATGAAGCCGAAGAAGTGCGCGTCGCCAAAGGCGCGACCATTGTTTTAGGCGTGATGGCGATTGGGCTTGGCTTGCTTTTCGAGAAACAAAACGTGGCGTTTCTGGTGGGATTGGCGTTTGCGGTCGCGGCCAGCGCGAACTTCCCCGCACTGCTTTTGTCGATTTTCTGGCGCAAACTTTCCACGGCGGGCGCGGTCGCGTCAATTGTGACTGGCCTTGTCGTCGCGGTTCTTCTCATTGTTCTCAGCCCAACGGTTTGGAAAGATTTGCTACACAATCCGAGCGCGATTTTTCCGTGGCTCAACCCGACGCTGATCTCGATGCCGTGCGCTTTTGCAGCGGGAATCATCGTTTCGCTTTTGTCGCCCGACCGCGAAGCCGAAGCGAAGTTTGAATCGCAAAAACTGCGCACTTATCTGGGCGTCGGCGCTGAATAACGCTGAATTGCACAAAACTTTTACAAGCAATCTGCGAAGCGATAACCAATCGCGCGGTTGCTATAGCCGTTCAACGATTAAATGCCCCGGATTGCTAATGTTGTAGGGACGCAGATTGCTGCGTCCGCTGTGTGCAAGTTTGAACTGGCGGACGCAGAAATCTGCGTCCCTACAAGAGTTGTGCAAATGTGTCGCGTTTAATCGTTGAACTGCTATAGCTTGGCCATTGCTGCTAAATGCGAAAAAGCCCGCGAATGATGATATTCGCGGGCTTTTTCGTCATATCGAGTACTCGATAACGGCGCCTTACGACTTCAAGATGCCGTCGATTTTGGTGATTTCATCGTCGCCGAATTTGGTGTTGTTGGCGGCAGCTAAGTTTTCGACGATTTGTTCGGGACGACTGGCGCCGATGAGCGCCGAAGTAACGGCCTGATCGCGCAAAACCCACGACAGCGCCATTTGCGCCAGCGATTGACCGCGATTCTGCGCGATCTGGTTCAACTGGCGCGCTTTGTCGATGTCGGACGATTCGGCCTGTTCGCGCGACAAAGCGCCCTCCGGCGTCGCGGCGCGCGAATCATTGGGCACGCCGTCCAAGTATTTGTTGGTTAAAAGACCTTGTTGCAACGGGCAAAACGCGATGACGCCAACGCCTTCGGCGCGCGTGGCGGGCAGCAAATCGCTTTCGATGCGGCGATTCAAAAGGCTATAACTCGGCTGATGAATGATCGGCTTGATGAAGTTGTTCTGCTCGCAGACTTTCAGCGCATCGCGCGTTTGCTGTCCGCTGTAGCTGGAAATCCCGACATACAACGCCTTGCCGCTACGCACTGCGTGATCGAGCGCGCCCATCGATTCTTCCAACGGCGTATCGTTATCGGGACGATGATGGTAGAAAATATCGACGTAGTCGAGACCGAGACGCGTCAGCGATTGATCGAGCGAGGCCAGCAGATATTTGCGGCTGCCGTTGTCGCCATACGGCCCGTTCCACATATGGTATCCGGCTTTGCTGCTGATGATGAGTTCGTCGCGGTGGTTTTTGAAATCTTCGCGCAAAATGCGACCGACGCGCGTTTCCGCTGAACCGGCGGGCGGACCGTAATTGTTGGCCAGATCGAAGTGCGTGATGCCGCCATCGAAGGCCGCGAACAACATCTGGCGACAATTTTCGTGGAAGTCGTTTTCGTTTTCGATGCGGTTGGAAGCGGTTCCAACGCCGCCGAAGTTGTGCCAGCAACCCAGCGAAATCGCCGGAAGTTTCAAGCCGCTCTTGCCGCTGCGACGATATTCCATCGTGCCATAACGCGCTTCTGCGGGTGTGTAGGGAGTTGTGTTCATAGTTCGCAGTTTACATCGCGCAAGGGAAGTTTTGGTATGCGCTGTCGAATCGAGTACTCGATAACGAACCCGAAGCGTAAGCGACGGGTCTTCTGTCGAGAATACTTTGTGATTGTTCTGTTGAACGTACGGACTATCATCAAGAGAAGACCCGTCGCTTACGCTGCGGGTTCGTTAGAGGCATCGAGTACTCGAAGTCCCAATTCGCGCCAACGACTTTCGTCAATCGGCGTTGGTGCGCCGGTCAATGGATCCAGGCCGCCGCTGGTTTTGGGAAAGGCGATGACTTCGCGGATGTTGCCGTCGGGAATTCCAGCCAAAATCGTCACGACGCGATCCAATCCGGGCGCGATGCCGCCGTGCGGAGGCGCGCCGTATTCAAAGGCATCGAGCATGAAGCCGAAACGTTCCTGCGCGACATCCAGCGGCAAGCCGATGATGCTGAAAATCTTCTCTTGAATGTCGCGGCGATGGCAACGGATCGAGCCACTCGCCAGTTCGCTGCCGTTCAATACCAGGTCATAGAGCCAGGCGCGCACTTGCGCCCACGGATGCGCCGCCTCGCTTTTGGCGATGTCGCTGGAAAACCCTTGTTCCAGCAATGCCATATCGTCCGGGTTGGGCAAACAAAACGGATGGTGCATCGCGTCGAAGCGGCCTTCTTCGTTCGAGTACTCGAACATCGGCGTATCGACAATCCACAGAAAATTGAAAGTGTCGGCGGGAATTAAATCCAATCGTTTCGCCATTTCGCGGCGCAGAAAATCGAGACTTTGCGCGACGACGTTCTGTCGGTCGGCGACGCACAAAACCAGGTCGCCGGTTTTGGCGTTGCATCGCGTGAAGATTTCCTGCATTTGTGCTTCGCTGAAAAACTTGGCGACCTGGCTTTTGACTTCGCTTTCGCCCAGCGCGAAAGTCGCCAGGCCGCGCGCGCCAAAACGCTTGACCAAATCTGTCAATTCTTCGATTTGCTTGCGCGAATATTCGGCGCAACCGGGCGCGCAAATCGCCTTGACCTGCCCGCCGGACGCGACCGCGTTCGCAAACACTTTGAAACCGCTTTCGTGCGCGATGTCGCTCAAATCAACGAACTCCAAACCAAAGCGCGTGTCCGGTTTATCCGAACCATAACGACGCATCGATTCTTCGTAACTCAGGCGCGGAAAGGGCAGTTCGACTTCGATGCCTTTGCACTGGCGCATGATGTGAGCGAACAAGCGTTCGGTTTGCGCTAAAACGTCGTCCTGCTCGACAAAGCTCATTTCGATGTCGATTTGCGTGAACTCGGGTTGACGGTCGCTGCGCGCACTTTCGTCGCGGAAACAGCGCGCGACCTGGAAGTATTTTTCGACGCCGCCGACCATCAACAATTGCTTGGCGATTTGCGGGCTTTGCGGGAGGACAAAGGCTTTGCCGGCTTGCGAGCGCGTTGGCACGACATATTCGCGCGCGCCTTCGGGCGTCGATTTCCACAACAAAGGCGTCTCGATTTCCCAGAAACCTTCGCTGTCCAAAAAGTCGCGCGTCGCTTTCACGATGCGATGGCGCAGTTCGAGAATGTCGCGCATCGGGGCGCGTCGCAAATCGAGATAGCGATATTGCAGGCGAATGTTTTCTTCGGCGCGCACTTCGTCGTCCAGTTCAAACGGCAACGGCTTCGAGGTGTTGAGAATCTGCGCGCTCTGAACGTGAACTTCGATTTGGCCGGTGGCGAGTTTGGGGTTTTCCTTGCCCGCGATGCGCTGAGCGACAACGCCTTCGATTTGCAAACAATATTCAGATTTGACGCCGGACATTTGCGCGAAAAGTTCGGCGTTGATGTCGCGGTCGACGACGATTTGGACGATGCCGGAACGGTCGCGCAGGTCGATAAAAATTTGGTGCGATTGGTCGCGCACGACTTTGGCCCAGCCGCAAAGCGCGACGGTTTGACTGACGTGTTGGGGGCGCAAATCGCCGCAATGATGAGTGCGTTTCAAAAGAATGGTCTCCGTACTTGATGGTGAAAAAGTGCGTTGCAGTTTAGCGCGCCGCGCCCGCTTGTGTTTTGAAATCTCGGCGGCAAGAGGGAACACGGAACTTCGTTACACAGATAGAAAGTACGGGCGCATTGCAATGCGCCCGTACGATGACAACTGATTTTTCCATTCTGATCCGTGTTCATCCGTTCGATCCGTGTATGAAATCCGTGTTCCCTTTTCGAGTACTCCAAATGCGCCGCGCCTTGCGACAAAAACGGTGCGCAGTCAAACTACCGCCGCATTTCCCAATTTACAACGAGGTTTCCCAATATGGAACGGACACTAATTGTCGTCAAGCCGGACGGCGTGGCGCGCGGATTGAGTGGCGAGATTTTGGCGCGTTTTGAAAAGCGCGGTTTCAAACTGGTCGCCGCCAAATTGATGACGGTTTCGCGCGAACTGGCCGAACAACATTACGTAGAACACAACGCCAAACCGTTTTTCCCCGGCCTGGTCGATTTCATCACCAGTTCGCCGTCGCTGGCGATGGTTTTTGAAGGCCAAAATGCAATCGCTTTGTCGCGTCAAATGATCGGCGCCACGGATCCTTTGAATGCTGCGACCGGCAGCATTCGCGGCGATTATACGCTGGACAAGCAGGCCAACCTGATTCACGGCAGCGACTCACCGGAATCCGCCGCGCGCGAACTGAAACTGTGGTTTCCCGAATTGAATTAATTGTTGAACCACGAAGGACGCGAAGAGCGCGAAGAAAAAGAAGAGTTAAAAATCGTCGCAATAACTTGTCATTCTGAGTGAAACGAAGAATCCAACTTCAACAAGATTCTTTATTGCGCTCAGAATGACAAACTCTGACTTTCGAGTACTCGATACTTCTTTTTCTTCGCGTCCTTCGCGGTAATCTCTCGATGTCTCAATCTCCTTTTGAACTCGCCACTTTTGACCGCGACGGAATGCTGAACGCGATTATTGAAACGCCCAAAGGCAGTCAGAATAAGTTCGATTTCGATCCTGAAACCGGCTTGTTCAAACTGGGCGGCGCGATGCCAGTTGGCGCGGCCTTTCCCTTCGATTTCGGCTTTGTTCCGTCGACTTTGGGCGAAGACGGCGATCCTTTGGATGTTTTGGTGTTGATGGACGCGCCCGCGTTTGCCGGTTGTCTGGTGACGGCGCGCTTGGTCGGCGTCATCGAAGCCAATCAAACTGAGCGCGACGGAAAAACCACGCGCAACGACCGTCTGATCGCCGTCGCGGAACATTCGCGCGTGCAAAAAGAAGTCGAAGAACTCGAACATCTCAACGCCGCACGCCTGGACGAAATGGAATACTTTTTCGTGTCCTACAACACGTTCAAGGGCAAAACGTTTGAAGTTCTGGCGCGCAGCGGCGCCGAACGCGCGCGTCAATTAGTGAAAGACGGCCAAGCTGCGTATCAAAAGAAGCACGAAGCGCAATCGAGTACTCGAAAGGCGAAAACGGCCCAATGAAAACACTTTTTGAAGACGAAACATCAACGGTCGCAACATCCGGCGTTGTCAAAATCTGGTGCGATGGCGCGTGTAGCGGCAATCCCGGGCCGGGCGGCTGGGGAACCATCGTTGAAGAAAATGGCGCGCGCCGCGAACTGTCTGGCGGAAAGTCGCGCACGACGAACAATCAGATGGAATTGCAGGCTTTGATCGAAGGCTTGAAAGCGGTTGAGGAAGGCACGCGCGTCGAAATCGTCTCCGATTCGGAATACGTGTGCAAAGGCGTCACCAGTTGGATGAAAGGCTGGATTAAAAACGGCTGGAAAAACGCCGCCAAACAGCCCGTCAAGAATCAGGAATTGTGGCAGGAAATCAACGCTTTGCTGCAAACGCGTCCGCATAAAATGTCGTGGGTGCGCGGCCACGCCGGACACGCCGAAAACGAACGCTGCGACGAACTGGCGCGCGCGGCGATCAGTCAAATCAGGAATTAGCCACAAAGAGCACAGAAATCACAAAGAAAAGGTTCGAGTATTGGTAACGGTGAGTTTGTTGTTTCTCTTCTTTGTGCTCTTTGTGGCCATAAAACTTGCATTTGATCTGTGTTCGCGTTAAAATGCGTTCGGTTCATTCAGGAGACGACAAGAGAAATGCCCAATACCCCATCGGCCAAGAAACGTTTGCGTCAGGACGCCAAAAAGCGCCTTGTTAATAGCGCCGTAAAAACTCGCATCAAAACCGAAACCCGCAAAGCCCTCGCTGGCGACACCCACATCGCTTTTGGCGCTATCGACCGCGCCGCCGCCAAAGGCGTCATCCACAAGAACGCCGCCGCGCGCAAGAAAAGCCGCCTGGCCAAGCGTTTGGCGACTGCCGCTGCTTAAATGCTTGTGTTTTGAAAGCCTGTCAAGAAATCACGCAATCGAGTACTCGATTACGTGATTTTTGGCATCTGGCATAAGGAAAAAGTCGGCTTTGGAAGTCGGTTTATCCCGCAGAGCGCTTCCAGTGGTTTTGGTAGAGTTTTATCTGAGCGATTCCAGAGCCTTTTGTTTGAGCATTTTATTTTGCCGAAGCCGGAGTCGTAGTTTGCAGCAGGTGGAGCGCAACTGGATAAATCTGTTCTCCCCAATGTTCATATTCCAAAGCCGAAGGATGTAGCTCGTCGTCAGCCACCAAGGTTATGTCGCTGCCCATTTTTTGCGAAATTCCGAAGATGTCTACAACAGGTAGATGACGACGTTGCGCCTCGGCAATGATAATGGCATTGAAGGCACTAATGCCACCCGACGCACCGCCTCTTCGATTGTAACGAGCGCCTTGAGGTGTCACCGAGAAGTCGGGAATGGTCACCAGCAGCAAATGCTGTGGGTTAGGCAGGACCTTTAGCATACGATTCAGCACGCGTGTCAGGTTCGTATGAAATTGGGCAGGAGTAGCGCCGCCTATCCAGTCGTTAACTCCAATTTGCAAGGTTGCAAAGGTAGGACGAGCCGCTTCGTAGAAAGGCAAGCCCTGGTCAAGTACGTCTTGGGTTGTCCAGCCGGTAAGTGCGGCGTTGGCGACTACGCGCGTCGGTACCCCGCTTTGCGTCAGATGGGCAGCGACCACCTCAGGCCAACACTGGTCCGCAGTAGCACCTTGGCCAATGGTGTAGGAATCTCCGACAGCGGCGTAACGCACGACACCCGGCGGAGTTTCTACGGGAATTATCCTGGCCAATCTGGATGCACTATTGATGGAAGCTCGCTTCGTTTCTGTTCCCCTCAATGCAAGTAATGCAACCAGTAATGCTCCTATCATGCAGACGAGACTCATAAGAGCAAAACGCACCAGTCTTGAGCGTTTTGGTCGACTTGGAGTTTCTTTGCTGCCCTGTGGTTTGAATAGCATTGATTCAATCACACCTTTGACTTACCATATCGAATAATCCAGGTTGCCACTTTATGAAAACGAGACCGATGTTTGCTTTGCTCAATCACCAGAGTTGCGCGCGATGGTCGCAGCGACGAGAAGGTTGTGAATCGTTGAAGAAGTTATTTGCGGGCTTCTGAAAAGTATAGGCGACGTTCAGCGTTACTTCTTCATATGTCCATTGTCCGCCGTCGTGATCGGAAAAGCGCCCATTCCAACAAAGCTGGAGCCATTCATCAGGACAAATTGTCCATTGATGTCGCGCTGGATAACGTTCAGGAGCACCAGTTTGCCAATTCCAAATCCATTCGATGGAGACCTTTTCTTTTGAGCGACAAATGGTTGCACAACGAAAGGTGTAAGAATCGGATTCTTCACAATGCGGTTTTGTTTTAACAGGTCGCTGAAAATGGTTGCTTTCCGACCAATGCTGTTCCTCAGTGTAAATGCCGTTGCACAATCGAAGTTTGTCGCTGTTCAATGAAAACGCGTTCGGCACGGCTGTTCGCAAACTGGCCAAATGTCCGCCGCGCGATGCTTTGCTCCAGGAAATGCGTACCACTTGCACCATCACGAACATTATTACACCTTGCCTGGTTTCTCCGCCTGCAAATACGTCTTCCAAACCGTGAAACCCATTTGCGCGTAAAAATCAATCAACGTCGTCCAATCAATCGCCATTTTTTCGACGCCAGCGCGTTTCAACTCTTCCACCGCGACGGCGCAAATCGCTAAACCTAAGCCGCGTTTGCGATGTTCCTTGCCGATGCCGATTGGCCCCAAACCACCGTAATGTTCGCCTAAAAGTTCGTGCCAGTAAACGTTGGGCAACAACCACGAATTGCGCCAATCAGTGGTGTGGCAAAAGCCGATAACTTCGCTGTTTTCGACCGCGACCACGATGTCGCTGGCTTTGCCGCCGCGCGCGAAATGGTTTTTGGTGGAATATGTCCAGCCACCAGGAAATTCGCGCGACACGAAAGCGATAATTTTTTCGTGTTCTTCTTCGCGCCCGCGCCGCAGATCGACACTTGGATTTTGCTGCATCGCGTTCAGGGCCTTTTCGGGAATCGAGTACTCGATGAGATCGCGCGACAAATCAACACATTCGTGAAAACCTGTGTAACCGTGCGACTTGAAAAACGCCACGCCAGACGCGCAATCTTCGGGAATGCCAGGCAGCAAATGATGCGGAAAACAAAGCGTCGTCAGCGGCGAATGGTTCTTTTGCAAATGGTCTTCGCAGGCGCGCAAAAGTTGCGTTCCCAGTCCGCGACGTTGGAAATCGGGATGAACGCACAAAGCGCCGATTCCGCCGCGATTTTCAAAACGTCCCAGTTCCGGCCCGACTTTGCGATTCGATTTGCACAACGCCCAGCCGACGATTTCTTCGTTTTCGCGCCACACGAAATGGCCTTCCGGTTCGTAGAATGGATCGTGTTCCAAGGTTTGGCGCAAAAGTTGTTCGGTCAGCGGCCAATTGGCGCCAAAGGCGTTGTTCCAAAGCGCGACGAGTTGAGGAATATCTTCTAAAGACGCGTGTTCAAGAGACATAATGATGTTTGTGTTCGTGAAAAGTGTGAAAGCTGAATGACGGAAGTATGGAGGTTTCGCGGCGAAAAAGAAAGAACACTCGCGCTTCGATGTTTCACGGTATGCTTTGTCGTTTGCCGCTGAAACGACTTCCTGTTATAGTTGGGGATAACTTTGTGAACACTGCAGAAAAAAGTTTGCGCCATATTTGGCAACGCATCGAAGGCGCGTGCGAACGTTGCGGGCGAAATCCCGCAGAAATTACGCTGATTGGCGCCAGTAAAACGGTTTCAGTTGCGCGTTTGCAAGAGTTTTCTGCGGCGGGTTTACGCGATTTTGGCGAGAACTATGTGCAGGAAGCCGCTCACAAAATGACGGAAATGTCTCAGGTGGAAGCGTTATCGAGTACTCGAAACCATGAGCGCGCATTGCAATGGCATTTTATCGGAGCCTTGCAAAGCAACAAAGCGCGCGAAGTTGTCGGGCGTTTCGCCTTGATTCACAGCGTTGATCGCACGAGTTTGGCGCAAGCCTTGAACAAAGAAGCGCAGTCGCAAAACGTGGTGCAACGTGTTTTATTGCAGGTCAACATCGGCGACGAAGCAAATAAAGCGGGTTGCGACATCAATGAATTGCCCGATTTGTGGAAGTTTTGCGCAGAATTGCCGAATTTGGAAGTGCGCGGTTTGATGTGTTTGCCACCCGCGAACGACGATGCAGAACAATCGCGGCCTTATTTTCGGCGCTTGCGCGAACTGCGCGACGAATTGAACCAATCGAGTACTCGAAAGGGAAGTTTTGAAATCAGCGAACTTTCGATGGGCATGACGAACGATTTTGAAATCGCGCTTGAGGAAGGCGCGACGATGATTCGCATTGGAACCGGACTTTTCGGCGAACGAAGCTAACACAAAGACCAAAACGATAGGCGAAATAAGTTACAATAAGTCAGTTCTATACTATCCCAGACATCATTTCAGCAACGATTCACAGCACCAGCTAACAGCACGCACGGCAGCAACGATTACAGCACGGGAGGCAGCGTCAATGAGTGGATTGACACAGGCGGTTCGCAGCATCCGCAACATTTGGGGACACGGCGAAGAAGAATACGCCGACGACGAAAACGATTACACCGACGAAACCGAAGACACTTCGCAGAACACAGCCGCAACGAGTCGTCCTTCTCAAACTCCAACTTATGACGCTTCCGCGCGACCTTCTTACGGCGGCGGTTCCGGCGTTGGTTCCGGCGTGAAGCGCCTGCGTTCTGTCGCGCCGTCGCCTTTGCGCGCGCGCGAAAAGAATATTTACACGCTGCGCCCCAAAACGCAGGAAGACGCCGCGATTGCCGCCGACGCGCTCAAAGCGGGCGACGCGGTGATTATCAATCTGGAAGAAGTCGAGCGCAGCAAAGCCGTGCGCATCATCGATTTTATGAGCGGCGTTTGCTACGGATTGGAAGGCCAGGGACACGCCATGAAGTTGGGCGAACTGATTTTTCTGTACACGCCGCCTGAATTTGAAATCACCAGCGACGAAACCGATTACGGCGAGAACCCCGATTTCTTTTTCCGCGATGTCGAACACGCGCAGAAAACTTCTTCGAGTTCGAGTTCAACTGTCACGGTGCAAAGCGTCGGCGCGCCAGTCGTGACATCCGCGCCGCTGAATGCGCAGATTTCCGCGCAGCGCGATGCGTTGCGCGCCGCTCAAAGTGCGCAAGGCCAAACGCTGCCGCCATCGAGTACTGGATTGGCGCCGCAAAGTTCGCCAAGCGCGGGACAACCAATTCCACAGCAAAGTTTTTCGCCGCAGGCTTATAATTCCGCCGAACGCCGCCCGTGGGAACGATAAATTTTTAACGAACCCCAAGCGTGAGCGCGGGGCTGAAGTAACAGCCTGGTCAGATGTCAGCGCTACTTGTGCGCTGGCAAGTTGTGTAAGCGCGGGGCTGACGTAGATGTGACTTCAGCCCCGCGCTCACACTTGGGGTTCGTTCACCAATTCGCTTTTATGAAATCACCGGAAAGCATTGCTTTTTTAGGCGCGGGCGCGATGGGTGAAGCCTTGATGCGTGGTCTGATCGACGCCAAAGTTTACGAACCGCAAAATATTTCCGCTTTCGATTTGGATGCGGCAAAGCTGCATCGTTTGTCCGACGAAATCGGCATTCGTGTCGCATCGAGTGCCGAAGAAGCCGTGCAAGGTTGCGATGCGATTTTGTTGGCTGTCAAGCCGCAAGTTGTCGATAAGGCGCTCGAACCGCTTTATCGAGTACTCCATGTCAGCCAGACCTTGATTTCGATTGCGGCAGGAGTTTCCACCGCGCGCTTGCAAAGCGGCTTTGAAAAACCCTTTCCGATTGTGCGTGTGATGCCGAACACGCCGTGTCTGGTCGGCGCGGCGGCGAGCGCCGTTTGTTTAGGTGAACACGCGGGCGCAGCGCAGCGCGAATTGGCGCACAAAATCTTCGGCGCGGTCGGGATTGTTGTCGATGTGCCGGAAAGTTTGCTGGATGCTGTGACGGGACTTTCCGGCTCCGGCCCGGCGTACGTTTACTTGTTCATCGAAGCCTTGAGCGACGCCGGCGTGCAAAACGGTTTGCCGCGCGCGACGGCCACGCAACTCGCGGCGCAAACGGTTTTAGGCGCGGCGAAAATGGTGTTGGAAACCAGACAGCATCCCGGACAATTAAAAGACATGGTGACTTCGCCGGGCGGAACCACTATCGCGGGTTTGGCGGCGCTGGAAAAACGCGCTTTTCGCGGTGCGACAATGGAAGCCGTCGAAGCGGCCACCAAACGTTCGCGCGAACTGAGTGGGAAATTGATTCATCTCAAAGTGCGGAGAAGCAGCAAGGAATGAATTGGATTCGTAGGGGCGTCAGCTTGCCGTGCCCACTTTGCGAGATCAAACGTTGAACACGGGCGCAGCAAGCTGACGCCCCTACAACTCACTTTTTCTTTGCATCTCCGCGCCTTTGCGGTTCAAAAATCGTGAATGATCTCGCGTTGCGCACCGACGATAAAGGTGTTTTGATTTCGTTGCGGGTTCGTCCGCGTGGTTGCGTCAACAAAATTGAAGGCGTGCGTAACGGCGCTTTGCTGCTCAGCGTGACGGCGGCGCCCGAAGACGGAAAAGCGAACGCGGCAGTTTTGAACGTGTTGTCCAAAGCCTTGAAAACGCCTAAAACTGCGCTGTCATTGGAGCGTGGCCAGACAGTTCGGGACAAAATCGTGCGCGCCGCGTTGTTGAATGAAGACCAAGTTCGTGAACGTTTGTCGCAATCTCTGCCGACGACCAACGAACCCGAAGCGTGAGCGACGGGCTTAGTTCACGGTTCATGTAGTTTCTACTTAAGCCCGTCGCTCACGCTTCGGGTTCGTTGGTTAGACTTCTTGTTAACTTCCCTGATTCTTCGGAGGGTTTTTGTGTTTTTTCGCTTTCCGACTCGTTTCTATTTCGCCGTTCGAGTACTCGTTATTGCGCTCGCTGGAACGACGCTCGTGCTTCCTGCGCGCGCGCAGATTACAACGCTTCCCGCGCCAGTCAATGCGTCCGGTTTGCGTCTTCAACTGGACAATGAAGAACCGACTTTCGTTTATTCCGAGCGCGAAACGCTGCGCACGCAGACGCCGATTGCGTGGGGTTTGCGCGCCTGGAACGATCTCAATCTCGAGCGCAAGATCACGCTTTCGTGGCGCGTGCGCGATGCTTTTGGCCACACGCTCGCCAGCGACAAAGAAAAGTTGACGCTGCCCGCCAATGGCATGATTCGCCGCCGCGAATTGTTTCAGCCGAAAACTCTGGGCGCTTATCGCATTGATGTCGAATCGCGCGCCGCGCGCAAAGGCGAAGATGATGTCGTGCGCGCGACCTTTTCCTTTGCCGTTGTCGCGCCACCCGCGCCGTTTACGACCGCGACTTCGCCGCTTTCCAGCCCGTTTTTTGAACTGTCGTCGCGTGCGCCGCGCGCTGCCGAGGAAGACGATTTTCTTAATCGTGTGGGCGCCAATCAGCCGTCGCAAAGTTCCGGTGCTTTGCCCGCCGACATGACGATGACCTTGCCGTATCCGCAATTGAGCGACGCATCGGATGACGAGCAGGGAACGGGCGAAGGCGCGAATTGGAATCGCACATTGTTGGCGGCGCAAAAAGCCACGCCGGTCTTTTCGGTGCGCAACGATGTCGTGGCCGGCAATAGCGCCATCCGCGCTGCGTCGTCGCTGGTGAAGTGCAGCGTGCTGGCGAAAAGCGCGGGTGCGGCTTCGGTGCGGTCGCTGTTGCCGTCGCCTTTGTCGGATGCCGACACGCGCCTGACGTGCGCTGCGGCGTGGTCGCAAATGGCGCGCTTGCTCGAAGGCGCGACGGGCGAAGGCACGCTGTATCCCGGTTCTCCAGTGGTTCAAAGCGCCAGTTTTCGCATCGCTTCGTCGCGCATCGTCGTCTTGTGGAGCGACGGCGACAACAATTCGAGTACTCGATTGGAGACGCGCCTGGCCGGAGCGCGCGTTTTAGACATTTTCGGAAACGAAATCGCCCGTTCCGACAAAGACCGTTTAGTCGTTCCGCTGAGCAGCAATCCAGTTTATGTTTTGGCCGATGTCTCACCAAAACAATCGCGGGACGCTTGGGGTAACGCGACTTTGAAAAGTCTTCCCGCGATTGGTGTGCAGGTTCTGCCGTTCACGCGATTGATCCCCAACGGCGCAGCGCCACGAAACTTGGCGCTGCGCGTGCGCGTGCAAAACATCGGTATCGCGCCGTTCCAGGGCACGTTTCGCGTCGGCGCTCCGAAAAACTGGCTACTGGCCAACGATCGCACCGATTTGGTTTTGGCGCCTGGCGAAACGCGCGTTTTGAGTTTTCCGGTTTTAACTTCGGCTGCGAACGCGAGCGGCGTTTATCCGATTGAAACTGAAGCGAAGAGCGACGCTGGCCGCTGGAAACGCAAGCAGGACGCGCGCGTTGCAACGATTCCGCGCGTGGCGGACGGCGCCATAAATGTGGATGGCACCTTAAACGAATGGGACAACGCGTCGTGGATGGAAGCCAGTTCACCGGATGAAAAGTCGGGCGTGCGCGCGCAAGTCGCTTTGTTTTTCGACGACGATAATTTATACGTCGCGGCGCGCGTGCGCGAAAACGCGTTTCAGGCGCGACCTGCAACGACGAATGAATACTTGTTCTGGCAAAACAGCGACGCGCTGCAACTCGCCTTTGGGATGCGCAGCGAAGGCGACGCTTTGCCCTCCGCCGGAGCCTTCCGCGATACCGATTACGGCGTGTTGTTGTCGCCGTTTGCGACTTCGAGCGAAGGCCAGGTCGTCGGGCGCGCCTTGCGTTTGTGGTCTCCGCAAAGCGGCTTTGAAACCGCGACGGATCGCGTCAACTGGGGCGGCGATATTTCCGGTGCGCGCTGCGTCGTGACGCGCGATGAACGCAACAAAATCACGTTCTACGAAGCGAGCATTCCGCTTTCGCAGATTCCAGATCTGCGTCCGCAACACCGAATGCAAATCGACCAAACCGTGCGCTTTACGTGGATTTATCATTCCTCGGACGCCGCTGTTGTAAGCAATTCGACCGATAATGTGTTTGGTGAAAACGCGCTGGAATGGAGCCGCGTGACGAATGTTTTCCCGTGGTGGCGCAACACAGGTTCGATGATGCCGTCGAAGAACTTGTATTTGGCGGCGCAAGTTCCGGTTGGCTTCATGCCGCGCTCGATTGACTTGCCGCAAATCCAACCACCCATTGCCACACCAACGCCAACGTTCATCCCGCAATCGACGCCACAGCCGCAACCGACGCCGCGCGCGCCGATTTCGAGTACTCCAACGCCACAACCAACGCCATCGCAAGTGTTGCCGCCGTTGCCGCTTCCGCCTTCGCCCGATGCGCAACTGCCGCCCGCCGCGCCGTCCGTCAGAAACGATCCGTTGCCCAACTTGCCACAATCGCCGGTTCAATGAACGATGGCGGCAAGCAAATGAAAGTTGAAATTTTGGCTGGTCTGCCCAGCGATGGACCGCTACCGAAGCATTATCACTGCGGCCATCCGACGCCGTGGCGACAAGAGTTCGTCGCGCGACTTTCTTTGGACGACGAAACATCGTGGATCGGAAACTTTCATCTCGGCCATTCCTATTACGCCAATGCTTTTGTCTGGGAAGAAGCGCAATTGTTTGTTATTATCGCCGACGGAAATTGTTATTTTGTTTCCGCACACAATCCCGACGGTTATCGTTCTTACGAAGCCTTAGCGACTGGTTGGCTGTTCAACGACGACCGAACAAAACTCTTCGTCGCGGATTACTCCGACTTATTCGCTTTCGATCAAAACGGCACTGTTTTATGGCGCAAGACGTTGGCGGCTGACGGAATTATTCTCAGCGAATGCACAAACGGCGTCATCTCTGGTACTGCTTGCTACGATCCGCCGGAACTTTGGGAAGACTTCAAAGTAAATGAAGCGAACGGCGAACTTTTAACTTGAAGCAAATAAACGCGCGGGTTTCGAGTACTCGATTCATAATCTGCGCGTTGCTGCTACTTTGCTTGATTTGTCACAATTGCCAGTTTAGTGAAGGAAGAAAATGAAAATGTATGAGATCGTCCCGTTGCAAGGCGTTAGCGATGTTCGTTTGGGAATGTCGCGCGACGAGACGCGTTCGATAATGGCGCTTCCTTTTACATCATTTAGAAAGTCATTTAATGTCGCAATGTTGACCGATGCTTATCTCGAATCGTGCTTTCAAATCTTCTTTGACGACGAAGACAAAGCGGAGTACATCGAGCTGTCCCGACGTGGTGCATTCATTGCTTTGTATAACAACGTTTCTGTTTTTGAAACGAAGGCCGATGAATTGGTTGGTATTGTTTCACAAAACGCCGAGGTAGATAAATCCAATCGGGAACATGGCTACAGCTACGTTTTTCCTGCTCTTGAATTAAGTCTTTGGCGCGCCGTGATGCCAGAGCCGCAAGACGATCCAGCTGATTTGGAAGGCGTTTACTTTGATACAATTGGCGTCGGTAAACAGGGCTATTACAGCTCACAAATAAAGTAATGCGCTAACTCTCAAACCTCAAACAACTGCGCGCAGGTTCCGAGTACGGGAACCATAATTTGCGGATTCATGCCCCTAACGTGCGGGCCAACGGGAATGATTGATGCGACTTCGCGGCCATATTCGAGATGAATGGTTTGGCGTTGCGCGACATTTCCCAGATGATCGCCGCGCGCGCTGCTTTCCGGCACCAGGCCGTCGTGCCGGTGATTTCCCAGGCGGTCGTGATAATTGATGGCGAAGAAATGCGCATGTTCACGTAACTTTATGTCGCGCGGATCGCGGTTCAAATTGCGCAATTGAGTACTCGATTTTCCCAGCGATTGCGGCCCCATCGTCGGCAGCGGAACCCACGGCAAAACGCCTTCGTGCGGCGAACAAAGCGTCACCAAACTACGGCACGGAAACCCATCGCGCGCCATTTGACGCGCCACCAAACCGCCCATCGAATAACCGATTAAAACCACGTCGTCCCACGAAACCGATTGCGACAACAAAGCGCGCCGCACTTCGCTCGCTGCACGCACAAAAGAGTAACGATGCGTCGGATAATCGGGAATCCAGAAACGCCACGACGCGGCCTGCGGCAAAGCGCGCAACGCGTCCTTCAAATCTTCCAGGAACCAGCCCGGCGAATTCCAGCCGTGCAATAAAACACAATGCTTTTCGCGTCCAGTCGGAGTTTCGCGCGGCGCGCCGGTCTGCCACGTCACGTGCGACGGCTCGAAATAGTTGTGCTTCCACCACGCGCGCAAGTTCAACGATGTCGGCAATTTGAAGTGATTTTGAGAGTTTTTCGGTGAAGTCATAAATCAGCCGTGATGAAATTGTAGGGGCGAGGTCGCCTCGCCCGATTTGGTGCGTCACACGGTTCAAAGTTGGGCAAGGAGACTCGCTGCCACGGAACAACGAATCTCCTCAAGTTTAATTGATGGAAATCGAGTACTCAATTGGAACCAAAATCGGGGCTTGAGCGTTTTACACTCAACTTTGGTTGTTGAGGTGACTGATGCCGGAAAACAAAAACACGCAGTGTTCGATCTGTGGACAAAATATCAAGACCGTGCGTGGCGCGATGCGCTTGAACAACGCGCCTTTGGTCTGCCGCCGCTGCTTTGGCGAGCAATCTTACACGACTTCGACGGCGTACAAGTTCCCTATCACGGGAGCCGAAGCGAACGCCGAAAATTGACAAAACCTGTTCCACATAACATTTTCCTGCGCTGAAACTTCAAAATTGGCGCAGGAAAAAAATTGACGAACGCTTGAGTGTATGGCACTCACACAACCAAAATGTTAAGCTATTGAGTACTCGAAAACGACGTAACGAATTATGAGGTGAACGACGATGCCGAAAGCAGTGGGAATTGACTTGGGAACGACGAACTCGGTTGTAGCGATTGTGCAGGGTGGCGAGCCAGAAGTTTTATTGAACGCCGAAGGCAGTCGCTTGACGCCCTCGATTGTGGCGTTTTCAAAAACCGGCGAGCGTTTGGTCGGCGATCCGGCGAAGCGCCAGGCGGTTTTGAACAGTGAGCGCACGATTCGCTCGATCAAGCGCAAGATGGGCACGCGCGACAAAGTAAACATTGATGGAAAAGCTTATTCGCCGGAAGAAATCTCGGCGATGATCTTGACGAAATTGAAAGCCGACGCGGAAACGCGTTTGGGCGAAAAAGTGACGGACGCCGTGATCACGGTTCCGGCGTATTTCGATGACAGCCAGCGCACGGCGACCAAAAACGCCGGTGAAATCGCCGGTTTCAACGTGCTGCGCATCATCAACGAACCGACGGCAGCGGCGATTGCTTACGGTCTGGATCGTCAGGGCAAAGATGAAACGATCATCGTTTATGACCTGGGCGGCGGAACGTTCGATGTGTCCGTACTCGAAGTGAGCGAAGGCTTGCTCGAAGTGAAATCGACGGCGGGCGACACACGCTTAGGCGGCGACGATTTCGACGAGCGCCTGATGAACTACATCGCCGACACGTTTCAGAAGAGCGATGGCATCGATTTGCGCAAGGACGCGCAGGCGTTGCAGCGTTTAAAAGAAGCCGCGGAAAAAGCCAAAATCGAGTTGTCATCGGCGACTCAGACAACGATTAACCTGCCGTTTATCACGATGGACGCGAACGGACCGAAGCATTTGGTACTCGATGTGACGCGCGCCAAGTTCCAGGAAATCACGCACGATTTGCTGGAAAGGACACGCGCGCCGTTCGAGCGTGCCTTGAGCGACGCCGGTTTGAAAGCGAGTGAAGTCGATGAAGTGATTCTCATTGGCGGCAGCACGCGTATGCCCGCGGTTGTCGATCTGGTGAAGCAGTTGACGGGCAAAGACCCGCATCAGGGCGTCAACCCGGACGAAGCGGTTGCGGTCGGCGCGGCGGTGCAGGCGAACACGTTGGCGAATCCGGGCAGCGCGGGAACCGGCATGGTGCTGGTCGATGTGACGCCTTTGACGCTGGGCGTGGAAACCGCGGGCGGTATCATGACGCCGATGATCGAGCGCAACACGGCGATTCCGCATCAGCGCAAGGAAACCTACACAACGTATTCCGATTTTCAGCCGAGCGTTGAAATTAAGGTTTTGCAGGGCGAACGCAAAATGGCGGCGGATAACAAAGCGCTGGGAACATTTCATCTGAACGAGATTCCGCCCGCGCCGCGCAACACGCCCAAAATCGAAGTGACGTTTGACATCGACGCCAACGGCATTTTGAACGTGTCAGCCAAAGAACTGCAAAGCGGCAAAGAACAGAAAATCACCATTACGGGCAGCGGCGGCTTGGACAAAAAAGACATCGAGCGCATGGTCGATGAAGCCGAAAAGAACGCGGCGGCGGACGAAGAGCGTCGCACGGCAGCCGAAACCAAGAACAATCTGGATTCCACGTTGTTTCAGGTCAAGAAGTTCCGCGACGAAAGCGGCGACAAAATCGGCGCGACCGAGAAAACGCAATTGGAAAGCGCCATTGCCGAAGCTGAAACCGCTTTCAATGGCACCGACACCAGCGCGATGAAAACCGCTTTGGACAACTTGACGGTCGCGTATCAGGCGGCGGGAACCAGCGTTTATCAGGCGGCGGGCCAACCGGAAGCGGGTGCCAATCCTTCGGGCAGCGACTACGCCGGTTACGACAACGCGGATGGCGCGAACACCAACGGTTCGAGTACTCGAAACGACGCTGTTGAAGGCGAAGTCGTGGAAGGCGAAGTGACAGACGCGAAGTAAGAGTTTGATGTAGGGGCGAGGCATGCCTCGCCCCTACGAGAAAATCGAGGAGGTTTCTTATGGCTTCGATTCTTCAAACCACGAACGATTTGCATATTTTGCGCGAGCAAATGAATCGCGCTTTTACGCAGAACAACGATACGCCGCGCTTGTGGGCGCCCGCCGTTGATGTCGCGGAAAACGAACGCGAAATTGTCTTGCACGCCGAATTGCCAGGCATGAAAAAAGAAGACATCGACATTCAATTGACGGGCGATACCTTGACGTTGCGCGGCGAGCGTAAGCGCCAATCGAGTACTCGAAACGAGCATTATCATCGCTTGGAGCGGCAATACGGCGCGTGGCAACGCATCTTCCAAATCGAAACGCCAGTTGACGTGCAAAACGTCGCGGCCTCTTACGAAAACGGCGTCTTGACGATTCGCCTGCCCAAGCAAGCCGCCGCGCGACCGCGACAAATTGAAATTCAAAGCAAATAGTTCAGTAGGCAGCCGCAGAAAGCAGGAGGCAGTTGTGGCGCAGAATGCTTCAACGTCACAGTTGGAACTTCAAGTACTCGAACTGTCTGCTGCTTCCCGCCGCTGCCTCCTGATAAAGAGGGTGACATCATGAGCCTGATTCGCACCACGCATCCGATGCTGGGTTTGCAGCAGCAAATTAACCGGATGTTCGATCAATTCGATTCCGATCTGTTTGGTCATCTCGAAAATTTGGGCGAGGGAATGTTCGCGCCTGCGGTCGATGTGAAAGAAGACGCCGATGCTTACACAGTTCATCTCGAAGTGCCGGGCGTCGCGCAGGACAAATTGCAGTTGATGTTGCAGGACAACGTGCTGACCATCAAAGGCGCCAAAGAGCAGAAAACCGAGGACAGCGAAGGTCGCTATCGTCGCGTCGAACGCTCGTATGGCAACTTTGCGCGCTCTTTGAGTTTGCCGCGCAGCGTTGACCCGAACGCCGTCACGGCGAACCTGGAAGACGGCGTACTCGAAGTGCGACTTCCCAAGCGTGAAGACGCGCGTCCGCGCCAGATCAACGTCGGCACGACGCGTAACGCAGTGGAATCAATAAATATGCAATCGAATACTGAAAACGACGAAGCCGCGACCACAAAGCCTGTTCCCAGCGAAGACAACGCGAAGTCGAACGACGCGCCAGAAGACGATTCGCAACGCGCTAACGAGCAAGCTGTCGGCGGCAATTCGGACGACGCGCCGGAAGGCAATCCAACTTAATCAAATGATGAAGGATGAGTTATGAAGGATGAAGAATCGAGTACTCGAAATGAACGCTGCGTCGTTTCAATTTCCGCGTTCGACTTCATCCTTCATCCTTCGTCCTTTATCCTTCCTTCTTATGGCTAAGGACTTTTACAAAACTCTGGGTGTCGAGCGCACGGCGGATGAAAAGGAAATCAAGCGCGCTTATCGCAAGTTGGCGCGCCAGCATCATCCCGACATCAACCCGAACGACAAAGGCGCCGAGGCTCGCTTCAAGGAAATCAACGAAGCGTTTCAAGTCCTCAGCGATAAGGAAAAGCGCTCTCTGTACGACCAGGTGGGCGACGATTACGACAAGGTTCCGGCGGGAATGTCGGCGGAAGATTTCGCGCGTTATTCGCGTGGCGGAAGTGGCTTCGGCGGCAATTCGGGCGGAAGTTCTGGTTATCCGTCGGGCGCCAATCTGGACGATTTGTTCGAGCAAGTGCGGCGTCAGGGCGGGAGCGGCGGTTTCAATGTCGAGGGCGCCGATGTCTTCGAGAACTTGTTCGGCGGGCGCGGCGGCAACAATCGCGGCGGCTTTGGTTTTGGCGGCAATCGTGCGCGCGCTCCGCAAAAAGGCGGCGATGTCGAGCAGCCAATTGAGATTTCTCTGGGCGAAAGCATCAAAGGCACGCAGCGCAGTTTGCGCTTGACGATTCAAAGCGAAGCGGGCGACGAGCAGCGCAATGTCACGGTCAAAATACCCGCCGGAGTGCGCGAAGGCGCGCGCGTTCGTGTGGCAAATCAGGGCGCGAGTGGCACCAATGGCGGCGCAAAAGGCGATTTGTTTCTCAAGATTCATATCGCGCCGCATCCGTTCTGGAAGCGCGAAGGCGACGACTTGACGTGTGAAGTTCCTGTCAACTTTGGCGAAGCGGTGCTGGGCGCAACTATCGCGGTTCCCACGACGGAAAACGAAGTCAACTTGAAGATTCCCGCTGGAACGCAAAGCGGCCAAACCTTTCGCTTGAGCGATCGCGGCGTCAAGCAAAAAGACGGCAAAAGCGGCGATATTTTCGTCAAAATCAAAGTCGCCGTACCCAAAAACCTCAGCGAACGCGAGCGCGAATTGGTTGAAGAACTGTCGAGTTTGCGCAGTGAAAACGTGCGCCGAGATTTGCCGAAAGGTTTGTAGAAAAATTAGGACACGGAACTTCGTTACACGGGTTGAACGGATGAACACGGGTTTTGAGGAATTGAGTACTCGATTCTCTGTTTTTGATCCGTGAAAACCCGTTCGATCTGTGTATGAAATCCGTGTCCTATTAAAAGTGAAGAGCGAAAGGCAGGTGAACTATGCGCAACGGGCGCGACAAAAATAAGATGGACGAAGAAGTCACGGTTTATCAGATTTCGGTCGTGGCGCAGATGGTCGAAACGCATCCGCAAACCTTGCGTATGTATGAGCGCATGGGGCTTATTTCGCCCCAGCGCACCGCCAACAACATTCGCCTTTATTCGGACGAAGACGTGGAGCGCGTGCGCCGCATTCAGCATTTGACGCAGGAATTGGGCGTCAATCTGGCGGGCGTCGAAGTCGTCTTCAAGCTGCTGGGCGAAATCGAACGACTTTCCAAAACCGCTGCATCGGACAACACGCCGGAAACGGAATCCATGTCAATGGCGATTGTGCGCTATGGACAAATTCACAAATTTGGCGCTTGACGCATTTGGCGCTTGACGCGCCTGTACGATTATCGAGTACTCGATAACGTGCGAGTTTCACTTCTTCCTTTTAATCAGCCGCGTAAGAGACTACAACGACAGCCGTAATTTTCTTGTCCAGAGAAGATGTGTCGTCCACGCCGCCATCCGATTCCTGCGTCGAATACAACGGCGTAATGTCCGGCGCGCTCATGCGAGCGTAACGCACCGCGCCCAGACGACAACCGCTGTTCGCCGCAATCTGTCGGCGCGAGCGCGAGCATCATGCGCGGCCTCGGCCTGCATCGTTACTTTGAGATCGCTCAGCTTGGTGTAAAGGTACATCGGCGCCGAAGAAACAAATGGCACGCCGGTGCTGATGAGTTCTGTGGACTGGCGCGAAATTGCATCCACCAGAGGCACGTTGCTCGAACGCACTTCGATTTCCTGCGACAATTGGTAACCTTGAATCGGACGGTAAGTGCCCGCACCCGAAGTATCTTCATCCGATGACGGCGACGAATTATCGCCCGCCACTTTCGCGTACAGCGTTTTGATGTTGACCGCGTTCGGCACAATCTCCGATTGCGGAACGCCTTTGCTCCGAATGTAATCTTCGACTTTGACGATGTTCGCTTTTAATTGCGCATACGCCACGGTCACGGTCGGCGCCGTTTGCGTGATGCGCCCTTTCCAGATGATGAAATCGGAGCGAATCGGCTTGCGCGCCGAACCAATAACGCGAATGCCGTCATCGCTGGAACGTGTGCGGACGAAAGCGCGCGCAATAACCAACGCCGACAAAACCATCGCCGCCGACAAAAGCAAAACCGGAAGCAGCGCCAAAAGTGGACGGTTTCTAAACATGACGCGATTGTAACACGAAGATCGCAAAACTCAAAACTCTTGAAAAGAGCGCAACCATAGCATGAACTTTGCGTCTTACCTTGAGTGTATTATTATCAAGTGGAATGAGGTGTGGAAGATGGCTTTAGACCTTAATAAATGGACAGTGAAAGCGGGCGAAAGCTTGCAAAGCGCGCAGAGTTTGGCCAGTCAATATGGGCATCAGGAGATTGATGTCGAGCATTTGTTGCTGGCTTTGCTGCGTCAAAACGAAGGTACGACAACACCGTTGTTGCAGAAACTGGAAGCGAATGTGGCGACGTTGACGCGCGAAGTGGAAAGCGAATTGGCGCGGCGTCCGAAGGTTCAGGGCGTGGAATCTGGGCGCACATTGAGTACTCGATTGGGCGGAAATAACCGCGACGGAACGGGCGGCGCGATTGGTGCAGCGGACAAAGCGATGCGTGATTTGAAAGACGAGTATCTTTCGACCGAGCATTTGCTGATCGGAATTGCTTTGGACAAAGGCTTCGCGGGCGGCTTGCTGAAACAGAACGGCGTCACGCACGAGAAGATTTTGAACGCTCTGGCGCAAGTGCGCGGCGGACAGCGCGTAACCGATCAGAATCCCGAAGAAAAATATGAGGCGCTGGAAAAATTCACGCGCGACCTGACCGGCGATGCGCGCAAAGGCAAATTGGATCCGGTGATTGGGCGTGATGAAGAGATTCGGCGCGTTATTCAAGTTTTGAGTCGTCGCACCAAAAACAATCCAGTTTTAATTGGCGAACCTGGCGTTGGCAAAACGGCGATTGTCGAAGGTTTGGCGCAACGCATCGCGCGCGGCGACGTGCCGGAAACGCTCAAAGACAAACGCGTTTTGTCGCTTGATCTGGGCGCGCTGATCGCGGGCGCCAAATATCGCGGCGAGTTTGAAGATCGCTTGAAAGCCGTCTTGAAGGAAATTACGCGCAGCGAAGGCGAAATTATCCTGTTCATTGACGAGATCCACACGCTGGTTGGTGCGGGCGCAGCCGAAGGCGCGGTCGATGCGGCGAACTTGCTGAAACCGATGCTGGCGCGCGGCGAACTGCGCTGCGTCGGCGCCACGACGCTGGATGAATATCGCAAACACATCGAAAAAGACGCGGCTCTGGAACGCCGTTTTCAGCCGATTACGGTTGGCGAACCTTCGGTCGAAGACACGATTGCGATTTTGCGCGGCCTGAAAGAAAAGTACGAAGTGCATCACAAGGTGCGCATCAAAGACGCGGCGTTGGTTTCGGCTGCCGTTTTAAGCAATCGTTACATCAGCGACCGCTTTTTGCCGGACAAAGCAATTGACTTGATGGACGAAGCCGCCTCGAAACTGCGCATCGAAATCGCTTCGATGCCGACCGAAATTGATGAAATCGAGCGGCGCATTATGCAGCTTGAAATCGAGCGCGAAGCCTTGAACCGCGAATTGAAAGGTTCGGGATTCGGCGCAAGCAGCGAATCGAGTACTCGAAGTGCGACGCAGGAACGTTTGGAACGTATCGAGCGCGAGTTGGCCGAATTGCAGGAAAAGTCTGGCCAATTGAAAACGCAGTGGCAAAACGAGAAAGACGCCATTGGCAAACTGTCGGCGTTGAAAGAAAAGATCGAGCAAACCGAATTTGAAGCCGAGCAAGCGACGCAAGCCGCCGATTTGGGACGCGCAGCCGAACTTCGCTATGGCACGCTGCCGCAACTGCGCCGCGAATTGGAACTCGAAACCGTGCATCTGCAAGAGCGGCAGGGCGCCGGTCAGATGTTGAAGGAAGAAGTCGATGAGGAAGACATCGCCGAAGTGGTGGCGAAATGGACGGGCATTCCGGTTTCGCGCCTGATGGAAGCCGAAATGCAGAAGTTGCTGCAGATGGAAGACAACCTGCGCTTGCGCGTTGTCGGTCAAGATGCCGCGCTGGAAAGCGTCGCGGACGCGGTTCGACGTGCGCGGGCGGGACTTCAAGACCCGAATCGCCCGATTGGAAGTTTCATCTTCTTGGGGCCGACGGGCGTTGGCAAAACCGAACTGGCGCGCGCTTTAGCCGAGTTCTTATTCGACGACGAGCGCGCCATGATTCGCATCGACATGAGCGAATTCATGGAAAAGCACAGCGTCGCGCGTTTGCTGGGCGCGCCTCCGGGCTACGTCGGCTACGAAGAAGGCGGGCAATTGACCGAAGCGGTTCGCCGTCGCCCGTATAGTGTGATTTTGTTCGACGAAATCGAGAAAGCGCACGGCGATGTCTTCAATGTCATGCTGCAACTTTTGGATGATGGGCGCTTGACCGACGGACAAGGGCGCACGGTTGACTTCCGCAACACGGTCGTGATTATGACATCCAACCTGGGCACGCAATTGATTCAGGGCGGCGATGCGAGCAACGATCCGATTTTGCGCGAACGCATCTGGGAAGTGCTGCGCAACCACTTCCGACCGGAGTTTTTGAACCGCATTGACGAAGTGATTACCTTCAATCCGCTGGGACGCGAGCAGCTCAAGTTCATCGTCGAGATTCAACTGGCGAGTTTGAAAAAGCGCCTGGCAGAACGCGGCATCACGCTGGAATTAACCGATGCGGCGCGCGACATCGTGGCCGAAGAAGGCTACGACCCGACTTATGGCGCAAGGCCGCTCAAACGCGCGATTCAGCGCCTGATTCAGGACGCTTTGGCGAAACGAGTACTCGATGGCACATTCCGCGACGGCGACACGGTTGAAGTCGAGGCCGGACACGAAGGACAGTTGGTGTTTCGCAAGAAGAGTGTTGAAAGCGAAGTTGTCGTGTAATTGAGTACTCGAAATACAAAAAGGCTCCAGCATCAACCAACGATGCTGGAGCCTTTTCTTTGCTCCTTTTTACGGCGCGATGGTGCAAGTTTGGCCGTTGAGTTTAAACGTGGTTGGCTTACCATTAGTGACACTGTTGTAGCTGGCTGTGAAGCCGAAACTCGCTGTGCCGCCAGTCGGGATAGCTTTGTTCCAACCAGCATCTTTGGCCGAAACGTTGGCGCCGCTTTGCGTGGAAGTCGCGTTCCACATATTGCTGACGACCTGGCCATTGGGGAATACCCACGTCAATGTCCAGCCGTTGACAGCCGGGCCGTTGTTCTTGATCGTCACGTCGGCGTTGAAGCCGTTGTTCCACTGCGAGGAGACTTTGTAGGTGACAACGAAATTGCTGGCGACGACAACCGGCGTCACGTTAATGCTGATGGTTGCGACATTGCTGTTGAGCGAGCCGTCATTGGCTTTGAAGGTAAACGAATCGCTGCCCGAAAAACCAGAGCACGGCGTGTAAATCAGGGTCGCGCCTGTTCCCGAAAGCGTGCCATTGGTGGGCTGCGTCACAACCGCGTATGTCAAGTTGTTGCCATCGACATCTGTCGCCACCAAAGTGATGCTTTTGGCGGTGTTCTGCGTCGTCGTCACGCTTTGAGAACTGGCGACCGGCGCATGGTTGACGGGCACAACTGTGATGTTGACAATCGCTGTGTTGCTGTCGAGCTTTCCATCATTGGCTTTGAAGGTGAACGAATCTTGTCCAGTATAGCCAGCGCTCGGCGTGTAAACCAGATTCGGCGCTGTGCCGCTCAAGGTGCCATGAACAGGCGCAGTGACAACCGAATAAGTCAGCGCATCGCCGTCAACATCGCTGGCGGAAAGCGTGATGTTTTTCGCTGTATCCTGGTTGGTGGAGACCGATTGAGTACTCGATACCGGCGCGTGATTGACGTGAGTTACGGTAACCGTCACGAGCGCCGTTGAGCGCAGTCCGTAATTGTCCTGAATGGTATAGGAAAAGGTGTCTGTGCCGCTGAAACCGGGCGCGGGCTTGTAGGAGACAGTGTTATCGCTGTTCATGCGAACACTGCCGCCTTGTTGCGAGGTCGCGGATGAGATACCCCACAAACTGAACCCGATGCCATCAATGTCCTGATCGTTGCTCAACACGCTAATGGGCGCCCAATCGCTGTCTTGCAGTACTGTTTTAGAATCGGGAACAGCTACAACTGGATGGTTGACGCGCGTGATATTGATGACGACAAGAGCCGCAAGGCTGGTGGCCTGGCCATCGTTCGCCGTGAACGAGAAATTATCGGCGCCCGTGTAGTGAGCGACGGGCGTGTAAACCAGGTTCGGCGCTGTGCCGCTGAGCGTTCCGTGCGATGGTTGAGCGGTCACGACGTAAGTGAGCGGATCGTTATCCACATCCGTCGCGCTGAGTATTACAGGCAACGATGTATCTTGTTTGATGGACAAGGTTTGTGAAATTGCAGATGGCGCGTGGTTGACGTGCCTGACCGTAATGCTCACCGTCGCAGTATTGCTGTCGAGGCTGCCGTCGTTTGCTTTGAAGGTGAACGAATCCGGCCCGTAGTAATAAGCGTTGGGCTTATATGAAATGTTAGGACTTCCACTCGTAATACTGACGACGCCATGCGATGGATTGCTGACGATACTGTAGCGAAGAACAGGACTGTCTATATCGGAGGCCGTTAATGTGATTAAGCCTCCCAAATCCTCGTCCACAGCAACACTCTGGTTATTGGCAATTGGCGCATCGTTGACCGGGTTCACCGTGATCGAAACTGTCGAGATGTTGCTGTCGAGATTTCCATCGTTCGCTTTGAACGAAAAAGAATCTGCACCGTTGAAATTCGCGTTTGGCGTGTAGACAACGTTTGGCGCGGTTCCTATCAGAGTGCCATTCACTGGCTGCGTTACAACGCTAAAAGAAAGCGCATCGCCATCAACATCGGTTGCCGCAAGCGTGATGTTTTTGCTGGTGTCCTCATCCAAATTCACTGATTGAGTACTCGATACGGGCGCATCGTTGACGGGCGTGACAGTAAGGCTGACCGTCGCCGGGCTGACCAAAGAATCGTAAACGGAGTTAGCGCCAAATAGAAAGCTGTCCGGCCCGTTGTAGTTGGCGTTCGGCGTATAAACGAGATTGGGCGCGGTTCCGCTCAACGTGCCATGCGTCGGGGGTTTGAGAACTCCAAACCAAAGGGGGTCTCCGTCCACGTTTGTGGCCGTCAAAGTGATGGCCTTTGTTGTGTCTTCTGGCAATTGAACCGATTGTGGAAGCGCCACAGCTGGATCGTGCACGGCAACAATTGTCAATGATACAGTTGCGACGTTGCTGTCCACTGTTCCGTCGTTCGCCTTGAAGGTGAACGAATCGCTGCCGTTGTAGTTGGCGTTCGGCGTATAAATCAGGTTTGGCGCAGTTCCGCTCAACGTGCCATGCGATGGCGAAGCGACAACGGCATACGAAAGTGTATCGCCGTCTACATCAGTTGCAGAAAGAATGAGGCTTTTGGTGGTGTCTTCGTTTGTCGTCACAGATTGAGCGCTCGCAATTGGTGCGTCGTTGACTGCCTTAATGGTGAGGTTGACCGTTGCGTTGTTGCTTCCTTTGGTGCCGCTGAAGGCGCGAAAAACGAAAGCGTCGGTGCCATTGTAGTTGGCGTTTGGCGTATAGACGAGGTTGGGCGCTGTTCCGCTCAATGTGCCAAATGCGGGCAGGGTCGTAACGACGTAACTGTCGATGGTTTGTGTTGCGGCCGAGTGCGCCGTTAGCACAATGCTTTTAGGAGTGTCTTCATTGGTTGCAACTGTTTGATCATCGGCCACAAGTCCGGCGCTGTTCGCAGTAACGGTGACGTTGACTGTTCCTCCTGAAACTCCCGAGCCGTCCGAAGCATAATAAGAAATCGTATCGGTGCCGACGAAACCGGCGTTGGGCGTGTATAAAACCGTCTGGTTATCCGCACTACATTTAACTGTGCCGTTAGAAGCCCACAGGTAGTTGGCTAACGTCAGCGGGTCTCCATCGGCATCTGTGTCGTTATCGAGTACTCGAATCACGTTGTCAGTGCTGTCTTGAGCGACCGTTGCGTTGTCCGCATGAGTGACGGGAAGCGCGTTTGGCGTCAGCAGCAAAGCGCGCGAGTTACCGCTGCTATCGTGCCCGATGGCAGCAATTTTCCCGCTATTATTGACGAACTCGGCGCTGGTGATATGCCAGCCCAATTGACTATTGATGGAGTAATTCAAGTCAAACATCTGGCCGTTGCTGTAGACGAAACCCGATTGCGAGCCGTCCCACGAATATGACCAGCCGACGATTTGACCATTGTCATTGATGTCCGCGGCGCGGCTATCGCTTGTAGCGCCGTTTAAAGAACCCAGATCTCGCATCACGCCATCGGCGCCACATATAAAACCGTGATTCGCCAAACTCGAACTTCCCTGAATCGCAGTTTGCGATTGACCGACGACATCACCCGCCGCGTTGATATCGGTCGCCGTGCTGGAGGCTCCGCCCAGTGTTCCCAGATCGCTCATTACGCCATTTCTATAGCGAAACGCGTGACTGCTGTAATCGGGAAAACGCAGGCTGCCCATGATTTGCCCAGCGTCGTTAATGCCAGTCGCCCGGCTTTCGCTGGCCGTAAGCTTGCCGAGATCAGTAAAAACGCCGTTGTGAATGACATACGCATGGTGCTCGCTGTAAGTCGGGCTGGTTGCTGTGTCATACGAGCCAGTAATGTCGCCGCCGTTGTTGATGCCTGTCGCATCGCTGCTTACACCTCCGACGTTTAGTCCTTGCATCACCGCACCGCCGAAAAGAAAACCTTGCCGGTTGGTGCCAACGCCCGTATCGGAAGTGCCCACGATCTGACCGGCGTCGTTAATACCCGCGCTATAACTTTGCGTTCCGCCCAAAGTTCCCAGATCGTGCGCGTTTTGTCCATCGAAGAAAAGAGCGTGAAAGTTAGAAGCACCTGCGACCGGATTCATACGTCCGGCGATTTGTCCCAATTGGTTGAGAAAAAACGAGCCTCGATAAGCGTCATTATTCACGTTACAAATGTCTATTAACCCATCAGCACCATAACGCGAAATACGATAACCGTAATAGTTCGGCGTGCTGAACCACGCCGAAGTTATCATCTGGCCCGCATTATTGAAAGCTATGGGAGAATTTCCCTGTTGAACATCTGCCGCTAAAGGCACGACCGTGACTTTGTAAGACGGCTGCGACGATTGCGCCTGAGCTTTAATGCCTACCGAAAAAGCGGCGAGAGCGGCAAGCCAAGTCGTCGAAAGTTTGCGGACAGCGAACGGTTTCCGAGAAATAATGCGCATGCAAAATCCTGGTGCGTCGTGGGTGAGAGGCGCCGAGATTGTAACACACTGTATTTCAATCACACAAATATATTTTTAGTCAAATCGAGTACTCAATAATTCGTCTTCGTTTTTGCTACCATTTATTCATGACTATTGAAGCGCAGGTTTTTTGCGACCTACTTTTCCGAGCGTTTGGATATCAGGGCTTCAAGGAAGCGGGCGCGACGCTGGAAGAGCACAGTCCGCTGAAAAAGCATATTCAAATCAAGGACACAAGCGGCAAAGTGCCACAGCATCAGGCGAACTTGGTTCTGTGGCATTCAAACTGCAACTTAGGCGCGCCATTGTCGAAAATTTGAGGAGAAACCACAATGAAAAAAACTTTGTTGACTTTGGGTATTGGTGCCGGCTTGATGTACTTGTTCGATCCTGAATTGGGCGAAGTGCGTCGCTCGATGTTGCAAGATAAATTGTCGGGACGTATGCCCAACACGGTTGACGCGGTTCACGCCAAAGCCGAAGAAGTTCATGCGAAAGTGAGCGAAGTCGCCACTAAAGCGGATGCCGCAGCCGCCGACGCAATTTCCAACGCGTCGTTGCCGTCCATTCCATCAACGAGCGATGCAAACGACTAAGACGCTCGTGCCAAACACGACCAAACCACAATCGAGTACTCGATAACGCAAAAGAGCAATGACATTTCAGTGTCATTGCTCTTTTTACTGTAGAAAGAACCCTGAGCGTCAGCGATGGGTGAAATAACACGCCCATCAAACTGTTATTTCACCCGTCGCTGACGCTTCGGGTTCTTCAATAAGACGAAAAGCCGCCGCGACATTTGCATAAGTCACGGCGGCTTTTGGTGTCTGAATAAAGGAATTAGCGAACGATGAATTGGCTCCACAGCGCGAAAGCGGCGACAGCGCCGAATGTCAAAGGCAACCACAATCGCGCGGCTTTGAGCAGGCGCTCTTGAGGACGCGGCATCGGGACGGCTTTGGCGCGCAGCGGTGGACGGCGAAGCGACGAACGATAAGACGAAGAACGATATGACATGAGTTTTCTCCTGAAGAACAACGTTCTATACGACGGTATCGCAACGGCGTTGCCAAATAAAATCCGTCCGCTCAACTCTTTGCCGCACACGGATTTTTGCGCCGTTAACACTTTGGCCGTTAACACTTCATGGCGTGGTCGGATTTGTGGTGCCCATCGTTGCATCGGCGGAAGACGCACCGGTGGAAGACGTTCCCGCGTCGGTTGCTGCCGAGCCTGTCGTTGACGGGGTTGTCGTGTCGGCGGGCGAAGACGTATCGGCGCCCGTTGAAGCCGCCGAAGCACCGATTTGCTGTTGCGAGCGCATCCGCTTGAGGTCGATCAAAACCTGATTGAAGCGACCGATCAGCGAATCCAACTCGCCCGAAGACGCCGCCGGTTCGTAGATTTCGATTTCTCCCAGCGAAACGGCGCGGTCGCTGCTGACGTTGGGGTCGCCTTGCGGCAAAGGATTGCCCGGCCCGTTCGCCACAAAAACGAAACGCACATATTTCGCTTCGACAGGCGGAATCGTGAAATCCTGGTTCGTCGCTTCCTGGCGCAACGTCAGCGTTCCCACCGTGCGAAACGGCCCAGTTGTCGGGCTGCCGCTTGTCACTTGCACTTCGATGCGGCTCGCCCAGCGCAACGAGTTCTGGCTCGAAACCGGATTGAGGACGAACTTGTTGATGACGTGCGTGCGATCTTCGCGGAAACCAATCGTCACATATTGCTGGCCGGACGCGAAACCTTCGCTCGCCCAGCCAAAAGAACCTTTGCCGTCGCCCAGCGAAAAGTTCTGGCCATCGATCAAATTGTTGGCGCTATATTGCGGATCGTTGTTGAACGTGCTCGAGACATCGACAATTTTGCCGCCGTTGGACGCCAACGCGATGTTCGTCGCACGACCGTTTGTCGGTGCCGCAGTTGGCGCCACCTCAGTTCCAGTACTCGATTCGCCCGCGACAAGTTGCAAGAGCGATGGGTCGATAGGAGCATTATTCCCTGTAAATATCGTGCGATTGCTGGTGTCGCCTGACTCCTTGTAGTCGGCTATCGAAGCGGAAGAAACGAGTTTGAGTGGCGTCAGCAGTTGCGGGCCTTTGGTTGAAACTGGCGTTGTGCCGCTCGATGTCGCGTTCGAGATTTCGTTTTGCGCGTCGCGGAACTTTTTCAAATCGTTGACGGCGCCTTCCAAACGCGTGATGAGTTGACCGACCGGATCGGTGCTCGGAATGCTTTCATACATTTCGACCGAACCCAGCGCGACGGCGCGATCCGAACCCCAGTTCGAGCGAAAGACGAGTTTCACGAAGCGCGCCGGAGCCGGCAAAATCAAAAACTCCTGGCGCTTGGCCTGGCGTTCCAGCGTAATTTGCGCGACGGCACGATATGGGCCTTGCGCGGTATCGGTCGAAACCTGCACTTCGATGTCTTTGGCCCAGCGTTCGGGCGTCACCGCCGTGCTCGGGTTGAGCACGATTTTACCGATGTTTTTCAGCGCATTGTCGGCGAAACCAAAAGTCACCGATTCCATGTTGACCGAATCGTATTTGTTGCTGACCCAACCGTTCGGGCTGCTTTTATCGTTCGGATTGTAAACCTTGCCGCCGATCAGGTTAGTCGCGCCATACGATTTGTCATCGTTGAAAGTCGAAGACGAATCGACCACGCGACCACCGTTAGTCGCCGCCACGACGTCCGTTAAATCGGTCGCATAAACGCGCGACGACTGCGCTTTCGCCATCGGCGCATTGCCAATTGTTCCTGTCGCCAAACCCAGACCGACGACGCCCGCGACAATCAAGCGCGCATCGAGTACTCGATTCCACATCAGGGGCTGCATTTTGTACTGCGTCTTTCGTTGTCCTGTTTTCTTTCGCTTCACTCGTTCCTCCGCTACATAGCGCACCACGCGATAATTTCCGCTGCGCCTGTACATTCTAAATGGTTTCTCTTGTCCGCGCCAAAACCTTGACCAATTACCCACGACGATTGATGAAGTCGCTCACTCGTTGGCCAGTCAGCGCGGCGCGATAGACTTCGTGCGCCGCGACGTTGTTTTCTCGCGCCAAGCGCGTCACATCGTCGTATTCGGGCGCGGCGCGTTCGACGTTTCCTTCGTTCCAGCGCGCGACTTTCACGCGAACTTCGCCCCACGGCGTTTGCACCGTCTGAGAAATTCGCGGCAAAGCGGCGCGTTGAACTTCACTGATGCGCACGCCCAACGTTGTCGTTTCGCGCAAAACAAGGGACAAAATCGCGTCGCGTTGCGAGCTTTCGCACAAAACCGAAAGCGTCGTGGCCGGACGATTTTTCTTCATCTGCACGTTTTGCAGCCACGCATCGAGCGCGCCCGCCTCAAAAAGCCGTCCCAAGACGTGATCCCACAGCTCCGGGTTCATATCGTCGATGTTGGTTTCCAGCAACGTTAGGCGGCTCCATTCCAAACCAGCCAGTTCCGCTGTTTCATCCACCGTTCGAGTACTCGAAAGCAGACTTGAAGAATTATCGGGACGGCCAATGTTTTCAGTCTGAATTTTCTCGCCGATGGTGATGCGCAGCAAGTTCGGGCGGTCGTCCCAATTCTTTTTGCCGGCGCCGCAACCAATCAAATGCGGCACAAACGCGGGCGGCGAACCGAAACCCTGGTTGAGCGCCGCGATGATTCCGGCTCCGGTTGGCGTGATGGTTTCGCCTTGCAAAGTGGTCGGGAAAAACGGCGCGCCGCGCAGCATTTCCAATGTGGCAGGCGCGGGAACTGGCATAATTCCGTGCGCGCAATGAACGTGGCCTGTCGAATGTGGCAAGGCCGAACAATACACTTCGTCCACGTTCAAATAATCCAGACACCACGCGACGCCGCAAATGTCGATCAGCGAATCGACGCCGCCGATTTCGTGAAAATGCACGTCTTCGGGCGTCGAATGATGAATCTTGGCTTCGGCGCGCGCAATCTCGCCGAAAATCTTCAAACTTAACTCTTTGACGCGTGGCGAAAGAGTACTCGATTCGATCACGTCCCGAATTTCCGCCATCGAACGCCCATGAACGTGTGGATGCAAATGAGAATGCTCGTGCGTGTGTTCATGGTCGTGTTCATGTGAATGTTCGTGATGATGTTCATGCGCGTGCGAATGCGCTTCATCGTGCGTGTGAGTATGAGATTGCTCGTGATGATGTTCGTGTTCGTGCGAAGACGGCGTTTGCGAATGCGGCTTTTCCTGCTGACTGCTTTCTGCCGACTGCTGCTGCGAAAGCTGTCGCTGAAGTTCGTCTTCGTCGGTTTCGCCGAAGAGCGAGATTTCGACTTGCAGCGCGTGAATGCCGTTTTTGAGAACTGGCTGCGCGTCAATTGTCCAGCCTGTAACGGGCAAAGCCGCCAAACCTTCGCGCAATTTTTCGAGCGGCACACCGCAGTCAATCAAAGCGCCCAGCGTCATATCACCGGCGATACCGGAAAAACAATCGAGATAAGCAATAGTCATAATTTTCAACCACAAAGACACAAAGAACACAGAGAGGCTTCAAAAAGAGTTTGTTGTCGGCATCGAGTACTCGATATTCCTCTTGAAAATCTCTGTGACCTTTGTGTCTTTGTGGTTAATTCTTCTTTCTTAAAATCGAAGCGGCGAAGGCGGCGGCGCCAAAGCCGTTGTCGATGTTCACGACCGCAACGCCGTTAGCGCACGAGTTGAGCATTCCCAAAAGCGCCGCCAAACCGCCGAAACTGGCGCCATATCCAACGCTTGTCGGAACTGCAATTACGGGAATATCGACCAAACCGGCGACGACCGACGGCAAAGCACCTTCCATTCCGGCGCAGACGATTAACGCATCGCAGGCGCGCAAGTCATTTTGGAAAGCGAGCAAGCGATGCAAGCCCGCGACGCCGACATCATAAATGCGCTGAACGTTGGCGCCCATCGCTTCGAGCGTGCCACAGGCTTCTTCGGCGACCGGCAAATCGCTGGTTCCCGCCGCCAAAACGCCAATGCGTCCATCCAAATGCGGCGCGATGTCGCCGGGTGCAAAAACAAGTCGCGCGATTTCGTTGTACTCGGCAGTTGGAACGACGGCGCGCACGGCGTCGAAAACAGCGCGGTCAGCGCGCGTCGCCAACAAAGTGCTGCCGCGCGCGTGCAAACTGTGCGCAATCGGCGCGACTTGCGCGGGCGTTTTTCCCAGGCAGAAAATCACTTCGGGAAAACCTTGACGAGCCGCGCGCGCGTGGTCGACTTTGGCGAAGCCTAATTCTTCAAAGTCCGTGTTTGTATCCGACACGTTGGAAAGCGGTGCGCTTTGCTCCAGGGCTTGAGCGAGCGCATCATCAACGGAAACCGTGCTGTCCTGCACCGATTGCAGAAAAGAGCGCCAAGATTGAGCGTCCAGAAAATCACCTTTTAAACTTTTTGGCTTCTTCCATTGTACCAAAGACTGGGAAAGTGGCCCGCGAAATACGCGAAACGGGAATCGAGTACTCGATATGTAAAGAAAGCAACAAAGGATGTTTGTCAACGTCGCGCCTGTCTTGACTTTGCGCGTTGTGTTCCTTATAATTCCTTTGCGCCGAATGAGTTTATGGCGTTTTTGGAGCGAGACGTTGATTAATACGATTGTGTGGATTTTGCAGGTTATAACGACGCTGTCTTTGATTGCTTTGATGGCAGTGCAGACCGACAAAGCCGAGCAGGGCGGTGGCGGCGTGATGGGTTTGGGCGCGGCTGGCGGGCGCTCTTCGGGCAGCATCAATATGGCGGTCGGCGCCGAACGCGTTTTGAAACCGGCCACGTCATGGGTCGCGGTCGCGTTTTTATTTTCTTCGGTGCTCAACGCGATGAAGGACAAGCAGTGGTACCACATCGTGGGCGCCATTGTGGTCTATGTTCTGGTGATGCGCTTCGGTTCGCAGTTGTGGAAAATCGTGACCGGCGCGGCAGGTAATGTGTAAGGTTGCAAATCGAGTACTCGATTCCTCGTTGTAAGTATGTAGGTTCTCGTCGCGGTGGCGAAATGGCAGACGCGCCAGCTTGAGGGGCTGGTGGAGGCAACTCCGTGGAGGTTCAAGTCCTCTCCGCGACATTCTTGAGAATGGTCAAAGGTTCAAACGAAAAGCTCCGTTCGCGCGGGGCTTTTTGTGTTTGTGGTGGGATCCAGCGAACCCGCAGCGTGAGCGAGAGGGGCGTAGCAGAAGGATGAATTAAGAGGGATGAAGGAGAAAGAGAGGACTTGAAACTTCATCCCTCATCCCTCCGCCTTCTGTTACGTCCCCCTCGCTCACGCTTCGGGTTCGTTGAACGATTATATTGCGCTTATGAAAACTTCTTCTCGTTTCTGGATGACTTTGCCCGCGCTCGCGTTGTCGGTCGCGGCATTTTTTTCGCTTGGTAGCGCGCCGCAAAAACCTATCGAAGTAAATCCGCGCGCAACAGCGATGGGCGCGTCCAAAATTGCACCGCTTCGCGTACTCATTGTTGGTGGCGGGCCGGATTTGGACAACAATCAGGTCGCCATCGAAAGCAACGTGCGTTATCTCAAACGCTTGTTGCCGATTGGAACACCGCGCACCGTTTTGTTCGCTGACGGAAACCCGCAAAGTGAAACCGTGTTGTTCGATCAGCCGCAGAAACTTTCGCGCGGGCGGTATCTTTACGGTTTATTGATGGAAGACGACGGGCCGCAGGATGTGCTTTCGACGTGGCGCCGTCCAAATCTGGGTTCATCGCTCGATGGCGCTTCGCATCGCGCCGACATCGACAAAGCGTTTGCGAAAATGGCGCGCGATGCAGCGCATTCTTCGCGTTCGGTTTTGCTGTATTTCACGGGACATGGCAGCAAAAACGACCAAAATCCCGATAACAACAATTACGATTTGTGGGGCGACGAAGAGCTTTCCGTCCGCGATTTGTCTACGCAGATCGCGCGCTTGCCGCAAAGCGTTCCGGTCACGCTGGTGATGGTGCAATGTTTTTCGGGCGCCTTTGCCAATCTCTTGTTTCAAAACGGTGACCCAAAAAGCGCTTTGCTCAACCGCGACATCGCTGGTTTCTTTGCGACGACGCGTTTTCGCACGGCGGCAGGTTGCACGTCCGAGTTGAACGAAGCCGAATATCACGATTTTACGTCGTATTTTTTCGCGGCGTTGACGGGACGCGACCGTGTTGGGCGCAAAGTAACGGGCGCCGATTATAACCATGATGGTCGCGTCGGCATGAACGAAGCGTTTTGCTACACGCTGGCCAACGACAAGTCGATTGATATTCCAGTGGCGACTTCCGACCTGTTTCTGCGCCGTTTCGTGTCGCTCGCGGGTTCGAGTACTCGATATTCGGTTGTGCAGGCTTTTGCTTTGTCCGGGCAACGTTTCGCTTTGAACAAGTTGGCGGACGAATTGAAATTGACGGGTGAACATCGTTTGGCGCAGGCGGAAGATCGCTGGCGCCACTTGTCGTCCCAATCTGCGACGGACGCGGTTGCGGAAACTCGCGTTGTGGCGGCGCGCGAACGTTTTCTGACGTTGCGACACCAGATGCGCGCGGCAGTTTTCGCGGCGCAGCCAAATTTGAATAGCAAAGACGCGGCGCTCAAAGCAAAGGCGCTGGGCAATTTTCAAGCGCAACTGGAACGCGAAGCGAGCAGCGAAAAGTGGAAACCGCTGTTCGACGCTGGAAAAGAATGGGAAACCCTGGCGATTGCCCAATCGGATCAAGGCGAACAAGCGGAAGTTGAAGCCGCGCATCTGGCGCGTTTCATCGTGCTGCATCAAAGCGTCGCGTTGCGCATGAAGTTACAAGCGTCGTCCAATGTCGCGTTGAAAAATCGTTTTGCGCGCTTGATGCGTCACGAATCGAGTACTCTTTTGCCACCCGTGACGCCTTCTTCTTGATGTTGTTAATCTGTGCGAGATGAGCAACCTGAGTTCGCCCGAGCGGTTCACGTTTGTCGATGCGCTGCGAGGCATTGCGTCTTTATCGGTCTTTTTTTGTCATTGGATGTTGTTGATCGGTGCCTTGGTGGAAAGTCGTTCCGTCACGGTGTGGAGCAGCACGGCTCATGATTATTTTGCTCTGGGCGTGCAAGTTTTCTTTGTGCTGAGCGGTTTTGTAATTACGCATTCGCTGCGCCATAATCCACTGACTTGGCGCTCGGTCGGGCGTTTCATGCTGCGGCGCCAATTGCGCCTGGATCCAGCGTACTGGCTGATGTTGATCGTCATACTTTGCCTGCAAGTGGTGCTGCATCAGCCGCTATCCAGCATGTTGCAAATTTTGTTGAACTTCATTTACCTGCAAAATGTTTTTCAGATCGACAGTATGTTGGGCGTGGCTTGGACGCTTTGTCTGGAAGTTCAGTTTTATGTGTTCTTTATCGCTTGTTTGATGTTTGGTCGGGTGTTATCCGAAAAAGTTTTCGTTCATAAAAGTGGCGAGAGGAAGGCCAAGGGCGATATTGGGTTACCGACGATTTGCGTGATTTTCGTTACCGGCGAGGCTTCGCTCGTGGTGGCGCAAGTTCCTTGCGGATTTTCGGAATTTCCTCGCTTCTGGTTTTATTTTGTGGCCGGCGTGCTGGCTTACTGGTCGTTTCGGAAGGTCATCTGTATAGGCTGGTTTCTGGGATTTCAAGCGTTATTTGTCGGTGCCATAATATGGGCGTGGTTGGCGCGTACTCCTTACCTTGGCATGGTTTACACAGCGCAAAAAACAACGCCTCTCGCGCTCTGCATCGGTTGCTTGACGGCTTTCATTCTCTGGAACGCGGGTCGGCGCGATAAGTTGACGCAATGGGGACAAAACGCTTTTCTGCAATACTTTGGTCGTATTTCCTACAGCCTTTATCTCGTACACTTGCTGGTGATATTCGGTGTTTATTGGCTCGGAATTCACATCCTTAACCCAGCCTGGGGCGCAGCCTGGCGACACAGCGCGATTGCGGCGTTGCTCATCCTTGCTATCGTATACAGCGTGGCGGCGGCACAATTTCTCTATGTCCGAATCGAGCACCCCAGTATTGGTTTCGCCGCGCGATTCAAGGACGAAGATGTGTCAGCTAAAGAAGCGCTTGCCGATGAAGCGCTTGCCGATGAAGCGCTTGTGGCAACCCCTTCCCGCGCACATCGCATAAAGACGCATTGAAGTGACCTGATTGAGTGAAGCCGCCAGACAAACAATAAAAAGCCGCAGCGAATTACGTTCGCTGCGGCTTTTGAACTTTCGAGTACTCGAATCGAGTACTCGATGTGGTGTTGAGAACGTCACGCCGCCATTTTCTTGCGGGCTTTGGCGATGATGCACAATAGCGATGCCATCAATAATCTTGCTTCGGTTGATCCACAAACACCGAAATTAAAATTTTCGGCAAAATGTTTAGAAATTAAAGAATAGGGGCATAATGTACTTATACCTTTTGTTTACAGTAAATCGGGACAGTAAATATACGTCGAGAAAATGAGCTTTTATGAGAGTCACGATTCGCAGTGTTGCCGAAGAAGCGGGTGTTTCGGCGATGACGGTTTCCAATGTTTTGCGTGGGCAGGATATGCGGATGAGAACGGAAACGCGGCAGCGTGTTATTGAAGCCGCGCAACGTTTGAACTATCTTCCTGTGAGTCCTCCAGCGTCACAAAAACGGCATATGGAAACCCGTATCATAACGCTGGTTCCCGAGCATTATGGTGTCAGCGAGCACCCACTGGACTTGTTTACCTACGAAGGTCTTGCCGAAGGCGCGCGCAAGCACGGTTACGACCTGATGACGATGTTGCGCGAAGGTTGTGATCCGGTGCTGAACAGTGATGAAGTGCGCTTTGTGGATCGACGCAGCGATGGGTTTATTTTCATTGCTTCGCGCGAGGGCAAGTGGCGGCGTGCTTTGGACATCGTGTCACAGCACGGCATTCCTTCGGTGGTTTGTTACCGCCGCAATGCGCCTGCGGGTGTGGCATGGGTCGATGTGGATAACAACCTGGTGATGCAGCAAATGGTCGAGCATTTTGTCCAGCGCGGTCACAGGCGCATCGCGTATTTGTCCGGGCCAGCTGATAATTTCGACGAAAAGCAACGCCAATCCGCGTGGGTGCAAGCGATGTGGAAACACGGGATCGAACTCCGTCAAGAGTTCTTGATCCCTGGCACAACGGAGGGTGGCGAGTTTGTTTTGCATCCCCAGGCCGCTGAAACCGTGCGCCGTTTAGGTGTCACGGCAGTCGCTTGTTTTAACGATCCCCTTGCGCTTTCGCTGTGGGATGCGCTCGAAGCGCAAGGAGTGCGCGTGCCCACGGATGTGTCGCTCATCGGCGTGGACAATCGGCGTGAAGCTGAACCACGCGGATTGACTACAGTGTGCCACTTGTGCTCCGAAATCGGGCGATTGGCGATAGATGCTTGGATCGAATTAAAAAATGGAGGTGAAGCCGCCGCTTGCTGCAAAGTAGCACCTGTGCATTTGATAGTGCGCCAATCGGTGCATACATTGAACTCGTCGAGTACTCGATAAGAGCGCTTGCATCCATTTTGTGCAGAAATCCTATCTCTGTGCAGAAAACGTTTTGATGAAGGAGACAATAATGTCGAATATTCAAAGCGCACCTTCCAAGATGCGCAAAGGTTTCACCCTGATCGAACTTCTCGTGGTCATCGCTATCATTGCGATTTTAGCCGCGATTTTGTTCCCCGCTTTCGCCAAAGCGCGCGAAAGTGCCCGCCGTGCCAGTTGCTCCAGCAACATGAAACAGATCGGTCTCGGCCTGCTGCAGTATGCACAGGAATACGATGAAAAGATGGTGCCGTCACAAGTCAGAGGTCCTGATTATCCGTATTGGCAGTATGTCATTCAGCCTTACCTCAAGAGCAAGGATCTTCTCAGGTGCCCCTCCAACTCTAGCAGCGAAAAGCCTTACGGCGGTTCTGCTGGCTCTGACATCTCCAATGACTACGCGGCCAACTTGGACGTTTCTGTGGATCCTAACGGAGCGATTCCATCGTCCCAAGCGGCGCAAATAGTGATGCCAAAGGGCGAAGGACAAAGTTTAGCTGCGTTTGCGGCCCCGTCGTCAACGATCGAGATTGTCGAATTTGCAGGATACGGCACGACCGGCCTTGGGCCGGGATCATTTTCGTTACCAGTGCCGGCTACTGGCGGCGCGCTCGACACCGGAACCGGCGACAAGCTTTTTGCGGGTCATCTGTCCACGTCGAACTACTTGTTTGCGGACGGTCACGTCAAGTCGCTCAGACCATTTGCAACGATCGATTCCACTGGAGGCGGTTCGTCGGCCGTCAACATGTGGACGCTTGACAACAAGCCGTTCGTCCTGCCGGCTGACGAGACAGCAGCTCAGGCCAACCTGCAAATCGCCACAGACAAGTACAAGTAAACTTCGCGTTACAAACAAAGACAGCGCGCTATCGAGTACTCAATTTCGATTCCAAGTCACTCTGTCTTTCGGTCTCCGCGATGCAGTTAGCAGGTCAACAAACTGTGGAAAACAAGTTCAAGTAAGCTTTTGCTAACCTTGTTCTTCCCCGAAAAGAACCCAACGGCTCAACAGCGTGTTAATAAGTGATGAATAACTAATGCGCCGTTGAGCCGTTGCTCGCTTAAGATAAAGGAGATGCTGTGAAAGGTAGCAATGCAAGAATGACATTCCGTTATGGGAAAGGTGGGTATAGGGCGCAAGTTTAGCTATGGCTGCCTTAGTGGGAGCTGGCTGCAACAAATCGAACGATGATCCAGCAATACAGTCACCCCAAGACGAAGCCACGAGACAAATTTAGGCAATCCAGAACAACCCCAATATGCCGGCTGCAGCAAAACAACAGGCGATTGCTGGAATGCAGGCGCAACAAAGCAGAAGCGCCAAGTAGGGCTTGAGATACAACTGGTGCTTATACCGAACAGTTCCGTTCGTTGCGTTACAACTCCAAATAGCAGCTTTTATGCTGTGCACCACCAAAGGCAGAAATCGCGATTGAAGACTTTACTGGTCTGTCGTATTGGAGAAGATGTTGTAGCGTTTCAGGCATAGCGTCATCTACAAGATTTTCCAGAGTGCCCCGACCGTTTGGGGCGGGGATGAATAGGCCGACTTCGGTACAGGCTTAGTGTCTGCATTGAAGTTAATCACCATCTCGGCAGGACTCGATGTCCGCTGTCGAGACTTGAAGCGGTCGTTAAAGCCCCGTTGCTTGCAGCGGGGTTCTTTACTCGATAAAAAGTTATCAGATGAAAATCTTGAGCAGTCATAGTTGGATTCCATGAAAATTAAGCAGCATCAAGTTAGCCCAACTTACGACGGCTCTTTAAAACCGCACCGCAGATTTGTAAAATCGACGATTTTCGACAATCAAGGAGCGATCATGAAGTACCGTATACAATGCTTGGTGAAAGCAGCAATTGCCGTGTTCGTAGTGCTGTCAGTAATTGGAATGCGACCTAGAACCGCGCGGGCACAACAGCCTTCTTGGGTCAATGGAGCCGTAATCTACTGTGCCAACCCCGAGATATTTTCTTCGGGCGGCAACTTTGCTGGTGTGACTTCTCAGTTGTCACGATTGCAGTCTCTGGGTGTGAACGTGATATGGCTGATGCCTGTGGCTCCACGCGCGGCGGGGAACGCTGGACACCCCAACTACAACAGCCCTTACAGCGTCCGTGCCTACTATGGAATCAATTCCAACTACGGTTCGGGCTCCGACCTGACCAATCTGATTAACACGGCGCACGGTTTTGGAATGAAGGTGATTCTGGATGAGGTTTTGAATCACACATCCTGGGACAATGCGTTGATCACACAACATCCTGACTGGTATATCCACACTGATGGAAATGCCATGAACGTCAGCTCGATTGCTCCCGGCGGATATCCGGCCACCGCATGGAACGATGTTGCACAGCTCAACTACTCGAGCGCTGCCTTGCAATCTTATATGACCAGCATGTTGCAATGGTGGATCACCACCTACAACGTCGATGGCTTCCGTTTCGATACTGCCGATATGCCTTATGGCAACAATCGGTATATCCCTGCAGCCTACTGGAACAACCTCCGTGGGGCTCTGGAGTCGAAGAAGTCTGACATTCTTATGTTGGGCGAGTGCGATGACCCTGCTCTGGCCACCACGCCGTTTGAATTGGATTACGGCTGGAACCTGTCGAACGCCTTGATTCCGGCCATCCAAAATAACAACACCAACAACGTGCAGCCAACCTGGCAAAGCGAATTCAACAACTTTCCGGCGGGCGCGCTGCACATGAATATACAAGATGACTGGGATAAAGAGCGCGACGTCAATGTGCTCGGTCTCGCGGGAGCCAAAGCGGCAGCAGTTTTCAACTACACCATCAATGGGGTTCCCTTGCTGTACAACGGCATGGAAGCGATGAACAATGCAGGAGGATTCAACTCACATGTCCAGATTAACTGGAGTGGTCTATCGACCTTTACGCCCTTTTACCAGCAACTGATTGCGCTTCGGGCGAACCATTACGCTTTCGCGCAAGGCTACATGACATGGCTCAGCAACTCGGCTTCCGGGCAGGTACTGACTTATTACCGCGCGGCCAACGGCGAAGAGTTCGTGGTCGAGATCAACCTTTCCAACAGTGCAGTAAGCGGCACCATCAACATCTCTTCAGGTTTACCTTGGACTGAATTGACGCCGACTGGTGCACCTAATGGTCAGGCACATACCGTCCCCTCCAACTTTTCCCTGCAAGCAAAGGACTTCGCCGTTTTTCAAAGGCCGTTCTATATGCAGATTATTAATCAGTGGGATGGCACGGACATCAACACGCAAAGTGGCTTTCAGTCTACGAGCGTGCCCTCCAGCTATTATAGCGGCCAATGGCTTTTTCAGCCAGTCGATAGCGCTGGTGTTTACTATCGGATACAGAATCGCTGGACAGGACAATACTTGAACAATCAGAACGATCCTCTTCAATGCAGCGCTATTGATAATTCCTGGTGGAGCGCTATGTGGTCGCGCGAATCGGTGGATGGAACGGGAACGTACTATCGGCTCAAGAACCGGAGCAACGGGCAGTACATAAACAACGAGACTGGCGCGCTTCAGTGCACTTCAATCAACTCTGCGTGGGCAAGCGCCAAATGGAAAATGCAGTAGAGCGGGATTCGCGGGTAAAGTGACTGCAACCTTGTCGCTGTCTTAAATTCTTCATTTGAACCAGCAAAAGGCCGGAGCATTATCGCTCCGGCCTTTTGCTGGTTTATCGAGTACTCGATGTGGTGTTGAGAACGTCACGCCGCCATTTTCTTACGGGCTTTGGCGATGGTGGCCGAAGCGCCGTTGCGCGTGATGGCTTTGATGGCGCGCGCCGAGATCTTCATTTTGATGAAACGATTTTCTTCGGGCACCCAGACGCGCTTGGTTTGCAGGTTCGGCATTTGGCGGCGCTTGGTGTGGCGCTGCGAATGCGAAACCAAATTTCCTGTCAAAGGGCCTTTGCCCGTTAATGCACAACGATTTGCCATGACTTTTTCCTTTCTCCCATGCAGACCCGCCCAGTGTAGCAGAACGGCGAAAAACCTTGCAACTTCATCCCGCTTCTCATTTCCTGCCAGACCTTGTTTTCGCGCGCAACGCAGCCTTCAACGGACTTCCTCTGTTGCGCGCGAAAAGTGCGAGGTTTGTTGTTTTCTTACTGCGGCGCGACCAGAGACGGCGGCGGCGCCACAGCATTGCTTTGCGGCAGACCATGCTCGCGCGACTTCTTGATATTGGCGATGATTTCTTGTGGCGCCTGGAATCCGAACTTGTCTTCCAGCCGGTAAGTGTTGGTTTTGGCGTAAAAATCGAGAGCGTTGCGGGCGCGTGCACGATACCATGTTTCATACGCCAGGCGGTAATAACCTTTCGATTTCTCGCCTGTGGTTTCAGTGGCGGCTTTTTCGTAGAGCACCGCCAAGAAATGCAAGCCAATTTCCTGCGTAGTTAGTTGCTCCGTCATAATCGAATCGGCCACCATCTTTTGAATATTCGCCGGACTGTCACCGCGCATCGCTAAAACTTGCGCCAAAATTGGCAAACCTTGCAGGTGATACTTGACTCCCACCGGATTCATACCAACGTTCATCACACCCAACATGGTAGTCAGAGCTTCTTCGGTCTTGCCGGCCTGATACAACTTCCAGGCTGGCAGGTAGCGCGCCACCAACGAAATGTAAGCGCCGGTCGGTGTTGGCTGGGTGGCCGAAGTGCGCATACGAACCGCGTGCGCCGCGCACATTCGCTCGACATCGGGGATTAACTTTTTGATTTGCGCTTTGACGGCGGGATCGGATGAATTATAAAATTTCACGATCTCGTCATAGTGCGTGCCATAGCGTCCCCAGTATTCTCCCGCCGCATAAAGCATTGGAATATCGGACGGATGAATTTGCTGATCTACGGGCATTTTGCTGGTGTCATCCACCAGCAGCGTGTCCTGCCACGCTTGCAATGCTTTGGTGAAATCGGGACGATCTTCGTAAACGTGCCCGATCATGTGGCCGATGGTATCGATGCTGCGTCCTGTCTTGTTATTTTCCAATTGAACTACGCGCGCATCCGCTTGTTCGCGCCCGATGCGCATCAAGCGCACGGTTTCTTCGTCGTCGATACCAGCTTTGTAAGCGCGTGTGTAGCCGTTTTCAAACCACAAGCGATACGTATCGGGATTAGCCGCCGCGCCACGCGCCAGATATTCCAAGCCGATATCCAGGCACTTGTCTTGTTGAGCGCGGACTTTCTTAGGATCGTTGGCCATTTCAGGATGAACCGTAGGATCCGCCGCATCCGCATACAAGTTGTAAGCCCAGTGCCAGCCTGTCGTGCTCCAGGCGTCAATAAACTGAGGATCAAGAGTCACGACGGCTTCCATAATCGGAATGACGCGCTGCGATTCGCCTTTATCCGAGTACTCGTCGTATTGCATCCACAACAAGTTGGCGACTTGGCTGCGAAAACCCGAGGCCATGCCGGCGACCATCATCGACGACAAAATCTTCAAATCGAGCTTCGTCTCGCTGCGGTGCGTCGCACTGCCGGAGCCGCCGTTCATCACGCGGTCGAGCCACGCCATCGACGGGCCATAAGCCGCAGTTTTCGCTTTGGTGCCCGGGATAATTTCAGGGTTGGTGCGCATCGCATACAGCCCAGGTTGCGCACCGTTGTAACAAATCAGGAGAAAAACCGCCAGTAGCGACGCGCTCCCCCACTTTTTTCCGTCCATATCGAGTACTCCTTGCGGGAAAAGCGCGCTTAAAATTCGCGCTCGCTGAAAATCAGGTAGGAAACGATGAGCAGCACCGCCGAATAAACGATGCCCGAGCCGAACGATTTCCACATATAGTTGAACTCGACCGGCAATTGACCGATCAAGCGCGAGCGCACATCGAAGCGATCCAGGCGCGGCAGCACAAAATAAACCATCTTGACCAAGTTCTGCATCATTGGCGACATCTGGCCATTGGGGTCAGCGCGGCGTCCGGCGTGTTCGCCCAAATGCTCCCAATAAGCGCTCATTTGGCCGCCGAAATAAACCACGAAGCAAAACACAATCGCCGTCATGTTTGAGACAACCAGCGATAACAGCATCGAAAGCGACGCCAGAATGATGAGCTGTCCATATTGCAGCGCCATCGCCTTGCTCAGGTTGACCAGGTTGAAAGCCAAACCTTGATCGCCATTTTGAATCGGCGTCATCGCGATTGCGTAACCTCGGTGCCTGAGTTCAAACAACGTGTAAGCGATCAGGAAAATAACGCTCAGCAAAGCCAAATTGACCAACAGCGTCAAGCACAAGCCAAGATATTTGCCCAACAGAAATTCGGCGCGATTGACCGGTTTCGACAAAATTGTGAAAATCGTGCGGCGCTCGATGTCGGGCGGCACCAGCGACACGCCCAAGAAAATCGCCATCAGCGTCGTCATAATGATGATGAAGCCGGTGCCAAAGTCGCGGATAAATTGCCCTTCGGTGCCCGGCGACAGGCTGGTGAAAAACACCGAAAGCCCGACCATGACGATGCCAAAGACCAGCAAAACCGTCATCCAGCGGCGGCGCAAGGCTTCACGGAACGTCGCCATTGCAATGACGCCGACAGTTGGCGTCGTCATCCAGGCCACCGCCGCCAGAATTGCGAAACCGACAAAATCGAAGGCAGGCCGCGAATCAGCGGCACTTTTCGTAGGAACCGAACTCTGCCAGCCAATCGTGCCGTAATAAAGCGCGACCAGAGCAATCAGCGCGATGACGACGATTTGGCCGATGCGCCAACGCGTTGGAATCACGATGCTTTCATCTCGCGGAGAAGCCGCCGGTGTGTTGCGGCTCATAACATTAGGTGTTGCACTCATACTTTTTTATGGCTCCAGAAATTGAATACGGAATACGGAATACGGAATACGGAATACGGAATGCGGAAGGAAACAGCGAACTCGAACGACACAGCCTCAACTTCGAGTACTCGATATTCCGTATTCATCATTTGCGTTTAACGTCCATCGCTGCGCACGCTGCGCACGAAGACATCTTCGAGGGTTTCGCTGTGGCCTTTCACGTCCAGCGTGCGCCCGCCTTTGCTGCGCACAAAACTGAAAATGCGATCCAAACCGTCCGAACTGTCGGCGCCCAACATGATATGGCCTTCGTTTTCCTGCACGCTGATGCCTTGCGCGCGCGCTTCTTTCAATGCGTCGGCGTCCAGGCCCGAAACGTAAACCTGAAAACTCTGGCTGGGGCCGACCAGTTCGGGAACAGTTCCCAACTTGACCAGTTTGCCTTCGGAAACAATCGCCACGCGGTCGCAGATCGCTTGCACGTCGGCCAGCAAGTGCGAGCACAACAACACGGTTTTACCCTGATTGCGCACGTTGATAATGGCGTCTTTCATCTGGCGCGCGCCGATTGGATCGAGACCCGTTGTTGGTTCATCCAAGAACAAAAACTCGGGGTCGTTGATCAGCGCTTGCGCCAAACCGACGCGCTGCATCATGCCTTTGGAATAAGTGCGAATTGGGCGCTTGCGGTCCGCGGGATTGAGACCGACCATGTCGAGCAGTTCTTCGTTGCGTGAGCCGCGATGCGCTTTGTCGAAGCCAAACAACTTGCCGTAAAAATCGAGTACTTCATACGAATTGAGGTAATCGTAAAAATACGGGCCGTCCGGCAAAAAACCGATGCGCTTTTTGACGGCCACGTCATGCGGCCCGCGACCGAAGATTTCGACCGTGCCGCTGGTCGCTTTGAGCAAACCCAACAACAATTTCAAAGTCGTGGTTTTGCCGCTTCCGTTGGGGCCGACCAGCCCGAAAATCTCGCCCTGACGCACGTCAATGGTCAGGTTTTCCAGCGCGACTTTGCCGCTGCGCGCGAACATTGGGCGATACGTTTTGCTCAGTTCGCGCGTTTGCAAAATGATGTCGCCTGCCGCGCGCGGCGCGCGAACACTGGACACTTCCGAATCTTGAACCATCTGGCTCATACTTCTCTCCTGTCTCGCTGGCGGTCGCATAAAGGGTGCGACGCTAAGCGATTATGAATAAATAAAATGGCGGTGCTCGCAGTATATCATTGGCGCGTGTTATCTTTGGTTTAACAAAGAAGTGCCACGCTCAAAAATGTGCGAACGGGAAGCCTAAACCTAACGAAGAAACGCGTTCAAAATGTCGCGCTACAACGTATAAACCGGCAATCGAGTACTCGATACGCGTAATTAACAACAGGATAAGACGATCTCGCACAGGAATTGGCAAATGAGGACGAAGACGGGCGCGCGACGCGTCTGGAATCATCGTGGAAACGCGCGCCCCGACGCGTTATATTAGAGTGAGTGATCGAGAAAACGTACGACGTCCTGCGCGAAGGCGTACGTTTATGAAGTCGTGCAGCGCACAGCAGAAAAATCCCTAACAACGTAAACTTTCCAATGCTTCGCCGAAGGTTGAAACTCAATGAGTTGAAACTCAACACTTTTCACTCGGCCTGAAGGACATCATCCATGAGCGAATCTCAAGCTGGTATGCAGAGCGAATCCGCCGTCAAAAACAACGGCACATCCAATGGCGCCGCCAATGGTTCGTCAAACGGCGCAACCTCCAACGGCACAGCTTCAAATGGCACATCGTCGCACATCGCGCCCGAAAAAATGGCGGCGAACGCGGCGGCTGTCAATGCGGCGGCGATTGATGGCGCAGCGGTCGCGTCCGAAATCGAGTACTCGAAAGAAAGCGAAGACGAGCGAATCGAAACCCAGGAATGGCTCGATTCGCTCGATTTCGTTTTGGAAAGCGGCGGCGCCAAGCGCGTTCAACAAATCCTGAACGAATTGGAAATCCACGCCACGCGTTTGGGCGTGCAGATTCCTTTCGCCGCTACGACGCCTTATATCAACACCATTCACCGCAACGACCAGCCGAAGTTTCCTGGCGACCGCGCGGTGGAACGTCGCATCAAAAGCCTGGTTCGCTACAACGCGCTGGCGATGGTGGTGCGCGCCAACCGCGAAAAAGATCTAACAGGTGGTCCAGTCGGCGGACATCTTTCCACTTACGCGTCGGCTGCAACGCTTTTTGAAATCGGTTTCAACCATTTCTTCAAAGCGAAAAACGCCACGCAATCGGGCGATCAGGTTTATTTTCAAGGTCATGCGTCGCCCGGCGTTTATGCGCGCGCTTTTCTCGAAGGTCGCCTGAGCGAAGAACAATTGACCAACTTTCGCCGCGAATTGTCGCCCGGCGGTGGCTTGAGTTCTTATCCACATCCCTGGCTGATGCCGAATTTCTGGCAATTCCCGACGGTTTCGATGGGACTTGGCCCGATTTGCTCGATTTATCAGGCGCGTTTTTCGCGTTACTTAGAAAATCGCGGCTTGAAGCAGCCGGAAGATTCGCACGTTTGGGCGTTCATCGGCGATGGCGAAACCGACGAACCAGAAACCTTGGGCGCGATTACTCTGGCGGCGCGCGAAAAACTGGACAACCTGATCTGGGTTATCAACTGCAACTTGCAGCGCCTGGATGGACCAGTGCGCGGCAATGGAAAAATTATTCAGGAATTGGAAGGCATTTTTCGCGGCGCGGGCTGGAACGTCATCAAAGTGGTGTGGGGCGGCGATTGGGATGAACTGCTGGAACGCGACGAAAAGGGCGAACTGGTGCGTCGCATGGGCGAAGTCGTGGACGGACAATATCAGAAGTACACGGTCGAAACCGGCGCTTATGCGCGCGAGCATTTTTTCAATTCGCCAGGCTTGCAGGAATTGGCGAAAGATTTGAGCGACGAAGATATTCGCAAAATGCGGCGCGGTGGCCACGATCCCGAAAAGGTTTACGCGGCTTACAAAGCGGCGATCGAGCACAAAGGCCAGCCGACCGTGATTCTGGCGAAAACCGTCAAAGGCTACGGTCTGGGCGAAGAAGCCGAAGGGCGCAATCCGGCGCACCAGACGAAAAAGCTGGGCGAAGAAATGCTGCTCCAATTCCGCACGCGCTTTGAGATTCCGCTGACAGAAGAGGAAATATCGAGTACTCCATTCTTCCGTCCGGCGGATGATTCACCGGAAATGAAGTATTTGCACGAGCGCCGCGAAGTTCTGGGCGGTTATGTTCCCACTCGCACAGTTACAGAAGATCGCGTCAAAACGCCGGATGAATCGTTGTTCGCTGAATTTTATGGCGAGCGCGGAGACGCTGAAAAAGCGCCTTCAACGACGCTCGCGTTTGTGCAAATTCTCGCCGCGATGTTACGAGACAAAACGTTCGGCAAATTGATTGTTCCTATCATTCCCGACGAGGCGCGCACTTTCGGCATGGACGGCTTGTTCCGTAGCGCGGGCATTTATTCCAGCGTCGGGCAGCTTTACGAACCGGTTGATCGCAAGGAAATCGCGTATTACAAGGAATCGAAGCAAGGCCAGATTTTGGAAGAAGGCATCAACGAAGCGGGCGCGATGGCCTCATTTGTCGCGGCAGGTTCAGCCTATTCGACCTTCGGCATCAACACGATTCCGTTTTACATTTACTATTCGATGTTCGGCCCGCAACGCGTCGGCGACCTGATTTGGCTGGCCGCCGATCAGCGCGTGCGCGGCTTTTTGCTGGGCGCAACCGCCGGACGCACGACATTGAACGGCGAGGGTTTACAGCACGAAGATGGTCACAGTCATTTGCTGTTGTATCCGGTTCCTAATTGCGTGCAATACGATCCGGCGTTCGCTTTTGAACTCGCTGTGATTATCCGCGAAGGCATTCGGCGCATGTACGAGGAAGGCGAAAGCGTCTTTTACTACATCACGTTGATGAACGAAAACTACATCATGCCCGCCATGCCACAACATGAAGGCGTCAAAGAAGGCATTTTGAAGGGCTTGTACAAGTTCCGTCCAAGCGAGAAATCGAGCAAGCTACGCGCGCAATTGCTGGGCAGTGGCGCAATTTTGAACGAGGTTTTGAAAGCGCAACGAGTACTCGAAGAGCAATACGACGTGAGCGCTGATGTGTGGAGCGTGACTTCCTATAAGGAACTGTGCCGCGATGGTTTGGGCGTCGAGCGCCACAACCTGCTCAACCCGGGCGGAGAACAGCAGGTTCCTTACGTCACGCAGTGTTTGCAAAACGAAGACGGCGTTTTCGTGGCGGCCAGCGATTACGTCAAGGCGCTGCCAGACACGATTTCCAAATGGGTGCCGCGCCGTTTGACGAGCCTGGGAACCGACGGTTTTGGCCGCAGCGATTTGCGCCAAGCGTTGCGCGATTTCTTCGAGGTCGATCATCGCTACATCGTTCTGGCGACGCTGACGGCTTTGGCGAACGACAAGCAAATCAAAATCGAAGTCGTGCAAAAAGCGATGACGGATTTGGGCATCAACGCGGACAAGTTGAACCCAATGTTAGTGTAAATCGAGTACTCGATAAGCGACAACTAACCGCGCGCGGAAGCAAGCGGGCTATGTGTGAAGTCTCAGTAATTAGCCCGCTTGCTTCCGCGCGCGGTTAGTTCAAACGAAACGGAGTAAGTTCAAGAATTGCATTGCCGCTTGGAACATTATGAAACGTGACCTTCGGCGTTGGCTCATCGCAGTTGCACTTATCAACGTGAATACGTGCGTCGCGCGCAGTGAAGCGGTGCTAAGTACGGCGGCTCGCAATATCGAGTACTCGAGGCCGCTGGGAAAGTATTTACTGAACGCTGCGCAACAGAATGCGATGTTGCGCAGGCCTGATGTTTCTAAAGCTGTTAACGGCTACTTATTGGGCGCGAGTGCGGAAAAGTCTTATAAACCGTCCGAAGTGATCAACGTGCGCGTGGCTTTTATGAACACAGGCGCCAATGCGGTGGCTGAAAAAGGTTATCAATACAACCCGGCGCGAACCTACGATTTCTCGGTGACAACACCTCAGGGAAATCTTGCGCCGCTCACACTTTACGGACAAAAAGAGCTTGGGCTTTATGCTCGAATGGGTGAAGTTTCCCATGATTATTACACGTTCAAAACAGGAACCGAAATCATTGACAATATCCCAATCAATCGTTATTACGACATGACATTGCCAGGATATTACACGATTGTCGTGAGCAAAAGAGTGAATTTGGCGCGCGGATGGCGCAAAGCCAGAACTGAACGTGACCCGATTCCAGAAGATGAAAAACCTTCGATTGTTTACGCGAAAGAGATCACGCTCACAGTCGAATGAAAGATTGTAGTTTTTGAAATTACGAGGAAGCTATGGCAACCGAATTCAAGTTAGTTCAGGCCGGAACGCTGGCCAAAATTCTGGTTTCAGTCGGCGATACGATTGAAGAAGAGCAGCCGGTTTTGGAATTGGAAACCGACAAAGCTGTCGTCGAAGTGCCGTCCGATGTCGCGGGCGTGGTGCAGGAAATCCACGTCAAGGCCGGTCAGAAATTGGAAGAAGGCGCCACGATTTTCACGATGGCAGCCGCCAGTGGCGAATCGAGTACTGGAACCCAAAGCACAACGGATGAAACGCCGCCGACCGAAGATAAAATGCAAAATGGGAACACCAACGGTTCCGGCAGTGGTGCTCCGTCGAGCGAAGATGACGGCATGACGCAAGACACGGCGCCTGGAATCGAAGAGGAAGAAGGCGTAACTGTTGGCGGCAATGGCGCAACCAACGGTTCCAGTGGCGGCGGCAACGTTGCGACTCCGGTAAAAACGGGCGCACTGGTTCCCGCTGCGCCAAGTGTGCGTCGTCTGGCGCGCGAGTTGGGCGTTGACATTGCGCAGGTCGCGGGCAGCGGAAATCACGGGCGCATCTCGTTTGCCGATGTCAAAAGTTTTTTGCAACGCCAATCGAGTACTCAATCGAACGGCAACGGCGTGGCGATTCCGCAGATTCAATTGCCCGATTTTTCAAAGTATGGTGAAGTCGAGCGTCAAACGATGAGCGGCATTCGTCGCGCGACAGCCGATCACATGGCGCGTTGCTGGGCGACAGTTCCTCACGTCACGCAGTTCGACCGCGCCGACATCACCGATCTGGAAAAGTTGCGCAAGCAGTTCGGCGCCAAAGTCGAGAAAGCTGGTGGAAAACTGACCGTCACGGCGATTGCTCTCAAAGTTGTGGCGAGCGCGTTGAAAGCGTTTCCTCAGTTCAACGCCAGCATCGACATGGCGAGCAACGAGATCGTCTTGAAGAAATATGTCAACATCGGCGTCGCCGTCGATACGGATCGCGGGCTTTTGGTGCCGGTGATTCGTGATGTGGACAAGAAGAACATTGCGCAACTGAGTGCCGAACTGACGACTTTGGGCGAAAAAGCGCGCACCAAAAAGACGACGCTGGAAGAAATGCAGGGCGGCTGCTTCACGATCACGAACCTGGGCGGCATCGGCGGCACCAACTTCGCGCCGATTGTCAATACGCCCGAAGTGGCGATTTTAGGCATCAGTCGCGGCACGATGGAGCCAGTATGGAACGGCAGCAGTTTCGAACCGCGCCTGATGATGCCGCTGTCTTTGAGCTACGATCATCGCGCAATTGATGGCGCCGACGGTGCGCGTTTCCTGCGCTGGATTGCTCAGGCGTTGGAACAGCCGTTTTTGCTGTCGCTGGAAGGATAATTTGGAACCACCAAGACACTAAGAACACCAAGAAGGAAGCAAATTGAGTACTCAATGAGTAACTCTGCTTCACCTTGGTGTTCTTAGTGTCTTGGTGGTTTAACTATTTTATGAACGAAAACTCTACACAATTAGCAGTCATTGGTGGCGGGCCGGGCGGATATGCCGCCGCTTTTTTGGCGGCTGACTTGGGAATGAACGTCACCTTGATTGATCTGGAGCCAAATCCGGGCGGCGTTTGCCTTTATCGCGGCTGCATTCCATCGAAAGCACTTTTGCACGCCGCCAAAGTGATGAACGAAGCCAAAGAAGCCGAACATTTCGGCTTGAAGTTCGCGCCGCCAGAAATCGACATCAACAAACTGCGCGATTGGAAAAACCAAGTCGTCGGGCAAATGACAGGCGGTTTGGGACAACTGTCCACAGCGCGCAAAATTACCTACATCAAAGGCCGCGCGCAGTTTTTAGATGGCAAAACCTTGCAAATTGAGAAAGCCGATGGCGAAACCGAAAAGTTGTCATTCGAGTACTCGATATTGGCGACAGGCTCACGTCCGGCGCAGATTCCCTCTTTTGAAATCGGCAGCGAACGCATTTGGAATTCGACCGGAGCGCTCGAACTGCGAACGATTCCCAAGAAGTTACTAGTCATCGGCGGCGGTTACATCGGGCTGGAATTGGGCACGGTTTACACCAGTTTGGGCAGCGAAGTGACGGTTGTCGAAATGACTTCCGGTTTGCTGCCAGGAGCCGACCGCGATCTTGTCAACATCCTGCAAAAGCGCGTCGAAACGATGTTCCATCGCGTGTTGCTGGAAACCAAAGTTTTGTCATTGAAAGAAGAAGCGGACGGAATTCGCGTCGACTTTGAAGGCGCCAGCTTGAAAGAAGGCGAAGCCTCGCAGCTTTTCGACAACGTTTTGATCAGCGTCGGGCGCACGCCGAATTCGCAAAATCTGGGATTAGAGAACACGCAAGTCGTCGTGAACAAGCGCGGTTTTGTCGAAGTGAACGCGCAACGTCAAACCGCCGAGCCGACGATTTACGCGATTGGTGACATCGCGGGCGATCCGATGCTGGCGCACAAAGCGTCGCATGAAGGTCGCTTGGCGGTCGAAGCGATTGCCGGTCACAAAGTCGCGTGGGAGCCGCGCGCGATTCCCGCCGTTGTCTTCACTGATCCTGAAATCGCGTGGGCAGGTTTGACGGAAACTGAAGCCAAGCGTGACGGCATCGAAGTCGAAGTCGCACGTTTTCCGTGGGGCGCTTCTGGTCGCGCAACAACTTTGGATCGCAACGATGGCGTGACAAAGTTGTTGATTGAACCGGGCACGCAACGCATTTTGGGTGTAGGAATTTGCGGTTCGGGCGCAGGTGAATTGATCGCGGAAGGCGTTTTAGCGATTGAAATGGGCGCCGTCGCCGACGATGTAAAATTGAGCATTCATCCGCACCCGACGCTGAGCGAAACCGTAATGGAATCGGCGGAAGTATTTTTTGGCCAGGCGACACACGTTTATCGCCCGAAGAAAAAGTAATTTCGAGTACTCGATTTGTTTTGTAGGGGCGCATTGCAATGCGCCCCTACTTGCGTTTATGAACGAACTTCAACATATCGAAAGCGAAGTTGTCGGTTGTTTCAAATGTGCGCGCCTTGTCGCGTGGCGCGAAGCTGTCGCGCAGAATCCGCCGAAACGTTATGTTGGCTGCAGTTATTGGGCGAAGCCGGTTCCAGCTTTGGGCGAGGTTGATGCGCGCATTGCGATTGTCGGTTTGGCGCCCGGAGCGCATGGAAGCAATCGCACAGGACGCATGTTTACCGGCGATAATTCCGGCGTGTTTTTGTTCGCATCGCTGCATCGTTGCGGCCTAGCGAATCAAGCGGACGCGACCGATTTGAACGATGGTTTACAATTGCACGATGCGATTATTACGGCTGCCGCGCGATGTGCGCCGCCCGATAACAAACCTTTGCCGGAAGAACTGCGTAATTGTCGCCCGTATTTGCTACGCGAATTAAAAACGTTGACGCAACTGCGTGTTCTGGTTGGCCTGGGCAAAATCGGTTTTGATGCGGCGTTCGATGCGACGCGCGAGGTCGGAATGACCAATTTGAAAGTTCGCCCGCGCTTTGCTCATGGAACCGAAGCGCAGTTGAGTACTCGATTGTGGCTGTTGGGAACTTATCATCCCAGCCAGCAAAATACGTTTACGGGCAAACTGACGGCGCCGATGATGGACGCAGTTTTCCTGCGCGCTCAAGAATTATCCAAAGAAGATTAACCACAGAGAACGCAAAGAACACAGAGAAAGAGGGTTTCAAAAACTGATCTTCTTTCTCTGTGTTCTTTGTGTTCTCTGTGGTTCAAAACGCATAGCGCACGTTGCAGTATGGAAGATGTTGCGCCAGAAGTTCACGAAAGGCGCGCACGTTCTGGCCTTTGAAACCACTCTTGTAGCGCACGTTTTCGCCGCCCATTTGCGACGTCTTCGCTTCCTGATTTTCTGGCGTCCACAGCAACTCTTCGGCGCGCGGATGCCACTTCAAATTGACTTCGTGCAATTGCGCGTTGTGCGTCAGAAAAATGATTTCGCACGCCAGTTGCGCTTTAGCTTTGTCGCTTAAAACGTCGTCCACTTCTTGAAACAACTGCGCATAATTCTGCTGCCAACCATCGTGCAAAATCACCGGCGAAAAGTTGAGATGCACTTCGTAACCGGCTTCTACGAAATCGTTGATGGCCGCGATGCGCTCGTGCATTGGACTGGTTCGCACATCCACGACTTTAGCGATTTCCTGCGGCATCAAACTGAACCTTAAACGCGTTTTGCCGCGCGGATCGTAAGACAACAAATCGCGGTTGACATATTTGGTCGCCCACGTCGCTTTCGAGTACTCGAAGTTGCGAAACAATTCGACTAAATCGCGCACGTTGTCGCAAATCGCGGCATCGACTGAACAATCGCTGTTTTCGCCGATTTCGTAAATCCAACTCTGCGCGTCCACGCTGTTCGGTTGGGTTTTCGCGCCCTGGTTTTGAACGTGACGCTCAATCGCGCGCATCACTTGTTCGATGTTGACGAACGTGCTGATCGGATTTGCGAACCCTTTGCGGCGAGGCACATAACAATACGCGCAAGCGAGAGCGCAGCCCGATGTGTGGCCGGGCGCGATGAAGTCGGCGCTGCGACCATTGGGGCGAAATTGCAAACTTTTGCGCACGCCCAAAACCAGAACGTTGCGCTTGTTGGCGATCCAATTTTCGCTTTCACCTTCGTTTCCATGCAGACCCGCAATGTTCCAGTGCGAGGGAACTTCGATGCGTTTGGCGTCGGGAAAGCGCGCCAAAATCGCGCGCCCACGCCGATATTTTTCGACGTTCGGCTCGTGATAAATCGTTTGAATATCGAGCAAATGCGGCGGCAAATTCGGCTTTTCGACGGGCGTTTCAAAGAGCGGCGCTTGAACGGAAGTCATGCGAAAACGACGTTTGAGAAGCGCGAAAGTGCCGCAAAAAGTGCGTCGAGTACTCGATATAAGCTAAAATCAACGCATGAAAGGCCGCCCGAAACCTTTGCGCATCACGCTCATGCTTTTGCCGTTGCTGGCATTCGCTGTCTTCCATCTTGTGCATTCGCGGAGCGCGCTGAGCGAAGCGGGAATGCTGGCGAATTTTCATCAAAATAAAATGACGCTTGTCGAATTAAGCCAAATGGCACGCGAAGATAAAATGCGCTGGACGAACGGCGTCGATAGCGATCCTTACGAAATCTTTGATCATTACGATAAGAAGAGCGGAATTACATCTTTGAAAGATGGCCCGGCAATTTCAAGTAAACGTCTGGCGAAGTATAAGCAATTGATGGAACAATGCGGCGTGCAAAGTGTGGGCTGTGATGAAAATGGTTCAAGTTGCAGCTTTTACTTTTTCGGTGGCGGATTTGGAGATACAACCTGGTCAATTGGTTACGAGTGGACGCCAACAAAGCCAACGCCTCTTGTCTCTTCTGCTTACTACTACAAAGGGCAGATGCGCGATACCGCTGTTTACTCACCCATAGAAAAAGATTGGTATATCTACAACTCGCGCTAATCGAGTCCTCGAAGCGCCTGATAAACTCTTGGCATGACAGAGAAAACGACCACGCTTTTTCGTCCCGTCGGTTTGAAAGAACTTGAACTTATTGCGCAAAGTGGATGGACAACTTTCCCACCGCGATTGCTCGAACAACCGATCTTGTATCCGGTTCTCAACTTCGCTTATGCGCAACGCATCGCACGCGAATGGAATACCAAATGCGACGACTTTTGCGGTTTTGTTACGGCTTTCGATGTTGAGACTGAGTTTCTAAAGCGCTACGAAGTGCAAGTTGTCGGCAATTCGACGTTGCAGGAATTGTGGGTTCCAGCCGAAGAATTGGGCGAGTTCAACGCGCAGATCGTTGGCAAAATTCGCGTTGATGCCTCGTATTATGGCGCAGCGTTTGAAGGCGATATTGATGAAGCGACGAATCTGCCGCGTCATATTGCCTCAATGTTGATTTAGCGAACATCGAGTACTCGAAGTGGCTGATAAACTGAGAGCATGAGAAGCGGCTCGAAGCGATTGATATTGCTGTTGTTACTTCCAGCCGTTCTCGCACTGATTGCGTTTTTCTTTGTCCGCTCTCGAAGCGCACCCGACGAAACTCAAATGCTGGCGAATTTTCGTCAACATAAAGCCGTGCTTCAAATTCTCGTCTCGATGGCGCGCCAGGATAATCTGACTTATTTGGGCGACACGTTTGGGCGCCGCAACATCGTCATCACTGGAAAAAATGAGTGGAAGGAAGTTGATATATCAAAAAATCGCCAAGTGCAATATCGTGCGTTAATGGAACAAAGCGGCGTTCATACAATCGCCTATCAACACCATATTTGTCGTTTTATCGTGTTTGCTGGCGGATTCACTGACACGTCGTGGACGGTCGGCTACGCTTGGGCGCAAAAACCTGTGATTCCAATGACAATCGTGCCGTCCGCTTACTACGACCAAACTAAAATGAGAGGCACAACTGTCTACTCGGAAATCGAAAACGGCTGGTTCATTTACCGATCTCAATAAGTAAATTGGAGTACTCGAATATGCAACGTCACAAACATCAATTGTCTAATGGTTTAACTCTCGTCGGCGAACATTCGGACAACGCGCGCAGCGTGGCGGCGGGGTTTTTCGTCAAAACCGGCGCGCGCGACGAAACGCCGGAAATTAATGGCGTGTCGCACTTTTTGGAACACATGATGTTCAAAGGCAGCGACAAGCGCAGTCCTGAAGACGTAAACCGCGAGTTCGATGAAATGGGCGCGCGCTACAACGCTTTCACATCGGAAGAAAACACGGTTTATTACGGCAACGTGCTGCCGCGTTTTCAAAATCGCCTGCTCGATTTGCTTTCCGACATGATGCGTCCCTCACTGCGCAACGAAGATTTCGACATGGAAAAGAACGTGATTTTGGAAGAAATTGCCATGTATCAGGATCGCCCGCAGTTTTCGGTTTTCGATCTGGCGCGCGAAACCTATTTCGGCAATCACGCGCTGGGCGCCAGCATTTTAGGTTCGAGTGACAGCATCAAAAACCTGCAGCGCGATCAAATGCACGAATACTTTTCGCGCCGCTACGCCGCCAATAATCTCACCTTCGTGATGACCGGCGATTACGATTGGGACGCGGCGGTCGCGCAAATCGAAACTTTGTGCGGCCATTGGAACACAGCCGACAGTCCGCGCGAATCGAGTACTCATTCGCCCGAAAAGCAAATCAAGGTGCAGCGCAACGACAAGTTCAATCGCGCTCACATTGCGATGATGGCACCTGGCTACGCGATGCAAGACCCCAAACGTTACGCGGCTGCGGTCGCCTGCGAAGCGATTGGTGCGGGCGATGGTTCGCGTTTGTATTGGTCGCTGGTGCATCCGGGAATTGCCGAAGCCGCACAAATCGGGCACGAAGGTAACGACGGCGATGGCACGTTTTACGGATACATTCTGGCCGATCCCGCGCGCGCTGGAGAAGCCTTGAACGTCTTTCAAAATGTGATTGGCGAAGCGTGCGCGAACGGTTTGAAAGCTGAAGAAGTGGAGCGCGCCAAGCGACGCATGGCTTCGAGCACGGTTTTGGGCGCGGAAACGCCGATGGGACGATTGCGCGCCGTCGGTTTCGATTGGATGTATCGCGGCGAAGAAAAATCGGCGGATGATTCTTTGAAATTGCTGCTTGATGTCTCGCTGGAAGATGTCAATCGCGTACTCGAAGTCAAGCCGTTCGAGCGCGCCGCGACTGTGGCTATCGGGCCGATGGATGAATTAAGTTGAGCGTTGTATTTGTGGTCGCCAATGTACTTGTCGCGCCAACAAAGCTTAATGAAACAAATCGTGCAGAGTGCGATATTTTAATTTCGCAAACGCGTTAAACTTGTGGCAATGGAACGCGCGCGACACGTCACCGATCATTTAGCGAACGAAAGGACGTTTCTGGCGTGGCTGCGCACTTCCGTTGCGATGATGGGTTTTGGTGTTGTTATCGTGCGCTTAAGTGCGATGACGCCGCAAACAACTTTGGTGCATGGGCACTTGCACGCGATTCATCTGGGCTTGTTCTTTGCGGTAATTGGCTTGGCAATGATGCCGTTTGCACTGGGAAATTGGATACTGGCGCGTCGCGCTATTGACAATGACGATTACCGTCCGCCATTTTGGGGTATCATAGTCTTGGCGTCAGCCTTGATTGCACTGGGCATCGCCGTCGTTATTTACCTTTCACTCGCCGCGTTTCAAGCAGCGCCTTCTCCGTCCGCCGTTTTCTGATGCGTTTTCTCTGGCATCCGAAATAGGCGTTTGAAACGACGAGTTTTCGACTTTCGAGTACTCGACTTTTGTTATACGGTTTTCTTATGGAAACTTTGCCTTCCGAAACGTTTCAAGAATCGTCATTGCCCTTGCCCTCAGTTCGTGCCAGCGATGACAGCGTGGCCAATTATTTTCGGCGCTTGCGCGGCGCGGCGGACGACTTGCGCGGCGGCAATCGCCAGCCTTTGCGCGACTACCTGGTTTTGCTGCATTCGTCGCTCGTCGATCATTGCGCGCGCACTTTTCTGTCGTCTGGCGAACCTTTGGAAGACTTGCTCCAAGAAGGCAGCATCGGCCTGATCAAAGCCGTTGATCGCTTCGATCCCGACAAAGGCGTCCGTTTTTCGACGTATGCGTGTCACCTCATCGCTGGCGAAATGCGCCATTATCTGCGCGACCTGGGCAAGATGATCCATGAACCTGGCTGGCACGCCGAATTGCGCGGACAAATTTTGCGCGCCACCGACGATTTGACTCAAAAACTGGGGCGTCCCCCGCAAGCAGAAGAAATCGCCTCCGCGCTCGATATGCAAACGAACGTCGTGCGTCGCGTACTGGATTCTGGCAACGTTTTGGCGGTCACTTCGTTGGATACCGAAAGCGAAGACGAAAACGGCGCGCCAAAATTGCATTCTTACGATGAAACCGATTCTGCGCTGGAACCGCTTTCGACTTCGGTTGAAAACCGCTTGACGCTGAACGCGGCGATTCCACAACTGCGCGACCTGGAACAGCGCGCCGTGACTTTGTTTTATTATGGCGAGCATTCCAAGACCGAAATCGCGCGGCAGATGGGAATTTCGGTCAACTACGCGGCGTATTTGGTGAAGCGCGGCGTCGAACATCTGCGGCGCATCATCGAAAGCGAAGCGCCTGTGCAGACCGCGTTGCCCGCACCGCCGTTGCCTTTGGCGTGGAGCGCTGTGTCGCGCTGGATCGAAGAAAACATGACCTACAATGGCACAATGCGCGAATTCGCCTTGTTGTTGTGCGTCATTCCCAACTGGAACGAAGCGACATCGCGTTTGAACGAAGCTGAACGTTCTCAAGCCGAGCAAGGCGCCGCGATTGTGATGCGTCGCAGTTGCCGAAAGGCCGACAAAGTGGTCACGCTCAGCGATGCGCCGTTTGTGGGCCTGAGTTTTCTGGCGCTGATGCCGAACACGGCTGCGACTGGCGAACGCGCCGCCGACCGCTGGTGCCGCGCCTGCACCATGAGTTCTATCCTCGCTGCTGCCAATCCTGAAGTTGCTAACCTTTCTGCCAATGACGCATCGCCGCAAACTTCAGCGGCGCTAAACGCCAATGTGCTAAATGCCAATGTGCTAAACGCGCAGCTGGGCGAACTCGAAAGCGAGTACTCGTTCGTCTTTTCCGAAGATGAAGACGTGCACGATGAAACCGATGAGCCGTTGCATCAACATTTGCAAGGGCTGATGCAAGACGTTTTGTCGCGTCGACCTTTCCCTATGGCGGCCAATTCGGTTCAAGACGGAGCCAGCGGATCGTCGCAACACAACGCATCCTCGGAATCGGATGGGCTTTCGATGGCCGCCGACGGCATTGATGACGCGCCGCGCGTTCTCTAATTGCGCTCGGGGTTTGTGCGTTTTGCGATTCTCCAACGTGGCTCATCTGCGCTAAACTTGCGCGCGTGTCTATTTCAAATTTCTCTTTATCTACCCCACTTTTTCTGCAAAATACGCTGTCGCGCGCGCGCGAAGAATTGATGCCGCGTGAACCCGGCGTGGTTTCGCTTTACGTTTGCGGCGTCACGCCCTACGACGCGCTGCATATCGGCCACGCGCGCGCTTTTATGGCGTATGACGTGCTGCGTCGAGTACTCGAAACGCGCGGTTTGCGCGTCCAGCACATCCAAAACGTGACCGATGTCGAAGACAAAATCATCAATCGCGCGCGCGAAACTGGCGAGGAACCTTTGGCTTTGGCGAAGCGCTTTTCCGATGAAGCGCTGGACGATACGCGCGCTCTGGGCATTTTGCCGGCGCATGAATATCCGCGCGTCTCGGATAACATGATCCCGATTTTGGATTTGATCAAAGGCTTGGAAGACAAAGGTTTCGCTTATGCCAAAGGCGGCGACGTTTATTTCGATGTTTCCAAAGACGAAGATTACGGCAAACTTTCCGGCCAGAAACCCGAAGAACTGGAAGCCGGAGCACGCGTTGAGACCGGTGAACTGAAAGACGATCCGCTGGATTTCGCTTTGTGGAAAGGCGCCAAAGCGGGCGAACCGTCGTGGGAATCGCCGTATGGAAACGGTCGCCCGGGCTGGCACATCGAATGTTCGGCGATGGCGTTGAATATTCTGGGACCAAACTTCGATATTCACGGCGGCGCGCGCGAATTGGTGTTTCCGCATCACGAAAATGAAGTCGCGCAAAGCGAAAGTTTTCTGGGCGAAGGCCAAAGTTTCGCCAAAATCTGGTGGCATTGCGGCGAACTGCGCGTTGAAGGCCGCAAGATGAGCAAAAGCCTGGGCAATTTCCTGACAGTGCGCGACGCGCTCAAATTGGCGGACGCCAACGTGTGGCGCTTGCTGTTTTTGATGACGCATCCGCGCTCGCCATTGGATTACTCCTCCAAGAAATTGGAAGAATCGAAAAGCGCCTGGCAGCGATTAGAAAACGCGTTGCTCGAACACGAATCGGCGACCGAATCGGCGACTATCGAGTACTCGAATGGTTCCCACGCGGCATATTTTGCCGAACAATTTGAAGCGGCCTTGAGCGACGATTTGAACACGCCCGAAGCGATTGCGGCAGTTTTCGATGCCGTCGGCGAATGGAATCGCACGCACGATATTGAAGTCGCGCAAGCCGCGCGGCGCGCTCTGGAAACGCTGGGTTTCACCTTCAAGGCGCAGGAAATCGGCGACGCGCTGACGCCGCAATTGCTGGACGTTTTAATTGGTGTGCGCAACGCCGCGCGCGAACGCCGCGACTGGAAAACCTCCGACCAAATCCGCGATCAATTGAAAACTTTGGGCGTGGTTTTAGAAGACACGACCGACGGCACGAAATGGAAAATCGAGCGCGGCGTAACGGTTTAAGTCAGGTTCGAGTACTCGATTATGGCGAACATGACGAAAAAACCACGCTCTGGAAAATTGTTGTTGAGTACCAGCTTTGCACTGGCAATCATCGTCGGGACAAGTGCGTGGCGCCGCACGCTGGATGCCGATCCGCAGGTACCGATTCCGCCGTATCCGAAATTGCCTGCGCCCAACGGCTTTGACTTGTATGTGCGCACGGCGCAGATGATCCTAACGGCTAATCCTCATGTCGATGAAATTGATGACGCAAGCCCGCCAACTGATCCCAAAATCCGCGCGCAAAAATATTCGCTGGCGAATCGACGAGCGTGGCTTCAATCGAACGCTGCCGGTTTTGCTTTGTTTCAAACTGCGCTAAAAACGCCGTGTCTGGCGCCTGATATGCGTTCGGATAGCCCGTTCGCTCTTCGTTCCTGGGCAAAGATGCGTCAATTGGCGCGCGAGAAAATCATCGAAGTTCATACGCGCGAGATGAGCGGCGATTGGAATGGCGCGGTGCAAAGTCGATTGGACATCGTGCAATTGGGCAACGATATGGCGCAGGGCGGGCCGTTGATGCCAACCCTGGTTGGCAGCGCTGTCGAAGCAATCGGTCGTCACGGCGACTGGGACGATACCGATCATTTGAACAGCGAACAAACACGAGCCGCGATTGGGCGTTTGGAAACGCTTTACAATCGGCGCTTCACGGCAGCGAACGCCTGGCAGGAAGATAAATGGCTCGGCCTGTCTCTTTTATTGCGAGGGATGCACAATAATCCCTCATGGCGCAAAACCTTCACACCAATCCTGTCTCCGCTTCAGCATTTGACGATTTTCGCCTTGTCGAAACGCGTTGTTGCAGAAAATGTGGCGCGCGTTTATGATACGCAAATCGCCAACGCGCGCTTGCCGTATCTGGCGCCAAAAGCACCTTTGCCGCCCAATGATCCGATAACCGAAGTTATCGTTCTTGATTCACCTCTGATTTTAACCAGCTTCGCACGCAACGATGCCGGAAACGCGCTCTGGCTGACAACACTTGGCTTGCACGCGTATCAACTCGATCACAAAACATATCCGCCGAATCTGGCGGCTCTTGTTCCGCATTATCTGAAACACGTTCCCGCCGATCCATTTGGTGGCGGCGAAATTTTGCGCTACAAACTGTCGGGCAATGCTTATACTTTGTGGAGCATCGGGCCAGACGGCGTGGATAACGGCGGTGTGCCCATAAAATCATCTTACACGACTTTGCCAGGCCAAACGCCGTCTTTGCCGATGGTCGGTCTGGACAGCAAAGGCGATTATGTGGCGGGCAAAAATCGCTGAGAAACGCGGATAAAATTGCAGTGTATGAAAGCAAAAAGGACGAATCGAGTACTCGATTCGTCCTTTTCATGGCTGAAACATCACTTTTTGTCTTTGCCGGCGGCTTGCTTGGCGCTTGTCGCGTCGGTTTTCTTTTTCTGCGCGCTGTTGTCCTTGCTTTGCTTCTGGGATGCTTGCTTTTGCGTCGCTTTCGGAGATTTATCGCCCATAATCTTGACCTCGCTTGCGCTTCGCGTTGGCTGCGAAATATATGTTGCAGTATAAGCGACGCACGGCGCACTTGTCATGTCGCGGCTTGGTGAAGATTGAGTACTCGATATGCGTTAAAACCTTAATGTAATAATGTTATGTTTCTCAAGAACATAGTTTACGAAGCAAGTGTTTGTGAGTCCGTTTTTTATACACCTTACCACGCGGATTATTGAGAATCTGTGGATTAGTAAAATCAGATGAAAGATTATTGTCTCTTGAACAGAGCAATCTTGCACCACTTACTCGTGCCAGAGCAATGATATGTTGATCATTTGAACAACACAATCGGCTCTTCTGTAAATTAACAATTTCTTCAGACACCGCATTTGCATCGTATTGTTTTGCCCTGCCAGCTCTATCCAATTCTAATATTATCTTTCTGATTGCAGTGTTATGATTTTCACAAATCATGTGCTCGCAGTAATACAGGACGACGTTCGCGCCGTTACCTGTAAATATAAATTTGTGGACATCACAAAAATCAGGATCATCGTGCTGTAGTAAAACTAAAGACGCTATATTTACATCTATTATAAGACACACTTATACACCACCTGTCCTTTTTAAAGTCCTGAGTTCCTCTTCTAAAAAGAATGTTTTGTAGCAGCGAGGAGCATTCACTATATTTCCTTGTTTGTCCAAGCCGATTTCGTGTATACGTGTATCCGCACCTGTTTTCTCAAAAAACAGGATTTGAACTTCATCAGGCGACAGCATTCCAGCAGCCACCTCTTGCCTTACGCGATCCAAAATATAATCGCTATGAGTTTCAATCACAAGGTGCTTGTTGTGATCTTTTACGAGACGAACAAACATACTTCCGAGGGCTGCTTGCGCTCGTGGATGTAAGTGAACTTCAGGTTGTTGTAGAAGCAACCAAGAGTCGTCTTCTGAAAGAACGCTTTGAACTATGATGGGCAAAACTTGGCTGATACCATAACCGACATCTAAAAGGTTCATGGGTCTGCCCGAAGTAACTACGGACAGTTCTATAGGGCTATTTGATTTCTTCCCAAGTTTTTTTATTTCAATTTTTTTGAATAGCTTGGATTCAACTCCAAAGCTCTCTAAAGTATTTTTGAGGAGATTGGCAGTATTTGAATTTTCAGACTGCATCAAGTTCATTATGAAAGGCACATGTTCACCTTCTGGACTATAAGTTTCCTTATAATCATCGAAAGTCCTTCTCGGCTTTGTTCTAATTGGAGCTACTGAAGTAGACTTAATAGAAGCTATAGATCCAAATAACCTATAGAGAACCTCCACTAATTCCACTCCCGTGTTAAATGTCGCTCCTCTCTTTCTTTGCTCCATCATCCAACTTATGAGAATCGCTTGTGTGAGGTCCGCACTGGCTTTCTGCAATGCGCCTATGTCTAATTTGAACTGTAAAGTCTTGGGTTTATTTTTTACTTTGTACTCAAGAGCTACTTCGTAGCACTCCTCTTCAGAGTTCCACTCCAACGTGGCTTTTTCACCGAATTTACTTACACACAGCTTACTGAGTTCAGAGTGGCCACTTCTTGGGATATAAGTGGCTACAACCTCTTTCACGTCTTCTGTTAATGACTTTTTGTACCCTATTGTAAAACTTCTCGAACGTCCACTTTTGCCAGCTTTCACAGTTGCAATGGTTTCAAATGTGCCCAGATTATAAGGAACCGCATTAAATCTGGGGCGCAGAGGAAAATATGAAGAATCTGAGATAATGGAGAATACAGAAAGAAAGCTTGTTTTGCCAGCACTATTTTCTCCAGTGACTATTGTCAAAGGTTTGACAGTTGGTTCGTGCCTACCAGCCAGACTACGAACATTTTCAATTATCAGTTGGAGCTTCTCTTTTTGTATATCCATATTTAGTGAAACCTCCGCTAAAAGGGCAGCCAAGATTCAATAATCTTGGCTGCCCTTTCGCTTACTACTTTGTGCCTTCCAATGCCGCTTGTGCTGCAGCCAAACGCGCGACGGGCACGCGTTTCGGGCTGCAACTCACGTAGTTCAAGCCCAGTTTGTGGCAGAACTTGACGCTGTCGGGGTCGCCGCCGTGTTCGCCGCAAATGCCCAGCTTGATCGTTGGGTTGACCTTTTTGGCGTCCGCCACGCAGATTTCCATCAGGCGACCAACGCCGGTCTGGTCAATCGAAACCGTCGGGTCTTCCTTGTAAATCTCTTCCTTGATATACGTCGGCAAGAAAGAACCGGCATCGTCGCGGCTCATGCCAAACGTCATCTGCGTCAAGTCGTTGGTGCCGAACGAGAAGAAACTCGCTTCTTTGGCGATCTCTTCCGATGTCAAAGCGGCGCGCGGCACTTCGATCATGGTGCCGAACATATACGCCACTTCGACGCCAGCTTCCTTCTCCGTTTTCTTCGCAATCGCTTCGAGCTGGCTTTTGACGTGCGTCAGTTCGTTGACGTGTCCGACCAGAGGAATCATGATTTCGGGATGAACATCAATTCCTTCTTTCTTGACCTGCGCCGCAGCGCCGATGATCGCCGCGACCTGCATTTCGACGATGCCTGGAAAGACGATGCTCAAGCGCACGCCGCGCAAGCCCAGCATCGGGTTTTGTTCGTGCAAGTCGTTGACTTTGCGCAGCAGCGCTTCTTTTTCCGCGTCGGCTTTGCCCTGCGCTTTCAAGGTCGCCACTTCAGTCGCCAATTCGACCTGATTCGGCAAAAACTCGTGCAACGGCGGATCAATCAAGCGAACCGTGACCGGCTTGCCATTCATAGCGTGGAAGATGCCGACGAAATCTTCTTTCTGTACAGGAAGCAATTCGTCCAAGGCCGCCTGACGCTCGCTGTCGTTGCTCGCCAAAATCATGCGTCGCACAATCGGCAGGCGATCTTCTTCCAGGAACATATGTTCCGTGCGGCAAAGCCCGATACCTTCGGCGCCCATGCGAATCGCTTCGGCGGCCTGTTCGGGCGTGTCGGCGTTGGTGCGAACGCCCATCGTGCGGAAGCCGTCGGCCCAGCCCATCAAGGTGCCGAAATCGCCGCTTTGTCCGGCTTCCTCGACTTCCAACGCGCCTTCGTAAACCAAACCGTCGCTGCCGTCAATCGTAATCCAGTCGCCTTCGTTGATGACGGTTCCGTCCGGCGTGGTGAAACTCGTCGCGTGATGGCCATCCATTCTCATTTCGGAGCAGCCGCAAATTGTCGGGATACCGAACTGACGCGCCACCAGAGCGGCGTGAGAAGTGCGTCCGCCGCGGCTTGTGAGTACTCCTTGCGCCGCCAGCATTCCCTTCAAGTCGTCCGGCGTGGTTTCCTGCGAGCACAAAATGACGGCTTCGCCCGCGCCGTCTTTGCCCAGTTCAGCCGCTTTTTCCGATGAGAAAATCGCTTTGCCGACAGCGCCGCCCGGGCCTGCGTTCAAGCCCTTGAGAATGATGCGCGCGCTTTTGGTATCTTTCAAGCGAGGATGCAGCGCCTGCTCCAAGCCGCCTGGCGCCACCATTTGCACGGCTTTTTCTTTGGTGATGAAGCCTTCGTTCACCATTTCGACCGCGATGCGAATGGCGGCGGTTCCCGTGCGCTTTCCGCTGCGGCATTGCAGGATGAACAGTTTGTTCTTTTCAATGGTGAACTCGATGTCCTGCATGTCCTTGTAATGGTCTTCCAGGCGGCGTGCGTTGGCGATCAATTCATCATAAATCGTCTTGTTGTCGCGCTCCAGTTCGGCGATTTCTTTCGGCGTGCGCACGCCAGCAACCACGTCTTCGCCCTGCGCGTTGGGCAGATATTCGCCGTAGATCACGTTTTCGCCAGTCGCGGCGTTGCGCGTGAACATGACGCCCGAACCCGAATCTTCGCCCAGGTTGCCGAACACCATCGACTGCACGTTGACAGCGGTTCCAATGCTGTGCGAAATCTTTTCCTTGTTGCGATAAATGATCGCGCGCTCGTTGTTCCAGCTACGAAAAACGGCGGTAATCGACGTTTCGAGCTGTTCATACGGATCGCTGGGGAAATCGCGGCCTGTTTCCTTGCGGAAAAACTCTTTGTAGATTTCGCACAAGGCTTTCCAATCGTCGCCCGTCAGTTCGGTGTCTTCGACCTTGCCCAACTTGGCTTTGTGATCGGTCAAGATATGCTCGAAACCTTCTTTGCTCAGCCCTGGATAATCGGCTTTGAGGGTGATGTCGGAAAACATCATCAGGAAGCGGCGATACGAATCATAGGCGAAGCGCGAATTGCCGCCAGTCACGGCGACCAATCCTTCGACGGCTTCATCGTTCAAGCCCAAGTTGAGTACGGTATCCATCATGCCGGGCAGCGAAAACTTGGCGCCGGAGCGGACAGAAAACAGCAGCGGATTTTTGGTATCGCCGAACTTTTTGCCGATCTGCTTTTCCACGTCGGCGACAGCGGCGCGCACATCGTCCATCAGGCCCGCCGGAATTTTTTTGCCGTTGGCGTAATATTCGGTACAGACTTCGGTCGTGACGGTGAAGCCGGGCGGTACGGGCAGACCGATATTGGTCATTTCGGCGAGGTTGGCGCCTTTGCCGCCCAACAGGTCGCGTAATTCTTTCTTGCCTTCGCGGAACAGCCACACACGTTTATTGGTTGACGCAGAAGCGCCATTCGACGATGTTTGATTAGTCACAGCTTTGGATTCCTCCGGTGATATTGTCCGATAGCAGGATAGCACACGCGCAAAGAGAGCGGCAACGAAATCGAGCGTTATCGAGTACTCGAAAGGGAAATGGTTGCGCCAACTGCGTTCGCCAAAACAGCGCGACTTGACGCGGTTCTTGAGAAAAGTTGCTTTCTTTTTGCTGGCCAATGGTTCGAGTACTCGATACGTTCTCGTAGGGACGCAGATTTCTGCGTCCGCTGATTCAAACTTGCACACAACGGACGCAGAAATCTGCGTCCCTACGACTCTTCCGCATCAAGCGGCAACGTACTAAAAGGTAAACTGTGCGGTGGAGAATTGCCATGACGCCATCACAAAAAGAACTCGTTGCAACCGATTCCGAACAAAGTTTTGCCGCGCTTCTCGATGGCGGCGCAACCGACGCCGACGAAAGCGGTGCCAGCCACGAAGACTTGCAGGCGGCCAATGAAAAACTGCTCGCGGCCAATCGGGAATTGAAAGCTCAAATCGAAGCGTTGACGCGCCAAAATCAGGGAAACGAACTGCGCGATTTAGCGGCACAATTGGAACAGCAAACGCGGCTTTTCGATACGACGCTGACTTCGATCAGCGACTTCGCGTATATCTTCAACCGCGCGGGACGCTTCGAGTACTCGAATCAGCCTTTGCTCGATTTGCTGCAAATCTCCTTTGAAGAAATCGTCGGCAAAAACTTCTTCGATCTGGAGTATCCCGCCGCTTTAGCCCATCGCTTGCAAAATCAAATCGAGGAAGTTTTCGCGTTTGGCAAAGCCGTGCGCGACGACACCGCGTTTCTCAGTCCTGCGGGCGAGAACAAGTTTTACGAATACATCTTCGCGCCGGTTTTCGGCGACGACGGCCAAACCGTTGATCGCGTTGCGGGTTCGACGCGCGATGTGACAGACCGCACCAACGCGGAAAACGAAGTGCGCAAGCTCAACGAACGCTTGCAAATCGCCATGAACGCGGGACAAATTTTCTCGTGGGAAATCAATCCGCAAACGCGCCATTTGGAATGGTCGAGCAACACGGAAAACGTCGTTGGTTTTCCTCTGCTCGATAACATCGACCGCACGTTCGAGTTGATTCATCCCGACGATATTCAAGCGACGGTCGCTGCCATCAATCGAGTACTCGAAAACGGCGGCCACTACGAATCCGAATATCGCCTGGTCAATCCCGCCAACGGCGAAGCGTTCTGGTTTCACAGTCAGGGCGCGCTGCAAAACGGCGCAGACGGGCAGCCGCGTTTCGTCGGCATCACGCAAAACATCACGCAGCGCAAACAGAATGAAGAAGCGCTGCTGCAAAGAGAATCGCTCATTGCGGCGGATTTGGTGGGAATGCGTCGTCTTTACGAACTGCAATCAAAACTGGCGGATCAAAGCGATGTCAGGGCGGCGTTCCGCGACGTGCTCGCGGTTGCCTGTGAGTTCACCGGAACCGATCGCGGCTGCGTGCAAATGCTCAGCGCCGATGGCGCGCGCTTGGAAATGTTCGTCTGGCAAGGTTACGCGGACGATAGTGCTTTCATTTCCTTTTTTCGTTACGAAGGCTTGGAAATGGGATGCGAAGTGGCGCGCGTTCAGCGGCAGCGCCTGATCATCGAAGATACGGCAGGTTTCCCCGGTTTGGAAGGCACCGGGGCGGGCGAAGCCGCTTGCGCCGACGCGATTCGCGCCGCACAATCGACGCCAATGGTGAACCGCGCGGGAGAAACCATCGGCGTAATCAGTACTCAATTTCGCCATCTGCATCGCCCGAGCGAACACGAACTGCGCTTGATGGATATGCTGGCCTGGACAGCCGGAGAATATCTCGAGCGCCATCGCGCCGATGCCGCGTTGCGCGAAAGCGAAGGGCGTATGCGCCGCGCGCTTTCCATTGACACTGTGGGCGTGCTTTTCTTCGGCCTCGACGGGCGAATGCACGATGCCAACGAAGCCTTCGGGCGTATGTGCGGCTACACGGTGGAAGAGTTGCGCACCACGACGCATTGGGAAAAGCTGACGGCGACGGAGTTTATCGAGCCGACGATGCGCATCGCGCAAAATCTCGCCGAGCGAGGCGAATCGCCGTCTTATGAAAAGCAAATGATACGTCCCGACGGCACGCGCTGGTGGGGACTTTTCGCACCGACGCGGCTCAGCGGCAGCGGACGCGAATCGGAGTGCGTGGAGTTCATCATCGACATCACGCAGCGCAAAGTCGTTGAAGAAGCGTTGAGCGAAAACCGCGCGCGCCTGCAAAAAGCCCTGGAAATCGAAACTGTGGGCGTGGTTTTCTTTGACGACAACGGCGTTTTGACCGACGCCAACGACGCTTATTTGAAGATGATTGGCTTTTCGCGCGAGCAGTTGAACGCTCACATCGAAACCTCCGAGATTACGCTGCCCGAATGGATGCCACGCACGCGCCAGGCGATTGCAGAACTCGAGACGGATGGGCGCGCCACGCCTTATGAAAAAGAAATGCAGCGGCCCGACGGTTCGCGTTGGTGGGGCTTGTTCGCCGCAACGCGATTGGCCCCCAACGAGAACGTCGAATATGTGCTCGATATGAGCGCGCAACACGCCGCCGAAACGTCGTTGCGCGCCAGCGAAGAACGTTACCGCGTTTTCATCGAAGGCGTCGAAGATTACGCGATTTACATGATGGATGCGCATAGCGTCATTGTCAGTTGGAACAGCGGCGTGGAACGAGTACTTGGTTACGCAGAAAGCGAGTTCATCGGGCAAAACTCCACACTGATTTTTACGCCCGAAGATTGCGAGCGCGGCGAACCGCAAAAGGAACTCGCAACTGCCGCGCGCGAAGGCCGCGCGCCCGATGAACGCTGGCACGTCAAGAAAAACGGCGAGCGCTTTTTCGCCAGCGGCGTGATGATGGCATTACGCGACGAAAACGGCGACGTGCGCGGCTTCGCCAAGATTTTGCGCGACATGACAATTCGCAAGCGCATGGAAGACGAACTCAAGGCGGCGCGCGACGATTTGGAGCAACGAGTACTCGAACGCACGGCGGAACTGCGCCGTGAAGTGGCGCATCGCCAACGCGCCGAACGCGCGCGCGAGCAACTGCTGCAACGCGTCGTGACCGTCCAGGAAGAAGAACGCCTGTGCATTTCGCGCGAATTGCACGACCAGATGGGACAGCAACTCACAGCTTTGCTGATGGGCTTGAAATCGCTGCCGGATATTCAGGAAACCGGTTTGCGCCCGCCGTCTTTCAATCAGCGCGTGGAAAATATGCAGGAGATGACCAACAGCGTGATGGAGCAAATGCACCGTTTAGCGTGGGAATTGCGGCCCGCCGCGCTCGACACGTTCGGTCTGGAACCCGCCTTGCGTCAATATGTGCAGGAATGGAGCGAACAAAGCGCCATTCAGTCCGACTTCGTGTCGCGCGCAACGCCAAGCGGAAGTTCGGGTTCGGCGTCGCGCCCATCTTCGGGCGTGGACACGACGCCGGATACAACGGTGGATACGACGCCGGACACAACGCTTTATCGCGTGGTGCAGGAAGCCTTGAACAACGTGCAGCGCCATGCCAAAGCGCGCCAGGTCAGCGTGCTGCTCGAACATCGCGGCGCCGATGTCGTGGCGATTGTGGAAGACGATGGTTGCGGCTTCGAGGTCGAGCACGACGAAAGCGGCAACCTGTCACCGATGCCGCAGCGCTTGGGCTTGCTGGGCATGATGGAACGCTTGGAGCTTGTCGGCGGCACACTGACCATCGAATCGTCGCCCGAGAGCGGAACAACGGTTTACGCGCGCGTCTCGCTGAACGCTCGGAAAAATGAAAGGTAAGGAATCGAGTACTCGAATTGCGCTTTCTTATGAATCTGTTTTGCTAAGGACTTCCAAAACAGATTCTTAGAGCATTTTTTGATGAAGTTGTCACGACGACAACTTGTAGGGATATGGCTTGCCATGTCCCTTATGTACAATATTCGCTGATACGTCAATTCGTGTCGTATTCAACACGGCGTCGCGGACATAGCAAGCCATGTCCCTACAAACGCAACCCGCGCAGAGTGTGCAACAACGCTTTTACAACGAGAACAACCATGAAGAAACTGCGTATTTTTGTCGTGGACGATCATGCGGTGTTGCGCGACGGGTTGAAGTTGCTTATCAACTCGCAGCCTGACATGGAAATCGTCGGCGAAGCGGGAGACGGCGAAACCGCGTGCCGGCAAATCGAAGCGATGCAGCCGGATGTCGTCTTGATGGATGTTTCGATGCCGCACCTCAATGGCGCACAAGCGACGGAGCGACTCAAAACCCTTTGCCCGCAAGTCAAAGTCGTCGTGCTGACAGGATACGCCGACGCTGTTCATGTGCGGCAACTGCTCAAAGCGGGCGCTGTGGGTTACGTTCTCAAACGCACGATCTCCGAAGAATTGACCAAAGCGATCCGCGTCGTGATGACGGGCGGAACCTATCTCGACCCCGCCGTGACCAGCCTTGTCGTCAACGATTACGTTCAGCGAACCACCAACGACAACGGTCTTGAGAAGCTCAGCGCGCGCGAAGCCGAAGTGCTGGCGGACATCGCTCGCGGCTACACCAACCGCGAAGTCGCCGAACGCTTGCACTTGAGCATTAAAACGGTGGAAACCCACAAAGCGCGCAGCATGGAAAAACTGGAACTCTCGTCCCGAGCCGACCTCGTGCGCTTGGCCCTGCGACAAGGCTGGCTGCAAGACGACTAACTTCGGTTTGCTGCACTTGCACTTGCACTTGCACTTGTGGCGTGCCGCGCGATTTTTAACGAAAGGATTTAGCAGCTATCGAGTACTCGATAGTTCTTTTTCGTAAAAAGTTTCACTTCAGGCCAAATTTAATAAGCGCCGCGAATCAAAGGCTCGATTTCAGTGCGATAAAGCTGTTGCAGCGCGGCATGAACTTCGGAATTAAGGTGCGGCAAGGTCGCGGCGACGGCATTTTGCTGCGCTTGCGCGGGCGTTTTGGCGCCTGGAATGACGGTGCTAATCGCCTCGAAATCTAAAATCCAGCGCAAAGCTTGGGCTGAGAGCGGCGCATCGTCGCCGATGATGGCGCGAATTTTCTCGGCGAACTCAACGCCGCGTTCAAAGGGCACGCCAGCAAACGTTTCGCCCGCGTTGAAACTTTGGCCGTCCGCGTTGAAGTTGCGATGATCATCGGGGGCAAACTGGTGATCTTTGCCGAACTTGCCGGTCAGGATTCCGCTCGCCAGCGGCACGCGCGCGATCAGTCCGACATTGGCGGCTTGAGCGGCGGGAAAAAGTTCGTCGATCAAGCGTTGACGAAAAATGTTGAAGATGACTTGCAAACTCGCGCAGTTCGAGTACTCGATGCAGTGCAAACCTTCTTCGATGCTTTCCACGCTGGCGCCGTAAAAACGAATCAGGCCTTTACTTTTCAGCGTTTCGAGATGTTCCCAAACCGGGCCGCGCAAGGTTTCCATCGAAACACAATGCAGTTGCACCAAATCGAGCGTTTCGACGCCCAGATTTTTGAGCGAAGCCGCCGCTGCTCCTTCGATTGCGGAGTAAGAATCGTTCCAGCCGTTGTTGCGCCCCATTTTGGTGGCGACGTAAATGCGCTCGCTGCGCGCCTTGAGCAATTGGCCGATCAAGCGTTCGCTGCGTCCTCCGCCATAAACATCCGCGGTGTCGATGAAGTTGGTGCCAGCGTCAATCGCGGCGTGCAGCGCGGCCAAAGCGGTTGTTTCGTCCACTTCTTCGCCCCAACTGCCGCCAATCGCCCACGCGCCAAAGCCGATCTCAGAAACTTCAAAGCCTGTTTTGCCCAGCACGCGCATGGGCAGATTGTTATTGGTGTTCATAATTTGTTCTCGTTTCAATTGATGGAAAAGTCATTGTGCCGCAATGCGCCAAACACTTTTGAATTGTATCGCACACGATGATTTCTTCGCTCCAAGCGACCGCACTTGGATTATTGCTGCGGCTTGTTGCCAAGTGGCTGATTAAAATCGGCCCGACTTCAACTTACACTCTTGATGAGGTCGAGAGCGTTGCCGGTGGCGGCTCCTTCGGCTGTGTTGTCAAAAATGCACCATGCTGGAATTGGCTGCTGCCTTTGTTTTTGAAGGCTGGTCGCTAAGTGATCCAAGAATTCAGGCGAATAAGCCGAGCGGTAAATTGTTGGCGAACCGTGCAGTCGATAATAGACCAGACTTTTCCATCCGCCAGGCTCAAAGGCCTGTGGCAATAGCGCGGGATCAGCCGCTACACGACCAATTTGAAATTTTTCCAATAGAGTATCGGCCTCATGTTCAAACCATGTGGCGTGGCGCGGTTCGCACACGACTTGTCCAGCGAACACTTCGCGCAAGACGCCAAAAAAGTTCGTGGAGACATCTTTTTCATAAGCCAAACTGGGCGGCAATTGCACCAGCAACGGGCCGAGTTTGTCGCCTAATTCTGTTACTTCATCCAAGAATTTATCGAGCGGCTCGCGGATATTTTTGAGGCGCTTTTCGTGCGTGATGACTTTTGGCACTTTAACCGCAAAACGAAAATGCTGCGGCACGGACGACGCCCATTTTGCGTAGGTTTGCGGGCGATGCGGACGGTAGAACGACGAGTTGATTTCGACACCTCGAAAACGCGCGGCGTAGCGTTCAAGATGGCTTCCTGATGACGAAAAGTGTTGCGTGTACGACTTGGGAAGGCTCCATCCAGCGCATCCAATGAAGAAGCGCTCCATTTCCGGTTCCGGTTCTGAATTCAAGTAGTACCTCGCCTTAAACGCAGCGCCGCAACAGCGTCGCACACAGAACTCTGCTTGACGTGATCGCGTTAGTCAAAAGTCGCGTTAGTCAAAAGTTGAAACGCTCAAGGCGCGGTAGCAAGAAGAGTTAGGGGACACTCGCAATAAAACAAAACGGCCTGTATCGAGGTGTTTTAACAGAATGCGGACAACCACAAACCGTGAATTCACGTTCAATACAGACCGTTTTGGTAACTGGGCGATGGAGGATTTGAACCTCCGACCCCTACGATGTCAACGTAGTGCTCTACCCCTGAGCTAATCGCCCTGGTCGCAATAAGAAATTGCGAATGCACCGACATTCTAACGTTTTCGCTACGCCGTGACAAGGGCTTATGGAGGGAAATCGAGTACTCGATTGGAAAATCGAACTGTTTCTATCCCTGTGTTGAGAGATTTTCTTGCCGCAAGCTCTTGACGAAAGCCTCGCCTTGCGGTAGATTTAATGTCCGCTGTCGCTTGAACGTTGTCGCTTCAATACTGTCTTGAAAACGTTTGGATGGTAAGCGCGCGAGTAGCTTAGTGGCTAAAGCACCTGCCTTACAAGCAGGCTACCGGGGGTTCGAGTCCCTCCTTGCGCAGCCAGACAGTTCTCAATCTTGAGTTCTCCATCCTCAATGATGGCGGTTCCTAATTCAAAATTAAGAACTCAAAACTGAGAATTTCATCAATGGACCCGTGGTGTAGTGGCCCAACATGCTTCCCTGTCACGGAAGAGATCGCCGGTTCGAATCCGGTCGGGTCCGCCAGATCGTACATTAGTTGCGAACTCGCTCCTGTCGCCGTTTGACAGGGGCTTTTTCGTTTTTGGCAGATAGTAAAACTGTATGCGGTGCACGCCTTCGGGCATCCACTCGATGCGCCGCACCGCCAAGCGGATGAGCTTTTGTAGCTCTTCCGGCTCGGCTACCGACGCCAGTTTCTTGAAGTCGCACAAAGTCGTCTTGAACGTTTGGGCGTCGAAGTCTATTTCAAAATTCGCTATCTCTCCGCTCAGTTGCCGTTCCTCTCGCTTCAAGCGTTCTCCTTCGACTTGAAGGTGTGTGGCTCGTTCGTTGAGCATTTGCCACAAAGCCCCTGTTGCGTTTCCTCTGCCAATGGTTTGTAACATTTCCTCAACGCGCCTTTGGTTTTCTTGGCGCGCAGTTCGATTGAGTTCCAGCTTGAACTCTTCACTGAATTGTTTACGAATCGGGGACATGGATAACCTCCTTCATTCTCTGAAAAAGCTTATCCCATTGTCCACTTATTCGACTCTATTCCACAACCAGTTCCGGTCGAACTCAAGCCCATTTCGGTGCGCGCCGTTGTCGAAGCGGGCGCCAGCTTCCAGAAGCCACGCTTCACGCACGGTCATACACTCACCCTCGAAGACAAGGATTTCACAATCTGCGCCGACGAGATGAAGATGGTGACGGTGCTGATGAACCTGATCGGCAACGCGCTCAAGTACTCGGATGGTGAAGTGCGCATCACATGGCGGACGCACAACGATGTGCTCTGGCTCGCCGTAATGGACGAAGGGAAGACAAACCAGGGATTGACGCGGGAGCAGGCCGCGCGCCTGTTCGCGCCGTTTGGGCGCCTCGAAACCCACGCGGATGTCGAAGGCACGGGATTGGGTTTGTTGTCCGTGCAAAAAATTGTCGAAGCGCACGGCGGAGAGGTCTGGATTGAAGGCTTTGAAGACGGCACACACGATTCTGTCACTTTCTCGACGGCACATGACAGCTATCCGGCAGTGCTTTGCTCACCATTTCGTACGGCATTTACACTGACGTGTCCACTCGCGCAAGAAAGCTAACTTGAAAAATGAAGAAATTACCTCGCTCTTCAGCTTGGGGCAAACGTTCTATAAGGACTGAGAAAATGTGCATACTTTAATGGACATTGACACCAGGTTCTCAGCACTTACATCGCTGACTTTTGTGCCTCAAAACGCTGCCAAAGTTCGTTTTGATTGGTTCGCTTGGAACAAAGATTCAATGCCGTTAAACCACATAACCGAAGCATTTACTGCAACTCGTGTGGCTCGGTGGTCTACGCTGTGGTCGCAAAGTTTGTGAGCACTTCTGCGATGAGTTGTGGCATCGAAAATTGTCGCCAGCGGCAACAAGAGTCCGTTAAGACGGCATTGCTTTGTTGGAGGCTTACTTTTGTCGTTCGTCACGCGGTTTCTCCAATTACAAGTTCAACAGGAAGCACCGTTTCGACCGGGAGCGCTCCACCTTCCAGACACCGGACTATCAGTGCGAGAGCCGTTTGAGCGACCTGTGACCAGGGCGCACAGATCGTCGTTAATTTTGCTGCGGGTCGGATTTGCGGCACCATCCCATCAAAGCCCACAATGGCAAATTTACTTGGCACACTCCGTTTCGTGTCCTGGCAATAATCAACGGTTCGGTAAGCCAGCAGGTCGTTGTTGCACACAATAGCAGTGGGCCTTTGACTCGCAGGCTGGTTCAGAATCGCCTTTTCTTCCTCGCTTAATGCAAAATCGAAGTTCTCCTGGCGTTTAGCGTCTTCCACCACAGTCATCCCGCACTTGGTCGCCGCCGCAAGGAAAGATTCATAGCGACGCGTTGCCGAGGTTTGAAAAGAGCGTCCGTTGCGATAAAGAATGCGCTGATGGCCTTTAGAAAATAAATAGTCCACGATAAGCCGCGAACCCAGACAATCGTCTACGACGACCGATGGAAGGGCAGGCACAGCATCGGCGATAGCGACAACCGGCATCGAGCTGGATGCCAGGCGTTGCGCGAGCGCGTCTCCCTCGCGTGCGAACATGACAAGGCCGTCAATTTTGCGACTGATCAGTTCAAGATAAATATCTTCTGTCGACTGACCGCGAAACGTGCCGTGGATGAGCAAATCTCGGCGATGTTCGTCGCACCCCAGCTGCAAGCCACTGACAATTTCGGCCAAAAACATGTCGTGGGTATTGAGAATCCAATCGCCCATGTAAAGCCCGATAATTCCAGTTCTCTTCTGGCGAAACATCTTTGCCAGGCCGTTTGGTGTGTAGTTCATCTCGCGCGCCGCATCAAGAATGCGTTGCCGCGTGGCCGGAGCGACGCGCGTGTGGTTGCCCGCCGAAGCGCTGAGCACTGCCGACACAGTGACTTTGCTCACGCCCACGCGCGCGGCAATGTCCGACATCGTGGGCGGACTGAGACTGGTCGCGGAATCTGAAAGAAGTTTAGAAGATGTCAAAACAATACCTGTTACCGAATTTTAACAACCGCTTAGCTATAAGTCGAAAAATAAGCTGCATCACAATCTTGTCGCCTGAACGCCGCCCTGCTAAATTATAGTCTATGACAAACCGGTTAGTCTATTGAAGCTAAGCAAGAAAAAGCAGCTTTCAGTGAGCGAGTTCAGAATCGGAAAACGGCGAAAAAGGCAAAGTACATCGTTTCGAGTACTCGATTAACCCAGACGGCCATCCAGACGGCCATAAGGACAGCAAATTGATGAAGAACAAACCCTTGAGATACCCATTTCTGTTGACCTGTGCAATGCTCGCGATTGGGCTGGCGCTCCCGCTAACATTTCTTCAGGCCCAAGAAGCTCGGCAGCCTGCGAGCGGTCGCTTGATGAGCCGTTTTGCTAAAGATGTTTCTCCCGAAAATGTTCTGCCCGAGTATCCGCGACCACAAATGCAGCGCAGGGATTGGCAAAACCTCAATGGTCTTTGGGACTATGCGTTGACGGTGCGTGGTGCAGACACTGCGCCCACTGTTTTTAACAGCCAAATTTTGGTGCCTTATCCCTACGAGTCGGCTCTTTCCGGCGTCGGAAAACCGAGTATTCCCGATCAAAAACTGTGGTACCGCCGCAAGTTTGCGGTTCCTCTTGCCTGGAAAGGTCAGAAAGTATTGCTGCACTTTGGTGCGGTCAACCATGATGCGGCAGTTATGGTCAACGGCAAAATTGTTGGCTCGCATTATGGCGGCTTCGATGGCTTTTCTTTCGATATTACATCGGTTTTGCGCGAGGGAACGAACGAATTGGTGGTCGCCACGGCCAACGCACTTTCCGTGGATAATGAAAACTCGCAGGCCATTGGCAAGCAGCGACTTCGTTCCGGCGGAGTTTTATATACGGCAGCGACTGGAATCTGGCAAACCGTGTGGCTGGAGCCGGTGCCCATCGCGCACATTGACAGCTTGAAAATCACGCCCGACGTAGATGCCTCGCAGTTGCACTTGACGGTGCTATCAAAGGGCAACGCTTCAATTTATACATTGGTTAAAGTGTCGGTGATGACTAACGGGAAAAGCGTGGCATCGAGTACTGGAATTGCCAACGCCGAACTTGTCATCCCGTTGTCAAACGCGAAATTGTGGTCGCCGGACGCGCCCTTTCTTTATGACTTAAAGGTCACGCTTGGCAAAGGCCCGCGCGCCGATAGCGTGGATTCTTACTTTGCGATGCGAAAGATTTCGTTGGGCAAAGATGCGCAGGGACGCACTCGAATCTTCCTCAATAACAAATTCGTGTTCCAGGTCGGCGCTCTTGATCAGGGTTATTGGCCGGACGGCATCTTCACCGCGCCGACTGACCAAGCGTTGCGCTCTGACATCGAAACGGCCAAGACATTAGGTTTTAACCTGCTGCGCAAACATGCCAAAGTCGAACCCGACCGCTGGTATTATCACTGCGATAAGTTGGGAATGCTGGTCTGGCAAGATATGCCGCAGATGTTCGGCGCTTCCATCGACGGCCAAAGCTACGGGCTTTCCGACGCGGCCAAGGCGCAATGGCTGATTGAGTGGAAGCGCGAAATTGCTGAGTTTTATAACCACCCGAGCATTGTCGTGTGGACATTGTTCAACGAAGGCTGGGGTCAGCATGATACGGAACAACTCGCTTTGTTGACCAGGCGCCTTGACCCGACGCGCCTGATCAATGCAGCCAGTGGCGGCTATAACCAGGTTGTTGATGGCAAGATGAGCCAGTTCCGCCTCCCGACGCCGCCTGGTGTTGGCGATGTCAACGATACCCATACTTACCCCGAACCTTCGGTGGACAAACCCGACGCAACGCGGGCGCTGGTATGCGGCGAGTTTGGCGGCATCAGTATGCGCGTTCCAGACCATGTTTGGAGCGCGGCCAACTTCGGTTATGGCACCATCATCCACGACGGATGGCATTTGACCGAGCGTTATCAGCAGTTGCTCAAAATTGCTTATAATTTACGCGATATACAAGGCGCGAGCGCCGTTGTTTATACACAGATCTCCGATGTCGAGGAAGAAACCAACGGCATGTTGACCTACGATAGGGCGGTCATGAAGCCTCTGCCGAACTTTATAAAGGCGGCTAACGGCGGAAAGTTTCTGGCTTTGCCGCCGCGTCCCGTCAACCAGGACTTGGTGCCGACCTCTCAAGACGCGCCGCAGATGTGGCTTTATACGACTCAAAAGCCCGCTGATGGCTGGGAGAAATCGGACTTTGATACTTCATCGTGGCAAAGCGGCGCCGCGCCCTTTGGCCACGAGATGGACGGCGTTCGCACCGATTGGCAGACTTCCGATATTTGGATGCGGCGCCGCTTCACGCTGCCCAACAATATCCCGACGGAGTTATCGTTTTCCGTTTTGCACGACGAAGACGCCGAAATTTACCTCAATGGAGTACTCGCGGCCACTCTGCCCGGCTTCAATAACAACTACGATTCGGTTCCAATGAACGCGTCAGGACGTACGGCGCTTAAGCCAGGACAAAATACGCTCGCCGTTCACGTTCACCAAACCCTTGGCGGACAAGGTATCGACGTTGGAATTATCAGTGCCACACCTCAGACGGCGGTGGAGCGACAATCCGTGGTTCAAGAAAATAAAATTTCGCGCTTCGTGATGGGAGCCGATCTGTCGCTCTTGCAAACCATTCAAGACCACGGCGTTCAATACAAAGAAGCTGGACAAGTTAAAGACCCTTTGATGATCTTCAAAGATCATGGCTGCGAATATGTCCGGCTGCGCCTTTTCGTCAATCCCAACGGCAAAGAAGGTCAGGTCAATACATTGCCTTACACCTTGAAATTAGCCAGGCGCGTTAAAGCGGCGAGACTCAAGTTTTACCTCGATTACCACTATTCCGATGACTGGGCCGATCCCGGGCATCAAATCACTCCAGCCGCCTGGAAAAACCTGTCTCATGCGCAACTCGTGAAACGCGTTTACACCTACACGCGCGACACGCTGGCCGCTTTCAAGCGCGAAGGCTGCGCGCCCGAAATCGTTTCTGTGGGCAACGAAGTCAGCAACGGCATGATGTGGCCTGATGGCGGGCCGCTCAACAGTGATGCCAGGTGGGATGCGTTTGCCGATCTGCTCAAAGCGGGCATCCGCGCCGTGCGAGAAATTGACCCGAAAGCCATCATTATGATTCACGATGCCCAGGGTGGCAACAAAGATATTGGTCGCTGGTTCTACGACAATTTGCAGCGTCGCGGTGTCGCGTTCGATGTTATCGGCTTGTCTTATTATCCGTTCTGGCATGGCAGTTTCGCCGATCTCACAGCGAATCTGGCGTCGCTGGCGCGCACCTACAAAAAAGATATTTACATCGCGGAAACCAGTTACGACACCTGGGGCGGTGATAAAGGCACTTTGCCTTATCCGATCACGCCCGAAGGCCAGAAGACCTACTTGAACGAATTGATTCGCACCGTCGCTGCAACACCGGATGGGCATGGCAAAGGTGTATTTTATTGGGCGCCAGAATGGATTCAGGGTGATCAGTGGGGCGGGCCAGGTTGGTCAGGAACCTGGGAAAATCGAGCTTTGTTCGATCATAAGGGCAATATGCTTCCTGCAATGCAAGTTTTTGAAGCTAAGAATTGAACGAGGCACCCTTTTTTGGGCGTATAGCGATCTTTACCAGTATTGAAGTTGCGGCAAGATTCTTCAAACCCGCCTCAAATCGCGCCCCAGCAACACAACTATTTCATTCTCGAAATGGGGGCGGCGCAATTAGTAGAAATACGGTTTCGAGCTTGGGTTGGTCAATCTCGAAAAGATAGGCGCAGATCTATCATTCTCTCCATGCTTGGAGTGCATCGCATGTTCCAGCTTCAGGTGTCCTTGGGCGAATGGTTACCCTTGGGCGAGGGGTGCCGTACGAGCAGGTTTAGAAAGAGAAACTGTGGCTTTCGAGTACTCGATTCTTTATTGTGTGCCTTGGTGGTTCATTTTTCTCTGACAATTCCCTTTTCCAACGCCAAATCCCACAGCGATTTTTGCAGTATTTTGCGTGCGCGATGCAAACGCGAGCGCACCGTTCCGACCGGACAATTGACGATACTTGCAATTTCTTCGTAGCTCAATTGTTCGATGAAGCTGAGCAACGCGACGATGCGAAATTCTGCTGGCAACATCATCAGCGCGTCCGCGATCTCCTGACTTTCCAAACGTTGCATCAACAATTGCGCGGGATCGGTCTTGCGCGACATCAAACCGCTTTGTGCCGCGTGCTTGAAGATATATTGATCGTCGATTTCTTCGTCTTCTTCCAACGTCGCCAATTGCGGCGCGTTCGCTTCCTTGCGCTTGAGGTTGAGAAACGTTGTGGTCAGGACGCGCAGGAACCAGGCTTTGAAATTGGTGCCGCTTTCAAATTGCGCGAACGCTTTGAAGGCGCGCAACGAGGCGTCTTGCAGCAAGTCTTCGGCATCGGCGCGTCCGTTGGTCAGGCGCAATGCGAGGCCGAAAGCCATTGGCAAAATCGGCGTTAATAAAGTTTCAAATTGGTCGCGCGTCGAAAGTTCTGTAGACATAGAAAACGAAAAACCAATCTGAATTGTACCAAAGGCGCTCACCGCTTTTTAATGAACCACCAAGACACCAAGATTGTGAGAGAAGTTACTCAATCGAGTACTCGAATCTCTTTTCTTGGCGAACTTGGCGAACTTGGCGTCTTGGCGGTTCATTCTTCCAGCGTTTGCTGCGGTAAACTTGAGGTATGAAAAAGACAGGCGAATTCAAGCTTCACGCGCCGTTTCCGCCCGCCGGAGACCAGCCGCAGGCGATTGACAAATTGTGTGAAGGCGCCCGCGACGGACTGGCGCATCAGGTTCTTTTGGGTGCAACGGGCACCGGGAAAAGCGTCGCATGGTATGAACCCGTAACGGTTGAATTGTCAAAAGGGGAATTTTATCGAGGTGCCATCGGTGCTTTGCTGGATAAGGCTTTTGGCTCGGCGCAAGAAAGCGAATCGGACGAAATGCCACCGCCCGCTGCGTGGCGCGTTCTGGCGTGGGATAACACAACCGGGAACGTTGCATGGCGCCGCATCACGGCTTTGAGCCGTCACGCAAGCCCTTCGACGTTGTTCCGTTTGCGCACCAATTGCGGACGCGAAGTCACAGTGACTGGCGACCACAGTGTCTGGGTTCTGCGCCAAGGTCGCCTGCAATTGTTGCGCGGCAACGAAGTTCGGCAAGGTGACGCGATGCCTGTTCCTCTGCAACTGCCGGAACCTGTGCAACCTTTGACTTCGCTGAATTGGCTTTCCATTTTAGGGGAAGCATCGCGGCAAACCGTTGTGCTTGAACCGGAAAAGATGATGTCGCTGGGCAAAGAAGATATTCGCTCATGGAAAGATGTGCTGCGCCCGTTTTATCCTTGTGTGCATGATAAATGGAGTCACGTCAGGAATCAGCGCGAAGGCTTTCATGTCGCGGCGGCTCAGGCTTTGTGCGAACACCAAATGGTGAGCGTCAGGGAACTTTCTTTAGCGTCGCCACAACGCCGCTGGCCAGCGGTTTTGTCGTTGACTTCTGATGTCGGTTTCATCTGGGGACAATATCTGGCTGAAGGTCACGCCGCTGAGCGCTGCGCTTTGTTTTCGGTGCGCGAGACTCAAGTGCAAAACGAATTGCAGCGTTGTTTCGATGCGCTCAATGTTCCTTATTTCCGGCGCGTGGACGGCGATTTCGTCGTTTCGTCCAAATCCTGGAGCCAAATGCTGCGCAACCTGATGGGTTCGGGTGCAGCCCGCAAGCAAATGCCCGCGCAGTGGGTTTCATTGTCGAACGACGTTTTGTCGTCGTTGTTGCGCGGCTATTTTGAAGGCGACGGCGGCGTTGATGGCAGTGCGGTCACAGCGGTGACTTCGAGTACTAGATTGGCCGCCGATGTCACTGAAGCCTTGTTGCGTTTCGGTATCTGGGCACGAATGCGTGAGGTTGGCAAACGCAAGTCAAACGGTGAAATCGGCACGTATCACAAGATCACGATTTCGGGCGCGGAAAATTTGCAGCGTTTCCAAACGCGAATTGGCTTTGCGAGCGACCGAAAAAACGATGCTTTGCACGACGCCACGCGTTCGTCAAATACCAATGTCGATGTGGTGACAGGTGTTGGCGCTCATCTCTGCGAAGAACGTTTGAAACAAGGGATTTTGCAGCGCGAAATCGCACAAAAATGCGGTTGCTCACGTTCCGCTATCGGTGCCATTGAGAATGGCAAAAGGCAACCATCGCGCGCGCTGTTCCAACGTTTGTGCCATGTTTTGAAAATCGAAGATGCGGCGTTTTGCGGATTGTCCAAGGTTCATTGGTCGCCGCTCGAAAGCATCGCAGAAGTCGCACCAAAAACACCGTGCGTTTACGATTTCAGCGTGGACGGCTACGAAACATTTCTCACAGGAAGCGGCGGGCTTTTCGTTCACAACACTTACACGGCGTCTCAAGTCATCGCGCGTTTGCAGCGTCCGGCCTTGATTATCGCGCACAACAAAACCCTCGCGGCGCAACTTTGCCAGGAAATCCGCGAGTTCTTCCCCAAAAACGCGGTGGAATACTTCGTGTCTTACTACGATTATTATCAGCCCGAAGCGTATATGCCGCACACCGATACGTACATCGAAAAAGAATCGAGTCGCAACGAAGAAATCGACCGCTTGCGCCATGCGAGTACTCAATCTGTTTCCAGTCGCCGCGATGTGATTATCGTATCGAGCGTGAGTTGCATCTACGGTCTGGGAACGCCCGATTTATATCAGGAAAACGTGCTGGAATTAGCTGTCGGACAAACCATCGACCGGCGCGGCATTCTGGAAAAACTGGTAATGATGCAGTTTGCGCGCAACGACATCAACCTGATTCGCGGCACGTTTCGCGTGCGCGGCGACGTTCTCGAAATACATCCGCGCGACGCCGAACTGGTGACACGCATCGACACTTTCGGCGACGAAATCGAAAGCATTCAACAAATCAATACTTTGACGGGCGAAGTGGTCAAAGAAATCGAGCGCGCCACGATTTTTCCGGCCACGCACTTTATCGCGTCCGAAGATCGCATGGCGGGCGCGCTGGTGCAAATCGAAGCCGACTTGAACGAACAAGTCGCTTATTTTGAAAGCGTCGGCAAACTGCTGGAAGCGCAACGCTTGAAGCAACGCGTGCGCTACGATCTGGAAATGATGCGCGAAGTCGGTTATTGCAACGGCATCGAAAACTACAGCCGCTATCTCGATGGACGCGTTCCAGGCGCGCCGCCCTTTACGCTGCTCGATTATTTCCCCAAAGATTACTTGCTTGTGGTCGATGAAAGCCATCAGACGATGCCGCAAATTCGCGGTATGTATAACGGCGACCGCGCGCGCAAAGAAGTCCTCATTGACTACGGTTTCAGGCTTCCGGCTGCCTTCGATAATCGGCCTTTGAAGTTCGAGGAATTTGAAGAGCGTCGCGGCCAGACGATTTACGTTTCCGCCACGCCTGGCCCGTATGAAATGGAGCACATCGGTTATCGCCAGGAAATTACCGAAGTCGAAATCGAACCGGAAGCTGCAACCGAAGTTGTCGAACCAAAGAAAAACGGACGCAAAGCCGCCAAGAAGAAAGTTGCCACGACGCGCCAGTGGATTCCCGAAGACGTGACTGGCCAAATCGTCGAACAGATTATTCGCCCGACGGGTTTGATTGATCCCGAAATCTCGATTCGCCCGACACGTGGCCAAATTGACGATTTGCTGGGAGAAATCCGCGAACGCACCGCGCGTAAACAACGAGTACTCGTGACAACTTTGACCAAGCGCATGGCCGAAGACTTGACCGATTACCTCAAGGAAATCAACGTCAAAGTTAATTATCTGCACAGCGACGTTGTAACGTTGGAACGCAGCCAGATTTTGCGCGAATTGCGGCAGGGGAAATACGATGTCATCGTTGGCATCAACTTGTTGCGCGAAGGTTTGGATTTGCCGGAAGTCTCGCTCGTCGCCATTTTGGACGCCGACAAAGAAGGTTTCCTGCGCTCGGATACATCTTTGATTCAAACTATCGGGCGCGCGGCGCGCCACGTCGAAGGCCAGGTGATTATGTATGCCGACAGAATCACCGGTTCGATGCAGCGCGCCATTGACGAAACCAATCGCCGCCGCGCCATTCAATTGGACTTCAACGAGCGCAACGGCATCACGCCGCAAGGCATTCAGAAAGCGATTCGCAACGATCTGATTTCAGAAATGATGGCGGACGCGCGCGCCGAACTGAAGCCGTCTTCGGTGATGAAAGGCAAGCCGAAACCCGAAGAATTGCCCGCGATGCTGGAAGAACTCGAAACCGAAATGAAAGCAGCCGCCGCCGCCCTGGACTTCGAGCGCGCCGCCCAACTGCGCGACGAATTGCTCACGTTGCGCGAACTGGTCAATTCGTAAAACGTGCGTCAACGAACCCGAAGCGTCAGCGAGGGAGATCAATACAAATTATCTCCCTCGCTGACGCTTCGGGTTCGTTGGCCAATATCGAGTACTCGAATGAAACCCGAACTCTACGAACAATATGTGACATTAAAAAATTTGGGTCAGAAAGACGAAGCGCGCAACGCGTTGAACGATTTCATTGCGTCATTCGATTCGTTCGATGAAAAACAAGCATGGACACAGCACTTTCTGGAAACAGGGGATTTCGGCCACAAAGTTCGCCACGAACTTTACGAGCAGATTATTTTTCCGGTTTTGCTTGAGGGCTACAAACGAAAAGATGTATGGTCAATTTTGTGGCTGGTAAAAACGTCGCAAAGCCGTTCGTCGAATGAAAAAGCCTTATCGCAGTTGAGCGAGTCTCCTTACGACTTACTCAAGCAGGCTTATAACTTAAAACCTTCGGACGAAGTTCGACGCGAGTTATTGCAAACCAACATCAATTGGTTTGCGTACTCTCAGCACGAATGGCCTTCCGGTATTTTATGGGACATCCACGGATTAACGCTTGATGACTCAGATGGGATCTTGCATGAGATCGCTTTTACACGCAGCCTTGACACAGAAAACATATATGCAATATATCTCGATGATTATGAAAATAAAGTTCGCCAATACATTTTGCGTTTGCAAGAACGACATCAAAAATAACCTGTAACTATGCTAAGATAAAGGCGCATGAACGTTCTGGTGACGCAGCACGCGGCGACCGAAAATCTGGGTTGGTGGGACGAGTTTTTCAACGACATCGGCGCGCAAGTTCATTATGTACGCGCGTTTGATGGCGAAACAATTCCGCGTTCGGTTATCGAGTACTCGAATCGTGTTGACGCAGTGGTTTCTCTTGGCGGCCCGATGAATGTCGATGAAGAAGATCATTATTCGTGGCTGCGCGATGAAAACGCCTTGATTCAAAATTGTCTGCAAAACGAGGTGCCGTTTTTAGGTTTGTGTCTGGGCGCGCAACTGTTGGCTAAAGCCGCCGGAGTGCAGGTCGTGCGTTCGCCGCAACCCGAAGTCGGCTGGCTGGATGTCGAACTGAACCAGGCCGGACAACAAAGCGCGATTTTCGCCGGTTTGCCGCGAACCTTCAAGACATTACAATGGCACGGCGATATGTTCGAGATTCCACAGGACGGAACGAATCTCGCGTTTTCGGCAGCGTGTCCCAATCAGGCGTTGCAAGTTGGTCGTTACGCGTTCGGCCTGCAATTTCATCTGGAAGTTTCACTTGAAGAACTGGAAAGTTGGCTCAGCAGCGACGATGCGATGTGCGAAGTCGAAGGCGCGCAAAGTCTGGCCGAAATGCGGCGTCTGGGGCGGGAATTAGAAAGCGTGACGCGCGCTCATTCGCGTCGTGTGTTTGACAATTTTTGTGCTATGATGACGAGATAGAACAAATCGAGTACTCGAAAGAGGAAGGGGAAGCGTTATGCAAACTGCGCGAGTGGATGCCGGTCTCAAGTTTTTCGTCTTTTTAGTCATTTTGGCGTTATTCGGGTTCATCGGATTGGGCGCCTATCAAGCGTCGCCTTTGACTGGCGTCGTGATCTGGTTCTTGGGCTTCGTCGCGGCCTGGCTCCTTTCGTCTTCTGTCCGCATGGTGGCGCAATGGCAGCGCGCGATTGTGCTGCGCTTGGGCAAGTTCGCCGGATTGCGCGGCCCGGGCTTGTTCTTCATCACGCCGCTGGTTGAAACCGTTTCCAGCGTCATCGACTTGCGCACGATTTCCTCGACCTTTCGCGCCGAGCAAACCATCACAGCCGACACGGTTCCAGTCGACGTGGACGCGGTTTTGTTCTGGCGCGTGATTGATCCCGAAAAAGCGGTTTTGGAAGTCGCGCAATACGATCAAAGCGTCGGTTGGGCGGCGCAAACCGCTTTGCGCGACGTGATTGGTCGCTCGACTTTGGCCGATGTTTTATCGGGGCGCGAGAAGATCGACGCCGTTTTGAAAGCCTTGATCGACAGCCGAACCGAGCCGTGGGGCGTGCGTGTGGAAAGCGTCGAAATCCGCGACGTGATTATTCCCGGCCCGTTGCAGGACGCGATGAGCCGTCAGGCGCAGGCCGAACGCGAGCGTCAGGCGCGTATTATCTTGGGCGAAAGCGAAACGCAAATCGCGCACAAGTTCATGGAAGCTGCTGTTATGTACGAGAAAAGTCCGGTCGCTTTGCACTTGCGCGCCATGAACATGTTGTATGAAGGCATGAAGGACAAAGGTTCTTTGATTATCGTGCCGTCGAGCGCGCTGGAAACCATGAACCTGGGCGGCGGTATGCAATATGCGGCTTTGAAGCAGCAAGCCGATGCCGCTTCCGCCGCTACCGGTTTGCACGCCAACGCACCCGAACAAAATCCCGCGGCGTTGTCCGCAGCATCACCACCATCCGCCGTTGCGACGCCACCAAGCATGTTTCCTGGCAACATCTAAAATAGGGACGAGGTTAAAGGGATGAAGGATGAGTCCTCAAAGCGTCGTCAACGCATCCCTCATCCCTTTAACCTCATCCTTTCTCTCTTATGGACGCTCTTATTCTCGCCGGTGGCGAATCTTCGACGGAATTGTTTAAGGCGACGGGCAGTGGAGAACGCGCGGCGATTGAAGTCGGCAACCGCGCGATGGTCGTTCGAGTACTCGATGCGTTGCGTGGCACGGCGGAAATCGAGCGCATTGCGGTCGTTGGCAGCGAGCAAATTTTGGAATTGTGCGGCGAAGCGCATCCCGACATTTTGCGCGTTCCCGCCGGCGCGAGCATGACGCAAAACTTCGGGCGCGGCATGAACACGCTCAAAAACGAAGGCATTGCGACGCTGATTCGTAGTGGCGTCAGCGGCACAACGACAACCAGCACAACGACAACCAGCACGGCGAACGTGCAAGTTCTCGTTTGCACTTGCGATATTCCGTTGGTTATGCCGCAAACGTTTACGGACTTTATTGAAGCAGCGCGCCAGAAGAAGTTGGAATTGGCTTATCCGATTGTGCGTCGCAGCGTCAGCGAAGCGCAGTTTTCGGGTGGCAAACGAACCTATGTCAAGTTGACGGACGGCGAATATACGGGCGGCAACGCGGTTATTGTCCCATTGCGCCTGGCAGATAAAGTCAGCGAACTGTTGGAAGCGGCGTATCGCGCGCGCAAAAACCCGATGGCATTGGCGAAATTGCTGGGATCGAATTTCTTATGGAAGTTCCTGCGTAAAAAATTGAGCGTCGCGGAAGTGGAACATGCTGTGCAACGAGTACTCGATTGCCGCGTTGGCGCAGTAGAAATGAAGGACGCCACGATTGCTTTCGATGTGGATAAGGAAAGCGATTGGAAGAAAGCCGTTCGTTATCAGGAGAAAACTAAAGTATGAAACAAGTTATAGCCACTGTCGAAGCACCGCCCGTTTTGGGGCCGTATGCGCAGGCGACCAAGGCCGATAATATCGTTTACGTGTCGGGTCAATTGCCGATGGATCCCAACCGTCAGATGGTGACGGGCAGTATCGCGGTGCAAACCGAGCGCGTTTTGCTCAACATTCAGGCGATTTTGGAAGAAGCCGAAGCCACGATGGACGATGTGATGAAAATCAGTATCTACATGACGAACCTGGATGATTTCGATGAAATGAATCGCGTTTTCGCGTTGTTTTTCCCGAACAGCGACAATAGCCGTCGTCTGCCGCCCGCGCGCTCGTGCGTCGAAGTTTCGCGCCTGCCCAAAGACGCCGCGATTGAAATGGACGCCGTCGCCGTCATTTCCAGCGGCGGCTACTCCGGCCTGGATTCTTATTAACTTACGGTGCAAAACCGTTTTTATTTGTCCAGCAAACTGCCGGATATCCGTATTATTTGTAGGGGCTTGGCTTGCCACGCCCGTGTCGGTAAACGTTCAGACGGGCGTGGCAAGCCAAGCCCCTACAAACACCGAATTTCTTGCGTTATTGCCGAACTTCGTTCTGTCCAAAGGAGCGAGTTGCGCTCTTAATTGCTCGTTTCGAGTACTCGACTTCTGTTCAACGTTGCTTCAATTGTTCGCACAAAGGTTCGACCATGTCGCGGCCTTTCAAGCCGTGCGCCCAGCGCGTGGGAATGGCGTTGATGCCCAATCGCAAGCCGACGACGCCGCCCGTCACGCACGCTGTTGTATCGGTGTCGTGTCCCAGACCGATGGCATAGCGCACGGCTTCGGCGAAGGTGTGTTGCTGACTGGCATCGCGCGCTGAACGCAAGCAGTCGACAACGTAGCCGGAACCGCGCCCCGGCGTGTCGTCATCGGGACGAACCGACCATTCCAGTTCGGCGGTCGCGGCATCATTGCTTTTGTAAACATCGCGCAGCGTTTCGACCGCATCGTTCCAGGCGTCATATTCGTTATCGAGTACTCGACGCGCCCACAAACAATATAAGGCACAGCAGATTTGTGAGCGCAAATGACCGTGGGTCACGCGCGATTGCAAATGCGCGTCGCTAATCAGCGAAATGTCGCTGCCTTTGTGCCATAACGCGAGCGGCAAAACGCGCATCAGCGAGCCGTTGCCGTTCGCAGATTCGTCGTTCAATCCGGCTTCGAGCGCGGGAACGCCTTCTTTCATGGCGCGAATCGCGGCGCCCGTCGTGAAGCCGACATCGAAAACCACGCCATCGACCGCCATGTAACCGCTGTCGTACCACATCGTCAGGCGACGCCCGAAATCGTCGGCATCGAAGCGATCACATTCTAGCAGCGAAGCCAGCAGGCAAAGCGCTTGTGCGCCGTCGTCCGACCAGGTTCCAGGCGTCACGCCCGAATGCGAGCGTCGAAAATCGAGTGGTGGCTTGAACTCAATTTGATGCGACGGCGGAACACTTTGCGGCGCATGAAATTCATAGGGCACGCCCAAAGCGTCGCCGACCAAAAGTCCGATCAAACCGCCTTCAATTTGTTCCGTGCGCGAAACGCTTTCCATGAGAACTCGCCACCTTAGAGGGTGTATAGGAAAGGGTTAGACTTACATTTATGAAACGCCAGAGCTATCCCAGTGATTTGAGCGAGGCACAATGGCAAGTGCTGCGCCCTTTGATCGAGCCACAGCGTGCGCGCGGTACGCGCAGGCTTTACGCCCAACGCGAGATCGTCAACGCTTTGTTGTATCAGTTGACCAACGGCTGCTCGTGGCGTGCTTTGCCTCACGATTTTCCGCCTTACACTGTGGTTTGGTATCACTTCCGGCGCCGGCGTGACAACGGCACTCTCGAAGGTATCCACAGTTCGTTGCGTTCTCAAGTGCGCCAGGCCGATGGACGGGATGAGGCGCCCAGCGCAGCGATTCTGGACAGCCAGAGCGTCAAAACCACAGAAAAAGGGGGCCAAAAGGCTTTGATGCAGCCAAGAAAATAAAAGGGCGCAAGCGTCATATTCTGGTGGATACCAACGGCTTGTTGTTGCAAGTGTGTGTTCATGCTGCCAACGTTCAAGAGCGTGACGGAGCCAAATTACTTTTGCAAGACAAAGCCCTGTGGCGCTTTCCTTCACAACGTTTGCAGTTGATTTGGGCGGATGCAGGCTACTGGGGACACAAGTTCGCGGCTTGGGTGCGAGAAAACTGTGGCGTTGCGCTCCGAGTGATAAGCCGCAATGCCCTGGTGAACCGTCAATATGAAAACAAAGGCTACGTGCCGTTGCCGCGTCGCTGGGTTGTCGAAAGAACTTTTGCATGGTTGGGAAGATGTCGAAGGCTTTCAAAAGACTATGAGCAAAATGTCAAATCAAGTGAAACCTGGATTTATCTCGCCATGATCCGGCTTATGCTCCGAAGGCTTGCGTGATTCCTATACACCCTCTCAGAATGAATTAAGAAACCGACATAATTTTACCTTTTCAGGCGCGCGAGGCCGCGTTTCGCCGGTCCGATTGGTTGTTGCCTGAATAGCGGAACGTAGAATGTAGCGGAACGCAGAATAAGAAGGAGCGAGGCATGTTGGCCAACGGAATCGAGTACTCGATAGGTAATACTCGATAGATAATAGAAGATTGCTATTTTTCGTATTTCCTTCTACAATGTAGCGGAACACAAAAAGGCTGCGGATGCTTGAAGTGACTGCAGCAAGAACGTTGTGTAGTCGCCATCATATCTTGTCCGGCAAGAGGGTTTTATGAAATGGATGCAAAGGTTCAAGAACGGGAACGCGGAACGGCGTTTGGCCGCGCTGGGAAAAGCGGCTGCAACCTTGGCGCTGGCGCTGGGATACACGGCTTCCGCCAATGCGCAAAGCGCTAAATTATCGTCGGCGACGCTTAACCAAATCGCGGCCATTGCCGCCGACAAAGCCACTCGCACCGTGGCGCAGCAAAAGATGGATTCGCAGCTTATTTACGCCGCGCGCGAAAACCATCGCCTGGCGGCGGTCTCCAGAGCGCCACAGCTGCGCGCCGATGTGCGATTGGAAGCCGACGGGCGCGTGAAAGTAGACATTCGCGCTGTGGTAACCGCGACCTTATTGCAGCAGATCACCAACAGCGGTGGCCAGGTGATTTCCCTTTTTCCATCGCTTCATAGGATCGAAGCGTTGCTGCCACTGAGCGCCATTGAAAGCCTCGCGGCGCGCAACGACGTGATTTTTATCCAGCGCGCCGCTCGTCCCATCAACAACCGGCCCAACATTTCTACGCAAAAATCAGCGATTCTTCGACCAGGCAGTGGCACAACAATCACAAGAACGCCATCGCAGGGAACGAAGGTGCTGGGTACAACGATGCAGCGCAAAATGCCCAACGCCAAAACGTTTCGCGTGGCGCAAATTTTGTCGCGCCAGATCGGAGCCGCGGGTGTTGGTACAAATGTCGGCAGCGTGACTTCGGAAGGCGATTTCGCGCATCGTGCGGCGGAAGCGCGCAGCACGTATGGCATTGATGGAACAGGCGTCAAGATCGGCGTGCTTTCCAATGGCGTGAACAGCCTGAGCACGTCGATTTCGACGGGCGACTTGCCAGCCGACACGACGGTGCTGTCGGGACAAGCGGGCGATGGCGATGAAGGCACGGCCATGTTGGAAATCGTTCATGACCTGGCTCCCGGCGCCAAGCTTTATTTTGCAACGGCGTTCAACGGCGAGGACAGCATGGCGCAAAACATCCATGACCTGCGAAGCGCGGGCTGCGACATCATCGTCGATGATGTGAGTTACTTCGATGAGTCGCCCTTTCAGGCCGGCGTCATCGAGCAAGCGGTGTACGATGTTTCCAATAGCGGCGGGCTTTACTTCTCGTCCGCCCGCAATTCGGGCAACAAAGATCACGGAACGTCCGGCACCTGGACAGGCGATTTTGTGGACGGCGGCGCAGCTACGATAGCCACCGGGCGCCTGCACGATTTCGGCGGTTCGACTTATGACATTGTGAGCAACGTCAGCACAGATGACGAATTGGATTTGTTCTGGAGCGATCCGCTGGGCGCATCCTCTAACGACTACGATTTGTATGTCACCGATAGCAACGGCAATGTGGTGGTGGCATCCACGACCACGCAAAACGGTGGGCAAGACCCGTATGAGCACATCGACACTATATCCGACGGCGAGCGTGTCGTCATTGTGAAAGCGACCACCGCTGCTGCCCGCTATCTTTACCTGGACACAGGACGCGGACAGCTCGCCATCAATACGCCGGGCAATGTTTCTGGTCATAACGCCGCCGGAGCCGACAACGCCTTCAGCGTGGCGGCCACCAGAGTTTCCGGCACCACGCCCTTTGTCGGCGGCGCCAGCAACCCGGTCGAATATTTTAGCTCCGATGGACCACGCCATCTTTTTTACAATCCCGATGGCACGGTCATCACGCCCGGCAATGTGTCCTCGACGGGCGGGCGCATTCTGCCGAAGCCGGACATCACGGCTGCAGATGGCGTTTCGACAAGCGTTTCTGGATATTCGCCATTTTACGGTACGTCGGCGGCTGCTCCGCACGCGGCGGCGATTGCCGGTCTACTTTTGTCTTACAACCATTCTCTCACTCCGGCGCAGGTGCGCAACGCTTTGCAAAGCACGGCGCTCGACATTGAAGCGCCTGGCTACGACCGCGATTCCGGCTACGGCATTATCACCGTTCCCGCCGCGATTGCATCGATCGTTACCGCTGCGCCGATTGCCAATGCCGATTCCATCTCGGTGCAGGCGGAATCGTCGGCCACGCAGGTCAACGTGCTGGGCAACGACACTTCTCCCAGCAACTACACACTGACCGTTACAGCCGTAACGCAGCCTCAACATGGTACAGTCACGCTGAACAACGGCCAGGTGTTTTATCAACCGGCAGCCGGATTCCACGGCACAGACAGCTTTACTTACACCATCAGCGATGGACATGGTGGCACGGCCACCGGCACGGTCACGGTGACAGTACTCGATAATGCGCCGGTGGTAAGTAACCGAAGCGTGTCGACCTTCGCCAACAGGCCCGTCCAAATCACGCTCAGCGCGAGCGATGTGGATAACGACGCGCTGACCTACATCATCGTGTCCGGCCCCAGCCACGGCTCGTTGAGCGTCGTCGGCTCGTCGGTAACGTACACGCCGACGGCAGGCTTCGTCGGCTCCGATTCATTCACCTTCAAGGCGAACGATGGTACTCTCGACAGCAATATCGCTACTGTCTCGATTACGGTCAAACCTTATATCCGTCATGTGAGCGGCTATGGCACCATCGCCACATCGGGCAACAGGAAAGGGAAGTTCGGCTTCAGCGCGACAACGGTCAACGGCGGGCCGCAAGCGTTCGGCACTTTCACTTTCTCGCGCAACAATGGCCCAGTTATCGTCAACGCGATAGTGCAAATTTTGACTGTGAATGATGCCGGTACCAGCGGGACTTTTTCGGGTGTTTACAAACTGGGCAAGCAACAAGGCGCACCCACTTTGACCTTTGTGGTGACCGTCACGCACGCTCCCAACTCCATAGATACTTTCAGTCTTCAGATGTATCGCAGCAACCAATCGCTGTACTACAGCGCGAGCGGCCCGCTCACCAGCGGCTCCATCTCGATCTCTTAACGCACCTTCGAGACGCATGTTCGAGTACTCGATACGGCGCTCAAACAATACGACGGCTCTTCCTCAGCGAAGAGCCGTCGTATTGTTTTTCAAGCGAAGTCGTATTCTGTTTCATCGTGTTCTCAATGATTGCCGCCATGACAACGCGACTTTTCGCACATGCGCCAGGCCTGAGTAATCGGATGCTTTCCATGGTATAAAAGATTTGCTGCAGGGCGCAACCTGGGTTTACTGTTTTTTACAAAACTCGCCGGAATTATCTGGTATTGTTTATCTTGAGTGTTCAAAATGTCGCGTTCTGGGTTGGCGTTGTGCGCTGCACATGATATTTGGCGCCCGGAGCGTTAAGGAAAGCACACACCTGTCGGGAGTTTTTATGTCAATGAAGGGAAAGCATCACCGGAAAATCACCGTTCTGGCGCGCGTTTGCGTGCTTACTTTTGGCGTTGTCGCGTTTCGTTCTGCCTCGGCGCAGAACGCCTCGACTTTCAACGTGGCCAGCTTATCTCAGGAAACGCTGCGGCAAATTGCGGCCGTTGAAAATGAGAAAAGCAATCGCACGTTGGGGCAGCAGAAAATGGATTCGCACCTGATTTACAGTGTGCGCCAAAGCAATAACTCGGTCGCTATCGAATCTGTGCCCAGCTTGCGTTCGCACGTTGCGTCGGACGCCAAAGGGCGCCTCAAAGTGGACATTCGCGCGACCGTGAATCCATCGTTGATCGCACAAATTGAAAGCGTCGGCGGACAAATCATCTTCAGCCTGCCTGAGGAAAATACGATTCGCGCCTCGCTGCCGCCGAATACGATTGAAGGCATCGCAGCGCGCAGTGATGTCCGTTTTGTCGAACGCGCGGTTCAGCCGAAGCACGCGCGTCCCCGCAATGTCGCGTCAGCCACTTCAACGAAGCAAGCCATGTCGCAGCCGTTGGTTTTGGAGAGCGTTCCTAAAAATGTCGTCGGAAAGGCGGAAAGTAGTGTGAAAACTTTGCGCGTCGCAACGAATATCGCGCGCCAAATCGCGCAACTTTCCGCATCGAGTACTGGAAACGTCGATCCTGAAGGTGACATTGCGCATCGCGCGGCTCAGGCGCGCCAAATGTATGGCATCGATGGTTCGGGAGTTCGCGTCGGCATATTGTCCGATGGCGTGGACAGCTTGGCAACGGAGCAACAATCGGGAAATTTGCCAGTTGTAACAGTTCTTCCCGGTCAGGCCGCATCGGGCGACGAAGGCACCGCGATGCTGGAAATCGTTCATCGCTTGGCCCCGGGCGCGCAACTGTATTTCGCAAGTGGCGACACCAGCGATGCGAGCATGGCACAGAACATCCGCAATCTGCGCAGTGCGGGCTGCGACATCATCATCGACGACATCGAATATCTCAACGAATCGCCGTGTCAAGCGGGCATCATTGAAAAAGCGGTTTATGATGTCAGCGCCAATGGCGCGCTTTATTTCAGCGCCGCCAGCAACAACGGCAACCTGGATGAGGGTACTTCGGGCACCTGGCAAGGCGATTTCGTGGATGGCGGTGCAAGCAGTTTGGGCGGTGTCAGCGGGCGCTTGAACAGTTTCAATGGCGCCAGTTACGAAACAGCGAACGACACTTATGCTTACGGAATCGACTTGTTTTGGAGCGATCCTCTGGGCGCTTCTTCCAACGATTACGATTTGGTCGAACTCGATGCAAATGGCAACGTGGTCGAGACTTCGACCAACACGCAAAATGGTTCGCAAGACCCGCACGAAAATCTGGACATCGCGTCGGGAAGTCAGGATCGCATTCTGGTCATCAAGCACAATGGCGCGGCCAACCGCTACCTTTACCTGACGAACAACGGCGGCATTTTCGCGGTTGCGACAGCTGGTGCGGTGCGTGGACATGACGCAGCCGGAGCTGCCAACGCGTTTTGCGTGGCCGCAACTGATGCCGCACAAGGGCAGCCGTTTGTCGGCGGTAGCGCCAATCCTGTCGAGTACTACAGTTCCGATGGGCCGCGTCACTTGTTCTACAATCCCGATGGCACGCCGATCACGCCTGGCAACTTTTCTTCGTCGGGCGGTCAATTGTTGCGTAAACCCGACATCACGGCAGCCGACGATGTTTCGACGGGCGTGACCGGCTTTCAACCTTTCGCCGGAACTTCGGCGGCGGCTCCGCACGCGGGAGCAATTGCGGCGCTTATTCTGTCGTACAACCATAGCCTGACACCGGCGCAAATTCGCGCGGCGATGCAAAGTTCAGCGCTCGACATCATGGCGCCTGGCTACGACCGCGATTCCGGCTATGGCATCGTCACGGTTCCTGCCGCGATTGCGGCATTGCCTGCAACGGCGCCGGTCGCTAATGCCGATACTTTCTCGGTCAAGAAAAATGCCGCCGCCACGACACTGGCCGTGCTCAACAACGATTCCGACCCGAACAATTACACGCTGACCATAACTTCGGTCACGCAAGCGCAGCACGGAACCGTCAAACTGAGCCAGAACCAGGTCACTTATCGTCCCAACACAAACTTTTCCGGCCAGGATAATTTCACTTACACCATCAGCAACGGTCATGGTGGAACGGCGACCGCAACGGTCACGGTGAACGTCCTCGCACCAGTGCATCTGGTGGCCAATCCACACAATGTGACCACTCTCAAGAACACGCCCGTTTCCATCACGTTGACGGCTTCGGGAGGAAATAGTACGACGCTTCTCACTTACATCATTGTTTCTTCGCCACATCACGGAACACTCAGCGGCAGCGGTGCTTACCAAACTTATACGCCGCAGTACGGATTCAAAGGTACCGATTCGTTCAGCTTCCGCGTCACTGACGGGCAAAATACCAGCAACACCGCCAAAGTGACGATTGTCGTCGGCTCATCCTCGAAGTTTGGCAAGTAGATTTCGGTAATGGCTCAATCGCGTGCGTCGCTGACGCTCGGGGTTCTTGCTTAGATCGTTCGATCCTGAGCCACCAAAACTTCTTTGCTTGACGCAAAATCTGAAGCCGGAATGCAAACCACGCATTCCGGCTTTTTCGCGTTTGTATTAGCGTCTTTCGAGTACTCGAAGCGCATGCGCAGCGTTGTGTCGCGTGAGATTTTGTGGCGCGTGGCTCTGTACTATAGTGAGGAGGCTGTGCCGCAATTGACAGTGTTTTTGTCACGCAGTTGATAGTGACAGGACAACCCTTTATCGGTTACTATGAAGGCAGTTCATCTTGCTTCTTACGGAAGTTGCAATGAGTACGCTTTCTGGTTCTGATCATCAACGTTTGCACGAAACTTTGCGCGACATATACGCGACACGCGATTTGGAAGACTTTCCGCGCGTCGTTTTAAGCTGTCTGGACGAACTCATCGGCTCGGACATGGCGTCTTACAACGAGGTCTGCCTGGACGAAGGACGCATCGTCGGCTTGATCTCGCCCGATTCCTACACAGCCGAGCAGTTGAGCGAAAAGCTGGAGCCTTTTTTGTCGGAACATCCACTCATCGCGCGTTTCTCGCAAAAGCAGGACAACGCGTCGACCGCGATTTCCGATTTGCTTTCGCGCCGAGACTGGCATCAAACCGCGATTTACAATGAGTTCTTTCGACCTCTGAGCATTGAAGACCAAATGGCCATCGGCTTGAAAAACGAAGCGCCGTGGATTTTTGGCATCGCGCTCAATCGTGCGCGCCGTTCCTTTTCGCAGCGAGATCGCGCTTTGCTCGAACTGTTGCGGCCTCATCTGGTGCAAGCGCACGCCAATGCCGTCGCCTGGACGCGTCTGAAAAATCAAGCTCAAAACCAAAATCAACAAAGCGAGCCAGACACTGCGTGGCGTCTCGAAGTGCCATCACGACAGGAAAACGAGCCGAATCGAGTACTCGTTGTACGCGACAATGGCCGCCTTGTCTTTTGCAGCGACCGCGCTCGACAGCTTTTAAGCTGTTACTTTGGAGCCATCGAAAACCGCGCGCCCGCCGTCATCGCCCAATGGCTTCATGACAACTTGCGATCCCACGCGGCGCATCAATTTCTGTTATTGACCAGCACGACTTTCACGCCTTTACGAATACAGCACGCCTACCGAACCTTGCTCGTGCGTTGCGGCGAACATATCGAAGGCCAAACGCTCTTGCTTTTAGAAGAAGCGATTGAATTGCAAAGCGCGCCGTTCGACTTCCTCATCCAATCGTTAATGGCGCATGGCCTGACGCGCCGCCAAAGCGAAGTGTTGTGGCATTTGGCGCGCGGACAAAACAACGAGCAAATCGCGCTTGAGATGGGAGTGAGTTCTCATACCGTGAAACGCCATCTGGAAGCGATTTATACCAAAATGGGCGTCGCAGGTCGCGTCGCCGCAGCTCATCGCGCACGACAATGGATGAAGCACGAAACCGATTTCCCCGATTGAAGCGCCCGGTGTTTTTATCGAGTACTCGATGTCCAGTTTTTCGAGTGAAAGCGCTCAATCACTCTCTTTCATATAGGTCAAACGACCTATATGCCTCAGCCAGAAGCGCGGTTACAATGTGTCGCAGTTAAAGAACAGGAGGTGTCATTTTTAGCCGCTCGCCATTCTTTCACCATTCCCGACATTCTTATCAGTAACATCGTCTCACGCTGTGAAACCGGACAAGAGTCCGACAATCGACAAGGAAGGTCTTCCTATGAATCAGCCGACAGCGACATCGCATCGCATCGTTTCCTGCACTGCCATTCAAACATCCGTTCCGTCGTTCATTCGAGTACTCGTTCTGCTCGCCATTTTGTTAGTAAGTTTGGGCTTCATCAGCGCGCAACCGGCGCGAGCGCAAACAGTTTCCAATCCGCAACCGGCGGTTTTAACGACACTCAGCCGGGGCAACCAGATCATCGTTTATCCCAATGCGAGCCAGACGCCGACGCCAGCACAGGTGGCCGCATCGACTTCGATTCTGGCCAACACGCCTTATCCCAACATCTTTCCGCAGGGCGTTTCTTTCTACGGCAGCGACAATGCCCTTATCGCCGATATCGATCACTTTCGCGTTTTGGTTTTGCAGGTCTCAAGCGCGACAGTGACGGACGTTATCGACACTTCGGGCGCCGGTTATGACGGAGCGGGAACCATCGCGGTCGCGCCCGACCGCAACACGGCGCTGGCTTCGGGCAGTCGTTCCGGTAATGACAATAACGTTTACGTCATTCACGGCCCGTTCAATTCGTCTTCGACCATCACCAAAGTGGCGTTGCCGGGCACGATTGCCGGACGCGAAACTCAGGCGATTGTCTTCAACAGCGCCGGACGCGCCTTCGTTTACAATTACGATGCGGCTCACAGTATGGGCGACATTTCAGTACTCGATGCGCCTTATACGTCGCTTGCTTTTAACATTCCGGTATCCAACGCCTACGCCAGCGGCAGTATCGGCATCACGCCGGATGGGAACACCTTGCTGACCACTCTCGTTGGCACCGGTAACGGCGTCGATGTTCTGACTGGCGTGAATTCCGCTTCCCCATCCCACTTGCCAACACCAACGTTTTTGACCGTGAGTAGCTCCACCCAGGGTCTGGGCTTGAACGGTATCATGGTGGCACCGGACGGCAAGACTGCTCTGGTTGTCGCTTCAAGTGCAGTACCTTCAGGGACTACGCGCTTTGCTTATTTCATTAAGGCGCCCTTTTCTTCCTCTTCGACTATAGATGGCATACGATTGCCATTGGGAACCGAAGGTTTTGAAGATGTCGGCATCAGCGCCGATAGCCAGACCGCGATCATCACCGGTAACGACGATGTGTCCGATCAGCCCGCCCATGTCCCATCAAACAACGAGCCGCCCATCTTTATCCATGCGCCTTTCACAGCCGGCGGTGCAACGACCAATTATGTTACCATCAATAATGCGACGCCCAGCGGACGCGGCAACGGTTCCGTTCGCTTCGAGCCGGCTGGTCTCGCGCCCGGTTTGACCATCACGAAAAGCGCTGCGACTTCGGTCGCCTCCGGCTCCGACCTGACTTACACCCTGACCTATTCCAACACCGGCAACTTCGACGAAACCAACGTCATTATCACCGATCCACTGCCTGCCGGAACAACTTATGGCACGCTTCCCAATGGCGGCAACATCCAGTTTGGTGTAGGCACGGTCGCCCACAACTCGGGTCCGCAAACCGTGTCCTTCACAGTTCATGTTACAGCCGCTCAAGGCGCAACGATTACCAACAGTGGCTATACCATTATGGCCGACGGCGTCGCCCCCATTTACGGACCGCCCGTCACAACAATTGTGACAGATGCAACGCCAACACCAACACCAACACCGACACCGACACCGACGGCCACGCCAACACCAACTGCAACACCAACGCCGACACACACGCCGACGCCAACGCCAACTTCCACACCGACGCCAACGCCGACACACACGCCCACGCCGACTCCAACACCGGTTGCTGCGCCACCCTTTGCTAATCCCGACAACGCCACTGTCGCGCTCAACAGCGGCAGCACAGCGATCAACGTGCTGGCCAACGACAGTGACCCCAACCACTTTGCGCTGAGTGTGGTTTCCGTGACGCAACCGCAACATGGCACAGTTACGTTTAGCAGCACGCAGGTGTTCTACACGCCCAATGAAGGTTACAGTGGCAGCGACAGCTTCACTTACACCATCAGCAACGGACATGGTGGAACCGCCAGCACCAGCGTTTCGATCACCGTCAGTGCTCCGCTGCCTTTCAACGGTCGTGTCTTTGGTAGCGGCACCATCAACGCGGCAGGCAACAGGAAAGGCAAGTTCGCCTTTGATGTCTCGAATGTCAATGGCGGGCCACAAGCTCAGGGCATCTTCACCTACGCGCGCTACGATGGCGCGGTGATCATTTATGCCCAGGTGCAAACTTTGACCATCAACAGCAGTGGCACCAGCGCGACCTTCACCGGCACTTACACCTTCGGCAAGCAACCAGGCGCCACGATGACGAACTTTGTGGTGACCGTGACGCACAACGCAGGTTCCACTGACACCTTCAGCCTTCAGGTGTATCGCGCGCGTGACCATAGTTTGTACTACAGCGCGAGTGGCCCGCTGACACGCGGTTCCATTACAATCTCACCGGCTCCTACTCAGGATCGGTAGCAGACACTTCGAGTACTCGATTCAGATAAGATAACGAGGCGGCAATTCTCGAAAGAGAATTGCCGCCTCGTTATCTTATTGAGACTCAGCGAATCCAATCGCCGCTTTTGCCGCGACGTTTTCCATCCAGTAAACGTCGCGGGTATCCTCCACTGTCGTCACCAGCAACAGCGGCGCACAAACTTTTGGCATGACTGTGTAATGAATGGCGCGGCTTTCTTGTCTTCGAGTACTCGATTGGCGGCTTTTGCTGCTTTGAGAGTTTTGACTTCCGTTCGATACAGGTCAAAGGGCTTATACTGCTCAGCAAGAGACGCACTATAATATTTCGTAGCAGAGAGCAGGAGGTATCAAACAGCGCACACCGCAGCAGAAGACATCTATTCTCCGTGTCGCAATATGTCACAAGGACAAATGACAAGGACAAACAACCAAAGGAAGGCATCCTATGACTGATCCGACAGCGACTTCGCGTCGCACTGTTCCACGCAGGGCATTTGGAAAATTCGCACACTCCATGCCACAAACGATTTTCCCATCGTTCCATCGAGCATTCATTCTCCTCGCTGTTTTGCTGACGAGCCTGAGTTTCCTGGAGGTGCAGCCAGCGCAGGCTGTTCCGTCCAACCCACAACCCGCCATTTTAACGGCGCTTGACACGAGCAACCAGATCGTTGTTTATCCAAATGCCAGTCAGTCGCCGACACCGACACAAAAGCTGGTGTCAGGTCTGCCAGCGGACGCCAAGCCGGAGGGCGTTTCTTTTTACGGTAGCGACAACGCGCTCGTCTCCAGCAGTACCAGTGCGCGCATCTTCGTGATTCAGGTTTCGACGGCGACCTTACTGGCAACTATCGATGCTTCAACCGTCGGTTACTATGGCGGTGGCACCATCGCGGTGGCACCTGACCGCAATACGGCGCTGGTTGCGAACAACAACGGCTTTGTTAACGTCATTCATGGCCCGTTTAATGCGTCTTCTTCCATCACTAAAGTCGCCTTGCCAACCACTGCCAACATCGACCACGGCCAAACACAAGGCATCGCCTATGGCCAAACACAAGGCATCGTTTTTAATAATGCCGGACGCGCTTTCGTTTACACCACGACAGGCATTTCCGTACTCGATGCGCCTTATACGTCCATTGCTTTCACCATTCCTGTCAGCAATGGCAATGGCGGCGCCATCGGCATCTCACCGGACGGCAATACTTTGCTGGCAACGAACCTGACCGACACCATCAATATTTTCTCGGCGCCGCTTTCCGCGTCCAGCACGCCTGCTACGCTCGCCGTCACTGGCGCCTCAGGCTTAGACGGCATCATGGTCACACCAGATAGCACCAAAGCGCTGGTTGTCGATGCGGAATCTCACAACGCCTTTGCCATCAGCGCGCCCTTTACGGCGTCCTCGAACGTGGACACCTTGCCTTTGCCAACAGGAACTGAAGGCTTTGAAGATGTCGGTATCAGCGCCGACAGCCAGACCGCGATCATCACGGGCAACGACTCTGGAAGCGAAGCACCGATCTTCGTTCGCGCGCCCTTTACGGCAGTCGGTGCAACAACCTACTATGTTCCTGTGGCATCAACAAACATTGGACGCGGTACCGGTTCGGTGCGCTTTGAGCCGCCGGGTCTCGCGCCTGGCCTGACCATCACGAAAAGCGCGCCAGCAACCGCTGCATCCAACGGCACGCTGACTTATACGCTGACTTATGCCAATACCGGCAGCGTCAATGCGAGCAGCGTCATCATCCGCGATCCTCTGCCTGCGGGCACGACGTTCATTTCAGCGACCAATGGCGGCACGCTTTCCAATGGCAGCGTTGTGTTCAACGTCGGCGTGGTGAACGGCAACATCAGTTCGCAAACCGTGTCCTTCACGGTTCACATCACAGCCGCTCAGGGCGCGACCATTACCAACAGCGGCTACACCATTGAAGCCAGCGGCGTCGCTCCCATTCCTGGCCCTCCCGTCACGACGACAGTCACAACAGCAATCGCTCTCAACGGTCAGGTATCGGGTTATGGCACCATCAACACCGCGGGCAACAATCGCGGCAACTTTGGGTTCAGCGCCACGACGGTGAACGGCGGCCCGCAAGCCACCGGAACCTTTACCTTCTCGCGCAACGGCGGCCCGACGATTGTGGGTACGGCAATTCAAAGCCTGACCTTCAACAACGCCGGAACCAGCGCCACCTTCTCGGGTGTTTACACGCTCGGCAAGCAGCCGAACGCCCAAGTTATCGCCTTTGTAGTGACCGTGACGCACAACTTGGGCTCGAGCGACACCTTCAGCGTGCAGCTTTACAAGCCGGGCAGCTTGACGCCCTACTACAATGCTGGTGGCAACCTCACCAACGGTTATATCTCGATCTCTGGCTCGGGAAGTCAGGCCGCATAAGTCATCGAAGGCGTACAAAACTCGATGAGCAAACAAGAAACGTGTTTGCTAACTAACAGGGCGGCGATTCTCGAAAGAGAACCGCCGCCCTGTCGGTTTATTGAGGCTCAGCGAATCCAATCGCCGCTTTTGCCGCCGCGTTTTTCCAGCAGAATAATGTCGCGGATTTTCAGCGTGTTATCGACACCTTTGGTCATGTCGTAAATCGTTAAAAGCGCAACGCTCGCAGCAGCCAAAGCTTCCATTTCGACGCCGGTTTTACCAACGCAACGCACGCGCGTTTGAACACAAATCGTGTTTTGCTCTTCATCAAAACTGAATTCGCAACCAACGTGTGAAATCAAGAGCGGATGGCACAAAGGCACGATTTGCGGCGTATTTTTGGCCGCCATAATGGCTGCGACGCGCGCTGTTTCAAGCGCATTGCCCTTGGGCAAAGTGCTTGATTTTACCATTTCCAACGTTTCGTGTGTCATCGAAATGGTGCCGCACGCGACCGCTTCGCGCGTTGTTTCGCTTTTCGCGCCGACATCAATCATCTGCGTGGCGAAGTCTTCGTTCGTCATCGCTTTGCTCCTTAATTGCTATAGCCACAAAGAACACAAGGAACACAAAGAGTGAGAAAGCCACTGTCACAGCGACACATTTTGTCTTTGAGTACTCGATTCTCTTTGTGTTCTTTGTGGCTAATTTTTTCTTTCAAAGGCTTGTGCCGCTTTATCGTCAGGATTGCCCAGTCGGTCGAGTTCGCGGCGTGAAATACGTTGGATCGAGCCTTCGCTTTGCGTTTGTAACTGGCCAGACGAAATCCATTCGCGGATGCGCGCCGCCGGACAACCAACGCGAATGGCGGCTTGCTCAATCGTCAACATTTCATCGCGCGCAAATTCCTGCGGCGTCCGCGATTCGTCTGGCTCAATTTCATCACCTAAAACGATATTTTCGTCTGTCATTGTTCATCTCCTGTTGGATTTACCGCAGAGGACGCTGAGAGCGCTGAGAAAAAAGGAAAAAGAAACGACGAGATCGAGTACTCGAAACGTCTCGTTTTCTCCTCTGCGTTCTCAGCGTCCTCTGCGGTGAATTCCTTTATCCGCCGATTAAAACCATGTCTTTGCGGCTATACAACGGGATAAAATCTGTCATGTGATGGCCCGCCCACTTCAAATCGACGGCTTGGCGAAAGGCATTTTCGAGTTCGTTATCGCTGCCGTTGTTGCGCAAAAGGGCGCGCACATCGACTTCGGCGTCCTGATGCAAACACGGCCGCAGGCCGCCTTCGGCTGTTAATCTCATGCGGTTGCAGGTCGCACAAAAGCTGTCGCTCATCGAAGAAATAAAGGCGATGCGCGCGCCCGTTTTGCGACAAATCCAGCCGCGTGCCGGATCACTTACGTCGCCGTCTTCGCGCACCAAATCAAATCGAGTACTCGATTGCAAAAGTTGCAGCATTTCCTCGGTTGAAACCCAGCGATTCTTTTTGTCCAAGCCCGCGGCGCCCATCGGCATCCATTCGATGAAACGCATTTGCGCCCCGTAACTGTGCGCGAACTCGACTAAATCCGGCAGTTCGTCATCGTTCAAGCCGCGCATTACGACGGCGTTGAACTTGGGAGACAAACTGTTGTCGTGTGAGGCTCGAATGCCATTTATCACGTCATCAAACAAATCGCGGCGCGACAAAGTTTTCATGCGTTCGCGTTGCAAAGTGTCCAGCGAAATGTTGACGCGATTCATTCCGGCATCTTTCAAAGGTCGCGCGAGTTCGCCCAAAAGCGCGGCGTTGGTCGTCATGGCGATTTCGTGGATGCCGTCGATGGCGCGGAGCATTGCGACCAGTTTCGGCAAATCGCGGCGTACGGTCGGTTCGCCGCCCGTCAAGCGAATCTTCGACAAACCCAACGTTGCACCGACGTGAGCCACGCGCGCGATTTCTTCAAAGGTCAAAATGTCTTCGCGCGGCGAAAGCGCGACACCTTCGGCGGGCATACAATACACGCAGCGAAAATTGCATCGCTCGGTGACGCTGATGCGAAGGTAACTCAAAACGCGATTGTGATTGTCTTGCAACATAATTTTCCAACGACTTTTGAACCACAGAGACACGGAGGACACAGAGAGGAAATTAGGTACTCGAACAAACCACTCTCTTCTTTTCTCTGTGTCCTCCGTGTCTCTGTGGTTCATTTTCTCCATCAACTTTCCGACGACAAAATGCCCAGTTTTTCCATACGTGGGCGCGCTTGTTCGCGCAACTCGGGAAGTTGCGATGAAAACCAGAACGAGGCGAGCAGGCAACAGGCTGCCGCCGCTTCCAATGCGTGTGACACGCCGAAACGATGTGCCACGGAACCCGCCAGCAAACTTCCAAACGGCGACATTCCCAAAAACGCCACGGTAAAAAAACTCATCACGCGCGAACGCTTGTCTTCGTCCACCAGAGTTTGCACCAGCGTGTTGCTCGCCGTAATTTGCCCGATGGTGCCGCAACCCGTCACCATCAAAATGAGGAACGAAAGCCACACCGAATGCGACCAGGCGAGCGCAAACAAGCCGATTCCCAGCACGGCGGGCGCACGAACCAGAGTTCCGCCCAGGCCGAGAATGTTCTTCTTTGAGGCCAGATATAAAGCGCCCGCCAAAGCACCGACGCCCGAACCCATCATCAAGGTGCCTTGGGTTCCGGCTGTGCCGTGCAAGTTGCCAACGATGACCGGCATCAGCGTCATGTAAGACATTCCGGTCAGGCTGATAAAACCCATCATCAGCAAGATCGAGCGAATCGGCTTGAAATTGTTGATGTAATTCAAACCGCTTTTCAACGATTGCAGCGCGCTTTCTGTACGTGCTTTTTGAACGTGCGGCTTGACGCGCATCATCAACAAACTGCCGATGACGGCGATATAACTCAAGCCATCGATCAGAAAACAAAAACCTTCGTTCGTGCGCGCGATCACCAAACCGGCCAGCGCTGGCCCGACCAATCGCGCCATGTTGACCATCGAGGAATTGAGCGCGATGGCGTTATTCAAATCGGCGCGATCTTCCACCATTTCGACGACAAAGGCTTGTCGCGCTGGCATATCAAAGGCGTTTATGAGACCTTGAAATATAGCCAGCGCTATGATGTGCCAGATTTGAATGAGGCCCGCAATCGCTAAAAACGCCAGCGCCAGCGATTGGATCATCGCCAGCGTTTGTGTGAAAACGAGTACTCGATGACGGTTTTGACGGTCGAGCCAGACGCCCGCAAACGGTGAAATGAAAAACGTCGGAATCTGTCCGGCGAAACCTACGACGCCCAGCAATAAGGGCGATTTGGTCAGTCGATAAACCAGCCAGCTCATCGCCAGTTGCGTCATCCACGAGCCGACCAGAGAAATGATTTGTCCGCTGAAAAACAAGCGATAATTGCGATGTCGCAACGCGCGCCACATCGCGCCTTTGTCGCGCGTCTTGGGTTGCAAAGTCTCATCGTCGAGTTCAGCGCCATCAATTGGCACTTCTTCGGTTTCTGTAGTTGAGTTGGGGAGAAGTGTGGACATGAAAAATAGAAATAAAAAATTGCAATGTGTAGCACGATCATTCGGCTGGTTGACATTCGACAGACTTCCAACAATTTAACGCCCAATCGAGAGATTTGCGATCATCAAATTCATAAACGAGCAGCGCGTAACTCAACGTGGAAAAAGAATATGTCGTGAATTGCCAGTAAGAAGCGGTTTCTTTTTCCTGAAGCACGAGAAAACCAAATTTCATCAGGCGGTTCTGCTGGAATTCAAAGACTTCTGATTCCGCAGGAACATCTTTGCGAACGCGCTCTTGGAACAGAGAAACGTTTTCGTCACCTTGAAGGCTCACGTAAATGGCCTGCTTCGCTCGCCAGAACATCACGCTGAAATCCAAAATCTGCACGCGAAACGATTCGTCGAGTTCAAAACTCCAAAGTTCCTGATGAAATTGCAACTCGTGTTTCATTGTCTCATTGAGAAAGTGTTCGAGTACTCGATTGGGTTTTAACGACAGGAACACGACGCTTCTTGGTCGCACGTTCGCTGGCGCCTCTCGCGCTTCGCGCCCAAGTCGCCATCGCTTCGCAATCATCGAAAACTTCTTCCGGCGCGCGGAAATAATTCAAGGCTTTGCGCTTGCCCTTCGCTTCATAAGTGAAAGGCTCCAGATTCAAGTCTTCAAATGCGGAACGATTGACCTCATCGGCTTTGAAGTAAAGCACATCGTTCAACACAAGGGCGATAATGAAATCGTCCCAGTAAATGCCCCAGCCGCCGAACATTGAGCGTGCGCGAATTGCTCCCAGATCGTGCATTTGTTCCAGAATATGCGCCACGGATTCCGACTGAACTTTGGCCATAATTTAAGAAACCGCGACTTCCACGTCTTGTTCCAACGGCGTCATAATTTCGGGCGCATCCTCATTTTTTCCGTCGATCGAGTACTCGATAGCGCTTTCGGGCAGCAAAACCAGATCAATTGCCTGACGAACGTCGCTGGCGAACTCGAACTTCAATTCGCGTTGCGCTGCTTCGGGAAGTTCGCGCACGTCGGGGCGATTGCGCTCCGGCAAAAGGATGGTTGTGATTCCAGCCTGACGCGCTGCCAGAACTTTTTCCTTGACGCCACCAATCGGCAAAACGCGACCCGTCAAAGTCACTTCGCCGGTCATCGAAACATCGTGGCGCGCCGGACGATTGCTCATCAAAGAGGCCAGCGCGACCGTCATCGCAACACCAGCGCTCGGGCCGTCTTTAGGAATCGCGCCCGCGGGAACGTGAATATGAATGTCGTGTTCGCGGCTAAAGTCGGCGGGAACACCAACTTCAGCGGCGTGTGCTCGCAAGTAATCGAGCGCGATTTGCGCCGATTCCTTCATCACGTCGCCCAATTGTCCGGTTAAAGTCAAGCCGCCTTTGCCGGGCATTTTCGCGGTTTCGATGAACAAAACTTCGCCGCCAACCGGCGTCCACGCCATGCCAGTCGCCACGCCGACTTGCGCGCTGCGATTGCCCATCTCGCTTTGAAAACGCTCTGGCCCCAAAAGCTCCTCAACTTCGCGCGGCGTGATAATAACTTTGTTTTTCATGATTTTCGATTAACCGCAGAAACATCGGCCCAGAAAATATCCAACACCGAAAAGAGAAACAATTTGGTCATCCTTGTGCTCCCTGTGCTCCCTTTTTTTGTTGTATCGGCACTTTGACTCTCGTGAATCTTGTTCAGCGTGCCGTTGTTACGCCAGCGGCAAAACTATTTCCAAATTGTGCTACGAGGCGGCAAGCCATCAGTCAAGTTGCACTATATAAGAGCCGGTGCGCAAGATATGAAAGAGGACGTTGAGCATCTCGCGCTTGAAGTACTTGCGTGAACTGCCGGTGCGACCATCTTTGATTTCGCGCAGAACACGCTCGAGGCATGCCACTGAACATCACTTATATCTGTGCTGTAAAATTGATGTTCCACAAACAAAGTCTAACAAGAGTTTTGCTACAACCTCTCGGAGAAAGTAGAAACAAGCGCAAAGCGCCGCAGCAGTGACGGTTTGTCGTTCTAATAGGTGCCTTCTTGGGCCGCGCGAAGAATCTTACTGCAAGCAGATTCCTCACTGCGCTTGGCATGACAAACTCTTACTTTCGGAGCCTGTGAGATAAATTGCAGGAATCGAGTACTCGATGTTTTGTCGATTCGGTTTAGCGTGTCTTTTACACGCCCATAAAGTTTATCGTTTCTGACATCGAGCGAAGGCCCGCGACGGTGCCGATTCCAGTGACGCAACATGCGCCGACGGCGTTGCCCAGTTTGCCCGCTTGTTCCAAGTCGTAATCGTTGATGATTCCCGCCAGAAAACCCGCCGCGAACGCATCACCAGCGCCCGTTGCGTCGCGTGCTTCGACCTGAAACGGTGGAATCATCCATTCTTCGTTACCGCGCCGAATGTAACTGCCGCGTTCGCCCATTTTAAGTGCAACAACGCCGACGCCTTCATCGCCAAAATAGCGCGCAACGGCTTGCGGCGTTTTCTCGATGTTGGACGGCACGCAATGCAACGCTTCGTGGAAACTCGGCACAAAGTAATCGAGATGTGGCAAGGTTGGGCGCAACAATTCCGGCCAGTGCGGATGCGGGCTGCCCGCCGTATCGAGCGAAGTTTTTAAGCCCATTGTGCGCGCTCTTTCGAGTACTCGAGCGCACGGCGCGCCATCGAACGACGGCATCAAAAAGTGTCCCGCGATGTGCAACCATTGCGATGGGGAAATTACGTCCCAATCGATATCGTCTTCGGTAAAAGTCGCATTCGCGCCCGTGGTGTGGATGAACGAACGCTCGCCGTCGCCAGCGACGAGAACCATTGTCGCGGAAGTCGGCGCTTTGTCGTCGGTCGTCACGCCATGCGCTTGAACGCCATGACTTTTCAAGACATCGCACACGAAGTCGCCGAAACTATCGCGCCCAACCTTGCCAATAACTGCTGTTTGAACGCCCAGTTTTTGCAACCCGATTCCGGTATTGGCCGCGCAACCGCCGATGTACGGCGCAATTGAATCCACTAACATCAGTTCGCCGCGATTGGGATAATTATCGACAGCGCGCGCAATGACATCCGCCACCAAAATGCCCAGACAAACGACTTGCAGTTTTTTGTCCGACATTCTGCGAACTCCTTGTTGTAGCAAGATTTGATCTTGTTTATCGCCTTGAAACTCGCGCAGTTTGAGAATGAGAGACAATCCGTTTGAGTGTCAATGAACCCCAAGCATGAGCGCGGGGCTAAAGTGGCAATTATGTTAGCCCCGCGCTTACGCTTGGGGTTCGTTAAAGCTTTGAGCGGGCGGTGTCGGCGTGCGCGATTGTGCCAGGTGCGTCAGAGCATCAGTGTTCAGCGTGTGATGTGGCACGACGGCGACGCGGCATGGCGTCAGGGCGCGCAAGGTCGCGGTTCGGCGATTGTCCGTTAAGTGCGACATTTCGCCTAAAATGGCGCCGGGCGCGACTTCCGCGATCTGCTTGCCGTCTTTCTCGACCGATAGCAAACCGTCGAACAACAAAAATACGTCGTCGCCCGTTTCGCCTTGGCGGATCAAGGTTTCGCCCGTCGAAAGATGGCGCCACACAGGTTGCGCGCCGATCACAACGCCCGACAATCCGCGTTCCAACGCCGATTCCACGTTGCGAAACGGAACTGGCGCGTTTGTGCTGTTTTCGGCGTTATCTTCCGCAGCAGCGTGCGGTTCGGGCGATTGGGTGAACCAGCGCGTGAATTCGATCAAGCCGCTTTTTTCGACAAGTTGACCTTGGTGATTGTAAATCCAGTGACGTGGAAATGGGCTGGCCTCCACGACTTCGTGTTCGATTTTTCCATCGGCGTGCAAGGTCAGCGCGAGCGTCGTCCAGGCGAGAGGTGCCTGCAGGCGAAAATAGGGCGCGTGTTTAATCGGTGCTGGAACCGGCGCGCCAGTATGTCCGCCACAGGTTTGCACGAAACGAACACTGTTGCTATCCGCGTGCGAAACCGATTGCAAGTCGTGGAAAGGAATCGCTGTGAAAGAAACCGATAGAGCGCCAAAACCGACTTTCGTTTTACCGATGTAACCGCGCCCGCTTTGTCCGTAATTGGTGATTACGCCATCTTCCACTTCGATCCAGGCGCGCAGTTCGTTGGCGAAACGCATCTCGTTGTTGCGCAACAGATTTTCGAGATCCAGCGTATCCGGCGGCGGCGGGTCATAATGCGCGACGCCGAACTCAAACGGCACTTCCAGCAAGCCTTCGACCGCTTGCAAAGGAATCCACGAAACTGAAGTCACGGAACCTTCAAGGCGCATAATCCGCCTCCCATCCGACAATTTAGCGCAGTTTAACGCCAATCGAGTACTCGATTAGTCACGCGCAGGGCGAAATATTGAATTTTTGATGTCTGATTTTTCGGGAAGCCGCGTCAGCCTCGCTCCATGCAGTTTCTTTCAACTTGTCAGCACGAGATTTAGAGTGTGGAGAAAATAGCAGAGAACTCTCGAAACTATCAGTTTGTCATTCTGAGCGGAGCGAAGAATCTAACTCCAATTCGATTCTTCGCTCCGCTCAGAATGACAAACTGATAGTTTCAAGCGTCATCTGCAACTTTCTCTACATCCTCACAGAATGACAGACTTGTTCTTTCAAGCGTTGTCCTTATTCTTATACGCCTCTGAAACCCTATTTCATCGCGTTGCCGATTGCATCACGGGAACGTTGCGCCGCGCGGCGACGGTTTTTTCCAGAGCCTGGCGCAAAGCGGGTTCGCGCTCCAGCAAATCCTTGAAATCTTGTTGCGACAAACTCAACAATTCCGAAGGCGTTGTGGTGCGCACGGTCGCGTTGCGCGGCGCGCCCGATAACAGCGCGGCTTCGCCAAAGAAATCGCCCGCGTTCAAAACGTTGACGCGACGTTCACCTGGCGCATGGCCGTCGCGCACGCAGACTTCAGCCTGGCCGCGACTGAGAACGTATAACTTGTCGCCCGCATCTCCCTGGCGCACGACTTCGACGCCTTCGCCGTCGCGCTCCAGCACCATTTGATTGGCCAAAGATTGCAATTCCTTTTCGTCCAACGAGGCAAAAAGCGGCACGTCTTTCAAGCGCGCCGGATCAATTCGAGTACTCGAAAGCGGCGCATTTCCCGTCGCGTAGCCGGTTTGTTCTTCGTATAACTTTTGATACAAACCGCCGGCTTTGACTAATTGCGCGTGCGGCCCGTCTTCCACGACGCGGCCTGCATCAATCACGATAATTCTGTCCGCGGTCGCCGCCCACGACAAACGATGCGTGATGCTGATCGTCGTGCGTCCGCGCGCCAGTTCCGTCAGGGTCGCCAAAATCTCGGCTTCGGTTTGCGCATCCAGCGCGCTGGTCGCTTCATCGAGTACGAGAATGCGCGGGTTGCGTAGAATGGCTCGCGCAATCGCCAAACGCTGGCGTTGTCCGCCGCTCATGCGCGAGCCGCGTTCGCCCAGAACCGTGTTGTAACCGGCGGACAGCGTTTGCACAAAGGCGTCCAGTTGCGCAGCTTTGGCGGCAGCCACAATCTCGTCATCGCTGGCGCCAGGCCGCGCCAGGCCGATGTTTTCGCGCAACGTCGTATCAAAAACAAACGTTTCTTGAAAGACCAGGCCGATTTGCGCGCGCAACGATTCCAATGTCACATCGCGCAAATCGTGATTATCGAAAAGAACGCGCCCGCTTTGCGGATCATAAAAGCGCAGCAACAAATTAAGCAAAGTACTTTTGCCACAGCCCGAAGGCCCAACAATCGCCACGTTTTGTCCAGCGGCAATCGTCAAACTGATGCCGTTCAAAATCGTGCGCGCCGGATCGTAGCCAAATGTCGCGTTTTCGATACGGATTTCCGTGCTCAATGGCGGCAAAGTAATAGCGTTCGGTTTGTTTTCGATGTCGGGTTTGGCGTCGAAAAGTTCATTAGTGCGATCCATCGCGCCGGACGCCATCTGCACCGCCTGACCAACGCCCGAAAGTGCCGCGACAGGCGCCAGAATCTGCACCAGCAAGCCGCTCAATAAACTCAAGGTTCCAATCGTCATGCCATGATCGCCGCTGGCGCCCTGCGGGTTTTGCAACACCAGATAGCCGCCAACCACCAGAACGATCAGTTGCCCGAAACCCATCGTGATATTGGCGCTGAGTTCGAGCAACGAACCTAAAACCGCCAAGTGCAACGACGATTTCAGTTGCGCGAGTACTCGAACGTGATAACTGGCAACGGCGCGTTCTTCCATCGAAAACGCCTTGATGACGGCCTGCGCCGACAAGTTTTCCTGTACCGCTGTGGTCGCTTCGCCGATGCGTTGCTGCTGCTCGCGGCTGGCGCTTTGAAGATTTTTGCGCAAGGCCGCGAAACCCAGCATGAAAAACGGCATGATGCACAACATCAAAAGCCCCATGATCGGCGCGCCGTGCTTGGTCGTTTGATACATCACGGTGCCAATCGCGGCGAGCGCGACAAAGCTCTGGTAAATCGCCGTATTGGTGACTTGCGCCATCGCGTTTTGCACCATTTGCAAGTCGTTCGACAAGCGCGACATCACGTCGCCAACGCGCGCATTCGCATAAAACGCGTGCGACAAACGCTGCAAATGCTCGAACATCTTTTCCCGCAAACCCATCAAAACGTGCTCATTGATCCACGCCGTAACATACGCGCGACGCATCGTCGCCAGCGCGTTCAAAGTGTAGATAACGAGCAAGCAGCCCGCGAACGGAACCAGCAATTGCCACGCGAAAGCTGTTGGCGAAACGCCGTTCGGGTTTTGAAAATACTTGCCGATGTGATCGAGCAGATATTTGGACGCAAACGGAATCGCCTGGCTGTAAACCACGCCAATCGCCATGTAAACGAAGATTTCGAGTTGGCGCAGGCGATACGGTTTCATCAACGGCCAGACGCGCCTGAGAAAGCTGGTGAAAACCGCTTTTCCACCCGGCGGCGTGCGCATTTCGCTCATCCAGGCGTCTTCGAGCGCGCCCAAAGGCCGTTGATACGCCGCAATCGCTGCCGCATCGCGCCGCGCCGGATCGTATTCCGACAAGAAACGACGAAACGCGTCCGCGCCCTGATTTTGCAGCAGCCAACTCACAAACGAAGTCGCCGTCCATTGACGCAAATTTTCTCGTTGCGCCGGACTGATCGTTGGTGGCATCGGCGCGTTCATTATCGGCGCGGCGCCGCCAGGAACGCGGTTAGGTGGGGAATCGAGTATTCGATTATCCACAGGCGCGCCGTTGGGCGGCATCATTGGCGGCGCACCTGGCAAATTCGGCGGCGCGCCAGAAGATGCAATCGGCGGCGCAGAAATGGACGGCACAGGGTGTCCCGCTGCGATTTCTGCGCGCAAATGCTCGTTAATTTCCCCAAGTGTGGCGCCGCTTCCACCTTTGGCCGCGATGTTTCCCGCCAGACCATCGAGCAGGGAAGACAAGGACGAAACGTTGGTGCCAAACCAGCGCGCGACCAATAAACGCGTCAAAGGTTTGGCCAAAGGTTCGCCGGGCGCTTCCGGTTGCACGATGCGCCTTATAGAATCAGCGTTTACAACTTCTGCTTGCTCGTTTGCAGCTTGGTCGTTAGTGGAACTGTTTTCGCCGGGCAATTGTAGCGGCGGGTCGGAAAGGTAGATATGAACTGGCGCGCCGAGTTTTTCTTTTGCGGGTTGCAGAAGTTTCTCGAGGGTTTCGGCCAAATGTTCGGCTTCGCGTGCTTCGGACGGCGCGCGCTTGATCGCATAGGAGTTTTCGGGCGCGTGAACGATGACGCGTTTTCCGGTGAAAGTGCGCCAGTTCGTTGAATTTATGGATGAATCGTTTGGTGCAACATCCGAAGGCAGAAAAGTCGTGGCCGTCATAAATCGCGTACTCCTTGGTCAAAATGGCAAAGCGTTTCAGGGTTCGGATAGAAGTAGAGCAATACGGAATCTTTGACACTCGAGTACTCGATTCTTTCTGCCTGACCCACATATATTCCAGAACATGAAAATTCTAATTCGCAACAAGCGATTTGGTGCGGCTTGAGCTTGACACTAAATCGCGGCGCCGGAAATTGTCGCGGCTGAGCGCGTGCGGCAATTGTTGCGGATCGCTTAAGCGCAGCAAACACGCGGCGATGCCAGCATAACCCGTCATGTAAATCGGCGCGAACTTCGTTGATAAATGACCCGACCAAACCAGTTGACCATTGCGCTCGACCGCAAACGCTTCCAACAATTGGAACAACCAATGCGCGTCATCGAGATAACTTTTTTCGTCGGTGGCGCGAAACATATCGAGCAAAAACTCGATGTTTCCAGCCAAACCGTGGCACTGCGTTGGCCCCGACCAACGACTTCCCAGAGCCACGCTGCGCGCCGCTTTCGACGCTATTTCCAATGCGCCATCGAACACGTTCAACGTTGCGGCATGAAGGAAAAAGCGCCCGATGCCGCACGCGCCGTGACACCAGAACGGCGTTGCCACAATCGAACCTTGTGCAAAAGGCCACGCCAGGCCGCTTCCGTCATCGAGTACTCGAACCGCCTGGCGCGACAACCAATTGGCGGTTTGGCGCGCGGCATCCGCGAACCGTTCGTCGTGTGTGACTTCAAATAAATCGAGCAAGCTGTCTGCGATTCCTGCCGCGCCATGCGCGTAGCCCAGCACTTTCTTGGCACTCTGCGGCGTGTGTTCGGGCCAACAAAGTTCGTCTGTTGCAACGTGTTGCGCCGTGTTCAGCAACGTTTCGCCCGCTTCGATTGCGAATTGCAAATGTTCGCGCTCGCCAGTTGCGTCCCACAGAAATAAGTGAAAGCGCAGGCGTCCCGCTGTGCCGTTAAATAAATCGGGCGAAGAGTGCGGCTGCGCTGCGACCCAGCGACTTTGTTCGGTTGCGGCTTCGATCAAGTCGTCGTTTTTCAGGATTTGACCGGCGCGCAACAAGGCGGCGCCGACGCCCGCTTCGCCGATGTAAAGTCCGGCCATTTTGCGCGAAGCGGGACGCGGCGCATTCGCCAAAGTTTGAGCGCCCATCATCAACGTTTCACGGTGTTTTTTGGTCTTCAATTCTGCGACAATTTCGGCCAACGCGAGCAAAGTTCCGCTATTGCCCATTGCCAAGTCGCGCGATGGCGGCTGTGTGGCGTCAAGCGCATTTGGCCACCAAAGCCCGTGTCCATCAGGCGAAATCTGCGCTTCTTCGCAAATCGAATCGCCCAAACGTCGCGCGTACTCACGGCAACGTTGTACGATGTCATTCGCATTTTTAACAATCGAAACAACGGAACGAGTTTTCGAGTACTCGATTGCTTTCAAGGAGCTTTCTACATCCGTGGCGGAGGAGAAACGTTCCGCTTTCTGTGACCCCAGACAGTGCGCAATAATCTGTTCCAATCGTTCGTCGAGATGAGGATTTAGCAGGCGCAAAGGGCGTTTCAAAAGGTCGAATGGCTGCGCGGATTCGGAAGGTTCAGCGTTGGTGACGGCGAAAAATAATAGCGCGCCCAGCGAATAAATGTCATCGGAAATTGAAACTTCGCCTTGCGCGGCTTGGGGAGAAATGTAGCCGCGCGTGCCTTTGCCCATCGGCGCTAATGGATAAGAAATCTCATGCGCGATGTCGAAGTCGATCAGGCGCAAGGTTCCATCTGGTGCGATGAAAACGTTGGACGGTTTCAAGTCGCGGTAAATCCAGCCTTTGTCGTGAATGGTTTGCAGCATGGCGGCGATTTGCGCGCCCCAATCCGCGATTCGAGTACTCGAAAGCAAGCGTCCTTGCGTGCGAAGCTCCAAAAGATGTTTATCCAAACGCTCGCCTTCGACATCTTCCTGCACCAAAAACAAGTCGCCGTTTTCTTCCAGCAAATCGAGCGCGCGCGGAAAGCGTTTGTCTTCGCCATTCTGCTGTAAACAGGTCAATGCTTTGTATTCATTGCGCAAGCGATCGCGCGCGTCGCGTCCATCGGGTTTGAGTGCGGCATCGCGGCGCGCCATTTTGAGAATGCAACGCTCGCCGCTGTGTGTGTCAACCGCCATCCAAATTGTTCCGCTGGGCGATTGAAAAAGTTGTCCGGTTTTAAGATAGCGATTGCCAATCAAAGCGTTTTGCGGCGATGGCTGCGTCGCAATTCCCGCGGCGATAAACGGATCGTTCACCCACGGCGGCTGCACGTAAAAGGTGGCGCGCGGGTCGGGGACGAGTTCGCCGTTGGGCGCTGTGATGGCGGGCACGCTTTCGCCGGTCGGCGTTTGCAAGCGTTGGCTGCTGAAATCGCCATAACGGTAATGTACCAGGCTTTGCGCGTTCAAAGCGCCGTCGGTTAAAATCGTCGGGCCACGAAGTCCGCGCGTGGCGTTGTCTAATGCAACGGCCAGGCGAACGGCTTGCGCGTCGTCGGCGGGATAAACCGTGAGGAATTTGCCGATTTGACTGAGGCCGCCGCTGCCGCTGTTGAGTGCGTCCAAAATATGTGTGGATGCCGCGACTTTGAAGCACGCTTTTTCCTGCAACAAAACCGGCAAGGCGCGACTTAAAACCTCAAGTGCCGAAAACGAGGCGGCGGAAACGTGCAATTTCCAGCCTTGCGGCGGCGTGACGTCGTTTTTGGGAACAACGCGAATCCACGGCGAAGCGGCGCTTGATTCCAGGCGCCAGTGTTCGGCGGCGTTCAGGGACGCGAAAAGCGTTTCGAGCGTCTGCAAGAACGAATCGTTTGGCTCATTTCCAGGGGCAGAGTTCGTCGAATCTGGTGGTTTCATCGCGTCGCATTTATCGAGTACTCGATAGCTGTTTTCTTTCGACAGGTAACGGATAGACAACGACCGCCGTTAGCTTTCTCAAGCTGCGGCGGTCGTGTTTTTACGGTGACAACCCGCGAACTAACCCGTATATTCGGTGCAATCCCAAGTATATTGCGCGGTGTAATACCATTCGACCTGGGTGTATTGGCCGTAACCGGAGACATCGCCGCCGAACTTCTTGTTGATTTCGGCGATGGCTCCCTCCGGCAAACCAGCGGCTTTGAGCGTGCTTTGCGGATCATCCAGCAACTGCTGTTTGAAAGCCGCGTCGCTCTTGGCGCGTTCGCTGATCTGCTGCGTTTTGGCGCGCACCTGATCGATTTCCTGTTGCGTCGGTTGATTGAGCTGTTGAGACATTGGAATTCTCTCCACGGCGGTCGCCTGTTTGTGCTGCTACACCAATACGCCTTACGCGGTGTAGTAGTTGCAACCGTAAGTGTCGTCGGTGTAATACGCGCAGGAGCCATCGCCAATGTAACCCGAGTAGCCGGACACGTCCCCGTCAGATTTCTTGCCGATTTCGGCGATGGCCGCTTCGGGCAAACCAGCGGCCTTGAGCGTGCTTTGCGGATCATCCAGCAATTGCTGTTTGAAAGCGGCATCGTTCTTGGCACGTTCGGCGATTTGCGTTGTGGCGGCGCGCACCTGGTCGATTTCCTGCTGTGTCGGCTGATTGGGCTGTTGGGACATAAGCGTTTTCTCCATTGCGGTCGTTGGCGCTTGCTCCACCCGTTGAATCAATAGGTGTAATAAGTGCAGCCGTAAACAACGTAGTCGGTGTAGTAAGTGCAATCGGCGTATTGAACGTAGCCGGACACGTCGTCGCCAGACTTTTTGCCGATTTCAGCGATGGCCGCTTCGGGCAAACCAGCGGCTTTGAGCGTGCTTTGCGGATCATCCAGCAATTGCTGTTTGAAAGCGGCATCGTTCTTGGCGCGCTCGGCGATTTGCGTTGTGGCGGCGCGCACTTGGTCGATTTCCTGCTGTGTCGGCTGATTGGGCTGTTGGGACATGAGAATTTTCTCCTTGCTAATTTTTTCGGGCAAACCCCCAGGCCGCCCGAACCTGCATATTTTTGGCTGCGACGCTTTGAAAAACGTCGCTGGGGTCTCGAACAAAAAGCAACAACGCGAAGAACTTCAACCAGTTCAACTTTCGGTGGGTAACGCGCACATCATAACGCGAACTTGTGGGATTTGTCAAATCCTTTTTACCGCCCGAATGTGAAGTTTCCATGAAGTCTTTGCAACGTCTTTTTTGGCCATCTTCGTCGTTGCAACTGAACTAAATATACGCCGCCGTGTCGCGTCCGTGCTGTCAAGTGCATAACACCCGTTCTGTCAAATTCGTCACAGGAAAATCACAATCGAGTACTCGAATCCTTTACTTGCAACGCGCCTGCAAAACCGCCAGATTATGAATGACAATGCGATGATTGGCGCCCACGCTGATGGTTTTGCGGCGCTTCCAGCCGACCAGCGTTTGATTGACGCGCGCTCGTGATGCACCGACCAAACCCGCGATGTCGTTTTGCGTCAGGCGCAAGGGAATGAGCGTCCCTCCATCTTTTGTCGATTGCCCATATTCGCGCGCAAACGCCAGCAGTTGCCGCGCGACGCGACCTGGAACATCCAGACTCGCCAGCGATTGAACTTGCGCGTTGCAAAGCCGCACGCGACGCGACAAAATGCGTGTCAGGTTAAATGTCATGGCAGGCATAGTGCGCAAGCATTCCAGAAACGCGGCGCGCTCGATCCATACCAGAACGACTTCTTCCAAAGCGACGACACTGGCCGAACGATCAAAGCCGTCGACCAAGCTCATTTCGCCCACAGTTTCGCCTTCGCCTAAAATCGCCAAAATGACTTCGCTGTCATCGCTGCCCGCGACCTCGATTTTGACGGTTCCACTCAGCACAATATACGCGACATCACCGGCGTCTTCTTCGATGATAACCGACAAACCCGCAGTGAAGGTTTTTCGATGTAGCAGCCCATGCAAAACGCGCAACTGCTTCGGCGTCAAGCCTTCAAATAAAGGAATGCCGCGCATCTCGTCGTCTGTTAATCGAATTAAAGCCATAATCGAGTACCCAATTTTATTGATGCTGCAGCAACTCGTAGGGGCTTGGCGTGCCAAGCCTCGTGCGTGGAATTGGAGCGGACTTGGTACGCCAAGCCCCTACGAATTAGTTTTCATGGTTCGGTACTCACGTTGGCGCACAGGGCGCGCAGAATCATCTTCATCTGGAACACCGTCAAACCCGGATGCTGACCTAAAATCTTCGTCACCAAACCCGTGATGTGCGGACACGCAAAAGAATTTCCGGTCGCCGTCAGGTAATCGCGGTTTTGCCAGGCGACGCGCACATTGATGCCGGGCGCGCCAAACTCGACGGGCGGATGCGGGTTGTAATAAAACAAATACGGGTCTTCGACATCATGCGCGGCGACCGAAATCACCGACGAATAAACCGACGGAAAACTGGGAATCGGCATATTGTTGGCGGCTGTGACGAGCATCACGTTTTGAAAATACGCGCGGTCGGCCAGTTCGTGCAACGTGCTGAAGAAATCGGCTTTGGTCGTGCCCAAACTCATGTTGCAAACCTGCATCCCGTTATCCAGCGCCCAGCGCACGCCCGCCGCGAACACGCTGCCGCGCCCCATCAAGCCAAAACCCAAAACCTTGACGCTGTAAATCTCGCATTGCGGCGCCAGCCTGCGCACGATTCCGGCGCACGCGGTTCCATGACCAAACGCATCTTCGTGCGGCTTATCATCGTAAATCAAGCCGCTCGGATTTTCTCGAATCGCAATATAACCGTTGACAGTTCCCACATCGGGATGTGAAGCGTCCACGCCGCTGTCGATAATGGCGACTTTGACACCGGCGCCGCTGCCTTCGCCCCACGCCCATTCGCGCGTGATTTGTTCCATCGGCGCCAGCGGCTGCAAGCGCTGCAACACATCGCTTTCAAATTGCACGCTATACGCCGGACGACCTTCGCGCCCCGCCGGAGCCGCAGGCGCCAACGGTTGCTCCGACGGCTTTATCGCAGTTGACGCAATCGAAGTTGGCGCGGCGCCTTCGGGATTGCTCATAACATCGCTCCCGAATCGTCCATTCGAGTACTCGATTGTGCGTCAGGACGCGCACGCAAATAATCTGCGAAAGAGCGCAATATCTTTTCGCACGCCAGAGTCTCGCTTTCGCCAGAGTGTGCAATGTCGCGCACCAGAGTCGCTAATTCCAGCGTGCGCCGATAAGCCGCATCAGTTTCGATGTTTGACAGAAAACTGTTTGCTCGTTCCGTCGAAAGTTGCGAATCGCCTAACGTTTGCGCCAATAAACTCGAAAGATTATCTTGTGCGCGCGATTGTTCGATGGCAACGGCGGCTTGATTGGCGAAATGTCCCAGCGTTTCAATATCGGCGGGCGTGAAGGTTGTAATCACGTTGCTTTTGTCGCGCTTGTCCAGCAGTTCGAGAACGCCGATAATGCGGTCGCTGTAAAACAAAGGCACACACAAAATGCTTTGCGGTTTGTAATCGATGTCGCTGGAAATATTGGACGCGTGGCGCGCATCGTTTTGCGCATTGGAAATTGCCATCGGTTGTCCGGTTGCCGCAACCAAACCGGCGATGCCGTGTCCCAAAGGCACATGAAACCGCTTCACAGCGTCAGCTTTTTGACCCAGCGCGACTTCAAAAATCAGGTCTTGCGCGGTTTCATCTATCAATAACAAAGAAGCTGCATTCGATGAAATGACTTGCGCGGCTGTGGCGACGATCATTTCTAAAAGGCGCCCGTGCGAAACCGGAGCCGACAGCTTGCCTGTTGCGACGGCCAGCGTCAAAGCGTCCTTCAAATCTTGCGCAGTGCGTTCGTCGTTCAGTCGGCTTTGCAAACGCACGATTTCATCGTTCTGTCGCGCGATGGTTTGTTGCAGTTGCGCCGTTTCGTCGGGGGAAGAGAGTTCGTTCATAGACGATTTCCTTTGCGCCGTTGTGGGGCGCAGTATGGCGGAATCGCGCGTTTTGCGCAAATGCCTTCGGTGTAAAATCCGTAACACTTAAGTACCCGAGAGCTTTGATATAATCGCGTTCGTTCTGGGGCTTCAAAACCCTCAGCTAAAAGGAATTCATGGCTTATCAACCGCAACCTTTGGATACAGCGCACACCGAATTGGCGCCGGAGATTTTGGAGTTGACCGAGCTTTTGGCGCGCAACATCCACGAAGTGTGGGCGCAAGGTCGCATGAACGAAGGCTGGAGCTATGGCGCGCAACGCAACGATGAACGCCGCGAGCATCCAGGCTTGGTGGCGTATGAAGAATTGGACGAATCGGAGAAAGAATACGACCGCAACACGGCGTTGCAAACCTTGCGCACGATCATCGCGTTGGGTTACAAAATTGAAAAAGGCGAGTAAATTGTCGTCATTTTGCCGGATCAAAACGTATGGCCAAAATTACCGTTGCGGCGATTCTCAAACGCTTGGACGCAAAAGGCGCATCGGTTCTCGAACTGTTGCGCCTTTATAACAATGAAGCGCATCGCGTTTTGTGGCAGCAGGACGCGCGGCTGTACATCGCCTTTACGCGACGCTTGCTGGGCGCGGGTCATCCGGCGCGCGCTTTTGAAACGGCGCGCGAAGGCTTAACGATTCATCCTCAAAACCACGATTTGCAATACTGGCGCTCTCTTTCTCTGGCGCGCGGCGGCAATTCCTCCAAAGCGAACGAATATGCGCAAACCCTTTTACAGGAAACGTCTTTAGATCGAGTACTCGAATCGGAAACTTTGTCGCTACTGGGCCGCTTGGCCAAAGATCGCTATGAACGCACGCCGTCCGCGCAAAAAACCAAGCGGCGCAAACTGGCCGAAGAATCTGCCGTATTTTATACGCGCGGCGCACAAGTCGTGGACAATTCGTTTCCTCTCATCAACGCGGCCACGATGTCACTTTTGGCGGGACACAAAATGCGCGCGCACGAACTGGCGAGGCAGGCGATTGAACACGCGCAAAACGAACGCAACGGGCGCAGTCGCAAAAACGATGCGTGGCTGCTGGCGACTTTGGGCGAAGCGTTTCTGGTTCTGGGCGAACTTTCCGCGTCAGCGAACTGGTATCGCAAAGCCGCACAAGCCGCTGCTGGACGACGCGGAGATTTGAGTTCGATGCGCCGCAATATCACGTTGTTGCAAGAGAAAATCGAAGGCGCCGAAATCGTCAAAGCGATTTTTCATCCCGGGCGCGTTGTCGCTTTCCTCGGCGAAACCCAGGATTTCTTAGAAGAAGAAAACCTTTCGTTACGCGCCGCAATCAAGGAACGTTTGAGCTTGCTCGATGCGAACATCGGTTACTGCTGGCCAACGCCGGGCGCCAACACTTTGTTCGCGGAACTTTTGCTCGAACGCGGCGGCGAATTGCATCTCATCGTGCCCGCCGAACGCGACAATTTCGGTTCCGACGAGATTGATCTTGCGGCACCGGAAGCGGCTTCATGGCGCGAACGCTGTGACAAACTCCTTGAATGCGCGACGCAAGTTCACGTTGTAACACGCGAAAATTTCCTCAACGATTCTGTGCTGTTCGATTTCGCTGCCGATGTCACGCAAGGCTTGGCCTTGACGCACGCGCGCGAAATGGATGCGCCCGTTTGCGTTCTGGCCGCCATAGAAGACAATACTCCGGTTCAAGAAAAGGCGCGCCAATCGAGTACTCGATTGCTGCATGGGAACGAGATCAGTCAATTCGTTGCTCGTTGGAATACGCTGGCGCGTACGCAAAACGATTCGTCAGGCGGGTACGTGGAAAAAGCGCAGATCATTGAAATTGCGCGTTTGCTTCCTGCGGAAACAGAAGAACCCGCACAAGTTTCGGCGCACTCTGGGAACCTTAACGCAAATCAAGGCGCAGAAAAAACCGCGCGCAAAGAAAAGCAGCGTTCTCGTCATGTCAGGGCGATGTTGTTTGCTGATGTGAAGAACTTCAGCAAGCTGCGCGAGGAGCAAACGCCCGCGTTTTTCGTGTCGTTTTTAGGCGTGGTAGCGCGTGAAATCGCGGCTTCATCGCATCAACCTGTTTTTGCTAATACGTGGGGAGACGGATTATTTCTCGTCTTCGAGAACCCAACCTCGTGCGCCGATTTCGCCTTGCGCTTGTTGGAGCGCATCGAAAGAACCGACTGGACGAAGTTCGATTTGCCGCCCGATACCACAATTCGCATGGGCATTCACGCTGGGCCGGTGTATGCGACGCAGGACAAAATCATCGGGCGCACCAATTTCTTTGGCGCTCATGTCAACCGCGCCGCGCGCATCGAACCCGTCACGACGCCAGGCTGCGCTTTTACGACCGATCAATTTGCGTCGCTGCTGGCCATTGAAGCCGGCGAAAGTTTTCGCTGCGAATATGTCGGTGTCGAAGATTTGGCCAAAGGCTATGATCGCTGCGTTTTGTATCGCTTGAGCCGCTTTTAAGCCTATCGAGTACTCGATATGGAGAACCGAACCTTGTAGGGGCGCATGCAATGCGCCCCTACAGGTTCGGTCAAAACGCCGTTATTCCATGCGCTCGAAAATCTTGCGTAACGATTGTGGCATCGGTTCGCGGTGCATTCCCATCATCGCCATCTCGCCAGAAGCGCCGCCGCGTGACGCGCCGACAGTTTTGCGCGGGTGCATTTCGGCGTAGGCTTTTTGCATCGCGGCGCGATACTCGGGGTCACGCGCGGTCAGACCTTTGGCGCGTCGAAAGGCACTCCATTGTTCATCGACCCAGCCGTGCAGTCGCCAGAACTCGCGGTTTTCGATGTTCACGGTGAAGTCGCCCATATCAATCGCGCTACTGGCATCCGAGAAACGGCGGTGCAAATAAGCGTGTAGTCCGGCGGAGAAATCGCTCGCTTTGTTGTCCGGCTTGCCGAACAAAGGTCGGTGATTGGTTTCCAGGAACAAGCCGAAAGCGTCGTCATCGGCGAAAGTTTCGGGATGGTTTTCGATGCGGTCAATAGCCTTGAGCATAGCGGGATCGAAGTTGGTCGAAACTTTGACGGCCAGAGGATTGATTTTGTCTCGGGGATCAGTCGGCGGCGTCGCCCAACCGCTGAAAAGTTCGGCGTATTGCGGAAAACGGTCACGCATATCTTCGACCATAACGCGGTGCATCGCCAGAAAAGCCAGGCCGTCGCCGGTCATGCCTTCCTGCAAAGCCGCGCGTTTCCAGCCTTGCTGCTGCATCCACTGAATATCGCTTTTTTCGGCTAAATCCCAGCGACGAACCGCGTGCCACGCCTCGTGATGATCGCCCAAATGACGCGCCTCTTCATACGCTAAAACGTCTTGCGGCATCAACATCGCGTCGGGCGTCGGCTTGGCTTTCGCCGGAACCATCGGCGCCACCTTTCGAGTACTCGATGTCGTGACAACGAGCGGTTTGTTGGCGATGGGCGTCAGGCGCAAAGCCGCAGCGGGGTCGATTTTGCCGTAACCCGCATTTGGGTTGGGAACCGAACCGGTGAAGCGGTCATGGCGCGCCGTACGCGTCAGAATGTCTTTGATTTGCGCGGCATCCAGACTGGGATTTTTCTGCAACATCAAGGCGACAACGCCCGCCGTATAAGGACAGGCGGCGCTGGTTCCAGCCCATGCCAGATGTTTCCCATCGCGTGTTATCATCGTGCTGTCGGGTTTGTTGTCCGCGTCGAAATTCATTTCGCTATTCGGCGCGAGCGGCGAAATCGTATACGTCGCGGGCGCAATCAGGTCCGGTTTGACAACGCCATCGCGTCGAAAACCGGCGCTGGAATAATTGGAAATCGCGCCCATTTGCAGATTGTAAACCGTCGGCTTGCCATTCGAGTTAGTCCAGGTATTGCGAAAATCGTAAGCGCCGACCGTGATCGCATTGGCGGCGTTGCCCGGCGAACCGACGATGTAAAGGCTTTCCGAACCTTTGCCGAAACTGGCGTGCGCATAATTTTCCAAATACAAATCGAAGCGTCCGTTCGTCACTTTGGGCGACGCGCCGTAACCGTAAACTTTGTATTTGCCAGGCGGCAGCAGAACGCTGAGTCCATCGCTGGTCGCACTGACTTTTTCAACGGCAAAGTTGTTGCTGAAATAACGCCCAAAATCGGCAGGTTTGGCTGGAATCGCGCTCAGGCGCGCGCCCAAGCCTCGCGCGTTGCGCTGCACCAAAACCGAAACTGGCTGACCTTTGGCATCCACCAGAAAGTTGTCCAAGCCCTCAATCGCCATTCCCCAATTGTCTTCCGTACTGAAATAACCTTTGAGCAACGTGCCATCGGGATCGGACGTAAAAAGCTCGATGCTTTCGCTGAACGTATCGGCTTCGTCGGATTGATCGGGGCCGAAACGACCGCGCGCATGAAGGTTTTCCTGTCCTTCGTTGCCCGCCGCGATGCACGCCACAACGCCGGGCTTGCCCGTTCCAACCAGCGAGTTGAGGAAGTTTTCTTCGGGCGAATCGCCTTCGTGAGAGGAGCCTTGATCGCCAAAACTCATGCTGATGACGCACGGTTGGTGACGCGATTTCGCCATTTGCGCGATCCAACCCGCCGCGAGATAACCCTGCGGCAAAATGCCTTCGCCTTCAGGCGCCGCCGCGCGCACGATAATTAAGTCGGCTGCGGGCGCCACGCCCTGATAAAAGCCCAACGGAACACCGTTCGCCGTCGCCTGACCGTTGCCCGCCGCCGTTCCCGCGCAAGCCGTTCCATGACCGACTTTATCGACAGAATTGAGCTTACCCGTTCCTTTAAGCGCCGCGTTGATTTGGCCTTGCGTATAAAACGTTCCCAAAGGTTTCGCGCCATCGAGCAATGGCGGTTTCGTCCCGATTTTCCCACCCGAAGTCGTCCATGAGTTGTCGCTCATGTCGTACAAAGCGAGGATACGCGTTGTGCCATCGGCGTTGCGGAAATCGCCGTGCTGCCAGTCAATGCCCGAATCAATGACGCCAAGGATGACGCCTTTTCCGGTCAAGCCCTGATGATCGAAAGTGTTCGCCAATGCGCCACGCGAACGCAGCAATTGTAAACCGTCGGGCGCGCGCCGTTCGGCAGGTCGTTGTGGAATCTGCGGCGCGCGCAAGGGCGAAACTGTTTGCACGCCATCAATTGCGCTGAGACGTGACAAACTTAAAACCGGCGCATTCGCGTAAAACATATCGCCGACGCGACTTTGAATTTGCGCGCCCGCGTTTTTCAAATCGTCTTCAACAGTTTTTGAACCATCGGTTTGAATGGCAACCGTAACATTCGGGTTGAAATCATCCGCGCTGATGCCGTAGCGACGCTCGACCGTTTGCGCCGACATTTCGGGCAACGAAGAAGGTGCGCCGCCACGACCGCGCGAATACTGGCGCAGCAACAATTGCAAATCGAACGCGAGTTTGTCGTTGGTGCCACCGCGCGCCGTCTGCGCGAATATCGGCCCGTTCGCATGATGCAAACTCGGCTTGACTTCGCTGTTCGGTGCGGCTTGTGCCGACAAATCGAGTACTCGAATCGCACTCAAACCAACGAAAAGCGCGGCGGATTTCTTCCAATGTCTTGGTTTCATTCTTTGTTTCCTTTTGGCCAGCGAATAAATTCGCCGCCAGAAAAAGGTGTCAACCTTCGTTGACACGGCTTCGATGGCATCGCGTCGGCGCAGCCCGACACCTTTTTCTGGCGGCGAATTTATTCGCTGGCATATTACCGCCAGTCGCCCATCAAAACAAACGGCGCCCAGTAATAGGGATGCGCGAATTGCGGGTCTTTGAGTACTCGAATCTGCGCTTTTTGCAGCGCGAGCGCTTTGCTGTCGCCTTTGGCCAGGCCGGTGTAAAACTCGACCATTAAATCTTTGGTGCTGTCATCGGAAACGCTCCACAAACTGGCGACGACCGAATGCGCCTGCGCTTTGGAAAACGCCGTCGCCAGCGACATGATTTCCGTGCCCGGATGATCGGTTCCCAGCGCGGTTTCGCAGGCGGAAATCGTTACCAGATCGACTTTGTTCAGCTTCAATCCCCATACTTCGCTCATCTGGAGCTGCTCGCTGCCGGCGGTGGCGTTTTTGTCTGCCGCCAGCAAAATGTAACTGCGACGCGGCGCATTTGGGTTGAGAATGCCGTGCGTTGCAAAATGCAAAATGCGGAAATTTCCGGCGTCCGGCGCTTCGATGATGTTTTTGGTTGCATCGTTGCCGGTCAGAACTTGCGAGGCCGGAAAAATCGTGCTGATGGCCTGCACTTCTTCCAAAGCGTGCGGCAAATCGGCGCCGGTTGGGTCGCCCAAAGCCATCAAACCTTTGCCCATTTGCGTGTTGTCGCGCGGCTTCACCAGGTTCATCACGTCCGCCGCCGATAAATAGGCGATCTGCTTTTCTTCGATCAGATAACGCGACGTTCCAGCCGCTTTGTCGCGGTGCAGCAAGGCTTGCATCGGCAGATAATATAAAAGCTGCGTCGGAATGAACGCCAGCACTTTCTTGCTACCAATTTCCGGCGCAATCGGCGCGATCAGTTGGTCGTATAACGACGAAAGGTTATCGTCCAGCGAAACCTTGTCATACGGATTCTGGCTCGCATCGGTCAATTGCAGCTTCATGCCGCGCGCTTTTCCCAGCGCTTTTTCATCGTTTCCAGTACTCGATACGGCGATTGTCGTCTCCATGGGCGAACGTGTATCAATTTGCTTTCGCACGCTGCGGATGCGATTCCAAATCTCTTCGGGATGCACGTCCGGCGTGTAGATTTTGAGGCTGTCGCGCGTGACCAGAAAAATGTAAAGCTGATCGCCGACCGGTGCGTATTCGACCAGAATCGTGTCATCGGGAATGCTGCTTTGCGCGGCGCCCAGCGGCGTCGGATCGACGGTGAACAAGCTGGCATAAGTGGGATATTTTTCTTCGATGTCCGCCGCCACATCGTAAAACTCCTGCTGATTGGCCGCCGCGATCAACTTCAGTTTCTGAACTTGCGTCGCGTCCGGCGCGTTCTGGATTTGCGCATCGAGTACTCGACCGCGTTCCTGCAAGCCTTTGGCGCGGTCGAGCAAAGCCTGCAACTGTGGATCGCGCGACTGCACGTTCGACAAAGAAAGCGCGTCCTGCAACTGCTTCGATTTGGCGCGATTAAGGTACTCGAAGGCATCCTGTGGGCGGTTCATTTTGATGAGAAGCTTGACGATGCGTTCATAAATGCGCGTGTTCGAGCGCGATTTACCAAATGTTTCTTCGCTGGCGGACGTGGCGCGCACTTTTTCCAGAGCGTCAATTGCGGCTTTGTATTTTTCCAAGGCCGCGTCGTTTTTGCCCTGCGCTTCCAACAATTGACCGCGCAAACTGAGCGTTGAAATCTGGTTTTCGACGGAACCGGTGTGCGCGTTGGCGGTTTCAGCTTCCTGGATAAGCGGCTCGACTTCATCTAATCGTTTCTGATCGAGGCGCGCGGCAGCGAGGTTGATCGCCGCACCGCTGATGCCGTTAAAATTACCGCTTTGACGCGCCAGGGGAAGTTGCTGCAAAGCATATTTGGCGGCTTCGTCGGGCTGTTTTGCTTCGCGCGCCAGAAACGACAGCGAACCTGTCGCCATTGCAACGCCGTTGATTTTTTGTGCCGAAGCGAAAAAGGTGCGCGCTTGTTCGGTGTAACGTCGAGCTTTGTTCAAATCGCCTTTTTCGTACCATAAGCCAGCGACTTGCGCGAGCGTATTGGCGACGGTTTCGTCGTTTCCGCTCTGGCGGCTGAGCAGCACGACTTCATCCAACTCGCTCAGCGCGCGATCCACTTCGCCAGATGCGCTATGCAGAAAAGCCAGGCTGCCCATCGTGCGTATATGAATTATGCGCCGCGAATCTTCGTCGATGATGCCGTAAGGATCGTTTCCCATTGGAAAACGGCTTTCCAGGTTGAGAGCGCGATTGTAATACGAAGAAGCGCTGGTAAGATTGCCCTGCGACATGGCGACATCGCCCAAATTGTTCAACATCGTGCCTTCGTCCAAGAGGTGGGTCGTCAGGCGGCTGGGCTTCAATTCCCTTTGCGTTTGCGCCCACGTTTTCTGGTAATAGGCCTGGTTTTCAGGACTGAGATCGGGCAAGGGCGGCGGCGTCACGTCATCCAGCGACTTCAAGAAGTTGGGTTCATCGGCTTCCAACTGAGTGACGGCTTGCTCGTAATAATCGCGCGCCTGCTTCAAATCGCCGACGTTGTAGTAATACATTAAGCCCAGGTCGCTCAATGTTTCATAAGGCGCGCGATCAGTAAACTCGGGCGGCAAAGCGCGACGGATCGCCAGCGCCTGATGATAGTTTTTGTCGGCGTCCGCGAATTGCGTCGATTCGGCTTGTGTCCACGCCATTTCTTCCAAGGCTCTGGCGACGTTGAGTTTTTGTATCCAGATGTTTTGAACCGGCGTGCCCACTTTGGTGATGTCGTTCAAGCGCGCGATTTCCAAGGCCAACAATTGTTGATCATATTTTTGCGCGCTGGGGAAATCGTTGTCTTCGTGCGCCAGCGTTTGCAAGGTGGACAAACTGGTGTGTTGCGTCGAGTACTGGATGCTCAGCATCGAATCCAAACTCGATTGTACCATTGATTTTTCGTGTTCGGTTTTGACCGATGCCAATTGCGCCCTTCTTTGCGCGATCGCTTTTTCTACCATTGTCTGGGTGTTTTGCCAGATATTTTCTGTCCACAAGACGCGATTGCGCAACGCGTCTTTTTTCAGATCGGCGATGCGCGCAAACCACGTCGCGGCGTCGTCGAAGTTGTCCGTGTCGAAGTCGCGCCACGCGATGGCAGTCGCCAGCGATTGCGACTGATTGGCTGCTTGAACGCGTTCCTGCGTCGCTTCGCCGGTTGCCAGGCGCGCCGTTTCCTGTTCGTCAAACGCCATTTGCCACGAATCAAACTTGCTCGTTTGCACTGTTGGCGTTTGCGTTGGCGACGGCGATAAATCGAAGTCGGCGCTGCTGAAAACTTTACCGTTGCTCAAGAACGACAATTTGCCGGTTAGATGCTTGGCGCTGTCGCATACTAAATTCCCTTGAGCCGCAAACGTATTGCCGAGAAACGAGTACTCGATTTGCATCGCGCCGCTGTCATTGATCGTTCCAATCCACGGCGTGTAAAGGTTGGCGGTTGCGTTCCAGGCGACGCCGGTGACATTTCCATCACGCGCAATTGTCATATCCAACGTGCCGTGTTCGGGCGGCGTTTTCGGCTTTGTCGCGTCCGTTTTTGCGTCAGCCTTCGCGTCCGATTTTGGCGTTGCTATCTCGGGCGCGTCCGATTTCCAGGAGCCGAGCCAATGTCCGGCAAAAGTTGAAGTTGCCGACAACGTTGTTGCGGCAGGCGAACTTTTGGGCGAAACATCCGCTGATGCGCGAACAAATGGTGTCGCGGTGGCGAGAACGGCAAGGGAAAGCGCGTAGAATTTGAGTGATAACATGAGGAACACGACCTTCGAGTACTCGATCTGAAATTAGCGCCAATTGCCGATAAGGTAAAACGGCGCCCAGTAAAAGGGATGCGCGAACGGCGCTTTGTCATTAAACACAAAGGGCGTAGTTGGAGTCGCAGAATCGCCGCCAACATGGTTTAGTCTCATGCCGCGATTCGCTATGTCTGAGGACACGCCGTAAACTTTGTTTTGAACGTCGCCGTGCAACAACATCAACTGCGCTTGTCGCAAGGCTTCTCCTTTGGAAAGTGCTTTCTCCTGCCGTAAGCGATAAAAGTTCTGCATCAGTTGACTTGTGCTGTCATCGTTGACCGACCACAAGGACGAGATCACGGCGGATGCACCGCGACGCTGCGCCAGTTCGCCCAAAGAATCCACTTCGGCACCTTGATTCGTCGCTGCACTGTCTTTTTTGCTGTTGGTTGAATTGCTGTTAGCTAAGTCAGCGACACCGGTTTCGCAGGCGGAAAGCGTCAGTAAATCGACGTTGCTCAAATCCATTTGCGTGTCCCACTGCGACAGCTTGAGAGTATCGCCATCGCCCAGCAACAGGAACGAACGCGTATCATCACCGGCGCTCAAGTTGAAATGGCTGGCGATATGAACGGTCGTGAAACCTCTACGCAAGGCGCGTTGCAAGGTTTGCGCTTTGAAGGCATCGTCCAGCAGAATCTGGCCGGGCGCAACGCCCACGCCTCCATCAGCTTTGTCCGCAATGATGCCGCGCAATTCTCCTGGAACCGCACTCAAGCCGTCGAAATGGAGCGTTTGCGCCGGTGCGCCCGTATCACCATCCACTAAGACATCGTGCGCTTTAGATGTTCCCAGTCCCAGAACCTGGCCGCCTGTTTTTGGCACGTCCCAATCGTGAGCGATGCTTTCGGGCGTGATAACGACATTTAAGCGCGGGTTTTCAACCAGATAGTGTTGGCCGTCGTGCAATGTCGAAAGCGGCACATAGCGCAAGGTGCCATCGAGAAACCACAACACGACATCGACTTTGGCGCCTTGCAACGCCGTTTCGAGTTGGCCGTTGCAAAACACGGTTTTGTAAAGGGCCTGAGCCGCGGGCACCGGATCGACATTGGTGTGGGTCAAACCTTGTCGCAGCGTTTCGACTTGCGTGTTGATAGTGGCGGCTGTGGTATCACTTTGAAAAGCCTGTCGCGTGTGAGCCGTCAACAAGATCGCGTGATAGTTGTCGGAAGAAACCAGCGTATAAACCACCGCCGCTTTGATGCCATTGGCTTCAAGTTTAGCCAGCCGAGATTGCAAACCTTCATTGACTTCGATTGGCTTATCGCGCGGAGTAGCGGCGAGCGCGACTTTCAATTCGCGGGTGAAGATTGTCCAGCGTTCGTTGATAGTTTGTTGCTGGGCTTGTAACTTCGAGTACTCGATATTCTCTTCAGTCGTTAAGTCACGCTTGAGAGCATCGAGTTCCGCCATGCGCACACCGATCTGCGTGGCATCGTTGGCGATCAGGTCATATTTCTTGACGCTTTCTGCCTCAGCGGGCGTGAGTGCGATGTTGTCGGAAACACCGGCGCGCGTGGCATCGCGTTGCACAAAGGTGAAGAACTCGTCCTGCTTGAGCAGTTGCAGCACTTGTTCGGCTTCTGGAAGACGACCTTGAGCGATCAGCAAATCGGCTAAAGTGCGATAACGATCTTGGTTGGAAGTGGCGTAAAGACGCTGAGTTGTTTTATCAAGATGAGCAATATCGGCGCGAATGCTTTGCGTGACGTTGATCGCCTGCTTGCCATAAAAGATGGCCAGTTCGGGCGACTGCAGTGACTTCCAAGCTGCCATCATGTGGCTTAAAACAATCTCTTCGCTTTGCCGGTCTTTAACTTCACGCGTGATGGTCAGTGCTTGCTGGTCATACTCTAGTACTTTCTCAACCTGGCTCAGGTGGCTATAAGCTTCACCAATGTTGTTGAGTGTGACACCTTCATCTCGTCGATCTTTGACTTCTTGATAGATAGCTCGTGCTTGCTGATAATACTCCAGTGCTTTTTCATATTGGCTCAGGTGGTTATAAACTGCACCAATGTTGTTGAGTGCCACACCTTCACTTTGTCGATCTTTGTCTGCACGAACAACAGTTAACGATTGCTGAAAAAATTGCAATGCTTTCTCATATTGACTTAAAGACATATAGGCCGAGCCAATGTTGCTAAACATAACACCCTGGCTGGCCTGGTCTTTGATTTCACGAAAGATAGCCAGCGCTTGCTGATAATACTCCAGTGATTTCGCACCCTGACCCAGATTGCCATAAGCTAAACCAATATTGCCAAGCGTTACACCTTCGCCGTTTCGATCTTTGACTTCGTGCCCTATAACCGATGATCGCTGAAAACACTGCAATGCTTTCTCATATTGGCTCAGGCGATTGTAAGCTAAACCCATGTTGTTAAGCACAGCACCTTCACCTTGTCGGTTTTTGTCGGCACGAAAGATAGCCAGCGCTTGCCGGTAGTATTCCAGTGCTTTCTCGTACTGGCTCAGAGAGTCATAGGCTAAGCCAATGCTATTCAGGTCGAGAGCGGCATCCTTGGGACGAGTTTTTTGATCAATGTCAAGGGCCGCCAGGAAGTGTCGTATCGCATTCTCGAAGTCCGAAGAAACTGTCAGCGCCATGGCCCAATCATATTGAACATCGGCCAAAGCAACTTGTAAGGCTTGCTTCGCTGTTGGTGCAGTGGCCATTTTAATTCGTGCTTCCAGCAGTTCTTGTGCGGCTCCATATTGACCGGATGCGACTAACATGTTAGCTTTCGCAATGACTTTGGCATCAGTGAGCGCCCGTGTGGTCGCACCAACTGCTGGTTTTGGTGCGTTTGGTATTTTCGATTGCTGAGCCACAGCCTGCGACGAGGCGCACAGAAGGATGGCCAGGCACAGTGCGAACCCAAAGCTATAAAAACGGCCAGAAATAAACCTTTTCATATTTCTCTCACTTTCACGAAACTGCTGCGATTGTAACAAGGCTTCGTTTCTCTCGCTGTGAAATGCGTCACAACGAGCGAGTAAAAAGCACAACAAACAGCGCGTTCTCGCTCGTCGCTGCTATCGAGTACTCGATATTGAAATTAGCGCCAATTGCCAATCAGAATAAACGGCGCCCAGTAGAATGGATGCGCGAATGGCGCTTGCGGATTGGTGATAAAAGGCATCAACGCAACGCTTGATGCGCCACCGTTCTGGCTCAGTTTCATGCCGCGCGAACCAACGCCGACGGTGACAGATTTCACGTCGGCTTGTAGCAGTTCGCGTTGCGCTTGTTGCAAGGCGCTGGCTTTGCCCAGTTCGGGATGCGCGGCGCGGATGCGATAAAACTCCTTCATCAACAATTGAGTACTCGAATCGGAAACCGGCCACAAACTGGCGACGACCGAAGCCGCGCCCAACTGCTGCACGATTTCACCCAAAGAATCGACTTCCGCGCCGTTGCCGCTCGAACCTTTGCTGATGTTTCCGACCGCCGTTTCGCAGGCCGAAAGCGTCAGTAAATCGACGCCTTGGAGGTTCATTTGCGTTTGCCATTGCGAAAGCGCCAAAGGTTGACCATTGCCCAAAAGCAAAAACGACGCGTTTTCGTCGCCCGCCTGCAAGTTGAAATGACTGGCGATGTGAACGGTTTTGTAACCTTCGCCCAAGGCTTCTTGCAGCGATTGCGCGGTGAAGGCGGGATCGAGCAAAATCTGGCCGGGAATGGGCCCAATTCCGCCTTGCGCTTTGTCTGCAATGATGCCGCGCAATTCGTCGGGAACGGCGCTCAAGCCTTCAAAATCCAGCTTTTGCATTTCGCCCGCATCGTTTTTGATTTCCACTTGGTGCGGCTGCGAAACGCCCAATCCCAGCATCTGTCCGCCCGCGTCCGGCTTGTCGAAACCGCGCTTTTCGCTGGCCAGCGTAATCACCACATTTTCGCGGTCGTTTTGCACCAGATAATGCGTGCCATCGTGCAAAGCAGCAATCGGAACGTAACGCAGCGCGCCATCGAGAAACCACAAGGCGGTTTGAATCTTCGCGCCTTGAAGTGCCGTTTCCAGTTGGCCATCACAGAACATCGCTTTATACAACGATTGCGCGGCGGGAACCGGATCGAGCGCGGGATTGCTCAAGCCACGCCTGAGTGTTTCAACGCGCTGATTGAGTTCGTCTTGCGAAATCGAGTACTCGAATTGCTGGCGCGTGTTCGCCGTCAGCAAAATGACGCGATATTTATCGGCTGCGACGAGCGTGTAAATCACCGCCGCGTTGATATTTTCCTTTTGCTGCAAACGCGCAAGTTCGGCTTGCCAGCTTTGGCTATCGCGGATTTCCTGCACTTTGTCCGCGCGTGTCGCACTTAAAGACGCGTCCAGTTCGCGCAGAAAAACCACGAAGCGCCCGTTAATCGCTTCCTGATCTTTCAACAAGTTCTGATATTCGGTTTCTTCTGTTGTTGTGCGACCGCTTTTATGTTTTTTGGCGAGTTCGTCCAGGCGCGCGCCAATTTGCGTGGCGCGGTCGGCGATTTCGTTATAACGCTTGACCCAATCGGCTTCTTCAGGCGTTAAGGCGGTCGGTTCGCTAATTGTGGCGCGTTTTGCATCGCGGCGCACGAAGTTGAAAAACTCGTCCTGTTTCAGCAGTTGAAGAACTTGTTCGGCTTCGGGCAGGCGGCCTTGAGCGATCAAAATGTCCGCTAAATTGCGATAGGTTTCGCCATTGACATCGAGAAAACTTTTTTGCGACGCTTTGTCGAAGCTGCGCATATCGGCGCGAATCGACTGATAAAGATTGACGCTTTGTTTGCCGTAGAAAATGGCGAGCGAGGGCTTCTTTTGTTTCTGCCCGAGCGTCATCAAGTTATTCAAAGTGCGCGCTTCGCCCGCGCGGTCGCCGACTTCGCGCAAAATGACCAGAGCTTGCCCGTTCAATTGGCTGGCTTTGTCGAAATCGCCGTGCGCGCTGTAGGTATGTGCTAAATTGGCGAGCGTGTTGCCTTCGGCTTTGCGCGCGCCGATTTCGCGTTCCGCCACGAGAGCGCGCGTCAAAACCTGAACCGTATCGTCGAATAGCCCCAGATTTGACATGGCGGAACCGGCATTATTGAGAATATAGGCTTCGAGGACGCGATCTTGCGTCAGGCGCGCGAGTGGCAAAGCGCGCGTGTAATAACTGAGCGCCTTGTCGGATTGTCCCAACGCATCGTAGGCTTCGCCGATGTTGTTGAGCGTTGTGATTTCATCGCGCCGCGCACCGAATTCGTGAAAAATGACGCGCGCCCGTTCAAAAAGTGGAATGGCCAGCGCGGGTTGGTTTAGCTCGTTGAAAACGCCGCCCAAATCGTTTAATGTCGTCGCCTGACCGCGCCGATCATTGGTGGCAATCGAAATCGCCAGCGATTTTTGATAATAAAAGCGCGCCTGGTCGTAGTTGTTTTTTTCGCGGTAAGCGGCGCCCAGATTGTGCAGCGTGTCGCCTTCGCCTGGTTTGTCTTTTGCGGCCAGCCGCACTTTTAGAGCATCGTTATAAAAACCGATGGCTTCGCCCACGCGACTTTGACTCAGGGAAACGCCGCCCAGCGCATTGAGCGCGTCTCCTTCTCGCTCCAGATTTTTGCTGTCGCGCGCGATCTTCAAAGCTTCCTGCAGTGACTTAGCAGCTTGCTCGTTTTGACCCGTGTTGCTCAAGATGAGGCCGATGTCGGTCAGCGTATGACTTTGACCTTCGGTGTCTTTGAGGTCGCGCGCGATCTGGAGCGATTGCCGATAACAATCGAGCGCCTGGTCAGTTTGTCCCAACGTGTCGTAATCAATTCCCAGCCCGTTGAGCGTGATGCCTTCGCCGTTGCGGTCTTTCACTTCACGCCGCATGATCAGGGCGCGGCGATAAAGTTGGATGCTTTGCTGGGTTTGTCCGAGTGCGCTGTACATCGCGCCCAGATTGTTCAGTTCGCGGGCGGCGTTTTCGCGGCGCAAGGTTTGGTCGATGGCAAAGGCGGCTTGATAATGTGGAATGGATTTCGAGTACTCGAACGCGTCGCCCAAGCTTTTGGCCCACCAGAACTCGTTTTCTGCCAACGCGATTTTTAAGGTTTTCTGATCGTCAGAGTTGGGAAAAAGCGGCAGTTTGTTTTTGAGAAGTTGCGAACCTTCGCTGAAGCGAGCGGCGTTTTGATAAGTGAGCGCGAGCGCCTGCACATATTCGATGCTCGTCGGATCGGACACGACGAGTTGGCGAAAAATCGTGACTGCTTGGATCCAATTGCTTGCTTTGAAGGCCGCCATACCTTCATCCATCAGACGAGTTTCGCGGACTTCGCTTTCTTTGGTGTTTTTGGCGGACTCTGAGACAGGTAGCGCGACCGGTTTTTGCGGCGCGCTGCGGATTTGTGATCCACTACAAAGAATCACCAGAGCAAACGTCAGAACATATCGTTTTTCCATGCCATTTCTCCGCCCGTCGTGAAGCTGCTGGCCATTAACTTTCTCGCTGCGCACGCTATCTTGATTGCACTTCAAATGCGTTTTCGCCACTCATGGTGAGGACGGCGCAGACACCTTGACAGCGAAGTGCGGCGACAAATCACTTTCGCCATCGCTTTTATCGCTTCCATGCAAAGGTTGCATTTTACTCCTCAAATCACACACGTTTCTGCTGCGATGCTCAAAACTATCGTGTAATCCAGCGTTAATTGCACGATATTTGTCACATACTTTACAAGAGAGTGCTCGACAAGGGAACCTTCGAAATACGGCAGTAACTCAGATGATGAGATTGATCGAACTATCCTGAAAAGAACCCTGAGCGTCAGCCACGAGTGAAGAGGAGTGAAGCGTCAGGGTTTCATTCATCCACTGTATCCATCCGTCGATACGCTCGGAATTTCCGTTTATTTACTCAATTGGGGCATTACCCAGAATACATATAACAGCAGCGCAATCGAGTACTCGATTGCGCTGGCTACAAAGTTTCTAAACGGTCTTCGGCAAAAAACCTTATACGAACAAAGGTTCTACTGCTTGCTCGTTCATCGCCTGCTGCATTTCCTCATTGGTTGGCGCGCCGTTGAAACGATTGGCGACTTCGAGCAGTTGCGGCAAAACGTGGATGTCGCCGACGCTGTTGAGGAACAAATTATCGTGTCCCAGAACCCAGGCGGCGGCTTTATACATCGCGTCCTGTTCTTCAATCGGTTGATACCACGTCGTGCGATTTTGCGTCATGTCGCCCCACGGGCGCCGCGAAATCGACTTGATGGTTTGCATGGCGATCTGGCGTTCCTGACAGACGGCGCGCAAAGCGTTGAAATCGGCGGTGTAATCGGCGTTCTGCATCAGCACATAACTCCACGGCAAAAGCACCGCATCGAAGTCGAAACGTTCCAGGGCGCGCAGATGCTGGCGCGCGACTGGCAAGCCGTGACCTGTAATGCCAATAAAGCGCGTCAATCCAGCTTCGCGCGCTTCGATGGCGGCTTCGAGCGCGCCGCCGCTTCCCATCGCGGTGTCCCATTCTTCCTGTTCGACCAGGCAATGCAGTTGAATCAAATCGACTTGAGGCACGCGCAAGCGTTCGAGTGAGCGATGAATCTGGTCTTTGGCTTTCTGGTAAGTGCGCTCGCCAGTTTTTGTCGCCAGAAAGAACTTGTCGCGGCTGTGTTCCATCCAAGGCCCGATGCGCAGTTCCGAATCGCCGTAGCTGGCGGCGGTGTCGATGTGGTTGATTCCGTATTGATGCAGCAATTCCAGCGTTTGATCAGCTTCGGCTTGCGTGACATTCCCCAATGCCGCCGCGCCAAAAATGACGCGCGAACTGTTATGACCGGTGCGACCAAACGGCATTTTCTCAATCATGGCTGCTCCTTTTGCGAACGCTTTTCGCGCAACCGCAATTTACATCTTCGCTTGTTTTTCGGCTTCGATTCCCAAAAACTTCAAGGTGTCGTCGGCGTTGCCCTGCATGATATTCTTCACGACTTTTTGCAAGAGCGCGCCCAATAACGGCACGTCGAAAACGTAGGTCACATCGAGAAAGACGCGCGTTGTGGTTTCTGAAGCCTCTTCAAATTTCCAGACGCCTTCATAAGTATCGAAATCGCCTTTGGTTTGCTTGAAGGTACAAAGGTGGTTCACATCGTCCCAAAAATCTTCTTCCGTCCACACAATTTTGCGATTGAATTGCTTGATGCGCCCATGCCATTCGGACACAACGCGCGTCGTGCCATCGGCTAATTTTTCGCGTTCGAGTACTCGAAGCGAGTCTAAATCGGGCAAAATCGCGGGCAACTTTTCGACGTCTTGCGCAATTGACCAGACAGTTTCCAACGGCGCCTTAATGGTGATTTTACTTTGAACTTGCGGCATATTTTCCTTATTTGAGGCGCAGAGAGAAAAGAGATTTTAGAATGTCGTAAAAGTTTGTCATTCTGAGCGCAGCGAAGAATCTCATTACAGTTAGATTCTTCGCTGCGCTCAGAATGACAAACTCTTACTTTCGAGTACTCGATTCTTCCTCTGCGCCCTCAGCGTCCTCTGCGGTGAATTAATCTTCTTCGATTTCCATGCCTTCGATCAATTCCGAAGTTTGTTCAACGGACTGGTGAAAGGCGCTGGCCGCCCATTCGATTTGCTCATCGGAAATCGTCAAAGGCGGCTCGAAGCGCATCACTTTTGGATTGTTCAATGAATAAGCGGCCAAAACCTGGCGCTGCGCCAATCCCGCAATCGCCAGGCCGCCGATGTCTTCGTGCGTGAACTCGAAACCAATCATCAGACCGCGCCCGCGAATTTCTTTGACGCAGTGCGGAAAAGCGGCTTGCGTTTCGCGCAAACGCGCCATCAGTTTTTCGCCTTGAACAGCGCTGCGCTCGACCAGATTTTCGTTTTCGATGACTTCCAATGTCGCTAATCCCGCGACGCACGCCAAAGGATTGCCGCCGAAAGTCGAAGAATGAATGAACGGGTTTTCGTTCCAGATGTGCCACGTTTTCGGGTGCGCCACGACGGCGCCAATCGGCACGCAACCGCCGCTGAGAGCTTTGGCCAAAAACATCAAGTCGGGCGCGACACCAGCCCAATCGCAGCCCCACATTTTGCCGGTTCGTCCCAATCCGGTTTGCACTTCATCGAAGGCCAGCAATGCGCCGTGACGGTCGCAGATTTCGCGCGCGGCGCGCAAATAATCGTCGCTCGGAACGATGATGCCGCCTTCGCCTTGAACCGGTTCGACCAAAAACGCGGCGGTTTCGTCGTCGATGCTTTCTTCGAGTACTCGAATGTCGTTGAACGGGACGTGAACGCAATCGGGGATCAATGGCGCGAACGGTTTCTGATATTTTTCGCGTCCCGAAACCGAAAGCGCGCCCATCGTTTTGCCATGAAACGCACCGATTGTCGAGACCAATTTGGTGCGTCCGGTCGCCATGCGCGCGATTTTAATTCCGGCTTCGGTCGCTTCAGTGCCGCTGTTGCAAAAGAACGAATGCTGCAATTCGCCAGGCGAAAGTTCGGCCAAGCGTTTGGCGAGCGCGGCTTGCGGCGCATTGAAAAAAACGCGCGACCACATCGCGTTTTTTTCCAATTGTTCCTTGACGCGACTGACGACGTGCGGGTGCGAATGCCCAACGCTCATTGTGCCGTAGCCGCCCAGACAATCGAGGTATTCGACGCCGTTGGAATCAGTAATCAGGCAATCGCGGGCAAAGGCTTCAGTCGAATCGAAACCGATGAACTTGAGCAAATTAGCCAGCGGCGCGCTGCAATATGTGGAAAAATCTTCGATGACTTGCGTGTCGGAAAGAGGTGAAGAAAGAAGTTGCTGTGTCATAAATCGAGTACTCGAAAAGCGTAAATTGATTATAACAAGGGCGCTGCATTTCGCGGTTTCCGTTTGTGTTTTGGAAACTTGTCGCGCGTTGGCTGTCGCGGTATAATTCGTTAAGTCCGATTTTGCGGGGTGTAGCGCAGCTTGCATCAAGAACAAATTTGTGGTTATTGTGGCGAACTGCGTCTCGAAAGCGACTTTGAAGTGATGAAGTTTGCCAATGGTAAACTTTATCGCCGTAAACGTTGCCGCTCTTGCAAAAACGACAGCCGGCGGCGGCGTCAAGAAACCATTATTGCGTGGTTTAACGAGTACAAAAAAGGTTTGGAATGCCGGAGTTGCGGTATTAGCGATCCTCGCGTGCTCACCTTTCATCATTCTGATCCCGTGCAGAAAAGGATGAACGTTTCCGATATGTCAAGGCGCGGTTGGTCGGTGCAGCAGTTACAGCAGGAAATTAGTAAGTGCGAGGTTTTGTGCGCGAACTGCCACTTGATCGAGCACTATGAGGAAGTCGACGGGGTGTAGCGCAGCTTGGTAGCGCGTCTCGTTCGGGACGAGAAGGTCGTCAGTTCAAATCTGGCCACCCCGACCAATTGAAAAGCGTTCGAGTACTCGATGTGAGTGCGCGGACGCTTTTTTGTTTGGTCGTGGAAGCCTCGAAGGAATCAAATCATGGCGAAAGAACGATGTGTTGTCGTCGGCGCGGGCGGCATTTCCAATGCGTGGTTCCCGCCACTGAAAGAAGAAAAAGTGCAGATCGTTGGCGTCGTCGATAAGTTTGTGCAAAGCGCGCAAAAGGCCGTCGCAAAATGGGAATTGTCTTGCCCCGCGTCCGATGATTTGACGCGAACATTGAAAGAAACGCAGCCCGATTTCGTGCTTAACCTGACGATTCCTGAAGCGCATTACGAAGTTTCAGCGCAGGCTTTGAAGGCGGGCGTGCATGTCATCGTAGAAAAACCGCTCACCGCGACGCTGGCCGAAGCGCGCAGATTAGTGAAACTTTCCGAAGACAGCGGCAAAATGCTGATGGTTTCGCAATCGCGGCGCTGGGACGCGGTTCACGACACGACGCGTCGAGTACTCGAAAGCGGACAAATTGGCGACATCACCACGCTGAACTGCGATTTTTATCTGGGCGCGCACTTTGGCGGCTTCCGCGATGAAATGGCGAACCCTTTGATTTTGGACATGGCGATTCATCATTTCGATCTGGCGCGCTATTTCGCGGGCGCCGATGCAGTTGCGGTTTATGCGCACGAGTTCAATCCCAAAGGTTCGTGGTATAAAGGCGATGTCGCCACAAGTTGCATTTTCGAGATGAGCAACGGCGCGGTTTTCACTTATCGCGGCAGTTGGTGCAGCGAAGGTTATCATACTTCCTGGAACGGCGATTGGCGCTTCGTCGGCGAACGCGGAACCGTTCTGATGGAAAAAGATCAGTTGCCGCACGGCCAAGTTGTCGTCAAAGCAACGAGCGATTTTAATCAGCCTTTGAAGGACGTGAAAGTTCCCGCGCCGCGCAAAATCTACAGCGGAATGCACGGCGCTTTGCGTGAAATGTTGCTGTTTTTGCGCAAAGGCACGCTGCCTCAAACCGAATGCCACGACAACATTCATTCGCTGGCGATGGTTCTTGCGGCGATCGAAAGCAGTCAAAAACGCAAGCGCATCGAAATCAAAACTTCATCAGTGACTTCATGAGTGAGCATCTTGTCACTTAAGTCGCATGGTCTGCCATGAATGCACGAGCGACAAGGTTCATAAAGACAGTTTGACGAACGCTCCTTGTGCTGTCGGTGCAAGTGCAACTTGCGCGAGCAGTCCGTTACCAACAAGCATGACACGACGACCAAAGAGCAGATTCCGCGCGCTTATCACGAATGTACCGCGCTTATTTATTGATCGCTACAACTTTATTGAACGCTGCAACTTGAAATGTTCGCATTATTGAACCATTACCCGGTTATGCTTTGGTAATGCCCCAACTTACCACGAAAAAGCCTGTACAGAAGCGGCGCAAAATCTTGTTGTCCACGTTGTTGATTATCGTCCTTTCCTTGCTTGGCGATTATTGTTTTTACCCGCTGCTGGGCGTTGGAGGACGCAGTTTCAACAAGGGCGAAAACGGCGCGTGGCTGCATTATTCGTGGAGTTTCGGACAGCATTCTGTGGCGCAAGAAACTGTCTTGGCGCAGCAACTCGAGGCGAACCAAATGCCTTACGCGTATTTTCATGTTCGCTTTATTCAAAAAGACGGGCGCTTGCACTTTCATTACCCTCAAGCCGCGCAGCAGTTGAATCGAGTACTCGAACGCACGGCGCCACAAACCAAATCCATCGCGTGGATTTATCTTGGCAACCAACGCGGCTTGACTGGCGTTGACATCACGGACGCCAAAGTGCGCGCCAACATCGTGCAAGAATCACGTTGGTTGACGCAAACGTGCGGCTTCGCTGGCGTTCAAATCGACTACGAAATGTGCGAGGACGGCGATGCGCCGTTTTTGCAACTGCTGCGCGAAGTGCGAAACGCATTGCCCAAAGACAAATTGCTTTCCGTTGCGACGCCGATGTGGTTGCCGTCCGGCTTTGGCGCATGGGGCTGGAGCGAAAGTTATTTCTCGCAAGTCGCAGCATGTTGCGATCAAATCGTCGTGATGGGTTACGATTCGGGTTTGTTCTTTCCGCGCCATTACGTTTGGCTGATGCGTCAACAAGCGGTTCGCGTCACGCGTGCCGTGGCGAAGGGAAACGCGCGATGTCGAGTACTCATTGGCGTCCCGACTTACAAAGACGGCGGCATTTCGCATCATTTGCACGCGGAAAACCTGCGCATGGCGCTCAAAGGCGTGCGCGAAGGTTTGGCAAATAACGACGCAAATCAATCGGTTTTTGCGGGTGTGGCGATTTTCTCCAATGACACGACGAACGAGGACGAATGGCGAACCTATCGAAGTCTGTGGCTGAACCAAAACAAGACGAACTCTGATGGCCAATGATGTGGTGATTTGATGATGTGAGTCGCCTCAACGTACCCGGAGCGTGAGCGACGGGTGAAAACTCGTAGTTTGATTTGGCTCTTATTTTTCACCCGTCGCGCACGCTCCGGGTTCGTTACCAGAGAACGCAGTCCCAACCCAATATCCAAGGTTACAAAAGGAGAAAACGAATGTTCATTACGCGTCCGAAAATTTGTGGGCTGTTTCGTATATTCAAGGTCGCGGTTTTTTGTGCTGCCGCTTCTCGTGCTGCCGCTTCTCGTGCTGCCGCTTCTCGTGCTGCCGCTTCTCGTGCTGCCGCTTCTCGTGCGACGGCGCAAACGCTGACGTTTTCACTGGACAATAGCGGTTTATCAGCGCTGCATTTCGGCACTGAAAACTTTTTGCCGCAAGCCACACAAGGTCGCTTGGTTTTGCGCACGGCAACGTTGCAACGCAAAGATGGCACGACTTATAACGCGTCGGACAAACCGCTTTCTGCCAACTTAGACGCCAAGAATTCGCGCGTTATTTTGTCGTATGCGTGGGGCGAAATCGTCTGCCGTTACACGGCGAATCGAGTACTCGAAAACGGGCGTTTCGTGGCGCGCTTGCGCTTGGCGCTGACGATTTCTAACCGCACGTCGGATACGCTTGTCGAGCCGACGATCAACATTCTGGAGCCGCTTTTCGCCGCGCCAGTCAAAGGTCAAACGCTCGAAGCGGGAATGTTTGGCACCGGCGGCGCGCTGCATCCTTTGCAGGAATACCCGCTGTTCGCCGCAAGCGACACGACGGCGCCCATCGTTTTGATGGACGATGGTCAACAAGCGGTCGCGTTGTGCGCCGAAAACTCCGTTGCGCCGCTGTCTGTTGGTGTTCCCAATGAAACCGATTATGGAAAACATCGGCAGTTTCTGCTTCAAGTGCGTTTTGCGTCCGTATCGCCTCGGTCGAAAGTCGATGGCCAAGTGTCGTTGCGTTTTGGTTCCACGTCCGACGGTTTTTCCGTTCTGGCCAACGATGTTTTGACTTCGTATCGCCAGCGCGCGCCGTTTCAAGTTGTGTGGAAAGATCGTCGCCCGATAGGAACGTTGTTTTTATCGAGCGTCGGGCAGGGCGGCGTTCAAAATCCGCGTGGCTGGTTCAACGACAAAACCGCCGACTTGGTTTCGGCTGCTGGTCAAATCGAGTTTCGTCGCCGCCTGCTGAAATACGCCGATGACAGCATCGCTGTTTTGCGCGGCATGAATGCGCAAGGCATGATCACCTGGGATTCCGAAGGTCAACAATGGTCGCAGACGGCGTATAACGGCGATCCAACGCAAATTGAAACGCTGGCGCCCGAAACTTCGGTTCTGGGCAACCATCAAAAAGCGATTGATGAGTATTTCGCCAGGTTTCGCCAGGCGGGTTTTCGAGTCGGCGTTTGCATTCGCCCACAGGAATTGAAACAAGTGAATGGCGTGTGGCAACAAACCGAATCGCGCGATGTTTACCAAACGTTGCGGCGCAAGATCGAGTACTCGAAGAAGCGTTGGGGCGCGACTTTGTTTTACATCGATTCGACTGTGAACGACAAAGACAAAAGCTCGCTTCCCGCGACGATTTTTGAGCATCTCAAGCGCGATTTCCCCGACATTTTGATGATGCCTGAAAACGAAACCGCGCGCTATTATGCGTCTTGCGCGCCGCTCAATTCTTTCGCCGACCAAAGCGTGGCGAGCACGCCGCAAGTGGTGCGCGAACTCTATCCGCAAGCCTTCAGCGTTCTTCTGGCCAACGATGGCGATTACCAAAAATATCGCGTTCAACTCATCGAATCAATCCGGCGCGGCGACATTTTACTTTTTCGCGGTTGGTGGAACGATCCCAATAACGCGACGATCAAAAGCCTTTATCGGGAAGCGCTGGCGCCTCAAAAAACCAAACGAAATCTTCCCTAAATGAATGTTGCGGTATTCAACCAAGTTCTTTGTTGCGCAAACTATATGGCCTGGCCACATCGGTGTGGAATCGAGTACTCGAAATCGCAAAACTTTATTCTCTGAACGAGGTTATTTGTGACATCCATCGAACCGCCACAACCAGGTGTTTGGAGCCAACCTGAAGTCAAGCCAGACACAACTTTTGAACACGCCGCCAAAAACCACGCCATCGAAACGGTTTTGCTGGGCAATAGGCCGCGCCACACGCGCATGAAACCGCGCAAAGAAGACCCGTTCGTTAAATTTTTTGTTGGTTACCCGTCTATGTTTTGGGCGGCTTATGACCTGTTCCACTTAGTAATTGCGATAGTGGTTGTGTTGTTTGGTCAAACAGTGGTGGGCCGCGTCGTCACCAAAGAGGTCACATCAAGCAATACGCCAACGTACACCATCGGGTACTCGTATGTCGTTGGGCGACAACGCTTTTACGACAAAAACGAGGTGTATTCAAACGACTACAACGCTTTGAAGACCCGCGATGCCGTTCCGGTTCGTATTTTGAAAAGATTACCGAATTCAAATTCGCAAATCGTGTTTCCCTCTGAAAGCCTGTGGACGTATGCGGGTTCTCTGGTATTCGAGACAGTTTTTATTAACATCATTGGTGGTGCTTTCGCCTGGCGGCTTTATATCGCGCCTTGGCGTCAACGCCGTTTGATCGCCAATGGTTTGCCAACTGTCGCGCGCATTACCGAAGTGAGAGAAGTCAAAAACAAGGGAGTCACTTACGAATTGAAGTATGAATATGCGCCCGACGAGTACGTAAAAGGGTTGGTGGGAAATGTCTTTCGTGTGATGCCGCGCACGCAAGAACACGGGCAGATGCGGCAAGCGTATACGACAGTCTCGCAAAAGGACGGCCAGGCGATTCATGTCGGCGACACTTTGACCGTGCTCTTCGATCCCAACAAGCCACAACGCCACATTCTTTATCGTTGCGCTGATTACAAAGTCATTTGATATGAAGTTATCGAGATTCTAAAAGCTTTTGCTGGAATGGTGTGAGTTTTTAACCTTGAAAATTGTCGGGCAGCCAGCCACGTTCGACGCAATGGCGAAAGCTCCAATCGGTTTCGTATTCGAGTTTATAGCTCCAATAAAACCAACCTTTGGTCGTTTCATAACTCAAGAGTTGCGCGGCTCCGAAACCGCGTTTTGCAACGTCGATCTGGAACGGCGACTGGCCGCGCCACACTTCACGCGGCGTTGCCATTGACCATTCGCCGACCATTGTCCACAATTGCTGACTCATCGCGTCGAGGTGCTGCTTTTGATCCAGCGCGTAAGCGATGTGTTCTTGCGGCGTGCGCTTGCGGTCGGCTTCGGTATAGGCTTGATAGATATGTGTGTCGAGCAGCACATTCGAGTACTCGGGTTCGCTCATAAAGTTCTTCCATTCAAAAGGGCGAAAGCCGTCATGAATGACAACCGCGATGTGCTTGTCCAGATGCGGGCGAATACGTTTATAAGCGTCCTGATAAAACGTTTTGAGCGTATCCATCGGCACGTCCCAGCGCGGCTCGTTCAATAACTCGATGCCCCACAAAGCCGGATGTTTGCCGTAGCGCTTGGCCAAGGTTTCGAGAACATCGACCGTTTGCCGTATGTTTTGCGGATTATTTGGCCAGCCCAAAGTCCCGCCGCGCCCGCTATGATCCCAGCCATTCTGGCTGCCGGGCGCGCCGTGCAAATCCAACAAAATCTTGAGACCATTCTGCTGCGCCTGATCGAAGGCGAAATCGACAAAGCTCGCGGCCTCGACGTAAGGCGCTGGAGCTTGCAGCGCCCAGTAACCCACCGGCAAACGCACGGCATTGAGGCCATGTGACTTGATCCAGCGAAAATCTTCCGCCGTAATGAACGTTTTGCGATGTCCATTCAATCGCTCAGCGGCGCGCGTTCCCAGGGCGCGGCACAATTCGTATTCATCGGGCGCGGTTGTATCATGGAAAACGCTCGGCGTCATCCATTTTTCAAGAACCAGCCAGGAACCGAGATTCACGCCGCGCAATTCTGCAAAGGGAAGCGTTTCCTGAGCAATTGGCTTCACTGCGTCGGGTTTGACGGTCGCAGGTGTTTGAGCCAGCAACGAGCGTTGCGCTCCGGTACTCGTTAAGGCCAAGGCTCCCGTCAGGGCATTTTGAAGAAATTGTCGTCGTTGCATGAGATGGATGAAGTTGGTCTTTCAACTGAGCGGAAACGCAAATGTGGCTTCTAAGACGGCGCAGAAGGTCGGCTTAAAGTTTCGTGGATGGCGGAAAGCAGCGAGCGTTCGCCTTTGGCATCGGCGTCCAAGGACCAGATCATCACGCCGCCGAGTTGTCGCTGGCGCACATATTCGGTTTTCGCTTTGATGGTGGGAATGCCATTATACCAAATGGTATTTCCCGCCTCATCGACGCTTTCCGCGCCCGGATATGAAGCGACAATAGTGGAATAAGCGTAATCGTGCTTGAGAAATGCCTGTCCGAAACCGTAGCCATAGAACGGAATGCCCAACACGGTTTTTTCTTTGGGCAGGCCGCGCCCAATCCAGTACTCGATAGCGTTTTTGGCAAACTTCAGCGACGAATGTTGACCTGGCACATCAGGATTCCAAGGGCCGGTCGCGTCATAAGCCATGACATTGATCCAATCGAAAGAGGCAAAGACCGAACTTGGCACGCGGTTTCCGCCATTTCCATCAGCGAGCGCGGATGTCAGCAACTTGCCTTTGGAATGCAACAGCGGGGCGAGTTCGGCGATGAAAGCGCCGTAATTCTCATCAATGGCGGCGCCTTCGATGTCCACATCCAGACCGTCGAAGTTGTGTTGCGAGACGTAAGCGGCAAGTTTGGCGACAAATTGCGAGCGTTGCGTTGCGCCGAGCAGGGCAGAGTAGCGGGCGAGCAGGGTTTTGTCGCTCGAAGCTGTTCCGCCACCAATTGAAATCAAAACCGGAACGTGTTGCGCGTGCGCTTTGGCCAGCAAAACGTCGTTCTTGCTGTTGAAGGACAGATCGCCGCTGTTGTTGATGGGATTTTCAAAGGCGATGTTGATGTGCGTGACTTTCGAGTACTCGATGGTCTCCGCAAAAGACGCCAGATCAATCCAATTGGGAACATAAGCCACCACTTTGGGAACATAAGCGACCATTTTGTTCGACAAGAGCGCGGTTTGTTTTGCCTGAGATGGAATAGTCATTAGAAGGAGTAGGATTACGCTAAAAAAGTTTTGCCAAATACGCATATGCGTCATCGTCACCTTGTATGCAGCCAATAGGCAGCCAACAAATTAAAGTTTCTTCCTGATTGTAACGCAGCTTTGCAGCCGCATTTTGTGCGCAGTGAATGTGTTTCCAATTTTTAGTAGAATATGTCGAAATGCGGGCGCTTGTTGATTTTCAAGTTGATTGTCTACAGTAGTACTGCGGTGTTTGCAAGAGCTGAACGCAACAGGAGGTGCGACCGAAAGTCCTGCAAAAGTCCTGTTCCTTAAAGCACAGCAAAAACCCGAAGATGCAAAACCAAGGGCACATAAAAACCCATGTTATAGTCGTTCATCAACGCGGAGGCGTAAATTGAAACTTTTTCACAATGTAGATCGCACCTTACAGCGCGCGTTGCTGTTGTTCACAGCAGCCTTGACGTTGTGCCTGCTGGCAGCTGGTGGTTGCAGCAACAGTTCATCTGACACCGATAATGCGGCGACACCAGCGACAGGTGCTCCAAGTGGCAATGCGGCAGGTGCGCCAGGCGGCGTTCCAGGCGGCCCGCCAAGTGGCCCTCCAGGAAGCGCTCCGCAAGGCGGCACTTCAAAGGCTCCGGACCCCAATGCTGGAAGACCGCAGTAGTAAAGCCGCTCATCGGCTGTAGAAAATATTGTTCCTGAAATGTGCAGCGCCCGTATGATTAACACGGGCGCTGTATTTTGTTTTGTGCCACCTGGACTTTGTTGAACTTTTAGTTTTTTGAACCAGCCTGGGTTCTATTTTCAGTGAAATTTTTGCCGCTTTACCAAAATTCTCCGTCCCAATAAAAAATTTGCATTCAAGTGTTTGAAAAATTTGGAAAAGGGGCATAATGATCTTACACCTATTCTTATAAGCATATAACAAAGCCGAGATTTTCATTATGGCGCGTCAACCTTCCGTAAATGTTTTACAAAGCATTATTATTGATCCGGCGAGCAGTATGCCGCTGCACGCTCAAGTCCGTCGTGCTTTGCGGCAGGCTTTGGATGAGCATTTTGAGGACGGTCAGCAATTTTGGACTGAAGCGGTTCTCATCAAGGAGTTCAAGGTGTCGCAGGTCACGGTGCGCCGTGCTCTCGCCGACCTATCAAGCGAAGGCGTGCTCTTGCGACGTGTTGCCAAAGGCACCTTTGTGCGCAAGACACAGCAGGCTGCTCTGGATAAAAACATGGCCTTCAAAATTGGCGTGTTTCTGCCCGAGTGGGATTCTCCAGCGCTTTCTGGCATGTTGGAGCACTTGAACGAAGCGTGTTGGGAAAAAGGTTGTCGCCTGCAGGTTTTTCATACGCGCAAAGGTCAGAACGTGGCCGACGCTTTTCATACGCTGGATTTTTCGCCACAAGAAGGCAGCGTTGTTTTGTATGGCAATATGCGAGCTGCCACGCGCGAGTTACACGAAGCGCTTCAGGCGCGTGGTTATCGCACGGTCAACATTGACGAGTGCATGAACGATTATCCCGGTGCTTACATCGGAGTGGATAACGCTTTGGGCATGAAGTTGGGCCTCGAACACCTGGCGCGGCTGGGACATCAACGCGTTACGCTGATGGTCAATGAGCCGGAAGAAAACGGCAGTATTTTGGACAGAATCAAGGCCTTCGAGGAATGTTGCAACCGCATGGACGTGGAAGGCACGATCTTTCATTGCGGGACGCAATCCTTTGAATCGTCCTACGACATGGCTTACAAAAAAATGGGAGGGTTGTGGGAAAGCACACCTCATCCCACAGCGATCTTCGCGGTTTCCGATTCGGGCGCGCTGGCGGCAATGCGCTGGTTCGCCGAACGAGAAATCCGTGTACCACACGACATTTCACTTCTTGGTTTCGACAACGATCCGGCCAGTAGTATTGTGCATCCGGGTCTTACCACTTTCGCCCGTCCCACATTGGAGATAGCTCGCCATAGCGTGGAAATCCTGATGAGGGAACGGAGCAAGCCCGAATCGAAACGCCAGCGACCACTGCATTTTTCGCCGCGCCTCATCGTGCGCGGCAGTACCGCAGCGCCCGCAAACGTTGAAGACAAAGGAGGTGCGACAAAAAATCCTGCTTTGGCGTTGGCCTGAAAATTTGGACAAGGAAACTTGGACAAGGAAACTTGGACAAGCATCGCTCTTGTGAAATAGCCGCAACAAATGTTGACATAATGTTGCGGTAAAAAGAAAAGTTTTCCTTTGAGCGGGATGTTTCCTGCGAAAGCCAAGTGTTCAAACGCCCGAATGTTCTCAGCTACGACGAGGGTTGAAGATCGAGTACTCGACAACGATGCTCTGGATGAAATTGGTGCGAATTGGCACCACGACCATGACGTTTGGAGAAAACCAATGAAAACTGTCATTTCAAAGAACCGGAAAGCGCAAGGTTTCACCTTGATCGAACTGCTGGTGGTTATCGCCATCATTGCGATTCTGGCGGCGATTTTGTTTCCCGCCTTTGCCAAAGCCCGCGAAAGCGCGCGCCGCACAAGCTGTTCGAGCAACATGAAGCAGATCGGCATCGCCATCACGCAGTACACGCAGGAATTCGACGAGCAGTATCCCATGCTCCATTTCAACAACGATGCCGGCCAGGAAGTGCGTTGGTATGAAGCTGTCAGTCCATACATCAAGAGTGGTGATGCGTATGCGAGTGGACGCATCAGTGGTGCTGGCGGAGTCTGGGATTGTCCCAGCGCGTCTCCTCAACCCGGGCTATATGGTGCGAATTACAGCCTGATGACAGACGGTCGGCCTTACCTCTATCCGGCTACGCAGACGCCCAAGTCGATTTCGATAGCTGTCGTCGATGCGCCATCGGACACTGTTTTGGTTTGTGAAAAAGGCCTGCACAACGGCAATTCGAGCTGGCTTGAGTTCCAAACTTGGGAAGGTATGTGGACGGCAAGCGGCGGCGGCAACGCGAACAACAACTTCACGTATCCCGACCATATCGATGTCAATTACGATACTGATGACGCTGCCAGTTCCAGCGCGCCTGTATACGGCGGAACTTGGAACACCGCCTCAATGATGCCGCGCTATCGTCACCTCGAGACCAGCAACTTCCTGTTTGCTGATGGTCACGTCAAATCGATTCGCAAGGGCGGCATCAATTGGTACAAGAACATCTGGGTTCAGGGAGCTTATGGAGGTGCCTATTGAAACTCTTCCTGCACGCGAATGACACCTTGCAGCGAACGTTTCTGTTGTTCGCGGCGGTTACGGCACTGTGTCTGATCGCAGTTGGTGGTTGCAGCGGCTCGTCAGATGCCGATAACACGGCGGCTGCGGCGCCTGCGGGGGCCGGAAATCCCAACGCTCCCGCTATCGTTCAACAACAAACAGCTCAGCAGCAGGAGATGGCGAAAAGTCAAGCGCAAGCAATGCAGCAATCAGGGAGCAAGACGCAGTAAGGCGTTTCACACGCTGCAAAAACTCGTTGTTCCTAAAATGCAGCGCTCGTGCGATAAAAACGAGCGCTGCATTTCACATTAAGTTACTGAACTTTACGCGACAATTTTTCGCAATCGAGTACTCGATGAAGCTTTGCCGTGAATAATGAACGGCGAATTCCAACAAAGTTTGAAATCAACTTCGACTGTTTGGAAAAGGAAGAATGAAATATGACTTCATCTTTCAGCCACGCACCCGGCAAACGCGGATTTGGCGCCTGGAACACGTTAGTAGCTTCAGCCATATTATTGTGTGGCTGCGGTGTCCGCGCCAACAATGCACCAAAGCCTGTCACGGCTGCGCCTGCGAGTGCTACTTCTATGACCATAACGGTTCCTGCCAAGCGTTTTCTGATGGCGCACTATATGCCGTGGTATGCCAGCAAACAAGTGAGCGGAAGTTGGGGATGGCACTGGACGATGAACCATTTCGATCCCGAACGTGTGTCCGCGAATGGACAACGCGATGGCGCGTCGCATTACCATCCGCTGATCGGGTTTTATGACTCGAACGATCCCGACGCGTTGCAGTGCCAAGTCTTGTTGATGAAGCTGGCGGGCATTGATGGCGTCATCGTCGACTGGTACGGCAACGACGATTATTTCGATTACGGCATCAACAATCGCAATACGCAGCGCTTAATACCATTTTTGCAGCAGGCCGGTTTGCATTTCGCGCTGTGTTACGAAGATCAGACGGTGCCCAATGAAATCAAGGGCAAAGTGTTCGCAGAGACAGATGCGGTTCCACACGCTCAGCGCATGATGCAATGGGTCGAGAAGAATTTTTTCTCCAGCCCTGCTTACTTGAAATTCGGCAACCGACCGGTTTTCCTGACCTTCGGAACGCCTTATTACAATGATGCGCAGTGGAACCAGATATTTTCGGTTCTCCAAACCCGACCTCTCTACTTCACGGAACATGATCTTTTGGCTAAAACGGCGGCGGTCGGCGGCTTCGATTGGCCAATTCCAAATAGCGGACTGAGCGGGGCTTTGAAAGAACAAGACGGTTTTTATGATCGCGCTAAAAGCTGGCCGCTGTTCATTGCGAGCGCTTATCCGCGCTTCAACGACATCTACGTTCAAGCCGGTATCGGCAAATCCTGGGGCAGCATTGACGACCAATCTGGTCAAACTTACAAAGACACCTTGAACAAAGCGTTGCTCAGCAAGGCGACCATTGTGCAGCTCACGACGTGGAACGATTGGGGCGAAGGAACGCAAATTGAGCCTTCAGTCGAGTTCGGCTACCGCGATCTGGAAGTCACGCAACAACTGCGCAAACAACATCTCGAGCCAGCTTTTTCTTCAAACGCCAAAGATCTGCGCTTGCCCGTCGAATGGTATCTGCTGCGAAAAAAATACGTCGGCAACAGCGTCGTCAGTGCGAAACTCGCCACCTTTTTCCCCTTAGTCGTTGCGGGACGCATGAAAGAAGCACGCGCACTTCTCGCCCAATACAAAAAATAGCGCATCGAGTACTCGATGTGAGTACTCGATGCGCTCGTCCAGTCTCAAAGCAGGGAAATAAAATCAGGAAAATCCCAGCACGGGATGAGGAACGTAAAGTTCTTCGAGTGACGCAATTTCGTCTGCGGAAAGCTTGACTGACAAGGCTGCTGCTGCATCTTCCAGATGATGAGGTTTGGAAGCGCCGACAATCGGGGCGGTCACGAATGGCTTGCTCAGCATCCAGGCCAGCGCCAATTGCGCCATCGGAATGCCGCGCTCAGTGGACAGCGCAGCAACGCGCTCGACAACGCGGCGGTCAGCGTCTTCCATCGTGCGATACATCATCTTGCCGAACTCATCGCTTCCAGCGCGGCTGGTACTCGGTTCGGTTTCCCAAGGGCGCGTTAAACGCCCGCGCGCCAGAGGACTCCACGGAATCACGCCGATCTGTTGGTCTTCGCACAACTTCATCATTTCGCGCTCTTCTTCTCGATACAGCAAATTGTAATGATTTTGCATCGAAACGAAGCGCGTCCATCCGTTTGAATCGGCCAGATAAAGCGCTTTGGCGAACTGCCACGAGTACATTGAGGAAGCGCCAATATAGCGCGCTTTGCCGGCTTTGACGACATCGTGCAAGGCTTCGAGCGTTTCCTCAATCGGCGTTTGCGCATCCCAGCGATGAATCTGATATAAATCGACATAATCCATTTGCAGGCGCCGCAAACTGTTGTCGATTTCTGTCAGAATCGCTTTGCGCGATAAACCGCCGCCGTTGGCATCCGCGCGCATTTTCCCATGCACTTTGGTCGCAATCACGAGTTCGTCGCGCTTCGCCAGTTCCCGCACTGCGCGCCCCAGAATCTCTTCGCTGGTGCCGTCGGAATAAACATTGGCTGTGTCGAAAAAGTTGATGCCCAATTCCAATGCGCGCCGAAAGAAAGGCCGACTTTGCTCTTCATCCAGTGACCAAGGATGCGCGCCACGCTCGGGAACGCCATACGTCATGCAACCCAAACACAAGCGAGAAACCTTCAAGCCACTTTTTCCAAGATTGACATATTCCATAAATTCCTTCCACCACCTGAAAATGCGTCGTCATAGACACTGGACAAACGCGAGCAAACGAACGACCAAACTCAAACGGTTTAGAAGCCCAACCGAGGAACAACCGAACGGATTTCGACTTAAGATATTTTGCTCGTCGCTTCCTACATTACGCTTACGAAAATAGGAGCGCCTTGAGTTAATTTAAATGGCCGAACTGTCACAAGAAGGGGATTATGGTAACATACGTCAGGCGTCTCGTTTTATGAGGCGCGCAATATTCAATAAACCGCGTTTATTGAGGAGATTAGGACAATGAAGAACGTTTCAAAGTGGGTCATGTGGATGGGAGTTGGCGCAGTAATGACGGGCTTGGCCGGTTGCGGCGGCAGTGGCGACAGCAACAATGCCGATAGCAATGGTGTGTCTCCCAGCATCCAGTCGCCAGTGATGAACAAAGCTGATGACAAATCCATCGCTGGCACCGACACGGGCAACAGCACAAGCAACAGCGCAACCGATAACAGCACAAGCAACAGCGCAACCGATAACAGCACAAGCAACAGCACAGCCGACAACAGTGCAACTGGTAACAGTGCCACGGACAACAGTGCAACTGGTAACAGTGCCACGGATAATAGTGCGATGAGCAACAGTGCAACTGGTAATAGCGCAACCAGCAACAGCGCAATGAGCAGTGGCGCCGCTGGTCACAAGATGAACAGCAAAGGTGCCGTGCCAGCGCCGAAGATGAAAAAGTAGTAACTCGTTCGTAAAAGTGGGGAAGGTCGGCAAAGATTTTCGCGCTGTATAAGTAAAAGTCTTGCTGAACCAAACGTCTAACAAGAAAGCGGTCTTATCGAGTACTCGATAAGACCGCTTTCTTAATTTGCGCAATGCTTGCAAACTGCAGAAATCAAGATTTTATAACGCGAATCATGTCGATGGTGTTGCCCCATTCGTCGATTTGCGTCATTTGCAACGAGCGTCCCGCGACATCGAAAACCGTCAACGAATGGCGGTCAGTAATCATGTGCTTGACGTATTCCACGTTGTTATCTTCCGTATGGCGCCACGCGACAGGGTTTTCGTTGTGCGCCGGATCATAAAGATGCTTGCCGCCCGCGCCCGTTACAATGTGCAAAATGCCATCGGCGCGCGCGTTGGTTTTGCCGTCGAACGCGTGGTCAACCGTGAAATTTCCTGGCACCAGACGTTTTTTCGATCCCAAGTTTTGCGCGCCGCTCACGTCGCTTGGCACAAAGCGCAACGGTTGGGCGCGCTGATACGAATGCTCGTGTCCGTTCAGCACGAAGTCAACTTTATGCTTTTCCAGCAAAGGCATTAAAACGCGCATTTGCTGCTCGGCATAATGATCGTCGCCGACGTTGAAGGCAGGATGATGATAAACGACGAACTTCCACATTGCATCGGTCGTGCTCAAGTCGTCTTCGATCCATTTCTGCATTGTTTTGTCGGTCGGGTCAACGTACAAGTTGGAATCGAGACACAAGAAGTGGCAGTCGGCGTAATCGAAGGAATAATTCGCCATGCGCGGGAAACGTTCGCCCGCCGCTTTCTGAAAAGCGTCTATGTAAATCGCGTCGCCTTGAATTGGAACGATTTGCGATGGTGTCGGCCCGTTCAACGGCAAGTGCATATTGGTGAAATAAGCCAGCGAATCGGGATATTTACTAAAATCGACGACCGGATGCTTGAGCGCGTCCTTGTCGTGAACGTCGTGGTTGGCGATGACGGTGTAAAATGGAACTGAGCGCAAAAGCGGTGCGCCGGTGCGTTGCCCGCTTTGATCGGCGTTGTAAACCGGAAAAAAGTAGCGCGCATATTCGTTGTCCAAGCCGCTGTCGTAAACGTTGTCGCCGGTATTCATCACGAAGTCGGGGCGCGCCTGATACGCTTGAAAGGCAATCGCGCGGTCGCTGATGTCGCCAAAGGAATTGTCGCCAAACGCCACAAATCGAGTACTCGATCCGCGTGGCTTGCGCGTCGAAAAGTAGCCTTCCATAATCGTCTGATTGTTACCGCGCACGCGATACGAATATTCGCGCCCCAGATTGAGGCCGGACAACGTCGCGGCATAATTGAAACGCTTTTCGCCATCGTCGTTCGGGTCGCCCGACCAACGTTCGGTGCGCGCGATTTGCGCCGTCTGGTTCAGTTTCTTACCCATTCCGAATGTAATCTCGAAATCGGCGGGCAGATATTCGGTTTGCCACGCGATAACAATCGCTTCCTGACCGTCGATCAGCTTGCTCGAGGCGCCCGGCTGGATGTAAGGCAAGGCCGTAAAGAGCGGCATTTTGGCGGGCAAATTCGCCGTGTTGTGGATGAAAGTCGCGTCGTTGGCGCTGGGTTTGGCGCTTTTTGCTTCGGCGAGTAAGGCGAAAAACCCTTGCGCGGTTGGCGCCAGAGCGAGAAACGTCACGCCACCCGCAGCGCGCAGAAAATCGCGCCGCGATACGTTGGGCGTCTCGGAAGTTGGTAAAGAATCGGTGTTTTTGATGTTCATAAATGGGATGTGCGTTCTAAACGAAGAATCGAGTACTCAATTCGAGTACTCGATTTTCTAAGTTCCGCGCTTTGATTGTCTGGCTTTAGCTGCGACGTTCTTGTCCCGACGTGTTGCAGGAACCATCGCCAGCGGCGTTGTAGTTGGGCTGATCGTTTTTGCGCACCGGCGAATAGGTCGGGCCGTCGCAGTAGCTGTCATATTGCACTTTGTTGATGATGGTTTTGACGTGGCCATCGGCAAAGGCCATCACATCGGCGGCATCGTGCATTACGTTGGGCGTGTCGGCAGCAATCGGCACTTCCCAGGGCGCCACAAAGCAACGCATAACGCGCGTGTCGGAAGGACGAGCGAAGTAAGACAAGGGCATCGGGAATGGCGGATCCGTCCAACCGCTTGTTGCGCCAGGCGATGCGACCTGGTTGCCGGAAGCGCCCAATTTGACCTGCGTGTACTTCATCGGGTTCGTTGGAGCCGGGAAACTGGAAGGAACCATCGAGAAGTTTTCTTTGGTGAACTTGTAAGATGTTCCATACGCATCGAAAACGCTGGTTCCCGCTGGAACTTGAAAGCCACCGGCTGTATTGGCGGCTCCATAAGAACTGAAACCCCGGTCGTCGGGGCAATGAAAAACTTCCGTGCTCTTGATATACGTCATAATTTCCGCCGGAACGCTAAACGGCTGCACGCCATTAGCTGCCGCGATTGCTGGGCCGATTTGCGCCGTGCTGCTGATTGAAAGCGGCATTTTTTCATCGTTGTCTTGGGCATACATCAAGATGCCCTGCATGAACTGTCGCAAGTTGCTCTGGCACGTTGAACGACGTGCGGCTTCACGCGCTCGGGCGAAAGCCGGAAAAAGAATACTGGCTAAAATCGCAATAATGGCGATCACCACCAGCAATTCAATCAGCGTAAAACCGCGCTGTGTTGTGCTTCGTTGTGTGTGCGACAAACCTTTTCTTGACAAATGCATGACCAAAACCTCACGAAACTTAAAGACGAGAGGATTATCGTGAAGAAAATGCAACTCAAGGTTAAAAGCAACTCAAGAAAAGATTAAATTTGATGTCACCTGGTTAACATGAGGAACTTACGCGAACGATTTTTCAATTCGAGTACTCGAAATCAGCTTATAATAACGTTCTGCAATTATCGGGAGAAAAACTCATGACACAGAAATTGAATCAAGTTGTGGCGGTGGAAAAAGGCGTGAAATCGCGCGTTTATGGCGAAATCAGCGAAATGCACAAAGCGTCGCAAAAGCCGGATTTGTTTAACGGCTTCGTCAAAACCTATCGCAAAAAAGACGAGGAAGGCGAAGATTATCCGCAGGAGCGCAAAAAAGTTCAGTTCGAAGCCGAAACAGTTTTAGGACAAATCGGCAAGCTGCTGACCGAGATCATGGACGTAACGGCCACCAAAGATTACGCCAATTGCCACGCGCACGCCAACGTCATTGTCGATGGCCAGACTTTGATCGAAGCCGCGCCCGCGACATATTTGTTGTTTTTGGAAAAGCAATTGGGCGATTTGCACACCTTTGTGGAAAAGCTGCCCGCCTTGGACGAAACCGACGATTGGAACCGCGACGAAAATTCGGGATTGTTCAAAACCGCCGCGATTCCAACGCAGCGCACCAAGAAAGTGCAGAAACCTTTGGTGCTTTATCCCGCGACGACCGAACATCCGGCGCAAACGCAAATGATTACCGAAGATGTCGTCGTCGGTTACTGGGATACCGTCAAGCAAAGTGGTGCGCTGCCAGTTCCGCGCAAGCAAACCTTGCTGGAGCGCATCGAAAAATTGACGCAAGCCGTGAAATATGCGCGCGAGCAGGCGAACTCGGTCGAAGCCGAAGCGAAAAACGTTGGTGGAACTTTGACGGCGTATCTGCTATCTTGAAGAGCGGAGTCAAACTGAAACTCAGATTGACATTAAAAACCCGAAACGTGCAGGTTCAAATCCTGCCCCTTGCACCAAAGTTAATTTTGAATGCTGAGTTTTAATTATTGTGCGCATCGAGTACTCAAATTAAGACTTCAAATCCTGCAAGGGTGGCGGAACTGGCAGACGCACAAAGGCGGCGCGCAACGTCGCGCTTTGGGTTTCGAGCAACTTAAAAATGTCACTCCCAACTTCAGCATTGGCCGTGGTTGCCGGATCAAGTTTCGATGAAATTTCTTGCGTTAGACGCTGGTGCGAATCCAGTCTCCCACTCCAAAGTCGCTTGTTGTAAAGTTTTCGTTTCGTGGGAGTAGCTCAGGAGCAGAGCGAACGCACTCAGACCTGATTCATCGGATTAAACGCCACTGGCAGCATCAAATCGCGGCACAGCGAGGCGGAGGAATGGATATTTCCTCCGCCTCATTCTTTTGCCTGTTTGCAATTCTTTGGCGCACCTACATGCGTCACTTCTGCTCAAGGCTCATCAAAAAGTTGTTTTGTGCTCCCGCTCATAAGAGAAGCAAGTAATTGTTTGGTGGACAGTACTTTCACAACGCCTTCTCGCGTGCTATAAGCGATAAGGTCACCAGCATGGTTTATGGCAACACAGGAAATTTCTTGTAACAGCACCTTATCAGCTATCACCTGATGCTGGCAAGAATCCCAAAGAATTGAGCGTCTCTCCCAATTCGAGGCCCAAAGAACTTTGCACTTGGTCTTTTCCTGAGGAAGCCATACAAGACCGTTAATGACGTTGAAATATGGATGAAGCGTTTTAGTGCGACATGAAATATGCGCAACTGTTTTTCGTGTTATCAAGTCGAAAACAAGTATGTCTCCGCTAATAACTGCGATAGCCAACTTCTTATTCGTCTCGTCCAGCGCCAAACACGATAGTTCGTTGTGCGTCTTGACCAGAGTCGAACCTCTGGGTGTCGTAACAAGAACCTGAGTGTTAATACTATTGCTACTACTTACGATGCGAGCTGAATACCCGTCATTGGAAGCAACATACTCAGGTGATACATAGGGCTTAGGATTCGCTTGCGTGCTCGCCAGGCTGGACGTATCGTAAGCAACGATTTTTGAATTGGTATCGCTCACCACGAGTTGTGTGCCATCAGTCGTATAAAAGGCTGTCACAGCCATATCCGGGTCATATGCGGGATAAAACGACTCCAAGGTGTCGTGTAACTTAAGTTCTTGCGCTTTTACTGAGTAAATCTGTATAGCACCAAAAAAGATATGAAAACCTTGATCGGCTGCATCAGCCTGTCCATTTCTCAGGCTTGCGACCGCGAGATACTTGTCATCTGGTGAGAAGGACAGGCTGTGGATGTCTGTCCCAACATTTATTTCATCACTTGGCTGAGGCGTCAGTAGCCTATACAGCACGAGGCTTGTAATCCCCACTATCACAGTGATACTAAAGAGTCGGGTTTTGTTGAAGGATTTAATCATAACATTGAACGTTATCAATTAGGAATTATGCTTTCGCAGACTAAAGAGAATAACGCGCTGGCCGACTTCAACTTTATTCCAAAAGCTACCATTATTGGAATGGTTAATTACAAACCAATGACACGTTCAAATATCCGAGAAATTTGCGCGGCTACTCAATTGAACGGGAAGCAGAAACTCGATTTTACGGCGTTGCAGTCGCGTCATGCGTCGCTGTGGCAGTTTCGTGCGGCGAAGCATCAGGCGTTGCTGTGGCTGTATTTTGCGGTGTTGCCGTGGGCGTTTCTTGCGGCGTTCGAGTACTCGATGGGCTGCTCGATGGCGTCGCGCTGTTGTTTTCCATACCTTGCAAGCGGTGTTTGGCGTTTTGCAAATCGAAGCGCGTCAGGGCGCGTTGAGGCGCAATGGCGCTGGGATGATTCTTAATGAATTGCTGCAAATAAGCGCGACCCAGTTCGGGCGTGCCGACTTCATTGTAGGCGCGCAAAATCGCCTCGAAAGCGACCGGATTTTCTGGCTGACGCGCCAAGATCGGGCGCAGAAAGTTGACAGTTGCGGCGACCTGGCGGCGCTTGGACGCGTTTTCGAGAAGCGCGCTATAAGCGGGGAAGAATCCCGGACGTGTTTCGACTAAATCGCGCCAGTGTGCCAGTGCGCGCGCGCTTTGTCCGGTTTTTTCTTCAAGTTGCGCCGCGCCCAGCAAGGCGTCTGGCTGGTTCGGCTCGAGTTGCAGCGTTTCGCGGTATTTGGAAAGCGCTTCGGTTTCGCGGCCCGCGGATCGCAATAAACGCGCGCTTTGTAAAATCGGAACGGTGCTGTCTTGCTGCAATGCCTGAATGCGCGCCCAGTTTGCAATGGCCGCATCATATTTTTTTTGCTTCTCGAAAAGCTGCGCTTGTTGGGCCAGCAAAGCCGCGTTTTTCGGCTGAACTTGCAGCAGTTTCGCGTACTCGATTGTCGCCGCGCCGTTTTGCCCATTGTCCGCCAGAGCGCGCGCGAGGGGAAGCCGCAAATCGTTGCGCCTCGGGTCGATTTGTAAGGCTTGGCGAAACTGTGCGACAGCTTCTTTTTTGTCGCCGCTGCGCATCAAGGCATCGGCGTAAAAGGCGCGCAAATCGGGATCGCGCGGCAGCAATTTGGTCGCGGACGACCAGGCATCAGCGGCCTCTCCAAAACGCTTGCGATGTTCCTGCAAGCGCGCGATGGACGCATATAAACGCGCGCGCGGCACGCCGTTTTCGGTAGTCGCTGGAACTTGCGGCAAGACGTTTTGAAGAGCGTCCACCGCGCCACTTTTGTCGCCGCGCGCCAGGCGAACATCGGACAACAACGTGCCGATTTCGACCGTTTTGGGAAAGCGCCTGGCGCCATTTTCCAACAGCGTTTGCGCGTCGCGCGTTTTGCCGCTTTGCGCCAGCACGCGCGCCAATTGCAGGGTTGGTCGCGGATCGCGCGGATCGATTTTATCGACCAAATTTTTGGCGCGGCGCAACCACTTTTCAGCATCACTCCATCGCTTGAGCGCAGCGGCCAGCGAACCGGCGCTAAAGGCGGCGTCCGGCGATTGGGGCACCAGCGCGGCCAATTGTTTCCATTGCGCGAGCGCTTCTTCGGACTTGCCTGTGGCGGCCAAAAGTTGCGCCAGTGCGCCACGACTTTGCGGGTCGCGCGGCGCCAGAGCGACAACGGTGCGCAAAGGTTCCAGCGCTTCTGTGGGTCGTTTCAATTGCACCAAAGTTTGCGCGATTTGCCAGGGCAAAGAAGGGTTTTTCGGTTCGAGTCTGCGCGCTGTTTGCAGTTGCGGCAAGGCTTCGGCAGGACGCTTCATTTGCAACAACAACAACGCCATGTTGACGCGCGCCGGAACCAGGTCGGGACGCGACTGCAACACATCATGGTAAGCCAATAGCGCTTCGTCGTTGCGACCAGCCTTTTGCGCCGCAACCGCGCGATTGAAGGCCGCTTCCACCACATTGGGCGCGGCTGAATTTGCCACGTTTGGCAACGCTTGATTGGGCAAACTTTGGTTTTGTGGCGCGCTATTCGGCAGCGGATTGGGTTGCGGCGCGGACGCTTTTGCCCGACCTTTTGGCGATAATTGCGACGCCGACAGAACGCTGCTTGGCTTCAGTTTTTGCGTTTGCTGAAGACTGTCGAAAATGGAAGACAACGAACCGTTAGACGATCCCGAATTTGCTTGCGTCGCGTCTGGCGTTGCGCTGGTGACGGCGTTTCGAGTACTCGAAGTCTGAGAAACCGTGTTGGTAATGGCGTTTTGAACGTTGAGCGTACGGTTTTGGCGCGACATCAAAGCGAAAACGCTCAAGCCACCCAAAAACAAAACGCCAATAACCGCGCCGCGCGCCAATTTTGCTGGCTTGGTGCGCTTCTTGGGGAACGGGCGTTCGCCGCGCGCCGTGAAAACTGGCTCTTTCACGGACGAAATCACTTCACGTTCAGGATTGGTCACGCTTGCAACGTTGGACTCGCTTGCAACGTTGGTCACGCTTGCAAAATTGGACACATCATCATTCGGGTTGAGAATTGGGATTGCAACCGATGTGACTAATTCTTCTGGTAACGAGACCGAAGCGCCGGAAATGCCATTGACGAAAAGGCTATTATCAAGGCCGTTAGCGACGGCGTCACCGGAAATTTCGTTGTCCAATGCCTTTGTTGTGACGTTAGCATCCGCTGCGGCGTTGGCGTTTGTCACGGAAAAACGGGTGGGTTCAGTTGGGTTTTGAGATGAAAGCGACACGCGTTGATTATCCCGTGATAGCGCCGCAACGTCAACGCATTTGGCGTTCTATCGTGCTTGTAATTGACTGGAATGAAGCGCAACGCGTCGTTTTTCGACATTCGAGTACTCGATTGCGTTTAGAATTTGAATGTTTGAAGTTGGCACACAGCAAAGCGTCCCGCGAAGTTTACTTTCGCGGGACGCTTGGGCGGATTGTCCTTTAATGGTCAACGCCGCGTCCGGTTTTCTGCTGCAATTCTTCGATGCGCTTGGACGCTTCGGCTTTGGTCAACTTTTCATCGAATTCTTCACCGGCTTCATCGGACAGCGTTTGAAGATAGGATTTTTGCGCGCCCGTCATCGCTTCGCCGCCGGTTGTCCATTCGTCCGGGTCTTTTTCGACGTTCGATGGCGTGTCACTGCGATCATTTGTCTGGCTCATGGTTTCGCCTCCTGCTTAGAAGAAGAGGCAAAAAAGATACCGCATTCAGTACTCAATGCGGTATCTTTGACACAGATTCTTTAGCCGTTGGTGGCGATTTCGGCGGCGTCGTTACGCGGCGGACGCGCATTCGCGCGATAATAACGTTCGACTTCCAGGGCGAGCGTCAGCGGCGGCATATCGAGAAAGTTGGCGATGCGATCAATGGCGCGTGCCATGGCGCGCCGCGCGTCGTGCGCATCGCGGTCGGGGAAAAGCATATCGGCTGTATCGGACAACAGCGGCACGATCTCGAACATTGCTTGCATTCGCACTTGAGGATAAATGCGGTCGGTCGTTGATGTAATGCGCTGGCGTATTTCACCCACGACCTGGTTCAAAACGGCTTCGTAATGGTGCGTCTCAATATGCTGCTCGGCCATCGCGATGACGGCTTCATGCGCTTTGGCGCGGCGTTCCTTGATTTCGTTCCAATCTTCAATCGTCGTACCTTCGATCAATTCAAAACGAATGCGCTGGCCACTGGCGCCTTGCAAAATCGTTTCGATGGTATTGCGCACCTGCGTCGCGTTCAGATAGCTCGACATCGGATATTGAATTGTCGGCAAGCCGCACACGAACGTATCGCCTTCGAGGAGAATCGGTACCACCGCTTCCAGCGCTTCGGCGACAGGACGCGAAAACGGCAACTTGATAAAAACGCGCTTGCGCACTTCGCGCCAAACCCAACCCAAATCGCCGACATTAGATGGAGCCGCCGCAGTTTTCGACGCTGCACTTGCTGTGCCCGGCGGTGTTGCGGAAGCTGACACTGGATTCGATGCAGCTACGGAAGGTGAAGGATTTTGAATAGCAGGTGCGGGAACAGAATTATCGGGCATGAAACCTCCCTCACGGCGAGCCGAAAAGTGCATTTCTTAATGCGTTACAAAGTGCGATGAACACATCAAAAGGCAACAAAGCGGCGCATTGTACAAGGCTGTATTAACAAGAGATTATGACCGAACTGTCCTACTTTCACAATAGCCGCGCGAGCGTTCAAAATACCAAATCAAAGCGTGTTGCCCATCTCCAGCGATTGTGCGACATCATCCAGAAAAACTTGCGAACGTGGCCTCGCATCCAAATGCGCGCGCAACAAGTTCCGTAGGCAATCGCGCAGGTCGCGGCGTGCATTGGTTGTCAAGTTCAAACTGGCAGATAACGGCGGTTCCGCGCCGCGTTCGAGTACTCGAAGTGCGCGCAACGATTGCGCTAAAACTGTCATGCGATGCGGATCACGATGAGCGCAAAGCGTGCATAACGTGCCGCCCAGTTCGGGCGAAAACGCGACACGCGACGCCAAATCATCGGGCGGCACGACGATTTTTTCGCCGCCGACAACGCAACGCCCCAGCGTCGCCGCATAACCCGACAAACTGAGAAAACGCGCCTGAAACCAGAAACCGGCGATTTCCAAGTCGAAGTTCTCGCGTGTCGTGTCATCGAGCGCGCTCAAGGTCGCGCGCAATAGCGTGAAAAGTTCTTCGTCCGGTTGGCGTTCGGGCACAATTGAAGCGAGTTCGCAAACATACGTCGCCCACGCGGTGCGCCACAAATCAGCAGAAATGTGTATATGCGCCGTCTCGACTTCGGCCTGCGTTGCGATGTCAATGCTGCGTCCGCGCGCCACTAAAAACCGCGCCCAGACAAAAGGCTGCGAAGTCGCGGCCAGCTTCGATTTCGGGTTGCGAGCGCCGCGCGCCACGGCATCAAACTTTCCTTCATCCGGCGACAACAACGTCATCACGCGATCTTTTTCGCCGATAAGACGCGTGCGCAGAACAATCGCGGAAGTCGAATAAGTCAGCGTGCGAGACATGGTTCAAGAAGCAGTCAGCAGAAAGCAGGAAGCAGTTCGAGTACTCGATAATTGAAACGTCATCGTTTGAATGTCCTGCGCCTTAACTGCCTCCTGCTCTCTGCCGACTGTCTCCTGACAAACCCGGCCATTCGAGCCATAAGTCGGACAGCGCTTCGACTTTGTGACTTTCATGTGCGGGATGTTTCAGCCGAAAAAACGTGGTGTAGCGAATGTGCGGCGACACGTTGGGCGCGATGCCGTGCGCCAGTTGAAAGTGGCAAATCACGGCGTCACCTTTGCGTCCCACGATTTGTTGCGGCGCCATTTCGAGTTGAGGATTCTGGCTCAAAAGGCTATCACCGCCGTGTTCGCGGCAAAAACTTTCGATGACCTGGTGCGAGCCAGGCCAAACCGTGAAGTTGCCCATATTCTCGTGCGGCACATCGGACAACAACACCGCGACCAGCATGGTGAAAGACGCCAATCCGCCCGGTGGAACGCCGTTGGTGGAGGTCGGAATGCCGTCGATGTGCCAGCCAGGAGCGCGCGGCGGGTCTTGAGCAATGGGAAAACGCAGCGCGATTTGCGCGTGTCCGCATTGCGCGTTGCCTTCGCCCAGCAGCGATTCGGTCAAGTCGGCGAGGGGCGTTTTGCGAAATAAATCGACGACAACGGGATCGTCGCCCAGTTCGGGGCAATAGCTTTGTGCGCGCAGAATCGGCAATTTCGCGGGATCAATGCCTTCTTGTCCCAACGACATATTGATCGCGTGCAAAGCCTTGTCCGTCATCAGTTGCGGAACGGCCTGCGGAATTACGACAAAGCCGTTGTCTTTCAATTGGTTCTTTTGCGTTTGTGTCAGTTCCATAAAGTGAATTCGAGTACTCGATCGTCTTAATTGCGTCGTGTGGCAGCTTTCAATTCGGTTGCAAAACTCTGCGCCGCCGCGACTTTTTCGCTTGGACTTCCCGCTGTTTTTTCGATGCGATCAATTAACGCGGACGCGACGACGATGCCGTTCAAAGGTGTTGTTTCGCAAGTTTTGCGGATTTGTTCCGCGGACGAAAACCCGAAACCAGCGCAAATCGGCGTTTGCGTGTGGCGGCGAATGCGCGCGATAAGGTCACCGATTTCGGGCGGAACATCGCTGCGCGCGCCGGTCACGCCCAAACGCGCGACGGCGTAAATGAAACCTGTGGCGCTTTGCGCGACTGTTTCGACACGCGCATCATCCGAAGTTGGCGCCAGTAAAAAAATGGTGCCGATGTCGTATTTGCGCCCGGCTTCGATCCAATCGTGCGCTTCTTCGGGCGGCAAATCAGAAATAATCACGGCATCGGCGCCGACTTCCTGACAACGTCGCGCGAATTCGTCGTAACCGATTTGATAAACCGGATTGATATACGTCATCGGAACCAGAGGCACGTCGGTTTCGCGCCGCACATCGGCGATCAATTGCAGCGCATCGTCCATCGTCGTGCCGTTGGCCAAAGCGCGTTCAGAAGCGCGCTGAATTGTCGGGCCATCGGCCAGAGGATCGGTAAACGGAATGCCGATTTCCACGATGTCGGCGCCCGCCGCAGCATACGCCAAAATCAGTTCGCGCGTCGTTTTTAAGTCGGGATCGCCGCATGTCACAAATGGGACAAGCGCGCGTTCGTTGTTTTGTTGAAGTCTTTCAAATGTCTGTTGAAGTCGTTGCATATTAGTAGGGGCGAGGCGCTGCCTCGCCTTTATTACACCAATCGAGTACTCGAAACACGGGCGAGGCAGCGCCTCGCCCCTACGGTTTACTGTTTTTCCAAAGCCGCCTGCACCGTGTTCACATCTTTGTCGCCGCGACCGCTCAAGTTCACGATTATCACGCCGTCGCGCCCGATTTCCTGCGTCAGTTTCGGTAGATAAGCCAGCGCGTGACTCGATTCCAAAGCGGGAATAATGCCTTCGAGTTTGCACAACAATTGAAACGCTTCGAGCGCTTCGACATCGGTCACCGCAACATATTCGGCGCGTCCCGTGTCTTTGAGATGCGCGTGTTCTGGCCCGACGCCAGGATAATCGAGTCCGGCGGAAATCGAGTGCGTCGGCGCGATTTGTCCAGCTTTGTCCTGCATGATGTAACTCAAAGAACCATGCAAAACGCCTTTGCTGCCACGGTTCAATGGCGCCGCGTGACGATTTGTATTCAAGCCGTCGCCCGCCGCTTCAACGCCGATTAAGCGCACGTTTTTGTCATTGACGAATGGATAGAAAATCCCCATCGCGTTGCTGCCGCCGCCAACACACGCGACGCACGCATCCGGCAACTTATCGAGTACTCGAAGCGATTGTTCGCGCGCTTCCTGGCCGGTAATCGCATGAAAATCGCGTACCATCATGGGAAATGGATGCGGCCCGACGACGCTGCCAATAATGTAATGCGTGTCGCGCACGTTGGTCACCCAATCGCGCATCGCTTCGTTCGTCGCGTCTTTGAGGGTTTTGCTGCCGCTCGTCACGGGAATAACTTTGGCGCCCAGAAGCCTCATGCGAAAGACGTTCAAACTTTGGCGAACCGTGTCCTCTTCGCCCATGTAAACATCGCACTGAAAACCAAAGCGCGCTGCGACTGTGGCTGTTGCGACGCCATGTTGTCCGGCGCCAGTTTCCGCGATCAGGCGCGGTTTCTTCATACGACGCGCCAGCAGCGCTTGTCCCAGCGTGTTATTAATTTTGTGCGCGCCGGTGTGCAATAAATCTTCGCGCTTGAGGAAAATTCGCGCGCCGCCGAAATGCTCGGTCAAGCGTTCGGCGAAATAAAGCGGCGTCGGGCGTCCCGCGAAATCGCGCAAAAGTCCGGCGAGTTCGTCGCGGAAAGACGGATCGTTTTTGGCTTCTTCGTAAACATCTTCCAATTCGCGCAACGCGACCATCAACGTTTCGGGCACGAATTGTCCGCCGAAATCGCCGAAGCGCCCGCGAGAAGTGTCCTTTCGAGTACTCGATTGCTCGCTTGAAGCGTCCAGTTGCGCGTTTACGGCAGCGCTTTCATTTTCAATTGCGGTCGAAGTCGTCATGCTTCTTATTTAACCAGATTTGGGCGCGCTTGAACGATGAATCGTCATCGAAAAAGTGATAGTGATTCCGTTGCTTCTTGGCATAGAAATCATTTATTTATGGCACAATGAGAAGGGAAGTTTGGACATTCGAGAATTCTTTATGAAAATCAATCCAGCCCGCGACACTTGGCGTGCGGCTTCTGTCATCAACTTGCACCATGCCTTTTTGCGATGTTGTTTCGCTGCAACTTGCGTTGAAACCGTCGTTGTTGATTGTTTACGCGTTGATGGTTTACACAAAGGCGGTGACTGATGAGCGATACGTCTTCCTCGTCTTCGGACGCGTCTTCGTGGTGGCGCAGTGGCGAGGCCGCCGCGCAGCAAATCGAGATCGGTCATCGTTTCATGCTGGCGCGTCGCTATGACCGCGCGGTACAGAGTTTTCGCGCGGCAGTTGCTCTGGAGCCGCACAATCCCGATGCGCATTGCCGCCTGGCGATTGCGCTTTTGGAAGAAGGTCAAGTTGCCGAAGCGGATGCGGTTTCCATTTTGGCGCTGGCGATGTGGCCGGATTTGACGCCGATTTTACAGGTGCGCGGCGCGGTTCTGCGCGCTCTGGGACGCCTGGAAGAAGGCACCGAATTGTTGCGCCGCGTCGCTGTGGATAATCCCGAACAAAGCGCTTTTACCGGTTTCTGGGGCGGCGCGTTGTATGAAGAAGGCCGCTTTGAAGAAGCGACCGCAGCCGCGCGCTCGACGCTGCTACGCGATCCCGAAGACTGGCGCGCCTTGTTGTTGCTGGCGTTGTGCCTGGTCGCGCAATCGCCAACCGCGCAACATCGGCGCGAAGTCAATGCCGCCACGCAGCACGCTTTGCAATTGGCGCCCGATGAAGCGATGACGCACGCTGTGCTGGGCGCCTGTTATGCGCAAACCAATCAGCCTGAAGCGGCGCGCCAATCTTTGGCGAAAGCGCTGCAACTCGAACCGCAAAACGCGCTCGCCGCGTATTGGAATCGAGTACTCGATCACGCGCGCAGCGCCGCCAATTAAGCTATCAAAAAACTGCGTGCCTGCAACGTTTGCATCTTCAATGATGAAAAAAGTGGTTTCTTGGATACGGCGCCAAAGTCCATATAACAAAAAGCCCGACTATCGAGTACTCGATAGTCGGGCTTTGCACTTTGTCCGCGCTGTCAAGTGGAATATGGCACTAAATGGTCGCGCAACCAGTTCGTCCATTCATCGCGCGAGGTTTTGACCAGATGCGACGGCGAGAACAATGCGTTCCGCTTCATCGACATCGGCGCGAATTTCGTAGCCGTTGAGGATGAGAAAACTTCGGCTGCGGCATGGCCAATGCGTTTGTTGCCATCCACAAACGGATGGTTGTTAATCAGCGAAAAGCTGAGTGCGGCGGCTTTTTCGGCCAATGTCGGATAAAGTTCCTGTCCGCCAAAACTCATCTGCGGTTGCGCCAAAGCCGATTCGAGAGCACCTTCGTCGCGTACGCCGGATGAACCGCCGGAACGTTGCAGAACTTTTTCGTGAAGTTCGAGAACTTCGTCGAGTGAAAGAGAGCGCATCAGGCCAACCGCCGATAAAGCTCCGCATTCTTTTCGAGCGTGTATTGGGCAACTTTCTGAAACTCTTCGTCGCTCAAGGTTTCAATTCGAGTACTCGATTCCGGTTCGGCGTTCTTCAGGAAATTGCGCAGGCCGACAATTGCCATTTCATGCGGCGTAAGGTGCGTTTGCGCGGCGCGCGCTTCCAACTGCTGCGCCAATTCGTCGTCCAATTCAATCGTAAAACTTGTCATCCTTCACACCTCCAATAATTCCCGTATCGCGGAGTTTACATCGCCGCTTTTCATCAGGCTTTCGCCGACTAAAAGCGCATCAGCGCCGCAACTTCGCAAGCGTTGCGCATCGTTTCGCGTACTGATTCCGCTTTCCGCCACCACCGTGACGTTGGACGGCAGCAACGGTCGCAAGCGTTCGGTGGTGCCCAGATCGACTTCAAAAGTTCGCAAATCGCGGTTGTTGATGCCGACGAAATCGCAGCCGTTGGCCAGCGCGCGTTGTGCTTCGGCTTCGTCGTGGATTTCGACCAGAGCGTCCATGCCGTAACGACCTGCGACGTGTTTGAAAGCGCGGATTTCCCAATCGCGCAAAATCGCCGCGATGAGCAGAATGCAATCGGCGCCCAAAATTCGCGCTTCGGCGATTTGCAAGTCGCTGATGATGAAATCCTTGCGCAAAACCGGCAGGCCGGAAATTGTTCGCGCCTGCATTAGATAATCGTTGTGACCTTGAAAAAAGTCCGGTTCGGTCAGCACGCTCAGGCAATCGGCGCCGCCATCGCGGTAAAGGTTCGCCATTTTTTCGACATCGAAGTCGGGCGCGATCAAGCCTTTGGAAGGCGAGGCTTTCTTGATTTCCGCGATTAAACCCAAGCGATTGGAATGTTGTAACGCGGCTTTGAAAGGGCGCACTTTGTCGTCCGTCATTTGCTTTTCCAGTTGCAGTAACGAGTACTCGTCTTTAAGAAGTGCGACGCGTTTTTGTGTGGCGGTTACAATATCATCAAGAATCATGGAAGGAAAAATAACCTTTGTTTTGAAGCCTTCAGTTTAACGGCGCCGCTTGGCGCGTGCAGAGGCCAAAACGTTTCACGAATCAATTGCAAGAGAGTAAAAGATGATGCCAAAGTTTCCTTTTCGACGTTTTGCGCTGTCCACTTGCCTGCTGACGGTTCCGTTCGTGGCGAGCGGTTGCGCAGTGGGCGTTTTTCCCATCGTGCGCGGAGCTTTGCGCAGCTTGAGTCAGTCGTCGTCCGGCGGCGGTGCGCAACCATTTGGTGCGGGAAGTGCCAATCCGAGAAGCTTGAGCTATCGCACTTATGCCGCCAGATTGCAACGAATGCCGCTTCCAACGCCCAGCCAGGATCAAATCGCGCAAGTGAAATCTGCGCAGGCCGAAGCGACACAGTGGGCGCAACAAATCTTGTCCGGTGGCAGCAAAACACTGAACAGCGGCCCCGGCATCGTGATCGCTGAACCGCAGCTTTCGAGTGCTAAATCTTCCGCGATAGACGATTTTGGCGCAGGCTGCGCGCGTTGGCTGCAATTGAGTGTGGGTGGGCAGGGCGCTCTGGGAAAAACGCCGCTCTGGGGGAGCGTGGCCGACACGCGCGACGAACTCGGCAAGAGCGATTGTCGCTGGACACAGGCCGAAGTGCCTCTTGTCGCGCAGGGCACAGGCGCTACTCATATCGCAATCGGAACGCTGACGGGCACCAGCGCCCATTGCGTCTTGAGCTATCAACTGTGGGATGCGCGCAGCAACAAAGCGGTCGGCGCGCCGCTTGTTGTCAAAGGCACGCGCGAGCAAATCTTAGCGCAGTTGCCGCAAATGGCGCAGATGTTCAATGCGCGCTTGGGCTTCGCTGCAGAATCGAGTACTCGATTATCAGCGCCGGGCGTTTCCGCTGACGATTTGATGTTTTTGGGCAGCGTTCCGTGGAAGGCCAGCGATAAATTGTTGCCCGAGCAGGAAGTTCGCCTGCGCGCCCTGTCGCAAAAGACACCTTTGGCGGGGCTTTTGTGGATGTATAACGGAGCGCGCGATGGCGACGAAACCACACTCTGGCGCAACGTGGCTGGTAGCCTGGCAGCTCAAGCGCCCTCCAACACTCTGGTTATGGCGACTCTGGCACGCCGCGCGCCCGGGATTTTTGCGCCATACGCGCCTTCGCTGGCGTCGCTGCGCGCCCAGTTTCCCAATAATTACATTCTGCTCGCCAGCGATTGGAGCATTTTGAACAATGCCGGAAATACCGCCGCCTGCACCAAAATCGCGTTGAAGGAAACTGCGGCTTCGCCCGCCAATCCTGTGGCTTGGTATGATTTGGCCCAAAGTTATGCTCACGAAGCGCAGGCGGTGCGCAACGGAAAGTATTACGGCCAAATGACGACGCAGGAGCAGTCGAGAATTGCGAATTTTTATCCCAATCAAAAGATGGCCGGATTGGAGGGCACTGTTCTCGATCCGCGCAGTGGCGTTTCCTGGTTTCAAGCGTGCGAAGGTGCCGCGTTCAATGGTGAAGCGGACATCGCCGATATGGCGTACTGGAAAGCCGTGAAACTGGCGCCCGAAGATTACGATGTTTACTGGTGGGGTTTGCAACTTTATCAACCCAAATGGCAGCCCGACACAATGAAATTGCATCAAGTCGCGCAGGAGATTTCGCGCCACCCCATTTTATATTCGCAGATGATGGACGACATTTACTGGGCTTTTCACGAGGCCGATGGGTCGCAAGGCCAGGTCTCCTCGATGGCCGCCGATTGCGTCGCCGCGTTGCAAGCTGCTTCCAAACGCCAGCCGCACCAGGTCGCTTTTCACCGAGAACTTTGTGCCATGCTGAAAAAGAAAAGCCGTTTCCCGGAAGCTGCCGCAGAATACCTGACGTGGATGAAACTGCAACCCGACAGCGTCATTCCGATTACCAATTTGGCGAACCTCTATGCGACTTCGTTGCATGATGAAGTCAACGCCGAAAAATATTACCGCCTGGCCGCTGCCACCGACCCGCAAAACGCGGCGGCTGCGACCAATCTGGGCGATTTCTACAAAGACACCAAGCGCGACTTCAATCAGGCCTCAACCGCTTACTTGCAAGCGATGAAAGCCGATCCGCAACGTGTGCAGCCTGTTACAGGCTTGGCGAACTGCTACTGGTTTTTGAAAAACGATGAAAAAACGGGCGAAAAGTATTTCGTTCAGGCCACGCAAATGAACCAAAACGATGGCGCCGCCAATGCCGAATACGCGTGGGCGCTGATGCGCCACAACAAGCGCGATCAGGCAATGGTACAAGCGCAAAAGGCTTTGACACTGGGATATACCACTCATCCGGTTTTTAAGGCGCTGGGTTTGAACACCAATTGAGTACTCGATGTGCTGAAACCGGAAAGACAATGCGACTTTGAAACGAAGTTATTGAAACGTTGCGTCCAACACAAACAAAAGCACTCCAAATGTCCCTGGAGTGCTTTTGTTTATTTGGCTAAACGATCAATGCCTGTTGTCGAATTGCTTGGCCTGCTGCAATTGGTCGATAGCGCGGTCGATCAGGTTAGCGGCTTTGGCGCGATGTCCACCGAAGTCGCGGTCGGCGTTGCGGCAAGCGTTTTGTGCGTCGCGCAATTCAGAGATAGCGCGATTGAGTTCAGGATGGCGTTCGCCGTCATAACGCACAAATTGAGCGTTTTGCACATTGGCTTGCGCGCTTTGCGGCGTCACGAACGTGCTGCCGAGAACGGCGGCTCCAGCGGCACCCAGAACGGCCATCGTGGTTGCGACTTTGCGTGTGCTGTGCTTCATTGTCCTCATCTCCAAAACAATTGGTGTCTCGAACTCTCTCGTTCGATGTTGGCCGCGTAGACTGCAGTGCAGACCTTCATGTTCATCAGGAAATGTCAAGCTGCGACAAGAACTTTGAAGTTTGGAAGCACCGATTTGAGCGAACTTTCAAAGTATCTGACCCAATTGCCACTATGCCTGCGAGTGAACTTGCGGCTCAACCGCCTGCAGCGGGAGCGGCGGCCTGCGCCGCTGCAGCAAAATAAAGAATCTCCGCCGCGAGCAACGGGGTATTTCAATAGTGAGCATAACTTTTTGTGTCAAGTGCCAAGATGGTGTAACTCCCGCTTGCGCTTCGCGCTTGGAATACTTTGTTTTTCTCGGTTCGCAGCAAGCTGCAGGGAATTGAACCCAAAGAGATTAAAAGCATCCTGGCGTCGGCGCAGACCGCCGCTGCGGCGTAAGCACCTGCCCAAAGGGCACCCGAGCCGCAAGTTCACTCGCAGGCATGGTGGCAACTTGGGTTATCTAAGAAGTGTCTAATAAAAAGCCGCAACCAAGGGCTTGATTTACCAAATCCTTACGAATCAAGTTTCATTTTTGGCCGACACCTTAAGGAATTCTTTTACTGTTGTTAGCGGCGGAACAAGTTCGAGTACTCGATCATTTGTCCCAGCTTTTCGCGCGCCGCGCCGCTATTTACGCTCGCGCGCGCCAACTTCAAGCCGTCTTTGATAGTGGGAGAAATGTCGGCGACAATTAAAACCGCCGCGGCGTTCAAGCACGCGATGTCCGCTGTGGCGCCGTTTGCATCGACCAGCAATTGAGAAATGATTTCCGCGTTGCGAGCTGCGTCGCCGCCTTCCAAAAGTTGCGGCACAACGCACGCGCAACCCAGATCGTGCGGATCGAGAACGTGCTCGGTCAGTTCGCCATTTTTCACTTCGATGTAATGAGTCGGCGCGCAGGTCGAAAATTCGTCCAGCCCATCTTCGGAGTGCGCGACCAGAGCGTGAGTCGTTCCCAGCGCCAGCAGAACTTCAGCGATGGGACGAATCCAGCGTTTATCACTAACGCCCATCACTTGCGCGTGCGCGTTCGCGGGATTGGCCAATGGCCCCAGCAAATTAAAAACGGTGCGAATCTTCAAATCGCGGCGAATCGGCGCGACGTGGCGCATCGCGGGATGATGATCGGGCGCGAACATGAAACCCAGACCGATTTCGTCGATGCCGCGCGCAATTTGTTCGGCGTTCAATTGAAGATTGATGCCCAGACTTTCCAAAACATCGGCGCTGCCGCACTTGGAACTTTGCGCGCGATTGCCGTGCTTGGCGATATGCGCGCCCGCGCCCGCCGCGATAAACGCTGCCGCTGTCGAAACGTTGAAAGTGCTGATGCCATGGCGCGAATCGCCGCCGGTTCCGCAGGTATCGACCAATCGAGTACTCGATGCGCGCACAGGAATCATGTTGTCGCGTAAAGCTCTGGCAAAACCGGTGATTTCTTCGACGGTTTCGCCACGCATCCGCAAAGCGCCCAAAAGTGCCGCGATTTGAAGTGGCGAACATTCGCCGCCCATGATGTCGCTCATGGTGGCGCGCGCCTGGTCTTCGCTCAAGGTTTCGCCGGACGTGACGGCTCCTAACGCTTCAAAAAGTTTCATGGAAGTTTGAACCACAGAGACACAAAGGACACAGAGATGAACACAGAAAGATATGGATTACCCGATTTACTCTTCTTTCTCTGTGTCCTTTGTGTCTCTGTGGTTCATTTTTGGTGTTGTTCGACGAAGTTGCGCAGCAGGCGCTTGCCGTCTTGCGTGAGGATGCTTTCGGGATGAAATTGCACGCCTTCAACGTCCAAATCTTTGTGGCGCACGCCCATAATTTCGCCTTCTTTGGTTTCGGCGGAAACTTCCAGGCAATCGGGCAAAGTTTCGCGTTCGATTAAGAGCGAATGGTAGCGCGTGGCATCGAAAGGCTCGGGCATTTCGCTGAAAACGCCTTTGTTGTCGTGGAAAACTGGCGACGTTTTGCCGTGCATCAATCGTTCGGCGCGGATGATGTGGCCGCCAAAGGCTTGACCAATCGCTTGATGTCCCAGGCAAACGCCTAAAATCGGAATTCCGCCCGCAAAGCGGCTAATCGCGGCGACGCTGATGCCGGCTTCGTTGGGCGAACACGGGCCAGGCGATACGATGATCTGGTCGGGCTGCATTTGGGCGATTTGCTCGAGCGTGATGTCATCGTTGCGGCGCACGACGAGTTCTTCGCCCATTGCGCCCAGATATTGAACGAGGTTGTAAGTAAACGAATCGAAATTGTCTATCATCAAAATCATGGCGAGGAGAGTTTACGAGAAAGCGCGCATCGAGTACTCGATTGAAGAATGAGAACACGGAACTTCGTTACACGGATTGGACGCATGGACACGGATTTGAATCAGAAGATCGAGTACTCGTTCCCAATCTCTTAAAAACTGTTTGAAAAGTTCGCGCTGTGTGGAAAAGTAGCAGTTTGTCATTCTGAGCGCAGCGAAGAATCTGGCCTAATGTTAGATTCTTCGCTGCGCTCAGAATGACAAACTCTTAATTCTCACCGTTATTTTCTACTTTGCAAACTGATTTTAGATCCGTGTTCATCCGTTCAATCCGTGTAACGAAGTTCCGTGTTCTCCTTTCTCAATTCAATCGACCCGAACGCGCGGATCGATGAAGTGGTAAGCGAAATCGACGATGATGCTCATGGCGACAACGACGAAGCTGGTGAAAACTACCGTTCCCATAATCATCGGCACATCGTAATTGGTCACGGAATCGACAACGAGGCTGCCAATGCCAGGCCAGGCGAAAATCTTTTCCGTGAAAATCAAGCCCGATAACAGCGACGCGAACTCCATTCCCAAAACCGTAATCAAAGGAATTAAAGCGTTCTTCAAGGCGTGCTTGACGAGTACTCGATTCTCGTTGAGGCCGCGCGCTCGCGCTGCGCGAACATAATCCTGGCGTAGGACGCCGCGCAGATTGGCGTGCAAAAGTCGCGCGTAATAGGCCGCGCCGCCGACGCCCAAAGTCAGCGCGGGCAGCGGCAAATTCCCCAGACTGGCGCCGCCGCCGACGCTGAACCAGCTCCACTGATAACCCAGATATTGTTGCAGCAAGCGCCCCAGCCAAAAAGTTGGAATGGAGAGCGCGAAAAGTCCCAAAAACAAGCTGCTGCGATCAAACCATCCGCCCGCACTTTGCGCCGTTCTCATGCTGAGAGGTATCGCCACGATAAGGTAAACCAGCAGTGAAGCGACCGCCAGCAGCAATGTCGCGGGAAAGCGCCGCCCAATCGCCGACATGACGCGCTCGCCATTGCGATAACTTTTCAAGTTGTTTGTCAGCGCATCGCAAATGAAGCGCGGATACTGCGCGTCAAATAATCCGCTGCTGGCGCTGTGCGTTTGAGACGTTTCGGCAAAGTTCAAGAAAAGCGGCTTGTCCAGGCCACGTTCTTTTTTGATGTTGGCGATAGTTTGCGGATCGGCGTGCGCGCCCGCGATGGTGAGAGCCATCAACGTGGTGGCGGGATCATCCTGCGACGCCTGCTGCGTTTTGACCGAAGTCTTCTGCAATTTGGCGAAATCCTCGCTTTTGACGTTGCGATTGCGCCCGAAACGCGGCAACACGAACAACAGCAAAAACGTGATGACGCTGACGCCCCACAACGTCACGACGCCCCAAAACAAGCGCTTCAATAAAGGATGAAATCGAGTACTCATAATGTCGATGGCGCTAATCAGCGAACCTGAGGAGTCAACGAACCCCGAGCGTCAGCGACGGGCTCAACGTAAGAGTTTGATGTAACTTACGCTTTGAGCCCATCGCTGACGCTCGGGGTTCGTTGATGTGTGCGTTATCGGCGGGCGTCATCAACGCGCACAAATTCGTAGCGTTCGCTCCACATCGGGTGCAAGGTGTAGCCTTCGACCCACGGCTGGCGCAAGGCGTAACGTTCCGTGTGATGCAGAAAAACCCATGGCGCGTCATGCACGATTTGCGTTTCGGCGTCCTGATACATCTGCAAGCGTTTGGCGCGATTCGTTTCGCCCAGAGCTTTGTTCAACAGCGCGTCCACTTTCGGATTAGAATAAAACGAGCGATTGATGCTCGCCATTTCCGTGATGCTGCGAGTATTGAACAGGTTATCCAAAAAGTTCGACGGATCGGTGAAATCTTGCAGCCAGCCCATCATCGCCATTTCGATGTTGTGACGCTGACCAGCTTTGGCTTTGAGATCGGCGTAAGTCGTATTTTTCGTTGAAATGGTGATGCCGACGCGCCGCAAATCTTCCTGAATCGATTGCGCCGCCATCGCCGTCCAGCTTTCCTTATCGGAATACCACAAGGTCAGAGTTTGCGGGAAACCGTTCGCGTAACCGGCTTCTTTGAGAAGTTGCTTGGCCTTCGTCGGATCATACGAGTACTGGAAAAGATGCGGATTGAAGGCGGGCATTCCAGGCGGCAAGGCGCCGCGCGCTTTGGTGGCGCGTCCGTTAAGAAAACTGACGATGCGATCGCGGTTGATGGCGTAATTCATCGCCTGGCGCACGCGCACATCGTTGAACGGCTTCATTTCGTTGTTCAAACACAGGTAGCGCACGTCCATCAAAGGCGCGTGCAGCACCAAAGGCTTCCACTTCGGCGAGTTTTTCAAGCGCAAGTAGTCCGGCCCGTCCAGGCTCGTCAAGGATAAAACGTCCAGATGGCCTTGCTCGAACAACATGGTTTGCAAGGTTTCCGACACGCCGATTTGCATTTCCAAACGATCTGAACGCGGCAAATCCGGATGAAAATAGCGCGGGTTGCGCTTGAGTTTGATCCATGCGTCATGCACCCAATCGTCCAGCATGAACGGGCCGCAGCCATCGGGATGCTCGCCGAAATCTTTGCCATATTTTTCGACTTGCTCGAGCGGCACCGCATAGGCAAAAGGCAGCGCCAGATAATTCAAAAACGTGGCGTTGGGCGCCGTCAAATGAAAAATAATCGTGTCGTCGTCGGGAATCTGGATGCCGCGCACATGAACATTCGCGGTTTCATCTTTGGTTTTCGCTTTCGTATAATCTTCGGCGCCATCGATCATTGTGTATTGCGAAAGCCCGTCGGATGCGGTTGCGGGATCGAGTACTCGTTCCAGCGCATAGCGAAAATCGTTAGCTACAACGCGGCGTCCCGAAGTGAAAAATACATCATCGCGCAGTTTGAAAGTGTAAGTTTTTCCATCCTCGGAAACGCGACGACTGCGCGCGACTTCGTTGGCGATGTTGGCGCGGTCGTCGTAATCCACTAATCCGCGATAGAGCACGCGCACAAAGGGAATCGTCGAATCGTCATAGGCTTTGGCCGGATCGAGCGTGGCCGGCTCGGTCATGCTGGCCAGCATCAAGGTTTTGGGCGCGCGCGCGGTGTTAGCGCAACCGCTTCCCAGAAAAAGGACGCAAAGCAGGGATAGCAAAAGTTTTGGAAAAGTGGAAAGGAACGAAAACTTCATGCGTAGATTATACAGGCTATTTCACAATCTTCAGAAAACACGCAAACGACGGCGGAGGCGGGAGTTAAAACAAGAAGGCCTTGAAGCCAAAGTCAAAAGCAACGATGGCGCTGGTTAGCAGCGCGAACATTACCAGAAGAACGCGTATCAAAGGATGTCGCGCGTGGGTCGAAACAAACAGGGCCAAACGTTGCTGCATGGGAAATGTCACCGCCAAATAGCGCATGGCGCCGATTGTATACGGTGGGTAAGTCATTCCATAGGTCAAAAACGCCAGCAACATTCCTGACAGAAAGGCGGTGTAGCTCAAACCGCGTTTCCAGTAGACAAAGGCTATGACAATGCCGGTCAGGGCTGCCCAAAAGTTGACAATTGTCGCAACTCCTCTGTGCCCTTTGGCAACAAAGAAAAATTCTTTCCAGATCGGTAGCCACGGCCACATCCAGGTTCGCCCCAGCGCGTGCGCTTGCTTCAACATCAAATCGCTGCGTCCCAGGTCATACTTTAGATAAATCTGGAATGCCACAAAAGCCAGCAGAGGCGTCGTGGTCGCTAAAGCCGAAAGCCAATAAAAGCGTCCGCGTTGCGCCGCGTGATGCTGCATCGAGTACTCGATTGCAAGTGCGAGGAACAAAATCGGCCCGGCATTGCGCGTCAGCCCCGCTAAAAGTCCATAAAATGCGACCCAACCCCAATGCCCATTACGCGCACTCCAAAACGTGAGCACAACCAATAAAAAAAACACTGATTCAGCATAAACCGCGCTGAAAACAACCGTTGCAGGGAAAAACGCTGTCGCCCAAATGGTGCCTTTGGCCACCGATGAATTGAAATCGCGGTTTGTCAGACGAAAAAGCATCGCCAACGCAAGCAAGAACGCGAGGTTCGACAGCAAAACGCCCCACGCGCTCATGGCGACTTCGTTGGGCGCGAACGGGCTGAGCAGCATCGAATAGAAAGGAAACGAAACCGACGTGATAACATCGTAGCCGCGTTCGCCGACGTGGACAAAGCGCTCGCTGTCATAAGTAGTCCACGGATTGAGCCACCAGTTGGGAACACCTTGCCAGCCGCCGACAAATGGTTTGAGATATTTTCCGGCCTGCGTATATTCCCAATGTCCCCAATAGGCGAAAAGGGCGACCCACAGCCGCGATAAGAAGAACGCCCACAACACGCACGGCGCAAAGAATTCGCGCAACGAAAATGGCACGTTGTGGTTTTGTTGTCGGGAAACGAAGGTGTCCATAGAAATGGAGTTAGCGAACCTGACCTTTGGACAGGCTGACTTTCAAAACAAATACACTTTGAAACCGAACGCGAAAGCGACAATTGCGCTCGTCATCAAGGCAAGAGCGATTAAAATTCCGCGCGTCATGGGACGTTTGGCCAGCGACAATGCCCAGCAACTCAAGCGTTGCGACATGGGAAACGTCACCGCTAAATAACGCATGGCGCCGACAGTATAAGGCGCATACATCAAGCCGTAACCTAAAAACGCCAGTAACAAGCCGCCCAGAAAAACTGTGTAACTCAACACGCCGCGCTTCCAGTACGCGAAAGCGACCACGATTCCAGCCAGCGTCGCCCATAAATTCACAACGGTCGTGATATTGAAGGCGCCTCGAAGCAACAGCGCTTGGATCTCGTGCCAAACCGGCAGCCACGGCCACATCCAGGTTCGTCCCAATGCGTGTTGCTGGCGAAAAACTAAATCGCCGCGCCCCAAATCCCAACGCAAATAAAGCTGAAATCCTACAAACGCTACAACAGGCGCAATGATCGCCAAACCTGCGACGAGCGATGGTGTTGGACGATCTTCATCGTTCGCGGTTTTTCGCTGCATCGCGTACTCGACAAGCAAAGCAACACACAAAATCGGTCCAGAATTGCGCGTTAATCCAGCCAGGAAAGCCCATACAATAGCGCGTCCCCAGTTGCCGCCGCGCGCGTCCCAGAACGTCATTATCAGCAGCAATAGAAAAACCGATTCCGCATAAACCGCGCTAAAAATCACGGTTGCAGGAAAAAACGCCAGCGCCCACAACGTTCCACGCGCCACCGGTGAATTGAAATCGCGGTTTGTCAGACGAAAAAGCATCGCCAACGCAAGCAAGAACGCGAGGTTCGACAGCAAAACGCCCCACGCGCTCATGGCGACTTCGTTGGGCGCGAACGGGCTGAGCAGCATCGAATAGAAAGGAAACGAAACCGACGTGATAACATCGTAGCCGCGTTCGCCGACGTGGACAAAGCGCTCGCTGTCATAAGTAGTCCACGGATTGAGCCACCAGTTGGGAACACCTTGCCAGCCGCCGACAAATGGTTTGAGATATTTTCCGGCCTGCGTATATTCCCAATGTCCCCAATAGGCGAAAAGGGCGACCCACAGCCGCGACAACAAAAACGGCCAACACGCCCAACGCAACGCCGTTTTGAAATCGGGCGCGGTGTGCGTTTCAGTTTCTACAGAAGCACATCGAGTACTCGATGGTGTCAGGGAGTTCAAACGCGTGGCTCCAAAGTTTCCTGCAAAGCTTGCCCGACCAGGTTGAAACCGGCGACCGCCAGCACAATAGCAATTCCTGGCGCCAGCGCGATCCATGGTGCGGAAAGCAAAAACGGCTGTCCCTCGGAAATCATGCCGCCCCAACTGGGCGTTTTCGCTTCAACGCCCAAACCTAAATATGAAAGTCCAGCTTCCAGCAAAATGTTGTTGGCGGTCGCCAGGGTCGCCAGAACGATAATCGTCGGCATCACGTTAGGCAACAGATGGCGAAAAATAATGCGACTGTTCGAGCAACCCGTCGCGTGCGCGGCTTCGATAAATTCGCGGCGCTTCAGGCTGAGAACTTCGCCTCTGACGGTGCGCGCAATACGCGTCCAGGTGACGAGCGCAATCGCCAGCAGCATATTGAACACGTTGCGGTCGAACTCGTGTCCGCGGATGATAATCGGCTCGACCGGCAAAACGACGACAAACGCGATCACTAATAAAACCGTCGGCAAGCTAATTACAACATCGGTGAAACGCATTAGTGCGCCGTCAATCCAGCCGCCAAAATAGCCACTGACCAGGCCAACAATTGTTCCAATGAAAATCGAGGACAGCATCGCAAAAAGGCCAACTTCGAGCGAAACGCGCGAGCCATACAAAACGCGCGTCCACACATCGCGCCCCAGCGTATCGGCGCCCAGCGGGAAACCACCGCCCGGCGCGTGCGGTTCACCGAGCGCGTTTGTTCCCTTGGGAAAGATAAATGTCGGATCGACGTGCGACATCTGCGGCGCCAAAAACGCGACGACAAATAGCAGCGCAATAATTGCCAGACCGCACCACGCCATCGGACGACGCAACAAGCGGCGCAGCGTGCTTTCATCGCGGCGCGCGACGCTTCGAGTACTCGATTGTGGGTGGATTTGTGCGGGAGCAACGGCCATGATTTTTGAACCACGGAGACACCAGAGAATAAACGTCGAACCTGCAGTTTGTCATTCTGACGGGTGCCCTCTGGGCAGTGCGAAGAATCTAATTGTAGTTAGATTCTTCGCTGCGCTCAGAATGACAAACTTTTACTTTTCTGCTCTGTGTTCTTGGTGTCTCTGTGATTGATTTCTATTCGTCTGAGGGAAGTTTGGTTTTGTCGCCGATCCATTTGGCATCGTGCGGCATTTCGATTTTGTCATACAACGCGAACGGCGCGCCCGTGCGCAAAGCCCAGCCGTTATCGCCGTAGCTCCAGTGCCACCATTCGTCCACGTAATTGGTCAAGCCGGTCGGTTCGAGTACTTGACGCAGCAAATCGCGGTTGCGGCGCGCTTGATCGGAAAGCCCGCGCGCCTTCATCGCGGCGTGCGAAACATCGGTGATTTCAAAGGGTGAAAAGAAATCGAGCTGCTGATCGTTTTCGTCCACGATTCCCACATCAACGGCGCCACCTGTCGTATGCGGCGGTGGCGTGATCGCGTCTGGCGGCGCGCTGTAGCGTCCGGCTTCGAGGCAGATTTTGTCTTCGCTCCAGTCTGGAAAACGCTTGCGCGCTTCTTCCAAAGCGTGGCGAAACATGAAGCGCTGCGTTTGAAGCGGACGATAACCTTCGACGATTTGCAGTTTCAAGCCGCCGGGCAGGGCATTCGCCGCCTGACAAATCATACGCGCCACGCTTTCGCGCAACAAATGAACGCGCGGCAATTCAAAAATCGGATGTGAAGGCGCCATTACCAACTTTGGCGAATTGCACAGCGCGAGAAAATCGACCAAAGGTTCGCCGTTGTCGCGGATTTCGACCGCATCAAGTTCGTCCTGATCTTCGCCCGGCGTGTGTTCGTAATGCTCGTTCATCGCTTCGCAGTTTAACCGCAGAGTCACCAAAGCGCAGAGGGAAATCTCAGAACCTCGAATGAATCGACACATCAAGAACGCAAACCGATTCGTTCCAGCCACTCGCCCAATTTGCCGCCTCCATATGCCAAACCGTGATAAAGCTTGACTGAAGTTTCCGCCCAGCGCGTGTAAAGTTCGCGGCGTTTGGTGCGACGCGCCATCCAATAAACGCGATGGCTCCACGCCGTAATAAACGCGCGCATTCGATAAATCAACTGGCGACGTTTGGGAATGGAATGCAATCGTGGAAAAACGCGTTTGCGCGGCTGAACTAAAAATCGCTGGCGCCCGACGCGTCGCCAGTAAAGTCGAAACGATAAACCTTCGCGTCGCTGGCGAAAACCGGCGGCTTGTGTTCGATGAATGAATTCGGCATCGACATCTTCCAATTGCAAACGCTTGTCGTTGATCGCGTTCTTGACCAGCGTATCGAGTACTCGATGGCGCACAATCACGACATTGGTGCCGCGACCATCGGAAGAATATGGTTCGACCCAGGCATCGCCAAACGAAATATCAGCGGTTTCGCCGACCACGTCATCGCAAAAGTTGCAGGCGGCGTTCTGGAAAAATCCGGCGCCCCAATCGCCATCGACCAGATTCCACCAATCTTTGCGCACTTCGCTGCCGTCGCGCAACGTCATCTGCGCCGTGTAAACGCTGGCCGGACGAGTGGCGTCTTTGATGCGGAACTCGACGCGTTGAATGTCTTTGACCGAAACGTCCATTTGCCAGGCGAAACTTTCCATCAATCGCGCGCTTTTCATGTGACCACAAAACAAACCTAACGTAAAAGCCACACGTTCGCGGATGATCGCGTCTTCGCGCCGCAAAAGTTGCAGCGCCTTGATGAAGCACGGCACGCCGACAACCGCGTAACGGCCTGGCGTGCGGCGAATTTCTTCCAAAATGCCGGACATTTCGACCGGATAATAGCGCGATTTGGCGCCGCCGCGAATTTCTTCGATTGTGCGCGCGATGCGATAACGAAAAAAGCGACCTTCGCCTTGCGGATCATCGACTGGCGCGACGTGCGCCACGCCATCGACCAAGCCACGCCGCAACAATTCTTCCAAAACCCACGACACCATGCCGCCTGAACTTCCTCTGTCACGAAAACCGTCGTCCGCCACAAAGCCGACATAAGCCGATTGAAAGCGGCCTGTGTGCGTATTCGAGTACTCGATGTCGGGAAAAAGTTCCGCCGCCAGTTGGTCTTCGTTCAATGCCGAAGGCGAAAACGGACACGTCCGCGAAAAGCTGTCCGATTTCTGGTTCATCCACGACGCATCGCCCGACGGCTCGAAATGACCGTAGCGATTGAAATCAATGCGCGCATTTGCGTCATCGTTTTGCGCGACACACGAGCCGCAGCCGATGCACAAACCCGAACGCACAATATCGCGCGGACTGAAAAGAGGAAGAAGTTGAGAAGTCATATTTGTAGGGGCGGGATTTCCGCGTCCGTTTGATTCAAGAGGAAAGTAAGCGGTTTCCCGCCCCTACGGACAAATTGTTGCATCCAAAAACGCGTCTGAACTTTGTCGCAAATCAGCGATGTTGCGCTCGATTTGGGTACTCAAAGGTTCATTCAAGCGCGCGGCGTAGTCAGCAAACGGCGAATCTTCGTTCATCAAATGCGCTTGGCCGCCAACGGTCGTCATCAAATCGCGCACTTTATGGAAGCGATAGGATGTCGTTTCGCAAACGAACGGTTTGTGGTTGCGCAAGGCGAAAACGCAGCCATGAAAAAAGTTGGTCGTCACGGCTTGAGCGTTCGCCATGAAAGACGCGAAATCCTGCGGACTGGCTTCGAGCCATTGTTCGTCCGCCCAATCGTTGCGATAGCCGATGCTGACAGTTTGAAGGCTATTTTTATGCGCCCATTGCTGCACGTTTTTGATGAAATGTGGCGAAAAATTGTGGCCGTAAAGCGCCACATAATTCTTAAATGGCGCTTTGCTTTCGACCTCAAGTGGAAATTGCAGGCATGGATCGAGTACTGTAATTGGCACGAAACCCAGTGCGTTTTCAATGATTGTCCGCGAATTGTCGTCGCGCACTGAAATCGAGTTGAAATGGCGCAATCGTTCCGCCCATGCTTCGGGCAAACCTTCGCTGGCGTCGTAATTTCCGAAGCTGGCGGCATAGGAAATCAAGCGCGGCGCGCGCACACCAACGCCATAAAACAGCGTGCTGCCCGCGTACCACGGATGCCGCAAGTTCCATACTTCATCGCTGCCGACAACGACCAGGTCGTATTCGCCCATCGCTTGCGGGTTTTCCAGATCGAAGCGCGGCGAAAGCGGCAATGTCTCAAAAGCAGCGAAAAACTTTCTGGTTTTTTGAAGGTAACCCGCATAATCGGCGAGTGGAATCGGCGTCGGCCAGGTCGGGCGCAAAGCGCATTTCCATTCGCGGAAGTTGACGCGCGGCGAATGGTGATCGAGCAAAACGGCGTTGTGTCCGCGCTTTTGCAAGCCTTCGACCAGGCAGCGCGCCTGCCAGAACGAACCGTAATTGATGCAACGATGAAAGGTGAGAACGCCAATTTTAAGAGGCTGCGTCGAAGTGTGAGGCGAAAGCTGCGAGTTCATCAAAACCTTATAATTGAGAGGGCGAAACGCACAATTCGAGTACTCGATGAGGCGCGAAATCAGGCGTCAGTGTAGCAACCGCAAGAAGCTTTCGACACCTTTCCGATTATGATTGTTTACGGCGATCCACAATTTTCTCAATCGTTGTCTATCCAAGTTGCGCGCTTGCGTCAGGCGCTTTTGCGCTTGTCCCAAAACGAACCATCGCTCGACGATGTGCGCGAACTTTTGGTGCAAGCCGGACAACTCGAGCAAGCCGTTCACGACGTTCTGCCCGCGCAACTTCCACCCGAAGAAGCGCAACAATGGATTGAACGCTGCCAAAGTTTCACCAATGGCATGGCCAAGGCGTTTTACGGAAAGTGGCTCAAAACGCAGCGTGGCGTCGCATTCGACAGCATCTTGCCGCTGCTACACCTGTATTTGAAGGACATTGAGACATGGCCGCTTCCCGACGTGGAAGTGAGCATAAAATTGCCGGAAGGTTTCGCGTTTTACACGCTCTTTCCCGAACAATATGCGGCGTCCATCTCACCTTGGATAGACGAACGCTATCATGAATTATGGGGGCCGTTTATAGTCATCGGCGTTCGCAGCATCGGCACTTCGCTTTCGGCGTTGGTGAAAACTTTGTTGAAATCCAATGGCTGGAAAGTTCATCGCCTGACAGTTCGCCCAAATGGACATCCTTTTGAACGCGAAACGAAACTTTCCAAAGATGAACTGCGCGACGCGCAATGGGCGTGGATTGTCGATGAAGGCCCGGGACTTTCCGGTTCTTCGATGGCGAGCGTCGCGCAGGCTGCGCATGAACTTGGCATCGCCCGCGAGCGCATTGTTTTCTTTCCGGGACATGATGGCGAACCTGGAATTGAAGCCTCTTCGAGAACGCGCGCTTGGTGGAATACGACCGAGCGGTTCACGACATCATTGAATGAACTGCGCTGGAACAATCAAACCTTGCCCGAATTTTTGGCGAGTCGCACGCGCGAATTATTGAACACGAGCGAGGGAATCGCGCGGATTGACGACTTCAGTGGCGGTTTGTGGCGCCATTTCGAGTACTCGAATGAAAGTTTGTGGCCGCCAGTTGCAACGCAGTTTGAGCGGACGAAATATCGTGTCACGCTGAACGATGGCCGCGCCGTATTGTGGAAGTTCGCTGGTTTTGTGTCGCTGAAAAATGGCACGGCGACATCAGAAACGTTGCTTCAGATCAACGAACGCGCCGCCAACGGTTTCATGGTCGCGCCGCTGGGAAGTTGTTGTGGTTTTGTCGCCACGCCGTGGATTGAAGGTCGTCCGCTGACGCGCGAAGATGCGACGCCGCAATTGCTCCGTCACATCGGGCGATACCTTGTTTCCTGTAGCGGCGCGCCAATGACATGCGAAGAAGCGCAGATTTCCCGCAATCGTTTGGTCGAAATGCTAATTTGCAACACGCGCGAAGCATTCGGCGAAGAAGCCGCGAAATGCGCGCAATTGTTGAGCGAACAAGCCAAAACGGACGAACTCGCGCCGAGTTATGGCGATGGACATTTGGCGCCGCACGAATGGATTCGCACGCCCGACAATCGAGTACTCAAAATCGATTGCTGCGGTCACAATTGGGATCACACGATGGTCGGACGGCAAAGCTGGCTGTGGGATTTGGCAGGCGCACTTGTTGAATGGGACTTGAACAAAGAAAGTGCGACGCCGTTGTTGGAAGAAATTGTGAGCGAAAGTTCACTCGCTTTTGCGCCTGATGAATTGCGATTTTATTGTTCGGCATACGCCGCTTTTCGCTTGGGTTTATTTACGATCGAAAAGAATTCTGCCGCTGATTTTTATCGTGCGATATTGCAGCGAGAGTTGAATGAAGAAACGGATTTGTAGAGACGGAGCTTGCTGCGTCTCTACGGGCGATTTCAGGACGGCACTTCCGGCAAGTCGCCCGTATAATTGATGCCCCAAATCCACGGGCCGTAATCGCTGATGGCAATCACGCAAACCGAAGCCGGACTGATTTCGATGCGCTGGAACAAGTCAATTGGCACGCCCATATAATAGGCGACCGCAGATTTAATCACATCGCCGTGACTGACGAGCGCGACGTTGCCTTGTGGATGCTGCGTCCGCAAGCCTTGCATGAAAGTCACGATGCGGCTTTGCGTTTCCAGCATCAGTTCGCCGTTGGGCGCGCGCATTCCGCTGCGAAAAGCGTTGAACTGTTTCCAATTTTCTTGTGGTCGCAGATCGTCTAAACGTTGTCCGCTCCAATCGCCGAAATCGAGTTCGTTGATTTCATCTCGCACTTGAGGTTGCGTATTTTGATGCGCGGCAATGGCGCTTGCGGTTTCCTGCGTTCGCTCCATCGGGCTGGTATAAATCGCTTCAAACTCGACTTTCGACAAGAGTTCGCTCAAGCGTTCGGCTTGCTGCCAACCTTTGGGACTGAGATGCACATCCGGCGTGTGCCCCGCGATTTTATCGCCGCCAAATAAATGTAGCGCGTGACGAACAAGATAGAAAACAGTCATAAAGGAACTTCGAGTACTGGAATATCCACAAAGATCACAGAGAACACAAAGGAAAAGAGAAACATGAGATAACAGTTACATCAGCCCTCTTTTGAATTCTTTGTGTTCTCTGTGATCTTTGTGGATATTCCAGTACTCGATTTAACTCGCACTGAGAATAGCCGAATCCTGCGGTGCGTGAACGGTTTGGCCAGGCGCATAACGGCGAATCATGTCGGCGCAGAATTGGGCGTATTCTTCGATTTGTTGCGGCGGGCTGGTGTGATGCGGCTCTTGCCCGCACTCCAGCGCCAGGCTGCGATGCTCCGGCGTGAAGCAGAACGTGACCGTCACGTTGAACTCTTCCAAAGCCGTCATCTGGCGGTCGAACCATTCCAAAGCGTTCGGGCGAAACACATCCGCCCAACTCAGGCCAGTGCGAATGTACGTCACGCCCATTTCGCGCAAGTGTTTGACGGCATCGTCCAAACGCGGGTCTTGGTAATGAAACCACTGGCAAATGCCCATATCGGGCGCGCAGTTGCGAAAATGATAATACGCCGGTTTGGGCGTGCCGTCTTCACGGATCAATCCCAGATAAAAGTGGCGATAATAGGACGAACCTTCGGCTTCGCGGTGGCGCGTTGTCGCAGGCCAAGCGCGCGGCAAATCGAACAGGCTATACCAGTGAATGCGCGGCGCTTTCCCGCGCAACAGTTCGGCGGTGCGCTGCAATCCCCAATCTTGGACTTCTTCGGCCCCAAAAGTTGAAATGCCGACTTCTGAAACCCAGACCGGCAAATTGGTTACGGCTTTGATTTCTTCGATTTTGTCCGGCCATTCGTCCAACTTCCAATGGTTCCAATCGAGAGGAAAACCATGCACCGCAACCGCGTTCAAATGATCGAGCGTGCCCTGACTCTGCATTCGCTGAACCCAACCGGCATCAATCGGCGACATTCCACCAAGAACGCGAATCAGTTGCGGGTTTTCGCTGGCGACAGCTTGCGACGCCAGGTTCACCATGTCGGAGAAAATGCGCCATTCGGGATCGAGGCGTTCAAAATCCCAGTGCGATTTGTTGTTGGGTTCGTTCCAAAACATGACCGAATCGATCATCAGTTTCCTTTATGCTTTTTCGTAGAGAAATGGTTTGCCATGTCCGATTTCGAGTACTCGATACTCTCAATTAGCGTGCTTCTTCGCCGCGAATGAACGCTTCGACTTTTTCGTGCGCTTCGCTGTCTTTGAATTGTTGCGGCGGCGTTTTCATCAGATAACTGGACGCGCTGGTTAAAGCGCCGCCAATTTTGCGATCCAGCGCGAGTTTGATGCAGCGCACGGCGTCGATCACGACACCGGCGGAGTTGGGCGAATCCCACACTTCGAGTTTCAGTTCGCAAGAAAGCGGCACGTTGCCGAACGTCGTGCCTTCCATGCGGATGTAGCAGAACTTGCGGTCTTCGAGCCACGGCACGTAATCGCTCGGCCCGACGTGCGCGTTGTCATTAGAAATTTCATAATCCAACTGGCTCGTCACGGCGTTGGTCTTGGAAATCTTCTTCGATTCCAAACGCTCGCGCTCCAGCATATTCTGAAAATCGGTATTGCCGCCAAAGTTCAACTGATACGTTCTGTCCAAGCGCACGCCGCGCTCGCGGAACAGGTTTGTGAGTACTCGATGTGTGATCGTCGCGCCGACTTGCGATTTGATGTCGTCGCCGATGATTGGCAAGCCACGTTCTTCAAAACGTTTCGCCCATTCCGCTTTAGACGCGATGAAACTGGGCACGCAATTGATAAACCCACAACCCGCTTCAAGAGCTTGTTCGGCGTAATATCTGGTTGCGTCTTCGCTGCCGACGGGCAAATAGGAAATCAGGACTTCGGCGCCTGCGTCTTTCAAGGCTTGCGCGACATCAACGCTTTCATCTGTCGACTCTGCAATCACTTCTTTGAGATATTTGCCCAGTCCGTCGAGCGTTTGGCCACGCTGCACGACGACGCCGTTGCACGGCACATCAGAAAACTTGAAAGTGTTGTTAGGCTTGGCGAAAATCGCTTTGCTCAGGCATTGCCCGACTTTGAGAACGTTGACATCGAAGGCCGCCACAAATTCGATGTCACGCACATGGTAGCCGCCCAGATTGACGTGCATCAGGCCGGGCACGAAATCGTTCTCGTCGGCCTCTTTGTAGAATTCGACGCCTTGTATTAAAGCGGACGCGCAATTGCCAACGCCCACAATGGCGACGCGAATTTTTTTCTTGTCCATCGAAAACCTCTCTCCTGATCGACCAAATGGTGATACGCGGTGGCGCAATTGAACGCGCTCTTTCGTAGACCTGCAAGCAACTTAGCTGCCGTCGCGCAGCGCGAAAGTGTATCTGGTACAAAGCTGGCGTTCAAAACACACACTATGATATAGACCGCAGCAGAGCAAGTGTAAAAGCCATCTTATCGAGTACTCGACGGTTTTATTTGATTGATCGTGCAAGGTTCGTTCATCATCTTGAAAGGCTTAGGGAATCAGCTGAAAGACGTTTCTTCCAACTGGCGCAAGCGCAGACGCATCTTGCAGTTTTCTTCGCGGTCTCGAACCAGTGCTTGTTCTGTCATTTTCAATGCTGCGCGTAGCTCTCGCAATTCTGGTGATTCGTCCTGTTTTAAGCCATGCGGCAGGCTGCGCGCAGGCCCGCTCCAAGCGTTCTCCCAGGCACACCATTCTTCCCACTTAAGATCGCCCATCACGTGCAAATCATCTTCGATGTAAGCTCCCAGATGGCTCCAGTGGACTGCCGCTTTGACAGGTTCGGGACCGAAGTAAGCCCAGAATGTCTGTTCATCAAAGTCCCCCTGCGTTCCCTCTTCGACAGCAGCTTCGCGGCCTGGAAGCGAACGCATCAATTCGTGGAAGAGTTTCCAGTCGTTCTCATCGAACAGAGAGAACCGCAGGTTGTAGTAAAAATCAATGCTGACAAAGTCGTCTGGCGCGCCTGCCCAGTTCGTATTGACCGAGCGATCCATTGTGCCGCTGCGCCAATCTCCGTCTTCGTTCAAAGGTGCGCACCAGGTTTGCGAAATGCCGCCAGCGCGATTTATTTGTTCGCTGCCTGCCACAGGTTCAAAACCGCACCGTGCATAAAGCGCAGGCGCGAGCGAATCGTTGCGGACGCTGAGCGAAACAAACGAGGGCGAGATTTCCATTTCCGGTTGGTAAACCTCGACTGGTTGGTGAACCGGCACCATTTTTTGATGCCGCGCGTCCCAACGTGCTGCCAATCTTAACGCGCGTAACCGGCATTTGAGAGCTTCGATTAAAGACGTGCCGATAACCTCCCCTCGAACACTCTCCAATACGGCGATTGACATTTCCGGCGTGAGTTCATCCACAAATCCAAAGCCACGATCCTCGCCGCTCCAAAGCCGCGCCCAAGCTATGCCGATAAGTTGGCCATCATCGCTCAAAGCGGCAACGCCACAATCGCCGGGGCGACCCCAGTCACTGACATAACGTGCCAGATCAGGGTTTTGCAGCGCAATTTCGGCGCTTTGTTCCTGTGCCGCCAACGACAGAAACCCAGGCAAATGCAGCGCATCACGCGGAGAAAGGGCTTGAATGGAGAAGTTGCTCATAGGCTGATTCTACTACCAGATTAAGGAATCTGCGCCAGTGAATAGAGAATGACGTCCCGCAGGCTTATTTGCGCAGTACTTTTCGATACTTGTTACCTCGTTCGAGTACTCGATAAAGGATTCTCAACTGCCGCGCCTTTAGTACAATCGAAGAGAACATTCTTTATGACGACAACTTCTTCTTCGCAAAGCGATTCGACACAAACTGCGCGCACCATTGAAATCTCGCAAAGCATGACGGTCGGGCGCGCTTCGCTGGTGATGGCGCTGATGATCGCCTTATCGCGCCTGACGGGTTTCGGGCGCATGATTCTGGTTTCGCACTTGTATGGAACCAACATGCAAGCTGCCGCCTTTGAAGCCGCTTTCAATATTCCCGATACGATCACCATCTTAATCGCGGGCGGCGCGCTTGCGACCGGTTTCGTGCCGGTTTTTACCGAACTCATTTCGCAAGGACGACAAGCCGAAGCACAACGCACTTTCCGCGCCATGTGGACGCTGTTGGGTTGCGCTTTCGGATTGATTACGCTCGTTTTGTTCGCGCTGACTTACACGCCGTGGGGACAATTTCTGGCGCCCGTCAAGTTCCGCGGCGACGCGCATTATATGCAGTTCTTTTCGCACTTATTGCGCATTTTGTTGGTGGCGCAGTTCTTCTTTGTGCTGGGCGGGCTTTTCACGGGAACGCTGAACGCTTTGCGCCGCTTTTGGTATCCCGCGTTGCAGCCAGTCGTTTTCAATCTGGGCATCATCGTTTTCGGTATCGCTTTGCCGCATTTTCTGGGCATGGGCATTGAAAGTCAGGCGTGGGGCGCGCTCGTCGGTGCGATTGTCGGTTCGCTGTTGATTCAGGCGCCCGCTGTGGTGCGCAACGGCTTGAGTTTGCGGCCTTTGTGGGATTTGAACGATGCGGGCGTGCGTCGCGTACTCGTTTCGTTGCTGCCGATTGTTTTCGGCCTGGCCAGTGGACAAATCATCGCCCTGAATCTGGCGCGTTTTTTCGCGTTGTATTTGCCAAACGGCGAACTACCAACCCTCGGTTACGCCAATCGCTTGATGCAAGTGCCGCTCGACTTGCTGGCGTCCGGCCCGGCCATCGCGCTTTATCCGACGCTTTCCCTTCTGGCATCGCAGGGCAACCGTACGGAAATGCAATCGCAATTGACTTCGACATTGCGCCGCTCGTTGCTGATGACGTTGCTGGCGACCGCGCTTCTGGCCTCGTTGCGCGTGCCAGTTATCGGCTTGCTGTTGCAGCACGGCGCGTTCGATGCGCGAGCGACTGCGCACACCGCGCCGGTTCTGGCGTGCTACGCGTTGTGCATCGTCGGGCTGGGCGCGCAACAATTGCTGGCGCGCGGCTTTTACGCGATGGGACAAACGCGTCCGCCGATTATCGCGGGGATCGTGTCTGTTCTGGTATTTTGCGCGCTGGCCTTCGCGTCGCTGAACCTTGCGCCCGCCGCCTGGAGTTTGGCGTTGTGCGCGGCAATTGCGACTTCGCTGCTGTCGGTTTTGATGGCACGCGCACTGCGCCAAACCTGGGGCGGCTGGGACAACGGCGCGACGATTCGAGTACTCGTTTGCGGCGGCGCGGCGGCGTTTGCGGCGTTTGCGGCTTCGAGCGCGGTTGTCGCCGTATTTACGCGCGCCGCAACAATCGGCAAAACGGCGGATGTTTTCGCCATCGTTTCAGGTTCCACTGTCGCGCTTGGAATCTTTATTCTTGTCGCGTCGCTGTTTCACTTGCCCGAACTCGACGCCTTGACTTCCCGTTTTCGTCGTAAGAAGAAACCTCATCAGGAGAACAAGCAATTATGAACACACGCACCGAACGCGATTCGATGGGCGAAATGCAAGTCCCCGAAGACGCACTTTACGCCGCGCAAACACAACGCGCGGTCGAAAACTTCCCGATTTCCGGCATCACCTTTCCGCATAGCTTTATTCGCGCTCTGGCTCTTATCAAAGCCGCCGCCGCGCAAGCGAACACCGAACTGGGTTTGCTGCCGCAAGACAAAGCCGACGCCATTGTCAAAGCCGCCAAAGAAGTCGCCAGCGGCGCGCACAGCAACCAATTTCCCATTGACGTGTTCCAGACTGGCAGCGGCACTTCGACCAACATGAACGCCAACGAAGTGATCGCAAATTTGGCGTCGCAGGGCGGCCTGCAAGTTCATCCCAACGATGACGTGAATAGCGGACAATCGAGCAACGACGTGATTCCGGCTGCGATTCACGTCGCCGCCGCAATTGAAATCCACGACAATTTGCTGCCCGCCTTGCGCCATTTATTGACGGTTTTGCGCCAGCGTTCGGCACAAACCGACGACGTTGTAAAAACCGGACGCACGCATTTGATGGACGCGATGCCAATTCGTCTGGGACAGGAAATCGGCGGCTGGGCGGCGCAGATCGAGTACTCGATTGAGCGTTTTCTCAACTCGATGCCGCGACTTTTGGAACTGGCAACCGGCGGCACAGCGGTCGGAACCGGCATCAACGCGCACCCGCAATTTGGGCGCTTGCTGGCCTCACATCTGGGACAATTAACGCACGTCCCCTTCATCGAAACGCGCAACCATTTCGCGGCGCAAAGCGCGATGGACACCGCCGTCGAAGTGTCGGGACAATTGAAAACTCTGGCTTCGGGATTATTCAAAATCGCCAACGATTTGCGCTGGATGAACAGTGGCCCGCAAGCTGGATTGGGCGAAATCGTCTTGCCCAGTTTGCAGCCAGGTTCTTCGATTATGCCGGGCAAAATCAATCCTGTGATTCCCGAAGCGACGATGATGGTGTGCGCGCAAGTCATCGGCAACGACGTGACGATTTCGATGAGCAACGCCAGCGGCAACTTCCAGTTGAACGTGATGCTGCCCGTCATTGCGATGAATCTTCTGCAAAGCATCACGCTGCTGGGCAACGTGACGCGCGTCCTGGCCGACAAAGCGATCAGCGGTTTTACGGTCAACCAAGCCGCGCTGTCCGATTTGGTGGACAAAAACCCGATCATGGTGACAGTTTTGAATCCTGTTATCGGCTACGAAAAAGGCGCCGCCATTGCGAAACAGGCGTACAAAGAGAAGCGCACCTTGAAAGATGTCGCGCTGGAAAACACCGACCTCAGCGAAGCCCAATTGACCGAACTTTTGAACGCACGCAGCATGACCGAAGGCGGCATTAAAGGAAGTGGCGGCGGTGGCGGCTAAACGGCAAGGATGAAGGCGGAAAGATGAAGGATGAAACGAGTACTCGATGGGCTTTCGAGTACTCGTTTTTATATTGACATGGCAATTTTTCTGGGAGTGATGTTGGGCAACGTGTTGGCGTGGTGCGTTCACTTGGTGACATGGTGGCTGCGTCAACATGGTTTGAAATGGATCGGCGTATTCGGAGGATTGTGCAGCGTGCCGCTGGCGTTTCTCACTCTAGTGGGTGTGCTTAGCGACTTCTTCCATTTTTATGTATGGTGCTGCGCGGCGCTTCTTTGGATTGGCATCGTTTCAATAGGATGTCTGCAATCCCGATGGATAGCGGGCGAAAAAGATCCAGGCATCTTCGCTGTTTGGGCGTTTGTCGCCGAGATTCTTTTATCTTTCGTAGTAGCATTTATCGGACTTTGTTGCGCGTTTACTTCCTCTGTTGCATTCGATTCACCTATAAATGCTTACCTTCTGACCTTTTCCCTCACACTTCTGCTACTTGCCATTTTTCGCCCGCTCGTCGTCCGTTACTCACAACGCTTCTGGCATTTGATTCGACCGGAACACATTGAACCCGCACCATAATCGAGTACTCGGATGAACCTTTTATGACGATTCTCTTGGCAGCGATTCTGGGTAACGTGGGTGCGTGGATGGTTCACGGCCTAACGTGGCGCTGGCGTGAACGCGCGGTGCTTTCCATCAGCCTGCTTGGAATGTTGTGTGCCTTCTTTCTTGCTCTGGGCACCTGGACGATGACAGAGACGACGCTTTACTGGGCGCATCTTCATGCGATAAGGCAGAAGAAACCGTATGATTCCGGCGGTTTGTGGTCGCTCCTTATTGGCGAAGGAGTTTTGTGGCTCTTGTTAATTGCGCTCGGGTTCTGGCATCGGCGCTTTCTCAGAAAAGAGCAAGGCGAGGTCATCTGGCTCGCCTTCTTTGCCATTTTTACCGAAACGGCAATCGCTATTCTGCTGTTTTTGCGTTTTACTCTGATTCCAATATCAAACCAGGCAGAAATGCAAGCGCACGATGTCTTTTCCCTCGTGTTTTGGAATACATGGCTTCTTCTCACCATCTTCCGCCCGCTTGTCGCGCGCTATTCACAACGCTTCTGGAAGTTGATTCGACCGGAACGTATCGAACCAACACCATAATCCAACACCATAATCGAGTACTCGAATGTCTTGAAAGAAATTGGGAGAAGAACGACGTTTTGCTGTCTGCTAAAAAACGAACGACCTGCCGAATGCAACTCGGCAGGTCGTTATTGGGTGCAACGTGAAAGTAGCCCGTAGGGGATTCGAACCCCTGATCTTCAGAATGAGAATCTGATGTCCTAGGCCTCTAGACGAACGGGCCGGCTCTGACAAAGGATGAAGGCGGAAGGATAAAAGATGAAATCGTGCGGCTTCATCCTTCATCCTTCCGCCTTCATTCAACTGGGGAACTAGGACTCGAACCTAGAATTACCTGATCCAGAATCAGGAGCCTTACCATTTGGCCATTCCCCAAGGTCTCTCGAAGAGGACTCTCAAAAGCGTACTCAATTATAAATCGAGTACGCTTTCTTGACAAGAGACAACAGCAAAGACAACATAATATCCAACGTTTGAAGGCCCCGACCGGAATCGAACCGATGTAAACGGTTTTGCAGACCGCTGCCTAACCTCTCGGCCACAGGGCCAAACATTCGCCTTTGAACGCCAAAGCGTTTGAACACCAAAGCGGATGAGCATTATAGCGCATTCTCGTTGCGTATTCAACCGCATTTCTGGTTTCTTGATTTAGCGCCGTCGATTTGCGAAGGCGCGATTCAAATCAAAGACTTTTCGCGTCTTCAAATCGCTTATAATTTCCTTGATGAGTGCAGACGTTTTCGATGTCGGGATTATCGGCGGCGGCGTGATCGGCTTGAGTTGCGCGTGGCGTTTGGCGCAAAGTGGCGCGCGCGTGGCAGTTTTCGAGCGCGGCGAAGTCGGGCGCGAAGCGTCTTGGGCGGCTGCCGGAATGCTGGCCGCGCAATGCGAAGCTGCGCATTATCCGCCAGCCGAGAGCGGCAGCATCGAGTACTCGAAACGTCAGGCAATGTTCGATTTGTGCCTGCAAAGCCGCGCCCTGTATGCCGCTTTCGCGGATGAATTGTTCGACGCGACGGGCGTCGACATCGAACTTTCGATCAAAGGTCACAAGCGCAACGATTGGCGCACGCCAGGCATTTTGTATGTTCAAACGCGCGATGATGATACGGCGCTTGCTAATTTCGCGCAGCAAAAAGAGCAGGGTTTGAGCGTTGAAAGCACGCCGGACTTCAGAGATTTTCCTTCAGCGTGGCTGCCACAAGAAGGGCAGGTTGAAAATCGTAAGTTAATAGAGGCATTGAGGCAAGCAGCAGCAAGAGAGGGAGTTGTTTTTTTTGAAAACGAAGTTCCGCTTCTCTCTCAAGAGGCGTTACGTGGAGTGGATTTTCGCAAGAGCTCATTGCCGTTTTTCTTTAAGATTGCGGGAGCTGGAATCGGCAAACGATTTGTCTCTTTCGATAAAACGCTGCTTTGTGCGGGAGCGTGGAGTTATTTGCGCGAGCCTTGGTTTGGGCAGGCGCGTGTCAAGCCAATTTGCGGACAAATGGCTGTTGTTAAAAATGACAAAAAATTAAGTCGTATCGTTTATGGTTCTGATGTCTATTTGGTACCGCGTCGTGATGGACGTTTATTGATCGGTGCGACAATGGAGAATACAGGTCTTCGCAAACAAGTCACACCGCGGGGTTTAACGACATTGTTTAGTGCAGCGCGGCGAATTGTTCCCGAACTGGATGATTGCGCTGTTATAGATCAATGGGCTGGTTTGCGCCCCAAAACAGTTGACGGCTTGCCCCTTTTGGGTGGCACGTTGTTAAGCGACTACTACGTTGCAACCGGCCACTATCGCAATGGCATTTTGCTGGCGCCAATCACCGCCAAATTGATGACTGATTGCATCCTTCATGGTGTTGAGCCACCAAAAGAGTTCAGTATCGAGCGCTTTCAAAACTCTACCGAAAACTCTATTCAAAACCATGAAAATCACGTTGAACGGTGAAGCGACCGAAACGCAAGCGCAAACGATTGAAGAATTGTTGCGCGAAACTCTTGCGCCGGAAAAAGGTATCGCGGTGGCGCGCAATGGCGCGGTCGTGCGCAAGTTCGAGTACTCGATGACAACAATTGAAGCAAACGACGAAATTGAAATTATTCGCGCTGTGCAAGGCGGATAAGCCGCAAGGCGGATGAAACAAATGATGAATACGGAATACGGAATGATGAATCCTTTAACAATTGCCGGACAAAAGTTTGAATCGCGTTTGTGGGTCGGGACGGGAAAAGGCGTCGAATATGGCTTGATGCGCGATTGCATCGCGGCCAGCGGCGCCGAAATCGTGACGGTGGCGATTCGTCGCATTCCCACAGGCGAAAAAGCGGGCGAAAGCTTGCTCGATTCTTTGAAAGGTAAAACGTTGTTGCCCAACACGGCTTTGTGCTACAACGCCAAAGACGCGATTTTGACGGCGCAACTGGCGCGCGAAGCTCTCGAAACCAACTGGGTCAAACTCGAAGTCATCGGCGACGAGAAAACCCTTTTTCCCGACAACGAAGGTTTGCTTGAAGCGGCGCGCGTGCTGGTGAAAGACGGCTTTATCGTTTTGCCGTATTGCATCGACGATCCCGTTGTTTGTCGCAAATTGGAAGAAATCGGTTGCGCGGCGGTGATGCCTTTGGCGGCGCCGATTGGTTCGGGTTTGGGCATTCGCAACACGACCAATTTGCAGATTATTATCGAGCAGGCGAAGATTCCCGTCATCGTTGATGCGGGCGTTGGCACGGCTTCGGATGCGGCGCTGGCGATGGAATTGGGCGCCGATGCGGTCTTGATGCAAACCGCGATTTACGGCGCACGCGAACCGTTAAAGATGGCGCGCGCGATGCGTCACGCGATTGAAGCCGGACGTTTGGCGTTTGAAGCCGGACGCATTCCCAAAAAACTGTATGCAACGGCAAGCAGCCCAATTGAAGGTGTCGTCGGAAGCTGATTTCATAAGGGCTTGGCGACTTCGAGTACTCGATTCAGGTCATGGTTTCGGGCTTGGCAGCGCCAAGCCCCTACAATATGCTTTCTCGTTTGATGCTCGTCACCGAACGGCGCTTGATGAAGCCGACGTTTGAAGAATCGCTGCAAGCGGCGCTCGAAGGTGGCGCGCGTTTGATTCAATTGCGCGAAAAAGATTTGAGCGCGCAAGATTTGCAATCTTTGGCGGAAACGTCGCAGCGATGGTGCGAAACGTTTGGCGCCAGTTTAATCATCAATTCAGAAGCAAAAATCGCGCTAAATGTCGGCGCAAACGGCGTTCATTGGCCAGAACGAACCGCGTCAATCGAGTACTCGAAAACGCTTCTCAATGGCGTGTCCGTGCATTCGGTTGAAGCAGCGCAGCGAGCGCAAAAATCGGGTGCAAACTATCTGGTTTTCGGTTCGATTTTCCCGACCTCTTCGCATCCAAATGAGACAGCTAAAGGTCTTGGAGCATTGCGCGCTGTGGTGCGCGCGGTTTCGCTTCCGGTTTATGCGATTGGTGGCATTGGCACTAAAAGCACGATTCGCGCGTGCCTTGAAGCTGGCGCGCATGGCGTTGCAATTCGCAGCAGCGTTTGGGAAGCGCCAACGCAAACTGAAAAGCGGGAAAAGGTTGCGCTCTTTTTGCAATGGCTTGCGGATTGAATGCTCAAACGAGTACTCGAAAGCGGCTCAGGAAAGCTATGAGACGCCAAATCTTATTGATAATGCTAATATTTAGTGGCGCATCGTTTGAATGGTAGCCAGATGTTGTACGAATCGGTTATAATGGCGTGACGAATCGAGCAAACCGAGACGAGACACGCTCATCCGGGTTGCATCGAGTCGTGGAGGAATGACGTTGCCCAACTACGAGTATCAATGTACGGCGTGCCAGCACGTTTTTGAAATCTGGCAGGAAGTCGGTGCCGCGGCGCCAGCTTGCCCCGAATGTGGCGCAACGGTCAAAAAAGTGTTTCATCCGCCGCGCGTCATTTTTAAGGGCAGCGGCTTTTACGTCACCGATTTGCGCGCCGAAAAAGCTGGAAATTCCGCGTCCGCGAAATCCAGCGGCAGCACTGCTGCTTCCGATAAGGACGCGAACGCTGACGCGAGCGCTAAAGAGTCAAGTGCGAAAGAATCTGCCGCGTCATCGGCTTCCGAGAAAACATCGGCTGCGGGAACAAGCGCTGCGACCACGGACAAAGCGCCTACCAAAAGCGAAAATTCTTCGCCGCCTTCCTCAAGTTGAATTGACATCGAGTACTCGAACCAGACAAAAACAACCTTTTTTGCAGAAATTTTAGTCGTTTCAGGAACCATTCATGCGTTTTATTCGCCGCACGATTCCTTCTCGTTTTCGCCACGCCGTTCCTGTTTCCATCCTTTGCGCCGCTGCGATGTTGGCTGTCGCGCCTGCGCCAGTGAGAGCGCAAACTCCCGCTTCCAATATTGCTGCGCCGACAGTCGATGAAGTCGCTGTGACTTCGCTGCGCGGCGATATGGTGATGCTCAGCGAAGGCGCGAACGCCGGTTTTCGTCCCGGCTCGATTTTCACCATTTCGCGCGGCGGCATCGTGCGCGCCAAGCTTCGTGTGGTCGAAGTGACTCCCGAACAAAGCGGCGCGACTGTGTTCGACGTGCAGGACGATTATCAAGTCACGGTTGGCGATACGGCGCGTTACTTCACCTACGAAGTGCCCGTTGAAGCGACACCAACTCCGGCGCCCACTCCGGTGCCGACGCCGCAACCGACGCCAGACATGCAGCCGACGCCGGTGGCTCCCGCGACTGGAACAACCACTTTGCCGCCCACGCAGCCCTTGAGCACGGGAACATCGAGTACTGGAAACGGCAGCGGTGCAGGAACTGCGCCAGTTTCCTCCGGTTATATTGATGCGCGTATCACAGCGATAGATGGTAAGAATGTGACTTTGAATTCCGGTTTGCAATCCGGCATTCGGACAGGCGTCAATGTTCCAGTGTGGCGCAACGGTAGCGTCGCAGCGATTTTGCGCATTGCCAGTTCGTCGACGTATGACAGCATGGCCGTTATTACCTGGCAGGACGATGCAGCGCAGCCGCTCGCCGTTGGCGACACGATTCGCATTGAAAGCACCAGCCCGGCCAATGTCGCTGGCGAAGGGACCTTGATTGACAATGGCAAAACCGTCGAGCCGGTGCCAGCCGCTCCCGTGCCCTACGAAACAGGCGCGTCGAATGCGGTGGTGCCGCGCGCTGATTACACCTACGAACTGCTGGCAGGTCTGGCGACGTCTGGTTTAATCAAAAGCCAGCCCGCCGATACGTTTGAAGACGACGGTATCTTGCGCCATCGCACGGAAAACGACATCAATTTTACGCGCGCTCAAATTGCTGGTTTCGTGCGCGAAGCCCTTAGCAACGCAGGCGACGACGTGAGCGGGCGCAATCGCGCGGCGCTCGGTATGCTGGTGCGCAACTACAGCGATGAACTTGCGGCATTGAAGGTTGATCCTGAAAAAATAGCCAAGGTCGGCACCAGCGATGGGTTCAGCCTGGGTTATTCGGGCGTGTTGCGCGCCAGCGTGGTCAGCGGGCACGGCAATTTCCTGTTGCCCTTTAGCGAGCCCCAGGGCGATATTCGTTTGAAGAGCGGCGTTGATGCGCGCTTGAACTTGTTCGGCAACATCAGCAAGCGCTTGAGCTTTTACTCGACCGTGGATGCGACGACCAACCTGGACAACAGCGATAATTCCAATGTCGTTCTGCGTCGCGCGGTTTTGTCTTACAACGCGAGCAATATCGCGCGCGGTCTGACTATCAATGTGGGCAAAGACGAGTACTGGTTTGGCCCGGGGCATTATGGCACGTTATTGCTCAGCGATAACGCGGGCGGCCTGAACTCGGTTCATACTCAGCTAAAGCGCGGTTCTTTCCAATATGACGGCGTTTACGCGTTGCTCGGGCATGGGCCATCCGGTGGCGATCGTGCTTTGTATAGCCGTAATTTCCAATTCAAGTTGGGGCAGCAAACACGTGTTGGATTTGCTGAAAGCTTGCTGACGCCAAAAAGAACTTTTGATGCAATTGATGTCGCCAGCACGCTATCACCGATTCCTGTGCCTCTTTCGTTTTTGCAGCATGCGCGCGGCCTGAACGGCGTTGGCAATGGCAAAAACACCAACTCGTTGTATGAGGTTTATGCTGAAACAAGCATGGCACGCGGCGCCCAAGTTTACGGAGAGTTTTTGCTGGACGATATTGCAACCACGACGAACAACCTGACGCGTAACCGCTTGGGCAGCTTGTTGGGTGTTCATCTTTATACGCCTGACGACCCAACGCGATTGGGGACTTACTTCGAATATACGACGCTGGGCGGACGTACTTATTTCGCGCAGGTTTATACTTTCGATCAGGACTTCGATTACAACTACTTCCAGCACGGCGACTCGCTGGGTTATCCCAATACGGCACAACCTGGCGCAACGGGACATGGCGGTGCCGACAGCTTCCGCTTCACGGTTTACGCGAAGCCAATCAAGCGCTTGAGCCTGAGTGGAGGCTTTGAATTCACCGACAAAAACAACGAAGATCCCACTATAGGGCGCCAACAAGTTTTCCGTCTCCGCGCCGCCTATAACCTTTCGCACAGCATGACACTTTATGGTCGATACCTGAATGTTCATACCGGCGTTGGGTCTAGTACTCAACCCCAGTCGATTGTGCAAACACGTCAGAGCCGCATTGAATTTGGTTTAGCGCAATCGTTCTAAACGGATCGATTGCTAAACAGTCGGTTTGTAATTTGCCCCACACAAGCTGACGACGTATATTTCGAGGAGAACACAATGAAGAATTGGACGAGCCGTTTTGTCGTTTTGATGGTTGCTGGCGCAATTATGTGCAGCGCGTTGATGGTCGGCTGTGGCGGCGGTAACAGCGACGGCACTGCGACGTCCGGCTCGGCGCCTGCCGTCAACAATATGCCCAGCAAGGGCAATGCTGCTCCTCCTGTTGCTGCTGGAACTTCGTAAGGCTCTTGACAGGCATAGTTGTAAAGATCGTCTTATTCGAGTAAACAAACTGCGACGTATATTTCAAGGAGAACATAATGAAGAATTGGACAAGCCGCTTTGTTGTTTTGATGGTTGCTGGCGCGGTTATGTGCAGCGCGTTGATGGTCGGCTGTGGTAGTAAGAGCGAAGATGACAGCAACGCACCTGCTGTCACCAACTCGGGCGCCAAGCCAGCCACTGCTGACACCGGTACCTGAGTTTCGATATGTGGTCGGGCAACGCAAAGCAAAGCGTCCTTTTCGAGTACTCGAAAAGGACGCTTTCTTGTTTTCTAACGACATGTAAAATGCACAAAAATTACGGCAACAAATCTTGCACCAACGCTTTTTCTTCCTGCAACTCCTTCACCGATGCGTCCACTTTCTCGCGGCTGAACGCATCCAGCGGCACGTTTTGCATGATTTCGATTTTCTGTCCATCACAGCGCGTCGGGAACGAGCAAATCAAGCCTTCTTCGATGCCGTAGCTGCCATCGGAAACCAGACAAACGCTGTGCCAATCGTCGCCCTGCGTCGGCGTTGTCAGCGAAACAACACTGTCTACAATCGCATTGGCCGCCGAACCTGCCGAACTCGCACCACGCGCTGCGATAATCGCCGCACCACGTTTTTGGACTGTCGGAATAAATTCATCACGTAAATACGCTTCGTCGCCGATCACTTGCGCTGCGCTTTGGCCTTTGATGCGCGCATTGGTGAAATCGGGAAACTGCGTCGCCGAATGGTTGCCCCAGATCGTCACGCGGTCGACATCGTTGACAGTCACGCTGGCTTTCTTCGCCAGTTGCGTTTTAGCGCGATTCTCATCCAGTCGCGTCATGGCGAACCAACGGTCGCGCGGCACATCGGGCGCGTTGCTCATCGCAATCAAACAGTTGGTGTTGCACGGATTGCCGACAACGAGTACTCGAACATCGCTCGCCGCGTTGTTTTGAATTGCCTGGCCTTGTCCCGTGAAAATCTTGCCGTTGATGCCCAGCAAATCGCCACGCTCCATGCCCGCTTTGCGCGGCACGCTACCAATTAGCAACGCCCAATTGACGCCCTTGAATCCTTCGCTCAAGTCTGACGTGGGAACGATGCCCTGCAACAACGGAAACGCGCAATCATCCAACTCCATCACGACGCCTTGCAGCGCCGCCATTCCAGGCTCGATTTCAATCAGGTGCAAAACAACCGGCGTGTCGCTGCCAAACATTTGCCCCGACGCCACACGAAACGCCAAAGCGTAACCAATTTGCCCCGCCGCGCCCGTTATCGCCACATGAACTGCGTCTTTCATAATTCATCCTCGTTTTCGTAAATTTGCGTCGCTCATTTTATCACAACGACAAACCACGCTTGGTCAGCCAAATGGCCGATTTCGAGTACTCGATTCGTCCTTGACAACTATAGTCTACTAAGGTAGATTTAATCCGGTAAATGGAGCATTTATGAGCAAGGAATTGAAAACGCCGAAGTTGGGGCGCGTGCAGTTGCAGATTATGCAAGTGTTGTGGGCGAAGGGCGGCGCGACGGCGCGCGAAATCACCGACGAGTTAAATCGCCAATCGAAAACTGTGATTGCACATAGCACGGTGCAAACGTTGTTGCGCAAGCTGGAAGAAAAAGGCGCCGTGACGCACCAATCCGCAGGGCGCACTTTCGTATTCCGCGCGATGCACGAGGAAAGCGCGGTAGCGACGAGCGCGACGCACGATTTGTTGTCGCGCGTTTTTCATTCGTCGGTGTCGGGACTTGTCGCGCATTTGTTGAAGCACGAAACGATTTCGCCGGAAGAAATGGCGCAGTTGCGGCAACTGATCGAGGAGGCGCAATGAACGTTGAAAACGTAATACGCGTGGGCGCGACGCTGTGGATGCAATCGTTGGTTGTGCTGGCAGTGGGACTTTTTGGAGCGCGTTTGTTGCGCCATCGCGGATCGCTGCCGCAAATGACGGCTTTACGCGCCGCACTTTTGGGCGTGGCGTTATGCACGATTGTTTCAGCCGTTGCGACTTCGCGCGTGCCGACACATTGGAATGTCTCGATACCGCCTCCATCTTTTACACCAACTTTTACATCGATTCTGACCGCGCCGTTTGTGACGATGAAACGTTCCACGATAACGCAGAGGAAGGCGCCTCTGCAAACGCAAGTTGCGCCGCCGAGCGAAACATCGGTTAGCGAAACATCGGTTTCAGCCGAAACGCCAGTTGTGCCGATTGTCGAGGAACAAACCGCACCGCTTTCGACGTGGGAAAACGTTTACCTGCTCGTGGCGCGCGTCTGGCTTCTGGGAAGTGCGCTTTGGCTTTTATGGCTGTCGATGTGTGCGTTACGTTTGGCGTGGGTGCGACGTTCGAGTACTCGAATTGCGTCGGGCGAGTGGCACGACGCGTTGAAGTCGCTTTGTGAAGTTCATGGCTGGCATCAGCCGCAGTTATTGCAAAGCGCAGAAGTTCGCAGCCCTTTGTTGATGGGTTTGTGGCGCCCTGCCATTGTCTTGCCGCGCGAAGACGTGTTCGATAGCGCATCGCGCCACGCGGTTTTGCTGCACGAAATGACGCATTTGCGGCGCCGCGATTTGTGGTGGATGGGCGCCACGCGCGTTCTGTGCGCGATCTTGTGGCCGCAACCTTTGCTGTGGATTCTGTGTCGCCAAATCGAGCGCGTGGCCGAAGATGTCTGCGATGAAGCCGTTATACGTGGCGGCTGCGCTCCACGCGATTATGCGCGCTGCCTGCTCGATTTGGCGGAGCGATTGACGTTGCGCGCCAGTGAACGCGCTGTCGCGGCGGGAGTTGTGCCGAGACAATCTTCGCTGGGTCAGCGCGTGCGGCGCATCTTAGACGAAAAACGACGAGGCGCCGCATTTGTCGCTCGTCCTTTGCGCGCGCTGATTAGCTTGGCGACATTGGGCGCGATTGTGCTCGCTGTGTGTGCCATTGGTATAAAGAAGCGTTTTGACGCGCAGGATAATGTGCAGGAAATCGTCGCTGGGCCGCTGCTGTCGAGTGCTCGTTGGCAGGATTCGCCTGTTGAAAAACGCTTGCCGTTTCGCCCGCAAAGTCAAACCATCAATGGCGTGACGATTCGAGTACTCGATGCCAAATGGCGCGTTCCCGAATGGAAACTGCGCGAATCGGCGAGCGTTTACAACGATTTTCAGAAAGAGTTGTGGGTGCGTTACGTAGTGACAAGCGACAGCCGAAAGGTTCGTCTTCCAAAAGGCAAATCTCCGATTCAATATGTAACTCAAATTCGGGGATATGATAATTATGGTTTTCCCAACAGCAGTGCCGATAACGGCAATTACGAATGGGATTCTGGAGGTTCCATCGAGTTTGGTGGCCTTGATCCGCGCCAAAGTTCGGTTCCTGTCGAGTTCGAGTTTCTCAATCCAGTCGCACCACCAAGTGCGACCGGCAAGTTTGAGGAAACGCTTCAATTCAACAATGTGCCGTTGCCAGGCAAGCGCGATCAGGTACTTCCCGTTGGACGTAGTTTCACAACGGCGCACGGCACGCGCGTTTTTCTTGAAGCGATTGCGGTGTCGTCGGCCAAAAGCGGTAAATTTCTCGGTGATGAAAATAAGGTCTTGATGTCTATGCGCACTTTGGCGCCCGCACAAACGCCGGATATGAAGGCTCAGTTGAGCATGAACTTCGGCGACGGTGTTGTGGGCAGCAACGGTGAAAAAGCGATGACGAACGCCGGTTATAGCGTGGTTAGCGACGATCTATTGCAAAACCACGCCAACACCGTGACTTTATACGTGGATGCGTTGCCGTCCTTCAAATCTCGCAGCGTCAACATCCGCGTTCAAGTCAGCGAAGAAGCGCCCAGTTTGAAGCAGGACAAATGGTTTCGTCGCTTTCGCTTTCAATTGCCGCAAAACCAAATCTCGCTGGGCGATATGAACTCGCGTCGTCCTGTGGCGGTTGCCGACGCGAGCGACATTCGCGTCACGTTGGATTCCTTGAAGAAGTTTGGCGACGACTACAAAACGCACTTGTGGTTCACCGACAAAGACGGCGCCAACTGGGATTGGAACGTCGCATCAGCGACGATAAGCGATGGTTCCAATAGCACTTGGCAGACCGACAGCATCACACATAGCTCGCAGTGGAAGCAAAGTGGCCGTCCAATGCAAATCGGCGAGAACGGCATCAATCTCAATTTCAGCTTTTTCGGTAATCCCGGTACAAGAATACCTACGCCGAAAGCGTTGGAAATGCGTCTTGAATTGCAAGCGCAGAAGCGCGATCTTCACGTCGTAAACTTTCGCAACTTGCCTTTGCCAAGTCATGGAAAACCTTGGTTGCTCAATCGCACGGTCACTTTTCCTTCGGGCGCCTGGTTTACTATTCGCAAAGTGGAAAGCGGCAGCTTCGATGACCAGAATCGCGCGATTAACACAAAGGGACAGCCAACGAGAATCGCCATTACCTACGACACCAACGCTCAGGCGAACGCCGAACATCGCGTCGATTGCCAGCAAAGCACCGGAACGGACAATTTCGGTCACAATCTCGGAGCGAGCGGCGTCACCGATTCCGGCAAAGCGTTATATTTTCTTCCGCCATCGTTGAAAGCGACATCGTTCAACCTGCGCTTATTGTTGGCGGAAAGCACGCAAGGGCCGCGCAAAACAGTGATTTTTCACGATTTGCCCGCGCCAAAGACGTTAATGCGTTGACATCGAGTACTCGAATCGTTATAATTCGACGGGTCTATCCTGTAAAGAACATTAAAAAAGACGTTTGTCCGAGGAAACTTTCCGTATGCCAGCTATCGATTTGCCCCGTTTGCAAGCCCTGGATTTCGCGCCGTTGGAACAACTCGACGGTCAGATGGGCGACGCCATCCGTTTTGAACACGCCGAGCGCCGCCGCAAAATCGAAGAGCGCAAGCAAAAGAAACAAAAGAAGAAGAAAAAGAAGCGCCGTCAGCAGCAGGACAATTCGTAATGATGAATGATGAATACGGAATGATGAATGAGGCTCGCACTTCGAGTACTCAATTGCGTTGTGCAACGATTTAAAGCGCATTCATTATTCCGTATTCATCATTCATCATTTCCTTCGGCGGGGTAGCTCAGTTGGTTAGAGCGGCGGCTTCATAAGCCGTAGGTCAGGGGTTCAAGTCCCTTTCCCGCTATTGATAAATTAAAGCCCGCATTTCGAGAATCGAGTACTCGAAAGCGGGCTTTTGCGCGTCTGAAAATCACGCACGAGAAGCGTGCACTTGCGCTTTTTTCACAGTGCGTTATAATAGATTGTATGTTTTCATTCGTTTCAATGAAGGAACGAGTTGGAGTCAAATCCGTCTGAAAAGGCAGCAAAAAGGAGTTTGAATATTATGACGAACCACAACCAACCGACGACCCACGAACGCGACTCCGATGCGCCCGATGTGTTCCCCGATTTTGCGGTGACGCTGGAAGAAGCGGGCGCGCGCATCAAGATGCTGGGCGAGTTTGTACGCGCGCACATGACAGAAGGCGAAGATTACGGCGTGATTCCGGGCACCAGCACCAAGCCGACGTTGTTCAAGGCGGGTGCCGAAAAGTTGAACGCGATCTTCGGATTAGCGCCGATTGTCGAAATCACCAATCGCGTGGAAGATTGGGACAAGGGTTTCGTGGCGTATGAAATCAAGGTCACGTTGCTCAACAAGCGCACCACGAACATCGAAGCTGAAGGCATCGGCAACTGCAACAGCCGCGAGCGTCGCTACAAGAATCAGGACGCCGCCAATATCGCCAACACGATTTTGAAGATGGCGAAAAAGCGTGCTTTGATTGATGCGACGTTGAGTGCGACGCGCGCCAGCGGCATCTTCACGCAAGATTTGGAAGACATGGAAATCGAGCGCGTGGAGCGCGAAGACAACGCGCGTTACGAGCGAGCGGTGGCGGCTTCGACGGCGCGCGGAGAAGCATCGGCATCGCATTCGAGTACTCGAAACGGCTTTGCTCCGGCGCGTGAAGTGCGCGACGAACACATCGCAAATGGCACGGCGAACTCCAACGTCTTGACGGAAGCGCAGCGCGGGGCGATACTTGCCATCGCCAACAAGGTTTTCGGCAAGAACACCAAAGAAGAAATGGCACGTTTGGTGGACAAGCCGATCTCGCAGATGACCAAAAGCGAAGCCTCAGCCTTGATTGACAAACTGCGTTCGATGCTGCCGGAACAGCCGCAAACTTCGTCGGATGAACGCGAAGGTCGTTTCGCAAGTGCCGGTCGTAACGGTGCAAGCGCATCATGAAGTCGCAAATAGAGTACTCGAAGTAACCTTTCGAGGCTCCTCAATCCAAACACGGTGGCGGGATGAACCGCGTGTTACAACGGCTGCATTCTTTCGTGAATGCAGCCGTTTTGTTTTGTCTCGTTGTTTGCTTCAGGGTTGGTATTGATGGTGACGCGTGAACCAACTGGGCGGCCAGGGAATATCATCCCAAGGCGCCAGCGACGAGCCGCCTGGTGTTTGTTGCGTGCTTTGTGGCGAACGCGCGAAATCTTGCATATCGCGTCCGCCATCGTCAACCTTATTTGGGCCAACGCTATAAAGCGCATAGCCGTCTTTAGTGACACGATAAACAAACGATTTGCCAGAATAGAAGTCGAGCGGCAAGCGCGTTTTTCTTTGTGTTTCAAGTTGCGCCAAAGTCGCAGGATAGGTTTTGAACTGCGTGCGATAAACGTCCAGGTCGAGAGCGATACGCGCCAGATTACGTGTCGTTTCACCTTTGCGAGCCAAGTCGTGTACTCTGTCGAATACCGGCAAAAGTGTTCTTGTCAGCATCGCGTAACTTGGAACATCTTCGAGTGGTGTTGGATGGGAATTCGCCGGATGCGAGCGTAAAAACCACACTTCGTCGAGTTTAAACATCGGAAGCCACAATGTTCGACCAACGCGCCACAATAGCGAAATTATGACGTTGTCGCTTTCAGCTTCACTGCCGGAAAGCTGCGAAACTTCCGTGAAGCCGCCCGGTGTCGAAAGAACATAATCGAAGCTCGACAAACCGAAAGCACGTTCGCCACGCAAGGCGCGTCCAAGTTGCTGTTCTTTGTCGACGCGCGGCAGAATCGCTTCAACCTGACTTTTTTGCGACGGCGTGAGATTCGAGTACTCGAATACCTGCGCAAGGGCGTTATGCCCGATTTGTTCAACTGCGGTGCTGACCAAAAACGCAATCAGAATCGGGTCGGAATTGGCGTGTTCGCTGATGCGATAAATGGTACCGACATCTTCAATCGCTTGCGTGGTTTGTCCATCTTGTGCTTCTTGAATCGCGCTGGCGCTCATCAAACGTGCGAATTTGCGGAGATACGCCAGTTCGGGGAACAGAATCGTAAAAGCTGGTCTTGTTTGCCACGGCCTTGGGAAACGACACAACGACAAGCGCGACGCCTGGCGAATCAGTTCGACTCCTGGACGATATTTTTGCAACAATGGGCGCCGCACAGAGGAAAGTTGTTGAGGCGTCGTTTGGGCGCCTCTTCCCATCATCTGCATTTCTTCATCTGACGTTAAGCCCAATTTTTCGAGCAACACTTCCGCGTGTTTATAAAGGACTGCAGCGTTTTGTGCATCGGGAACCGGCGGTGGCGCAAGTTCGGCCAATGTCAAAGGTTCGCCGCGTTGTCGGATTGCTTCCAATTCGCGGTTCAGCAAAACCGACGCATAAATATTGGTCGCTGTCCAAATCGCTACCAAAACCAGACACAGCCACGCCATACGCCGTTTATTGCGTTTCCACCAAGCGCGCGACATAAATGGCCAGCGCCCAAAACGACCAAGCAGACGGCGAAATGTCGGGAAGTTTTTGCTTCGTTCTGGCGCCACAACCGAAGTGTCGAGCGCGCCTGATTTTTTGCGGAACATAAGGTTTCCTTTGGATAGTTGAATCGCGCCGGAACGAGGCCTGGCGCAAATTCCAGTAGGGGCGAGGCGGTGCCTCGTCCGCCAGTTCATCGTAAGCCTTAAGAAAAGTCGTGGCGCGGGTTGGAAAGTTCGGCCAGAAGTTGCGAGCGCAAAAGCACGCTTTGGCGAAAATCGTTTTGACTGGCGGCGTCCGCGTAAAGTGGCGTAGAAGACGACGAATTGCCCAGCATCGCTTGACGTTGCGCGTCCAGCATTCCGCCAACACCGAAATTAAGCGCGCACAAAACCGCGAAACCCCACGCCAATCGCCAGTTCGCGCGACGATTGCGACACGCTTTTTCCCGTGCTTTGATGGCGCATTGTTCGAGTACTCGATGGCGCAGTTCGGGCGGCAAAGTCGCGGCGGAAGCGCGCAATCGGTGTTCGAGAGAATCCATCTCAAGAGAATCGAAGTCGTTATTCATCGTCGTTCTCCTCGCGCAGCCATTGCCGCAATTTTTCGATTCCGTAACGATAGCGACTGGCGATGGTGTTCGGTCGCGTTTTCACAACTTGCGCGATTTCAGCGAAAGTCATTTCCTCGAAGACTTTCAAAGCGATCACTTCGCGTTGCTCCAATGGCAGCAATTGCAACAACATTTGCAAATCGTCGCTGGCGCTTTGAACTGTTTCGACGGTTTCTTCGACGTGATTTTGCTCGCGTTTGCGGCGCCGTAATATATCGAGCGCAATGTGTCGTGCCGATGTGAACAAGTAGGCGCGAACGTTTTGCGCGCGTCCCATTTTGCCGTCCATCAGCTTGAGAAAGGTTTCCTGCAAGGCGTCTTCGGCGTCTTCGGGCGACGACAAAATGGCGACCAAAACGCGATGCAAAGCGGGCGCATACCAGTCGTAAAGCTGCGACAACGCAAGCGGATCGCCGTTCGCCGCGCGCTGCAAACATTGCCCTTCGACATCGGGTGCGATTGCGTTTTTCACGCGAGGTCGGGTTGAAGGAAAATTGAAAGCGCCAAATTGGTCAATTGTCAGCGAAAAGCGGTTGATGAGCGTGCCTCCAACCTAAAGACGAACCAGCGACGCGGTTTTGTCTACGGCGCCATTTTATTTTTAGCGAAGGGAATGAACCGCGCGTTATGCTCACAGTTCTTTTTTGTTCTGCTAAAACTTAAAGACCCCCGAGGAAAGCACTGGCGCCCATAATGACGGCGCATAATCCAAGAAATCTGAGAAGCCAGAGCGTCATCGGAGGCTGCCATTGCCGCCTGACCCATTCACGGTTGATTATGAAAATCTGCGAATCTAAATGTCGTAGGTTGAACTGCTGATATATTTGCGGCCAGAAGACAAGAAAAAGCCAAAAGCGATCAATCCGACGCCACATAAAGAAAGAATTGGAAATCTCATTATTACCCCTTGAAGACTTTGACAGCCGACGATGAGAGTTATCGAGTACTCAATCGCGCAAAAGCCGCAAACCGTTCGCTGTGACCAAAAGTGTCGCGCCCATATCGGCAATCACGCCGCCGACGAGTTGCCAACTTCCCCAAACGCCGAGCAGCAAACCGCCGACGAAAACAAGTTTCATCATCAGCGCGAGCGCAAGATTTTGCACGATAATCGCTTTGGTGCGGCGCGACAAGCGAAAGGCGAACGGCAACTGCGACAAGCCGCCGGACAATAACGTCATGTCGGCTGATTGCGCGGAAAGTCCGCTCGCTTCGCTGCCAACCGCGATTCCGACATCGGCGCGTGCGAGAGATGGCGCATCGTTGATGCCGTCGCCGATCATCGCTGTCGTGCCTTGCGCCGTCATTTGCTCAATCAATTCCAGCTTTTGATGCGGCAAAAGCGCGCCGCGCCACTCAGTTGCACTAACCGACTTCGCCACTTTCTCAACCGCTTGTTCGTTATCACCAGAAAGCACAAAAGTTTTCGTCACGCCGTTGTTTTTCAGCGTTTCGAGTACTCGATGTGCTTCAGGGCGCAATTCATCGGCGAAAGCGAACATTGCCAGAACTTCGCGGTCATTTCCCAACAACGCGACGCTTTGGCCAGCGGCTTCAAAATGCGAAACCTGTTGCACGACTTCGGCTGTCAACTTCCAATTATTAGCGCGCCCGATTTCATACCAAACGTCGTTCACTTCGCCGCGAACGCCGTTTCCGCCACGTTCCTGAACCTTTTCAATATCTTGAGTACGCGCATTGCGTTCGCGCGAATACTCGACAACGGCGCGCGCCAGAGGATGATCGCTGCGCGTTTCCAAAGCCGCTGCGACCGACAAAAGTTCGTCCGCGTCGCCCTCGAAAACGACGAAACTTTGCACGCGCGGCGCGCCTTGTGTCAGCGTTCCGGTTTTATCTAATGCCACTATTTTCGTGCTCGCAAGCGTTTCCAAAGCAGAACTTTGGCGAACCAGAACGCCACGTTTAGCGGCAGAAGACAGCGCACAAATCGTCGCAATCGGGCCGCCGATGACAAAGGCGCACGGACACGCCGCGACCAACAACGACAAGCCTCGCACAACTGAATCGCGCCACATCGCATGAAAAACAAGTGGCGGAACGATAGCCAGCAAAAGCGCCGCAACAAAAACAAACGGCGTATAGCGTTTGGCGAAAGTTTCCGTCGCGCGTTGTCGCGGCGATTTTTGCGCTGCCGCTTCGTCCACCAAATACGCGATGCGCGCCGTTGTTCCTTCGCTTGCCAAATGCGTGGCGCGCACTTCGAGTACTCGATCTGTATTGAGCGTTCCCGCGAAAACTTCGTCGCTCACGGTTTTTTCAACAGGCACGCTTTCGCCCGTAACCGGCGCTTGATCGACGCTGGACGTGCCTTCGACGACAACACCATCGAGCGCGATGCGTTCTCCAGCGCGCACCAGAAAATGCTCGCCGATTTGAACTTCGTCCGCTTCGACTTCGCGGGTTTGATTGTCGCACTTCACCACAACGCGCGTCGGCGTCAATTGCAGCAGGTTCGTCATGGCGCGCCGCGAACGACCCAAACTCCATTCTTCCAGCGATTCGGACAGCGTATAAAGTACGACCAGCGACGCCGCTTCGGGCCAATCGCCTAAAATCGCCGCACCAATAACCGCCGCGCTCATTAACACGTTCATGTCGAGCGCTAACTTGCGCAACGAACGTACAGCGCCGCGCAACAACGGCCAACCGCCAACCGCCAGCGCGACAACGTATAACGCGATAGGCAACGATGGAAAAGAAACGCGCGATACAATCCACGCGACAAATGCCAGTGCGCCGCAAAGGATTGTGCGCGTCGTGCCGTTCAACCATGACGCACCGCCATGTTCATGACCGTGATCGTGTGCACACGATGAACACGCCGCAGCGTTTCGAGTACTCGATTCGGCGATTGCGGTTTCTGGAGAAAGAGGAGTTTCGATCATGGCGTTGTTAATCGGCGCGATTTTCGCGGACGTGTTCGGTTCCGATGCGCAGCAAATCGACGATGTGCTCGTCGTCGGCGCTGTAAAACGTGTGGCGCCCGGCGCGTCGTGCTTTCACCAAACGCAAGGCGCGCAGACCGCTCAACTGATGTGAAACCGCCGATTGCGAAACGCCGGAAATCGTCGCCAGATCACCGACAGAAAGTTCGGTTTCGCATAATAAGAACAACAATTTCAAGCGCGTTGGGTCGCCAAACGCCGCAAACATCAACGACAGATTTTCCAACCGAGACGGCGGCAGGTTTGTTTCAAGACTTTTTTGCGCACGCCGTGCCGCTTCTGCATCCGCAAATAAAGAAATTTCCTCAGACGCGGCCACTTCGAGAGTAGAGGAAAGAACAGACTTTTTTGAAGTTGCAATTGACGTTGACATGAGCGTTCCTTTTATGGAAGTGAATAATTGAACAACTGTTCATGTATTTTAATATAAAAAGGCTGTGCAGGAATTTAGCGGTGTTTATTTATCGTTTAACTCGGGGTTGGGTCAGGAAAGGGCGTTCGCAAGCGAGGTAGAAAAGATAGGAGCCGATGAGAGAAGCCGCAACGCCAAAGGACAACAACAATATCAATGTCTCAACGGGTGTTGTTTTCATTTGATGGATGCCAAGATGGGCGATGGCCAGAATAGGAGCGTGCATCAAGTAAAGGCTGTAAGAGAAAGTGCCCAGGAAGGTGAGGAGTGGCGCTTCTAAAACTTTTAAGAGGCGGCTGCTTTGTGGTTTGGCGTGGTTTGTTGCGCAGGCAGTGCAGTAGATCAAAAGCGAGGTGATAATGGCTCCGACGAGAAGATCCACTAAATACTGGCGGTTCGTCAGCAACGAAGCTTTGAAGCACATGGTCAGAATGAGCAGTGTCATAGAGACAGCCGCGATTGCCCTCCAGGGTAGTTTGTGAAGCAGGGATGAGTGTTGCGGCGAAAAGTTGATTAAGGCTCCGGCGGCGCCCAAAGCGAACACGCCAATGAACTCTGGCGCGGCGTGGTCGAAACGACCGTGAAAAATGTAATGTGGCCCCAGACTCAGAAAAACTGCCACAAGTAACATGGCGAGAAGTCCCCATCTTTTCAAAACGGGAAGGAACAACAGGGGAAGGAGAAAATAAATCTGCCATTCTGTGGCAACTGTCCAAAGCGGATAATTGATGCGAGCCGACCAAGGTGTCACATTTTGAAATAGAAAAAGGTGAGAAAGTAAGGACCCTGACGAAAAAGCCGGAAGGGTTTGATCCCAGTAGACTTCGCGCTGTTGTCCCAACCCAGGAACTATGGCGATCAAAAGCAGGCTGATTCCCAGGGCGGCGAAATACGGCGGCAGAATGCGCCGGGCGCGCCTCATAATATAGCCAGAAAACCCACCTGGCAAGACGTTGTTGATGGCTACAGGCATCATCAAGCAATAACCGGAAAGCGCTATGAATACCACAACAGCGATATGGCCACTGAACAACCATTGAAGCGAGGACACCAAGCCAGCGGACAGGTTGGTATGGACGCCGCCATAACGCGATTCCCCTGATGTTTCATAGGCATGGAACATCACGACATAAAGCGCGGAGAGGCCACGCAACCCATCTAAGAAATTCAGGCGAATGCGTGGCTGGGACTGAGATGATACAGCAATATGTTCAGGAGAGATTACATTCGACATGAAGGCCTCATAACAAATTTTGGTGGTAGCACAATGAAATGAGTTTCTTAGTCACAAACTCACCCTATGAACCACGCCCAAAATTTTTAGATTATTCCGTACTGCGACAGAATAGCCTCCGTATCGAAACGAACTCGAAGGAGTAGGTTAGCAAGTGGAACTTTGAGGGTGTCAAGTTCTTTCAACACTAACACAAATCTGGAACCTTCGCAGACTTTCGTGGCATAGGCGCTGCCTCGTTTCTATAATTCCTGCCCTTCTTCCTCTTCCTTCAACATTCGCAACGCGGCGAGTGCGACTGAGAAACCAAAGCCTCGCCGTTGCAGAAAAGCAATCGCTTTATCACGTTGCGCACGTTCTTCCAACTCCTGCCATTTGCGCTGTTGCGGACGCAGAGCTTCGACGGCGTTGGCGCGTTCCTGTTCATCGTCTGGTAAAGACTGCGCGATAGTTTCGGATTCGACACCTTTAGCGCGCAATTCTTGGCGTAACAAACGCGAACCGCGCGGTTTGGAATGCGAACGATTTTCGACCCACAAGTTGGCGAAATCCTGATCGTTGACTAAACCATCGCGCGCCAGGCGTTCGAGTACTCGATTGATAACGGTTTCCGGCCATTCGTCGCGCGCCAAGCGTTCGCGTATTTCTTTTGAGGAACGCGAACGATACGACAGAAAATGCAAAGCGCGAGCATAAGCGCGCGCCTCACCATCGTGTTGCAGCAGTTTTTCGAGATTGGTCGGCGACAAAACCAGACCGCGCCGCAACCCGTATTGAATGACCAAATCGCGGTCGAGCGCGAAGGAAAAAGTGTCATCGACAAAAATGTTGATGCGCGTTCCCAGATGCTTGCGCACACGTTCCTGCGCGACAACGGCGGTAATAGTTCCAGCGTGCGGTTGTTTTGACATGGGAAAAGCGCGATGAAAGTGTGAAGAAACGCCACTCTAACCAGAAGATGAACGTAAAAGGCCTGACTTGAATTCTCGCAGTGTAGGCATAGCAGCAAGTATGACTTGATTGTGCGCTTGGCAATGATAACTTTCCGGTGTTCCGTGGTAGTCGAAAACCTCGAAGCGCAGACTTGCGGAAGTTTGGTGGTTCCTGATTGAAAATATGCGTTTCAATGTGATAAGCAAGCAATTTTGAAAAGGCCAGTTCGTGAAGGCAGCACCAATGACTTCGTTGCCCGCTTTCACTTCGGCATCAATGATAGCTTGCAATTCTGGACAAATTGCCTCGAGAGCTTGCTGCTCTATCACAAGTTCATAAACAAGTGGCCGAGCAGTAATTTTTTCTGTTCTCGCAAAAGGCCGCATCAGCATTTCCTTTGACTTGTCTATGGCGAAACTCGAGTACTCGATTCTTCTTTTCCGCTTCACGGTGCATTGAAATTACAATTCGTCCAGCAAAATGCGTAAAGGTTCGGCGACGCTCCACGCTTGGGCGCAGCAGCCACGCGGTGTATGTGGCTCGTTGCCGTCGAAGATTTCGCTGATCTGGTTCAGGCACGCGGCATCCAAATGCTGGTGCAGCGGTTCGAGCCATTCGCGGACGCGCGCTTTGGACGCCTGACTGCGACGATTGACGCGCAAATACGCGCTCAGAAAGCCGCCGATGAGCCACGCCCAAACTGTTCCCTGATGATAACTGCTGTCGCGTTGCCATTGGTCGCCGATGTAAATGCCGCGATATTTCGGGTCGCTGGCGCTCAGAGAACGCAGGCCGACTGGCGTCAGTAAATCGCGTTGCACGGCTTGAACGACGCGCTTTTCCTGATCCAAAGTCAGCAAGCGATTTGGCAGGCTGACGGCAAAAATCTGGTTCGGGCGCATATCGGCGTTTTTGTAAGAACCATCGGAAGAAACGTAGTCGTATAGACAGCCAGCGTCTTCGTTCCAGAACGTGGTGGCAAAGTTCGCCTTGGCGCGACGACTCCAATCTCCACACAGCTTTTTCGTCGGTTCATCGCCCAGCACTTCGGCGAAGGCCATCATGTGGCGCAGCGCGTTGTACCACAAGGCTTGAATCTCGACGGGCTTGCCATCACGAGGCGTGAAAACCGTGTCGCCGACTTTGGCATCCATCCACGTCAATTGAGTACTCGAATCGCCCGCGTGCAGCAAACCATCGCGCTCATCGGCCTTGATATTGAAGCGCGTGCCCTTGATGTGCCACGCAATCGAATCTTTCAAAACCGGATAAAGATCATTTTTCAAGGTGTCCCAATCGCCGCTGGCGTGGACATAGCGCTCAATTGCGTGGAAAAACCACAACGTTGCATCGACTGTGTTGGTGTCGGGCGTTTCTCCCGCATCGGGAAAACGATTGGGAATCATGCCTTGCGTGCTCGCTTTGGCAAACGCCAAAAGAATGCTGCGCGCGATGTCGAAGCGTTTGGTGGAAAGACACAAGCCCGGCAGCGCGATCATCGTATCGCGTCCCCAATCGGAAAACCACGGATAACCCGCCAAAATCGTGTGCAAGCCGTCTTCGCGTTGCACGATAAATTGATCAGCGGCGATGATTAAGCGCGATTTGAAATCGTCGGGCGGGTTTCCCGTACTCGAAACTTGCGCGGTTTCCAGCAAAGTGTTCTGGCGCGCAATTTCGGTTTCGTAGGTCGCCAGCATTTCTGTGGGATCGTGTTTTTCCAATCCGATGACCCAGGTCGCAACAGGTTTTTCGCGCGTCAGGTTCCAAACCCAGGCGCCCGGACAGTAAGCGTCTTCGTGGAAATCGAGGCCGCGTTCCTTTTCAATCGAGTACTCGAAGTTGTAGTACCAGGCGCCGCCTTCGCGCCACGTTCCGTCATGGCTCCAGACGATTTGCGGGCAGGTTCCGTCATGGCTCCAGACGATTTGCGGGCAGGTTTCGTAAGGTTGCAGCGACACGATACAGGCACCGTTTTCCTCAGTTGAATCGCAGTGGGTGTTGAAACCCGTGTTGTAGTGATGCGTGCCGTGATAATCGCGTCCCGTGACGAATGGTCGCGCCAATAATGTGGCCGCGTCGCCTTCAATCAGTTCGTAGCGCACGACGGTTGTGTTTTGTCCGTGCGGCATCCACACGGTTTTGCGCAAAGTGGCGCCGGGAACTTTGTAAGTCCAGGTCGGCAGCGGAGACGGCGCAAAATCCTGCAAAAACTGATAACCGACAGGATTTATGGCGCCCGGATATTGATTGCAGCCCAGTTCAAAAGAGCGGTCGCCCAGCGTCAGCGTTTCATCAGCTTTGTTGACCAACACCATGCGACCCAGTGGCGGACGCGTCGCGGCGCACAGCAAGGCGTGATAGCGGCGCGTATTGCAACCAATAACAGTCGAAGACGCAAAACCGCCGATGCCGTTAGTGCAAAGCCATTCGCGGGAAAGATCGAAGTTCATAAGAAGAAAAGGTAAACCGGATTTTGGACGAATCGAGTACTCGATATGGGATAACTCGAAGTTTAACGGATGCCTTTTCATTTTATCTCAGACGCGCAAAAACTGGAGCGCAAGCAGTTCGCTTACGCTCCAGTTTGGTGGGAAATGTCTCGTCACGGACTCTTCAAAAGTCCAGCAAGTGGAAGTCTGTCATTCTGAGTGGAGCGAAGAATCTGACTTAGGGTTTAGATTCTTCGCTTTGCTCAGAATGACTAACTCTCACTTTCAGGTGAACTTGAATCTCAAGGCTTTCAATAATTTAAGTTGAGCGCAGCACGTTGCGGAATGGGCCTGATTGCGTGCGGAACGGAAAAACGGCGTTCAAATCGTTGACGCCCAGATGACGTTGCGCGACTTCACCAAAAACGTCGCGGAAGTCGGTTGTCACCGCCAAATCGCGGTTTTCGTTCAATTGTTCCGGCGCCAGGCCAGGCCAATCGCCCAAAACTTTGCCGCCTTGAACATTGCCGCCCAGTGCGAAGAAGCAAGTTCCGTGTCCGTGATCTGTACCGCCGTTTCCGTTCTGGCGCGCGGTGCGACCAAATTCGCTCATTGTCAAGATCACGACATCGCTCATGCGGTCGCCTAAATCGGTGTAAAGCGCCGCCAGGCCGTCGCCAAACTCTTTCAAGCGATTGCCCAACTGACCTTGCGCGCCGCCCTGATTGATGTGCGTGTCCCAACCGCCCGATTCGGCGAACGCGACTTCGACGCCGACATTGGCTTTAATCAGTTGTGCGATTTGCTGCAACGATTTGCCGAAACCTGTGCGCGGATAGAGAGCGCCATTTTCGGGAACATACGCTTTGGACGAAATGCCCTTCAAAATCTTGATCGCCTCGAACGATTCGCGTCCCGTGCCGCCCAAAACATCGCCAACCGCGCTGTCATAAAGCGACTCGAAACCGCCCGCCGCATCGCTGCCTTTAGGATGCCCGCCCATGTCGAGACTGGCCGCCAAATCCGCCGCGCCGCCATGAACGCCAAAGGAGCGCAAATCGGGAATCGCCAGCGCGTCTTTTTCGCCGCGAAACGTTTTCGGCAATTCGCCAGTCATAGCGACAGCGCGAAAGGTCGAGATGCGCGCCGCATCTTCGGGGCAATGTTCCAGGGCGCGCGCCGCCCAGCCATCGGGTAACGTGCGGTCGGGAGAACCCGTTTCCATGAAGTCCTGCGCGTCGAAGTGAGAGCGCGAGGCCGAAGGCGAACCGACCGCTTGAATCGGCGCCAGATGACCGGCATCATAAATCGGCTTGAGAGCTTTCAGGTTCGGATTCAAGCCGAAACGCCCATCCAAATCAATGACGCCCGCTTCGCCAGTCTGCGGGATGGCGATGCCGCCTGCGCCGACATTACGCAAGTTGTAGTAATTCGGGTCGCCGTGCGGCACCACCATCGAAAGACCGTCCACGGCGCCGCGCTGGAAAATGCAAATCAGCGTTTTGCGCCCGCCGCTGCCGCTTGAATTGCGCTGCGGTTCATCGGCGAAAACGGCGCGCCGCAAAAACGATGGCCCAATGACGGGCGCTACGCCAACTGAAACCAGCGCGAGCGCTCCACTTTTCAAAAATAAACGACGGGAAACATCCATTTTTTCACCTCAGGCCAGGCATTTTCAGGCTGGCGTAATATCGAGTACTCGATACACCGTAGGGGCTTGGCGTGCCAAGCCCCTACATCTTTACTCAGCGACGTTGGAATTCCGGCGAACCCAAAAGCAAGGCGCCGATTGTGGCCGCATCGAACGGCGTATTTGGCTTGAGTTGCGCTTGCACGGCGCGTTGTGTCGAAGTCGAGATGTCGCCTTGCAAGGTCAGTTTTTCCAAGCGTGCCAACCACGCCGCTTTGTCATTGGGCGCCAAACCCTGAAACAGTTTGTCGCGCGAAATTTGTACGTCGGGAATGCGGCCATTGGTCAAATCGAGCGCAAAATTCAAGCGCGCAATGAGAGCGCCCGACGAAACCCAATCCTGTGAATATTCGGAATAGCCGGTCGGCGCTTGAAACGAATACAAAGGTTCGCCCATCAAGTCGATTTGGCGCGTCAGAGTTTTTCCCGCATATTTGCCGTAACGACCTTTTCCGCTATCAACCACCGGCGCCAAATTTGGGCGCACGCTGGCCACGCCGTTGGCCATCATCGTCATCTGATCTTCGGAACTTTCTTCCACCGGCATCACATATGTCGCATCGAGAGCGCGCGCCGCGGAAATCGCATATTCAAACGGCGACTTGATTTTGGTGCGATAATCTGATGCCGCCATGAATTCGGGCGAAGTCACAATCGCTCGTGTGACTTGCTTCAAATCGCCGCTTGTCCTTAGGTAAACCTGCGCGATGCGATTGATCAAAGCGGGCGGCGGCGTATCGGACACCAAACGCTCGCACATCTTCGTCGCGATAAAATGCGCTGTTGAAGGATGAGCAGCCAGGATATCGAGTACTCGTTCGCCGTCCTGTTCGCCTCCACCTGCGGGGATGACGTGTCCGAGAACAATTTTTTGCCCATCGTCGTGGCGATTCGGGTAAAAGCGGAATTCGCCCGTATCGCGGTCAACGCTCCAGCCTGTGAAACAGCGCGCGACTTCCTGCACATCTTTTTGCGTGTAACCGCCACCGACGCCCAGCGTGTGCAACTCCATAATTTCGCGCGCATAATTTTCGTTGACGCCACCACGCATTTTCGGCGTTGCAGCAGCAATCGACGTTGCAACGGGAGTTGCTAAAGGCGTTGCTGTTGTGTTCGCGGACGAAGACGCATCAAGCGGTGCGACTTCGGGATAAGAACGTATGGTGACGCCTGGAGCAAAACCGCCGTTAGGCAAAGTGTAAATCTGTCCGCCCTGCATAATAACTCGCGAGCGCCGCGCTGGTCGAGCCGCCGCGCGTCGTTGCTGAGCTTGGAATTGCGCTTCCTGCTGCTGCAACAATTGCTGCTGGCGTTGCAGCGCTGCTTCTTGTGCTTGCAACGCGGCTTCGCGGCGTGCCATGTCGTCATTTGGATTATTGGTTTGCGCGGGACGCTTCTTATTCGGATTGTTGATCGGCACAGCCACGCTGGAGCTGGCGTTATCCAGGTAAATCAGCATCGCCGGACTGTGCGCCGAAGCGCCCAGCAAATCGCGGAAAGTTCCGAAGACGCGCGGTCGAATCACGTCGCGTTCATCGGCCAGGCGCAAGGTGCGCACCGCTTGCTTGCGGATGTCGAGATTGAAATGGTTCGCCCAGAAATCAGTCAGCACTTCTTGCAATTGGCGTTTCGATTCCAAAGCGCGCAAAATTTTGGCGCTTTGCATTTCGCCAACGATTTGCATTGAAATGCCCGCGCTGAAACCTTGCTGTTGCGCCTGGTCCATCAGTTGTTGCTGGCGCGCGTTCATCAAGTTTGGCGGCGGCGTATATGCGACGCCTTTAAGTTCGGCTTCGCGCTGCTTGCGCGCCTCGTTCTTGACGCGCTGCAAAATCTGGTCGCTGGCATAAGCCAAAGTCAACTGCGACAGCGAGTAATTCAACGTCTTGAAACCGCCCAATTTTTGATCGACCGCCGAATCGTCAATCAAACTTGGAGTCAGTTGCTGGTCAATCCAGTGCGCAATTCCTATGCGTTTCACGTCTTCGACATCGCCAGGGCGCGGCCCGAACGCCAGCCGATTCAAGACGTGAACGATTTGCTGATCTTGGGTCGAAGCGATGGTCGCTTTGGCCGCATCCGCCATCTCGCTTTGCGGGGACGATGCGGACGACGGATAATTGTCGAAAATCGATGACGGCGTGGAAGCCACAATCGTCTCGTTGTTCGACGCGCCGTTCGTCGTGTTGGCAAATCCGTTGGCGCGCACATTCGGCGCCGCCTCCAAAGGATTCAGTATCCAGCCGCCGACCGCCAACACGCCGCCCAATGCCGCCGCACGAATCGCACCAAGGCGATTCGCTGACACACGCATCGGCGCAACCTGGCCAACCAAAGGTCTCAACGTTTTCGATCTTGAACTTGAAGAAGCCATAGCAGAACCTCGTATGCAATCATTCCTAACGTATTGTGCCACTTTTAACGCGCTGTCGGCCAGTTTGTTGCGAGTGTTTTTCCTTTTATCTGTCAAGATTTGTTGAAATAAAATTGGAGCGCCGCCGCCTTCGCAGTAACGTTCGAGTACTCGATTTGTGCGTGCAAAATAAAGAACACTTGACGCTGAAGAGTAGTTTGTGAAATATTTCTCAAAATAGGCGGAGAAAAGATAAAAAAGTGAGTTGCGTATGTTATCCTGAAAAAGAAGCATTTTGAACAAGCAAACGCGAGCGCGAGGAAGCAGTTTATGGCGACGAAAAAAAGCGAGATCGGAGCCGAAAACAACGATGGTTCGGTGAAGATTCCACAACCGACAATTGAGCGCTTAAGTGCGTATTTGCAGTGCGTGCGTGGTATGCGCGCCGATGATGTTCACACCGCGTCTTCTACGGAAATCGCGCAGCGCACCGGCATCAACGCCGCCCAATTTCGCAAGGACTTGAGCTATTTCGGCGAGTTCGGCACGCCTGGCCTGGGCTACGATGTGAACGAACTGGAAGCGCATTTGTCGCGCATTATGGGTTTGGATGCGCAGCGCGATGTGTTGTTGGTGGGCGCTGGCAATTTGGGCACGGCCTTGTCATCGTATATGGGTTTTACGGAGCGCGGTTTTCGCGTGGTTGCGGTGTTTGATAACGATCCGGCGAAAGTTGGAACGAAAATGCGCGAACACGTCGTTCATCACATTGACGAGGTGGCCAAGATGAACGCTCACTTGCAAGCGCCGGTCGGTGTCGTCACGGTGCCGCGCGTGGCGGCGCAAAGTGTCGTCGACAAGTTGGTGGCGGCGGGCGTTCACGCGATTTTGAACTTCGCGCCGACTGCGATTTTGGTGCGTCCTGGAATCGCTGTTCGCAACGTCGATTTGACTTCGGAAATGGAAATTTTGTCGTATTACCTGCGCGCCAAATAAGCGCGCCCATTCTGTTTTGAAAGGTGGTGGAACAATGACGAACGCCAATGTCACAAACGGGTATTTGAACGGAACACGAAACAATCGTTCGTCTTCCACCAATACTAACAGCACCGAGTTGAGTGGTGACGCATTAAACGGCCACGAAGAAGCGACGCCGGACGTGCGCCCCGATGTTCAGCAAACTGTTGTCGCCGCCGCACAAATCGCCCAGGCGCGCCAAATGCCTTTGCGCACCGCCGCCATGCAAAACGGCAATGCACAGAACGAGAGCGCGCAAAACGGCGCAATCGAGTACTCGAACGGCGTTTCGATAAACGGTATTTCGGCAAACGGCAACTTGAGCCATGGTAAAGCGCGCATTGATATTGCGGCGACGCTTGAAGCCGTTGCGCCTCAAATGACGCAGGTTGAAGCCGAAATCGAGCGCTTGATTTCCTCGCCGGTGAAACTCGTCGCCGATGTCGCGGGACATACGCTGGGCGCGGGCGGCAAGCGCTTGCGACCATCGCTGACGATTTTGGCGGCGCAAATTTGCGGCGAGAAAACAGCGGGCGCGAAAACCATTACGTGCGCGGCAGTTATTGAACTGACGCACACGACTGCGCTTTTGCACGATGATGTAATTGATCTGGCGCAAACGCGGCGCGGCAAACCGGCGGCGAATCTGATGTGGGGCAACGAAACCAGCGTTCTGGTCGGCGATTATTTGTGCGCGCAAAGTTTTGTGGCGATGGCAGCGCCCGAGTTCCGCGAGATTTTACCGTTTATGGCGCAGGCGACCGCCGAACTTTGCGCTGGAGAATTGCTGGAAACACAAACGCGCGGCCTGCTTTCGATGAGCGAGGCGCAATATCTTGACATTATTTCGCTGAAAACTGGCAGCCTGACCGATTGCGCTTGTCGCGCCGGGGCGATTTCGGCAGGTGCAACGAGCGAAGAACAGGAAAGACTGGCGCGCTATGGCCGCGATTTGGGCTTGGCGTTTCAAATCGTGGACGACGTTTTCGATGTGACTTCAAGTGCGGCGCGCATTGGAAAACCGGTTGGCAATGACATCCGCGAAGGCGATATTACGCTGCCAATGTTGCGCGCGATGCAATTGATTGGCGAACGCGAGCGCGACGAATTGTGCGCCATTGTCGGCAAAGACCCGATTACGGACGAGGAAGTGAAGCGAGCGTTGAGCATCTTGCGCGATTGTGATGCGGTCGAGTACTCGATGGCGCTGGCAGCGCGCTTCGTCGAATCGGCCAAGTCGCAACTTGACGATTTTGCAGAAAGCGAAGCGAAAACGGCGTTGCGCGACATCGCGGATTATGTGCTGAGCCGTGACAAATAACGATGTGACGAACCGCGAAAAGCCGCAACTGCGCGCGCACGACTTGGCAAAACGCTTCGGTGCGCGCGCGGTTTTTCGCGGCTTGAACTTTTCGATTTCGCAAGGTGCGGCGGTGGCGATTGTCGGACGAAACGGCGCAGGAAAAAGCACCTTGCTCAAGATCGTGGCCGGTTTGGAGCGACCTTCGCGCGGCGAAATTGAATGGCGCGACGGAAACGGCACAACGTGGAAAGACAGCGATTTGCGCTTTTTGTGCGGGTTGTCGGCTCCCGATGCACCACATCCACGCGAATTGTCTGTGCTGGAAAACTTGGAGTTTGTTGCGCGCGTGCGCGGTTTGAGTACGCGAGGCGAGGAACTTTCGGCGCATCTGGTGAAGTTTGGTTTAGAAAACCGCGCGCCTGATTTAACAGGCGAATTGTCATCGGGTTTACGCGCAAGATTGGGTTTAGCGTTGGCGACCTTTCATCAGCCTTCGATTTTGCTGCTGGATGAACCGTCGGCCAATATGGACGAAAGCGGTCGAGAAATCGCGTATCGAGTACTCGAAGAGCAACGCGCGCGCGGCATTGTTTTGGTGGCGACAAATGATGATCGCGAAGCCGCTTGGTGCGACGCACGATTGGAATTGTAATATTGTCGTTCACTTATAACGGCTTGGCGTGCCAAGCCCCTACAACGTTTGAACGTAATTTGGCCACAATCGAGTACTCGAAAATGAACGCTTCGCTGTGGACGCCGATGAGTGCGGTTTTTGGGCGCGAATGGCGCGGCGAATGGCGCACGCGCGCGGCCTTGAACGCCAGCGTTTTGTTCGCGGTTGCGGCGCCGATTGCGCTGAGTTTCAATGTGGCAACGCAAAACCTGAGCGCGGAAACGCTCGCCGGATGTTTGTGGAGCGTTTTGCTTTTCGCGGCGTTGGTGGGGTTGCCGCGCGCTTTCGTGCGCGAGGAAGAAAGCGGAACCGTCGCGCAATTGCGCTTGAGTTGTCCGCCGGAAGCCGTTCTATGGGGCAAAGCCGCATTCAATCTGGCGTTGCTGTTGTTGACGCAAATCGCTGCGGTGCCGCTGTTCATCGTATTGTTGAACGCGCGCGTGACGCAGCCTGTCGCATTGTTCGTCATTTTGCTGGCGGGCGACATTGGTCTGGCGGTCGCGTGTACATTGTTGGGCGCGATTGCGAGTCAGGCGCGGGCGCGCGGAGCGTTGTTCGCGGCGGTCGCGGTGCCGGTTTTGTTACCGTTGCTGGGCGCGGCTTCAGTCGCCACGTCGGCCACGTTCGGAGCCAATTCGTCGTTTTGGCCCGGTTTGCAAATTGTGTTGACGTATGATGTTTTGGTTTTAGCCGCCAGTTGGATGCTGTTCGATTCGGTCTGGCTGGCTTGAGTTGGAAATCACGACCGCAGCATTAACGAACCCGAAGCGTGAGCGACGGGCTGAAGTAACAGTTTGATGCAATTTTTATTTCAGCCCATCGCTTACGCTTCGGGTTCGTTGACAGATGAAATAGTCAATAATGAGTACTCGAATTAGTACCTCTATTCTGGGGATCTGGATCGCGCTGGGCATGATTATCGGTTTTGCCATGCCGCCGATTGAAGATCGTTCCAGTGGCTTGCGATTATTTGCGCGCCAGATCGGATATTTTCATATTCCGATGGCGGTGGCGATGATCGTGGCGTTTCTGGTTTCGGCTTTTTATGGCGTGCAATGGCTGCGCACGCGCAACGTGAAAGACGACGCGCTTTCGCTGGCGTATGCCGAAGCGGGCGCGCTGGCGGGCGTGGTGGCGACTGTTACAGGCGCCGTTTTCGCGCGTGTCAACTGGGGAATGTATTGGAGTTGGGACCCGCAACAAGTCGGCGTTCTGGTTACTTTGATTACATACGCGGCGTTGTTCGCGTTGCGCGGCGCGGTGGAAGACGACGGAAAACGGCGCAATTTGTGGGCGGTTTACGCGATTTTTGGATGTTTGACGGCGTGTTTTGCGAGCGTGGTTTATCGTCGCTTGCTGCCGGACGGACAAACTTTGCATCCGAAGAATACACTGCTTTATAGCGATCATTTGATTCAGTTCGCGCTGACCTTCAACATCGCGGCGTATGTGTTTTTGTTGATGAAAGTGGCCAATTTGCGCGCGCGACTGGAAATGGCGCGTGACGCTTTGCAGGAGATGTCGTGGACAAAAGCTTAGTTCCGGTTTTAGTTGTCGCACTTTTGACGTGGGGCGGCGTGTTCTTTTATTTGCTGCGCTTGGAAGCCCTCGCGCGCTCTCTGGAAAAAGAAGTCGCGGCGGTGCGTGGCGAAACCGATGCTGCGGAAACCCAAACGCCGCGCGAAGTGTTAAGCGTTTAAGGTTCAAGATTTAAGATGCTGTTGCCGATTGCGCTCGATGTCGCGGGAAAACGTTGCCTGGTTGTCGGCGGTGGGCCAGTCGCCGCGCGCAAAGTGCGTTCGTTGGTGCAATGTGGCGCGCAGGTTCATGTTGTGGCGCCACATTTAGAGAAAGAATTGGAAGCGTGGAAGGCGCAGTTCGAGTACTCGAATCGTAGTTTTCAAAGCGGCGATTGTCGGGACTGTTATCTGGTTTTCGCTTGTACAAACGAACGCGAGATCAACTCGCAGGTTGTGGCGGAAGCTCGCCAGAACGGAATCTGGTGCAACATCGCGGACGATGCGAAGAGCAGCGATTTTTATAACGTGGCGACGATTCGGCGTGGCGAAATCACGATCACGATTTCAACAGATGGCGGCAGTCCGGCGTTAGCAAATCATTTGCGCAATGAAATCAAGAAAGTTATTGGCGATGAATACGCGCAGCTTTTGCAATTGATGAGCGAACGGCGTACGCTTTTGGATAGGACAGCGACAACGCAAAGCGAGCGCGCGATTTTGTGGCATCGAGTACTCGAAAGCGATGTTTTAGAATTGTTACGGCGCGGCAAACGCGAAAAAGCCGCGCAACGTGTTGATGAGATATTAGCAGAACCCCAAGCGTGAGCGCGGGGCTGAAGTAACTGTTGCTTCAGCCCCGCGCTCACGCTTGGGGTTCTGAAGCGGCCACAAATCATTGATGTCTTTGTTTCTTGTCGGTCTCAATCACAAAACGGCGCCGGTCGCGTTGCGCGAGCAATTTGCGTTGCCAGCGTCGCGCCTGCCGCAAGTTCTGGCGGGCTTGCGTGAAATTGGCGCGCACGAAACTGTCATTCTTTCGACCTGCAATCGCTTTGAAATTTACGCGCTGGGACAGGAAAAACTTGACGACGCGATCACGCACTTTCTAAGTGACTTTTTCGGTGTTTCGAGTACTCGACTGAGCGGACATCTTTACCATCATCGCGCGGACAACGCGGCGCGCCATTTATTTGAAGTCGCGTGCGGAACGGATTCGCTGGTGCTGGGCGAAAGCCAGATTTTAGGCCAGGTCAAGACCGCCTTTGACGAAGCGCGCACCCACAATTCGCTGGGCGCAACTCTGGACGAATTGTTTCGCCGCGCCATTACGTGCGGCAAGCGCGCGCGCAGCGAAACCGACATCGGGCGCGGAGCATTGAGCATCGGCAGCGCGGCGGTCGAATTGGCGCGGCAGATTTTTGGCGCGCTGCAAGGTCGCACGGTTCTCATTTTAGGCGCTGGGAAAATGTCGGAATTGACGGCACAACATTTAGTTTCGAGCGGCGCGCGTCGCATCATCGTGTCGAATCGCACGCACGAACGCGCCTGCGCGATGGCGCAGCAGTTCAACGACGTGGGAAACGAACGCGGCGACAGTCCGGTTTTGTCGGAAGCGGTGACGTGGGACGAATTTCCGCGTTGGTTGCACGAAGCCGACATCGTGATCTCTTCGACGCGCGCGCCGCATACCGTGATTGCTTACGAACAAGTCGCGTCCGCCATGAAAACGCGCCGCAGTCGTCCTTTGCTTTTGGTCGACATCGCCGTGCCGCGCGACATTGACCCGCAATCGCACAAGTTGGACAACGTTTATCTGTATGACATCGACGATTTACAAGGCGTCGTCGCAGAAAATCGGCGTCAGCGCGGGGGCGAACTGGCGCGCGTCGAGGAAATCGTGGACGAAGAAGTCGCGGGCTGGGCGAAATGGCTGCGCACCCTCGAAGCGCGTCCCGTGATGGCAGCTTTGGCGGCGCGCGCCCAGGAAGTTTCTCAAAGCGAAGTCGAAAATGCGTTGTCTCGTTTGCCCGATTTGACCGAACGCGAACAGGAAATCGTGCGACTTTTGGGACGCGCCATCGCCAATAAATTGATGCACGCGCCACTGCGTCATTTGCGAACCGCAGGCAGCGAAGGTTCGCCTGACGTGGACGCATTGCGCCGCGCTTTCGCGCTGGATGAGGCGACGAAAACCACAATCGAGTACTCGAATGGCGCGCCGGATAACGCGGAGGGCGAGGAATGAACGCTTCGCTTGACACTTCATTCTTGGCGCGTTGGGAAGGCGCGTGGCTGCTGTGCGCCGTGATGTGCTACCTGGGCGCGACCTTGTTGTGGTGGGCGCAAACCTTTTTTCACGCCGACGAACAAACTTTGGCAGCCGAGCGCCGCCATCATCGCGCCGGAGTTTGGGCTTACGGCGTTCTGTTGGTCGGAACGGCGTTTCATTTGTTGTCGCTAATCGGGCAGGGCAGCGAATTGTTCGCCCTCGTTCCTGGCGTGGCGGGTTTGTTTGGCTGGATTGTGGCGGTTTCGTGCCTGATTTTTCATCGTTTGGGACGCGGCGTTCCCAACGCCTTTGTGACGCCGGTTGCGCTGTGCGGCGCTCTCTATTCGCTGGCCGATGCACCGCTGCATCGCGCGACGCGGCCCGAAGAATTGCGCGTTCTTGAAACGCAATGGATGGCGGTTCACGTCGTCGTCATCGTGACAGCGTATGCGGCGTTGTCGTTTGCCTTCGCTTTTTCCGTGATTTATTTGATGCAAGAAGGTTTGCTCAAACGTAAGCAGTTGCGCGGTTTGTGGCAACGTTTGCCGACGTTGCATGATGCCGACGAAATGGTATTTCGCGCGACAAGCTTTGGATTGGCGATGCTTTCTATCGGGCTTCTGACGGCACTTTTGCCGATGCGCCATCATCCGAATTATGCGCCACTGTCCGACCCAAAGGTCGTGTTGTCTATCGTCACTTGGCTCACTTTCGCCGCCTATTTAGCGGTGCGACAAATCCTTGGCTGGCGTGGGCGCAGAACGAATTTGGTTGTGGTTTACGGCTTTGTGTTGTTGGCGATTTCGTTTTTTGGCGTGCCGCATTTGGTAGGTGGGAAATGACACAATCGAGTACTCGAATGCTCGTCATGGGAACGCGCGGCAGTCCTTTGGCGCTGGCGCAAGCAAGACAATTTGCGCGCGAACTGGAAGCCGCACACGCAGGTTTGACGGTTGGAGAACGCGTCATTCGCACGACGGGCGACAAGAATCAGACGAGTTCGTTACCAGCAATTGGCGGCAAAGGCGTTTTTACGCTGGAAATTGAAGCCGCGCTGCTCGATGGAACAATTGATTTCGCAGTTCATTCGTTGAAAGATTTGCCGCCCGATTTGCCCGAAGGTTTGACGCTGGGCTGCATTCCCAAACGCGAAAGTGCGGATGACGTATTTGTTGTCAATGAGAAATACAATACTTCAGGATTTACAGAGGAACAGCTTGCGAGTTTTGCGTTTTTGCCTCACGGTGCGCGCGTAGGAACTTCCAGTTTGCGCCGCCTCGCACAATTGTTGTATTATCGTCCTGATTTAATCATTGAGGACATTCGCGGCAACATTGATACGCGGTTGCGCAAACTTCACGACGAAGGTTTGGATGCCATCGTCTTAGCTGAAGCCGGTTTGCGACGATTAGGTCTCGCACAAAGCTACAACACTGTTTTAATAAATTGTTTTGATTGTGTTCCAGCACCCGGACAAGGCGCGCTGGCAATTGAGTGTCGCCAAAACGACAATCGAGTACTCGAATTGTTAAACGTGTTGGAAGATGAAGCCACGCGTATCGAAACTTCTGTTGAGCGTGCTGTTGTTCGTGCTCTCAGTGCGGGTTGTTCTACGCCCTTGGGAGTTCTGGTGGAATATTATCACGCGAAAGATTACGGAATGACCGTCTGGGCGTGCGTTAATTCGCCAGACGGAAAACAACGAATTGAGGTTGTTGAAGTTTTTCAATTTAGTGATGGCGCCGAACAAACAGGCGAATATATCGCACAAAAATTGTTGGATCAAGGCGCTGCAAAGCTGTTGAACCTTTAACATGAACGGAATTGTTTATCTTGTCGGAGCCGGGCCGGGCGATCCGAAACTCCTTACGGTGCGCGGCATGGAAATCTTGCGGCGCGCCGATGTCGTAGTTTATGATCGCTTGATTGGCGCGGCGTTGTTGAACGAATGCCGCGATGAGGCCGAAAAAATCTTTGTCGGCAAAGAAGCCACGCGCCACGCAATGCAGCAAGACGAAATCAACCAATTGTTAGTTGATCGCGCGAAAAGCGGAAAAAACGTTTGTCGCTTGAAAGGCGGCGATCCGTTTGTGTTCGGGCGCGGCGGCGAAGAAGCGCTTTTTTGTCGTGCGAATGGCGTCGCATTTGAAATCGTGCCTGGCGTGACAAGTTCAATTGCGGCTCCGGCGTATGCGGGAATTCCGGTCACCCAGCGCGCCGACGAAAACTTTCCGCAAGGCGCAACCAGTTTTGCGGTTGTCACAGGTCACACCAAAGATGACGATGCGCCGCCGAAAAATCTTCCGGTCGCCGATACGATTGTGTTTTTGATGGGCGTGCGCGCTTTGCCCAAAATCGTCGCGCAACTCAAAGAACGCGGCGACAAATCGAGTACTCGAATCGCGCTGGTGCGTTGGGGAACCACGGCTCAACAGCAAGTCGTGACGGGAACGCTCGACACGATTGAAGACGAAGTTGCGCGCAGCGGTTTGAAGCCGCCCGCTTTGATTGTGGTTGGCGAAGTTGTCGGTTTGCGCGAAAAGTTGCAATGGTTCGATAATCGTCCGCTTTGGGGGAAAACCGTTGTCGTCACGCGCGCGCGGGAACAAGCGTCGAATTTGGTCGAGGAACTGGAAACTTTGGGCGCAAATGTCGTTCAATGTCCGACGATTCGCGTCGAAGATTTGGACGAGCATTCAATTGTAGATAAATTGCTTGAACGATTATCAAACTTCGAGTGGATTGTTTTTACGTCGATAAACGGCGTTGCAAAGTTCTGGGAGCGTTTGCGGAAAAACGGCAAAGATTCGCGCGTTTTTGCGAATGCGAAAGTCGCGGCAATTGGGCCAGCGACTTCAGAAGCGTTGCAAAAGCGCGGCATCGTTCCTGACTTTCTACCGCAAAGTTCGATTTCTGAAGACGTGGCGCGCGGGCTTGTCGAACTTGGTGTTAAAGACAAAAATATTTTGATTGTGCGCGCGCAGGAAGGCCGCGAAGTATTGGAAGTTCAACTGCGCGAAGCGGGTGCAATTGTTGACGTTGCGCCGGTTTATCGCACCGTTTCCGATAACTCGAATGCTGAAACCGTGCGTGAAATGTTGCGTAGCGGCGAAGTCGATTGGGTTTCTTTCACCAGTTCTTCGACTGTGAAAAACTTTGTCGAAGCGATTGGCGCCGATGTGTTATCGAGTACTCGAAACAGCTTCCGCGTCGCCGTTATCGGCCCGATTACTGAAACAACAGCGCGCGAAAACGGCTTGATTCCCGATGTCGTCGCGCCGAGTGCCGATGTCCAATCGTTGGCGCAAGCGATTTGTGCAACCTCCGGTAAAGAACCCTGAGCGTCAGCGACGGGTGAGAACTCTCTATATTACGTGGCTTCTACTTTTCACCCGTCGCTGACGCTCAGGGTTTTTTCCATCAAGATTATGACATCAAAAATCGTTGGACTTTTCGTTTCAAACGGTGGCGTGCCGAAATTGCCGATTGAACGCGGCGTTGTTTCCGCAACCGGAATCGAAGGCGACCGACAGCGCAACTTGAAATATCACGGCGGAACCCAGCGCGCTTTGTGTTTGTATTCGCTCGAAGTGATTCAGCAATTGCAAGCTGAAGGTCATCCGATTGCGCCGGGAACAACCGGCGAAAACGTGCTCATTACAGGCTTGAAATGGAATGAAATTGTTCCTGGTGTTCGCCTGCAAATCGGCGAAATCGCGGTGGAAGTGACGAGCTATACAACGCCGTGCAAAAATATCAAAGCCTCTTTTCTGAACGATAATTTCATGCGCGTGCATCACAAAAAAGTGCCAGGTCTGAGCCGCGTTTATGTTCGAGTACTCGAAAGCGGCGAACTTCATGTCGGCGATGCAGTTTCGATCATCAACGAACCCTGAGCGTAAGCGACGGGTGAAAGGTATAAGCCACACAAACTGATACTTTTCACCCGTCGCTTACGCTCAGGGTTCGTTAATTTCTTATGTTTCCCACTCAACGATTGCGCCGTTTGCGCGCCACGCCAACCTTGCGCTGCATGACACGCGAAACCGAACTGCATCCGTCGGACTTGATCGCCGGATTATTTATTGAAAACGGGCAGGACGTTCGTGCGCCAATTGCTTCGATGCCGGGACAATTTCGCTGGTCGCCCGATACCGCCGCGCAAGAAGCGACGGAATTGTGGAAGTTGGGCGTTTTGTCGGTGATTTTGTTTGGCATTCCTGCCAACGAAGAGAAAAACGCGCACGGTTCGGCGGCTTACGACGCAAACGGGCCAGTTGCAAACACGATTCGCGCCATCAAAAAAGCAGTGCCGCAAATGTGCGTGGTCGCCGATGTTTGCGCTTGCGAATACACCGATCACGCGCATTGCGGCATCATTCACAACGGCGAAGTTCATAACGACCAGACGTTGCAATTATTGGGCAAAGCGTCGTTGTGTTACGCCCAAGCTGGAGCCGACATCATCGCGCCGTCTGATATGATGGATGGTCGCGTGGCGCATATTCGCCGTGTTCTGGACGATAACGAGTACTCGAATCTGCCGATTATGAGTTATGCCGCGAAGTTTGCCGGTGCGTTTTACGGCCCGTTCCGTGATGCGGCGGACAACACGCCCAGCTTTGGCGACCGCCGCAGTTATCAAATGGACATCGCCAATCGCCGCGAAGTGCAGCGCGAAGTTCAAGCCGACATCGAAGAAGGCGCCGATATCATCCTCATCAAACCGGCGCTGTTTTGCTTAGACATCATCCGCGAAACGCGCGACCGTTGCGACCTGCCGATTTGCGCTTATAACGTATCCAGCGAATATTCCATGATTAAAGCGGCGGGCGAACGTGGCTGGATCAACGAAGAGCAATTGATTGGCGAAACGCTTTTGTCGATCAAGCGCGCCGGTGCCGATTTGATCATCACTTATCACGCGAAAGAGTGGGCGCAACAATTTCAGCGCGGTGATTAATGCCAAAAATGTCCGGCGATGTACTTCCAATTGGAGGTTATGAAAATGGACAACACAGAATTTGAGCCGATCCAAAGCGTCAGTTTCATCAGTCCCGAAACGCATAATGTGGGGCGTAGCGTTGGCGCCGTGATTAATGACAAAAGCGAGTTGGTGGTCAGCGGTTTGGATTGGGGCAAACTGCCTCAAGACAATTTCGGGCACGATTACGAGTACTCGATAACCATTGCAGAACGCTTCAAAGACAGCGTGTTGCTGCTGCTCTTGAAAGACAAATTTCCCGACTTCCCCGAAGCCAAACAATGGATGGAAGAGCAGGGCATTCCCTTCAACTATTTCGTTTGGAGTTGAACCAAGCCACCCAGATCGCTCACAGACATCTTAGATTCCCTTATCGTCAACATAAACCCATTCAGCGTGCTGTCGCGTTGTGCAAAGAGTATTCTTCATTGAAGACGCTTCATCGAGTACTCGATTCGATGGCGGAACGACGCTCTTCTGTTTTATGTCCGATTTTCTTGTGACGCTGGAAAACCAGCCGTTTTATGGCATTATCGAGCGCGCTTATCGCGGCAAGATCGCGCGACGTAGCGGCGTTCCTTATATCAATCACATCCGCGAAGGCGCGACGATTCTACATCGTGTGTTTGCCGCTGATGACATCACAATCGAAGCGTTTTGCCTGCATCCTTTGTTTCAAAACAATCGCGCTTTGCAGGAACTGGGCGATCAAACCTTGTCGCAGATCACGCCGCGCGCCATTCTTCTGGCGATGGAATATCGTCGCGTGGCGAATCTTTACACTCTGACCAATCCGGTCAAAAGCTCTCAGGAAATTGAAATTGGAACCTTGAGTCGCGTGCATCAAATGCTGGCGGCAGACAAAATCCAGAACAAAAAAGACTTTTTGCTTTATATGTTCGATGCCAACCAGCGCCCCAGCTATCGCCGTACCTGCGAGCGAACGCTATGTTATTTCAATAGTTGGCTCGAACGTTTGGGCGTCGATGAAGCGATGTATCAGCGCGCCGTTGAATGTTTATAAGGCGCTGCCATCATTTCACGATGCGAGAACGTGGGCGCCCAAGCCATCAACTTCGAGCCACAAAAAGCGACCGCTGAAACCGTTTTCTCTCGTCAATTGCAAAACCGTTTTTTCGATGGCATTTCCAGTACTCGATTTATATGGCGACCACAATAAAATTGTGCTGCCAGCGCCGGAAAGTGTCGCGCCAAAGGCTCCGTTTTCAATCGCGGTTTGTGTGATTTCGTGATAACCGCGAATCAAGGGCGCACGTTGCGTTTGGTGGATTTTATCGTGCAAGGCTTCGCGCAAAGCGTCTTCGTCGTCGATTGAAAGCGCAGCCACCAAAAGCGCGGCGCGCGAAATGTTGAAAACCGCGTCTTCGCGCGAAAGAGTTTGCGGCACCACGGCGCGCGCTTCTTTGGTGGGAAGTGGTTCATCAGGAATCCAGACGGCAAAGCGCGGCCATTTCTCGACGGGCGGACGCACGGTAAAGACACGTTCGTCACCTTGCGCCGACACGATGAAACCACCCATTAAGCACGCCGACGAATTATCGGGATGACCTTCCAATTCGGCGGCTAAAGTCAAAAGTTCGTTGCGCGATGCAGTTTTTTCGCCATGCGTTTTTGCCCATTCATTGGCCGCGACAAGTCCGCCGACACGCGCCGCTGCGCTGCTTCCCAAGCCCCGTGACAGCGGAATTTCGTTGTGCATTTCCAGCGCGAAGCTGCAATTAACACCTAAAAAAGTAAACAGCATTTGCGCGCTGGAATACGCAATGTTGCTTTCGTCAGTTGCTAAAACTCCAGCGCCTTCGCCCGTGATGCGCACGCGTTCGAGTACTCGATTGTCGGCGGCGCGAATCGTAACCGTATTATAAAGGCTCAGCGCCAAACCGAGCGTATCGAAGCCGGGGCCGAGATTGGCCGAGGTCGCGGGAACGCGAATAGTGATTTCGTTCATAGTTTTTGAACCACAGATGAACACGGATAAACACAGATGAGAGTGAAGAATAGAGTTCGCGCTAACCTCTTTTATCCGTGTCCATCTGCGTTCATCCGTGGTTGATTTCTTGGGCAAAAGTGCGCGTAGCAGCTTCAATTGAAGAGACTTCGCGTCCGCAAACAATGGCGCCGATGAGAACGCCACGCGCGCCGGTTTGTTGAAGCAAAAGAATATCGCGCGGTACCAGCGCTTTTTGCGAGGGAATAATGACGGGCGTCTTAATCGCGTCGCAAAGAGCGCGATACGTCGCCAGGTCGCGCGCCGATAAGACTGTTCCGTAATCTTCGTGTGGCATCAGCGAGGCTTCGCACAAGCGCATTCCCAGCGTTTCCAGGACTTGAAGTTCGTCCCACTTTCCGCCGTGATACGCCGCCAGCATCACATCGAGATGTTTTTGGTTCAGCGTCCAGGCGGGCGCATCAGCGGGATACGCGTCGAAGTAATCCAGCCCGATTTGCGCCATCTCTGCAAACTCGTCTTCGCTGGCGAAACGCTGTTCCTGGCCAACGCTCGCGCCTGGAACAATGCCGACCGACGCGCCATGTTCGCGTGCCAGGGCGCAGATTTGGGCGATCTTGTCGCGCTCTTGCGACCACGAACCAAATCTGGTTCCCGATGCGAAATGTTCGACGTTGACATGAACTTTTAAGCCGTGCGCACCGCCATTCAATGCGGCTCGCGCCATGTCCAAATCGTTTGCCGGAAGCGAAATCAGCAGCGTGAAGGCGTTGGTTTTGAGTTGTTGAAAAAGTTGGTTCATATTGATCCATTACAGCATTTGTAGGGGCGTCAGCTCGCTGCGTCCGCGTTCGAGTACTCGATTGAGCAAAACAGGCGCAGCGAGCTGACGCCCCTACGAAGCATCTTTGGCCACATCGAGTACTCGATCCGTTGTGTCGTCAAATGTAAAGGGAAAGCGAATACGCAGCGCTGTCATGTTCGACAAACAGGTTTTCGCCCAATTGGGCAGCGGTTCGTTTGGACGCAGCCAAAAGGTTGGCATCGGTTGCCAATCGGAAATCTGGCCTTTGGCATCGCGCAATTTCACTTCAAAGAGAAAACGTCCGGCCAGGCCTTCGATGGGATCGGGATTGTCCAAATCGGCGCGGTCGAAGCGTGGGCGCAAATAAGAGGAAAACAACGGCGCGACACCTTCGGGCGTTGGGTCGAGAACCGAAACCGGCCCAACCACCATCCATTGCGTCGAAGTTTGAATATAAGACAGTTCCGGTTCGTTGGCGTGTCGCGCGGGCACGATTTGGAACGAACCGACCAAACCTCGCGGACTGGTGCAAACATCAATGACGCCGTTGTGGTTGGCGCGCAATCGCCCGACTTCGGAAAAATACGAGCCGACAAAGCGACCGATTCCGACCACAGGTTTCAAAACCTGACCGATAACGCGCGGTTCTTCGCCGCGATATTGAACCGTGATTTGTCCGCCAAAGCGGTTCTCGAAAACAATTTCGCGCGGATAATGGCGTGGTCGCTGAATCAAAATTGTCCACGAATCGCCGATTTTTGGAATGTAATTGTTAGGCAGCGAGACAAGCGTGTTGTTGCGAGCGTTGTCGAGAAAAATCGGGTTGCCGACGAACGGCGTGAAAGGGCCACCGAAAATGCCGCTGCCGCCCGGAATATCGGTTTGCGCAAAGGCGCCGGGCGCGACTTCGCTTTGCAAACTAACGCGACCGGCGGCGCTGTCGGCTTGCGGCGCCAAACTCCAAATGACGCCGCGATTTTCGCTGGTATTTTGTCCGGCTTTGAGATGAATCGCGTTGACCGCTGTGGCGCAAACGGTTCCGATTTGCGCGTATTTCGAGGCGGTGAAAGCGCGCCGGTTGACTTGCTTGGTCGCCTGCAAAATGTGGCCGAGCAGTTGCCAGGTTTGGCCGCCGTCGCGCGAACCTTCGATTTCGCCATTGGCGACGTTGTGTAACCGCAAGCGCGCGATCTCAATTTTTTCCATGTGTGCTTCGAGCGACATCGCGGGCGAAACGCCGCTGTCCGCTCGAACGCCGCGAATCGCGCTCAATGTCGTCAGACAAAGCAGTGCGCAACAGATTACCCAGAAAGTTGACTTCAAACGCATGACGCGCCAGTTTATCACGGCGTGAAATCGTGTATTGGCCAATCGAGTACTCGAAAGTGCCTTCTGTAAGCTTCAAAATCGCGGTTTTAGCGAAAACGCTGTAAAATGAGGAATAGAAAAGAAAGCGAAGGGTTGGAGGAAAGGTCATGGCATTGAGTCCTGCGGCGCGGTCCGCTCTCGAACAGTTTAAGGCGCGGCGTCCTGGCGAAGAAGTTGAAGGCGAGGAAGAAGACGAAGAACTCGACGAGGTTCAAGAGCGCATTCGTCGCATTCGGGAACAAGCGAATGGCGGTACCTCGCCGCAAGGTGACGACCGTCTGCCGACGCTGCACGGCGGTCTGGCGCCACAACAACGTCATGTCGATCATCGTTCGACCAATGCCGTTTTGCTCGACCGTTTAACTGCGGGCAACAACGGTTTGTTTCGCCCCGAGCAACCAAAGACGCTCAAGGAATCGGGCGTTTCCTATCGCGTAATCGAAGGCTTAATTCTTAAAACGATCAAGCAGGAAGGCTCGTTGACCGAAGAGCAACTCTCCGAACATTTGCGTCTGGCGATGACGGTTTTTCGGGAAGTAATGCACTCGTTGCACCAGCGCGAACTGCTCGACACGCCGATGCCGCTGCATTATGATCTGACGACCAAAGGCCGTGAACTGACTTCGCTCATCGAACGCGATGATGCTTATATCGGGCCGGCGCCGGTCTCGTTCACCGCGTATTGCTCGATGGTGCAGCAGCAGGCGCGCCGCGAACGTCGCGCTTCGCTGGCCGATGTCCAGGACGTGTTCTCCGCTTACCCGATGCGTCCCGAATTGCTGCGATTGTTGCGCGAAGGCTTTAACTCGCAGCGCGTGATGTTGTTTTACGGGCCGCCTGGCAATGGCAAATCGCTGATTACCGACAACTTGCATCGCCTGCTGCGCGATCCTGTCGTGTTGCCGTATGCGTTTGAGTTCAACTCCAAAGTGGTGCAGTTGTACGATCCCGCGTATCATAAAGTGCGCGACGACTTGATGAGCATGGAAGAAGCGAGTCGCGCCGCCAATCTAAGCACCAACGATAAGCCGGATCGACGATGGCTCATCTCGGCGCCGCCTTTGGTGACGGTCGGAACCGAATTCAAGGTCGCGCACTTCGAGATTTCTTTTGACGGGCAATACACGGCGCCGCCACACGTCAAGGCGAACAACGGCATCTTCATTTTCGATGACTTGGGGCGCCAAGCGGAGGATCACAATATGATTCTCAACCAGTTCATTTATCCTTTGGAACAGCGCGAAAGCATTATTCGTTTCGCGGGCGGCTCGACGATTCGCGCGCCGTTTTTGCAGCGCTTGTTTCTTTCGACCAACCTCAACCACGAAGAATTAATTGACGACGCGTTCAAGCGCCGCTTGCTGTACCAGATTTTGGTTGACCGACCTTTGACACCATTGTGGGGCAACATTTTTCGCAATGAAGCTCTCAAAGTCGGCTGTCCCGAGCGTCGCGCCACGGAATTGTTCGATTTGCTGGTGAAATGGTACAAAGACGACGAGCGCTTGATCCGTGCTTGCGACCCGCGCAACCTGTTCACCATGATCGATGCCACGATGGAAGAAGGCGAGCGCGCTGGCGAATCTTTGGACGTCGCCAAGTTCCGCCGCATTTACGAACGTTATCCCGCCGCGCATCGCCGCGATGTCAAGTTCTACGTCGGCGCCATCGATTCCTCACCCGATCCCGAGGCCGCCGAACAAGAAGAAATTCGCGCTGTCGGCCTTTAATCCACTTATAGAAACGACAAAGCGCCGCAAGAATTACTTTCTTGCGGCGCTTTTGTATTCCATTCGAGTACTCGATACTAAAGTTACGGGTTCAGGCGACAGTAACCGCTGAACAGTTTTTCTGTTGTCACGCCGAATGTCAGACCAGTCGAGTATCTGGACATTGAATTCAGCCCAATGTCGCCACGACTTCTTCCAAAGTGCCTTTGATACCGGTCAAAATCGGTGTGTCGCGGACGGTGTATTTGCTGCTTTCGGTTCCGCGCAGTTCCATCACCAAATCCAGGAAATCTTCGGGAAAGTCGCCTTCAAAAGCGACCACGAAATCTTGATCGTCCAGGCCGAAAGAATACGTCGTGTTCAGTTTCACGGTCGGATATTTGACGCCAACCTGAATGTGTTCGTCCATGATGCCCTGACGCGTCGAGGGATGCAGAAGGTACCATTCGCGCGACTTGACGAACGGATAAACGAAGATGTATTTGCCGCGCCCGGGAGCAATTGTGGTGCGCGATTCGTCGTGTTCGGGATTGAGTTTATCGACATACGTGCTGCGCTTGCTCATCGACAAAAAGGCGTGCGAAGGATTGAGATATTTACCAATGCCGCTTTGCGCCATGCGCGTGCTCATCTGCTGCAAGCGTTCCAGTTTGTAATCAATTCGCCACAACAGCAAATCGGTATCGGCGCGCGTGCCGACGCACGAGTAGGGCACGACAACTGTTCCGCCTTCTTGAAACTCGCGGACGACAGCAGTAAATTCTTCGCGCGCGCTTTGCTTTTCGGCTTCGGGCAAAAATCGCCAGGCGGGATCGAGTTTGTAGAACGAAAACGAGATGAACTGGCGCTCGACGCGATTGGGTTTGGTGTCGGCTTTGGGATATTCTTGCGCAGCGTTGTGACCGTTGGTGGGATTCTGGGTTTGCGTTTCGGTTGACATCGAAAAAACTCCTCAATTGTTTTGCGCTGACAGTTTAACAAGGGCTTTCCTGCGCGGCGCGGGTGCGCAGATTGCAACATCGTGGAGGCAAATCGAGTACTCGAATTGAGGAGAACAAATGAACGACATTTCGCAGTTGGCGCAGCAATTTATCGACTCTTTGCACGCATTGGAAAAAGGTTCGCTGGAACACGTCGCGCCGTTGGTTGAACTTTTCGCGGCGGATGTCCGGCTGACAAACGCGGCGCTGCAACTGACTGGCAAGGAAGAAACTGGCCTTGAAGGTGCGACGCGCTTTTGGAGCGAATACAAAAAGTCGTTGAGCGATTGCTTTTCCACCTTTCACCACGTCACGGTCGATGAAAACGCGGCAGGACTTTTCTGGACAACTGAAGGCAGCGCAAATGACAATCAACCCGTCAAATACGACGGCGTTTCGCTGCTGGAATATAGCGAAGACGGCAAAATTATTTTCTTTCGCGGTTACTACGATACGCGCGACTTGACGGTGAAAGCTAAGCTTTAGGGAAGTTGCGTTTTGGTGTGGTAGAAAGTGTTATGCTTCGCCATCAGGCATTACGTTGCGAGAAAACCATGCGATTTGAAAAGCAACTCCGCACAACACCTTATTGGAAGAAGCAAGAGGATTACGATAGGGAACGAATTGCTGTTCCCGAATACCCTCATCTTCATCGTCATAATTACCCACGCGCTAAGAAGCGGTTCAAGCGTGAGGAAAGGCACGTCTCGCAAGCGATTGTGAGCCTTGCGCTACAGCAGGGCAACATGGAAGAAGTTTCAAATAACCTGCTTCAGACCGTTAGTGTGCGGCTCAAAGGCCCAAAACACGGTGCGACATCTCTGCGAGAAATTGTTCGATGGACGTTGGATCAGCGCGTGAAAACTCATGGCGCGAGGAAACAACGGCATTGTCTTCCTTTCACGCCTCGCTCACAGCCAAAGTCCAAAACGAAAACACTGAAAGTGCAAAGCAAGAACTCTTGCTTTGCACTTTTGTTATATCGAGTACTCGATACTTCTCAACTCAGCGAATTTCGCTTTTTTAATGGCGAACTTTGTGCTCGAATATCAATTGCGCCAGCATCAGTAAGGCGGGCAGCGTATTGTAGGTCGCGTGCATCAACATACTGTAGCGCAGGCCGCGCTGCATCGCTGTGCGCCACAACAAAAATCCCATAATCAATTGCGGCAGCGGCAAGTGCATTCGATTGTCGCCGACGCCGTGCGCGATGGAAAACAGAAACGCCGAAATGGAACCAACGATCCAATACCAATTGTTGCGCGCTTCAACGCTCCACTGGCGCAGTTTCCAGATGCCGCGCACAATTAGCGACGAGGTGCCGCGAAAAATCGTTTCTTCGAGAATCGGCGCTAAAACGACGACCATTAAAAACAGGACCAAAGGGCGCGACGACATCTTTTCCAGGTCGCTGCTGTTGGCATCGCTGGGCAAAAAAAACTTCCAACCCAGCGCAGTCAAACTTACGCCTAAAAACACGTTGGCAACGCAGAGCGCCAGCGCTTCTTTCATGGTTTGCAGTGCCAAGCGGCGCGCTGGCGTGCGCAACGGAAGTTCTGCGGGCCTCTCCGTTGGCGAGCGCATGTCGCCACCTGGATAAGGGATTGGCGGCGGTAGATATTGCGGCGATGAAGACGAATCAGAATTTGATGGAGGTGGAAGTTCGGGAGGAAAGGTCACGAACGCAGTTTATCGTTTGTGTGCGGTCGTTGTCGCAGCCATCGAGTACTCGAAGAACGTTCCTCAGGCGCGATAAATAATTCAAGTTGCCATCAGGCCCTGCGAGTTCACTCGCAGGCAATCATTGGTAGCGACTTGGGTTGAAACAAAAAAGTCCAACATGAAAGCGATTGAGGACGCGTGTACTCAATCGCTTTCATGTTGGACTTTTTTGTTTTACTCGACAACGTTATTTGACGCGTCGCGCGCCCCAGTATTTGCTGGCGTAATAGCGGTCGCTCAGCGAATTGGTGCTGACGCCACGGCTGGGATTGGCAGCGTGAACGAACATTCCGTTGCCCATATAAATTCCGGCGTGCGAGATGCCACGCTTGTAAGTGTTGGCAAACAACAAAATATCGCCAGGTTGTAAATCTTTGCGCGCAACGGCAATGCCGTAATGCGACAATCCGGCAGCGGTGCGCGGCGGATTATAACCGCGTTGTCGCAGCATATAATAAATCAAGCCAGAGCAATCGAAACCGCGCGAAGGTGATGCTGCGCCCATGATGTAGGGCATTCCACGATAAGCCAAGGCTTGTTTAACAAGGGTTTGACCGAACAACGAGCCTTCGCCCGGCAAGCGCGCATAATCGCGCGGCGAACCGCCACGATTCATATAGCGCATCATCGGTGAACCGCCACGATACGCCAGGGCGCGTGGCCCAAGTTGCGGCGCAATCTTCGCCAGACGCACTGTTTTAACGGCCAACGGCGCTTTGGTGGGTGCCATCAACAGCATGGAAGTGGAAGGCGATGCAGACGGCGCAAATGTTGACGGCGTAACTTGAACTCCATCCTCCTGTATCGCGCTGCTTCCCGATTGGTTTTGCGCTGTGGCGGCGCCTGCGTCGGAATTCGCCGCTGCTGCGTTGCTGCTGGTGGCGACACTTGGCTGCGATCTTTTCTGACCGTTGAGGTATTCTTCGCGCGCCTTCATCAATTCGGAAGGCGTCAAAGGACGCAAAGCGGCGGGCGCATTCTGTTGAACGCTGGCCACATTCGTGGGCGCACTGACTTGTGTGCCCAGCCTGCTGCGCAGTTGAGAACGCTCCATCGCCAAGCGCTGCTGGCGGTCGCGGATGCGCTGCTGGCGCCACGCCAAACGCTGTTGGTGCGCTGCTTCGCGCGCTTTCCACGCTGCGATGCGCTGCTGGCGACGCGATGCAGCGTTCATTTGCTCTTGCGCCAGACGCGCTTTGTAAGACGCCACACGATTCTGGCGATCTTTTTCCTGCTGCACCAAACGCAATTGATGATCGAGTTGCTGCTGCGCCAGGCGCGCCTGATGCGCGGCTTCCTGCAACTTCGCGTCGGCCTGCGCCTTGGCGATGCGCTGCTCCTCCAGCTTGATGGCTTTGTCGTGCGCCACGATTTGCGCGGCGCTCAACTGCTGCGAGTTTTGCTTTTCGGCCTTCAAATGTTCGGCGCGCGCCGCTTCATTCTGCGCGCGAACTAATTCCGCTTTGGCTGCTGCGGTTTGTGCTTCCAACGCGCGCACTTCCGCGGCTTTTTCGGCCAAAGTTTGCGCGGGCGCAACGTTGTTCGCTTGCACGGCGACGGGAACGGCGAGTTTGGTTTCTGGGGTTTTGGCGCTGACGTTTCGAGTACTCGATTTCGGGTGATTAACAGCGATGCGACGCTGCTCAGGCGAACCACCATACATTTTCTGATTGCCGGTGCGATCAGATGCGAGAATCGCTTTACGGTGCGACAATTCGGACAAGCGGTCTGCGTCCGGCGCGCTCAAAACGCTGTGATGAACCCAGCCAAAAATGTGGTCGGAAGTTTCAACGCGATACCAGCCCTCAAAAGTTCCCCATACGTAAACTTTGGTATGACGCGGGACTTTGGCTACCGCAGGCGTTTTCTCGCCTGGACGCGCGCGCAGATACGTTTCCGAGCCGCTCGTCCAGCCTGGCACGCCAACCATGCGACGTACGCGTGCCGACGCAGGCAAAGCCGCCAAAGCGCACAAAGACGCGCCCACAACGACATGAGCGGCGCGTTGCATCAATGGCGAACGTTGCGACAATGAAGAAATCGGGGAAAGCGCAACGGAATGTGTTGCGTCGGCGAACTCGGCGGTGTTAGGTGCGAGATCGCAGGAAATATCGGTCGAAAAGTGGGACAGGGAAGGGGAATGGCTCGTTCCGTCGTGCCTCTGGCGAGTCAAGGTCATAGGCTCCTCTATGCTCGTTACTGGTCGCTCGGTGACGAAGCTGTCAACTGACAACTCATCGCGACAACAAAAATAAGATCGCTTCTCGGTCAAGCATCCAACCAAAGCAGTCAACAAAACTACCATTGTGTCGCTTGTCCGGCGGGAACACCAAAACTTTCGCTGCCGAACGCTTTGAGATAAAATGCCTTTCCCGCAAAAAAGCCGACCTCACTCAAGAAATGCCGGTCGGCTCAACGTGCAACCTATTGTAAACGAACTGAAGAGACTTGTCAAACCCGACAACATAGAGCAAAAACTATGCCGGATTCCGCACACTCGACGAAAACCGTTCCCGAACTCAAATCTTCCTGGTCACACTTGGTTTTGGACGCGGTTTTTCCGCCGCGTTGTAGCGGAGTGCAAAACGGTTGCGAAACGTGGAGCCGCGCATTTTTTTGCGAAGTTTGCGCGCGCACCTTGCAGCCGATTTCTGCGCCATTTTGTGCAATTTGCGGGACGCCTTTCGATGTCGGTGCGCAGTCGGCGGACGTTTGCACGGAATGTCGCGCCAATCGCTATCACGCCTCGCCGCCGTTTCGTGCCAGCCGTTCGCTCTATGTTTTTGAAGGTGCGATTCGCCATGCCGTGCATCGCTTGAAATATGAAAATAAAACTGCGCTGGCGCGACCTTTAGCGGCCTTGATGCACGATTATTTGCGCCAATCGAGTACTCGATTTGTCCCTGTTGAAGAATTGACGCACATCGTCGCGGTTCCGCTTCATGCGCGGCGTCAGCGCAGTCGCGGCTACAATCAAAGTGAGCTATTGGCGCGCGAATTGAGTCAATTGGTGGATGTTCCGTTCGCTCAACTTTTGGTTCGTACGCGCTGGACAACGCCGCAAGTCGAACTTTCGCGCAGTGGACGCGCAGAAAATGTCAAAGGTGCTTTCGCACTGAAGGAAAATATCTCTTTGAAAGGCGCGACAATTTTGTTGATTGACGACGTTTATACAACTGGCGCGACGATGGGCGAATGCGCGCGTGTTCTGAAAAACGGCGGCGCGCAAAACGTTTACGCCTTGACTTTGGCGCGATAAAACTTCTGAATAATTGAACCGCTAAGGCGCTAAAACGCGGAAATTTAGAGCAGGTAATCGTCATCAAAACGAACCCCAAGCGTAAGCGCGGGGCTGAAGTTACGTCTACGTTAGCCGCGCGCTCACGCTTGGGGTTCTGACTTATATGAAACGTTTAAGCGCTTTGTTGCCTTAGCGTCTTGGCGGTTCAATCTTCAGACGTTTCGTTGTTGATGTCGGCGGAATGCGTGGTGCAGTTGCGTCCTGCACGCTTGGAACAATAAAGCGCCTGGTCGGCGGCTTCGAGGAGAGCGAATTCGGTGTCGGGAGTCGAATAAGTATCGCGGAAGGTGGCCGCGCCGACGCTGACGGTGATGTTGCGCAGCGGCCAAACTTCGTTTTCGATGGCCATGCGCAATCGTTCGGCCAGCACGAGCGCCAATTCGTGCGGCGTTTGCGGCAACAGCATGGCGAACTCTTCGCCGCCATAGCGCGCCGTAAAATCGGCTTCGCGGCATTCGCGTTTGATCAGGTGCGCCACGCGACGCAACACTTCGTCGCCCGCCGGATGGCCAAATGTATCGTTAAATTGCTTGAAGAAATCGACATCCATCAGCAGCAGCGACAAAGGCTGGCTGATATGCGAAGCGTGCTCGACTTCGAGGCTGAGCTGGTTTTTAAACGCGGTATGGTTTTTCAAAGTCGTCAAGCCGTCGTGCGTGGCGATGGTTTGCAAATACGCGTTGATTTGTTCGAGTTCGCTTTGCTGTTCGGCAATTTGACGCGTTCGTTCGTGCAATTCGTCGTTCAAGCGCTGCAGTTCGTTTTGCGCGCGAACCAAGGCGCGATTTTGCTCGATGGCATTGCCATAAGTCGAAAGCAACAAATTCAAAATCTGGCGGCGGTCGGAATGAATGACGCGTTTTTGGCCGCCGATATAAAAAACGAGTGGCGCCTCGTCTTTGTCTTTCGAGTACTCGAAAGAGTAACTGGGCGCAACGCGCAGCGCATCGCGCACCATGGAAAGCAAAAATTCCTGATCGTAAGGCTTGGTCAGGTAAAAGTCGGCGCGCGCTTCCAAACCCAGCACGACATCTTCAATATCGGAAAGCGCGGTCAGCAAAACCACTGGAACCTCGCGCAAGCTTTCGTCGCTTTTGAGCTGCGCGCACATCGCATAGCCGTCCATAATGGGCATTACGATGTCGCTCAGAATTAGGTCGGGACGACGTTCGCGCGCCATCGCCAAACCTTGCGCACCATCGGACGCGATGCGTGCACGATAGCCACGCGCGCCCAACATATTCTGCAGAACTTTTGCTTGCAGACGGCTATCTTCCACAATCAGAATTTCGGGCGCCGCCACTATCGGCGAGGTCGCGCCGTCCTCACAGACATTGGTTTGTTCTTCGTCGCGAAGGTTCGGGCGTTCTTCTATTGGACAATTGTTTTCTTGGTCTGCGTCTTCCCGACCAAGATTATTGGGCGCCGCGCAGTAATACGCCAAGATTTCGGACGCGAGTGCGGAGCGCGTCGCCTGCTGTTGTGCTGGTACTTCGAGTACTCGAAGTACCGCCGCCAATTTGTCATCCGATAGTTCGTTCAAGGAAGAAATGTGCAAAGTCGTCGGCATTTGTAGGCGTGTTCCTTCTCGCGGACGGTGCGAGACTTCATCTTTGGTGGCCAGTTTCGCTTTTTATGAAAATTATGCAAACAATTGTCTGCAACTCAGGCCGAGCGATGCGGCATCGTTGCTAAGCGCCGCGATTCGCTGTGACGCTGCAGCACTTTCACGATTTCGTCTGGCGACAGAATCTGCTGCGCGGCTCCCAACTCGATGGCCTTGCGCGGCATTCCAAATACCACGCACGAAGTTTCGTTTTGCGCGATTGTTTGTCCTCCGGCTTCAAAAACCTGATATAAACCACGCGCGCCATCTTCTCCCATTCCTGTCAACAAAATGGCCAAAACAGTTTCGCCATAACTTTGCGCCAGCGAATTGAACAATGTCGTCGCCGAAGGTCGATGTCCATCCTGCAGCGCGGCGCTGGAAGAACGCAAGCGACCGTCGGCATCAATCGTCATGTGGCAGCCTTCGACAGGAAAATAAACGGTGCCGCCGCGCGCGATTTCGCCTTCTTTCATCACCTTGACGCGCACGCGGCTGGACGCATCAAGCCAATCGACCAGGCCGGCCAGAAAACCGGCGCTGATGTGTTGCACGCATAAAATAGGATGCGGAAAGTTCGCTGGCAACTGCGAAAAAATCTGCTGCAAAACCTGCGGCCCACCGGTTGATGAACCGATGCCGACAATTTTGATGGCGTCCGCCGTTTTTGCGCTCGACGCCCAATCGTTGACCAGCGACGTGGATGTTGGCGGCGTGGATGTTGGCGGCGTAGAAATCGCTTTCGAGTACTCGAAAGGTGGGCTTTTCGTTGGTGGAACGGAATTTCGCTGCGGCGTAGAAACTGGGTCGACCGATGCGGTGGGAGATACGGTTGGCGTTGCGTTTGGCGCTGCTGCGACGCGGCGCGCGAAAACGAAAACGCCAGCCAGAACGCGAATTTTTTCGGTGAAGGCGCGCGCTGTGGACTCGAAATCCTGCATCGGCGTGGGCTTGAGGAAAACATCAATGGCGCCTGCCGCGAGCAATGGCAAGAGTTTATCGTGTTCGGAAGTTTGCACCAGCGAACTGACGATTAAAACCGGACACGGCGCGGTCACCATAATATTTTGCACCAGTTCCAGACCGCTCATAACGGGCATTTGAAAGTCGGTGCACACGACGTGAGGTTTCATTTCAGGCAGCAAGCGCAAGGCTTCTTGCCCGTTCGCAGCGGTCGCCACCACTTCGATGTTCGGCGCGCTGGCCAACATTTTTTGTTGCAGCGCTAACGCCATCGGCGAATTATCCACCAATAAAACCCGAATTGGCATGGAAGAAAAAGGCATAAAGTGATTTCCAGTACTCGATACGCTGCCGCTGAATTCGTCAAGAACGTAAACGAAACGCCACCCCACTAAGAGTTTGTCCTTTTGAGAGGGCGTATAGGAAAACCCAAAAGCAACGAAAAACGCTTGGAAGCGGCATTGTGTCATTCTGAGAGGGTGTATAGGAATCACGCAAGCCTTCGGAGCATAAGCCGGATCATGGCGAGATAAATCCAGGTTTCACTTGATTTGACATTTTGCTCATAGTCTTTTGAAAGCCTTCGACATCTTCCCAACCATGCAAAAGTTCTTTCGACAACCCAGCGACGCGGCAACGGCACGTAGCCTTTGTTTTCATATTGACGGTTCACCAGGGCATTGCGGCTTATCACTCGGAGCGCAACGCCACAGTTTTCTCGCACCCAAGCCGCGAACTTGTGTCCCCAGTAGCCTGCATCCGCCCAAATCAACTGCAAACGTTGTGAAGGAAAGCGCCACAGGGCTTTGTCTTGCAAAAGTAATTTGGCTCCGTCACGCTCTTGAACGTTGGCAGCATGAACACACACTTGCAACAACAAGCCGTTGGTATCCACCAGAATATGACGCTTGCGCCCTTTTATTTTCTTGGCTGCATCAAAGCCTTTTGGCCCCCTTTTTCTGTGGTTTTGACGCTCTGGCTGTCCAGAATCGCTGCGCTGGGCGCCTCATCCCGTCCATCGGCCTGGCGCACTTGAGAACGCAACGAACTGTGGATACCTTCGAGAGTGCCGTTGTCACGCCAGCGCCGGAAGTGATACCAAACCACAGTGTAAGGCGGAAAATCGTGAGGCAAAGCACGCCACGAGCAGCCGTTGGTCAACTGATACAACAAAGCGTTGACGATCTCGCGTTGGGCGTAAAGCCTGCGCGTACCGCGCGCACGCTGTGGCTCGATCAAAGGGCGCAGCACTTGCCATTGTGCCTCGCTCAAATCACTGGGATAGCTCTGGCGTTTCATAAATGTAAGTCTAACCCTTTCCTATACACCCTCTAAGCGCAGCGAAGAAGCTATACGTAAAGACAGATTCTTCGCTGCGCTCAGAATGACAAACTGTGAGTTTGATATTTTTCTGATTTTCTCTATAACTCCGCGACGCTGCCATTGCGAATGTTGTCGCCTAAACGCTACGGAATCAAGCGCGCCAGTGCATCGAGCAGCGTGCGGTGTTCAAAGGCGCTTTTGATGAGGTAAGCATCGGCGCCGACTTCCATGCCGCGCCGCTTGTCGTCGTCGCTCGACATTGATGTCACGAGGAGAATCGGCATTTCGCGCAAGCGCGCGTCCTGGCGAATTTTCGCTGTCAACGCCAGGCCGTCCATGTTGGGCATTTGCACGTCTGAAACCACCGCATCAAAGGTGCGCGATGCCATTTTGGTCAGTGCGTCCACGCCGTCAAAAGCCGTCGTCACATCGTAGCCAGCGCTTTCTAAAATGCGTTTTTCCAGCGTGCGCGTCAAAAGCGAATCTTCGACCAGCAAAATTGCTTTCGCCTGTTCTTCCGTTTCACGGGGAAACGTGTCGCTCGAAAGTGCTTTGCCAGGCGCCAACGCGCGCGCTTTGAAGGAACGCGCCGAACGCATCAAATCGGTCGCGTTCAAGACCAAACACACTTCGCCGCCACCCAAGATGGTCGTGCCCGCCACGTTGCGCACGCGATGCAAAAGCGCGCCCAGCGCTTTGAAAACGACATCTTGTTCATCCAAAAACTGCTCGACTTCCAAACCGATCTTTTCGCCGTCCACCGACAAGATCACGCACGAAAGCGCGCCGCTTCGAGTACTCGATTGCAGCAGATTTGTGGGTCGCGCGGCCAGCGCAAACGATGTCGCGGGCGCCGCCAATTCGAGCAACTGCGCAAGAGAGAAGAGCGGAATCGCTTCGTCGTTTTGCACCCACATGGCGCGACCTTCCGACAGAAAAATTTGCTCCTGGCGCAAGCGCACCAAGCTTTGCACCGCTTCAACCGGCAAGGCGAAGATTTGCAGGCCACTTGCACCGCGCACTTCGACCAGCAAAACGCGCGTCGTGGCCAAAGTCAGCGGCAACCGGATGGTGAAAGTGCAGCCGCGCCCACGCCGCGATTGAAGCGTCAGCGAACCTTTAAGGTTTTCAATATTGTGTCGCACTACGTCCATGCCGACGCCGCGACCGGACACATCGGTCACGGTCGCGCTGGTCGAAAAGCCGGGCGCGAAAATCAAGTTTTGGATTTGTTCGTGGGTCATCGCGTCCAGTTCTTCGCGCGAATGCAGGCCGCGTTGGAAAGCGACGCGCGCAATCGCGTCTTCATCCAGGCCGCGCCCATCGTCGCTCAATTCGATGCTGATGCCGGACGCGCCCCGCGACGCGCGCAATCGCAGTATGGCTGCTGGCGATTTGCCGCTTTGTGCGCGCGCGTCTGGCGTTTCGATGCCGTGATCGACGGAGTTGCGCAACATGTGCATCAAAGGGTCTTTGATGTCTTCGAGTACGCGTTTATCGGCGGGCGTGTCGCCGCCTTCGATGACGAATTGAACATCCTTGCCCTGCGCGCGCGCCAGGTCGCGCACCAAACGCGGGAACAAGCCGAAAACCGTGGAAAGCGGCAGCAATCGCACGTTGCGAATGCTTTCTTCGATGTCTTCGGCGACCGCGCTCAAGCGAACGGCGTTTTTCGGCACCACGGCGCGAAATCCCAGCCACAATTCCTGCAACCGCGCCAAACGCGCTTCTTCTTCGCGCAACGCCGTGACTTCGCGCGCCGATGTCGCGGACGCGCGCATCAATCGTCGCTGACGCTGCGCCAAATCGAGTTGCCAACGCTCGCACAATTCGCCGATTTCGCTCAAGGCCGCCAGGCCACGCGACACGCGCGATGTCGTGACCGCGAGTTCGCTGGCCAAAGTCATCAACGCATCCAGGCGCGCAGGAGGAACGCGCATCGTCTGGATTTTGAATTCGTCTTTTGTGGCGGAGGTTTTCGGCTCGGGTGCTTTTTGATCTGATATTTCTTGAAGCGGTGCTTTTTCCCGTGTGGCCAACAGTTGCGACGAGGTACGCCCAAAAGTTTCGTCACGCAAGGCTAATGAAGGCGACATTGCAGAATTGGAATCAGTCAACTCCGTTGTAGCGAAATCGGCAGCGGCGAGCCTCGAAGTTGAAGAAACTGCACTGAGATTTTCGTCGAGCGCCATTCTTTCCACTGTACGAGATATGCGTTCGGGCACGGTTTCGCTTTGTTGCTTTTCCTGATTTCGAGTACTCAATGTGGCTGGAGCGGCTGGAAAAAAGTGTTGCGTCGCATCGTTGTTGTTTTTATCGCCATCAATTTCGCGTAGAACCTGCGAAATATTGAGGTTAGCGGGCGTCCCTCCAACAGCTTCGGCGACCAGTGCTCTCAAGGCGCGCAAGCCGATGCCCAATCGGTCGAGATCGTCGGGCGACAACTGAGTGCGTCCACGCTTGGCATCGCCCAAAGCATCTTCGAGCGCGTGCGCGATGGCTTCAGCGCCGCTCGCTCCCACCATGCGCGACGAACCTTTGAGGCTGTGCGCGGCGCGAAAAATCGCTTCGATGGTCTGAATTTTGTCGCTGGCGTTTTGGTCGGACGTTTCAGCGTTCAACGTTTCAGCGTTTAATGCAGAGGAACCTGGCGCGTTTTCCAGTTGCAGCAAGCCCTCGTCCAGCGCTTGCAAATGTTCTTCGCATTCGCTGGCATAAAGAGCGCGCATTTCAGCGTCTTCAATTATCGCCATAAGAGACTTGGGTTCTTTGCTCTCGATATTCGACTGCGAGTCGTTTAACAGGGCATTTTACTGGTTCATAAAGCGACACTTTGTCAGTTTAAGAGTGCGTCAAAGTAGACGTGCTAAAAGTGGCAGTTTGTCATTCTGAGCGAAGCGAAGAATCTTGCTTGATTTTAGATTCTTCGCTTCGCTCAGAATGACAAACTCTTTGTTTCTCGGCGTTTTGTTTGCTTTTTCCGCGCTCTCAAACCGGCGAACTTCTACTTTACGCCATTGTGTCGTTTCGAGTACTCGATATTCGCGGGACAGATTTTTACACCATATCCTTCAATTTCAACGCGGTCTGGCGCAGGTTTTCGACGCCGGTTTTGGTTTGCCCGATACCATCGGCAGTTTCGCGCGCACCCGTGTTGAGCGAGTCCATCGCTATCAAAACCTGCTTCACCGCCGTGACTTGTTGTGGCACGCTGAGCAAGGTTTGCTGCGCGGCCTGCGACGCCATGTTGCTCGAATCGGTCACGGAATGAAAGGCGCGCACGGTTTCTTCGGCCAGTTGCAGGCTGCGATCAACGGTTTTGGTGCCTTCTTCGGTCGCCATCACGGTTGAGGTTGTGGCGCGTTGAATGTCTTCGACCAGAGCGTTGATGCGCGCTGCCGATTTTTTACTTTCGTCGGCCAGCTTGCGAATTTCGCTGGCCACCACGCCGAAACCTTTGCCGTGTTCGCCCGCGCGCGCCGCTTCCACAGCCGCGTTCAAGGCCAGCATATTCGTCTGATTGGCCAGGTCGCTCACCAAAACCGTCATGCTGCCAATTTGCGCGGTTTGCTCGGACAAGCCAGCGATTTGATCGGCGATCAGGCCGACTTTTTCTTTCAAGCTCGTCATGCCGCTGTGCGTTTGCTCGACGGTGTGAACGCCGCCTTCAGCCACGCGCGCCGCCTGACGCGCTGTATCGGCGGCTGTCGTAACGACTTCGACGGTTTGGCGAAACGACGCATCAAGTTCATCCATCGTCGCCGTCGTTTCATGCACGGCGGCGGCCTGATGCATGGCGGTGCGCTCGTGCTGCTCGATGGCGGTGGCGATTTCCGACGATGTGCTCGACAATACGCTCGCCGTTTCGCGCAAGGCGCTGGCAATCGAACGGTTAAGAAAAATGCCAACGCCGACGATCATGGTGGCGACGATGCCCAGTGCCAGTAGACCAAGAGCTGCCGTGCTACGATTAACCACGTTTTGCGCGTCATCTTCGATTTGCTTGTTGCGCGCGTTGGCCAATTCCACAACGCGGTCAATCGACTGGCGATGCCTTTCGTAAGCGTCCTGAAGCGGCCCGTCAACGATGCGATCTGCCGTTTTGTAATCGCCGCGCTCAACCGCCGGGCGAAACTGCTCATCGTAAATCCGATAAAAATCCTGCGCCGAGTTGTAAGAAGTCGTCAGCAGCAATTCGCGCATTTCGTGGTCTTGCGGCGTGTCTTCCAACTGCTTTTGCCAAAAATCGTGACGCGTGTTGTAGTCGGCGCGCAATTGATCCATTTTAGCTTTGAGCGGCTCTTTTTTGGCGCGAAGTTGCGGATCGTCCAACTGCAAAGCCGTGAGATACGATTCGATGATGTAAAGCGGCGGCGGCAAAATATCGGCGACCAAATCTTTGCCATTGACAATTTGATTGTAATAAGGGCCGCGAATCTTCAAATCGTTCAAGGTGCGAAACGCAAGTGTCGCAAACGCCGCAAACGCCAGCACGAAAACCACGACCAACAACGATAATTTGCGCGTCAAACTCAGAGGGTGTATAGGAAAGGGTTAGACTTACATTTATGAAACGCCAGAGCTATCCCAGTGATTTGAGCGAGGCACAATGGCAAGTGCTGCGCCCTTTGATCGAGCCACAGCGTGCGCGCGGTACGCGCAGGCTTTACGCCCAACGCGAGATCGTCAACGCTTTGTTGTATCAGTTGACCAACGGCTGCTCGTGGCGTGCTTTGCCTCACGATTTTCCGCCTTACACTGTGGTTTGGTATCACTTCCGGCGCTGGCGTGACAACGGCACTCTCGAAGGTATCCACAGTTCGTTGCGTTCTCAAGTGCGCCAGGCCGATGGACGGGATGAGGCGCCCAGCGCAGCGATTCTGGACAGCCAGAGCGTCAAAACCACAGAAAAAGGGGGCCAAAAGGCTTTGATGCAGCCAAGAAAATAAAAGGGCGCAAGCGTCATATTCTAGTGGATACCAACGGCTTGTTGTTGCAAGTGTGTGTTCATGCTGCCAACGTTCAAGAGCGTGACGGAGCCAAATTACTTTTGCAAGACAAAGCCCTGTGGCGCTTTCCTTCACAACGTTTGCAGTTGATTTGGGCGGATGCAGGCTACTGGGGACACAAGTTCGCGGCTTGGGTGCGAGAAAACTGTGGCGTTGCGCTCCGAGTGATAAGCCGCAATGCCCTGGTGAACCGTCAATATGAAAACAAAGGCTACGTGCCGTTGCCGCGTCGCTGGGTTGTCGAAAGAACTTTTGCATGGTTGGGAAGATGTCGAAGGCTTTCAAAAGACTATGAGCAAAATGTCAAATCAAGTGAAACCTGGATTTATCTCGCCATGATCCGGCTTATGCTCCGAAGGCTTGCGTGATTCCTATACACCCTCTCAGGTTACGAAGCATAAATTTTCACCATTCGAGTACTCGATTTTGTATGGTTTATTGTAACCCCAAGCGTGAGCGCAGCACTAAATTAACTGTTACGTCAGCCCCGCGCTCACGCTTGGGGTTCTGGTAAACGGTGCGTCGCTGTTGAGTCGTCTTCTAAACCGTTTCATTGACGATCCATTTATCGTCTGCAACGATGGATGCTAAATCCAGAATTGTCAACGCTTTTTCATCGTGCAACAGAATCGCCTGACAAAAGCCGGAGTTATTCCTGGTTGCGTTGTCAGAAGCCGTGTCTACCGCGCGCAAATCGTTTTCGCGCGCGTGCAATACATCGAAAACTTCGTCCACCAAGACGCCGATCAATCCCACGGCGCCGTTCGCGTCCCGCGTTTCCACCACCACAATTTGACCAAACAGGTGCGTGGAAGCGGCAGAGTTGCCCGTGGCGTCGGCTTCATCGTGCATCGAATTATGTTGCGCCAGGCGCGCGGCGAAAGAGCGAATGCCCATTTGCGGCGCGATGTCGAGCAAAGTCACGATGTCGCCGCGCAAGTTCATTTGTCCGGCGATGTGCGGCGGGCAACAGGGAACAGCCGTAAAACTTTCCAGAGCGCAAAATTCGCGCACCTGTGACAACACTACGCCATGTTCCTCGCCACCTAAACGCACGCGCGCAATCGAAACTGTGCGCGTGCTTTCGTGTGCAGAAATCTGGGCGGAAACATTCGCCAGCAGCGCGCTCTCGGCTCGGTTTCTCGTTTCTTCTCCGGTGCGCGGCACAGTCTGACTTTCCGTTCTTTCGACTTGCGCCAGATTTTGCGCACGACGGCGAAAGATAAAGGCAGCACTCGCCTCAATTTTGTCGAAAGCATCGAACGAAGAAGTATCGAACGGTGCGGCGATTTCGACGTGAGGAAGCAAACGGGAGGTTTGCAAAATGAACACGACCGCGCCATTATGATGCGTCAAACCCGACAACATCGAGTACTCGTTATCGAACGGCGCGACTTCAATCTGCGAAGTTTGAAGCGCGATCATGTCGCGCACTTCTTCAACCCAAAGTGCGAAAGGCCGAAATTGTTGCGGCGAACGATCTTGTGTGTTCTGCAGCACGACCAAGCCGTCGTTCAACGCGGGAGCACGCGGTGTTTGCCCCATTTGACGTGCCAGATCAACGACCGGCAAAATATCGCCGCGCACATTGACAACACCTGCGACGGCGTGCGGCGCTTGCGGCAAAACATTCAACGACGGCAGTGCGTGAATTTCGCGCACATCGCTGACTTCAATCGCGTACAATGTGCCGCGCGACGATAACAACAAATAAAGTCGCTCTTCGCCCGCTTCGCCGACAGCATAATTATTGCGCACAGAAGCGTCGACTGTCGCAGCCGACGAATCAACGTTTCTCGCTTCGCGTTGACTGTGGATGTTCGATTCTGTGCGATTCATAATGTAAATACAACTTGGTAACGATTGACACTTGAATGTACATCGTTATACGAAACATCGTCACGGATTCCAAGCGTGATCGCGGAGCTAAAGTAGCAATTGCGTCGGCTCATTGAGGACGGTTGAGTGTACGGCAATTCTGAAGCGCGGCTAAAGTAGCAGATACTTCAGCCTCACGCTCACGCTTGGAATTCGTGACGATGTTTCGCTTTGTAAGCAAACTATTGAGTGTTGTTCCTAAAACTCTTTCAGGGAATGGCGCATTGCGTCGATTGTTTGCGGCTCGTCGAGCGACCATTGCAGCAAAATCACGCAGCCATCAGGCGAAATGGGACACGTTTTTCCAGAGGAATGTCCATTAGACGCGTCTTCATTTTTCGGGCATTCTTGACCGGAGCAATCGTTTAGCACTTGCAAAGCGGCGTCGCGCCAACTGCGGGCGCGTCGCAAATCGCCCTCACGCCGATAAATTGCGCTCAGTTCCACCATCGCCGTGATGGACTGCGGCGCCAGATAAATCACTTTTTTTAACCATTCTTTGGCGCTCTCGCTGCCAGTATTTTCTCCTTGAGCGCGTTCGATTTCAATGCGCGCCAGTACGCTATAAGGTAGAGGAGACAAGGCATCGATGGCAATAGCGCGCGCGCAATGTTCCTGTGCTTCCTCATAACGCACGTTGTTCGCCAAAGCCTGCGCCGCCAGACAATGCGCAACGAAGAGTACTACGCCATTTTGATCTGTGCTCTTGATAGCAACGCCGTTTTGTTCCGCGTTTCCATTTGTCTTCTCGAAAATTGCGTTCAATAGTTCCCAGGCTTCGTCGCTGCGACCTTCGCGCAAACACGCGTAAGCACGTTGCACGTCTTTTATGTCATCGTCTTGCGGAGTCCTCGTTGCAGCGTTCGGCGCAACGTTGTTCGCGTGCCTGGAATGAGCCGACAAAGTGATTGGAGTGGCGCGTGCAGAAGGTGCAATTTGCAGCGAAGATGTCGTCGTAGAAAAAGGCGCGAAAGAAGCCAGAGGAAGCCGGTTGTTGACGAGTGAAGTCGCAGATCGAGTACTCGATGTCTTGCCGGACGCGGTTCGTTGATAAACCACGCCTTGGGGAAAAGTGCGCGCTGGCAAATCGGGCAGCGCGATGTCGTGCAGTTCGGCGTGACCTGTCATCAAATAACCGTCTTCGCGTAGCGTATCACGAAACTTGCGCACCACGCGCGCCACAGCCTCGCGGCGAAAATATATAAAAACGTTGCGACACAAAATCAAGTCGAAGTCGTGCAAACCCTGACTTGCGAAATTGTCATCCAGCAAATTGCCGTAACGAAATTGCACAGAGCGGCGCAATTTTTCGCTCAAAATCCATTCGTGACCGCGTTTTTGGAAAAAGCGTTCGCGCTGCTCGTCGGGCGTGTTGCGAAATGACCACGCGCTGTAAACGCCCGCGCGCGCCTTTTGCAGCGCCGCTTCGCTGAGATCGGTGCCATGGATTTCCACCTTCCAACGGTCGCCAGACGGCAGCATGGTTTCCAACGTCATCGCCAGCGAATACGGTTCTTCGCCCGTCGAACAGCCCGCGCTCCACAATTTCAGCGTGCGACGTGCGCGATTTTGCGCGATGAGTTCGGGCAGAATTTGTTCGCGCAACAAGTCAAATTGTCCGGTGTCGCGGAAAAAATAACTTTCCTGGTTGGTCAGAGCGGCAAACAAACCATTCCACTCGCTCGCGCCGGATGCGCCTTGCAGCCATTCGAGATACGACGCCACAGTTTCCTGACGCGTTTGCGCGCGCGACAACAGCGTCCGCTCGACGTGTTCTCGATCCTGCGCGCGCACGTTCAAACCAGCACGTTGCGCCAACAATTCTTCAAATTGGGCGAGCGTCTCATTGGAACTCATAATGCGAAGCCACTTTGTGTCGTCGCACAAAAATGGCCGTTCTTCATGGCGGGAGAACGCTACTGTTTTGCGATTAAGAAGTTTCAGGCCAGTCTTTGGAGTATCGCTTTCACAGCTTTTGATTTGCTGTCATGGAAAGTCGTCTTAAACTTGGCGCTCAGCGATGACTGCTCCAGCGATTCGCAAAACGATTGCGCAAATTGGTCTTGTTGTTTAGCCGATAAACCTTCGACAATCGCAATGAACGCGCTTTTGTGTTGCAATGACCATTCGCCAAACGTCATCTTGACTTGCGTACCCGGCGCTTCGGTTGGCCCGTGAAGAAGCCAAGACCTAACTTCCGTGACATCGTTCGTCTGCTCAAACCTTGCGAGAATGTGTTGTGTATCAATTTTTGCTTTCTCAATATCATCGGATTTCGCATATTGCCAGGCATCAAGCGCATGAGCCAACAGCGGCACAAAGCCAATCATCGACACGGCCAAAAACACCCATTTTCTTTGCGATGATTTTGTCTGGTTCATGTCTTAATTATGACACGCCTCAGCTCGCACAATGGCGCTTAACCTCTTGTTAAACTGCGTCGCCATGAACCCCGATTCTTCCCCGACAATTTTAGCTCTCGATGCCGGAACAAGTTCGACGCGCGCCATCTTGTTCGACGCTAAAGGCGATAAAATCGGCGCGCCCGCGCAAATCGAGTACTCGCAAAGCACGACGCCCGACGGCGGCGTGGAAACTGACGCCGACGCCTTGCTCCAGCGCACTTTGCAATGCGTGGACGAACTTTTGAAAACAACAAACGTGCAGCCGATTGCCGTCGCGTGTTCCTGTTTCTGGCATTCATTGATGGCGGTTGACCAAAACGGCAAAGCCTTGACGCCTTTATATTCGTGGGCGGACAATCGCGCGGCGCCGTGGATTCCCGCTTTGCGCGCGACTTTAGATGAAGAAGAAACGCACGCGCGCACGGGCTGCGTTTTTCACACCAGCTACTGGCCAGCGAAATTGTTGTGGCTGCATCACACGCGCCCGGAATTGTTCGCTTCGAGTACGCGATGGATCAGTTTCGGCGAATATCTGGCTTTGAAGTTGTGCGGCCAGGCGCGCGCTTCGCTTTCCATGGCGTCGGGAACCGGACTTTTCAACCAGAACAATTGCGATTGGGACGACGAAACTTTGAAGGCTTTGCCGATTGCGCGCGAAAACTTGGCGCCTTTGTGCGACGCGAACCAGCCTTTGGGCGAGTTGCGCGATGAATATCAAAAACGCTGGCCGCAATTGACAAGTGCGAAATGGTTTCCCGCTTTGGGCGACGGCGCGTGTTCCAACATCGGCAGCGGTTGCGTGGATGCGCAACAAATCGCGCTCAACGTCGGGACAAGTGGCGCCATGCGCGTCGTGTTGCACGATTATCAAGATGCGGCGCCCACAGGTTTGTGGCGTTATCGCGTCGATAAAAAGCGCGTTTTGCTGGGCGGCGCTTTGTCCAATGGCGGAGTGGTTTATGCGTGGGCGCGCAAAACTTTCGTCTTTCCCGACGATGCCGAAACGCAAATCGCCAAACTCGAACCGGACGCGCACGGCCTGACAGTTTTGCCGTTTTTGGCGGGCGAACGTTCGCCTTTGTGGAACGCGAATGCGCGCTTTGCTCTCGAAGGCGCGACGCTCGACACCAATTCGCTGGAAATTTTGCGCGCTTGCCTGGAAGCCAGTTCGTTGCGTTTTGGAGCGGTTGCCGAACTGTTGTTTGAAGCGATTGAAAACGCCTCCAAAACGTTATCGAGTACTCGAAACCAGCCGACGCCGAATGACAGCGTGAAAATCGTGGCGAGCGGCGGCGCGCTGGGACATTCGCCGGTTTGGACACAAATCATGTGCGATTGCCTGGGCGTGCCGTTGTTGATGTCGCAAGAAGCCGAAGCGAGCGCGCGCGGCGCCGCGTTGATGGCGCTCGAAGCGTGCGGAGAAATCGAAGATGCTGGCACGATTCCCGCCGAACGTGGCGAAACCTTGCAACCCAAAATGACGCATCATCAAATTTATGCGCGCGCTCTGGATCGGCAAAACGCACTGTATGCCAAGTTGTATGGCAGTTCTGTCCATTGAAGATTTACCAGCAAAAGTGAATGCCTAAATTGTGAGATGCGCAAATTTCGAGGAAGAGTTTGCAGCACCCGTAGGAATCCCAGAATTCGCTCTCATCCCAAAAAGTCCAGACGTTCGGGATGTCTTTCAAGTATTGTTTGGGTGCGTTCCAATCGACTTTTGCTGCAAGTTGGCGAACTTTTTCCGCTGTCCAATCGGAGTAACAAGACTCTCCAGTCGCTTTTTCGAGGAGCAAACGGAACTGATTGCCATGCAATGAACTTCTATTCTCCAAAAGCGCAAAGACTTCAGGCGAGGAAAGAACGACACGAAGGTTTTCCTCGTACTCAAATTCCTCTGATTTTGTAGCATAAGCATCCCACATGCGAACATTTTTGCGCATTTCAACGCCAAAGGCAACATGAACCAAACCATTGTCATTCTTAATCCCAAATCCGGCTCGTCGGACGACGATTTTCGCGCGCAAATCGAAGAAGCGCTTCGTGCGCGCGGCATCGAGTACTCGATGATAGAAACGCAGCCCGATGTTGCAGGCGACGAACTGGCGCGCCGCGCTTATTGCGATGACGCCAAACACATTCTCGTGTGCGGCGGTGACGGAACCGTGATGTCGGTCGTCAATGGCCTGGCGCGCGAGATGCAAAAAGAAGGGCAAGCGGCGGAAGATAACGAGGCGCCAGTTTTGTCGATTGTGCCCGGCGGAACCGCGAATTTGCTGGCCGCCGCGCTCGATATTCCGCACGATGTGGAAGAAGCGATTGCGATTGCTGTCGCGGGCGAAAACAAAGTCATTGATTTGGGACGCTGCGGTCCGCATTTCTTTGCGCTCGGCGTCGGCCTGGGCTTGACCGAACGCCTGGTTTCGCAGGCGAGTACGGAGCAAAAAGAAACGCTGGGAAAAGCGGCTTACGTCTTGGCGATGTTGAAAGAATTGGGCGCGCGTCCTGTCACTTTCACGCTCAAGTGCGACGGGAAGAGTAGTCGGCGCAAGCGCGGTGTGGCGATTGTCATTGCCAATGCGGGCGAAATCGGCGGCAAAATGAAGTTTGCGCCGGACGCGAAAATGGACGACGGCTTGCTGGACGTTTGCATTCTGCATCGCTTTTTTCTGCGCGATGTGTTTCGCTTGGTGTGGAGCACGTTTTTCGGCGATATTCGCCACGAGCGCGCGGTTTCTTTTTACCAAGCGAAACGCATCGAAATCCGCAGCGATCCGCCGCTCGATTTGCAAGTCGATGGTGAAGTTGTCGAAATGCAAACGCCTCTGGTCTGCGAGATCGTGCCGCGGGCCTTGAAAGTGCGTGTTCCTATGAAAGAAAAAACTGAAGACGATGTGACAGGTTAGAAGCCACCAGCTAAGGGAAAAACATGAAAATAGCAGTTTGTCATTCTGAGCGCAACGAAGAATCTGGTTGAAGTTAGATTCTTCGCTGCGCTCAGAATGACAAACTGCTATTTTCGGGCACTAAATACATTGTGAGATGGCTTGTGTTTTATGACATCGACAAACGGTTTCCTAAATGCTGAGAGAAAATATCTTCAACCAACCGTGCGCAATTGGCTGAGGCATTTGTAAAATAGTTGTGAAATATTTAGCCGGACAAAGGAATGGAGTAACGATGAAACTGGGCTTTTTGACGGGGAAGATTGAAGACATCACCAAAGCGAAACGCTTGGGATTCGATGCCGTGGAACTGGGCACGGGCGCTTTTGGCAAAGCTGAAGATCGAGTACTCGATGCCGAAAAAATCGAGCAGGCGGCGCAGTTGTGCAAAGAAAACGACATCGCAATCACCGCTCTGGCGGCTTACAGCGCGGCGTTTTCCTCACCGCAAGAAAACAATGTTCTGCCCGCTTATATACGCGCTTTCGATGCAGCGGAAAAGCTGGGCGTGCGCGTCATCTCCAGCATGAGCGGCTTCGATTCCAGCCAAAATTGGGATACCAATCTTCAATTGTGGGCCGACCGTTTTGGCCCGGTCGCCGAAGAAGCCGAGCGTCGCGGAATGTGCATAGCCTTTGAAAACTGGATGAGCGTTCACGGGCGCTTGCCGCACAAACCGATCAATTTCGGCGGTTGCCCCGATGTGTGGGACGCCTGGTTCAAACTCGTTCCGTCGAAAGCTCTGGGAATTGAATTCGATCCGTCGCACTTGTATTGGCAAGGCATCGACCACATTCGTGCCCTGAAAGAATACAAAGATCGCGTTTATCACGTCCACGCCAAAGATACCGAAATGATGCCCGAAGCGCGCTATCGAGGCGGCATCACGGGCGACATTTTTCGCTTTCGCATTCCGGGCTACGGCGAAATCAACTGGACGCACTTCATCGCCGCGCTCGATGAAATCGGCTACGAGGGCGGTATGGCGATTGAACACGAAGACCCGATTTATGAGGGTGAACGTTTCGATGAAGGCCTGGAACGCGGCTGGCAAACGCTGTATCCGTTGCTGCACCCAAGCCGCACAACGAGCAAGTGAAAATCGAGTACTCGATAAGCGGAGGGACAGAAGCCGAAAATCATGCGGTACGGAGGTTGTAAGAAATTCTTCTCACTTCACTCCTGGCACAAGAAGAAAAGGCAGCGAACAGTTATTTGTTCGCTGCCTTTCGTTCGCTGGCTTATGATCGTGTTGGCTCACGTTAGCTCGTGCAACTCGCCGGATGTCTATAATGGCGTATCAAGCCAATTGTCTTTGCGCCTTTCTTCGCGAGAGCCTACTGGCCCAACGTGCGCCCAGCAAAATGCCTGAGACGTGGCTGAGAAGCAGCGCCGGAAGCGTGGCCTCCGACCAAAAAAGCTGACTCGTTATGGGCGAAGAAAACCACGTACCGACTCCAATCAGAACCAGCAACAGGCCTGTCAGACCCAGCACAAGCTTTGCACCCCAACTAGGCGAGATAAAGCCGGACACAGCGCCCGAGGCCAACGCAACAGGCCAGATCAGCAGAAAAACACCTATGGGACTGTGTCGCCACGGTTCCACACCCGTCAGCCTGGTAATGAACTCGTCAATTATAGATATCCAAGGGCTTAAAATCACATAGCACAGCGCGCCGCCCAATGGTGCCGCCATTGTTCGCAGCAGAGACTCTTTTCGATTTCCTACTTTCTTCAACTCGCGCCCGACTTGCCGCGCCTCGCCGAACTGCGCAATCGCGGCTTCGGTCGCCTCTTCCTGGCTCAAGCCGCCTTCTGTCAGGCGCGCGACGATGGCTTCGAGGTGCTGCCGCATTTCGCGCAACTCGCCTTCGCGCCGTGCTGCGCGCATCTCGCCCAATTCCGATTCAACCGTTTGCAAATACGTTTCAAGCTTCTTGTCCATGCGCTCCTCCTAAGATTGCTCCGACCGCCTCGACATACGCTCGCCATTCGCGCCCGCGCTTTTCCAATTCGGCCTGTCCTTTCGACGTAATCGAGTACACGCGGCGCGACGGCCCGCCCGCGCCTTCTTCCCACACGCCCGAAATGAGATCGTCGGCTTCCAGAACCCGCAGCGCCGGATACAGCGAGCCTTCGCGCAATTTCAAAGCGTCCGCCGAACGACGCTCCACCTCGCGCGCCAAAGCGTAGCCGTGACACTTGCCACCCGCCAAAACCGCCAGCACCAAACTCCCGATGTCGCCTCGAGACACTTCACGCGCCATGTCGTTCACCTCACTTCTTTAATACTACATCTAAAATCTTAGTAGTGCAAGAGGAGCAGGAAAAAGCGCGCGGTGGTTAGCCACGCGCTTTGCTTCTTCTGTTCAGGTTTTGCGCACCGTGTTTTAAAAGCGTTCGCCGCTCGATCGCAGTACGTCAATTGCATTTCAAAACGCGCTCATGTTTTTGACCGCTTGGTAGCGCCGCTCGACTTCTTGCATATCGAGTACTCGAAGCGCGCCAAGCGAAAAATCTTGCACCGTCGTCGAAGCGACAACGCCGCCATAAACCACCGCACGGCGCAGATTTCCGCGCGACAAATTATCCGTTTTCGCCAGATAACCGATGAGTGCGCCCGCGAAACTGTCGCCTGCGCCCGTTGGATCAACGACTTCGGCCAAAGGATAACTGGGCGCGATGAAAACTTCGTTGTGCGATTGATCGTGCGAAAAAAGCATTGCGCCATGCTCACCTTTTTTGATAATGACGTGTTGCGGGCCGCTTTTGAGGATTTTCTGACCGGCGCGAATTAGGTTTTCTTCTTCGGTCAAAAGTCGCGCTTCGCCATCGTTGAGAACTGCAATTGTGGCGCGACTGAAAACTTTCCAAACATCGTCGCGCGCTAGATTGATCCACAAGTTCATGGTGTCGCAGACCACCAAACGCGGGTTTTGCACTTGTTCGAGTACTCGATATTGCAAAGCGGGATGAATGTTCGCCAGAAAAACGAATTGCGCGTCCCGATAATGTTCGGGTAAAGTCGGCTCGAAATGCTCGAAGACGCCCAACTGCGTGTCGTGCGTTACGGCCTGGTTCAAATCGCCCAGATAATCGCCTTTCCAGCGAAACGTTTTGCCACCTTGAATAACTTGCAAGCCCGCCAGATCAATGTGGCGCGATTTGAGAAACGCGAGATGTTCTTCGGGAAAATCATCGCCCACGACGCCAACCAGATGAACCGGCGCGAACAAACTGGCCGCAACCGAGCCATAAGTCGCCGCGCCACCTAACGCATTTTCGACTGTGCCAGATGGCGTTTCCAAACTGTCCAATGCGACCGAACCCACAACCAAAACTTCGTTCATAATATTAAATTTTCGTAACGAACCCGAAGCGTAAGCGACGGGTCTTCCATCGAAATGCGTTTGAGTTCGTCGCACGCACAAACTGTTATTGAACAGAAGACCCATCGCTTACGCTTCGGGTTCGTTGCCAAATCCAGCACTCGATATTCGTATTTCAGCGATTTTTCGGAAAAACGTGCAAGCGAATCGCGGTGCGTTCGTTGCCTTCAATGAGAATATCGGAAAACGAAGGTGTGCAAACCAGATCAATGCCGCCCGAAATCAGGAAACCGCGCGCAATCGCAATCGCTTTCATCGCCTGATTGAGTGCGCCTGCGCCGACGGTTTGCACTTCGACTTCGCCTTTGTCGCGCACCACGCCGGCAATCGCGCCCGCGACGGTGTTCGGCTTGCTTTTAGACGACACGCGCAATGTTTCCATAAAAGTGAGATTCCTGTTGTGATGAAGGCGGCAAATCAGTGATCGGTTGTCAGAGTTCGGTCGTCAGAATCGAGTCCCGGAAGCGGATTCTGATTACCGAACACTGACAACCAATCACTTCTTATCGTGCGTAATCGACGGAGCGTGTTTCTCGAATCACGGTAACTTTGATTTCGCCGGGATAGGTCATTTCGTCTTGGATGCGTTGTGCCACATCGCGCGCCATTCTGAGCGATAGCAAGTCGTCCACGCGGTCGGGGCGCACGATAATGCGAACTTCGCGTCCGGCTTGAATCGCAAAGGCTTTTTCGACGCCCTCGAAACTATCCGCGATTTTCTCCAGGTTCTGCAAGCGTTTCACGTAAGTCTCGACGTTTTCGCGCCGTGCGCCAGGACGCGCTGAAGAAATCGCGTCCGCGATTTGAACGATGACGCTTTCGACTGAACTCATCGCGCCGACATCCATGTGATGTTCGCAGGCGGCGATAATGACGGCTTCGCTTTCCTTGTTGCGGCGCATGATTTCTTCGCCCAGTTCGACGTGCGTGCCTTCGTATTCGTGGTCGAGCGCCTTGCCGATGTCGTGCAGTAAACCGGCGCGCTTGGCGACTTGAACGTCGGCGCCGATTTCCGCCGCGACCATGCCAGCCAAAGCCGAAACTTCGACGCTGTGTTTCAGAATGTTCTGACCGTAAGAGGTGCGATAAAGCAAGCGCCCAAAGACTTCGAGTACGGGTTTCGATAGGCGAACGCCCGCTTCGGTGGTGGCTTTTTCCGCTGCGTCGCGCATTTTCTGCTGCACTTCGGCCTGCGCTTTTTCCAGCATATCTTCGATGCGCGCTGGATGAATGCGCCCGTCCGTCACCAAATTGGTCAAGGCAACGCGACCGATTTCGCGGCGCATCGGCTCGAAACAGGAAATCACAACCGCTTCGGGCGTGTCGTCAATGATGAGATCGCAGCCGGACAATTGCTCGAAAGTGCGAATGTTGCGGCCTTCGCGCCCGATAATGCGACCTTTGAGATCGTCGCTTGGAAGTGGCACGACGGAAACCGAAGTCTCGGCGGTTTGATCGACGGCGCAGCGTTGGATGGCGAGGGAAAGGACTTTGCGCGCGTTCTTTTCGGCGTCTTCGCGCATTTGTTCTTCGATGCGCCGCACGACATGATTCATTTCATCGCGCGCTTCTTGCTCGACGCGTTGCAGCAAAATCTCGCGCGCTTCGTTTTGTGGAAGGCCTGCGACGCGTTCGAGTTCGTGTTTTTGTTGTTCGAGTACTCGTTCGGCGTCCGAAAGTTTGGTGAGAGATTCGGCGTCGCGCGCTTCGATGGCTTTTTCGCGGCGATCAAGGTTGCGAGCGCGTCCATCGACTTGCAGTTCGCGGTCGCGCACGCGTTTTTCCAGGTCTTTGACTTCGGTGCGGCGTTCCTGTGTTTCGCGCTCGATGGTTTCGCGTAGGCGCGCGACTTCGCGTTGCACTTCGTCGCGCGCTTCAAGTTGAAGTTCTTTGTGGCGCGCTTCCAGTTGGCTGGTCGCGGTTTCGCCCTGGCGTCGCGCTTCATCGGCGCGTTGTTGTGCAGCGCGTAAAGCGTCTTCGGTTTTGGAGGAAAGAGCTTTCTGTTGCGAGGAAAGGAAGAAGTAAGTTCCGGCGATTCCGACGATCAAGGCTCCGAGAATAAGAAAAAGTGTGGTGGGTTGCACGGGCGTCTCCTGATGTTTCACGGGAACAAGCTTCGTTCCAGTGAAAGGCTGTGATGTTGGCTGCAAGTCGCAGAAAACGCCCGTCGCCCGATGTTCGAGTACTCGAAAGTCTCGCCGAGAGCGTTACAGGCGCGTTCGCGGACGGAAACGCGCGAAAGCGAAGGATGAAAAGAGGAGCAAACGGCGCGAAGAGTAAAAACTCGCGCAACAGTGAAAAATCGGCAGCACCAAAACTCGCTAAAAGTAACAAAGCGAGCAGGGCGAACACGAATTTTTCGAGAAAGGCGTTCATCTTAAGGGAAGAGGACGTTCGCAGAAACGACGAAAGGTCAGGCGCAAACGTCGGGTTCACAATTCGCAAAGCGTCCGGCAGCGGGGAACGGCAAAGGGCTACGCGGCTTGCAGTAGAGAAATTATAACAAAACCATGGAAATCGGGTTTTGTTTTTCAGGCGAACATTCGCGTACTCGATTTTCTATTTTGTGCTGCAAGAGCTGAATTGGTGGCGTGGAACGTGTTAGAATAATCGTCGTCTTCCAACATCTTTTAAGTAGTTACTTTGGGGGCGACAGGTTTCGACGTGGAGCCTGAAAGCATGGGTCGCAGGTCGAGTTGGGCAGACTCGTTAAACAGCTCAAAACATTTAACTGCCAACACATACCAGGAACCCCTGGCTCTGGCTGCCTAAGGCGGCCATGTCTTGTGAAAATTTGTCCGTTGGTTTCACTTGACATCATCTAAACGGATGTTCATGAAGAAGTTTGTTCGTTCTTCGGATTGAACTGGCAATGATACGAAATCGGCGCTCGCTTTCGCTGACAGACCGATGGCGCAGCGCTTAAATTAAAGTCCGTCTAAACCTGTAGACGCCTGTGTGTTTCGCTTTGCGGACCGGAGTTCGATTCTCCGCGCCTCCATCGAAAAAGAATCGAGTACTCAATCTGAGTACTCGATTCTTTTTTTCGAGAACTATGAGATAAAATGGAGTGTATTATGAAGATTTTTCTCAGTTGGTCAGGCATAAAAAGCAAAGCTGTAGCTGAGACATTGAAGAATTGGATTCCTCAGATCATCCAAGCAGTTGATCCTTGGATTTCAGTTGACATCGATAAAGGTCGACGTTGGAGTTCTGAAATCTCAAATCAACTGGAAGAATCAAGATTCGGAGTCATTTGTCTCACTCGAGACAATTTAGAATCCACATGGATTCATTTCGAAGCGGGTGCCCTCTCGAAAACTAAAGACGCCTACGTTTGGACTTTGCTTTTGGATATTAAACCTGCGGATGTTCAACCGCCGCTCGGAAGTTTTCAGCACACTACAAGAGCAAAAGACGATATTCGTAAACTCGTGCACACTATTAACTCCGCCGTTCAAGAAGAGGGAGAACGCGGGCCTTCCGAGACGATTCTTAATAGCTTGTTCGATAAATTGTGGTCGGAACTGGAGGAACAACTACAAAAGATAGCTGCGCAACCAAGCGCAGTCGTGGCATCTACACGTTCAGATAGTGAAATTTTGCAGGAGATATTGGAGATTGTTCGAACTCAGGACAGAAGCCAGTCTTTTGCTGTTAGCACGCAAAGTGCCGCATCGTTAGCATTGGAAAAAAGACTAACTTCTAAAACTGCACAAGCGTTAGAAGATGCCATACGGAACAGGATTAAATCCGGAGCTGCGGATGCTGAAATCATTGCTGCCGCTCAAAATATAATGCCGTCTTTATGGATTGAACAAAAAATTATTGAGATAAGGGACGAGTTGAATTCGCAAGTTTTTGATGAATTATCTGGTGTTGAAATGACAATCGGACAAAAAACATCAAAAAGCCGAGGGAGAAAGATAAACAACCTGGAAGAATTAGTGGAGTTGTGGCCAACTGTTCTTGCAAGAGTTAAAAGAAAAATCGGCGTGACGGCTGTTGCATATCTCCAAGATAGCACGCCAGTACTTGTGGATGAGAAACAGGTGGTTTTAGAATTTGAACGGGCCTTTCATAGAGAGAAGGCTGTCGAAGCTGCTGCACGCCTGCCTTTTCAGCAAGTCCTGAATGAATGCTTGTCAACCCCTCACGATTTAAACTTCCGTCTTGCTGGCGAATCACCCTAAATCGATTCTTAATGCGTCTAAGAGTTTGTCATTCAGGACATTCTGCGTGCAGGTAGTGAATATGTGGTTTGTTCCATCTGTCCTCCTGAATGGAGTGCCAGTGAAGAGCATACGACCCAAAAGGCTTCTACATATCAAGAAGTTGAACGCAACGCTTGCCGGATCGCTTGCGCTTTGAGTTGCATTTCCTCGTATTCGTTTTGCGCATGGGAATCGGCCACGATGCCACCGCCGACGTGAAAAAAGGCGTGGCCGTTTTTGCAAGTCACGGTGCGGATCGCCACGTTCCATTCCATGTCGCCGTCGAAAGCGAAGTATCCAATCGCGCCCATTGCAACGCCGCGCCGCACATTTTCCAGTTCATCCAAAATCTGCATGGCGCGAATCTTTGGCGCGCCGGTAATTGAACCACACGGAAAACACGCGCGAATCGCATCTATCGCGTCGCAATTGGCGCGCAAAGTTCCGCGCACGGTGGAAACCAGATGATGCAGCGTCGGAAACGTTTGCACCTCGAAAAGTTCGGGAACATGAACGCTGCCGTATTCGCAAACGCGTCCCAGATCGTTGCGCAACAAGTCAACGATCATCACATTTTCGGCGCGATCTTTGGGTGAAAATTGCAGTTGACGCTTCAATGCTTCATCTTCTTGGGAATCGCGTCCGCGCCGCATCGTGCCTTTAATTGGCTGCGCTTCGAGTACTCGATTCTTCAGCGACAAAAACTTTTCCGGCGAATTGGAAACAATCGCCAGATCGTCCCATTCTAAAAACGCCGCAAATGGTGCGGGATTTTGTGCGCGTAAACGTTCGTAAAGTTGCGCGGGCGAGCAGGGCAAAGGCTGCGTAAAACGCTGCGTATAATTGGCCTGATAAATATCGCCTGCCGCGATCCATTCCAAAATCTGCGCAATGGAAGTTTGATATTGAGGCGTCAGGTTCTCGCTGTTCAATGTCCCAGCGCGCGCCATGCGCCCGGAACTTTGCGAAAGGTTCGCATCTTCAATGGATGGCTGCGACTGGTTCAACAATTCTTCGTAAAACACCAAGCGCGCATCAGGAATTTGAAGTTCATCGAGCTTGGTCGTTGCGAAGGCGCGCGGCTCGATTTGTCGCGCCAAATCGTAAGAAAGAAAACCTAATGCGGAGCCATTTGGAAAACTTTCGCGGCACCAGGAAAGTGCGCGTTGCAATTCGCCTAAAATATCGCCGCTGCCGTCTTGAAAAGGCAATCGAGTACTCGAATCGCTGGTCCAAGTCCAGGCGCCGTCTTTTGCATTCAAAATGGCAAAAAGCCGCGCACCAGAAAGGCGGCGACCTTGGAAATCGAGAACCATGCGACGAGGAAACATAGCAAGTTGCTAACTCATCGAGTACTCGATTTGCAGCGTGTGAAACAGCATTCAGGCGATTGGCTTCGCGGTCGTTAGTATAAACGCAGTGCGTCCAATTGAAGACGCGCCAGTTTCTGGTAACTCTTCAAGCGGATGCGGTCGGCTTTTTGAAGGCTTTCGCGCGCCTGGCGCGCGGAAATTTCAGCGCTTTGATTCAGTGTTCGCGCTTCAGCAAAATGCCCCTGCGCGCGGCGAATCTCGGCAGCTTGGAGCAAGCACGCGGCTCGCAAAAAGGGTGACGACGCATAACGATTCGCTTTGTCCAACAACTCAACAGCCGCCACATCGTTGTCCTTGCCCATTTGAAAATCGCTTAGAACGTTCAACATGTAACTGTCCATAAACGAATGCGCCAGAATGATGTCGACTTGCTGAATTGATTTCGCAGTGTCGGTGAACGAATAAAGATGGCGCAGTTCGTTGTGCGCTCGCCAAGAAAACGTTTGCGGATGCGCTTCGAGATAAGCGTTCCATCTGGCAATGTCACTGGCATTTTGAGCGACATTTGAAATTTCCTCGCTCGTCGTCGTTTGCGCCTGTGCTTGCGACGGCGTTGATACAAGCGAAGCCAAAGCAAGTGCGGCCACGACAGGGGAAAATATCTTTTTCATATAAGCACCTCAAGGGTTCAAAATTTGTCGGGCGATGGCTCCGTCTCAAAGTTGTTCAAGTTTATTTAAGGGGCTTTGCTTTATCAATAGACAATTACATCACTTTGCGCAGCCACTTCAGCGCGCCTTGATCCCACGCGACGCGATGCGTCAGGCCCACTTTATCGAGATATTCCTGATAATGTTCCATGTACCAATCGTAGGTTTCGATGAGAGTTTGCGCGTTCGATTTTTCGGCGCGCCAGCCTAAAACGTCTTCGGCGTGCGAGCAATCGACGAACGAATCCTGATTGGCCGTTTTGTAGTGCCATTCGACCAAAGGCGATAATTTCGCCAATTCGAGTATGCGAAGGATCGGTTGCACCAGCCACGGCGCTTGCGGAGCCAGACGCGCGCCACTTTTCGCGTGACGAATCAAGGCGCCCAAATCCTGGCGAACTGCGCCATATTCCTTCGCGCCGATGTTGAACGTTTCATTGTGGTTCGGCTGCGTTGTGGAACGATAAATCGCGTCCACCAAATCTTCGACTGCCAACAATTGATATTTATTGTTGCCGGTTCCGATAATCGGAATTCTGTGGCCTTCACGAATCCACTCAAACAAAATCTGGAAAATGCCCAAACGTCCGGTTCCGATGAAGGTTTTCGGGCGAATAATCGTGACGTCTACGCCGTTTTCGCGCGCTTGGTCGCAGGCTTTCTCGGCTTCGACTTTGGAGATTCCGTAAAGTCCCAAAGGCACAATCGGCGAGGTTTCATAAAGCGGATGAATCTTCGGCACGCCATAAACCGCCGTCGTCGAAATGTGCACGACTTTCTGCACGTTGTGCTTTTTCGCCGCGTCCAAAACGTTTTTGGTGCCGCCGACGTTGGTGTCCATAATCTTGTCGCGCGAACCTTGAATCGGTAACGCGGCGGCGGTATGAACAATGGTGCGCACGTTTTCGCTGGCTTTTTCGACAGCTTGCGCATCGGCAACATCGGCTTCCACAACTTCGACGCGACCTTCTTTTTGCGCGTCCAAAAGTTCCGGTTCAGTCAGCGGTAAAACGTCCAGAAGCCGCACGTTCCAGCCTTCACGCAGATAGCGCGACGCAATATGACAACCCAGAAAGCCCGTTCCGCCGGTGATTAATAATGTATCCATTCGAGTACTCGATTTCGTGAGAGTTACGCCAACTTCGTTCGCCAAAACAACGCGAGAACGACATGGTTTTTGAAGGAAGCCGCGTTGTTTTGCGCCGTTTTAGACAACAGTGTTGGCGTAACTCTCATGCCTTCATCTTTTCGACCAATTGCATCAAGCGCTGCCCGTATTCGACATACGTTTGAAATGCCGCTTCTGCGTCTGAAATGGTTTTGCCTTCATGAACCACGGCTTTCAAGTGCGGCTCAATCGAGACAAAGCCGTCGTAACCGGCAGCGAACAAATCGCGCAACGTTTCTTCGACAAAACTTTCGCCAACATCCGGCCACGTATGTTGCGCGTTATCGCCCGTTGTATGCGCCTTGATGTGCAAATACGCGAGATGCGGTTTCGCGGCTTGATACCAGTTCCAGGTGTTGATGTCGCCGTGCGAAGCGGGATTTCCCGTGTCATAAACCGCTTGGATGTTGGGCGAATTGACTAATTCAAAGAAACGCGCATAATTTTCCGGCGATGTGCTGGCCCAACCATCGCAGTTTTCAACGACTAAAATAACGTTCGCCGCTTCCGCTCGCGCGCCCATTTCCTTGAAGCGACGCACAACTTCATCGCGCCAATCGTCATCCGAAAAACCATCATTGGGATAACTCATCACGCGAATGAACTTGGTGTTCAAGCGTTGCATCCGCTTGATGGTGCGTTCGAGCGTGTGAATCGAAAGATGAAAATCGTCGCTAATTTTCGTCGCCCAATTCGCAATGCCGGACGCGAAACAGGAAACTTTGAGGTTCGCGGCTTCCAATTGCGCGCAACATTCATCGAACTTTGTGTCAGAAATGTCAGTGAACTGTACGCCGTCCACGTTGCGCACTTCGATGAAGTTCCAGCCCAGTTCGCGGTGCGCGCGAATTTGAGTTTGCAAACTTTGTCCGGCTTCGTCGGCGATTCCTGAAAAGTTCATATCGAGTACTCGATTCCGTGATGGTTACACTAATTTCATTCGCAAAAACGGCGCGAAAGAACGCTATTCTTCAAAAAGAAATTCGCGTTTATTTGCGCCGTTTTTGCGAACGAAATTAGTGTAACCATCGAAACTAACCGGCGATGATGTCGCCTTCAATCGGGTCAACGCGCACGCCGCAGCTTTGAATATATTGCACGGCGCGCTCGACTTCGGCTTCGTCGCCTTCCAATTGCAAATCCATCCAACCGGCTTGCGCATCAACGCTGGCGCGGCGAATCGAAAAGACGACATCGAACTTTTTGGCGACGTTGCAAACCACAGGTTCCGCGACTTGCTCGCGGGGAAACGTCAGGTGAAAACGATCTTTCATAAGAAAAGGGTGAGAGGAAAGGTGAAAGGGATGAGAAATCGAGTACTCGAAAGTCGTTTCTCGTCTCTCATCCTTTTCCACTGGCTCCTATTTTCCACCCGCAATCGCGGGCACAATCGAAACTTCGTCGCCGTCTTTCAAAGGCGTGTCGAGTTTCTGTAGAAAGCGCACGTCTTCCTCGTTGACGTAAACATTGACGAAACGGCGCAATTCGCCGCTATCGTCCAGCAAGCGCGTCTTGAACTCTTCGTTCTGACCGGCGAGCGATTGCACAACTTCGCGCAACGTCGAACCTTCGGCCTGCACTTCGGACTTGTCGCCGACCAATTTCTGCAACGGCGTGGGAATACGAACTAAAACGGACATAATCGGTTCTCCTAAGATACGTCGTAAAAGTAAATGACAGATGGCGGGAGCAACGAAAATCTCATCGCCTTCTTTAAGAGGTAGGTCAAGTTCATCGACTAACTTACCAGGAAGTTTACAGAAACAAACTTTGTCGCCAACGTAGATCTGCGTAAATCCGCGGATTTGTCCTTCTTCGTTAAGAACGCGAAAGGCGTGTTCGTCTCTTAAATACCGCGCAGTCCAGTCTTTAAGAACTTCGCGCGGAGTTGTGCCCTCGGCCTGAACTTCTGACTGTCCATTCAGATAAACGTCAAATGGAAAAGGTGCGTGAACGACAACGTTCATGGCGATCAACTCCTGACAACATCTTCAAACGACTTCAGGTTTGGCTCGATGGTGAACGGTTCGCCGACTTTTCCGGCAATTGCTTCCTGCGTTTTCAAGCCGATGCCGGTGATGTAAGCGACCGTCACTTCGTCGGGCTTGATTTTGCCTTGTTCGGCCAGCTTCTTGAGTACGCCGATGGTGACGCCGCCCGCGGTTTCGGTAAAAATGCCTTCGGTTTCGGCCAGCAATTTAATGCCGTCCACGATTTCGTCGTCGGAAACCGTGGCGCAATTTCCACCAGTTTTGGTAATCACGTCAAGCGCGTACCAACCATCGGCGGGATTGCCAATGGCGAGACTTTTGGCAATTGTGCTCGGTTTCTGCGGCTTGATAAAATCGCTTCCGCTGGCGAACGCCGTTGCGACCGGACTACAACCTTCGGCTTGCGCGCCGCTGATGCGAACCGGCTTATCTTCGATGATACCCAGCTTTTTGAACTCGTTGAAGCCTTTGTGAATCTTGGTCAGCATCGAACCTGACGCAATCGGAATCACGACGTGATCCGGCGCGCGCCAACCCAATTGTTCGGCGACTTCATACGCCAAAGTCTTGGAGCCTTCGCTATAGAAAGGTCGCACGTTGATGTTGACAAACGCCCAACTCGCATTGCGGTCGGCGATTTCGCTGCACAGGCGATTCACTTCGTCGTAGTTGCCTTTGACAGCGACGACATTCGGCTTATAAACCAGCGAGTTCATGATTTTGCCGGCTTCGAGATCGCTCGGAATGAACACGTAACATTTCATTCCGGCGTGCGCGGCGTGCGCGGCGACGCTGTTGGCCAGATTGCCAGTCGAAGCGCACGCGGCGGTATCGAAACCGAACTCGACAGCGCGAGACAGCGCGACCGAAACAACGCGATCCTTGAAACTCCAGGTCGGGTTCGCCGTGTCGTTTTTGATGTAAAGCTCTTTGATGCCGAGCGCTTTGCCCAAACGTTCGGCGCGCACCAAAGGCGTGAAACCGGCTTCGAGGTTGACGCGCGGCGTGCCTTCGACCGGCAGCAAATCCTGATAACGCCAGATCGAATAAGGCCCGTTTTTGATGGATTCGCGCGACAAAGTTTGCGCAATCGCTTCGTAGTCGTATTCGACTTCGAGCGGCCCGAAGCAAAACTCGCAAACGTGCTTGGGCGCCAGTTCGTATTGCGCGCCACATTCGCGGCATTTCAATCCCTTCAAGCGAGATCGAGTACTCGATTCGCTTCCGGTTTGGCCATTGCTGTGGCCGTTTTGTGTGCTTGCGCCGAGAGATTTTTCGACGGAAGATGATGTCATTGCGTGCTCCTTTTCGTGCGAAGAAACGCCGATTTTCTCAATCAACGCTTCAGGTTGACACGCGCCACCGCGAGGTTTCCTCCACGCATTTTCCCTTTCGCGACGCCCGTTCTCGATTCAAACTCGATCATCGAGTACTCGAAAAGCGCGCCCCACCTTTGAAAACAACGCTTTGGTGCGAATGGCTGCACAACGCAATTTATCAGTTTCCGCGCCTGCGGTCAATTCGCCGCGACTAAGCACCGCGTTCCCAATATTCGACTACGTAATTGGAAACCGTCCTTTTCGGGCAACCCAGCTTCGCCAGGTCGTCGAAAAATCCTTGGCCTTGTTCCTCGTTCGGCTGCATTCGACGAGCCAAATACATGGCCGCTAAAGGCTGCAACTTCGTATCGTCTACCTTAGAAAAAATGTAATAACGACGATAAACTTCCGCCTCGTGCGACTGTCCTTCATAAACGTGAATTGTTTTCGTCGCGCGATTATAAACTGCTGTGCCCGCAAAACGCCACGTCGGCATCATCGCGCCCCACCATCTAACCTTAAATTGCGTGGCGAATGGGTAGCGTCGCGCAGCACTGGCAAAAGCTTGTGCCGCACTTTTCGCGCGATTCTCGCCGTCGCCAACTGTAACCAACGGAAGAACAATAACCCGTGTTCTCAACTTGCGCCTCGCACCATGACTGTGCGCCCACGATGGCATCGCAAGCACCAGAGAAAGTCCGAAAATAACCGCCAAATCTCGTCTCATGTTGAAACTCCCACAACCATTTTATCCGACATATTGATAATATAACACGACTTATTGCCAATCGAACTTTCAATTTTGTGGAAGTTGAATCGAGTACTCGATGGCGCAGCGAGCAACTTTGATGAACTTTGTTCAAGGGACAACGATTATGATGCGATTATCAAATTTGATTGGGAGAAAACGACGATGAAAATGAACAAGAAGAAAGCGACGACGATTGCGATTCTGGCGGTGACGTTCGGCGCGGGCGCGGCTTCGGCAGATATTTTTGGCACCCTTTTGAAAGCGGGCGGCGCGATTGTGATCGCCGATAAGTTTGGGCCGCAGATCGACAGCGTATTGCGCCGCGTAACGGGACAAAAGAACTTTGCGCAGGAAGGCATCGCTACCAAAGTCGTGCCGGTGATTTCACTGGGCACGCGCAAAGCCGTCGGCATCGTGCAGATTTCCGGTTCCCCGCAAGGCATTGATCAAACCAAAGCCGTGGCGCAATTGTCGGCTAATTTGCCGATTGTCAATAACGTGCAAGGCCGTGTCTTGATTCCCGTCAATACGCGCAGCATCACCGACATGAAGCGCGTGCCTGGCGTTGGCGTTTCAGCTGTGATTGATTTGCAGTTTTGATTAAAAGCCAACGAACCCGAAGCGTCAGCGAGGGAGCTATAACGTGAAAGTGGCTCCCTCGCTGACGCTTTGGGTTCGTTGGCTTTTAATCGAGTACTCGAACGCAAAAGAACCGCTGAAATTGAGATTTCAGCGGTTCTTTTGTCGTTTTGAAACGATTAGCTGCCGGAGCCTTTAATCGCGTCGCCCGCGTTTTTCAATGCACCCGAAACGGCGTCTTTGACGTTGCCCATAGCTTTTTGCGCATCGCCTTTGGTTTCTTGCGCGGCGCCTTCGGCCTTCAAGTTTTCGTCGCCGGTCGCGTTGCCGACAGCCTGTTTTACGTTACCAACCGCGTCGTTGGCGGTGCCGCGTGCCTTGTCATCTGTTGCGCTCATGATATTCGCCTCCGTTTGGGAATAAAGCCAGCAGTCGCAAAGCCGATGCCGGAGTTTGAAGCGCCATCGAGTACTCGATGGCATTGTCAAAGAACCCCAAGTGTAAGCGCGGGGCTGACGTGACAGTTAATTCAGCCCCACGCCTATGCTTGGGGTTCGTTGACAAAGGTCGATTCTTATTCAACGCTTGCGGCGCAGGATTTTGCCTTGGAGCCACGCCCATTCTGGGATTTGAAATCGCTGCGCCGCGAAGATGAACGCCGCGACCGAAACTGTCGAGATGACAAACAAACGTCCGATATCGCCGATGCGGTTGTGCGGTAAATGCGCGTCCGCGAAATTTTTAACCAATAATCCGACGATTCCCATAATGCAACAGGCGGCGAGCGTTCGCAATAACGTTCCCAGGACGCGTTCGCTGCGCAACGATGTCGCGTATTCTCGTTGCGCCAATTTTCGTTCCAACGCGATGAAGACGCCGCAAAAATGCGCGCTGGCGCCAACGCTGGTTGCCAGCGCCAGGCCCAGAACTTCATGTCGGTTCCAGCGCACGGCCAGCCAGCAGAGTGGAATGTATAAAAAGATCGTCAAAATACTACCGATGAGCGTTGGAGTTACAGTGTCTTGCAGCGCGTAAAGGCCGCGCGCCACTAACTGCTGGCCAGCCCACGCAAATAAGCCGACGCAATAAAATGCGAAAGCGAGAGCGGTTTCCTGCGCATCGAACATCGAGTACTCGCCATGCCGAAAGACGATGATAATAAGCGGTTGCGCCAACAAAATCAACAACGTCGAAGCGGGCAATGAAATGAACAGTAAACGTCGTAAACCGCTGCGCAAGAAATCGGCGAATTTGCTCCATTGTTTTGTTGCGCTATCGCCCGCAAGATACGGAAATGCCGCGACACTGGCGGCCTGCGCCAAAATCGCCAGTGGCGCTAACATCACGCGATTGCCGTTGTCGAGTTGTGCTATTGTGCCTTCGCGCAGGAACGAAGCGAAGTGTTTCAAAACGAATTGGTCAATGACGGGAAACGACACGCCGAGCATAATTGGCAAAGTGTTGCGAAAAAATCTCGCAACGCCAGGCTGACGAAAATCAAGCAGAAAACGAAAACGTAAGCGTTCGGCAGAAGGCGCGCGCAGTGCGGCTACCAGGGGCAATAAGAAATTGCCGAAAAAAGCGCCGATCAAAATGCCCCATGCAAAACCAACCGAGTTGTGTCCGAGCAGAAACCAGAGCGCAACGCCAGTAATGAGCGCGACGATATTGTAAGCCACACCTGTTAAGCTCGACGCGCCAAATCTCTTATGCGCATTGAGGACGCCGACAATCATTCCGCCCAGGTAAAAGAAGATCTGAGCGGGCAACAAAATCCGCGTCATTTTGACTGTTAAGGCGAGGCGTTCTTCATCGAAACCGGAATAGTACCAGCGTGCCACAGGAGTTGCCAGTAGGTAACTCAGCGTAATGATGACAACGAGAATACATGTCATTATGCTTGCAATGGCCGAGAAGAAGCGCCATGCGTCGCGCTCATTATCGTTGTTTTTGAACAACGTAAAAAGAGGGATAAACGTCACTGAAAGCGCGCCGCCTGCAACCAAGTAATTGACAAATTCGATGAGGCCGAAGGCCGCTTTGTAAGCATCGTTATCGCCGCGTGGGATGAGGGTTCCCACTACAACCGTTTGCACTAAACCGACGACGCGGGCTAAAAGCAACATCACTGAAAGCAGTGCGGCGGCGCGCAAAGGCTGCGTCATCGCACTTGCGCGCGAAGATCGAGTACTCGATTGGGAATTGTGAGACGACGAGGGCGAAGAACCGGAGGAACGAGACAATGGCACGCCGCAATTATATCATTTTGCCGTTGCATCGCTGAAGATACGAAAGTTTTGTCCTTCCGCGCGGATGTTCCAAGCGCTTGAGAATCAGTTTGTAAAGTAGAGAAAATGGTTGGAAGGTGAAGGTTTGTCATTCTGAGCGCAGCGAAGAATCTAACTTTATATAACCCAAGTTGCTACCATGCCCGGCGAGTGAACTCGCGGCTCAACCACCTGCGGCGGCAGCGGCGGCCTGCGCTGACGCCAGAGACAAAGTCCTTTCAATGTTGCGTCGGCGCAGGCCGATCCGCCCAAAGGGCACCCGCGGCGGGAGCATCTGCCCAAAGGGCAACCGAGCCGCGAGTTCACTCGCAGGCACTGATTAGGTAGCAACTTGAGTTACATAGATTCTTCGCTGCGCTCAGAATGACAAACTGGCAATTTGATGCAGTGACCGTTATATGAGACGATTTGTAGTTTCGTAACAAGGCGCAAGTATAGGAATGTGCCATCAAAAGCAACAACGCGCTATCGAGTACTCGATAGCGCGTTGTTGCGTTGCGGCGAAGGTTTTACGATCTGATTTTACGGACTGAGAGGAACGTTGACGTTGGTTTTGTCGGTTCCACGAATCACGGTGACTTGCGAGCCGGAAGGCAAAGGATTCGAGGGCCCTTCCTTTGGAATGGTCACGGGCGCTACAGGCGATGGCATCATCGGCTCCGACCGCGGCGGAGAGGAAACATTGACGGGTGCGCCACCGGAGGACACCGTTTGCTTTTTGCGCACGTTATACAAGTTGGTCGGATATTCGCGCGCTTCGCCAATGGCCAATTGCTCACTGGAATTGGCGCCGCGCACGGTCAAGTGCAACGTTCCGGCATCGTTGGCGGCAACCAGGCGTTCGGCGATAGCGGGCGTGGCGGCCAGCAGGACGCGGATTTTTGAGGGCGCGCCAGGCGTTGGCGTCGGTGTTGCTGCAGGAGGCGTCACGGCACCTAAAGCGGCTTGGCCCGGAGTCGCAACGGGTGTCGGCGGCGGAGCCAGCAACGACGGATCCACGCCGATGACGAGTAAATTCTGCGCGACTGTGCGGCTCAACGTGTAAGCTTTAGAACCAGTGTAAACCTGCGTGTAATAATCGGTGTCCTGCTTGTCGATCGTCATTTTGTAGGTCGCAATGACATCGACGTGATCGCCTTTATCAACCAGGCCCGCTGCAGTCTGCGCCGGATCGACATAGATGGCGACGGCGCGCAAGCCTTGTGGCACCTCGAAATCGGCGGGCACTTTGCGCTGAATTGGCAAAGTCACGTTGTCCGAACTAATCGGCGAGTTGGCGCTGATGGGCGAGGACGCCAGGCGTCCAACGACCTGATCGAGGCTGGTGAACGCGCCCGCCGGAGCGTTTGGCGTGTCCATAGTCGTCAGCATTTCGCGCGTGATCATGGTGCGCGGCGCAATGTCAGTTTGCGCGACCACGGTTTTCGTGGAAGGCGTGGGCGCTGGAGCAGGGGCGACAGAAGCGTTTTCTACAGGCGCGGGCGCCGGTGTTGTGCCTTTGTTGCCGCCAAGCAGCGCGAGGGCAGTCAAGCCCAGGGCCAGCACTCCAAAGATTATCAGCCCGATGATGGGAAGCCTGTTTCTTTGCATTGTTGATGTTCTCCTTGTTCAACTTCGTTCAGCTTCGTGAATTAGGTGCAACGCGCCTTTACTGCGCGCCTCCGCCAGACGAGCCGGAACCGGTTGTCGGAACAATTGATTCGCCGGTATTGAACGAAGCAATACCAGGATTGCCCAGTGTAGTGGCCTGGTTGCTGTTGTTGCCCGCCGCGAAGGCTCCGACGAAAGCGGTTTGTCCAGGCGTCAGCGGGTTGGCCAAGACGTGAGGAGTCACAAAAATGACCAACTCGGTTTGGTTGCGCTGGAATTGCTTGCTGCGGAACAGTGAACCTAAGATCGGGATGTCGCCTAAAATCGGCACTTTGCTGATCGTTTTTGTGATGTTGTTTTGAATCAGGCCACCCAATGCCAGCGTCCCATTCGGTTCAACTGTGACTTCGGTGTCCGTCGAGCGGCGCGAGAAGCCCGGAATCAGGCCGCCGCCACCCGGAGGAATGATACCCAGCGTTGGGTCGGGCTGCGAAACTTCCGTGCGCAACCGCATCGTCACCACGCCATTGGCATTGGCCACCGGAATCACGTCCATCAAAATACCGAAGTCTTTGAAGACAATTGTCGTCGATGTACCGCTTTGATTTGTCGTATTTCCACTGGGAATTGGCACTTGGCCGCCGACCTGAAACGTCGCCGTCCGTCCCGACAAAACGGTGGTGCGCGGATTCGACAACAAGCGCGCCGAACCGTCCGAATACAGCGCGTTCAAGCGAGCGCGGAAGGCATCGAGTACTCGAAGTCCTTGGCCGCCGAAGAAGCCGTTGCCTGCTGAAAGGATGCCTTGTTGAAAGACGTTGTTCGTCGTCGTTGTCGTCACTCCTGGGACTGTAAATGGGACACCATTCGTTATCGTGGTTGATGGAGCTGTCGTATTTTGCGTCAGTGCAACCGAACCATATTGCACACCCAACTGGCGCGCGACGTTGGAATTGAGTTCCACGATTTGAATATCGACGTTGACTTCAATCGGATTCGGCGTTTGCAGCATATTATCGACTTGCGCCGCATACGAGCGCGCGATCTGCTCCGCGGCGATTGCCACGTTGCTGTCGGCGACCGTGCCGCGCAACACCAAGCGCTTCGGACTACCGTAAGCTGTCACGCCTGGAATGCCAATCGCCGTCGTGATGCCTTGCAGCACGCGGACTTCGGCTGGAATCGGCGGCAAAACCTTGATGCGATTGATGACCTGCAATCCAGTGCGTGCCGCGACAGCTTCCGCCTGATCTTTGCGCTCCTGGTCAAGCGCGTTGCCTTCGAGAATAATTTGGTCGCCGACTTGGCGCGCTGTAATTGAAGTCGGATCAATTGTATCGGAAGTCAGTCCGCCATCAGTCGTCGATTGGTTTTGCGGCGGCGTGCCGATAGCGGCCTGGACTTGGTCGAGCGTCAAAGTGGGCAACTCGATCAGGTTTAAGACTTTTTTGCCGGTCGCGCCAGCGATGGTTTCGGAGCGCTGGCGTTGCGCGGGCGTATCCACCGTGCCCTGCAGCAAAACCGTGTCGCCCAGCAAGGAAACCGAAACGTTGGGCAAGCCGATGACGCCTTGAATTTGTCCGGCAACTGCGGCGTCGTCAGTCGGAACGCCGCGCACCGTTAACTGCGAAACGACTTTCTTGGAATAAATACCGGCGATTTCGACCGCGCGGCGCGCATCTTCCGTGCTGTTGACTTCGCCGTCCAGCACGATCGCATCACGTACCTGGCGCACCGTCACGCCGGGCAAGCCGATCTGCGCCGCAATATCGCGTGGCAGCGTTCCTGGCGCGGGCAAAACGCGAACTTGATATTGGCGAATCTTTTCGCGGTCAACGATGACCAGGCTGGTTACGCCGGGAATTTTTCCGTTCACCAACACGGCGCGCGAATTGACGACTGCGACATCGGCAATCGACGGATCGGCGACGGCAACCGTATCCAGGTCGGTGGCGGTTTGCAGAACGACGAAAGTTCCCGCCGCCACTTCCAATTGATTCGCCATGCCGCTCGAACTCATTCCCATCGCACTCATCGTGCGCTGTGCTGCAGGCATTGGCATATTGGTCGAAACGCTGCTTTCGGCGCGCGAGCTGTTGGAGGGCGCATCGAAACCGACAGAGACCACCGAAGCGCGGCGGCTGTTGTTGTACATCATCGGCAAAGGCTGCGTCGCGGGCGGCAATTGTTGCAGCGACGAAACCGTGATGATTTTGCGCATGCCCACGCTGACTTTGGCGAGCGCTGCCTTATCTTGCAGCGGCGAAATCGCAACCGAGCGATCTGTCGCGTCCAATCGCGCCAAGCGCGTCTTCGTTGATGCGGCATTTGCATTTATGCCACGAAACACTTTGGGCGCGCTGGCAACCGAAGCATTGGCTGTTACAACCGGCATCGCGGGCGGCAAAGAAAGCTGCGTCAATTGCGCATTTCTTGAAATCTTCGCGGACACTTTCTTCGAGGTGCTGTTTTTGCGCTCGATATTTCGAGTACTCGAATTGAACTTGGTTTTGGCCGGTGCATTTTGTGTGGATGCCATTTGTGCGGGCGCCATCGGGCTTTCCAGCACCATCATCACCCTTTTTCGGTGTGTTGATGTCGCTTTAGACGCCGCAACCGCTGTCGTCGGGGACGCGGAACTGGTGCTGTCGGCGAAAGCTTGCGGCGAGGCCGTGCAAAACGCGGCGGCTACCAAAGCTGTCAGAAAAACGGTGTGGCGTAGATCGCGCTGCGCCTGGGCGCGTGGCGAAAATTGGTCGTTCAGATCGAGCGGCGAACGGGCGCCAGACGGCGGATCTGTTTCCGTGTGGAATTGATGAGAGTCCGTCCTGTTCATCGGGTTTCTCCTTGAGATGAAAAGAGGCTGGCTTTAACAACGGGCCTGATACGGCATTGTATTGACTGCGTTGCATTGATTGTGTAGCGCCGACTGTTTCTGCACGTTCGTCGCACCTTCTTCATTGCACTTACTGCGATTTTATTCCACGTTTGACAAACGCTTTCATCAGAAAAGGCCGCTTTGCGCATAAAATTTGCAGACCATCGGCCTTTCCTTTCTGGCGTTTTGCACAACCGGCATGAACGACGATGCCATTGTGACCGATAATATTCTCTTTTGTCAAATACGCACGTTAAACAAAAGAAATGCTGCGAAGGCGAGCCATCGGGAAATGCTAAAAACCGGCACTTTCCAGTACTCGAATTCATTACAAACGACTTTGACCGAAAAGTTTCAGCCGAAAAGTCCGAACAGTTTTTTCTTTGGTTCGGCCACGCTTTGAACACTGACTCCCAGCACGGTGTGCGCGAGTTCACGCAAATCGGCGGCGATGTGGCTTTGCGGCTGCATTAACACCACGGGTGCTCCCATGTTGATCGCTTCGGCGGTTAATGAGGGTTGATTGGTGATGACGCCCGTCACTTTGCGCCCCAGTGTCAATTCGAAATCTTCACGAGTAATCATGTCGCCCGCATCGGCGCGATTGATGACGACATAAGTATTCGCTGGCGCGCTTGCATCGACGACATCCAAAAACGTTTTGGTTGAGCGCACTGCCAATAAATCGCTGGTCGACGATACGACAATAATCGCATCGAGCAAAGGCAAAACTGAAGCGGCTTCTTCGGGCGACAGCGTCGGAAAATCAATTACCGTAATGGCAAAAGCGTCGCGCAGTGCGGCGAACATCAGCTCGAAAAAGTTTTCCGGCAGCGCGCTCGTGGCCTGCGTCCCCATACCGCTCCAAGTCCAATATTGTAAGCCGCTTTTATGGCGCGTCGCAAATTGCTTGATCCATTCGCCGTTATACGAGTTGTTTTCGGTTGAACCAGCCGCCAAGTCGATCAAACCCAAACGCGGCTGCAGATTCAACAAAATCGCGGCATCGCCCGTATCTAAACCGACCAGGGCAGCGCTTTTTTGCGCTTTAGCCGCCAGCAACGCCAGGTTCGCGGCGATTGTCGTTTTCCCCAGGCCGCCTTTTCCCGCCGCCACGCCGATAATGCGACCGTTCATGTTGGCGGCGCTGGTCGAATTTGGTAGCGCGGCATTATCGGTGACGGGCGTCAGTTGAACTTGTCGCAAGGTGCGATGCGACGCGACTTCGATGATAGCCGCGTTGATGCGCGCGCCATCAAGCTGTTTGCTCAAGATTTCTTCAGCGCCCGCGAGCATGGCGCGGCGTTCCGCTTCGGGCGAAGCATCGCGCGATAATAAAATAATCGCCAGACCAGGCTGCACGGCGAGAGCGGCGCGCGTCCACTCAAAGGCATCGCCCTTGGGAGAATCGGCATCGATCACGATCACGTCCGGCTCAATGTCGGCCACAATCGCGCCCAATGTCGCAGGGTCTTCGACGTTGGACACGACTTCCATCAAAAACCCAGGTTGGCTCGCGTCCCAATCGTCGGGCAACGGCTCGCTCAGGCCAACCGGAAGAATGCGAATCAGTGAATGTTCCATAACGCGAACAAAAAACGAAAAATGAACAAAAACAATCGAAGATACGACGCGAAGTTCCGTGGCGCAAATGGTTTGGGCGACTAAAGCAGTGCAACTTTACCACGTTCCCGAACGGACAGGCAACGGCGCAACGTTTCTAAATTTCGGCATTGTTACGCCGCTCTTCATCGTGTGACGCTTTGGTATTCCACAATTTGCGCTTATCGAGTACTCGATATACGTCGCTCGAAACTTGGTGTCAAATTGATATCAATGAATGAGCAAACACTGTCCTGCTCCAAAGTTGCCAGACGCCTTTTCACTTGTAGATGTCATACTGCAAGGCATGAAGCCCAATGTCGATTTCGTAGCCGATTTTGTAGAAGAAGAAGCCACCGTTGATGCCGTTGAAAGCAAACGTGAACTCGTCCATAAACGTTTGCGCGGCCTTTATGTGGTGACGGATGCGAGTGCGCCGGGCGGACATCTGGCGATGGCGCGCGCCGTGTTGCAGGGCGGCGCGCGCGTGCTACAACTGCGCGACAAAACGGCGTCGGACGCGCAATTATTGCCAGTAGCGCGCGAAATTGTTGTCATGGCGCAAAGCTGTGGCGCTTTATTTTTGATCAACGACCGCGTGGAATTGGCGTTGGCTGCGGGCGCGGATGGCGTGCATTTAGGGCCGGACGATTGGCCAATTTCTCAGGTGCGTCACTTGATGCCGCACGGAATTATCGGCGCGTCGTGCGGTAGCGCGGAAGAAGCGCGCCGCGCCGCTGCCAATGGCGCGGACACGATTGGCGCGGGCGCCGTGTTCGCCACAAAAACCAAAAGCGATGCGGGCGAACCGATCGGGCTGCAAGGTCTGCGCGAAATCGCGCGTGCCACAACTTTGCCGGTCGCTGCCATTGGCGGGGTTGGTTTGAGCAACATCGCCGAATGTTTGCGCGCCGGTGCTCAAATGGTGTGCGTCGTTTCGGCGCTCAGCAACGCGCGCGACGAAGCACAAATGCTCACTGCAACGCGCGAACTCGTGGCGCGCATCAACGAAAGTGCTGTTGACGAACCCGCGGAATAAACGACGAGTTCGCTAATTGAAGAAGAGTGATGCGCTGCAATTCAAGCGAAGCGATTCAAAGTCGAGCGCGGGCCTCATTATTGGAATTGGATGCGTGGTTTGCCAGTTTGCAGGCGCGCGCTTTTGCGGGCGAATTGTCGGCTTAGAAGAATTAACGAACGCGGCTGCCCTCTGATCGCGTACCGAGTACTCGATGGGCGTATTTGATTTGCGCTGGCCGCAATTCCCTGGCAAGCAACAGTTTTCTTATGAGCGATTTGCAAGCGTTGGGCGAATTTGGCTGGATCGCGCGCCAGAATCGTGCGCTAAGCGTTCGCGGCGGTGTTGTCGTTGGCATCGGCGATGATGCGTCTGTCCTGGAAACTTTGCGCGCGCCCGTCGTGACGTGCGATTGCCTGGTCGAAAACATTCATTTCCGATTCGATTGGAGTTCGCCGCGCCAATTAGGTCGCAAGGCTTTGTCCGTCAATGTTTCCGACCTGGCAGCGATGGGCGCGCAGCCTGTTGCGGCCTTTGTTTCGCTGGCGATTCCCGCTCATCTCGGCCTCGATTTCTGGGATGAATTTTACGGCGGCCTGGAAGAAATCGCGGCGCGCTTTGGCTTCACCATCGCGGGCGGCGATACGTCGCGTTCTCCCGGCCCCTTGTTCATCAACATCACGCTGGTTGGCGAAGGCGCAAGTGAAAGTGCAATTGCGAGCGTTAGCGAAGGCGTATCAGAAACTTCGGCCACGCCGATTTTACGCAGTGGGGCGCGCATTGGCGACGTTCTGATTGTGACGGGCAGTTTGGGCGATGCGGCGGCGGGATTGTGGTTGCTGCAAAATCCTGCGTCCAATGTAACTGCCGCGACGCGCGAGTGGTTGTTGCAGCGTCATCTCGATCCAACGGCGCGCCTTGATGAAATGCAAGCCGCGCTTTCGCTCGGTGGCGTGCGCGCCGCGCTCGATTTATCTGATGGTTTGGCCGGTGATGCAGCGCACATCGCGCGCACTTCGGGTGTTTCGCTGCAAATCAAAACGAACAAGCTGCCAATTTCCTACGCGTGCCGCGGAACCGCTCAATTGGCGGCTGAAAGTGCGACGGGAAACGCTGCTGAAAGTGCAATTGGAAACGCGAATCGAGTACTCGATAAAGCGCTGCATTGGGCGTTGAGCGGCGGCGAAGATTACGAATTATTGTTGTGCGTGGCGCCTGAAGTCGCGGTGGAAACGGCGCTCAATATCGCAAGACAAACCGGCACGCGCGCGACAATCATTGGGCGCTGCATCGAAAGCGCCAAGAATCAAAGGGGAGCGAGCGAAAACCGCGTCGTCTTACTGGATAAAACAGGCCACGAAATAACCGCGCCGCGCGCGTGGACGCATTTCTAAGTTGACGCCATTTTGACGAACCAACGTTGAAAGCCATCTCATAACTAACCCAAGTTGCTACCATGCCCTGCGAGTGAACTCGCGGCTCGGGTGCCCTTTGGGCGGATCGGCCTGCGCCGACGCAACATGGGAAGCATTCTGGCGTCGGCGCAGGCCGCCGCTGCCGCCGCAGGCGGTTGAGCCGCGAGTTCACTCGCAGGCAATAGTTAGGTGGCAACTTGGGTTAAATACAACTATTGGGTTAAATACAACTAAAAGCAGGTTCTTAAACGCTTTCAGAGAAAAACACGCGTTGCCTTTAAAAACACAAAACAAAAATCGCAGGCCACGCAATGAACAAGCGCGGCCTGCGATTCGAGTACTCGATATTGAGGAAACGTTTCCCGAGCGGCTACCGAGCGGCCAGAGTAATCAGGCCAGCGGCGACCAGATCGACGGCGAACTGCGTTTCAAAGCGGCGAAATTCTTGGTCGTCGAGTTGACGGTCGGTTTTTCCGGCGCGCACAATCGTCGGATTGTTGACGTTGCGCACGCGCATGTTGACGTAGATCGAAGAAAACGCGTTTTCCGGCGCGACAGAAACCAGCGCCTCGCCGGTTCCGACGCTGAAAGTCGTGCCGTAAGCGACCACGGTGTCGCCATCCAAAAATTCGACGCGAGCGCCATTGCGCAAACCTTTATATTCGGAAAGCGAAATACGCGCCTGATACGGCCCTGGCATATCGAGGACAATTCCACGCAATTCGATAGGGCGATTGAGTTCCTGAACGGCGCGGAATACGGCACCTCCCAGAGCGCGCACCGGCAAATCCAGTGTTGTGCTCGAAACGGGGCGCGCAGTGCCGTTAACAACGACATCGCCAGCATCGTTGGTCGGCGCAGTTGATGCGCTCGAAGATGTGGCGGGCGCGGCAGTCGTGTCGAGGATTGAGGTAAAAGTGCCTTCGCCGCGCCCAACCAGAACACCGTTTTTTGTATCATAAAGTTCGACAACGGCGCCATAAGTCGCGCTGGTGGCGCTGCTGTCGCCTGGCGTGACATAAACCGTCATCATGCGATCCGCTTTCAGCCTTTTGCCCAACGCACGAAAATCCTGCGCGTCCAAAGGGCTGCGAATATCGCTCAGCGGTTCGGGTTCACCATAAGGCGTGTTTGGGTTGGTGAGTTTGCGGCGCTCATCCGGCAATCGCAAATCGGTGCCGCCGCGCGTCGTCAGCGATTGAAGTGCAGATGCGACATCAGCCGTTGGAACCGGAAAAAAATCTCGTGTGCGTGCAATCGCCGTGTTCGCCGCGACGAGAGCGCGTTGCGCGTTAATCGCGTCGCCTTCGCTGACGGTGGCTGAAACGACTGCTGTGCGCAAACCTTTGGCGACGATGACGCCGCCAGGCAATGCGGTTTTAGCGCTGCCATCGGTCAGGTTCGTGTCGGCGTGCGCCGGAGCCGACAAAGCGATGGTCGTCAGCAACGCGCCGCTGAGGGCGCAAAGTGCAAATCGAGTACTGGAACGGGAAAACGGGGCGGACGAAACGAGGAAATTGGTGCCGAGCGGACGAAACATGGTGCGGCCTCCGAAAGTGATAGCGTTAATGTGCTGGCGTTGATGACGGCTTGAGTTGCAAAGGCGCGCGGCGACGTTTTGAAACCGAACGAAATCGTTGTTGTTGACGCACCAATTCATGCGAAAAAGTTGCGCTCTGGCGTGAAACCGTTTTGCAGAGTAACGTCACTCGACAAACAACAACTTCCCGAACATTGGCCTCATTATAAAGCACGCCGCAAGAAACTGTCAAACTGGAGCCGCGCAACGCAAAATGCAACACGACGCAATGCGACGAACCGGCGATGACTTTTTCTTTTCGACGTTCATCGACGCGACACCAAAGTTGTTCCACAAACTCGCTGCAACTTGAGGAACTTAAAAAGCCAACGGAAATAAGGAAATTTCGCCAATGACCAAAGCAAGCGTCGTTCAAACCGAAACCTTCTTGTCGCACAGCGCGGACGAAACGCGTCGCCTGGGCGAAACTTTGGGGCGACGTTTGAAAAAGGGCGATTTGATTTTTCTGCATGGCGAACTGGGCGCCGGAAAAACCACGCTGGTGCAAGGTTTAGCGCGCGGATTGGGCGTCCAAAGCGAAGTCGTATCGCCCACTTTCGTCTTGATTGTTGAACACCAAGGCGAACACCAAACGTTGCTGCATCTCGATGCGTATCGCCTGGAAAACTTGGATGAACACGCGCTCAGCGATGCGGGCATTTTTGATTTTTTAGAGCGCGACCAAGCCATCAAAATCATCGAATGGCCATCGCGCATCGAAGAATTCTTGCCATGTCCGCGCTTTGAAATCTCGCTGCGACGTGGCAAAAATGACGCAAACGAAGAACATCGAGTACTCGATGTGTGCGAGAACTTTTCTCAAGACAGCAAACAAAACGGCGCGGCAAAACTAAACCTTGGTGAAGGTTTAACACGGTAAACAGCGAATCTTTAATGTGCAGCGCAGAGAATTTTTCCTGTTCGCGCGACGTTTCAACGTGGTGAGCGGCAAACCTTTACTAAATTTATTATTTCCAATGAACATTTTAGTGGTGGAAGCAAGTGGCGCACGCGTCGCTTTGGCGGCGTTCGAGATTTCGGGCGCGAGCGACGCAGTTGCAGATTTGAAAGTGCGCGCCGTCTGGAGTTCGGACGATGTGCGCGCCTTATCGCGCGAGTTGGCGTGGCGCCTGGCCCAATTGTTGGAAAACGCGGGCTGGACAATGAGCGATGTCGCAGCGCTGGCCGTCGGTTTGGGGCCGGGTTCGTGGACAAGTTTGCGCGTCGTTCTGGCGACCTGCAAAACTCTGGCGCAAGCGCGCGATTGGAAACTTATCGGCATGCCGTCCTTCGATGGCATCGCGCGTGCCGCGTGGGAACAATGTCAAAGCGAAGCGGCGCACGCGCTTTCGAGTACTCGAACCGAAGACGCTTTGATCGCTGTCGTTGCGCCGTCGCGCGCCGGTGAAATTTACAGCAAAACTTTTCGCGCCTGCGCAGAAAATTGGACGGTCGAGCAGGGCGAACGCGTTGGATCGAGCGAAGCCTTGCGCGAAGAAATCGACACGGAAAAGTTGGTCGTCGTGACAGGCGAAGCGTCGCGCGAAACGGTGAAATCGTGGGGACATTCGACTTCCCCGCAATTATTGCCGATTTTCGTCGATGTCGAGGACGCCGCGTTGCATATTGGCTTGTTGGCAGCGCAACGTTTATCGCGCGGCGACAGCGACGATCCTTTGACACTGCAACCGCTTTACGTCGCGCTGTCGGCTGCCGAACGAAACCTCGCCGCTAAAACACGCTGAAGGCGAATGGAGATTAGAGAAAGTTGTGAAAATCCGTTGCCAGTGCTTTCAGATGTTCAGAAAGTAAGAAGCTGCCGTTCTGAGAGATTGTAAGAAAGTCGTGAAAAAAGCTCCACAATATCAGTTTGTCATTCTGAGCCTGCCCGCAGGGCACCCGAATCTAACATTACGCCAGATTCTTCGCTGCGCTCAGAGGGTGTATAGGAATCACGCAAGCCTTCGGAGCATAAGCCGGATCATGGCGAGATAAATCCAGGTTTCACTTGATTTGACATTTTGCTCATAGTCTTTTGAAAGCCTTCGACATCTTCCCAACCATGCAAAAGTTCTTTCGACAACCCAGCGACGCGGCAACGGCACGTAGCCTTTGTTTTCATATTGACGGTTCACCAGGGCATTGCGGCTTATCACTCGGAGCGCAACGCCACAGTTTTCTCGCACCCAAGCCGCGAACTTGTGTCCCCAGTAGCCTGCATCCGCCCAAATCAACTGCAAACGTTGTGAAGGAAAGCGCCACAGGGCTTTGTCTTGCAAAAGTAATTTGGCTCCGTCACGCTCTTGAACGTTGGCAGCATGAACACACACTTGCAACAACAAGCCGTTGGTATCCACTAGAATATGACGCTTGCGCCCTTTTATTTTCTTGGCTGCATCAAAGCCTTTTGGCCCCCTTTTTCTGTGGTTTTGACGCTCTGGCTGTCCAGAATCGCTGCGCTGGGCGCCTCATCCCGTCCATCGGCCTGGCGCACTTGAGAACGCAACGAACTGTGGATACCTTCGAGAGTGCCGTTGTCACGCCAGCGCCGGAAGTGATACCAAACCACAGTGTAAGGCGGAAAATCGTGAGGCAAAGCACGCCACGAGCAGCCGTTGGTCAACTGATACAACAAAGCGTTGACGATCTCGCGTTGGGCGTAAAGCCTGCGCGTACCGCGCGCACGCTGTGGCTCGATCAAAGGGCGCAGCACTTGCCATTGTGCCTCGCTCAAATCACTGGGATAGCTCTGGCGTTTCATAAATGTAAGTCTAACCCTTTCCTATACACCCTCTCAGAATGACAAACTCTTACAAAATCGTCTAAAGTGCTCCATTGTTTGCGTTGGGAGCCTTTACGTTTTGAACGTTTGAAATCGCCTACAGCAAATACGTTGGCTTCGAGTACTCGACAATGGATTTTGAACTGCGCGCGGCGCGATTTGAAGATTGGCACGCTTTAGTGGCTTTGGATGCGGCGTCGTTTTCGCAACCCTGGCAAGCGCAAACGTGGCACGACGCGCTGCACGACCCGAAATACGTCGTTTTGGTCGCGCTGAATAATGAAATGTTGTGCGCTTTTGCTGTCGCTTACACAGTCGGCGACGAAGGCGAAATCGGCACGCTGGCGGTCGATGAAGCGATGCGCGGTCAGGGTTTGGGCGAGACGATTTTTCGCGCGCTTTTAGAAGAATGCGCCCGTCTCGGCGCGCAGAAAATTTATCTGGAAGTGCGCGAAAGCAACTTTTCAGCGCAACGTTTATATCAGCGGCTGGGTTTTCAAGCGGTCGGACGGCGCCGCAATTATTACGAGGACGGCGAAACCTCGATTTTGATGAGCAAAGAACGTTGATGCAAGCAAACCGAGGCTTTCGAGTACTCGATATTGTTCACCATCCAAAATTATGTTGACTTTAGGAATTGAAACGAGCTGCGATGAAACAAGCGTGGCGATTGTGCGCGATGGGCGCGAAATCCTCATCAATTTGATCGCGTCGCAAGTCGAGGCGCATCAGCTTTTTGGTGGCGTGGTGCCGGAAATCGCCAGCCGCAAGCACTTGGAAATGCTCAATCCTTTGCTGGATGCAGCTTTGCGCGAAAGCGAGTTGGCTTGGCGCGATCTCGATCTGGTTGCGGTCACGCACGCGCCGGGTTTGGTCGGCGCGCTGTTGGTTGGCGTTGCGTCCGCCAAGGCGATTTCGTTGGCACACGAAATTCCCTGCATCGCGGTTAATCACGTCGAAGGCCACATCGCTTCGACCCTATTGCAAAAGCCTGATTTGGCGTTTCCGATGTTGTGCTTGGTCGTCAGCGGCGGGCATTCCGATCTGATTTTGATGCGCGGCATCGGCGATTATCAGCGTTTGGGTCGCACGCGCGACGACGCGGTCGGTGAAGCATTCGATAAAGTGGCGCGTGCCTTGGGTTTGCCGCAGCCCGGCGGCCCGAATTTGGAGAAAACGGCGCGCCAAGGTGATCCAAAAGCGTTTTCTTTCGGCGTTTCCAAGTTGGAACCCACTTTCGATTTCTCCTTTTCCGGCTTGAAAACGGCGGGCGCGCAGGCTCACGCGAAAAACCCTCAACGCGTCGCCGACATCGCCGCCAGTTTCCAAAAAGCCGCCGTCGCGCAACTGCAAAACACGGTTGAACGCGCACTGAACTTCTTCGCAAACGCAGAAACCAATATCGAGTACTCGAAAGGTGATGAAACACCGATGGCGCCGATTCAAACGTTGGGTTTGTGCGGCGGCGTGGCGGCGAACGGCGTTTTGCGCGCGTCTTTGAACGAAGCAGCGGCACGCTTTGGAATTGATTTCGTGGTGCCACAATCGATTCTTTGTACCGATAACGCGGCGATGATCGCGGCGGCGGGTTATGGGCGCTGGATGCAACTTTCGCCCGAAGAACGCAGGTTCTCGATGGCGCAACTGGGTTTTGAAGCGCATTCGCAAAAGCCGATTGCGTAGCGATTGTATCGTAACGCCGTGCAGGAAAATGCCAAATAGGTTAATGTTGTTGACATGATTCCCTTGCAGAGCGCGATTTTCGACATCAGCCGTCGAGGATTGGCGCGCCAATGAAAATTCTCATCGTGCGCTTGTCCAGCATCGGCGATTGCGTTCTGGCGTCGCCGGTTGTCGAAGCCTTGCGCGAACGTTATCCGCAGGCCGACATCGTGTGGGCGGTGCAGGCGAAATCGGCGGCGGTTGTGTGCGGCTTGCCCGGACTTTCCGACACGCTGTTATGGAACGATGCGCGCCATCGTTATCGTCGTCTGGCGGGTGCGTTGTGGCGCACGCGTCGTGAGCACTTCGACGTCACTCTCGATTTGCAAGGTTTAGATAAAGCGGCGCTTTTCGTGTGGGCGAGTGGTTCGCGTCGTCGTCTTTCGGGTTCCAGCGCGCGCCGTATCGCCTTGTGGAGCAGCAACGAGCAAATCGAGGAACCGCTGAAAGACGAGCGCAACACGATGCACGCGCGCGAATTTTATCTGCGACGTGCCGCGCAATTGGATATCGCGCCGGACGCCATCGACCGTTTTTTCCCGCGCGTTCCGCTTACGGCTTTGCATCGCCGCTTCGCGGATGACTTTCTGGGGCGCGCCGGTTTTCAAACTGAACACCGCGTGGTCGGCCTCAATCTCGGCGCGGCGCACGCCTTCAAGCGATGGCCGATGGAGCGTTTTGCAGCTTTAGCGGATGCGTTGTTGCGCGAAGATGAACGCGCGCGCGTCGTCGTTTTCGGCGCCTCGACGGATTGCGCTTTGTTCGAGCAATTTGAAACTGAACTGGCGGCGCTTCAAATGGCGCGGCGTTCGTTGCGCAGCGATGGCACGCTTTCGCCCGGCGATACGTGGCGCGGTCGCGTGCTGGCTGCTGTAGGGCGCGCCAACTTGATGCAAATGGCCGCGCTCGCCGAACGCTGCGACGCCTTTGTGACAGCCGATACCGGCCCAATGCACATCGCGGCGGCTGTCGGAGCGCCAATTGTCGCGTTGTTCGGCCCGACTTCTTCCTCGCACACCGGGCCGGTGCAAAAACCCGGCGCCAAGTCGATTCGAGTACTCGATGCGCAACAAATCACAGGATCCGCTCATGCTGGCATGGAAACGCACAGCGTCGAATCCGTATTGCGCGAAGTGCGCGCCCAGCTCGAAAAAACGCAGGTACCCGCACTGCGCTTGCTCAGTGGTACGGCGTCCTGAAAAGTCGCCAGCGACTAATCGCGTGACACGGCTTCGATAAAACGTGACACGAATTCGATAAAAACAGTGGTGCGGTTCGCAGAGTCGTCATAAGTAGGTCTCATTTGGTGGTGACTAAGCCATCAGGAACACCAACTGAGGATCGCCCGTGATTTTACGATATAGATAACGCAATTCCTCAAGTTCAAGAACATTCTTTAGCCTCGTTGCACACAAGCGAAGTGGACGCCATTGCACTTTCGCACGCCTTGCAAACCACCAGCATTATGTGCCACTGCATGTTCCACTTTCCACTGCCGCGTTGCCGAAAACTTCCAAAGATTATGAGCAAAACACTTTGAAATCGCTGAACCAGAAGTCGCACCACTTGAATCAACTTTCTATGAGGGCACTGCCGATTAAATGGTCAGACTGACCTTATTTACGTCCTCTCAGAACAATATTTCCTCTGTCATTCACGGAGTCTTATAAGGCAGAAAGGTTGTAACACCTTTGCAGTAAGTAAAATTTGCACGTAATAGAGATTGCATGAGCGAATCGAGTGTCGCTGTTCCGTCCTTTGTTGGAATTCCCCAACGCAGGGCTTCCCTGACGATTTTAGTGGCCGTTTTTACGCTGACGATCTTTATCAGCGCAGCGTTGTTGTTTCTGGTGCAGCCGATGTTCGCGCGCATGGTGTTGCCGATGTTGGGCGGCTCGCCTTCGGTGTGGAACACCACGATGGTGTTTTATCAGGCGATTTTGTTGCTGGGCTACGGCTACGCGCATCTCTCGACGAAATGGTTCGGCGTGCGCAATCAAGCCCTCGCGCACAGCGTTTTGTTGTTTTTGCCGCTGCTGGTTTTGCCGATTGTGGTTCCTCATGGCTGGACGCCGCCGTCCGACGTGAATCCCGCGCCGTGGTTGCTGGGTTTGCTGTTGGTCGCTGTCGGCTTGCCGTTTTTTGTAGTGTCAGCGAGCAGCCCTTTATTGCAAAAATGGTTCGCCGCGACCGGACATCCCGCCGCCAAAGACCCATATTTTCTGTATGCCGCGAGCAATGCCGGAAGTTTGCTGGCCTTGCTTTCTTATCCGATTTTGCTGGAGCCGCGCCTGCGCCTGATGGATCAAAGCCTACTGTGGCGCAACGGCTATCTGCTGTTTATCGCTTGCACGCTGATTAGCGTCGGTTTTTTGTGGCGTCACGCGCAATCGCCTGAGGCGCAAACCATTTCGAGTACTCGATTTGCGGAAACTTCGACCTTGGCAAAGGATGATGCGCCATCGAATGCGCGTCGCTTGAACTGGGTTTTGCTGGCGTTTGTGCCATCCAGTTTGATGATGAGCGTGACGACGTATCTTTCAACCGATGTCGCCGCCGTGCCGCTGATGTGGATCGTGCCGCTCGTACTTTATCTGCTGACCTTTATTCTGGTTTTCTCGCAGCGACAAATCATCCCGCAAATGCTGGCGACGCGCGCCCTGGCCTTGCTGATTTTGCCTTTGGTCGTTGCGCTCGCCTCGCGCGCCAATCACCCGACAGCGTTGCTGTTGCCGTTGCATTTGCTGGTGTTCTTCGTGATTACGCTCGTCTGTCACGGCCAAATCGTGGCGGATCGACCTTCGGCGCAACACTTGACCGAGTTTTATTTCTGGATGTCGCTGGGCGGCGTTTTAGGCGGCGCGTTCAACGCGTTGCTGGCGCCGGTTTTGTTTTCCACCGTTGTCGAATATCCATTGACATTGGTGCTGGCGTGCGCTCTCGCTTTGCGACCTTTGGCGACCCAAGTCGCACCGGAAAAATTGTTGCGCAGTCGAGTACTCGATTGGGTTTTGCCGACGATTTTGGGCTTGGCGACTTTTGGTTTGGTGACGTTTTTACAAAAGCGCTTGGAAGCCGGGCCGGAAACAACGGGCTTGTTGTTCGGCATTCCGGCGTTTGCGTGCTTTGTGTTTTCGCGTCGTCCTTTACGTTTCTCGCTCGGCATCGGCGCGATTTTGCTGGCCGGAACCTTTTATCTGAACGGGCAGGGAATTGTCATTTACACGGCGCGCAGCTTTTTCGGCGTGCATCGCGTGACCTTTGACCAAACGGGACAACTGCACCAGATCGTTCACGGCGACACGTTGCACGGCAGTCAACGGTGGCTGCCCACGCCGCAACGCGAAGCGCAAGCCTATTACTATCGCACCGGCCCGCTGGGACAAGCGTTCACCAGTTTCCAGGAGCGCAGCAAAAACTGGAAAATCGCTGTTGTCGGACTGGGCGCGGGCGGCATTTCCAGCTATGCGCAACGTGGGCAAGATTGGACGTTTTACGAAATTGATCCGGTCGTCGAACAAATCGCGCGCAACCCCAAGTTTTTCACTTATTTGCGCGATTGTCCGGCGCCGCTGAAAGTGATTTTGGGCGATGGTCGCCTGACGCTTTCGCGCGCGCAACCCGCGTCTTACGACGTGCTGATTTTGGATGCTTACAGTTCCGATTCGTTGCCGATTCACCTTTTGACGCGCCAGGCGATGCAAATTTATTTGTCGAAGCTGGCGCCGCACGGCCTGATGATTTTCAATATCTCGAATCGTCACCTGAACATCGCGCCCGTGCTGGGCAATTTGTCCAAAGACGCCGGATTGGTTTGCCTGCATCAAGATCAAGGCGAAATTAGCGCGGTGGAAGCGGCGCGCGGGAAAACTGCTTCGCACTTCGCGGTTGTCGCGCGCAATCGTGCCGATTTGGGAACTTTGGCCGACGATCAACGCTGGAAACCTTGTCCGACAAGCGACAAAATCGGCGTCTGGACGGACGATTTTTCCAGCGTCTTCAGCGTTTTTCAACCCAGTTAAATCGCGTATCGAGTACTCGATTGTTGAAACTCGATTGTTGAAAATAGCGCGCAAACTCGCGTCGTGTTAAAGTTTTCTCAACGTTTGACTTACAGGAACCTTCATGCGAATTGCTATTTTAGGCGCGGGCGGATTGGGCAAAGCCGCCGCGCAAATTATCGAACAAAAAACCGAAATGACGCTGGTTGCCGTCGCCGATGCGGGCGGTTTTGTCTATGACGCCAACGGTTTGAATGCGCAGGAAATCGCGCGCGTAAAAGTCGGCGGCAGCGTTTGTGAACTGGAAAACGGACGCGAAAGCGACGATTCCATTGGCGAAATCGTGAAACTGGGCAACGCCATCGACGGCATTTTTATCGCGTTGCCGAACTTGCCGAACAATTTCATTCCCGATGTGGCGAAGCGTTTTGTGCAGAACGGTTTCAAAGGCGCTTTCGTGGATGCCTTAAAACGCACGCGCGCCATGGAAATGATGTTCGATTTGGACGACGAGTTTCGCGCCGCAGGTTGCGTTTATCTTTCGGGATGCGGCGCTACGCCCGGACTTTTGACAGCGGCGGCTGCATTGGCGGCGCAGAGTTTCGTCAAGGTCGAAAAAGTTGATATTTGGTGGGGCGTTGGCATCGCGCGCTGGGACGATTACAAAGCGACGATCCGCGAAGACATCGCGCATTTGCCCGGCCATTCCGTCGAAAGCGCCAAGCTGATGAGCGACGCCGAAGTGGACACCTTGCTCAACGAAACCGACGGCAAACTGACCTTGCACGACATGGAACACGCCGACGACGTGATGCTGGAACGCGCTGGCGTGATTTCGCGCGACCAAGTTCACGTCGGCGGCGTAATGGATACGCGCAATGCGCAAAAGCCCGTTTCGACGACGATGACTTTAACCGGCATCACGTTTGAAGGAAAACGCAGTCAGCACAAATTTATTTTGGGCGATGAAACTTCGATGGCGGCCAATGTTTGCGGCACGGCACTGGGCTATCTCAAGCGCGCTCACTGGCTGCGCGAACGTGGCTTGTGCGGAGTTTTTGGCTCGGCTGAAATGATGCCGATGGTCGTGAAATAATTCGCTTTGTACGGGCGATTCGGCGAATCGCCTGTACGCCAATTGTCTCGAGTACTCAATTCCTCAAAATGCCCGAATTAAATCCCGAATTAAATGAAGACGAAACCTTTGTCGAAATCGCCGAAGACGAGCCGCTGGATGCGCAACCTTCGCGTCCGCAAATCGATCATTTCGGCGAACCTGTCGAAGAACTGATTAAAATCCCAACGCGCGACAACGGCGAGCCATTGGTCGATATTTTCCAGGTTTGCCCGCAGCTTTCGTGGATGGACAAAAGCCCGCGCTTCGATTTTCCGCGTTATGGCCTGGCGCGCGAAAGCGTCGCTGAAATGTTGAAGCATGCGCAAAGTTTGCTGCCCGCAGGTTTGACGCTGCACATCGTGGGAGCCTTTCGGCCTTTCCACGTTCAAAAGTTGATGTATGACACGGTGACTCAGGAAACGCGCGAAAAGCATCCCGACTGGGATGAAGACCTTGTCCGCGAATACGTTAATGTTTTTTCCGCGCCGCCGATCTGGGAAACGCCGCCGCCGCACACCACTGGCGGAGCCGTCGATCTGGGAATCATCGACCCCAGCGGCGAACGCTTAGATTTTATCTCGCCTTTTGAAATGGGCTGGGATTCGGCTCCAACGTATATTGAAGGTCTTTCCGATGAAGCGCGCCGCAACCGCGATTTGCTGATTCGAGTACTCGAAACCGCCGGGTTGACGAATTTTCGCGGCGAATGGTGGCATTGGAGCTACGGCGAACCTGGCTGGGCGTTGCGCGGCGGCCATCCAGCCGCACTTTATGGCGCCGTGCCCGACGACGAAATTCCCGCATGGACGCCGCCCGTTTCAAAATAATTAAGAACCCAGAGCGTCAGCGACGGGTGAAAACTTCAAAGTCAAATCGTTAGTTTTCACCCGTCGCTGACGCTCTGGGTTCTTTTCTGTATGACACCTTTTCAAGACGATCTGCAAGCCGAACTCGCGCGCCGTGAAAGCGACGGTTTGCGACGTATTTTGCGCACAATTCCCAATCGAGTACTCGATCTTGCGAGCAACGATTACCTGGGATTGGCGAAAGAGGCGCGCGTGATTGAAGCGGCGTGCGCGGCGGCACGAACTTTTGGCGCAGGCGCGCGCGCATCGCGTTTGGTCAGCGGCAACACAGACATTCATCTTCAATTGGAAAGCGAGATCGCGCGCTTCAAAGGTTGCGAGAATGCGCTGCTTTTCTCCAGTGGATATGCGGCAAATCTTGGCGTGATTGCGGGTTTAGCGCGAAAGGGCGACACGATTTTTTGCGACAAGCGCAACCATGCGTCGCTGATTGATGCGTGTCGTTTGGCGCAAGCGAGTGGCGCGTTTGTGCGCTATTACAGCTCGATTGACAAACTACGCAAACTTCTCGAATCGAGTACTCGAAAGGCCGAATCACGGCGCTTCCTCGTTTCCGATGGCGTGTTTTCGATGGACGGTGATTTGTGCGATTTGCCGCAATTGTTCGCCTTGTGCCACGAGTTTCAGTCGATTTTAGTTCTCGATGACGCGCACGGAACCGGAACTTTGGGCGCGACCGGACGCGGCACAATCGAGCATTTTGAGTTGGATAAAAACGAAGTTGACATTGTAGAAATCGGAACTTTGTCGAAAGCATTGGGCGCGCAAGGCGGTTTCATTGTCGGCAGCCAAATGTTGATTGATTATCTGGTGAACGCGGCGCGACCGTTTATTTATTCGACGGGTTTGTCGCCGATGATTTGCGGCGCGGCTTTGGAAGCACTTCGAGTCCTCGAAAGCGAGCCGCAGCTTTTGATTCGTTTGCGCGATGTGACAACGCGACTGGCGTTTGGCTTGCGGCAATTGGGTTTCGAGGTTCATGCGCATCCGTCGCCGATTCTTTCGGTGCAAATTGGCGAAGCGCAAGACGCGGTTGAACTGAGCGAAAAGTTACTAAAGCGCGGCGTTTGGTGTCCCGCGATTCGACCTCCGACGGTGCCAAATGGAACAAGCCGCTTGCGCGTGACAGCTTCGGCGGCGCTTACGGATGATGACATTGAGCGGACGTTAGCTGCGTTTGTGTAGCGGTAGGGGCGGGGTTGCCCCGCCCTCACCATTGTCACAATGCACACAACGGTCGGGGCAACCCCGCCCCTACGACATGGCGATTCCACCAATCATTTTCATCACGGGAACTGATACAAATGTCGGCAAAACTCTTGTCACGGCGTTGCTGGCCTTGCGCTTGAAAAGTCGCGGCGTCCGCGTCGGCGTGATGAAACCATTTGCCAGCGGCTGTGTCTTGAACAATCGAGTACTCGAAAGTGAAGACGCCATATTTCTGCGCGATGCTGTTGGCGTCCAGGACGATTTGAATTGGATCAATCCGTGTCGCTGGCAGGAACCGCTTTCGCCGCTTGTCGCTTCACGCCGCGAAAATACGCCGTTTCGTGACGCATGGCAGGAAATGCAACAGGCCTTGAACGAACTGCGAAATCGTTACGATTGCGTCCTTGTCGAAGGCGTTGGCGGTTTGCTGGCGCCGATTTTTCAAAATGCCGACGGCGCGATTTGGACGAATCTCGAAGTCATCAACGAATTAGAATGTCCGGTTGTCATTGTCGCGCGGCGCACTCTGGGAACCATCAATCACACAGTTTTAACGTGCCGCATGCCGCTCGAAACTCCGGCGCATTTCGCAGGAATCATCTGGTGCGACGCCAATTTTGTGGAAGAAAACGATGTTGCGGCGAACACAAGTTCAGCGCTTGTAGAAGAAATGACGGAGCTTGAGAGCTGGGGAAATGTGCCATTTCTCGAAAGTTTGGACAATCGAGTACTCGAAAACGCGGCAGAGCGCTTTTTATCGTGGCCTGAACTTTAATCCCAACCTAGCCCGGACTTCTCGCCCGTTGGTTCGATCAACGACTTCATGCGTTGCATATAGGTTTTGGGGTCTTCTCTTTTGTTGACTGACTTCATTAACTTGAGCAGTGCGTAAAATACGTCGCTGTCAGTTCCGAGTTCATCTTGCAAATGCGGGTTGGGATCAATTCTCCATAAAGTGTATGCGCGTTGTGCTGCTTGTTTGAAGAGTTTCCGGTTGCCTTCCGTCAGTTCACGAATGTCAACGCAGCCTAAACCCATGCTGCCGACATTGGTCTCCTCCAAAAGCCAATTTGATAAAGCTTGGCCTTCGGGTGTATCAGGAAGCTGTGCGGCGATTTCTTCAATGACCATGGCATAAGCGCCATTGGAATAAGCCCAGGCGCGACCGTCCTCGAGAATGATAAATCCACCCATAGCTTGACTTTACATCTACTTTCGCCAAAGCAAAAGCCCATCGCACAAACGCGCGATGGGCTTTTCGAGTACTCGAATCGGGAAAATTACAGCAGTCCGTCGGCGCTGGCATCAGTGGTTTCGATAGCTTTGGGCGCGACTTCGGTCACTTTGACTTCGTTGACCTGGCTGATGAAAAACGTGACTTTGCCGGCCACAATTTCTTCGATAGCGACCGTCAAGGGATTGGCGACGCGCACTTCGACCAAAGGTGTCGCGCCACTTTGCAATTGGCGGGCGCGTTCGGCCACAGCGCGCGCTAAAGCATATTTGCCGCCCGGAACGCGGCGACGAAGTTCGGAAATGTTATCTAAAGGCATAAAACCCCACACGAAAAAACTAAAAGCCTCCAAATTATAACATATCGCGCGTGTCATTAAAAGCCGTTCAAACTTGGTAAACTGCGAGCATCATGCGATTGGGACACACGGCGAAATATGCGATGCAGGCTTTGGCGTTTTTGATTCGCAGCCATGCGCGCGACGAATGGGGACAAATTGGCGACATCGCGCGCGACTGCAACATTCCGCGCAAATACCTCGAACAAGTTTTGCTCGAACTGAAAAGCGCCGGATTGGTGCAAAGCAAAAAAGGCCAGCATGGCGGTTACCGCTTGAGCCGCGCGCCGCACGAAATCAGCCTGGGTCAGGCGATTGCCGCGATTCAAGGCGAACTCGTCCCATTGCCCGATTGGATCGATGACAGCAGTTTTTCCAGCGATGCTGGTTTGCGCGAAGTCGTCGAACAAGCGCGCGACGGCGTGCAGCGCGTTTTCGACGCGACTTCGATTGAAGTTTTAGTTTGTCGTCCTGGCGGTTGGCTGGGCAATGAAATGGGATGAAAGCAAAGGATGAAAGATGAAGGATGAAGAAAAAGCCGAACTTCAGCGGCACACTTTCAATTTCGAGTACTCAATTTCATCCTTCATCCTTCCAAAAATGCCTCTTTTCGAGTACTCGTGTCGCGCCTGCGGCAAGCAATGGACGTTTCTCAGCGGCGTTGTCAGCGACAATGACGAGCCGCGTTGTCCGCGCTGTGCTTCGACCGATTTCGTGAAATTAATGTCGCGTTTCGCGCGTGGGCGTTCCGATGACGCGCGCATGGATTCGCTGGCCCAACGCATGGAAAACAGCGACTTGGACGATGCGCAAACTTTGCGGCGTTTGGCGCAGGAAGCCGGACGCGAAATGAGTTCGGAAAGTGGAGCGGATTTAAGTGGCGAAGTCGAGCAGCTTTTGGAATCGGAATTGGGCGGCGGCAATTTCGGTGATTTGGGTTCTGGTTCAGGAGACGATGGCACGATTTACTAAGTCAGCGAATAAATTCGCCGCCAAAGAAAGGCGTCAGCCTGCGCCGACGCAACAAAGTTTGAAGTTGTGTCAACGAAGGTTGACACTTCTCTCTGGCGGCGAATTTATTCGCTGGCCATTGGCGCTTCTGTTGTCATTGATGCTTTGGGCGCCAACCCAACTGGGCGCGCAAAACCTCGATCATCTTCTGGCGCCGACAACGCCTTATCAATGGTTCGCGTCCACCGACACGAAGCACCAAAATCACGATTATCTCGAATTAAAGCCGAATGAAACGCGCCGCATTCCTTTAACTGGCGGCCAATTATTGCGCTTGTGGTTCACCAGTTCCAATCCTGACAAGTGCGATGTGAGTTTGCAAAACGGCCCGCAGAACGTTGATTTGTTGAGAGACGGCAAAGCGAACTTCGGCGAACTTTGGAACAAAGCGTGGCTGCTTTATCCATCGCAAAATGCCGATTCGAGTACTCGATTGGGGAAATTGTCGGCAAACGCAGCTTTGATCGTGACCAATCACGACAACGACACGCTAAAGTTTTTCTATCAAGCCGCGATTGCCAGCGCAACGCCGAAAACTATTCCACTCCCATCAGGAAAAACGTCGCAAATCGTTTCCGATTGGGGAACTGCGCCTGGCAAATCGCACGATTTTCTGGCGAATGCGCCGGTTGGCGTGCTGGAAAGCATCGATTTAATCGTTGGTTATTCGGACGCGCGCGGCGACAACAAACGACCTCTGGCGCAAGTATTGAACGATTTGCATTTGCGCGCCTATTGGGACGGCGAAAGGAACGCGGCGATTGATGTGCCTTTGTCGCTGCTCGCGGCGGGCAACGCGGAAAATGTTCCCGACAGCGCCGTTGGAGCGTTGCAAAAAGATCATTTCGCTTTGAAATGGCCGATTACCTTGCCGAAAAATCGCAAGCTCGAGCTGTTCAATGCCGGTCACGATTCGGTTGGCGTTCTTATCACCAGTACGATTCGCGCGTTGCCTGAAGCGCGACTTCCCTTATGGCGCTTTCATGCGCGGGTTGGCTCGTCGCGCACTGAAATGGACAAGCCTGTTTCGATGTTGAAAGCGGAGGGCGAAGGCGCCTTCGTCGGCTTGAATTTGGATATTCGTCCGGTTGCGGGCGCGAATCGGCGCACTTTCGCGTTTTTGGAAGGCAACGAAACCATCACGGCGGACGGAACAAGTCACGAAGGCACCGGAACCGAAGATTTTTTCAACAGCGCGTGGTATTTTCCCGATACGCCCTTTGCGAGGCCTTTTGGCGGCCTGACGCGCAAAACTCTGGCGCCGCCGGGTGTTTCGGCTTATCGCCTGATGATTCTCGATGCGGTTCCATTCAAGAAAAGTTTCTCGTTCGATTTCGGTCACAACGGACGCAACCACGACGACGATATGGAATATCGCTGGGTCGCGTTCTGGTACCAAAAAGCGGGTGGAGCGTTTCAAATCGAAGACAAATTAGCGCAAAGCGGCGTTAAAGCTGCAGATTCAAGAAATCCAACAGAAACCGCATCGTCCAATAAATCGTTTTTCTACCTGGCCGCAGCTCTTCTTTTTGGTGGAGCTTTGGCTGCACGGCAGTTGTCAAGACGCAAAAATCACTCTCAACGGAAGTAAGTTTTATGCGACATTTCGTCCCATCGAGTACTCGAAAGCACACCCGCTCGATCTTCCTCGCGCTGTGCGTTGCGACCGCGTTTTCTGCGCCAAACATGGCGCTGGCGCGCAATACGCTTGAAACAATCGCGCCGCAAACCGTCTCGCAAAACAATGCGACGCAGGCGAGCGTTGTCAAGAAAACCTTGCCCAACGGTTTGACAGTTCTCGTCCTGGAAAACCATGCGGCGCCGGTTGTCGCCGTCAGAATGTACGTCAAAACCGGCTCGATTTACGAAGGTCAATATCTGGGCGCGGGCATTTCGCACTTGTTCGAGCACAACCTCAGCGAAGGCACCACGACGCGCCTCAAAGCCCAAATCGCGCGCGATATGCAAAGCATAGGCGGTTACGAAAACGCTTATACGACGTATGACGTGACCGCGTATCACATCACGACGGCGAGCAGTTTTTTCAACAAAGCGGTCGATTCGTTGTCGGACATGATGCAGAACGCGAACTTCCCCGAAGTCGAAGTGAAGACGCAGCAAGGCGTCATCCACAACGAAATGAACCTGGACGCCGACGATCCGGATCGCGTACTCAATGACCTGTTTTATGCGACGGCGTTTCGCGTGCATCCGGTGCGTTTTCCGATTATCGGCTTCCGCGAAAGTTTCGACCGCCTGACGCGCGATGACGTTTTGGGCTACTACAAAAGCCATTACACGCCGGAAAATACCGTCGTCGCCATCGCGGGCGACATCAGTGCGGACGATGCGATGAATTACGTGCAAAGCAAAATGGGCGATTGGCCGCGCCGCGCCGCCTCGACGCCTGCGATTCCCGACGAGCCGACGCAAACTTCGCCACGCCGCGCCGTCGCTGAAAAAGATGTGAGCCAGACTTATCTGCAAATGGGATGGCACACGATTCCGCTGCAAAGCCCCGATTTATACGCGCTTGATACGCTGGCGCAGATTTTGGGCGTCGGCGAATCGTCCCGTTTGGTGCGCGAACTGCGCGAGAAGCGCAACCTGGTTTCGGATATTAACGCTTTTTCCTCGACGCCCAATTACAATGCGGGCATTTTTGGCGTGCGCGCGCAGATGAACCCGAACGACGAAGCCAAAGTCGAGGACGCGATCTGGAACGAAATCGCCAAAGTGAAAACGCAACCTGTCACGCCCGCCGAACTGCAACGCGCGCAACGCCAGATCGAAACCGCCTTTGTTTTCGGGCGCAGCAACGTTGAAGATCAGGCCGAACAAATCGCCTATGACGAAATGGGAACTGGCGATCCCGAATATTCGCAGCGCTATGTGGCGCGCATCAAGAGCGTCACGCCAGCGCAAATTCAAGCCGTCGCCAATAAATATCTGTCGCGCGATGGCGTCACAGTCGCGCTCGTGACACCGCGTTCGAGTACTCGAACGGTCGCGCCACAGGCCGCGCGCGCCGAAATCAAGCCGTCGCAAATGTTCACTTTGCCTAACGGCGTTCGTTTGATTGTCCGCGAAAATCATGCGACGCCAACCGTCGCCATCGTCGCCACAGCGTTGGGCGGCGTGCGCCTGGAACCGGCCAGCAAAGCCGGAGTTTCCAACTTGCTGGCGGAAATGTTGACACGCGGCACGACGACGCATAACGCCGAACAACTGGCCGCGACGGTCGATAATTTGGGCGCCAGTTTGGATGGTTTCAGCGGCTACAATTCGTGGGGTTTAAAATCGCAATGGCTGTCGCGCGATTGGAAAACCGGCCTGTCGTTGCTTTCCGATTCTCTTTTGCGCCCGACATTTCCTTCCGATGAACTGGCGCGCGCCAAAGCGCAAATCGCGGCGCAAATCGCACAACAAAACGATGAGCCGATGAGCGTCGCGTCGTTGGCGTTACGCAAAACCGTTTACGGCAATCACCCTTATGGCCGCTCGACGTTGGGCACACCCGCAACGCTGAACGCGCTGACTTCGGCTGATGTCGCCGCGTATTACAAGAGCGTTTTGCAGCCGCGCCAACTGGTGGTTTCGGTTTATGGCGACGTGAACACGGACGACGTGCGCGCCGCAATTACAAACGCGTTCGGCAACGTGAAAGCGCAAGCGAACGCGCCGGTTGCGCCTTCTGCCGCCGCGCCTTTGACCAAACTTTCGACCGCCGAAGTGACAAAACCTGGCATCGCGCAAGTGATTCAGTTTTATGGTTTTCCCAGCACCGGCTTGAAAGACAAAGATCGTTACGCGGTCGGCGTGATGGGCGCGGCACTGGCGGGCGCTGATCTGGGCGGCGGACGCTTATTCGCTCTTTTGCGCGATAACCAACTGGTCTATGACGTTCATGCTTTTGACCAATCGAACTTAGATCGTGGCACCTTCATTGTTTACGCCGCGACGACCAAGCCGAACGCGCAACGCGTGCACGACATCATTCGTGGCGAAGTGACGAAAATGGCGCAAAGCGGCGTCACCGATGACGAACTGGCGCGCGCCAAAACCATGATGATCGCCTCGCAAGCGATTGACACGCAGGGCAACCTCGAGCAGGCGCAAGCCGCAGGCAGCGACGAACTTTACGGTCTGGGTTTCCGCGACGATGAGCAATACGAAGCGCGCATCAACGCCGTCACAATTGACGACGTACAACGCGTCGCGCAAAAATTCCTGGGCGACGCCAACCCGAGCGCCGAAGCCGTAGTTATGCCGCAGTAAAACAATTTGTAGGGGCGAGCCACCGGCTCGCCCCTACATAAGCTGAATAAAAAGCACGACTTTCGAGTACTCGAAAGTCGTGCTTTTTCTTTGTTTTATAAGGCTTTTTGTGGAGCGAAAGCGCTGTCTGTACGTCTGAAACGAGCAAGCAAAAACAGACGAAATGGAGACAGGAAATGCGAATTCAAACGGGCGTGTTGGTGCCTTTGGGTTACGGGAAATATGTGCGCAGCGACCGTGTTGTGACGGTCACGCCGATTGAGGAAGAGCGCGGGCCGGGACGCCGCACTTTCGTTTATGTCGAAGGACAAAGCGAACCTTTGGTGGCTTCACGAGCCGAAGATTCTCTGGTGCGCGACCTGGTGCGCGAGCCGCGCGAAGTGACACGTTCGCGCCAGCAGCAGGAAATCTTGCGCGACTTGATGGAAGACTTGGGAACTGTCAATGCGACGGTGCGCGACATCGTTCGTGATCGTTCGAGCCTCGACTTGAACATCACCGAACGCCGCATCCGCGACGCCATTGAAGCCTTAGACGAAGCAGCGGCTGAATAAAAGTCGCAACATCAAAAGGTTCGAGTACTCGATATGAGTACTCGAACCTTTTGCAATGTCAATCAGTTTTTCTACCAAGTCAGTGGACAGCGGCGCAATTGGGTTAGCTATTTGTTGTGTGAGTCCGATAGGAATTTCAAGGAAAGTGCATCAGGAAAATGCCGAATACTCTTGATTGTGGCTGAACGTTGTGTGTAAACGTTGCGTCTGAACGGTGAAACGAGCAGAATATCTATTTGTATTATGAAATTTTCAGAATCGCCTTCCGCGTCGCCTGCCACCACACAAGCGTTGCTGCATAACTCTTCGTCACGAACTTCTTTACACCATCTCTCCCGTAGCGCCGCCTGGTTCTTCGCTTTCATGGCGCTTTATGTCACTGCGCTGTTGAGTGGATTGGGCAAGTTTGCTTTTATCGGGCCGGACGAGCCGCGCTATGCGCAAGTCGCGCGCGAAATGTTCCTTTCCGGCGACTACATTTCGCCATGCTTGTGCGGTTTGTTGTGGTTTGAAAAGCCAATTTTATACTATTGGATGGCGGCGAGTTCCTACCACTTTTTCGGCGTGAGCGAGTTTGCAGCGCGCTTGCCATCGGCTGTAGCTTCGTTGCTGGCGATTGGTTTTATTTTCTATGTGCCGCGACGTTCGGGATGGACGCGCTGGGGCGTGAGTAGCGCTTTGGTACTGGCGACCAGCGCGCTGTGGGTTTGCTTTTCTTTTGCCGCCACAACCGACATGGTGCTTTCGAGTACTCTTTGCGTGGCCTTGTTGTCTGGCTTTGTAGCCTCGACCAGCGAAGGCAAAGCGCGCCTTGGTTTTCTGTTGTTGTGCACGATTTTTACAGCGGCTGCGATGCTGGCCAAGGGTTTGATCGGCATCTTTTTGGTCGTCGCTATTTTAGGCCTTTATGGTTTTTGGACGCGGCGACCGATTTTACGATCAGGCAAAGACTTTTGTCTGGCAGTGACGACTTTCGCGGTGGTGGCGGGCTTGTGGTATGTGCCTGTGACGTTGCGTCATGGTCACGTTTTCGTTGACGAGTTCTTCATCAATCAGCATTTCAAGCGCTATATGACTAACAAATATCAACATCCGCAGCCAATTTACTTTTACGGTTTTGTGGCTCTCGTTGGTACTCTGCCGTGGATTGGTTTTATCTGGCCGTCGGTACAGCATCTTCGTTCGTTGCGACCTCGGGAAAGCGAACGCGATTCGCTCCTCGCGCTGGCCTGGATCTGGTTCCTGGTTCCGGTCGTTTTTTTCTCCTTTTCCACTTCCAAGTTGCCAGGCTACATTTTGCCGATTTTTCCCGCGATGGCGCTCCTTTTGGGGGCCGAAGCCGAGCGCTGGTGGAACGGCGAGAAAACCATAGCCTTGCGCGGAGCGGCTGTGATCAACGCGTTGTCGGTGGCGCTTCTGGGCGGAGCGGGCCTGACGTTGCGTCACAAGCAAGCCTTTTTTCCTCACCTCATGGAAATGTTATCTATCGCGCTGATTCTACTGGGCTTGGCGGCGAGCGCGGCATTGTGGAAAGGCAGGGCACCAAAAGCGGTATTTGCTCCCGCACTGGCGATCTTGGGCGCGATGGCGAGCATGGTTTTCGTGTTTCCGACCCTGAGCAGCCATTATAGCCTGGGCGAGTACTCGACTGAAGCGGCAGCGCAACTCAAGCCAAATGAGAAGATGGCTTTCTATCGCTCGGGCCGGCAATATGCGCCGGTATTTTACAGCGGCGGGCGTGTTGTGTATTACGACCAGGGCGCGCCTATTCAAAATATGTCGACGGGCGATGATGTCGAATTGGACAGCCGCAATGAACTGGTGAAAGCCCTGCGTCTGGCACAGCGCGAAGGCCGAAATAGCCTCGTTGTATTCACCAGAAAAGTAGCGCTGCACGATTTGCTCAGTAATCGAGCGATATCCGCGCAACTTCTCGCTCAACACGAAGATATGATGGCTTACCGCGTGCAACTCAAAACGCCGCCTCGTTAAAGAACCAGAAGCCAAGTTCTCTTGAACACTTGTCACATAACACAAGGTTCGAGTACTCGATTTGAGTACTCGTTCCTTTTGTTATGCTTGAGGTTTTGGAGCGTGCTTATGTCAACAGTGGTTGTTGTGAAAAAAGAAGGTCAGATTGCCATTGCCGCCGATACGATGACGAAATTGGGCAGTTTGTATGAAAGCGCCGAGTACATTTCTACTGCGACCAAAATTGTGGAGGTCAAGCAAAATTACTTCGCTCATGTCGGCCATGCTTCTTTTGGCTTGGTTTTGCAAAGTGTTCTCACGAAGCCAAAAAAACCTTTGAAACTGGATTCGGCTCAAGCGGTATTTGAAATGGCACGAGAAATTCATCCGGCCCTTAAAAGCGATTACTTCCTAAATCCCGTCGAAGACAGCGATGATCCGTTTGAGTCCTCGCAGCATCAATATCTCATCGCGAATCCTTACGGCATCTTCGGCGTTTATGCCTTGCGTTCTGTTCAAGAGTACACAAAATTTTACTCGTTTGGCAGTGGCTCTGAGTTCGCTTTGGGTGCAATGGAAGTTCTTTATGATTTGGATTTCTCGGCTGCTGAAATCGCGCGCAAAGCTGTAGAAGCCGCAGCCAAATTCAACGATGGAACAGGTTTGCCAATTGAAATCTACACCATCAAACAGAAATCTTAGAGTACCTTCGTCGCTTCCAATAACTGCTTCACGTAAGGCGCGCCCGAATGGTCTTCATTTTCCTGCAGCCAGCCTTCAAAGAGTTTGCGACTTTGCGCTTCGAGTACTCGACCGACGATGCGCGGCATTTGGCTTTCGGGGCTTTGCGGCGCGGCGATTCTGGTTGAACCTTGATCGGCGGGAGCGGGCAACGCATACAAAACCGTATCAACGGCGCTTTCCATGGCGGCGCCAGTGCACATCACGCACGGTTCCAAAGTCGAAACTAAAATCAAATCTCGCGCATCGAGCGGAACCTTGCCTGCGGCGTTGGCGAAAGTCACGATTTCGGCGTGCGCGGTTTTATTTTGCGACGTGTTCATCGAATTGAAGCCGCGCGCGATGATCTCGCCATCGCCGCGCGCCAAGATGCAACCAATTGGCGCTTCGCCGTGACGCATTCCGTTACGCGCGACTTCGAGCGCTGCGTTCATCAAATGTTCTTGCAGTTCGCGCGTAAGGCTGACTTTTCTTGGCGATGCGCTTTCGAGTACTCGATCCAGATTGTCGAAGATTTCGTCGGTGTCCTGGTAAACACGGCGCGCGCCAGAACTTTTCAAAACTTCGCTTTTATTGCCGCCGCTGAGAACGCCCAGACAAACCACACCGGCGCGGCGCGCGCTTTCGGCATCGTGTGGCGTGTCGCCGACAAGGGCGCATTGCGCGACGGAAAGTCCTAATTTGTCGCACGTCACCTGCAAAATATCGGGCGCGGGCTTGGCTTGTTTGGCATCGTCGGCGGTTGTTATCAGGTCAACCAACGATGGCAAATCGAGTTGAGCGCTGCGGCAAATCGCTTCAAAAACTTTCTTTTCGCCCGATGTGGCGATGGCGACTTTCAATTTGCGGCGACGCAATTCGGTCAAGAGTTCGCGGACTTGTGGAAAAACTTTGACGGGATGCGTTGAAACCAACCGGATCACTTCTTCGCCCTGTAGTTTTTTGATTTGTTCGCCATCTTTGTCGAAGGCGCTTTGTCCCAGCAAGTCGCGGATCAGGAAGTCGCCGCCTTTGCCGATTTCGAGGAAAATGCGGTCGTGCGCGACGTTGTAGCCGCAACTTTGAAACGCGTGCTCAAAGGCTTGCGCGTGCAAATCGTTGGTGTCCACCAGAGTTCCGTCCACGTCGAAAAGAATTGCGTCTAAAGCCATCTATTGAACCTTGTAAAATAGGATGAGTCCGCGAAATGTGCGCAACGTACGGGCGAGGCATGCCTCGCCCGTACAATTATCTCTAATTCTCTTTTGCGTTTGTCGCGGACAGTTGAGTGGTTTTGTTGAGGAGTAATCGAATGAAACGTTTTTCGGTTTTGTCTTTATTCTTTCTGGGCCTTTGCGGTTGTAACAGTCATGCTGCGACGCCGCTTGCGAATCCTGCGCCCATTGTGGCGCCGGTTGTTGCGCTGCAAAACATCGCGCGACCGCAATACAAAATCACTTTGAGCGTTGATTACGCTGCGCTCACTTTGAAAACGGAAACGCAAATCACGGCTCCCGTCGCAGCAAATGACGCGATGAAAGACGTGTCGTTTTTTCTCTATGCCAATGCCGATGGCGTCGGCGGCGCGACAGTCAACAATCCCAACATCGTTGTCGCTTCGGTCACGATGAACGGCGCGCCCGTCAAGTTTCAATTGAATGGCGCGGTTTTGAAGGTTCAACTTCCGCAGGCGCAAACTTCGGCTTTCACGCTGAACATCAAAACGCATGGTCACGTTCCGCGCGCTCCCGCGGGCAGCGAAGGTTTGGGCGGAATGTTGTCCGGCATCGATCTGGGCAGTTTGCTGGGCGGCGCATCGAGTACTGGAAACGCGCCCGCCAAACCGAAGAACACGGATTACGGACTTTATACGTTCGGCGACAACATCCTCAGCTTGGGCGCTTTCTGGTATCCGACGCTGGCGGTGCGCCGCAACGGGCAATGGATTGATGCTGCGCCCGAAGGTTTAGGCGATGTCGCTTATGCCGAGATGAGCGATTACGATGTCACGATTCAGACTGGCAAAAATGTGGTCATCGCGGCGCCCGATGTGCGTTGGGTTTCCGCATCGGCAAACACTTCAATTCATGTGACGGAAACCACGCGCGACTTTCCCATCATGCTGAGCGATCAGTATAAAACCAAATCGAAAACTTTCGATGTCGCGGGAAAGCAAGTCGAAGTTGAAGCGTTTACGACCAGAGCGAACGCGGCCAAAACCGATCAGGCGATTGACATTGCGGGACATGCTTTGCAAATTTACGCCAAACGTTTTGGCCCTTACAATTACAGCACTTTTACGGTCGCCGAAGCGCCGATTCGCGGCGGCGCGGGCGGCATGGAGTATTCCGGCATGACGGGAATCGCGTCCATGTTGTATGGCGATTTGGGCGCGCAACTGGGCGGTTTGGCGAATATGTTCGGCGGAGGTTCCAGCGGACAATCGAGTACTGGAAACTCGCCGCTGGGCGATGTGATGGCGAAGCAGAAAGCGATTTTGGATTCGTTGTTCGAGGAAACCATCGCGCACGAAGTCGGGCATCAATGGTGGGCGATTGGCGTCGGCAGCGACAGTCAGCGCGCGCCGTGGCTCGATGAAAGCCTGACCAATTATTCCTCGATGATTTACTGGGAAGACCGCTATGGCAAAGCCCGCGCGCAGGAAATGAGCGACGCGCACCTCAAAAGTTCTTACGCTTTTGCGCGAATGTTGGGGACGACCGACGCGCGCGCCGATTTGAAAACGTCGGCTTACACCAACGAATTGCAATACGGTGCGGTTGTTTATGGCAAAGGCGCCTTGTTTTATGGCGCGATGCGCAAATTGCTGGGCGACGACCGTTTCTTCGCCAGCTTGCGCGAATATTACACGAAGTTCAACGGCAAACTGGCGGACGGCAACAATTTGCGCGACGTTTTTAAGTCGCAAGCGCCCGACAAAGCTGCGCAAATTGATGCGCTTTACGCGCGCTGGATCGAAGGCGCCCACGGCGATGATGACATCACAGACGGTAAAGTAATGACGATGGGCGATTTGCTGGGCGGAATGCTTGGTCAATGAACCAGGAAGCAGCGGCGGAAAGCAGAAGGCAGTCCGAGTACTCGAAGTTTCAACTGTGTCGTTGGAATGTTCTGTGCCCGGGCTGCCTTCTGCTTTCTGCGGCTGCCTCCTTCTGTTAGAATAAGCCTACTTCACGAGGTGAATTTATGCGTCGAAATTGGGGCGTTGGTGCCGTAGTCGTTTTGGGAATCGCAGTTTCGAGTACTCGAATGAGCGCGCCGTTGGAAGCGCAAACGCTGGGCGAAACCAGTGCGGCTTCGTCGATGGGCAGCACGCTGGATAGCGGTGGCGGCGGAATGTCGACTTCGGCCAGCTCCTATTTACGCGGTTTGCCGCCATCGTCTGGCATTCCGGGCGGCAGCGATCCGACCAATTTTAATGACGCGGCGCGCGGCGGTTCCAATGGTTCAAGTGGCGGTTCAAGCCCGTCCAGTCCATCCGGTTTTCCCAATGCGAATGCGCCCGGCGGCGCTGGCGCGGGCAATGCGGCGGCAGTGATACCGGAAGAACCGTTTCACTGGAGCGATATGCGCGGCATTGATTTCGTGCGCGAATTGCAATCGCATGGAACGCTCCGTCGGCCTTATTACGGCGCCCGTTTGCGTCGCGCTCCATATCGCCGACCGATTGCCAAATATCCGCTTCCGCCGCGCGGCTGGCTGTCCTATTACGTGCAGTCGGATCGCTATAAGTTCGCTACACACGCGTGGAACTTCGTCACTATTGAAGATGATCGCGGCGAATATCCCGTGCGCTACTATTATCGCCCCAACTCACCGGAGATGTTGCGCTTGTTGGCCACTTCGCCGCGCGCGATTCGTCGCTTCAATCGCGTGGTCGGTTTCAAATCTTGGCAGGACGCGATGATCGCGGGTTTGCGTCCCGATCCGGTTTCCAAGCCCGAACCGGCGCCGCGCGTTTTGCAATTGGCGTCTTTGACGCACAGCGATGGCGCCATGCGCTTCATTGAAGCCGCTTACGCCGGACAAATGTCGCCCCAACAGTTCGATAGCAGCGTCGATTACGTAAGCAGTGTCGCGCGTGCTGTGCGCAGCCGCCGCGAAACGCGCTCCTTAACCTCGCGCACCGTCAATCGTGTTGTTTTGGCGTTGCTGGGCGAAGGGCCTTTCCCAACAACCGTGATTGGAACGCGCTCGCGCATCGTGTTGGTGCCCGCTGTGACTACTCCAACAACCGGAGCACCAGGAATGCAAGGCGGGTCAGGCGCACCAGGTATGTCAGGAGCGCCAGGCACGCCATCGAGTTATCCGCCGCCAGGTGCCATTAATCCAACTAATCCCGATGCGCCGACCAATGGCAGCGGTCAGGAACCTCGCATGGGCACATACAATCGTTTTCAGCAGAACGCAGCCAGTTTGAATCGTTGATTTGGCTGCGAAATTTGTTGCTGAAATAGCAAATCGAGTACTCGAAGTCGCCGTTCATTCCCGCTTTTGCGCGAGGAGTTTTATGAAGATCACGTTGTCGAAACGTGCCGTTGCTGCCCCAAGGAAATTGTCTGGCGCTGTTTTTCGCACGCTTTGTGGAACCACGCTTTGCGGCGTCCTGGTGTGCGGCGTGCTTTTGTCGGGTGCTTTTCGCGCCGATGCGGACAGAATCTCGCGCGGCCCGGTGATTTCGCCTTCGGTTCGTCAGGCGCACGCCCTGAAATATTATCCGCCGCCGGGCTGGATTCGCCATTATCTGGGCGATGACCGCTACAAACTCGGCACGACATGGCGCGTCGTCACAACGCCCAACGATCCGTATTATTATCCGCCGTTCGCGCGCGAAATGTTGATGGCGCCGCCTGGACAAATCATCGGTTTCGCTTCGGCGCAAGACGCGCAGGAAGCCGGTTATGCGCCCGCTCCTGAATACGGTTCGGCTTATGGATTAGACATTCATCAGATGGCGGTTGCCGATGCGCGCAACAATCCCGAACCGTCCAGCGGCGGCTCGGATGCCACAACCATCAATCGTTCCACTCGCGCGCAACGTATCATTCTGGCTGATGGCGTCTCGAGTGTTTTGCTGCCGTCGAATTGGCAGCGGACGCGAGCGCTGCGTAGAGATATTTCTGGGCAATCCCCGGGGCAAACTTTCACTGTATTTGCTGATGAGCTACGTCCTATAAAAGGAACGGCACTTATTAGATTTTTCTCGATGAACATGCCTAACGGCTTGAATGTGGAACGTTACATGACATTGCAGGCTTTTGCCAAGGGGTTTACTGCAGGGTTTAGCAATGCTACGCACATCAACCCAAACGACATTTCTGTCTCCAGAGCCAGTTTGGCAGGTTTAAACGGCGTCTTGGTTACTCCAAAAGCCGGTGTTGCTATGCTGGGTGAAGTTGGGACGCGAATGATTGTTGTGGCACGCGGCTCCAAAGTCTACGGCATGATCTATAGTGGAACAAATCGCGCCTCCGGTGCTTCCTCCGTTGTCGATTCCTTCCGCCCGCGCTAACAATCGAGTACTCGAGACAAAAAGAACCCCGAGCGTCAGCGACGGGTGAAACTTATCAGCCATAAGGGATCGATAAGTTTCACCCGTCGCTGACGCTCGGGGTTCTTTTTCTTTTGTCTCGAACGCTTTTGCTAAACTGCGCCGCACTATGAGCCAATCCAACCAAACACCGGAAACCAACTCCAATATCGCAGAAAACATTAAATCGAGTACTCAATCGGACGAAAATGAAATCGTCGCTTTGCGGCGCGAGCGTTTGCAAAAGTTACAGAAAAGCGGGCGCGATCCTTTTGCGCAAACGCGCTTCGACCGCACGCATCTTTCGCGCGAAATCATCGACAACTTTGAATCGACTGACAACACGCAAGTCGCGGTCGCGGGACGCTTGAAGACGCGGCGCGGGCAGGGCAAAATCGCGTTCGCCGATTTGTGGGACGACAACGGCAAAATCCAGGTCATCGCGCAATTGGACGTTTTGGGCGCTGATAAAATGGACGAATTCTTGTCGCTTGATGCGGGCGACATCATTGGCGCGCGCGGTTTGGTGATGAAAACCAAGCGCGGCGAAGTTTCGGTGCAGTTGCAGGATTTCACGCTTTTGGCGACCAGCGTGCAGCCTTTGCCTGACAAATATCACGGCTTGCACGACGTGGAAACGCGCTACCGTCAGCGTTATGCGGATTTAATCGGCAACGAAGAAATCGCGGTTTTGTTCCGCAAGCGCAGCGCCATTGTGCGCGAAATGCGTCAGTTTTTGGATGCGCGCGGCTTTCTCGAAGTCGAAACGCCGATGATGCAGCCGATTGCCGGAGGCGCCGCCGCGCGACCTTTCATCACGCATCACAACGCGCTCAATATGGAATTGTACCTGCGCATCGCGCCCGAACTTTATCTGAAAAGATTGGTGGTTGGCGGTCTGGAACGCGTTTATGAAATCAACCGCAACTTCCGCAACGAAGGCGTTGACACGCGCCACAATCCCGAATTTACGATGATGGAATTGTATCAGGCGTATGCCGATTACAGCGACATGATGAGTTTGACCGAGCAAATGATCGCGTACATCGGCGAGCGCGTGAACGGCACAACGCAATGCATGTTTGGCGAACATTCGTTCGATCTTCAGCCGCCGTTTCGCCGCGCCACCATGCAGGAATTGGTGCACGAAAAAATCGGCCTGACGTTGTGGGGCGAACCGCTCGTCGAAGCCTTTGAGAATCACGTCGAAAGCACGCTGATTGAACCGACCTTTGTGCTCGATTTTCCGACGGAAGTTTCGCCTTTGGCCAAGCGCAAAACCGACGAACCGCGCTTGACGTATCGCTTTGAATTGTTCATCGCCGGTCAGGAAGTCGGCAACGCGTTCTCCGAGTTGAACGATCCGCTCGATCAGGAAACGCGCTTCCGCGAACAGGCTGCCAAAAAAGCCGGCGGCGATGTCGAAGCGCAAAGTTTCGACAGCGATTACGTGCGCGCTTTGCAATTTGGCCTGCCACCAACCGGAGGCTTGGGCATCGGCATTGACCGCCTGGTGATGCTTTTGACCAACAACACCAGCATCCGCGAAGTTATTTTGTTTCCGCTCTTGAAGCCTGAGCGCAACGGCGTCGATTCAACGAGCGTGATTTCCGAGCATTACGACGTGGAAAGCAAAATCCTGCGCCTCGAGTACGCCAGCGGCGGCGTTTACGATTATCTCGATGTCTCTGCCGAAGAATACATTCGCTTTCTGAAAGCCGCATCGAAAGGCGTTTTCGTCAACGATGTGATCAAAAAGCACGAATACAAGCGCGTGCAGTAACGCCAATCGAGTACTCGAAGGAGTGAAGATGAAAGATACGCACGCTTGTCCCAAATGCAGTTCCAACGACATTTTGCGCTTGACGGATCAAAGCGAATCCAACGTGATTCTGACCAACTTTACTTTCATCGGCGCGATTTATTTGACGCGTTTCATTTGCGCGAATTGTGGCTACAGCGAACAGTGGCTCGAATCGCCAGAAGATCGTGAACGTTTGCGCAAACGCCATCAACCGTTTTAATGAACTGGCATCTTCGATGATAAACACATAAAGGATTCGGTTTTCGTCGAATCCTTTATGGCGTTTCTTATCGAACCCTTACTTTTTGGCGCCACCGCTGCCTTGCGTATTTCCGGTACCCGTTGCACGGTCCAACAAACGTGTATAATGAGGTTCACCGCATCAAAGCCGCGCACAATAAAAAGGTCGAAACCCAAGGCGCGATTTTACTGCGGACGATTAGTCGCAAGGGGGACACGATGAAGTTCGTCAAATGTACGAGCGTGTTGGGCGTGGCCGTAGCGATGTTACTGGGTAGCGTGGTCGGTTCCACGCCAGCCTCAGCCATGACGCGTCACCAGCGCATGGAACGTATGGAGCGCAGGGAAGACCGCGAAATGTCGGGCATGATGCGCCACCATCACTGGAGGATGCACCACCGTCGAATGTGGCGCCGCCACCACATGATGATGATGCGCCATCATCGCACGATGCGCCGTCACCACCGCAAAATGATGTAGTCTGCACCCACCGATGACGTATCGCCTCAAGCGAATCGCCGGATCCGCAAAGCAAGACGCCGTTCGAGTACTCGATAATACTCGAACGGCGTCTTGCTTTGTGTGTTTCTAACGAACCCTGAGCGTAAGCGACGGGTCTTGTACAACCTAATACAAGACCCGTCGCTCATGCTGAGGGTTCGTTTTTACGCCAGCGAAATATATTCCGGTAAGGCGCCGCCAACCAAAGGCCGCGCCCAATCAGTAAAGGCTTCGGTGATTTGCGTGCCAGCGGCATTGATGTAATTGGCGGGCAATAAGCGCGGTTCGGATGTGACGTTACCCAACTGAACCGTCACGACAACCGAACGATAGCCGCGATCTCCGCGTTCGCCCGAATGCGCGTCGCGTCCCGCTGTTACGACGTAGCCGGAAGTGTCTTCGCCGGCCAAACGCATCGCCATTTCGCCCAAAGCGTAGGCTTCATCGGCATCGGCGCGCGAAATCGCCGATTGCGCCACGCGCGCCATTTGTCCCGGACGGTCGCAACGACCCGCGATACCCAATTTTTCACTCATCAAAGCGAGCAGCGCGTCGCCGTTCAACGATTGTCCGTCCGTCGATTTGGCGCCTTCGCTGGTCACGCAAACGGTGTAACCCCATTTCTGATAAGCGCGGCGCAGTTCGTCGGTCAGGGTTTCGAGATCAATGGCGACTTCGGGAACCAGCACGGCGTGCGGCGCGGGATTTTGGGCATCGCGCGCCAAAGCCGAAGCTGCCGCCGCCCAGCCGCAAGTTTTGCCAGCGACTTCGACAACCAACAGCGGTTCTTCGCCTGAGGCTGCGGCGCGTCCGGCATCGCGCGCGCCGGACGCGACAAAGCGCGCCATCGAGCCATAACCCGGATTGTGATCGCCCGCATCGACTTCGTTTTCCGCCGACAAAGGCACGTAAAGCGTGTTCAGCGTGTAATTCGCTTCGGTCGCGGCCTGCGCAAAGAAGTGCGATAACTCCAGCGCGGACAAGCCGCCCAAATGGAAAATCGAGCCGATTTCTTCTTTGCGCAAAGCTTCGATGAAAGCGGCGCCTTCGCCCGCTTCGAGTACTCGATGCGCGCCGGACAGAACACTGCCCGGCGTGCGGCGCAAGCCTTCGACGACCTTGCGCTTTTGCGCGCCCAGGTCGATCATTTTGCCATCGAGCAAACCGTTGATCCCAGCGCTCGCGCCCCAGATTTCAGCGATGTAATCGCCGCGTCCCGCTTCTTCAATCAAACCGGCAATCGCCGAGTTGGTGACGGCAGTTGCCGCGCCCGCCACTATAATTAAACAATTCGCGCCTCGTTCCATTTCCGCGCCTCCACAAACGTTTTCGTTTCAACGTGTTCGTTATTCAACTCAAGTTGCTACATGCCCTGCGAGTTCACTCGCAGGCATGTAGCAACTTGAGTTCTTTAGTGTTTTCGATACCTTTCGCAGTCAACAAAAAAGCCGAAACAGCGCAGGGCGCTCTCGGCTTTCACGGTACGTCGAAAGGAAAACAACGCGCGCCCGACAAAATATCTTGGGCGCGAATCGTGCGTCATGTTAACATAATTTGGCGCCCGCTTCAACGCGCGTCTTCCAGAGTGTCCTCAAATCGAGTACTCGATTCGCTTTGCTAACTCAAGTTGCCCTTGGGTCAGGCGTGGAATGACACACTTTTGATCGACACTTTTCGCGCGAAGGTGCCAAATTGAATTACTTAACCCAAGTTGCTACCTCATTCGCGGCTCGGGTGCGCTTTGGGTAGGTGCTTCCGCCGATGCATTGGACTGCGCCGACGCCCGAATGCATTCAATGTTGCGTCGGCGCAGGCCGCCGCTGCCGCCGTAGGCGGTTGAGCCGTAGGCGGTTGAGCCGCGAGTTCACTCGCAGGCAATAGTTAGGTGGCAACTTGGGTTAATTATGAACATTTCCGAACAAAAAACAGCGTTGCGAACTCAGATGCGCGCTCGTCGTGATGCGCTTTCCAGCGAAGAACAACGCGCTTTGTCGCGCGAAATCTGCGAACGTTTGGGCAATTTGGAAACGGTCGAAAAGGCGCCGATGATTGCGGCGTATTTGGCGACGGCGCGCGAAGCGAATTTGGATGAGGCGATTGCGCGTTGGCTTTCGATGAAAACGATTGTCGTTCCGTCATTGGGTTTGAAACCGCGTTTCGACACCTTGGAAAGTTTAGAAAAAGTGCGCACCAACGCGCGCGGCTGGCGCATCCCGCTTTCGGAAACAAAAATCGCGGCGCATGAATGTGAAGTAATTCTCGTGCCCGGTTTGGCATTTGACATGGCTGGAAATCGTTTGGGACAAGGCGGCGGTTGGTATGACAGAACTTTGGAACGCTCGCGCCAGAAAGGGCGACCTCTTGTCATTGGCATTTGTTTCAGTTGCCAGATCATCGAAACTGTGCCCTGCGAAAAGCACGACGCGCGCATGGATTTCGTTGTGACCGAAGATCGAGTACTCGATTGTGGAGAAGAAAAATGACGACCGAATATTTTCAATTGATGAGCGGTTACAATCGCTGGATGAACGAAAAACTGTCCGCGGTTTGCAGCACCATGCCAGACGAATTGCGGCGCGCAGATCGTGGCGCGTGGTTCAAGTCGGTGCATGGCACGTTGAACCACATTTTGTTGTGCGACCGAATGTGGCTGGGACGCTTCACAGGTCGACCGTTTGCCGCCACATCGCTCGACCAGGAACTTTATCACGATTGGGACGAAATGCAAGCCGAGCGCGTTAAGACCGACGATGCCATTGATGCCTGGCTCGCTGCGGTTTCCAATGACGAATTGCAAGCGCCGTTGACTTTCACGAGACTGACGAATCCCGAGGAATTCACCTTTCCTTTGTGGATTCTGGTGGCGCATTTGTTCAACCATCAAACGCATCACCGCGGCCAACTGACGACGATCATGGAGCAATTGGGTTATGATTCGGGCGTGACCGATTTGCCGATGCTGCCCAATCTCCGCCTGAATTAAGCGGCTTTCGAGTACTCGAACTTCCTGATGAACACTTCCGCGTCTACTGAAACTTTGAAAAGCACACTTCCTCCGCCCTTGCAAAAGCTGGCGGAACTGGCGCCGCAATTGGCGCGCTTGATTCAGTTCGGCTGGCGTCTGGGTGAACGCTGGGGCATCGATAAATGCCCGCTGATGGCAGCGGCGATGGCGTTTTTCGGCTTGCTGTCGTTGTTTCCAGTTTTGCTGGCGGCGCTGGCCATTCTGGGAAAAACGCTGGCCAGTCGTCCCGAATTGCAAGCGCAACTGCTCAATTTCGTCGGCGGCTTGTTGCCATCGAGCGTCAGCCAGACGTTGATTTCGGGCGAAGTGCAAAAGATTGCGAGTTCGAGTGCGCTGGGCGTCAGCGTGTTTTCGATTGCGTCGTTGTTGTGGAGCGGTCGCGCGTTTTTCGATACGTTGTCGAGCGTTCTCAATTCGATCTGGTGGCAGGCCAAGCCGCGCACCTGGTGGCAGCAACAACTCGTGTTGTCGGGAACTTTTGTCGGTGCAGGTGTTTTGTGGTTGCTTTCGACGATTGTCACGCTTGGTTTGTCGGCGTTGCACGTCTGGAGCGACAACAATCGAGTACTCGATGGCGCCTATCCGGGTGCCTGGGACTTGATCGGTCTGCTGGCGAGATTGCTTTTGACGTTGCTCATGTTCTGGACGATTTATCGCTTTTTGCCCAACGCCGATCACGGGCGTCGAGGCCGCATCGCTTTCGGTTCGGCCTTGTTTGCGACCGTTGCTTTTGAAGCGGCGCGCCTTTTGTTTACGCGATTCCTCAGCACTTCGCCGCGCTATGGCCTGGTTTATGGCAGCGTCGCGGGCGTCGTCTTGACCTTGATGTGGCTTTATATTTCTTCCTCCATCATTTTGCTGGGCGCCGAAATCAGCGCCGCCTGGGAAGAAACGCGCGCTGCCATGCTGGGCGAAGCCAAACCGACGCAACCCAATCCCGAAGATGAAGGCGTCGCCTTGCCCGAAAGCGGCCCGGCAGCCGCGCCCGACGCCAAAGTCGTGGTCGATAAAAATCCGCTGTAGGGGCGAGGCACTGCCTCGCCCGAGACTAAATTTCACAATGACAAGGGCGAGGCAGCGCCTCGCCCCTACAAAACAATGCTAACTCAATCTTCCAAACCAACGCGCCGCTTACCGGTTTCGCCGCGCGTCCTGACGGCGCTCATCGGCTTGCCAATTGTGCTGGCGATTGTTTACATCGGCGGATGGCTGGTGTTTGGCGTGGCTTTGGTGTTGGCGCTGCTTTCCTTGAACGAATTGATTGCGGCGACGCGACAATCGAGTACTCGAATCGAAGTTTGGTCGTTCGGCTTTTTGCTGCCGCTGTTCTTCACGTTATTTTTCAGCGCCGCGACTTTGCCCAACGCGACAACGAACGCGCACGCTAATCCCGTTACGTTATTGATGGCTCTGGTGATTGTCGCGCTGACTGCCTCAATTTGTTTGTTTGCCGCGCCGCAAAAAATCTCGTTGCTGTCGTTGTCGCTATCGGTTTTCGCCAGCCTTTACGTTTCGTTGTTCGCTTTCATCCCGATGTTGCAAAACCAAGCGAACGGACGAGCGTTGTTGTGGCTGACGCTTTTCGGCGTGTGGACGGGCGACACAGTTGCGTATTACGCGGGACGACGTTTTGGTAAAACGAAATTGACGCCGTTATCACCAGGCAAAAGCCGCGAAGGTTTGTTGGCCGGATTTCTCGCCACTATTTTAATGAGTGTTCTCATCGCGCATTTTGCGCATTTGGGAATTGGTCGCGGCGTCGTTTTTGGCGTTTGCGTCGGCATTTTCGCGCCTTTGGGTGATTTGGCCGAGTCGTTCTGGAAACGCGAACTGGGCGTCAAGGATTTGGGCACGATTTTACCAGGTCACGGCGGCGTTTTGGATAGATGCGATTCGCTGCTCTTCGCCGCGCCGGTCGTCTATTTCGCTGCGAAATTGCTGGGTGTTTAAAGGAATATATGTTCCGCATAAAAAAATCCAATACAAGAATCAAAGTCGTCGGATGGCTGAGCGCGGGCATTCTCTTTGTCGGCCTTCTTTTCGGCTTGCATTTGCTCGCTTTTGCCGCGCCAGATACTTCCATGGGCTTTGCACTTTTTCAGTTCACTTATAAACGTTCTACGGATAAAGCCGCTACGCTTCAGAACTTGGATGCCAACTTAGATGCTCACCACGGCGGTTACATTCCCGACCGCGTGGACGCATTTTTTCTTCAGCGATTGCAAACAACAAACGATGACAACGAATTTAACGCCATCGTTGATTTTTATGCTTTCAAAGCGGGCGGACGCGAAGGCATGAGAGTTTATACCTGGCCGGTCCAAGTGAAAGAAAAAACGACGGCTTCGATTATCAGCCGATTAGACTCTTATAAAGCAGACCAAGCGGCGAGCGCACTCATTTTAGTCGAAGATATGCGACAGGGAAAGGATAATGATTTAGGAAAAGCTCACTTGTTTACCGATGAACCAGTAAAAACCAATTATTTAGTCTGGCTGCAACAAAAAGGTGTGCCAGAAGCCAAAATACTCTATCGGAAATGGTGGAACTCTTACCCGACGTGGGAAGAAAAGATAAAGCACGATCCGCTGGCCAAATCGCACCTTCACATTCAAGGCATTTAGTTGCCATTGACAAGCACAGTCAACGATCTTTCGTCAGGTCAATCTTATAAATCGCGTTGGTTTCGGTTTCGCTGACATACAACGTTTTCTGGTCGCGCGAAAAAGCGACATTCGTTGGATTTTGGCCGCCTGCATCCAGCGTTTCGAGTACTCGACCTTGAGGCGAAATGACTTGAATCGCGTGGTTGCCATATTGCGCCACAAACAAGCGTCCGCGATTGTCGAAACGCATTCCGTCCGGGCCGTTCCACGAATGCGGCGGCGTTGGCAGAACGCACCAGACACGCTTGTGACCCTCGCTGCCATCAGCCTTAATTTCAATTTTCCAAATACGATTGCGCTGCGTCTCGCCAACAAAAAGCGCGTGTCCATCGGGCGCCACAGCGACGCCATTTGGGAAGTAAAGCTCGCCCGCGAAAAACGTCGTCGTCCACTTTCCACCTTTGACGCGATGGCAAAAATAAACGTTGCCCGTATGATCCCACAAAGGATCGGTGAAATAAAAGTTGCCGCGCGCATCAAACGCCAGGTCGTTCGGGCCGTTGACGCATTCGCCGCGTCGCGCATCGACAATCACCTGGACGGTTTTATCGGGCGCAATCGCCCAGATTTGCTTCAAGCCCGAATCGGCGAAGAACAAGGTTTTGCCCCAGAACTTCGTCCCGTTCGGTCGGCCATCAGGATTTTGGGCGCGCGTGCTGGAAGACAGCCAATTTTCGGCTTTGCCGTTGCGAATGCGCACGATGTTGCCGCCTTCGATATTTTCGACCGCGAAGAGTGTTCCGTCCGGCGCAAAGGAAACGCCTTCGGGCGTGCGCACATCAGCGACTTTGACGGGTTTCGCGCCATCATATCGAACACCGTTGTTGGCGTCTACCAACTGAAAACGCGGCGCGACGATGTTTCGAGTACTCGAATCTGTCTTTAAAAACGAAGGCAGCGATATTTTCTTGAGCGGCGACGAAACCGAACCAAACCAGAGTGCAACGAGAAGAGAAAGCAAGGCGCCTCCCAGCAAATAAATGCGCGACAAAGCCGGTCGCAAGGCCATCCAATAGGGCACGAAAACGATTTTGTGCGAACGCGAACTGACGCAATCCCAGAAAAGATGACTGCTCAAACCAATTGACAAACCGCACGCCGCATTCGCCCAAACCGAATGCGACGCGAACGCGTGAGGCGCAAATGCGTGTGGTGCGAAAGAAAACCGCGTGCTGAGCCAGAACAAAGCGAGCGGCAAAATCGGCGAATGAGTGAACCAGTGGCGATGCGACGCGGGGCCGAGCAACAAAACATCCCAGTCGGGCAGGGGATAATGCAAAAATTTCATCAAACCCTTTTTCGCCCACGCATCGGGAATGAAAAACAAGGCCGAGGAACCAAGCACGCAGGCGACGATGAATTCGGGACGACTTAAAAGCGACGTGGAGTCGCCGCCGCGCAAGGCGCTCAGGCCGAAGGCAAAAGCCATCGCTGCGGCGAGATGCCACAGGCCAGGAAAGAAATAGGACATAGCGTTATCGGAACGTGGTCAACGATAATGTGGTCAACGATGGTGACGCGCGCGACGATGACGGCGCCTGTAAGCGCTGCGTTGACTGCGGCGTTCAGAAGCGCCGCCACTGCTGACGACTTGGTAGGAAACGCGTCCCGTGCCGCGTCCCAAGCCGCCAAAAAGCGCGCGAAAAGCGCCGGTTGATAAATCGAGTACTCGATTGCCATTGAAAGGGCCGCGATCCGTCACGCGCACCAGAATCGAGCGTCCCGTGCGCGGATTCATCACGTTGAGCAAAGCGCCACGCGGTTCATAGCGCGCGGCGGTGACAAAGGCGCCCGTGTGTTGGTCGTAAGAAGCCAGCCCGCTGCGTGCCTGAACCGAATGAACGGTTGTAAGTAGCAAGCCGAACGCGATAAAACAGCCGCGCGCCTGGACTTTCAATGGGACTTTATTCATGTTTTCTCCTTGAAATGTTCTTTTGACTTTATCATATCGCGCGAATCGGCTAAAATGTGGACAGCCCTTTGTCGCAAATGATAAAAGGCAGTTGCGGATTGGCAACTTGCTATAATTTGGCGTGTTTGCGGGAGAAAAGAAGATGGCGGATGTGGTGTGTTTCGGTGAATTGTTAGTGGATATGGTTGGCGAGGCCGATGCTTCGCTGCGAGACGCGCCCCGTTTTCTCAAAGCGCCGGGCGGCGCGCCCGCCAATGTCGCGGTCGGCTTGTCGCGCCTGGGCATGACGAGCCGCTTCATCGGGCAAGTCGGGCAAGACCCATTCGGCGATTTCCTGATTGAAACGGTGGCGCGCGAAGGCGTTGACACAGCGTATTTGTTGCAAAGCGAGATCGCGCGCACCACGATGGCGTTTGTCGCCACGCGCAGCGATGGGCGCAAGGACATTTGTTTTTATCGCAATCCGGGCGCGGACGTGATGCTCAACGCGGCTGAAATTCGTCCCATGATGTTCGAGGGCGCGCGTTTATTTCATTGCGGCAGCGTGTCGCTTTCGCAAAGCCCGTGTCGTGAAGCGCAATATCACGCGGCGGAAATGGCGCGCGAACGCGGCTTGCTGATTTCTTTCGACCCGAATTGGCGACCTGGTGTGTGGTACGATCACGAACTTGCGGGCGACTTGATCACTTTGATGATGTCGCTCAGCGATGTCGTCAAAATCGCCGACGAAGAATGGGAATTCGTGACGGGAACCACGGACTTTTCCGAAGGCGCGCAAAAAATTCGTCGCTTTGGGCCGAGGTTGGTTGTGGTCACACGCGGTGCCGATGGCGCTTACTTTAACGCGGAAATGCCGGATGGACACGTCGTCGAAGGCGAAGTTGCGGGTTTTTCGGCGCACGCCGTTGATACTTTAGGCGCCGGTGACAGTTTTGTGTCGGGCCTGCTGCATCAATTGCTGCAATATCCAGTACTCGATGACGCCTTGAACGAGCACGCTTTGCGTGAAGCCGTTCGTTTCGCCAACGCATGCGGCGCGCTTGCCACCCAGAAAGTGGGCGCCATTCCATCTTTGCCCACGAAGAGCGAAGTCGAAGCATTTCTGCTCGCACAAAACTAAAACGGTTTAGCAATGGCGCAATCGCGTGAGTCGATTGAAAGAACCCCGAGCGTCAGCGACAAGTGAAACGTAAGAGTTTGTTCTTCAACATTTCACTTGTCGCTGACGCTCGGGGTTCTTTCTTTGATAGATTCGATTTATCTCGCCACTTGAGATACGACCAACGGATTCTTAACGATGGACGAAATCTGCCAGCCAGTTGAAACAAAGTTTGGTGTCATTCAAGGTCGCACTTCACTTTCCCTCGATTTCTTCGATTTTGATTGTGAGGAAAACACACTCATGCTGCGCGGCGGTTTATGCCTCACCAATCGCTTTATGAAAGATGTGAGGGCGCAAGCAGACAAAGATGAAGTGTTTTATTCGATCACCTTTCGCGGCGTGATGGCGTTTTCCGTACTCGAACTCGATTCGTGGCTGCACTTTCATCACGAGCGCAATTTCGCCAGTGAATTCGACGAAGTTTTGCATTCACGTTGGCAGGCGAAAATGATTACGACAGGCAAAGTGACGACGGAACACAAGCATTATGCGTTTGCCACTTACGACGATGTGATTGACGTGATTTGCGTTGACTTCCAGATGAGCTTTCGCCAGGAAGTATAAGTGTTGAGAGATCGAGTACTCGATGCGATGCAAAGTAGCGCTCGGTGAAGGTTCTGCGCGTGGATTTGCTAATCGGCTTCAAAAACTCACGGTGCGTAAGCGGAAGGAAAGGTCGGGTCTTCCAAATCGACACGTCCGTTTTTGGGTTTTGTTTTGACGCCAGAAGTTTTGCCGTTTGCGGAGGCACGGCCTGTCGAGGTGTTGTTGGTGCGGGCATCGTTCGCGGATGTGCCGTTCGCGGATGTGCCGTTCGCGGATGTGCCGTTTGTGGGCGGCTTATTTTGTTCAGCGATAATGCGCGCCATTACTTCGAGAAAGGCGGCAGCCATTTGTGGATCGAACTGCGTGCCGATGCCGCGCTCGATTTCAGCGAGAGCTTCGGCCCAGGTCAGGGCTTTGCGGTAAGGCCGGTTCGTCGTCATGGCTGAAAAGCAATCGGGCACGGCGAGCAGACGTCCCATCATCGGAATTTCTTCGCCACCCAACTTGTCGGGATAGCCTTTGCCGTCAAACCGCTCGTGATGATGGCGAATGCCGCCCAGCACTTCGGGCAGATGAGGCACATCTTTCACTATCAAGGTGCCAAAGTTCGGATGTTGCTGTAAAATGGCGGATTCTTCGTCGTCCAGGCGCCCGGGCTTGCGCAGAATGGCATCGGGAACAGCGATTTTTCCGACATCGTGCAACAGGCCGCTGACGCGCACGGCGCGCAGGACTTCCTCGGAAAAATTCAGTTCGCGTCCCATCAAAACGGCCCAGTGCATCACGTCTTCGCTGTGGCGCCGCGTGTAATGATCTTTGTTGTCAATCGCCGTCACCAGCGCATCGAGTACGCTAAACGAGCCGCCGACCGTCATATCTTTGAGCTTGCGCAACTCCTTGGTTTCTTCGGTGTCGATGATTTGCGCGAGCGGCGAACCTCCGCGCTTGGCGTCATAAAGGTGCGCGTCGGCCACGGTGAGAAGTTCGAGCGGTGATTTGCCATCGTGTGGGTAAACCGCAGCGCCAAACGACAAGCCGATGGGAATGCGCCTTTCTTCATCGCCGCCTTCGCTGTAGGGCTGGGTTTCGACACATTCTTCGATACGACGACAAATCTCCAGCGCTTCCGCCGTGCTGGTATTGGGCAGAACCGCGATAAATTCGTCGCCGCCGTAGCGCCCGATAATGTCCATGGTGCGGCAGGATTCGCGCAAGCACTGCGCGACGGTAACGAGTACTTGATCTCCGACGGGATGGCCGTACGTGTCGTTGAAAAACTTGAAGTTGTTCAAGTCCATCATCACGACGGTGACTTCGCTGCCGCGATTGCGCGCGTGAACCAGTTCCTGTCCCAGTTTTTCTTGCATCGCGCGGTGGTTGAAAAGATTGGTCACACTGTCGCGTTCAGCCCAGCGCCGCGCTTGTTGATAAATATACGAATTGCGCAAGGCGCCGCTGACTTCAGATGCCAAAGCTTCCAGCAAGCGGCGATCCGCGTTTTGAAAATGACGCTTGCGCGAAGTCACGCTCAACACGCCGACGATTTCGCCGTGCCAGCGAATCGTCGCCAGGTGAACATCGCCAATCGTGCCAAACCAACTCGCCGACAAACGAGCGCACTTTACAATGCCGCCTTCTTCCAGAGCGCGATTCATCGCTTCGAGCGTGCGATTCGTCGCTGGCGTGTTGTAACCTGTGGCGCGCACCAAACGCCAGTTGCGATGCACAAAAGCCGAATCATCGAGTACTCCATTGGACGTCTCGTTTTCGACCGACGTATTCTTGGCGTCAACAAACCTGGCTGAAGGCGCGTCCTGGCTGGAAGAAGGGCGACTTTTTTCGGTGGAGTTTTTTTCAGGCTGAGTGTCTTGGGGCTGAGTGTCTGAGGCGGGAAGCGCAGCCTTGGCTAATGGAGAGGCGGCCTCATTTGTGGCGCGCATTTTGTACGTATCGCGCGTGTGGCTGACACGGTGAACGACCGGATTGCTGGCTGTGTCGCTGTCGGCAACGGCTGTGCTACTGGCGACAAAGGTTCCCCAATCTCCCAGCGGCCCGCTGACGTAAACGCCGTCGCCTTCGAGTTCTATCAAGGCGCTCGAGGTGTCTGCGTCGTCTTCGCCGTCTTCGTTGTCGCTGCGAAAACTACTGTGCAGAGGGCGATTGCGCCGCAAACCGTGACCGGAGACATCCAGCGACAACGTACTGTTGAGCGAGCCCGTAGATGCGTGATCCGGCGATTTTTGTCGAGCGTCGTCTGCGTTGTCACCAGAACGCAGGGCGAAATCGACACCCGAGTTTGCCGATTCTTCGCCTTCCGTTGAAGCCAGCTCGTGCAGAGCATGAAAATGTTGGATCGCGGCGTTGAGTCGCTTTTTGCCACGCGTCATCACTTCGAGGGAAGGTTCGGCTTGTTCTTCCGTGCTGGTTGTGGTTTTGAGGATAGCTTGCGGAGCCGGATGAACTCGTGCGTTTTGTTGCTCGGAATCAAAGACATCGAGCAGGTTCAGGCGTGGCGCTACGGCTTTGGCTCCAGCCGATTGAGTACTCGATTTCGTAGATGGAGACGCACTTGAAGCGTTAAAAACTGCGCCGTTGCCAGCTCGGTTGCCGCCGTTCTCGCGTTCACTTTTACGGCGTTTTTGTTCTTCGCCAACGGACGTTGCGCTCCGCGATTCGCCCGTTCTATCAGCGGCGATTTGCTCGAAGTTGCTCAGCAGCCAGACGGCTCCGGCATCGGCGCGCACGGCTTCCATCAAGCGCTGCAAGGCGAGGTTGAGCACTTGTTCGTGGCTCAGCGTGTTGTTCAAATCGGCGCTGACCGAGTGCAGCGTCGTTAATTGTTGCGTGCGCCAGGTGACTTCTTCGCGTAAGGCTGTCACCGAGCGCTGCAAAGTTTGCGACTGGCGCGACGAGTAAAGGTTTTCATACAAGCTCAACGACAAGTGACGCAGCGATGCGCACAGCAACAGCAAGGCATCCCACCAAACTTCGGCGCCCGATAGCGCATTGCCATGAACAGCGCCCGGCGGAAGCTGCGTTCGACTGTGAACTGCGTACCAGGTTCCCGCCGCCGCCGCCGCGCACGGCAGAAGCAACGTCAGAAAGTTGCGCGCGACTTGAAAAGCGGCCTGCAACATCGGTGCGCCGGTATCAACGCTGGCCGCTTCCTGAACGTCAATTTCCGAGGATGCCATTTCCCTGCTGCCGGGTTCTTGCGTGTTGGCCTGGACGTTGCTTGCCGTCACTTCATCTGGAACGAGATACCACGCGGCGGCGGCGTAGCATAAAGCGGCGGCAGCCAGCAAAAGCGTGTCGAAAAGCGGCATGACGTTCGCGCCCACATTAGCGATGGGCGTGCGGCTGTTGAGGTGAGCGCTGACCAATCCAAAGATCAACGAGCCAGCCAACAACGCCGTCCAAACCGGCTTAAGCGCGTTCTGGCGCGCTTGCCACAAGGTCGCGGATGGAGTTACGGTTTCTGCAGGTGCGCTTGTTGGCGAAATAATTGTTGTCGAGAAAGCTGTTGTCGAGAAAGCTGTTGTCGAGAGTGCCGCGTCTGGCAAAAGCAGGCCAAGCCGCGATTGTGCGAGCGTTGGAAAGTTGAGAGCGATCCAGGCGGCGTTGACAAACCAGAGGACGGTCGCCATGTCGCGCATCACGCCGGTGAGCGAAGCCTGTGGCGTCAAAGTGGCAAGAGCACTGCGGCTGCCCCACAACCACCAGGTGAGAGCGGCGACCGAACCGCCCAGGATAAAGGCATCGAAGGCGCTCAAAGTCAAAGAACGCTCGCGCGGCGTCATACGATCCAGAACGCGCGCCAGCGGCAAAGCGTGTTGAGCTTCGGCATCTGCGGGCATCAACGGTTTTTGCGTTGCCTCAGCGTACTCGCCATCGCCTTCTTCTTGTTCAGCTTCATCTCCTTGGAAGCAGGGCGCCAGAAGATTAAATAGTCCAACGCTGCACAGCATAGGAATGGCAATCAGACAAAAAGCGAATAAAGCGTGGAGAAAGCGTTCCTCGCTTAAGGCAAGCAACGCGCACGCGCCGCGCAGCAGCAAAGCCGCGACAATAAACAGCCAACCGATGCGAGCCGTGCGCTCATCGCGCAGAACGCGGGCGCCTTGCAACATCGAGTAACTGGCCGTGAAGTTCCGCGCTGCTTCACCGCTCGACGCCTGGCCGGACGCGTCACGCTGCGCAGCGTCGCGCAAGCCATAATAAGCACAAACGCCCGCCGTAATCCAAGAAACCGCGCAAAGAAAAATCGCGCCCGGAAGCGGCGTCATCGCGATTGCCATCAGGAGAGAATAAGTGTTCATACAAATCAGGACCAACGCGACGTTTCTAACACGGCGCAATCGTTACAGCCAAAAACATCGGGTTCTACTTGAATTGCAAACATATAAACAATGGTGCTTCATAAACAATGGTGCTTCGCATCTGTGCAAAACTTGCGTTATTGTTTTGCTTTAACGTTGTCTGTGGGCAATCATAAACCTGTATATCGAGTACTCGATGTACCGTTGCGACTTCTTTCGTGGCTTCCCTCGAGCGCCAAACCAAGGCATTTTATTTGCCCAAGGAACGCGCGGAAACGATAAGGGGAAATTACATGGACGAAATCTTGGAAAGCATCGAGAACCTGCCCAGCAGCGTTTATTATGGTGGCGTCGCCGGATCGATTGTGCTGTCGTTGTGTTTGTATTTCACGGGCCGCAAGGAAGCCGGAATCTTTGTTGGATTGTGGGCGCCAACCATCCTCAATCTGGGGCTTTACAACAAACTGTTGCGCCCCAGCCAGGAACCCGATCTCGAAGACTACGAATAACCTCCGAAAATTCGACCGACAGGCATTCTTATTTCAAAGTAAGAATGCTTGTTTTTTTGCCGCTTTTGCCCTTCTTTATAACGCTCTCATAACGCCCTCGAGTACTCGAATCTTCTCCTTTTGAACGAAACTTCCATCGCTGATACCGATATTAGCGCAGAGTTTGCATTTATATCGTTCACGCTTTTGGCCAATTGAAAAGAAAGCGTGTCAATTTGAAAGGAATTCGACGAAATTGCCACTGCGATAAATTGGTGTGATTGAGAGAAGTTAAGCGCCGGATTTTTGCCCGCCACTCTTTAGATTGCTTCAATCGTCTTCTTTTTCTTCGCTCATGCGGCGATAACTTTCATAACGCGCGGCGTTGATTTTTTTGCCTTCGACAGCGGCGCGAACGGCGCAACCCGGTTCGTGCAAGTGCGTGCAGTTGTTGAAGCGACAAGCGTTTTCAAAAGGCCGAAATTCGGGGAAACATTGCGCCAGATTCACATCATCGCGCTCGAGCAGCGTCACAGTTTTAATGCCCGGCGTGTCGGCGATGTAGCCGCCTTTGTTCAAGCGATGCAGCGAAACGTCCGTCGTGGTGTGACGACCTTTGCCAATTTCCATCACGTCGCCGACCCACAAATGCAAGCCAGGCTGCACCGCGTTAATCAAAGACGATTTGCCGACGCCGGACGAACCCAAAACCGCTGACAAATGATCGCGCAATTGTTCGCGCAATTCTTCCACTCCGTCGTCCTTTTCCGCTGAAGTCAAAACCACGGGATAACCTAATCCACCGTATAAATCAATCAAATGTTTGGTTTCTTTTTTGAGGCTGCGCTTGGGCACCAAATCGGCTTTGTTGAGACAAATCACCGCTTTGAGTTCGGAGGCTTCGGCCAAAACCAGAAAGCGATCCAGCCGGTGTGTATTGAGTTCGGGTTCGCGCAGTGACATCACGACGATCGCCTGATCGAGATTGGCGACCGTAACTTGATCGGCTTTATTGGTGCGCGAACGTGCCAGAACCGACGTGCGCGGTCGAATTTCTTCGATGTAACCTTCGCGCAAAAGGCGACCGCGCGCATCGGCGCCACTGGTTTCGAGTACTCGAACGCGCACGCGGTCACCAACCGAAACTGGCTGCGCCAAAGTTCGCTTGCCTTTCTTCAATTTGCCGCTAACCGTACACAACAAAATGTCGGCGGATTGCGAAGTCTCGTTTTGTTTTTGAAACTCAGCTGTCGATTGAGTACTCGAATCATCACCCGACGAACGTACATCGACTTCATACAGCCCGCTGAAAGCGCGCAAAACCGTGCCGTCCACCAACGGTTTATCGTCGATTGGCTTGTCGTCCTTTGATGGAGCAATCGCGTTATGTTGCGCGGCGTTATTTTGTTTGGTGGCTCGGCTCGTTTTAGATTTCTGCATAAGTTGCGGCTTGGTTTGAACGATCCTAAGCGATAATGTTGAAGGAAATTGAAGGCATCTCGAGACGATTTTATTTGCGCAGAAAGCAGAAACAGCTCAAGCCAACGACCAAAGTGTGCAAAAATCCCTGGCCGATTTGCGCGGCCATTGTGACACCCGCGAAACGTGGCGACTTGGTATAGCTCAAGCGATAAGGCAAATGGTAGGAAGCGATCAACAAAACGATGCCAGCGACAACGAAAATGATGTTGAGGGTTTTCGGGTCACGGACGAACGCAGTCAAAAGCCAGTAGCCCAGCGTGACGAGCAGCGCGCCGCCAACTGTACCCGCGATAATTTGTTGCGGCAGCAATGGTGGATAAGTCGCGGGAACGCCCGTCGTTTTGAGAAGGATGTATGCCACGACGAGACAAACGGCGGTCGTGAGCAAAGCCGATTGAGCGAATCGCGTCCATATTTGGGCTGTCGTGAGTAACTGCATAACCGCTATTGTATCGCGCGCGGTTGCACGCGGCAACATAACCAAACCGCCATCGCTGTGTTAAGATATTTTGTCGCACGGCTGCACCATTTCATTTCGTTTTCGAGTACTCGATTCATGCGTATTTACCCTTCACGTTCGACCTTTTCGACCAAATTTGTCGCGCTGGCAGCACTCTTCACATTTGCCGGTGGCGCGACTTTCGCCTTCCCGCGCAGCCACAAGACAACGCCGCAAACCGCGTCAACGCCCATTTCCGTCCTGCAAAAAGTGCAACGTTCGGCATCATTGTCATCTGCTGCGCCAGCGATGCCTGTGGCGCAACTAATTGCTTATCGCCGCGTCGCGCCCAAGCCGCAAGGTCGCATTTTGCGCATCGGCTTGACGACTTTAGGCGGCCCGATTGTGATGGTCGCCGACGGGCAAATGATCGTCACCGACAGCGCGCAAAACGGGCGGCGCATCGTCATTCCCGCTGGCACCAACATCTTGTTCACCTTGGGCGCACCTTCCACCGTGCAGGCGCATGGCACGACTTTTAGCGGCAATATCAACGTGCAAACTGGCGGTTTGTCGTATGCGGGCTGGCAAGTTCCCGTCATTCAAAGCAGCGGCATCGCGCGCATTGCGACCGATGGCGCCGATCCGCGCGGTCGTCGCGGTTATCGCGGCAACTTTGAAATCGCGCCGCAAACGTACTCCTTTGAACCCGCCATGCACAAAAGTCCGCTGCGCGTGGTCAATATCCTGACGCTGGATCAATATCTCAAAGGCGTGGTGCCGTGGGAAATGGACAAAACGGCGCCGATGGAAGCCTTAAAAGCGCAGGCAATTTGTGCGCGCAGCGAAACTCTGGCCAAAATCGCCGATGGACGCCACGCGCTCGACGGCTTCGATATGTGCGACTACGATCATTGCCAGGGCTACAGCGGAACCGAAAACGAAAGCGCGCGCACCAATCGTGCCGTCGATGAAACGTCGGGCGAAGTCATCATCCAGAACGGCCATATCGCGGACGCGGTTTACGGCACCAACAGCGGCGGCCTGACTTCTTCGGCTGACGATGTATGGCGCGGCACGCCCGAAGCGTATTTGAAAAGCGTGCGCGATTTTGCGCCCAATAGCGAAACCGCACAATTGTTGCGCGGCGGCATGACAGAAGCGAAATGGGCGACTTATTGCACGCGCAACTTGCCCTCTTACGCGCAACCTTCAACTTCGGAGATTCGCGCTTTGACGGTTCGTCGCCAAAGTAACGCGCACGCAGCGGCGCTTTTTCAAGCCAACGATTTGCCGGAATTCTACCGCTGGACGCGCGTTTTAACTCCCGCGCAAATGGCCGTCGTTTTGAAAGCGGCGGGCGCGATTGTCACCGAAGTTCGAGTACTCGAACGCTCGCCCAGCGGACATATTAAACGCTTGCAAGTCGTCGGACACGATCCAAATGGTGCCAGTTTGTTTGCGACTTATGAAAAAGATTCGCAAATTCGCGCGATGTTTTCCGGTCGCCTGGGTTCGACCACCGCGCTGCCGTCTTCCACGTTTGTCGTCATTCCGCAACGCGACGCCAACCAGCAAATCACGGCGTGGATTTTTAAAGGCGCAGGCTGGGGACACGGCGCGGGAATGTGTCAGCGCGGCGCGCAAAACCACGCGCTTCAAGGCTGGAACGCGCAACAAATCATTCAATGGTACTTTCACGACGTGACTTTGGCGCACGTTAATCAGTAGGCAGCGGCAGGAAGCAGTCAAAGAACCCCGAGCGTAAGCGACGGGCTTATCGTAATAGCCGCGTGAAACGGTTACTTAAGCCCGTCGCTTACGCTTCGGGTTCGTTAATTCGGTTCGTTAATAAGTGGCAACCACTATGAAATCGCTCGTTTTCGACACTATTCAACGCGAGTTTGGCTCGTTGGTGGAAGTGCGCGCCGCGATGGAAAACGAAAACGCGGGCGGCGCGTGTCCGCAATTTGTCGTGGTGCCGCAAAGTGAAGAAGCCGCTGCGAATTTAGTTAAATGGTGCGGACGCGAAAACGTTGCTTTTCTGGCAAGTGGCGGTGGAACCAAACTTCATATCGGCGCGATGCCTCAGCGTTGCGAACTGCTAATTTCGACTGAAAAACTGAACACGATTCACGAACACGACGAAGGCAATGCGACAGTGGAAGTCGGCAGCGGAATCCGGTTACGCGACCTGGATGAAACTTTGCGCGTCCGCCACCAATTTGTGCCCATCGAGTACTCGAATGATGCGACTTTGGGCGGCGCCGTTGCCACCAATTTGACGACAAGCGTCGCGCTGAAATATGGCGCGCCGCGCGATTTGGTGACGGGAACGCACGTTGCGCTGTCCGATGGACGTTTGGTGAAAGCGGGTGGCAAAGTCGTCAAAAACGTCAGCGGCTACGACTTGAACAAATTGTTCATCGGCTCCTTCGGAACCTTTGGCCTCATCACGCGCGTCACGATTCGCCTGCGTCCGCAAGACGAAAGCAGCGCGGTTTGTAGCGCAACGGTTTCAAGCTTCGACGACGCCGCACGAACCGCCTGGCAAATATTCGATGGCGCTTTTGAACAGACCTCTTTGCGCCTTTCGAGTACTCGAAACTGTCACAAAATTGATGTTCGATTTGATGGCGTGCGCGCGTCGGTCGAAGCGCAAACCGCGCTCTTGAAAACTCTGAACGCCAACTTTGAAATTACGAACCTTGATGCTTCATCGCCGTTAGTTTCGCCAGATGAAACCGCGTATTGCGTTGAAGTGCGTGCACGTTTGCCTTTGCGTTTGGCGCCCGAATGGATTTCAATGGCGCGAGAAAATGGCGCGACACGAACGATGTGGGATTGCGGCTTGGGAATCGTGCGCACTTCTTTCGACGATGTTCCCGACATCGCGTTTTTGCGCGCGGAAGCCATGCAACGCGACGGTTTTCTCATCGTTGAACGCGCGCCGGACGAACTGCGCACGCCACAAAATGTGTGGGGCGAAACTGGCACCGATTTCTTCTTGATGCAGCGCCTCAAAGCAAAATTCGACGCTGCGAACGTTTGCGCGCCAGGACGTTTGGTCGGCGGTTTGTGAAATCAGGAAACTGAAGTTATGGAACTGCGCGAAGCTTTATTGCCACGGAAATTAGATGAAAAGCAAATCGGAATTGTGGCTCGTCTTGCAAGTAAAATTGTCGGGCAGGTGGATTCGGGCTGTGATTTTAGTTCCTGCTTGAGCGAGTTCAACCTTTTGGTCGCGCGCCCTTGTTCCGTTGAAGATTTGGTCGGCGCCGCCAGTTCCATGAGCATGGAAGAGTTCGCAAAGTTTGCCCTTACACCCGACGCGCCTTATATTGCCGATCTTTCGCGCGATGAACAACTGGAACTGATTTGGCGCATTGGCTTTTCGGAATATGGCGTTTATGCAGACCACGAACTTGCTTTCTGGGTTGAAATGTTGCGGCGCACGTTGGGCGTGCCGCGTCTGAACTTTGGCACGCAGAGCAAGCCAGAAGACGTTTTGGCAAGCGCCTTGTCCTACAAGCCGATTGCGCCGATGACGAATCGAGTACTCGAAATATGAACATTCCCGATATTCATCTGGGCACCAGCAGTTGGCGGTTCGATGATTGGAAAGGCGCTTTTTATCCATCCAAAGTGGACGAACTGACGTTTTACGCACGTCAATTTTCGACGGTCGAAATCGATTCGACGTGGTATCACACGCCCGCCAAACGCGTAGTCGAAAGTTGGAAGCGCCGCGTGACAGACGATTTTCGCTTTGCCGCCAAAATGCCGCGTTCAGTCACGCATGACAAACATTTGCTCGATTGCGAAGACGAACTGGAAGGTTTTCTCGATGCGATGTCGGCGCTGGAAGAAAAACGCGGCCCGATTTTGCTGCAATTTCCGCCCGATTGGTCAGCGCAGGAAGGCGAAAGCGCCTTGCGCGATTTCCTGCCATTGCTTCCCAAAGATTGGCAATTCGCAATGGAGTTTCGGCACCAAACGTGGTTTTGTGACCGCATCGCCGAACTGTTGCGCCAGCACAATATCGCGTGGACGTTGGCCGATTTCGGCAACTTTGTGCCGCAGGTTTATGTAACGGCGGATTTCTCTTACATTCGCTGGCTGGGAAACCGATACGAAGAATTTGGGGCGCTGAACGAAATTAAGAAAGACCGTGAAGCCGAAGAACGTCAATGGGCGGACGTAATTTCCGATTTGCCAGTGCGCGAAGTGTGGGGATTTTTCAACAATCACTGGGCGGGATTTTCGCCAGGCAGTGCGCAAAATTTCGCACAACGTTTGGGCTTGTCGCCACGCGAATTGCCGCCCGAAGAAAACGCGCAGGGCACCTTGTTTTGAAGTGAAAAATGGTCAATTCGAGGACTCGAATTGAGTACTCGAAAGACGGCCCTGTTGTTTGTCAAAGACAGAAAAATGTGTCAGGCGGCACGCGTGTTGCTCTCGCGTCAGGCCGCAAAGAGCGCGGGAAATCTGAAAACTCGCGTGGCTACAGTCGGAAAATCGTTGAGGAGAAAAGAAATGAGTATCACCAAAAGTTGGGGCAAAGCGGTTGTCGTTGCAGGTTGTCTGAGCGTCATGGGCAGCGCGGCGCACGCTGGCTATGACACCAATGTCGGCGCGGCCACCGACAGCACTTCGACCAACACCAGTATGTCGGAAAGTTCGACCTCAAGCGGTTCAATGTCAGGAATGTCGCGTTCCGATATGCGAATGAAGAATGCGCAGATGTTGATTCAAACTTTAAGCGAAGAAAAGACCGAAATCCACTCGTTGCACGTTCAGCGTATGGCCTTGATGCACATGGGCGGCATGGAGAATATGCGTTTGGCGCGAACCTTCGGGCGCTGGGAAGCCGAACATAAAGCCGCCGGGCCGATGTTGATGCACTTGTGTCGCGTTAATGGCGGCAACCCCGCTGATGCCACCATTTTTAAACCGCCAGTTTTGGGCAGCACCGCCGAGATTTTGATGGCGCAGCACAAAGACCACGAAGCTGCTGTGATGACCAGCCAGATGCGTTTTAACATGACGGATAGCGGAGCGATTAAAATGGCGATGCACAAGCGCGCCAACCTCGCGCGCAAGCACCTTCGCCAGATGATGCCCTTTCATTCGATGATGATGAACACCGGCATGAGCGGCATGGACAATTCGGGTGCGATGCAAACCACAACGGTTGACCGTCACTCGACAACAACACGCTCGACTACAGTCACCAACACGACTGCTGCTGATGGTTCGACGATGACCGATAACTCGTCGACAACCACCGCGCCCGACACGAGTTCGACAACCACCACGACCACGACGGCGCCCGATACGTCGACCACGACGAACAGCTCGTCCTCCACCACAACCACGCCGGATTCGACAATGGCCGGACAGTAATATCGAGTAATCGAAATAGAAAGCGCTCGCTTCAAGTAGAAATTGAAGCGGGCGCTTTTTGTGGTTGTAAGGTCGTTGGTTCGTGGAGAACGTCCATCAACCGCCCTGAAAATCGCAGTTTGTCATTCTGCGAGGTTGTAGAGAAAGTGAGCAAAACGCCAATAAGGTAAGGCTTTGTCATTCTGAGTGAAGCGAAGAATCTGGCTTTAGGTTTAGATTCTTCGCTTCGCTTAACATGACAAAGTGCGGGTTTGATCACTTCTTCACACTTTCTTTATAACCTCTCAGGCTAATGTAAGTGAGTCAACTATGCGCTCGAAATACGGCGATTTCGGCCAGACCCGCGCTTTGCGTGCTCGGTGTTACGCCCGTCACTCTGAAGGTTATCCAAGTAACGATTTTTGCCGGAAACTTCAATTCCGTGCCTTGTTTAGATAACGCGTTGACCTTCAATGTGCTGCCGTCGCTGAAGGTTAGTAAACCTGTCGTGATGGTATCTGTCAGGTTCGGGCGGTCAAAAAGCTGGATGCGGTTGATGGTCTGCGGCGTGTTCCATTCTAAACGCAGCGTCGCGCCTTCTCGTTGGTGATCCGACGACCATTCAGCGCTTGGTTCGTTGGGGAAACCGCCGACTTCGCCATCAACGGCGGCTTGAGGCATGTATCCCTTGTCGGTCGAAGAAGCCGAGACTTTAGCTGCTCCCGCCACGTTGTCCGAGCCGTAAATTGTTCCCAGTTGCGTTCCGGCGCGGAACACAGCGATTTCGGACAGACCGATATTCTCAGTTTTGGGTGAAACACCCGTCACTTTGAACTCGAGCGAAGTGATGGTTTTGGCCGGAAAACGCACCATCGTGCCGTAGTTGCTTAACGCGCCAACTTCGAGCGTGCTGCCATCGCTAAACGAGAGAATGCCCGATGTCACGTTGTCCACGTCGTTGGGGCGGTCGAAGAGTTGAACGCGATCAACGGTCTGCGGCGTGTTCCACTGCAAGCGCAAAGTTGCGCCAGCTTTCTCCTTGTCGGATGCCCATTCAGCTTCCGGCTCTACGGGATAGCCGCGCGCCACGCCATCGATTGCGGCTTCGGGCGTGTGACCTTCCGATGTGGAAGAAACCGAAACTTTGGCATCGAGAGCCACATTGTCGGCGCTCACCAAACGTCCTGTTCCACCCGTCAGGCGGAAAGATTGGCCACCGCTCTGAAAACGAACAACCGGCATCGCGTTGTGACGATCCGCGTTGGAAACGTCTAAAGCTGTGCCTTTCATTGTCCGCATTCTCTCGCTGCCGCCACGAACCGACACTTGGATTTGATTATTTTTTACCGCTCCGGCGGGCGCATAAAACTCCCAGCGCGGCGCCTGGTCAGCGAAGTTTGGCCCGTCCACTTGCTTTATTAGGCCGATGCCGCGCGTCGCTAAAACCATGTCTTGTTCGGGAGAAAGATCCGCAGCCGAAGCGAGAACCACCTGCGAGTTCGGCGACGATGCACTTCCCAAAATGCTGCGCAGACGACGCCCAAGCGCGCGGTCGCGTTGTATTTGCGGGTCAAGTTGCGCGCACAATACCGTAACCGAAATCGCGCGCTCAATCGATTGGGCTGGAATTTCGATGCGATTGGTTCCGCTTTCTTCGTCATATTGCGCGTTCAGTTGCTGGCCTTGCCAGATTGCCGACGTGGCTTTGGTCGTGCAAGGAAGCTCGATCACAACTGAACGCTGACGAAGTTGACCTTGAAAATTTCCCCTCGTCGCTCCAACTGTCACCGTGATGGCGTCACCTTTTCTGGTGTAAGAAAGCGGCGTGCGGGCGAAGCCATTTTTTTGGTATGCGTCGCTGCGCCCATCGTCTTCATAAAGGCTCGACGTGCCAATCGCGCCGTCGGCGCCCGGATAGCAACGCACGCGCAACTGCGAAATTGGTGTCGTCGCCATGCGCGGCGTGTAAGGCTGCATCGGCAGGGGAACGCCCGCGCGCGCATAAAGCGGCATTTCATTCAAGTCGGCGGTTACGAGTTTTTGCGAGTCGTCTTCAAAGCGTTCGCCGGTGAACACGTTGAACCAGGTGCCGGAAGGAAACCACACGCTTTGCTTGGCGACTTTGCCCGGCCCGACGCCTGGCGACACGATGGGCGCCACCAGCAGATTGTCGCCAAACAGATATTGTCCCGCAGCGTGGTAAGCCGCTTCCTGTGTCGGATAAGAAAAATACATCGGACGCAGCAAGGGCACTGTATCGTCGTAACATTGGCGCACGCTCGTGTAAATATAAGGCATCAACTGCGAGCGGAGATGATACGCGACGCGCATCGAGTACTCGTTCTGCTGTCCCCACAACCACGGGCGCCGATCTGTATCGCCCGCCGAGTGAACGCGCAAAGCTGCCGACAGCGCGCTGAATTGCGTCCAACGCGTGTAGTTTTCGGGATCGCGCGGCCCGAAAATCGCGCCCGTGTCGTGCGCCCAGAAAAAGCATCCGCCGTTGCCCGAATCGGCAGTGAAAGGTACCTCGAACCCGAGCATTCGCCAACTGCCCTGCGCGTCGCCCGAAAAATAAATGGGATGGCGCTGATCTCCCCAGCCACCCCAACGGCTGTAACTTTGGCCGCGCAAACCGTTTTTCTGCGTATATTGATAGTAAAGTTCGTTCAGCCACGGCAAATGTTTCAGGCCCGGCACGCCCTTGACCCACGGGAAAATCGCGTCCTGCTGCCAGTCCAACCACCAGAAATCGACGCCCGCTTGTTCTTTTGGCCCATGCGCTGCGGCCAGAAAAGCGTCCATATAGCGTTTGTCGCCCGCGTTGAATTCGACGTTGTTGCCTTTGGCAGGCGTCAGGCCGAGCGAGCGCATGAACTCGGGATAAACTTCTTCGTGGTCGCGGATGCCATCGTGCGGATGGTCGTTGAGCGTCACGAAAACGCCTTCTTTCCTGAACTCCGCGATCAGTTTTTCCGCGTCAGGTAAAAGCTGGCGGTTCCAGGTGTAGCCCGTCCAGCCCGGATTGTCGCTGTAAACGTGGCTGAAAGTGGCGTTCTGGGTGTGCCAATCCATGTCCATCACCATAATGTCAAGCGGGAAGTCGTGGTCACCGTAGCCGCGCACCAGTTGGCGGAACTCATCTGAAGTGTAGGGGTGCCAGCGACAATACCACGATCCCAAAACTTCTTTGCGCGGCATTGGAACTCGCCCCGAAATCGTTGCGAGAGATTGCAAAGCGGCGCGATAATCGTTGCCGTAAGCGAAGAGATACCAGTCTAAATCCGTGTTCTTTGGAGTCACGTCCACGCTGGGTGGCCCGCCACCAGGACGCGGCGCAATCCAGTTATGGGGACGCACTGGCCTTCCCGAATCATCCACAATAGCCCATCCATCGCGCGACAGCAAAGCGGGCGGCAAATTGACCGGACTGCTCAGGAAATCCAAAGTTGGCAGCGGGCCACCCAGATATCCCAAGTTCTCCTGGCCAGGTTTCCAACTTTTGATTTGCGTTCCCTGCGCGAAAGTGACTTGAAGGTTGGACGCGTTGAACGCTTGGCCGTCGGGACGATAAACCAGCCGCATTTTGCCGGTGTCAATCGTGATGCTGTTGCCGTTGCGCACGATTTTCGCGCCTGACATACGGACGCTGCGATTGTTGGCGAAAAGTGTCGACTCATCCACGAAACCATTTTTTGGCGCATATTCCAGGCGAACGCAAAACGGCGTCAAGACAGTGAAGCGCGCTGCACCAACGGTGATTTGTCCCGCCGACTGCGAATTGGGCTGCGCCACCAGCGCTTGTTGCGGTTGAGCAAGCGCGACCTTTCCATGTTGAAGCGTCAGGCCGCTCATCACAACAGCAACCAGGCCGCAGACTGAATATCTCATATCTTTCCTTTGTGTTGGGGATGCGTCCTGCTATTGTAATACAGGCGTTTGCCCTGCGTTGGACGCAATGAATCGAGTACTCGATAATGCGCTTGCATCACGCAAAATGAGCATTCTATGGCTGTCCAACTTGCTACTACAAGTAGTCTCATAAATAAATCGCTGCTTCTCACTACCAGTTTGTCATTCTGAGCGCAGCGAAGAATCTAACTCCAGCCAGATTCTTCGCTGCGCTCAGAATGACAAACTGTCAGTTTCGAGCTTTTGGTTGTATTTATGAGATGGCGACTAATCAGGTCTAGAAAGTATTGAAAACGTGCATCGCTGGCACATCGGCTGAGGCGAACTGAACCAGTTTTCGTAACCGAGACAATCGGACGTTCAGCCGCCATACGCTTCGTAAGCCAGCAAACCTTTTTGCCACGCGCGGCGCACGCTCAGCGAAAGCACGATCAGCCACGCGCCCTGAACCGCGAATCCTTCGGCGATTTGAATTGTTGTCGCCTGGCCTTGCAGCAATCGAATTGGGAAATCGTAAAGCGAGGCGAAAGGCAGCGCTACGCTGAGAACTCTCAAGCTCGATGGCAGCAACGAAAGCGGCAAAAGTCGCCCGCCCAAAACGCCCATCAGCAAATTCCATATTTCCATGAAACCGCCCGGTTCAGCGATCCAGAACGCGGAAATGCCGATCAAAAATTTGATCTGTGTCAACAACGCATACGCCAACAGCGAAGCGCAAAGAAAAAGTGTGAACTGCGCGAAGTTGGGCGTCGGCATTTCCAAATGCGCGCGAAAACCCCAGATGAGAAGTGCCAGCGCGGGCAACATCATCGCGGTTTTGATGACTTGGTAGGACGTTTCCTGCGCCACGCGATAACCGTAATATCCAATTGGTCGCACGATGAACGGTGTGATTTTGCCGTCGCGGATTTGCTGCGCGATGTCCCATTCGGGGTTCGGTGTAATGGCGACTGACAATGCCGTCACCAGAAGATAATAAGTGAGCATTTCCGGTAAGGTTTTGCCGCCGATTCGAGTACTCGAATGACTTTGATACGTGGCGAGCCAGACCAGCATCGCTGTCACTGAAGGCAACACCGCATACAAAACCCAGACCAGCGCGTTGAAACGATAAACCAGCGAATCCTGCCAGCCCAAAGCGGCCACGGTGCCATATTTTCTTATCAAACTTTTCATGCGCCAAAGAGTGTAGCGAACACGGCAGCAAAGCGGCGCATGGAGTAGCGAATCAATGAGGCGCACCGTATAACGAACCTGGAGCGTGAGCGACGGGCTTCCGTGCAAGTCTGATAAAACTCTAAGTTCAGCCCGTCGCTCACGCTCCAGGTTCGTTATACGATTGGTTATCTGAGCCATTACGCGCGTGATAAAATGGAAGTGTCTGAACCGGAATTGAATGGTGGCGTCTGTCGGCGGCGCCATTTCTGCAGAGAGCTTGGCGGACGAATTTGGAGCGTCCTTCATCCAAAGATATTCAACCAAGGTTTCGATTTATGACCGTTCCCTTTGAACAGCGCGTCGGCGTTTTTATCGACGTGCAAAATATGTTTTATGCGGCGCGCCAGCTTTACGGCTCCAAGCTGAACTTCGCGCGTCTTCTCGACTTCATCGCGCGCGACAGGCCGCTGGTGCGCGCGATTTCTTATGTGGTGCAAACGCCGGAAATCGATCAAAGCAATTTTCTGGCGATGCTGCGCTCGAACGGCTACGAAATCCGTTCCAAAGACTTAAAAACGCGCCCCGACGGTTCGTCCAAAGGTGATTGGGATATGGGTTTGGCGCTTGACGCTCTGGCGATGAGCGACCGCTTGGATGTCGTGGCGATTGTCTCAGGCGACGGCGATTTTGTGGATCTGGTGAACTTTCTCAAGGCGCGCGGCGTGCGCGTCGAAGTCTATTCGTTCCCATATTCGACAGCCGAAGAGTTGCGCCACGCGGCCACCGAATATTATCAGTTGGGAACCGAAATGGTGATGAACCCGCAGCGCTTGCCTTCGCCACATTCCGGCAGCGGACGCACGCCGTCCGAAAAAATAACAGCGGAACGTTCCGGCGAAGCGCACCACGCGCATGGCGCATTGCATGACAGCGAAGACAAGCCTTCGGGCGATTTGTGGGATGAATAAGCGGAAGTCGAAAACGAGTACTTTCGAGTACTCGAAAAGGAGTTGCAGGATGATTGGGATGCAGAAAAAAAGTGTGATGAGCGCGACTTTGTTCGTGGCGGGAACCTTGTCTTTGAACGCGATGCGTCCGGCGCACGCGGTTGTGCTGGAGCAAAAGTTTCAGGCCGGACAAAGCGCCAATTACGACGTGACTTTGGGTGGCACGGTCAACCTGAACGCCAGCGATCAGACGCCCGTACCGTGGGCTGGAATGCCGCTCGCGGTTCCGGTTTCGGGCAGCGGACAGGTCGCTTTCGATACTTTGACGACCAACAGCAACGGCGGCGCGACAGTTCGCACGCGTGTTCCTGTCGCCAATCTCACCGGTTCGGCGTTTGGCATGAACGCCGTTATTAACGAAAATAATGGTGTCGGCACCTTCAGCTTGAATGGTTCGCCGCCGAAAACTTTTCCTTTGCCGTTTCTGGTCGATCCAAAATATGCCGTGAATTTGTCGCGTTTGGGACGCATTCAGGGCGTAATTATGATTCCGAGCAGCGCGACAGCTAAAAGCGCGGTATCGAGTACTCGCAATGCGCCGCAAATCGTCAAAGTCGCGGGAGGTGGCGCGGGAATGATGCAAAAATGGCTGGACGCGATGCCCGATGTGTGGCCCAACCGCGACCTTCAAGCCGGTGATACGTGGTCTGTTAATTCCAAGATTCCGGTGGCTAATGCGCCTGGCGGAATGCTCGATCTGGGTTCGACCAATTTTAAATTGATCGGCCAGGAAACTGTCGGCGGCGTCACTTTGCAGCACATCACGCTGAACGGAACGTATGTCATCGACGCCGCCAAAGCCGCGATTTTGAACGCTGCCAAACCCAAGCGCGACGCCAGCAAAGGCACCATGCAAATCGTTAGCGACAGCAAAACCCTGAGCGGCGATCTCTGGTTCGACGCCAACGCCGGACGAATCGCGCGCGCCGCTTTGAAGATTTCTGCAACGAGCACTTTGAGCGGCCTCACGAAACCGGACGCGCAGGGCGCCACGCACGCTTGGAACTCGACGCAGGGCTTTGACGGCACTTTCGGGATGCAATTGAACAGCGTTTCGGCCACGCCAGTGAAAGCGACAAACTCGACGACAACGGCGCGCAACCTGTCAAACCTGTCATAAGCAACAAGTTAAACTCGAAGCCAATATCGAGTACTCGAAGCGCCGCGAAGAACGCCCTTTCTTCGCGGCGCTTGCGTTATTCTTACTGAAGGCGAATGTGGAATAAAAAGGTGAGATGCGATGAAAACGAAATCGACAAGTTGGCGAGTTTTGGTGCTGGGTTTTGTCGTTTGCAGCGCGGGCGTTCATCCGGCGCGCGCCGGTTTGTTTTCGATTAGCCCCAAGGAAGAAGCGAAACTGGGCGCCGATGCGGCGCGGCAAATCGAATCGCAGGTGCGCATCGTTCACGGGCCAGTCGCCGATTGGGTGAACATTATCGGGCAGCGTTTGGCCAAAGTCTCCAATCCCGAGTGGAAGTATTCGTTTCGCGTTATTGACAGCCCGGAAATCAATGCCTTCGCCTTGCCCGGCGGCTACGTTTACGTTTACACAGGTTTAAGGAAAGTCGCGCAAACTGACGACGAACTGGCCGCTGTGTTGGCGCACGAAATCACGCACGCCGAGCAGCATCACTTGGCGAAACAATATAAAAAATCGGCGACGCGCGGCGCGATTCTGGGCATTTTTTCGATGGCCGTTGGTTTGCCGGACTTGGGGCAGCAAGTTCTGGGCTTGGCGGATTTGGCAGTCGGACAGAAATATGCGCGCGGCGAAGAACTCGAAGCCGATAATCTGGGCGTCAAGCGCATGGTGCGCGCCGGTTTCGATCCGCACGGAATGGAAACTCTGCTCGACAAATTGTCGAAAGAAGACCAATCGTCCAATCAACTCGACCGCTGGTTCGCCGATCATCCCGAAGGCGCCAAGCGCGTCGCGGCGGTGCAAAAGGAGTTGGGCGAAATTCCTGCTTTGCAAGCGCAAAACGATCCGTCGGTCAAGCCTATGTTGCCACAATGGACAAGTGATTCGTTGTTGCAGGCAACGCAGGAAAACACAAGTGCGACGAATCCGGCTGTGAACTAAAACCCAACGAACTCGAAAGTCGTTAATCCTACGTATTTGGCGTAAACCAAGACCATGAATAAATCGCTTGATGCCACATTGTTGCGCTACGTCGGATACGGATTGATGTTCCTCATCGGCGCCTATTTGCTGTTTGCGGTGCGCAACACGCTGCCGATTTTCATTGTCGGCGGCCTGCTGGCGTATGCTTTCGAGCCGATCTTGCAACGCTTGGAAAAACGCGGTTATTCGCGGGGGCGCGCGGTCGGCTTTATTTTTCTCGTCTTTGTCTTGCTTCTGGTTATCCTGATTGCGTTGTTGGCGACGGCGTGGCAGCAAGTTCAAATGCTGGTCAGCAACGCGAGCCTTTATCAAAAGCAGGCGATTCAAACCGCGCAACGTTTGCAAGGGCGTTTTGAAGCCTTGCCGATGCCGTCGAATGTGAAAAAATCAGTCATTGACTTCATGCCGCAGTTGCAGAAAAACGTGCTGGGCGCGGCGCCCGATGCCGTGAAAAACTTCGCCGCGACGGCTCTTGGCTCGGTCGGTACGCTGCTGGTGTTGTCGATTTTGCTGCCCGTTATCACGTTCACGATGATGATGGAAATGAACCCGATGCGCGCACGCGTTATGATGCTGGTACCGCCCGCTTATCGCCGCGACGTGACGGAAATCGGCCAGAAAATCAACGAAGTTCTGGGACGTTATGTACGCGGACAAATGATTGTCTGCACGACCTTTGGCGTTTGTTGCACGGTTGCCTTCGAGATATTGTCGTGGCGCTACGGCATGGGTTATCCGTTAATTTTGGGCTTGATGGCTTGCCTGGTCTACATCATTCCTTATGTCGGGATGATGTCGATTGCCGCCGCCGCCACCATCACGGCTTACTTCACGGCGCATTCGCCCAACCAGATTTTATGCGCCGGACTTGCGCTGGGTTCCTGTGTGCTCTTCAACCTGATTATGGACTACGGCGTGTCGCCGCGCGTGCTGGGCAAAGGCGTCGGTTTGCATCCTTTGATGGTGATTTTCGCCTTGCTTTCGGGCTTTGAAGTCGGCGGTATTCCCGGCATGGTGCTGGCGGTCCCGTTGTTTGCCAGCCTGCGCGTTATTTTGATTTACATCTTTCCGCAGTTGACGGCACCCATTCCCGCAACGCCGCCCGAAAGCGATATGAAAGCGCAAGACCAAACCGTTGGCAACGTGACACAACGCGTTATGCAACAAGCCGAAGAAGCCATCGCTAAACAGCGATAAACCGTTACAGAGAAAAAAGATGCGCGCACTCGCTTTGTTTGTGTTCTTGATCGCGGTTTCTTCGGCGGCTTTGGCGGCGCCGTCCAGCGTTTGGTGGCCGGCCTGGACAATTTCATCCAGCGAAGAACTTTCCGGCGGCATCGAGTACTCGAAGAACAGTTACACGCCTTCTTTTCCTCTCTCGTTCTTGTTCGACAACGACCCGCAAACCGCTTGGGTTTACAGCGCGCAATCGAAAGAGTTTTCTGAACCGTTTCACAATCGTTATGGCATTCAATTGAAACCGACCAAGCCAATCATTATCGACGGCTTGCGCTTGATGAACGGACAAAATGCCAGTCGCGTGCGGTTTCTGCGCAACAAGCGCGTCACACAAATCCGCGTCACGATGGAAACTGGCAAAGCCAAAATTGTCCGCACATTTTCGTTGCCTGACAGAATGGGATTTCACAACGTTTCGCTGCCGCGCCACAAAATTAACAGTTTGATGATCGAGTTCGTCGGATTGAAAAACGGCAGCGGCGACAACGATTTGTGCCTTTCCGAATTGCAACTGACCAACGGCGGCAAAAAGATCGATATGCAAATGCCACGCGCCGTGATGTTTTACGATGGCGCCGAAGGCGACGCCGGTGCGAGCTATCTGTTGCGCGGAAACACGATGTTAGACGGTATCGGAATGGATTACGGTTACTCAAACGAATGGAGCCAAAACGGCCATTACGTCGCGGGTTTGTCGGGTGGCGGCGGTCATCAATATCTTTGGATCGCCGATGCGCGCCAAGGCAAAATCGTGCGTCGTTTGTATAACAAGAACGACCTCGAATACAAATGGCAAAAAGGCAACCGCTTGCGTGTCAGACAGTACGTAAAAGAAAACTTCGTTCCGCTCAAAGTTTTGTCTCCACCATTCTTCAAGCCGTAAAACAATCGTGTGCAGCCATATCGAGTACTCGAAGTGCGCCTGAGAACTCGTTAAACTGCCACGTCTTAACTCAAAACTCAGAATTCAAAATTAAGAACTCCAAAATTCTATGACCGGACACGAACTTCGCCAATCTTACCTCGACTTTTTCAAATCCAAAAACTCGCTGATCGTTCCCAGTTCCAGCCTGGTGCCGACTGATCCAACGACGCTTCTGACAAGTGCCGGAATGCAGCCCCTCGTGCCGTATTTCAAGGGCGAAGAAACGCCGCCTGCGACACGTTTGGCGTCCTGCCAGAAATGCTGCCGCGCCGACGACATCGAACAAGTCGGCGTGACATGGCGCCACGCTTCGTTTTTTGAAATGCTGGGCAATTTTTCCTTCGGCGATTATTTCAAGCGCGAAGCGATTATTTGGGGCTGGGAATTTCTCACCAAAACGCTCAACATCGACCCCAAATTGCTTTACGTCAGCGTTTATTTTGAAGACGAAGAAGCGCCGCGCATTTGGAAAAATGACGTTGGCTTGAGCGACGAGCGCATTTTACGATTTGGCAAAAAAGACAATTGGTGGGGGCCGGTCGGCAAAAGTGGCCCGTGCGGTCCCGATTCGGAAATCTTCCTCGACCGTGGCGCCAAATACGATACCGGCGACCCGGAAATGGATCGTCCCGGCGGCGATGGCGACCGTTACGGCGAACTGTGGAACCTGGTTTTTCAGCAATACAATCAGCAGGAAGACGGCTCTTTGCCCTTGCTTCCGGCGCCTGGCATCGACACCGGAATGGGTTTGGAACGCACCGCCGCCGTCCTGCAAGGCGTCGACACAATTCATCACACCGATTTGTTCGCGCCGCTCATCAACGCGATTAACGATTTGAGCCGCGGTCGACAAATCGAGTACTCGACAAGCCCGTTGCCGCTCGACACGCAAGACCCGACGACGAAACCGTTGAAAATCATCGCCGACCACGTTCGCGCCGCGATTTTTCTGGCGGGCGACGGCATTGTGCCGGGCAACAATGGCCGCGATTACATGATGCGCCGCTTCATCCGCCGCGCTTTTCTCACGGGCCGCCAACTCGATTTGCGCGAACCTTTTTTGCATCGTCTTGTTCCAACCGTTTCGCAAGGCTTTGGCGACGTTTATCCCGAAGTCCGTGAACGCGCCGAACGGATTGCTGGTTTGATACAGCGCGAAGAAGAAGCCTTTGGCGAAACGATTGGTTCGGGCATGAATCGCTTGGACGATTTGCTGGACGATGCGAAGAAAAAAGGCAAGAGTGTTCTCGATGGAGAAGAAGTGTTTCGCCTTTATGAAACGTATGGTTTTCCGCGCGAGCTGACGCAGGAAATGGCGCAGGACAACGGCTTGGAAATCGACGAAGCCGGTTATCATGCGGCGCAGGAACGCCACGCTGACAAAAGTCGCGTCAAGATATTTGAATATGATAAGCGTACTTTCGGCGATTTTGAAACACGCTTTGTCGGTTATGAGCAACTCGAATGCAAAGCCAAAATTCAAGGCTTGTTAGAACGCTTACCTACAGAGGATGGAAAGTTCCGGTTTGCGTTAGCGTTGATCGAAAGTCCCTTTTATGCCGAGAGCGGCGGCCAGGTTGGAGATACAGGTGAAATATACGGCGAAGGCTTTGTCGCAAAAGTCATTGACACACAAAAGGAAGGAAAGACCTTTATTCATGCGTTAGAGGTAGTAGATGGCGAAATAAAACTCCAGCTTGGTCTGGTAGGTTCTACTGTCACCGCAAAGGTCGATGCCGAACGGCGTCGTGCGATTGAGCGCGCGCATTCGAGCACGCACTTGCTGCACGCGGCGTTGCGCAATCGCTTGGGAAATCACGTCGAGCAGCGCGGAAGCCTGGTTTCGCCAGACAAATTGCGTTTCGATTTCGTGCATTTTTCCGCGATTTCGCCGGACGAACTGCGGCAAATCGAAGACGATGTGAACCGCGAGATTTTGCTTTCGTTGCCAGTCGAAATCCGCGAGATGCCAATTGCCGAAGCGCGCGCGGAAGGTGCGATGGCGTTGTTCGGCGAAAAATATGGCGACGTTGTGCGCACCGTTCGCATGGGCGATTATTCGATGGAATTGTGCGGCGGCACGCATTTGCCGAACACTTCAAGTGCCGGTTTGTTTCGCTTGATTAACGAAAGCGGCGTCGGCTCGAACTTGCGTCGCATCGAAGCCCTGACCGGAAAAGCCGCGCTGGATTATGACCGCGAACAAGCCAATCGAGTACTCGAAGCCGCGCACGCACTGGGAACGCAGCCCGATAACGTCGTCGGCGCCGCAGAAAAGTTGCGCCTTCGCGTCCGCGAATTGGAAAAGCAACTGCAAGCCGCACAAGCCAAACTCGCCACAAGTTCGCTCGATGATTTGTTAAATCAAGCGCAGGAAATCGGCGGCGTAACTTTAATTGCCGCGCGCGCTCCCGAAGGTTTGAACGCCAACACTTTGCGCGAAGTGACCGACAAATTGAGCGATAAATTGGCGGCGAAAGGTGCTTCGTGGGCTTTGGCGCTGGCAGGCGAAACCGAAGGACGCGTTTTGTGGGCAGTCAAAGCTGGCAAAGACGCGGTGAGCAAAGGCGCGCACGCCGGAAACCTGATTCGCGTTCTGGCGACGACAACGGGCGGCGGCGGCGGCGGCAAATCCGATTTCGCGCAAGCCGGCGGCAAAGACGCGGCGAAAATTGATGCGGCTTTGGCGCAGGCGAAAGAGATTTTGCAGGAGCAGTTGAAGGCGTGATTTGAACCACAAAGACACAAAGAAAAGGGATTGTTGAATCGTTGTGAGAATCAATTTTAAAAGTCCGCGACATGCCTTAAAAGTGAAAGTTTGTCATTCTGAGCGAAACGAAGAATCTATGTTCAGTTAGATTCTTCGCTGTGCTCAGAATGACAAACTCTTTTTCTGCGGTTGAAGCCTCTTGGTGTCGGGTGCCCTCTGGGCGGATGCCTTGGTGGTTTCATTCTTGAAACGGAGAACTTTGATGACATCAAAAAAGACGGTTTTGATTTTGTCGTTGATGGGCGTGCTTTCGAGTACGGGATTTGCGGCGCCAGTTCATCCAATTGTCGATGTCGAATCCGGTTACTTGCTGGGCGGTAGCGTCGGTCATCAATGGCTGGATGCGAAAAGCGCCGCCGTGCAAATGAAAGGCAAAGAAACGTATCGTCTTTACGATGCGAACCGCTTATCGAGTACTGCAATCGGTGACAAACCTGCGTCGCAAGGCGCGCCGTGTCCTGACACGTTGTTCGTCGATATTCTTCCGAAGAAAGGCACGATTGCCATCAGTGAAAACTGGAATGCTGTGCCGCGCCTGCCACAAACGCTTTCCAATAATTCACCGGTTTATCGGGACGTCGTCGCCGCAATTTTGAAAAAGCACGGCCTCAAACCGAACGTCCAAATCACGCAGATTTTGCGCGTCGATCTCGAAGGTGATGGCAGCCAGGAAGTTTTGATTAGCGCGACCAATCACAAAGGTTACGATGGTCAGCCAGGCAGCGTCAGTTCACGTTCGCTGGCGAATGAGTACTCGATATTGTTTTTGCGCAAAGTCATCGGTGGCAAAGTCATCACACAAATGTTGGACGAAGAATACTTCACCAAAAGTAAGGATTTCAACGCGCCCGATGTTTTCACCATCGCGGGCGTGTGGGACTTGAATGGCGACGGCAAAATGGAAATTGTGACGCGCGGCCGCTATTACGAAGGCGACGGCACAACGGTTTACGAAATGCGCCACAATCGCGCGGTCGAAGTTTTAGAAGCGGCTTGCGGCGCGTAAAGATAAAAGATGGAAAGTGACGCAAATAACGAACCCGAAGCGTCAGCGATGGGCTTAAGTGATAGATTTTTATGCCTTCAGATTAAGTCCATCGCTGACGCTTCGGGTTCGTTATCAACGAGTTCGCTGGGTTAAGCTTCTGCCAGAAGAGAAACGTGAAAACTTGGAACTCTTGAGAAGTCGTCGAAGCCCACAACGTGGTTGCGAAAGAATCAATAAAGAGCGATAGTCAGCGAGCGAGCACGAAGTCGCGTGTTGATTTCTATGAAATTTGACACGCGCACCATGTTAAATGGCGGCGTGTGGATGGAAATATCCGCGCGTTCACCATGTTTTGTAGGCCAAAAACTTTCCGTTCATCGTTAAAACCACGCGGTCGCCTTTGGGGTCTTCCTGTTTGTCGATGTGCATGGTGAAGTCGATAGCGCTCATAATGCCGTCGCCGAACTTTTCCTGAATCACGTCTTTGAGCGGCATTCCATAAACCTGCATGATCTCGTAAAAGCGATAGATTAACGGGTCGGTTGGCACTATCGGCCCCAGACCTTTGATCGGAAAAGTCGTTATTTCCTCAGCCAGCGACATCTCCAAACCCAGCGTTTCGAGTAGCGCCTGGGCTTGTTCGAGCGAGGCGGTTGCCTGACGGTAAAACAGCGCGGCGATCCACACTTCGTCGCACTTGAGAATCGGTTCGAGGTCGGCAAAAGTCAAACCTTTGGCTTTTTTGGCGGCGAGCAACGTTTTGGTGATGTCGGGAATCGGTGTGTTCATCAATTCTTTCTCCTTCAAAATGTCCATTTACAGCTTTCGTGCAAAGGCAAATTCGCGGCGCTGATGCACAATCGAGTACTCGATTGTGCATTTTATCCACGTTTGACGCGGCGTGCATTCTTTTCGATGACCGTGAAATGCCTCATCGGGTTGAATCAGCCGGTGTCCGCGCCGCATTCGCTGCGTTCGCCGCTGAGCACGTTTGGTAAGAGAATAATTTCAAAAGTGCCGGTCTCAAAATTGCGGATTGGATTGTTATGGCGATCTACATTGGCACTTCGGGCTGGAGCTACAATCACTGGCAAGGCGTTCTTTATCCGCAGCGAGCCGCCAGCCGCGAAAGATTGGCGTGTTATGTGGCTCGCTACAACACCGTCGAAGTGAACAACACCTTTTACCGTTGGCCGCGCGAGGAAACTTTCGATAGCTGGCGCGAGCAATTGCCCGCAGGCTTTCGCATGACGATCAAAGCTTCGCGCGCTTTGTCGCATAGCAAACGCTTGCTTGAACCGGAGCAATGGACAACGCGCATGGCGCACAGCATGGAACGCTTGGGCGACAAACTCGGTGTGTGGCTGGTGCAATTGCCGCCCGGCCTGGCGCGCGACGATGCCAGGCTCGCTTACTTCCTGAAACAAATTCCAGCAGGATTGAAAACTTCCATCGAGTTCCGCCATCCCACTTGGAACTGCGAGCAAGTATTTGACCTGCTCGAAGCGCACAACGTGGCCTATTGCATCATGAGCGGCGCCAACCTGCCGTGCGTTCTGCGCGCTACCGCGTCGTTTGTTTACTTGCGCCTGCATGGGCCAAACGAGCACCATCTTTACGCCGGTTCCTATTCGGATGACGACTTGCGCTGGTGGGCTGAGCGCGTTCGAGAATGGCAGCGAGATGGAAAAGAAGTATGGGCTTACTTCAACAACGATGGCGAAGGTCATGCCGTGCGCAACGCCGATACTTTGAAGCATTTCATAGGACTTTGAAGTCATAGGACTTTGAAGCGCCCTGCGTCACAACTTCAAAACGTCGTAATCCGTCTCAGTTCATTGCCGTTGGATGTTGTTCCCAAACGACTTTGAAAACGGTAGCACAAAGTTTCCACCAGGTGCGGCAGGCAAATCGAGTACTCGATTCGCTCAGCTTCTTTCACGTTAGCGGTTGCTGGGCGCGTAATGCGGGCGCGACATCAGCACCCATCAATTCAATGGCTTGCATAAGCTTCGCGGGCGACATTTCGGCGTCGTCCATCTTGATGGTAACGCGCGACAATCCGCCCAACGCTTCGCTGTGACGCGCGATCTTCTGCGCCACTTCTTCGGGACTTCCAACCATCAGCGCGCCGGTTTCACTGATTTGTGCCTCGAAATGGGCGCGCGTTACCGGCGGCCAGCCGCGTTCTTTGCCGATGCGGGTAAAAACGCGAGCATAGCCAGGAAAGAAATCATCGGCGGCCTCTTGCGTTGTTGGCGCCACGTAACCCAGCGAGTGCATCCCGACTTGAAGCTTTTCCGGCGCGTGTCCAGCGCGTCGTCCGGCTTCGCGGTAAAGATCGACGAGCGGACGAAAGCGATGCGTTTCGCCACCGATGACGGCGACCATCAGCGGCAGTCCGAGCGTTCCGGCGCGCACAAACGAAGCTGGTGTGCCGCCCACGCCAATCCAAATCGGCAACTTTTCTTGCATTGGGCGCGGATAAATGCCTTGTCCGGTCAAAGCCGTGCGATGTTGGCCTTTCCAATGAACGTGTTCGTTGTCGCGGATATTGAGCAGCAAATCGAGCTTCTCGGTGAAAAGCGTATCGTAATCGCGGAAATCCAAACCGAACAAGGGGAACGCTTCGGAAAACGAACCGCGCCCGACGACGATTTCGGCGCGGCCTTGCGAGATCAAATCGAGCGTGGCGAACGATTGGAAGACGCGCACCGGATCGGCGGCGCTGAGCACCGCGACAGAACTGGTCAGACGAATGCGGCTGGTTCGCGCCGCTGCTGCGGCCAAAATCACGGCGGGCGATGAATCAAGAAACTCGCTGCGATGATGCTCGCCTATGCCGAACACGTCCAAGCCGACTTGATCGGCGCGCTCGATGCGTTCGAGTAATTGACGCATCGCAGCGAGCGCACTGTTGAAATGGCCTTCCTCGTTCGCTGTTATTGCTGCAAAACTGTCGATTCCGATTTCCATATCTTTTCCTCTGCGGTCGAGGTTTTCGCTTCATCGCAAATAGGCCCGCGAAGACCAAACGCACGCTGTAGAATAATGGCTCACCACACAAGCGCGATGGTTCCAAGCGGCAAACCCGCCACATCCATCAGCGACTGACACAGTCAGCGACTGACACAGTCAGCGACTGACACAGTCAGCGACTGACACAGTCAGCGACTGACACAGTCAGCGACTGACACAGTCAGCGACTGACACAGTCAGCGACTGACACAGTCAGCGACTGACACAGCAGAATGTTTACGATGATGGAGCCGAGCAGCACCAACGCACGGTGAATGAAGCGGTTGTTAAATCCCGCTGCTTGTGGCCGGATTCTTTACTTCACAAATTCTTCGTAAATTGCTTCGACGGCGCGTTCGTAATCGTTCGCTGCGACGCCCGCGATGATGCTGATTTCGCTGGCGCCCTGCGTTATCATGCGCACGTTGACTTTCGCATTGCGCAAGGCGCCGAAAAGTTGGCCGGCGATGCCGACGCGATATGCCATGCCTTCGCCCACAGTTGCAATCAAGGCCAAATCGGGATAAAGCTCGATTTTGTCGGGTTCGAGTACTCGATTGAGTTCGCGCACAATGGCGCTTTCTTTTCCTTGCAATTCCTCGTCGGAAACCACGACCGACATCGAATCAATGGCCGTCGGCATGTGCTCGAACGAAACGTTGTGCGCTTCCAGCATTTCCAGAACGCGACGACCAAAACCGCGCTGCTGATTCATCAGGGCTTTTTCAATCACAATCGTGGTGAAACCAACGCGCCCGGCAATGCCGACAATCGATTCCTGTCCAACTGCGCGTTGCGCGACGATGCGCGTTCCTTCGTCGTTTGGTGCATTGGTGTTCTTGATTTGAATCGGAATACCGGCTTCACTGGCTGGAAAAATCGTTTGATCGTGTAACACGCTGGCGCCCGCATAAGCCAATTCGCGCAGTTCTCGGTAAGTCACTTCGCCGATTGGTTTCGGATTTTTGACAACACGCGGATCGGCCATCAGCAAGCCGGAAACATCCGTCCAGTTTTCGTAAACGCTCGCACCAACGGCGCGTGCGACGACGGCGCCGGTGATATCGCTGCCGCCGCGCGGAAAGGTTTTGATGCGGCCTTCCTGGTCGCGGCCATAAAAGCCCGGCACGACATACAAACCGTCGCCGGTCATGCGCGCCGCGAGATTGTCGTAGCTGATATTGTCGAGATTGCCTTCGTCATCGAAGCGAATGCAATCGCCGCTGGGAACAAACGTCGCGCCCAAAAACTCGGCGATCAGGCAGGCGTGAAAGTATTCGCCGCGCGCCGCCATCCAATCGCGCGTCGCCAAACTTTTCGGATCGCCCGCCGCCAGTTTCGATAGTTCGTTTTGCATTTCCAGCAAAGGCGCCGCAACGGGCGCGACATGAAGATCGCGCGCAATTTGGTCATAACGTTCGCGGACGAGCCGCATCGGTTCTTTGTAATCCAATCGCTGCGACGCCAAATGCCAGCTTGTGAGCAGCAAATCAGTCACTTTCTGATCGTTCTTGGAACGCTTGCCAGGCGCGGAAACAACGACGAAACGGCGGCGCGGGTCGGATTGAACAATCTGCGCGACTTTGCGAATTTGCACCGCATCGGCCAGGCTGGTGCCGCCGAACTTGCAAACGATTTTGGAGGAGGAATCGGGATTCATTGGGGTCATTTTAACAAGCGCGCCGCTTTCGAGTACTCGATTGCCTTTGGATGCTTGCGACAGCACTCATTTCACGCGAAACTGCACGCATCCTTAGAAAGACCAATTGAGTTCTCGAATGCAAGTCACGTATATAATGAAGCCGGAAGACTTGAATCTGTTTGACACACGAAGTCAGATAACGGCGCGCGCTCGTTTCATTCCGGCTGTTTTGATAATGACGGTTGTCATATTGATTCTTTCGTTTGTCTTCATGCGTTTTATGCCTGTGCCGCCGCATCACGTTGTTCGGCGCGTTTCTCACGAAGATTCGGCTCTACCTTCGATTTTGGGATTGTTTTTGCCGATGATTGTGTTTGCGATTTTCTTTGTCATTGTTTTGCGGTCAGCGAAATCGGATCGCGCCAAATTGTTCGAGACCGAACCCGCACTCAAGGAGCCGCAAACGACCGAAATCACGCCGCAGTATTTGCGCCATCAGGACGCGACTGGTGAAGTCAAGACGCGCTGGCAAGGCATCAACAAAGTGGTTGAAACGGCAACGCACATTTTTCTGTGGATTTCTCCTTCTCAAGCGCACGTCGTTCCTAAACGCGCTTTTGCCAGCGAAGAGGACGCGACGACTTTCGCGCAAAACGCCACAAATTACTGGAAAAGTGCGCACTAACAATGACTTACATACAAGCATCGAGTACTCGATCGTCTGTGACTTATGCGCTGCAGCCGCAAGACCAGGTCGCTCTGGTCGCGTTCATCGAGCGCAAAAGCCGCAAAGTCGTCTGGGCAGCGTTGAGTGCATATTTTCTATTCCCAATCCTCCTCATCGCAATTCCGTATTGGCGGATGTCGCCGTTTCAACGTATGTTATGGATGATGCGCTTGCAGCACCACTGGCTTTCAATGCTGATGTCTACAATGATGCCAATCTGGTTATTTCCACCGATTTTCGTCTGTGTTGTCTGGAAAAACAAGCGTCAGCGCGCCAAAGATTTTCAGGAAAACGATGAACTGCGCCAGCCGCGCACCATTGAAATCACACCGGAAAATCTGCACGTCGTGACAGCTTTCAACGATTCGCAAATGAATTGGCAAGCGTTACACGAAGTCGGCGAAAACGAAACCTACATTTTTCTGCTGACGACGGCTTCCAGCGGACACGCGATTCCGAAAAGCGCCTTCGGTTCCGATGAAGGGGCGCAAAATTTCTATCGAACAGCTGCGACGTTCTGGGAACGAGAACATCCGTGCGAACTCCAGCCGCCGCTGCCCGAGCCGGTAGACTAATTATCTATGCAGATTTCTTATTCGCTTCAAGGCGCCGATTTGTTTGCGGCGCAGAAATACGCCAACAAGCAGCAGGGCGTGCGCGGCAAATACTCGCTGTGGATTTATCTCGGCGCGTGCTTTGGGTTCGCTTTCTTGTGGCCGTTTCTCTGGCGAGTCATTTGGCCAGTGGACACCGTAACGCGCGGCACGCCGCTGGCGCTTTTGCGCTCCCTCGTGCCTTTGTTCCTGCCGTTGATAATGCTCTTTATTTTTCTGAAGGTGTTTCGTCGTCAGAAAAATATGGAATGGGAAACTGTCGGCAACCTGACGCGACCGCGCACCATTGATTTGCAACCAGATTTTATTTACAGCGAAGACGAAAACAGCAGATCCGTCACGTCGTGGCGCGCTATCCTCAACGTCGTCGAAGGCAAAGAACATCTGTTCTTGTTTCTCGATACGCGTAGCGCCATCATTCTTCCCAAACGCAGTTTTGCTTCGCCGCAGGAAATGCAAAACTTCCTGCAAACCGCCTTATCTTATTGGGGTCGAACGCGCAACGAACCTGTCCGCGCGCCTTTGCCCGATCCACGCAGCTTCGCCTAAACTTTGTCTTAACTTTGGAGAAAAACTTTTCTTATGAACTTCCAAGAAAACGCACAAAATCCCAGCGCTCCGGCGCACCGCGAGTACTCGAAAACCGTCTTCGATGGTGCCGACCGCGCGCCCAGTCGCGCCATGCTTTACGCCGTTGGGTTCAAGCCCGAAGACTTCAAGAAAGCGCAAGTCGGCATCGCTTCGACCTGGAGCATGGTGACGCCGTGCAATATGCACATCAATAAACTCGCCGATCACGCCGCTAAAAGTGTCGATGACAACGGCGGCAAAGCCGTAATTTTCAACACCATCACCATTTCCGACGGCATTTCGATGGGCACCGAAGGCATGAAGTATTCGCTGGTGTCGCGCGAAGTCATCGCCGATAGCATCGAAACCGTGGCAGGTTGCGAAGGCTTCGACGGACTGGTGGCGATCGGCGGCTGCGACAAAAATATGCCGGGTTGTCTGATGGCTCTGGCGCGCCTCAATCGGCCTTCTGTTTTCGTTTATGGCGGCACGATTATGCCGGGCTGTCACAAAGGCAAAGATGTCGATGTGGTCTCGGTTTTTGAAGCCGTCGGCGCGCACGCCAACAAGCGCATCGACGACGAAGAATTGCTGCAAATCGAAAGCTGCGCGATTCCTGGCCCGGGTTCCTGCGGCGGAATGTACACCGCGAACACGATGGCGAGCGCGATTGAAGCGATGGGCATGAGCTTGCCGAACAGTTCCGCGCAAGCCGCCATTTCGCCGGAGAAAGACGACGATTGTCGCCGCGCCGGAGCCACCGTCTTGAACCTGATCGAGAAGAACATTCGGCCTCTCGACATTATGACGCGCGAGGCATTTGAAAACGCGATTACGGTTGTGATCGCTCTGGGCGGTTCGACAAATGCGGTTTTGCACTTGCTGGCGATGGCGCACAGTTGCAACGTGCCGCTCAACATCGACGACTTTTCCGAGGTCGGCAAAAACGTTCCGGTTTTGGCCGATTTGAAACCCAGCGGCAAGCACATGATGTCCGACCTGGTGAAAATCGGCGGCTTGAAACCGTTGATGAAAACGCTTTTGGATGCCGGACTTTTGCACGGCGATTGCCTGACCGTGACTGGAAAAACTATCGCGGAAAATTTGCAAGACGTGCAGCCTTATCCCACAGATCAAACCGTGATTCGAGTACTCGATAACCCGATTAAAGCCGATTCTCACCTTGTCGTACTTTACGGTAATCTGGCAGAAACGGGCGCGGTGGCGAAGATTTCTGGCAAGGAAGGCTTGCGTTTTCAGGGCACGGCGCGCGTTTATAATTCCGAAGAAAACGCCATGGATCGCATTCTTGACGGAACAATTACGTCCGGCGATGTGATCGTTATTCGTTATGAAGGGCCGCGTGGTGGGCCGGGAATGCGCGAAATGCTGGGGCCAACGTCCGCTGTGATGGGTCGCGGTTTGGGCAAAGAAGTCGCCTTGATTACCGACGGGCGTTTCAGCGGCGGTAGTCACGGTTTCGTGGTCGGCCACGTCACGCCCGAAGCCTTCGACGGCGGCGGCATCGCGCTGATTGAAGACGGCGATTCAATTACTATCGACGCCGAAAAGAAAGTTCTCACGCTCGATGTGGACGAAGCGGAAATCGCACGTCGTCGCGCCGAATGGAAACAACCCGCGCCACGTTATACGCGCGGCGTGCTGGCGAAATACGCCGCGCAAGTGACGAGCGCGCATTTGGGCGCCGTGACAGACGCCAATTTGTAAGCGCCAAGAAAATCTATGCAGCGTTTTTATTTCGGTAGATGGCTCTTGTGCCTTGCTTTGCTTTTGGTTACTGGTTACCATTCGGCTTTTGCGGCGCTAAATTCGACGCGCCAACAAACGCCTACAATAGACCAGGTTTTGTGGTGGTTGCCACAAGATACGGAAACATTGTTGGTGTCACGCGGGCCGTTTCTGATAAAAACACAAGAGTTGCAATCAAGGCCGCAGGATTATCGCAAACCTGCGACGGAGCGCGATTTCCAGAACTTCCACTGGACTTTTTCCAGTATGCAAGCTGGCGGTTTCGTCAAAGAATTGCAAGATCAAACGATCTTGTTGTCGATGGAAGGCAGCCGCAAAGTGAGTCTTCCAAAGGACTTGGGCATGACGCCGTATGAAGGTTGCAGCATTTTACTTGTGAAAGAGAACGCGCAAAAGCCTTTGAATTCTGTTTTTAAGGCACTTTCTGCAAAGGCAAAGCAAAGAATTACCCTTGCCGGACAACAAGTACTTGTTTATGAAAATAAGCAGGAACAGGATATTTGGAAGCGTTACGTCGCGTGTCCAGCCAAGGACGTTTTTCTCGTTGCGACCAATCGTTCTTATCTGGAAAGTGTGTTGTTGAGAATGCGGCACAAACCAAGCGCTCGCGCTCTTTCCAATTCTCTGCCTCAATGGAAATACGTGGATCGAAACGCGCAATATTGGGCGGTGTGCAACTTGAATCAAGGTAGGAGTACTCAAAGATACGCCAGTGTTTTTGGCATAGGCGACGAAGGCTTCACAGGTACCACTTTAAGCTTTAACCCGCGACAATCTCGCAAAGCTTCTATCCACTACTTCTCAAAGAGTAAGGACGCTCTCGCACAGATGAAACAGCTTTGGATTAACCCTCAGGAAGGTGTCAACGCTCAAGTTGTCAGGCGGAGCGCGACAACAACTCAAATCGTTGTTGACTTCGACCAGAAAGGCCAAAGGTTGGCGACTTTCACGTTTTATATTCTGGGATTTCTTGGACACGCGATTATCGTGTGATCATTTTTAATCAAGCCCATGCAACCTTCAAAAACAGCGGCCACAATTAAAACAAAGAGTATTTCACATTCGCAATCGAGTACTCGAACGCGCGTTTCGTGGCCGCATCTGGTGTTGTGCGCGGCGGGAATGGCGACTTCGGCGTATGCACTCGTGAAGCATCTACAAATCAAGGCGGGTGGCGATGCGGGTTGCGGGTTTACCGAAACCTTCGATTGCGCGCCCGTTTTGGGCAGCCAGTACGCCGAGTTTCTGCACATTCCGCTGGGCATCTGGGGCATGGTGTTTTTCGTCTTGATGGCGCTGACTACGACCTGGAAAGAAAACACTGCAACGCAACGTCAAGACGAGCGACGCGCGCGTTTGCTGCAACTGGCGTTCGCAACTTGCGGAATTGCGACTTCGATTGTTTTAACCGTGATTTCTAAAACGCAGTTGGGCAAGTTCTGCCCGATTTGCCTGAGCACGCACGCCGTCACGACGGCTTTATTTTTGTTGTCTTTGTGGACATTTTTTCGCACGCGCAACACTTCTCAAACCTTATGAAACGTTATCTTTTCGCTTTGCCCGTTCTTTTCGCCGCTGGTTGCTCAAGCAACATTGCGCCGCCAGTTGACACAAATTCCACTTCGTCGAATGCCAAGCTTTCTTCGCCCGTCGCGGGTGTGGCCACGCCGTTTATCGCCAATCAGAACGTTTCAAGTGGTGGAAATGCAGCTGCGCCCAGCGTCAAAATGCCGCAAGTTCCGCCTGGAATGTCGATGGGCACCAACATGACGCTCACGTCGACCAAAGACTTGGACGCGCAAATCGCAACTCTTCAAAAAGGCAGTGACAAAAAGAAGTTGGCGCAAGTGCTCGCCGAACGTGGCACTTTGCGCATGAACGATCAACCCGCTTCGCCTCGCATCAAATATCGCGCGGCTTTGGCTGATTATCGCGCTGCCCTGAAAGCCGATCCGACAAACGTCGAAGCGAAAACCAACCAGAAACTGATCGAAAGCATTTACAACGGCATGGGAATGCCAGTTCCACAAGGATGAATCATGAGAGATGAAGGATGAAGAAAAAGCAGCGGACTCGAACGACACAGTTCCTGAATCGAGTACTCGATTCTTCATCCCTCATCTTTACATCATTGATCCCTTATTACTTATGCCTGAAGAAACTGAAATCGAAGTGCGCGAAGATCAGGAGCGTTTGGATGAAGCGCACGAGCGCGCCGAAACTCCTGAAAAACACGAAAGCGCCTGGACACGTTGGATTTCGCTGTCGACCGCGATTTTCGCCGTCATCGCAGCAGTCGCGGCGTTACAATCGGGTTCGCTGGTGAACGAAGCGCTGGTGCAGAAAAACGAATCGATCTTGAAACAAGCGCAAGCCTCCGATACGTGGGCGTATTATCAGGCCAAAGGCATCAAGGCGAATGGTGCGCAACAAACCGCCGCGATTTTGGCGCTGAATCCGGCGGGAGCCAGCGCAGCGTCGCGCTACAAGACCGAAGCGGCGCGCTATACAAAAGAGCAGGGCGACCTGCAAACCGAAGCCGGAAAGCTGGAAAAAGAGCGTGAGGAAAAAGATGGCGAAACCAACGACTTGATGAAAAAGCATCACATTTTCGCGTATTGCGTGACTTTTACGCAAGTCGCCATCGCGCTGTCCGCAATTGCTGCTCTCACGCGACGGCGGCCAATGTGGTACCTCAGCCTCGCCGTCGGCGCGATTGGTTTGGTGTTCTTCCTCAGCGGGTTCTTGAGAACGTAAATAAGGAATGATGAATGATGAATGTTAATCAAAACTCCAAGTTTGTCATTCTGAGCGCAGCGAAGAATCTACGTTCAGTTAGATTCTTCGTTGCGCTCAGAATGACAAAGTATTACTTTCGAGTACTCGATATTCATCATTCCGTATTCCTTATTCATCATTTTCTTTGAGTGGCGCCTGCGCGAATGCGTATTCGACAAGCGGTTCGCCACCAATCAGATGACGCTGAATAATTTCCTCGCAGCGTGCGGGCGAAACGTTGTGGTACCACGTTCCTTCGGGATAAACGACGGCGATTGGGCCGTTGGTGCACAAGCGCAAACACGCCGCTTTGGTGCGATAAATTGAACCTGTGAGCTTCAATTCTTTCAGGCGGTTTTTGAGACACGCCCACGTTTCGAGACCAACTTTTTCGCTACAACAATCCGGCCCGACGCACAAAAAAATATGTCGCTCGTGCTGCCCAATTCCCAACTTTGCGGCTTCGTGTTGCAACTTTTCCATAAGCTAAATGATATATCGAGTACTCGATTCGTTTTTACGTTCTTTGTACAAGTGAATTTGACGTGAGGATTCTTGCGCGACCTTTCAATCGGGAACGTATTTGGTGTCGGTGTTGTAATTGACCATCAGTGTGACTTCGATAAAATAAGCGCTCGTATCAACGAATCTTTCCCATTGACCCGCTGTGTTAGCTCGGTTGTCCGAGTCGCGCCAGTCCATGACGCCGTTAGGAACACCGGATTCGACAACGCCATTGGCGCCCAGCCAAAGGTCGGAATAATCCTTCGATGCGGCCCATTGATAACGCTTGATCGCTCGCTCTTTAGCGGTCGTGTCGCCGGTTTTGTTGAAAAATTTCCATTCGATCTTGGCGAGTTGCAGACCCGGGCCAGGATAAAGTTTGCTGTTGTCCGGCGAACCTGACCAGAACCAATGCCATCGCGTGCCATAATATTGCCAATCGCTGCTGTCCGTCGTCTGCGGCGTCATTTTTAGTTCATCGACGCCGTTTGTCCACCAATCGCTGATTTGGCGCGCGTAATTTTCGCCGGGATCGAGAGCGTTCGTTTCGTAAGGCAAAAAGCAAAGTTGATCCACGCTGTCGCCGTAGCCCGCTTTATAATTTTCAGAACGCAAGCGAACCTTATAAAAGTTGTGCCATTTGGCGCCCGGGTCTTTCATGTTTTGTAAACCTGTTGCGAGGTTGTCCGCCAAAGCGTTGTAATCGAACGATTGGGTTTTCTTCGCAGTGGAAGCCCATTTGTTTAGACAACGCATTGCTACCAATGCCATCGTGCTGTCGCTGAGCCACAAATCGGACGCGCCCGCATTCGCTTTGACCATTTTGTAGGTCGGGTTATAGCACTTGTTGATGAACTGGCCGCCGTTATCTGCCAAGCTCCAGGCATTTTGCAGCCAGGCGTTGGCGGTCGCGGTTTGGCCAATCGCCTTTTTGTATTCGTAATACTTCCACATCGCGCTAATCATCTGGCCGGTCACAGCCACCGTGAAATTATCAACGCGAAGTCTGCGGCCCGCGGTATCATAATAAATCCGCTCCGTGATGCCTCCGTAATCGGCGTCGCCAGATTTAGTATCGACGGACTGCTTGCGCGATAAAAGCCAGGTTTGAAAAAACGCGTCCAGCACGCGGTCGTATTTGCCGATGTTGTGGCCGGTCGCTTTCAATTGTTTGGCCGCCGCCATCAGCCCGATGGAAGCAACAGCGCCTTCGCCCGGGCGCACCCAATCGGCGCCCGACTGCGCAATGCGCACATCGTTGATCGCGCCATACGCTTGATCCGCAACGTGAACCGCGCCGTGATTGGTCGCCTGTTCCGTGAAAGACGCGTCCGCGATGTAATTCGATTCCCGAATCAGTGCATCGTCGGCCAAACCGATTGATGCCGTTTTCGTTGGTGCTATGTTTGTCGGTTCTGTCTTCGCTGGTGTCAAGCGGCACGAACAAAGCAACGGCGCGCCAAGACAAAGGATGAGCGAACTGACAAGCGTAATTTTCATCGGTGTTTTCCCAAATTCCTGCCGTCATGTCGTCAAAAGCTGTTATCGAGTACTCGATAACAGCTTTGAAGATGTCAGATCGGCTTGGCGCCCAATGGCTTTGCACAAGAATTTAATACGACGCTATTGCGGCTTGGGTGCTGGTTGCGCGGCTGCTTGTGCCTGAGCGCTTTGCATCATTTGTTGTTTGGCCTGAGGTGGGATGCCAGGGATCGACTGCACAGCCTGAGCGCGCGCCATGGGATCGTTCGTGTCGACAGCAGCGCCTGCGGAATCTGCTCCGTGCGAGCAACCACCGAGAGCAAGCAGGCCGAGCAAAGACAGGGCAGTCGCTGCAATTCGAGTACTCGAACCTTGCCGCGTGGCCATAATCTGCGATGTTTTGTGGCTGGAATGGTAATGAGTCGATGCCATGAAAATTCCTTTTGGTTTTACGTCAATGAGTGGAACTAAGTATGAACAGAGGACTTGAACCGCCTACAGTTCAAGTCCCTCTTCGATTCTGGCACATCAATTGAGCCATCAGCTAAATTTGCAGCGAAGCAACTTTCTGCGGTCTGTTGTAATATTCGGCAATTACAAAGCCCGCAATTTGGGGTTACTGATATTTGGCCTCAAGCTGTTGCAAGCCAGTCAACACTCCGGGCGAAACCTGATCGCAGTTGATACCCGTGTAAGGATCTTTCCAAGGGTTGGTGGCGTCGTGGTCCATCTTGCAGTCAGTGCCTACTGTATTGTCGTTAAAAGCGCCCCACATATTGATAGGTGTCCCAGTCTGTGTCGGACGCAGTGACTTCACATGACCGTCAGCGAACAAGCAGTTCCAAGTACCCAGGTGACCTGCAAATCCGGTAGTCGGAATGTTGTTGTTAGCAGCGTTGCTCCAGTCAGGATACATGTAGCCATAAAACGTGTTGCTCTCGCCAACCATGATTTTGGTGGCTGGAGCATCGACTGCGGCGATTGATAAGGCTCCCGTTGCCCAAGATTCACCAAAGATGCGCTCGTTGCCTTCGTAGGAACGGTTGACTTGCGGAAAGCCATCAACTGCCAAGCTGAGGGGCAACGCCGAGTTTGTATTGGAAGGGCACTTGAAAAGGTCTACGCTTTTCAGGTAGGGCTGAATCGTCTGATCCCATCCATGGTTCTGTTCGTAGCGCATCGGGTAATGCTCGTCCCATTCCTGCGCATACTGTAGGATGGCCAAGCCGATCTGCTTTTCGTTGCTGGAGCAACTGGCGCGACGGGCGCTTTCGCGCGCTTTGGCGAAGGCTGGAAACAAAATCGCTGCGAGAATGGCGATGATGGCGATGACGACAAGTAGTTCGATGAGCGTGAAGCCCGTCTGACGTGTGCGGTTGGTACGGCTGGCGTGTAACGTTTTCATGGTTTTTCTCTCCTTGTAACCCTTTAACGGGAAACCAAATTTGGAAATTAAGAGCGTGGAGCGGTTGAAGTGGAGCCGCGCACAATAAGTTCCGGGGCAAGTAAGCAAACTTTCTCGTCGTTTGCCAGAGCGTGTTTTTGTACGCGCTCTATGAGCAGGGTCGTCGCGCAGTCGCCAATGTCACGGAGCGGCTGTCGAATCGTGGTCAGGTTCGGAGTGACAATTGTTGCCAAAGGCATATCGTCGAAACCCACCACGGAAAGCTCTTGCGGAACGCGCACGCCGCTACTGCGCGCCGCATCAATAACCACCATAGCGATGGTATCGTTTCCTGCACAAATAGCGGTTGGCGGTTCCCTGGACCGCAACAACGTCTGGGTTTGCTCGAAGGCCAAGGAGCCATCGAAGCGCGAGGGTACGATCCACTCGGATTTTTGCGGCAAGCCAGCTTCCTCCAGAGCGTCACAAAATCCGGCATGGCGCGGCGCAAAAGAAGTCAAATCGGTATCGCCCAAAATCGCCGCAATGCGCTTGTGTCCCAACTCAATGAGATGACGCGCCGCCATTTTTGCTCCCGCGTAATTATCCACATCCACCACCGGAATACCGCGATGCGATGGTGCCGAGATCGCTACCAAAGGCCGCCCAAGCGATACCAAACCTTCAAACGTATCCGCCGATATGGGCGGCGCGATCACTAAAATCCCATCGGTGCGACCATCGCGCAACGAAGGCGCCGATTTTCGCACGCTTTGCCATTGGGTCGTAAAGATCGTGACATCGAACCCTTCCCGCGAAGCACGATCCAGAACGCCTGCCAGAAGACCCGCACCGTAGGAATTCGTAATAAATTCCGCGGCCTGCAGCACTCCGCAATGGATCCCAATCGTATAAACACGCTTGGAGGAAAGACCACGCGCCACCGCACTGGGATGGTAATCCATCTCCTCCATCACCTTCAAAACGCGCTCGCGTGTGTCCGGCTTTAACACGCGCGTTCCATTGATGACATAGGAAACCGTCGCCACCGACACACCGCAAACTTGAGCCACATCTTTGATTGTTGATCGCTTGGTGTTCAAAAGAGAACCCTTCCTTCAAGCATTCGTTTAACCGGTTAAACGTCTTAGGTTATATATACCCATTTGTTTGAAAGTTCAAACATTTTTGGAGCATTAATTAAAGAATTTTTTTGTCAAAGAAATGCATAGACAGTTAAGGCCATAGAATTCCGTTGCTATATTGATTTAGCTAATTCGCGCGTGCGACTGCGAGAAATTGGCTATATTGGCTATGCGAAATCAGTACAACGAACCCGCCCCTGCGAACAAAGCAGGAGCGGGTCGTTGTGACCAAACACGATAATTTATTAAGACAGACGGTGTTTGTTTTCAGGGCTTATTGGCCGCCATAAAGCGCGCGACGGGAGCCGCATTGTACCAATCGAGTACTCGAACGCTCACGCCGCTGCCTTTCATCGCTTGAATGAACTGCTGGGGATTGTCGTTCGGCTGATTGAACGGATAGCGGAAATGATACGGATAAACGACTTTGGGCTTGAACGCGCGCACGCCAACGGCAGCTTCCTGCGGCGTCATCGTATATGGCAAATTCATCGGAATAAACGCGGCGTCGATGTTTTTGAGCGCTCGCATCTCCGGCGTCACTTCGGTATCACCCGCGATGTAAATGCGCTTGCCGCCAAGTGTGAGAATGTAACCGTTACCATCGCCTTTGGGATGAAATTTCTGACCAGGTTTCGGGCCGCGCACGATGTTGTACATCGGGAACGTGGTAATAACGATGCCGCCTATTTTTCCTGTGCCGTTGTTTGAGAGCGATTGAACCTGGCCGCGCCCCAAGGCATTAATCGCGTTGCTCGCTGCACCAGATTGCGAGTTCGACGGCAGGATAATAATCGCTGCGGGTTTGCTGTTTTTCGCAATCGTGTTCGGGTCGTAATGATCGGGATGAAAATGCGTGATCAAAACCAAATCGGCTTTTTTGTGATACGTTCCTGCACCAATTGGATCGACTAAAATAACTTTCCCCGCATATTCGATTTGAATGCTGGCGTGAATAATCGGCGTAATTTTGATGACGCCGCCACGCGCTGGAATGGTGTCGAAGGGCAACGGCTTAATCTGTGGAACAGCGATTTTCGTCGCGTTGGAAGTTGATGCGTGGCAGCCGGAAACTATCCAGGCGGAAGTTGTAAAAGCAACAGCGGCGATGTGGAAAAACGATTTCTTCATGGCGATCTTTTCCTTTCGAGTACTCGATTGTTCCGAAGCCAGCGAATGAATTCGCCGCCAGAGAAAGGTGTCAACCTCCGTTGACACAAAGCAACTTGAAGTTGTGTCGGTGAAGACCGACACCTTTTTCTGGCGGCGAATTCATTCGCTGTCCCATAAACGAAACTTCCCACCAAGCCGAAGCCTGATGGGAAGAAAGTTTGAGCTAAAAATTAGCCGATGACTTTGACGTTTGCGGCGCGCAGGCCTTTGTCTTCTTTGTTGACATCGAACTCGACTTTAGCGCCTTCTTGCAGCGAACGATAACCGTCCGACTGAATCGTGCTGTGATGGACGAAAACATCTTCGCCGCCATCTTCCTGCTCGATGAAGCCAAAGCCCTTCGAGTCGTTGAACCACTTCACTGTACCTTTTGCCATGAAACACTTTTCCTGTGCTGCCGTGAACGTGCGCCGTCAAAGTCACCGAGATGCTTTTTCCAACGCCTACTCATTCGACAATTTGAAACATTTGCGAACACCAATTCGTTCGCCACACTATTGTAGAACAAAACGCCACAAAAAGAAAGCAAGTGGCAATAAAATTTTTCTGAACCACATAAATCAACCTCATCGGCAAGTCAAAAACTAACGAACCCGAAGCGTATCCGCTTCGAGTTCGTTGCCAAATCTCAATCGTTGACGCGTAACACGCTGAGAAACGCTTCCTGCGGGATTTCGACGCTACCGACTTGCTTCATGCGTTTTTTGCCTTCTTTCTGCTTTTCCAGTAGCTTGCGCTTGCGCGAAATGTCGCCGCCGTAACATTTGGCGGTCACGTCTTTGCGCATCGCCGACAATTGTTCGCTGGCCACAATCTTGGCGCCAATGGCCGCTTGAATCTTGATTTGAAACTGCTGGCGCGTCAGCAATTCCTTCAATTTTTCGCACATCACTTTGCCGCGCTTGTGCGCCTGGTCACGGTGACAAATGAAACTCAGCGCGTCGACGATTTCGCCGTTCAGCAGAATATCCAGCTTGTTCAGCGGCCCAGCCTGATATTCGGCCAGTTCGTAATCGAGCGAAGCGTAACCGCGCGTGCGGCTTTTCAACTGGTCGAAAAAGTCCATGATCATTTCCGACAGCGGCAGAATATAAGTGATGGTGACGCGTCCGCCCGAACTCGAAAACTCCATGCCTTTGTGGACGCCGCGACGACTTTCGCACAATTCCAGACACGGCCCGACATATTCCGGCGGCACGATGATCGTCGCCGTGACTGTCGGTTCCTCGACTTTCTCGACTTCGTTCGAGGGAGGCATTTTCGCCGGATTATCGATCTCGAAGACTTCGCCGCTGGTACGCGTCACGCGATAAACCACGCTGGGCGCGGTCGCAATCAGCGTCAAATTGTATTCGCGCTCCAAGCGTTCCTGCACGATGTCCATGTGCAGCAAGCCTAAAAATCCGCAGCGAAAACCGAAGCCTAAGGCAGGCGAAGAATCCGCCGTATAAGAAAGCGACGCGTCGTTTAAGCGCAGTTTGTCCAGAGCATCGCGCAAATCTTCAAACTCGTTCGATTCGACAGGATACAATCCGCAAAAAACCATCGGCTTGGGTTCGCGGTAGCCGGGAAGCGCTTCTTTGGCAGGGTTTCGAGTACTCGTTACCGTGTCGCCGATGCGCACATCCGCCACATCTTTAATGCCTGCGACAAGATAGCCAGTTTCTCCGGCGGAAAGTTCTTGCACAGCCGTCATTTTAGGGCGAAAAACGCCGAGTTCGGTCAGTTCAAAACGATGTTCGCCGCCCATCAAGCGCACTTCTTCGCCAGCGCGAATGGTGCCTTCCATGATGCGGATATAAACGATGATGCCGCGATACGCGTCGTAACTCGAATCGAAAATGAGTGCGCGCAACGGATCGTTTTTATCGCCTTTGGGCGCGGGAATGCGTTCGACAATCGCCTCGAAGATGTCTTCGACGCCGATGCCGCTTTTGCCGCTGGCCAAAATCGCGTCTTCGCCAGGCAAGCCGACGATCTCTTCGATTTCGGAAATCACGCGGTCGGGATCGGCGCCCGGAAGGTCAATCTTATTGAGTACTGGAATAATCGTCAGGTCGCTCATAATCGCCAGATGTGCGTTGGCCACAGTTTGCGCTTCGACGCCTTGACTGGCATCGACGACTAAAAGCGCGCCTTCGCAAGCCGCCAATGCGCGCGAAACTTCGTAGCCGAAATCGACGTGTCCAGGCGTGTCGATAAGGTTGAAAACGTAAGTCGTGCCATTGCGCGCGGTGTAATCGCAACGCACGGCGCTGGCTTTGATGGTGATGCCGCGCTCGCGTTCGAGATCCATCGAGTCGAGCATTTGCTCTTTCATGTCGCGGTCGGCGACGGCGTTGGTCATCTGCAACATGCGGTCGGCGAGCGTGCTTTTGCCGTGATCGATGTGCGCGATAATGGAGAAGTTGCGTATTAATTCTTGGTTATAGCCGTTGTTCACGCGCAAAGTTTAGCGCAAACGCTGGAAAGACGTTGAAAAATGAACCGCCAAGACGCGAAGAGCGCCAAGAAAATGAAATCGAGTACTCGAAAGTTGCAACAGTATCATTTCTCTTATCTTTTTTCCTATCTTTCTTGGCGGACTTGGCGGACTTGGCGGACTTGGCGGACTTGGCGGACTTGGCGGACTTGGCGTCTTGGCGGATTAATTCCTTTGGGAAGCCGTCGCGTTATAATGAAATCGGGTTTTTGCGATGAATGTTTCTTCGTCTCGCGCGGTTTTTGCGTCCTTGTGCGCCATCGGGTTCTTCGCCATTTTATGCGGCGCGTGGTGGGAAACTGCGCGTGTCAGCCGCGGCGACAATGTTCCGATGTCGCGGCAGTTACGCTTGCGTTTAGTTTCCGCTGCGTTTTGGTTGTTGATTTTCGGCACTAACTTTTACGCCGTAGTCTGGTTGTGGCCAGTCGGCACACAACGCACGCCGCAATTGAAAGAACAGGCGCGACATTTTCTGTTCACCGTCGGCGGCGCCTTTTGCCTGCTCATTCCCGCGCTGATTTTACTGCTGCTCGACCTGAAACAAACCGCGCGCGAACGTCAAATCCAAAGCGAGCGACGGCAACAAAAGTTTGCCGAAGTGCTGCAAAGCGCCGCGCAAAAGCGACAATCGAGTACTCGAACTTCCCCCAATGACGATTCTTAACGACCAAGCAGGAATGCGCGCCGCTTTAAGTTACAGCGCACGCGGTCGCGGCTGGACAAGTCCGCGTCCCAGCGTCGGCTGCGTTCTCGTCCAAAACGGCGCAATCATCGGCGGCGGACACACGCAGCCTGGCGACGGAAACCCGCACGCCGAAGTCGTCGCCCTCAACGAAGCGCGCCAGAACGGTTTGGAAACGCGCGGCGCAACAGCATATGTGACGCTCGAGCCGTGTTCGCATTATGGAACGACGCCGCCGTGTACCAACGCTTTGATTGAAGCCGGAATTGCGCGCGTGGTTTACGGCGTGCGCGACCCCAATCCCGAAATCAACGGGCGTGGCGTTCGCCAGTTGCAGGCTGCGGGAATCGAAGTCGTCGGCGAGTTCATGCGCCAGGAATGTATTCGAGCGCAAGATCATTTCTTGAAGACGATTATCACCGGTTTGCCCTTTGTCACCTTGAAATGCGCGGCTTCGCTGGATGGAAAAATCGCCACCAAAACCGGCGATTCGCAATGGATTACGAACAGCGAAAGTCGCCGTCGCGCGCACCAAATGCGTCACGAACACGACGCCGTTTTAGTCGGCATCGAAACACTGCTCGCCGATGATCCGCAACTCAATGTTCGTCTGGAAGGCCGCTGGAAACAGCCGCAACGCATTGTTGTCGATTCACGCGGACGCATTCCGCTCGACGCGAAAATGTTGAACGACAACGGCGCGAAAGTTCTGGTTGCGACAACGGCGCAAATGCCGCGTGACAAGCGAACCGAACTGGAAACGCGCGGCGTTCGAGTACTCGAATTGACCCAAGACGAAAGTGGTCGCGTTGATTTGTCGCACTTATGGCGCGCTTTGATTGACGAAAGAATTTACAGCGTTTTGATTGAAGGCGGCGCGCAGATCGCGGCCAGCGCGTTGAAAAGCGGCAACGTGGACAAAATCGCGTTCTTCGTGGCGCCGTTGATCCTTGGCGGCGACGGCTTGAACGCAATTCCGTCGATGGGAACCGCAACTCTATCGCAAGCGTTGCGATTGAGCGATGTTCAAACCGAAAGTTTGGACGGCGATGTTTTGATTCAAGGTTACACGCACGAAACTATGTAGCGAACCCGAAAATGTTTACAGGTTTAATTGAACGCATTGGAACCATCGAAAAGCTGGAAGAAGTCGGCGAGTCGCGGCGCCTGACCATAGGCGTCGAAGACGATGCCTGGCTGAGCGACGCGCAAATCGGCGAAAGCATTTCGGTCAACGGCGTGTGTTTGACGGTTATCGAGTACTCGAAGCGCACGTTCGTCGTGGAAGCGGTCGAAGAAACAATGCGCCGCACAACTTTGGGGCGACAAAAAGTGGGAAGTCGCGTCAATCTGGAGCGCGCGCTTTTGGCGACGGCGCGTTTGGGCGGACACATCGTGCAAGGTCATGTCGATGGAGTGGGAACGGTCGTCGGTTCGCGCGTCGAAGGCGAAGGTTGGTGGACGACCTTCGAGCCGCCGTTCGCCGTGATGAAATTCATTGTCGAAAAAGGTTCGATTTGCATTGATGGCGTTTCTTTAACGGTCGCCAACGCTGCTTACAATCGTTTCAGCGTCGCCTTGATTCCGCACACGCGCGACGTGACGACAGCGAACAATTGGGACGAAGGGGCGCAAGTCAATCTCGAAGTGGACATCATCGCCAAATACGTCGATCACATGACGAAATGGGCGCAAAAAGTCGGTTGAAAAGCAAGGTTTCGCTATGAAAAGAAATGTTCTCGCTTTGCTGTTGGCGCTTTCGAGTACTCGATTTGTCTGCGCCGCAACGCCAGAGCAGATTATAGTGTCGGCTCGTCCGCAACGCCTACAGATCGACCGCGATTTAAAACGTTTCACCAAAGTTGAAGCCGCTTTGTCTGGCTATTCGAGTGAAGGCGGCAACTTGATGGCTTATAGCGAAAAGGGCGCGGTGCGCAAAATCGTCGCGTTGTATCTGAGCGATTATAGTCGCACAAGCGAAGAGTTTTACTTTGCCAAAGGCGCTTTGTTTTTTGTGCGGCGCACCGAGAAGTTCTATGTTAAACCGCTTCATGAAAAATCCTCTATCTGGGACGGCGCCAGCCAAATTGCGCCGCCATCTTACGACTTTTTCTACTTCGACAAAAGCAAATTGGTTTTGTGGACTTACGCCGATGCAATATTGCGTTCATCTTACAGCAACAAAGGCCGCAAGTATGAGCGCGAAACAGTGGACTCGGCGCGCGATTTTTTGAAGAAAGCGAACGCTTTGCTCAATTAAGATGACTCGAAAGCCAATCGAGTACTCGATTTTATGACGACACCTTTTTCTACGGTTGAAGACGCGCTGGAAGATTTCAAGAACGGCAAGTTTGTTCTTGTGACGGACGATGAAGCGCGCGAAAACGAAGGCGATTTGATTATCGCGGCGCAGTTTGCCGATGCGCGCGCCATCAATTTTATGGCGAAAAATGCGCGCGGCCTGATTTGCGTGCCGATGGAAGGCCGACGTTTGGAAGAACTGCAACTCGGGCCGATGACGCCGCACAACACCGACCGTCACAGCACCGCGTTCGTGATGAGCGTCGATGCGCGCGAAGGTGTTACAACCGGCATTTCAGCCAGTGATCGCGCGCGCGCCGTGCAAGTCTTAATTGACACCAACGCGCGTCCCGCCGATTTGACGCGTCCTGGCCATACCTTTCCCTTGCGCGCGCGCGAAGGCGGCGTTCTGGTGCGCGCCGGACATACCGAAGCCGCCATTGATTTGTGTCACCTGAGCGAACTTTATCCCGCCGCCGTTATCTGCGAAATCCTCAACGAAGACGGCGAATCGGCGAACTTGCCCGAACTGACAGAAATATCGCGCGAACACGACATCAAAATTATCACCATTGAAGCGCTGATTCGCTATCGTCGGCAGCACGAAAAATTGGTGAACTTCGTCGCTGAAGCGCGCCTTCCTACGGCGTTTGGCGAGTTTCGTGCTGTTGCGTATCAAAGCGTCTTGGACGGAACGCCGTATGTCGCTTTGGTCAAAGGCGAAATTAAAGCCGATGTCCCGACTTTGGTGCGCGTGCATTCCGGTTGTTTGACGGGCGATGCGCTGTTGTCTTTGCGCTGCGATTGCGGCGAGCAGTTGCACGCGGCGATGAACCGCATCAACGAAGAAGGCAGCGGCGTTTTGCTGTATATCGATCATCACGAAGGGCGCGGCATCGGCATCATCAACAAGATTCGCGCGTATGCCTTGCAAGACAAAGGCGCCGATACCGAACAAGCGAATCACGCGCTGGGTTTCGCGTCGGATTTACGCGAATATGGAACCGGCGCGCAGGTTTTGACCGATTTAGGCGTGCGACAAATGCGGCTTTTGACCAACAATCCGGCCAAGCGCGTCGGGCTGGAAGGTTACGGTTTGCAAATCGTCGAGCGCGTGCCGTTGCAGCCGACAGTTCACGACGATAACCGTGCTTATTTGCGCACCAAGCAAAGCAAAATGGGACATTTGCTGGACGGTTTAAGCGAAACGTTGAACGAACAATTGAACGCATCGAGTACTCGAAATGGCGTGCCCGATGAGCAGTTGAACGAACAATTTGACGAACGGAGTGGAGCACTTTGAATAACGCAGCAGAAATTCAAACACAAACCATAGAACGCCATCAAACGAGCAAAATGACGCGTAAAGTTCGCGTTTTATTTGTGTGTACCGGCAACATTTGCCGCAGCCCGATGGCCGAAGCGGTGTTTGCGCATTTAGTACGTGAAGCCGGTTTGAGCAATAGAATCGAAGTCGATTCGGCGGGCACTGGCGACTGGCACATCGATTCGTATGCGCATCCTGGGACGCTGGCGATTTTGCAGGAAAACGGCATCGAATACGACGGCGTGGGGCGCCAAATCACGCGCGACGACCTGGAACGCTTCGATTTCGTCATCACGATGGACGATGAAAACTTATCGAGCGTGCTGCGTTTGGGCAAAGGTCATAGCGGAAAAACTCGCGCGCAAGTCGTTCCACTTCTCGAATTTACGCCCAACATCGGCGTGCGCGAAGTGCCCGATCCATATTTCATCGGCGGCTTTGATGTCGTTTATTATCTGGTTAACGAAGGCTGCAAAGCTTTGCTGGAACATATCCGCAACGAGTACTCGATTTAAGTTTTTGAACCACCAAGACACAAAGAACACAGAGATTCTTGAGAAATGAATCGCCGTAACACTTTGTCATTCTGAGCGCAGCGAAGAATCTCATCACAGTTAGATTCTTCGCTGCGCTCAGAATGACAAACTTCTGTTTTCTTAGTGTCCTTTGTGGTTTATTCATTCCATGACTATTCACGAAGGGCAAATGACGGCGGAAGGGTTGCGCATCGGCATCGTTGTAGCGCGCTTCAACGATTTGATTACCGAGCGTTTGTTAAGTGGCGCGCTGGATTCGTTTCGGCGTCACGGTGGCGATGAGCGCGTGGTTGAAATCGCGCACGTTCCTGGCGCGTGGGAAATTCCTCTGGTCGCGCAAACGCTGGCGAAAAGCGAGCGCTTCGATGCCATTGTTTGTCTGGGCTGCGTCATTCAAGGCGCGACCGATCATTACGATTACGTGTGCGGCCAAACGTCCAGCGGCATTATGAACGCGGGTTTGAACAGCGGCATTCCGGTCACGATGGGCGTTTTGACAACCGATAATCTGGAACAAGCCTTGGAACGCGCCGGCAGCAAAGCGGGCAACAAAGGCGCCGATGCGATGCTGGCCGCAATCGAAATGGCAAACCTGCTCAAGGCGATGCAAAGCTGAAGCGAAAGCTAATTCGAGTACTCGAATGTATGAAAGTTACGCTAACTTCGTTCACAAAAACGGCGCAAATTTTCGCTATTTCTTTTTGAAAAGTCGCGTTCATTCGCGTTGTTTTGGCGGACGAAGTTAGCGTCACCATTGTAAGATAATTTTATGCTCAAAGGTCTTTTTGGTCGTGTCGGGCAGGTTTTCGCTTCGGGTCGCAAGCTCGATGACGAGGTTTTGGACGAACTCGAAGAACAATTGGTGATGAGCGATGTTTCGGTGGCGACCGCGACGTTTCTCATCGATGGCTTGCGGCGCGCCGCACAACGCGGCGAAGTGCGCGACAGCGAGGAAGCGCAAGAAGCCTTGCAGGATTTGGTGGCGCGCGTGTTGGGCAGCGGCGAGCGTCAACTGAAATTGGCGCCCGAAGGCTTGACAGTCTGGCTTTTTGTCGGCGTCAATGGCGTCGGCAAAACGACGAGCGTCGGAAAAATCGCCAATATGTTGATCGGCGAAGGCCACGATCCGTTATTAGCTGCCTGCGATACGTTTCGCGCCGCTGCGGTGGAGCAACTGCAAATCTGGGGACGCCGCACCGATTGTCCGGTTATCGCGGGCGGGCAGGGCGCCGATCCCGCTGCGGTCGCTTTCGATGCGATCAACGCCGCCAAAAGCCGCAACCGCGACATCGTTCTGATTGATACAGCGGGACGGCTTCACAACAAAAACAACTTGATGAACGAATTGAGCAAAATCGCGCGCGTGACCGAACGCGAACTGGGCAAGCCGCCCGAAGAAACGCTTTTAGTTCTCGATGCTTCGACCGGCCAAAACGGTTTGACGCAAGCGCAAGCCTTCGCCGAAACCGCGCCTCTGACCGGTTTGATTTTGACCAAATGGGACGGCACCGCCAAAGGTGGCATCATTCTCAGCGTGGCGCGTGAAACCGGCGTTCCGGTCAAACTGATCGGCATCGGCGAAAAAGCCGAAGACTTGATTGCTTTTAATCCTCAACAATTCGCACAGGAAATGTTTCAATGAGCCTTTCGAGTACTGGAAGGAAATCGCAGTCGGAACCGGTCGAAGTTTGGACTGCGCTCGTTTGCATTTTTATTGCGTTCCGTTTCGACCAGCCACTCCGCTCAATTCTGGTTGGTATCGGTGTTGCGTTGCTTGTCGAGACGGTGTGGGTTCAGTTCCTGGTACAGCGCGCATGGCGCCTCAGCCGCGAACACAAAACACGCGAAGCGTATGCTGCCTTTCATCTCACATTGAAAATGCTTCCTCCGTGGCGTCAGGATGAAAGATTGAGAACAATGGTTGGACTGGCGACTTCGGCATTCAAGGCGGGCCAACTGCAAGACACGGTTCGCTGGGCCGAACGCGCCATCGAGTACTCGAAACGGCTTTCCACGCCTGCACGGCCAACATCAGCGCCGCCAAAGGCGTTTGCAACAAGGACGGTTTTGGTTCGCGTAGCGCACAGCATGGCGGGCGTTGGCTACAGCAGCATGAATCAGTTGCAACCCGCTGAAAAGTGTCATCGGCAGGCCTTAGAAATCGCGCGTTCACAGAAAGACGTGGCGCAGGAGGCCGATTGTCTGGGCGTTCTGGCCGACATTCTCCACAAACAAGGGCGATTGCGCGAAGCGGTTGCGGCGGCTGAACGCGCGCTGACATTAAACAAGAACAGTCGGAATGCTTCGGTTGCCCTGATGGAAACGTTGCGCGATATGGGGCGTTTCGACGAGGCGCGCCAGGCCGTTGCGCGCTCACTTCAAATTCGCAAAAACGGCATCGCCGAGTACGAAAATTATCAGCATGCGCTCAGCTATCTCGCTTTGGCCTTTATCGAATTGGCGGCGGAGCAGGCGGACGCAGGGATGAGCGCTTTGCAAACAGCGCGTACAACGCTCGTGGACGACAAAATGCAAAGTTGGATAGACGGCTTGGAATCGATTTTTCTGGCGCAACAAGGTTTAATCGAACCATCACGGCGCCTGGCGTGCAGCAATGAATTGACACTCACCGAGTTTGAAGGCGACCCGCAAACACAAAGAGTCATCCTGACGAATCTCGCGCGAGCGGCTCTGGTGCGTGGCGAATGGGACGAATGTCGCCGCTTTTACGAGCGCTATTTTCAACTGGAACCGCTTCCGATGGCCCTTGCTTTCGCATTTTATCGGCTCGGCGACTGCGCTCGTGGTGAAGGCAAGCTGGCTGAGGCGAAGCATTTTTACGAAAAAGTTGTGGCTTATGGCTTCGAGACTTATGCGCTGGCACGTTCGCAACAACGTTTGAAAGAACTAAGTTCTTGATTTGCCCTGATTCACCATCCAACTATTTATCGAGTACTCGATTCCCAACCGAAAACTATGCAACCTATTCGCGTTCTTTATTTAGGTCACACCGCCAAGCCCAGCGGCGCCGAGTTCGCATTGGCGCGACTTCTTAAACCGATTGATCATCAGAAAGTGACGCCGCTGGCGCTATTGGCCGAAGATGGGCCGCTCGTCGGTTTATTGAAAGACGCCAATGTCCAGGTGCGCGTCTTGCCGCTGTCGGATGATGTACGCGAAGTGCGCAAAGATTCGTTAGGCGTCAAATCTCTGGCGAACCCGAAGCAATTGATGGGAATGGTGTCGTATGCGCAGAAAATCGCGCGTTTTGCGCGGCGCAACAACGTCCAGATTATTCATACCAATTCGCTGAAAGCTCATATTTACGGTTCTCTGGCAGGGAAAATGGCGCAGATTCCTGTCGTGTGGCACGTCCGCGATTTCATTGATACATCGTATCTTCCTTCGCCTGCGGTCAAGGGCGTGCGCGCGATGGCCGACAAAATGCCGTCGCATATCGTGACGGTTTCGCAAAGCGTCTTGGATCAATTGCACTTGAAAGACGCCGCCAAAGGCGAAGTTTTATACGACGGCCTGGGCGAAGAAGAAATGGCGGTTTTCGCGTCTCCTGAAAGCGAATCGAGTACTCGAAATAACCCGCCGCGCATTGGCGCAATCGGGCGTATCGGGCCGTGGAAAGGACAGCATATTTTCTTGGACGCGGCGGCCCAAGTTCTGCGAAATGGACACGACGCAGAATTCGTTATCATCGGTGCGCCGCTCTTTGGCGAAGACGATTACGAACGCGATTTGCACGCGCAAATCGAACGCTTGGGAATTGGCGCGCACGTTGAAATGATGGGTTTTCGCCGTGATGTTCCAGAATTGTTGAAAGGCCTGGACATCGTGGTTCACGCCAGTACCTCGGCTGATCCATTGCCGAACGTGGTTCTGGAAGGCATGGCGGCGGGCAAACCTGTCATCGGCAGTAACGGCGGCGGCGTGCCGGAAATGATCGTCGATGGCGAAACCGGATTGCTGAGCGAAATGGGTAACGTCGACGCTCTGGCGCAGAACATCGAAATCTTGCTGAACGATCCGCAACGCGCACAACAAATGGGAACTAAAGGTTACGCTCGTGTTCGCCAATTGTTCTCCGCCGACCGCGCCGCCCGTCAAATTGAAGATGTTTACACGCGCATGTTGAGTTGAGTACTCGAACTCGAAATGGCCAAATCACCAGAATCCAAAGCGTTTCTTAATGCCGCGCGCGACGGCGATTTGGAAACGATTCGCCTGTCGCTGCAAAACGGCGTTGGCGTCGATATTAAAAGTAGTGCCAAAACAACAAGTTTGATTCGCGCCGCAGGCAACGGGCATCTTAAAATCGTGCAACTCTTGCTTGAAAGCGGCGCCGAAATCAATCTGAAAAACGTTTCTGGCGAAACGGCTTTGTTCCGCGCCGCGAAGAACGGGCATCTTAAAATCGTCAATCTTTTGATAGAACGCGACGCGATTGTCGATATTCGACGTTATGGCTCAACGGCTCTTTATGCGGCCTTGCTCAACGGGCACGACGAAATTGTCAAAACGCTGTTAAGAGCTGGCGCTGGTTGTGAGTCATTTTTAGCCATTATTGTCCGTCATCACAAGACGGATTTGCTGCACCGTCTCATTGCATTGGGCATGAATCCCAATAACGCAGATGAAAATGGCATCACCGAACTTATGAGATCTGCGACATGTGGCGCCTTGGAAGTCGCACAAATTCTTATTCACTATGGCGCCGATGTAAACGCTCGAAATGAAAAAGGAGAAACCGCTCTTTATCGGGCGTGCGCCTTTGATAATCCTGAAACGGCGCGGTATCTCATCGAATGTGGTGCGCGTCCGCGAGTGATTGAAGCCGTCATGTTGGGCGATTTGGAACTGGTCAAGCGTTTGATAGACGAAGGCGCCGATGTAAACGCCGCCGTGAACAACAATTTCCCGTTGACATCTGCTATCAGGAAACAACGCGCCGATATTGTTGAAATCCTTTTGCAAAATGGCGCGAAAGTTCAGGTCGGTGCGCCGTCATAAATTTCAATGGATTTGGCGGTAAAACGTGGTGGCATGACGATCATTAATCTTTTGTTGAAAGCTATGCAAAACGAGTAAAATGAAGGCGTCATTACAAGTTAGTCCTCAATTCTTATGCTTCAAAATCTTTCGGATAAATTAGGGAAAACCTTCGCCAAGTTGCGTGGCAAAGGGCGCGTTTCAGAAGCCGATGTTGATGCCGCGATGCGCGAAGTGCGCCTGGCTTTGCTCGAAGCCGATGTCAACTTCAAGATCGTCAAGGACTTTGTCGCTCGCGTGCGTGAAAAAGCCGTCGGCGTCGATGTGCTGGAAAGCCTGCATCCCGAACAGCAAGTTATCGCCATTGTGCGCGACGAACTGAGCGAACTGCTGGGACGCACCACGCGACGCATCGAGTACTCGAGCGCGCCGCCAACTGTCATCATGCTGGCGGGTTTGCAGGGAACCGGCAAAACCACGACTTGCGGCAAATTGGGCGCGTGGTTCAAGCGTCAGGGCAAAAAACCGCTGCTCGTCGCCACCGATATTTATCGTCCTGGCGCGATTGCGCAATTGCAAACTGTCGGCAAGCAAGTTGGCGTCGAAGTTTTCGAGATGGGCAAAACATCGCCGCCAACGATTGCGCGCGAAGGTGTCGCGTTCGCCAAGAAAAACGGCTTCGATGTCGTCATCATTGATACCGCGGGTCGCCTTCACGTCGATGAAAAGATGATGGAAGAAGCGCGCCAAATTCAGGAAGTTGTGCAGCCGCAGGAAACGTTGCTGGCGCTGGACGCGATGACCGGACAGGACGCCGTCAACGCCGCCAAAGCCTTCAACGAAACCGTCAAGTTGACGGGCGTTGTCTTGACGAAGTTGGACGGCGATGCGCGCGGCGGCGCGATTTTGAGCGTGCGCGCAATTACTGGCGTGCCTGTCAAGTTCGTCGGCGTGGGCGAAAAGTTGGACGCGCTGGAAGAATTTCACCCCGACCGCATGGCGGGACGCATCTTGGGCATGGGCGATGTTTTGACGCTGATCGAGAAAGCCGAAGAACAGTTTGATGCCAAGCAAGCCGCCGCGATGGAAGCCAAATTGTCGGAAGGCAATTTCGATTTGGAAGACTTTCTGGATCAAATGCAGCAGGTCAAAAAGATGGGCAGCCTGGAAAGCATTCTGGCGATGTTGCCGGGCGCGGGCGCTTTGAAAGATGCCAATTTGAGCGTCGATGAAAAGCAGATGAAGCGCGTCGAAGCGATGATTTTGTCGATGACTTCCAAAGAGCGACGCGATCCTGATATAATAAACGGTTCGCGGAAACGTCGCATTGCGGCGGGTAGCGGAACCTCGACGCCGGAAATCAATCGTTTGTTGAGCCAGTTCCGTGACATGAAGAAGATGATGCGCCAGATGAGCGCGATGGCGAGCGGCAAAATGCCGATGCCTCGCGGAATGGGTAAAATGGGTGGAGCGCCGGGCGGACAATTGCCGCGCGGCCCGATGCCAAAGATGCCCGCGCCGCATCCGAAAATTGGCCGCGGTATCCGCTTTGGAAAGTAGAAATTGGAGTGACAAACTGCCACTTTTGAGGTAGTTTATGGTGATTCGAGTACTCGATTTGAGTTATGAATCACGAACAAGAAACATTGTCGTAGGAGATTTATGGTTCGCATTCGTTTGCGCCGCACTGGCGCCAAGAACAATCCGGCGTATCGCGTTGTCGTCGCCGATCAAAACAGCCCGCGCGATGGCGCTTTTATCGACACCATCGGCCATTATTTGCCGACGCGTCAGCCCGCCGTGGTTGAAATCGACGAAGAAAAAGCGCGTCACTGGTTGAGCAAAGGCGCGCAGCCCAGCGAAACCGTCGCCAGCTTGTTGAAGAAAAAAGGTATCAAGGCATGAGCGCCGAATCGTTGAACGGCTCGCCGGATCAGTCCTCGGATGAGGGCGAAAACCCCAATTTCATGGCGCAGGCGATGGGCGACATGGACGAATATGGGGCGCCCAGTGAAGACGACGCGCGCCTGATCGAACTCGTCGGCTTTCTGGTGCAAGGCGTCGTGTCGCATCCCGAAGAAGTCGAAGTCGAAGAGTTTTTGGACGATCAGGGTTCGATCTACGGAATTCGCGTTCATCCCGACGACGTTGGTCGCGTGATCGGGCGCGAAGGTCGCGTTGCCAACGCATTGCGTCATGTCGTGAAAGCGGCAGCGACCAAAACCGGTGCGCGCGTCCAGATTGAAATTATCACCGATGACGAACCGCTCGAAGTCGCTGACAGCGATGAAGCGAACGGCGGATCGAGTACTCAAGTGAGCGAAGACGCATCGGGTGGAGATGCGCGTTGACGATTGTCGCCAAGCGCCTGGCGAACGTCGTCGCGCTTTTGACTGAAGATTTGCGAGCGCAGTTGCTGTCGGAAGTGGATGCGGCGTTGGATGAATTGCATTTACAAGGTCAGCAAATGGAGTTTCAACAACGCCGCACTATCGCCGAATTGCAGCGCACGAATGTTCATCGCCTGGTGGAAGCGCGCAAGGAAATGGACGAAGCCAAAGAAAAGCACGATGCAATGCAGCGCGAGTTAGTTGAACGGCGCGCCCAAATCGAGGCTTTGTCATTGGAAACGCCAGTCGCGCGCGGACAAATCGAAACGCAAGTCGAACTCGGAGTTGGCGACAACCTCGCGCAAAAGTTGGCGGCGCTTGAAGTTATCGTGCGCGATGACGTGATTGTTGAAATTCGCGGCTGAAACGGCGAATCGAGTACTCGAAAGTGGAACCAACTGCGTCTGACAACGCGGTTGGTTCTTTTATGTGAAATGGCACAAATCAAGATTTACGGCGGGCGCGAGTCGCTTGATGCGATGAAAGCGCAACTTTCGGATGTGATTCATTCGTGCGTTGTCGAGGCTTTGTCGTTTCCGCCGGATAAACGTTTTCATCGTTTTCTGGCGCTGGACGAAGCCGATTTCGTTTTTCCGTCTGATAAGACTTCGCGTTACACAATCATCGAAATCAGCATGATGGAAGGTCGCACGACGGAAACGAAAAAGCGCTTGATTCATCTTTTGTTCGAGCGTGCGCAAAGCGAATTGGGTTTGTCGCCCAGCGATTTGGAAATTACGATTACCGAAACGCCCAAAGCGAACTGGGGTTTTCGTGGTCAAACCGGCGACGAAATCGCTTTAGGTTACAAAGTGGAAGTTTAGTTCGAGTACTCGATTGATGAATAATTCTGTGGAAGATTTGGCGACGTGGGATGTTTTGGTGGGACGCGTGATCGGCAATTGGGATCGCGCGCACCTCAAAGTGAAACCGTTTTCTGAGGCGCCCAAGCGATTCGCTGCGGGCGCGCGTTTTTGCGTCGTTCAAGACGGCAAACGCCAAATGTTGCAGGTGAAAAATTCGCGCGCTATAGGTCATACTTTCATTCTCGATGTCGGATTGAACACGGCGGAACAAGCGCAAAGTTTGCAAGGTGCAGAACTTTTCATTCATCGTTCGATGCGTCCAGAACTTCCCGAAGGCGAGTTTTACGTGACCGATGTTCTGGGAATGAAAGTCGTCACGGAAAACGGCGATGATTTGGGTGAAGTCGAGGAAATCTTGGAAACTCCGGCGCACGATGTTTATGTCACGCCGCGCGCCATGATTCCGGCGCACGACGAATTCATTGTGAAGCGCGATTGGGAAAATCGAACCGTCGTTGTGCGCGATAAACCAGGTTTACGCACGGATGAAGATTAACCGCTGCGGCGCGAAGAAATTGTAGGGGCGCCAGCTTGCTGCGCCCGCGCTCGAGTACACGATTGCAGAAAACGGGCGCAGCAAGCTGGCGCCCCTACGAGTTTGCTCGGCCTCCTGGTGTTGGAAATAATTATGGACACTTCGTTTTTCCTTTTGTTGCTGACGGGTTTAATTGCTGGCGTCGCCGCAGGATTCTTCGGCATCGGCGGCGGGTTAGTCATTGTTCCCGCGCTGGTTTACATCCTGGGATTTACGCAGCACAAAGCGACGGGAACCAGCTTGGCGTGTTTGCTGCCGCCGTTGGGCATCGGCGCGGTTTACGAGTACTGGAGGAAGGGCAACGTCGATATTCGTGCCGCGGCCATCATCGGCTCGATGTTGCTGATTGGCGGCTGGTTAGGCGGCAAATACGCCAACCGAATCAACGGTGCGCAACTTTCTTTCGCCTTCGGCATTTTTGCGGTCGTCGCCGGACTTTACACGATGTGGACGGCGTGGCTGAAGCTGAAAGGTTGAACTTCGCGGCGGCAAAAGGAGAAACGATGAGTTACGAATCGAATTTGCTGGAGACGAAAACGAATTATCCTTTTGCTCGTTGGCGCGAAGGCGAAGCGCACGGATTGGAACAATATACAGAAGAAAATTGCAACGCAGCCAGAGGGATTTTCGACGACTTAATTGCAGAACTTATCAAGTTGGGCGAAGAGGCGCGCGAAGAAGATAAAATCGGGAAGTTCAAAATCGCCGTCGAATCGCTTAATGAATTGAACGACGAAACCGACGGTGCCTTAATCGAAACGGGCGAACGCGAAGAACTATGTCCATTGATTGACTTGATAGCCAGAAAAGTAGGAATGGATCCGAACAAGTATGGTGACGGCGAAGGTCTGGCCAGTGAATGGCGCGATTGGTAAGGGGCTTCTTTCCATTATGCGCTTTGATATTTTTACGCTGTTTCCCAATTTTTTCACAAGCCCGTTGGAAAGCAGCATTTTGGGGCGCGCACAGACGAATCGAGTACTCGAAATCGGCGTGCATGATATTCGCGCCTGGACGACGGACAAACATCACGTTTGCGATGATGTTCCGTATGGCGGCGGCGCGGGCATGGTGATGAAAGCCGAACCTATAGCGCGCGCGATGGAAGATGTGTTAAAATGGGACGCTGTGTCGGGCGCAAGTCCGCCGTGTCCGGTTGTGTTGATGTCGCCGCAAGGTCGCCCATTTTCTCAACAGGTCGCGCGCGAATTGAGCCAGCATTCTCGCGTGGCTTTTTTGTGCGGGCATTACGAAGGAATTGACGAACGCGCGGTCGAAACGCTGGTCACCGATGAAATTTCGATTGGCGATTACGTCTTGACCGGCGGAGAAGGGGCGGCGTTGGTAATCATGGACGCGATTGCTCGATTGATTCCTGGCGTGTTGGGAAACGAGCAATCGGCGCAAAGCGATTCGTTTGAAGACGGCTTGCTGGAAGCGCCGCATTACACGCGACCGCAGGAATGGCGCGGACAAAAAGTGCCGGATGTTTTGCTGAGCGGGCATCACGGCGAAATTGCAAAGTGGCGGCGGCGCGAAGGTTTGCGACGAACGTATTTGCGGCGCCGCGATTTAGTGGACGGAATCGAGTACTCGAATTGGTCGAAAGCCGATTTGGAAACTCTCGCGCAGTTGGAGCGCGAAAACATTGAAAAAAAGCGCGATGGCGCGGGAGAAAACGATGAACCAGAATTTGATTGAAGCTGTGGAAGCCAGACATTTGCAGACCGCCTTGCCGCAATTTGGCCCGGGCGATACGTTGCGCGTCAACGTGAAAGTTGTCGAAGGCACGCGCGAGCGCGTTCAGGCTTTTGAAGGCACTTGCACGGCGCGTGCGGGAGGCGGCGTCGGCGAAACCTTTACCGTGCGCCGCGTCACGCAAGGCATCGGCATCGAAAGGACGTTTTTGCTGCATTCGCCGCGATTGGAGAAAATCGAAGTGCGTCGCAAGGGCAAAGTCCGTCGCGCCAAGTTGTATTACCTGCGCGGTCGCATCGGCAGCAAAGCATTGCGCATCAAAGAAAAGGCGTAAACAGCAGGTCAGAGGTTTGGGTTCAGAGGTCAAACGAGATTGCGCAATTTCCTTTGGCCTTTGACCCGAACCTCTGACCTTTTTCTATGTTCAGCATGGATTCGTGGTTGTGGAAAATCGCTGTCATTGGCGCGATTGTTCTGACGCGCGAATTTGTGCGGCATTTGACGGCGCCGACAGCGGAAAGCACGACGCAGAATGACGATCATGTGCGCGGCTTGCTGGAAGTTTTAGATGCGACAGCGATTGCGTTCGGCCTGGTCTTTTTTATCATTCAGCCGTTTTTGCTACAAGCGTTTTACATTCCCAGTGGCTCGATGGAGAACACGCTGCAATGGCAGCCGACGGGCGACCGATTGCTCGTCGCCAAATGGATTTATCGTGTGCGTGGGCCGCGTTTCGGCGATGTCGTGGTGTTTACGCCTCCGGAAAAAGCGCATGCGAAACAAGGCGATGAATATATCAAGCGCTGCATCGGCGCGCCGGGCGATGTGATTGTGGTGCAGAACCGGCGCTATTTTCGCAAGGCGCGCGGCACAAATACGTTTGTGCCGTTGCAAGAACCATATGCGAAATGGAGCACCGGTTTACCGCTCTATGGTTACGACATGAAAATTGTCGGCGGCAAGGTTTACTCGCGCGAGTACGCGAGTGCGAATGCGCCGGGTTTCTGGCAAGAAGAAGGCGCGGTTGGGCGCGACAATTTCGGTGCCGAGTTTCCACCGTATGAGAATCAGGGTGCGATTGAAGCGGCCAATTCTGAACCAATTCCTGAAGGCAAGTATTTGGTTTTAGGCGATCATCGCAACGATTCCAATGACAGTCACGCTTGGGGTTTGGTGCCGCGCGAAGCGTTCGTCGGCAAGGCGATGTGCGTGTTCTGGCCGCCCAATCGCGTGGGAACGCTGGACAATATGAGCGAACATCCGCGCGTCACACCCACAAACAATTCTGGCTCAGCACTTTCGATGACGCAATAAACCATTTATGAACTACATGGCGCTTCTTTCTTCGTGGCCTTGGAAAATCGGAATTTTCGCTGTTTTGCTGACCATTCGCGTGGTGCTGTATTTTGTGGAAGCGCCGCAATGCGCGCCTCGTTCGCGTTCTCGTGCGACATCGAGTACTCAAAGCAATGAATCAGGTTCTGGCTGGGCCGAAACGCTCGATTCGCTGCTAATTACGATTGGCTTGGTGTTTTTTGTTGTGCAGCCTTTTATTTTGCAGCCGTTTTATATTCCCAGCGGCTCGATGGAAAATACTCTGCAATGGACGCCGGTTCAAGATCGCTTGCTGGCGGCGCGCTGGATTTATCGCTTGCGCGATCCGCAGCGCGGTGATGTCGTCGTGTTTCAGCCGCCACCGCAAGCGCTGCAACCTGGCGAATCCTCGGATGACGATTACATCAAGCGCTGCATCGGTTTGCCCGGCGATGTGGTTTACGCGACGGCGACGCGCACCTATTATCGCAATGGCGTGGTGCTGAAAGAGCCTTATGTGAAGTGGAGTCCGAGCGATTCAACCGGTCTTTCGTATTCTTACGACATGAAGATTGTGGACGGCAAAATGTATTCGCGCGAGTATTCGGCGCCTGACGTTCCGGCTTATGGCCCCAATGGACAATGGCATTATCAGCCGACATCCAGCGGTTCCGAAGTTCCACCGCTCGTTGTTGTGCCGCCAGAACAGCAAGACGAAATCACCAACGCCAAGCCCGAAGCAGTGCCGCTTGGGATGTTTTTGATGCTGGGCGATCACCGCAACAATTCATCCGATGGTCACGTTTGGGGTTTTGTGCCGCGCGCCAACCTGGTCGGTAAAGCGATGTGCGTTTTCTGGCCGCCCAGTCGCATCGGAACTTTGGACAGAATGAGTTTGGGCGCTAATCCGGCGCCTTCATCTTCTGGCGTCGTTCCTGTCAGCACAAAAAAACAGGGCGCCTCAATTCCAACTAATCCGTAAAATGGTGGCGCATCGAACCGTGAAGCCGCGTCCTGATTTCTCCCGTGAACGTAAACTGTGGACGCAAGGTTTACAGTTCATTGCAGGCGTGGATGAAGCGGGTCGCGGGCCTTTGGCTGGGCCGGTCGCCGCCGCCGCCGTCGTTCTTCCCCCAAACTTTTCCTCGCCACATTTTTTACTTCTCAACGATTCCAAGCAATTGAAGCCTGCTTTGCGCGAACTACTTTTCGACGAAATTACGCAAAAGGCGCGCTGGGGAATTGGCGTTGTCGATGCACTAACCATTGATCAAATCAACATTCGCCAAGCCTCGTGGAAAGCGATGCAAAACGCGGTTGACGATTTGTGTGAACGAACTTCCACTCAATCGAGTACTCGTTTCGCCGTCGATCACGTTCTGATCGACGGTTTGCCGTATGACGAAGCCGTCTGGCCTTACGAAGCGATTGTCAAAGGCGACACGAAATCGTTGTCAATCGCCGCGGCGTCAGTTGTCGCCAAAGTGTGGCGCGACCGCTTGATGATTGACTTCGACGCGCAATTTCCCCAGTACGGCTTTGCGCAACATAAAGGTTACGGTTCGCCGCAACATTTGCGCGCTTTGCAAGAACACGGCGCCTGCGCGATTCACCGCCGCACCTTCAAGCCGGTGCGCGCGGTTTTGAAAAATGAACGATCTTGAATTACATTTGGTCAGATTGATGACTTTTTCTCGGCAATGGGCGGAACAAACGCCTTCTTGGTCGCGTGTGCTTTTCGTTGAAGATAAGGACATAAAAAGGGAAGGTGTGCATTGTTCCATTGCGCGGTCGTCGTTGTGGACACGCAACGATTATGAAGCACGTTTCGATGAACTTTTGAACGATGGTTACGGTTGGATTAATATGAATTTCGCCGGTATTCTGGATGGTTCTTTTTTGGTTATCATCGAGTTGCCGCACTACAAAAACTCGGTTCCGCGGGAGAAAGTCTCGGTTAATTTTTCAGGGCCAAACATCGATCCAAAGACGAGAAAGCCGCGCTGGAATGCTGCCGACACCATTCAAATTGTTGATTATTAGTTGATGTAACGTTGTTCTTTAATCGTAGTAAAAAGCGGCAACTTCTTGCATGAAACTTAAATGGCTTACAGCTTGGTTTGTCATCAATGCACTGTTGCTTGTTGTGCCGCCTATTCTCATTTATTGCATTTTGGCTGCAGATTGTCGCCGAACACTCGCATCGGGCGGATCGCCTGATTTGAGTTACGCAGATTCTCTCAATCTCGCCGTTGTATCAGCACTCTTCATTTTCTTCGCGCTTTTGACAATCAACTTCATAGGCTTGTCGATCTGGCAGTTCGTGAAATGGTGGCGCCGAAGTTGAAAAATTTCACGTTAATTCATTGATACAACAACCTAAATTAGGCATAATGAGAAGTCGCGCCTGACATATTTACGCCGCTTTCCAGTACTCGATGCCTTCTGCAACTCCTCTTTTTCTCACTTTTCTCACCTTTCTGGCGACGTTTGCGGGCGGCTTGGTCGCCGTGCGAATGCGCGACCGCTTGCACCTGATTTTAGGTTTCACGTCCGGCGTGTTGCTGGGCGTCGTCGCTTTTGATTTGCTGCCGGAAATCTTCGAGATGGTGCATGAAAACCATCTCGATGCGCGCTGGCCGATGGTCGCTCTGGTCGTCGGATTTCTGATTTTTCACAGTGGCGAAGCGTTGCTTCTGATTCATCACGCGCATGAAGATTCGTATGCCAAGCATCATCACCCGCAAGTCGGCGTCATGTCGGCGGTCGCGCTGATTGCGCATTCGTTCATGGATGGCGTCGGAATTGGGCTGGGGTTTCAGGTTTCGCCCGCTGTCGGCGCGGTAGTCGCCACAGCGGTTATCGCGCACGATTTCGCCGATGGTTTCAATACGGTCAGCTTGATGATGGCGCATCACAACTCGTCCAAACGTTCGATTGCAATGCTGGCGCTGGACGCTCTGGCGCCTGTTCTGGGCATTCTTTCGACCTCGTTTTTCCATCTCCCGCCGACGATGCTCGCGCTGTATCTGGGATTTTTCGCCGGTTTCCTGATTCACATCAGCATTTCCGATATTTTGCCCGAAGCGCACGCCGGACATCGATCACCCGCCCTGACGATTTTCCTGACCTGTTTGGGCGCTGCCTTCATCTTCGGTGTGCAATCCGCCATGTCGTGATGCGGCGTTCGTTACTTTCGCACACCGGACGTACACCGGAGATAAAGCGGAGCACGGCAGCTTCGTCGGCACGGCTTGAACAGGTAAACACGGTTCAAACTAATTTTGTATTTCGGTCTGGATCAATCCAGAGTTTCACTCTCAACTCCGTGTTTATCCGTTCGAGCCGTGTCAGCAAAGCTGCCGTGTTCCATTGCGCCTTTCACATTCAGTCTCTTAAAAGCAAAACGCGTTCGAGTACTGAATCGAGTACTCGAACGCGTTCGGACTTCCACCGCGTGAAGGTGGCACTTTTCATATCAAATCACAACAAGATGCGCGAGCGAAAATCAGCGGCGCCAGGCACGCCCAAATCGATCTGGAAAAGTCCGCCCGCGCTTGCGCCATCTTGATTTTTTACGTCGCCGCCCGCTGTCGAAACGAAGGCGGTTTTGTAATCTTTGCCGCCGAAACACAGACATGTCACTTTCGGAGCGGGAATCGCCACGCGCTTGACGAGGTTGCCGTTTGCCGGATCGTAGCGACAAACCGCCCCGCCGCCCCAGCGCGCCGACCAGATGAAACCTTCGCCGTCCATGCGCAAACCGTCCGGCACGCCTTCGCCGTCCGGCGTTTCCACCAGAACGCGCTGATTCATCAGCTCGCCATTTGAACGTTCATAATCGAAGGCATAAATGTGGCGCGTCGCGGAATCGGTGTAATACATCGTCTTCAAATCGGGCGAAAACCCCATGCCGTTCGAGCAGCCGATATTTTCCAGAATGACGCGAATGCTGCCATCGCAGTCAAGCCGATAAAAGCGTCCCAGATGACCGTTGCTGGGCATCGTGCCGCAATAAACGCGACCTTCGGGATCGGCGTAAACATCGTTCCAGCGCGAACCTTCGTCTGGCAACGAGGCAATGACGGTTTTGCTTTCGCCATCTTTCCAGATCGAAACCATGCCTTTTTCCTGGAAGAGTAGCAGCGAACCATCGGCCTGCAAAGTGAAGCCGCCGACCTTTGGGCCGCTGTAAATTTGCTTGTGGGTTTTGGTCGCCAGGTCGTAGCGAAACAAGCGTCCGGTTTCGATGTCCGTCCACACGACGGCGTTTTCTTCGGGCAAAAACAGCGGCCCTTCGCCGCAAACGCAAGCGTAATCAGCGATCAGTTGAGGTTGATTTGTCATAATTTTCCTTGAAGTTTTTTCACCGCGAAGGACGCGAAGTGCGCGAAGAAAAAGAAGAGAATAGAATCGTCGTAACAGTGTGTCATTCTGAGCGCAGCGAAGAATCTAACTGTAATTAGATTCTTCGCTGCGCTCAGAATGACACACTGTTACTTTCGAGTACTCGATTTGTACATATTCGTTTCTTTTTCGCGCTTTTTCGCGTGTTTCGCGGGCAATTTATTCTCCTCGTGTTGTTGCCCGAATTCGATCATGTTGCCGTCCGGGTCGAGGACGAGAAAATCGCGTTGTCCCCACGGATGGTCTTGCGGCGGGCCTTCCGGCGTTATGCCGTTTTCGACGAGTTGGGCGTGCATCGCGTCCATGTCGTTGGAATCCATTTCGATGTGAAATGTCGGCGTTTTCCATTTCAGCAAACCCAAGCGACCTTGACCGAACTTGAGTAATGCGAACTGGTTCGGACGATGAATGATAAGTTCCGCGCCCGGAATGCGCTTGTAAAAGTCGAGCGAATTTTCGACATCGAGGACATGCAGCGTGGTGCCATTGAGTGAAACCGTGTGTTCGTCAGCCATGATTTTCTCCTCTTAAGAATGCGACTTTTGGTGGCGAATACATAATCAACAACGAATGAGAAAGTGATTTGTCATAGTTTCGGCTGCCAATCGTTGGTGTGCCAGAGGTAAATCGTGTCGATGTGTCTTGACAGAAGGGTTTTGCCATCCTTCGAGAAAGCGATTGTGGGCGCTCCGCCTGCGGAGTGACCATCTATAAGCGGAATGAGAACAGTTTGAAGTTGTCGCCCCGACTGCGTGTTGTAAAAACGAATGCGTCCCCACTCATCTTGGCAAGCCAGTGTTTTGCCATCGGGCGCGAACGCGATTCCGTCATTGGGAATGCGAAGGCTACTGCCTTTTCCATCAATTTCGTTCTGCGCCAGCCAGATTAAGGCGCCGGTTTGCAAATCGTAAAGATGAACTTCGGGCGTTTCCTGCGTTAGGTTGGCTTGAAACGATGAGGATGAGGTGGCGAGAGTTTTTCCATCTGGCGAAAAACTGAAGGTAACGATGTTTTTTTGTGGAAAAACGTGCGTCAGTTTTCCGGTGGCGACATCCCAAAGCTGCACGCGGTTATTTGTGTTTTTTGTTGGCTTTGAGTTAATCCCATTATCTGTTGCCGAATACATCCCGCCTGAAGCAATGCACGCCAGCCATTTACCATCAGGCGAAAAACTCGGGGAAAAATGCGAAAAATTTTCTTGATTTGGCTTGAAGATACCGTTGCTGCGATCTATGAAGTGCAGGAACGCGCCAGTTTGAACGTTCCACAATTTTGCCATCCCGCCAGAGACACCGCCTCCATCACCTGAAACGAGTACTCGATTGTCTGGAGAAAATGCTAACGAACCGGCAATGCTGCTGACATAAGGATATTTCTTGCTTTGATAATTTCCCAGGTCGTGCAGCAACGCACCAGACGGCAAACTCCAGATTTTTGTGGTGTCTTGGGCGCACGCGACTTTGGAACTGTCGGGCGAAATAGCCAACGCGGTTATGCCAGCGTAGTCGCCAACAACGCGTGTGAACAACAAAATACCGAAACGCGCATCGTAAACTTTTAACATGCCGTTGCCCGGCACGATTTTGCTTTGATCGCCGCCAATCGCAGCGACATATTTCCCGTTCGGCGAAAGTACAGCATGGGAAAAACTGATTCTTGGCGGCGCCGCAATCCTCAAATATGGTTCAATTGGATTTGTGCGCTGACGAAACCGCAACACGCCGAACGCAATCAGCAGCACAAACAACGGCGCGACGAGAAGCATTTTCTCGCCGCGCGTCCAAGGTTTTTTGTTGCTGTGGTTCGCCATTCGAGTACTCGATGTTGCCTGATACGATGGAGGGGCGCATTGCAGTGCGCCCCTACGAGACCTTAACTGCCACGCGCGATTTGGCGAATGTCGTCCATCGAAGAAATCGTCAGCGTATCGTCATCGTCGTAATCGGTTTCGCCCGAATTGAACTGGTGCGCGTTGCCGTTTTCCAGCGCCTTGCCGTTCAATCGCGTACTCGATTCGTGCCCGTGTTCGTCGCTGTAACGAACGGCGGCTTCGACCAGGCCGCGAAACAAAGGATGCGCGCGCGTCGGGCGGCTTTTGAATTCGGGGTGAAATTGGCTGGCGATGAAAAACGGATGACCCGAAATCTCGATCATTTCGACCAGACGCCCATCGGGACTTGTTCCCGAAAGCGTCAAACCGGCATCAGTCAACGTGCGATGATATTTGGGATTCACTTCAAAGCGATGGCGATGGCGTTCGAGCACCATGTTTTCGCCGTAAAGATGATGCGCCAAAGTATTCGGCGCGATGATGCACGGTTCGGCGCCGACGCGCATCGTGCCGCCTTTGCGTTCAATTGAACGCTGATCCTTTAGAATCGCTACGACTGGATGCGGCGTCGCTTCATCGAACTCTTGCGAATTGGCTTCCGACAAACCTGCGACGTGCCTCGAGTACTCGATAACGGCGGTTTGCAAACCCAGACACAAGCCTAAAAACGGCAGACCATTTTCGCGCGCGTAACGAATCGCCGCAATTTTGCCTTCGATGCCACGCACTCCGAAACCGCCGGGAACAATAACCGCATCGACATTTTGCAATTCGTCGCCGATTTTATCGCCCGCAGCTTCGGCATCGATCCACTTGATTTCGACTTCGGCTTCGTTTTCAATGCCGCCGTGCTTGAGCGATTCGACGACCGAAATATACGTGTCCGGCTGCTCGTTGTGCTCCATGTATTTGCCGCAAATGCCAACCACAACGCGGCGCTTCGGGTTTTTGACGGCGTGCACGATGCGCTGCCATTCCGTCAAATCCGGCTCGTTTTTGCTGAGATTCAAACGTTTCGTCACCAATCGCGCGAAGTTCTGTTCCTCGAAAATCATCGGCAGTTTGTACAAGATGTCGGTGTCCAAGCCTTCGACAATAGCGTCCGGCGTGATGTCGCAGTAAAGCGCGATTTTTCGCTTCATCTCGTCGCTCATTGGTTGCTTGGTGCGGCAAATCAACACGTCCGGCGTGATGCCTATGTTGCGCAAATCGCGCACAGAATGCTGCGTCGGCTTGGTTTTCATCTCGTTGCGCGGCCCAACAAAAGGCACCAAAGTGACGTGAATATACATCACGTTTTCGGTGCCTTCGTCCATCTTCATCTGGCGAATCGCTTCGGTAAACGGCAAAGATTCGATGTCGCCAATGGTGCCGCCGATCTCGATAATGGCAACGTCGGCGTCGGCGTCGTGCGCATTGGCGCGAATGCGGTCTTTGATTTCGTCGGTAATGTGCGGAATCACTTGAACCGTGTGACCCAGATAATCGCCGCGCCGCTCGCGCTCGATGACGCTTTGATAAACCACGCCGGTCGTCATGTTGCTCAAACGACCGAGATTTTGGTCGATGAAGCGCTCGTAATGTCCCAGATCGAGGTCCGTTTCCGATCCGTCTTCGGTGACGAAAACTTCGCCGTGCTGATGCGGATTCATGGTTCCGGCATCGACGTTGAGATAAGGATCAATTTTCTGCAAGCTGATGTTGTAGCCGCGCGCCTTGAGCAAAGTGCCAAGACACGCCGTGGCGATGCCTTTACCGATCGAAGAAACCACGCCGCCCGTCACGAAAACGTATTTTGTCATAAAGTTTGAAAAGGGTTGAATCGAGTACTCGAACGTTGTGTCCGTTGTGCCAAAAGCCGCCAAATGGTTTTTGACTTTCTCATTTTACCGCAAGTTAGCAAATACTGTTTGCGATAAACTATTTGCCTCAATTTTATGCAAAACGAACCGAAATCCTCGCCCATTATCCATACTCTCGAACGCGAAGAACTCATTCGCATGGTTGAGGAACTTCAAGAAGAAAAGCGAATGCGCGAAGCGTTTTCGCATATTTCCGAAACTGGCTCCAACGATGCCGCGCTGATGTGGCAAGGCCGCAATCGCTTTTTGGCCGAAAATGTTGCTCCTGTCACGCTGAAGCCTAAACCCGAAAAAAGCTATCCGATTCAAAAAGGTGGAGAACATCGCATTTACGACGGTGACAACCTCGCCGTTATGCGCTCGCTTTTGGGCGACTTTCGCGGTGGGTCGAAAACAGGCTTTGATGTAATTTATATTGATCCGCCATACAATACCGGCAAAGATACTTTTCTTTACAACGACAATTATCGCTTCTCGAAAGCTGAAGTCGAACGATTGAAAAATGTGATTGGACGCGTTGAAAAAGGCGTGTCGCTTGATGATCCGTCGCGCCACACAAAATGGATTAACCACATTGCGCCGCGTTTGTGGGCGGCACGCAAGCTGTTGAAAAACACCGGCGTTCTCATCGTTTCGATTGACGAACACGAACTGCCGCGCTTGTGGATGTTGCTCGAAGAAATGTATGGCGAAAAGAACCGCCTGGCCACACTGATTTGGGAACGCTCGCGCAAGAACGACGCGAAATATATTTCTGAAGGGCACGAATATCTTTTAGTTTGGGCGCGCGATAAAGACGCGCTCGACGAAAAGATGAATTACTTATCTGCCACAAATGAGAGTTGGCGGCGGTTCAAGGGGAAATGGCGCAAACCTAAAGAAGGCGTTGACGAAATTCTTACTGCTTACGCTGAAGCAAAACTTAAGTACGGCCCAAAAGACATTACTGTATTACAAGCTGCGATGGCAAGATTCTTCAAAGAACTCCCAAAAGACCACCCGGCGAAGAAAATCAATTATCGCAAAGTTGACAGGGATGGTGTTTACCGCGACGGCGGAGATATTTCTTGGCCTGGCGGCGGTGGCCCACGATACGAAGTTTTACATCCAATTACTGGAAAGCCTTGCCAAATTCCAAGTCGTGGCTGGGGTTTCAGCGAACATAAAATGCAAGAATTGATTGCGGATGGCAAAGTTTACTTCGGCGATTCTCACGAGAAAGTTCCGAGTTTGGTTTATCGTTTGGAAGAAATGGATATGGGCGTTCAAACAAGCGTAATCGAAAGGAGTAGCCGAAATTCGACTGATACCATCGAAGCTATTTTAGGGAAGAACTTTTTTGAAAACCCCAAAGACCACGAAATGCTGGCCGAGCTTTTCAACTTGGTGACGTGGCGCGACAAAGACGCACAGATTTTCGATCCGTATGCGGGAAGCGGTACGACAGGCCACGCGGTTTTGGCGATGAACGCCGAAGACGGCGGCAATCGTCGGTTCATTTTGGTGGAAAACGGCGACCCAACCAATCGCAAGATTCCGCGTAGCGAATACACCGACCGTTTGACAGCCGAGCGAATGCGCCGCGTGTTTTCGGGAAAGTGGGCGGATGGCAAAGAATATCCCGAATTGCCTGGCGGCTTCACGTTTTACGAAGCGCACAAAAGCGTCAACAAAAAGACGATCATGGAGTCCACGCGCGAAAACCTCGCCGACATCATTTTGCAAATCATCGAAGAAGATTCCAATCGTATTGATTGTCGCATGGATGGCTACAAATACCTCATCGGCAAAACGCGGCTGGGTTTCGGCATCGCGTTGGTGTGGGAAAAAGGCAAAACTGACGGCCATCAACCTTTGACGCGTGACATTCGTTCGCTGATTATGAAAGAAGCGCAAGACGCGAAAGTGACCAAGCCGGTTTACATTTACGCCGTGGCGAATGTCGCACCACGCAATGATGAACTGTATCGCTTTCAGCAAATCCCCGATTCAATTCTGGCGCGCCTCAATCTATTGGATGAAGAGGAGGAAGGCGAATAAGCGATGATCAATCTTACACGCGACAATCTCAAGCCGTTTCAACTCAAAGCGGCAGGCGAACTTTCGCAAATGCTGCGGATATATCCATCGCCGCCGTTTCGGAAAAAATACGATTCTGACAGCGGTGAATTGCTGCCATTTTTGTGTCGCTTGAAAGCCATTACGGGCAGTGGAAAAACGCCGATGTTGGCTTTGGCTGCGGCTGATTTGCGCGATGCCATTGTGTTGTGGACAACCAATCGTGGCGCCGTTATTTCTAAGAGGGTGTATAGGAAAGGGTTAGACTTACATTTATGAAACGCCAGAGCTATCCCAGTGATTTGAGCGAGGCACAATGGCAAGTGCTGCGCCCTTTGATCGAGCCACAGCGTGCGCGCGGTACGCGCAGGCTTTACGCCCAACGCGAGATCGTCAACGCTTTGTTGTATCAGTTGACCAACGGCTGCTCGTGGCGTGCTTTGCCTCACGATTTTCCGCCTTACACTGTGGTTTGGTATCACTTCCGGCGCTGGCGTGACAACGGCACTCTCGAAGGTATCCACAGTTCGTTGCGTTCTCAAGTGCGCCAGGCCGATGGACGGGATGAGGCGCCCAGCGCAGCGATTCTGGACAGCCAGAGCGTCAAAACCACAGAAAAAGGGGGCCAAAAGGCTTTGATGCAGCCAAGAAAATAAAAGGGCGCAAGCGTCATATTCTAGTGGATACCAACGGCTTGTTGTTGCAAGTGTGTGTTCATGCTGCCAACGTTCAAGAGCGTGACGGAGCCAAATTACTTTTGCAAGACAAAGCCCTGTGGCGCTTTCCTTCACAACGTTTGCAGTTGATTTGGGCGGATGCAGGCTACTGGGGACACAAGTTCGCGGCTTGGGTGCGAGAAAACTGTGGCGTTGCGCTCCGAGTGATAAGCCGCAATGCCCTGGTGAACCGTCAATATGAAAACAAAGGCTACGTGCCGTTGCCGCGTCGCTGGGTTGTCGAAAGAACTTTTGCATGGTTGGGAAGATGTCGAAGGCTTTCAAAAGACTATGAGCAAAATGTCAAATCAAGTGAAACCTGGATTTATCTCGCCATGATCCGGCTTATGCTCCGAAGGCTTGCGTGATTCCTATACACCCTCTCAGACTGCGAGCAACTTGAGCAGCGGCGGACGTTATGCGCAGCTTTTGCCCGAAGACGTTCGAGTGCTCGAATTGTCCGATTTCACAGATTCCGATTGGAGCGATGTCGTCAACGCACAAAGTGGCCTGACAATTATTCTGTCAACGGTTGCGCTGTTCAACCGCGATGGAGACGAACTCAATGTTCACAAGCCGCGCGGCGATACAACTTATTGGGAAATGCTGGCGGGTAATGGGCCAGAAGCGCGTCAGCGTCCGCTCTACGTTTTCTATGATGAAGCGCACGGCGGCACCAAAGCGCAATTTGCACGCTTGACCGAACTCAATCCGCGCGCTTTTGTTTTGTCTTCCGCGTCGAAATTGCCCGAAGATTTGTCGCACTTGTTGCCTGGTCAGACAGGTGAAGAAAAGTCAGACGCGCTTGAACTTCAAACCGTTATTGTTCCTACGCCTGAAGTCGTAAAAGAAGGTCTTTTGAAAACGCGTTTGTACTTGGTGGATTGCAATACCACGCGGCACGATGCTTTGAAAGAAGCCAACGACAAGTGGTTTGACCTCAGCCAAAAGCTCAAAGCGATAGGCAACTTGCCGATTATTTGTTGCATCGTCAATTCGACACTTGCAGGTTTGGAAGTTTGGGAAACGCTGACGCAAGATTTGAAAGTTGATCCACGCCGCGTCGCAGTTCACTTGGCCAACGTAGATAAAAATCTGGCGGGCGTAAATCCAACCGCGCCGTGGGGCTTGATGATTGACACGCACAAGTCGGGGAAAACTCCTGATGATTTGCGACGCGAAGGTTATACGCATCTCATTTGGAACTTATCTCTGCGCGAAGGTTGGGATGAGCCGTGGGCTTACGTCGCTTATTTAGATGGAACAGGAAAATCGCTTACGGATATTTCGCAGAAAATCGGGCGCTTCTTGCGACAACCTGATGCGACGCCTTTTGAAGACGGCGACTTGAATTCGGCGTACTTCTATTTCAATGTTCCTGATGAGGATTTCGCTGCTGTCATAGAAAATACTCAGCGCGACTTGGAAAATGAAGGTTATGAAGTTATTGCGCTTGCTGGAAATGCACCGCGCGCGAAGACTTCGCGTGAGTCGCCGCTCAAACGTCCTGTTGAAATCGCCAAAGTCGCGGAATCGTTCGGCGAAGATTTGGATGTTCTCGATAAGATTCTTTTGGATAATGTGCCGCTTTTTGCTGCAAAGGAGCTGCGTGCTCCGGGCAAAGTCTCAACGCGAGTACTCGATTTACGCCGCAATATGGAAGACGGCAGCTTGCAGAAGGAAGAACAGCGTGAAGATAACGCCGAGATTCGCGTTTGGGATTATCTTATTGACTGCTTTTCTGCACGCGATTCGCGCATTGCCAAAAAGAACAGCACTTGTTTTACGCATTCCGTCAAATCAGACCCAAAGCTAAGACAAAAGATGCAATTCGGCTCCAATGCAATGGAAACGATCAATCGCAACTTGACGCAAATCTTCAAAAGTCTCAACGACGAACTGCGCTTCGAGTATGAACCCGATCAGATTTATGCAGTGAAGCCGTTTAATTTGGTTTCGCCCGATTTGCAAACTGCCGATTCCCTGAAACGCGAACGTTACAAAGTGCGCCGTTACGATAATGCTCTGCATTGGGAATACAACGGCATGAATCCGTTTGAAGTTGAGGTTGCCAAAGCACTCGATACTTTAGGAATGGAGTGGTGCCGCAATCCATCGAGAACAGGTTATGGGATTCCGATCCCCGAAATCGGCGAAGGCACGACCAACTTTTACCCCGACTTTTTGTTATGGGCGCCAAAATGTCTGTGGGCAATTGACCCGAAAGGCGCGCATTTGCTGAACGATGCAATTCGCAACAAAATGCTGGGCATCTCTGATGTTGACGGACTTCCGATTAAAATTCGCGTAGCGTTGATTGTTGAGGGCGAGTTTGTTCTTGGCAACGACGGTACGCCTAAACCACAAAGCAAAAACGGATGTACGTTGATTTACAAACCAAACGTCGGTGTGCGCGCCAGACATTTCACTTCTCCTAAGCTACTTCTGGATTATCTGAAAGCACAATGAACGAAACCATTTTCTCCAAAATCATACGCCGCGAGATTGCCGCCGACATCATTTTTGAAGACGATGTTTGTCTGGCGTTTAACGACATCGCGCCGCAAGCGCCGACGCATTTTCTCGTTATTCCCAAAACCGCGACGCTGGACGCGACAACTTCCGATACACAAACGCTCGGACATTTGATGCAAGTCGCGGCGAAGTTGGGACAAGAACGTTGTCCCAACGGTTTTCGCATTGTGACCAACATCGGCAGCGACGGTGGGCAAAGCGTGGCGCATTTGCATCTTCATGTGCTGGGCGGACGAACGCTTGAATGGCCGCCAGGTTGAACGGGAATGATGAATGATGAATGCGCTTCAATCGTTGCGCGGTGTTATCGAGTACTCGAAACGTCGTTCAGATTCCGCATTCCGCATTCCGCATTCCGCATTCATTATTTGGTTATAATTTCCTCCGTGATGCTCAACCTTCAACAACAACTCAACGAAGAATGGAAAACCGCGATGCGCAACAAAGATGCGTTGCGCCGCGATACTTTGTCCGGCCTGCGCGCCGCCATCAAGCGCGCCGAAATTGATGCGCGTACTGGCGACGGCGATGTCGTGTTTGACGATGCGCAATCGCAAGCCGTCATTGAGCGCGAAGCGAAAAAGCGCCGCGATTCGATTGACGAATACACCAAAGCGAACCGCGACGATCTGGCGCAAAAAGAGCGCGACGAACTGGCAATTCTTCAAGAATTTTTGCCGCAGCAACTTTCTGATGCAGAACTCGAATCGCTGGTCAAAGTGGCGATTGATGAAAGCGGCGCCAAAACTCCCAAAGAGATGGGCGTCCTGATGAAAAACTTGATGCCGCGCGTTCAAGGTCGCGCCGACGGCAAGCGCGTCAACGAAGTCGTGAAACGGCTGCTGGCTTAAGAACCCTGAGCGTAAGCGACGGGTGAAGTATTAGTGTCGTGTCGCTGCCAATTTCACCCGTTGCTTACGCTCAGGGTTCTTTCGCGCTTTCACCAACTATCGAGTACTCGATTCCTTCTATGTCTTCCGAAATTACAGTTCATTCTCCCAATCCTGAAGCGTTGCGACTTTTGCTGGGCAACCAGGACGAAACGCGCCGCCTCATCGAGCGCGAATTGCCGATTAAAATCGTCTTGCGCGGCGATGATTTGGTGGTGCAGGGCGAAATCGCCGACGCGGAAAAAGCCGCCGGTTTGATCGAGCAATTGCTGGGCGTCGCCAAAAGCAGCTTGAAAGGTGGGCGACCTTTCGCGCCTTCCGATGTGCGCTATTTGATAGGCCGCTCGAAAAACGGCGAAGTCGTTTCCGACGCGGGAAAAATGCTTTCCGATACGCTTCTGGTGTCGGAAAAAGGCAAAAGCATCGGGCCGCGCACAGCCGGACAAAAAGCCTACGTCGAAGCCTTGCGCAAAGGCGATTTGACCTTCGCCATCGGCCCGGCGGGAACCGGAAAAACTTATCTCGCGGTTGCGGCAGCGGTCGCGGCGTTCAAAAACAAGCAGGTGCAACGCATCGTTTTGACGCGTCCGATTGTCGAAGCCGGCGAAAATCTGGGGTTTTTGCCTGGCGACCTGGAAGCCAAAGTCGATCCGTATTTGCGACCGCTTTATGACGCGTTGTTTGAAATGCTGGACAGCGAAAAAGTCGGCAAATTGATGGAGCGACGGGCGATTGAAATCGCGCCCTTGGCGTATATGCGCGGTCGCACGCTAAGCGAATCGTTCATTATCTTGGATGAAGCGCAGAACACGACACCGGCGCAAATGAAAATGTTTTTGACGCGTCTGGGCTTCGGCTCGAAAATGATCGTGACCGGCGACCTGACGCAAACCGATTTGCCCGCCGGTCAGGAATCGGGTTTGCGCGTAGCGGCTCGTATTCTGCCCGGCGTGCGCGGCATCGAGTTCGCCACGCTGGACAAAACCGATGTCGTGCGCCACGACATTGTGCAGCGCATCATCGAAGCGTATGAAAACAGCGAAGCCACAGGACGCACTTAAGAAAGGATGAAAGATGAGGGACGAAGTTGAGGTTTCGAGTACTCAATTTTATCCTTCATCCCTCATCCTTTCATTTTCCTTCTCATGGACGATTCTCGCTCCAAACGCGATTTGACCGACGAAACCTCGGTGGAACCTGCCGCCGCGCCTCCTCATTCGCCCATCGAGTACTCGAACGGGACGAAAAATGGTGCCAATGGTCATCTGTCACGACGCGCCTTTTCTTTTGAACCTTTGCACGAAACGGCAGAAAACCAACCTGCGAAAAACCAATCGCCTCAAAGCGAAACAGCAGAAGATCGGGCGGCGAGCGACAAAAGAAGCGACGAAAACGATGCGACGCCGGTTGATACCGCAGCATTGGCCGAAGCGAGCGAACTATTATCGCAGCAGATTTTGGGCGAAACGCCTCTGGTGCCGCCGCGCGCACCGCTGCGAACGCGACTTTGGTTATCGGTGACGCGCCATTACGGCATTTTGCTGGCGATTTGCACGCTGTTGCTGTGGGGCGCGACGACAATTCGCTTGCCGGGCGCCAACAGCGACTTGGAATTGGGCGAACGTGCGCCGCACGATGTTATCGCGCCGCGCGCCACGACGATTCTCGACCGCGAAGCCACGCTGGAGCGACGCGACGAAGCCGCCGCATTGGTAACACCCGAATATGATTCCAACCTGAGCGCTCAAAGCAAATCGCTGATAAATCTCGGTATTTTATTGCGCACAGCGCGACACCAGGCGCTTGCTTTTCAAGCACAAACAGGATCAACGGCGTTGGCACCGACAACTTTATCGGATGCAACAAGGGAAGCATCGCATTTGAGTACTCGAAACGGGAGTTCTTCGCTGCGCGCAACAAGAGAAACGGCTACCGTTCGCCTGCAAAAAGTGCGCACGCAAGCTGTACAAGAATTCAACGACGTGTTGCACGAGCGCGGCTTGCAAAAATTGCCGGTCGCGTTGGCTATCGGTGTTCTAAATTTGGCACCCTCGCGTTGGCCCTTTATCGAAGTGGAAGCGCGCAATGGCGTTCGCGCCGCGTATTTTTATCGCGGGCACGTTCAACAAATTCGTTCTGATGCCGACGATGACTTGGCGCTGGCAGCGCGGCGCATTGAAGAACAAATCAATGCGCCGCGCCCGACAACTTTGCCACCGCGCGGTTTGAGGACTCGAAATGATAACGTGGCATTGAACTTAACGGTGCCGGAAAAAAAATTGGCGGTTGCCCTCGCTGTGACTGCTGCGCACGAGCCAAATTTGATTGTCAACGCGCGTAAAACCGAGCGCGCCAAACGCGAGGCGCGAGGTGACGTGCCTGCGGTTTATCGCACTGTGCTGGCGGGATCAGTTCTCATCGAAGCCGGAACGATTATCGACGCCAATCGCTGGTCGCAATTGCAGGATTTAGATTTAGTAGCGCCGAGCTTCGATCCGACAACGACTTTGGCGCGTTTGCTTTTGTGCGCGATCACCGTTGGTTTTGCAGCGGTTTATATCGCACGCACAACACCTTCGATTTTGAGTTCTCCCGCATCGTTGTGGTTGCTGGCTTTGGTGCCGCCGCTGATTGTGGCGGTTGCGCGCGTTTTGTTGCGCGTGCCGTTTGGCGAGGCACTTTTGCCGCCGCTGGTGGCTTTTGGCGCGATGTCGCTGGCGATTTTATTGAATGCGCGCGTCGGATTGTTGTGCGGCATTATCACTTCGCTTTTGTGCGCCATGATCGCGCGCGAAGACAGCACAGCCTTCGCCGCGATTATGCTGGGCGCGGCAGTTGGCGTGCTGGCGGTTTCCGATATTTCGACGCGCGCTCATCTGGTGCGCGCCACGCTTGTGCTGGCGATAACAGGAGCGGCCCTGGCCATGATCGCGGGCGCGATGCGTGAAACACCGTTGCCCGCATTGTTGTCGCCCGCCGTTTTTGCCGCAGGAAGCAGCGCTGTCGCGGTCTGGTTGGCGGCGGGTTTCGCCATGTTCTGGGAAAGGCCGTTGGGCATCACGACACATTTGAGCTTGCTCGAATTATCTTCGCCCGACGAACCTGTGATGCGACGAATGCAAGGCGAAGCGCCTGGAACTTACACGCATTCGCTGATGGTCGCGCAACTGAGCGAAGCCGCCGCCAAAGCTGTCTGTGCCAATCCGCTGCTGTGTCGCGTCGGTGGACTTTATCACGACGTTGGAAAATTGCGCCGCCCGCATTGTTTCATTGAAAACCAGAGCGGCGTCAATGTCCACGACCGCCTGACACCGCAATTATCGGCGCTGCTCATCATCGCGCACGTCAAAGATGGTTTGGAACTGGCGCGCGCTTTGCGTTTGCCGCGCCCGATTCACGAAATTATCGAGCAGCATCACGGAACGGATTTGGTGTCGTATTTCTTCCATCGCGCGCAACAAACCGCGCAGTTGGGATTGCTTTCTGGAACGGAATCAGCAGTGGATGAAGCGACTTTTCGCTATCCCGGGCCGCGTCCGCAAAGCAAGGAAGCGGCCATTGTGATGCTGGCCGATGCGGTCGAAGCAAGTTCGCGCGCCTTGCCGGATCTGACGCCGGAAAAACTCGAGGCGCACATCAAAGCGATGATCGCCAAGCGTTTGCAAGACGGCGAATTGGCCGAATGCGAGCTGACGATGCGTGACCTGAGCACAATCGAACGCGCGTTCGCTCATGTTTTGCGCGGTGCCTTGCATCAGCGCATCGAATATCCTGATCCGTCGCGCGACTGGAAAAACGAGGCGGCGCGGAACGAAACGACTTGGACAAGTCACGCCATGCGCGATCCACAAAATCAACCTGCGCGTCGCCGAACTTCCGGTAACACAGCAACCGCCATTCGTCCCACAGCAATCGCCGAAACTTCCGCTATCGCTCGCAATGGTGCGCTTAAACGCGTTGCAAACGAATCTTCCGGCGCCACAAAAGCGGAAAACGACACAGGTTCTGACATCAACTGCGGAACGACGCGCAACATTCTTCGCAGAAGCGGCCTGGCGTCCGTCGCAGCCCACTTGAGCCACACGCGCTCGTCGCCAAACGTTGTTCCTTCAGCCAACGTTGCGGTGAACGACGATGAGGACGCGAATACAAATACGTCCAACGGAAACCATTCCCAAGAATGATTGCTTCGCTCAAGAATATCCACGTTGCTGTGACTTGGAGCCGCACCGCGCAAGGCGCTTGTCCCGCTGTGAACCGGCGCACTTTCAACACGATCGCGCGCCGCGCTATTCGTGAAACGCTCGCTGCGGTTGTCCAGGAAGCGCTTTCGAGTACTCGATATGAAGTCGCGTTGTCGTTGGTGAACGATGATGAAATCCACGAACTGAACGCGCATTATCGCGGCAAAAACAAGCCAACTGACGTTTTGTCTTTCGCGCAAAATGAAGGCGAAGACTTTCCTGTCGAAGCGACAGAAAACGGCGCGCAGGTTTTAGGCGACATCGTGATTTCAATTGAAACCGCGCAGCGCCAGGCCGCAGAACGTGCGCATTCTCTGGAAGAGGAAACCCAATTTTTGTGCGTTCATGGCGCGTTGCACTTACTGGGTTTCGACCACATGAACGCCAAAGATCGCCGCCGCATGTGGAAGCAGCAAGACCAAATCGTGGAGCGTTTGCAAGCGCGACGAAAGTCGCTACATTTTCATGAAAAACCCTGAGCGTAAGCGACGGGTGTTGCGTAACAGCTTCATGTAACTTATACGTTACACCCGTCGCTCACGCTCGGGGTTCTTTGTTGGTTGAAACACCAGTTCGTCACTTATGTGGATCGCGGTCGCCCTTTTTTGCACGCTCATCGAAGCCATTTTTACGGCGCTCGAAGTGGCGACCAACGCCAGTTCGCGGACGCGATTGCGCGCCTTAGCCGCTGAAATGGCCGCCGAAGACGACGAACTTTCGCATTCGTTGTCCTCTTCTCAAACCGCTATCGAGTACTCGAACGCGCCGTCAGCACCGCTCAATCGCGCGTTGCAAGTGCTCGAATTATTGGAAACGCCGCAACGCTTGGCGTGGATGTTTTTGTCCGTCACGTCGCTGACGATGTGGACGGCAGCGTGCGCCATTGTGTGGCACGCCGCGCGCGCCGGTTGGAACTGGATCGAGCAAATCGTGGCGCTGGCGAGCGTTGTTTTTTGCGCTGAAGTGTTGCCGTTGCTGATCGCGGCGCGCCATCCCGAAACGACGGCGATGCGCGGCGCGCCCTGGATCAAAGCGGCGATTCGTTTCCTCAATCCTTTGATCGCGCTCTTGAAAGGCGCCGGAAGTTTGGGCGCGAAAACTCTGGGCGCGGCGTCTTCCAACATGGCCACCGTGACGCCGCACGAACTGCGTACGGCTTTAGCGACCGCCGAAGAAGCGGGCGTTATCGAAAGCGATGAACGCGCGCTTCTCGAAGGTGCTATGGATTTTCGAGAACGCCACGTCCGCGAAGTGATGACGCCGCAAAGCGAAATGGTCGTCGTCTGCGAAAGCGACAGCTTGCTCGTTGCACTGCAAATCGCGATGAGCGAAAGCCATTCGCGCCTGCCAGTCATTGACGAAGCGCGCCATATTGTCGGCATCGTCGCGGCCAAAGATTTAGTTCCTTTTGGCGACGAACTGTTCGGCGCACAAGACAATCCATCGGCAAAACATCGCGTGCGCGACATCATGCGCGCGCCGCTGTGGGTCGAGGAAGATGCGCCGGTGGCAAACGTATTAGAAGAATTGCGACGTCGGCGTTCTTTGATGGCGATTGTGCGCAACCAGGCAAGCGAAATGGTCGGCATCGTGACGCTGGAAGATTTGCTGGAAGAAATCGTCGGCGAAATCCAGGACGAATACGACGACGAAGCGCCGCTCATGGTGCGCGAAGAGGAAGCCGAATCGAGTACTCGAAGATACAGCGTTTTGTGCGACGCGGATGTCAAAGTGCGCGAAGTGCAACGTTTCTGGCGCGAGACTTATGACGAAAACCTGCATTTGCAATTGAACGAAGAAGCCGCGCCCTCTTCGCTTTCATTGCGCGAGTTCGCGGTGCAATTGTTATCTGAAAACACACCGGAAACAGCGAGCGGCGCGCGCGTTACAGCCGGTTTTGTCATTTTGGAAGAAAGCGACGACGCGGCGGGAAGCGATGCTGCAACTTTTGTTATGGAATTGGAAATTGTGGAAATCAATGGCCAGGAAATCGAGAAAGTGCGCTTGTCTCGTTCGCTTGCGCCAACATCCTTATGATTTATGTCGCGCTGATCGTTTGCCTGGTTCTGGTCGCTTTGCTGTCGGCGTCCGAAGGCGCGCTGGCGGCGACCAATCGCGTGCGCCTGCAACAATGGCTGCAAATGCACGCCGGGAAATCGGGTACTTCAACGGCTTCGAGTACGGGAAATGCGGACGATGATGCGCTGGGCGTGTCGGGTTTGACCGACGATGCGCAGCGTTTCATTGCGACGGTGACAATCGCGGCGAGCGTGCCTTTTCTCGCCTCGGCGGTTTTGTGCGCGCACGCGATGCTGCGACATTATGGCGCAACTTTCCCCGCATTTGTAGCGTGCGCTTTGTTGGGATTGGCAGCGATTGCGGTTTTTCAAATGGGGCCGCGCTTGTTGGTGGCGTCGCGCCAGCGCGAAGAATCGTCGCGTCGCGCGTGGTGGTTTGCGCCAGCGCGCTTGCTGGTTTTTCTGCTGCGCCCGTTCGTCGCGCTTTTGTTGTTTGTTGGCGCCGCGTTGTTGCGACCTTTGGGCGTTTTGAAGGTGCGTCCGCTACGCCGCGAGGGAAGTTCGCAACGCGAAGATGAAGACGAGGAACGAAGCGAGGAAATCCGCGACCTGGTCGAATCGGCGCACGATGCGGGCACGCTGGAAGACAGCGGGCGCGAACTGATGGAAAGCATTTTCACCTTTGGCGACACACGCGTTCACGAAATTATGGTGCCGCGCACCGATATTTTCGCGCTGCCGCACGATTCTTCCACGCATCGAGTACTCGAATCGTTGCAAAGCAGCGGTTTTTCGCGCCTGCCAATTTACCAGGCCGATCTGGATCACGTTGCAGGTGTTTTGCACGTCAAAGATATTCTGAGAAAATGGGCGCAAGGCGAACGCGATTTCCAAATCGGCGACGTGATGCGACCAGTCTTGTATGTTCCCGAAGGACAAAAAATTGACGAAGCTTTGGCGCGAATGCAGCGCGCGAAAACGCACCTGGCGCTGGTGATGGACGAATACGGCGGCATCGCGGGACTTTTGACGGTCGAAGATATTTTGGAAGAATTGGTCGGCGACATCGCGGATGAACACGACAAGCGCGAACCGACGCCACTGCAGATTTTAGACGAGCATTCCGCCATCGCCGACGCGCTTTTACATACCGACGACCTGCAAGAATTATGGGATTTGATCTTGCCGTCCGGCGAATTCGACAGCGTCGGCGGCTTTATGATCGAACAATTGGGACGCGCTCTTTTAGTCGGCGACCGCGTGGAAACCGCGAATGCAACACTGACAGTTCAAAGCATGAGAGGCCGCCGCCCGCACAAGATTTTCATTGTGCGTAAGCAGATGTCAAGCTGAAACGAGGAACTTGATGTCATTTTCTATTGAGAATAAGAAGTCGAAAAAGAGAAAAACACTCGCATTTTTCGTGCTGATTTCTCTGACACCAGTTTTCGTTTTGGCACTCAAGCACAAAACAGTGGAAGAGAAACCGCTGCGGCTTGATTTAGGTGTAGTTCCCGATGCTGAAACAGGCGAACGTCGGACTTGGCAGAAACTATCGCAACTCTTGAAAACACATGTGGGAATCAATCGCTTCGTCGTTGCTTATACGGTGAAAGGATCGAATCAGCTCATTGAACGCTCGGAAATTGAATACGACCGACAAGCTGCGACAGCCGTTGAGTCAGGTTCCGACTCGGTGGGCGGCGTTCTGATTGATGATGGTGGCGGCCCGCTTAGAGCACATGGAATAACGGAAGCAAAGATTCACTCGATAGCGGCCAGACACGGAACGTTATTCATTGCCGAGAATTGAGTACTCGATTCCTTTTGAATACCATTGAAGCAGCACTCAACTCGCTTCGGGATAGCTGCCCATAATTTTCACGGAAACCGTGTGTTTGTTGAGTTCAGCCAAAGCATTTTGCAAATGTTCGTCGCCTTGATGCGCTTGCACATCGGCGAAAAAGCGATATTCCCAGTTCGCCTGGCGCGAAGGCCGCGATTGGATCATCGAAAGGTTGATGCCGTGCTTTTGGAAGACATCGAGTACTCGAACCAGCGCGCCCGGCTGATGAGGCACCAAAAACGCCAGCGACGTTTTATCGTGTCCGCTGGGTTTGGGCGCTTTGCTGGGCGGCGCGACCACGAAAAAGCGCGTTTTATTGTTCGACAAATCTTCGATGCCGCTGGCCACGATTTGCAAGCCGTAAATGTTGGCGGCAATCGAAGCGCCGATGGCTGCGGCGCCAGTTTCGGTTGTCGCCATTTCCGCGCCGCGCGCCGTGCTGGAAACCGGAACCAGCGACGAAGACGGCAAATGCGCCGCGAGCCAGTTGCGACATTGCGCAATTGCGTGCGGGTGAGAATAAATCGTCGTGATGCGACCTAAATCGGCGTTCGACAACAGGCAATGATGAATCACCAGCTCGATTTCGGCGACGATTGCGAGTTCAGAATCGGCCAGCAAATCAAGGTTGGACGACACGATTCCTTCAATCGAGTTTTCAATGGCGATGACGCCATAATCGGCGCTGTCGGGCGCATTTCCAGTACTCGAATTGCGTCCTTGAAGACCACGCAAAACCGCGTCGCATACGTCTTTGGGCGTGCCGCAGGGAACCGGCGCGAAGGCCGAACCGAAATACTGCACGGCGGCTTCCTGCGTATTGGTTCCGCTGGGGCCAAGAAACGCGACGCGCGTGGCGCCTTCGGCATTGCGGCAAGCGGAAATGATTTCGCGGAAAATCGCGGTCACGGCGATTTCGCTGAGCGCGCTGCCGTGTTGCAAACTTTTGGTGCGCAAGCGTTCGTAAATCAGGCGTTCGCGGCTTGGGTCGAAAAGCGGCAAGCCGAGCGCTTCTTTTTTCGCGCCGACGCGCAGCGCACATTCGACGCGTTGATTGAGCAAACTTAAAATCTCGTCGTCCAGAGCGTCGATGCGCGCGCGTTCAGGCGTCAAATCGCTGGCCGAAGACGACGCGGAACTGGGTGTGGAATCTGGCGTGGCAGAACGCCAATCGGATTCAGAAGAGTTTTCGGAATTGTCGGAAAGATTGTGTTGCATAAGAGGAAAAGCGAAATCGAGTACTCGAAGCGGCGCAAAATCGGGCAAAACGCGGCGTCTGACGTGCATTATTTTACGCGGCGCGCCCTTCGGCAACAATTGCAGACTTTGCGTATCGCGCGTCCGGCTTGAAGGAAAGCGCCAAATCAGAGAAGATTAAAGAGTTTTAACAGGGAATTTCGATGGCGATGACAGATTCGCTCCAACCTCACATGACCAACGGTATCAATCACGGGCTTTCACAAAACGGCGGCAGCGGCGCGCACTTGAACGGTTTCGCTCCGCAGAGCGCGCCTCAAAACGGGCAGGAAGAAAACGGTGTGTCGTCTCAAAACGCCAGCGCTTATCCAAACGGTCTGCAGTCTGCCGACCGCGATTCCACCATTCGCCTGGAAAGTATCCCCGATAATTTGATGACTAAATGCGAGCACTGCGGCGCGCTTCTGGTCACCAAAGATTGGCTGCGCGACCTCAAAGTTTGCGCGCGTTGCAACCATCACACGCGACTTCCTGCGCACGAACGCATCGCGCTTTTAATTGACGAAAATTCCTTTCAGGAATGGGACAGCGAGCTTTCGCCGCGCGATCCGCTGGGTTTTCCAGGTTACGAAGCCAAGCGTACCGTAGCGCAACTGAAAACGCATCTCAAAGATTCGTGCGTCATTGGTCGCGCGACTTTGGACAATCGAGTACTCGGAATTGGCGCCAGCGATTTCGGTTTTATGGGCGGCTCGATGGGCAGCGTTTTCGGCGAAAAAGTGACGCGCCTGCTGGAACATTGCCTGGACGAAAAAATTCCCGCCATCATGGTGACAAGTACCGGCGGCGCGCGCATGCAGGAAGGCTTGATGAGCCTGATGCAAATGGCGAAAACGTCGTCCGCCGTGGCGCGCCTGCAAAACGCCGGCTTGCCGTACATCGTGGTTTTAACCGATCCTTCGACCGCCGGAGTTCAAGCCTCGTTTGCGTCTTTAGGCGATGTAACAATCGCCGAACCAGGCGCTTTGATTGGTTTCACCGGAGCGCGCGTTATCGAGCAGAACTTGCGTATCAAATTGCCGAAAGATTTTCAATCGGCGGAGTTTCAAATGGCGCACGGGCAATTGGACATGATCGTTTCGCGCGCCAAATTAAAAGAATCCATCGGCCAAATCTTGGGCTTATTGCTGGATTAACGAACCCGCAGCGTAAGCGACGGGCTTAAGCAGCACTTACATTTAGCTATCACTTAAGCCCGTCGCTTACGCTGCGGGTTCGTTGCGCCACACGAAATTGAAATCGAGTACTCGAAACGCCGTATTTCTTGATTTCTTGATACAAACTTAAACCGCACTCATTCGGAGTCGTCATGCTTTCGCGTTGGTTACCTTTGGAAGAACCCCTCGTCGCACTGGAAGAACAAATCGAAAAACTCAAGACTTTAGCCGCGCGCGAAGGCATTGATGTGTCGCCGCAACTGGCGCGTTTGGAAGACCGCAAGCAAGCTGCCATGCGCGACATCTTCTCCGACTTGACGCCGTGGGAAAAAGTGCAAATGGCGCGTCATCCCAAGCGCCCTTATGCGCTCGATTATGTCGGCGCCCTTTGTTCCGAATGGGTCGAATTGCACGGTGACCGCGCTTACGGCGACGATGGCGCCATCATCGCCGGTTTTGGTCGCTTCAATGGCCGCGCCGTCGCCATTATCGGCAACCAGAAAGGCCGCGACACCAAAGAACGCCAGGAGCGCAATTTTGGACAAGCCAGCCCCGAAGGTCTGCGCAAAGCCCAGCGCGTGATGGAACTCGCGGCGCGCTACAATCGCCCAATTATTAGTTTTGTCGATACGCCAGGCGCCGCCTGCACGCCGGCAGCCGAAGAACGCGGCATTTCTGAAGCGATTGCGCGCAATCAATGGGTTATGAGCCAGTTGCCCGTGCCGATTGTCGTTGTCATTACCGGCGAAGGCTGCTCCGGCGGCGCGATTGCGCTGGCATTGGGCGACCGCGTAATGATGCTGGAACATTCGTATTATTCGGTGATTTCGCCCGAAGGTTGCGCCAGCATTCTCTACCGTGATCCGGCCAAAGCAGCCGATAGTGCCGAAGCTTTGAAGATTACTGCGCAGGACGCGCAGCGTTTGGGAATTATCGAAGAAATCGTGCCCGAACCCTTGGGCGGCGCGCATCGTAATCTGGGCAAAATGTGCATGGCGCTGGGCGATGCCTTGGATCGCCACTTAAATGAATTGTCGCGTTTATCCTCGAACGATTTAATCGAGCAGCGTTACCAGCGTTACCGCAAATACGGCGATTTCGATGGCCGCGAAGTCGTCGGCAACGCAGCAGTTTCTTAGCGAACCCGAAGCGTGAGCGAGGGAGATTATCAAACGGATCTCCCTCGCTCACGCTTCGGGTTCGCTCGTCGTCTTAAATCTTTCCACCGCGAATCGAGTACTCGATTCGCGCTTTTTATGTCTACGGCTCCCAACCTTTGGCTGCAACATTTTCAATTTCTCACGCCCTTGATGAAAGCGGCGACTTTTTTGGGCAACGAAGAGTTTTTCTTGTTGCTTTTGCCGCTCGTTTATTTGTGCATCAATCGCAGCATTGGCTTGCGTTTGGGCGCGCTGATTTTATGTTCTGACGCATTATGCGGCTTGTTGAAAATCGCGTTTTCGCTGCCGCGTCCGTATTGGATTGATGCGCGCGTCAAGGTTTTCGCAACTGAAGCGAGTTTCGGTTTTCCGTCGAGCCATGCACAAGTCGCGGCATCGGGATGGCTTTTTCTGGCGCATCAGTCGAAACGAAGTTGGACGTATTTCGCCGCAACTTTGCTGATCGCTTTGATTGCGATTTCGCGCGTTTTTCTGGGCGTGCATTTTTTGCTTGATGTCGCTGGCGGCGTCTTGATTGGTGTCGCCTTCCTCTGGGTTTTTCTAAAAATCGAGCCGCGTTTTTCGCGTTGGTTCGCCAGACAACATTTGGCGCTTCAAATCGGTTCTTCGTTGCTCATCGCGTTTTTGATGTTGGCTTTGTTCGGCGCGATTCGAGTACTCGTTGTTCCCAGTTCAGCGGTTTCTTACGCCAATTATTTTGCACAGGCGCGCGTTTGGGATGCGATTGTAGCACGCAGCGGAGCGATTTTTGGTTTGGGTTGCGGCGCGAGTTGGGCACAACGTTGCGCACGTTTTGAAACCGTTGGAACGTTGCCTCAAAAAGTGTTGCGTTTCATTGTTGCGCTCATCGGCGTAATAGTTTGCTACGAAGGTTTGGCGTTGGTTTCTCCGCATCAGCCGGAAATTGCGGCGCAAATTTTCCGCTTTATTCGTTACACTTTGCTGACAATCTGGATCACCTTTGGCGCACCGTTTCTACTCTTAAAACTCAATCTGCTGCGTTCTTCTGGAAAAGTGCTTTCATAGATTGGGACACGGCGGCTGCGCCGACATGGATTAAACGGATGAACATGGGTTTATTAATTTAATTCTGATCCGTCTTTACCCGTTTAATCCGTGTCGGCGCAACTGCCATGTCCTATTTTTGTTTGTTCGCCAAAGCAACCGCGACACGTTCTTAAACGTTCGATTTCTTATGCCTGAACTTCCCGAAGCTGAAACTGTGCGTCGTCAACTCGAGCCGCAAATCGTCGGCGAAACGGTTGTGCAAACCTGGGCGCGTTTGCCGCGCATCACCAAACCGAGCGTTGAAGAGTTTCAATCAACATTGCAAGGTGCGCGAATCATCGGCGCCAAACGGCGCGGCAAGCAGCTTTATTTTCCGCTCGACAACGAGTCGAATTTGCTGGTTCATCTTGGCATGACGGGACGACTGCACGTCGAAGAAAACCATGGTCAATTGAGCGCCGAAACGTTGCCCAAACACGTTCATGGCGTATTGCAATTTGCAAATGGCAAGCGATTAGTTTTTACCGATCCGCGCACTTTCGGCGCCCTGGGCGTGGCGCGCGAACTGCCGTTTTTAAGCGCGATGGGGCCGGAACCTTTGGATTCGGATTTCGATGAACTCGCGCTGGCGAAGAAATTGAGTACTCGAAAGACGAAGATTAAAGCGGCGCTGCTCGATCAAAGTCTGGTCGCCGGTCTGGGAAACATTTACGCTGACGAAGTTTGTTTTCTGGCTGGTGTTCATCCGGCGCAAATGGCCAGCGAAGTTTCCCCGCGCAAATTGCGCGAAATCGTGTCGCACATGAAACCGGTTTTGGAACGTGCGATTGCGGCGCGCGGCGCGACCTTGAAAGACGGCGGTTATCAGGATACTTTTGGCAACTTCGGCGAATATATTCCGCACGTTTACGGTCACACCAACGAACCGTGCGCGATCTGTCAAACTCCAATTCAGCGCGGTGTTTTGGGAAACGGGAAGAGCGCGCGCTCCTATCACTTTTGTCCGCGCTGCCAGAAAATGAAGGCCACGAAATGACACCTGAACGTTTGATAAAAATCAGCAAATACTTGAGCAAGCACTTGCGCCACGCGCCCGAACGTATCGGTTTGGAACTGGATTCTGCCGGATGGATTTCGGTGGACGATTTGATGCGTGCCTGCGCCAAAAATGCAATGCACTTTACGCGCGACGATTTGAATCGCGTTGTCGCGGAGAACTCGAAACAACGGTTTTCGTTTAGCGACGATGGCACAAAGATCCGCGCCAGTCAAGGTCACAGCATCGAAATCGACTTGCAACTTTCGCCGCAAACGCCGCCCGATGTTTTGTATCATGGAACGGGCGCGCAAACTGTCGCCACAATTTTGCGCGAAGGTTTGCGCCCGATGCGTCGCCACCACGTTCATTTATCGCGTGATGTGGAAACCGCCAGAACCGTCGGCGCGCGACATGGCAAACCCGTTGTGCTGCAAGTCGATGCTAAAACTTTGCACGAGCAGGGCACTGAGTTTTTTGTGTCAGACAATGGTGTTTGGTTGGCTGATGAAGTTCCGCCGAACGCACTTCGAGTACTCGATTAGATGAATATAATCTCTGAAAACTGGCGTAAAGGAAAAGTCGCCATCATAAATGGTGTGATGGAAAGTTCGGGTGTAATACATTTAATTGCGCCGGGTGGTCAGCCGCGTTCGCTGCCATTGAAGTTGCGCATAGAATCTATTTGCAGTGATGAAATTTTGGCGAACGCTTCTTGCACGTCTGTGGCGGTCATGGACGAAATATCGAATAGCGATCTTGGAATCAGGGTTGTTGTTGGTGAGTGCGGAATGGGAGCCGATGGATTTGTTGCAGTGGAAGAGTTAAATACAAAGCAGCTTCGATGGATTGCATTCTTTGATTTCGCCAATCCATTCCAATCGGTCAGTATTCAAGACAAATTTATTTTGGCTACTAATAATTTGAATGAAGAATGGCAATTTGCGGTTGAGCGCCCTTGGGAAATTGAAATCGTCGCAGGATCATTTAGAGGTCGATAACCGTGTTTTTATGAGCAATATATTTAATTTGAGTGACTTTCAAATTCGCCCGCTTGTTGAAGCCGCGTTGCGCGAAGATATTCGTTCGGGCGACATTACAACGAACGCGCTAATTCCGCTTGATGCGACGGCGCAGGCGCAAATGCGGATGCGCGAAGACGGCGTTCTGGCGGGCATTGGAGCAGCGAAACTCGCGTTCTCGCTGCTCGATTTCGATGCAAACTTTTCGCAAATGCGCAACGATGGAGAGCGTTTGAAAACGGGCGATATTGTGCTGGAAGTCGAAGGTTCGGCGCGCGCGGTTTTGACGGGCGAACGCGTCGCTTTGAACTTTGTGCAACGCTTGAGCGGCATTGCGACGCTGACGCATCAATTTGTGCAGCAAACTGAAGGTACTAAAGCGCGCATCGCCGACACGCGCAAAACTACACCGGGACTTCGCCTCCTCGAAAAGTACGCGGTGCGCTGCGGCGGCGGCTCCAATCATCGTTTTGCGCTGGACGATTTGATTCTCATCAAAGACAATCACATCGCGTTGTGTGGCGGCATCGCTGCGGCGATGGAGCGCGCGCGCAAGAACATTGGTCATGCTGTCAAAATCGAAATCGAATGCGACACGTTGGAGCAGGTGAGAGAAGCCGCCGACGCGCGCGCCGACATCATTTTGTTGGACAACATGAACGCCGAAACCTTGCGCGAAGCTGTCCAAATTGTGGATGGTCGCGCTTTGTGCGAAGCGAGTGGCGGCGTCAATTTAGAAACGGTTCGCGGCATCGCGCAAAGTGGCGTCGATATTATTTCGGTTGGCGCTTTAACGCACGGCGCGCGTTCGCTGGATATTGGTTTGGATATTGAAATTTAAGTATCGAGTACTCGATACATTCAACGAACCCGAAGCGTCAGCGAGGGAGATAACGGAAGGATGAAGGCAGAAGGATGAAGATTGAGCACTTGCAACCTCATCTTTCCTCCTTTCTCATCTCCCTTGCTGACGCTTCGGGTTCGTTCGGGGAATTATGTTTGGCGAATCTTTGAAACATCTGGGCGAAACGGCTTCGACCAACGATGACGCGATGAATTGGGCGCGCGATGGTGCGTCGCATGGCAGCGTAGTGCGCGCCGACGCACAAACGCGCGGGCGCGGGCGTTTGGGCCGGAACTGGGTTTCACCATCCGGTTTAGGGCTTTATGTATCGCTGATTTTGCGACCCGAAATCGACATGGCGCAAGTCGCGCAAATGACGATGCTGGCGGCTTTGGCGTCTGCCGATGCGGTTGAGCAAACGACGACTTTGCGCGCCAATGTGAAATGGCCGAACGACATCGTTTTGCACGGCAAGAAAATTGGCGGCATCTTAAGCGAGGCGAAAACCGAAAACAATGCGGCGCGCGTCGAGTTTGTGGTCGTCGGTATTGGCCTGAACGTCAATTTTGAGGCGCACGATTTGCCGCATGACGCCAAACTTCCAGCCTCTTCCCTGAAGATGGAAAGTGGCGATTGGCAATCGTGTGACGCCTTGTTCAAACATTTGATGTTTGCGCTGCAAAGTCGTTATGAAAAATGGCAGGAAAGCGATGGTTGGGACGCTTTGCGCCACGAATTTCAAAGTCGTGATTTTTTGCAGGGACAAACCGTGCGAGTTGAAACTGAACGTGAAAGTTATCGCGGGCGCGCCGTGGGAATCGACGCCAGTGGAGTACTCGAAGTGCAAACGGAAAAAGGATTGCGGCGTGTTCTCGCGGGCGATGTGAAATGGGATGAGTAGCAAAGTCAAGAAAATAAACGAAGATGATTGATATTCACACACATATTTTGCCGGAATTGGACGATGGCGCCAGATCGTCGACCGAAGCATTGGAAATGATCGAGCGTATGGAGCGCGATGGCATCACGCATGTTGTGGCGACGCCGCACTGTAACCAGAATGCGCCGCTTTTCCGCGACGACATCAACCCGCGCGTCGAAGCATTGAACACGTTGCTGGCTTCGCTCAAATCGAAAATTACGGTTTTGCCAGGCTCGGAAATTTCATTGTTCAACAGCGAAGATTTTCGCGCGCATTACGACAGCGGCGAGTTTTGCCATCTGGGCGACAAGCCGCTGTATACCTTGATCGAGTTTCCCTGGCGCGATGAGCAAGTTCCCGCGGATGCGCTGCAAACGATTGAGTGGTTGATCGCGCAGGGCACGACGCCAATTATCGCGCATCCAGAACGTACGCCTTATTTGCGGGGTAATCCGCGCTTGATTCAGGACTTGGTGAAATGTGGCGCGATTTTGCAATTGACAGTCGATTCCGTTTTGGGCGTGACCAGCACGCAATCGAAAACGATGTCGGAAATGCTTCTGCGCGCCTTTGAACCCATTGTGATCGCCAGCGATTCGCATAATCTGGGGCGTTGTTCCGGCTTGTCGGCAGGTTATGAAAAAGTCGCGCAAAAGTTCGGCAAAGGGCGCGCCGATTTAATGCGCTCGTATTCCAATTCGATTCTACAAAACATTTTGAACGCCTGAACAAAACCTCAATCGGAAGCGCGGGGCTGAAACATCACTTACATCATCTCGCGCTTCCGATTGAGGTTTTGTTGCAACATCGAGTACTCGATTATGAGATTAGGTTTTGCTGTAAAAGTGCTGGGACGCGAAGGTTTGAAAAGCAACGATGCGCGACGTTGGCAGAACGCGCCGCATTTGCGCACCTCGATTGAATACGTTCACCAAATCTTCGATTATCTGCAGGAAACGCGCATCTCGATGTATCGGTTGTCTTCAGATTTCGCGCCGTATCTCACGCATCCCGATCTGCCGCAGTTTCACAACCAACTGGAAGAAGCGCGCGATGAACTGACCGCTTTGGGAAAGCGCGCGCAAACGATGAATCTGCGCCTGAGTTTTCATCCATCGCAGTACATTCTGCTGAATTCGCCCAACGAAAAGCTGACCGAAACATCAATGTGCGACCTTGATGCCCAGGCGCGTATTTTAGATATGATGGGACAAAACGATGACGCGGTTGTCGTGACACACGTCGGCGGCGTTTATGACGACCGCGATGCCGCGCGCAGTCGTTTCATCGAACGCTTCAATCGTTTGCCCGAGGCCGCCAAGCGTCGTGTCGTGCTGGAAAACGACGATAAATCGTGGGGCGTGGATGATGTTCTGCGCATTCACGAAGCGACCGGCGTTCGTTGCATTTTCGATCATCAGCATCACAATTGCTACAATCCTGACGGGCGCGATGTCGTCGATGCGTGCTGCGACATCATAAAAACGTGGGACAAAGGTCGACCCAAGATTCACTTTTCCAGTCCGCGTATCGAAGATCGCATTATCGAACGCCGTGACAAAACCACAAAGAAAATCGTCAAAACTGCGACCGCGCCGCTCGCTACGCAGCACGCCGAGATGATTGATGCGAGTGTGTTCGTGCCGTTTGCTCGCGCTGTGGCGCAACGTTTCAGCGGCGAAGTGCCATTCGACGTGATGTGCGAAGCCAAAGCCAAAGACCTTGCAGTCATTCAACTGCGCGACGACTTAAAAACACTGGCGCCAGAAATTACTGTCGAATAGCTTGTTCGACTGGACCTGAGCCGCATTCTCGACAATCGTTGGAGCCGTAGAGAATACAACAGCCGCACATCAAATAGATGTGCGGCTGTTGTATTGTGCAGATAAGACTAACTTCCCGTATCAATACCAACGAAGGAGCCGGTGTTGGTTGGCCCGTCGAAGAACGTGGAAGGATCGCCATCCAACGCCTTCTGGAAGCCGTTACCGAAGTTGCTGTAGGAACCTGGTGTGCCAAATCCTGTTCCCGTCAAGCGCGTTGTTCCGTTGTAGAACTCAAGTTCAGCGACAACGGTGTAAGTGCCATTGGGTGACAAGTAGCGCAAGTAGCGATACATCGTTGAACCCAAGCTGATGGTTGAGTACTGGTTGTTGGCGGGTTGCGTGGTGATAGTGGCCAGCGTGGTGTAGTTGGTGCCATCGTTGCTGCCTTGGAATTGGCCGCCGACCATCGTGCCCGGTGCATCAATGCGCGGATAGTAGCGCGCACTTAACGTAACAGGAGTGGCAACTGGACCTGTATCAATGCCGACGAAGGAGCCGGTGTTGGTTGGCCCGTCGAAGAACGTGGAAGGATCGCCATCCAACGCCTTCTGGAAGCCGTTACCGAAGTTGCTGTAGGAACCTGGTGTGCCAAATCCTGTTCCCGTCAAGCGCGTTGTTCCGTTGTAGAACTCAAGTTCAGCGACAACGGTGTAAGTGCCATTGGGTGACAAGTAGCGCAAGTAGCGATACATCGTTGAACCCAAGCTGATGGTTGAGTACTGGTTGTTGGCGGGTTGCGTGGTGATAGTGGCCAGCGTGGTGTAGTTGGTGCCATCGTTGCTGCCTTGGAATTGGCCGCCGACCATCGTGCCCGGTGCATCAATGCGCGGATAGTAGCGCGCACTTAACGTAACAGGAGTGGCAACTGGACCTGTATCAATGCCGACGAAGGAGCCGGTGTTGGTTGGCCCGTCGAAGAACGTGGAAGGATCGCCATCCAACGCCTTCTGGAAGCCGTTACCGAAGTTGCTGTAGGAACCTGGTGTGCCAAATCCTGTTCCCGTCAAGCGCGTTGTTCCGTTGTAGAACTCAAGTTCAGCGACAACGGTGTAAGTGCCATTGGGTGACAAGTAGCGCAAGTAGCGATACATCGTTGAACCCAAGCTGATGGTTGAGTACTGGTTGTTGGCGGGTTGCGTGGTGATAGTGGCCAGCGTGGTGTAGTTGGTGCCATCGTTGCTGCCTTGGAACTGGCCGCCGACCATCGTGCCGGGTGCATCAGCGCGCGGATAATAACGTGCACTCAACGCAACAGTGCCAGGTGTTGGGGTGGGCGTTGCGGTCGGCGTTGGCGTCGCGGTTGGTGTCGGTGTCGCAGTGGGCGTCGCGGTTGGTGTCGGTGTCGGAGTTGCCGTAGGTGTTGGCGTGGGAGTGGGCGTTGTTGAAGGACCTGTATCAATGCCGACGAAGGGCCCAGTATTGATTGGCGCATCAAAGAATGTCGTGGGATCGCCATCCAGAGCTTTAGTGAAATCGTTGCCTTGGTTGTTATAGGAGCCAGGTGTTCCGAATCCTGTTCCTGTCAGGCGCGTTGTGCCGTTGTAGAACTCCAATTCAGCGAGCACGGTGTATGTCCCGTTAGGCGCAACGTAGCGCAAATAGCGATACAAAGTTGGCCCGATCTCGCTTTGCGTGTAAGTGTTTTCAGGTGGTGTCTTGTAGAGGATGGCCAGCGTGGTGTAGTTGGTGCCGTCATTGCTGCCCTGGAATTGGCCGCCGCGCGTGGTTTGAGCGAAATCTGCGCGCGGACGGAAACGCACTTGCAATCCTTGAGGTGGAGCGTTGGGGCCAGGAGGAGTCATCAAAAACGCGGTAGGCACACCGAATTTCTTGCCATAGCCCAAGATCTGGCCGTTGTTGTTGATGTCTATTCCCGCGGTTGTCTGCCAACCGGCAATGGAGATCAAGTCGTCGAGATCCTGCGTCACGCCTGTTACGCTGTCATAAAGAAGAGCGTGTGGCTGATACTGACCTGTAGCAGAGTCGGTAAACCTGACGTTGACCAAGACTTGCCCGTTGTTATTGATTGATACGGCAGAGGTTTCGTAGTAGCCGGCGCCATAGGAATAAGAAAGTGTAATATCGTTTCCACCGCCAGCCAGAAAAGCGCGGTTGCGATAATTCGAGCTTGAGCCAGAATACGTTCCGACAAATTGCCCCAAGTCGTTGATGGCGAGACTATCGTAATTGTCATCTCCGGCGCCGACCCTGACGACCGCGCCGGTCGAGTCTGTGTAACGAAAAGCATTGTTGTAGAGGCCATTGTGAGGCCCGAGGTAACGCAAAGTGCCTGTGACCTGCCCGTTGTTGTTAATGCCGTTACCATGACTGGACCGCGAATAATAGAAAACGCTGTTGATCTCTTTTATGGTCCCGTTGGTGTAGATGTAAGCATTCCGGGTATCGGAGTAAACAGTAGCAGGAGCGTCGTATCCATAACCGGTATAACCGGTAATTTGCCCGCTATCGTTGACGCCTGTTGCAACAGTCGCTGCACTCGGAAGAACTTGCCCCACGCCGTTGGAAATCGAAAAGGCAGTGCCGTTCGCATAAGGACTAAAATTGCCGACAATCTGGCCCGAACTGTTGATGTCGTTAGCTATGCTGGAAGTCGTGCCAGCGGGCAAATAGGGCGTCAAGTCTTGCCTTGGGCTTGATGCACTCGGAAGTAGAAAGGCATAGGAATTACTGCCGTTCATTACCTGACCAACGATTTCTCCACTGTCATTGAGTGCAGTTGGAGAGACATCACTGCCCAGATTATCGGTTTTGTATCTTTGGACGTCAGCATTCGAGGGCGACGCACCCAGCGCACCCAACACGTTCAACATCACCAGCAACAGCAGACACGCTGTTGAACCCCAACGCCTGGCCGACCAATTCTTCGGCTGAAACAAAGAAGGTTGCATAACTTCTCCCTGCGCCGGTTCTTGCTGAACCGACGTAATCCCCACGACACCAACTGCGACAACCCCGGCGGACGGTAAAGAACAATGGCTGTTCTTGATTCCTTGAAATTGTCTGGAGTTATGTTGTGGCTTCATTATATATCTTGTCACCTTTCTTGTGTGTTAAGTAGAAGAAGATTTAGGCGGCTCTCTCAATATATTTTTCGTGCAAGATTCGGAGAGAAGATAATGAAGCGACGCCGCCGTTCGCTTAGCATTATTCGAGTACTCGATTATGGAAGAATTCTGGCGCTTGTTGTCTTTTTCAGCGACTAAAACACCGAAGGCGAGCCGAATTCTTGTGTGGCGCAACGTGATTCTGTGTGCGCATCATCGCGGTAATCGCGGACGGCGGCGAGGAAAAGTTGCATCAATTGCGGCAGCGAAACGCGCATGGCGTCCACGACTTCGGCTTGCGTCAAAGGCGTCGGCGAAATGCCTGCCGCGAGATTGGTGACAATCGAAACGCCCGCATAGGAAATGTTCGCTTCGCGCGCCAGTGTGCATTCGGGAACGCCTGTCATGCCGACGACGTCGCCACCCCAGTTCGCATAAAGACGAATTTCCGCCGCAGTTTCAAAACGCGGCCCATCGGCGCAAACATACGTTCCCGTCGCGCTCATCGCAAGGTTCAAGTCGTGCGCCGTCAGCGCGAGAAGCGAACGCAAGCGCGAACAATACGGTTCGGTCATGTCGATGTGAACAGCGCGATCATCGAAAAAAGTTTTGGCGCGCTGCGTCGTCAAGTCGATAAATTGATCGAGCAAAACCAGCGAGCCAGGCGCCAGTTCGCGGCGCAACGAACCAACGGCTGTCGAAGCGAAAATCGCCGTCACGCCCAATTTTTTCAAGGCGGCGATGTTGGCGCGATAATTCACGCGATGTGGCGGAATCGCTTGTCCCTGCACTTTGTTGCCGTCGAGCGAAGACGCGGCGTGGCGCTGCAGGAAAACGATTTCGCGTTCGTCCAAAACGGCGCGCGTCAATTGTGTGCGACCCCAACACGTTTCCACGACTTCATCGCGCGCTGAAGAAAACTGCGATGTATCGCTGTGCAGATCGACGCCAGTGCCGCCGATGATCGCCAAAAGTCCGTTGTTTTCCATGAATCAAGGTTTAACAGAAAGCCGGACGCAATCGAGTACTCGACTGCGTCCGGCTTGTTTAACTTTCAGTTAAATTGTCATTGCGATTGAAACATCACGCGCCTGGATCGCCTTGCGCATCGCCGCCCGACGATTGCGTGGTTGAGGCTTGTGCCGCGGGATTCACAATATCGACTTTTTTGGTTTGCCAGTCGGCATTTACGGTATAACCCATCGGGCGCTCGAAAAAGCGCACGGGAACCCAGGCGTCGCCGCCTTCGGTAAAGGGCGCGGCCTGCAAATCGAGCTTCTGGCCATCGACATCGACGCTTTCGTCGCCGATTTTTACCGTATAAATGTACGGCCCGTTATAAACGATTGCGACCTGGCTGTCGGGATCCCAAGCGACTTTGGCGCCCAGCGCTTCGCCAACAGCGCGCAGCGGAACCCACAACGTGCCATCTTTCAAGTTCGGTTCTTCGGCGATGCTGAGCGCGCTACCATCCAATGTGTAAGGCATCTTCGTCTCCTGTGAAATCAATTTGTGGTGGAAAAGCGGGCGCGCTTGCTTGCAATTCGAGCGCCGAAACAAGCACTCATCAAACCCAAAATCAGAAGCGACAAGAACGATCCCAGCCGAAACGAAGTCGGATTATATTGATTGTTTGTCCAACCTGGAAAGAAATCGCGCCCACTTTTTTGTGTCACAATGTGCGATACATCGAGTACTCGCTGTCGCTCGAAGACAACGCAGCCCTCGGTGCGCAACACTTCGCGCGCATTGGGAACAGGCATCAGTTCGGGCACCACAATGTAGCGCACATCGAGCGCATCCAGCGCGGGCGACCCGACATTGTTAATCAAAACCATGTTGCCGTTGAGCGGCGGCGAAACATCGACGCCTTCGCCCTGATTCAAAAACTGGCGATACGCGCCGCTCGATAGCGAATCGTAGCCGTTCACGTCGTTCAAGCCGTAAACCGTCGCGCCGTTGGGCGGCAAAATGCCTTCGGGATGCGTTCGCGCCGCTTCAGGCACGCCGCTGTCCTGCGATTCTTGAATCAAAATTTCGCGCGGCAACCAATCTTTGCGCGGCGTCCAGAATAAAACGCGCTCGCCGTTTTGCGTATGTTCTTGCAAAAACGTGGTGACGCGCGTCGCGGGATAAATGTCGGCGCGCGGCGCTGTGGGTTGCGTGTTCCAACTCGCCGCGAAAAGTTCCGCTGCCACCACGCCAAGCGCGAGCAACGGCAAAACCGAAGAGCGAATGCGCGCACGCAACGCATCCAGGCCAAAGCCGGCCAGCAACGACGCGCCCAAACTCCACAAGCACAAGGCGCGCCCAACGCCGCCCATTTGCGCGATGGCCGGAACATGAAAGTAAAACGCCGCAGACAAAGGCGACGCCAGCGCATACAACAATCCGAAAAGCGTTAGGATGAAAGCAAACCAAAAGCCCGACGCGTCGTTTCGAGTACTCGATTCCGCTATTTTTCTGTTGGCGAGAAAAAATCTGTTGATGAAGGCAAACACGATTGCAGCGAGCATCAAGGTCAAAACGCCGACACCGACGTAACCTTTGTTTTCATTGAAGGAAAGCGATGGCCAGAACGGATTGGTGAGCGACATCAAATCGCCTGAATGCAAAGCGTTGCCGGACACGAACGCCCAGCCTTTGGCGTCCGCAACTTGTCCGGCGCGATGTCCCAAACGCGCCAATTCCAAAGTCGGCAAAATCTGCAACGCGCAACCAAAAAGCGTGGCAACGACAGCCGGAACGAAAATCGCCAACGCGTTTTTCCATTGGACAAGTGGAAACGTCAGCGCGCGTAAAACCAGCGCCACCAGGCAATAAAAGAAAATCTGCGGATGTCCCGCGAGATACGCGCAGCCTAACGCAATGACCAACAACCAGAAATCGAGTCCTCGAAATCGCGTGTTCGTCGCCGCCGTTTTTGTCTTTTCGTTCTTTGTCGTTTCGCTTCTTGATGCGACGGCGCGCTCGAACAACAAAACCAAAAGCGGCAGCCACGACGCCGTATTGGAAAGCGTCGGCAAAGTGATCCAGAACGTTAAAAATCCGCAAAACCCGAAGGCGACGGCGGCGAGCAGGGACGCGGCGCGCGAAAGTCGCCATTGTTGACCGAGAAAATAAGTCGCAAAACAGGCGAGCAGCGAATGCAGCCACGCCGAAACGCCAAAAGCGCGCGCCACATCAAAAAGATAAAACGGCAGGCTCAAGGGATAAAAAACTGCGCTTTGACCGTTGGCTAAAAACGGCGTTCCGGCGAATTGATGCGGATTCCACAACGGGATTTTTCCAGCGTGAACTTGCTGCGCGGAGAAGGTGCGCCACGGGAAATATTGCGCGAGGGAATCCCATTGCAAAATGTTCCAGGGCGCTTTCGGGTCGCTGCCAAACGGCGCGAAACCACGCCCGAAATCGGGCAGCAGAACCTGGTTAGAAAAGAGTACTCGATTCCAGTAAAAACTGCATAGCGCGAAAAGAAACAGCAAAGGAACGAAATGCGGCGATTTCCAAAAAGGGCGAACGTTCATATCAGGCTTTGAACGTCCAGTGTTTGTTGGCGAAAAAGTTCCAGAAAACGACGACGGCGCAAGCGCCCAGTTTTGCAACAAAATAGGAAATTTTGCTGGTCGCAGAGTGATGCGCCGAACCATTGAGAAAAAGCAAAATCGCGTTGACGCACAACAAGTTCAAAGCTAAACCAACGACATTAACGGCCAAGAACTTGGCGAAACGAGTGCGAGCATTGCCTACTTCAATATGGCTGAACGTCCAGCGGCTGTTCCAGACAAAGCCGTTCGTGACGCCCGCCAAAAAAGAAACCGAGTTGGCGAGATTGACAGAAACGTGCAACCCAAAGAACAGCAGAAACGAAATCGACGAGTCGATGATAAAACTGCTGGCACCAACCAGACAGAACTTAGCGAATTGTTGCACGCCGGGGCGTCCCAGCAAGCGCGCGCCCGAAGAAGCAGAAGAAGATTCCATAAGGTTCAATTATCGCGTATTTACGGCGCATTTGCGTAATCGGGATGCGGCAACGCGCCGAAACGACCGAATGGCCCGACCAAACGCACCGCGCGTCCGATGATGTCGCCGTCACCAATCGGGCCGTGAAAGCGCGAATCATCCGAATTGTTGCGGTTATCGCCCATCACAAAGTATTGATTGGCGCCCAAAACAATTTGAAAATCGGGCGTGTCCATCGCGCTTTTGATGTAGGGTTCGCTCAATTGCTGCCCATTTACGAAGATTTTGTTGTTCGTGATTTGCAACGTTTCGCCCGGCAAGCCGATGACGCGTTTGACCAATTCGTCGCCGTCTTCGGCGGGCGCGGCGCTGGCGGGAGCCGCAGGCTGTCCGTCATTTGATGTCTTCCACGATTCGGGATCGTTGAACAACACGACATCGCCACGCTGCCATTGACCATGCAAACTGTCTCGATGATCGATCAGCATGCGGTCGTTGACTTGCAGCGTGTCTTCCATCGAGCCGGAAGTCACAATCGCGGTCTCATAAACACCCACGCGAATTATTAGGCCCAAGAAAATCGCCACTACTATAATTGAAATCTCAATCGCAACCGTGACCCATTTGTTGGAACTCTTCTTGCCTATTTTCATAATTTTCGTTTGATCGTTCTACTTTCGAGTACTCGATCTTATGGCACGTCTTTATTGCAGGCGTCGCAATCGTGCCGCGAACATGCCGTCGGGACGCGAATGCGAAGAAACTTCTCGAACGTTTTCCGAATTGAAAGTTGCATTCGAAATCGCGCGCACTTCAGCGATTTCTGCGCCATCGGAAGGGCTGGTTCGCCAGAAACCATCATTGCCGCGCAATCGCCCGATTTCAGAACGCACTTCGCTCGCCTCGTCGACTTTCCAATTTGCGTGACGCGCTAAAAACGCTTGGATTTGTTCCTCGTTTTCTTCGCTTTCCAGCGAACACGTCGAGTAGACCAGAACGCCGCCGACGCAAACCCCAAGTGCTGCTGCATCGAGTAATTCGCGTTGCAGATTCACCAATTCAGCCAACATTTCCGGCGTTTTGCGCCATTTCGCATCTGGTCGGCGACGCAAAGTTCCGGTTCCCAGACACGGCGCATCCAGCAATAACGCGTCGCAAAGTGTTTCTTCGGTCGTTTGTTGGAGCAATTGGGTATGCGATTCTCGTCCGTCAACGACTTGCGTTGCGATGCAACCTAAACCCAGTCGAGCCGCATTTTCTCGCACCAATTTAAGGCGACCTTCGCTGCGGTCGCGCGCCAGAATGCGGCCTTTGTCGTTCATCAACTGCGCCAAATGCGTCGTTTTTCCGCCAGGCGCCGCAGCCATATCAACCACAAAGCTGTTTTCTTGCGGCGCCATAACAAAAGCGACGAGTTGCGCGGCTTCGTCCTGCGCGATAATTTCGCCGCGCGCCCATTCCGGCCAGCTTTCGGGCGAACCATTGGCGCCTTCCACCAAGATCGCGTCCGGCGAAAGTTCGCCTTCAAACGCTGCCAGACCGCGACTTTGCAGGCTTTCGAGTACTCGAACTCGCGTGGTTTTCGTTGTGTTAACACGCAAAGACAATGGCGCGATTTCGTTATTGGCGGCGCACAAAGCCTGTGTTTTCTCAAAACCAAGACGCGCGATCCAGCGTTCGACGAGCCACAAAGGATGCGAAAACTCAGTCGCCAAATGACGCGCTGGTGTTTTTTCGGGCGAAGGTGAATTGCGCCATGTCGCGGGCAATTTTCGCGCGACGGCGTTGACAAAAGCAACGGCGGACTTCAGCTTTTCGCCGCGCATCAGTTCGGCGTATTCGTCGGCGATGACGGCATGTGGCGTCTGCAAAATGATGCGCTCATAAGCTGCCAGGCGCAGAGCGTTGCGTACTGGCGCGTCCAATTTCTCGAGCGGTTTCTTCAGCAAAGGCTCGATTGTCCAATCCAGGCGCGCACGATGACGTATTGTTCCGGTCGCCAATTCGCGCGCAAAAGAGCGACTGGCGTTATCCTGTTTTTGTCCGTCGAGCAGGGCAGAAAGCGGCGACTCGCTCGTTTCGAGCTGCGTCAAAGCGCGTAACGCCGTTTGTCGCGCATTCGTGCGAACTTGCGAGGCTGTTTTTTCTGGTAAAACGGGCTTTCGAGTACTCAAAATACGCGATTTTGGAACATTTCGCGGTTCGGAAGTTTTCGAGGCGTGTCGCGGCGTTTCATCCATGAAGCGCGCCTTGTTCCATCTGCGACGAAGCTTCGCCAAAGTTTTGGCCGCGTTCCAAGCGTGTGCCGCGCGCCCAATCTGCTGCGCTCATTTTTGGGCGACCTTCGCCTTGAACTTCCAGCAAACGCACCGCGTTTTCTCCCGCGCCGATAACGAGGCCGCGCGCGTCAATTTCTAAAACTTTTCCGGCTGCGCCCGACGCATCGCTGACGACTTCCGTTCGCCAAACCTTCAAAATCGCGCCGTTGAAAGTTGTCCAAGCGCCCGGCCATGGATTCGTTCCACGCACGCGATTCACCAGATTGCGCGCTGTTTCGTTCCAATGAAGAAGCCCGTCTTCACGCTTGAGTTGCGACGCGAGAGTAATCAGAGATTCATCTTGCGGCGTGCGCTGAGCCGTTCCATTTTCCAGTTGATGCAGGGCTTCGCTCAAGGCGTCCGCGCCAATCGGCGTCAAGGCTTGCCATAAATCGCCGGTCGTCTCTTGTGGTGAAATTCGGTATTCGCGTTGCAAAACGATGTCGCCCGCGTCCAGTTTTTCGGCCATGTGCTGAATCGTGACGCCAGTCGTTGTGTCGCCGGAAATCAGCGCGTGCTGCACAGGAGCCGCGCCACGCCAACGCGGAAGCAGTGAAAAATGCGCGTTGAGACAACCCAAACGCGGCATTTCTAAAATCGCGCGCGGCAGAATTTGCCCGTAAGCCACAACCGCAATCGCGTCCGCGTTGAAGGCGCGCAATTCTTCGACAAACGCTTCGTTGCGCGCGCGTTCGGGCTGCAAAACTGGAATCGAGTACTCGTTCGCCCAAGTTTTGGGCGGCGGCGCTTGCAAATTGCGTCCGCGTCCGGCAGGTTTATCGGGCTGCGTCACCACCGCGACGATTTGGTGTTCGTTGTGCAAACGTTCCAAAAACGGGACGGCCAGCGCGGGCGTGCCCATAAAAATCAGTTTCATAAAGGTGCGCTTAGTATGACTGCGTTTCGTTGAGAACGCCGCGCGATCATTCGCTGAATTGTTCGCCCTACGAGCGGTCGCTTGTTTTGCACGAAGCGCAGTTTGTGTGGGACGAAGAACAGGCGGCGCGGCTGGGCCTCAATCGAGTACTCGATTGAGGCACGCGACGATGTGGTGGCGCTGGAAGCGGCTTATGTTGGGCGCTTGATGCAGAACTTGGGACCAGCAGCGCGTGAGCACGTTGTGGCGATGATCGAAGGGCTGTCGAACCATTCGCTGTTATTGCGGTTAATTGGTGACGATGGTGGTGCCTTGAATAATATTGAAAATCAATCTTTTTGCCACTATTGCGAAAAGTTTCGTGTTTAGAAGGGCAGCGACAGACAGGTTTGATCGCCAATTCAACACCAACAATCAAGAAACGATCGGTAGAGGCGCGTTTGGTGGAGTATTTGGCGGGATAATGCAACGCATCGCACATACTCAACCCAGCAACCGTTGAATTATGATGAGTTATCCATGAATAAGTCTTTAGTATTGGTAGGAACGTGGATTGTCGCTTTCATCCTCGCTCTCATTGTCACTGTTCTTGAGATCAGGGTTGCTGTTTGGCTCGGGTTCTATTGGATGGGAGACCCCGCGAACCTATTCCGCATCATACTTATCGGTGTGAATGTCAATATAGTATGGAACTATGCCCCTCGTCTTGCGAAGAGAATGTTGAGCAAGAAAGATTCACATAAGAATCTATCCGAATAGGGTAATGAACTGTGTCGCATACAACCAAGAGATTACAGTTCAAGAGTTTGTGATTTCCGATGTGTTGTGGAAGTTGATTGAGCCTTTGCTTCCAGTTTGAGAAAAGAAGGTGCATCCTTAGCAGGCGAAGACGGAAATCTCCGTCGCTTCTTCGCGCACGAGTTCGATGTTCGGATGCTGTTCCAACCGGTACGTTACGCTGCACAAACTTCGCCCGACCACCGCAAGCGCGCTTTCGTCGTCGGCTTGTAAAATCAGCAAATCGAGCCGCTGCATTTCCCACTTTGTCAATCCCGTCGCTTTGTCAAGCGAGTTCGACTTGAGCGAGTTCGAATACACAAGCTCGGCCAGGTCGCCCTTTTGATGCACTTTGGTTTGCTTCACCGGGCGCATCTCGAAGAGCTTGACTTTGGCTCTGCCTATCACGGTCAGCGGTCAGTTCGTTCATGGCACAAAAGTTTGAAGCGTTGCACGGGTTAGGAACGAACGCGGAGTTGCAAGAATCGAGCAGCGAAATGGTTTTGGCTTGATGTGGCCCCGGTTTGTTCCACTTGATGTAATGAAGATCTAGAGGTTTCTCAAGCTCCCCGCACTTGTTCTGTTTACCAAGGTAAAGTAAGATTACGCGCATCGGTCGGAAACGTATCGCATAATTGCTTGATTTGCGACGTGGAAAAGCGTGCGGCTGGTTGCGTTCGCAACGTTTACAGCCGTGATCGCTGCCCCGACTGACGTGATGATCGCCTTCTCCCCGTTTTCCAGTGCAAAACCTCCTCACAGCTAAGAGGCGTGGATTTGGCAGACAGATTACAACGGAGTCACTATGAAAAGCAACAGCGGGAAATTGCCGAAAGCGCGACAGGACGAGTTGTTCATCGAGCAACTGGACGAGGGACTGCTGGTTTACGATGCCAGGAACTTCTGCGCGCATCGTCTCAACGCGACGGCGGCGTGGGTGTGGCGTCACTGCGACGGGAAGCAAGCCATCGCGGACACCACGCGGTTGCTGTCGGCTGAACTGCAACAACCGCTCGACGAGGAGTTGGTCTGGCTGTCGCTGGACACGCTCGACAAAGCCCAATTGCTCAGTAGCCCGGTTCAACACCCAGTTAGTGCGAGCGACGATTCGCGGCGCGCGATGATTCAGAAGATGGTCATGGCGGGCGGGTTGATGTTCCTGCTGCCAGTCATCACGCCCCTCACCAAACCGGCGAAAGCACAAGGAGATGCCACACCAGCAGCAACTGAGGAGACTTCGACACCCCTCTTTGTTAATCTCGCCAGTCTTCAAAAGAGTCTCCCGCACGAAGCGGCAGCTATCACAGCATCCATGGGTCACGGTACGGCCATCAGGGGAATTAGCCCCAACGGAACAGGCGTTAGCGGCCAGAGCGACACACATTCGGGCGTTTACGGCGTATCAAACACAGGCGTTGGTGTGCGTGGAACCTCGCCATATGGTACTGGTGTTACAGGGAGTGGCCCCATCGGGGTGGATGCTTACAGCGACACCGGCACGGCGCTTCATGCCAAAGCCGGGACTGGGAAGGGCCGGGCCGGTTTTTTCGAGGGTGATGTGGAAGTAACGGGAGACATTCGCCTGATCAATGCGGACTGCGCGGAAGACTTCGACATCGTGGACGCCGAAACTATCGAGGCGGGCACGGTCATGGTGTTGTGCGAAGAAGGCGCGCTGCAACTGAGCCAGAAAGCGTATGACAAGCGCGTGGCGGGCGTCATTTCGGGGGCGGGCGACTACAAGCCGGGCCTGATTCTCGACAAGAAACCGACCGGACGCCCACGCAAGCCCGTCGCCTTGATGGGCAAGGTCTTCTGCAAAGCCGATGCGCGTTATGGCGCCATCGAAGCGGGCGACTTGCTCACCACTTCCGATACGCCCGGACACGCTATGAAAGCCGGTGATCCAGTTCAAGCGTTCGGCGCCGTCGTGGGGAAAGCTTTGCGCGGTCTGCCCGAAGGTCAAGGGCTTATTCCCATTCTGGTTTCTTTGCAGTAACAGCTTGGCGGGTTGAACCGGCCAAAGGAAAATCATCATGAAAAGCCTGCGTGAAGCCGCCCGCGCTGCGGGCATCAACGACGTGCCGATGAGCACGCGCGCCCTCGCCCAACGCTCCGGCTTGGCGGCGCCTGTTTCCCTGACGGCGCTCATGGGGGGGCTGGGAGCGCCGCCAGAAGCCGCCGCTCCTCTGGAGGAAGCTCACTTTCACGGCGACATCACGACTCCAACAGGAACCGCGCTCCGTGGATGGGTTGACCTGACGCTCCGCAGCGACGGCACCTACAAGGCGCACTCTCATCTGCACGACAGCGGAGCCGCCGACTACGATTTTCAAGTGCGTGCCATCTTTACCGCTACCAACGGTTTGGCTTTCGCGTTGCAGCACAGCGGTCATGTCGAGGGTCATGTTGTAGGCAATAAGAACCGCAATAGCGATAGTAACATCGAAGGCTCGCATCCGTTTATCAAGGACTTCTGGCCCGATGTGAAGGCGGGTAGCTTGGCTGTGACCAAGGAATACAAGCCGACGGGCGTGATCGGCGCCGTTCAAGATGTCGCCTCGTTCGTGTTGGATATCGGAACGCACACTGTAGGTGGCGCGCTGGGAGTCGTAATCGGGCTGGGCCGAGAAATGGGTCAGGTCTTTGGCGATCTGGGCCTGGGCAGCGAATTTGGATTGATCGCCGGAATCGCGGTTTTCGCATCGGGCGGAGCGTTAGTTCTAGCTGTGCCCGCAGGCGTGGCCGCCGGTGCCGTGACCAACGCGCTGATCCAGAAACGCCGATTAAATGTTCAGGAAGCCGCCTTTGCCGAGACAGTTTTCGGCAACACACTGCCGTCAAGGGAAAAAATCTGGCTGACGAACCTGGCTGGGCTTGGGGGGCGCGCGTTTACCATCCCCGGCATAGACAACAAAAACATCTATGTCAACTTGGGGCCTTCCTTCAACGCCCCGATGGCTCCTATCAAAAGTTACCCCGTGCGAGGGCAACTTCTGATTCACGAACTGACTCATGTCTGGCAAATCCAGAACAGAACGTTTTTGCCCGGCCTCCTTTGTGAGGACGTCGTGGTTCAGGGGCATGACCAGTTCGGCGGCAGCGCGTATGCCTACGGCGCGCCCGGTCGCCCGTGGGGAGATTTTGGAACCGAGCAACAAGGCGCGATTGTGGATCAATGGTTTGCCGGGATGCGCGCGGCGGGCCAGGCGCCTAAGGATCCCAACGATCTCTACTTCAGGTATATCCGCGACAACATCCGGCAGGGCCGCCCCTGAATGAACAAAGCGAAGGCTCTGCTGGCGCCAGAGCGAGAGACCCCGTTCCTTGCAGACACTTGAATTTGATATGAGGCAAGAGTAGAAGGAGAAACAATGCGACTTAAAGTATGTTCATACAACACGCACGTCCTGTGCTTTCTGGCTGCGAGCGTAGCCCTGAGCGTAGTCCTCACCGGCCATGCAGCGACGACATACAATAGATCTACCGGCTCTAACAAGGCCAAACCAAATGCGCCGAAGAAACCAGCGGGTGGCGCAAATCAGGTGGAAGGACTGAATGGCAAGATCGGACAGGTTCTCTTCGATGGCAAGTGGAGCTTTCAGGTGCTGGATGTGCAGCAGGTCAACACATACACCTTGAAAGTTCTCAACAGCGAACAGGACTTCGCCAAGTATCATGATGCCGCCGAAGTTGACAGCACTCTGCATACCTTCACACCAAAGGCTGGTTATACGTTCATTGCGATCAAGTGCCAGGTCAAGAACAGGCAGCAGAACAAGGTCGAGCAGTTGGACTGCTACTCCGATGACCCCCAAACGGCGCTGACGGATTTCGACGCCAACTCTTATCCGCCGATTATCTACGATATGCAAACCAAGGGCGATTGGGTAACGAAGCCATTGTTGCCCGGTTCTGCGGAGAACATGACTGTCCTCTTCGCGGTGCCGCCGGATACCAAGCTCAAAGACCTCGTTTTCACGCTGAAAAACTGGTCGGCCCATGCTGGCCACGATGTGCGTATTTCACTCAAACGCTGACTAAATAACCAGTGGTGCGGGTTGCAACCCAGTCTATGATTGTGATCTACAGCGAAATAAATCAGGGCAGCAATCGTCAATGACCCGCCGCTTTCCCCAACATCTGATCATTCTGGTGTGTGGATTCCACCGCCGCCGCTTTATGTCGCTATCTTCTTGTGGTTCTACTGATAGAGAAGTGTCTACCCAGAAAGTATGCCATTGATAATGCGAGTTCTCCCGTTACAGTAGACGGCAAAGGAGAACCGCATGAAAGCCAGCCGCTTTAACTGACCTTGCCCCCTAAAAGTGGGCCAGTTTCAAATAGATGATTGTCTTTCGTATAGGAAAAGTTATACGAATCCACGCGGCGAAAACCTGTCAAGTCCACGCACCAAAGCGCGCCCGTCGAGTACTCGATTCGGGCGCGCTTTTCATTATTAACCCGCAACGCAGTCCATTGTGTCCGCTATTTCTTGGCTGTGGCCGTAGCTGTGATAAAATTGATGGCACACTGTTCAAAAGAGTAAAATAATGATTTTTGTAAATGGCGCCTCAAAAGACGGTCCGTATATATTTGGTTACGGGCAAGGCTGGCACTGGTCGAAGAATAAGGGCAGTCATAGCGTGGGGCGTGACTTTTTTTGGGTTCATTGGGAAATCAGTCATGCCAAACCGAACAGCGTTAAGTTACACGTCGAATGTCCAAATGCCGCAACAGACCCAGAACTGAACGCAATTAAACTGGAAATGGTTCAGGCTTTCCTGTCAGCCGAGTTCAAAAACATTATCGAGGAGCATGACTTTACTTATATAACTGGCCGCAAATCGAAACAGGAAGGCATTAAACAAAACAAAAGCACTCAACCGTTTCGCGTAGTTTTGACAGCGGAGCAGAACCAAGACGACTATGAAGCAAATATTCGTATGATAAACGCAGTTACGAATGAATTGGTGCAAGCCGTAATTAATCGCTTTACGGCCCAACTGAATCGCCATTTTTCGGCATAAGATGAGTACTCTTGCCTTCCCTTCAGAAACCGTCCCTTCTTCAGTACTCGCGCCGGAGACGTTGACGGCTGAAACCCTGGCGCCGATCTCTCGCCCTTTGGCGTCGGAGCACCCGCCATCGGTGTATCTCGCTTCGCTGGCCTTTGGCAGCCGCCGCGCGATGACGCAGGCGCTCGATACCACCGCGCAACTTCTCACTGGCGGGCGCTGCAATGCCGATACGCTGCTCGGATGATTTTCCTGTCATCGAAGTTGTTCTTTTGTATTTCCTACTTATCCCTGATAAACGCGCACGTAGTCAACATACATATCGGCGCGGCCATCGTAGCGCGAAAGATCGACGGGCCAGCCACCGCCTGTCGCCAGGTTGATGAGAAAAAAGAACGGATACTTCTTGGAAGCCTCCAGCGTCTTGTGCCGCCCGACCTCGATGTTGTCGCAGTAGTAAATGGTATCGGTTGCAGTGATCTTGCAGCCGTAGGTGTGGAAAGCTTCATACCAGGTGGACGGAATGCCCAATTTTTTCATGGAAGCCGGATTGTTCATCGCTTTGAACGATAGAGATTCAGCGGCCTTGCCAGCTTCGCCCTGATTCCACGCGTGAGGTGTAATCATGTAGGTGTCGAACGCGTTTGGCTCGTGCAAGCCTTCGCCTCCATAAGCCTCGATGATGTCCAGTTCGTCTACCGGCACCGCGTTATCAGGTTTCCCGTTTTTTACATCGGTCATGTAATCGGTCAGCAGCCAGAAAGCTGGCCAGGTTCCGATAGCGTTGGGGCCGAGAAAACGGCATTCAAAATAGCAGGGGAGCTTAGCCTTGATACCACTTCCGTCATTCTTTAGCGAAGACAACAAGCCGGAACTATTCTTTTTTTCATCGGCGCGGATACGCAAATAAGAATCAACCTGGAAAAAGGGATTCTTCGCCGATTCATAGTCGGAAAACGGCAGCGTGCTGAAATCCTGGCTGCCGTTGGGCGGCTTGTGGGCGTAGTATGTCACGTGGGAATCAGTACTCGAAATCGAAAGCGGCCCGTTAAAGTCATCGGCGAAAAGGAGTTTCATGCCCGCCGCTGCTGGCGGAGTTTTGGGCATTCCTTCGTGCCACGCAACGCCGCCCTTGTTATAAAGCTGGAGATAGCAGTGATCCGTGAAGCCGCCGTTTTCACCGGTGAGCGTCACGGTAATCGGCCCGTGCGGATAATTGTTGGCCGGAAAGACGAATGAACCGTTGCCTTTGGCGTCGGGGACAACGGTGGCAACAGTGGAGTTGGAGCCAAAGACGCCGCCTTGCTTCCAACAATGCACGGTCACGCGTTGGTAGCCGGGCGCTGTCAGGAAAATGCGCGTGTTCCCTTTGACATCCGCGCCGTAGGCGGGCGCGACCACGGACACCTGGCTACCCAAAGTTTCTACCGCGCTCTTGTCTGAGTCGACGCTTAGCGCATCGAAGTACAGATCGCTTTCCACCGGCGTCTTGTCGTCGTGACTGATTTCAAAGGTGATGCCGGTGATCGGATAATCGATTTTCCCGTTCTTATCTCCACCCCATGTTTCGTGGGGCGCGTCCAGATCGATGTCGATTTCTTTCCAGCCCTTGAAATCGACCTTCATCGTTGCTGGATTGCGATACTTGTGCGTTTCACCGCTGCTATCAATCACATAAAGGCCGTATCCACAATTCGAGCTATCGCCATACATCATCCAATGCAGTCTATGAATTGGCGCCTGAATTTTGACGGGAATCGGCACGCCTAAGTACTGCCCCGCGCCAGTGAATCGATAATGGAGATTCAGCGATTGTTGCCCTTGGAACGGATGTTCAGTCGCCAACTTGACCGTCGCATTCTCATTGGGAATTCCCACGACCCACACTTTGGGCAACGCAGCAGGCCTTTCAAAATCTTGCACCATAATCGGTGTTGCCGCCCCGGCCATGGCTGTTCCGCATACCAGCACGATACACAACCAGAACAATCGTTTCATCTCGTGCTTCTCCTTGGATTCGATAAATGTTCTTCGTCGAGAATATCGCGCAGCCACGCACTAAATTGTTCGCCTTCTGGCAAATTTTCCTCGATAACAAGAGCGCGGCGCGTTGTCGAAACATCTTTGTTGGAAAGCGGATTGTGACCGATGATTTCGCGCCTTTGCCAGAAAATGCCCGCGCCGCGTTTTTGCCATTGTGGAAGAAGCGCGAAAACGATGTCGCGTTCTTTCAACAATTGCAATTTCTCTTCGTTCGACAAGTTTTCGATTCGCTTCGTCGCAGCGTTCACGCCCACTCCTTCGCTGCGCAAAGCCCAGTAACAATGCGCATTGAGCGCGTTACGATGCGCGTCTTCGCTGCGCCAGCGAAAATAATCGACAACGTTCTGCGATGTGGGAAGCGGACACAGGCGACAATCGAAACAAACGAGATGGTTCGCCAGCAACGACAATTTGGCGCTCGCTTCTCCGGCCAAAACCGAGTTCCATTTACGCTCTTTGCGGCCAAAAGCGTTTTCGTCGCGGTGAAACAACAGCGAAATTTCGTCGCTTTGTGTGTAGCCGAAGAGTACTCGAAAACCGCATGTCATCAAATGCTGTACAGTTTCCGTCATCCAACCATGAAACTTGTCGTCGAACGGCTCTGTCAGAGGAAGCTGTTCTTTCGTCGGGCGCGTGAAATTGCGTCCATCAAGTCGCGCAACGACAAAAACATCGGGCGTCAGAAACGTATCGCGCGAGGTTTCAAAACGCCGCATTTGCGCATCGAAATCGTCAAAGTTCATAATGAAAATTCAGGGTGCGAGAATCATTTCTTCATTCCAATCGTGAATCGAAAACGAACCGTCGGCTTCCATTTGAACATAGAAAAGCGCGTCGAAGCCTTCGTCCCAGCGCGGGATTTGTAGCTGATTATAAGTCGACAAAACGCCGACGAGCGGAACGATTTGCGACGGTTCGCGTGCCGCATTGCGCGCCAAAGATTCCTGCAATTGAGATTGAAAATAATATCCAACAACGCGAAAATTAGCCGCTTTCGCTGCTGCGATATAAGCCATTCGAGTACTCGATTGCGGGTTCGTATTGTCAATCACGAAAGGCTGTCGCGCTTCCAAACACGCTTGCGACGCCCGACTTTCGCGGCGCCGCGTCTTCAAAACATCCAGGCTGATGTGCGCGTGCGTCGCCGCGAAATAACGACGATAAAATGTGCTTTTGCCTGTCGCCTGAATGCCGCAAAAAAGAATCGCTTCCATCGGCGCCTGATTACTTCTTCATTATGCGGTCGCGCAGTTGATCTAAAATATGCAAGTCGCGCGGCAGTTCGCGCTTGGAATACGCGGTTTTGATGGCTTCGATTGTGGTTGGGCGCAGGATTACGTCGTCTTCGCCGTCTTCATCGACGGTTTCGATCAGCCACGAGAGCGTGTCCGGCTCGACTTTGCCGATGTACATCACGCCGTCCAGATGATCGAGTTCGTGTTGTACGCAAGTCGCGGCGCGGCCTTGTTCGTCGCCATCTTCGCAGTCGAGTTCAACGGTTTGGCCGCTTTCATCGCGGCCTGTGATAATAACGCGCGAATGGCGCAGGACTTTGGCCTGCACGCCAGGAATTGACAGACAACCTTCGTTGCCGATTTTCTTTTCGCCGGGACGACGGATAATCTTCGGGTTGATGAGAGCGCGAATTTCATCGCCGCGACGGAAGACGAAAATGCGCTTGGAAACGCCGACTTGCGGCGCCGCCAAACCCGCGCCATCAGCGGATTCCATCGTTTCAATCATGTCTTTGATGAGTTTGCGCTCGACGTTAGTGATGCGGTCAACCGCTTGCGCGCGGCGCGTTAAAATCGGGTCGCCCCAAATGCGAATCGGTAAAATGGCCATTGTTTTTGATCAGGTTTTTGTTGACTTCGAGTACTCGATAACGAACCCGAATCGTAAGCGACGGGCTTGAGTAGCAACTACATTTGACTGTTACTCAAGCCCGTCGCTTACACTCAGGGTTCGTTATTTGATGCCGTTTTGCAGCCACAATTGATAAAAGGCTTCGGGCGTGACGCGCAAGGTTTGGCGCAGGGCGACATCAGGCGGAATGTCTTTGCCGATTTGTCCCAAAATATCCAGAACCGCCGTGTTGCCCCAGCGCGCGACGATGAAATCGACCATCGAATTGGCTTGCGAATACGCCAAAAAAGCGCGTTCGCCGTCCACGTTCCAAGCTTGCAATTCGGGCATCGAAAGCAATGTGCCCGCCGCTTTTCCCGCGCGCACACGCTTGATGTAATTGTCGTAGCCGCCTTCTGTGTAGGTCGCAATGCCTTCGTTGAGCCAATCGGGAACGGCGCGACCTTTTGCCAGAGCGCGCACCGCGATGTGTCCGTATTCGTGCGCAATGGTCGAAATTGAGTCGGCGCGCGGGTCAGCGAAAAAGTTGATTTCCTCGCCCAAAACGACTGGCCCAACATCGGCGTTCACGAGTTGCGTGATCGTCAAAGCTGTTACGAATTCTGATGTGTTGCGTCCGGCCTGGCGCGTCGTATATGCCTGAAACTGGTTCTGGCTGCTCCACAAAATAACTTCGGTGTTGCCCATCGGCACGCCAAAACTCGAATAGATTTTATATTGCGCGGCTTCCAAACCGGCCAAAAGTTGCGGCGCGTTAGGGTCGTTTAATGAACAACGCACGGTAAACAAATCGGAGCGCACAGTGTTCGGCGGCTTGGACGGAGCCAGCGCCAGCCGATTGCGCAACTGATCGCGCAACACGCCAAACCATGCGCGGTCGATGTCGTTCGTGGTCGTCAACGCCAAGAACTGCGTCGCGTTCGCTTCGCCGTAAGTCAAACTCGCGGCGGCTTCGCGTTCGTAGCCCAGACGCGAATACTCCAAACCCAAGCGCAAGGCTGTCAGCGGCGAAGGTTGACGGCGAAATTGCGACAGCAAATAGGGAATTCGCAAGATGGGATGTTCGGGCGAGAAGCCGACGCGTTTCAAAGCGTCGCGCTGCGATTGCGCTTGAATTTGCGGATCGAGTACTCGATTGCGCTCGAACGTTTGCGTTTGCTTGTCCGAAACCAGATCGGGCTGCATCAAGCGCGCTTGAGCCAGTTGGTCAGCGGCTTCGTTCAGCAGATGCACGCGCGCCAGTAAAAGCGCGAAGTCGCGGTGCGAAGTCGCCGATAAATAGCCTTCGCCTTGCATTTGCGCCCGAAAACTACGAACGGCGTTTTCATCCGCTGCGTAAGACAAATCGGAAGCGCCTTTCGCCGCTTCAAAAACCGAATCAATGCCAATCCAGCCGGTCAGGCCGCGCTGAAAAAGAAAATGCGCCGTGCCCGCCGCACGCCTGCGATAACGACTCATCTGCGCCACCAGCCAAAAACGCACGTTGCGCAAAGCTGCTCCGCTATTCGCATTGTTCTTAGCCAGCGCCGCCGTGGGCGTGAGTGGCGTCACCGCGGAAACCGATGAGCCATCGGATGCAGCCGAAGGCGCCGTTTGCGCTTCGACGACAGTTCGAGTACTCGAAAGCGGCGCGGCGTTGGAAGCGTTACCCGAATCCGCAGTGGCGGCGTTCGAGGCTTGTGTTTGCAACGTTTTCATGCGCGCGGCGGCCTGGGCCAGCGCTCCATCGTCGAGCAGGGCACCGCGCCAGGGAGCACTTGCGCGCAAAGGCAGCCATTGACCGCCGCGATATTCCGCGACCAAATCGAGAATGTCGCCTTCGCGCGTCGTCGCCAAAGGTACCGAGCTTTCGGCGACGGTTGAGGCCGCGTCCATATCCGCAACTGACGCAGAATGCGCTGATCCATGTGCGCCGCTGTTGTCGAGGGAAGCACTATCGACATCGGCGCTGTTTTGCCAGTGTCGCTCGGCTTCGTCGCTCATCACGTCAGCGGCATCGCGCGCCACCGGCCACGCTTGCAACGCCAAACTCCCGTCCGGCTGCGGCGCATACCACAAGTCGTAAGTGCGAGCGCCAGTAAAAAGCGCTTGATTGACAAACGGCTGCGGCGCGGCATTGACAGCGTTGGAACTGACCGCAACCAACGCGTCGTTTTTGGGTGGCAAAGCTTCCATCGTGACGCGCATCAAAGTGCCGTTAGGCGAAACCGCGAGGCGCGACAAAGTCATCTTGAGTGGCAAACTGCTCGCGTCCGAAATCGGCAGAGCGCGGTTGACCTTGCCCTTTTTCTTAGCCGGTGCAACGCCGACCGCAATTGCCCTCGTATCTTGTAAACCGAAGATTTGCAGCGTATTCGCATCATGCGCCGCCAGCAAGCGCGCAGTTTTCGCCAGTTGCAAGCGCGCGTCGTTCAATTGCTGCGGCGCGGCATTCGACACCAAAATATCGGACAACGCCACCAATTGCGCATCGGGCGCCAGGGTTGTCGCCGTTGGAAGATTGCGATTGACAGGTGGCAGCGCAAGATTATTATCAACACCGTTGCTATCGCTACCGTTGCTATCGCTGACCTGGGCCAATCGAGTACTCGAAAGCGACGTGGAAAGCGGCGCCGAATGCGCGCCTGGCGACATCGAAAACAAGGCGACCACAAAGGCGATAGCAAAACCGACGCGAGGGACAGCGGAGAAACGACGGTGTTGAACAGTGACACAATTGGAGCTTTGAGCAAATCGGGCGAGTACGTTCAACGGTTCTCCCTGACGTTCATAAAATAGCGGCAGCGAACAATCGAAAAATAATTTGGCAGTGGCCCAGGTGGTAAGACAGATCAAATCGATTGAGCCATTACCAGCCATCTTACGGTTCACGTTTCTTAGTTTGACTTTTTGCGTTTTGACCCTTCGCTTCGGGTGTGGGCGCATCATTTTTCGATTTGTGGCGTTTGTTGCGGCGCACGCGCTTGCCACGATGATACGCGACGGTGCGGCGCGCGATCTGGCAATCGAAATCTTCGCGCAAGCGCGACACGACAGCCTGATCGGTCAAATCGGGAAACTCGGCGATCAAGCGCGCCACGACATCGGTTTTGCTTTGGCAAAGGAACAGCAACGGAATCTTACCCCAATGTGTTTCAACACTTTTGCCACGTATCAAGCGCGACACCGTGGAAGGATGTTCGCCCAGTTCGCGCGCGAGATCGGCCTGCGCCAAAGGTTTCAAATTTCGCAAATCGCCGGTCGCCAAATATTCCAATTGTTGTCCGCACAAAGTCGTAATCAAGCGCGATAAAGCCGATAACCTTTGATTGATAAAGCGCGCGCGCGTCAATAAATCGCGGGCGTCGGCGGCCAAAACAGCGTCAACTTTGGCGTCGCGCTTGATGCGATAGCGTTGCGCATAAATCGAATCGTGATCGAATTGAATCGCCAGTTGGCCTTCGACGACTTGAACGAAAGCAACCGGTTCTTCACCGATGCGACTGCTACGCGAAGCGTGCGCGCCCGTATCGCGGCCTTCGCTTTCATAAGTTTGCGCCAGATAAACGCGGTCGGTCGCTTCGAGCAATTCTTCGGCTTCGCGCAGAGAACATCCGAAACGCTCGGTCAGCTCTTCTGGTGTCGCTTCGCCGCCCAAAACCAGATCGAGAAAATCTTGTTCGGAAACGCTGTAGCGCTCGACGAATTCGCGCGTGGACTCAATGGTTTCACTCAGGTCGACCATTTCGCCGCCGGGCGCGCTTTCGACCTGATCGTATTCGCCTTGGCCGTCGCGCTCGGTGAGAATACGCGAAAGAGGAACCGCGCCGCGATCGGAGGAACGAATGTAGCGCAACTGGCGCAACAGCGTTCCGGCGGGAATCTCATATTTCTGCGACAGTTCGAGTACTCGATGTTGCGCGTTGGGCGACAGGAAATCGCGTTCCCAGCCTTCAAAAGTCTCGATGCGATATTCTTTCAGGAACGTCAAAAGCTGCGCGTCCATGAACTCTTCATATTTGCCGCGCGGAATTTTGCCGCGCAAGCGCACCTTGTGAACCACGCCGTCGTGAATCAGGCGATCAAAGGCGGGATTATTTTCAAAGGTGTGAACGTAATTGCGAAACTCTTGCTCGTTTTGCGACAGCAGCGAAACATATTCTTCGGGCGGACGACGCATCCGCAGCGCCATGTCGTCGCGTTGATAAGCGCGTTGCGACGAAGTGTTAGACATGAAAATTCCTTCGATAGCCTTTCGCTACACAACGCCAAAATCGGAAAATCAGGATTTTTGCGCTCGGTCAAAAGCCTGAGGAAGTCAGAAGTATAAAGGCAAAACTCACTAACGGCAACCTCGTTGCAACAACTTACCGACAACTTCCTTCTATAAAACGAAACAGTCGCTTTCAATTCTCTTATGATCAAGTACTCGAAAGCGGTTGTCAGGTTGTTCGTCGGCGGAAAAGATGGAAGAATCGGTCATAAATCGGAAGTTGTCAGAACCAGCGCTGGTGCATTTCACGAAGCAAATCAGGCGTTACAACGATTTCATTTGTCGAAGCAATGACCGAATCGATGCCACATTTGGGACAAAGCGCGGTTTTGCCAACGCGGTTTTCATCGTTGTCAATCCATTCTTCAATTTCGGACGGCGAATAAATGCTCAAGCAATAAAAACAACCGCAAACTTCGCTGCTCAAAATCTCGTTGCGATGATTCGATGAATGTTTATGCACGCGGTTCAGATTCATAATTGTTCCTTGGTAGAAATCGCGTACTCGAATTTACATTTCATTTGGTTTTGGTAGTCGGACGTGTTTCAAGGAACGCTCGTCACAAGCGCCGAACTTTTGGTAGTTCTTTCTGGCTGCTGTCAAGCTGAGAGAAGCATTTGGCCCACCGCGAATGATATGCGCGTCGTGATCGTCTTGTCCATCATCTTCCCAAAAGCAGACGGGACAAATCTCGTAACTGCCTCTTGAACCCAACGTTTGATAATCGCAACATGGACAACGATACATAATACCGTCCATTTCTTCTGCATAAATTGAGTTGCCTTCAAGTCGCTCAATGTACCAATCGAACCATGCCCGTGCTGGCGATTGTTCTTTCGATTCTTCGTTGTTGTCTTCTTCCATTGTGTTCCCTTACAATTTTCACCAATCGGGTACTCGAAGCGCACGCAAACGGTTTGCAACGGCCTCGTTTTCGCAGTAAGATACGCCGCGTTGTATTCTTCCTGTCGTCCACAAAAAGAACCCCAAACATTATGCTTTCCGAACGAATTAACCGCATTCAGCCCAGCCCGACGCTGGCCATTTCCGCGAAATCGAAGGCGATGAGAGCCGCTGGCGAAGATGTCATCATGTTCGATGTCGGCGAACCCGATTTCGACACGCCGCAGCACATCAAAGACGCTTGTATTGCCGCCCTGCAAAACGGCGACACCAAATATACCGCCGCCGCTGGCTCGCCTAAATTGCGCGAAGCGATTGTGCGCAAGCTCCAGCGCGAAAATAAATTGCAATATACGCCCGATCAGATCGTTGTTTCGTGCGGCGGCAAGCACTCACTTTACAACATTTTTCAAAGCATCCTCAACGCGGGCGATGAAGTCGTGATTCCCGCGCCGTACTGGGTTTCCTATCCCGATCAAGTGCTGTTGGCCGACGGCGTTCCGGTCTTTGTGTCGACGACGCAGGAAACCGGTTTCAAGATGTCGGCGCAGCAGTTGGACGATGTTTTGAAAAGTCATCCGCGCGTCAAAGCCGTCGTTTTGAACAGTCCGAGCAACCCGACGGGCGCGGTTTATTCGCCGGACGCGCTGCGCGAATTGTGTCGAGTACTCGATGATTATCCGCAGGTTCTGGTCGTGACGGATGAGATTTACGAGCACATGGTTTACGCGCCGAACGAGCAGTGGAGCATCGCGCACTATTCGGAAGAGTTCGCGCGCCGCGTCGTGATCGTTCAAGGCTGCTCGAAAACTTACGCGATGACTGGATGGCGCATCGGCTGGACGGCTTCTTCCAAAGAACTGGCGGGCGCCATGAGCAAATTGCAATCTCAAAGCACCTCGAACCCGACCAGTTTCGCGCAAGCGGGCGCGATTGCGGCTCTCGATGGCGAAATCGACCACGCGATGCTGGCCGAATTTGAACGTCGCGGCAAAGTGATCCGGGAATTGCTGAACGATGTTCCGGGCTGGGATTGCATTCGCCCCGAAGGCGCCTTTTATGCGTTTCCTAAAGTGTCGGGAATGTTCGGCGTGATGGTCGGCAAAGACGAGCAAATCAACAGCGCCGACGATTTGGCCGCTTATTTGTTACGCGTCGCTAAGGTTGCCGTCGTGCCAGGCGGCGGTTTCGGCGCTCCCGATCACGTTCGTTTTTCGTATGCCACCTCGATGGAGAACATCAAAGAAGGCATCAATCGCATTTTGCAGGTTTTGCCCGAGTAATTTCGTCGGGGCGCACGAAATGCGCCCCTGCAATCGAGTACTCGAATCATCTAAATCAACGCTTAAAGGTCAATTATGTCCGATAAAAAACCGTCCGGTCTCGAACACGTCGTGGTCGCCCAATCGTCCATTTGTTTCATTGATGGCAAGCGAGGTCAGTTGGTTTATCGCGGCTACGATATTGACGATCTGGCGCACAATTCCAGTTTTGAAGAAGTTTCTTACTTACTCTGGAACGGCAGTTTGCCGACGCAATCTCAACTCGACGAATTGCGTGCTCAATTGGTCGCCGCGATGGTGTTGCCGGCGCACGTTTTCGACATCATGCAGGCTTTGCCCTTCGATTCGCACCCGATGCGAGTACTCGAAATCTGTGTTGCGGCGCTGGGTGTTTTCGATGCGGAAGCCGACGATATGAGCGAAGCGGGCAATCGCAAGAAAGCCGTTCGCCTGGCTGCGCAATTGCCGCTCATTGTCACAGCGTGGAACGCCATCCGCAATGACCGTCTGCCGATTGATCCCAAGCCGGATAAAGGTTTGGCCTACAACTTCTTGTATATGCTGAATGGTCAGGAGCCAGACGATTATTCAGTCAAAACTTTTGATGCGGCCTTGATTATTCACGCCGACCATGAATTGAACGCCAGCACATTTTCTGCTCGCGTCACGGCAGCGACGCTGAGTGATTTGCATTCGGCTGTGGTTTCGGCGATTTGCACGCTCAAAGGCTCGTTGCATGGCGGCGCGAACGAAGCGGTCGCTAACATGATGATGGAAATCGGCGACTTGAGTCATGTGGACGATTACATGACTAATTTGCTGGCGGCGAAGAAAAAAGTGATGGGTTTCGGGCATCGCGTTTACAAAGCCAAAGACCCGCGCGCCGTCATTTTGGAAAAGATGAGCGAAGAGCTTGGCAAGCGCAAAGGCGACACGAAGTGGTTTCAGATTTCGCACCGCGTCGAAGAAATCTTTCAGCCGACAGTCGCCGCCAAAGGCATTTTCCCCAACGTCGACTTTTACAGCGCTTCGGCGTATCACGTTCTGGGTATTCCGCGCGATTTGTTCACGCCGATTTTCGCCTGTTCACGCGTCGTCGGCTGGACGGCGCACTTGCTGGAACAATACGCCAATAATCGCCTGTTCCGCCCCGATTCGGAATATGTCGGCAAAACAGGCTTGAAATACCAACCGATTGACGAACGTTAAATCCACAGCGAGAAAAGATAGCCACAGAGAACACAAAGGGCACAAAGAGAGCGCAAGGAAAAAAGAGTATCGAGTACTCAATTCTTGATTTTGTGTTCTTTGTGCTCTCTGTGGCTATTTTCTTAGCGTTCTTACAAAACCAGGAGCCTTATGAGCGAAAAAATCACCATTCAAGACGGACAGTTGCAAGTTCCCAACAACCCGACGATTCCCTTTATCCGCGGCGATGGCACCGGTCCCGACATTTGGGCATCCAGCGTGCGCGTCTTTGATGCGGCAGTTGAGAAGGCTTACGGCGGACAAAAGAAGATCGAGTGGAAAGAAGTTTTCGCGGGCGAAGACGCTTTTCAGAAGTTCAATAACTGGCTGCCCGATGAAACAGTCGCGGCCTTTGATGAGTACCTGGTTGGCATCAAAGGGCCGCTGACAACGCCGGTCGGCGGCGGCATTCGCAGCTTGAACGTCGCGTTACGCCAAATGCTCGACCTTTATGTGTGCTTGCGTCCAGTACATTATTTTCAAGGTACGCCGAGTCCGGTCAAGCACCCAGAAAAAGTCGATATGGTGATCTTCCGCGAGAACACCGAAGACATTTACGCGGGCATCGACTTCGAGGCGGGCAGTGAAGCGGCGCTCAAGGTTTTGAACTTCATCCAGACCGAAATGCCCAACGACTTCAAGAAAATTCGTTTCGGCACACCAGAAGCGACGACCGAGTTTGCCAAACGCGCGATGCCTTCGGGTCCGGACGAATTGCCAGTCGAAGTCGGCATCGGCATCAAACCGGTTTCCAAGTTGGGCACGCAGCGTTTGGTTTATGCGGCCATCGAGTACGCGATCAAGAACAAGCAGAAAAGCGTGACGCTTGTCCATAAGGGCAACATCATGAAATACACCGAAGGCGCTTTCCGCGACTGGGGTTATCAATTGGCCAAAGACGCTTTTGGCGCGGTCGAAATTGACGGCGGCCCGTGGTGCAAGATTCCTGAAGGACGCGACGGCGCCGGAATCGTCATCAAAGACGCGATTGCCGACATCACTTTGCAGCAGGTTTTGACGCGCCCCGAAGACTTCGATGTGATTGCGACGCTCAACCTGAACGGCGATTATCTGAGCGATGCTTTGGCGGCGCAAGTCGGTGGCATCGGCATCGCACCGGGCGGCAACATCAACTACGTGACGGGCCACGCGATCTTCGAGGCGACGCATGGAACGGCGCCCAAATACGCTGGTTTGGATCGTGTCAATCCAGGCTCGGTTGTTCTCAGCGGCGAAATGATGCTGCGCTACATGGGCTGGAACGAAGCTGCCGATTTAATACTGAAAGGCTTAGACGGCGCTATTGCCTCCAAGCGCGTGACCTATGATTTCGCGCGCCAGATGGAAGGCGCAACCGAAATCAAATGTTCCGAGTTCGGCGACAACATTATCGAACACATGAGCTAAATCGAGTACTCGATTCAATAAAACAACGAACCCGAAGCATAAGCGCGGGAGATAAATGTACTATCTCCCGCGCTTACGCTTCGGGTTCGTTGTTACGAAGTGAATTTTATTGGTTTTTGAACGCGTAATCCCACAGCGAAATCCACGCCGAGCCATCGAGAACGGGATCGAGTTTTTTCAACGCGGGTTGAATGTCATACGATTTGTAACCTTGCGGCACATCGAAAACCGTGTTCGCCAGTGGATCGGTGTTGCGCTGCGACAAGCGCATAGTGAACAAAACATCGCCGAAGCGCGCGCGTTGCAGCGGCGGTAGAGTGATGTTGGTCATCACTAAAAGCGGCGTGCCACGAAACGCACCGGCGGGCGCATCAGCGGGAATTTGCAACGAGTTCCAGGCGGCGCGCAAAATCGGGTCGCTGGGAATCGCGGCCAATGCGATGTATTCGTTGAGCCACATCGAGTTGGTCAATCCGCCCAGATCAGCGCGGTCTTTTTTCGTCTGCGCCTGGAAGGTGTTGATGTCGGCGTCACTGGCGTCTTCGGGCGCGATCCACCATTCCGTTGAAACGCGAATCCACGATTGGTTTTTGTGCATGCCGCCAACGTTCAACAATTGCGTCAGGCGGTAACCGTTTCCAATTAAGCCGAAAAAGTTCTTTTGCCCAGGCAAAGCGCGGAAAAACGTTTTGGCCATGCGACTGCGAATCGGCGCCAGGATTGCGCCGCTTTCGGCTTTTAAGCGCGTGCGTTGTTCATCGGTCAAGGACGGCGGCGCTTCGTTGGCCAGTTCCGGCGCCAGTTTCTTCCACGGATTGAAGCGCAAGCGTTTCATCAATGCCAGGCGCGGCTCGCTGATGAAACGCTGGCTCTGCGATTCATAAGCGATTACGCGGTCGTCGTCCAAACGCTGCACGAAACCAATCGAACCGAAGGGTTTGACCGAACCATCGGACGGCATGGCGGCCAGCGCGGGAATCGACGGCATGGATGGCAAACTGTCGCGCATTTCTCCGGCTCTTCCGGCAATCGAAGGCGCGACCGCATAGTTCAGCAGCAGGCGATGACGCTGCGCCGTCCATGTGTTGTACATCTTGACTTGAAGCAGCGGCTTTTTCGGGTTCATCGAAGTTTGCAGCGTTCCGATATGTTCCCATGTCACGTCAGCGCGCGCGGCGTTGATGCTCAATGCGTTGGCGCCGACAAGTGCGGCGGCTAAAACTAAAAGTGCGGTGACTTTTCGCGTACTCATTGGTGTCTCCTCATGTTTCTGCGCTTAATTATCGCACAAACACCAACATGAAAAATGCCAAAAACAAAAAACCTCCAGAACAATCTCTGGAGGTTTTCCTTCGCCAAAAAATTTACTGCAAAATCCAGGCGCGAACGTGTTTGCGGCCTTTGGTGTTAGCGATGTAATATGAATCATACGCCAGGTCGATACGATGACCTTTGATGGCGCCGCCGGTATCGCACGCAAATGCGTAGCCGTAACCTTCGACATACAACTTGGTGCCCAGAGGAATCAGGCGCGGGTCAACGGCTGCCGCGCCATAACCAATCGGCAAACCGGTCGCAGTGCGCGTCGAACCACCGTTTTCGCGCGGATCGCCGCTGTAACCCGTTGCCACAAGGTCAATTGAGCGAACGGCGCGCAACGAACCGCTGAAAGTCGGCGTTCGAGTACTCGAACGCGCGTTTAGGCGATCCAAAGGCGAACCGCCACGAGCCGCCAGGCGATAAGCCTGCGCATAACGATTGTGGTAAGGAATGCTGTTCGGCAAATAGCGCGCGCGTGTTCCCAGAGCGATGACAGTTGGGCGAGGCAGAGTTTTCACGTTTTGCGAAACCATTTCGCGCTGCGAGATTTTGCCGTCGCGCGACCAAACGCGTTCGACAATCGCGCGTTGCCCAGGCAAGCCGACTTGGATGCGCTGCACTTCGCCGCGCTCAATGCTCGCTGTCGGCAGGTAACGCGTTTCGGGATCCAATGTGACAAAGCGCGTCTGCAAATCAGCACGAATGCGCGTCATGCGAATCGTCATGCCGTTGTAAGCGCGCACATTCGCCAAAGGCTGCACGCGATCCAGCTTGCCGACCGTGACGCCCATCGCACGCAAAGCAGCGCCAACGGTGTTCGCGTCCGGCGTCAAAATGACCTGAGCGCGCGTCGTTTTGCCCGCGACAATGGCACGAACCGAAATCGGCGTGCCGACGCGCGGCGTCGCAGTAGACGGTGTGGCAATTGAAGGCGCAACAGTTGAAACAGGGGACGAAGCATCTGTGGCTTTCGTCGTGTTGGTGGTAGCGGATACGGCGGGAGCCGAAGAACTGCTTTGAGAAGCGGCTGCGTTGGAGGCGGTGGTGGAAGTGGTGGGTTCGGCGGCGCTACTCGGGTTCAGGGTTTCCGGCACAAGTCCGGTGGGAAGCACGTTGAACAACAAAATACTTGCTGAAATCGGCATCAGCAAACGTCCGCTGCGGCTGCGTCGAGCCTGTTGCAAAGTGCGCGTCCAGGATAACGATGAACTCATAATCAAAAAGGTATAATCGGCGCCCGAGCAGTATTTCCAGTCTGCCCGTATTCCATCTGCTCGTTCGAGTACTCGTTATGAGAACTCATCAGGCGCGCTGTCGAATAATGTCTTCGACACATTCAATCAACAACTTCTCCAATAAAAATTCGCCGAAAGAAAACGTTGCAAACACATTCGCTTCCGGCAACAAAAGGTGACCATCAAAACTACTTTGTGAAATATGACACAAGCCCGCTGACTTGTCAACTGGCCAGCCTTGTGATGCAAGTGGAAAGTGCGTGGAAGCGGAAATAGCGCGCAGAGCAGGGCGTGAAAGCGAAGGATGCGCTCGGAAGGAATCGAACCTTCATCAGCAGATTAGAAGGCTGCGGCTCTGTCCATTGAGCTACGAGCGCAACGAGAAAGTTCTCAGTTTTGATTTCTCAATGGATGGCACCTGCAACTGAGAACTCGTAAGAAAGCGAGAGACGAGGATCGAACTCGCGTCATCAGTTTGGAAGGCTTGGCCCGCTTTTGCGTTTCAAAACATCCGACAGCCCTTTATTTTACTTGACTTCGGTGTTTTTTGTCAATCGGTTTTCGCACAAGACTGATGACTTGAAACACTTTCGACGATTCGTTATTTGCGCTTGGCGTTAAGACGCTGGTGCTGCACCTTGGCGTTACACGTTATTTTCGACCGAGAAATTCTTCCATTTGCTCAAAGAATTTTCGACAGTAGCGCGCTTTTTCCAAAAGCTCGGTTTTTTGTTTTTTTGACAGCGTGGCATTTTTCATCTGCGACAGCGTTTCTTGAGCGCGCGATTCCAGAAACGTCAACGTGTCATCCAGGTCGAAACGCGAGGCGGTTTGAACGCCTGCTTCCTTTGGTGACCCGAAACGTGTTCGAGTACTCGGATCGTCGTTTGAAGCGTCATCGCCCGAGACATCCTCACCTAAAGCACGAATCCGCTGAATTTGCGCGCGGACTTCCGACGTTGGTTTTTTATCCAGCACCATCTGGATCAACTTTTCTCGCTCCTGCGGTGACTGGATTTTGTCGATCTTGCGCGCGATGTCGAGCGAATCGCTCCGCTGCAGCACCATTTGTTGCACATCCGGCCCGGCTTTTACTAATTCCAGCCGCGCCTGCACGTATCCCAAATCTTCGCCGATGCGACTGGCCAGGCCGCGAAAGCTGAGTTCGTATTGTGTTTTGATGCGGAGCAGGGCACGCGCTTCGTCGAGTGGCGATAGGTCGCGTCGTTTTTTGTTTTCGTAATAGGCGAGTTCAAACGCTTCGTCTTCGGGCAAATCTTCGATGTAAACCGGGATCAGTAAATCGGGGACGCGACGCAGTTCGCCCACCGCGTCGAAGCGTTTATCGAGTACGCCTGTCGTGGAAAGCATAGTCGCGCTACGCCAACGGTTTTCGCCGCGACCACTTAATAAAAACTGGAAATCCGTGTTTTTGAGTTGGCCTTTGAAATCGAAAACGCCGGGTGGCAACCCGACTGAGATCGGCTGTAGAAAGCCGGTTTGCTGGATGCCGCGCTTGCGCTCGCGCAGATCATAAATGTTGAGCGCGAGTTCCTGGAGATGATTCAGGTCGAACTCGGTGCGCGGCTGCTCGTTCCCGAGCACGATACGACTGGGCGGCAAGAGAATGATCGTGCCTTGTCGTGCCACCGCATCTTCGATGGCCTGGTTTGTGGCGTCTGGCTCGGTTATGCCAGAGACCGGAAAAAGTTCGTGGGTGGGCTTGGAAAGTTTCATGTTTTTATCGGTTCATCAAAATCAGTGACGACTTAGCGCCATTCTTTGACAATCGCCTTATGGCAACGAGACAAGGGGACAGGCGCCGCGTGCTCGCACAGATATTGCCACGTCCAACCGCGACACAACTGCGCCATTTGCTCGTGCATCCGCCGCTCGTTTTCTTCGAACTTTCGTGTGTCGAGCGAAGAGAAATAAAACAGATGGCGGAACTCCATCGCGTCCCATTCGCGCGTGCGGTGAGTTATCTCGACTTCGCAAAACCGGAATACGTTCACTTCGTAATCGAGTACTCGACCGTCGAGCACGCGCACGTCGACCACATCGTAAATGCGACCGTCGCGCAAGACGAAGGGTGACCATTGAACACGGTGGAGAACTGTCATGAGTCAGTCAGAAGTAGGCGGTTGAGCTTGTTACACAACTTGGTCGTTCGCTTTGCTTTCCTCGTTTGCATCGTCTTTTTCGTTCAGCGTCGCGTCCTTCTGTTCGCCTATTTGCGCGATAGTTTTATCAATTTGCTGGAGCATTTTATCGGGGCGTGCCGCTTCCTGCATCACTTTGATGTCGGGGTCACTATGGATACTGGCTCCAACGACCTCTGCAATCTGCGACAGCATTTGCAACATCTTGGTGTTTTCCTGTTCCGAAAGAAGATTGATCTGCAAATCGAGATGATTGCGCCGCTCGCTCACTTTCGCTTCAAGGCGCTGGTTCATCAGGATAAAAGACGCTAAGCAAATCGCTTCGACAGCCAGAATGAAGCACAGGAAGAAAAACGGGAACGCATCGAAACGCCACGGTTTCAGCTTTGGCAGAACGTTCCAAACGCTCCACCCGCCGATCCAGATCAAGTGCACCCAGATGAAACGGATCGAGCCGCAAAAGCGCGTTACGGTTTCCGCAAAATGCTCGGTGTAAGTGCGCTCGGCTTTGGTAGCACTTTCCAATGCTATGATCGTGTCAATGTTGCGCTGCGTGAGTTCATCCACCGTTTGCGGTTGACTATGAGAAAATGCCATTTCCTTTTGGTTCGTGCTTACTTTTATCTGGTTTAATTCAAAAATTTGGCTCTGTAGCATCCATCGCACTTTTTATTCGAGCGCTTCCCTCACCGCAACGCCCCAACCATGCCCCAACTTCACCGCGACGAAAACGCTTTGTAAGCAGCCGCCGCGATCACCGCGATCAAAACAATCATAAGCATAAAGGCTCCTTTTACCGCAACGCTCCAATCACACCACGCGCAATCGCCACTGGAACAATCGGCGCTGTCAATTCGCCCGTCGAGTACTCTTCATCGCTTCCATCCAGTAACCGCACATCCGAAGGCGTTTCGCTCCATTTATCGACCCGTTTAATCGTCGATTTGCAGCCGCCTTCCTCATCGAAAATCTGCAACAGCCAGATTTCGCCGCGTCGTGGCGCGCGTGGCAAAGTGCGCATCAACACCAATGAGCCGTCCAAAATCCCCGCGCCTTCCATGCTTTCTTCGCGCGCCCGCACAAAGACATCTCCGTCGCGCGCTTCGAGTTCGGTCGCGGTTTGTTCGCTCAGAATGTGAACGTCCGAAGTACTCGAAACCACGTCGTCCCACGGGCCGCAAATCGCCGAACCAATCAGCGGAAACGATTTGTCGGTCGACAGCGGCGGCGCGACTTCGATAACTTGGGCACCTTCGAGTACTCGCTCGCCCAAAATGATTTCACGAATTGCCGTTGAAATTTCGGACGCGCCGAACAGCTTTACCAAATCCTGATATTGCCTTTCCGTGAACAGAACGCGAATCGGTTCAGAAAGAGGCTCATCGTATTTTGTTTTTCTTCCTAATGTTGCAGCCATATAAATAACTGGTAATTATATACTACACGCACAAAAAGGGAATATTTGCCATTCATGCACTGTATCTGGGATAATTAGATGGTACGGTTACTTTTCTCAACTATATCAAGTATATAATTAGCGCCTGCAACGCGCTTAATGTCCTATATTTTCGCTCTTGATAACCGGAGCCGATATGTGCGACAATACGTCAAGTGATTTTGAATAATTGTCATTTTTAGAGATAACCCTGTGGATAAGTGACAATTGAAGGGGCGTGTCATGGCTAAAGTCTTGCATGAACCAGAAACACAGAACGGACAGGAAAGCGAACTCGCGCGGTTTCAACGTGCGATGAAGACGATTTTAACGGTGCCAAAAGGCGAAATTGTTGGCATACAGAAAAAGGCCAAGTCAAATAGCAACACGCCAAAATTGCTTGAAAGGAAATAATGAGTCAAAAAATGTATGACGATGAAATTGCAGTTGAACTTGAGGATGGCTCCCAGTCGATTAAGTTTCGCATGGAATACCCTGCTGCATTTCCAATAGTTTATTCTAACATTGCGCGCGTTACTCATTCTGACCACGACATTTGCATAGATTTTGCTCGCCTAACTCCGCCACAAGACGATCCCCATCAAGAACTTGTTGTTAGGGTCGCAGCGCAAGTTCTACTTACACATTCGGTTGCAGCAAACCTCATCGGTATCGTTTACAAACAGATTTCGCCTGAGAAGAGAAAAGAACTGCTGCAAGAATTACAAGCTATTGAGGCCGATGGCCATGAATAACGCCTTACGGAACCAAGAAATTACTCCCATAGTAATGAGCGGTGCTCTTAACTGGTTTACTACGCTTATGCTTGGACGCTGGCAATCGAACATGAGCGTTTGTTCCAAGAAAACATCTGCGCTTGGGCGAATGGCCCCGTTATTCCAAGCCTATATCACCAGCTAAAAGTGTATGGAGCTTCTCCTATTCCCGAAGAATATGCCAGCGGGAATCTTGATAGCAGGGAAAACCTTGTGTCGAAAATCCCTGGCAACATCAAAGAGGTTTTGGATGAGGTATATGAGACTTATATGCCTTTATATGCTTTTGAACTTGTTGCGCTAACGCACAACGAACTGCCTTGGAAAAACGCTCGTGCTGGTTTAAGCCCAACAGATTCTTCCAACAGCGTCCTGCAAGATAGTGACATCATCGCTCAATATACTCCTTTGGCCGAAAATGAGTAAAAGAATACCCAAGCCCAATCGTGAGACAGCGAAGGGCAGAATTTCTACTAATCAATCGCAAACACTGCGTGGCGTGAAGGTCACTTTTAGTTTTGAATTTTACGATACAGTAGGAGACGCTTATTGTATCTCCTGTTGGTCAAAAGATCATACGAAATTGGCTCTGCAACGTCTGGGGGATATAAATGCGAAGACTTTTATGGAACTCAAAGCACAGGGCGAAACTTTGCATTTTCACGAAGTTGATTGGGCAAAAACCATCGAAAAAAGTGGTTTGCCAGCGAATGCTGCGTGCCTAAATGATAATCCCTGGCAAATTGCCTTGTTGAGCGTCAATGGGCAGAAGACGAGGGTTTTTGGTTCTTATATGTCGGATGTGTTTTATATTGTATGGTTCGACCTGCATCATGCAATTTGGCCAGTCAAGTTGAAACATACCTAATCACTTCGATGTTAATTCTGCACGTGTCAATCGTTTTCCGCTAACCCACTTCACTGCTTTCAAAAACCGCTCTGCATCATTGCTCTTACGGTTGTTGTAGCGATAGGCTTGCTCATCCAAATAGCGAAACAAGTGTTGGGCATCTACCGCAACGTAGGTGCCTTTCACGGTGCGCTTGAGCAAACACCAAAAGTTCTCAAGTCCGTTCGTTGAGACTTGACCGTCAACATAAGCAACCGCGTGGTCAACAAAGCGATGCTGATACTCGACGCCAAGACCGCGATACGACTTCCAAGCGTCCGTAAACAGTTCAGAACCCGCTTCCACGTTCTCGCGCACTTCACTTTGCAGAGTCTCGCTTGTAGTGTCCTTAACAACCTTTGCGCGCACTTTTGAAGGCTTGCCGTCTTGACGCTCTAACAAGCCCAGAACAACCGCTTTGCCCACAGAGCCGCGTCCCTTAATCTTTTTCTCGCGTTCGGCTTTGTGCATATTAGAGGCTTTGCCGCCGATAAAGGTTTCATCCGCTTCAACTTGACCTTTTAGTTTCTCGAAAGAGCCAGCTTGCAGAGCCAAGCGAATGCGATGCGCCATAAACCAAGCCGTCTTTTGCGTGACGCCTAACGAACGCGCGATCTCGCAAGAGCTAATGCCGTTCTTTGCGTTTACAATCATCCAAACCGCGCCAAGCCAGCTTTTCATAGGCAACGGACTATCCTCAAAGATAGTTCCGACCTTCACCGAGAACTGCTTTTTGCAAGCGTTACAGCGCCAAATACGGCGCGTTTCGATAAACTTGATTCTTCCGCTATCTTCGCAGCCACAACGAGGGCAAGTAACGCCGTTTACCCAACGCATCGAAACCATGAAGGCGTGACAAGTATCCTCATCGGCAAAGTATTCGATGGCTTGTTGTAGGGTTTGGGGACACAATTCGTTACTCATAATCTAATTATAAGACAACGGGTTTCGTGTGTCAAGTATATAATTACCTTCTTTTTATAAACCTCGCGCCGATTCCCAACGCGAATCACAAACACGATCAAAACATCGTCTTCGATTTCGTAAACGATTCGATACTGCCCAACGCGAACACAGTATGCCTTCTTCGCCTTCAAGTTTCACAACACCGGACGGACGCGGTTCCTCTTCCAACGCTTCAAGAGCCGCGAAAATGCGGTCTTGAGAGGTCTCGCCAAGCCGCATAATCTCCCGCCAGGCGCGCGCATCAATCTGGACACTGTAACCCTTACTTGCCAAGAGCCGCCCTCAAATCGTTCAACGTGCGGAGTTCAGACGGATTCGATTCCGCTTTGCGCTTGCGATATTCTTCAACATCAGTAGCATCCTCAATCGCTTCGATTTCAGCGGCAGTACGGCGCGGCGCGCGGCGGCGTCCGGTCGCCCATGATGCCGATTTGCAACGCGGACATTGGAGAGGACGCTCATTCACGCCGCGCGGAAACCAGGCGTGGCCGCAGGCCAAACATTTGAGTTCGTGAATTACGCGACCCGTGGTCGGAAGTTTGATAGTTAACATTTTGCACTCTTTGCAAACAGACGTTTGTACGTTTCTGATTATACTTCAAACGTTTACTTATAAATCAAGTCGCAATGAAGTTTATTTGGCTGAGCCGCTTCCTTGTCGTGCAATAATTTATACCCGCCATGACAACACGCATCATAGGCTACTTAACGCTCTGCCTCATCCCTCCCGCGTGGTTTGTAAAGGCGTTGCGCCGCTTCGCGCAGCGTCATCGGCAACCATCGAGCGATACATAGTCACGCGTTGCATAGTCGAAGATATTGCCGCGCCCATGCGTGGGTTTCGGGCGCGTGGGTGTAATGCCTAAATCGCCGCGAAAGCCGATAGCAATAGCTCGCTGTCGAGTTTGTGGCAGGCCATAAAGCGCAGCGTTGAGCGCGCCCGACCAAATACGCCAGCCCTTTGATTGTAATGTAATGACTTCCGCTTTGAACGCCGCGTCTGTCAGGATGCGTGGCACGTTTTCCAGAACGAAGAACTTGGGATTGAGGGCGCGAATAAGGCGAAAATAGTCGCGCATCAGAAGGTTACGCTCGTCTTGGGGGTCGCGTTTGCCCGCTGGACTAAAGCCCTGACAGGGCGGACACCCTAGAATGCCGGAGATTTCACGCCCATTAGCCACATCGCGCAAACGCGGCGCATAGATAGAGCGCACATCACGCCGAATGTAGCTCTCGCGCGGAAACAGCGAGAAGTTTTCGAGGTAAGTGTCACGCGCGTCGGCATCTACGTCAATCAACGCGATGGGCGCGAAGTCGCCCTGCGCTTCAAACCCTTGTGTCACGCCGCCAACACCAGCGAACAATTCAACAACTCCCCATTGTGCCTCACTCGCCATGCTTTTACGTCCCCTCTTCTTTAATCTATGTAGTCACGTTCCTCAGTTGGCAAATGAAAAACTGTCCTGCCGCCCGAACATCCACTTCACGTCTGCATTACCAATCAAAGTTAGAATAATTCGCTATCGAGTACTCCTTACTTATCCTTCGATGCAAACAAAAACGCTTTGATTTCTTCCGCGCTCTTGTCGGGCAGGGCACGCGCCAGGAGGTTGATGAGCATTGACGCATTGCCTCTCACTTCGCCTTTTTCAAGACGACTGAAGCCAAGTTTAAGAGCCGTATCGCCCAAGTTATTTTTGTCGGTTTCTTCCATTCGGACAATCAAATTTGTCATTTTTCGTTCCTCTGACTTTTTTGCTTCGTTCAATGCAATCACCTCCCGCGTAACTGCATTTTAGCAAAAACAAAAAACCTTTATTCGCTTATATTGACTTGTATATACAAAATTGTTAAAGTATATACATAAGCGTAGAGATGCGCAATGTATAAAGGGGAGGCAAAACAATGTTTCAGAAAGTCAACGAACGGGAATGGAAAGGCGAAAGCGAGCATTACACGCTCAACGTGAAGAAATACGGTCACGTCGGCTATTGGATGACGCTCACCAATAAAGCGACGGGAGCCGTGAGTGCACCGCGCTACGGCAAACACTTCAAAGCCCTGTCGTCGTGGGTTGAGAAGTTCGAGGGCTGGGCGCGCGAAGAAGAGGTTCAGAACACGCCTTGCGCCTGGATGGACAGCATTGAAGCCGTGCAGGAGGTTTGGGAACTGGCTGCCTAAAAGCAGCACGCTCGCGTCGCAGAGGATATAGCCCTACGACGCGAGCGTTTTAGCAAGTCGGATGCGGAAACATCCGGCCTGCCTGATGAAAGCGAGATGGAGGTCTCGAATCACCATGAAAAGTATATCTTCGCACCAAGATCGCCAGTTAGAACCGGGACTTGATATAGATTACGCGGTTAATTTTGTTGCCCTAACGACGGAGCGCATCGGAAAATTCATTGAAGGTTTCGATGCTGAAGACCGCGAGGTTTGGATCGAACGTCTGGAGCGTGCTTTTTCCGCAGTCAAAAAGTTGAAGGTTGCACCGGTTCGGTGGCAACGTGTTTTGACGACGCGTTCCGAATGGGCGGAAGTGATTCGCGCAGAATTGCGGCGCCGTGACATCGCGTTTGATGTTGACGACGACGGCCCCAAATCTTTCGACGGCTTGCCTGTCTTTGAAACCGAAGCCCAGATCAGCCACCAGGAAATGCGGGAAGTCGTGCAATGCGCTTTGCTTCAAGCGTTCAACACGGATTATGGCCTTACAGCGACGGGTTTTGACGATCCGCTGGCTTTCGCTGCCCTGATGGAATTCCGCGACAAACTGGGCTATTTGCAGAAATGGATGCAGCCATTCAGTTGCTTGACGAGCGTAAACAAAACTGAGGTGAACGCATGATCCAGATCGTCAACGCGCCCGATTATGTGATCGTGCCACGCGCGCGCTTGAAGCGTGTCGAACTGGTAATGCTCGACTTGTGCGCGACCGAAGTGGCGGAGCGCCGTCGCTGCACTCGCCTGGAAAGTGCAGGCGTTTCGGTTCGCGGTGATTGCATCGAGCCGCTGCACTTCGTACTCGATTTATTGGGCTTTCCCGATAGCCCCGAAGGTTACGACCGCGAACCCTTGATCGACGGTTTTTCGGAGATCGTCAAAACCAACAGCCGCCGTGAATATCGGCGCTATCTCCGCTGGCTCAAGGCGCAGAAACGCGAACGCAAAGATTCGCCATTTCCCGACATAGAGCCGTAAATCCAATACTCTCATTTTACCCCAACGATTCATAATCCGCTTTCTCACTTGTAAACGTTTACAAGTGAGAACACTCAAAACCAGCGCCTATCCTGTAGTCGACTACAGGATAGGCAACCCAAAGGAGACAGCGATGTCCAAGATTCAGACGTTGAAGATCAGCCAGATTCGCCGTGACAGCGGCGCCCAGTTCCGCGCCGAACTGAACGAAACGCACGTTCAAAACCTGATCGAAGCCATCGAGCGTGGCGACCACTTGCCGCCAATTGTGGTGTTTCGTGACGCGGATGGAACGCTGTGGATGGGTGGAGGAGACCATCGCATCGAAGCGCGCGTTCGCAAAGACCTCAGGGAAATCGAAGCCGATGTGCGCAACGGAAGCCGCGACGATGCCGAGTTTTACGGCGCGGGTGACAACGCCGAACACGGTTTGCCGCGTTCTCCCAAGACCAAGCGCGCCCAGGTCACAGCACTGCTTAAAAAGTGGTCAAGCATGGGCATTTCCGGCATTGCGAACCATGCCAAAGTGTCCCGACCGTTCGTTTATCAGGTCATCAACGACGATGAAGAATTGCGTGTCACCTGTAAACGTTTACAGGTGAGCGAACGGGAATACACGACAAAACACGGCACGACGGCGACGATGAACACGGCCAACATCGGGCGCCATTTGCAAACATCGAGTACTCGAAGCGACATCGAAACACCGCGCGTCGGCACTGTCGGAGAGGTTGAACTCGATCAAATCAAGATGCCGTGGGAATCACCAGCATTTGCCGCGCAGTTCCCCATTGACGTTCTGACCGAAGCCGGAGTGGTGTTTGATGGCACGACGGAATATCACGGCCTGAACGGGGCGATCCAGGAAAACGACGAACCCGATCCAACGCGGCCATTGATGGTCTGGCTTCGTCCTGACGCTGACTTTCCACAGTTGTATTCGGTTGATGTGTTCTGGCAGGGCAGCGGCGAAAAAACCACCACCAAAGAGCCGGTGCCGTTCCAGATGCTAACGTTTCAATTGGATTCGTTCGGTGTGCCGATTGAGGCTTTGAAAGCGTTCCGTTGGAGCGGCATCAAGGTCTCGATAATACGCGAAAAACTTCGTAGCGTGACCGCCAACGGATTGGAAATGGGTCGCGCTCTGCGTGGGGGACAAGGCGTTCTCAGCGAAGAACAGTTTGCCTTGTGGATTGAGGCCGAGTTTCAGCTTACGATCGATCAAGCCTACGCATTTATGGCCGTCGTCGATCTCCATAGCGGCGGTACGGCCACCGAGCGCGAAGTGCAAAACGCAGTCATGGAGGCTTTTACGGCTTTGCCCGAATCGGTCTGGCTGCAGGTGATGCAGGACATGAAGAACGAGAGCGAGGTACTTGTGGCCTGACAGAAAATAGTCCCGGGATTATTTTCAACGGAGCGCAGCAATTTCTATTGCGCTCCGTTGTTTTCCGCTCCCTGAAAGCTGTATGGTTAGCCATACGCGCTGATAAAACCCGTTCCCGAACAAAGTCTCACCCGCGTCACGAAAGCGCGGCATTCGCGCCAGAATCGCCGAATTTCGCGCTGTAAAACAAAAGGAGCTAACTCATGTGTGCATGGATTAAAGTCGATCAACCTTATTTACGCATCGGAAGATTTACCGCCTCGCAACGCGCCTTGATTTGACAAAAATGGAGGCCGTCGGCCACGTTGCCGCTCTTTGGGCCTGGGCAATCGACAACGCGCCAGATGGTCGCTTGCCGATAGAAGACGAAATAATCGCCGAAGGTGCCTACTGGTTCGATAATCCAGCACGGTTCATCGAAGCGCTGATCTTTTGCGGTTTCGTGGATGATGATTACGACGGACACCGACAGATTCACGATTGGGAAGAATGGGCAGGTGCGCTCATTCGCAAGCGCGAATCCGACAAAGAACGTATTCGGTTACAACGATGCGAACGGTAAAGGAAGAGAGAAAATCGACTGTAGCGCGATGTTCGCGCGACTGTAGCGCGTACAACGTGCGTACGTTCGCGCGATGTTCCTTCGATGTTCGCGCGTCAGAGAAGAGTAGAGGTACCTAAGAAGTAATAGTACTGGGTGTAAGTAATAGTACGAGGTACCTGGTACTAACAGTACTACGTACGTACTTAGGAAAATAACACGAAAATATAAAATGTCAATAATTTTCTTTGCGAAACTCGCCGTGTAATGAAGTAAAATTAAGTCATCGTTCCCAGTACTCAATTCAAACGCCATGCCCGAAAATGGCGCAAAGACAAATCGAGTACTCGAATGAGGTTATTCCAGTCCCAATTCACGGTGCTCGCTATTTCGAGATAAAGATGAAACTCATCGTCCAGGAAGGGCGTGAAATCGCGTTTGAGGTAAAAGCTCCGCGCCCTTTGGTTCAAGGCATGAACTTCGACGAATCGTGCTCCAACCAGACGGGAGACCGCCAGAGCCTTTTTAAAGGCGTGAATCAGTAAGTCAGACCCTAATCCTTGACCTTGAACTGTTTTATCTGTGGCCAATCGTCCAAGATGCACGCTCGGTACAATGCGCGGCATACCCGCAGTTACAGGCAAGGCAGACAAGGCTACTGCACCTGTCGATAAGGTGTAATAGCCTTGAACTTCCTTGTTTTCCAGATTAACAGCGACATAGGTTTTGCTGAGATCGAGAGTTGAATTGCGAACCGCGAATCTTTTCAGATAAAGATTCAATGTTTCGTTACCTTCTTCGTCGCCACAGTCAAATTTTTTGACGTTGTGTTGACGAGTAATCAACTCGATGAAGTGAAGAGTACTCACTGTTTACGAGTACCGCTTCTTGAATTTCTCCGCAGCCTGGCGCAGTGCAGGCCCGGGCTTTTTTGGAGACTGGAGGCTGGCAACAAGCTGCTGAGTGTCGCGATCCGACAATTGGCGGGAAGCACATCTGTCATCAAGCTGATTTTGTTCGTTGACTTCCTGATTGTCGTTTAGGTTGAATGCGGTTGCCATAATTCCTCCTGCTGGATTTAAACCGTTTTAAACCGGTTGTAAAACAATTATACACGTTTCATGCCATTTGTCTATCATTGTCTGTCGTTGACCGCTTTTGACTCATATTTTGCATTTTTGTTGCCTTTTGATGCTGAAAGTCGCGCAACGTTCGCCTTAACCTCGAATCTTCTCACACTTTGTTTTGAAGTAGAATAAAAACAACTTGGTCGAGTACTCGCCATGCCCGAACATTACACCGATTTCGCAACTGTCGTGCGTTCCGGCCTGCTGCCGATCCAGGTTGGCGCGTCCGCTTTTCGCATCAAACACGCGCTTATCGTCAATGTTTTTCTGGGCGACTTCAGCCAGACCGCGACCAAAGACATCAAGGGCAGTTGGACGTATCGCATCCGCGCCGACGCGTCTACCAACGTGAACGGCAAACCAGTCGGAACGATTCTCTTCGAGCAAAGCGTGGAGTGGACGGCGCGCGTCACGGCGCTGGCCGATCCGCTCACTGGCATCGGTCTGGTGACATGGCAGCCTTTGGGCGACGGTGGTTCAGGAAAGCAGCAAACAAGCGTTTGTCAGGTTCAGCCTTGCCCGACGGTGCCCGACATCAACAACGCGACTGCGCAACAACTCGCCGACTATGGCGCAAGCGGCGCGTGGCGCTTTCTCGATACGCCGATCAATGTCTCGAATGAAACGCCCGCACAGAAATACGCCGTCGAAGAAGGTTTCACGATTTTCCAGGAAGAAGGCGCGGCAACGGTCGGCACTTATCAATTCTTCGCGGATTGGGAAAGCGCCAATTATTTGTGCGAGGTTCCCGAAGGCGCTTTCTTTGAAGTCGTGCACGACACCTGGCAAAACGGGACTTTAGACCGCCAGGCGAGTTATAGTTTTTCTTACAAGTCCGCGCTTTTAAGCGTCACGGTGTCGCTGATGGAACCGCGCAGCGGTCAAAGTTGGTTTTTGTATCTGGATTCCGGAACCCTTAAATGCGCGCGCACGCGGCATTTAGCAGCCGATATTCCGCTCATTAGCGACACTTCGCATGATTACATTTCGACAGTTACGAGTACTCGAACGCGCTTTGCGAACCTGCATCGATTGAATGATATTTTAATAGCGATTTTGGATAGCGGCGGGTTAGAAGTTTTGGTGTCCGTCGATGATGGGCAGACGTGGGCAAATGCTATGGATATTGTGCAAAACGTGATCGTTTTGGCGACCGCTTCAAATGAAGATGGTTCGCTCCTTTACATTTATGGACAAAGCGCTGTGACCGAAGTCGATAACGCGAAACCCGCGTCCGAATTGCTCAATCAAAATGATATAATTCGTTGTGTCCTCAAGTGCCAGGGCGCCAGTTGGGTTCTGTCCGACAAAGCGCGTATCAGTACGGCAACGGGCGTGAATCTTCCGACTAAAGACATCGCAAAGCTCGAATGCGCAGCAGATCGGTTGCGTTTGACTTATCGTGATGGGAACGATTTTCGAGTACTCGAATCAACGGACGGGCTAAAGTCGCTGCAAGCGGTGAACCTCTCTTAATCTCATGCAAAAACTCGGCTCTCAAGTGCGCATTCTGGTTCAAAAAGGCGATTGGGTTGATTCCATCAATGGCGACAGTTTTTGTGTGCAGGATGTCTTAGGTGGTTATTTGTTGCCGCAAAGTGGTGACAGTGGAAGCGGCGGCGAGCCTGAAAGCGAGAGCGATAACCCGACGCTTAGTTCGTTGCAATGGCAAGGTCAAAGGGCTTTCGAGAGCATTGACAGCACTTTGGAGTTTCTCGCCTTCACTGGCGAGGGCGGTGTGTTCTCAGGTATTGATGCCGCAATCAAGCACAGCGACACAAAAACAAAAACCGTGACTGGCTTCGCGGTCAAATCGCGTTATGTGTTGCGCAACGTCATCATAAACCGACGCTTGCCAGGTGACCCCAAAGTGAACAACGGCCTCAAAGAATGGAAGTGGCGGGCGAAACTCGGCGAAAGCTGGGAAACATTGGTTCCGGCGCGTGTTCCCTATCGAAACATCGTTCGACATCGTGTTTCGTCTCCCAATCGAGTACTCGCAATCGACACAGAGCACGCCCTTGATGAAAAACACGGTTTTGCGCTTGATCTCGATTTTGCCGGTATCTGGAGCGGACACGATGGCGATGCTGGCGTGCGGTTGCAATGGTGCGATGGTTTGTATTCGGTGACATGGCGCGTTGTCAATGGCCGTAAGATCAATAAGCCGCAATTAGAGCGCAAGTTGAATGGTCAGTGGGAATGCTGGCAAGTTTTTGGAGACGCCGCCGATGTAGATTTTTCGACACCAACGCTTTTCCAAGTCGAGTACGTTGATGGACGGATGTTGGTAACGATAGGCGATGTGACGCGCCATTTCGCACAGGACGTGCCCTCAAGTGTGCCACGAGGTAGCAACACGTCACACCCAATTCACGCGCCATCTGGTCGTGTTGTTCTGACAAGCGAAGGTGTTGATGTCGGCGTCGGCGGCGGAGTACTCGATTACAAAACTACAAGCGGCAAAAACCGCTCTGGTTCTTTTGTTCGACGCGTGCGCACATCGTTCCGGCACAAAGGAACGATTGCGCCCAAGGTCGCTTATGCTGGCTATTACACGCCGACAGCTAAAGCAACTTTTGAAGTGTCGAGCCAAGCTGGTTATGTTGAGTATGCAGCCCAGTTGAAAACCAATGGGCGCGAAACTCCCTTCTTGGCCAATGTCATTATCTCGTTCAAAGGCGACAAAAGCGGCAACGAAAGCGATGTGATTGATTTGCGACCGGCGTGCCGAACCTTGAAATATAGTGGCGGACAGCCCGACTTAATGCCAACAACACAAGTCGAAGTTGAGCTTGACCGTACACTTTTGAAAAACTTGGTTCCTGACTGGCAAATCGCTACCGGACAATTCCGGCCCTTGCGCGTAGATACACGCGACGCCTATCTGAGCGACGACGGCCAAAACATCGTTTATGAGGATTGGGAAGGGCTTTTTGATGGCTATATCCTCGATCCTGCAATGGCGACGCCTTCTTTCAATACGCAAACCTTAAAAATTATCGCGCATGACAAAATGATCCGCGTCAAAGAACCGGCGGGTCTCATTGACGAAAAATACGGGCCTCTCGACTCCATTTATGCGGATAATAACGGGCCTCTGTTTGGTGGCAACGCAATCAAGTATCTGGCGGAAGTGGAACTGGGTTCGGATGTGGCCGACAAAATTAACGGCAACGGCGACCCGATGGCATTTATGCCTCAAGGCACTTACCCGTTGATGGGCGCTGATAATGACTTGCCTGGCTACAAGGCGATGACTTTGACCTTGCAAAGTCAATTTCAATATCCACCGCCATTCGATTCTTACTGGAGTGATTGGACAGATCAGATCGCCAAAGACGATAACGCTGTGCGGTATTTTGGGCACAGTCCGCTGGCGCCCCAAACCGGAAACGTGTTGATCTATGGCCGCTTGAGGCTTATTTTGGCGGCGATGGGCGAAAACGTTTTAGTCTTACCGGACGCGATCTACGAACCAGGCGACGCCAATAACATCATCAACAAAATTGAAGCGCGCTCTTTGACTGATAAAGCACTGAATCAAATCATCGTTCGCGGACGGCGGGCGGCGGACGGATTAGCGGCCTTTATGCCATCGCTTTTCTCAGGGCGCGCGCGCGTTTCGCCGGACGATCCCAATTCACCGGAAAAAGCGGGCTGGCTGCGCACGCGCGTTGTCCATCATGATTTTATCGGCGAATCAGTCGATGGGAGTTTTGCGCAAACGATGGCGACGTTGTTGTTGCAAGAGTTTGAAGGCGTGATTCCGCGTGACGTGACTATAACGCTCCCGCGTGGCAATACAAAAATTCACTGGGGGAAGAAAATTAGTCCCAAGCTGCAACGCGCAAAAAGTGATCAAACTATCGGTTTAGATGGCGTTGTATTGCGCGTGAAGCAAGTTGATCATAACTGGGATTTTTCGGGCGAAGATGCCTTGAAACATTTGGAGACGACGATCATAGCGCGCGAACTGTCCGGTAGTGGTTTCTAAAGGAGAGGCAAAATGTTAATTCGGAAAAAGCACGTTCAAAACGAGACAATCAGGCAAGTATTGGCGCAGGTGCCGTCAGTTGTTGAGAATGCACAAGCCCGCGCAGAAGCCGTCGCGCGCACCGGCACACCTGGAGAGCCACAACTCAATGGCACTTACAACGAAGCAGGCGAGTTTGAGCCGTTTTTGCGATGCGGCATTGACAGTTTTGATAGCGGACGCAAATACGCGACGTGACGTTTGTTTTGATGAATCGAGTACTCGAAGGAGTTTTAATTTATGCCAACAGTTCCTTACAACCTGATTAACAATTACTCTCAAGGCGCCAGTCCAGATGCCCTTGACTTGGATCGTCGTGCTGACATTCTGGCGTCGCAACTACCCATTGCGTTGGAAGCGCAGGGCGCGGGTGTCTTGGCGAGTCCCGACGCTTCGTCTCTTTTGGTTTTATCGAGCGGCAACGGCACATTCGTTGTTGCTCGCGGCGCGGCGCTGATTCGTAACGAGCAAGGCTACTTGGTGGCCGCGACGTTGCCCGCCGAGACGCCGGTTCCGGCTTACACAGGTGACGGCGCGTATCTTGTTTATGTAGCATTGCAAACGCCGACAGCGGGCAATACTCAGGATTCGCTACGTGGTGCGCCGCTGCAAATCCTTGCTGAAAGCGTGGATGCAGAAGCCGTTGCAAGCGCGTTGTTATTGGCGCAAATTGGCGCCGATGGCACAATCACTGATCTGCGTGATTTAGATGTGCGCGGATTCGGCTGGCTCTTTGGTAACGGGCGTGTCGCGGGTTTGGACACGACGATTGGCGCGCCCTCAGTTGTCACGGGCGTGCTACAAATTACACTTCCTGCTGGCGCCGAGTATTATGTGACCGGCAAGCATTTGGTTTTATCGGATGATGTTTTATTAGACGTTCCTCCGTCATCTACGGTCTGGGGCGTATTGTCGCTTGACAATAACGGCGAACCACAAGTACTCGATTGGCGAAGCAGTAAGCCCAACGGCGGCGCGGGATGTATCGGCAAAGTCGTTTCGGACGCGACGCACGTATTGTCGATTGATGCGACAGATGAAGACATTATTCAGCCGGAATGGGTGAAGCAGACGCGGCTAAAAGCCCTTATCGGCGGTGGCAGCACAGGAACGGGCACAGGCATTGATCCGACCGACATCACCAACTTGCAAGCGGCGATTGCTAATCTGACGAACCGCATGGTCGCTCTCGAAGGAACAAGCGCCATTGGTGTCAGTTCGTTGATGACCTTCGATGAACGTATCGACGCTGAACAAATGGCACAGAACCGCGCGCTGGTCGCACTGAACCCGCTCTTTGCCCAAGACGCGCCGGAAAGCATTTTGTGGGACGGCGTCACTGGCAACGGTGAAAACGTGTCGCCAAGTGGCACTCAGCCCAATGTGAACGCAGGTGGCAACGAACCGATTGGTGGCTAACTCTACGCATGAGTAGAGCTAATGCGTAGAGCATCGAGTACCCGAATATGAACCGAACCGAAAAGCTCATCTCGATTCTCTACCGCACGGCCAAGTTCTTTGTGTCGCTGATGGAGCGCGAGTTGGGATGTGGCAAAGACAAAACGAGTACTCGATGATGAGTACTCGCTGTTCTGTGGGGATATAGCGGCGAGCGCGGCGGCTTGTTAGGCTGCTTGTGATGACGCTTCGGCTTCTACGCTTTGAATGAAATCGGTTTTGGCTCCGGCATAATCGTTCATGTCCTGCCACTCTTGCTTGGCTAACTGGCGTTTGAGAGTTGCATATTCTTCAGCGACACTCTGATGTGTTCTGAGGTAATCCCGAAACGCAAGATGTCGGTTCCAAAACTCACTGCCGATAGTCACCATATGAATTTGATGGGTGCGAATACCAGCATTCTCTTTCTTGAAGAAGCGTCGGTACGGCATCTCATTTTCCCATTGAGACATATATTCATATCCCAATGATTCGACTTCTGGGACCATCAAATCGGCCAGAGAAAAATCTGTTAAACCGATCATGATGTCAATGATGGGCTTCGCCGCTAATCCATGCACTGATGTACTTCCAACGTGTTCGATGGATGCCGAATCAGGTAGAACGCGTTGAAGCTGTTTTTTCTCTTCCTCAAATATCTGCGGCCATACAGACGAGTACTCGGCTATGGTAATTTTCATGCTTCAATTTTTAGCAGGCAGCCAAGCCACGCGCAACAGCCTAACATCTGTTCATACCGTAACTTGAAATTTCAAACCTCAAACAATGCCGTGCTGCCTTTCAACTTCACACTGGTTCGATTAGAAGTCATCCCGATGCTTACAGAAGACTGGATTGTGCCTCGTTGGCGAGCACGCAGGCCGGCTGCTCTTCCTTTCTAAAATGCTAACAGCACTACAACTACAAAAAACACTATGAGGCCAAAAAGAAGCCACATTAGATGTTTCATTTGGAACTCCTTTATGCCGTCTGTAAAACCTTTCCTGGTGCACGTTTTGGTGATGCTTTGGTGGCTCGGGCAGTTCTTGGCTTGGCAATCTGAATTCCTTGCCCGCTCATAATGGCGCCAATTTGCACAGGTGTCGCGCCCATCAAAATCAGCGCGCGCAGAAACAAGTCGATGGAGCCAACACCGCGCTCTAAATGTGCGACGCGCGGCTGGCTCGATTGAAGACGCGCCGCCAGTTCCGCCTGCGTCACGCTGTTTCGCTCGCGCAGTTCACGAACCGCATCCGATAGATCGGACTTGATGTCGATCAAAGCTTCTTCGCCAGGTTTCAAATCAAGAAACTCGGTCAGAGAAACCTCGCGGCCTCCCATCTTTGCCAGATTCTTACGTTGTGTTTCGTTCATCGTGTTCACTCTCCATCGTACTCACGAAACCGCTTGCGACACGTCTTTATAACTTGCGGTGGCGTGGCCGGTGTTTTCTTGCTAAAGATTTCGGCAACCACAATTTCTTCGGCGTCGATGCGATAAATAATGCGCCAGATTTGGCTTTCGTCAACGATGCGTAATTCGTGCACGCGTTCGCTGATGTCCGGCATTGGACGCGAGTGGGGCAATTCAAGGGAAAAACCTTTCTGCAAATGCCGAATTAAGCCGCCCGCTTCAAGGCGCGCTTTCTTGGAAAGAGGCGGCGTCTTGATCTCGCCATGCAGGACAACAAGCCCCTTCCTTTGTAATCGCATGAATTGATTATATCGAAATAGATATAATGACGCAATGGTTTCGAGGAACTCTTTGAGTGCTTATCGCTCTCTAAAACAAAAGAAACGAGCACTCGATGATGAGTACTCGTTTTGTCTCGGCGGGACTGTAGATGGTCAGGGGAGCGACTTATCCGGCAGATGTTGACTTACATTCAACCAGCTTCATGAATAATGAACTTAACGTTTTTCGCTTTGCAGAACTCCTGGAACTGCTTGACTTCCTTTTCCGAGGGTTCGCCGCCCATACGTAAATCACTGGGTGACCATTCTATGGATGAATTTGCAGGTAGGCGGGCAACCCAGTTTCGCAGCGTATCCGACGAGAGTGACTTAAACGCAAAGGAAGGCAACCCATCGACTTGCCAAATAAACTCATGGGGATTGGCGTCAACAATCCAAACCAATGTGAGTTGAGACTTTGACGGTTTCGCTTCTTTTGTCTCTTGCGCGTGAACTCCCAACAACGACATCGAGAAAAGTAAGCAGCACAGACTTAACACGAACTTTACTTTGGTCATTACAGATGTCTCCGATAGACAGGATTTGCGTGTTTGACCAATTAGCGGACAAATTTGTTCCGCGTCTTGAAAAACCAAATTTCTCTCTAAGTTGCGTATAAGAATAAGCGGCTACTGAACATAAACCAATTTGGTTATAATCAAATTATTGGGCCGCACGCGCAAGCGTCTCGCCCGACATAGCAAGGCCGCATTTGGAATTCCAAACCCGCCTGCCATAAAGCTCCGCTGCTCGAAACGCATTTTATTTTCGAGTAGATGCGCTTTGGGCAGCGCGGGTTTTTTGTTTTTTGGCTAATAACGACCTTACGACCAAAGCAGGACAGATGCGTTGTTCCGTGCAATTATTAGCGTTGCTTTAATCGTAATCGAGTACTCGAACCAACACGTTTTATGCTCCCTTTTCAACTGATTGGTGAAAAACTCACGCTTCCCGATTCCATCCTGCACTGCGCGATGCGCGCACCGTGGGGGCTGGTTTATGCAGGTGGTCAGGTCGGCGGCGCGGACGCTGATTTGGCGGTGTGGAACGAAAACAACGCCTATGACCCGCATCGTGGCGACTTGATGTGGGGCGTCTGGGGCTTCAATGGCACGGGTTATTTGATTTTGCCGACGATCACCACGCCGCTGAATTTGTCCGTTGTCGAAGCGACCGAATACGTTCAGGACATCGGGCGAGACGAAATCGCCCACGTTCCCGCTGGCGTGGCTCTCCATTTACAGCATGGTTTCACGGTGGATGACCAGCGCACCGACGGGAGGGTGAGCTTTGTCGAACCAACGTCCGGCTGGCTCTTCGAGTGGATCAATTGTCAAAGCGGCGAAGTCGTGACCGGCAATTACAGCACGCAAAATCAGAACGTGCAAGACAACACGGCGCAGAACGCGGGCGCGCAGAACGCCTTGAACGCGCAAAACAACGGCGTGGCGCTGATCGTAAACTCGGCGGTGGCTGGCTCCTATATTTTGCGCGCGCGCGTCGCGGCACAGCGCCCGGCCTGGAGCGGACTTCCCATCGATTACGCTGCTGTCAGCGGCAACAACCAAACGCCCTCGCAATTTCAGTGGCGCGGATTGACCGGAATTGTCTACTATTACGATCCGATTTGGAACGTCGGCGCGCTGCCATTTGACCCGACTCATCCGCTGCGATTGGCGCACAACGCCGCTGTTCTGGCCGGAACAACCCGAAAGAATCCCGACTGGACAAGTCAAGTCATAGCAATCGACGCGTCGGGACTGCCCGCGCCGCGCAGTGGCGAATGGAGCGCTTTGAAAGTCGTCGTGGGAACCGGCACCGACGGCGCAGGCAATTGGATCGGGGACGTGAATTGCCATCCGAACGCAGCGTTTCCCGCGTTCTGGAAAATTGGTACGGGCGGACTGAGCGAAGTCGTGGTCGATCCGCGCCTCCGCGCTGTGGGTGCGATAGAAAATCATCAAGGTTCGCTCTGGCTGGGTGGCATGTTGGCCGGCAGAAGTGGGCCGCAACCGTTCGTCGTGCGCTATGACAATCCGAACCAGGCACCGTTTTCGACGACAACGCCCGTTCCGCTGTGGAGCAAAAAATGCGAATGCAATTTGTTGACCTCTCGAATGGTGAATAGTCTGAGTTGGCCCAACGGCGTTTTGCACGCGACGACGCCCTGCGATTCGATCATTTATGATGCGGTGCACGATGTTTTGATTGATGCGCATCCCGGCGGACGGTGTGGCGCGGCGTTGCGCGTGGGCGCGAACCGTGATTTGTGGGTCAAAACATGCGAAGGCGGCGACTTTGCCAGCAACGCGAAGTTTCCCTACTCTCCGGCAACGATTGTGACCGGCGAACCAGGACAGGAAGCAGCCTATCGCGGCGCAGCGCATCACGTTTTGGCAGCGCTGGCGGTTAAGTCGATTTATGGTTATTACATCGAAGATGAAGGCTTGAAACCGGTTGCATCGAGTACTCAACAATCGAGTACTCAAAGTCAACCAGACCCAACCACAACACCAACAACTCCAGCGGCTCGCTATCAAAGTATTTGTCGTTTCAATGGGCAATCGTGCGACATTTTGGCGAGATGGGATACCAGCCGCTTTGACTTAGCACACATCGGCATCGCCGGTCAATACGTGTTCGCTTTTGGGCACACGCTCGACCTCAAACCCGCCGTCGCGCGATTGGACACCTCGGGCGTTGATCCGTTGTTTCGCACCTTTGCCACCAATTTGCATCCGCGCAACATTGCAACCACGATCAGTGACGACGGCACACGCGAAACCTTGATGATGGTCGCCAAAGACGTGGATGAGAACGGTTTGCCAACGGACGGCTGAGGCGTTTACGAACTAACGAACCCAGCGCCCAAACTCTGCTTTTTCTTGAACAATGACGCGCGCAAGTTTTCTGTCGCGCGTTCGGTCGCCGATGCGTCCGGCATTGATTTAACGAAACTTCCGGCGTTTCTCAAGTGGACGCCTGCGCCCGGCTTGAGCGGCGGTGGCCAATGGTTACCCTCAGCAACACAGCCGACTTCAGGTATCTGGCTGGTATTGTTGCCGTTGACCTCGACCGTCGTTTCGTATTCGTTGCCTGCCGGTCAAGTCTTGCCGTATTCGACAGTGCAGTTCGATACGATTTGCTGGGACGGGCGCGGAATGCTGCCCAATACATCATGCACGGATGCGGCGTGTGCGCTGGGACGAATGCCAGTTGGAACCGTTGTGTCTATTATTCAATGGCCCGAAGTCGGGCAAACGCTCGATTACTCGGTTTCAATTGTTAATCTGGGCGGCGCCGTGACCTGCGACGACGGCACGCTCGATGGCGGTCGAGTACTCGATGAGCTTTATCCGTGGTTGTTTATAAGTGTCGATGGCACGCATGACATCGCGCGCGAACCAGGTGCGACTTTATCGACGAACGATTTAACGGCGCTGGGCGACTTCAACGTGCGCGCTCGCGGTTTTGAGCGGCATACCGGATTGCCTTTATCGGCAGAAACACGCGTGCGAGGTTGTTTTCTGATTCCGCCCGGCTTTCATTTGCGGCAAAAGCAAATAAGGCAGGTTGGTTAGCGTCCTTATTATAGAAATATCGCGTTTTTTGAAATAACGACCATCGAGTACTCGAATTATGCAAACCCTTATCGAAGAAGCCAACAGTCATTCTCTCCTAGGCTTAGGCAAACTGAGCACTATCGCGGCCTGTCTGGAACGCGTCGCGTTTCTGCCCGGGGCAACGGCGGAAGTCGGTGTCTACAAAGGCGGTTCAGCACGCCTCATCGCTCGCAGCGCGCCGCATCGCTGCTGCTACCTCTTCGATACTTTCGAGGGCATTCCTCAATCTAATGCTGTGGATGTCCACAAAGTTGGAGATTTTGCAGATACCAGCCTGCGCGCCGTTGAAGCATTTTTAAGCGATTGTCCGAACGCGCAGTTTCGACAAGGCTATTTTCCTTCGACTGCGTATACCTTGGAAGATGAAACTTTCGCTTTCGTTCACATCGACGGCGATCAATACCAGACCACCAAAGACGCTCTCGGATGGTTTTACCCGCGCTTAGTTGACGGCGGCATTCTGCTCTTCGATGATTTCCAATGGCAGAACTGTCCAGGCGTCGAACGCGCTTTGACCGAGTACTCGAAAGCGCATGATTTGAGTTTCACCAGTCCGCATCCGCACCAGGCGATGCTCGTCAAAGGCGAGCCACCCGCTTTTGACTTGTGCTTGAGCGCGACGGGAATCGGTGACTCAATTTGCGGGCTTTATGCGACGTGTGGACTCGCCGAACGCTTGAAAATTGAAGGCATTCAAAAGATGGTTCGTTTGCACACCGGGCACCCAGGCTGGTTCGCGCGTGTGTCACATCCGGGCGTCGAAGTCGTTGCGGGAACCGGCATCGGCGTGGATATGAACCGCGATTACATTGCACAGCTGACGCACGCGGATGACCGCAAGCAATGGTATTGCGATGCGACTGCCGATTTGTTGCCAATGGAGCCGTTTACGCCGGTCGCGCCCGCTCACGTCGATAACTCGGTTCATGGCCTGTTTGCTTTACCGCTGGCGCCGTATGTTCTGGTTTCGCCGTTTTCTAATTATCGGACGCGCGAATGGGCGGATACGAGTTGGCGCTACCTGTCGCATTTGCTGGATCAGAACGGCATTCGATTGGTCGCGGTCGGGACTTCGCATCAAGGAACGCGATTACAGGAATTGTTCGGCTCTTGTAGTGCGACGACGCAATGGTTTCTGGGCTTAAACGAAAGCAGTGTCGCAGAATTGATGTGCGGCGCACTGTGCTTTATCGGCATCGACTCAGGGATGTCGCACTTTGCGGGATTGCTCCAGGTGCCGTCCATTGCGATTCATGCGCAACTGCCAGACAGGTTTTTGTGGAGCCAAACAAACATTATCTCCCTCATGCCAGAGAAAAATACGACGTGCTCGCCGTGTCGCTATCAAAGCGGCACTTATGTCGCGCACTGCGATTCCGGTTGCAGTGCTATGACAAGCGTGACGCCGCATCAGGTTTTGAATCACGTACTCGGCTTTCTTCGCGGCGGTGATACCTAATGGCAAATCCGCAAATCGCGCGCGGCACGACTGGTCAAGCACTTGTCACCAGTTCCGTTTCACAGCCCCAGTCAGGGAACGGGAAGTGGGTCGTTTCGGACGGTGCGGGGCACGGCGGCAGCGCAGCAACCCTGGGAGACACCTCCTCGTCGAACGGATGGGCGGTTTCTCCGTCCTCACAAATCACGGTTCCGTCTAACGCAGCGATCGGAACATATACCGGAAATAGCTACTTTGACCCGACATTCACGGCATTTACGTTCGATGTAGTCGGCGGATCGGGTTCGGGCAGCGGAAGCGGTTCTGGCTCTGGTTCCGGTAGTGGTAGTGGCTCAGGAAGTGGTTCAGGTAGCGGCAGCGGTTCGGGCGGCAGTGGGTCAGGCAGTTCTTCCGGCACTGGGTTAGGCGGTGGTTCAGGAAGCGGTTCGGGCGGTGGCGCGGGAACTGGCAGCGGCGGTGGTGGCGGCGGTGGTGGCGGAACAGGAACAGGTTCGGGGACGGGCAGCGGAACCGGTAGTGGGACACCGAACAATTCAGGAAGCGGCACCAGTAGCGGTTCAGGAACTTCACACAGCGGCTCAGGTTCAGGAACAGGAACGCCATCCGGCAGCGGCTCCCCCAGTGGTTCGCCCAGTGGCTCCGGTGGATTTGTAGGCGGCACTGGTTCGGGCGGATCACCTGGCAGCGGCTCAGGCAGCAGTTCCGGCAGCGGCTCAGGCTCGGGAAGTGGCAGCGGTTCGGGTGACTTTCATTGTTGCCCTGACGGTTACTTTTTCGATCCGCGCACGAATCAATGCGAACCGAATCAATGGCCGCCGCTCGCGCCTGGTGCGCCCGCGCTCGTTTCGAGTACTCGAACAACTGCAACGATTGCCTGGCCAGCGCTTCCTACTCTGGCAACAGGATTGAGACTTTATCGCGGCACGCCTCAAAACAGCGTTCTGCTTTCCAGCGACGCGACCGCGAATTTCGTCGATACGTTGCCGGTTCCTGTTGAAAGCTATTTTTGCATCGCGTTTAATCAGTTCGGAGACAGTCCGCCGTCGCCTTTACTCAACGTGTCGCTGGTCGGCGGCGCGGTGCCAGCGTGGATAAAGCCCGACGCCAGTAGCAGCGTAAACGGCCTGGTTGCTCTGGTTGTCGAAATCAAAAGCACAAACGGCCTTGATCCGACAACGCCCCTACAAGTCAACGTCGGCGGACAGAATCCGGCGATGACACGCATTTCAGGCACTGACGCCGATAGCGTGTGGAAAGGTTTCGTTGACACGCGTTTGCTCGATTATCAGGGCACCATCACGCTGTCGGCAACCGCGCGCGACGCTTCGGGACTGGATTCACTTCCCGTTTCGATTCAGGTCAACGTTGATAATTCACTGTGGAATCAACTCGACTGGCTCGACGTGCCGCTTGACACGATTCGTTCAGGAGAAATCGGCGCGCGCGGCGAACGCTTGACCAAACTCATGGCGATGGCAGAGTTTGACCGCGCCGCAACGGGATTCGAGTACTCGGAGTTCTTTTGGAGCGTGTTCGCGGTTTCGCCTCTCGGAACGCGTCTGGCCGCCAATTCCACGGCGGTTCAAGTGCTAACGGACACCAAGCGAATGCAGAAAGCGGTTTTGAGTACGGTGCGTTTTGGAAGAAACATCGAAGTAACCGGCGATCAAACACTGGGCGCGACGGCCACAACCGATGAAACCGCGTTATTGCGTTTTGTCGGCGTGCCCGTGGAAACCTTCACCAAGTACGCAACGCCGTGCGCGAGCCTGCCCAAGTTGCGGGCACGAGGTGATGGCTTGATGGGTTTTGGACTTTCGCCCGCGACCGTGTTTTCGATTGATCCAACGGGCGTCACGACGATTTTAGATTTAAGTACTCGCGGGATGGGCGACGCCACAAGCGCAGCGCGCCTCTCAACCGACAAGATTTTCTGCTTGGACACCTTGCGCGTTCGCATTTGTGATTTGGACAATGCCGATAAAGACGGCGATTTTATGCCGGTCTCGGAAACGCGCACGCCGTTCTCGGTGGAAGAACTTTCCTCGCACGTCGCCATCATCTACAACTCTTCAAACGATATGACGTTGTGGCGCCACGATGCGCGCGACTTTCAAAAAGTGTTCACGCTCGGCGAGGTCGTGACCGTAACCGATGTTTACAACGACACGACAAACGACGTTCTGTATTTTGCGACAACATCACATAAAATCTACTCGTGGAAAAGCGCTGATAGCGCCCCTACGTTTTTAGGAACGCACAGCGCCGCCGTGACCGCGTTCCTGCTCCCTCAACCGCCGCCACAAACGACAACGCCGGTCGCTGGAACCGTCGTTGTTCCCACACTGCATTTTGCGGATGTGCAGGGCGGCATTTACTCGACTACCAGCACGACGGCCAACAACGTGACCACGACCTCGTTCGTGCCGATTGCGACACTTCCTGCTGCGATCCAAGCGCTGGGCGAGCTGCAGGGCGCGGCGCCGATTCCTCGTGGCGTCGCTTCAGTTGGGAACGTTTTATATCGAGACGTGGCCGCTGGTTTCGCCGCGAATCGAACCGTTATGGGAATTCTCAGTTCGCCTTCTTTGCGTGGATTGTCAGCGGTTCTGATTCCAGCGTCGGGCGATCCCAATAAGGGAGGTTCGCCTGCGGTCATCAACGAAATGTTGTGGGGCGGCACAAGCGTCGATCCAGCTAACGGCACGGCGTTCTGGTTCCGCTGGCAGATGGCGCCCCAGGACGAACAAACGGCGTATCGAGGACTTTCGCCGCGCCGCAACCCGATTTCATTCAAGCCGGTCGGCTTCGCGGCAAAGGTGACAACTCCATGAGCAACACACTGATTCCCGCCGGCGTCGATTACATCACCGCGACACTGCTTTTAAGCGCCGTCAATATGCCCGCGAACAGCTTGTGGAAAGGCGAAGTCGATCTGTCGTCATTGACCGATGACGACAAACGTCTACCAATCGAGTACTCGCAGTTGACGCGCGCGACATTGGACGCCATCGACGGCTTGAACTTTCGCGTACTCGATCAAACATTCCAGCCCGAAACGCGCGCTCGTGACAACGTGTACAAGCGGCTGTTTTTTGTGATCGAGAACACAACAAGTTCAGTCTTGAATTTCACCAATGCGCGCCTGATTTTAGGTGGGCGCGGCGCGAGCGTTGGGTTTCCTTTGCCGCGAACGACACAGGCGGCTCTGACACCTACGACCGGCACGCCGTTCACCATCACTGACCGCGACGGCGCGGCGTTGGATGCGAATCATGCAACGTTTAGCGTTTTGCCAATTGTGGCGACCGTGACGCACGCCGACAGCGCCAATTATGCCGCCAACGCCGGACACGCTTTGACGGCGGACAGCGCGGTCGTGAATCGCGCGCATCGTACAACGAACAGCAACACAACGGTCGTGCCCAGCGATGGCGTGATTCTGTGTGATGCTTCGAGCGCACCACTGATAGTCTCGCTGCCCGATCCGGCGACAGTGGAAGGCAAGACCTTCGACATCGTGAAAGTCAATGCCACATTCAACGTTCTCACAATCCAGCCGCCCAACGGCCAAACCGTCAGCGGCCTCAGCCTCGTGCGCACAATGCGCCAATGGGAAAACTTCACGATTTTCTCTAACGGACTTCAATACATCATTCTTTAATTAGCCACAAAGGAAAACCATGTCCTACAAACCCGCTTTCAAAGCCACCACGCCACTCGTTGCTACATCCGACACTTTACGCGGTTTCGAGGTCGGCAGTCGATGGATCGACACCAACCTGAAAAACGATTGGACGTGCGTTGATGCCACTGCCAACGCCGCCGTCTGGGAAAACACCACCGATGAAGCACATGGCGACCTGACCGGACTCGCAAACGACGACCATCCGCAATACTCGCGCACTGATGGTTCGCGCACATTTACAAACGACGTGAATCACGGCGGACACAGAGTAACAAACGTCGGCAATTCGGTTGCAGACAGCGACGCTATTACGCAAGGCCAGGTGAACGCAATTTTTGCTGGCCGCACTTGGAAAAATGCGTGCCGATTTCTGACTACTGCCAACATCGCACTCACGGGACTGGGAACGCAAGCCGGTGGAGACTGGGGCGCGGCGCTCAATGCCGGTGACCGCATCGCCGTTTTGAACCAAACGACAGCTTCTCAAAACGGCATCTGGGTGGCGGCAGCTGGCGCATGGGCACGTTCGACGGATACCATCACGAACGCCATGACCTTTGAGGTCGGCGACGAAGGTGTGACCAACCAAACTGTGACAGAATGGTATTTGGTCACGCCAATGCCGGTGACGCCGGATACCACGCCGCTTTCGTTTGCATCATATTCGACGGCTGCGGTTCAAGCTGGCAGCGGTTTGACCAAAACCGGAAACACGCTGGCTGCTGTGGTTGATGGCGTCACGATTGATATTGTGGCGGGAGCGCTTCACCAGAAAAGCGGCGCTTTGGTTTCAGGACACAGATACAGCTTGGTTAGCAAGACAGCGGCTTATACAGCGGCTTTGACTGACGATGTGATTACAGGCGACACCACAGCCGCAGGCTTCACGATTACGCTGCCCACGGCGGTCGGTATTGCTGGTCAAAAGTTCACCATCAAGAAAATTGATGCCGGAGCGAATTTACTAACAGTGGCTACGACGAGCAGTCAAACGATTGACGGCTTGGCTTCTAAAGTCATTGGCACGCCTCAACAAGCGTTGGATTTCGTCAGCGATGGCGCGAACTGGCTGCTGATTTAAGAAAGTTTCGAGTACTCGATAGTTGTTTGGCTTAGCTATCGAGTACTCGAATGGGAGAACTTATGAGCTATGAAGGTGTGGCCTATCGCGTCACGACAAGAGCGCCTTTGGTAACAGATGATGTTACCAAAGGGTTTGCGGTTGGCAGTCTTTGGAAAAATACGGTTGGCAACATTCTGTATTTTTGCAGCGACAACACGGTTGGTACGGCGCAATGGTCGAACTATCTAAAGTTAAGTTTTTCTGGAGCCAACAGGGTAGATGCTACGGCTGCCAACGTAAATGTAACCTTGCCATATCCGCAATCGTTGCCGCTGGGATATGTCCATCTGGTTGTCAAAACTGACTCTACAACCAATACCGTGACGATAACACCGACCAGCGGCGTGACGATAGATGGCCTAACGGTGTCGAGAAAACTATATTTCCAAAACGATGTGATGATGGTTCAAAGTGATGGCTTGAACTGGCATATCTTGAACTGGCAAATCAATGGCGAAGTGCCGCTCACGTTCAACGCTTCGCAGCCTATCGACTTGTCGCAGATTCCCTACAACAACGGAAAAGCCGTCGTCATAGCGTCCGCCAACATGACGCTTTTGGCCTTTACCAACTATGTGAAAGGCCAAAAGTTTCTGTTGTATGTGAAACAAGACGCAACTGGGGGTCGCACACTTTCACTGACTTCGGGCGTTGCTGGCGGTCAGAGATTGGGCACGGCGCCCGTTCTGCCAACGACGTTCACGGCTGCAAAGAAATGGAAATACGGGTTCGCCCACGACGCAGGCGATGACCGTTTCGACCTAATCGGAATTGCAGGTGAGTTTTAATGTTTGGCGACGAAATGGCGGCGCGTCATGGTCAACGCGTTTCGAGTGTTTCGAGTACTCGAATCATCGTTATGAAACCGCGCCACCGTTGGTTTTGGCCATTGCTGGCGCTACTTTGTTTTGGCGGCGGTTGGATTGGCGGTAGCTCGACAGTGCGCAACGTCGTTCAAATTAGACTTATCAAGGTTGCAAAAATGTCAAATTATACGGCAAGCGGAGCGGGAACAGCCGCCTGCAACAACACTTATGTGGCGACAGGAAACACATTCAACGGCGCGCCAACGTTCATGCTGGATTCGGGACACTATCTATTTCGTTCTGGCGTCAATGGCGCGGCAGCTTCGGGTTGGTTTATAGCTCCTGCTGTGGCTAACCAAACTGTTGGACAATATCCCAGTTGGTTTTACCAGTCGAACACGGATAATCCGTCCACGCCGCCGCTGACGGGCTGGCAGGTCGGTAATACAGCAGCACCAGCACCGACGCTTTCCCTATCCGCCGCTGTTGCCACGCGGACTCCCGACCTCATGCCCTTCTTTTAACACAACAGCGAGTACTCAAATCGAGTACTCGCTGTTGTGTTATTGCTCGTCCTTTGCGCTGTTTCTTATCTTGAGACACCGATCAAAAAGGCTGTGCCAGTCGACGCCTTCGTCGTCCCGATTCGTGTTCTCTGCTTCGAGCAATTCGTTGCGTAACTCTTCATAAGCCTTCGCCAATTCCTCGTTCATTGGATTCTCTGGTCTGAGTGGTGATGCTTTCTACTTTTCTTGTTTATATGCTTAATACGCAGCCAGACCGTTCTGTCCGTTGGCTGGCGCCACCGCCGTGACGGAGCCAAGCGCAGTCAGCGTGCCGTTCGCTTCCACGCGAAGTGCCGTAATCGTTCCGGCCCCTGCCGTAAGCGAATACAAAAAATGGTCATTGCCAGCTAATGCCATATCCAACGGCACGGTGCCCGTTCCTGTACCAACCGACCCGAAGACATTCAGTTGACCAGCGTCGCCTATAGCCACTTCCGAGATCTCGTTGCTGCCCGCATCAGCGGTGTAAGCGTAACGACCGTTTCCAGTGCACACAACCCAACAGGCGGCAGCGAAGCTGGTCGGCGCCGATATCGTGACAGCGGATAATTCTGTGTCAGGACGCACGACATAGGAAGAGATAGCAGACCCACCCTGCGGATTGCCATTTGCCTCAGCCACTATCAATGTGCCCTGAGGTGTGAACGTCAGGCTGAAAGGAGTTCTGCCGGATGACGGGTTAAGCACAGGTGCACCCGCTGTTCCATCGGGTGCAATTGGGAATGTATCCACACGGTTGGCCAATCGTTCCGTAGCGGCCAGAACCGTTCCGTCGGGGCTAAAGTCGATGGATGCTCCACCTGCGCTCGGCCCGCTAAGTAAGTGTGTTGAGCCAAGAATCGGTGTAAGTCGACCAGCGCGACCCACGCGAAAACCGCTGACGCTACCCGCACCACCCGAATTAAGAACATAAAGCAAATCGTTGTGAATGGCTAACGAAACAGGGAATCCGCCGCCACTGGGCGTTCTATCAATGACGCGAAGGTGACCGCCGGGCAAAACAGCAAACGAAGAAATATCGCCGCTGCCACTGTTTACAGCGAAGAGAAAGTGATGATCAGCACTCAGCAGAAGCGAGTGCTGAGATTGCAGCGGATCAATGGCCCCGCTGCTTCCTCGTCCGCCAGTGGAAAACGTTCCTAGAAACGAAAGTGAGCCATCGGCAAAGCGGCGATAAGCCAACAATTCATTGCGCGTGGAACCGTTCGTGGCGGTATAAACGGCTCCAAAACTGTCGGCGGCTGGTTGGGGCGGCAACGAAACCGTCTGGGCCTGAGTAACGGCAGTTGAAGCAAGGCCGGTCAGCAGAACTAGGGCGAGGCAGCGGGAGTAAATGCGATTTTTCATGGTAGTTTCCTTTGGGTAAAAAAGTTTTGTGCGCGGGGGTGAGTTCGAGGTGCGATGGTGCATTCGACTGAAGCAAAGAAAGGCGGAATCCAGTGCTCGATGTATCTCACAGGCTGCTTCCAAAGCCTGGAATGGTGTGAGCCTGCAACGGCGCGTTTGTAGGGCTATTATCAATTTTTGCTGAAACACAATCCCAAATATCAAGATGGTGTATTGATGGCCGGTTGATCGACTGACCAAAGCCATGTTCCGTTGGGTTGCCGTCGCGCGATTTCCGCTGTCACTCTTCCGTTGGAAAGACGTGACGAAGTTAAAGCCAGGTCGCCATTTCGTAAGGGAGGTGATTGTTCGCCTTCATCGAATGAAGTTCGAGTGACCAGCAAGTCGGAGTAAAAGCGGCGGATTGCTTCGGTGCCAATCGCTGTTTGCCCATCACCATAAGCAAGAACCGCATCGGGTTCATACAAAGCGACAAGCCCTTCAACGTCACCGGCGTTGGCTCTTTGCACAAAAAACCGAGCCAATCCTTCTGGTTCAAGGGCTGATTCATGCGTGATTGAGGTTTTCATATATGCGTTACCAAACAGTTCAGGGTGCAAGTCGCGTTTCATTGTGGCAGGGGGTTAATAGTTAAGTGGCGGTAGAGTCTCCTTGGAGCGGTAGAACATCGGCGCCGGCTCGCCTTTGAAATAGGTGATTTCTGTCTCCTCTATTGCAACACCGCATTCCGACTCATTGTTCCCGCTTTTTCAAAGTAGCGTTCAATCATTTCGAGATTCAAAGCAACTGAGGAAAACAGCGGCAGTGATAATGCCGTTTAAACCACACTGAAAAAGGCAATAACATACTTGACTTAACGCCTAAAACGTCATTATGAGAAACGAGAGCAGACTGTGGGTGGTCGGGCGCAGCGCCTTGTTGTGCCGATGTCCTCATGTTAGAACACCGCTTTTACCAGCCTCCTGGTTGCTCAAACGAATGACGAAGAATGTTGAGGAGGTTGCTCTTGGGGTGCTCTGCCATCGGCCCTTCCCAATCTCTCAGATTCAGAATGAACAAGTAAAGACCACGCAGCTGTAAGAACCAATCAAACTCTTGCTGCCACGTTTCTGGAAGTGAATTGACACGTTGATACCCTTCGATTATCTATTGCCGGTAGAGGCGTCTGTGCGGATGAAAAGCCATTGGAGCCAGAGCGCAGACTATGTCATAGACGAACCAGTGGTAAGCGCTATCGTCGAAGTCGAATGAGGTGATGCGCTGGCCGTCGTAATGAAAGTTTGCGCAACACAAATCACCATGAATCAGCCCAAACCGTTCCGCATTTTCAGGCAGAGTTGCAAGCCAGACTAACACCCGTTCCAGTTCTTCGCGAGCTGCGGTTTCTTGAACGGGGATATAATTTCGCGCGTTGAGTAGGACATCATCTTCGTTCCAGCGTAATCTTCTTATCCCCGAAGGGTGGAATCCCTTCGATAAGGCGTGGATTGTGCCGAGGGCTTGACCCCATTCTTGAAAAAGACTTTGCTCCCACGCCGCGAAGTCCCCCTCGACACGCGCTCCTGGCGCAGCCTCGAAGACACAAGCGTGCAGCCGCGTTTGGCTGTGAACAAGAGGCTCAACAAGGCTACCCTTTAGAGACGAGATGGGAGAACTTACACAGCATCCCAGTCGTTTCAAATGAAGGACAAAATGCAACTCGGCAAGAATCTGTTCATAGCTACGATGCTCCCCATGCGTCAATCTCAAGTAATACAAGTAATACCAGTGTGTTCGTTTGCCCATACGAAAGCGGTAGATGAAGTTTTCGCTATTTTGCACATGAGCTAAAGAAGAAGGCTCCCTTGCCCAGAGACGCACTGCCTCAGCAGCCAAATGTTCGCTATCAATTTGCTTTAAGTGGGCATATCTCATTTCCAGAAGTATATGTTCATCGGCTCCCGTTTCGCCGCGCGCCGCAGCAGAACATCTGTTTATACCGCAACTTCCAGTTTAGCCGTCTAAACATGCTATGAAATCGCGGATTTGCTCGTTTTTTCGTTATTTTGACATGCGGCATAAGTACGCCAGAAGCGGGTTTTACCGCAAACATTCTTTAATTCTATGTTCCTAAAACATCATCTAATGGTAGTATACAGGTCATCATCTCGGGGCAAGTTTTGTCGGATATTTGAAACGAAACAAACCAGCGAGTACTCGATTGGAGTACTCGCTGGTTTGTTTCGTCAAGCAATCTGCAGACTACTGAACGCGCTCCAGCCGGAACTGCTGCTGCGCATTGGTATTGTCGAAATACTGCTGCAAATTGACGTTGTTGGACGGATTGCCGCCAGGAATATCCCAACTCATGTCGTTATGCACGAAGTAAAATTTGTTCAATCCGTTCGTCAGCGGGACGATTTGCACTTTCTGGTAGCCCGTGTTGGCCGCGTTGTAATCTAGAATCTCGGTGTTGGCGCCCGCGACTGAGGAGCCATTCACGACAGAGATCGCCCGCGTCAGCGCCATCAGGCTGGAGACTTTCAGATCGGCGCCACCCACGCTTTCAAAGCGCCACTTGAACCACGGGTTGGCTTCCCAACTGTACTGGATGACGGGCGCGTTGTTGGCGCCGCTGGCACCCTGCACACACACGTACTTGCCAACCGATGTTCGCACGTAGTAATCGCCCCACGGCTGCAAACGCCACAATTGATTGGCCCCGCCCGTGTCGGAGTTTTGTTGCACCTTGGCGTCATTGGTCGCCGCCCCGTTGGCGACTTCCAGAATCAATCCGCTCTTCACGTTCTGGATCTTGAAGTAGCCACCGCCAACGTCGACGAGGTCGAACTGCTGTGCCGGATTGTTGCCGGTGTAATCCCAGGCGTACAACTGCGCGCCCGGACTCGTCGAGTCCTGCTGGATGCAGGCGCACTTGCCGGTGGCGTAGGAGGCGATGCGGAAATGGTTGGAGCCTTCGGTGGGAGCCAGCGACCAACGTTGGTTCGGCCCATTGGCGTCGAAGCTCCACTGGTTGATGCGCGCGCCGTTCGCGCTGTCGCCGCTGATCATGTCCAGCGCCATGCCGCTGTTTTTGTTGACGATCATAAAAAGCGGCGTGCTGGAGGGCGGCCCGTCATTGGGGAAGCTGGTATTGTAGATCAGGGAGCACTTGGCGGCGTCGGCAAAATCCATCAGCACGACGCCGTATTTGCCGCTCTTGTTATTGCTGAAGAAGCTGCCCAGGCGCGGGTTGATGTTGTTGGAAACGGCGGGAATGTTCGGTATTCCAAAAACGCCGCTTTGCACGCCGCTGGCGAAATTTATATACAGGGTATTGGGACCGCCGTAATGTGCTTCGTTGAAGATCGCCAGAATCTGGCTCCACTTGGTGTCGTTGTTGGAAACGTTATAATTGTCCTGAGCGCGCAAGTAGTTGCCGGTTTGAAACGTCGTGTTGTCCGGCCAATTCGAGGCATCAATGCCCTTGGGTAGGGCGCTGGCGCCGAAGCGACGGAACAGAACGATCTTTCCGCGCACCTGGCTCAAAGTCGGAATACCCGAGCCGAGATACCACTTGCTCGGGTTCTTGGCGACATACGCATCAAACGTTTGCTCGAACGTGCGCGTATCGCCGGACGGCGTGTACTCTTCTTTCACGCTCATGATCACGGTCTCACTGGGATTGCCGTTCAGGAAAGCGAAAGTCGCATTCAAAACGTCGTCGAAGTTGGCGTTTTGGTAAACCTGTCCGTGGTGGATAACGAAGGCGTCGTTGACGTGACGGCAGCGAATGTCCAGGACGCGGACACCCGCATTTAGCTGATCGCCCAGGCTCAGGTTCTGGCACTTGGCCGTGCCTGAGGCCGGTTCGTACAAAGCGCCCGAGTCGTGCGTGCCGGGAATAGAGAATTGCGACAACGGCAAATTGCCGTCAAGTCCGTTCATCCAGTTGTTGCCGGCGGCGCTGGCGCCGAGGGGCTGCACCGCAAGTAACAGTAGCGCGAGTAGCAGAGTGAGAGTTCCACGTGCGATCCGTTTCATATTTTCTCCTTGTTAAGACACAGCATAAGACACGGTGATGTGTCGACGCGGCGATGTGAACGAGCGACAATGGCTCCGTTCGGCAACGGCCACAGTGAGCAACGGCCGCAAGCAACGATGGCTCCGATTCGGGAGGCACAATCTCAGTGAATGCCAGCCCATCTCTTCGTCCTTACAAATGGATGGGGCTATGATGATTGCTTTGGAACAAATTGTCAAGCAAGTCCTGCCACCAGAGCAACAGGCACACCAGCGAGTACTCGATTGGAGTACTCGCTGGTGTTGTGTTTTAAGCAAATAATGCACTTGTCGGCGCGTTCTTTCTATACCGACGGGACGAACAACCCACATAAACTAAAGCCGAAGAGCCGCTAATCGAGTACTCGATTAGCGGCTCTTCGTATGGCGTCACGCCATGTGTCACGAATGCAGTTGCACGTTATTGCGCGCGTTCAAGGCTGAACTGCTGCCAGGAGTAACCATTGTCAGGATATTGTTGAAGCGGAACGTTGTTGGCCGTGTTGCCGCCAGGGATGTCCCAGCTCATGCCGTCATGCCCAAAGTAGAACTTGAACTTGCCATTAGTCAAGGGAGCAATGCGGATCTTCTGGTCGCCGACGTTGTTGGGATTGTAGTCCCACAAGTGCGTGCCGTAACCGACAGCCGAAGAGCCATTCTGGACACACAGCACGCGGTTTGTTGCATTGAGGCTGAACAAACCATAAAAACCATCGCCTTCGCTGGCGAATTGCCACTTGAACCACGGATTGTTTTCTTGAATGTATTGGATGATGGGGCTGCCGTTGCTGCTGCCTGCACTTTGAACGCAGATGTACTTGCCGCTATCGGCGCGCACGAAGTAGTTGCCCCACGGTTGCAAACGCCATTTTTGGTTAGCGCCACCGTTGTTGGAACTCCACTGCCAGACGGTTCCGTTATCGGCGGTGTTGGCGTAAGAGACATCCAGATACAGTCCGCTGCGCACATTACGAATGTTATACCAGCCGTTACCCACATCCACCAAGTCCCACTGCTGGCTGGGATCGTTACCAGCGTAATCCCAGTCAGTTAACTGTGCGCCGGTGTTCGTGGAATCACCAGATATGGACATCGCTTTTCCACTCACCCAGGAAACGAGTTTGAAGTGGTCGCCGTTTTCTGTCGGCTGCAAAGCCCAGCGTTGGTTGGGGCCGTTATAATCGGAGGTCCACTGATTGACGTTTGCGCCGTTCGCGGTATTGCCACCGATCAAGTCAAGCGATTTACCGCTGTTTTGATTGACGATCATGAAGTATGCTTCGGACGATGGGAAGGGAATGGGGTCTGAGGCAATGCCATTGGTTATCACCTGCAGTGAGTATGAGCCTGCTGGTAGCCCCGTTGGTGCCGTGAATCGAGCACTCTGGATTGCGCCGCCCTTCATCACTCCTGTTGTGTTCCAATGTGTTGTCTGCCCAAAATACACGTTGCCGTTTGGCGCCGTGAAACGCACGATCGGGTAGTTGCTCGCCATCTGAGCGTCATCGCCGTACTCCGCGCCTTCGGAGATTCCCATCAATAGCATCCCGCTAATTTGATAGGAGCCATCAGCGTTATGCGCCACGTTTGTGATCTTTGGCTTACCCGATGCGAGCGGGCCACCATTTGGACGGTACGTGTAAAGCCTATTGCCGCCGTTGGAGTACAGAACGCTGCCGTCGGGAAGATCCAAGAAGCGACTACCAAATGGTTGCCCACCATCTGTTTGCCCGGTGGGTCCAGAGATTTGCGTGAACGCATTGGCGTTAGGATCATACTCGGCGAAGCTCGTCGGGCCGTTCAAGGTGCCGACGGGACCCATAGCAATGATAACCGATCCGTTGACCATCATCGCCGCTGGGGCATCGGAAGTTCCCAGTCCGGCTGGCATATTCGGCCCGGCGGCCCAAGTACCAGGGTTAGTATTGCCACTTGGTGTGTAAAGCGCCGTGTGTCCTGTACCTCCCAGGAACAAAGCCTTGCCGTTAGGAAGTAGCACGGCCGCTCCCAGTTCGCCATTGCCATCGTACATGGATGTCGGCACCATCGCGTCATCGACCCAACGGTTCAGCGATGGGATATAACGCTCCGAATTCTGGCCGAAAGGATCAATTGTCAAAACACTGTCGTCAGGCAGCTTGAGCCAGCTGGCTTCGTCCTGGTAGGTTCCGCGCACATAAGTCGGCCCTTGTGACCAGGTATTGGTGGACCAGCTATAAATCACGGTGCCGCCGGAAACACTGGGGAACACCGGCCCGACCATGACGTTGCCATTGGGCAAGATCGTGGAGACCGAATCGTAAAAATCCTGGCCCGCCGAAGGCGTTCTCATCCAAGTGTTGGCAGTGGGGTCATAGACCTCGGAAGTCGTCCGACCCGTGCCGTACTCGGCACCGGCATAGAACAGGTGTCCATCGGGCATAAGACCTGACGAACCGTAGAGGCGTGTGTCGTTCATGGAAGCGAGAGTGGACCATGAACCGTTGACATAACTGCCCTGGCTGTTCGGCGTGAGCTTGTACCAACCCGCGCTGCCACCATTCTGCGCCATGACAGTGCCATCGGAAAGCAGGATCAGGAGATTGATTCCACCGGGCGCGAGGTTACTGACTGGCGTCCAGGTTCCGGCATGAGCTGCATGAGCAGACAAAGCAATTGCAGCGACCGCCAACGTGCAACTTGACTTGAAAAGCTTGGAGGATAAGCGTTTTACACTCGTGGAAAATGGCACTGTGAACTCCTTGGTTCGAATTGTAAATGGCAACGTTTAGCAACGATGTTACTGGCATTCGCATTGAAAGCACGCTCAAACGTGTCCACCGAGCAGCGTGAGCAGCAAGTAGACAGGTGTGGCGTATATCCACAGCGTGTCTGCGGGTGGGGCGAATGTGGGACAAGTGCAAAAGAGCATCTGCACGGACGCGTTTCCTACACCTCCTCCGACGTGAAACGAAAGCTGGATAAGACAGCTACTTGCAGCGGCCTTCACCGTTATTTCTTCAAATCGGTGACTCGTGTCGCTACCTGCTTCACGTTTCTTTACAAAATAGGGGTCACCGTATTATACCCGCGTAAAGGTAATTTCAAACATCGCTTATGGGTTATAAAGCGATTCGGTTTGCGGGCTGGCTTTTTATTAGAGAAGGAGAGGCGTTGAAGTTGACTGGGCTCGTGGGCAAAACGACACAACAGCGAGTACTCGCTGTTGTGTTTCAAAGAGCAATATTGTGCTTGGTGGCGCTTAGTCACTTTCAAACTCATGTTTGAGCTTTTCGTAGTTTCGGCGCCGAAACTCTCTGGCCTGTTTCTCTTGTTCAGGCGTGAACCCGACCACCCAAGGTTCCGCCGGATCAGGAGAATCGGATTCAACAACTTTGATCACTATCTCGTCACCAAGAGTCCAATTCGCGCACTCTGCAAACCACTTAAGGTGTTTCCCTTGCCACGGGTCATGGTCTTCATACCCTGTCGCATAAATCTCGCCATTGTGACTATCATTGACGACCTCGCCTTCCGCTTGCATACGATTGTGCCAAGAAACAGTGGTGGAAAAACTTCCATGTTCAGGTGGACCAGCAGTGCAAATCTTTTTGCCGTTGATGTAGATCTCAAAACATAACATAGGTCTTCTCAATAAATGGGTTGGTCACATCGGCTCGATGGCTCCGATCTCACCGGCGCGCTTTTCGAGTGTCGTTCTCTCCATCGCTTTTGACGTTCAGCGCCCATTTTTGCGGACCGGCGGGAGTCCCACCTGGTTTTGCATTCTGGCTTGGTGCAATGTTGGGTCGCGCGGTTGTGCGAAAACTTATCGTCGCAAATGTCGCACGTTTTCGCCATGCAGCCGGGACAAGCCCACCAGCGAATGCACGAGCCGCGCGGCGAGACCTGGCGGCGTAAGGCAATGACTTCCTGTCCGCAATCGCAACGGCAAAGCCATCGGCTGACGACGGATCCGCCTTCGCGCACCGTGTCCACGAACCCGACGACCTCCAACTGATGATAGTGTGTTCCCGTCAAGTTTTTGCGCGGCAACTTGTATTTGGGATCGATTTGCATTTTTCGCCTCGATCCCCAGTTTTACCAAAACGCTCCGCTTTCGATTACGCAGGTCAATCGTCCTGGTTCATTGTCCGTTTCTCGTTCTGCGAGGTCACCTCATTTTATCTGGGCTTTGTGCAGGACGAGGGCGCGTTCGTCGGGCGTCAGGGTGTTGAGATGGTTGGCGATGTGTTGGGCTTTGTGACGTATAAGGTTTGAATACTTGTACGTCGAGTCGTAAAAAACAGCAAGTACTCAATCCGAGTACTTGCTGTTTGTGCTTCAAAATATCGACGGGGCAAACCGCGGACACAAATAAAAGACAAAAGCGCGCCTAATGAGTACTCGACAAAGTGTAGCGGTGAATAACAACGCTATGCGCCTTACAAATCAAGATAGTGAAAAACGCGGTTGCGGCCTGCTTCTTTGGCGGCATAAAGCGCTTTGTCGGCGGATTCGAGCAGCGCTTGCGCAGTGCTGATTTCCGGCGAAAGCGAAGACACGCCAAAACTAGCCGTGATCGCGCGCTCGGTCCACGCGCCGTGTTCGATGTAGCTGCGCATCCGGTTCGTCAGAATCAGGGAGCCTTCGTGCTCCGTGTCCGGCAAAATGATGACGAACTCTTCACCGCCATAACGCGCCGCGATGTCGGTTGCGCGCGTTTCTGTATCCAGCAGGTGCGCCACCATTTTTAAGACTTCGTCGCCGGCAGGATGACCAAACTCGTCGTTGTAACTTTTGAATTTATCAACATCGAGAATGATAAGCGACAGCGGCAAACGATACCGGTCGGCGCGCCGTATTTCGTCGGCCAGGCGAGCCTCAAAAGCGCGGCGATTGAGAATTCCGGTCAAGCCGTCGCGCGTCGCGAGTTCTTCCAGTTGGGCGTTGGCTTCGCGCAATTGCTCCTGCTGTTGGCAGATAATGCGCTCGCGTTCTTTGAGTTCGCTGATGTCGGTAAATGACCAGACGCGCCCATAAGAATGGCCTTCGCGTGAAAGCGCCGGAGCCGAATAGCGATAGAAAATGCGCCCATCCTTAAGTTCGACTTCGTCGCGCGCCGATGCGTGCGGATGCTCGTATAAATAACTGATGCAGTTGATAAAATCGTCCGGCTCGTGCAGCGACTCCATCACGAAAAACATCAATTGCCGATTGAGCTGCAATTCCTCCATCTGCTCGGCGGGAATGCGCCACAACTCCAGAAATCGTTTGTTGTAACGAACCAAAACGCCGCTGTCGTCCACCAAGAAAATGCCGTCGGCGGCGGCTTCCTGTGTCGCTTCGAGAATGGCGTTGCTTTCGCGCAAATCGTCTTCGATGGCTTGATATTCGTTTAATCGCCGCTGCTGCTCACAGTGCGAAACTGCCTGACGCGCCAGCATTGTCAGAGTACTCAACTGAGTACTCGATGGCGTGCTGTTATCGCGATTTTCGGCATAAAAAACCAGCAAGGTGCCAAGGTTTGTGCTGCCCTGCGAAAGTAGTGGCGCGCCCGCCGCGCTGTGAAAATCGGTGCTGTTATAGGTCAGCAAATCGCCGTGTTCGGGATTGATTTCATGGGCACTGATGGTGAAATATTCTGTCTGCTGCTTTAAGAAATCGCGCGCGGCTTCGTTGCAACCGGGCGAATTCGTGTTGCCTACGCGTTGCTTTTCATTGAAGAAAAAGAGCGCTGCCGCGTCCGCATGACAAAGCGTCACAGCGAATTGGCACAACTCGTCATAAGTCGCGCCTAATTGACTGGCGGCTTCACGGGAATTCGTCGTCTGGTTGTCTTCAAGTGTAGTGTGCATAATTTCGCAACGCGCATAGGCTACGTTTTGTCAACGGGGTGTCGCTTTCTTTTGCGCTAACAGTTTTCTCTTAACAACACTTTGACCAAATGCGGGTAAAAGTCTGGCCGCGCCGTTTGGTAATCCTTTCAGCGCGTGTTTTTGCGCGGCGCGGCGGCGGGTCCCCGACATCTGATAAACGCTGGCCTTTGTGTTGACCCAGACCTTCGAGTACTCGCTTTTTCAGCTTTGCGACTTAGGTGGTGAAAGTGGTTCGGTGACCATTCTCCGCCGCCGCTTCCGCCCGCCGCCTCGCTCACGTACCATCTTTCATTCTTCAGCGTTTTGGCCACTCACTTTTCAAATCTCCTCAGCAGGGCTGAAATGCCGATGCTTCGCTTCAATGTCGGCGTCGGCGATATTGAAGCGAAGCATCGGCATCTTCAAGTCGCTGGTTTTTAGAAAAGGTTACAAACGATGTTTGAAAACCTATGCGGATGGGTATAATACCGGTATCCCATTCACAAAAGCCTGAGAAAATTTAAGGAGTATTGTAATGAAAGACGTTCTACGGACCGTACCGTCGACACGCACCACATTCGGCGCGTTATCGATGAAACTGACACGCGGCACAGTTGTCCTATTGATGACCTTATCGCTGCTGCTCACTCTTTCCTATCCGAAAAGTGCGCGCGCGGCTTACACGGCGCTTTACGGATCCGATGGCAACGACTTTTATCATTTCACTGGATCTTCCAGTGTCGGCAATCTCAAAGGCTCCGGCTGGAATGGCCTGATCCTATTTGCCACCACCGTGCAGGCTAACGGCGACATCACCTACGGTGGCTCTACGCTCGTAACAAACGGCCAGTATGTGGGCGATGGCGGCTTTGGGGGAAACGTCGCCGCGCTGAAGTCGGCGCCGACGAGTGTTTATCGCTTCGAGATTTGTGTTGGCGGCGCGAATGACGCCAGCTTCACCAATATCCAAAATCTGGTCAACTCTCAGGGCACGGGTTCCGGTAGCATTCTCTATCGAAACTTCCAAGCGCTCAAGAACGCGGCACCGGGCATCAACGCGATCAACTTCGACGACGAGCAAACGTATGATGTCGGCTCCGCCACATCCTTCGGCCAGATACTGAACACACTGGGCTACAAGGTATCACTCGCACCTTACACCAATCAAGGCTATTGGACGCAGCTCAAGCATAACCTTGGGAGCGGCTGCGATCTCGTCTATCTCCAGTGCTACCAGGGCGGGGCGGGCAACGATCCAGGGAACTGGAACAACGCGTTCGGTAATGGGTTTCATGTGATGCCCGGTATCGAAAGCAATAACCACTCCAGCACCCCATTCTTTAATTGGGCTGTTGGCAATGGTGCCACGGGCGGGTTCTACTGGCCTGACGTTCAGTGGGCGCCGAACGCCAACTGGGGAGTTCAGGAAATCTTAAGCGGTATCGGCATTCCCAACAGCGGCAATCACGTGTTCCAGCTTGGCAACCGTAACAGTGCTTTGGTGCTGAACGCCAACACACCCAGTAACGGAAACCCAACCGACCACAATGCGATCAACCAGTGGACCAGTGTCAACGACAACCAAATATGGACGATGTTGTGCACCTGGCAGGCACCCAATTTCTGGGATAGCCATTGGACGCTGAGGTACTATACCAACAGCAGCGAAACCGTCTCCACGACCAACCAGGCGCAAGGTGGCCTCTATCAGCTTTATCCATGGTATGGCGGAAACAGCCAGCAATTTACGCTGACGCCCTCTTCCGTGCCTGGCTACTACACGGTCAAGTTCCTCGATGGTTTCGCCCTGGACGATCAGTATGGTGGGACCAGCGTGGGAACGCCGGTTCAAGAGTGGGTACCGAACAACTCGGACGCTCAGTTATGGCAGCTACGGTTTAACCCGCAAACGGGCTATTAACAATCTTTGATTGACAGCCCTTGAATACAGGCGCGCCATTGAGCGCGCCTGTATTTTTATTTTACCGTGATCGGCGCTTTTTCAGCCGATCACCTGGCGAAACCTTCAGCGACTGGCGCTCGATGCCTGCAACTGTAAACTGGTTACTTTCGCCGTAATAAACGGTCTGCCGGGCTGTTTTTTCGATGCGTTGTCGATAAGTCGCAAGACGAAAGGTGAATATACTTTTGTGTGACAGATGGCGTCATGTGCCCCATCAACCGTTGCAGGCTCGCCAGGTCGCCGCCTTCGCCGCGCAAATAATCGGTCGCAAAAGTGTGGCGAAATGTATGCGGTGAGCATCTTACAATCTCAATTCTCGCAGCCTTACCCAGTCGGTTGATGAGCTGCTTCAAGCCGCCGTATTGCAGCGCCTCGTGCGCGCGCACGCCCCGGTCGCACAGAAAAACCGGCGCATCGGGATTGATTTCCCGTCTTTTGCCTTGTTTATCGCGTTCGCTTCGCTCGCCCAGATATTTCCACAGTGCATTGAAGGCTTTGTCGCCCAGGCCAACGACACGGAATTTATCGCCCTTGCCGTGAACGACGACGCGACGCCGCTTCAAATCCACATTCTTCATTCGCAAGCCGCACAGTTCATTGGCGCGCACACCTGTGTCGTAGAGAAACAGCACGACAGCGCGGTCACGCACTGGATGCCAGGAATTGTCCGTCGCCTCTAAAATCGCCCACATGTCTTCGGGCGAGAACAAATGAATGCGGTCTTTGCCCGGATCGGGCGTATCAATCGCAGCGACCGGCGAGTGGGTGAGCGTGCCTTTTTTAACCAGATAGTTGAAAAAAGCGCGCAGGACATTAAAATAACCGCGCACACGGATCGGGCGCACCGGCGTTTTGTTTTGCGGATTGTCCCAGCGTCCCAGCGGCGACAAATGGCCGTTTTTGACATGCGCCAGGACCTGCAAAAGCTCTGTCGTGCCGCATTCTTCCAACGCGCGCGTTTCAAGGAACCATGGCAGCTTGGAAATAGCGCTTTTCTTTTCAAGAAGGGTCGCGGGAGTATTGCGAAATTCGCTGGCGGCGATCCAGGCGTCAATTTCATCGCGCACTTCGCATGCGGGCAAAGAATCCTGCACCACGACCTGCACCATCATGGCGTGACGATGATAAGGCGAGGTCAATTTACGACCAGCGCGTCGATCTTTTGCGCGTCGATCTTTTGTCGGTTCGTGGTTTGATTGCTCGTCGGGAAGTTGAACGGCGTGAGAAAGCGGAACGGCACGGAGCAGGGGAGAGCGATTGGAGGCCGTTTTTCGGCTCGCATTTTCGCGCAAGACTGATGACTTGAAACTCATTTTTACCCTCATTTCGGTTGAAATAAGGGCGTCGGATGCTTTGAAACGCAAACGGCCAATTTTCAAGAACTCTTTACCGGATAAGGGTTTTTCCCATGAAAGCCGCAAACAATCACGTGAAAAACAGGTTTTTGAAAGCGAGAGACGAGGATCGAACTCGCGTCATCAGTTTGGAAGACTGAGGCTCTACCATTGAGCTACTCTCGCAACGAGAAAGTTCTCAGTTTTAAGTTCTCAGTTTGGTTGCCATCAACTTAAAACTAAGAACTCAAAACTGAGAACTCCCAAAATCGGGGCGGCCAGATTCGAACTGACGACCTTCTGTTCCCAAAACAGACGCGCTACCAAGCTGCGCTACGCCCCGTTGTGTCGCATTCATTCGGCAAATGCAAACACATTATACGCGACATCTCCGGCAACGGCAACACTTTCTCGCAAAAAGGATGCAAACTCATTCGCAATACATCGAAATGACAAAATTCTATTTTCGGCAGCAGCTCAGGTGGTGAGATAGATTGAACTCTCCAAGAAAGAACCCCGAGCGTCAGCGACGGGTGAAACGTAACGGATGAACGAACTTTTACGTTTCACCCGTCGCTGACGCTCGGGGTTCTTTCCAGCGACTCACTCAATTGAACCATTAACCTGTTTTCTATAAGAAGACAAATTATGAAATGACGTTAAATCAACGTGACGTGCGGCGCTTCATCGGTCGCTTCGATTTGTCCCAGGCGAATTGGCGTTATCGAGTACTCGATGAGCGTTTGGCGCACAATATCTTCGTCTTGCGGCGCGACAATCAATACAAAGCCGATTCCCATATTGAAGGTGGTGAACATTTCGCGCTCTTCGACGTTGCCGGTTTTTTGTAGTAACGCGAAAATCGGCGGAATCGTCCACGAGCCGCGCGAAATCACGGCTTTGGTGCCGTTTGGCAGGGCGCGTGGAATGTTCTCGTAAAAACCGCCGCCGGTGATGTGCGACATCGCTTTGATCTGGACTTTTGCCAAGACGCTCAAAATCGGCTTGACGTAAATCGTCGTCGGCGTCAGCAACGTTTCGCCAATGGTCGCGCCCAAACTTTCGATTTGAGTACTCAATCCCAGCGGCTCCAACAGCTTGCGTGCCAGCGAATAACCGTTGGAATGCAATCCCGAAGACGGCAAACCCAGAACGATGTCGCCCGCTTTAACACTCGAACCATCGACAATTTTCGGTTTATCGACAATGCCGACGCAAAAACCCGCCAAGTCGTATTCGCCTTCAGAATACAAGGACGGAAGTTCGGCTGTTTCACCGCCAATCAAAGCGCAACCGGCTTTTTCGCAGCCATCGGCGACGCCTTTAATCACATCTTCGGCAACGCCGACTTCGAGTTTTCCGGTTCCCAGATAATCCAGAAAAAACAACGGTCGCGCGCCCGCGCACAGCACATCGTTGACGTTCATCGCCACCAAATCCTGTCCGATGGTGTCGTGTTTGTTGAGCGCAAAAGCGACTTTAAGTTTCGTCCCGACGCCATCGGCGCCCGAAACCAGAACCGGATCGCTCATCGCCAACCATTCGGGACGAAACAGCGCGCCAAAGCCGCCGATGCCGCCCAAAACGCCAGAAGTAAAGGTTTTTTGCGCCAAAGGTTTGATGCGCCTGACCAGTTCGTTGCCAGCTTCGATATTGACGCCAGCCGAAGCGTAAGTCGCAGGCGCGTTTGTCGCGGAAGTTGTGTCGGGAAGTTTTTCGCTCATAATGTTGGTTTGAAATGCACAACGAATATAGCAAGCCAACCGCAAAGACGCAAAGGGAAATCGAGTACTCGAACAACGTTGCTCCTCAGTTCCACTCAGATAAGTCGGCGATGTCGTCGGGCTTTTTTGTCAAATCGAAAGAAATGTGCGCTCGACAAGGCTTCTTGGGCGCTGTTTCTGAGAGAACCAGTTTTGCATTTGTCCATTTTTTGATTTGACTCAATAACGCTTGAGCAATCTCTTCACGGCGTCCTTCATAACGCTCTGGCCGCAAACCATTGACTTCCAACTTAAAACACCATTCACCTTCCTTGTATTCCGCTTCGAGGCGGCAGGCAAAGTGCATTTTACTCAGATAAGACTTGTTATAGAAACTTTCAGACGAAGAAATGCCATCGAACTCAACGGATTCAAAGTTCGCGGTTGTCGTTTTTATATATTGCCGAATCTCGTGCTTGGTGAAAGGAAATTCAAAACCTTTGGGCAAATTTTTGAAGTTAAATTGAGTCATAAATCTATTTTGACACACGAGTTACAAACGCTACGAAGATCGAGTACTCGATTCGCCTTTGTGCATCGTCGTTGAAACGATTAAGTATAGAAACATTATGCGTTCATCCATCAAAACATTCGTCGCCGCTTTGCTGTTTTGCGGTTTCACCGTGGCGGCGGCGCGTGCCGAAAATGCGCTCAAAGAGCCGACGGTTGGAGTTCTCTCCAATTTGCTGGGTCACAAAATCGAAGACGAAACGGTGCAAAACTTCGTCAAAGCGCAACATCTTCAAAAATACGCGAAAGGCGACAGCGGCGGTTATGATCGGCCCAACGACCCGACGGAAAGCTTCGCGCTTCTCTTTCGTGGCAACGTCATCAGCCGCGTCATCGTTTACGTTGTACCAATCAAAGGCGGCGTAAGCGCGTATGGAGGCACCTTGCCTTTCGGCGTTAAAGCGACCGATTCGCCACAAATGATTCGCCATCGTTTCGGTAAAGCGCGCTATGACATCGTCGGAAAACGTCCCAACAAACCTGGCGACGGCTGGCTGGTTTATCACCTGGGCGAAGGCGTCGGAGCAGTAACTTTCTCATTTACGCACAACAAAATGGACGAAATCGATCTGGATACGCCCGGAAGATTGTAAGCGAAATTCTTTGGGAAAGCGCGCGCTGAAAAACTCTCAGTGCGCGCTTTTTTGTATCTGAAAAAGTGTTCTGCAAAGGCTTTTGTTACAATCGCTGCGATGATCGAGTACTCGAAAGACGAAGCCCAAAATCAAAGCACGCCGCGCGATTTATTTGCGCTGTTTTTGCGATTGGGCGCGACGGCGTTTGGCGGGCCTTTGGCGCACATCGCTTTGATGCAGCACGAATTTGTCGAGAAGCGCGCCTGGTTTTCGCACCAGGAATTTATCGACATGATCGGCGCGACGAACCTGGTGCCTGGCCCGAACTCGACCGAAATGGCGATGCACATCGGTCATCGTCGCGCCGGTTGGAAAGGCTTGATCGCGGCGGGCATCGCTTTCATTTTGCCCGCCGCGCTGTTGATGACTTTTCTGGCGGCGCTTTATGTGCGCTGGGGAAATCAGCCGCAAATGCAAAGTCCGCTGCACGGATTGAGCGCGGTTGTCGTCGCGGTTATCGCTCACGCGTTGGGGAAATTTGCGCGCACGACGCTCAAGAATGTCTTGACGATGATGGTTGCCTTAGCCGCGATTGCAGCTGTCGCGCTTGGCGTTGATGAACTCACGGTTTTATTTATCGCGGCGTTTTTTGGCTTGTTGCTCGGTGCGTGGAAGCAGAGAAACGACAAAGCAGAAACCGAGACGTTTGACGAAGAAATTGCAACAACTATAAGCGATTCAACGGAGGAATCGAGTACTCGAATCGAGGACGAAACGCCGCCAAAATCGCGCTTGCCGATGTTGTTTGCCGTTGGCGGAGCGAGCGGGATTTTCGCGGTCGGCGCCACGCCAAGTTTGTCCAATCTGTTTGTGATTTTTCTGAAAATCGGCGCGGTTTTATATGGCAGCGGTTATGTCTTAATCGCGTTTTTGCGACAAGATTTCGTGGTGCGCACGCATTGGCTGACCAATCAACAATTGCTGGACGCCGTTGCCTTTGGACAATTTACGCCCGGCCCGTTGTTCACCACCGCAACGTTTATCGGCTATTTATTAGGCGGCGTCCAAGGCGCTATAGTGGCGACGGTCGGGATTTTCCTGCCGTCGTTTTTCTTCGTCGGCTTGCTGTCGTTGCTTCTCAAACGATGGCAGAACTCGCTTGTTTTACGCTCATTTCTCGATGTCGTGAACGCGGTCTCGCTGGCTTTAATGGCGGTCGTGACGTGGCAGTTAGCAATCGCGCAGCTTGATCATGGCGCGTCGCACGGCATAAGCGTTGCCGCTCTATTCGCCGCTTCATTGCTGCTTTTGTTGACGACAAAAATCAATTCGGCGTGGCTGCTCTTGGGCGGCGCGGTTTTAGGGTTCGTGTTGCGCCTGTGAGATTCGAGTACTCGATTGTCAGCGATATTTGTCGGGATGTTCGGCGACATAAACTTCGCCGTGTTGTAGCAAGTCGTTCAATTGGGCTTCCGCTCGGTGTCGTTGCGGCAGCGAAAGCAGCGCGATTGAAATCCAGAACGCGCTGTAAATGGGAACCAAGGCGAGCAGCGTTTGACGGAATCGTCGCAAGGCGTAAAGCGTATGCGTGCGTGGCGGCGCGGCGAAAAAGCGCGCGTAACAAAACCAGCTCACGAGCGAAAAAAGAGCGACAGCGGGCCAGACAAGAAGCAGATTCCACCACGGCTCGTTGAAGTAAATTTCTCCTAACGCCGGAACTTTGACGCTCCACATCGTGACGCCTTGCCACGCCATGACAGCGGCCACAACCGAGTAGGCGATGGCGTAAGACCACGCGCTGCCACAAACGAAAAATTGAGCCAGCCGCATTATCTTCAAGCCTGGAGCGGGCGTCCTGGTTTCCGGCGATTGCCTGGCGCGCCGCCACGAACCCAGAGCGCACCACAAAGCCGACAGCAAAAGCGGCGTGATAAAAAGCAAAACTACGCCGATTGCCAGCAGCCAGAGCGTGCTTGAAGTTTCTCTCGATAAGTCAAATGCGTTGTAACCGTCCGTTCCAAGATGCGCGATTGCAAAGTGTAAGCAGAAAATCCCAACCAACGCCGTCAAGGCGAGAAACAGCGCCAAGCTCCAAACATCGCGGCGCTCGACTTCGACGGAGGGAGAAAGCAAGAGCAGAATCGAAAGCGCGACATACAACGCAATGAAAAACGCGATGCTCAGCAAACAACTGACGCCTAAGCCAATGTAAATCAAGACGCGGCTTGAAATCACGCTGGTGTAACTGCGATACAAAAGTTGCCGGGCTGCGCTGTTTTGCACGAAGACGTGGGTTTCACGCGCGATGTCAGGACGATGATGCGCCATCGCATAATCCGCGAAATCGTCCGCGTCAGTGCGCCACGAGGTTGCAGAAAAACGCCTTGCAGACGACAAAGACGAAGGTCGCAAATCGCGGCGCCAGGCAATCCTTGAAATCGGACGAGAAAAATCCTCAAATAAACTTATGCAGTGGCCATTGCCGATGAGTTGGCCCATGCGCGCAAGATCGCCGCGAATGGAAAGCGCGCCTTGCACGTCGCCAGCCTGATCTTTTTGCCACGCGATCCACGAAAATAAGCGCGCGATATGCGGTCCATTGAAGAATAAGTTTTGACCGTAGATGACATCCGTCCATTTTTCTTCGATGAGAGTCGGGCGCACTCTTTCTCGCGCATGAATGAAAGCCGCTACAACATCGCACGAATGATCGTCGTAGAACTGTTTGCGCGATGCCGCATCGAGTACTCGAATCGCTTCGTTGTCGCGCCGCGCGCACAGCAGAAAATAAATCAGCATCCAATCGAAATAGCTGTTTTGCGGCTCCAGTTTCTGTCCGCTTCGCGCAACTGCTATCGCGTGGTTCAATTCGCTTGGTGTGTAAGAAGGTTTTGGCGTTGGCGTAGGTGCCGGAATCGCCATGCCTGCTGGTGCAACAGTGCTTTGCGGCAGGCTTTCCAGACCGCCAGCGACGCGAACGTCTTTGAGAATGTTAGCCGTATGTCTCAACCAGCGCGCGACAGGAATTGGATCGCGCGTCCATTGCTTCATTAGAGCGTTGTATTTTTCAATCGCGTCGGAATCCCTCAAGGAGATGTTGCCAAGAATGGAATTATAGTCGTCATCATTCGTCATATAAAATCGGGGATCTTCGCCTTCGGCATAAGCCAATTCGACATCGTGGTCGTGAGGATAAAGCGCGTGCAAACGCTCAATGAAAAAAGCGTTCGGCCAGGTGTCATTGTGCCACGGCAAACCCAAAAGGGGCGCTATCAAGCCCGAAGCCATCGTTGGAGTAAACAAGTTTTGCACTTGGAAACACGAGCGCAAAAAAGGCGAGGCGAGCACTGCAAGGCAGATCAACGCGAAATAGCGTACGCCGAAAGATTGGCGCGAACGCCACAATCGTTCACCAGCGGAACGACTCCAATATCTCAAAAAGCGCAGTAGGAAACTGTTCATCGCGCGTGCGCCGTCAAACGCCGCGCCAGTCCGCTTTCGATGGCGCTTTTCTTGACGGCGCGCGCCACAGCGGGAACGACGCGGCGGTCGAAAACGCTGGGAATCAGCAGGTCTTCGTGCAATTCATCGTGGCCGATCACATTCGCAATCGCGTTCGCGGCGGCGATTTTCATGGCATCGTTGATGCCGCGCGCGTGGGCATCCAAAAGGCCGCGAAAGAAACCGGGAAAGCACAGCATATTATTGATCTGATTGGCGTAATCGCTTTTTCCCGTGGCTACCACGCGCGCGATGTCTTCGATGCTCGAAGGCTCGATTTCCGGTTCGGGATTCGCCATTGCAAAAACAACGGCGTCCGTGTTCATGCGCGCAATGTCGTCGCGGCTTAGAATCGTTCGTCCTCCGAAACCGAGAAAAACATCGGCGCCCACCAGAACTTTGGGCAAAGTGCCGTGCGCGCCGCGCGGATTTGTGGTGCGCGTGATGTAATCGGTCATCGCATCGAGTACTCGATCCGCACTTTCTTCGCGCCCCGCGTAGAGTGCGCCGTTGCTGTCGCAGACGACGATGTCGCGCACGCCCCACGTCGTTAAAAGTCGCGCAGTGGCGATGCCCGCCGCGCCCGCGCCGTTGATGACGATGCGCAAAGTTTCCGCAGTTTTTTCGGTCAGTTTGCAGGCGTTGATGAGCGCCGCCAAAACGACAATCGCGGTTCCGTGCTGATCGTTGTGCATCACGGGAATGTCGAGCAGTTCTTCCAGGCGCGCCTCGATTTGGAAGCAGCGCGGTGCTGCCAAGTCTTCCAGATGAATGGCGCCAAAAGTCGGCGCGACGGCTTTGACGGCGATCACAAATTCGTCCACGTTCGAGACATCGAGGCACAAAGGAACCGCGTCCACGTTCGCAAATTCCTTGAAGAGCAAGGCTTTGGCTTCCATCACGGGCAGGGCAGCGGTCGGGCCAGCGGCGCCCAAACCCAAAACTTCGCCGCCATCGGTGATGACCGCGACAAAGTTTTTCTTCATCGTCAGGTTCCACGCGTCTTCGGGATGCTCGACGATGGATTGCGAAATGCGCGCGACGCCTGGCGTGTAGGCCATCGAAAGATCGTCGCGCGTTTTGACCGAAACCTTGGGCGCGATTGCCAGCATTCCGCCCAGATGCAGCAAAAACGTTCGGTCGCTCACGTTGAGAATAATCACGTCGGGCACGGCGCGCACAGCTTCGGTGACTTCGCGCCCGTGATCGTAATCGCGCGCGGAAAAAGTGATGTCGCGCGTCACAAAATCGCGCTCGGTGTTGACGATGTCAATCGCACCGATGTCGCCGCCACTTGCGCTGATAGCGTTCGTCACCTGACCTAAAACGCCAACGCGGTTTGGATATTCAATGCGCAAAGTGAGGGAATAGGACGACGAAGGACGAGAAAAAGAATCGCTCATAAGATGCAGTTTAACGTGTGGCGAGCGCCAGAAATGAGGAATATCGAGTACTCGATGCCAGCGATTAAAATCGCGTCAGGGGAGCCTTCGGCTGACTGTCCGCCTGCGCGGACACGAGATTCTTTGTCCGCGCAGGCGGACAGTCAGCCGAAGGCTCCCCTGACGCGATTTTAATCGCTGGCTATTCCACTTTATTAAACTTCACTGCAATGTCCACAATGATACCTTTGGCACAAATCGGGTTTTTGCAGCATCGTCGCGGCGACATCATCAAAGGCCGCTACGAAGTGCTCAGTCATCTGGGCGGCGGCAACTTCGGTTCGGTTTATCGCGTGCGCGATGGTGTCGTCGGCAATTTTCTGGCGTGCAAGGAAATGCACGTCTTGAACGATCCCGCAACTGGCAAAGACGAACGTTCGCTCGCGCTCGAATTATTCAAGCGCGAAGCGCTCAACCTGGCGACGCTGCGGCATCCGCACATTCCCGCCGCTTATTTCGAGCAGGAAGACGGACTGTGGAACGTTTGCCCACGCTGTGGACTCGATTTCTCAGAGCAGGAATCGTGTCCAGATTATGGCGCGCAATTGCTCAAAATCGAGCAGCGCCATTACTTAATGATGGACTTCATCGACGGCGCGACGTTGGAAGAGTTGGCAGTCGAGTACTCGAAACAGCGCGGGCGGCCTTTGCCCGAAGCCGATTGCATCGAATGGATCGCGCAAATCGCGTCGGCGTTGCGCGCTCTCCATCGCTTGGGCGTGGTTCACCGCGACATCAAGCCGGACAACGTTACAATTCGCGCCGAAGATAACATGGCGATGCTGCTCGACTTCGGCCTGACCAAAAAAGTCGAGGAAAGCGGCACTTATGGAACGCTGCGGCTTTCAGGAACGGGTCGTTTCGGAACACCAGGCTACGCGCCGCCGGACGCGCAGGAACAACAAAACCCCGAAGCGCGTTCCGATATTTACGCGCTGGGAATGACGCTCAAGCGCTTGTTGACGGGGCGCGATCCGCAGGACGAAAACGATCTGCGCGAACTGATGCAACGCGCGCCGCGTTTTTTCAACACGCGCCTTTCAAGCGAAGCCGAGCGCATTTTGCAAACCGCGACGGCGACGAAAAAAGCGGATCGTTATGAGAACGTCGAAGCGATGCTGAGCGATTTGAATGAACTGCGCAAACACGAATCGAGTACTCGAAACCTGCCGCCTTTCACGTTTGCCGATGGTTTTCGCGCGCGCAATTTGAACGATTTGGTGCGCGCGGTGGAAACGCATCCCAAGGAATCGCTAAATTATTTGTGGAACGGAATGTTCGCCGACTGGCTGCGACAAAACGGTTTCGCGGCTCCGGCGACGGTCGCGGAAAAAGTCGTGGTGCGCTTTTCGACTCATCCGCAGCGCGCGATGGAATTGTTTCGGCGCTCGCTTTACACGACGCGCACGCCCGATATTTTGCCGAAACTGCAAATCGAGCCGTCATCGATTGCTCTGGGCGGCGTTCCCAGCGGCGGACAGAAAAGCGTGACGGTTCGCGTGCGCAACGTCGGCGCCGGTTTTCAGTGGGGCAAAATCCTGATTGAAGAAACGGCGCAAGATGGCGTTGATCCATTGCTCAACATCGGAAACGAATTGCCGGGCCTGACTTTTCCTTTGGAATGGGAAGGCAACGAGGCGTCAATTGAAATCGCGCTGGATGCGTCGCAGATTCCGCTGGGCGGACAAAGCGGGACGTTGCTTTTTGAAAGCGAAAACGAAACAGTCCGCGTGCCGATTTCTTACACGGTTGAACCGCTGCCGCTGCACGTCATTCCGCAAGCCGTGAATTTCGGCACGGTGATATTAGGCACGCGCGTCGCGCAACGCCTGGTCGTGCGATGTTTGCAACCTGGCGGCGTTCGTGGCGGAGGCATGCCGCGCGGCGCGATTCACGCCGCCGAACTGCCGGACGCCGAAGTGCCCGAACGCTTTCACGGCGAAGAACCGTTTGAAGTCACGGTTTACGCCGACCGACCGAACACAATTGCGCGTTCGTATGCGGGCGCTTTGTTTCTGGACACCAACGGCGGGCGCTTGCGCGTTCCCGTGACGTATCGCATCGCTCTGCCGCCGCGACGCTGGCTCGCATTGACGTTGGGCATGGCTTTCCAGTACTCGATTGTGTTTTTGCTGGCGCGTTTGGGCTACGCGATGATAGACCCTAATCGCGCCGTGCAATGGTTGTGGACGCCGCAAGCGGGCGCTTATCCGTATGCGATTCGCGGCCTGGCGCCGCTATTTGTCGGCGCGACTTTGGGCTTGGCGATTGGCTGGCGTTTTCAGGACGATGCGCGCGTTGACCCGATGTATCGTGCGCTATTGCCATTTCTGTGTTTGTTCGCGGGCCTGGGTTTCGGCTGGATATTGGCGTGGGCGGGACATTGGGGCTTCTGGCTGCCCGGCGATTGGCTGCTGTTTCCATTGCGGCGCTTTTTGGGCGAGGCGCAAAACTCGGCGCCAATTGCGTGGTCGTGCGCTGGCGCCGTTGGCGGTTTGTTGTGGGGCTTGAGCCGCGCGCTGTCAGCGATTGGAAACAAAAGCGCGCGCTCGGTCGTGCTGTTCGCCTTGGGATTTTTGTGCTTCGCGCTACTGATTAACGCCATGCTTTCGACACCGTAAATCGCATACACGACAACGAACCCTGAGCGTAAGCGACGGGTGAACTAACAATTTGATGTAACTGGTAGTTTTCACCCGTCGCTTACGCTCAGGGTTCGTTATTGAGTACTCGATTCTCTGCGCCTTCGCGTCTCTGCGGTAAACTTATCGCCTTATGTTTATTGATGAAGCGACGATTGAAGTGAAGGGCGGCGACGGCGGCGATGGCATTGTGGCGTTTCGCCGCGAGAAATATGAACCCTTCGGCGGCCCGGCGGGCGGCGACGGCGGCGATGGTGGCAGCGTGACTTTGAAAGCGCATCCGCATGTAAAAACGCTTTTGGATTTATCGCGCAAGCGGCACCACAAAGGCGTCAAAGGGCGACATGGCGAAGGCGGGCGCAAAAAAGGCGAAGACGGCGAAAGCATCACGCTCAACGTTCCCATCGGCACGCAGGTTTTCGATGTCGAAACGGGCGAACTCTTGGTTGACCTCATCGCGCCCGACCAAACTTTTGTGGTCGCGCAAGGCGGACGCGGCGGTTTGGGCAATCCGCGCTTTGTTACGAGTACTCGACAATCGCCGCGCTTTGCTGAAAAAGGGCAAAAAGGCGTCGAGCGCAAGCTGAAATTGTCGCTCAAAATCCTCGCCGATGTCGCCTTGATCGGTTTGCCAAACGCCGGCAAAAGCACTCTCATTTCGCGCATTTCCGCGGCGCGCCCCAAAATCGCCGATTATCCGTTTACGACGCTGGTGCCGAACTTGGGCGCGGTGCGCATGGACGCGGAAAACCAGTTCATCGCGGGCGACATTCCCGGCCTGATTCGCGGCGCGCACAAAGGCGCCGGTTTGGGACATCAGTTTTTGAAGCACATCGAGCGCGCGCCGGTTTTCGTTCATCTGGTGGACGCGACCCAAGCGCAACTGGGCGGCAGTTTGTGGCGCAACTGGGCGAGCATCAACCGCGAATTGAAATTGTGGCAACGCGAACTGGTCGAGCGTCCGCAAATCGTCGCCATCAACAAATTGGATGCGCTGGCGGGCGACGAAGACGCGTTGGAAAAAGTCGCGGCATTCAAAGAAAAACTTCAAAATCGCGGCTGCGATGTTTATGAAATCAGCGCCGCGACGGGCGACAATGTGCAGCCGATGTTGTATCGAGTACTCGAATTGGTGAAAGAAGCGCGCGCGGCTCAGCCTGTTGTCGAAGTTCCCGAAGTGACGAAAGTGACGCGCGTGCAGCCGGACAAGCCGTTTGTGGTGACCGAAATCGCGCGCTACGCGAATGGCATGAGCGAATGGGAAGCGAGCGGCGGTTTGCTGGAACGTTCGCTGGAACGTTTCGATACCGAAAACCACGACGCCGTGATGTATCTGCATCGCTTGTTTGAGAAAAACGGTGTTCTGGAGCAGTTGCGTACTTCCGGTGTCAAACACGGCGACCTGGTTCACGTCGGCAACATCGCCTTTGGCTTCGAGGACGAATGAATGTGGGGGGTCGATGAAACAACTTCCAGAAACAGAATTTCCGCTCGTGATAAGAACCGATTTTTCTGATGACGCGTTTTGGAAAAACGTCGTTCAAACTCTGCAAGACGAATTGGAATATGCGCCTTTGGAGTTTATAAACGATATTGAGTACTCGAACCTTACAGCCGACGAGCTTGTAAAAATTGTCCCCGAAAACTACGACCACACGTTCGCCGTTTTTTTCGATAAGACAACGGTTTCTTCGGCTGAAATTACGTTGCTTCTCGTCGATTTATTCGACGAGCCAGGCCGTGTTTTTCGGTCGATTGTCACTGAGGTGCCGCATATTGCGGCCAACCTACACATCTCAAATATGGATTATTTTGAATTCGCCGATACGGTAGATGACGATGGTATTTATCGTGGTTTCAATTGAAGATTGACTTGGGCTACGAGGATGAATGATGAGGAAATTAAATGGCTTTGAAACCTTTGCCGGAAACGCTTGCAACTCTTTTGGTGCGCACTGATTTTTCAGATAACAACGCATGGGAAAGCGTTTGCGAAACCATCAAAAGTTGGGGCGACTCAACGCCGTTGGAATATGTGAATGACATCGAGTACTCGAATGCTTCGGTCGAACAGATAATGTCGCTCGTTCCGGCCAATGAAGATCAATCGGCAGTCGTTCTGGCTGACCAAGCGACATTTTCGACGCCGGAAAACCTGCTGCTCGTTGTCGATTTGGAAGAAGAACGAGGTCGCACTTTTCGCGCAATTCCGAACGAAATTCACCCAATCGTTTGCAATCTTTTCATAGCGAACATTGATTTTTCGGAGTTGATTTACCACACAGATGGCGATGGCGTTTATCGCGGTGTCAAATGAAGTCGCACCGAGTACTCGAGATGAAGAATGGCATTGTGGTTTTGGACGTTTGCGCGATGTGTGTCGCGGCAGCCGACGACGTTTGGGAAACCCAACCTGCACGACGTGTGGTGCTGCGGGAGCGCGTGCGAAACGGCGATGAATCGCAGCTTTGGATTTTGTGCGACGAATGCAACGAAGGCTTGCAGAACACAGCGCCGCCCAAACCTGACCGCCTTCATCTGCTTTCACAAGCGCGTCGCGCGACAATTGACGATCAGCGCGCGGTGATGGAATGGCTGCTTCAAAAGTTCAACCTTGCGTCACATAAATCCGGTTCTTGAAACGGCATTCGCGCCAATCGAGTACTCGAATCGAAGGAAACATGAAAAAGAAACCGCTGCTGTTTTGTGTCGTTGCCGTTGTGGTGTTTTGCACGGCTTCGACCGGTTTCCATCGCTGGCGTGATGTGCAATTGAGAACGCCAACAGCCGAACAAATCAGCGAGGCTTTGCCGGACAAGGCGCAAACAGTTTTCGACGGCGCCGATAAATTCACTTTGTATTCGCTAAGGCCGCTTGGCTGGCCGACAGTTCAATCTGAACCTCAACAGTTTCACGGTTTTTATATTTTGGGTCAGACTGAAATCAACGACGCCAAAGCGATGAACGAACTGAGAAAAGCCTACTACGATGGCATTGCGGTCGGGCCGGAAACGATGCGTGCGGCGTGTTTTGATCCGCGACACGGAATTCGAGCAGAGAAAAACGGCGTCACAGTGGATTTGCTAATCTGTTTTCAATGTTCGCAATCGAAGGCTTTTGTGGATGGCAAAGAATATGAAACCGCGCGGATCAACCAAAGGCCGCAAGAAACTTTTAATCGCATCTACACTGCTGCGGGTTTGACGCTGGAACCATTGCCGCATCACGGCGAATGAAGAAATTTGTCGAATCGAGTACTCAATGAAGAAAACGAACTGTTGGAAATGCCGAATCGGTTCTTCGAGGCGTTTTTCAAATGAAGGCAGACCGATAAAGTCTTATAATTGCAGAGCGCCGCGTTGTTTGGTGGTGCGTCCTTTCTTGTCATTATGAATAATTCTGTTCTTTCTCGTCTCAAAAAGCGTCCGGTAAAGACGATTTTAGTGATTCGTTTTCGTTTTATGGGCGACATGGTTGTGATGACGCCTTTGTTCAGCAATCTGCGACGCCACTTTCCCGAAGCGCGCATCGTGGCTTTTGTCGATGACGTTTATGCCGATGTGTTGCGCTATCATCCCGATGTCGATGAAGTGATGACCTTTCCGCGCCGCGAAACGCGCACCAAAAATCTCCGCGTGCGGCGCAAAGCCTGGGTTGAAATGATCAAGAAACTGCGCGAAAGCCACTTCGATCTGGTCATTGATTTGGCCAAAGGTCGCACGTCCAGTTTTTTCACGCGCGTGACGAACGCTCCGGTGCGCATTGGTTACATTCCTAAGGAAGGCGCGCAGTGGAACACGCGGTTTTATACTTACCCGATGCGCGATGGTGAAATGGACGGCATGCACTGCGTTGACCATTATCTGCAACCTTTGGTTGACGTGCTGGAACTTCCAGTTTTGACGCGCGATCTGGTGTTGCCGCCGCGCGACGAAGAAAAACAACGCGTCAGCGAATTGATGCAGCAAAACGGTCTGCAACCTCAAAAGTTTATTTTGTTGCATCCGGGCGCGCGCGCGCCGCGCAAACGTTGGCCTGTCGAACATTGGGCCAAACTCGCCGACGAATTGACAGCGCGCTATGGCTTTCCGCTGGTTGTCATCGGCGCCGAAGGCGAGCGCGACATTTCCGAACGAGTACTCGAATTGGCGTCGCCGTCCATCGTGAATTTTGTGGGACAGCTTTCGGTTGGCGAATTGGCGGCGCTGGCGGCGCAAGCGCGCTTGTTTATCGGCAACGATAGCGGCCCAATGCACGTTGTCTCGACGACGGGAACGGACATTGTGTGCTTGTTCGGCCCGACCGATGATCGTGTCTGGCAACCGTCTTCGCCTAATCACCGCGTGCTGCGTCGCCCTTGTCCCTGTACTCTCGCGGGGCCGGAAACACCGTGCGATATTGAAGGGGCGCGTTGTCTGCGTGGCATTCCACCAGAAGAAGTTTTGCAGGCCGCCGCGTCCTTTTTAGGAGATATTGAGCAAAACACAGCGCAACCAAAAATTGCGTGACTTATCCGTTATCTTCATTCAAGTTGGCCAACATCAGGCAAAAGCAAAAGGCGCATGAAAACACTGGTCGTCAAAATTGGCACGAGTACTCTGGCGCGTAAAGGAGCGGTCGACGACGCGTTCTTGAGCGAGTTGGCGCGACAAGTTCACGCGTTGCGCGATTCGTGGCGCGTTGTCATTGTGACCAGCGGCGCGATTCGTGTGGGTTTGGACACGATTGGTCGTTCTCGCGCGGTGCGCCTCTCAGAAAAACAAGCCGCCGCCGCCATTGGTCAAAGCCTGCTGATGCGTTCTTATCGCCGCGCTTTTGCCGAACACGATTTGCACGTCGCGCAATTGCTGCTGACGCGTTCGGACATCGGCGACCGACGGCGTTTCCTCAATGCGCGCCATACGATGTCGCAACTTTTTCGCTGGAACGTGGTGCCGATTATCAACGAAAACGATACGGTTTCGACTGAAGAAATTCGCTTCGGCGACAACGACACGCTGGCGGCTTTGTCGGCTTTGGTGGCTGAAGCGCAACTCGTGTTGTTGCTATCTGATGTAGATGGCTTTTATTTGCCCGATTCGAGTACTCCACTGGCGACCATCGAAGCCATCACGCCGCAAATCGAAGCCGCAGCGGGCGGGGCGGGCAGCGTTGGCGGAACCGGCGGAATGCGCACCAAAATCGAGGCCGCGCGCATCGCCAACGGCGCAGGAATCGAGCTCGTGATCGCGCACGGACGCGCAGAAAACGTTCTGCTGCGCGTGGCGAACGGTGAAGAAATTGGCACGCGTTTTCTGGCGGCAAATGCGCCACGCGCGCGCAAGACGTGGATCGCTGCGGGACAAAAGCCGCAGGGCGTCATTCAACTCAATGACCGCGCCAGAAACGCTTTGCATGAAAAAGGTTCGTCCTTGTTGCCAATTGGCATTGCCGCCGTTGAAGGCGATTTTCAGGCTGGCGATTTAGTGGAATTGCGTGATGCTCTGGGCGAAGTCGGGCGCGGTCTGACGAACTTTTCTGCGGATGAAATGCGGCGCATCGCGGGCGCGCACTCGTCGCAAGTCGGCGTTATTCTGGGCGAAGACAAAGCGCCTGAAGCCGTTCATCGCGATAATTTGTCGCTGGGCGCACGCTGAACTTGCCAGCAATCGGTATCGAGTACTCGATAAGCTCAAAATTTGATTGAACTTGCAAAGTTTTCGCTCGTCGCGCCTTGACGGTTTCAAGTGGTTTCGTTGATTGAAGAGAGATTTGCCATGAAAATTCAAAGCTATATGCGTTCGTCGCATCGTTTTAATTCTCTGTCGTTGAGCGCGTCCGTGCGCCGTGCCTTTGTTGGTGGCGCTTTCACGTTTAGCGCCTTCGCCGTCAGTGCCGTGGCGCACAGCACGCCGATGAGAAATATCGTCGGTGTTGCACCGAATAATGCAGCCGCCAATGTTGCCATGCCGAGCGTTGCGGCGCCGAACATTGGCATGCCCAACGTGGCCGTGCCAAACCGTGTGATGCCGAATAATGCCATGCCGAGCGTTGGAAATCGGTACTTTGAAAAGCCCAATTTTGACGGGCCTGACACTGGAAGGCGGAATGATTCCAATGGCCGCGATTCAAAGAGAAACTCGCGCAGTGGGGGTTCGGTCAATATCAATATCGGTATCGGTGGAAATAGCGGAACGGATTCCACGCCGTGCTATAACCAACCATATAGCGGTTATGGTTATCCAAATTACGGATATGGCGGCAATGTCGTTGTCATCGGCAATGGTGTGACTGTTGTTGGCGACTCGAGCAGCTACGTTTTAGGTTCACCGATTAACAATGGCTATCCGATCATTTTCGGGCCACAATTTTCTACCTATGGGTTACCCCGAATCACCAACGTTCCCAGTGGTGTCACTATCGTTGGCTACCCTCCTTACGCCAGTGCTTCTGACTCATACAACACATCCAACACGACGAACTACAACACGACGAATTATTATGGCCTTCCCGCGAGTGCCTACTATTTCGATCCCAGTCTGAGCGGCAACGCGCCAGATCCAAATGCGGCTTATTGGAACTCAACACTTGATGCTGGCTACTACGATCCCACTTACTACGACCCCAACGTGGATTACTCCAATTACAGCACGATGGGCGTCGCCACGAATGGAGCACGCTCCGCTACGCAACGTGCTGCGAGCAGTTCTACGAACGCGCGTGCCGTGCCTGCGAACAACGCCGCGGGAACTGTAGTTAACGACGCGAAAGAAAATAGTTCGCAATGGGCCGATGGCGCAACTTGGAGCGCCAACGAGGACGGAACTCCGGCCACGGTTCCAACCTGGCCGTCCGATGTGACAACGCCGAACACCAAGTGAATTTATGATCTGTTAAAGAAACGTAGGAGCTTCGTTTCAAGCGAGTTCAAAGCGAAATGACATCATCCACTGGTTGAGGTGTTTTCGCTTTTGAGAGTGGAAGCCGAACGAGCATCGGACGGCTTAGCGGAAGATGAAAGCGTGGGCGCCTCGAAGATTTCTACTTCGGCGTTCGCGCTTTTTGGTATCTGGTGCGCTTCTAAAATTCCGGCCAGGCGCGCGCCGAGTTTGCTTTGCACCAGCGCCACGCGTTCGGGTAAAATCGTCAAGCGAAAATAAAGTGCGCTGGAGGCAAATTCTGCATCGCTCGCGGCTTGAGACGGTTTATCGAGTACTCGATGCGTGGCCAAGTCATCGACAGGTTCGGGCGGCGCGGCGAACGCTCCATAATCGCGGTCGAATTCATTCAGGGCGGACAACAGCAATGGACGCGCGGCTTCGGTCTTGGCGCTGTCGCTTAACGGAACGCGCACCATCATCGTGGTGGCGCGGCGAGGGTGTTTATCAACGACGTTGATCGTTCCGTTAGGAAAATACAAGTCGTGTCCGGTTTCGCTACGCAGATGCGTTACGCGCAAGCCAACTTCCTCGACCGTGCCGTTTTTACCATCGACCGACACCACATCGCCAACCGCGAGCTGTCCTTCAAACACGATAAACAAGCCCGCGACAACATCGCGCACCAGGTTTTGTGCGCCCAATCCCAGCGCCGCGCCGATGAAACCAGCGGGCAGCAGCAGCGAATCGAGAGGCATGCCAACGCGCCGCAAAAACATCAGCAAAGCGCCGATGACAATCGCGTAACGGCAAGCGTTGACGACCAAACGCAAAGTCGTCAGGCGGCGCCGTGCGAGAGCAATCTCATGTTCGGCATCATTTGAGGCGTGCGCCAGGGAAAGTAAAGTATCGAAACGCTGCCGCGCTCGATTCGCCTGCCGCGCCACCAGCCACCACACCAAAAGCGTGCTGACGCCAATCGCCAGAACGCTGAGGAATAAATCGGAGCGACCTAATATCCACTGCCACAATGCGTGCATCGAGTACTCGAAATCCATTTTCGTTTTTTTACATTAACAACTCTGCTCGGCGGGCGCACCGCAATTGTTTCCTATTAACACAAATAAAATTCAGAAATTGTTCTCCACATACTGCAACTTTCTCGTTGAGAAGACGTTTTGTCGGGCACATCACTTGCGCGTTGGTGGTTCAGGAGGTGCATTATGAGCGAAGAAAATGCATCTGAGGAAAAGAAGCAAACGCCGCTGGAAGCGGTCAAGCAAGTGCAACAAGAGCACGAACAAAGTTTGCGCGAAAAATCGCACCAAGTCGAAGATTTGAACGGCGACACTACCGCACAAGTCCCAGGTCAAGGGCCGCCCAGCGATATTCGCCATCACCCACAACGCAAAATGGGTTGAACCGAGTCGTCGCAATCGAGTACTCGATAACCAAAAGAACGCTCCCGAAGATGAGCTTCGGGAGCGTTCTTACGTCTTTGAACAAGCGAAAATCAATGTCCGGCGTACCAATCGTAGCCTTGTTCGGCCCAGTAATCGGCGGGGCGATTGGTTGCGTATTCGATGCTGCCGATGCGCTTGATGTGCTTGACGCCATATTTGACGGGCGTCACCAAGCGCAGCGGCGCGCCATGTTCGGCTGTCAAAGGTTTGCCGTTCATTTCGTAGCACAAAAGCGTTTGCGGATGCAGCGCGCTTGGCATATCCATGCCGACGTAATAAGTGTTGTCGGGCGTTGATAAACCGACATACGGCAGCAAATCGTCCGACTTATGCTTGACGTTTGGCGCATCGCCGCTTTGCGTGGCGGGCGGATATTTCGCCGCAAAATCCACAAAGCGCACGCCCGCCCAATGAACGATGATGCTCCAGCCTTCGATGCACTTCATTTCGGTCGTCATCTCGACGCGTGGCAGCTTTTTGATGTCCGCCATCGACAACATCAAAGGCTGCCCTGATGCCAGGCCGGACACGTTCAGTTGCCAGGTTTTTGGGTCGAAATCGTCGCCCAGCCCAATATCGCCATTGGTGCGCTCTTCACTGACTTTCGAGAGCGGAAACGTCGGTGCCAGTCGTCCAGCGGAAAAATAATCCAAAGCGAACTGCGAATTGGTATCGAGTACTCGACGAAAAGGCCACGGCACGCCGTTGTCCAAGCGCCGCGTCGTCAACCAATGCCAGCCACCATAAGCTGCGCCAACGGCCAACGCGCCACTCAGAAAACTACGCCGCGACATTTGACGCATTTGCCGTTCCGCATCGTCGCTAACCTTTGCCGGCATCGCAACAACGGGCGCCACCAGAGGAACAGGCGCAACAGGCGCAACAGGCGCAACAGGCGTCGCCGCAACTTGCAGCACGGGCGCACTTTCAGCTTGCACCTGCGATACGACTGCGCTGACAGGCGCCTTTTGCGGTTCATCGCTTAACATTTCGCGCGCGGTTTCTCGCTCCAATTCGGGCTCAGCGACAGGCGTATGATCAGCGACGGCGTTTTCTTCGGGAGGAGTTTCAGGATTCATAATCTTCCAGCTTGGCCATCAATGAGCAAAATGATTCCAAATCGTGAGCGCCACAATGGACAAAATTAACACGGCGATAAGTGCTTTTGAAATGCGGCGCGCGGCGCGGTGCGAAGGCGGACAACTCGCGCCATCCAGCGAACAGGACGGTGCATCTTCGACGGGAGCAACAAGAGTTTGCTTCATACGTATTTCCCCAGCTTTTAAGCATTTTGCGCCCGCACTTCCGGTAAATGCTCGTTTGGCGCATGTTCGCTGCGAGTTTCCGCAACAATTGTTTCCGGTTCGTCGGAGACGATTTCATAACCTGTGATCATCGCGCGGAAATTGTTCCATCCGGCGCGCGCGACTTGCGAAACATGAACCACAAAAAATCCGCAATAGCCAATGGTCAGCCAGAAATGAATGAAGCGCGCCACGTTGTAACCGGTCGCGCCAAACATCAGGTTGTTGAACGGCGCCGTTATCCAGCCGAATTGAATCGGTTTATAAATCGCCAGGCCGGTCAGCAGAGAGCCAAACCCCATCAAAACGATGCCCGTATACGCGATCTGCTGCGCGCCATTAAATTTGCGTCGTGGCAACGGCTGCTTGCGCAAGTGCAAATCGTGCAGAACGACTTGAATCGCTTCTTTGAGCGTGCTCTTGCCTGGCAGAAGATGGCGCCATTCGCCGGAAAACGCCGTATAAAGCACATACAAAAGACCGTTGATGGCGAAGAACCACATGAAAAAGAAATGCCACGCCATACCTTCAGCCAGGCGACCATGAAAAGTTCCGTCGCCGTTTGGCAACACAGCGCGCGTTTTCTGATAAAACGCATCAGGGAAAAAATGAAACAGCGTGCGCGAACCGATATGGACGCTATAAATATCGTTCGCCCAGTAGATCAGCAATCCGCTCCAGATCATAATCATTAGAACCGGAAAGTTGATCCAGTGAAACCAACGAATCGCCAACGGATGTTTCTTTTCAAGTCGTTTCATAGTGGTAATCGAGTACTCGATGCCAGCGAACCCGAAGCGTCAGCGAGGAAGATTACCTTCGACCTCATCTCCCTCGCTGACGCTTCGGGTTCGCTGTTTACTTCTTTGTCGCTTGGAAAGTCAGCGCGTTTTGATCCATGCAATAGCGCAAGCCGGTTGGTTTCGGGCCGTCATCAAAAACGTGTCCCAGATGACTGCCGCAACGCGCGCACGTCACTTCGTCGCGCTCGCCGTCGGCGTCTTTGCTGACGTGAACGCTTTGTGTGCGCAACGGCTTCCAGAAGCTGGGCCAGCCAGTTCCCGAATCGAACTGTGTGCTGGAACTAAACAGGATGTTGTTGCAACCCGCGCAACGATAAACGCCGTCGACGGTTTTTTCATACGAGCCGGTGAAAGGCTGGTCGGTTCCTTTCTGGCGCAGAATGTCGTATTGCGCAGGCGTCAAAACTTTACGCCATTGCGCGTCGCTCAAAACGTAGGGCGCGGTTGAATTATCGGGCGGGAAGGTGCGCGTTTTCGAGGGTGCTGCGGGTCGCGGCATCGAGGTTTTAGCGGCTTCGGCGCGATTGTTGTTCTGCCAGACAACGGCGCTCAGCGCGATTGCGACAGCGGCAACGCTCAGCGTTTTGGGCAGGAAAGAAGTGTTCATCGTTTTCATTTCAAATCACCTGAAAAGTTTTGCGAGATGTCGTCTCGCGGGATGGTGTCTGTTTATGAAACAACGCGCGCGGCAAATAGTTCCCTATGACACGAAAAAGCGCCCTTTGTTATTGAGCGCTTTGGTTTCGAGTACTCGATTCAGGTGTTTTCGATTGCTTCCGGCTCATGGGGAAGCGCCGCGAAAATTTTTGCTTTAAGGTCGCCTGGCACTTCGACGCGCGCCACTTTTTCGCGGATGTCGTGCAGCAAGGCGACCTCGAAGCGAAACTCGCGCGCGCATTGATGGCAGATGCGCAAATGACGCTCGACCAATTGCATTTCGCGCGACGACAATTCGCGGTCAAGGTAATCGTCCAAACGCGCCAGATTTTCTTTGCAGGTTAAAATCGTTAAAAACATGAGCAAAGAGTGAACAACTTTTGAGCCGAAAAAGTTCCCGCGTCTACGAGTGTGATTGCAAAGTGAAAAACAACGTAGGAAAACTGCACTTTGTCATTCTGAGCGCAGCGAAGAATCTAACTGCAACCAGATTCTTCGCTGCGCTTCAGAATGACAAATTGAAGGCTCCAAGATTTTAGTTGCCTGCGAGTGAACTCACGGCTCAACCGTCTGCGACGGAAGCGGCGGCCCGCGCCGACGCAACATTGAAAGCACTCTGGCGTCGGCGCAGGCTGCCGCTCCGGCGTAAGTCGCTCAGCCGCGAGTTCACTCGCAGGCAATGGTTAGCAGGATAGGTTCTTACTCTATAAACGAAAAAAGCGTTCCGCGCAGAGTTGCGGAACGCTTTCGGGTTTGTCTCTTACGATTCGTTAATCGTAATCGACTGAATGGTATCGCCCTGGCGAATTGAATCGACGACGTTCTGGCCACTGGTTACTTGGCCAAAAACGGTGTGTTTGCCGTTCAGGTGCGGCTGCGGCTCGTGCGTGATGAAAAACTGCGAGCCGTTGGTGTTGGGGCCAGCGTTGGCCATCGAAAGCGTGCCGGTTCCGTGCTTGCGATTGTTGCGTTCGTCGGCGAACTTGTAGCCGGGACCGCCGGTTCCGGTTCCTGTCGGGTCGCCGCCCTGCACCATGAAGTTGGGAATGACGCGGTGGAATTTGGTGCCGTTATAAAAGCCTTCGCGTGCCAAAAACACGAAATTGTTGATCGTCAGCGGCGCTTCTTGCGCGAACAGTTCGACGGTAATCGCGCCGCGCGAAGTTTCAATGGTCGCGCTGTATTTCTTGGAAACGTCGATTGTCATCTCGGGCGCTTTGCTATATTTCTGAGCCATAAATTTTTCCTTGTGCGAGGGGATAAGTTGAGGTTAGCCGCGCCGCGCGATTTCGGCAACCTGCGCGGCAATTTAAAGCGGCTCCGCGCGACAATTTTAACTGTATGAAAAGAAAATTTGTACCGCTCGATTTAATTATTGGGTGATAGCCTTGCGCCAAATCGCGTGGACGGTTAAAATTGTCCTCACGTCCCCGATGGGCTTGGTTTCCCGATGGGCTTGGTTTCCCGATGGGCTTGGTTTGTTGGAAGACGTTGAAGGATGTTGGACAGGCGAGTTTTTCGCCGCGGTAGCTCAGGTGGTAGAGCAGTGGACTGAAAATCCACGTGTCGGCGGTTCAAGTCCGTCCCGTGGCAGTTTTTGAAGGATGAAGGCGGAAGGATGAAGGATGAAGCCGCACGATTTCATCCAACATTCTTCCGCCTTCTTTTTTGTTATGGTTCCTCTTTTCGATCTTACGCGCCAATATCAAGAACTCAAAGCCGAACTCGATGACGCTGTGATTCGAGTACTCGAAAGCGGGCAATTTGTGCTTGGCCCTGCCGTGGAAAACTTCGAGCGCCAGGCCGCCGAGTTTTTGGGTGTTCGTCACGCAATTGGCGTCGCCAACGGCACCGATGCGCTGTTGCTGTCGCTGCGCGCGCTGGGCGTCAAGCCTGGCGATGAAGTCATTACGACGCCGTTCACCTTTATTGCCACCGCAGAAGTCGTGTCGCTCTTAGGCGCCACGCCGGTTTTCGTTGACATCGAAGTGGACACGTTCAACATCGATCCGAACCTGATCGAAGCCGCGATTACGTCGCGCACCAAAGCGATTATTCCGGTTCATTTATTTGGTCATCCAGCGCCGATGACGGAAATCAACGCGATTGCGAAGAAGCACCATCTTTTCGTTCTGGAAGATGCGGCGCAAGCGTGGGGCGCCTGGGTTGAAGACCAATCGAGTACTCGAAATGGCGAAAAAACTTATTGCGGCGCGCTGGCCGATTTGGGCGCGTTCTCGTTTTTTCCTTCAAAAAATTTAGGTGCGGCGGGCGAAGGTGGACTTGTCACGACCAACGACGATGCTTTGGCCGAGCATGTGCAAATGTTGCGAATGCACGGCATGAAGCGTCGCTATTACCATGACGAAGTTGGCTACAATTCGCGTCTGCATGCGATGCAAGCCGCCATTCTGAGCGTAAAATTGCCACACTCGACACGCTGGAACGATCTGCGCCGCGCTCATGCCGTGCGCTACAAAGAATTGTTGGGCGATTTGCCGCTCGGTTTTCCCGACGAGCGCGCCGGAAACGGTCACGTTTATCATCAATATACGTTGCGCTCGCCGCGACGCGATGAACTGATTGACAAATTGACGACGGCGAAAATCGGCTCGGCGATTTATTATCCGGTGCCATTGCATCGCCAAACGGTTTATGAAAGTCTGGGTTTGGGCGAAGGCTCTTTTCCGCAATCGGAACGCGCCTGCCGCGAAGTCTTTTCGCTGCCGATTTTTCCCGAATTGCGGAACGAAGAAATCGAAGAAGTTGCCCGCGTCGTACGCGCCGCATTCGACTGAGTTTATTCTGCGCTTCGAGTACTCGAATACGTCGCTATTTCCAACAAAACGCCGTCCGGATCGTAGAAATAACACAAGCGCTTGGTGCCGCGATTTCCAACGGGAAACGGCACCGTGATCGGCGGCGAAACGAACGGGACGCTGGCCTTTTGCAACCTGGCAATCAAGGCGTCCATGTCGTCGGTTTCCAGCGCGAAGTGCCGCAAGCCAATCGTGTTTGGTGCGCTATTCTCTGTGACGTTTGCACCTTGCGGAACTTGATATTGAAGCAATTCCAAGCGCACATCGACGTTTGGCAATTGCAGGAAAACACAATGCGCGCGTGTTCCTTTCAAGCCGGTAACGCGCTCGATCCAATCGCCTTCGAGCGTGGCTTGAAAGGTTTGTTTCAACCCCAGCACATCACAATAAAACGCGACCGAACGCCTCATATCCGCAACGACGATGTTGAAATGATCCAGAATTAAGCGCATTTTCGTTGAAATTGAAGCGCAGAGATGCGTCGGAAAAGTTGAAGAGTTGACAGTTTGTCGTTCTAAAACGTGCCTTTTGGCAGTGCGAAGAATCCAAACCAGAAGTCAGATTATTCGCTTCGCTCAGAATCACCAAACTGCGAGTTTCGAGTACTCGAATCTTACTTTTGTGCTTCTTTGTGGCTATTTTCTTCGCGCTCTTGGCGGTGAATATTTATTGGCGGCGACGATACAACGCCAACAATCCCGCGATGGTTTTTGAATCGCAGATGCGGCCATCATCAATCATCGGCAAAAGCTCGTCCAGTTGGTAAAAGTGCGTGTCCACAATCTCGTCTTCGTCGGGATCGGTGTCAGTTTCCGTCAATTGTTCGGCCAGAAAACAACCAATGCATTCGGTCGAATAGCCGGGCGCGAGGAAGCACGAGAAGAGCAGCGTCAATTTTCCGGCGCGCAGGCCACATTCTTCGATCAGTTCGCGGCGCGCGGCGTCGATGGGCGCTTCGTTCGGCTCCAGTCCGCCAGCGGGAATTTCCAGCAAAACTTGTTCGGCGGGCTTGCGATATTGGCGAACCAGGGCAATGCGTCCATCGTCCAAAACGGGCACTACACAAACCGCGCCGTGATGCTCGACAATTTCGCGCTTGGCTTCGCGCCCCGACGGCATCAAAATCGTGTCTTGACGCAAATTGATAATGCGCCCTTCATAAATTCGTTCGCTCGAAAGTGTCGGTTCGGTGTTTTCAGTTTCGCTCATAATCGTTGCTCTGGGCGCCGGAATTCCAGTACTCGATGTCTTTGTCGCCTCGCAAAAAGGATACACTATTTGGCGACGAAAAACTTCGGTCAACACAAAATCAGGAGAAATTATGACACCTTTTCGATTCGCTTTCGCCGTTTCGTTCTTCGTCGCAAGTTCGTTTTTCGTGTCCAGTCACGCATCGTCTTCATCAATGCCGACTCCAACACCTGCGCCTTTGCCAACCACAACACCTAAACCGATGAAACCAAAGCGTGCGCCCATCACTTTCTCGTTAAAAACTGACAAGAAAACTTATGTTGTCGGTGAAAAAATCAATCTGACAATGACGGTGCGCAACGTTTCCAAAACAACGCAACCGCTGACTTTCGGTTCGGGACAAAGTTTCGATGTCATCGCGTGGTCGGCGCAGGGAACGCCGGTCTGGGAATGGGCGCGCGGCCTCAGGTTCACTATGATGGTGCGCGAAGAATCGCTCGACGCTGGAAAAACGCAAGTTTACAGCGCTGTGTGGGACAGCAAGGATAACAACGGCAAAGACAACAACGGACAAGCGTTGGCGCCTGGCGTTTATCGTCTTGACGCGCGCCTCAAAAGCATCGAGCAACGCTTGACGGCAGCGCCCGTTTTTATCACCGTCAAGGCGCACGGGAAATAACGCGTTTGGTGCGCAAACGTTTTTCATAACCCCAATCCAGCAGACAAACCAAACCCGCGACTGCCAACAGCGCGGGTTTTTGTTGAGCCAAAAGCGATGAAACTGGCAGTGCGAACAAACCACAAAGCGCAAATCCATGAAAGAAAATGCGACACATTCGTGCGAAATGAACTTCAGTTTGCGCATTCGAGTACTCGATTGTCGTTGTGCGCGGTCGTCCTGTCCAAAAGACCGTCCACAACATCAACGCGAAAAACTGCGCGAAGAAAATGCCCAGCGCGAAGCGGTCTGTTGATGGTAAATCGGCGCGCCATCCGAAAATTGTCAACATTGCGTTGTTGGTCGCTTCCACCGCGCGATAAAAAACAAACGCCACAATCGGCACCAAAACCAGTTGGATGAAGGCACGAAATCGCGCTTGAAGTTTGCCGTTTTGAACGCACCAATCGAGGCTGCGCGTGCAAAACGAAAAGGCGAGCGCGACAAACATCCAGCCGAAAAAGTTGCCTGCCGGAACGCCAAACCATCCCTGATTGAACGCGAAACCGTGCCAGAACCAGAAATCGTGACGAATCGCCGTCGCATCGAAACTCAAGTCGAGCAACACAGCGAGAACCGCATCGCCGATGATTTTGTAGCGTATGCGCAACGTCGTCGAAGCAGAAATTTGCATTGCTGTCCACAAAATCACGCTCCACGCCAGGATGATGAAAAGTGGCACTTGCCCGATAAAAACGTGAAATTTCGCGTTGTAGGAATAAGAGCCGCGTCCGTGAACCTGCAAAACATTGAGGTTTTCAAAAAGCGCGGCGAAAAGCGCAGCGGACAAGACGACGCTGATTTCGCGCGCGTTGTCCTGTTGCACCTTGCGCCACGAAAAAGCGACGCAAGCCATAAAGAGCAACGCGATGCCCGTTTCGGAAAAAAGATAAATCAGGTTCACGAAGTGCAGTTTAGGAAACCGTCCCGAAAGTGGGACATGGAATTTTAGGACACGGCGTTATCCGTGTCGTGCAGCGCCGTGTTCTTTTCTTGGCTAAGAGGTTTCGAGGTCGCTCTTCAATCCTGATAAAATGACCGGCGATGCGACAATTTCTTTGTGGAACAATTTGGTGTGTAGTGCTATGCATGATGGTTTTGAGCGGTTGCAATGCGCGTCGTGCCGCAATGGAAACTAAGACTTCGCGCGCGGACGCGTCTCTGGCCAGCGGCGCCGCAACTTCTTGGAAAACAGTTGCGCCAAATGTCGCTTTGCGCGAGTTCCAAACTGCGGCTTCCGATCAGGATTTAGCGGTGAAAATTATCGCAGTGCGCGCTTTGCCGTCGCGCGTGCACATTGTAGGCGGCGCGAAGCTGACGGCGGACGAATGGCGACAGAAAATCGGTGCGACTGCGGTTGTCAATGGCGGCTATTTCGATCCCGAAGGTCATCCTTTGGGATTGCGCATTTCGGGCAACAAGCGCACTTCAGATTTGCATCCCGCCGATTGGGGCGTGTTTTTGGTTGAAGGCAGTGCCGCTCGCATCATTCACACGCGCGATTACCAAAGCTTGCGCGCGCAAGGCAAAACGCATCGCGTCCTCGAAGCGATTCAATGCGGCCCGCGCCTGGTCGTGAACGGTCAATTCACCACACTTAAACCACAATGGGCGCGGCGGACCGCACTGGGAATCGACAGCAACGGGCGCGTCGTGATTGCGATTGCCGATGGCGAACTTTCGTTTGCCGCCTGGCAAACAGTGTGGCGCGACAATTTAAGTTGCCCCAACGCCTTGAATCTCGATGGCGGCGGTTCCACACAAATCTCGCTGCAAACCTCAAAAGAAAACCGCGATGTCAGCGGTTCATGGCCAGTTCCCGACGTGGTTTGCATTCGCTGATCGCAAGCTTGGAATAACACGCGAAAAAGTGCAATCGAGTACTCGATTGCACCTCTATATTTCTATGAATTAGAGTGCGAGCGGCGATTATAAGCGACAAAGCGAAGCCTCATGATGCGCCAACTCAGCGGGATAAGAAAAACGCTGATAAAGAAAAGCTGAAGCATCAACAAGTCTTCGGCAGGTCCATTGCGCTTGGCGGCACCTACTGAATACCACGCGACATCCATTGAAGGCGGCGCAGTATCGTGCCAATCACGCCAGAACATTTTATCGGTGTCGGGATGTTTTCCAGCTTTCAATCGCGTCATCATGTAAGCGGTGCGGCGCGCTTGCCACGCTTCGGCTTCAGTGCGCAAACGATTATAAACCGTGTCAATCGCGGCCTGGTTTTCTACGTTGATGGCGATACTGTGTATCGGTTGAAGCGAATCGGCATCAATTTTAAATTCGCTTTGCAACTGCGCTCCTGTGCCGGTATTTGGCAATAGCGAACGTTTACCCTGGGAAATCAATTCGCGGCAACGTAGAATTGACAGATACTGCAACGTCGGTTTTCCATTCGCATCTAAAGCACCGCTCAGCGCATAGAAGATATCAACACTTTCCCAAGCGTTGCCCAGCACAATAAGACCTGACAGGCCAGTCATTTGCGATGGCTTTCCCAACTCTTCATCTGGTATTTTCGCGCTAATATAGTCGGCCAAGTTCATGGTGCGCATCTTTCCATCATCGTCTTTCGCGCGCGGATCAATGATCCAATCCATCGTCATCAATTGATACTTTTCTCGCCCAAAGTGCGCGTTGGGCTTGATTTTGATGGCTTGCGCGATGAGATCACGCGCAATTTTGACTTCATTTAATTTCGCACGATTGGCGCCGTTGCGCAGCCAGCGATGCGCCCAGAAGGTGCCGTTATTCGCGTAATAACGATAAAGCGCTTCGTGGTTGGCGGGCGTTTTGGTGTTCACGCGCGCCAGTTGCGACTTTTTGCGATTCATCCACGAAATTGCGTCGTTGTCTTTTCCCAAGCGGTCATATGCAACGGCGATGTCGTCATAAAGCGGCAAGCGTTCGGGATGAGATTGCAATTCTTTTCCGACGCGCGTGATGCGCATTTGATAATACAGTGGCGGATTGCGCTCGAAGCGTCCGGTGATGACGCGCACCACATCGGGCAACTGCTTGCCTTCATTCGCCAAAGTGTCGCTATCGCGGTCGTTGATGCAGGCGAAGGCGCCGCGCGCCGACAAAATAATCAACAGCAACACCATCAGTTTGGAAGTTTTCATCGTCGTCTCCTCGCATCGAGTACTCGATTGTCGCGCACTGCTTTGTGCGCACAATGCTTTGCCTGGGAAAGTGCGATAATTGTAACACGCTATTGAGGAGAAATTGAAATGTCACTTTTTGAAGATGCGATGCACATCGCAGTACAACTTCTTCTGGTGCAACTTCTTCTGACCGAACGCTTGGCTCGCGCTCTCAGTGTTCGCACCAAAACGGCGGGCAAAACAGGTTACAGTACAGAACGTCCTGAGTAGAATTACGATTTGCAAACCCATCTCCAAAGAGGATTTTATGACTCGCACCAAAACTCCATTATTTTTCCGACGTTCGCTTGTTCTTTGCGTTGTAGCATTGTTGAGCGCGTGCCAGAGTGCGCGTGCCGATTTCGCGCTGAAAGCCCATGATCGCGTTGTATTTTATGGCGACAGCATCACCGATCAGCGGCTTTACACGACGTTTGTGGAAACGTATGTCGTGACGCGCTTTCCCAATCTTCCCGTGTCGTTTGTGCACTCTGGCTGGAGTGGCGACCGTGTGACCGGCGGCGGTGGCGGCCCGATTGACTTGCGTTTGCAGCGCGATGTTTTGGCTTATAAACCCACTGTCATGACGATTATGCTCGGTATGAACGACGGTGGTTACAGCCCTTTCAGCCAGAGCGGTTTCGACACTTACTCGGCGGGTATAAATCACATTCTTGATACGGTGCAAAAGGGCGCGCCCGGCGTTCGCTTCACGCTGATTCAACCTTCGCCTTACGACGAAGTGACGCGCCCGCCGCTTTTCGAGGGCGGTTACAACGCTGTTCTGCGACACTTCCGCGACTTCCTCAAAACGACGGCGCAGCAACGCAATCTCGGCCTCGCCGATTTCAACACGCCTGTCAATTTGATGCTGCAACGCGCCAACGCTGTGGATACCAATCTGGCGCAGAAAATCCTTCCCGACCGCGTTCATCCTGGCCCGGGCGGTCATCTCATCATGGCCGAGGCGTTGCTCAAAGCGTGGGGCGCGCCGTCTCTGGTTTCCGATGTCGCCATTGACGCCGCTGCGAAACGGATCGTGCGCGCGCAGGGCACGCGAGTCTCCAATTTAGCGAGCAATCAAACACCTTCGGGCGCCGTGCTTTCCTGGACACAAAACGATGCGGCGTTGCCTTTTCCCTTGGATACCAGCGATCCGGCGGTAGACCTGGCGGTAAAATCGTCGGATTTCGTGACCGCACTCGACCAGGAACCACTTCAAGTCACTGGCCTGAAGGCGCCGCGTTACACCCTGACAATTGACGATGAAGAAGTTGGCGATTTCGGGCGCGACGAGTTGGCGCAAGGCGTCAATCTGGCGCTGCTCCCCACGCCAATGCGCGATCAGGCGATGGCCGTTCATAAACTGACGCTGCAACACAACGACGAGCATTATGCGCGCTGGCGTTCGATTCAAGTGCCTTATGCGAGCCACAGTATCGCTGTGCAAAATGCGCTGCCACCGCTGCTCAAGGCTCTCGACGACGAAGAAGCGCAAACGGTGGCCAAGCAACGCGCCGCCGCACAACCCGTAGCCCATCATTTTCAACTCAGCATCGCGGTGCCCGCGCCCACTGGTCCCAATCTGGCGCTCCACAAAACCTATACCAGCACCGATCCCAACGTTTATAACTATGGCACCGGCGGCTTAACCGATGGCTCCTGGAGCGGCGACCAACCGCACACTTTCGCGTCCGGCGAAATCAACGCTTTCCCCAAAGCCACGACTATTGATCTGGGCGCCGCATCTTTGGTGTCGCAGGTGCGACTTGGCGTGCCTTCATTTGGCTCGACCAAAACCATCCAGGTGTCGCTGAGCGCCGATGGCGTGAACTTCACCGAAGTTGGCCGCCACGTTTTTCCCTTCGCCATCGAACGCAGGCACCTGTTCACTTTTGCTCCGGTGAACGCGCGTTATGTGCGCTTGACGTATCCCGATCACTACGATGAAACCAACGGCTACGCGCCAAACTTCGTTTTCACAAGTGAAGTCGAAGTTTACGCTCCCACACCTTGATTCCATCCGTAGCGATTTGCTGCGTTTGCTGTCACAAGGTTCGAGTACTCGATGATTGAGAAACCGAACTATCAGAACAAACGCAATAATCTGTGTCCTACAGTTTGTTGTGAACTGCGGTTCTCGTGGAAGCGCGAGAATTTTAACGCGCTGTTGAGGAGAAATATTTATGTCACTTTTTGAAGACGCGATGCAAGTCGCTGTGCAGTTGCCTTTGGCCGAACGCGAACGTTTGGCGCGCGCTCTGGGCTTGAGCGTTCACACCAAAACGCCAGGCAAAACCTTGCCAGTTGGAACCTTGCCGCTGAACGCGTTCGTTTCTAATCCCGCGCAAGACCCGACGCAAAGCGCGAGTTGGCGACAGCGCGAAACCGGACACGCCGTTGTCAATACGGGAAATAGCGCTCCCGCCGACGGGCCGCGCGCTTTGTTCGGCTTGTTTGGCGCGGCGTCCACAATCGAGTACTCGAACGCTAATGCACCTTTGGCTTCAACTCTTGCCGCTGGAACGCCAACGGTTGTTCATCTCGATGTGTGCTGGGCGCTGGCGAACGGCAACGAGCAAGCGTCGCAATTTTTCGAGAAACCCAACGTCGAGATTCGGCTGGCAACAGCGACTTATTTGGCGTTATTGGAAGGCGCGGACGATGTGCCGCAAATCGCGCGCGTGCAAAGTTTCGTGCGACCTTATGCGGTGTTGTCGCTGGGGCCGATGGCCAGTTCGCGCGCCGTGGAATTGATGACCAGCGCCAATCGCCACCAACGTTTTACAACGGTGGACGCGTTGTCCTGCGCGACGGCTCTGGCGCACGAAATTCCACTCGTCACGCTGGATGCAGAACGTTTCGCGGGCATCAACGAACTGCGCGTCGTCCGCCCGTTTTGAAACAACGAACCCTGAGCGTAAGCGACGGCTGAAAACTATTAATTACAGGCAACTCTTAGTTTTCAGCCGTCGCTTACGCTCAGGGTTCGTTATCGAGTCCTCGATTCGTGTCTTGGCGTTTAATATTTTTGTTTGCCGCCGAAGGGAAAATAATCGACCGCTTGGCTTTCGCGTTGCGCGACGACTTGAGCGCTGCGCGAACTGGCGAAGAGTTTGACTAAAATCAAACCCGCGAGAAAGCCGCCGACGTGCGCCATATAAGCGACGCCATCGGTTTTCGATTGTCCAAGCGAGCCGAAGCCGCTGTAAAACTACAAAATTGCCCAGAAACCGATGACGACAACGGCGGGCATGGCGATAATACCGAACCATCCGACCAGAACGCGCACCTGGCGACTGGGATACATCAGCAAATAGCCGCCTAAGACGCCCGCAATCGCGCCGGACGCGCCCAAGGAAGGAATGGGAGAATTGGGCGCGCTCAAAATATAGACGAGTGTCGCCAGCACGCCACAAATTAAATAGAAGACGAGAAATTTGAAGTGTCCCATGGCGTCTTCCAGGTTGTCGCCGAAAATCCACAAATACAGCATATTGCCGCCCAAATGCATTATGCTGCCGTGCATGAACATGGCGCTGAAAATCGTCAGATAAATCGGGCCATCGGATGCGCCGACCAAATGACCTCCATGCGTGATTTCCTCTGGCACCACCGAATAGCTTTCTGTGAAAGCGTTGTTGGCCGTCGCGCCTTGCAGCAGTACGAAAACCGCGATGTTAGCGGCGATCAGCGCATAGGTGACATAAGGCTGTGTTTTGCGCCCGGTATTGTCATCGCCCAACGGGATGAGAGCGAACAAGCCAATCAGTAAAAGAGGAAGCAGCATCGAAGTCTTCTCCACGAAAAGTGGCCGCACTCGTCGCAATCGCGGTGCCGCCGCAATCAACGAACCTGAAGCGTAAGCGAGGGATTTCAATCTGACTCAAATGTACCTCCCTCGCTTACGCTTCAGGTTCGTTGGGCACATTCTCCAATGTCACGAAAAAGTCGGTGCCGTGAAATCGAGTACTCGATAGCGGCTTCTTACCCGATGAATCGGTTGTGCGCAATTTGCCATAAGCGCACAATTTGTTCAACAAACACGCGCCGCATTTGGGGCCGCCGTTGCCTTCGGCGCGACAAACGGCGCGTCCGTGCGAAATCAAATTGACGTGCAAGTCCAATTTGCATTCATCGGGAACCAACTTTTCGAGGACGCGATGCGCTTCTTCAGCGCTCGCATTCGGGCGAATCCAGCCTAAACGTTTGGTCACGCGATGAACGTGCGTATCAACCGGAAAGGCCGGTTTACCTAAAAAGAAGACCAGCACGCACGCGATTGTTTTTGGCCCAACGCCGTGAAATTTCGCCATATAAGCACGACATTCTTCGCTGGTCGCGTCGTGCATCCAATCGAGATTTAAGTCGCCCGCTTCGTCTTGGATCTGCCGCAAAATCGCTTGAATGCGACTGGCTTTCTGATTCGCCAAACCGCCGCTGCGAATCGCGTCCGCAACGTGTTCAACGGGCGCGGCAAGAACTTCATCCCACGTCGGAAAAGTCGATTTCAAGCTGGAAAACGCGCGGTCGCAATTGATGTCGTTGGTTGCTTGGCTCAAGATAATCAAAATCAAGCCATCCAATGGGTCGCGCACCAGCGGCTGCCGCGCGCCATAGCGTTCGACTAAAAGTTCGTTGACGCGGCGAATCGTTTTGCGAGCTGGAAGTTTGTGTTCAGTGGATGTTCGAGTACTCGATGTGGGCATAAGGGTGTCAAACGCAAGGTTTTGCGCAGGCGTTCCAATTGTAGGGACGCAGATTTCTGCGTCCATTGTGTGCAATTGACAATGGGCGGACGCAGAAATCTGCGTCCCTACGTATTTCAATTTGCTAAAATGCCCGCTGTGAATACTGAAAACCAAACCACTGAAACCATCAACGATCCCGCCATCGAAACCGCTTTACAAACGCTGTCGCGCGGCGCCGATTCGATTATTTCGCGCGAAGAACTGCGCGCCAAATTGCTCAAATCGAAGAAAACCAATCAGCCTTTGCGCATCAAACTTGGCCTTGACCCGACCGCGCCCGATATTCATCTGGGTTTCGCGGTTGTGCTACAAAAGCTGCGTGCTTTCCAAGACTTGGGGCACGAAGCGCATCTCATCATCGGCGATTTTACCGCTCAAATCGGCGATCCGACCGGCAAAAGCAAAACGCGCCCGCAACTGACAAGACTTCAAGTCGAAGAAAACGCGCGAACCTATCAGCAGCAATTGTTTCGCGTACTCGATGAAAGCCGCACCGTCGTCCATTTCAACGGTGATTGGCTGGGCAAAATGGGTTTCGCCGAGGTCATTCAATTGGCCGCGAAATACACAGTCGCGCAAACTCTGGAACGCGAAGATTTCGCGCAACGATTGGAAGCGCACAAGCCGATTGGTTTGCACGAGATTTTGTATCCACTCTGTCAGGGACAAGATTCGGTTGCCATCAAAGCTGATGTCGAATTGGGCGGCACCGATCAGCGATTTAACAATTTAGTCGGGCGCGAATTGCAGCGCATCGACGGTCAGGAATCGCAGGTCGTGATGCTGATGCCGCTGTTGGTTGGAACCGACGGCACGCAAAAGATGAGCAAAAGTTTGGGCAATTACATCGGCATTGATGAAGCGCCAGCCGAAATGTTCGGCAAAGTGATGAGCATTCCCGACGAAGCGATGCGCAGTTATTTTACGCTTTGCACGACCGTCGCCGAAAGCGAAATCAACGGTTTGTTGGCCGCGCATCCGATGGACGCCAAAAAGCGCTTGGGACGCGAAATCGTCGCGCGTTATCACGACGAAGAAGCCGCGCAAATCGCGCAGGAACGTTGGGAAAAGCAGTTCAGTTTGCGCGAAGTTCCCGACGAGATGCCGGACTTCCAGGTTCAACCAATCGAGTACTCGATTGTGAGTTTGTTGCGCGATGCCTTTGAAATCAGCGGCGCCGAAGCCAAGCGTTTAGTTGGAGGCGGCGCCGTTTCGCTCGACAACGAAAAAATCACCGACATCGCGCAAACTTTCACACCGCGCGACGGCCAAGTTTTGAAAGCCGGAAAACGGAAGTTTGTGCGCTTGAAAGTGGGTTGATTTGGAGAGGGCAAAATGAGATTCAGTTTGTTTTTTGGCGTTGTTGTCGAATTAGCGTTTTTGGCTGGCTGCCAGCCGAAGCCGCCGAACTCTCTGGAACATGCCGGAGAAACTCTCAAGCGTGAAGGCGAACCCGATGTCGTTTCTGTCTCCAATGAAGATGTGGCGATGAACGCTGCGATACAAAAAGCACGTTCGACCATCAATGTTTTTATTGCGGCTTTGCGCTCGCCTAAGACGGGGCAACACAATTTTTCCATCAAAAAACGTTTCGCCGTAAGAAAAGGTGGCGAGCATATATGGCTTTCCCATGTGACATACATCGGCAAGCTTTTTTATGGTCGTTTGTCCGATGAGCCAGTCGAAGTGACCTCCGTAAAGATGGGCGATCCGGTAACAGTTGCGCCACAAGACATTAGCGATTGGATGTTCACCACAAATGGCAAGTTGTCTGGTGGATATACGATTCGTGTTCTTTATGACAAGATGTCTCCTGTTGAGAAAAAGCAATTTCGACAAGAAAGCAAATTAATTTTCTAAATGCCTCTTACCCAATCGACTACTCAATCTCCCGTTGAAGACGCGCGAACTGAACGCATTCGGCAAACTTTGGCGCGCGATGTCGAAGAGTTTGTCGATCATGCGCGCGCGGAACGCGGGTTTTCGGTTCATACTGCCGAAGCGTATCGCCGCGATTTGGAGCAATACGTCGGTTGGTTGCAAAACATCGGCGTGGCGTCCGTCAAAGAAGTCGAAGCCTCTCACGTTCTGAGATTTGCGCACGATTTGCGCGCGGCCTCGCCACAGGTTTCCAGCAACGGGAAAGCGTATGCGCCGGCCAGCATCGCGCGCAAAATGGCGAGCGTACGCGCCTGGCACAAGTTTCTCGCCCGCGAACGCAACTACACCAATCCGACGGCGCGGCTGGATTCCGCCAAACTGCCGCGCCGCTTGCCGCACGTTCTGGCGCCCGAACAAATTCGCGCTTTGCTCGATGCGCCATCCAACATGACGCCGCTTGGCGTGCGTGACCGCGCTTTGCTGGAAATGCTTTATGGCAGCGGCTTGCGCGCATCGGAACTGTGCGCCTTGCGCTTGAGCGATTTCGATATGGAAGGCGGCTTCGTCAAATGCCGCGGCAAAGGACGCAAAGAACGCGTCGTGCCGTTAGGCGAAGTCGCTCAAAAAGCCGTCGAAGATTACACAAGTTTCGCGCGACCGAAACTGCTGGACAACGACAAAACGCAATCGAGTACTCGAATTGAAAGCGCGCAAAGTCTTGACGCGCCAGTGTCTTTAAGCGAACCCGAACCGATAGCGAGAAAGCAAAGTTACAGCCTCGTCGGCTCCCTCGCTGACGCTTCGGGTTCGCTGGGCGCAAATCCGCATTTGCTGTCCTCGAATGCGCAAAACGCAAATGCGCAAAGTGGAATCGCGCAGATTGCAATTGTGAAATCGAGTACTCGAAGTGCGGCGACAACCAGAGCGCGGCGCGTGGTGCAGCAATTATTTGTCGGCGAACGCGGCGCGCCTTTGTCGCGGGTTTCGCTGGGCACGATTGTCAAGGAACACGCGCGACGCTGCGATTTGCCGACCTGGGTTTCGCCGCATACGTTGCGCCACAGTTTTGCGACACATTTGTTGCAAGGCGGCGCCGATTTGCGCGCCATTCAGGAAATGCTGGGTCACGCCGACATCGCCACAACGCAGATTTATACGCACGTCGAAACCCAACACTTGCGCGAAAGTTTCCGCAAAGCCCATCCGCGCGCGTGAGACGAAAACCGCCAAGCCGCCAAGAAATTGAGTGTTGTAAAGAGTTTTTGCTATAGGTGATTTATGAGGATTTTGAATTCTCTTCTTGTTTATCCGATTTTGTGGGTCTTGTTTGTCACGGCTGACTTTGCGCTTTTCTGTGCATTTACAGGTAACTTCAGTCCGGAGATTGGTAATACTTTAACGAATTTTTTCTTTTTTGCGGCATTCTTCTTAGTGAAAACTGTTCCTATTATGGGTGTAGTGGGAAGTGTTCATCTCGCCGTCTTCCATTTCCTTAAAAGAAAGAGGATGTCTGAACTGTTGCCGCTCTCGGTGAAAATTGGAGCTGTTATTGGCGCTGTCACTGCTTTGGGAGCCATTTACGAAATCGCCATTATACCCAGCATCTGGAATCGAATAGGATTATTCGGCGTCCCGATCTTTCTCACTTCGCTGCTTGGAGGCTACGCTATAGGAAAACTAACTCCGCCTGAATTATAAGTTGCGTCATCTTTCTCTGAACCTTCCACACATTTCTCTGACGCGTTATAATGGTTATGTTTTCTTCTGTTGAAATTGAAGAGCAAAATCTACATTGAGTTGCATTTCAAGGAGTCGGTCTGTTTTATGGCGGTTGAGACTGGTCAGATTGTGCAGGGTACGGTCGTTCGCTTGTTGCCGTATGGCGTGTTGGTGCGCTTGGAAGACGGCCAGACAGGTTTGGTTCACATTTCGGAAATCGATCAAAATTACGTGCGCGATGTCGCCGATTATTTTGGCGTGAACGATCCCGTTTCGGTTCGCGTGTTGAATACGGGTGACCGCGGCAAAATCGAGCTGTCGGTGAAACAGGCTTTGGGCGAAGGCCAATCGTTGCCGCAACGCCAACCGTCTGCCGAAGGCGATGCGCCGCGCGAAGCACGCCCCGAAAGTCGCGGTGAATATCGTGGCGGCGGTGGAAGCGACGGCCCGCGCCGCGAATCGCGCTCCTCGTTTGAAGAAAAGATGGGCGAATTCACGCGCCAGAGCAGCGAACGCTTGAGCGACCTCAAACGCAACATCGAAAACAAGCGCGGAGGCAAAAAAGCCCGCTAAATCGAGTACTCGATTCTTATAAAAGCAGCGCACAGAAGGTTTCTGTGCGCTGCTTTTGAGTATTGAGGTGAATGTATGACGGATGAAGAAATTGATAAGGTTACTGAAGCGTTGCGTGCCGAAGCCTCGAAATCGAGTATAGGTGTTAAGTTTGTTCCTGTATCCGCCGAGTCCAACGCTCATCGCGTTGTCGGAACTCGCGGCGGGTTTCTGCGCATGGCGCGATTTTTCATGCTGGCTGCTATTGAACCTCAAATACGCGATTCGCTCGAAGTTGGTGTTATTCTCGACGATAACCTTTGTGCTCCTTCTTCTGATGTGATAATCGAGAGCTTTGAGCGCAATGAAAATTTGAAAAAAGTTGAGTATGTTCCGCGTGAAAGAACCTTCAAAGAAAAAATACGAAATACCTTGGGCTTTGTCGGTTGCGGTCTGTTTCTCTTTTGCATCGGTGCTCTTATCTTAATCGGTTTTGTCACCGTGCTGCATTCCATTTTTCGCTGATCCAATTTCCTTCGTAAACAACTTTCGCCGCGCCTGTCATGTGGATTTCTCCACCTTCGCGCCAACTGATTTTTAACTCGCCACCGCGCGAATGGATGCGCACAGTTTCGCCGCAACGATGGGTCATTTGCGCGGCAACGGCAGTCGCGCAGGCGCCGGTTCCGCACGCCAGAGTTTCGCCGGTCGCGCCGCTTTTTTCGTCGGCCACGCCACGTTCCCAGATGCGCAGGCGAATGTTTTCGCGGTCGAGAACCTGCGCCCACATAATTGACGTGCGCTGGGGAAACCACGCGTGATTTTCAATTTGCGGACTCAATCGCAGAAACATTTCGTCGTTTGGCAATTCATAGACAAAGATAATTGTGTGCGTGCTGCCCGTAGAAAGTGTTGAAACGTGCGGCAAAATTTCTTCGCCAACCGCTATCGAGTACTCGATGGAACTTTTGAGGTGTGCCGATGGCGCAAAAGGAATGGTGGCGAAATCGAACGAAGGTTGTCCCATTGCGACGCGCACGTTGCCGTCTTCCAATACTTCGCAATCGCGCAAGCCGGCCAAAGTTTGCGCCGTAAATTGCGAAGTTGAAACGGCGCCACTTCGGTGCGCCAATTGTGCGATGCAGCGCAGACCGTTGCCGCACATATCTTCGCTACCGTCGGGATTCCACATTCTCATGCGGATTTGCGCGCCGTGTTTTTGCGCGTTCGTATCTGGTTTGGTCAAGAGGAGTAAGCCGTCGGCGCCGATGCCGAAATTGCGCGCGCACGATTGCTGAGCGAATGATGCGAAATCGAAATTGTTGGGCAGAGTTTGGCGAAAATCGTTCAACACGACGAAATCGTTGCCCGTGCCGTGCATTTTGGTGAAGAGAAATTTTGCATTCATAAAGCAAACTTAGTGTGGCGCAAACGTGTTTAGCTGCAAAGTTTTAGCGACAAGCGCAAAGATCGAGTACTCGATTTGAAAACTACAGATCGCTGCAAGCGCGGCTTGGGGAGCCTTCGTTGAAAGACGAAAATCGGACGCATTGGGCGGTTTTGGCGGGCGCGCGTTTTGTCTTGAGTGTCATCGTTTTGTTGTGTCACTTGTCGATTGTTGCGCGTGGCCTGATTTCAAATTTCGCCGAGCAGTTCAACGCGTTTTCAGCGGTTATCGCGTTTTTTCTCATCAGCGGCTATTCGATTCATCTTTCGATTCTGCGCGATGGGCGCGGCTATTTCGCGCGTCGTTTTTGGCGTATTTATCCGATTTACGTCGCCTCACTCCTCCTGTCCATCGTTTTGATTTTTACCATCAAACTCACAGCGGGCGTTTCGCATCGTGCTCGTTGTCTTGCCGGTTTTGTGCGTGTCAGCTTACACCGAATCGCCTGGATATTTGGGTTTCGTAACAGTTGGCGCAACGGCGTTGTTGCTGATCAATTCGCACCAATTCAGCTTGTCGCCGCGCTTTGGAATAGTCCTCAATTTCCTGGGCGATTGTAGTTATCCTTTGTATCTGCTGCATTGGCCGATTTTGTGGGCGTGTTTGTTGCGCGGCGTCACATCGCAAACGATTTGCCTCATATGGGTCGCGTCGGCGACTCTTAGTCTTACCTTAGCTGACAACATGCTCAAGCGTTCTGCCATAATAAGACGCGGCGCTTTGAGACATCGCGTTCCTCTTGAAGCTCATTGAAGCTCAAATTTTGACATTGTGGAGTCCTTTTTATGCGTATTGTAGTCACAGGCGGAGCCGGTTTCGTCGGCTCTCATTTGTGTGATCGTTGCCTGGCCGAAGGCCACGAAGTTGTCGCGGTCGATAACCTCGTCACAGGCAGCGAAGCGAATATCGCGCACATCAAAACGCCCAAGTTCGAGTACTCGAATCAAAACATCAGCGACGGCGTTTACGTTGATGGCGCGGTCGATTTCATTCTGCACTTCGCCAGCCCCGCCAGTCCCGTCGACTACCTGGAACTGCCGATTCAAACACTCAAAGTCGGCGCTCTGGGAACGCACAACGCTTTGGGTTTGGCGCGTGCCAAAGGCGCCGGCTTGCTGTTGGCCTCGACGAGCGAGATTTATGGCGATCCGCATCAGCATCCGCAGCGCGAAGATTATTGGGGCAACGTCAACACGATTGGGCCGCGCGGCTGCTACGACGAAGCCAAGCGTTTCGCCGAAGCGATTGTGATGGCGTATCACCGTATGCACCAGATCGACACCAAAATCGTGCGCATCTTCAACACGTATGGGCCGCGCATGCGCTTGAACGACGGTCGCATCGTGCCCAACTTCATGAAGCAGGCGATTTTGGGCGAACCTTTGACGATTTACGGCGACGGCAGCCAGACGCGCTCGTTCTGCTATGTCTCGGATTTGGTCGATGGCATTTATCGCCTGATGATGTCGAAGGAAAACCTGCCGACCAACGTCGGCAATCCGACGGAATTTACGGTTCTTGATTTCGCGCACAAAGTGCTGGAAATGACGGGCACCAAATCGACCATCGAATATCGGCCTTTGCCGCAAGACGACCCGAAACAGCGTCGCCCCGATATTTCCAAGGCGCGCGAAGTTTTGGGCTGGGAACCCAAAATCGAACTGCAAGAAGGACTTTCGACGACGCTGGAGTATTTCCGCGAAGCGTTAAAAAACGCTTAATCGTGCTGCGGTATCTTCCTGGTAAATCTTTGGTGGTCTATGGAAAAAGAAAAGGAACGAAGTTCCAAACCGCGCAGGAACAATTTTCGATTGCGCGCAGTCGAGGCCAGCATGAGAACAGCGCTTGAAGACGTATCCTCGCTTTCTTACGACCACAACAAAGATGTGAAAGAAAATAGGATGTGCAGAAACCTCGGCGGCGAAAACGAGGTCAGCCGAAGTGCGACTGGGGAAAATGAAGCGGCGCAGAAAATAAAACCTGCGCTGCACCGCACACTGCACCGCAACCTGGCGCCGTGCAATGGCACCGCAGGCGCGCGACTTTGCGCCGATGGCGATAGAAAATCGTCCCCGCCAATCGAGTACTCGAACGTGGCGAGAAACGGGAACTCGAACGTGATGCACGAGGATATTTCACCAACTTTATCTTCCGCAGGCATGGTTTTAATTTACGCGTCTTCGCTGCGCACAATTTTAGAGCAGCCTTTCTCGTCGAAACCTTCGTTGACATTGCGTGCTCAATTGGAAAATACGGGCGTGCGCTGTCTGTCGTTCGTTGAAGCGCGAACGACAAATATCGGGCAATGCGATTGCGTGTTGCTGCTCGACGAGACAAGCCTGGCGCAAAGTCTTTGGAGCCGTTTTTACGATGGCGCTGCGTTGATTTTGCTTGGCGAAAGCAGCGCCACCGACGAATCTTCCGTAAAGGACGAGGCTTCGACAACGGGCGAGGCTTCAATGCCGGAGCTTTTCGCGCGCCTTTGTCACAACGAGACGATTGGAAGCGAAGCTCTTTTTCATCTTGCGCGCAGCGGATTGCGGCACAGCGCGTTGCAACGTCAGGTCGCACTACTCGAGCGCGAGCGCCAATTGCAATCGGCGCATTTGCATCAACTCAACGCGGCGAGCGATGAGTTTTCTGGCGAACGCGACCGTCGCGCATTGCTGCAAATCATTCTGACGCACAGCCGTTCCATCACAGGCGCCGATGTCTCCGCGTTTTATTTGCTGCAAAGCGACGCGCAGGGCGAAAGTTGTCTGTGCTTTGAAATGGCGCAAGGCGATTGGCGCTCTTCGCAAGACGAACTGAAATGCGACCACCTTTTCCCGCTGGGCGGATCGTCGCTCATCGCTTATGTGGCGCGCACGGGCGAAACGGTTTGCGTCGCCGATGCTTATCATTTGCCGCAAAATGCGCCCTTTGTATTCGATGCTGCTTTCGACCAGAGCAACAATTATCAGACCATGAGTTTGATGGCAGTGCCTTTGAGAACGCACGATGGCGAAATTTTCGGCGTTCTGCAATTGCTCAACTGCAAGCGCACGGTGGAACCCGCAACACTGCATTCGACGAAAACGAACCGTTCGATGAAGACGACGTTATCGGCCAAGACGAACCTTTCTGGCGACGTGTTGCCGTTCAATGGCGATGCGGTGGAACTCGCGGTTTCTCTGGCGCGCCAGGTCGCAGTGGCGATGGAGAATTCCAGTTTGCACGGCAGCGTTGAAGACTTGTTCGACGGTTTTGTGACCGCCACGGCGCGCACCATCGAGCAACGTGATCCGGTGACCAGTGGGCATTCCGAACGCGTGGCGATACTGAGTACGGAATTGGCGCGCTCGGTCAGCGAAGCCAAAACGCCGCTTCTGGGCGAAGTCGTTTTTTCGGCGGCGCAATTTAAGGAACTGCATTACGCGGCGTTGTTGCACGATTTCGGCAAAATCATCGTGCATGAAGATGTTTTGCTCAAGTGCAACAAACTGCATCCTCAGGAACTGGAAGTGTTGCGGATGCGCTTCGATCTGGTGCGTGCGCTGCGCGAGCGCGACTTGCTGCAACGCAAATATGAAACGTTGATTGCAGGGGAAAACGACAGCGACATCGAGCGTTCTTTCGCACGTTTTGTCGAATGGGACAAGGTCGCGCAACGTGAAACCAAAGAATTGGACGAAGCGCTGAGCACTGTGATGCGCGTCAACAATCCGCTTTCCCACTGGTTAGACGACGAATTCAAAGCGTATCGTGGCATTCTGGGGCGCTTGTGCCAGACATTCTTCTGGGATCGCAAGCGACGCGCTTTGCCGCTGCTCACCGATCACGAATTGCGTTGTCTTTCGGTGCGCGAAGGCAGTTTGAGCGCGCAGGAACGCCGCGACGTCGAGCGCCATGTCACGCACAGCTTCGAGTTTTTGAAGAAGATTCCGTGGACGCGCGATTTCGCCCTCATTCCGCAAATCGCTTATTGCCACCACGAACGTTGTGACGGCAGCGGTTATCCGCGCGGCTTGAAAAGTGCGGAAATCCCGCTGCAATCGCGCATTATCGCCGTTTGCGACACTTACGACGCGCTGACTTCCAACGACCGCCCTTATCAACGCGCCCGCAGCAGCGAAGACGCGATTCAAATTCTGCGCGCCGAAGCGGACGCCGGACATCTTGAACCCGCGCTGGTGCAGATTTTTATTGACTGCGGCGTTTGGAAAACAACGCTCAACTGGCGCAAAAATAAGAAATTGGCTGCATCGTAATTGAGCGCCAATACTCAAAGCGTGTATCGAGTACTCGATAAATCTACTTTGGCAATCGAAATTGGGAAATGGCTTGAGGTGCTAACAAGGCGATGCAGAGAAGAAAAACGTCACCTCGATACACCACATGCCTTTTCTGCTTTGGCTTGTGGATGGCGCTCACGGCTTCCGCTCAGGCGAACGATTTTCGCATTGTTCCCGGACAACGTATCGGCGCGGTTACTTTGGGGATGAGCCGCCAAATTCTTCATAAGAGTTTGCGTTTTCCAGATCGCGTGCGTCGTTTGGGCAATGGCGTGCTTCAGGAAACTTGGTTGAGCCGTCGAAAAACTTCGCGCGCCGATTGGGAACAGGGAATCTATTGGAAATGGAATTTCCTGACGGTTGACTTTCGCCACAATCGCGTCAGTCAGATCGAGATCAATTCGCCGCGCTTTGCGACTTTTAGCCGTTTATCAACGCGTAACAGCAGCGTCGCGTGGTCAAAGCAGTTCAAGCCGTTTCGCTCCACGGATGACCAGCGCGGCAGCCGCGATCCGGGCGGTTATCCGGGAACCAAGCACTTCATGGTTTATGATGATGCCCTACAAAAGGGAATCGCGTGGCGCTACGGCGTGTGGGGCGACCTCGCTCCTGAGCCTGATCCTTATGGTTTGCTGGAAGTTGTAATCGTGCATCCAGCGGGACAACAAATTATTCTCGATCCTGATGGCAGCAACCGCTTTGTCTTCCGAAGTACCGACAGACACCATCCATGACTGCGGACAATAAGCATCATCACAATTCGACTTTTTACGACGTCGTTATCGTTCGTAGCTTCAAATCAGTCGCTCTTCATTGTGTCAAACTGACGCTGTGATTTCTCGTTCTTCTTCTCGCGCCCTCGGTCTGGCGCGCTTTTTCGCTTTGCTTTCGCTGACAATCTGGATCGGCGGTTTAACGCTGATTGGAATTGCGGCGCCCGCGATTTTCAAAATCAATCGCGTGCTGGGGCCGCGCATCATCGGCGCGATATTGGAAACGTTGGGGCCAGTTTCTTTAGTCTGCGCCATTGTTTTATTTGCGGCGTGGCTGTGGGAGAACGCGTTGGTGAAATCGAGTACTCGAAGTGTTGCTTTGCGGCGTTCTTTGCGCGCGCAGGGTTTCTGCAGCATTATAATGTTGCTTTTTGCCGCTTATCTCGCGCTGGTCGCCGAGCCGCGCATTCGCGCTTTGCAGCCGCCGTTGCAACAAACCGTTTTAGCAAGCGAAAACGTCGCAGCCTCCGATGGAACCTCCAGCATCAACCCGACGAAAATGACAATTCAAGCCGGACATTACGCTTCGCCGCAAGATCGCGCTGAGTTCCGCAAACTGCATGGCATTTACGGCGGCCTGACAACTGTTATCGTTTTGCTGGGCGTCATCAACCTCGCGCTGCTGGCGATGCGTTCTATGGCGCCAATCGAGTACTCGAATCAGGCGGAAACTTAAAACAACGAGCCTTGCGCGGACGGCGTGACGCCGTTGGAAAGCGCGTGCGGCGGCAAATTGTCCAACGTCCAATTGATTGGTAAAACACGGATTCTGCCGCTTTTGTCTTTGCATTTGACGTGGCCATTTTGTGCGCCAAACTCGTGCAAGCGGCGCGTCAGCAAAACGTCGTGCTGGCAATAATCGATCACTTCCTGCTGACGACCTTCGCGCCACCATTGCAAACTTTCCAAACCGTTGCTGCTCTTATATTCGCCGAAAGTCGCCGCGCAACAATTGCCCAGACCGGGGCGAAAACCGGCGACGGCTTTCAAGTCGAGCATCAAATCCAAGTTGGGCAAAGCGCGCAAATCGAAATTGGCGAACGGTTGCAAAACGCGAAAATCAAAGCCGCGCGTGTTGAAACCAACCACGCAATCAGCACTTTGTAATTCCTTCAAAAGTTCTCCGATTTGCTCGCGCCGAAACGTTTTGAAGACCGCTTCGCCATTCGCGTCATCGTGCGTGGCGCAAGTCACGGCGACTGCCACGCCCAACTGCTCGATGTTGCGCCAGCCACCGACTTCTTCCGCCGAACGCTCAGTTTCCACGTCGAAATAAACCCAATTCATGGCACGTATTTTAACCCGTCCGGCCAACCAAAACGGAAACTCCGCACAAAGTTACCTCATCGAAAAACGACCGGAAATAATTTCACTGGAATCATTGGAAATGTGACTTGAACGTGTCGTAATGCGGTGCAACTTCGGTCTTGGAGGAAAAAATTTTATGCTCATCAGGTGCGTGCCGTCAATGACGATTTTGGTGTGGCGTTTTGCCGTTGCGCTGCGACTTCTCGAAGATTTTGTTGATTTGAGTCCCGCCGAAATGCCGCGTTCAAAAGCACGATCTAAACGCTCGAAACGGCTTTGTTCTGAACAGAAGCGTTGTTCCACCCGAACGTTAGCGTGGGTCGTTTCGCGCGCAAACTGGTGTTGGGCTTGAAAGCCAAAGCGCAGCCGCTTACCCAATTCTTTAAGTTCTTTCTGGCGCCAGTGAAGAAGTCCACGGTGACCGCTTGGCTTGTGTGCCCGGGTGTAACGAGGCTAAAGGTATTTTGGTCTTGAGACTTTGCATCAGCAAGTTGCCTTTGCTTCAAAGTCTAAAGCCCTGTGCTGATGCTTGGCGTTCTATGGGAATTAGTGTGAATTGCTTCGGAGATTTTCTAAAATATCGTAAACTGCGCTCGCTTGGCTCGTCCCGCACACTTAAAGTCAACACTTGAGGTTCGCGGAATATCGTCACAAAAGCGTTTTCTTGGAATGAAATTATTCGCTGACTCAATTTGTGGCTGCAGATTTTGTTTCGTACCGCGAACCATCAGACACGCATGACATTTTACGAACTGGCTTTTCCTGCATGAAAGCGCCGCCTTTGTCCACCAACTTCTCGAACTCTGCGCCGATGACAAGCGCGCCGCCAGCAAGCACTGTGACCAAGGCGAATGCCGTCACGAACGTTGTCGCGGCGCGTAAACCGGCGGCGCTGGCCTCGCCGGTCATTTTGTCGGTTCCCGTCACGCGCATTGTCACTTTTCACATGAACGGCCTGGGCGATTTGCTGTTTACTTTGCCCGCTTTGCACGCGCTGCGCGAAGGTTTTCCCGGTGCGAAAATCACTTCCGTAGTGCGTCCTGGCTTGGCACCGTTGCTGCGCGATTCGCCCTTTGTCGATGAGATTTTGCTGCGTCCGCGCGGCGGTTTGTCGCGCCAGACTTCGCTGATGCGTCGCCTGCGCTCGCTGCACGCCGATGTTTGCGTCGCCTTTTCGCAATCGCGCAATACATCAATGCTGTGCTGGACAAGCGGCGCTGCGACGCGATTAGGTTACGAATCGGCGCACCTGGAAAACTTGCTCACGGATCGCGTCGCGGGCGATGTGCCACCAACCATCGAAACGCATTTGAACCTCGTCGCTGCGATGGGCTGCCCGATTCACAAGCGCGATTACACCAATTTGTTGTCGCTGTCGCCAACTGTTCAGAAAACTGCGAGCGATTTGCTGGAGAAAAATGGCGTGCGCGGCGCGTTTTTGATGGTGGCATGCGAAGCGAGCGCGCGGCGCGTCATCAAAGAATGGCCTGTCGAGTACTGGAAAACCGCGCTCGATGCTCTCTCGCCGCATCTGCCGATTGTTCTCGTCGGCACCGAACCAACGCTCGGTGTCACGTCGCAATTGCAAAATGCGGTCGTCGATTTGGGTGGACAAACCGATTTGCCGACATTAGCAGCGTTGTGCGGACAAGCGCGCCTTTTCGTCGGCATCGACAGCGGCGTGTTGCATTTGGCGGCAGCGATGGGAACGCCCGTTGTCGGCCTATTTGGCCCGACTGATTGGCGCAAAACCGGGCCGCGCGGCGTGCCGCATCGCATCGTGCGCCATCCTGTGGAATGCTCGCCGTGCCTTCTTTCGCAATGCAAATGGAGCGGCGAAGACGAGCGCAAATGCCTAACGCGCTTGGAACCTCCGCAAGTCGTCGAAGCCGTCCGCGAGCTGATCGGAATCTGAACAGCGAACCCGAAGCGTCCGCGAGGGAGATTTATGAACTACTTCAACTATTGTGGACTCGATTCAATCTCCCTCGCTGACGCTTCGGGTTCGCTATCTATCGCCGCATTCGAGTACTCGATATGCGTTCTTACGCAACATTTGCCGAAACGCGCGAAATGTCCCACAATGGAAGCGCACCAGAAACGTGAGGAGCCAATATAATGCGGAAAGCAAAAATAGCGTGGAAAAAACAGGCGTTCGTTCTCTCAAGTCTTTTATTGACGTGCGCTGCAAGCCAGGCGCGCGTTGCGAAAACGGCGGGCAACGGCGACATTCTTTATAGCGCGCGTTATTATCTGAAGCCTGGAACGCGCAACGGCAGCAGCCACTTTCACCTTTACCGCATCAATCCCGATGGTTCGGGAAAGCGACAGATCACTTTCGGCGCGCACGACGACACGATGGCAACATGGTCGCCAAACGGACGACAAATCACGTTTTTGCGCGACGACAAAACGTGGCTGCTGGCGAACGCTGACGGCACCAACCTCACGAAATTGATGGACATCAGCGCGTCCAATTATTGGGACAGCTTGCGCTGGTCGCCCGATGGAAGAACCATCGGTCTCATTCATTATGCGGCAGTTGGAAAAACAGATGCTGAAACTTTATATCTGATGAACCTTCGCACGCGCAAAGCCCAACGCATCCTCAATGTCGATCATTATGCGTGGTCGCCGGACAGCCGAAAACTGCTTTTAAGCGGCGCTGAAACGAACTTTCGAGTACTCGATTTGCGCAGCAATCAAACGCAAGACCTGCCGACGAACGCGCCGAATAGCTTCGCCTGGATTTCTCCCAACGTTTTCGCTGCCGCTGTGGAAAAAGCGCGCGACAAAAACGGTGATGTCACGGGAATCGACAATTTGTCGCTGATGGATCCGACAGGACGCGTTTTACGCCGCTTTGCGATGAAGAAAGATGGCGACGGCGATCTTCCTGATTGGCGCAGTTATGTCGAACCGATTCCGAATACTTCGCAAGCGTTTTTGTTCGCTTCGGATGAAAGCACCAGCAGCGGTCACGAAGACGTTTATTTTCGCGCGTCCGTTATTGACGGGCACATGACGCGTTTGGCAGAAGGCCAGTTTTTCGCCTTTGCGGCGGACGGCAAACGCTTTCTGAACGTTTCTTATCACGACACGCTGCCGTATGATACGTTGCCAAATGGTCATCCGCGCGTCGTTTACACGACGAAATTGCAAATCGGGACAAGCGAAAAAGACTTGCGCGACATCGTTTCCGGCTTTGTTATTGTCTACAGCGCCGATTGGCGCGCATCGCACTGAAGTTCGACTGCCCCGCAGAACCCCAAGCGTAAGCGCGGGGCTGACTTAGATGTCAATTCAGCCCCGCGCTTACGCTTGGGGTTCTGTCAAATTTGATTTATGCCTTTTCCTCAACTCGATTTATCGCAGGTCAAAACTTATTCGGTGCGCGAGCGCGAAAACAAAGTCGCCACCAGTGAATTTGCGCGAACTCTCGAAGCCAACGCCAGTTTTTCCGATTTCTACGATTCGCTGCCCGACATTTTAGCGGGACGCGAACTGCGCGCCGTTGTCGATGCAATTGTCGATGCCAAACTGAACAATCGCAAAGTCATCGTGACAATGGGCGCGCACGTCATTAAAGTCGGATTGTCGCCGCTTCTCATCGACTGGATGCGCAATGGCGTACTCGATGCGCTGGCGACCAATGGCGCGGGCGCGGTTCACGATACTGAAGTCGCGCGTTTTGGCGTGACCAGCGAAGATGTCGGAGCCGGAATCAAGACCGGATTGTTCGGCATGGCGCGCGAAACCGGCGAATTTATTAACGGTGCGGCGAAAAAAGCGCACATGAATAATCACGGTTTCGGCGAAACTTTGGGCGCCGATTTGTTGGAAGAAAAAGCGCAGGGATTGGCACCGCACAGCGATCTAAGCTTGCTCGTCGCAGCTTTGAACTATCACGTTCCGATGACGATTCATGTCGCGCTGGGCAGCGATATTCCACATCCGCAACCGTCGCACGATGGCGCTGCAACGGGCGCGGCGAGTTTTAACGATTTCAAGATTTTCGCGCACGCGGTGTCGCAATTAAGTGGCGGCGTTTTGATCAACATCGGTTCGAGCGTGCTGTTGCCGACGATTATTGAAAAATCTCTGGCGGTGTGTCGCAATTTGGGGCATGACGTGCGCGACTTCACCGGAGTAAACTTCGACTTCATCCAGCATTATCGCAGTACGTGGAATCCCGTGCGCCGCGCCAACGAATTGACCGATGGCAAAGGGCGCGGCATTTCGATTACGGGACATCACGAACTGACGATTCCTTTGCTGGTGGCCGCCGTGAACGACCGTTTGCGCCGTTTCGAGTACTCGAAAAAGGAATCTTCTCATCACAACTCCCACTCGTAATCACGCGCCCTCCATCTTGCCTTTGAAAAACGATAGCGCAAGCCCCGCTGCGTCGTTCACCAATTCACCTTTGCGCGTCGAGGATTATTTCGCGGCGGCGTCGGGGAAAATCGTCGTTGTCGCGGGCGATTTGATGTTGGACGAATGGATTATTGGCCAGGCGAATCGCATCAGTCCCGAAGCGCCGGTTCCCGTTGTGCGCCTGACCGAGCGTCGCACAGCGCCCGGTGGCGCGGCCAATGTCGCCATGAACTTGTTGCGCTTGGGAACGCGCGTGCGCGTCGTCGGCGTGGTCGGCGATGACGATGCAGGCCGCGATTTAGCGCGCGAACTGGAAGAAGCGGGCGCCGATGTTTCGGGTTTGGTGTGCGACAGTTCTCGCCCGACCACGCTCAAAACGCGCATCGTGGCGCAGCGCCAGCAAATGGTGCGCGTCGACCGCGAAAGCGATGAAGCGTTTTCGCAGACTATTCAAGACGAACTGGGCACGCGCTTAAATGCCGCCTTGAATGACGCCGCAGCGCTATGCGTTTCCGATTACGACAAGGGAATGGCCTCTTGCGGCGTGCTGGCCAAAGCCGTCCTTTGCGCGCAATCGAGTACTCGAAAAGCCGCCGGTTTGCGCGTGACGGGCGGCCCCAAACCGCATAACATGAACTGTTTCGCGGGCGCCGATTTTCTGTCGCTCAACCAGAAAGAAGCCAGCGAAGCGAGCGGCCTCAAACTCGACACGACCGAAGCCGTGGCGGCCGCTGGCGAAGCGTTACGCGTGGGCAGCGGCGCGCGGGCGTTGGTGATTACGCGCGGCGGGCGCGGCGTTTCCTTGTTTCAGGAAGGCCGGGCGCCGCGCCACATTCCGGCTCACGAAGTCGAAGTTTTCGATGTCGCGGGCGCGGGCGATTCTTTTCTGGCGGCAGCGACAGCGGCCTTGATGGGCGGCGCCGATGCGGTGCGCGCCAGCGAAATCGGCAACATTGCGGCGGCGGCCAGCGTGCGTCACGTCGGTGTGGTCGCCGTCACGCCCGAAGAAGTGCGACGCGTCGCCAATGAAATTTGATGCCTCAGACTTTTTAATTGCGCGACAAAGCTGTTCGCTGTTGAAAGTTACAGAACCCCAAGCGTGAGCGCGGGGCTGAACTCACATCTACGTCAGCCCCGCGCTCACGCTTGGGGTTCTGTAATCTCGTTTTGGGCGCTAATCTTCATTAATCGAGAGTTTCGTAAACTGCGCATGGCCATCTTCTCTTCGTCGGAATCATCTGCGTGGTGCGACCAACGTCGCGCGCGCGGCCAGAAAATTGTCTGGACAAACGGCTGCTTCGATATTCTGCACGCCGGACACGTCGAACTTTTGCAACACGCGCGAACGCTGGGCGATTGCCTGATCGTCGGGCTGAACTCTGATGCGTCGGTGCGCCGCTTGAAAGGCGATTCGCGCCCGATCAACGACCAAAACGCGCGTGCTTTGGTGCTCGATGCGTTGCGCTGCGTGGATGCTGTTTGCATTTACGAAGACGACACGCCGATTTCCACATTGGAAAACGTGCGCCCGAACGTTCATGTCAAAGGCGGCGATTATCGCGTTGAAGATTTGCCGGAAGCCGCAACGGTTCAAAAATATGGCGGCGAAATCGTTATCGTTCCGTTGCTGGAAGGGTTTTCGACGACCAACACTTTGAAGAAATTGAACGAACACCGTGCGCGTTGTCTGATCGTCATTCCCAGTCGTTATGCTTCGACGCGTTTTCCTGGCAAGCCTTTGGCGAATCTTGGCAATCAAAGCGTCATCGAACACGTTGTCGAACGCGCTTTGCACACGCAGGCCGATCTTCCGATCTTGGTCGCCACCGATGACAACCGAATCGCGCGCCAGATCGCACAAAACTTCGATGAAAAAAACGTGCGTATCGCCATAACAAGCGCAGGTTGCGAAACTGGCACTGACCGCATCGCAGAAGCCGTTATCGAGTACTCGAAAGAGAACGCGCTGGATGCCGACGAACGCCTGATCGTCGTCAACGTGCAAGGCGACGAACCATTTATCAATGCGGCGCATTTGGACGTTTTAATTCAAGCGATGCGCGACGAACCCGCTTTGAAAATGGCGACACTGGCGACGCCGATTGAAGACGCCGCGCAAATCGAAGACAGCAACGTCGTCAAAGTTGTCACCGACCAGAACGGTAACGCGCTGTATTTTTCGCGTGCTTCGATTCCATTTCAGCGCGATGCGAAAAGTGAAAGAACGAGCAAACTGCGGCATTTGGGCGTTTATGCGTATGACGCAAAATGGCTGTTGCAAATGGCGCAGTTGCCGCCGTCGCGCCTGGAGCAAATCGAAAAGTTGGAACAGTTGCGCGCATTGGAAAACGGCGTCACAATTCGAGTACTCGAAGTCCAGGATGTTGTGAATATCGCCATCGACACGCCCGCCGATTTAGTCGCGGCGCAGCAATACTTGAAAAATACATAAACAACACAGACCCGGAACGAAAGAGTCAGAGTTTGTCATTCTGAGCCTGCCCGTAGGGCACCCGCCGCCCAAAGGGCACCCGAATCTGGCCTACAGATAGATTCTTCGCTGCGCTCAGAATGACAAACTGATAGTTTCGAGTACTCGACTCTTTTGCTGTTGTCTCTGTTGTTCAAAGGAAATTATGAACCCAATGAAATATCGTCGTTTTGGTCGGACGGAATTGCAGATGCCGGTTTTTTCGTGCGGCGGAATGCGTTATCAGCAAGCGTGGGGCGATCTCGACCCGAAAGACATTGATCCGGCCAATCAGGAAAACCTGGAAGCGACGATTCATCGCGCCGTGGAACTGGGCATCAATCACATCGAGACGGCGCGCGGTTATGGCACCAGCGAAATGCAACTGGGGCGGATTTTGCCGACCTTGCCGCGCGAAAAGATGATTATCCAGACCAAAGTCGGCGTTTCGGAAGATCAAGCGACGTTTATCGAAAAATTCGAGAAATCGATGCAATATCTGCAGTTGGGTTATGTCGATTTGCTGTCTTTTCACGGCTTGAACAACGCGCAACTTTTGGATTATGTCATGCGCAAAGGCGGCTTGATGGAAGTCGCGCGGCGCTTTCAAAAAGAAGGGCGCGTGCGCTTCATTGGGTTTTCGACGCACGGGCCGGAAAGCGCGATTACTGCGGCCTGCAACACAGGCGAATTTGATTATTTCAACGTTCACTGGTATTTCGTCAACAACCTGAACTGGCCGTCCATCGAAGCCGCGACCAAGCAAGATATGGGCGTTTTTATTATTTCGCCAACCGATAAAGGCGGACGCTTGCAAGACCCTTCGCCGAAATTGAAAGAACTTTGCGCGCCGCTGTCGCCGATTCAATTTAACGATTTGTATTGCCTGTCGCATCCTCAAGTCCATACGCTCAGCGTCGGTGCCGATAAACCATCAGACTTTGACGAACACGTTTCGTCATTAGAATGGTACGACAACGCGGCGGAAACGATCGCGCCGATTCAGGCGAAGTTGGAAGCCGAAATAGATCGCGTTGTGGGCAGCGATTGGCGCCGTCGTTGGTTTGAAGGCGTGCCGGAAGCGCACGACATGCCGGGCGACATCAACGTGCTGGAGATTTTGCGTTTGTACACATACGCCAAATCGTTCGACCTGGAAGATTGGGCGCGTGGTCGCTACAATCTGCTGGGCAAAAACGACCACTTTTTTCCTGGCGACAAAGCCAACGAAGTGCAAGATCGAGTACTCGAACCGTTGCTGAAGAACAGCCCGTTCAAAGAAAAGATTCCGCAGATTTTGCGCGAAACCCACGAAATGCTGAACGGCGAAGCGAAGCGTTTGAGCGAAAGCTGAGGCAGAGTTCAAAACGGTGGTTTCGTAGGGACGCCAGCTTGCTGCGTCCGCGTTATGAATAAACGGACGCAGCAAGCTGGCGTCCCTACGAAGTCTTTACGACATCTGTATGACAAAGAAACGCAAGTTGGAAGTTTGGTGTGCCACCTCAATCGCGCTTATGCTTTTGGTCGCTTTGGCGTATCTACATTGGCGCCGCGAATATGGGCCGCCCACAGAAGCAACTTTGAAGTTTCGAGAAGCGTTGAAAAATGTGGACGAAGTACGTGTTTATGACTTTGGTTACTGCTCCACCGATGCTTGCGAAGCGGCACAAAGAAAGCCGATTTTTGTTTTGCGCGGCCAAGATGAGCAGGATTTGATTAATGCAATAGACTTCTACGAAAAAGCATCTCGGTTCACCGTTAGGAATGGAGGCGAAATGGGAGACAGAAAATTCCGTTTCGTATCCGGCAAACAGTTAGTCGGTTGTATCTATTACGATTTGGGCAGGAAGAAATTTGGAGATATTGAGCTGACACCTGGCGCAAGTGTTGATATAGGTGGCGGGCCGAGAAAGCGAATGGACGCTTACTTCCTCCAGCTTTTGCAAAGACACAAGTCATTGACAAACAATTGAAGCTACTCGTTCTCGGCCTCAAAATTGACACGCGCGGCGCGTTATGAGTACTCGAATGCCAGTTAAACCTCGCGCGAAACGCCAGAAGAAGATTGAGTTGCCGCCAATTATCAAAGACCCCGTTGAAGCGGCGAAAGCGGCGCATTTGCGCTATGTTCACGATGACAGCGCGGGCATTAGGCGCTTGAAAAGCGGGCAAAGTTTCCGTTATGTCGATCCCGATGGAAAACCGGTGCGCGACCAAGCGACGTTGGACAGAATTAAGTCGCTGGCGATTCCTCCGGCTTACCGCGATGTGTGGATTTGTCCGCTGGAAAATGGACATTTGCAGGCGACGGGCATTGATGCGCGCGGTCGCAAGCAATATCGTTATCACACGAAATGGCGAGCCGTGCGCGACGAAACCAAATACTCTCGCCTGATGAGTTTTGGCCGCGCACTTCCTCACATCCGCCAACGCACGAACGCTGACCTTCAAAGGCCCGATTTATCACGCGAACGCGTTCTCGCCGCTCTGGTGCAATTGCTCGAAAAAACTCTGATCCGCGTCGGCAACGAAGAGTACTCGAAATCTAACAAATCTTATGGCTTGACGACGATGCGCAACCGTCACGTCGATGTGCACGGCGCGACCATTCATTTTCAGTTCAAGGGCAAAAGCGGCGTCCGTCATTCGATTGATTTGAACGACCGTCGTTTGGCGCGCGTGCTTGAAAAACTGTCGGATTTGCCAGGCCAGGAAGTTTTTCAATTCGTGGACGAGCAGGGCGCAACGCATTCGGTTTCTTCGCACGATGTCAACGATTACCTGAAGGAAATCAGCGGCGAAGATTTTACGGCGAAAGATTTTCGCACCTGGGCCGGAACGGTTCTGGCATCGTTGGCGTTGCAGGAGTTCGAGAAGTTCGATTCCGAAACGCAGGCCAAAAGAAATATCATGCAAGCGATTGAAAACGTCTCGAAGCAATTGGGCAATACGCCGAGCGTTTGCCGCAAATGTTACGTGCATCCCGCCGTGATTGATTCCTATTTGGACGGTTCGTTAGCTGGTGGTTTAGAGCGATATGTGGCACAGGAAATGGACGAATTGTCGCAACTGGAACCGGAAGAAGCCGCTGTGATGGCGCTTTTGAGTACTCGATTGCAAGACGAAGCCAAACAACACGAGGTGAAAAATGGAAAGTAAAAGCAAGATTTTCGGACATCCGGCGCACACGATTTTGATCGTATTTCCGCTGGGACTTTTGGCAACGGCGGCGATTTTCGACACCTTGGCATTGACCAGCGGCGATGAAACCAAGCGCAAAAAGCTGTCGGAAACTGCGCAGCATCTTTTGGGCGCGGGCATTCTGGGCGGATTGTTGGCAGCGCCTTTCGGCACGCGCGACTGGCTGGCCATTCCCGACGAGACGCGCGCCAAAGCCGTCGGCAAAGCGCACGGCTTGGGAAATGTTCTCGCCCTGACGTTGTTCGGCGCAAGTTGGCTTTTGCGCAAAGATCACCCTGAAAATCCAGGCAAAAAGGCGCTCGCTTTGTCGTTCGCGGGTGCGGCGTTATCAGGATTTACAAGCTGGCTGGGCGGCGAATTGGTGGATCGCCTGGGCGTCGGCGTTGATGACGGCGCGCATTTGAACGCGCCCAATTCGTTGTCGGGACGCGATGCCGATGAAGATTGGGACGATTGAATCGTCCCGACGTGCAGAGGCACATCCGTTTCGTAGGGACGCAGATTTCTGCGTCCCTACAAGCACTGTCGATTTTGCGCGATGTGGCGCGACGCGTCATAATAACCGCATCTTTTCCTGAAATGAGTACTCGATTTATGATGCATAACGAACCGCGTGTTGTTCCTGTTTCGCCTGGCGCCGTGCTGGTGCGATTGTCTGAAATTATTGGCGCCGTCAAAATGTTTCCAGAAATTACCGAAGCCTTTCCTGAAGACGTAGAACAACTGGAAGTTTTGCGCGGTGCTTTGTTGGCCGATATTGAATTGGTTGATCGTCCTCTGCGCCGCGCCGGTTTTGAACATTCGCAGCAATTGCTGATGCGAATCTATGAACAAGTTTCGCAACCTGGTTTGTGGAGCGCGGATGAAGCGGCGGAGAACTTCAAGCTACTGGGTTTCCCCGATCCGTTGCGCGAAGAAGGCGACGTGCAGAAAGTCGATGTAACGAGCGTTTTGGCGACGTTCACGCAGCCACACAAGCAAGTTTTTACCACGCTTTCGTTTGACGATGCGCCGGGCGCGATTGGTTATTGGTTGCGCGAAACGCGCGTTATCGCGGACGAAGAGATTCACGACGACTTGATCGAAAACTTTGCGCCGGTTTTTCAACGCGTGCGCTTGGCGCCTGGTTCGCATCGTTTTCGCATTGAAAGTCGCAATTTGCATAATATCGCGCTGTCCGACGAGTTCACGATTCTGATTCCTGACGCGCGCTAACAATCCTTTTCGTTTTCATGTTACAATGGTCGGGACAAAACCGTATCGAGTACTCGATACGCCTGATTTCAATGGAGAAAGATATGAAAAACAAAGGTCTCAAGCGTTTGGCGTCGATGTCGTGTCTGGTTTTGGCGGTTGGTGCGATGAGTTGCGCAGCACGCGCCGACATCAAATACACGCAGGTCAACAGTATGCCGAGCGGCGAGGCGGGCACCTTAAAACCCATGATGACAATGACGACTTTCACGCGCGCCGGGCAACAGCGCATGGATTCGTCGATGCAAATCGCCAGTTTCAAGCAGTCGGAAACAACTGTCACGACCTGCGCCAAACATCAGAAAGTTCGTTGGGACGCGGCGTTGAAGATTTACGCCCTTGATACGCTGGACAAAAACGGCCACGTTGTGCAACCCACTCCGACACCAATCAGCAACGCTCCGTCGCAACCAGCCAAACACGATACCGGAAAAATCGTCAGCACCATCAATGTGAAGTCGCTGGGAACGGAGATGATTGCCGCACGAAAAGCGCGGCATTATCTCCTCACAACCGATATGCAGGAATACGGTTGCGCTGGCAAAGACCATATTCGTACCAAGCAGGAAATCTGGGTCGCCGATGTCGATATTCCGACCTTCGATTGTGGATTGCGCAACGATGTCGCCACGATCTCGCAAGTGCATTTCAAAGACGATTGCGATTGTACATTCGAGCAAAAAGGCGACATTGCAGCCTTCGCCACGGCTTTTAAAGGCGTTATCGTCAAAATGAAGATGTTCGACGGCGATACGGAAAAAGTCATTATGGCGCAGGAAACTACCATGATTTCGCAGGCGAAACTGACCGACGCCGATTTTTTGGTGCCCGCCGATTTCAAGCTGTTGTCCGACAAAGATTATGAGAAGGCGCGTTCGCAGGCGATGATGAAAGCCATGATGGGCAGCGCCATGTCGGGAATGGCCGATGCCGCCAATGCAGATGCCAACAGCGATAACGCGAACGGTGGCAATACAACGCAAAACTCTGCGCCGAACAACAGCGACAATTCAGGCGATGGCAGCGTGGTAGAAGACATGGGCAAAGACGCGGTTATTGGCAAAATAAGAAAGCATTTTCCTGGTTTCTAAAGCATATTTCAGTCCATCTATCAGGATAAGGATATGTAGGGGCTTGACGTGCCAAGCTCCTACACAACGCGACAACTCTCTTGCAATAAACTCTCACAGAACGCGTACTCAAGCAGAAGTACAAAAGCAAAGAACGAGTACTCAATTCGAGTACTCGTTCTTTTGTTTTGCATCTTTGACGATTTATCCGGTGGCGGGTGCTTCGCTGCTTTGACCTTGCGTTTTGTCGCTTTGCTCCGGCTGATCTTCGACGCCTTCGGCGGGTGCCTGCGACGATTGACCCGTTTGAACTGGCTTTTCGATTGTTGCGTCGTCGTTGTTCTGGCTCATGGCTTCTTCCTCGTCTTCAAGATTTATGATGTCGCGCCTTGTGCAGGTTGGTCTTGTGCGGCTTCGGGTGCGACGGTCGCGGTAATTGGGCCACCGCTCGGCACGGCTTGCGACGGCAAAGCAGCTTCGCCGGGTTCACGAGCGCGCAGCATTTCCGGCGTGATTTCAGGGTCGGCTGTGTAAACCGAACTGAGCAACACTTCCAGAGCGCCGGCGGCGCGCGCACGATCAATCGCGGCGTGCGTGATCAAATCGCCCGTATTGAGAATAACGTGATCGTTCGGGTCGAGAATGACGCGCGTTGTCGGGCGGCCCAGCGCGTCGTTGATGTGCCTTTGTTCGGCTTGCGCATCCATGTCGGCCTTCTTGGCTTGTGCTGCGTCCGTCATTTCAGTTGCCTTGCCTTTGATGGTATCCCACAAGTTCGCCGCGTGCGCCTTTACTACGTCTGTGTGCTGTGATACGGTTCCCACACCTGCCGCCGCGATAACGGCCTTTTCAAGCCCAACGGCGCGCGCGTGAGCCATGATTTCCGGCGTGATAATCATGCCGGGCGCTACAATAGTCGAACCATCGTCCGCCGTCACTTCGGTTCCCGCGACTTTGCCGATAACGTTTTCTTCCGCGTTTCCTTGAACTCCAGCAAGCTGCGCTTTTCCAGCATCCAAAACGCCGCCAGCAACCGTTCCGCCCGCCGCCAACAAAAGCTGATGCAAAATTCCGGCGTTCTCAGCGCGATCCGCATGGTCGCGCGTGATCGTTTCGCCTTGATGCACCAGAATCGCGCCGTTTTGCGACGTGGAAGTCGTCGCCAATTCGGAACCAGTTGTTGGAATCGCAATTCCAGTACTCGATGTCGAAGTTGTGACCACTTCCGATCTGGGCAAGCTGTAAACGGTGGTATTTTCGTCAATCGGCTTAGCAACCAAACCACTGTCAGTTGTCGTTGTCGGAACGATACCTGGCGTTACAATGCTTTCAGACGGAACACTGGCTTCTAACGGCGTGCGGTTGAGCGTCAAGTCGTCGGTTGCAACGCCCATTTCGCTCAGTCCCAAACCTTCGGTCGCGCTTTCCGGCAAAGCGTTATGTGTTGTCGGGGCGGGCAAACCGCTTTCCGACGATGGCAAAACACTTGTTGCATTGTTCGGCAAAAACACATCGCGGCTGGCGACTTTGCCTACGATGAACTCTTTCTGTTTTTCAACCGATGCCGTCGCAAGGTTGCTGTAACTGTCGGAAACCTTATCTGAAGCCGTCGCAATGGCGCCTTTGAGACCGCCGGGTTCGGCCTGCTTTTTCGCTTCGAGTTCGTCCGCGACTTCTTGCGGCACCAGCGCCACATCCTGACCCATTAAAATATCGGAATCGGCGGGCAAATAATGCTTGCCGCTCATGGTGTCCGAATAAAAGCCGCCCGAAACTTCGTAACCCAGCACGCGACCTGTATTTTCATCTAAATACAAATCGGCGAACGAACCCAGATTTTCGCCTTGCGTGGTGCGAATCTGTGTGCCCGACAGCGCCGTATTGCGATCCAAAATGCCGCTGATGCGCGCGTCGTCGCCGGCTTTAATCTTCGACGCCGCGCTTTCGACCATGACGGCTTGCGAACCAATGGCGCGCACCTGATTCCACGGCACAACTTGAGCGTCGATCAAGCCAAACAGTTCTTTGTCGGAAATCAAAAGTCCAACGACTTCATCCGTATTGTGGTCGAAAATCAAGTCTTTGACCTTGCCCAGTTCGACGCCATCGGACTGGCTCGTAACCGGCAAACCTAAAATGCTCTTTCCCTTGCGCATATCTGAAACCTCGTGGTTTTGTTTTTGTTGAACAACGTGTTTTGGTCAACGACGCGTTATTGAGTACTCGATGACGCGGCACCGGCGTTTTCTTTGGTCGTTTTGGTATAAGTCGAAACGCCGTTCTTCGTCTTGACCGTTTTGCTGCGCGTCACCGCTTTACCGCCGCTATTGTTGGCAGCATTGCTCGTGGTTGGCGCACCCGAAAGATTCGGCGTAGGAACGGACGAAGCCGCATTAATTGTCGAGTTGCTCACCGAACTATTCGCTGTCTCGTTCGAAGCGCTATTAGAAACGTCGTTTCCTGTTCCACTGGCAGCGTTTCCAGTGCTATCGGACGCATTACTGGCGGCATTACTTGTTGCGTCGTCCGTTGCGCTATTTGCAGCGGAATTCGAAGCGTCATTGCTGGCGCTGTTATCGGTGCTGTTAGAAACGCTGTTGCTGGCCGCCGAATTATCGGTGCTGTTCGATGCGCTATTGGAAGCGCTATTTGACACATGGCTGACGGGCGCCGCCGTACCATTATTTTCGTCAGCGGGTGGCGTAGCATTTCCTTTCAGAAAATACCAGGCGGCAGCTGCCAGAAGCGCCAAAACCAGCACGCCTGCGACGTATTTGGACGTGTTCGTCCTTTCTCCTTCTAAACGTGGCACGATTGTCTCCTAAAAACAAATTGTTATTGCCGTTGCGGGATTTCATGCACGAAGTGTTCCGCAAAACGGCACAAAAACTTATGCAAACGTAGTGCCGCTGCAAGTTGTTCTCGAAACTTTCTACACACTCAGCCCGAGTTTCTTCATCGAGTACTCGATATTCGCTTCTAACCTCGTTATTCGCTTTTAACCTCGTTTCACCTTGACAAAACGCGCCACACTGCGCATAATTGCTTTGTTGGGTTCACTCATGTCAGTGAAATGATGAATGAAAATCAAATTGAATTGAAAAATAAGGAGGAAAACCATGAACGAATTGCAAGAAAAAGAAAGCCGCACAGTGGAGACGCAATCGCTGGGCGAGTTCGGCAAACATTTGGCGATGCGTCCTCTGGGTCGCAGCGTGCAGGAAAAATTGGATGCGCGCCTGCGTGCTTTGCCGATGGGCGGCGTTTTGGTGGTCGATTTTGAAGGCGTCGAGATGATGGATTACTCGTTCGCCGACGAAGCACTGGGAACGATTTTGTCGCGCATGGCCGCCAAAGAATATCCTGATCGTCACCTTGTCATCGAAACCAAAGGCGACGAACTGAGCGATGCCTTGCTGGAAAACGTCGAGGTCGCTTTGAACAGGCGTGAAGTCGCTGCTCTGGTGTTGCCGCAGAACACGATGAACAAAACCAAGAAAGCTCCAAATATCAGCGCTGTGGCGGGAAAATGGCGCATTTTGGGCGATCTGCCGACGCATCTTGTCGACACTTTGCGCGCTGTAATGGACAAAGGCTGCGTCACCGTGCGCGACCTGTCAGAAGCCTTGAAGCTGGATTCCGCGACCGCCTGCAATAACCGCATCGCGCGCTTGTATCAAATGCATTTGGTGCGCCGCGAAGCGACTGTCGTTCCCGAAGGCGGACGCCAGTATTGCTATTCCGCTGTTGTATAAACCGTTGTTTTGTTGACGTTAAAAACTGAATATGCCGTTTCAATGCCGCGTGACCTGAACGCGAATCATTCAACGAGGAAAAACCTATGTCTCAACGCGAACACGCCGTGCAACTGGCTGAATTGCTGGACGAAAACGAAGTATTGCAACTGCAAATTGACGAATTGAAGTCGCGCCTGTCGCAATACGAAGAAGTCGAAGAATCGAGTACTCAATCTGAGGCGAACGTTTCCGAATGGGCGGAATGGCCGTATTGCTGGTTCGTCAACGGCTGGAACCAGACTGCGCAACGCTTTCACTCACTTCACGCGACACTTCAAGAAAAGTCGCTGGCGCAGCGCAACCTTCGCGGACAGCGTCGTTTTCAGCAGCAAAACTGTTTAGATGACGCCGAATTGCATTTGCTGTGAACGATAAACTGGCCGCAGCCGCTGAGACTTGAAAGGTCTAAAAAGCTTTTTGAAGTAAGAGTTTGTCATTCTGAGCGCAGCGAAAAATCTTTCTTGTATGCCAGATTCTTCGCTGCGCTCAGAATGACAAACTTCCAGTTTGACGGTTTTCCTCTGCTTTCTCTACACACTCTTAGTAAAGAAGACTTTCGAGTACTCGATTTTGCGGCTGGGAAGGCAATCATGGATTTTCTACGGCCAGCGATTTTCGACGAATTGGAAGCGGCACAAAATGTTTTAGTTGCTGGAGCGGGCGGCGGCTTCGATGTGTTTGCGGGCTTGCCACTTTACTTCGCCTTGAAAAACGCGGGCAAAAACGTGCATCTGGCGAACCTGACTTTCGCCGATGTGATTGGATCGACGGGACGCAAGCTGCATCCACAGTTGGTGAAAATTGATGCCGACACGTTGGGTAACGAGCGTTATTTTCCCGAGTTGCACTTGTCGCGCTGGTTTCGCGGACGCGGCGAAGAAGTGCCGATTTATGCGTTTGAACTTTCCGGCGTGCAGCCGATTCTCGAAGCGTATGAAGTGTTGAACTTGCACCTTCATCTGGACACGATCATTTTGGTGGATGGCGGAACCGACAGTTTGATGCGCGGCGATGAAGCGGGTTTGGGAACGCCGGTCGAAGATATGGCAAGCATTCTCGCGGTCAATCAACTCGATATTCCGCGCAAATTGTTGTGCTGCATCGGCTTTGGCGTGGATGCGTTTCATGGTGTTTGTCACGCGCAGTTTTTGGAAGCGGTCGGCGAAATCACGCGGCAAAACGGTTTTCTGGGAATGTGGAGTTTGACCAGGGAAATGCCGGAAGTCGCCCTATTCAAAAGTGCGGCGGAACAGGTTTTTCGCAAAATGCCGCATCATCCAAGCATCGTTTCGAGTTCGATTTTAGCAGCGATTGATGGACACTTCGGCGATCATCACGCGACGCACCGCACGCAAAGTTCGCGCTTGTTCATCAACGCCTTGATGACGCTCATGTGGTTTTTCCAGTTGGATGTTGTGGCGAATCGCGTGCTGTACCGCGACGCGATTTTGAAGACGCAAACCAAGTTCGACATTCAACAGCAAATTGAACTTTTTCGCTTGAAAACAAAGCACAAACCTTATCAAGATTTGCCGATGTAGACAATTGAATACGTACGGGCGAGGCATGCCTCGCCCGTACAATCGCATCAACAATTGCCCCAATCACCATTATGAGCATCGAGGTTTATCAAGTTCGCGGCGACATCATGGAGCTGATTTTCGACCCGCGCGAGGACAACTTGCGCGTCGGCGAAACCTTATGCGTGCAAGAGCGCGACGGCGCGGCGCAAGGCTTGATTTGTCAGGTCATCGAGTTCCGCATGGTGACGTATCCAGCTTTGGTGCAGGAACAATTGCGCCTGGTTTTGGATCACGTCGATGCGGGCGACGGTGTCGAGCGCGCCATGGAAATCATTCATAGCACGCAGGAAAACCTGCATTTGCCGGGCATGGATTTGAGCCCGTCGCGCAACCTGAAAATTGCTATCGCCAAGATTCGCCAGTTGGTTGTTGGGCGCGGGCAGCGCGCGAAATGGGATCAATGGGACGGCTGGATTCCGCACCGCGACGTGGAAGTGACGCGCACGCGCGACCGCGAACTGTTCGCCAACTGCGTGCAGAATCTGGGCAATCCGCTGGAATTGGGTGAAACGCTGCGCGGCGAACCGTTTTTCGTGGAAGGTCAAGGTCTGGAGAAAATCAACATCGTGACGGGCGTCAAAGGTTCGGGCAAAAGTCACCTATCGAAAGTGATTTTAGTCGAATTGATCAAGCGCGGCGCGCCGTGCATCGTCTTCGACATCAACAAAGAATATATTCATCTGCCGCGCCACGAAGTTGATTCCGATGGCGCGGTTTTGCAACGCGGCATCGTTCATCTGAAAGCCGGACAAAACCTGAAACTGGGATTGCAGCAGTTCGGAATTCAGCCTTTGATCACGATGCTGTCGAAATATGGCTTGCCTGATGTGTCGGCGATGCACCTGGAAAACCGCTTGTTCGGTTTGTTCGACCAGATGAAGATGCTGGCTGAAAATGGCCGTAAAGCGCCGTTTCTGACGCTGGATCACTTAATCGAAATGGCGGAAAACAACGAGATTGCGACCAATGAAGTGTCCAACGCGGCGATTCGTTCGCGCCTGGAAGCGGTTCGCAATACGGGAATCTTCGCCAGCCTGTTGGAAGATGCCGTCAACCTCAAAGTCGAGTACTCGAAAGTGCGCGAAGGCGGCGCACTGGTGATTGACGTTTCGGCGCTTAGTCCTCTGGCGCGTTATGGTTTCGCGCAGGCGATTCTCGATTTGATCAAAGAGATGTGCGAGGACGAAATCAAAACGGGTCGCGGGCGTTTTCCCTTTGTGCTGTTTGAAGAAGCGCACCTTTACGTCTCGAAAAACACCGTGACCGATGTCGTGACGCGCTCGCGGCATCTGGGGATTACGTGCTTCTTCATCACCAACATGGTCGGCGGCTTAGATGAAACCGTTTTGCGCCAAACCGATAATCTCTTTCTGGCGCATTTGCCTTTTGATGACGACGTGCGGCACATCGGCAAAAGCGCGATGACCGATCAGGAAACGATGTCGGCTTTCGTCAAAAAATTGCGCCGCCATCACGCACTCATTATGGGCAACGTGACGCGCCAATATCCGATTATTATCAAGGTAAAAGCTCTGCCAGGAATACGCACGGCGGGCGAAACGCAGTTCTTCTTCAAGGCGAATAATCTGGTGCAAATGCCGCATCAAAACGGCAATGGCAACGGTAAGAACGGCAACGGTCGCAAACCGGAAAGTTTGTTTGGGGAGTGAGGAGAATAGTATGAGCATGATTTGCGAATTGCGACGAGTATCCGAAAGTCAGATTAGTGAGCTTCTGGAAACACCAGAAAAAGTCATCGAGTTTTTGGAATCAACTGACGAAGATTCCGACCACTCAACAGATTTAGACAAAGCCTGGCATGGAATCCATTTTCTGCTGACTGGTTTGGCTTGGGAAGGTGAAGAACCGCTTAACTTCTTGTTGGGTGGCGAACCGATTGGAACCGAAGATGTCGGTTATGGCCCAGCTAGCGCATTGCGTTCTAATCAGGTTGCAAAGATTGATGCGCAACTCTCCGTTATCTCTATAGCAGATTTTCGTCAGCGGTTTGATCCAGTGAAGATGACGCGGGAAAAGATTTATCCGACGATCTGGAAACGTGATCCCACAGAAGATGACACTTTGGGTTATTTGGTTACTTACTTCGAGACGCTGAAAAAGTTCGTCGCCGAAGCGCACAAAACCAATCAAGGTTTGGTCATTTGTATGTGCTGAATTGTAGCTTTGCTCCTCAAATCGAGTACTCGATTCCCATCTAAAACTCTCTGTTTTCATCTGTGGTTCAAAAGATTGTTAGACGTTCTCGAATTGCGGCAAACTGCGCGACATTCCAATTGAAACAGGTTTCTATGACTGCAAACGTCCACGATTTTGAAACAACTGCCGAGCGTCCGATCGGGCTGCTGGCTTATTTTCGCCAGGTTTATGATGGGCGCGTCGAGCAAACGCCTGAAGGCATCGTTGTGGTGCCGCTGACCGATGTCAAAGTGCGCGAAGAAACGCTGCATCTGGCTTGGAGCCGTGATGCTTTCCACTGGACGCCGCTCAACGACAACAAATCGGTGTGGCCTGAACAGTTTGTGCGCGACCCGTTTGTGGCGCGCGGGGCGGATGGCTGGTTTCGTCTCGTCGGTACGGGGAATGGCGGCTCGACAAAGATGTTGTACGCTCGTTCGCGCGACCTTATTTCGTGGGAAGATGTGCGTTTTCTGTCCGGGATGGATAATGTGGAAGGTGCTCGAAATGTGTGGGCGCCCGAGTTTGTTTTCGATGCCGCGCGCGGCGATTACCTGGTTTATTGGTCGTCTTCGCATGGCAAAGAAGGTTGGGACGATTCGCGTATTTGGTGCGCGCGCACACGAGATTTTCAATCGTTGTCCGAACCGCGCGTGCTGCTCGATCCAGGTTATACAGTTATCGACGCTTCGATTGTGCAACATGACGGGACGTTTCAAATGTTTGTCAAAGACGAGCGTTTTGGCTATTTGCACGGCGAACATCGCTTCATCCAAATTGCGACGGCGCCGCACTTGGACGGCCCTTATGAAGTCGTAACCGAAGCGATTACGCCACAGCTTTCGGAAGGGCCGTTCGCGTTTTGGCTGGAAGAGCGGCAAGGCTGGATGTTGATTTATGATCGCTGCATGGAAAATCGTTATGAAGCGCTCTTTTCACGCGACCTTCAAAACTGGGAAGAACAGAAGGTTCAATTCCCGCTCGACGCGCGTCATGCCAGCGTGCTGCGCATCAGTGAAGCGGAACTCGAAACGCTGCAGGAAAAATTCGGCGCTTAAATTTACTTCGTGTAAGCCAAATGAGTACTCGAATCCGCTTTCTTTTGCCATTGCCGCCAAGCGTAAATAACCTATATCGTGATGCGGATGTTGGCGGCATATCGCGGCGCGTTTTGTCGTCGGAGGCCAAACACTGGAAGCATTCGATTGCTAAAGCGTTTCACACGCTGCTCGTGAACGGGCGGCTTCCTGACGATATTTTAGATCACGCGCAAAGCGGTTATATCGCTCTGTATGGCGAGTTTTTCTTTGAATCGCCGCATCGCCGCGATTTGGACGGCGGTTTGAAAATCGCGCAGGACGCAGTTTGCGCAGGGCTTCGCGTCAACGATAATCGCGTCGTCGAAATCCGTTTGCTCAAGCGTGTTGATAAAGAAAATCCGCGCTTGGAACTGACGGTTCAAGTCGTCACGAATTGGGAATTTGAAGCGCGCACCTCGCTCTTTTGCGACCGCATCGAGTGCGACCAAGAATTGGATTTGCGTGCGGCAGTGAAACCTTTTGAGAAAGTCGCGCCCGACGAACGCGCTTCGACGTTGAACGGTTTTGGTGACAAATCGAGTACTCGAAACGCACGCAAATCGTCGGATTTGGAAGATTTGATGAACCGTTTCGGCTGGAAATAATTCTTCTCTAATGATATGCTCTTGTGAAGTGTTGGCGGCTTTGTTCATGCGCGCCGCAACTTTTCACAAGGAGTTTCATTTATGAAACGCAACGCAAGCCGAACGATTTGGGCTGTGGCCGCTTTCGCCATCGCGTCAGGAACAGGAACGAACGCCGTCCGCGCACAGGAAAATACCGCTGCGAATACGCCAACGGCGAGTACGCCAACAGCAACGCCGAAGAAGGCGACGCGCGCGAAGAAGGTTCGCACCTACGAAGCGTCGGGCGCGACGACTGCTGCTGGAACAGCGACTAAAGAAGTAACGCGCGTCAAAGGAACGTCTTACACGCGCGTTATTCACGCCATTGCAGGCGGTCCCTCTGTTGATGTTTATGTGGACGGCAAAAAAATGTTGTCGAATGTCGCTTACAAAAGCGTGAGCGAGTACCTGGCGATTCCGACGGGCAAGCACAACCTGAAAGTGACGAAAAGTGGCGAAACGACAGCGCTTTTGACATCCGATCTGACGCACGTTAAGGACAAGTTTTACACCGTCGCGGCGTATGGCACGCCGGAAAAACCGCTGTTGTTGCGCGTCAATGAAGCGACAGGCAAAGAAGTCGAAGGCAAGGCGCGCGTTTATGTCGTGCATCTGGCGCAAACATCCGCCATTGATGTAACGACGCCTTCCGCACGCAACAAGACAACAGGATTTGCCAGTTTCCTCAAAGCTATTCCTGCGGGAACGGCGCGCGCAAAAACCGTTGTGCCTGGTGACGTGAAGTTGCAAATTCGCGCCGATGGCAAAGTCATCACCGAAGCCAGCGCGAAAGTCGAAGCCGGAAAACGCTACACTGTTTTCGCAGTTGGCAACGCGAACGCGCTGGATTTGATTGTTAAACCTTCGGCGGATAAGCCAATCGTAACGCCATAGGCGAACCCGAAGCGTCAGCGAGGAAGATTATGAATTACAAATCTCCCTTGCTCACCCGCAACCGTCGCAATGTTCACAAACAGCGAGTAATTTGTAATTCATACTCTCCCTCGCTGACGCTTCGGGTTCGCTGTTTACTTCTTTGAACCTTTACCAAAGGAACAAATCGAGTACTCGATAAGCCGCGCTTCGACATTGAAGTGCGGCTTTTCTTTTGTGTTTTGCGAGGGAACCACAGACGTTAGAATTCGCCGTTAAACGCAGTTCACGTTGGAGAAACTTTCGATGAAATTGCACCGTTTTTTCGCTGTTGCCGGCGCTACTTTCTTGCTGGGTTTGACAACTATTTCGTTTCGTTCGATGCCGCTGCGAGCACAAATCCAAGCCCCGCGAAACGCGCAAATCAAGTCCGATGGCACGGCGCGCCCGACAGCCGAGCCGTGGACGGGTTCGCCGCTGGAGTTTGAATATCCCAATCGCGACCGGACGCTGCACATCCAAACCGTGATGGATTTATTGCGCATGAAAAATGGCTCGCGCGTTGCCGATATTGGCGCGGGCGGCGGCTGGTTCACAATTCGCGCCGCGCGTCGTGTTGCGCCAAGAGGCGTCGTGTTCGCTGAAGAGATTTTGCCGCAATACACCAATTTTATTGCGGCGCGCGCCAAACGTGAAGGTTTGCACAACGTGCGCACGATTTTAGGCACAACCGATAATACAAATCTCCCTGCGCACGCGCTTGATTCAGTGCTAATTCTGAACGCGTATCACGAGTTCGAGAAACCTTTGGCGATGTTGCGCCACATTCGCGCGGCGATGAAACCTGGCGCACGTTTGGCCTTCATCGAGCGCGACGATCCCGAACTGCGACGCGATGCGCAGCAAGCCTACGCCAAAACTGGCTTGATCGAACGTCACCTGGGCGAGAAACCAGAAAACAATCCCGCAACCGACGATCATCGCCTGGCGCGCGAAATCGTGCAGCGCGAAGCCCAGAGCGTCGGCTTTCACCTAATCAAAATAATGGATTTGGATGCGCCGTTTTATGTGGTCGTCGTGGCGCGTTGAAAAACGTTGTTGTTAAAATCGTAGGCTATGGCTTTCGATGGGCTGCATATCATTTGGACGACGTATCATTACCCACAGCCGCACGAGGCAAAAGGGAATTGGTCGTCTTTGGGCGATTTATATGAGCAACTGGCGCAAAAGGGTTTTTATGATGAACTGTCCAAACCTCTGTTCAGAGGCGCGTCTTCGACATTAACGCCTAAGGAAATCATTTCGCTTTCGCTCAACGAAGCAAAGGAAACTGCCGATTACTTGTCCGATTTGATTGCACCAGATCACGATAGAATTGTCGGTGGCTTGCCAGTAATTTGCTACGCCGTGAATACAACCTGCGTACAACTTCTTTTAGCTCCAGCGCCGCCGACACATGGACAAGCCATCGGGCGTCTCAAAAGCAAACTGGCTTCGTACCTTTTGCGTGTCCCGCAACGCAAAGGACAAGAACACATTTGGTCGAGTGGCTACTGGTTCGCCAACATCAACGGAGAAGAAGCGATTACGCAAGTCGCACGGTTCATTGAAGTCGCACGGTTCATTGACAGGCAGGCAACAGAACGCTGAGACACTTTCAAATCGTGCTTTTCTGCATCGCTTCCAATGCTTCCCAGCGCGCGAACGCCGTCGTCATTTCGGCTTCGATTTGCGCTAATCGAGTACTCGATTGCGCGGCTTTTTGCGGATCGTTCTTGTAAAGTTCGGGGTTTGCCAACACTTCGACTAAACGCTCGTGTTCGGCTTCCAATTGTTCGATGCGCGATGGCATTTCTTCCAGTTCGCGCGTTTCCTTGAAGCTCATTTTGCGCGGGCGCGAACCATTTTGCGGCGTTTCGCGTAATGAGTTTTTCGCAATTTTGGGCGGATTTGCGAGCGCGGCTTCGGCCTTTTGTTCAGCTTGACTTTGACGCAGCCAATCGTCGTAGCCGCCGATGGTTTCGCGCCAACGTCCGGCTTCCAACGGTGCGATGATGCTGGTCGCCACGTTGTTCAAAAAGTCGCGGTCGTGGCTGACGACAAGCAACGTTCCCGCGTAATTGACCAGAACATCTTCCAGCAAATCGAGCGTTTCGATGTCCAGATCGTTGGTCGGTTCGTCCATCACCAGAACGTTGGACGGCTGCGTAAAAAGTTTCGCCAGCAGCAAGCGATTGCGCTCGCCGCCGCTGAGAACGCTGGCTTTGGTGCGCGCGCGTTCCGAAGAAAACAGCCATTCCTGCAAATAGCCGACGATGTGGCGCCGCTCGCCGTTGACCAAAACCGTGTCGTTTTCGCCCGCCACGTTTTGCTGCACCGATTTGTCGTTGTCGAGTTGCGCGCGAAGTTGGTCGAAATAAGCGATTTGCAGGCGCGTTCCCAGCTTGATTTCGCCGCTGTTTGGCGCGAGTTGTCCCAACATCAGGCGCAACAGCGTCGTTTTTCCGGCACCGTTTGGCCCGATGATGCCGACTTTATCGCCGCGCATAATCAAGGTCGAAAAATCGCGGATAATCGGCGATTGAGCTTGCTCGTCAGCCGCTTTCGAGTACTTGATGTCGACTGGTGGATAAGCGTAACTGGCGTTTTTGGCTTCGATAACTTTGTGGCCGGAACGTTCGGTTTGCTGGGTTTCGATGCGCACCGGCCCACTGATTTCGCGGCGTTGTTGGCGTTCATCGCGCAAACGTTTCAGTTCGCGGACGCGGCCTTCGTTGCGCGTGGTGCGCGCCTTGACGCCTTTGCGAACCCACACTTCTTCCTGCGCCAGTTTTTTGTCGAACAAAGCGTTTTGATGCGCTTCGCTTTCCAAGAGCGCGGCTTTGCGCTCGAGATAAGTGGCGTAATCGCACGACCAGGACGAGATTTTGCCTCGGTCGATTTCAACGATGCGCGTTGCCAATCTTTGCAGGAATTGGCGGTCGTGTGTCACGAAGAGCAGGGCGCAACCCGCGCGCAAAAGAAACTCTTCCATCCACAAAATCGAGTCGATGTCCAAGTGGTTCGTCGGTTCGTCCAGCAGCAGCAAATCGGGTTCGGAAACCAGGGCGCGCGCCAGTAAAACGCGACGTTTCAAGCCGCCGCTGAGCGTTCCGAATTCGGCTTCGTCGTCAATGTTCAAGCGATGGAGAACGGCGTCGATTTCGTGATCGTGAATTTCATGCGCGAGGTTTTCGCCGGATGCAGCGACGACATCGCGCACGCGGCCCGTGATATTGTTGGGAACTTCCTGCGCCAGCGTCGAAACTTTGGCGCCTTTTTGCAGCACGATTTCTCCGCCGTCGGGCTTGATTTCGCCGCTGAGAATCTTCAGCAAAGAGCTTTTGCCTTCGCCGTTTCTGCCGACTAACGAGACGCGCTCGCCCGCTTCAATTTGAAATTGCACACCATCTAAAACCGGTGCGTTACCAAAACTCAAGCGCAAATTGGTCGCGCTAATAATCGCCATCGTTGTTGTCCTTTCTCTCGATTCGAGTACTCGAAGTCGTTCTTTTATCTTATTTTTAGTGTAGCGTCTTCGGCGCAGTTTCGGTGTTGGGACGCGAAATCCAAAATTAACACGATGGAAACGGCGGCGCGTTGTGCCAGGCTTACACTTCCGCTTTGTTGAAAGCGAGGTGACTTCATGTCCGCCATTGTTGAAGCAGAACGCGATTTCGCTCGCTGTTTTCCCGCTGAGGACAGCATCGAGGCGATGGTGGCACGCGCTCAAAAGGGCGATCAGGCGGCGCTTGAAAGGCTGCTTTCGCAGTTTGAGCCGTTGCTGCGCTCGCGCGTGCAAAAGTTGTGGGTGATTTTGCAATCGCGCTTGACGGGCGTTGAATGGGACGACGTTTACGCGCAGGTTCGCCTGTCTTTTCTGACGCGGTTGCAAGGTTTTCAAGCGTCGCGCGGCGTTTATTTCGCGCTTTATATCAGTCGCATGATCGATTGGGACGGGCGCGCCTGGCTGCGTTCGCAAAACCGTTACGAAACGCCGTGGTCGCAATTGGGGCTGGACAACGACGGCGAAGACAGTGAAATCGAGTACTCGAATCGCACCGAAAACGGCGAGGCGAGCGACCTGACGGCGCATCTGGAGCAAGCGATCAGTTTGCGCGCGGCGCTGGCGACCTTGACTGATGCGCAGCGCCAAGCCGTGTGGAGTTGTTGCGTTTTGGGCAAAACCGAGCAGGAAGTCGCGGCGGAATGCGGCATTTCGCGTTCGGCTGTGCGCAACCGTTTGGCGGGCGCTCTGACGAAAATGCGCGCTTTCTTCAACGACGAAGACGCGATGGAACATGGCGCGACGAACACGGCTCTGGCAGGTTTGACGGCGCGCACAGGTCGCGTCACGACGCGCGAAAAAGAGCGTCAGCGCGAGTTTTGGCTGGGGAGATTGAACATGGCGAAAGACGAAAAACGTCCCGATCTGGTCGGCGTCGGCATCGGCAAGCCAATTTTATTGCAAGGCGTTTTCGACTTTGAAGCGACCGGTTTGCGCAATCCGCAACTTCTATCGCACAAACTTTCGTACACCGTGCCGCCGCATTGCATCGCTGGCATTCGCTACCTGCGCGCGGGCGTTCAATGCCCCAGCATGGTTTGCCTTTCCACCGTCGTCAATGGCGATCTGCACCGCCTGATTCCGGTCGCGCCCAATGCGACTGTTTATATTCCGATGGCGATTGTCGAACCAATTATCGCCGGTTCGCAGATTGAAATTCACATCGCTTCTGATGCGCCTGGAACCGCGATTATCGATGTCGGATGTTTGCAAATGCCAGCCTGAAATCGAGTACTCAAAACGATAGGAAGTCAGATGATTTAGAGAACACGGAGGCTTCGCCTACACGGATTGAACAGATCAATCCGTGTAGGCAAAGCCTCCGTGTTCTATGATTCACGTTAATTCTTGAAAAGCGCGAATGACAACGCGGTTGCGGCCTTGATGTTTGGCTTCGTAAAGTGCGACATCGGCGCGTTGCAGCAATGTTTCGATGGTATCGCTGATGTGCAGCGAAGCGACGCCAATACTAATTGTCAGCGTGAGAAAATTGGGAGTTTGGGTTGTTCCAGTAGAAGTTGAAATTTCGAGGCGCCGCAGTTTTTCTTGCACACGTTCGGCAATTTGCTGCGCGGCGTCGCTGTCCGTTTCCGGCAGCAGAACCGCGAACTCTTCGCCGCCCATGCGCGCCAGCAAGTCGCTCGTGCGAAAAACGCCCTGGCTGCTTTCGACAATCGCGCGAATCGCCCTGTCGCCAACCGCATGGCCATGCGTGTCATTAATGCGCTTGAAGTGATCGGCGTCCATCATCAACAGTGAAAGAGGATGATTGTAGCGACGTGCGCGTTCGATTTCAGCGCGCGCCGTTTCCTCGAAATAACGCCGATTGAACGCGCCGCTCAAGCTGTCGCAGTTGGCCAGATGTTCGAGTTCTTGTTCCAGTTGAAAAACGCGGCGGTCGCGCACTTCGTTCAAAAACGCCAGCACGCCACTCATCAAGCACATAAATCCCAGAAAAAAATTCGCGTTAAAGATGACGCGGTACGTGGCCTCGTCGAAGTACATGACGACGTTCACGATGACCAGCGAAAGTGCGCAAGTCAGGGCGACAACGCGGAACTTGGGCAGCACGAGTAGCGAAAGCGGCACATAAAAGAAGCCGGACAAGCCCCACAAAAACCCGTCTGGCACGACAACGAGAACCCACGCGATGGTCAGCGTCGCGGCCAGCGCGTTGATCGAGAAAACCCAACTCAATCGCTTGCGAAACGACGGTAAAGGAATCGCCACCCACAAAACCAGGCTCATCGCGCTGCACAAAAATCGAACCGGCAGCGTGCGCGGCACAATCGTTGGATCGATTTCGTAATCCCACGCGCTAAACAGCAAAACGCCCAGCGACGCCAGCAAAAGCAAGGCGCGCGACACGGGAAGCGCTGCCTCGTTGCGCCGCGTGCGATAAAGTGTTTCGACTTCCGGCTCGAAGCGACGCGGCTCCAACCATTCTATCCACCATTTTCGCGGCCTGAAAGAAACATTCGACATAACACTTTTACTTTCCACGTTTCGCGCCTGAAACGTGCCATGAACTTTGACTGCGTTAACTTGCGTGAAACAAAAAGTTAACGCGAAATAAATGAAGCCGCGCGGGACAACGTAACATTCAACTGTCATTCTAAAGTTATCGCACCCTAAATCTACGCGATTTTCCAAGTGATAACTATGACTTCCACTCTCGACCAATCGAATAACGGCGCGCTGCAAAACAACGGCTTTTCCGACGAACAAAAAAACTTCCTGCAAGGCTTTGTCAGCGGCACCGACCTGGCGCGTTCGTCGCGCAACCTGCCAACTTTCGCGTCTGCGTTGGGCCTGTCACAAACTGCGCAAAACGTTTCATCGAGTACTCAAAACGTTCCCGTAAACGTTCCCGTCGGCCCAGACGCGATTCATTTTGAAGCGTGGAATCGCACAGAAGCTGAAGGCGGCAAGTTGTGCCCTGAAGAAGCGATGAAACGCGCCTCCAATCCGCTGGATGCGTGGGACGAAATCGTGCAGCACGCGGAAGAAAACAGGAATCCCAAAGGTTTGGACGTTTTTCGTTTCAAAACGCACGGGATTTTTTACGTGGCGCCTGCGCAAGACAGTTTTATGTGTCGTATGCGCTTTCACGGCGGCATTTTAACATCTTTTCAGATGCGCAAAGTCGCGGAAATGGCGCGTCTTTATGGCGGCGGCTACACCGATGTCACGACGCGCGCCAACCTGCAAATCCGCGAAATCGCCGTCGCCAACGCGCCCGATCTTTTGATGGGTTTGCAAGACGCTGGCATCGTGACGCGTGGCGCAGGCGCCGACAATTTGCGCAATATCACGGGCGCGCCGACAGCCGGCATCGACCGCGAAGAATTGTTCGACACGCGGCCTTTAACGGCGGAAATGCACTATCACATTCTGCATCACCGCGAATTGTATGGCTTGCCCCGCAAATTCAACATCGCTTTCGATGGCGGCGGCGCAATTTCCGCGGTCGCCGACACCAACGACATCGGCTTTCTCGCGGTTCGAGTACTCGATGGCAAGTCGCTGCCCGAAGGCGTTTACTTTCGCGTCCAACTGGGCGGCATTACGGGACACGGCGACTTCGCGCGCGATACCGGCCTAATGTTGAAACCGGAAGAATGCGTTCCCGTTGCCAGCGCGATGGTGAAAGTTTTCATCGCGCACGGCGACCGCACCGACCGCAAAAAAGCGCGCCTGAAATATCTTCTCGACCGCTGGGGCGTGGAAAAGTTTCTGGAAGAAACGCAGAAATTGCTGCCCTTCCCGATGGGACGTTTTCCTCTCGAAGAGTGCGAAGCGCGTCCGCAAACGCAAAAACATGGACATCTGGGCGTTCATGCGCAACGCCAGGACGGCTTGTTCTACATCGGCGTTCTGCTGCCTGTGGGACGCATTCAAAACGAGCAAGCTGTCGGTCTGGCCGACATCGCCGACAAATACGGCAGCGGCACGATTCGCCTGACCGTTTGGCAAAACCTGTTGATTTCCGATGTGCGCGAAGAAAATGTGGATCGAGTACTCGAAGCTGTTAAACAATTGGGTTTGGCGGCCGAAGCGAGCAGCATTCGCGGCGCGTTGGTGGCTTGCACGGGAAATCAAGGCTGCAAGTTCGCCAACACTAATACCAAAGGTCACGCGCTGCAAATCGCCGATTCGCTCGAGGCGCGCCTGAAAATTGATACGCCGCTCAACATTCACCTGACGGGTTGTCCCAATTCGTGCGCTCAGCATTACATCGGCGACATCGGAATGCTGGGCACCAAAGTCGAGGAAGGCGACGACATGGTGGAAGGTTATCACTTGTATGTCGGCGGCGGTTACGGCGACGAGCAGGGCATCGCGCGCGAAATTTTGCGCGAAATGAAAGCCAGCGACGCCGATCGAGTACTCAGTGCGCTCTTAGAAAATTATCAAGCAACGCGCGAACACGAAACCGAAACGTTTCTCGAGTGGTGCCGCCGCTTTTCTACTGAAGAACTGCAAGCGATGGCGATTATCTAAATGTTGGGGCTTGGCGTGCCAAGCCCTTGTCACAGCAAGTTCCATTTACAGGGTTTGGCACGCCAAACCCCTACGTTCTTATCTCTTATGTCCATTCCCATCTTGCCGCCCAGCGCGCCCTTTAACGATGATCAACGCGCCTGGCTCAATGGTTTTTTCGCTGGTTTGCTCGGCCTTGACGCGCCAGGGAACGGCGCGGCAAATAACGCGAACTCGTCCGCGCTGATGCCGCAATCGAGTACTCAATTGGTCGAAGCAGCGCCTGCCGAAGACGAAGATTTTCCGTGGCACGATCCGAACTTGCCGATTGATGAACGAATGCAACTCGCCGACGGTAAAGCGTTTCCGCGTCAATTGATGGCGGCGATGGCGCAACTCGATTGCGGAACCTGCGGCTATCTTTGTCAGACCTACGCTGAAGCGATCGCCAGCGGAGCCGATAAAGACCTCAAAAAATGCACGCCCGGCGGCGGCGAAACGATGAAAAAGTTGAAGCAACTCGTCGCCGAAAAGCCTGCAGGAGAACCGAGTCTTCCCGCGCTGCAACCAGCGCAAGTCGAGCGCAATCAAGCGGCGGTTGTTCCAGCGAACGACAAAGCAGAAATTGTGATTCCCTCGTATGACAAGGCGAATCCATTTCCGGCCACCGTTTTGGAAGTCGCGCCCCTCACGCGCAAAGATTCGGCGAAAGATGTGCAATTCGTGTCGCTCGATTTGCGCGGCAGCGGCCTGGAATATGAAGTCGGCGACGCTCTGGGCGTTTATCCCGAAAACTGTCACGACCTGGTTGAACTGCTTTTGGAACGCCTGGAAGCGACCGGCGAAGAGCCTGTTGTAACGCCTGAAGGCACCATTGTCCCGTGTCGAATTGCGCTTGGCAAAGCCTATGTCATCAACACTTGCAACGATGAATTCCTGCAAACGATGTCGCGCCTGGCGAGCGATCCGACCGAATCGAGCAAGCTGGCGGAACTGGCGCAGGACGATACGGAAAATTATCTCGAAGGCCGCGATATTTTGGATGTGCTGGACGATTGCGGCTCGGTGCGCACAACTTCGCGCAGTGAAATCGGCGAACTGATTTCTTCGTTATCTCCGTTGCGCCCGCGACTTTACAGTATCGCGTCGTCGCTCAAGGCGCATCCCGAACAAGTGCATTTGACAGTTGGCGTGGTGCGCTACGAGCGTGCGGGCTGCGAGCGCGTGCGCAAAGGCGTCGCGTCCACCTTTTTGTCGGAACGAATGCGTCCCGGAATGCGCGCCGGCGTTTTTGTGCAGCCCTCACACGGTTTTCGCCCGCCAGCCGATAGCAATACGCCAATGATTATGGTTGGGCCGGGAACCGGAATCGCACCTTTTCGCGCCTTTTTGCAGGAACGCGCGGCGACAAACGCGACTGGCAAAAACTGGCTGTTTTTCGGCGATCAGCGCCAGGAAAGCGATTATTTATATCAGCATGAACTGCTCGAGTACTCGAACAGCGGTTTGTTGACGCGACTGGACACGGCGTTTTCGCGCGACCAGGCCGAGAAGATTTATGTTCAGCATCGCATGAAAGAACATGGCGCGGAGTTGTGGCAATGGCTGCAAGATGGCGCGCATTTTTACGTCTGCGGCGATGCGCGTCGCATGGCCAAAGATGTCGATGCGGCTTTACAGGAAGTCGCGCGTGAACATGGCGGCATGAACGAAGCCGATGCCAAATCTTACGTCGCAAAAATGGCGCGCGAAGGCCGCTACGGACGCGACGTTTATTGAGAAGCTATCTCTTAAATACAGCTAAATACAACGCAACACCCCGAAACCGCCAGTCAGTCACTCTGAAGAGCAGCGAAGAATGACTGACTGGCGGCTTCGTGGTATTTTGTCTACTTTCCCTATGCTCGGAATGATGCATTCATAATGAAGGGTCGGGAATGGAGTTTGAGCCAGGTAACAAAGTCGCGTATCGAGTACTCGATACACGACTTTGTTTTCGGGTGGCTTTGCTACACTGCGCGAAGTTTGTTGGATGACATCGCGGAGTGAATTTTTCGTTGCAAACTTTCGATTGGCAGCCGCTCGTTTTGTCGTTCAAAGTGGCGGGCGCGGCGTTGGCGTTGACGTTCTGGCTGGGAACTTTCGCGGCGCACTGGACGGCGCGCTCGCGCTTTTGGGGACGCGATCTTCTCGACGCGATTTTCTTGCTGCCGCTGGTTTTGCCGCCAGTTGTGACAGGTTACGTTCTATTAGTTCTGCTGGGACGTTACGGAATCGTCGGCGCATGGCTTTACCAAACGTTCAAGTGGCGCTTGATTTTCACGCCTTTCGCGGCGGTTTTAGCCTCGTCGGTCGTCGCCTTTCCCTTGATGTATCAAAGCGCGAAAGCGGCTTTTCTCAATACTGACACGCATTTGTTGGATGCGGCGCGTTCCTTGGGCGCATCGAAGACGCACGTGTTCTGGACAGTTTCGTTGCCGCTTTCTTGGACGGGTTTGGCGGCGGGCGCCGTGTTGTCGTTCGCGCGCGCTCTGGGCGAATTCGGCGCGACGATTATGGTGGCGGGCAACATCGAAGGCAAAACCGTGACCGCGCCGACCGCGATTTATATGGCGGCAGAAAACCGCGATTTTCGCACCGCGGGATTTTATGCTCTGGTCGTGACAATTTTCAACGTGTTGTTTGTAGTAGGCTTGAACGTGTGGCTGCGTTGTTCAAAACGTCGCCAAATTTAATATGGATTACTCGATTATGAAAATTAGAACCTCGCTTTTGGCCTTGTGCTTGTTAGGTTTTTCGATAATAGCGGCGCACGCGCAAAAGGTCGAACTCACGGTTTCGGCGGCAGCCAGCTTGAAAGATGCGCTGACGCAAATCGCACGCGATTACGGTCGAGCGCAGCCAAACGTCGCGCTGCATTTCAACTTTGGCGCGTCGGGAACCTTGCAAAGTCAAATCGAGCAAGGCGCGCCGGTCGATGTTTTCATCGCGGCGTCCGACAAAAACATGAACGATCTGGCGTCGCAAAACCTGATTGATGCAACGACGCGGCGCGAGATCGCGGGCAATCGTTTGGTGCTGATCGTTCCGCAATCGAGTACTCGAAACGGCGCCAATGCGATTCGCAGCTTCCGCGATCTGGCGCGCCCGAGCGTTGCGCACGTCGCTATTGGTGCGCCGTCTTCGGTTCCCGCCGGAAAATATGCGCAGCAAGTGTTGACCAAAATCGGCGTGTGGAATCAGGTTTTTCCCAAGGCTGTGCAAGGCAAAGACGTGCGCGAAGTGCTGGCCCAAGTCGCATTGGGCAACGTCGAAGCGGGCATCGTTTACGGAAGCGATGCCGCGATTTCCAACCAAGTGCGCGTCGTCGCCGTCGCGCCGGAAACGTTTCACAGCCCGATTCGTTATCCTGCCGCCGTGGTGCGCGACACTGAAAACCCTGTCGCCGCCAAAAATTTCGTTCTTTTTCTGACGGGCGCCCAAGCCAAAGCTGTGTTCCGCAAGTTGAAATTTGTTGTGAAGTGACTTCCAGAACCCTGAACGTGAGTGAGGGGCTACCGCCTCAGTTAAGTTAGTCCCTCACTCACGTTCGGGGTCTGGTTCGTTTGAGGGCGCAGCGTGGTTGCTGCGTCTTTTTTGCGTTTGTGCGGGACAAGAAAAATGTCTTGTGTAACAAAGCGGAAACGCAATTTTCACGCAAAGTAAACGTGCAGCGGCGGGACAACGAAACCTGGCGCTGTTACTTTAAGAATGTGGCCGCAGAAAAGGGCGAAGTGCGCGCGAAGCCCTTTATCTATAAGGCTAAAGTCACGTTTCATAACTATCGGGAGTACATTCGAGTACTCGAAAAAGGAATTGTCAAATGCAAATGTCGAGTTTTAAGAAGAGCGGGCACATGCCGACGCTGTTTAGTGCGTTTATGTACTTCGGCATCAGTTCCATGATCTGGGCATTGCTGTCGTCTCTGGGCGTTACTATCGCCGAAGATTTTCATCTCAGTCCGGCGCAAAAAGGACTTTTGGTCGCCTTGCCGATCCTCGGCGGCGCGTTTTTGCGCCTGGTTTTCGGGGCGCTGACCGATCGCATCGGTGCCAAGAAAACCACCATGATCGGCTTGACATTGACCTTCGTTCCGTTGCTGTGGGGCTGGCTGGGCGCGCGTTCGCTGGGTGAATTGCAAGTCGTCGCGCTGTTGTTGGGCGTCGCTGGCGCAAGTTTCGCGGTCGCGCTGCCGATGGCTTCGCGCTGGTTTCCGCCGGAGCATCAGGGTTTGGCGATGGGAATCGTCGGTGCGGGCAATGGCGGCACGGTTTTGACGGCGTTGTTTGCGCTGCGCATTGCGAAACATTTCGGCGGCAACTGGCACAGCGTCTTCGCTGTGGCGATTATCCCCATTGCCATAACGTGGCTGATCGTGGCATTGCTGGCCAAAGAAAGCCCGAATCGTCCCGCGCCAAAAGGCTTGAGCGACTATCTGAGCATTTTGCGCGAGCCGGATACATTGTGGTTCAGCTTGTTCTACAGCATCACGTTTGGCGGCTTTATTGGCTTGGCGAGCTTCATGCCGACGTTTTACCATGACCAATATGGCGTACCCAAAATCCTGGCCGGAAATTATGCCGCGATATGCATTTTCGCTGGAAGTTTCGTGCGCCCCATAGGTGGTTATTTAGCTGACCGCTTTGGCGGCGTGCGCATGCTGATCGGTCTTTATTGCGTCATTGGCCTGCTGGCTTTCGCGTCTGCGCGCTTGTTCCCCTTGTCCATCGAAATCCCCTTGCTCTTCGTCTTGATGGCATCGCTCGGCCTGGGTAATGGCGCGGTTTTCCAACTAGTGCCGCAGCGCTTCCCACGCCACATCGGTGTCGTGACTGGTATCGTCGGCGCAGCGGGTGGCTTGGGAGGTTTCGCATTGCCTTTCGCACTGGGCTACTTCAAACAAACGATGGGAAGTTTCGGCACCGGCTTGACTGGCTTTGCTTTGGGCGCGGCGTTCTGTATCGCTTTGGTAGTCGTGCTGCATCCTTTGTGGAATCGCGCCGGATGGCTGGGCGCTGGCGGACGTGCTCTCGCTGTTGCGGCTGATTGATGTCCATTGTTCGTGCGGGCGAGGCATGCCTCGCCCGCACATAAAACTTCTATGACGACTCTCAATTTCTTAAACCCCGACGCGACTTCGGTCGTGCAAAGCACCGACACGCATTGTCCGTATTGCGCCTTGCAATGCGGCATGACTTTGGTGCCGGAATCTGTCGAAATCGCCAACGGACACGGTGATCGAGTACTCGAAACTCACCTCGCCGTGACGCCGCGCGAATTTCCGACCAATAAAGGCGGCTTGTGTCGCAAAGGCTGGACATCGACCAAGCTGCTGACGCACCGCGAACGCTTGACCACGCCGCTCATCCGCGAGCGCAAGGGCGGCCCTTTGCGCCCGGCTTCGTGGGATGAAGCGCTCGACCGCATCGCGCGCGGTTTCGGCGAAGTTCAGGGAAAATATGGGCGCGACGCGGTCGGCGTTTTCGGCGGCGGCGGCCTGACCAACGAGAAAGCGTATTGGCTGGGCAAGTTCGCGCGCGTCGCTTTGCAAACCGCGAGCATTGATTACAATGGGCGCTTTTGCATGTCGAGCGCGGCAGCCGCCAACAATCGCGCTTTTGGCATGGACAGAGGCTTGCCGTTTCCTCTCGAAGACATTCCCTTAGCGGAAACGATTCTGCTGGTCGGCGCCAATCCGGGCGAAACGATGCCGCCGGTGATGCAGTATTTCGATGAACAAAAACGGCGTGGCGGCAGCCTGATCGTGGTCGATCCGCGCAGCACGCCAACTTCGGAAAGCGCGACATTGCACTTGCAAATCGCGCCCGGCACCGACTTAATTCTCGCTCTGGGATTGCTGCATATCGCGGCGCGCGACCGCTTGCTCGATCACGCATTTATCGCCGCGCGCACCAATGGCTTTCGTGATGTCAGGCGCACCATCGCCAACTATTGGCCGGAATATGTCGAGCAAGTCACCGGCGTGCCGATCAGCAAATTGACGCAAGCCGCGCATTTGCTGGGTCGCGCCAAAACCGCGATGACGCTGACGGCGCGCGGCCCCGAGCAGCAAAGCAAAGGTGTCGACACGGTGTTGGCGTTCATCAACTTGATGCTGGCGCTGGGCAAAGTCGGGCCGCGCGGCAGCGGTTACGGTTGTCTGACAGGACAGGGAAACGGGCAGGGTGGACGCGAACACGGCCAGAAATGCGATCAATTGCCTGGTTATCGCAGCATCAACGATCCCGCGGCGCGCGAACACATGGCGCAAGTCTGGGGCGTTGAAGAAAGTTCGATTCCGCGCGCCGGAAAATCGGCTTATGAAATGTTGAGCGCGATGGGACGTGAAGGTGGCATTCGCGCTTTGTTAGTGATGGCTTCCAATATCGCGGTTTCGGCGCCGAACGCGAATGTTATTAAGCGTGGCCTGGGCGATTTGGATTTTCTGGTTGTCTCCGATTTGTTCTTGTCGGAAACGGCGCGCTTCGCCGATGTCGTTTTGCCCAGCGCGCAGTGGGCCGAAGAAGAAGGCACCATGACGAACCTGGAAGGCCGCGTTTTGTGGCGCAAACGCGCGCAGGAAGCGCCACTTGGCGTCTGGACGGACACGCAAATGCTGTCAGCGATTGCGGAACGTTTGGGTCATGGCGATAAGTTCCCGACGGGGGAAGCGCGCGAAATCTTTGAAGAGTTGCGCGCGGCCAGTCGCGGCGGCATCGCCGATTACTCGGGCATTTCCTACGAAAAAATCGAGGCGCAGGACGGCGTTTTCTGGCCGTGTTCCGATGTTAAAAACGACGACGATGCGGGCACGCCGCGACCTTTCGAGTACTCGTTTCCGACCAGTGATGGCCGCGCGCGCTTTCATGCCGTGGATTATCGGCCTGCGGCTGAAGAACCGGACGAAGATTACCCTTTCTTTCTGACGACAGGGCGCGTGATGGGACATTATCAATCGGGCGCGCAAACGCGTCGCGTCACCGATTTGGCCGAAGCGCAACCGCGTTCGTTCGTGGAAATCCATCCCGCGATGGCGGCCAAGTGGAACATCAAAGATGGCGAAACGGTGCGCGTTTCAACGCGGCGAGGCGAGGCGCTTTTGGCCGCCAAGTTCACCCCGACTTTGCGCATGGACACGCTGTTCGCGCCCTTCCACTGGGGCGGCGAAGGCAGCGCTAATCTTTTGACCAATCCCGCGCTCGACCCGATTTCTCGAATGCCGGAATTCAAAGTCTGCGCCGCGAAGATTGAGAAAATCAGCGAACCCGAATCGTAAGCGAGGGAGATTTCCTACATCATCTCCCTCGCTTACGATTCGGGTTCGCTACACAACCGCAATCGAGTACTCGATTGTTCTCGATAAGACAAGTTGAACCTATGAACACACCTAAAAAGAAATTGGCGGTTATTGGCAACGGCATGGCCGGAGCGCGCACCATTGAAGAAATTATGCGTCGCGGCGGCAGCGATCAATTTGACATCACGGTTTGGAGCGAGGAATCTTACGGCAATTACAATCGCATTTTGCTGTCGAATGTCTTAAACGGTTCGCAGGACGCGAAAGAAATTTTCCTTAATCCAATTGACTGGTATCGCTATAACGGCATCACTTTGCATCATGGCGCGGCGGCGACGCACATCGACCGTGAGAATAAAACCATACGCGATGCGAACGGGCGCGAAGAAACGTACGACAAACTCATCATTGCGACGGGAAGCCGTCCCTTTGTGCCGCCGATGGACGGTTTGACGCTGGAAGATGGCGCGCCCAAGCCCGGCCTTTTCGTTTTTCGCACCATCGACGATTGCCAGAAAATCTCCGGTTACGCCAATAAAAGCCGTCGCGCAGCCGTCATCGGCGGCGGTTTGCTGGGCTTGGAAGCGGCGCGAGGCCTGATCAATTACGGCTGCGAAGTTCACGTCATTCACATCGCGCCGCGCTTGATGGACACGCAGTTGGACGAAATCGCGGGAGAAATGCTGCTGGACAGCGTGCAAAAAATGGGTTTGCACGTTCATCTGGGGAAATCGACGACCGGCGTTTTGGGCGACGAGATGGTGACGGGCTTGCAATTCAAAGACGGCTCGACGCTCGAATGCGACATGGTTGTAATGTCCTGCGGCATTCGCCCCAACGTCGAACTGGCGCGCGATTGCGGCCTGCAAGTCGAACGCGCCATCGTCGTGAACGACCAAATGCAAGCCGCCGATGACGAAGATATTTACGTTGTTGGCGAATGCGCGCAGCACAACGGACAGGTTTACGGCGTGGTCGCGCCTTTGTGGGAACAAGGTCGAGTACTCGCCGATCACATCACGGGCGCCAATCCGCACGCGAAATATCGCGGCTCGAAGATGTCTACCAAATTGAAAGTGATGGGCTTGGAACTGGCTTCGATGGGCATTGCGGCGCGTCCCGAACCGACGGACGAAATCGTGCAATGGGTCGAGCCGCGTCGCGGTCGCTACAAGAAATTGGTCATCCGCGACGGCAAATTAGTCGGCGCGATTTTGCTGGGCGAAACCGGCGCCACAGCGCGCTTGATGCAATTGTTCGAGCGCGGCGGCCCTTTGCCGGACGAGCGCGAACAATTGTTATTTGAAATGGGCGCGCCCGTCGTCAATGGCGCCACGCTGGAAGTCATGCCGGACGCCGCGACAGTTTGCAACTGCAACGCCGTCAACAAAGGCACGATTCGCAAATGCGTTCTGGGCGGCACGCGCGAAGTCGCTGATGTGATGCGTTCGACGCGCGCCGGAACGGGCTGCGGCTCCTGCAAAACTCTGGTGCGCGAAATCGTCGAATGGACGTTGGATAGTGCCAGCGCATAAGCAATTCAATCCCACTCAGCTTTGACGTTGCAGTGCGGACAACACATATCTGGCAAAGCAACGCTAAAATAACTTACGGATGCAAAATGCTCTTTTGAGAGAAACGGTTTGTGACAATTAGGGCAAGAGAAATTCTTGATCCATAGGATAAAAACGTGAGATAGCGCCAATGGAATAGCGCTGATAATGAGCGCTGTCATCAATGAAATGTGCTTTTGCCCAGACCCAAAATAACGGTTCCAAAGTTGAAGGCCAGCCACAAACATGGCGGATAAGAGCCTATCCGAATAGGGTGGTAAACTGCGTGGCATGAAACATGAGATTCCGGTTCAAGAGTTTGTGATTTCGGATGTGTTATGGGAGCTGATCGAACCGTTGCTCCCAGTTCGGCAAAAGCCAGTGCATCCTTTAGGCTGCCATCGCCCGCGTGTTCCTGACCGCCAGGTCTTGAACGGCATCTTCTTTGTGCTGCGAACCGGCTGCCAGTGGAAAGCTTTGGATGCCACAGGAATCTGCTCAGGTTCAACAGCCCACGCGCGCTTTCAAGAATGGCAACGAGACGGTTTCTTCGTGCGCTTGTGGGAAGCGGCTTTATGCGATTACGACGAACTCAAAGGCTTGGACTGGAGTTGGCTGGCACTCGATGGCGTGATGACCAAAGCGCCTCTGGGCGGGGGAAAAAACGGGACCCAACCCCTGCGACCGCGCCAAAGGCGGCGTGAAAAGAAGCCTGCTGACTGAAGCTTGTGGTATTCCTGTTGGCTTGGAGATCGAGGGCGCCAACCGCCATGACATGAAACTGGTCGCGGCCACTCTGGCCAGCGTGGTGCAAGGGATTGAGAACAAGAGACTGTGCCATATGGCGAGTGGGTGCGAACAAGGCTTGTGTCTGGATGCGGGCTACGATTACGCAGAAGTGCGCCAAGTCGCTCAAGCCTTTGGCTACACCACCCACATTCGACCGCGCGGCGAAGAGGCCGCCGCTAAAGCCGCGGGCAAGAAAGCACGGCGCTGGGTGGTGGAGAGAACGCATAGCTGGCTCAATCGTTATCGCCGCTTGTTGGTGCGATGGGAAAAGAAGAGCCAGAACTACCTGGCCATGCTGCACTTTGCCTGCGCTCTCATCACCTGGAATCAATGCCTTTTCGGATAGGCTCTAAGTTTGCTCTGTAAAAAAAGTGGAATCGCTTTAGGTTTGGCCATGCTTGAGTGTGTTCGACTGAGGCTTGTGACGCAGCAAGGTCTTGTGGTGTGTGTTTGCGCTTGTTGTCAAGCCAAGCGCAAGCTAACCATCCAAAAAAGAGTATGGTGTAGTTGAAGGAGTAAGACAGACACGGATTGTCGATGCTGGCTAAAATAAAAGCAGCGATAAAAACAATCAATGAAAATAACCAGAACATAATCATCTGTTATCTCATTTCACAAGGCAGTTCAAGTACTCGAATGACTAAGATATGCAGTTGAAGTACGGCGTTGCACGCTCTCTATGAACCAAATCGTCATTGCCATTCTCGCTGGCGGAGAAAGCCGTCGCATGGGAAACGACAAAGCTCAAATGCTGTGGAATGGCGTGCCATTACTGGAGCATCTTTGTCGTATCGCGCTTGCAACAAAGCGTCGCGTTCTCGTTGTCGGGCGCGAACGTCCCGCTGATTGGACGCTGAACGAAGTCGTTTTTTTGATGGATGAAGAACGAGGAATTGGGCCTTTGAGTGGCTTGAAAACAGCGCTACAGTGGGCGCATCGAAACGATTGTCAAACGGTTTGCGCGCTGCCGTGTGATGTTCCTTTGCTGACAACAGACGCGATAAATTGGTTGATACAACTGGAAGTTGCGCCAGAAAAAGACGGAATTGCCACACGCAGCGGCGAACAATTGCAGCCGCTTTTTGCGAGGTATCAAGTGTCGTGCTTGCCGCTGATAGACGAATTATTGTCGCAAAACAAGCGTTCGCTGCACGCTTTAATCTGGGCGGGCGATTTTTTTGTTGTCGAAGCGCCGCCAGAAATCGCGCATCAATTGCTCAATGTGAACACGCCAGACGAATGGAACTGGGCGCAACAGCAAGGACAGAAAACCTCATGAAAGTTCGTTGGACAAAGAACAGCATTCGCCTGCGCATCACGCCCGAAGAGTTGGCGCAATTGCAAAACGACCAATCTATCAACGAGCATTTTTTAGTTTGGCATCTTGATGGATGGAGTGTGCGCGTTCGGCCTTCAGCAGCAACTTCTCTGGAGATGCACCACGGCGATTTAGTTTTTTCTCTGGCGAAAAAAGACATCGTGCAACTCAGCGAAGCGGAGTGCGAAGGCGTTTATTTTTTGCAGGACGACGTTCGTTTCTACATCGAGAAAGATTTCCCGTGTGCTCATCCGCGCGCCGGTGAAGCGGCTGAAATGCCGACACCAACCTTCGCGCCGCCGACAGGTTTTGAAGCACGCAAAAACGTGTGATTCGAGACAAGTCACTTCCCAAAAGTCACTGCATTAAACCTCCAATTTGTCATTCTTCGCCGCACACAGAAGATGTAGAGACTGTGCGAGAACCATCTTCAAACTTTCAGTTTGTCATTCTGAGCGCAGCGAAGAATCTAATTGCAGGTAGATTCTTCGCTGCGCTCAGAATGACAAACTGGAAGTTTGAAGATGGTTCTCGCACTTTCTACACAACTTATCCGAACGACAAACTGGTAACTTCGAGTTTCACTCATAGTTATGAGACGGCTTCTATCATCGTCTTTTCGAGTACTCAAAAGTGCGTTTGTACGGCCATTTTCCGTGGAACACGACGAAAAAGATTTTAAAAATATTTTCGTAAACCCCTTGACGCGCATGTTGGCGAGCTATATAGTTCTCTCTTGTTCCTCTTCTGGCATGGCGCTTTTAGCCACAACGCGAGGACGAGCAATCTTCTGATGACACATTTCATTTCCTTACAAAGCGGTAAGATGTTGGAGAAATCGGCCATTCAGCGACCGAATTTCTTGAGCCTCAACGCGCCCGAACATCAAGGCTATCGACTCAATTCAAAGAGTTTTGATCGCTCGGATCGTCGCTTCGGCAGTGGAATGGATGAATCATCGGGAGTACTTTTCGTGTAAGTACTTTTCATTGATTTTCTTCAAGCCCGCTGTCGAGATGTTTCGACAGCGGGCTTTTTGTTTTTCAAGTTCGGGCGCACTTTGGGGGCGTGGTCTAATGGTCAAGACAGCAGAATGTCGATCTGCAAACGGGAGTTCGATTCTCCTCGCTCCCGCCAGACGCCGACAAATGATGAATGCGGAATACGGAATGGTGGATAGCGAAGGTTTGACGGGAGCGTGGCGTAGTGGTTATCGCGGTGGACTTTCGATCCGCAGAGGAGGGTTCGATTCCCTTCGCTCCTACTGATGTTGATGCGCTTTTCGAGTACTCGAAAGCGATCTGGGGACGTAGTGTAACGGTGAGCATTCGAGGCTGTGGCCCTTGCGGAAGAGGTTCAAATCCTCTCGTTCCCTGTGACGAATGTTGAAAATTGCCTGGTCGTCTAATGGTAGGATGGCTGACTTTGACTCAGCAGATTCTGGTTCGAGTCCAGGCCGGGCAGGGTTGTGTAACGCAGTTCGGAAGGTAGCGGCGCGTGGGCGCCAATCGGTCCTGAAAACCGACGTGCCGGGTGAAAGCCTGTGGGTTCGACTCCTATGCCTTCCGTAGTTAAAAATCGAAGTTGGAGAGTTGGCAGAGAGGTAATGCAACGGACTGCTAATCCGTCAGGGTCACACCTGCGAAGGTTCGATTCCTTCACTCTCCGTGTTGCAGAAAATTGTCGGGGATGTAACTCAATTGGTTAGAGTATTCGCCTTTTAAGCGAGAAGTTGTGGGTTCAAGTCCCACCGTCCCCATGTCGTAATCAGGGTGAAGTGTAACGGGTGCATGCCTCACTTGGGCTGAGGTGGCAGCAGGTTCAATTCCTGCCACCCTGACTGATGGAACGAGCAAGCTGTAAAAGTTCAATTTTCATCGTTTGCTCGCAAAGGGAGCGTCTTCCAATGGACAGGATACCGCCCTACGAAGGCGACAATAGAGGTTCGACTCCTCTCGCTCCCAGATGTAACAAGTCGTAAATGTGCGTGTAGTCCAACGGCAGAGACGGTCGTTTCAAAAGCGACGGATGAAGGTTCGATTCCTTCCACGCATAGGACGTATTTGCCTGCGTAGTCCAATTGGTAGAGACGCGACGCTTAGAACGTCGAGGTTGAGAGTTCGAATCTCTCCGTGGGTATCGGTTTGACAAGGAGGAATTGGACGATTGGGAGTGCGCCGGAGTTGGAGAGCCGGAGCGGTCTGTAACACCGTTGCCTTCGGGCTGAAAGGGTTCGATTCCCTTGGCTCCCACGAAATCGAGTACTCGAAAGTGTTTCAAGCAGGCCGGACGATGTGGGTTATCAATTTGGGTTTGATTCTCGCTGCTGGTGAGAGTTCCCACGTCATACATTTGCCCGCTTTGGATTTTTCGAGACTTTTACTAACCGCGCACGGAAGTAAGTGGGCTTTGTTGTAACTTTACTTCCATGCGTGGTTAGTAGAAAGCATGAAGATGTTACGAACGGGGTGGTGGAATTGGCAAACACGGTCGCCTGGCTTCGGCCATTTTCCTTGTCGCTTTTTGCCCGTGATTTTCAAATCAAAGGGCCGCAGATAAAGGGTTATCTGGATCAACTGGCAGCAATGCCTTGCGGGTTCGAGTCCCGCCACCGTTCACAATGTTTATGCGTTTGCGCCATGCGAGCTGTTCCCTTTCCGCTTTTGTTCGCTCTGAAAAGCGAGCCGTTGGTCGAGGGTTATCATCCTGTCACGATGGCTTCGTGTTACGTGACGCAAAAACATCGAGCGGGCCGCAGTGTTCGGGTTATCGCCCCATGCTCCTATGGTGGAATGGCTGACCGCAAGTTAGTCGTTGCAGGTTCGATCCCTGCATTGCGCAGGAGCACCCGACGCGATCTTTGCCCGCTTTAAATTGTTGTTTTGTCGGTGTCGCAAATGTTGTTTTCGTTAGTTTTTGTTGGTTATAGCGGTGTAGCTCAAATGGATAGAGCGCTGGCTTCGGCCAACTCCCTTGCCGCTCTTTGCCTGCTTCGATCTCGCATCGTCGGGCCGTTGGATAAGGGTTATCAACTGCTAATTGAGAGGCTGCGGGTTCGAGTCCCGCCACCGTTACGAAAGCGCCGTGCGATGCGCTCGCTGTATGATTCGCAACGAACGATGTAGCTCAGATGGTAGAGCAATGGCAGAGCGCAAGCTCTTCTCCCTTCGCAAATTTTGCCCACTTTAGGCCGGCGTTGAAGGGTTATCTTAATCCAAGTGTCGCGGGTTCGAGTCCCGCCATCGTTCACATGGGCTGAGCCGGAAACGGCTCCTTCCTCGCCGTTCTTTGTTCGATTCGAGTACTCGAATCGAGCCGCAGGATTGAGGATTATCGAAACAAATCGCAGCCCAGCCAATGCAAACGGGCCGCAGTGTTGGGTTATCTTGACCATGCCCCAACATAACAGCTTGCCTGTTTGCAAAAACTTTGCTCTTGAGAGAGCCGAAAGAGGTGAAAAGATGAGTTACTTGAAGAATGTCGCGGCGCAAATTTCCGCTGCCGTGACGCAAGGCGCGACGCTGCAGAGCGAACCAATCGCAGGTTCGACGCAGGTGCCTAACAGCGCTGGTGGGTACGCGTGGGCAGTCGATGACTGGACGCGCTTGCAGCGTTTCCTGATTTTGGGCAGCGAAGGCGGCAGCTACTACGCGACTGAGCGGGCTCTAACAGCCGAAAACGCCAGCGCCACGATTCGCTGCATCGAAAGCGACGGTTTGCGCGCGGTGCAAACCATCGTCGAAATCAGCGCCAGCGGACGCGCGCCGAAGAACGATCCCGCTTTGTTCGCCCTGGCTTTGGCGGCCTCAAAGGGCGATTCGAGTACTCGAAAGGCCGCTTTGGAAGCGTTGCCACAAGTCGCGCGGACGGGAACGCATCTGATGCACTTCGCGGCTTTCGTTGATGGAATGCGCGGTTGGGGACGCGGTTTGCGCAACGGCGTCGGCGCGTGGTACAACGGCAAGGACGCCAAAGATGTCGCGTATCAGGCGCTGAAGTATCAGTCGCGCGATGGTTGGAGCCAACGCGATTTACTGCGTTTGGCGCACCCGCAGCCCGCGACTGACGCACATCGCACGATTTATCACTGGATCACGCAAGGCTGGGAAGGCGTCGGCGAGCAGCCGCATCCCGACGCGGCGTTGCAGCAAATCTGGGCGATGGAGCGTGCCAAGTGTTCGAGTACTCAAGCGGAAGTTGTGGGCCTGATCCGCGATTATCGTCTGCCGCGCGAGGCGGTTCCGACGCAGTTTTTGAACGCGCCCGAAGTCTGGGAAGCGTTGCTGCAGGAAATGCCGATGACGGCTTTGATTCGCAACCTGGCGACCCTGACGCGTATCGGTTTGCTGTCGCCCTTGAGCGAAACCACACGTCGCGTGATCGAGCAGGTGACAGACGAAAGTCGTTTGCGTCGTGCGCGTATTCATCCGATTGCAGTTTTGTCGGCCTTGAAGACGTATGCGCAAGGTCACGGCGAGCGTGGACAAAACACCTGGACGCCGGTTCCGCAAATCGTGGACGCGCTGGACAAAGCGTTTTATCGGTCGTTTGGCAATGTGCGTCCGGCCAATAAGCGCCACGTTCTGGCGCTGGATGTTTCGGGTTCGATGACATTCGGGCAAATCGCGGGCGTGCCAGGTTTGACGCCGCGCATCGCCAGCGCCGCCATGTCGTTGATCACGGCTGCGACCGAACCCGCGTATCACATGATGGGTTTCAGTACTCAATTTGTGCCGTTGAAGATCAGTCCGCGCCAGCGTTTGGATGACGTGCTGAAGGTCGTCAACGGCTTGCCGTTCAGCGGCACCGATTGCGCCTTGCCGATGGTTTGGGCGATGCAGAACAAGGTCGAAACCGACGTTTTCGTGGTTTACACGGACAACGAAACCTGGGCGGGCAAGGTTCATCCCAGCCAGGCGTTGCAGCAGTACCGCGATAAAACGGGCATCAATGCAAAGCTGATCGTTGTCGGAATGACCTCGAACGGCTTCACCATCGCTGACCCGAACGACCGTGGAATGCTCGATGTGGTCGGTTTCGACACCACCACGCCACAACTGATGAGCGACTTCGCACGCGAAGAAGTGACTTCAGAGTAACAGCAAAGCCGTTGAATCAAAAGTGATTCAACGGCTTTGTTGCAGCTTTTCTGAGACGATTATTTAACGTATTCGATGTTGAACATACCGATAACAGAGAATGGTTTCTGCATAAGCTTGGATAACGAGTACTCGATTCATCAAATACAGGAGAACTTAATGGAAGCCTTAAAAGTCTTGTTTTTGGATGATGATCAAGAGCGACACAATTCCTTTTACAAAGAGCTGAAAAGACAGAGCATTGATTCAAGAGACGCAGAAATTTACCCTGTCTTTGGGATTATGGACGCGCAAGACGAACTGCAAGCGAACGCCGCTTTTTTCGATATTGCTTTCCTCGATCACGATTTAGGTGGCCAGCACATGGTTGCGCGGCGCGAAGGCACCGGTACAATCGTTGCCGAATACATCGCAGCTATGCCCAAAGATCAGCAACCCAAACTGGTCGTTGTGCATTCATTTAACGCGATGGGCGCACAGCGTATGATGAAGATTTTGCAAGACGCGAAGGTTCGCTGCCTCTACATTCCTTTCGATACCCCTGGCTTTTATGAAGTGTTCAAGCTGTCGAGGGAAAGCGGTCAAGAAGTTTGAGCATTGATATTCTTTATTCAAACCCACATCTCATTCTTTGACACATCTTCTGTCGGCAACAGTTCGGTGGGGCGATTCTTCTCGTCCACAATGACGATTTTGGGTTGCAGGGCGCGCGCTTCAGCGTCTTCGTAGTGGCCGTAAGTGATGACGATGATGATGTCGCCGGGCCTGCCGTGCCGCGCCGCCGCGCCGTTCAAGCACATGACGCCGCTGCCGCGTTCGCCGGTCATGGCGTAAGTGACCATGCGCTGACCGTTGGTCACGTTCAAAACGTGGACTTCTTCATACGGCAAAATATCGCTTTGTTCGAGCAAATCTTCGTCAATCGTCAGCGAGCCAACGTAATTGACATCGGCTTGCGTCACGGTCGCGCGATGAATTTTGCCTTTACACATCGTTCGGAGCATAAGTTTGGGTTTGTAAGTTTGAAGTTAATTTAATTCGTTCGAGTAATCGTGAACCCAGCCGCCTTCCAAAACATCGCACAAAGGGCGCAGGACAAAAGTGCGATAGTTCATGCGCGGATGCGGAATCGTCAATTCGGGACGGTTTATTATTTCATCGCCGAACAGCAGAATGTCCATGTCGATGGTGCGCGGCCCACTGCGCGGCGGATTGGGGCGTCCCATGCGCTCTTCGATGCTGCTCAGGCAACGCCACAAACTCGTCGCCGAACCTTCCCATTCGATGCGCAGAGCCGCATTCAAAAAATTGTACTCGCCGCCTTCTTCGACGCTTTGCGTTTCATAAACCTTTGAGCGCGCCGCGATTTTGCACGAGGGATGGCGTTCCAGGCGCATACACGCTTCGCGCAAGTTCGCCACGCGATCTCCCAAATTGCTGCCCAACGATAAATAAGCGGTTGTCATTTCAATTAACTTTTGGTTGAACCGCCAAGAACGCAGAGAAAAAGGGTGAAGGATTAGTCGAAATATCAAATTTCTCTCGGCGTCTTGGCGGTTCAATCCTTTTGCGGTTCAATCCTTTTGTCGAAAAATTTCAATTCCCAGATAATCTAATGCGCCGGGCATGGCGACGTGCGGTTTGCGAATGCGCACGCGACAATCGAGTACTCGATTGTCTTTCAGGCAGAAATCAGCGATGCGCTGCGCCAAAGATTCCAGCAAAAACGCGGATTCGCCTTCAATTATGTCGCGCGTGGCGTAATAGACCGCGACGTAATCGACCGTATTTTCCATTTTGTCAGTTGCGCACGCCAGCGAAAGATCGCTGCTCATTTCAATGTCCACGGTAAACTTTTGTCCCAGTTCGCGCTCGGCCTGATGGCAACCGTGACGACCGAAGAAGACCAGACCTTGCAAAAGAATTTTATCCATAAGGTTCGTCAGGTTTGCGCTGTCCAATCGGGTTTGGCGATTTGGTGCCAGCGCGTGCGAATTGCTTCGTATTCCGCCGTCGGTAACATTCCCTGTTGCAACAAAGTGGCATTTTCCTTCCAACGGTTCGCTTTGGACGTTCCGGCAATCGCTGTGTGAACGCCTGGAATGCTCAAGGTGAAGCGCAACGCTGTCGAAACCGCATTTTGCGCCGCATCGTTCAGGAACGGATAATCGAGTTCTTGTAGGCGAATCCAATAATCGCGCTGATATTCGGGCACGTCGTCTTTCGTTGCATATTTCCAGACCGCGTTGGCAATTGGGCGCTTAGTAATGACGCCCATGTTTTTGCTGTGCGCGGCGGGAATCAAGCGCTCAATCGCTTCCTGATCGGCGATGCTGCACGAAGTTTGCAGCGCATCGAAGCGCCCGCATTCGACGGCATAAAGCGCGGCGTCACGGTCGCCACTGTAACCGATGTAGCGCGTTTTTCCGGCTTGTCGCGCTTCTTCGAGTACTTGAATCACTTCGCCGCGCTGCAAAGTTTCTTTGTCGCACGAATGCAATTGAATCAGGTCAACGCAATCGGTTTGCAGGCGTTTCAGGCTGCGTTCGATGCTGGCGCGCAACATTTTCGGTTCCCAATCGGCGTCTTCGCGCAAGTCTTCGGGCAGTTCGTGCGCGAAACCTTTGTGGCCGCATTTGGTGAACAGGTAGAAATCGTTGCGGCGATGCGACAGCGTTTGCCCCAGCAATTCTTCGCTGATGTCATAACATTCCGCCGTGTCGATGATGTTTAAACCGTTGTCGAGTGCCGTGCTCAGCAAATTTCGAGCATCGTCCACGCTCACGCGCTCGAAACCGATTTCTGCCGCGCCCAAACCTAACACGCCGACCTTCATATCTGTCGCGCCAAATTGTCGTGTTTGCATTGCCAATTCCTTCTTTAAACCGAAACGCACGCTTTCATTGTAGCGCGCCGAAGCACTGCGGCACAACGCTCAATCCCCTAAGCCGAACGCACAATCGCATCGCTCAAGCGCGCCACCTGCGCCATTTCGCGCACATCGTGAACGCGCACGATCTCGGCGCCATTGGCAATCGCCAGCGCAACTGTCGCCGCCGTGCCCCAAATGCGCTCTTCGGTTGCGCTATTCCCCAAATCGAGTACTCGACCAATCGTCGATTTACGGCTCGTCGCGGAAATCGTCGGCAAGCCAAAGTTCGACAATTCACGCCCGCGACGCACAATTGCCAGATTCTCTTCGACCGACTTGCCAAATCCAAAACCCGCATCCAGCGCGATTCGTTCCCGCACAATGCCAATTTTTTCCAGCAATTTGACACGTTCGCGCCAAAACTCGAGAACTTCTGCAATGATGTCTTTTTCTGCTGACCGCTGACTGCTGACTGCCGCTTCGCTGGCTTTCATGGTTTGCGAGTTGCCGCGCCGGTGCATCAAAACCAGACCGCAATCGCTCTGTGCCAGCAGCGGCAACATTTGCGCGTCGGCAGTCGCGCCGGAAATATCGTTGATGATGCTCGCTCCAGCTTCCAGAGCGCGCCGCGCGACTTCGCTTTTCGTCGTGTCAACGGAAATCGGAACTGCCACGCGCGTCGCCAGTTTTTCAACTAAAGGCACAACGCGCCGTGTTTCTTCTTCAGCGGAAATTTCGCTTGCGCCAGGCCGCGTACTTTCGCCGCCGATGTCCATAATATCAGCGCCGTTTTCAATCGTTTGCAGCGCCACTTTCACATTCTCATCGAGTACTCGATGGCTCAAACCATCGCCGGAAAACGAATCGGGCGTGACATTGAGGATCGCCATTATGTAAGTCTTCTGGCCCAGCGGCAAGTTGAAACGACCGCAATGCCAAGCGCGAGTTCTGGGTGGAGAATCGGGCATTTGTAATTTTTATGAGTTCTTTTCAACGAACCCTGAGCGCACAAAGTTAATGAAGACGCACGCGTTCCGGTTCGGGCGCGAGGCGTCCATCGCTCATCATGTGGCGTAGCGATTCGCGGCCTTCGTCAGTTAACTGAAAGCCATTTTCGTTCAACGTTTGGTCGAGCGCGTTTTGCATTTGCTGGCGAAACGTCGGTTGTTCTCCGGCGCGCATCATCAATTGTTGCATTTGCAAGTGATCGAGCAGATCAATCGCTTCGCGCGCTTCTTCGGCGAACGGCGCTTCGGGATAACCTTCGACGACGCGCTCGAATTCGCGCAGCGCCTCACCACTTTTTCCTTGCATTTGTAACAGCGTCGCCAACTTCAAGCGATGCAAAGGATCGCGCGGCGACAAAACCAGCAGTTCGCGCAAAACGTTTTCCGTTTCCATCAGTTGTTCGCTGTGAAGTAGCGCCGTTGCCAAAATCTCGCGTCCCAGATGATGACGCGGCGCGATTTTTAACAGCGCGCGGCACGACGCAATGCACTCGCTCCAGTTTTGCGCTTCGGTCTGCGTTTCACACAATTCGACCCACAACAGCGTGATGTCTGATGTTGTGGCGTTTTGCGCGTTGATTTCGACCTTTCGAGTACTCGATAAAGTGGGAAGAACATTTTCGTTCTGAAAATTCAGCGCGCTCTGCAGTGTTTGCGTTGCCGCGGGAAAGTCGCGCGCTGCACGCTGCCAACGCGCGATTTGCAACCACAACGCGACGTTCTGCGGCGCTGCTTGCGCAACCGAAAGCATCATTTGCGCGGCGTCTTTAAGTTGGCCTTCTGCTGCCAGTTTATTCGCCTGTCGCTCAATCTTCGCTTTCTGCTTTGCTGTCAATGGGGAAACTTTTTTCATGTCGTTTGTTCAATATCGAGTACTCGATTTTGAGTGCTCGATACTTCTTGTTCGTAGCGCCGCAGAACTTCGTACATCACGGCGCCAAACGCGACGCTGACATTGAGCGAATTTTTATGTCCGCGCATCGGCAAATGAACCGTCGCATCGCACTTTTCAATTGTCGCCTGGCTTAGTCCATCGGCTTCGTTGCCCATCACCAGCGCAACTGGAAACTGCAACGAAAATTCATACAACGAAACACTGTCTTTCGTCAATTCCACAGCCAAAACCTGCACGCCGCGACTTTTTAAATCGTCAATCGCTTCTTCGGCGGTTTCAAAATGGCGCCACGGCACGACATCGACCGCGCCCAAAGCCGTTTTGCTCAGATGGCGATGTGGCGGAACCGGCGAATAACCGCAAATCAGTAGTTCGGAAATGTTGGCGCCATCGCCCGTGCGAAAAATCGAGCCGACATTGTGCGCGCTGCGAATGCAATCGAGAACCGCGTGGAATGGCAATCGCGGCAACGTTTTCGCCTCGTCCTCGGTGATGCGGTCACTGCCCGGTTCGTTGCGCACGAAATAATCTGCGGGTTTGGTCATTGGTAATTGCAAGTGTCTTGTAAAATATAAAATTATGGCACAATGATGCTGGAGAAAAAAGATTATGAAAACACAAACATTCATTCTACCATTGTTGATTTTATGGGCTGGCGCAAGTAGCGCAACTTCTCGCCAAGTCACGCCGAAATTGATTCCGGCTTTTGACCAAGCATCAAAAGGAATTAACTATGGCGCAAACCCACGCAATCATATTTATGCGGAAGTACGTCGTGTGTCACCTGACGGAAAGTATATCGTGCGTTTGATGAGTGGCGATGGCGAAGTGGCCAGATTGCAAGTTTATCGTTACGTCAAAACCAAGACCAAAACACCAACATTCCGATCCAAAGATGTGGTTTCTAAAACCTACGTCGAGGCCGATGGCGTCGCGTGGGTGCCAAAGCACGGTCATTGGCTTGTCATTTCGTCAGGTGGTGGTGAGGCGGTTCCACAAATAACGCTGTGGACGGGAAAATCGAAGCGCGTTTTGAGACGCGAGTTGAAACACGAGATTCGCTCACCCTATGAATCGGAGATGTTCGATGTACGCAGTGTTTCTGCCGATGGCCGGTTCATCATTTACGACCGCTCGCTGTATGGTATAAACGGCGAGTACAAGCTGCTCAGAAACTTGAAGTTGTCTTTGCCTCGTTCATAACGAAAGCGGCGCATCGAGTACTCGATGCGCCGCTTTGTTCGTCAAACGTCAACTGATTACGCACCGGCCAAGCCTGGCTTAAAGTTGGGCGTCGGCGTGTATTTCTTTTCCGGCACTTCGTTGACAACTGTTGTAGCAGTCGGTGGCGAAGGCGGTTCGGTCGGCGTGATTTCGGGCGAAATCGGTTCGCCGCTCATCAATCGATTCAACTCGTCGCCAGAAATCGTTTCTTTTTCCAGCAACACTTGAACGATTCTGTCCATAATGTCGCGGTTTTCCGTCAACAATCGTACCGCGTTGTCATAAGACGCATCGACCATGTTGCGAATTTCAACGTCGATCTTGGCGGCGACTTCTTCCGAATAGTTGCGCTCTTCGTGGAAATCGCGTCCGAGAAAGACTGGCCCGTTGCGCTTGCCCAAAGTCAGCGGCCCCAGGTTTTCGCTCATGCCGAACTCGCAAACCATGCGGCGCGCCATGTCGGTCACTTTTTCCAGGTCGCTTTGCGCGCCCGTCCACACTTCGTTGAAGACGATTTGCTCGGCGGCGCGTCCGCCCAAGGCGCTCGTCATCGAGTCGACCATCTGCGACTTGCTCATTAGAAACTTGTCTTCCGAAGGCAAAGTCAGCACGTAACCCAACGCCATGCCGCGCGGCAAAATCGTGATCTTGTGCGGCGATTCGATGTTCGGCAACAGCTTGCCAAGCAGCGCGTGGCCGACTTCGTGATAAGCGATGATCTTCTTTTCTTTGTCTTGAATGATGCGGCTTTTGCGCTCCGGCCCGGCCATCACGCGCTCGACGCTTTCATCGAACTCGGAATCGCTGATCTGCGTTTTGTTGCGTCGCGCCGCCAACAACGCCGCTTCATTGACCAGGTTCGCCAAATCCGCACCACTGAAACCTGCTGTGCGCTTGCTCAAAACTTCCAGATCGACATCGTTCGCCAACGGCTTGCCTTTGCTGTGAACATCCAAAATCGCGCGGCGGCCTTTGGCATCGGGATTGTCGACCACAATCTGACGATCGAAGCGGCCTGGACGCGTCAAAGCCGGATCGAGAACGTCGGGACGGTTTGTCGCCGCCATCAAAATGACGCCCAGATTCGGGTCGAAGCCATCCATTTCAACCAGCAATTGGTTCAAGGTTTGTTCGCGCTCGTCGTGACCGCCGCCCAAACCTGCGCCGCGATGACGACCGACGGCATCAATTTCGTCAATGAACACAATGGCGGGACGATGCGCTTTGGCTTGGTCGAACAAATCGCGGACGCGACTGGCGCCGACGCCGACGAACATTTCCACAAAGTCCGAACCCGAAATATGGAAGAACGGAACGCCCGCTTCACCAGCTACTGCACGCGCCAAAAGCGTCTTTCCGGTTCCTGGGTTGCCCAGCAGCAAAACGCCACGCGGAATCTTGGCGCCCAACGCTTGAAACTTTTCGGGATTTTTCAAGAAGTCGATGACTTCCTGCAATTCTTGCTTGGCTTCTTCGACGCCAGCGACATCGGCGAAAGTGACGCGCGGTTGCGTATCGCTCAGGCGACGCGCGCGACTTTTGCCAAAGGACATCGCTTGTCCTGCGCCGCCCTGGCTTTGGCGCATGATGAAAATCCAGAAACCGACAAACAAGAGCATCGGCAAAACCAAGCCGAGAATGCTGCCCAATTGACCGTTCAGGAACGGCCTGTCGTTGTTGACTTCGGTGCCCGCACCTTTGGGCGCGGCAAGCATCGCTTTCGATAGTTGCGCGTTCAAGTCCTCGCGGTTACTGGGCGCGGGTAACATGACATCGTATTCCGCCGATTTGTCGGTTTTTAGGTCAATGGTCGCGTTATTATCAACAATCGAGACGCTGGCGATGTCGCCTTTGACGAGATGGTTGTAAAACTCGCTGTACTTCATGTCTTTGCTTTGCTTGCTGTTGCGCAGCGATGTGTTGAACCACATGACGGCGAACAAAATCAGCACGACCAGCAAAATAATCGATTTTCCGAAACGTTGTGCTCCCAAAGGTGTGCCTCCTGGCTCTCACTGAACTTTCTGGAATGTCGCTTCGCCGCATTTCGAGTACTCGATTGGAGTAACCTGAAACAACCGAACGTCGCGCTTTAGTGGGGAATGTCGAGCGTGTCGAACCTCTTAATTATAGCAAGGTCGGCGGACGGGTTTCCGCATTTTTGTCGCCCTTTTTCGCGCGCTCGGACATGCTTCTTTCAACGCGCCACAAGCGGATGCGGTTCCCCGACTTCACGCCTGTCCATTCGATAAAGATTTCGCTCGATATTTGCCAAACTGCGCGCCGCTCATGGGCCGCGATACGACGCTGTATTTCCTCGATTCGTTTGCTGCCAATTTCGCTTTTTGGCGCGTTCTCACCCATAATTTCTTCGATGGCCAAGCGCAAAACGCGGCGCTGCATAGACAACGGCAAATCTTGAAACGCCAGACCATCGAGCGTCAGAACGTTGGGGCGTGTGCGAACTTCCAACGAATGAAGCAACGCTTTGGCCGCTTCGTCCAGATATTGCAAATCGTCGCGCCACAATTGCGCGGCGCTCCAGCTTTGTCGCGCCAGAACATCGACGTTCTTATTTCCGACTTCGCACAAAAGTGGCACGATTTCGTGGCGCACGCGATTGCGCTTCAGTTCCCGATTGGCGTTGCTGCTGTCCTCGCGCCAGACGATGTTCGCCGCGCGGCAAAGGTTTTCGGTTTGTGTTCGTGTCGCGCTTAGAATCGGTCGCACCACGCGAACCTGCGCATCGAGTACTCGACAAGGCGCAATTCCTGCCAAACCACTCACCGTTGCGCCGCGCGCGAGGTTCAATAAAACCGTTTCGAGAACATCGTTCGCTGTATGTCCGGTTGCGATGATGGAACAACCGGTTGCGTCTGCCGTTTCGCGCAAGGCTTTGTAACGCGCAACACGCGCTTCGTTCTCCGAAAAACGCCCGTTCTTTAACGCGATTTGAACGCGCCGCGTCACAATAGGAACGTTCAGATCGCGGCACAAAGCGACGACGAAACGTTCGTCTTCATCGCTTTCCTGACCACGCAAACCGTGATTGACGTGCGCTGCGCCGATTTCTCGTTTCTCATGCAAAGCCAGCAAAAGCGCGAGTGAATCGGCGCCGCCGCTGATGGCAACCAGAACGCGCTCGTCGGGTGGAAGCAGCGAAAAATCGGGGGCAAGCGTGGAAACCATGAAGATCGAGGCAGACGCTCAATGAAGTGAGATTAACGAACCCGAAGCGTCAGCGACGGGCTTAAGTGACGACTACATGAAACTCCCATGTAAGCCCGTCGCTGACGCTTCGGGTTCGTTGCCGGAGATCAGCCAAGCCCCTGTAAGAATCGAAAACTCGGGTAAAGCGAAAATTCTTCCCGCGATGAGCTTCGAGTTTTTCGAGAACGCTGTCAAGGTCAATGGCGCGAGAACCAAAGGTTCCGGAAACAAAAACGCCAAAGTCCCACCGAGTATCGAGTACTCGATGAGACTTTGGGTGGAGAGGAAAATGACTTCTGAAAGCGTTTAACGCACAGCGTTTAGCGCACGCGGCCATTTAAGCCATTGGGGAAGAAGCCGCCCGAATGTGATGTGATGGAGCCGTTCAAATAAACGATGTTGAGAACCTGACGCAGGTTGCGCGCATATACCAAGCCGTTAGCATCGGTCGGGACGATATTGGCCGCACCTACAACGCCGGTGCCGACAGTTGCGTTTTGATCGGTGTCGTCGTTGGTGATGCCCTGATCGTCATCAACTGTGCCATCGGCGCCGTCGCGCAGATTGGAGATTTTTTGCACAGCATCAATAATGGACGAACCGCCATCCGTGGAGCTGGCAAGACCAAACAAAACGGTGCGCACTTCGCTGGCGTGGTAGGCTTCAACGCCGAGCAAACCACCGGCAACAGAAATGTTCGCGCGAGTGCTGAGCAAACTCAAAGCGCCACGATAAGCTGTTACACCCACATCTTCAAAGATGAAGGCGCCCAGCAGAAAGCTGGTTGAGTCGGCGTAAGGGTTGAAGGTTTGCGTTGAAGTAATGACTCCGGCAGCTTGCGCAGCCACAGTAAAAGCCGGGCCGATGTCAAGCGTTGGGCGCGCCACGGCAGCACTGCCCAGAGCGCCACGCAACAGGCGAACGTGCGTTAGTTCGTCGGTGGCGATCTCCTCGGCATACTGGCGAATGATCTGATCCTGAGTCGTATTCGCAAAGGGAACCTGATCTCCCGCTGGAGTTGAACTGACGCCTGTCACGGTACCAGGCGTTGTGCTATTGCCGTTGTTGCCACGTCCCGAAATATCGGAAGCGCCAAGCGTCGTGCCAAAAGCGGCGCGCACGTAAAATTCGGCTTCGAGATATTCCAGATTCAAGGCAAAGTTGAGAATCTGGGTATCGTTCAGGTTGTCGAACCCGCCCGGGACACTACTTAAGCGGGCTGATTGCGCCGAAGCACCCAGTTGTCCGGCGGCCATAACGCCTAAGCCCGCCAAGCCCGCCTGCGCCAGAAAATGGCGACGCGACGACGTACGCTGTTCTTTGACGGATTTCATCAATTCTTCTGTCTTCGATGGGTCTTGCGAAATGAACTGTTCCTGTGACATAAATTCTCCTTTGTCTTCAACAACCCCGCTTGGGAAACAACCACGCCTGCGACCACGACGCGTCGTAAATGACCTCAAGATAGGATTAAGTGTCGCGCCTCTATTGAGCGTTAACCATGCCACAAAATGTTCAATTTGTGCCCGATCTAAGTGAAAGTGTCTTAGCACGAAGAAAATGTTCAAATCGCCGCTGGCGCAAGTTTGGTAAAGATGTCTGTACTTAAAAATGTCCGTACTTGAGGAAGCATGGGTCAGCAAACTTGCGCTATGGAAAATTCTGTCAATACGTTAGATGATCGCCGGTTTCTTCACGCCACAATTCTTCGGTCACGCGTTCCAATCCCGATTTGAGATAGCGACGAAAAGTGCTGAACGGTACGTCCATTTCGTCGGCGGCGGCTTCTTGTGTCGCCGCTGGTTCGAGATAGCGTCTGCGCAGCGCTTGGTACCATCTTTCCGTCCGCCCCGAGGTTGCCAGATGTTCGCACGTTTCACGCAAAACTTGCTGCAATAAGGCGATTTTTTGCGACGATGTGGTTACAGTCTCAACCCCGACGCGTTCCAGCAGCAGGCGCGAGCGCAACAAAGGATTGGTTTGTAAAACGGCGGGGCGCGTCATGTTCTTCAACGCATCGCGCACCGAAAGCGCAAACTCTTCTTCGCTCAACAAAACTGGCGCCAGCGGCGAACTTGGCGCGTTTCGAGTACTCGATTCGCTGCTCGTAGTTGCGGAAGCGGAAGGTTCGGACATCTCGTTTTCGGCCATTTGGTCGAGCCACGCCATCGGCGGCGTCAAGCGCCAATCGTGGCCATAAATGCCGTAGCAACGGTCGTCAACCGCAAAGTCGGCTTCTTCCAGGCGCGTCGAGTGCGCGTAAGCAAAAATCGGCGCCCAAAAGTTGGCGTCCGCGACCGGCAAGAAAGTGGACGCCAAACTCGGCGTCGTCAGGTAATGGCGCACGATGTTGACGAAAATCAGGCTTTGCGCGGGCGACACGCTTTGATACGCTTCGCGCGCCATCCAAAAGCGGAACATCGTCGCGCCTTCACCTCGTCGTAACGGTGCCGAACCTTGCAAATAGTTCCACGCCGCCTGCGTCGCCGGATCGTGTGCGCGTTCCTCGTCGCTGGCGCGCTGCAAAGCTAAAGCGAACAAAAATCCTTCGATTTGTGCATTGTTGGTGCGCAATACCAGCACGTTTTCGCGTTGACGCGCGAACCAGTACGCGAAAAGCTGCGCCGACTGCTCGCCTTCGTGACGGCGCACTATTTCTGCTAAAGTCGGCAAATCGTCTTCGTGCGCGACGCTTGTCGTTAAATCGCCGTTTTCCTGCCATTCCAGAAAAGGGCGAATCATGGAATTGTCGTGATGCAGGAAAATGTAATCGGCCAGAACTTTTTGCTGTTCGCTCGCCGAAGCGTTTTTTAATTGCGCCGCATAAAACGTCCGCGCGCGACGATGGTAATCGGCATACGATTGCGGGTTGCGCCAGCGCAGATTCGCTGCGAGTGCTTCGCGCGCCATGTCGTGCGGCATCACGCCTTGCGCACCGCTCTCGATGAACGACAGCGAATGCAGCCAATCGAAAAGCGTCGCGCTTTCGCCGCTTTTTTCGTCCAATTCCAGCAAATGCGTTAACAACGATTCGGTCGTCCAGCGCACCAGGGCGCACGCTTCAAGAGCGGCGCGATGCGTCGCGGTCGGCACTTCTTCCACCAGATGCGCGACCAAAAGGCGCACCACGTCAGGCGCGTCCTGCGGATGAAACGGCGTGTCGCGGCTCGTCGCCAGAGAACCTTGATCGAAGGCATCGGCGACCAAGCTCAGCGCCAGCGGATGGCCGTGCGTGAAATCGAGTACTCGATTGTGCTGCGCAGCGGGAATACGGCGCGCTTCGAGAAAATAATGGCTATCTTCGGGGCTGAGATTGCGCAAAGGTACACGGCGCAGCAGCGAACTCCAGCCGCTGTCCAACTTCCACGAGGTGCGCGGCGGATTGCGTCCTGCCAGAACCACCAGGTTGCCGTCCGGTAATTGTGGCAAAAACGTTTCGCGCAACCAATTGTCCAGCGGCGCCAAACGCTCGTAAGTGTCAATCAATAAAACGTGACGTTGCTTTTGCGCACTGAGAAACTCAAGCGGCGCTTGTTCAGTTGCCAGAGCCTGCGACAAAGCGGCTTCAAAGGCGACGGGCGAAGGTTCCAGTTCGCGCGCATCGAGAAGAATCGCGCGTGTTTTGTAAGTTCGGCAAAGCAGGTCGAACTCGCGCAGCAACGTGGTTTTGCCGATGCCGCCCGGCCCATAAATGTGCAGCACGCAAAACGACGGTTTGTTAGTTTGCAGCGCCGCCTCGAACAGCTCGCACTCAGGCGAACGACCGACAAAACGCTGATGACGCGCCGCTTCTAAACGGTCGGACAAACGACTGGGAACACGTTCCGCCATACGGCCTCCGCTCAAAATTTCGCACCCTCAAAGTGCGTATGTCCTGCAGTTTAAGGCATCGCATGATTTGGCGCGTTCGTTGTGTATCGAGTACTCGATGTGAGTGTTTCCAATTCTTTGATCCAGCGCCACACGATACCCAAAGGCACGATGCCGACGACGCCAAATGAACAATCAATCAGGCGCCAGCCAAAGGGAATGTCGCGCAATGGCCCGCAAATCAGCGCCAGAGGAATCACGCCGATGCACGCCATCATCGCCCATTCGATGATCCATATGTTGCGCACAGGATTACGCAATGGCCCGATAAAAGCTGTCGCAATCACCAGATGCGCAAAGGCCAGCCAATCGGTGCCATACGACAAAAACGGAGCTTTGACATTCGTCTCCACAAGTGCATTGCGCACCGTCACAATCCACCACGTCAAACCGGTAAATTGCGCGGCGCTGCTTCCTTCGGGCACTCCCAACCAACGCGCCAAAAGCGAAACTTCCCACACCAGAGGAAACGCCGTCAAGCCGCTGAGAACCAGGCCGACCACGAAACAGCAAATCAAGAATCGAATGCGACGTTGCAGGAGTTGAGCGCGCGTGTTCATATCGTTATTCTGCGCGCGAGTTGGGGAATGTCGCAAGCACTTGAGTGCGTAACGAACCCGTCGCTTACGCTTCGGGTTCGTTTAGTTGCGCAAAGGTCGCACATCGTTCTGCGGCCACGTCAAACCCGTCAGGCGATTGTAGGCTTCTTCATATTTGGCTTTGGTTTTCTGCACGATTTCTGCGGGAAGCTGTGGCGCGGGCGGCGTTTTATCCCAATCCAAAGTACTCAGATAGTCGCGCACGAATTGCTTGTCGAAACTGTTCTGACTTTGGCCGGGAACGTAATCGTTCACGTCCCAGAAGCGCGATGAATCGGGCGTGAAGATTTCATCAACGACGATTAAATCGCCATCCGCCACACCGAACTCGAACTTGGTGTCGGCGAGGATAATGCCACGTTCGCGTGCGTAATCGGCGCCCCAATTGTATAAAGCGATGGATTTATCGCGCAATGCTTCAGCGCGCTCTTGCCCAACAATTTCGACCGCTTGATGCCACGTAATCGGTTCGTCGTGGCCTTCATCCGCTTTAGTCGTCGGAGTCCAAATCGGTTGAGGAAGGTGATCGCTTTCGCGCAAGCCTGCGGGAAGCTTGATTCCGCAAACCGTGCCGCTTTTCGAGTACTCGATCCAGCCGGAACCCGCTAGATAACCGCGCACCACGCATTCAATCGGCACCACTTCGGCGCGGCGCACCAACATCGAACGCCCTTCAAGTTCAGCCGCGTGTTCTTTGAATGGCGAAGGATAATCATTCGCGCGATGCAGCAGCAAATGATTATCGACGATGTGCGAAGTGCGCGCGAACCAGAGGACGGACAGCGTGTTGAGAATCTTGCCTTTGTCGGGAATCGGCGTCGGCAGGATGCAATCGAAAGCCGAAATGCGGTCAGAAGCAACGATGACGAGATTGTCGCCCGCTTCATAAACTTCGCGCACTTTGCCCGAACGAATTGGTTGAATGTTCATAGATCGAGTACTCGAAATGAGTCGCTTGAAATTATTTGCGATGTGGCAACGTCGAAACCCATTGCTCAAAAAATAGCGTCAACAATGGCACAGCGACGTAAATGAGAAGTGGTACGCCTGTCAAAACAGCGAATGCCAAAGCGACCGACGCGCAGCACGTAAAGCCTGTCGATTTTTCAAAGTTTTCTTTGCGTTGCTTGATCAACACGATGAAAACTTTGAAAAGCGTAACGGAAACAAGAAAAACGACGATGACTGCAATAGTCAGGTAGATAAGGATGAACAAAATAATTTAGCGCGGATCAAGCGGAATAAAGTTGCTGGGCGGCTGAAAACCGTTTTGCGCAGAATCTTTGCCCGACCATTTTGCCAAAAGTTCCTGCACCAAAGTCATGCCATCGAAAAGTTCGCGCGCGCCGACAACGAGCACTTGTTTGCCTTTGTAAATCACGACCAGGCGACCGCCACGCACTTCGCAATTTTCGATGTCTTTGATAAGAAGCGTCTGCGTTTTTCCATGACGATCCGTAATTTGTAAATCGTCATCGCCCAGAATAATCTCGGCATTTTGCGCGCGTTGCGCTTTCAGTTCCAATTTCCACGCGACTTGCGCCAGAAGATAAATCGCGCCCAGCCCGACGCCGATTAAAATCGCGTGCATTCGCGTTTCGCGCCAGAAAAACCACGCCGCGAAAACCATCGCCAGAGCGACGATTGTACCGAGAAGTTGTGCGACAAAAGACTTTTGTTCTTCGGGCGCGGGCGGCAGATAATGGAAAGTTTTCATAACGCCTTACGCCATCGAGTACGCGATTTGTTCAAAGAACCCCAAGCGTGAGCGCGCGGCTAACGTAGCTGTCACTTTAGCCGCGCGCTCACGCTTGGGGTTCTGTTCAAAATCCAATGGCGCGCAAAACAGCGTTTTCTTCCGCAGCAACAACGGTCGGTTCGCCGCCAATTGAAATCGCTGTGTTCGGGTCTTTGAGGCCGTGACCGGTGACAATCGAGACAACAATCGGTTTGCGCCCCAATGCTTCGCGCGTCGCTTTGAAATAACCGCGCTGCGACAGTTTCGCAATGCCCGCCAGAGGAGCAGCGCTCGCTGGTTCGCCGAAGATGCCGCTCAAACTGGCGCCTTGTTTTTGCGCGATCAAAATCTCTTCGTCCGTCACGCTTTCGATCAGGCCGCCGCTGGCATCGCGCGCTTGCAAGGCTTCCTCGCCGCGCGCCGGATGACCGATGCGAATCGCCGTCGCAATCGTTTCCGGCTTGTCGATGCCACAACCTTCCACCAGAGGCGCCGCGCCCGCCGCCTGAAAGCCCAGCATTTTCGGCAAAAAATCGATTTTTCCAGCCTGCGCGTACTCGTTATAACCTTTCCAATACGCCGTGATATTTCCCGCATTGCCGACCGGAATCGCATGGAAATCGGGCGCGTGTCCCAGAAAATCGCAGATTTCAAAAGCGCCGGTTTTCTGGCCTTCGATGCGAAACGGGTTGAGCGAATTCAACATCGCAATCGGATAATTGGCCGTCAGCTTTTTCACGATGCGCAACGCGTCGTCGAAATTGCCTTCGACCGCCAAAACCGTCGCGCCTTGAACCAAAGCCTGCGCCAGTTTGCCCAGAGCAATCGCGTTTTGCGGCAACAAAACCACGCAACGAATGCCGGCGACCGCGCAATACGCCGCTGCCGCTGCCGATGTGTTCCCCGTCGAAGCGCAAATGGCGACTTTGGCGCCGTCTTCGTGCGCTTTGGTGACGGCCATCGTCATGCCGCGATCTTTGAAACTGCCAGTCGGATTGGCGCCTTCAAATTTGAGATAAAGCTCGCAATCGGGCGCGATAATTCCAGCCAAACGCGGCGCATGAATCAGCGGCGTGTTGCCTTCGTGCAACGTCACAATTCGAGTACTCGAATCGACCGGCAAATACTCGCGGTAATGATGAATCAAGCCGCGCCACATCAAAGGGTCTTCGGTTTTGGGTTTTTGGTCTTTGAAAACGGCGTTCATAATAGTGTGAGTTTACATTGAGAGTTCGCCAAAAAGTTTAATGGCGTATGCGGCAGCTTCCTGCGGCGAAAGGTTTTCGTTTCCAACAGGATTGTAGCGAATTCCATTGTCGCCTTCAAAAGGTTTACGATGATCGGCCTGGTTTTCGCGGATTGCGGCAGGAACGCCGTTCGGAAAGGCGCTGCAACACATTCCTGTTTCGCTTGGTTTCAAAAGATGACCGCACAAGAAACAAATTGGTGGTTTGCGCTTCTTTTCGCTTCCTGGTTTTACGACACTGTTCATAATTCTCATAGAACCCCGCGCTTACGCTTGGGGTTCTGATGCTTTCACGCTTCGCCCTCAACCCGCAGCACGCTCGAGACTTCGCGCACGGCGTTCATTTTCTCGAAGGCTTGCAAGGAACTGGTCATGGCGCTTTGGCGCGTGCGGTGCGTCATCCAGAAGATTTCGGCGGTTTCACCGTCGCTTTTCTTTTGCACAATCGAATCCAGGCTGACGCCTTGAACGCCGAATTCGGTCGCAATTTGCGCCAGCATTCCGGGCCGATCCACGACTTGCATCCTGACGCAAAAACGCGTTTCCACATCGGCGAACGGTTCGATTTTCGCTTCCACCGACTTGGACGCGTTCGCCACATCTTGCAACATTTGCGCGCCACTTTTAATGTCGCGCGCGACTTCGGCCAAATCTGCAACAACGGCGCTTGCGGTCGGTTCCGCACCCGCGCCGCGTCCGTAAAACATCACGTCGCCGACGGCATCGCCATGCACCAAGACGCCGTTGAACACTTCGTTGACGTTCGCCAAAGGATGACTTTGCGGCAGCAACGTCGGATGAACGCGCAGTTCGATTTCGCCGTTTGGGTGCTGACGCGCCAGAGCGATCAATTTGATGACGAAGCCCATTTCGCGCGCGTATTCGATGTCGCGCGCGCCGACGCCGCGAATGCCTTCGCGCAAAATGCTGTCTAAACTCACGCGCTGACCGAACGCGATATTGGCTAAAATCGCCAGTTTATACATCGTGTCGAAACCATCCACGTCGCTCGTCGGGTCGGCTTCGGCGTAGCCCAACGCTTGCGCTTCGGCCAGAACATCGGCGAAATCCAAGCCTTCGCGCGTCATTTTGGTCAAGATGTAATTGGTCGTGCCGTTCAAAATCCCCATCAATTGCGTGATGCGGTTACCGACCAGACTGGTGCGCAAGGACGCGACAATGGGAATGCCGCCCGCGACGCTGCCTTCAAAGCGAAAATGCACGCCTTTTTTGGTCGCCGCTTCGCCGATTTCTGCGCCGTGCTTGGCGATCAATTCTTTGTTGGCAGTCACGACCGATTTGCCGTTGGCAATCGCGCGCAAAACGTACTCGCGCGCCGGTTCGACGCCGCCGATCAGTTCCGCCACGACTTGAATGTCGGGATCATCGAGTACTCGATTGATGTCGGAACTCACGATGTCGCTCGAAATATCCAGATTTTCAGCGCGACTGGGCGTGCGCGTCGCGGCGTGCTTGATGCGAATATCGCAGCCTGTCCGAGCGCGCAACAAATCGCGGTTGCGCGCCAGAACATTGACCGTTCCGCCGCCGACCGTTCCCAAACCTAAAATACCAACGTTAATTTGCATGAAATGTATAGGGGCGAAGCATGCTTTGCCCACGATTTTACGCCTTCAGTTCCGAGGAACGGGCGAAGCATGCTTCGCCCCTACGATTCGTCAGCCAATTGTCATCAGCACATCACCGGTTTCGACCAGCGCGCCGCTGAGCGCTTTGATTTCCGTCACCGTGCCTTCGATTTCGCTGGTGATTTCGTTGAACACCTTCATCGTCTCGACCAAGCCGACGGTTTGACCGATTTCAATGTGGTCGCCGACTTCGACAAAGTTCGGGTCGTTGGGGCTGGGCGCGCGATAAAACAAGCCGACCATCGGCGTTACAATCGGCGTTCCGCTGGGCGCTTTGCTTTCGCTTTTTGAAGCTATCCCAAGCGCGTTATCGGTTGTAAGCGGCGCATTCGAGTACTCGATATGCGCGTTTTCCCCGACCGAAAACGGCGCGTAAACAACTTGCGGCGCCACCGAAGACGGCGCTTTGAGCGTGATTTGAACGCCGCCGTGTTCAATCTCGAGTTCGCTCAGGTTTTCATCGTTGACGACCTGCGCCAAGGCACGCAAAGTTTCCAATTGCCGCTGCCAAGCCGCGTCATCGTATGATGATTCCAAGTTTTCGTCCGCCGAAAAATCTATTATTTGCGCCACAGTTGCTCTTTATAAATCCCAATTGTTCCGCCGTTGAAAGCCATGCAAGCCTATCACATAGAACGCGGCTTATCAACGAACAAAGCGTGCCGACTTCTTGCAATCATCCTCTGGAAAGGTTAGGCTAAAGGAAAGATTAGACATGACTAAAAACCATAAGTTGACGGACTCGCGCCTGACGTTGAGCACGGCAGGCGAAGATTATTTGAAGGCGATTTACAAGTTGCGTCAGGCGAGCGACGGCGCGGCTTCGGTGGTGACGACGCAGGCTTTGGCGTCGCGCCTGGGCGTGGCGCCGCCCTCAGCGACTTCGATGATGAAGAAGCTGGCGGGCTTGAAGCTGCTGGTTCACTCGCCATATCGCGGCGTGGAACTGACCAGCGCGGGTGAAAAAATCGCGCTTGAAGTGATTCGCCATCATCGCCTGGTGGAAACCTACCTCAGCGAAGTTTTAGGCATTGATTGGGACAAAGTGCACGATGAAGCCGAGCGTTGGGAGCATTTCTTGAGCGAGGAAGTCGAGGCGAAAATGGCGGAGGCGCTGGGTCATCCGACGCGCGATCCGCATGGCGCGCCGATTCCAAGTGTCGATGGAACGGTGACGCGCGATAACTGGACGCGCCTGGACGAAGCCGCCTCGGGAACGGTGTGGACGATGTGCCGCGCCAGCGATGAACGCGGCGAAACCTTGCGCCATTTGCGCGACTTGGGATTGGTGCCGGGCGCCAAAATCGAAGTGATGCGCGCCGTGCCTGAAGAAGGCGTTTTGCATCTGCACGTCGGTGGTCGCAAACGCGTGCTGGGAACCGCTCCGGCGCATACGGTTTTTGTGAAACCGGAAGATTAGGGCAGAGATTTCAGGCGCGAATCGAACGCAGAAACAGCATCGAGTACTCGATACGTCTTTTGTGAACCGAGAAAATCCGCGCACAGTTTGTTAAAGGACATAAACGATGAATGAAGACGTTGTGGAAGCGCCACAGAATCCGCCGCAAAGTGGCTGGCGGCGCGAACGAAGCGGCGAAAGTTTGCCGGAAGTTCATGGTTCGCTCGTCGTGCCGCCGAACGCGAGCTTCTGGCGCAAGTTGCTGGCGTTCTCAGGGCCAGGTTATCTGGTCGCGGTCGGCTATATGGATCCGGGCAACTGGGCGACTGATTTGGAAGGTGGTTCGCGCTTTGGCTACTTGCTGCTCAGCGTGATCTTGTTGTCGAATTTGCTGGCGATTTTGTTGCAAAGTTTGTCGTTGCGTTTGGGCATCGTGACGGGGCGCGATCTGGCGCAGGCGTGCCGCGACGCCTATTCCAAACCTGTCGCCATATTTCTGTGGATCGGTTGCGAAATTGCCATCGCCGCCTGTGATCTGGCCGAAGTCATCGGTTCGGCGATTGCTTTGTACTTGCTGTTCCATTTGCCGTTGATTTATGGCGTCGCGCTGACTTCGTTGGATGTGATCGTGCTTTTGGCGTTGCAAAACAAAGGTTTTCGGATGCTGGAATCCATCGTAATTACCTTGATGGGAACCATCGCGTTGTGTTTCGCGGCGGAATTGTTCTTTTCACGTCCCGACTATGCGGCGGTTTTCAGTGGTTTTATTCCGCGCGCCGAAATCGTGACGGATTCGACCAACCATTTCTCAAAGCTGTATATTGCGATTGGCATTTTGGGCGCGACGGTGATGCCGCACAACCTGTATTTGCATTCTTCGATTGTGCAAACGCGCAAATATGAGCAAACGGCAGGCGGCAAGCGCGAAGCGATCAAGTTTGCGTCGCTCGATTCGACGCTCGCTTTGACCTTCGCCTTGTTCATCAACGCCGCAATTTTGATCGTCGCGGCAGCGGCTTTTCATGGACGCGGCTACACCGATGTGACGGGAATCGAGCGCGCGCACGAACTGCTAACGCCGCTTTTAACCAAAGTTTCTCCAGCGTTTGGCGCGTCGCTGGCGAGTACTCTGTTCGCGGTTGCGCTGCTGGGTTCGGGACAAAATTCGACGCTGACGGGAACTTTGGCCGGTCAGATCGTGATGGAAGGTTTTCTCGATTTGCGGATGCGCCCGTGGCTGCGCCGTTTGATTACGCGCGGCATTGCGATTGTTCCCGCCATCGTTGTAACGGCGATGTATGGCAATCGCGGCGTTGATAAACTCTTGATCTTCAGCCAGGTCGTCCTGAGTATGCAACTCAGTTTCGCGGTTTTCCCGTTGGTGATGTTTACCAGCGACAAGCGCAAAATGGGCGAGTTTGTTAACCCGCAGTGGCTCAAAATTGTCGCTTGGATAGCTGCCGTCGTCATCGCCGGATTGAACGTGTGGCTGCTGTGGCAAACAGCACAGGGAAAATGAACCGCCAAGGCGCGAAGTTCGCCAAGAATAAAAATGGTCTTGGAATTTTATTGTTTCCGAGTACTCGAAAGCGAAAGTTTGGTCATTCTGAGCACAGCGAAGAATCTATTTACAGTGTGCTCAGAATGACGAAGCCTTAAAATCTTTCTTGGCGGACTTGGCGCCTTGGCGGTTCAACTTAAGCGGTTCAACTTGGGCGGTTCAACTTAAGCGGTTCAACTTAAGCGGTTCAACTTAAAAGGAGCGTGTTTATGTATCGCAAGATTTTGGTGGCGGTGGAAAACAGCGCCAGTGACGACGCGATTTTATCGCACATCGAACCGCTTCTCGAACTGTTTCATCCCGAAGTCGTGCTAATTCACGTCGCCGATGGTTGGGCGGCGCGCAATTACGATGCGCTGCAATTGGCCGAATCACAGGAAATGAAAGCCGACCGCGAATATCTGGAAACGGTGCGCGAACGTTTGAGCGCGCGAACGCCCAAAGTGCGCAACGTGCTGCGGCGCGGCAATCCCGCCGATGAGATTTTGAAAACAGCGCGCGAAGAAAATGTCGATTTGGTGGCGATGAGCACGCACGGCCATCGCCTGATTCAAGACGTGATGCACGGCACCACAGTCGACAAAGTGCGCCACCAATTGGACGTTCCGTTGTTGCTATTGAAAGCGCCTAAAGCGAGTTGAAGAATCGAGTACTCGAATGGCATGCGTTCGCTAAAGATTTTCCAGGTCGTTCAAATCTTTGAAACGATCGCTGGCTTTTTTGTTCTGCTTCAAGTCGTCCAACGCGAGAATGTTGATCGCAATGTCGTCAACTTGTGCGATGTCGCGGTGCTTGAAACATTCGTCGAATTGCACGCCAGAGATTTCGTTCAAAATCTCGATACGAACCGGCGGCATTCCCATTCGCACCATATTGTTGGTATCGAGAAACAGTTGTGGCGACAAATTGGGCAAAGCAAATCCGAAGGCGCGCAAAACATCGACCATGCGCTGGGCGTTGGCTTCATTGATGGCAATCCAAATGTCGATGTCGCCTGTGGGACGCGGGTAGCCATGAAAACTGACGGCGTATCCACTAACAATCAGATACTCAACCTTGTGTTCGTTTAACAACTTCAAGAACTCTTTGAAGTCGCGCGGTAGCTGCGTCATAGCCATAAGCCGTTTGCCTCAAATACTCCAGCGCCGCCAAACGCTCCGCGCCCGTTTTCGATTGCCAATAGGCTCTGTCATCCGAATTGTCATGCAACGGCACAACGCTGAACGCGCTTTTGTCCATCGAGTACTCGTTGCTCATCCATCGCCTTCCTTACGCGCCTTCACCATCGCGGCGAATTTGTCGAACAGATACGCATTGTCTTTCGGGCCAGGACTCGCTTCGGGATGATATTGAACGCAAAACAGCGGCTTGCTCCGGTGCTGCATTCCTTCGACCGTGTTGTCGTTCAGGTTTAGGTGCGTGATTTCAACATCGTCGGGAAGAGTACTCGAATCAATTGCGTAGCCGTGATTCTGGCTGGTGATATGGACTTTGCCAGTCGTCAAATCCTTGACCGGATGATTGGCGCCGCGATGACCGAACTTCAATTTATAAGTTTCGCCGCCAAAGGCTTGCCCCATAATCTGGTGTCCCAGACAAATGCCGAACATTGGCATCGCGGGATTTTCGGTTTGAAGTTCCTTCACGGTTTGCACTTCGTCTTGCAACGAACGCGGATCGCCTGGCCCGTTCGACAACATCACGCCATCGGGATTCCAACTGAGGATTTCTTCTTTGGTTGCGGTGCAAGGCAAGACCACGACTTCCAAGCCGCGTTCGCGCAGTTCGCGCAAAATGTTGAACTTCGTACCGTAATCGAGCACGACGACGCGCGCCGATGTTTCCAGCGGCATTTCCCACTGAATAGGAGGCTGGGGAATGGAGGCTGGAGGCTGGGTTTCTGCGCCTACTTTCTGCCGGCTGCTTTCGGCAGGCTTATTCTGCCATTGATAGGCGCGCTTGGTTGAGACTTCGCGCGCATAAGTTCCGCTGTCATACGGCGGCAGGTTTTCGAGAATGTGCAGACCTTCTTCGCGGCTGTGTTCGGTCGTGATCATGCCCATCATTACGCCACTATCGCGCAGAATCTTGGTCAGAGAACGTACATCGACGCCTTGAATCGCGGTGATTTTGTTCTTCAATAGATAACTGTCGCCGCTGCTTTGAGAGCGATAATTGGACGGCACATCGCACATTTCCTTGACGATAAAACCGCGCACCTGCGGCTGGATCGATTCCATGTCGTCTTCGTTGATGCCGTAATTGCCGATCAGCGGATAAGTCAGCGCCACCAATTGTCCGGCGTACGATGGGTCGGTCAAAATCTCCTGATAACCCGTCATCGAGGTGTTGAAAACGACTTCGCCGGTCGTCGTGCCAGGCGCGCCAACCAGCGTGCCGTCAAAAGTTGTTCCGTCGGAGAGAATAAGAAGTGCTTTCATTTTTGTTTTTGATTAACCACAGAGAACACAAAGTTCACAGAGAAATCGAGTACTCGAAAGTAGGAGTTTGTCATTCTGAGCGCAGCGAAGAATCTAACTTCAAATAGATTCTTCGCTGTGCTCAGAATGACAAAGTGCGGCGATTAGTCCAAACCTGTTACGCGCGCATCACGGGGCGCTTCAATCGAGTACTCGAAGCGCAATTCGCTTTTGCTGTTGGGTTGTAAAACCAGTTCCCAGCGCAATTCGCCCATCTCGTTGGTTTGTGGCGCGGGATTCGTTTCGCGCAATTTCACCTTGATCGTTTCGTTGCGGCTGACTGGAATCTGATCGAGAACTGTCAGGCGAACCGGAAAGGTTTTCAAATTTTCCAGTTTGATGACGTAAGAAAAATGATGGCGCCGCACGTTTCCCATCAGGTTTTTTTCGACTTCGCGCGCCGTCATTTCGCGCTCGACGCGCACTTGTTCATCCGGCCCCAGAAACAGCTTGAACTCTTGCGCCGGTGCGACGGATTCCAATTGGGTGCTGCCCGCAAATTCGCCGTCGCGGAAAATGTTGGCTTTGCCAGGCAGCAGATTGAGCGCGCTATCGTTACGCGTCGTCGCGCGCAGAAACCCCAGGCTGGCACGACGCGGCACGCTGACGAAATCGAGTTTGCACGGCAAATCCTGCGTCGCAACCTGCGCGCGATGCGGCTGCCCATCGGACGGAACACTCATCGGGCGCGGCAAGCGAAACGTGACCGTCGCGCCATGTTCCTCGACTGCGGCTGTTGCAGTTTGCGCTTCGACGCGTCGTGCGGGGTTCGCTTCAACTGGCTTGAGCATACCTAACATTTCGTCGATACTTTCATCGAATTCTCCACTCTCACCTTCCGTAGTTGCACGCTTGCGAGATGCCATTGGTGCAGCAGCACGTGGCATCGGTGGCGCGTAAACATCCACGTAAGTCGGGTCGAGTTTGGGCGGCAAACTTCCCAATCCTGGGCGCGCGGTCGAAAGCGTCAGCGCGACTTCGTTCCAGTCTTCGCCAGTTTTCTGATTCAGCATCGCGCCGTAATTGAGCGTTAAAACGCGGTCGAAATCGTCGTTGCCGGAAGCATTTTGCGGCAATCCAGTACTCGATTGAAGGTTCGCCGTAACACCTTGCGTCGTCAAGCGCGCGTCGTATAAAGGCCTCCAACTGGCCATGGGCACAGTGTAGGAAAGTTCGAGTTCCCACTCGCCCGCACTTTGTGCTTCAACACTGACGCTGACAAAGTTGTCGCGCTTGCGATTTGAGGGATGCAGTTGCGCGACTTGTTCTTTCAAGGCGTTCAACTGCGCAATCAAATCGCGGCGTTCGCGTTCGATTTGAAATCGTTCTTCCTTGATCTGCGTGGTTTGCGCCGCTACGAAATCGAGTAATTGCTGTGCGCTTTCCAGCGACGTTTTGCCTTCAGCCAGGCCGCGCGCAAAACGCGAAGCCGCGCTATCCGACAATTGCTGCACACTTCCCAAGCGTTGCGCCAGCACTTCGTCGCGCCGCACCAGAACGTTGTCGCGGTCTTGCAACTCGCGCAACTGGTCTTGAACTGTGCGCGTGCCTTCGTGCGCCGTTTCGTTGAGAAAACGCATTTTGCTTTCCACACTAATAATCGTGACGGCAATTTGGCCGCGACCTGAAGCGCGCAGCGAATCGGCCTCCATCCCATAAGGCAAACTGCTGATCTCCAACTCCTGCGCGCCGTCTTTGTCGAACATGACGCGCCCTTTGCGCGTGATTTGCGCGCGGTCGGTGTAAACCGTGACGGCTGTAATTGGGGCTTGAACTTCAATCATGGCGTGTTCCTTTTCAGTTGGCCAGCGAATAAATTCGCCGCCAGAGAAAGTTGTCAACCTTCGTTGACACAACGTACTTGAAACTGTGTCGGTGAAGACCGACACCTTTCTCTGGCGGCGAATTTATTCGCTGACATAAACCACGTTTCCACCGACAATCGTTGCGCGAACTTGTCCCAGCATTTCCACTCCATCGAACGGTGTGTTCTTCGATTTGCTCGCCAGTTTTCGCGCTTCAAGCGTCCATTTTGTGTCGGGATTGAAAACGACTAAATCGGCTGCGGCGCCTTCTGTCAGCGTTCCAAACTTGAGATCGAGTACTCGACATGACGCGAACGTCATTTTTTCAATCGCTTGATTCAATATCAAATGTCCGGGTTCAACCAAATATTTCAAGGTCGTGGCCAGCATCGTTTCCACGCCAATGATGCCAAATGGCGCGTTGTCGAACTCGCGTTCTTTTTCGTGCGCGGCGTGCGGCGCGTGATCGGTCGCAATGCAGTCGATGGTTCCGTCGCGCAAGCCTTGAATCAACGCCTCGACATCTTCTTGAAGTCGCAGTGGCGGGTTCATCTTGGCGTTGGTGTTGTAGCCGCGACACGCTTCGTCGGTCAAGGCGAAATGATGCGGGCAAACTTCGGCTGTGACTTGAACGCCGTCGGCTTTGGCGCGACGAATCGTTTCGACGGCGCCTTTGGTTGTCGTGTGCAAAATGTGAATGCGGTTGCCGACTTCGCGCGCAATTGCGCAGGCTTTGAAAACCGCCAATTCTTCGGACACGCGCGGCATCCCACGCAAGCCCATTTCGTTGGAAACGACGCCTTCGTTCATCACGCCGCCACCTTTGCCAACGCCCGCGTGTCCGCCGCCGGTCAGCGAAATATCTTCGCAATGCAGCATCGTGACCAAGCCGCAGGTCTTGGCATATTGAAAAACGCGGCGCATGAAATCGCTGTCCTGCATTGGAAACGCGTCGTCCGAAACGGCGACCGCGCCGCAACTTTTCAGTTCCGCCATTTCCGCCAGTTGCTCGTTTTTCGCGTCAATCGAAACGCTGGCAATCGGCAAAATGCGCACGCCATTGCCTTCAGTTTTCGCGCGACTTAAAACGTCTTCGACAACGCTGCGCCGGTCAATCGTTGGAATCGTGTTCGGCATCACGCAACACGTCGTGACGCCGCCGCGCGCCGCCGCTTCGGTCAAAGACGCCGTGTCTTCCTTATATTCCTGACCTGGCGTGCGCCCGTGAACATGAATGTCAACCAATCCAGGCGCGACGACGCAATCGCGCGCATTGAGTACTCGAATGTCGGCGACTTCGAGGTTGGCGCCGATTTTTTCAATGACGCCGTTACGAATTAATATATCCGCGACTTTATCCAGGTTTTGCGAAGGATCGAGTACTCGACCGTTTTTGATTAAGAGATTCATTTGTGATTTAAATTTTGCTGATATTATTCGGGCGACATGCTGGACTTCCAAAGGCAGCAGAAGCGCTTGCTAAACTGCGCAAATCACAACAGACAAAATCGAAAATGCAGCCTGTTGCCAAATCCTTCTATTGCTTAATTAAAATGTTGCTAACGCCAACTTTTTGAATCCATTGTTGCACCCTTTGGATGTCTTCGTTTGTATTTCCAGCGGGATTACCATTTTCTATAGGAACATCTTTGGCAGTGAACGAAAGATAATCGACAACATAAGCCGCTATCTTGGTGCCTTCCAGACCGTCGATCACACTCGGAACGCGCTGTTGAGAAAAGGTGTACTTGCAGAGAACCTGAACGGCTTCGGGTTGTCGAGTTAACGAAATCTCATGCAGAAGCCTGAGAAGACGAAGAGAATCTGTTTCTCTGTCAATGGCTGCAAGGAGAACCTGAATGTAAAACTTTTCGCCCAGACTGGCTAAGGCCGTGACTGCTGCCTGGCGAAGCTCGTCAGAATCACTAAGCGGAGTGGCTGAATATCCTGCGATATTCTTCAATATTTTCACGGATTCAAGCGAGCGTGCTGTTCCTGCGAGACGGATGAGTGCTGGGTTGTAGTTTTCCTTCTGCAGCATATTATTTATGGCTTTCTTGGCACGAGGAGAAAATGCTGAAGGTGGTAGGAACTGCAGATCCTCCAAAAAATGGCGTCTTAGCCCGAGGTCTTTTTCACCTTTCAAAGCATCTAATGTGATTTCCACTGCTTCATTTGCGCTTGGCTTATCGCCACTCTCAACCGCACATCGTCGTGCAGCCAATATCTTCTTAAAAACTTCTTCACGAACTTTTTTATTGGGGTCCTTAACGTATTTTTTTAGTTCGCCAATAACCCCGTTCGCCGGTATAACAGCAAGAAAATCATCTTCGTCAATTTTTCCCTGACGAACGTTCTCCACATAAGATGAGACACGCGCCGAAGGCGTAGTGACTTCAGTGGAAGCAAAAACTGGTGCACAAAGCGACAGCGCAAATAATAAAGGTATCATCACGAGTTTTCTCATTATCGACCTCTTCTCCCAATGCTGCGGATTATGCGCACGTTGAAGTTCGCTTTATTAAAAGCTATCTGAAACGTCAGTTCTGCGAGCTCGGCTCAAATTTCCGTCCGCATTACGTTTTGCACCGATTTTTCAATGACGCCGTTGCGAATCAGTACATCGGCGATTTTATTCAGGTTTTGCGAAGGATCGAGTACTCGACCGTTTTTAATTAAAATTTTCATTTGTTCTTTTTGATTTGTAATTCTGTGCGGACTTCCTCACTCCAGAGCAGCACAAAGCTAATCGTCATCAACAATGTCCCGCCTGTCATAACACATAAGAGTGCGCGGTTCTCCGTTTCAAATCCCGAGAAAAGCAAATTTAGGAGATTGAAAACCATCGGCACTGCCAATAAACGCATTTCGTAAGAGCACAGGAGCGGGATGACAAAAATTGTTGTCCACCAAGCCCATTTCCGCTTATTGAGCAATGCAAGACCGAGAACAATCGTTCCTCCAAACACTGCGAGCGCTTGCGAGAAGCTGAACCAAAAAGAACGGTACTGGCTTTGAAAGAACCAAGATGTCGCCATTAATAAAAGCCCGTGCGCTAACAGCAATATAATCGCAACAACCAGACTTAAAGGTGCAGAAAACTTCGGATACATAACCGTTAATTTTCTCCATTCCTCAGGCTTCCTCGCCGCCCAACAGCAAATACAACAGCGCCATGCGCACCGCGACGCCGTTGGTGACTTGCTCTAAGATGACGCTGCGCGGAGAATCGGCCAAGTCGCTGGAAATCTCGACGCCGCGATTGATCGGGCCAGGATGCATCACAATCGCATCACTTTTCGCGCGGCTTAAACGCCGTTCATTCATGCCGTAAAGTCGGGCAAATTCGCGCGTGTTCGGCAGATAAACGCCGTTCATGCGTTCGTTTTGCAAGCGCAACGTCATCACGACATCGGCGCCTTCAACGGCGCGGTCGCAATCGGTTTCCAGCTTCGCGCCGTAGCCTTCGAACTCGCGCGGCAGCAACGTTTCCGGGCCACATAATGTCACGTTCGCGCCGCAATGCAAAAGCCCCCAAAGTCCGCTGCGTGCGACGCGCGAATGTCGCAAATCGCCGATGATCGTCACGTTGAGGCCGCCGATTACGCCTTTGTGGTCGCGGATCGTCAGCAAATCGAGCAAGCCTTGCGTCGGATGTTCGTGGCAACCATCGCCCGCATTTAAGACCGAGCCGCGCACGTATTTGGTCGCCAGTTCGGGCGCGCCGCTTTGCGGATGGCGAATGACGAAACAATCGACGCCCATCGCCTGCATCGTCAAAATCGTGTCTTTGAGCGTTTCGCCTTTGCTGACGCTGGACGCCGCGACCGTTAAAGACGAAGTTTCGGCGCTCAAAATCTTCGCGGCGGTTTCAAACGAAGCGCGAGTTCGAGTACTCGGTTCAAAGAACAGGGTGCAGACGACCTTGCCGCGCAAAGCGGGAACTTTGCGAATCGGGCGCGCCAGCACATCTTTGAAATTGTGCGCCGTGTCGAGCACGAGATTGATTTCGTCCCGCGTCCAATCCTGCAAGCCTAAAACGTGTTTTCGATTGAGCTTCTTCATTTTGTTTTTAACCACAGATAAACACGGATGAACACAGATAAAAGGAGATGAATCGAGTACTCGATAATGTGGAATCTAAAAGCATCTGTGCGTATCCGTGTTTATCCATGGTTAATTCTTCTCCAGTTTCACGACATCTTCGCCGTCGCTTTCCCGCACCAGCACGCGAACACTTTCTTCACGCGAGGTCGGCGCGTTTTTGCCCACGAAATCGGCGCGAATCGGCAGTTCTCGATGACCTCTGTCCACCAAAACCGCCAGTTGAACGGTCGCAGGCCGTCCCAGATCGTTCAAGGCATCGAGCGCAGCGCGAATGGTGCGTCCGGTGAAAAGAACATCGTCCACTAAAACGACGGTTTTGCCCGCAATGTCGAAGCTAATTTTCGTCGGTTGCGGCGCGCTGCTGCGCAAATTGTAATCATCGCGGTACAGCGTGATGTCGAGCGCGCCGAACGGAACATCGTGGTTTTCAATGTCTTTTAAATGCGATGCTATGCGTTCGGCGAGCGACACGCCGCGCGTCGGAATGCCGATCAAGACGACGTTTTCGGTTCCGCGATTGCGTTCGACGATCTCGTGCGCGATTCTCTTCAAGGCGCGCGAGATGTCATTTTCGTCCATCAAAACGCCGGGCGCGCGTTCAGGGTTTTGGCTTTTAGGTATTTTGGAGTTCGCCATCGGTTAAAGAAAAAGCCTCCCAACTTCGCGCGAAGGCGAAGCCAGAAGGCTTAAATTAAAGTTATTAGTTTTCATGGCGTGCCTTTGCGCACCTCACGGGACGCGCTTAAAAGGTCACAAGAATTATACGGCGCGCGCGTCTTTTTGTCAAATCGAGTACTCGATGCGGCGCTCTACGCGTCAATTTGAAATGTCATTCTGGCTTGGTCAAATCGAGATAAGGATTCCATGCGACTTCCCACAAAAAGCCGTCCAAATCAGCGAAATAGCCAGAATAGCCGCCCCATTCTGCATCGCGCGCCGTCTTCTGGATTGTCGCTCCGACGCTTTGCGCGAGTTGCAAAACGACATCAACTTCTTCTTTGGACGCGACGTTATGCGCGAGGGTGAAAGCGCGAAAACCGTCGCCTTCGCTGGAAACTTCCGCAACGCGCGCCAAATCGTCGCGCGGATAAAGTGACAGCCACGCGCCTTTCAACTCGAAAAAACTCACGCCACCGAAATCGCCGTGCGTTTGCCAGCCTAAAGCGCGGTAGAACGCGGTCGCTTTTTCCAGGTCGCGCACGCCCAGCGTCACCAAACTGATGTGGGGTTTCATATCGAGTACTCGAATTAGAAATTGCCGCTGAGCGCGAAACCCATGCGATGACGATTGTCGCTACCTTCGTCCGCTTTGATGAAAGGCGACAACAGCAAACCGTGCGGTTGTTTGATTTCAAAGCGCGCCACGCCGTAACCGATCAGGCCGCCCGCCACGACATCTTGCACGTAATGACGATGCAGTTGCAGGCGCGAAAGCGCGATCAAAGTCGCGCCGGTATACCACAAGGCGCTCTGCCGAGGATGATAATAGCTGGCCATCGTCGCGGCGGCGAAAGCGGCGGTCGCGTGTCCGCTGGGGAAACTGTTGCGCTCGTTGTTGTCGGGACGCTTTTCGCGGAAAACGCGCTTCAATCCTTCGGTAATGATGGAACTGGTCAAAATCGCGTCCGCCGTGCGCAACGAATGCTGCGTCGCATGCTCATCGCCATCGATCAAAGGCAACGCCACGCTGCTGGCGAGATAAAGTATGACGCCGGGGCCGGACGCGAACTTGGCGGCTTTGGTCGCGGACGAATCGGCGCGCGCGGGCGCCGAAGCAACGGAAAAAACGCCCGTCGTGAGCGTGGCGCACAATAAAGTGGCGCGCAGGCGAGCCGAAGAAGAACGTGTTGAAAGGGAAATGGTCATGGTTGTCCTTGTGAAAACAAGAAGTTTCGTCGTCTATACACTACCATAAGCCGCTTTTTACGACAGTGCGCCATGCAAACTTTAAGAACTTTCTCATGGAAAATGCTTCATCGAGTACTCGAATCAGGATTTTGGATGCACCGCGTAAAGATGCGTCAAAAACGTGTGCCACGTCGGAGAAAAACTCACTGCGGGCAGAAGCGGTTTGCCTTGACTCTTCAGAGAAGCATTTCTCCAGTTCGTACTACGAACGCGTCCTTCGGGGCTGTCGGTGTAAGAAGGAGATCCAGCCAAGAACATATGAAAGCCATATAAACCCCAAGTGAAAATCGTCAGGACAAACAGCATCTGCCACAGCTTCTTGCCAAGGAAGCAAGAAAGCACAATCGCAGTGTTGACAACGTGAAAAAGCCATACCAGCGAATTGGTTCCTTCGTAGCTGAAGCTTATCGTTGTCGCCCATAAGAAAAAAGCGAGAGGAATCGATGCAACGATGCAAAAAAAGACTTTCCACGCCGACGGAGACTTTGCGTCTTCGTGTCGCGCAAGCCAGATCAGGTAAAACGGTGGCGACAGCAAAAGTGAAATGTAAAAATAATCGCCATTCGAGTACTCGATTCCCGATTTAACGCGCAAAAATATCCGGTGCAAAGCCGAGTTTAGCGAGCAATTCGTTCCAGCGCGCGGGTGGCAAACTTCCGCCACTTGCGCCATCGTGACCGTGACCGAAGTTGCCTTCGCCGTCGCTGATTTCCACTCCGCGCAAAAATTGCAAAACGTTGGTGTCGTTGCCCGAACGAGCCGAAAAATTGACGCGACCTTCCATATAACCTTCGTTGGCCGCGATGACGATGTATTTGGGCAAGCGTCCGCGCCAGATTTGCGCGATTAAAGGATGAATCTGGCAGCGCGAATGCACGCGAATCAGAGCGACTTGTCCGGCGAAAATCGGCGCCCCTTTTTTGGCTTCGTTCAATGCCACTTTCACTTCCTCGCGCGCCGCTTTCATTTGCAAAACGTCTTCGTCGTCCGACAAGCACAATTCTTTGGGCGAACTGAACTTGAGCAAAGCGCGCGCTCCGGCTTCGGGATTTGATTGCGAAGCGCGCCGCGTCGCATTGACCAAAGCTGTGGCTTCTTTGAGCCATTTCGCCGTATATTTCTTCTTGGTCGTTTCGACAAGTTCAAACGGCGCGCGTTCGCCCAAATCGGAAAACGTTCCGACAGCGGCAATCCAATCCAAATCTGTGATGTCAACCAAATTGGAAAACAAATCGTAAACGATGAGCGACGTGTTGGGAACCGGATTCCACGAATAAGCGGAAATCAAGGTTTGATCGGCTCGCGTTTGTCCCGGACGATGATGATCGACGAAGCAGGTGCGAACATTTTCGACGACATCGGCGGGCTGATTTCCCAGATCGAGCACAAACAGCGCGTCGGGATTTTGTTCGCGCACACGCCGTTGGTTTTCGCTTGTCCAGGCGTTGCGCTCGCGGTCGGGCACGACGCGCACACAGTTCGAGTACTCGAGGCGCTCTATCGCGCGCTGCCACACAACGCCAGCCGCAATGCCATCGGCGTCGTTGTCATGCAGGCAAACGACGCGCGCGTCTTTGGGTGTCGCATCGAGAAACGCGTTGAATGCGTTTCGCGCCAGGTCGATGTTGGGTGTCGGGTCGGGCAGGGTTTCGTCGGAGGAAAAAGCCATAACTGAAGTTAACCGCAGTTTCCCATGACTTGTAGGGGCGAGGCGCTGCCTCGCCCGAACTTTTGGCTCAATCTAATGTGAAGGTGCAACCGATGCGGGCGAGGCAGCGCCTCGCCCCTACAAATTGACGTCCTGGCGGTTCAGTTTTGTCAAACTGTGCGCAGCCAAATCGAGTACTCGAATGTCCTAAAGGAGCCGAGCGTGAGCGAAGAAACCAAAAAGCAGCCGTTCAAGTTGCATTTGCCAGGACTTTTGAAAGTTCTGGCCGAACATCTTTATTCCAACAAGCAAGTCGCCGTGCGCGAACTGATTCAAAACGCGCACGATGGCTGCACGCGTCGCCGAACCGAGGCGGACGAAACCAATTATCAGCCGCGCATCGACATTTCGATTGACGCGCCCAACCGCACCATTTCCTTCAGCGACAACGGTTATGGCCTGACCGAAAGCGAAATCGAAGATTATCTGGCGACGATTGGGCGCTCTTACACGCGCGAACTGCGCGACAATCTGAGTTTGCTGTCGCCTGACAAAGCCGCGGATTTGATCGGTCAGTTCGGCTTTGGATTTCTTAGCGCGTTTTTGCTCGCCTCTCATGTGCGCGTCGTCACGCGTTCATTCAAAACACAAAGCGAAGACGACGCGTTTGAGTGGCGCTCGACGGGAAATGAAGATTACGAAATGCGTCCCAGTCGTCGCAAAGAAGCTGGCACGACCATTGAATTGGAAGTTAAGGGCAGCGCGTCGTTCGTGTTGCGCGAAAATATGCTGCTCGACATCATTCGCCAATACGCCGATTTTCTGCCGATTGCGATTCACCTGAACGGCGATCCGACGCCCGCCAACTTGATGAAAGCGCCGTGGCTCGCCGATGATGCGGAAAGCGCGACGCGCAATTATATCGAGCGCGCTTTCAAGACGGACGCGCCGTTGTGTGTGATTCCTTTGCACGACGCGAAAATCGACGTGGGGCGCGATTATGTGACGTTGCCGCTCAACGGTTTTCTGTTTGTGCCGCCAGGCTCGGTCGCGTCGTTGCGCGAATATGGCGATTTGCGCGTTTTTATTCGCAATATGTTCATTCGCGGCGATGAGCGGAATTTGTTGCCGCCGTGGGCGCGTTTCGTGCGCGGCGTGATTGACTGTCCGCTTTTGCAACCGACGGCCTCGCGCGAAGACATTCATCAGGACGAGACTTTCGGATGGGTTCAAACCGCGCTGGAAGAACAACTCGCCGACGGTTTGCGACAAGTCGCGCACGAAGAACCTGAGGTGTGGAAGCAGATCGTGCGCGGTCATAGCGATGTCATTACCGGTTGGGCAGTGCAGGACAACAGTTTCTTTGAAGCCGTCGCCGACATCGTGAGTTTTCGCACGTCGCGCGGGCATTTGACGTTGCCGGAATACGCCGAACAAAGTGGCGGCACGTTGTATTACGTGACGCGCGAACTGGGTTCACTGCAAGAGCAAATGCTGGCCGAAGGTCACGGCGTGCCGGTCATTGATGCGTCGTGGTTTGCCGTCGCGCCGTTTTTGCATAAATATGCGGCTCGTCACAGCGGAACCAATCTGGTGAGGTTGGATGGCGAAGGCAGCGAACTTTTGCGCCCGATTGAAGACGACGCGTTTATTTCGCTAATCAACTGGTATGATCGTCAGGGCGTGCGCGCGCAGGTCGCCAGTTTTCGGCCTCACGAGACGCCCGCGCTGATGTTTTATCCCGAAGACGCCGAGTTCATTTTGGAATCGCGCAAAGCGATGGGCGAAGGCGAAATCCCCGATCCTTTGGCGCGCTTGATGGGCGATTACGTCGAAAACCTCGCGGCGGATAAACAAATTGATGGCACGCTTTTCCTCAACGCGTCGTGCCCTCTGGTGCGACGCTTGGCATCGCAACCATCGAGTACTGGAAAAGCCGCGATTTGCACGTTAATTTTACAGATCGCGCGACTTTTTTCGGGTCGCACGATGACGGCCAACGATGCGGCGAGCGCATTTGGCGACATCACCAAATCTTTGGATGGATTGCCGCCATGAGCGATTGGACAGAAGAATGGATTATGCGCGCGATTCAAAGCGGCGATTCACAGCGTTTGCGCATCGCGCAGCTTTTCTTTGCGTCACAGCACGAGACTTACCGCGATCCGCAACGCAGGCTGCAACTGCTCGATCAAGCGCGTGCTCTGGCCTTGCAGCACAATGAAATGTGGTGGGTTTTGATGTGCGACTATTGGAAGCTGCAAGCCTTGCGCTGGGGTCTGGGCGATTACAAAGCCGCTCTCGATCTGGCGGTGCGTACGAGTATTGAAGCGCGCAAGCCGGTTTACGCGGGCTGCAAGCATCGCGTCCATATTTACATTGATCTGGTGGCGACGTATGCTGGCGTCGATGCCTGCGGCTACCAAGAGCGCGTGCGCGAAGCGTTGCAATTCTTGGACACCGAAGCCGCGAACTTCGGCAGTTGCGTTTTTATGATGCACGAGGCGCGCAGCGATTTTCTGTTTGAAAAAGAACTCGGTTGCGGCACAAATGATTGGCAGCAGGCGCACGAAGCGGCACTCGCTTATTTAGCCGAAGCGCAGAGATCGTCCGAACCCTTGAGCCGCTATCATTACTCGTCCAATGCGTTCTATCGCTTGTGCCGTGTGGCGAACCAACGACAACGCTGGAATGACATATTCGAGTACTCGAAAAGCGGCGAAGAATGCGCGCGCCGCCGCGACAACGCGCTTCATCTGGTCGAACTCTTGATGTGGCGCGCCTTGTCCGAACGCCACTTGAAAATGGAAAACGACGCCACGCGCCATTATCGAAGCGCGCTGCAAATCGCCTCTTCGCTGGGCGCGACGCCGTGGCCCGGATATTTCGACGCCGCGTGCGCGTTTCACGAAGCCAAAGGCGATTTGGAACTGTCGTTAAAAACCCGCGAAAGTCAACTCGAACGTTTGCGAGACAAAGGTCAAAACGCTTTGGAAGCGCGTGGACATCAACATCGGTGTCAATTATTAGGAGAATTGGGACGTTTGACTGCAAGCGATTTGCAAACGGCGCGCGACATTGCGCAGCGTTTGATTCTTCCTGAAAAGGCGCTGCAAAAGCTGGAACAATTGCGCATCGAGTACTCGAATGGCGAATGAACGTAGGGGTTTGGCGCGCCAAGCCCGTTCAAGACACAAACACATTTTATGGCACTCACTGGCAGAACAATTTACGATTGGGTTTTCGATTTTTTGCGTCGCGCACAAGCTGCGGGCGACCTTGATCTCCAGCGTTTGTGGACGTTGCACCGCGATTCGTGGGCGCTGAGGGAAACTGAACCCGACCGCGCCTTGTCGCTCATCGAAGAAGGCCGCACGCTCGCGCACACCCTGGGCGAAGCGTGGTGGGTCATTTTCTTCGTGCATCGCCGCGTGTCGCTCATGCTTTATTATACGCGCGATTATCACGCTGCTTTGGATGCTGCCGTGCGCGCGGTCATCGAAGCGCGCAAGCCGATTTACGACGGCTGTCCACATCAACTTTTGATTCACATCGACCTCATCAGCGCTTATATCGAAGTCGATGCGGTCGGTTATCGAGCGAAAATTGAAGAAGCGTTGACGTTTTTGTCATCGCAAAAGAATTTGTGCGACGATCACATTTTCGTGATGCAAAGCCTACGTATGGCGTTGGAACTCGAATTAGAAAACTGGCAGAAAGCGCATGACGAAGCGCGCTTGTATTTCGATTTGGCGTCGCAGGCCACGCTCGATTTGAACTATTATGTGGGCAGCGCCTACGCCAATTTGTGCAGCGCCGTTTATCGTCTCAACGATTGGGCGCAATTGAAGGAACACGCGCAAAACGGCGAAGTTTACGCGCGTCGTGAAGATCGCCGCGCGCTGACTTCAACCTTGCAAATGTGTCAGGCTTTGTCGTTGCAGCACGAAGGGAAAAGCGACGAATCGAAACGTTTAAGTCGTTTGGCTGCGGCACAAATGACGCGTCTGGCTTCGGTTCCATCCGACGATTATTTTGAAGTCTATGCGGCGATTCGTGAAGCGCGCGGCCAATGGCGCGAAGCCCTCAAAGTGCGCGACCACGAACTGTCTGTCTTAGCCAACAGCGGGCGCCATTCCGCCACCGCGCGCTGTCAATATGAACGCTGTCGTTTGTTATCGGAAATGGGAAAGTTGACACGAAACGATATAGAAATCGCGCGTCAGTCAATGCAGCAATTGATTGATCCTTCAATTATGTTGACGAAGCTGGAACAATTGCGTATCGAGTACTCGATTGGTGAATAAATTAAGGGCTTGGCGTGCCAAGCCCCTACAAACACAATTCTTATGGCATTGACTGGCAGAACGATTTACGATTGGGTTCACGACTTTACCCGTCGCGCGCGAGCCGCAGGCGACGTGGAACGTCAGCGTTTATGGACGCTGCACTGCGAAGCGTGGGATGTAGAGGAAACTGAACCAGGACGTGCTTTGTCGCTCATCGAAGAAGGCCGCACCTTGGCGCAAACCTTGGGCGAAGCGTGGTGGGTTGTTTTCTTTATGCACCGCCGCGTGTTGGTGTTATTGCACAATGCGCGCGACTACCGTGTCGCTCTGAATGCCGCCGTGCGCGCCGTAGTTGAAGCGCGCAAGCCGATTTACAACGGTTGTCCTCAACAATTGCTGATTCACATTGACCTCATCAATGTTCACATCGAAGTGGACGCAATGGGTTATAGAGCAGCAGTTGAAGATGCGCTCACCTTTGTATCATCACAAACGGATTTGTATGATGATCATCTATTCGAGATACAAGAACTGCGTATCACGTTTGAACTCGAACTGGAACACTGGGAAAAAGCGCATGAGGCCGCTCAACTGTATTTCGATTTAGTGTCGCAAGCCACGCTCGATCTGGACTTTCATATGGCGTCCGCTTACGCCTATTTGTGTTTCACGACTTACCACTTGAAGGACTGGGGACAGTTGAAGGAACACGCACAAAATGGCGAAGTTTACGCACGGCGTAAAAACCAGCGTATGCTCACGCTGGGACTGCAAATGTGGCAAGCACTATCTTTGCACCACGAAGGAAAGCTCGACGAATCAAAACGCTTGAGCCGTCTGGCAGCCGATCAAATGGCGCGTATGGCAGATTACTCCGCAGCCTATGCTGCGTTACGTGAAGCGCGCGGAGAATGGCGCGACGTTTTGGATTCGCGCGACCGCCAGTTGGCGAACTGGAAAAACCAAGGATGCAATTCGGCTCTTGCACGCTGTCACTTCGAGCGTTGCCGGTTGTTGTCTGAAATGGGAGAACTGTCGCGCGCTGATGTGGATGCCGCGCGTCAAGCGATGCAGCAATTGATTGATCCATCCTTGATGCTGGCGAAGCTGAACAAATTGCGCATCGAGTACTCGAACGAGTAAGCTGCAGCGGATTGAAATTATTTTGCGTTTTGCTACGCTACAAGTTATGTCTTCTCTCCATCGTTTTTCAAATCGCGTCGAAAATTACATCAAATATCGTCCGTCTTATCCGCCGCAGGTTTTGCAAACCTTGCAAAGCGAATGCGCGCTCGCGCCCGACCACGTTATCGCCGATATTGGTTCGGGAACTGGACTTTTGAGCGAAGTGTTGTTGCGCAACGGCAACGTGGTTTTCGGCGTGGAACCCAACCTGGCCATGCGACAAGCCGGCGAAAAACTGCTCTTCGAGTACTCGAACTTTCGCAGCATCAACGGCACCGCGGAAAACACAACTTTGCCGAATGCGAGCGCCGATTTCGTGACAGCGGGACAAGCGTTTCACTGGTTCGATCACGCACTGTGTCGAACCGAATTTGGGCGCATTCGCAAAGCCGATGGCTGGATTGTGCTGGTCTGGAACGCACGTCGCATGGACAGCACGCCATTTTTGCGCGACTACGAACAATTGCTGCAAACCTTTGGGACGGATTACGCGGAAGTCGATCATACGCGCATTGATGACAAGGTTCTATCGCAATTCTTTGGCGAAAACGGTTTTGAAAGCCGTCGTTTCGAGAACGCGCAAACCTTTGATTTCGCGGGACTGCGCGGCCGCTTGCTCTCAAGTTCTTACGCGCCCGATGAAAACGATGCGCGCTCTTTGCCCATGCTCGAAGAATTGCAGCGTATTTTCGAGGCGCATCAAACAAATGGCATTGTTTCTTTCGATTACGATACGAACCTGTATTTCGGGCACTTGTAAATCGTGGTTCGAGTACTCGATGCGCTTAACTTTTCGCTAATTTTCTGACAGTTTCCAGCGTGTCGATTTCTGCGACGGGTTTGTCGGGGCGCAGTCGCAGAATGCGTGGGAAGCGCAGAGCGAAACCGCTTTTGTGGCGCGGCGAAGGCTGCACGCGGTCGAAGGTAATTTCCAAAACGATCTTCGGTTCGACGACGCGAACTTTGCCGTGCGCGAATTCCGCAGTCGTGTGCGCCTTGAACCATTCGGACAGTTCGCCGATTTCAGCGTCCGTCAGGCCGGAATACGCTTTGCCGACGTTGAGCAAAGTCGCGTCGGTTTCTGAGGCACGCACGGCGAAAGTGAAATCTGAAAGGAACTTGCTGCGGCGCCCGTTACCGACTTCGACGCTCGTCACCACGACATCTAAGGTCGCCAAAGCCTTTTTGATTTTGAGCCATTCGCGCCCGCGCCGCCCGGGTTTGTAAGAAGCGCGCGGGTCTTTCACCATCAAGCCTTCGTTGCCGCGCGCGCGCGCCGCCACAAATTCCTCATCCAATAATTTGGCGTCCGAAAAATTTTGCGATGGCGCGCGACGTGTTCTCATTTTGTCCGTTGGCAGCGTTTCTAAAGCGGCGCGACGAATTGAGAAAGACTCGTTCATTAGGACGCGATTGGCGCCATACAAAATGTCGTAAATCACAAAGGCGACGGGAATTTGCGATAGAACTTCGTCGCTCAAAGTTTTGCGTCCCAAGCGTTTTTGCAATTCTTGAAACGGCAGGATTTTGTCGCCCCGAATCGGCACGATTTCGCCGTCTAAAATCAGGCCGTCGTTGTTGTGCAGAAGGTTCGCCAAAGGTTGCAGCAAGTCGGGAAACGAGCGCGTGATTTCATCCAAAGTGCGCGAAAAAAGCGCGACGCATTCATCTTTAACGACTGTTCCATGCGCTTTCGAGTACTCGATTGAGTTTGGCGCGATGTGCGCCTGCGCGCGAATGCCGTCGTATTTGTCTTCCACCACAAAATTGTCGGGCATTTGTCGCGCGACTTCTTCCAGATCCGCTGCAGGCGAAGCGAGCATGAATTTAATCGGCGCGAAAAGTTGCAATTTCGCGGTTTCAAGTTGATGATGGCGCGCCAAAAGTGCGGTTTGCCCGATGTCGCCGGTCAACATATTTGTCCATTGAACTTGCGCGACAAGGACGTTGGCGGCGCGCGTAATCGCGTCTTCGACTGCGCCTTCTTTCAAGCCGATGCGCAAATCGCCGCTCATCAATTTGATGGCGTATTTCGCTTCGAGCGCCGATAACTTTCGCAACAAAGTGATGACGAATTCGGTTTTCTTTTTGGTGCCGGAGGTTTCGGCCAGATCGGTGAAACTCGCCGCAATATCGCGCAACCACAGCAATTGAGTACTCGAATCTGTCAGAACTTCGCCCGCCAAATCGCCCAAGTCGCCCAGTTGAACCAGGCGCGTGCGCAACACGTTTTCATCGACTTGCGAGACTTCGAGCAGTGCTTTGGTCAACGCCGCGCCGCCGATATTCAAAGTGCGTTGATCTTTCAAAGGAAAAACGCTGCCTGCGAAAAAACGCGCCGCCAAAACCAGATCGTCGTCGTTTAATGACGCGAAATAGTCGCCCAGAAACGCTGCTTTCTCCAGGCGCTTGGCAGTTGCGCCCACTTGTTCCGCGACCTGGCAAAACGTGAGAAATGCGGCGGCGTTTTGAGGTTCTTCAGCGTTCATAAAAGAGGTTTCGAGTACTCTATTTGCGCTTGTTATTCAAAAACATGTGGCCGTTTTGTTTCTGGCACGCTTGTCCGTTGAACAACCAACGCCAGACTTTGTAGCCTTCGCCATCGCCTTCACTCAAAACGACGATTTCGCTTCCTGAAGACACGTAAGGCGCGATAGCTGCGAAAAACAAATTTTCATCGCCGCGTTTTTCGCCGGTGAAGAACAGAGCATCAATATCGCCATCTTCATTCATTTCAAATGGCCAACGCCACAGCGCGCGCATTTTTTTCAGCGTTTGAACATCGGCGAGATTGCAACACGGCAGCCACATAAAGTGACGGTTTTCTGGCGAACCCGTTGTTTCCTGACCTTGCAGTTTTGGCAAAGACGCCAGGACATTTGTAAAGTGTTCTTTCTTGATATGAACGTTCGATGACAAAACGAAGATTTTGATTCCCATGATTGGAAATGCGGAAATCGAGTACTCGAAATCTGGGTAATCAATGGCCATGAACTATCAAACGATGAAAAGCGCCTTCGACAATCGGCCACAATTTGACTGTATAGAAAACGAGCGCGGTTAAAGCGCCCGATACAGTGAAACCGCCGATGCCTTGCCACAGCGAATGGCGACCACGCATTTTGCGCGCCCACATCAAGGCGGGAATCATCCATACCAGGCGCCAGAAGCCGACGTTTGGAATCAAGATAATGCAGGCGATAACGACGGACGTTAAAACCGCGACGTGCATCGAAATCTTCCAAAAGTTGGTGATGTATGAAAGCACCAAACCATTCACCAGCAGAATGAGGCCGATGCCCCACACCACCGCGGGCGCACCAATAGCGCGCAAGACAAAGGCGCCAATGGCGACCGAAATCACAGCGACCAAAAACGGCCCGCCGCGTTGCTCGCGTTCCATGACGTGAACGTCAGTGATTTTGCCGCGCGCGATTTGAATCAGAACGTAAATCGCGGGGATTACAGTCGAGAATAAAACGCTGAGAAACGTCCACAAAACAAAGGTGCGACGCGAAAACGATTGCGTGGCGACAATGCCGACGGTTCCAAAGGGAATGACGAGATACGGCGAAAGAATTGCCGAGAACGCGAACGCGATGCTGTCGATGATCTGGCGCGTGATGGAAGGCGCGGCAACCGCAGGCGTCCCGATTGAAGTCGAGGCAGTTTCGACGAGCGCGGGCGTTTCATTTTCGGGTGACGGCGAACCTTCGACGGGTGGAATGTTCATGCGAGAAAGAAGAAAGTGAAAGGTCGAACGAAAACGAAAGCACCGCGAGTGTAACGAGGGCGCGAAAACGTGTCAAAAGTGGATTCGAGTACTCGATGCCAGCATTCAACAACGGCGGGCGTTTGCGATAGAATACAAAACGATTTTACGGATTTTAAGAAACGAGGTGTTCGGTTGCAAACAGAGTTGCATCAGGGTTTCACGTTGTGGTTCACGGGTTTGTCCGGTTCGGGCAAAAGCACCTTGACCGACAGCTTATACGATGAGTTTTCGCGTCGCGGTTATCGCGTCGAAGTTTTGGACGGCGACATTGTGCGCACGCATCTCAGCAAAGGTCTGGGTTTCAGCAAGGAAGACCGTGATATCAACATTCGCCGCATCGGTTTCGTGTGCAGCCTGCTGGCACGCAACGGCGTGATCGCGCTTTCCGCCGCCATTTCGCCTTATGCCAATGTGCGCGAAGAATGCCGCGAAATGACCGAAGCCGATGGCGCCACTTTCGTCGAAGTCTATTGCCGCGCCTCGCTCGATGCCCTTGTGGCGCGCGACGTGAAAGGCTTATATAAGAAGGCGCTGTCCGGTGAAATCCAGAACTTCACCGGCGTTTCCGACCCTTATGAAGAACCACAAAACCCCGACATTACAGTCGAAAGCGACCGTGAATCGGTCGAAGATTCGGTGCACAAGATTTTGGCGTATCTGGAAGCACGACAACTCATTTCGAGTACTCGATAACGCCTCGAACAACGAACCCCGAGCGTAAGCGACGGGTGAACTTTGAGTTTGGATGTAACTGTTAGTTTTCACCCGTCGCTCACGCTTCAGGTTCGTTATTCATCATTCATCATTCCGTATTCATCATTTTCTTTATGTCTCTCGATTTACACGCGCACACCAACGCCTCCGATGGTTCGCTGACGCCGACGCAATTGGTTGAACTCGCCAAAAAGCAAGGTTTAAGCGCCCTTGGCGTGACCGATCACGACACGATTTATGGCTGGGATGAAGCGTTCGCCGCCGGTGAAAAATTGGGCGTTGAAATCGTGCCCGGCGTGGAACTTTCGACTTCCTATGAAGGCGGGCGTTTTCACTTGCTGGCGTATTACATCAATCCCGATTCGGAACTGATTCGAGTACTCGAAACGATTCAAGCGGCGCGTAAAAACCGCAACGGCGAGATTTTAGACAATTTGCGCGAACTGGGTTTGCCGCTCGAAGAACGCGAAGTGCGCGTTTTCGCTGGAGAACATGGCCAGCTTGGTCGTCCGCATTTCGCGCAGGCGATGATTCAACGCGGTTATGTGGCGACAACGCAGGAAGCCTTCGACCGTTACCTGGCGGACGGCAAACCGGCGTATGCGACCAAAGCCGTGCTTTCGCCCAAAGATGCCATCGGCTTGATTCACCAGGCGGGCGGCGTTTCGGTGTGGGCGCATCCGCCGCTCAATCGCAATTTCACGCTGGCGCAACTCGAAGAAAAGCTGGGCGATTGGATGAGTTGGGGTTTGGACGGCATAGAAACTTTTTACTCGCGTTACACCAAAGACGAAGCGCGTTGGGCCGAAGCGGCGCGTCAAAAGTTTGGTTTGCTGGAAAGTGGCGGCAGCGATTGGCATGGACTGAGCAAGCCCGACATCCAATTGGGTGTGACGAATACAGGAGCCGCCGTGCCGGATCGAGTACTCGAGGCGATGAAAGAGCGCGTGGCAATGAACCGCAAAGACGCGGAGACGCAAGGAAATTAAGTTAAGGCTCGTCCGTGAAAATTTGTCATTGTGAGTGGAACTCAACGTCTGATTGCAGTTAGATTCTTCACTTCGTTCAGAATGACAAACTTCTAATTTCGATTCTCTACCATTTCTCTGCGCCTTTGCGTCTTTGCGGTTCCAAGGAAAACCATGAAAAAAACCGATTTAGTGCGTGTCAAGCCGGGCAAGAAGATCAAGTTGAGCGACATCCCGACCGATGCGACCGGCGGCTACAAGTCGAAAGACGAAATCACCGCGCGCCTGGAACATTTGCGCGAGAAACTTTTTACCTTGCAGGAAGCGCTTTACGCCGAGCGCAAGCAGAGCGTTTTGATCGTCTTGCAGGCGACCGATACCGGCGGCAAAGATGGCGCGGTCAAAAGCATTATGAGCGGCGTCAATCCGTCCGGCGTTGTGGTGACTTCTTTCAAAGCGCCCTCAGCCGAGGAAATGGAACACGATTTTTTGTGGCGCATTCACCAGAAAGTGCCTCCGCGCGGCGTGATTGGCGTGTGGAATCGCTCGCATTATGAAGACGTTTTGATCGTGCGCGTTCACAAGCTGATCGACAAAGACACCGCGCATCGCCGCTTCGATGACATCAACCATTTCGAGCGCTTGCTGACCGATAACGGCGTCACGATTTTGAAGTTTTTCTTGCACATCTCCAAGAAAGAGCAAAAAGCGCGCTTGCAAGCGCGCCTGGACGATCCTGACAAACTGTGGAAGTTCAACCCCGGCGACTTGACCGAACGCGCTTTGTGGGACGATTATCAGGACGCCTATGAAGACGCGCTCAATCATTGTTCAACCGAGTGGGCGCCGTGGAATATCATTCCCGCCGACCACAAATGGGCGCGCAATATCGCCCTGGCCGAAGCGATTGTCGAAGCGATGGAAAAGATCGATCCCAAATATCCCAAGCCCACTTTCGACCCGAAGACGATCAAAATCGATTGATTCGAGTACTCGATTGAGCACAAAAGGCCGCGCATATTTTCTATGCGCGGCCTTTCTGTTGAATTGTGAAAAACCTTTACCGGCGGGTTTGCGCGGGGATTTGGAGGGTCATGCTCTCCGCTTCCAACCGATACAAGATCTTGCTCAAGTCTTTTTTGTCTCGAACCGTAAGGGCGGCATGGTCATTGAGAACAAGTTCGTCTTTTCGAGCAATAACCTTTTTTGCAGCAAAGTCGAATTTCCCGCCCCGGATTCCGGTTGGAGGAGCGATGCCAACCAAAGTTGCACTCTCGGCTTTGAACAAGATCGTGTCCTTGCCGCTTTTATCGCGCACAGAAACGACGACGTTGCCATTCAAGGCGAATTTTCCTCCGGCCATGCAAACCGTTTTCGCAGCAAACATGATTTGTCCATCGGGAACATCGAAGTCAATGAAATCTTTGTCTTCGGTCGATTTCGGCGCCACGAGCGCGACCGCGCCGCTCGTGGAAGTGATCAGCCACAAAGTCTTGCCGTCCACGTTAAACCGATATTGCGGTTGCGCTTTGCTGTCTTTGGCCTGCATCGCCGGATCGCTTTTAGTTTGCGCCGCCGCCAGAAGGGGAACTGCGCTTGCCGTCAGCAACAACGCCGACACGATTGTCGCGCGCCCCAGCGGATGGCGGCGGCGCTTGGTGTCCAGAACTGCGCGCAAACGCAGCGAAACTTGCGACGTTTGCGCCATTGTTAATGCGACGTTTTCAACGTTCATCCAAATCTTCATGCGAATCTCCGGGGTTCTAAGTCGGCGCATCGAGTACTCGATAACTGGATTTTGCACAGTTATGGCTTCCAGCGCAGCGTTTTCGCTTGTTCTCGCGTGACGGCGCCGACACTGCCATCGGCGAACGCAATAGTTGCGGTTTCGTCGTGGCGAAAGTCCAGTTCTCCGTTTCGGCTTTCGTAGAACATCACGGTTTTATGCGGGTACAAGAGATCGCTCAACTTGAGATTCGTCAGGTTGCCGTTGAAGCTGTAACCTTCGCCGCTTGGAATTGAAGGGCAACGGAAAAGTTCCGTGGTATGCAGATAGGGAAACAGTTGCGCCTCGAAGTCTTGAGGCGTGATCTTTAAAGCTCCCTGCTTCGTTTCCAGCATGAAAGCACCGAGCGCGATCTGCTTGAGGTTACTGGCGGAAACCGCATCGCGGGGCGATACTCGCCCTTCGTCAATGACTTTTGAATGCGCTTTCGGCGGCGCCGCCCGACGCGAACCGCCAGCGGCTTGCGCCTGCTTGAGCATCTGAAGGATTTGTTGATCCTGGCCTGTTTGCGCAAACCGATGTGGCGGAACCGCCATGTAATCGAGGGGCGTTTTGCCGGCGGCTTGCGCGTTGATGTCGGCTCCGTTGCGCAGCAGGACGTTCACCATGTCGGCGCGCCGAAAGATCACTGCGACGTGCAAAGCCGTGATTCCGTGTTCCATCCGAGCATTGACATCGACCCCTTTATCCAAAGCGAGTTGCAACGTGGAAGGGTCATTGTAGAGCAGCGTCGCAACCAGAAACTGCGCACTTGACAGTTCTGTCCACCGGCTTATGGGCACACCATCAGCGCCAAATCCCTGGCGCAAAATCTTCAAGTTGGTCGCTTTGGCGGCTTCTTTGATGTCAAACCCATTTTCTTGAACGTCAAACCCGTAGTTGAGAGATTCGTACACCGCAGATTGCGCCTTCTGGGCGTTGCGGGCTGAAGTGCCGGAGTTCTGAGCCGATGCCAGCAACGGCAGAACAGCGCCCGTGGTAACGAACAAGGCCGCGACTGTCCAGCGAGTGACGGGGCGACGAGCGTGCTTGCCATCGAGAATAGCGCTTAAACGCTGCTTGAGTTGTGACGCTTGCGCCATCGTGACCGATACATCTTCAACGTTCATTAAGATCTTCATTGCAGACTCCCTGAGCCGAGTATCGAGTACTCGAACTCACTTAAATTGCGCTTCGCAAATTAGGTTGCTAATGTTGTAGGGACGCAGATTTCTGCGTCCGCCAGTTCACACTTTCACACAGCGGACGCAGAAATCTGCGTCCCTACAACGTTATTCAAGCGTATAGCACCCAATCATCTAACGGCCTTCCACCTGCGAAAAACGGCCTTTCGCCACCGCTTTCTCTTCTGTTTTCGGCGTCATCATTTTGACGACTTCCAGCAGATGAGCCGCATATTGCGAAGGCTCGACGCCCATCGCCAAAACGCGGTCGTCGCACGCCAATTCGGCTTCAATTTGAAAACGCTTGGCCGCCATCCACACCAAAGGATGAAACCAATACCCAACGCAAATCCATTGCACCATCATTTGCGTGATCCAATCGCGCCGCTGGATGTGCGACACTTCGTGCAGCAAAACAGAACGCAAATGTTCCGCTGGCCACGCCTGCGATTGCTGCGGCAACATCACAACGGGACGCCTCCAGCCCCACGTCATCGGCACAAACGAACTGTCGGGCGGCGCCAATCGCAACTGAGTTCGAGTACTCGATCCCGCGTCGCGCAACGCTTGCAGCAAAGTCGCGTCGTTGGTTGGCCTGGTCGCTTGGTGCAATCGCGCCAGTTGCCAGTAGCCGTGAAGCAGGCGCGCCGCGAAAAAAGCCGTGCCCACAATCCACACCACAAAAGTCACTGTTGCCCAGTCGGTTGTTTTTGGTGCGTCGCCATCGCTTGCGGTTGACATTTGCACGGTCGCGGGCGGATTGACTTCGGCAGTCAATGGGACAGAAGGCGCCACGGCGACCGGCCTGATGCGATTTTGCACATACGAGGGCAAAGGCGTTTCCCAGGCGGGCAATACAATCGAAAGCAGCGGCAAAGCGGCCACCCCGAACAAAGCCAGCGACAACACCAGATGTCGAATCGGCGCAGGCGCTTTGCGCAACAAAAGACAGAGCAGGGCGGCGCCGATCAAAAGTACGCAGCTTTTGAACAGCACTTCTTTGGTCAGGTCGAACCACGGCGCCGCATAAGAAGACACGTCATGGGGAAATGCCATTTATTTCTCCTTCGCTTGCGCAATGAGCGCCGCCAAGCGTTCCAACTCTTCGCCCGAAAGTTGCGTGTCCGAGGAAGAAAGAAGAGCCGTCACCGCGCGTTCGACCGAGCCGCCGAAAAACGTTTGCAACACTTGCTGCAACGCCGATTTCCCGACGCCCTGATGCTTCTGCGCAGCGAAATAAAGGTAACGGTTGCCGTCTTTCTCGTGCTTGAGATAGCCCTTGTCCTCCATAATGCGCAAAAGCGCGCGCACCGTCGAATACGATGGCGCATCCACCAGTTCCGCTTGAACTTCAGCCGCTGAAACACGGCCCTTCGCATAAACCACATCCAAAATCTGTCGCTCACGACGACTCAATTTATGCAGCGCCAGTGCCTTCGATTTCATAAAACCAAATCCTCAATGCTAAAAAATTAGCATTGAGGAAATGATAGCGATTTCTTCGCGCGGCGTCAAGGTTTTATGCTAAGAAATTAGCATTATTTTTTGAGGGTTGCGCTTTGGGTTTGGTTGGTGGAGCGAGATTTTCAGCGGCGCTTTACTCGGTCGGCGCTGCTTCCTCGGGCGCGGCGTTGTTGAGTTGCGCGAATTCGTCGGCGACGAGCTTTGACTTGAATTCAAAAGTCGCTTTGTCGTTGAGAAACGTCGCGCCGAAAGCGGGCGGAGAAATGACCGAGTAGAGCGGCGCGGCGACGACAGCAGCGATCAGAAGAAGGATGTTCAACCAGAGCGGGGTTTTGTTGAAGACAAATAGGGCAATAGGCGGCAAAACCAGCGTGTATTGCGCCAATTTATACAGAAAGTTGTAATGCTGGAGCGCGGGTGCGCAGGCTTTGCATACGGGAATGCCATCAATTTTGTTGAGCGTGTTGACACTGGCAAAATGTTCCGCATCGGCGCCTACAATCGAGAGGCTGATTTTTTCGTCCGGGTTTGGCTTTTCGCAGACCACGCAGCGCGGCGCGAAGGTAATTGGCTGATCGGCTGGCAACGATACGTCGAATGTGCCCATGATTTTTCCTCACAGTGTTTTGCTTCGCTGCTTAATTTGCGGTTTCAAGAGTTGGCGACGAAACCGCTTCTGCACCGACGACATAAAGCAACGGTTTCAAAGCGGCCAATTTTTTGGCGCCGATGCCGCTCACATTGTCCAATTCTTCGACGTTTTTGAAGCCGTTGTTTTGCGTGCGATAATCCAAAATCTTTTGCGCCAGGCTGGGGCCGACGCCGGGCAAGGCTTCCAATTGCTCGCGCGTGATTTTGTTCAAGTCGAGAGGATGCTGTTCGAGATATTGCGGCGACGCGTTGTTCGACAATTTGCCGTCCGGCGTCAGGGCGCGCGGCAAACCGGCGATGGTTTTCGACTGAGTTTTTGCTTTTGATGCTGCTTTGGTTTCACGTTTCGCAACGCGCGGTTGAGAAACGACAGCGCGCGGCGTTCGAGTACTCGAACCGTCTGGCGTCGATGTTGAAAGCGGTGAAGCGGTTTCGCTTGGTGACGTTTCTTGAGGCGAAGTTTCGGACGCGCTTTCGGGCGCTGCAACGTTTGCGGACGAGGCGGGAAGCGGCGCAAGGTTCGGGTTCTGCGTTTGCTTTGATGCCTTGAATGGCACTTCGATGCGCGTGCCGTCTTGCGCCCAATCCGCCAGGTTGAGCGCGCCTGTATCGCCGTTTGCGAGCGCGCCGCCTGCTTTGTCCAGCGCGTGAAAAATGCGCGCGTTGCTTTCCAATGTGTAAACGCCGGGACGCCGCACCGCACCCGCGACATGAACCACGATTTTCGCGGAAGTCGTCGCGTCGTGCGAAGAAATTGGGCCGATAACCGGCGGTTGCGACGAATGTTTCTGGCTCCAGGCGCCCAGCGAAAAGACGGCGTAAAACGCCAGCAGTGAAAGCATCAGCCACAACGCGCCGTTGCGCGGCGTGTGGGCTGTATCGTCCGCTGGATCATCAATGACAACGGCATCAAGGCGCGTGTCATCGCTCGATTTTATGTTCTGCGAGTTCACGCGCGATGGCGTTTCGCGTTCGTCGGGGAAAGAGTTTCGAGTACTCATAATGGCTGAAACGGCAGGAATTGGAACGAATCGGAAGCAGCGCACATTGTTCAATGAGCGTCTTCTCAATTAAAATGAAAGGGTCAAGTCGCTTTCGTGCGCTTGATTTTTCTTTGTCGCTCGCGTTGATTCGTCATTATTTCGTAAAGCGACACCTCGCAGTTTGCAGCCGCAACGACTTTTTGGCAATCGCGGTTGACCGCTTCCTATCTTTACCATACTCAATTTCTCCTCTAAAGGCCGCGTTGCATGACTCCTCTGGGAACTGTCCTGGGTTTTTTTCAAAATCAGCCCGCTGCCGTTGACGCTGTTCGCGCCCTTTCGCGCGGAACTTATTCGCGCTGCGTCGCGCTCCATAAAACAGCCGAAGGTCGCGTGCGTGTTCGTCGCAATCCGACGGCGTTGCGGCGCGGCGCGTTGTGGGGGCTGATGACTGGCCTTTTGCTGGCGCTGGCGTTGTGGCCTTTGTTCGCCCTGACGCCGATTTTCGATCGCGTGCCATTTATCGGGCAAGCATTGTGGCTCGAGCGATTGTGGCCAGCGCATCCGGCGTTTTTGAATTTGCTGCTGCCCTGCCTGGCGCTTGGTTTGTTCGGCGGCGCTTTGTTTTCGGCGTTGGCGCAACGCGTTTGGAGCGCGAGCATACGGCGCCGTTTCGCGCCCTTGATCGTGCGCGGCGAAACCCTCGTCGTGGTGCAGGCCGAAGCGTGGCAAATGGCGAACGCCTGGCAAACCTTGCGCACGGTCGGCAACGAACCGCCCGCGACCTTTGTTTTGCGCCCATCGAGTACTCGAATGGCGACTGCAGCCGCGCCACGCATCGAACCTTTGACGCCCGACCGTTTGAACGAACGCGCGCGACAACTGGCGGCCTCGCAAAAAACGCGGCGCGGCGGGCGCGATCAGGCTTTGCTGCAACGTCTGGGACAAAGCCGCCAGGTCATCGAAGGCATTACGACAACGTTGGGCGAAGCGTCGCTCTTGGAACAGAGCGTTTCGATTTCGGGCGAATGGCTGCTCGACAACGCGTTTCTGGTGCAAGGCCAAATCAAAGACGTGCGCAACAACCTGACGCGCGGCTTCTACCGCGAATTGCCGGTTCTCAGCGAAGGAAACCTGGCCGGCTTGCCGCGCATTTACGCCTTGTCGCTCGAACTTATCAACAGCACGGACGCGCATTTCAGCCCACAAAACATCACCGATTTTCTGCGTTCCTATCAGGAAATCGCGCCTCTGACATTAGGCGAATTGTGGGCGATGCCGCTTTTGTTGCGCCTGGCCTTGATCGAGAAGTTGCAGCATTTGGCCGAAGGCGTCGGTGCGCGGCAGATCGAACGCGAGCGCGCCGACTTCTGGGCCAATCGCTTGCTGCTCAGCGCGCGGCGCGACGGCGATCAACACTTGAATTTGCTGGCGCAATTGTCGCGCGCCACGTTTCCCCTGACGCCGCATTTCGCCGACCGCTTGCGCTCGCAATTGCAAGACGAAGAAAGCGTTCTAACTCCGGTACGCAGTTGGCTCGAACGCCGTTTGGATGCGCCTCTCGACCAGATCGTGCAAACCGAACAGCGTCGCCAAGCTGCCGATCAGCTTTCGATTGCCAACATTATCGGCAGCCTGCGCGCTTTGCTCGACATCGATTGGCGCGAGATTTTCGAGGACGTCAGCCTGGTTCACCGCGAACTTGGGCTGGATCCGGCTGGCGTTTATCCGCAAATGGATTTCGCCACGCGCGACCGTTATCGTCGCGCGGTGGAGGAAGTCGCGCGCTGGGCGAAACGTTCCGAACTCGAAGTCGCGCACACGACCTTGAATCTGGCGCTTGAACCCATCATGCGCGGCACGGCGGACGCCAGTTTTCCACATCGCAGTCACGTCGGATATTTTCTGGTCGATAACGGGCGCGCGCGTTTGGAATCCCGAACCGGCGCGTTCGTGCCATTGAGTACTCGATTGCGGCGCGCGGTTTTTCACAATGCGGCTCTGGTTTATATCGGCGGCGTGGCGCTGGTCACAACCGCGCTTTTGTGGCGATTGCTGCACGCTTTGCCGCACGACTTTCCGTATAACGTTCCGCTTTCGGCGCGTTGGATTTTGGGTCTTTTAGCAGTTCTTCCGGCTTCGGAAATTGCGGTTCAAACCGTCGATTATCTGCTGACGCGCTTTTTGCCGCCGCGCGCTTTGCAAAAGATGTCGTTCCTCAACGGCATTCCCGACGATGCGCGAACGCTTGTCGTCGTCCCGATGCTGGCGTCTTCCTTAGACAGCATTCGGGAAGATGTCGAGCGTTTGGAAGTGCGTTTCTTGGCGAACGCTGACGCCAACTTGCGCTTCGCACTTTTGTCCGATTACGTGGACGCCGACGCGCAGCATTTGCCAAACGATGAAGAATTGCTGTCCGCTTTGAAAAGCGCGATTGGCGGGCTGAACGCGCGTTATGGCGACGGCAAATTCTTCCTGTTTCACCGCGAACGCAGTTGGTCAAAAGGCGAAAACAAGTGGATCGGTTGGGAGCGCAAGCGCGGCAAATTGGAAGAAATGAACGCGCTTTTGGTCGGCGCGCATCAAAATCCGGCGTCGCTGTTGCGCGTCGGAAAAATCGAAGATTTGCAGGGCATTCAATTCGTTATTACGCTGGATGCCGATACGCAATTGCCACACGACAGCGCGCGCGAAATGATCGAGACGCTGGCGCATCCTCTCAATCGCCCGCGTTTTAATACGGCGGGAATTGTAACCGGCGGCTATGGAATTATTCAGCCGCGCGTTTCGACGGCTTTGCCCAGCGCGGTTGCGACACGGTTTTCGCGCTTGTTTACCGACGCACGCGGGACGGATCCTTATACGCATTTGGTGTCGAACGTGTATCAGGATTTGTCGGGCGAAGGCGCGTATCACGGCAAAGGCATTTACGACCTGCACGCCTTTCATCGAGTACTCGATAATCGCTTTCCCGACGCGACATTGTTGTCGCACGACTTGATCGAAGGCGCGCACGTTCGCGTCGGACTGGCGACCGACATCGAATTGTTCGACCAGTTTCCTTCCAATTATCTGGCGTATGCCAAGCGCAATCATCGCTGGATTCGCGGCGATTGGCAGATTTCCAACTGGGCGTTTGGCCATGTTCCCTCACACGATGGACGCAAAATTCGCAATCCTTTGTCGGGTTTGAACAAGTGGAAAATCTTCGATAATTTGCGCCGCAGCCTGGTCCCGATTGCGACCCTCACGTTGCTGTTGTTGTCATGGTTGTGGATGCCGCAAAGCGCGCGCGCCGTGACCAAATTGGTATTGCTGGCCGCCTTTCTGCCGACTTTGACAGGCACTGTAACGTGGCTGACTTCGCGCTCGATGTTGCGCGTCGTGCCCTGGCGCGATTGGGCAGGAAGCATCTTGCGCGCGGTTTTGAGTTTGGCGTTGTTGCCGCATCAGGCGGGCGTTTCGCTGGATGCGATTGGCCGCGTCTGGTATCGGCGATTAGTTTCGCACCGGCATTTGTTGGAATGGCAAACCTCGCAGGACGCGGCCAGTCGCGCCAAAAACCAGAGCCGCAATTTTCTCTGGCGCCTGGCGATTGTGTCGCTTCTGTCGGGTTTGCTGGCGTGGCAATTGTGGCGCAACACCATCAATCCTCCGGTGTTTGTAGAGCGCACGCCGGAAAATGGACGCCTTGCGGCAAACCAAATCATAGGGGCTTGGCGCGCCAAGCCCGCATTTCTCGCAACCTCGTTAGTTGCAAATGCTGATAGCGGGCTTGGCGCGCCAAGCCCCTACGTTCGATTCATCCAGTACTCGAATGGCGACGCGAGTCTTCAAACCGATGCGCCGCGAACCACCGAAACGTTCGCGTCGCCCGAAACGTGGGAAACCCCAACTGACGAATCGACGCCGGAAAGCGCGCTCTGGTATGCGACGCCGTTTTTGCTCTTGTGGGCGTTGGCGCCGCTGTTTGTGCGCTGGCTCGATGGCGGTCGATTAAAGACGGTGACGCAAGGATTGTCCGGCGAAGAACGGACGTATTTGCGACATCTGGCGCGGCAAACGTGGCGTTATTTCGATGATTTTCTGGGGCCGCAAAACAATTGGCTGCCGCCTGACAATTATCAGGAAAGCCTCAATACCGGCGTGGCGCCGCGCACCAGCCCGACCAATATCGGCCTGTGGATGTTGAGCGCACTCGCGGCGCGCGACTTCGGCTATCTCAATTTCGATCAGGTTGTGGATCGTTGCAATGCAACCATCGACACGCTGGAAAACCTGGAAAAACATGACGGTCATTTGCTGAACTGGTATGACATTACGACGCTGAAACCGTTGCCGCCGCGCTATGTTTCGACTGTCGATAGCGGCAACCTGATCGTGTCGATGTGGGCGTTTGGTCAGGGTTGCCGCGCCGCCTTGAACGAGCCGGTTTTAACGCAGTCAGTGCTTCATGGCTTGAGCGACACGCTGGCGATTTTGCAGCGCGAATCGACGGCATTATCGCCCGAATCGAGTACTCGAATCGCCACGTTGCAGACTCTTTTCGTCCAAACGCCGCAGACTGTGGACGACTTGATTGCAGTTCTGCGCGCCGCAGGTGAACCATCGTATGCGTTGACAAAGATTTTGCGCGAAAGTGCGGCGCCCGCGCCTTCGATTTACTGGGCAAACGCGCTCGAATGCCAGGTCGCGGCCTGCAATGAAACGATTGATCGTTATCTTTTATGGGCGGTTCGCTTGGCCGAAATCTCCGATGAAGCTTTGATTTCACTGGGCGAAACGGCGCTTGCGGCCAAGCGTGACGCTTTGAAAATCGCGCCCTCGCTGGAAGCCTTGGCGCACGAAGAGTTGGCGCCGCTTTCGACTTTGCTGACGTTTCGTTCCGGTAAATTGTCGCCCGAACTCGATGCCGCGTTGGATGAAGTCGCGGAGTTGAGCGCGAAAAGTCGCTGGCTGGCTGGCGAAAAGCGCGCGCAAGCCGAAGCGATGATCGAGCGCAACGACGCTTTGTCCGACGCGATGAATTTGCGCCCATTGTACGACAAGAAAAAGCAGGTTTTTACGATTGGCCTCAACGTCGACGCCAATCGTTTGGACAATTCGTTTTATGATTTAATCGCCAGCGAATGCCGTTTGGCGAGCTTTGCGGCGATTGCGCGCGGCGATGTCCCAGCGGAACACTGGCTGAAACTGCGGCGCTTGTACGGCGCGAGCGGCTGGCGCGCTCCGATGGCGCTTTTGTCGTGGAGCGGCACAATGTTCGAGTACTTGATGCCGCCGCTTTTGACGCGCAATTATCCGAACTCGCTGCTCGATTACGCCTGTCGCGCGGCTGTCACGCGCCAGATCGCTTACGGAAAACGGCGCGGCATTCCGTGGGGCGTTTCCGAAGCGTCCTATTCCGCGCTCGACGGGAACAAAATCTATCAATATCAAGCGTTTGGCGTTCCCGGACTGGGACTCAAACGCGGCCTGGAAGACGATTTGGTGGTGGCGCCGTATGCGACGTGTCTGGCGCTGCCGATTGAGCCGCAGGCCGCGCTGGAAAACCTGCGTCGCCTGGAAGAAGCGGGACTGCGCGGCGGCTACGGCTTCTACGAAAGCATCGATTACACGCGCGCGCGCGTTCCCGAGGGCGAGCGCGGCGTCATCGTGCGCTCGTTCATGGTGCATCATCAGGGCATGGCATTTTTAGCGTTCGATAACGTTCTGCACGGCAACATTATGCAAGACCGTTTTCACGCCGATGCGCGCGTCAACGCCGCTTCGCCGTTGTTGTATGAATCGGTTCCTCTGGCGCCGCCAACTTATGAAGAAGCGCCGCGCGAAGGTCAAACGAGCAAGCTGAAGCCGATTTCAGGTGGATTGGCGACGGACGAATTTTCTTCGCCGGACACGCCGACGCCGCGCGTCAATTTGCTTTCCAACCTTGAGTACTCGATTGTGGTTTCGGCGGCGGGTGGCGGTTATTCGAGGTGGCGCGATTTCGAGATCACGCGCTGGCGCAGCGACGTGACGCGCGACAACTGGGGCGCTTTCATTTATGTGCGCGATTGCGATGAAGGAATGGCGTGGTCGAGCACGCATCATCCGATGGGTCGCGCCGACCGTCGTTTTCTGACGACGTTTGGCGCCGACCGCGCAAGTTTCCGGCGCCGCGACGGGGAAATCGAAACCTTGACCGAAGTCGTGGTCGCGCCCGAAGACGCGGCGGAAATTCGTCGCGTCACTTTGACCAACACCTCGAAACGAACGCGCCATCTGGAACTGACTTCGTACCTGGAAATCGCGCTCGCGCCGCACGCTGCGGATCGCGCGCATCCCGCGTTTTCCAAACTGTTCGTGCAAACCGAAGCGGTTCCCGAACATCGCGCTTTGCTGGCGAACTGGCGCCTGCGCTCGCCCGACGACGCGCCAATTTGGGCGTGTCATGCCGTTGTCAGCGAGGAACAGGACGAATTTGATTATGAAACCGACCGCGCGCGTTTTCTGGGTCGCGGACGCGATGCGCGCGACCCGATTGCGCTCGACAATCCCTTGACGCAAACGCAGGGCGCGGTTCTCGATCCGGTTTTCAGCATTCGCAAAACGGTGACGCTGGCGCCCGGCGAGCAAGTCAAGATCGCATGGGTGACGGGAGCGGGAGAATCGCGGGATCGAGTACTCGAAATCGCGCGCAAGTTGGGCGACATGGGTTCGATTGCGCGCGCCTTTGAATTGGCTTGGACAAATGCTCAACTGGAAATGCAGCGTTTGCGCATCGAGCCGGACGACGTGCAAGTCTTTCAGCAGTTAGCCGGTCACATGATTTATCCCAGCGCCGGTTTGCGCACTTCACAGCGGCGTATCGCGGCCAACACGCTGGGGCAACAAGGTTTGTGGGCGCATGGCATTTCCGGCGACCTGCCGATTATGATCGTGCAAGTCGGCAGCGAACGCGATGTGCGCGTCGTGCAACAAGCTCTTTTAGCGCAAGCCTTCTGGCAATCGCGCGGCTTGAAAACCGATCTGGTCATTCTCAACGAAGAAGCCGCATCTTACGAACAACCTTTGAGCGAAAGTTTGAAGCGCGTCGTGCAAAATAGCGGCGCGCCTTTGGACAAGCCGGGCGGCGTCTTTTTGCGCGGCGCGAAAATGCTATCCGACACCGATTTGACGTTGTTGTTGAGTGTCGCGCGCGTCGTCATTAACGCCAGTCGCGGCGGACTTTCGCAACAGTTAGGAACGCTCGCTGAATCCGCCAAAATGCCGCCGCGCCTGGCGATTGCGCAACGTCCGCCGGAAGAACCCAGCGCGCCTCTGCCGTTCATGGAATTGCCGTATTTCAATTCGCTGGGCGGCTTCACCACCGATGGCCGCGAGTACGCAATTTATCTCGGCCCGCACGACACGACGCCTGCGCCCTGGGTGAACGTTCTGGCGAACCCGCGTTTTGGCGCGATGATTTCGGAAAGCGGGCCGGGCTATACGTGGTGCGACAACTCGCAGGCCAACAAAATCACGCCCTGGAGCAACGATCCCGTCAGCGACACGGCGGGCGAAGCGATTTACATCCGCGACGAAGAAACCGGCACCTTTTGGAGTCCAACTGCTTTGCCGATCCGCGAACTCGATCCGTATCGCGCGCGGCATGGCCAGGGCTACAGCGTTTACGAACACAATTCGCACGCCATCGAGCAGGAATTGGTGACGTTTGTGCCGATTAGTGAGGCTGCAGGCTCGGGGCTGGAGGCTGGAACCGAATCGAGTACTCGATTGCGATTTACGCCATTAGAAACGCCGACCGTTCGCGTGCAGAGATTGCGATTGCGCAACCGTTCCAGTCATCGCCGCCGCCTGAGCGTCACGCTTTACGTCGAGTGGACGATGGGCACGACGCGCGAAGAAACCTCGCCGCAAATCGTCACCCGCTGGGATGGCGACGCGCGCTTGCTGCTCGCGCGCAACGCGTATAATCCCGATTTCGCGCACCGCGTCGCTTTTCTTTCGGCCAGCCCGAACATCGTTTCGTGGACGGGCGACCGCACCGAGTTTTTGGGTCGCAACGGTTCGGCTGAACAACCCGCCGCGTTGTTGCGCAGCGGTTTGTCGAACCGAACTGGCGCGGCGCTCGATCCGTGTGGCGCAATTCAAGTCGCCGTCGAAATCGAGCCGAACGGCGAAGCCGAAGTCATCTTTGTTTTGGGCGAAGCTGACACCATTGAAGAAGCGCAACATTTGGCGCGCCGTTTCCGCGACCGCGACGAAGCCGAACGCACCTTGCATCAAACCAGCGGTTGGTGGAACGATTTGCTGGAGCGCGTGCAAGTCAAAACGCCCGATCTGGCGGTCGATTTTATGATGAATCGCTGGCTGCTTTATCAAACGCTGTGCTGCCGCATTTGGGGACGCTCGGCGTTTTATCAAAGCGGCGGCGCTTATGGTTTCCGCGACCAATTGCAAGACGTGATGGCGGTCACACATAGTGCGCCAAACGTTGCGCGCGAGCAGATTTTGCGCGCCGCCGCGCATCAATTTAAGGAAGGCGACGTGCAGCATTGGTGGCATCCGCCAAGTGGCGCCGGTGTGCGCACGCGTTTTTCGGACGACTTGCTGTGGCTGCCTTACGTGGTGTCGCAATATGTGCGCGTCACCGGCGACTGGAGCGTTTTGGACGAAGAAGTGCCGTTTTTGGAAGGCAAAATCTTAGAGCCGAACGAGCATGAAATCTATGCGCAGCCGCAGGTTTCATCCGAAAAAGCGACAATCTTCGAGCATTGTCGGCGCTCAATTGAAAAAGGTTTGACGCAAGGGCCGCACGGTTTGCCACTGATCGGCATCGGCGACTGGAACGATGGCATGAGCCGCGTCGGTGTCGAAGGACGCGGCGAAAGCGTCTGGCTCGCCTGGTTCCTGATCGACGTGCTGAACCGCTTTGCCGAAATCTGCACGCATCAGGGCGATACGGCGCAATCGAGTACTCGAACCGCGCAGGCGACGCATCTGGCGCAAGTCGTGGAAGAAACCGCCTGGGATGGCGAATGGTATCGCCGCGCTTACTTCGACAACGGTTCGCCATTGGGTTCGCATCTGAGCGACGAAGCGAAAATCGATTCTCTGGCGCAAACCTGGAGCATTCTCAGTGGCGCCGGAAACCCGCAGCGTAGCGAAACCGCGATGCGTTCGGTCGAGAAGTTTCTGGTCAAAGACGACGACAAAATGGTGCTGCTTTTCACGCCGCCCTTTGATAAGTCAGCTCAAGACCCGGGCTACATCAAGGGTTATGTGCCCGGCGTGCGCGAAAACGGCGGTCAATATACGCACGCCGCGCTGTGGGTTGCGCAAGCGTTTGCCAGAAAAGGCGACGGCGACCGCGCGGTAGATATTTTGCGCATGCTCAATCCCGTCGAACACGCGCGCACGCCGCACGACGTGGAAACCTACAAAGTCGAGCCGTATGTCGTGGCGGCGGACGTTTACGCGCTGCAAGATCGCGTCGGGCAGGGCGGCTGGACGTGGTACACGGGAAGTTCGAGTTGGATGTATCGCGTCTGGCTCGAAGATGTTTTGGGTGTGCAACGTCGCGGCGATATTCTGCACATCGTCCCCAACATCCCGCGCACCTGGAACGAGTACTCGATTCGCTACAAGTTCGGCGCAAGCGTTTACAACATCTCGGTGCAAAACCCCGACGGCGGCAAAACCGTTTCGAGTTTGGTCGTGGATGGTTTATTGGTTCGCGTTACGGATGGCATCGCGTTGATGGATGATGGGCGCGAGCATGATGTAAGAGTGAGATTGTAGGGACGCAGATTTCTGCGTCCGGTCGCGTCAGTTTGCGAACACCAGAACAACGACGCAGAAATCTGCGTCCCTACGATAATGGCAACGAGAATAAGAATCAACCAACCTCAGCGGCGCACGGTGCGCTATGACGGCTGCAATTACACCTTGCAAGGTGCCTATTTCATCACGGTTTGCGCCGACAAACATCGTCCGTTTTTTGGACACATCGAAAATGACCAGATGCAACTCAACTGGGTTGGCGCGTTTGTCGAACGCGAATGGTCGCGCGTCGCCGGTTTGCGCGACAACGTGATGTTGGATGAATACGTCGTCATGCCCAACCATTTCCACGCGATCGTATTAATTACCACACCACCCGTAGTAGGGACGCAGATTTCTGCGTCCGCTTCTTTGGCGTCCGAGCTTGCAAGTTCGCAGGAACACTGGACGCAGGAACAGCGGACGCAGGAACAGCGGACGCAGAAATCTGCGTCCCTACGAAGCAAGGGCGCAACGCTCAGCAACGTGGCGCCGGGTTCATTGAGCGCCATCGTGCGAGATTTCAAAGCCAATGTGACGCGAAGCGTCAATGCGCGGCGTGCCACACGAAATCAATCGCCCGTCAAAGTGTGGCAAGGTCGTTTTTACGACCGCATCATCCGCGACGAAACCGAATTGTTGAACACGCGCTGATACATCATCGAAAATCCACAAAACTGGCAACGCGACGAATACGCCTAAAACCAATATGGCCGGACGCAGCCCGGACGCAGAAATCTGCGTCCCTACGGGCGTTGCGCAAACTCGTAGGGACGCAGATTTCTGCGTCCGTTGTTCCGTCGTCCGCGAACTTGTAAGAGCGCAACAGGAGCGGACGCAGTGAACTGCGTCCCTACGGGATAGGATAAACCTCGTAAATGTCTTAATCGCGCGCTTTGGCTTCCAGCACCAGTTGCATTTTGCGCTCGTGCAAACTTTGTTCTAAGCCCGCCGGATAGCGGTGCGGATTGGTAAAACGGCGAATGGCGGGATGCAGACGAGCGAGATTCCGCGCGGCGTTTTCGCGGATTTCGGGTAACGAAGGCGAATTGTAAACGCTCTGGCCGTCGCGCAGAACGGGAATCAGCAAATCGGCAGATCGAGTACTCGATGCGACTTTTTTGCGGCGCACGGCATCAGCCGGATCGACAATCGTGCAGCCCTTCGACCAATCGAGCGATGTGTCGTGCGCGTCGTAAATTGCGTCAGCGATGGCGAGCGCGTTTTCGTCGTCGCTTTCGTAAAAGCGGCGCACGTTTTGAAAGCCGGGCGTGGAAATCTTCACCAGATCGTCCGACAGTTTGATGCGATGGCGCCATTCGCCCCAGCCATTTTCGAGAGGCGCGCGCGTCGCACTCAGTTTGTAAACGCCGCCGAGCGCGCTCTGGTCGCCGCCAGTTATCAGTTGCGTGCCGACGCCCCAGATCGCAATCGGCGCGCCCTGTGCCTTCAAACTTTCGATGACGTGTTCGTCCAAATCGTTGCTGGCTAAAATCGGCGTGTTTGGCAAACCGGCAGCATCCAAAATCTTGCGCGCTTCAATCGAAAGATACGCCAAGTCGCCGGAATCCAGGCGAATGCCCGCCATCTTGAAGCCCAGCGAACGCAGCCAGATTCCGACTTTGGCCGCGTGACGAACGCCTTCCAAAGTGTCGTAAGTGTCGACCAGAAAAACGCAATTGTTCGGCATGGCGCGCGCGTAAGATTTGAAACTTTCCAGTTCGTCGTCGAACATCATCACCCACGAATGCGCGTGCGTGCCCTTGACCGGAATGCCCAAGCGCTTGCCCGCCAGAACATTCGATGTCGAAGAACAACCGCCGATAAACGCGGCGCGACTGGCCGAAAGCGCGCCGTCCGGCCCTTGCGCGCGGCGTGCGCCAAATTCGAGTACGGGATTGTTGCCTGCCGCTTCGCAAACGCGCGCGGCTTTGGTGGCGATCAGGGTTTGAAAATTGAGGATGTTGAGCAGCGCGGTTTCGACCAGTTGGCAGGGAATGATCGCGCCTTGAACGCGCAAAAGCGGCTCGTGCGCGAAAATCGGCGTGCCTTCGGGAACCGCGTCCACGTCGCAGTCGAAACGAAGTTCGCCCAGATAATCCAAGAACGCGCGCGGGAAAAGCGGTTTGTCGTCGTTGCCGCAAAGCGTCGCTAAATATTCCAAATCGGCGGCGGCGAAATGGAACTGACGCAGATAATCGAGCGCGTCTTCCAAGCCTGCCGCGAGCGCGTAACCGCCGCCGAACGGGTTCTTGCGAAAGAACAAGTGGAAAACCGATTGGTGCGTGTGGAGTTTGGCTTTCCAGTAGCCGAAAGCCATCGTCAATTGATACAAATCGGTGAAGAGCGCGGGATTCGAGTACTCGATCATGCGTCTAAATATATCAAGTTGCGGCCTTGTCGGAGGCTCGCATTTGAAAAGGGCGGGCTGACTGCGCAAGCACCATGCAGAACCCCGAACGTAAGTGAGGGGCTAATGTGACAGTTTGGTCAGCCCCTCACTTACGTTCGGGGTTCTGGGATGTAGCGTCTTCACCATTGCGCGAGCTATCAAGAAAATGGATGGAAAAGGCGGATTCGGTTTGAAACGCGGGCGCGCCTGCGTTAAGTTTAAGCGGCATTCTTTTTCTTTCGAGGTTTTTGTGCTTTCTTCCGATTTTCTGTCTTACGTCAACCCGCTGCAGGGCACCGATTCGATCCCTGACAGGTCGCATGGCAACTCTTTGCCGCTGGTTTCTCTTCCGTGGGCGATGACCGCTTGGGCGCCGCAAACCAGCGAAACTCCGTGGTTTTTTCATTGTCGCAGCTCGAAAATTCAAGGCATTCGCGCCACGCGCCAGCCCAGCCCATGGATGGGCGATTACGGTCAGTTTCTCGTCATGCCGCAAAGTGGCGCGCTGCTGACCGGAACCGAATCGCGCGCCAGTTCTTATCGCATCGGCGAAGCGACTTTTCAGCCGCATGGTTTGAAACTTCATCTGCTGCGCTATCGCACGACCATCGAAATGGCGCCGACCGAACGTTGCGCCATTTTTCGCTTCACCTTCGATGACACAGATTACACAAATGGTACGGAGAAACGCGTTTTATTCGATTTGCCGCGCGGTGACCATTTGCACGGCGATCACGATCACGACGACGAAGACCACGACGATTATCCGCTGAGCGACCATGCGCACCGCATCCGCAACAGCAGCATCGACGTTGATGCGCAAAATGGCACGATTGCCGGCTTCACGCGCGCGCATGCCGGCGGCGCGCTGCCCAATTTCGCGGCCTATTTTTACGCGGTTTGTAGCGAACCTGTCGTTGGTTGCGGCACTTTTCGAGGCAAAGCGGTTGAAGCAAACGCGACGCACCGAATCGGCAAAGGCATTGGCGCTTACCTCGAATTCCCATCGAGTACTCGAAGCGTCGAACTGCGCGTCGCCACTTCCTACATCAGCGTTGAGCAAGCGAAACTCACTTTGGAACGCGAAATCGGCGCGCGTTCTCTGGAAGAAGTCAAGGACGAAGCCGCGCAAATCTGGAACGCGCAATTGGGTCGCGTCACTTTGGACGAGGCGACCGACGAACAGCGCTGCACCTTTTATACGTGCCTTTATCGCGCGCAATTGTTTCCGCATCGCTGCCACGAGATTGATGCGAACGGGCAAACAGTTCATCAAAGTTTCTTCGATGGCGAGATGCATTCGGGCGTGGCTTATACCGACAACGGTTTCTGGGACACTTTTCGCACGGTTTATCCGCTATATTCGGTTTTGTATCCCGAACAGTTGGGCGAAATTATCGAAGGCTGGGTCACGGCCTATCGGGAAAGCGGTTGGCTTCCGCAGTGGCCGAGTCCGGGTCATCGCGGCTGCATGATCGGCAGTCACATCGACGCTGTCATTGCGGATGCCGTCGTGAAAAATATCGAGGGTTTCGATGTGCAAGAAGCTTATGCGGGCTTGCGCAAACACGCTTTTGAAATCAGCGAACTAGAAAGCGTCGGGCGCATTGGTTTGGGCGAATATCTCGAACACGGCTGGATTCACGATGGCGCGATTCGCCATGCGACTTCGGCCACGCTCGATTACGCCTATGGCGATTGGTGCATCGCGCAAGTCGCCGACAAATTGGGCAAAAACGACGATCGCGACTTGTTCCTCAAACGCGCCTTGAATTACCGCAATATGTGCGAACCGACGACGCGCTGGATGCGCGCGCGCCACGCCGATGGTTCGTGGGTCGAGCCGTTCGATGAGTTTCAGTGGGGCGGCCCGTTTGTCGAAGGTTCGGCGTGGCAATGTGGCTGGGCGGTTCAACACGACGCGAAAGGTTTCGCCCAATTGCTGGGCGGAACGGAGGCTTTGGCCGAACGATTGGATCAAATGCTGGCGTTGCCGCCGCACTTCAACGCGAGCAATTACGGCTTTGAAATCCATGAAATAACGGAAATGGCGATGGCCGATTTCGGTCAATATGCGCAATCGAACCAGCCGGTTCATCACGTTTTGTTTTTCTACGCTTTCACGTCGCAGCCATGGAAAACCGAAAAATGGACGCGCCGCGTTTGCCGCGAATTGTATAGCGATGCGCCTGATGGCTTCTCCGGCGACGAAGACAACGGCGAAATGGCGAGTTGGTACATCTTCAACGCCCTCGGTTTTTATCCGATGACGCCCGGCCACGCGTCCTACGTTTTGACAAGTCCCGTCTTCGGCAAAGCGACCATTCATTTGCCGAACGGCAAAACCTTTGTCATCGAAGCCGCCAATAACAACGACGAAAACGTTCATGTCGCCAAACGCGCTTTGAACGGAATCGAGTACTCGAAACGCTGGATTTCGCACTTCGACATCGTAAACGGCGGCACTTTGCACACCGACATGAGCGAAAAACCAAACGAGAACATCAGCCCCGACAAGGACGATTTGCCGTATTCGCTTTCGTCGTAAAAAGGTGTCAAATACGAAAAACGCGCTCATCGAGTACTCGATGAGCGCGTTTTGGTTGTCAAAGGCTACAGCAATTCGCGGCTTTGTACAACCTTGACGCCCGCTTCCTGCATCGCATCAACTGAACGCGCGATGTCGCCTTCGTTGAGTTCCACGCCGCGACAGGCGTCTTCGATGAGGAACGTTTGGAAGCCCAACTGCTGCGCATCTAACGCGGTGAATTTGACGCAATAATCGGTTGCCAATCCACAAACGTAAACTTCGGTCGCGTTGTGCGCCTTCAACCAATCGCCCAAACCTGTGGCGCGCCTGTGACCGTTGTCGAAAAATCCGCTGTAAGAATCAATGGTTTCGTCTTCGCCTTTGCGGAAGATTTTGGTGATGCTTCGAGTACTCAATTGCGGATGAAAGTCGGCGCCGCTTGTATTTTGAACACAATGAACCGGCCACAAAACCTGCGGCAAACCCTCCAATTCAATCACTTCGCCGACGTTTTTGCCGTCGTGATTGACGGCGAAACTTTTGTGATCGGCGGGATGCCAATCCTGCGTGGCGACAACCAAATCGAAGTGTGGCTGTAGTTCGTTGATTATTGAAACCACGGCGTCGCCTTCGCGCACAGCCAGCGCGCCACCCGGACAAAAATCGTTCTGCACATCGACAATGATAAGAGTTTTCATGTGTTTATTAAACCGCCAAGTCGCCACCCAAAGGGTGCCCGAACGCCAAGAAAAGAAGAGTTGAGGACTCTGTAACTCTCTCTTTGAAGCCTCTTGGCGTTCGGGCACCCTTTGGGTGGCGTCTTGGCGGTTAACCTTTCTTCCAGTCTTCGTAAGAAATACGCGCGATTTCAAAGCGGTCGTGGGTGCGCGAATAACCGCCTCCACCGCCCGCCATGCGCCCGATGATTTTGGCTTTGTCGTGGTCGATGTGCAAGCGTTCGTCGACCAGTTCGTCGTGCACAGAAACGTGCAGCACTTCGCCGATAATCATGCGATTGCGCCCGATTTCAATGGTGCTGTGCTCGCGGCATTCCAAAGCAGCAGGCGCTTCTTTGATGCGAGGAACCACGATTCGAGTACTCGATTCCAGCGTAAAACCAGCGGCTTCGATTTCGCTGACACCTTCGGGGAAATCGGTCGCGCAAATGTTCATTTGTTGCGCAATTTCTTCATTAACGATGTGGACAACGAACTCCTGATTGTGACGAATGTTGTGCGCCGTGTGCGGCGAACCGTGTCCTGGCGCGAAAACAACCAGCGGCGGATCGCTGCCCATCATGTTGAAAAACGAAAATGGCGCTGCGTTGACGATGCCGTTTTCGCCCAGCGTCGTAACCAGCGCAATCGGGCGCGGCACCACCAAAGCGGCCAATAGTTTGTAAGAATCGCGCGGCGCGAGTTGGGAAATGTCAAAGTTCATAATCGAGTACTCGAAATGGGAGAGTTACGCGGACTTCGTTCGCAAAAACGCCGCGAAAACAACCTGTCTTTTGAAAGAAGTAGCGAAACTTTGCGTTGTTTTTGCGAACGAAGTCCGCGTCACTATCCGAAGTGGTTTGTCAGCCAATTTTGTGCGGACTGAATGTCGGCGTTGGTCAGATTGTGTCCCGTATTTTGCCATTGATGCGTCACAACGGCGCCGCGCTCGCGCAAAAGTGCGGCCAGACGATTCGCGTTTTGAGGCGGAACCAACGGATCGAATTCGCCCGATGACAAGAGAACTTCGGCGTTTATTGGCGTTTTTCCGACGGGTTCGAGCGGCACCATCGCGCGCAACAAAATTGCGCCACACAACGTTTGCGGATGGAGCAACAATAAACTTGCCGCGATATTGGCGCCGTTGGAAAAACCCAGAGCCACCACGCGCGTAAGGTCGAAACCGTAAGTTGTCGCGCCTTCATGGATAAAATCGGCCAGAGCGTTGGTTTGCAACTTCAAATCGTCTTCATCGAAAACACCTTCCTGCAAGCGGCGAAAAAAGCGCGCCTGGCCGTTTTCGAGTACTCGACCGCGCGGACTCAAGCGATTCGCCTGCGGCCACAAACTGGCGCCCATTTCGAGCAAGTCGTTTTCGTTGCCGCCCGTTCCGTGCAACAGTAAAAGCGTGGGCGCGCTATCGGCGTTTTCGGCGGGCATCCAGCGATGTTTGAAAGATAGAACGGGAAGATTCATAATTTCTCCGATTTCAGATGCAGCGGCGGCAAAACGGCTTCGATTTGTGACCGCGAGCTTTCATATTGTGGCGGCAACATCAACTTTTTGCCCAAAGTTTCAATTGTTTCATCAGTCGCAAAACCCGGATTGTCGGTGGCGATTTCAAACAAGACGCCGCCAGGTTCGCGGAAATAAATCGAATGAAAATAAGTGCGATCCATGACGGGCGACACGTTGAAATCGTGTTGCGTCAAGGCTTCGCGCCAGGCGTTTTGCGTCGCGTCATCGGCCACGCGAAACGCGACGTGGTGAATTGTTCCGGCTCCCATTTGCCCGCGACGCAATTCGGAAGCGGCGACATCAATCAGCGCGCCCGCTTGTTTGTTTGCAACTTGCCCTTCAGCCATCGAGAAACGCACGCGTCCGGCTTCTTCTCCGACGAACCCGAACCCCATAATCCCTTTCAGCATTTCCACCGCACGCGCATTGTTCGTTTGGTTCAACGTCACGCTGTGAATGCCACGAATCGAGTACTCGATTGGAATTTCGCCGTTGTCCCAACCGCTGCGTGTGTCATCATTTGCGACTAATTCGAGTTCGATGTTGTCCGTGTCATGGAACGCGAGAACTTCGTCTCCGAAACGGGTGATTGTCTTGGCTTCAATTTTGTGGTGCGCCAAACGCTCGCGCCAAAATGGAAGTGAGGTGCGCGGAACGCTCAAAGCAATGGCGTCGGCTTCGCCGCTGCCGACTCGTCCGCGAGTTGCGCCAGGCCAGGCGAAAAACGTCAAAATCGTTCCGGGCGCACCACTTCCGTCGCCGTAATAAAGGTGATAGGAACTTGGATCGTCGAAGTTGACGGTTCGCTTGACCAGGCGCAATCCCAGAACGCCGCTATGAAAATCGAGGTTGCGTTGTGCGTCTGCTGTGATCGCTGTGACGTGATGAACGCCTGAAATTGGAGTTGTCATAAAGGTTGTCCTCGCCGCGCAAAGAAGTCTTTTCGTGCTTTGCGTTCCGTTTTGCGCCAATCGAGTACTCGAAAGGGTTTTGTCGGTTAAAATAAAAGCGACGTTTGAATCTGAAATTAAAGGAAATTCCTTATGCAATGTGACATCGGTTTGGTTGGTCTGGCCGTGATGGGCGAAAACCTCGTCCTCAACATGGAAAGCAAAGGCTTCAGCGTCGCGGTTTTTAATCGCACCACAGCCGTCACGCAAAAGTTCGCCGACAGCCGCGCCAAAGGCAAGCGCATCGTGCCGGCGATGAACATTCAGGACTTCATCAACTCGCTGGCCAGCCCTCGCAAAGTGATGATTATGGTGAAAGCCGGCGCGCCCGTCGACGCCGTGATTTCGCAGATCGTGCCGCTGCTTTCCAAAGGCGACCTGATTATCGACGGCGGCAACTCGCTCTTCACCGACACGATTCGCCGCGAAAAAGAATTGAAGGATCAGGGCATTTTCTTCATCGGCGCCGGTGTTTCGGGCGGCGAAGAAGGCGCGCTGCACGGCCCTTCGATTATGCCAGGCGGCGATCCCGCGGCGTATGCGTTGGTCGAACCGATTTTTACCAAAATCGCGGCGCAGGTCATGGTCGATGGAGTGAATCATCCGTGCTGCACGTATATCGGGCCAAACGGCGCCGGTCATTACGTGAAGATGGTGCACAATGGCATCGAATATGGCGATATGCAGCTCATCTGCGAAGCCTACGATTTGCTGCATCGCGTACTCGGATTGAACGATCAGGAACTGCACGACACGTTCGACAAGTGGGACAAGGGCGAACTTGAATCGTTCTTGATTGAAATCACGCGCGACATTTTTGCCAAGCGCGACGACAAAACGCCCAATGCGCTCGTCGACATGATTTTGGACAAAGCCGGACAAAAAGGGACGGGCAAATGGACGATCATGTCGGCGCTCGATTTGGGCGTCGTCGTTTCGACCATCAACGCGGCGGTGGAAGCGCGCAATGTGTCGTCGATGAAGCAGGAACGCGTGGACGCTTCCAAAGTGTTGCCCGGCCCGACGAACGGCCAGTTCAACGGCGACCGCGAAGCCTTTATCGAAAGCATTCATAACGCTTTGTATGCGTCGAAAATCGTGTCGTATGCGCAAGGTTTGGCCTTGATGAAAGCGGCCAGCGACGCCAACGATTGGGAGCTTGGTCTGGGTTCGATTGCGGCGATCTGGCGCGGCGGCTGCATCATTCGCGCGAAGTTTCTGGACAGAATCACCGAAGCGTATGGCCGCAATTCGCAGTTGAAGAACTTGATGCTCGATCCGTTCTTTACCGAAATCCTGACGCGTTGCCAGGACGGTTGGCGCGATACGGTTTCTCACGCGCAATTGACCGGCGTTCCGGTGCCAGCTTTCGGCGCCAGCCTGAACTATTACGACAGTTATCGCAGCGAGCGTTTGCCGCACAACTTGCTGCAAGCGCAACGCGATTACTTCGGCGCGCACACCTACGAGCGCATCGACGAACCCGGCAGCTTCCACACCGATTGGACGGGACAAGAAGCGATTCAAGACGCCGCTCCGACGCCCGCGCCGTAAGTTTTAGATATAAGCAGACAGCGAGTACTCGAACTTTCGAGTACTCGCTGCTATATTTCGGAAGATGCGCTCATTATGAATTGTGTCCAATAAAGTGCAACGTAGTAAGAGTGGTGTCGCTTGCGCGCGGTCTGGCTAAAGCTGAAAATTATACTGTAGCAAAATGAATTGGAGTCAGGGTTAATTATGGCAAAATTCAAATTCAGAATTGCAAAAGGTTCATCTGCCTTATGTGACGGACGAACCGTTTTCTCTGGCTTGGGTACCTCAGGTGTTATCGACGCCAAAAATCGTGTAGATGCGTTTGTTAAACTTTACAAACAGTATTCACAAGACGGCGATGTCACTGTGATCGAACATGTTGATGGTCAGGCGACACCTTTGGGATTCACCAAAGAGGAATTAGACGCTATACACAGAGCAGGTATCCCCGTTGAACTGGGCTTTCCGAAGGCGGGATTTCAAATCGAACAGATAGTTGCGGAGGAGTAATTAACGTCTTAACGTGCTCCAAATGAGTACTTGACAGATTGATTATAGGTGAAACCATATGCGTCGAGGTAAGAACATTCAAAATGGGACATTGGTTGGAACTATTATGAAGCAACTTAGATTGTTTTTGTTTCTTGTGTTTGCTATGTTCAGCATTCATGGAGTGGCGGCGTCGAAATCAGAATCCGATACCGCACAAACGCACCGCACAGTGCGTGACTATTATGTGCTGCTGCCGAGTAGCTACTTTCTGGAATCACCGCGTGAAAATCTTCGTAAGCGCTCGATGGTTGTTGACATCGCTAACGATTACATTGAAACGTCCGGCGAAGCAGGGCAGCCCTATTTGCAAACATCTCTATTTAGATATGGCAAAGCAGAACTGTTTGCAGTTTATGCACAATTTGATAAAGGTGACGTTCTGACGTTTTATCGTTTGCGAAATGGACGGCTTCAAGACGTAACAAGGCAAGTATGGCGGGTGAAATCGCACGCTCACGACCGTGTGTATTTGTCACGCCACGGCACTTCTATTGTCATTCGTGATGAGACTTATCCTGGCGATGAAAAAACCCGCCTTGTGATACGGTGGCGCGGTGGCCGCTTTGTGAAGTAAAGAAACAAGTTAGGCTACCAAAGGCGTGCATCGAATATTCGATGCACGCCTTTTTAGCGGAACATGAATTGCGACTTTCGAGTACTCGATTCAGCACAAACAACGTGGCAAGAGCGCCGCATGGAGGAAATAGCATGGGTTTTTTCGACAAACTTTTCGGGCACGACGAGCCACAGCCGCAAAGTCAAAATCAAGTGACGCAACAAACGTGGCCGCAAACGCCAGGTCAAGCGCCAAATGCGAGTTACATCGGCACGCAACCGTTTGGCAGTTCGCCGATAAATGCGCAGGCGCCGCAACAAATTTCGGATGATCAGGCTTTGGCGCGCTATCGTTATATGTTGCAAACCGCGCCGCCCGAAGCACTGGAGCAAGCGCACGAAGAAGCTTTCGCGCAACTGACACCCGAGCAGCGCCAAATGGTGTTGCAGCAACTCGCGCAGAACACGCCTGACAACGAGCGTTCTCAATTGACCGACGACCCGCGCAGCCTGGCGCGCGCCGCAACACGCGTTCAAATTCGTCAGCCCGGAGTTTTGGAACGCTTGTTCGGACACAGCGGAATGGGCGGCAATTACGGCAACAATTATGGCAATCAAGCCGGGGGAATGGGTGGTTTCGGCGGTGGCGGAATGGGCGGAATGGGCGGAGGAATGGGAATGGGCGGAATGCTGGCGGGCAGTTTGTTGACCAGCATTGCGGGCGGTTTCGTCGGTTCGGCGATTGCGAACCAGTTCTTCAACCATTCGGCTTTCGCAGAAAACTACGCGCAAAGCGATTTCGCACAGCAAGCCAACGACACCAATTTCGCGCCCAACGACACCAGCAATTACGATGCGGGTAATTATGATGCGTCGCAGAACGCCGCGATAGACGACAACGGCGGCCTGACCAGCAACGACGATCCATATGGCGACCCGGGCGCAGCGGTTGATCCTTATGGCGATCCAGGAGCCGCCGTTGACCCTTATGGCGACCCCGGCGCAGGCGATTTCAGCGGCGCGAGCGGCGATGCCAGCGGGGACTTCGGTGGTGACTTCGGCGGCGGAGATTCTGGAGGCGATTTCGGTGGCGGTGACTTCTAAGAATCAGTTTGCAAAGCAAAAAACAATGTTGGAAAGTAGCAGTTTGTCATTCTGAGCGCAGCGAAGAATCTAACTTCACATAGATTCTTCGCTGCGCTCAGAATGACAAACTAATAATTTCCACGCATCACGAACTTTGCAAACTGATTCTTAGATTTGGATAAAACAGGGAACACGGCGCTGCGCGACACGGATTAAACGGGTAAACACAGATCGGAATTAAATTCAACCAAATCCGTGTTCATCCGTTCAATCCGTGTAGGCGAAGCCTCTGTGTTCCCGTTTGGAACTGGTTTGAGCACAATCGAGTACTCGAACAAAGCAGGTAAACGCATGAAAACAGCGAGGAAGAGATTGTTTCTTCCTCGCTGTTTATGTAAGTCGCGCTCGTGTTATTGATTGAATCGGTCGTCGCGGTGATCATCGGAGATGGCGCGGCGAACGGCGCGCGTGGCGGCATCCACATCGCCAAAGGCGCGATTGCGCCAGCCTCGTGCCGCACCGTTGTCCTCGTTAAACGACAAATCCTGGTGCGCCGCGGACAGCAAAGCCAGAGCGCGCTTCAAGCGATCTTTGTGGCGCAAACTGGTGTCAATCGGGAAATGGTCGTGCAAGTCTTTGCCATCATCAATCGCGGCGCCTTTGATGTCACCAAGCGCGCTATCGATATGCGTCAATGCGTCCATTTCGTCGCCCATTACGTTATTCTCGTCTTCGCCCACCACATAAGCGCGAGCGGCTCGCAGATCGGACAAAGCGTGCAAATAATGCGGATGACGCCCTTGATTGCGGTTGCCGTTGTCATCGCGGTAATCGGCCTGAATCGCGCGCTGATCGGCGCGATACGCCGCGTCCACATCGCCAAAAGCGCGATGGCGCCAGCTCAAAGCCGCGCTGTTGTCCTCTTCGTAAGACAAATCGCGGTGCGCGGCAGCGATCAAAGTCAGGGCGCGCTTCAGGCGATCTTTGTGGCCGAGGCTGGCATCAATTGGAAAATGGTCGCGCAAGTTTTTGCCGTCGTCAATCGCAGCGCCCTTGATGTCGCGGATCGCGCTGTCGATGTGAACCAGCGAATCCATTTCGTCGCCCATCACGTTGTTCTCGTCGCGCCCGACAATGTAAGCGCGCGCCTGGCGCAAGTCGGATAAGGCGTGCAAATAATGCGGATGCTCGCCCGGCGTATCGGCCTGCGCGACCTTGGGCAAAGCGCCGCCCGCCAATACCAGAGCGACTGCCGCCACCATTCCGCGAACAACGGTCTTCTGCGTCTTTTGTGTCTTCATCGTTTTTCCTCCAAAGTGTATTTTTCTGCTTGGTCGTTGTTCCCTTCGGAACTGTCGCGGAAGACGGAATGAGAATTCTCTAAGTTCTCGAAAAGACGGCGCTCGCGGCTGGAATTATTCTGAAGTTAGCTTATGAAATGACCAATAGAGAACATGGAGAAACAGCGATCGAGTACTCGAAAGGCGCGACTTTTAGCGGGAACTTTCGGCGCGCGCGCGTGTTTTAGAAGCGTGTCGCAATTGTCACAAAAGGAGTTCGTGGTGTTTATGAAAAATTTCCGTTGGGTTTTGTTGTCGGGCGTTCTGGCGATGGTTTTGGTGGGCGGATGGTTGCAAAATGTTGGCGCCAGGCCGAAAAGCAACGGTTCAACGCCGACGACCAAAGTCGTGGTTCCCCAAGGCCGCGAAGTCGCAACGCTGGCTGCTGGCTGTTTCTGGAGCATGGAAGCAATTTTTAAGCAGCTCAAAGGCGTCGATAAAGTCGTGCCAGGTTACGCGGGCGGACAAGTCGTCAAGCCGACGTACGATCAGGTTTGTCAGAAAGATACCGGTCACGCTGAAACCGTTCAAATTACGTATGACCCGAAAGTGATTTCCTACCGCGAATTGCTGCAAGTGATGCTGATCGCGCGCAACCCGACGACGTTGAACTTGCAGGGCAACGACGACGGCCCGGAATATCGCTCGGTGGTTTTCGCGCAGAACGCCGAACAAGCCAAAATCGCGCGCCAGGCGATCAAGGAAGTCAACGCCTCGCACGCTTGGCCAAACCCGATTGTGACGGCTGTCGAACCGTTCACCAACTTCTACACGGCGGAAGCGTATCATTTCAATTATTACAATCTGCACCCGAACGAACCGTATTGCGCCGAAGTCATCGCGCCGGAGATTGTTGAGTTCCGCCAAAAGTTCAAAGCGAAATTGAAGTCTTAAAACGCTGAAGTCGTAAAACCCTGACGAAAAAGCGCGCATTCATTAGTTTGAATGCGCGCTTTTTGCCGTTATCGAGTACTCGATAGGTTACGTGGATGCGTTACAGACTATCATCGGGCGATAGCGTGCTTATAAAGCTGGCTAAAATCTTTTTCGGTGGAAGTGCTTTCCAATCGTTAACTTCTTGCGTCATTTCCGCAGAACGGACGTTCAGGTTCACAATCTTCTGAGCAATTTCTGCTTGACGTTTTTTCAATTCTTCTTTGCTCAACCGCGAGCGAGTGCCAGGCATACGCTTAATGATGCGATCCAATTCGTCGCATTGCGCTTGCAGCTTTTTATCGCCGTAGATGTTCCACGACTTCGCTTTGCCTAATGCAGATTCACAAGTCGTTTTCATTGCTCCCTGACTTAGAACCGGGATTGACGCTCGCGTTTTTCGGCTGGCCTCAATGGCGAACTCGGCCAAGTTGTTCACGAAAACCGCGTCGGCCATTTTCTCCGCGTATTGAGACAACGCAGAATTATCAAGTGTAGAAAGCCATTGGCCAGACGAATACACCATCGTCGGACGCCATGTGGGATTGAAAGCGCGCTCATGCTGATGAGATTTTTTGAGTTCTGCCAAAGATTCTTTTACTATGAGCGTTGCTTCGGTGACCTGCGCGCTTTTCGCTTTTGGGAAACGGGCTTGAAATTCTTGTTTGAACTTCGTGTTAATGGAAGTCTGCCTGACTAAGATATTCTTGAGCGACGTTTGTACGAATTCCTGCGTTTTTTCATCAGTAAGCTTCATCCACCCTATCCACTCGGGAAACTTTTCTTCGGGAACGAAGAAGCCCCAAGGAGTGCGAAATCCAAATTCCTGAGGGCCAAATCCGGCGCTATATGCCAATTTTTTGAGGTCTTGTCTTTCCTTGGGATTGAGGAGATCCCAGTAGATTGATTTTCCTCCATCTACTACAACCAAGTTACCCGTTTTTATTCCGCTTGGCTTGATTTTGGTACCGGAAGTCGAGATCAAAGTAAGACGTGAAGGAATAGGTATATGAAAAGATGACATCGAGAAGTTTGTATCGCAGATAAAACCATTGTTAGCTAACGCGCAAACGCGATCTTGCGACGAGAATGTGGTTGTCGTCGGCTCAAAGATGGTGGGTGATGCACCTTTGAGAAACTGTTCGTATAGCAGCCGCGACGACTCTGCTTCTTTCAATCGTTCTGCAAATTGTACAAGGTGCCTAACTGCTGTATCTGGATTTTTCGATTTGACTTGCCATTGAGAAAACAGCTTTACACACTCTTTGGCAAATGGATGTGAAGGGCTGACCGAAATATGGACGAGGCATTCGATGTTGTTTGAAAAGGCGCGGCCTGTTAGGTTCGGCGATCCTATGAAAATATCAACGGTTTGCCCGTTATCAAAAAAATAAAACTTGGGATGAAAAATTCCGGCGGCATCGGGTACAATGGCGAATTCCAATTTCTTTTTAATGGATAACTGTCGCAGGTGGTTCAACGCAGCGGGATCATGTGCGTTAAGGTCACCAATGCCACACAAAAAGACAATCTTTCGACCATCATCTTTAGTGAAGTAGGGGAGCAGCGAATCTAATCCGCTTTTTGTGATATAAGCAACGCCGATAAGGATTTTGCGCGCATTTGCGGCGGCCTTTGTAATCGCTTCTAAAGACTGTTTTCCATTCTCGAAGACTTGAATATCCATTGCTCACGCACCTCGTCCAAATTGCCTATATTTTATTAGAGACTATGAAAAATAGCGAGTACTCGAAGACTTGAGTACTTGATTGGCGAATTTCTGGTTATTTCCCGTTCTTGAAAAGCGCGATTTCTTTCCCCAGCAGATCGAGGTAGAAGCGGCCAAATTCGCGCGAGGGTTCAAGGTCTTTGCTGATTTCGGCGCTGGGTTGCTCGCCGCGCGTCCATTCGTTCCACGAAACGACCAGAGCGAACTTCGGCCCGATTTTGCGGGCGCGTTCCCATTCGCGGCGAAACGTTTCGCCATTGTGTCGTCCTGGCGTGCGCGATTCCGCGTCATCGCGCCAGGTGGCGACAATCGTCATCGCTTCGGGCTGGCCGTTGACGACCGCATACGTTTGCGGCCCGCGATCTTCCCACGACCAATAACCATATTTGCTGACCAGGTTCGGCGTCATCAACGCGTGTTGCTGCGTGATGAAACCGGTCATCCAGCGCACGGTGAAACGTGGATCGTTCCATTGCGGCACGCCGTTTTGCACGGGCGACGGCGTGCCGGCATAAACGACCAGCAAAGGCTTGCCATCGAGTTGTTGCACCAGAGGACGATAAAGCGGATTGGCGACGAACTGGTTCCAAATCTGGTCGGCCTTGCGCTGCAAGCGACCGTCAGCAGCGGCTTGCACGATGTCGGGAGTGCCCAGAAAGAGGCTGATATTGGGCGTCTTTTTCCCTTCGCGGCGCATGGCGGCGAACTCATCGAAGACTGTGAATGTCGCGCCTTCGATCATGTCGAAATCGGGACGTGGCGTCGCCGGATTGTAAACGTAGCCGATGTCATTCGACCAATCGATCCACAGAAAATCGACGCCAGCAGCGGCCAATTCCTCGCCATGACGCCAAATCACAGCGCGATCATCGGACTTGTAGAAACCACCTTGCGGCGTTCCCCACACGTTTGTCCACTTAGTAGATTGATGCCACGTCGTATAAGCCACGCCAACCAAACGCTGCGACGCGGGCACTGGCGGCAAAAGGCTCGCGGGCGCCGTATCGAAGGCTTCGAGATCGCCTTGCGGTACGTCGATTGGCGCCGCTTTGAGTGGAACGGCGAGCGCCAGCAAACAGAAAACGAATACTTTGGCAGAACGCATAAATTCCTCAGCACACGATTTATTCTATAAATTGGTTTGAGATATGTGAAAAGTGACAGTTTGTCATTCTGAGTGAAACGAAGAATCTAACTTCAGCCAGATTCTTCGTTTCACTCAGAATGACAAACTGTCACCTTTCCAACGTTGAAAAAACGTTGTTTTCTGCGATGCAAACGGATTCTAAAGGATCGAGTACTCGATTGTGTGAAAACGAAAGGGCGAGCCAGCGGCTCGCCCCTACAAACGACAATTTAGCGCAACGTCGCGCCCAGTTCGGTTTGTGCGGCTTGGCGCAAGCGCGTCATCAATTCTTCGACTTCTTCGTCTTTCAAGGTGCGGTCGTTCGATTGAAAACGCAGCGCAATCGCCATGCTTTTCTGCGTTTCGGGAATCGGTGCGCCTTTGTAAACATCGAAAACGCGAGCTTCGCGCAACAATTCGCCGCCCGCGTTGCGCAACGTGCTTTCGACGCGCGCGGCGGCAACGTCATCGTTCAAGACCAGAGCGAGGTCGCGCTCGACCAGAGGAAAACGCGAGATCGGCGCGTAAGGTTTCAGCAGATCGACGTGACGCGCCACGATGTCGAAGTCCAAAACCGCGATGTAAGCGCGTTGCGACAAGTCGTAGCGCGCGCGGATTTCAGGATGCACTTCGCCCATCACGCCGATGTCCTGGCTGTCAATCGACAAAACGGCGCAGCGTCCCGGATGAAACGGTGCGCGTGTCGCCTGGCGAAAATGGATTTTCGGCGCGCCCAATTCCCATAACGCGGTTTTCACAACGGCTTTTAAGGCGAAGAAATCGGTCGAACGAGTACTCGAATCGCCGCGCGAACCGCTCGCTGCGTCCATGATTGCCATTCCCAAACGTCGACATTCGCTCGGTTGCGCCTGACCTTCTTGCGGCAGATAAACGCGCCCCAACTCGAAGACGCGTGCGCCGCTCAGACGATTTTTTGACAAGACATCGAGCAAGCTGGGAAGGAGGCTGGTGCGCAATTGCGTGAAATCTTCCGAAAGGGGATTGCGCAACGTCACAGCTTTTTCGAGCGGCAAACCGGCGCGTTCGTGCGCCGCGCCATTGGTCATCGAAAGTGTGACGATTTCGTTCAAGCCGCAGCGCAAAACCGCGCTTTTGGCACGTTCTTCCAAGCGTTGCGACAAGCTTCTTCCCGCTGTCGGATTGACGCCGCGCGGCAAGGTCGTCGGGACTTTGTCGTAGCCGTAAATGCGCGCGACTTCTTCAATCAAATCGATTTCGCGCGTGATGTCGGCGCGAAACGTGGGAACTGTCACCTGCAAAACACCTTCGCTTTGCGGCGTTACTTTGAAAGTCAACTTCTCCAGCGTTTGCGCGACCGTTTCGCTCGACAGTTTCAAGCCTAAAACCGCGTTGCAGCGCGCGACGCGCAATGTAATTTGCTGCGCTGAAATCGGTTTCAGGTTCATATCAACTGGCGCGCCCGTCAATTTTCCATTCGCGTGTTGAACCAAAAGTTCCGCTGCGCGATTGAGGGCGCGCAGAACGCCGTTCGGGTCAACGGTGCGTTCAAAACGACGGCTGGCTTCAGTATTCAAGCCCAGTGAACGCGCGCCACGACGCACGCGTGAAGGAGCGAAATGCGCGCTTTCCAGCAAAATGCGACGCGTATTTTCCGTGATTTCCGAATCGCGCCCACCCATCACGCCCGCAATTCCAATCGCTTTTTCTCGGTCAGCGATTAGCAAAACTTCGGGGTTCAGTTCGCGTTCGACATCATCCAAAGTCGTCAACTTTTCTCCAGCGCGCGCGCGACGCACCACAACTTGCGAATCGAGTACTCGATCTGCGTCAAAGGCGTGCAAAGGCTGACCCAACTCCAACATCACGTAATTGGTGATGTCCACGACAACGTTCAAAGGTCGCATTCCGCATTCGATAAGTCGCTGTTGCATCCAATCGGGCGAGGCGCCAAGCTGAACATTTTCAATCAAACGACACGCGTAACGCGGACAATCTTCCGCGTTTTCGATTTCGACGGTCGCCGACGGCGCGCTCGCTTCGTCCTCGATTTTCGGGTTGGGAAGGCGCGAGGTTTTGCCGGTCATCGCCGCAATTTCGCGCGCAATTCCAACGGCGCTCAAGCAATCGCCACGATTGGAGGTGACTTCAAGCGAAAACACATCATTATCACGGTTTTCGACGCCCAAACCAGCCATTTCAAACAAGTGCGCGAGCGCGTCGTTTTCGGGCACCGCGACGTAATCGCCGAGCCATTGGGAAGAAATTCGCATAGGAAATAAGAGGATGTTCAATCAGCCGCGCGGAAGCAAGCGGGCTTGTTGAGTTACATCATCGCTGATAGAAGCCCGCTTGCTTCCGCGCGCGGTTGGTTGGAGAAAGCAGTACTCGAATTAGAATTGGTTGAGGAATCGCAGATCATTTTCGTAGAACAGGCGAATATCGTCGATGCCGAACTTGATCATCGCCATGCGCTCGATGCCGAAACCGAACGCGAAACCTGTATATTTTTCCGCGTCGTAGCCGACGTTTTCCAGCACTTTGGGATGAACCATGCCGCAGCCGCCCAGTTCCAGCCAGCCGCCGTTGAAGAATACATCGAACTCGGCACTGGGTTCGGTGAACGGGAAATAGTGCGGGCGAAAGCGCGTTTTTAAGCCGCCGGAACCAGGTAAGGCATCAAAAAGCTGTGTCAAAAACGTGGTGAGCGTGCCTTTCAAATCGGCGAAACTCACGTCGCGGTCAACCAACAAACCTTCAACTTGATGAAACATCGGCGAATGCGTGCGATCAACGGCATCGCGCCTGTAAACGCGACCCGGCGCGATAATTTTGACGGGCGGCTGGCGGCTTTCCATGGTGCGAATTTGCACGGCGGACGTTTCGGTGCGCAGCACGATGCCGGGCGCGACATACAGCGAATCGCGTTCATCGCGCGCGGGATGATCCGGCCCGATGTTGAGCGCATCGAAGTTGTAATATTCGGTTTCGACTTCGGGGCCTTCCATCACGCCGTAGCCCAACTGCGAAAAAATGCGCACGATGTCGTCCATTGTTTGCGTCAAAGGATGGCGCTTGCCAAACGGCATCGCGGACGCGGGCAACGTCACATCAATGGTTTCCGATGACAATGCCGCGTCGCGTTCGGCCTGCGCCAAAGCGGTTTTGCGATTGTCTAAAAGTGATTCCAACGTTTCGCGCGTGGTGTTGACAAGACTTCCGATACGCGGGCGATCTTCGGCGGAAACTTGTCCCATGCCGCGCAAAATGCTGGTCAGTTCGCCTTTTTTGCCCATGAACTGCACGCGCGCGGCGTCCAATTCCGTGAGCGTTTTGGCGTTTGAAATGTCGTGTGTGGCGCGCGTTTCCAGTTGCGCGAGTTGTTCTTCCATAATGGTTATCGAGTACTCGAAACGGGATTGAAGTCGGGCGGGCAGTTTAGCACGGCGCGGGAATGATGGCACAAAGAACCCAGAGCATCAGCGACGGGTGAACTAATAGTTTGATGTCGGTATAATTTCACCCGTCGCTGATGCTCTGGGTTCTTTTAACGCGCCGCGACACATATTCGCTTTTGTCTAAATAAAAGCGCAGCGGCCAATCAACCGCTTTGGTGATGCCAATGCGCGTCGTCGTAATCACAGGTTCGAGTACTCGAAGCGCTTCTTCGCGTTCAGGATTTTGCGCGATAAAAAGCGGCGAATCGATGTCGCAAAGGTCAACGCCATCCAGCGCTTTGGTGATATTTAATGCCTGACAAAACTTGGCCGGGCCATTCGTCAAATCGCGCAAGGTTTTCGCTGTGCGAAATTGCTGCATCGTTTCAACGTCAAACGTTGGCTCAATGGCGCGCACGAGAACCGCTTCGGCTGTTCCTTCAACTTGGCAAACCGCGTTAAAGCAAAAGTGCGCGCCATAAATTTGATAAACGTAAGCGCGCCCCATTTCGCCCCACATCGAGGCATTGCGCGGCGATTTTCTCACATACGCGTGACACGAAGGATCGTCCACTAAATACGCTTCGGTTTCGACAATCAATCCGCCGCACAATTGGTCGCCGATGCGCCGCAGAAGATAATGTCCGAGCAGATTTTGCGCGACTTGGGCGGTTGGCTGCAGATAAAAATTGCGCGCTAATGGCTGCAATCGAGTACTCGAAGTCATAACGTAGGGGCAAGCCGCTGGCTCGCCCGAAATTGCGCGAACCGAAAATCAAGTGAACCAAAGGGCAAGTGACAGGAAAGGGCGAGCCAGCGGCTCGCCCCTACAATCAATGCGCGACGGCGTTTTGCGTCATTGCGTTTTGCGCGACTTGATGCGTTTCTGGCAGAAAGAAAAACAAAATCGCCAGCACGAGATAAACCGACAAAAGTTGAATGCCTTCGAGCCAGTTGCTTTCGCCATCGCCCGCGATTTGGCTGGTGATGACGACGGCGACGATGACGGCCACGATTTCGGGCGTGGTGAATTCCAGACTCATCGGGCGACCCATCAAATACGACGCAAAGACCAGAACCGGCGCCACGAAGAGCGCGATTTGCATACTTGAACCGATGGCGATGCCCAGGCTCAAATCCATTTTGTTGCGCAAGGCCATCAAAATCGCCGACGAATTTTCCGCCGCGTTGCCAATAATGGCGACGACGATCACGCCGACGAACACTTCTGTTAGGCCCAGCGAAACGCGCGCGGCTTCAACGGTGCTCGTCAAGAACTCCGACATCACGGTTACGGCGAGCGTGGCCGCGACTAAAACGCCAATCGCTTTGCCCTTGCTCCAGCGTTCGTGACCGCTTTCTTCGTCGGCGGCGCACGCTTCCTGTTCGGCGTCGTGCTCGACTTTAGCGACATACATTTCGCGGTGCGTGATCAGCGAAAAAACCAGCGTGCAGACGTAGGACGCGAACAAAACGACCGCAATGGCAATCGACAAATGGTGTTCGCTGGCGCTCGTCCAACCGCCGCCACTCTCGGCGACATGATGAAAAACTGTCGGAATGACGAGCGCAATCGCCGCCAGCAAAAGCGAAGTCGAAGAACTGCGCGCGGCGGAACGACGAAACTTCTGATTTTTATACTTCAAGCCGCCCGCGAAAATCGACAATCCAAAAACCAGCAAAATGTTGCCGATAATTGAGCCGGTGATGGACGCTTTCACGATGTCTCCCAAACCTTTGCTGAGCGCCATCAACGCGATAATCATTTCCGCCGCATTGCCAAAAGTCGCACTGAGAAGCGCGCCCAAACCGCTGCCGACGTGTTCGGCCAGGTGTTCCGTCCCTTTGCCCATCCAACCCGCAATCGGCACCACCGCCAGGCACGACGTGATGAAAAGCTGTGTTTTTAGATCGGGAAAACCAAAGCGCAGCACAAACGAAATCGGGATGAAAACCAGCAGCCAATCGAGCGAAGGCCGCCAGCGCGATTTGGCTGCAGGAGCCGGAGCAACGGAAGATGTCATAAGGGAAAGGGAATCGAGTACTCGAATGTGTAGGGACGCAGATTTCTGCGTCCGGTGTGTGTAAGTTTTGTGTGTAGGGTTGAATCACCGGACGCAGAAATCTGCGTCCCTACGTTATGCTTTCGTATGTTTGGCAACAATCACGAAATCGATGCCGCCGCGAATGTTGAAGTGGCCTGTCACGGTCATCCATTGGGGTTCGCAGGCGCGCACCATGTCGTTCAAAATGATGTTGGTGACATCTTCGTGGAAGTTGCCCTCGTCGCGGAAACTCCACAGATATTGCTTGAGCGACTTCGATTCGAGACAGCGTTCGCCAGGCGCATATTCGACGGTGATTTGCGCGAAATCGGGCTGGCCGGTGAGGGGACACAGCGTCGTGAACTCGTCGGTATGAAAGCGAATGGTGTAAGTGTTTTGCGGATGTGGGTTGGGAAACGATTCAATCGTCTTCGAGGGTTGCAATGCCATACTTTCATTTTAGCGGACAAACGCGCGCAAAACAAAATAATCACCGCAGAGGACGCGAAGGACGCAGAGAATTAAGAAGAAAAAGGAGCATCGAGTACTCGAAGATGCCGCCGCTTGTGCTTTACGATTGTGGTACATCTTCTTGAGTGCAAAGGACAATGTTGCCGCGCCTGGACTCTATCCAACTGCGCGTTTCGGCGTTTTCGTTGAAGAACAATGCCCATTCAGGCTGTCCTTCCCATGTTGAAAAGGATTGCAACCAGAAGCCGCCTGAAAGCTGAACAACTATCTCGGGCAAACGGCCTTGAACCGTTACATTAACAACTTCGAGGCCTTGTAATTTGTTCAGGCAATTGCTAATTCTCTTATCTTCGCTCGAACTTCCGAAATATACGGAACGAAGTCGCTCTACACGCCAGCCAATTTCCAAATCAACCGTCGCCTGGCCCCAGTGAGTGATGCGAGTTGAACCATCTTTTCGCGTATGCTTGCGTTCTACCAGGTCGCCCAACTCGAAAAATATGGCGGTTCCATAACCTTGCCATGTGCGTGAAACAGACAGGCCAATTAGTGGGCGAGTAAGAGCGTGAAACTGCTCGGACGAGATTCGTTCCCGCGTTATTTTCTTCGTCATCTTCATCTTGGAAGAACTAAGCCGTCCCGTTTTTCAAGCCCAGCGCCTGGCAAATCAGAACCGTCGCTTTGCTGCGGTTCAGTGTGTAAAAATGCAAGCCGTCGACACCGTTGGCCATCAGGTCTTCGCACTGGCGAATCGAGTACTCGACACCCGCCGCGTGAACCGCCAGAGGATCGGTTTCGACGCTTTCCAAACGCTGCAACAACGCTTCGGGAATCTTGGCGCCGCACATCGAAACGAAACGCTTGATTTGCGAAACGCCTAAAATCGGCATAATCCCAGCGACAATTGGAACGTCAATGCCCAGGCCGCGCGCTCCATCGCGCCAACGATAAAAATCGTCGTTGTTGAAAAACAATTGCGTGATGACGAAGTTGCCGCCCGCGTCAATTTTCTGTTTGAGATAGCGCAAATCGCGCGTCGCGTTCAAACTTTGCGGATGCGTTTCTGGATAACCGGCGACTCCGATACAAAAGTCGTGGCGCGCGCGCACGAATCCGGTCAAATCGCTGGCGTATTCAAAGCCGCCCGCTGTGGCCTGAAACATGGTTTGTCCGGCGGGCGGATCGCCGCGCAAAGCCAGGACGTTGCGAATGCCGTTGCCCCACAATTCGTCCAAAAAGGCGCCGATTTCTTCGCGCGTATGTCCGGCACACGTTAGATGCGACATGGCGCAAATACCGATTTCGTTTTGAATGCGTTGGGTCAAATCTATCGTTGGCAAAGTGCCGCCGCCGGTTCGCGTGATTGATACGAAGTGTGGTCGCAGCGGCTTCAATTCGCTGATAACGTTCAACAATTGCGCTTCGCCGGCAGCGTCTTTGGGCGGGAAAAACTCGAACGAAACCGTCGGGTGTCCGGGCGTGAAAAGCGCGTCAATGCGGTTGTTTGCGGTGTCGGGAAATCGAGTAGTCATAACGCGAAAGTTTAGCAGAGAAGCCCTGCGAGTGAACTCGCGGCTGGGCGGCTTTCGCCGCGTCGTCGGCCTGCGCCGACGAAGAAAGACTGATCACCCGACGTCGGCGCAGGCTGACGCTTCCCGCGTAGCGGGCCAAGCCGCGAGTTCACTCGCAGGTATGCGCCGACGCGAAATTTGGTTCAAACTTGGTGGATGTAGAAAGATAAAGTGGTCGTTTATCTCCATCTTATTTGGACGACGTGGGATCGCCTGCCATTGATCGAACCGGAATACGAAAACGCTTTGTTCGATTGCCTGGCGAATGCGGCAATCAAGCAGGGCTGCCAGATTGTGGCTGTCAACGGCATGACCGATCATGTTCATCTTTTGCTTACGCTCCCACCGACGAAGTCCGTGAGCACTCTGATGCAGCAACTCAAAGGCGTTTCTTCGCATTTCATGAACCATCGATTTCCCGATAACCCGGCTTTCAAGTGGCGAGGTTCTTACGCGGCCTTTTCCGTCAGCCGTTGGGATATTCATAAAGTCGCCCAATATATTCGCCAGCAAAAAGCGCATCACGCCGACAATTCCACGATTGACCAACTTGAATCCGATGAATAATTCCAGCGAGTGAATTCGCGGCTGAGCGGCTTGCGCCGTGTCGTCGGCCTGCGCCGACGATAACCTTGATTATCTTCGCGTCGGCGCAGGCCGACGCTTCGTTGCGAAGCAACGCCTAGCCGCGAGTTCACTCGCTGGCATGGACGAAAATCCAATTTTGCAGTTAAATTACCACGCTTCCACACGATAATTCCCTTCAAAAATCTCATGATCAAAGTTTCTTTTCCCGACGGCTCCAGCCGCGAAATGCCGGACGGTTCCTCGCCGTATGATGTCGCACAAAATATCGGTTCACGTTTGGCGCAAGCCGCAGTTGGCGCCTTAGTCAACGATGAACCGTTCGACCTCAATCGTCCGCTGCCTGGCGATTGCACCCTGCGCATTCTTACTTTCAACGATGCGGAAGGGCGCGAGGTTTATCGTCATTCGAGTACTCATTTGATGGCGCAGGCGGTCAAAGAGCTGTATCCCGAAGCGAAACTGACAGTCGGCCCGCCGCTGGAAGATCGCTTTTATTACGACATCGATATGGCGCCGATTGGTGAAGACGATCTGGCGAAAATCGAAGACAAAATGCGCGAAATCGCCAAGCGCGACCTGCCGATTGTGCGCGAAGAAGTGTCACGCGACGAGGCGCACAAAGTGTTCGCCGATTTGGGCGAAACCTACAAGTTGGAAATCCTCAAAGATATTCCGTCTGATGAAAAAGTCACGCTTTATCGTCAGGGCGATTGGGTTGATCTTTGTCGCGGGCCGCATTTGCGCTCGACAGGACAAATCAAAGCCGTGAAATTGCTCAGCGTCGCGGGCGCGTATTGGCGTGGCGATGCGGCTAATCAGCAGTTGCAGCGGCTTTACGGCACCAGTTATCCGTCTCAAAAAGAACTGGACGCGCACATGGAGCGACTGGAACAGGCCAAAGCGCGCGACCATCGCAAATTGGGGCGCGAATTGGGCTTGTTCATCATCTCGCAGGAAGTCGGCGTCGGGCTGCCGTTGTGGTTGCCCAAAGGCGCCACGCTGCGTCGAGTACTCGAAGATTTCATTCGCGGCGAATTGGTCAAGCGCGGCTATTTGCCGGTTTATACGCCGCACATCGCGCGCACCGATTTGTTCAAAACGTCGGGTCACATGACCGCGTATGCCGATTCGATGTTTCCCGTGATGCACGGCGAAGGCGGCGACGAATTCGTTTTGAAACCCGTCAATTGCCCGTTCCACATCATGATTTACAAGAGCGACAAGCGCAGCTACCGCGATTTGCCGCTGCGCTACGCCGAATTCGGCACCGTTTATCGCTGGGAACAATCGGGCGAAGTCGGCGGTTTGACGCGCGTTCGCGGCTTCACGCAGGACGACGCGCATTTGTTCCTGGCGCCCGAACAATTGGGTGTCGAGTTCAAGGCGAACGTCGAATTGATTTTGTTGGTTTTGAATCGTTTGGGATTGGAATACAGCGCGCGCGTCGGTTTGCGCGACCCGAACAAGCCGGACAAATATGTCGGTTCGACGGAAGCATGGCAGGAATCGCAAAGCGCCTTGTTGCAGGCGGTTCAAGAGTTGGGTTTGAAGCACACGGTCGAAGAAGGCGAAGCCGCGATTTATGGCCCCAAACTCGACTTTATCGTGCGCGACGCGATTGGCCGCGAATGGCAACTGGGAACGGTGCAGGTCGATTACGTTTTGCCCGAACGCTTCGGCCTGGAATATACAGGTTCCGACGGGCAAACGCATCGTCCGGTGATGATTCATCGCGCGCCGTTTGGTTCTCTTGAACGCTTCTGTGGCGTTTTGATCGAGCATTTCGCGGGCGCGTTTCCGCTTTGGCTGGCGCCGGTTCAAATCAGCGTTTTGCCGATTGCGGATCGCCATATCGAGTACTCGAAACAGTTGGCGAGCGAACTGGAAGCGGCGGGTTTTCGCGTCGAGACGAACGCAAGCAACGAAAAAGTCGGGGCGAAAATCGCGGTCGCCGAAACGCAGAAGATTCCTTATATGCTGGTGATTGGCGACAAGGAAGTCGAAAGCGGCGGCGTTTCTTTGCGCGGCAGAGGCCGCCACGATTTGGGCGCCTTCACGCGCGAAGATTTGCTGAAGAAGTTGAAAGATGAGGTTGAAAATCCGCAAGGTTCTTGAGGAGTTCACGTCATGTTACTCGATGTTTTTGATGCAATGGATTTAGCAAAGAAGGACATCTATGAAACGGACAGCCAAATTCCTGTTTTTATATGGTATGTCGAAACGCGACTTTATGGATGGGTTTTCGGCTGGACTTCGCTTGATTACATCGAAACAGGCCTCGAAGATTACAAATTGGATGGCAACGTTCCCTTGCTTGTAACCAAGAAAGGCGAGATATTTGGCTGCAACGGGGGATACATCAAAGAGTTCCTGAAAGAATGGGAAGCGGAGCACGGACTGGGATATTTATATCCCTACGACCACAACCTTGAGAGTTTGTATCCTCGCAAGGAATTTCCCTTTTTGGAAGGTTTGATAGATTCTCAAGCCCTAGAGAACGCACAGAAAAAGTATTTGAATGAACTCGATTCTTGATGCGTTAGCAGAGCGCAAAAGCATGGGAGAAACGCTGCATCGAGTACTCGATGTGGCGTTTGCTTTGAGGGCAACCCGCCGCGCGTCGAGAAGTCCTTCCTTTGGCTCTTAGTTGTTGCGCGCAAATTGACCGACGAACTCGCGCTTTTAGCCAGGGAAGTCCCAATATGTTTTCTGCTTCAGAACTTTCAAACCAACGCCGCGAAGTTCGGCTTTCCGTGCTCGATTTATCGCCGATTCGATTGGGCGACAGCGCGACCGATGCGTTGCGCAACACGCTCGATTTGGCGCAGCACGCCGAAAAATGGGGCTTTCATCGTTACTGGCTGGCCGAGCATCACAACATGAAAGGCATCGCCAGCGCCGCGACTTCGGTTGTCATCGGCCACGTCGCGGGCGGAACTTCGACGATTCGCGTCGGTTCGGGCGGAATTATGCTGCCCAATCACGCGCCACTCGTTATCGCCGAACAATTTGGCACCTTGGAATCGCTTTATCCCAATCGCATTGACTTGGGAATCGGACGCGCGCCCGGCAGCGATCAAATCACAGCGCGCGCTTTGCGTCGCAATCTGGGCAGCGAAGGCGATACGTTTCCGCGCGATTTATTGGAACTGCAATCGTATTTTGGCGGCACGGCGCGCGTCAATGCTGTGCCAGGAAACGGCCTCGACATTCCGATTTACCTGCTCGGTTCCAGCGATTTCAGCGCGCAATTGGCGGCTGAATTGGGTTTGCCGTTCGCTTTTGCGTCGCATTTCGCGCCCGATTATTTGTTCGCGGCGCTCGACCTTTATCGCCGCCATTTCAAGCCTTCGGAAGCGCTGCAAAAGCCATATGTCATTGTTGGCGCCAATGTTTTTGCGGCGGACAGTGATGCGGAAGCGCAGCGTCTTTTTACTTCGTTGCAGCAGCAATTTTTGAACTTGGTGCGCGGCACGCCAGGCCAGCTTCCGCCGCCGGTCGATGATATGAGTACTCGATTGTCGGCTCCCGCAGCGGCGCACCTCGAGCGCATGACGCGCATTTCGGCGATTGGCGCGCCAGACACAGTTCGCGCCAAGTTGCAACTCATTGCGCAGGAAACTGGTGCCGACGAAATTATCGCTACGGCGCAGATTTTCGATCATGCGGCGCGCTTGCGCTCGTTCGAGATTTTGTCCGAAGTCGGGCGCGATTTAGTGCTTGAAAAGGTGGCGTAAAGCGAAGTTTCGGTGCCCACCCATGAATGAGTGGGCTGAGAAGAGCAAGACCGCCAAAGCGGCCTCAGTGCAGAAGCCGTTTTGTCAATACAACTAAAAGCTCGCAGTCATTAGTTTGGAGCAGTAAGCTGACCTGTAGCCTAAAACGCAGCAGTTCAGCCCCATTGATGGGGCTTTGAAATTCAGCCCACTCATTCATGGGTGGGCACCTAAACCTGTATTATTGATTATCGAGAAAGTTTGGTTATTTGCGTTTCGAGTACTCGATTTGCTTCCCTTTGGTGCCGGAATCTGGCATAATGGGATTGTTTGTCGGAGATTTGCGATTTCAGGTTCGCAAAAAGACTTTTGAGGTGATTAGGTATAGGACTTCGTCCGCGTCAGCCGTTCCGCGATCCGCGTCGTGATCAAACGCTTATCAACGAGCGCATTCGTTTCCCCCAGGTTCGCGTCATTGACCAGAACAATGGACAGTTGGGCGTCATGCAAACGCGCGATGCTCTTGATCTCGCGCGCGACCGCGACCTCGATTTGATCGTTGTGGCGCCGCAAGCGCAGCCGCCGGTTTGCCGCATCATGGACTACGGCAAGTTCAAATACGAGAAAAGCAAGCGCGATAAAGATGCGCAAAAGAAAAGCGCCTCCAGCGAAATGAAAATGGTGCGCCTGCATCCGCAAACATCGGAGCACGACCGCCAGGTTTTGGTGCGTCACAGCGAACGTTTTCTGCGCAGCGGTCACAAAGTGCGCGTGATTTGTCGCTTCAAGGGCCGCGAAAACGCGCATCCTGAAATCGGTCGCGCGCAATTGCAAGCGGTTTCGGATTCGTTGACCGAAGTCGGCACGGTCGAAGGCTTGATCGCCAAGCAAGGCCGCGACATGACGATGAACTTGACGCCGCGCCCGGGCGTGAAGCCTTTGGTCAAGGAAGTCAAAGCGGGTAAAGGCAAAGGCCGCGACGCTGCTGCCGAAGCCGAAGCCGCCGAAGACGCCGAGTTCGCGCGCTTGCAGCAAAAAGTCATTGATGAAGTCGGCGGCGACGACGCTGCGCAGAGCGACATCACAGAAATCGATGGCGATCACGAACTTATCAATGCCGCTGTCGCCGAAGCGATTGCTGCCGGTGCCAATCAAGGCGTTGTCGCTGACGAAAGTGTCGTCGTTGACGAAGCCGTTGAAACTGGCGAAGGCGTTGTCGCTAACGAGCCAGTTGCCGACGAAGCCGTCGAAGACAGCACAACGGCGAAAGTTGCAGAATCGAGCTAAATCGTCATTTGTAGGGACATGGCTTGCCATGTCCGCGACGCCGTATCGAATGCCGCACGAATTAATTCACAGCGAACATTTGCATCCGGCGGACATGACAAGCCATGTCGGGGACAGTAATCGAGTACTCGATATAACAAACGGAAACCGCGTAAACCGTCGAACCGCAAGGTTTCAATTCAAGGTTCAAAGCCCAGGCGCGGAGCCGAAGGAGAAGTTGAGAGATGAGCAAAGTGAAGACACGCAAAGCTGCCGCCAAGCGCATGACGCTGACCGGCACCGGCAAGATCAAGCGCCGTCGCGCCGGTTTGACGCACTTGCAAAGCAAGCGCAGCAGCCGCACGCAAAGCCGCAACAACAACGGCGCGCAAAACGTTTCCAAAGCCGATTACAAAGAAGCCTTGGGAATGCTGCCGAACGCAAAGTAAAGGATGAGGGATGAAGGATGAAGAAAACGGCGTACTCGAATGATACAGTTTCACTTTCGAGTACGCGACTCATCCTTCATAATTCATCCTTTCAATGACGCCTGACAGGTTTAAGCGACACGTAGTCCACCTGTTTCAGCAAGGAAAAAGAAGAGAATGGCAAGAGTTAAAAGAGGTGTGACGGCTTCGGCCAAGCACAAGAAGATTCGGGATTTAGCCAAAGGTTACTACGGCGCCAAGCATCGCTGGTTTCGCACCGCGAACGAAGCGGTCATGCACGCCGGAATGTACGCGTATCGTGACCGCCGCAACAAAAAGCGCGAGTTCCGCAAACTGTGGATCACGCGCATCAACGCCGCGGCGCGCGCTAACGGTTTGTCGTATTCGCAGTTCATCAATGGCTTGCTGCGCGCCGGTGTCGAAATCGACCGCAAGATGCTTTCCGAACTGGCGATCTCGAACGAAGTCGCGTTTGCGAAAATCGTCGATGTCTCGAAAGCCGCGTTGCTCGAAGCCGCGCCCGCCAGCGAAAATTCGGCGCCTCGCACCGTTTAATCGAGTACTCGAATCAGAATTCAAAGCCGTCGCTTTTCACCAAGCGGCGGCTTTGCTATTAGCATATGAAAGCTGCGCGAAAAACGTTAAAACGTCAGCCGAGGCATCGTAGGGGCGATCCAGCGGATCGCCCACTTTGTCATCTCACACGCCTGTTGCGACGCGTGACCAACGGGCGATCCAGCGGATCGCCCCTACGGTGTTCGATTGCACAGAAATTCGTCGCTGCGATCTTGCTGGCAATTTCGATCAATGGCTGTAGCAACGATAAACAGACGTCTCAAATCTCTTACGAGCAAAAGGCAAAACAGCGCGCGGCGGGTACTTTTGAAACTCTTGATCCGTGGATATTGAAGACAATCGAAGGCGCCGCGCCGCGCGGCAATTGCGGCATTTTCTTGGGCAACGGATTTTTAGGCGCAGGTTTCGGCGCCAATGGCGGCAGCGATGCGACGACGAAATGTTTTGCAGCGGGCGTTTACAACAACGAACATTTGGCCGCTTTGCCGCAGTGGAACACGCTCGATTTGCCGTCAATTGGGAATTATTCGCAATTGCTCGACCTCAAGCGCGGTGTTTTAAGTACGCAAACTGGTCAGGTGAAAGTGACTTCGTTTGTTTCGCTGCCACGCCGCGAATTGGCGGTTTTGCACATCGAAGGCGCGCCGTTGCCGTCGCAATTGCCGCCATTCGACATTCCGCAAGATTGGATTTTAGTCGATCAAACAACGCTTTCGCCGCACGAAAAAATTTGGAATCTGCGCAGCAGCGATGGCAAAACGACGCTGCGAATGCACATCCGTGAAGCTGCCGATTCGTCGAACAGTTGGACGCGTTGCGTCTGGATTCATGTCAATGCGACCAATCGAGTACTCGATGTTGCGCCGCCGTTTGCACAACTGCTTGAAGAACATGAAGGCGCGTGGGCGAAACGTTGGCATTCGGATATTCAAATTGGTGGCGACCCGGAAGCGCAACAAATTGTTCACGCGCTGATGTTTTACTTGCTGTGTTGCGTGCGCGAAAACTCTGCGGATTCGATTCCGCCCGAAGCTCTCGTTGGCGATCATTATTTGGGACATATTTTCTGGGACGCCGAAATTTGGATGTTTCCGGCGCTGCTGGCGCAACATCCCGCACTGGCGAAAACAATTCTCGATTATCGCTTTGCTCATTTGAATCAGGCGAAGCAAATCGCGCGCAATGAAGGTCTGGCAGGCGCCGATTTCCCGTGGGAAAGTGCCTCGAGTGGAAACGAAGTTGCGCCGCCGGAGTTTGCCCATGAACGTCATATCACGGCGGATGTTGGCTGGGCGCACTGGCAATACTGGCGGTGGACGCACGACAAAAAGTGGCTGAAAGAACGCGGCTGGCCAGTCATTTCAAACGTCGCCGATTTGTGGGCGAGTCGCGCGAAACTCAATGCGCAAACCGGAAAATACGACATTTTGCGCGTGCTGGGGCCAGATGAAAACGGCGGTTTGGTGGACAACAACACGTTCACCAACGCGATGGCGGAAAGCTGCCTGGAAAATGCCGTCGCCGCCAGTCGAGTACTCGATATTCGCCCAAATCCGCGCTGGAGCGAAGTCGCGCGAAACCTGGCTTTGCCGTTTGATAACGTGCGCGGCGTTTATTTGAAAAACCAAAATGACAAAGGCGGAACGACCAAGCAAGCCGATGGCGAACTGACGATTTATCCCGCCAATTTGCCGATGTCGCGCGACGTGGCGGCTAAGACTTTTGATTTTCATCGCGTGCGCGCGATTCGTTCCGGCCCGGCGATGACGACTTCGGTGCAGACGATTATCGCGGCGCGATTGGGACGAAAAATGCAAGCTGAATCGTTGTTCCGCGAATCGTATCGACCGTTTGTGCGCGGGCCATTTTTATTGTTTTCGGAAAAGCGAAGCTTGGATCGCTGCTTTTTTGCGACCGGCGCAGGCGGAGTTTTGCAAAGCGTTTTGTACGGCTTCGGCGATTTGCAAGCGCAAGGTTTCGGGACGAAAGTCGCGCTCCGAAAAATTGTTCTCCCGAAAAGTTGGACGAGTTTAACGATCAGCGGAATTAAGCACGATGGCAAAATTTACACCTTGAAAGTCACGCCAACTTCGCGCTGGTTGAGTCAAGAAAAGGCGCCATGAAGTCAGCGAACCCGAAGCGTGAGCGAGGGAGCTTACACAAACTATCTCCCTCATTTACGCTTCGGGTTCGTTATTTGAGTACTCGATTTATGATTTCCAACGTTCTCACATCGCGCCAGCATCCTGTGTGTAAGTTGGTGCGCTCGCTGCATTCTGGCAAAGGGCGCAAGCAGCACAACTTGTTCGTTGTCGAAGGTGGCAATGGCGTTGCTGCCGCGTTGCAGGCGCGCTGGCCATTACAGCGTTTGTTGATTCCTCACAGCGAAATCGGCGAGGAATGGAAAACTTTGGCGCACGCGGCCAGCGTTCAAACACAAACGGTGGATGATGAGATTTTGGAGTATCTGAGCGAAGCGCAAACTTCGCCGGATGTAATCGCCATCGCGCAACTTCCCAAATCGCGCGAGTGGAAACTCGACGGTTTGACGTTGGTTCTCGATGGACTTGGTGATCCTGGAAACGTTGGAACGCTGGTTCGCAGCGCGGATGCTGTAGGCGCGCAAGAAATCGTTTTGACGAGTGGCGGCGCCGATGCGTGGTCGCCCAAAGTTGTGCGTTCCAGTGCGGGCAGCGTGTTTCATTTGCCGCCGCAATCGAGTACTGGAAACGAACTGGTGCAACATTTGAAAAGCCAAAACGTGCCGATTGTGGCGGCAGTGGCGCACGACGGCGAAAATTGTTTTGGTTTCCGCTGGCCTGCACGTTGCGCTTTAGTTCTGGGACACGAAACGCGCGGTCTTTCGCCGGAAGTTGAAGCGGCGGCCACGGCACGCGTCACGATTCCGATGTTTGGTCGGGCGGAAAGCTTAAATGTCGCCAGTGCAGGCGCGGTTTTGCTGTATGCGTGGCGGCAAAGTTAGGAATGATTTGCGCTCGCATTTCTTAACTTTTTTCAGCGAGATCATCGTGATGCGTGACGCGATTGCGACCTTGATGCTTGGACACGTATAAAGCGGCGTCCGCTTGAGCGAAAATGACGCTGCTTTGTGTCGGAATTTCGTGCTTGGATGTCTTGGAGATTTTGCCGTTCAACGTTCCTTTCTGATTCTTGCGCGGTACATCGCGTGGCATGGCGCGTGAAAGAGCGGAATCTAAATGGTCGTCTCCGCTGAACGTGGCCAATCCGATGCTGACGGTTACAGGGCGATGTTTCCAGGACGCGGTTTCCGCCGCCAGGCGAATGCGTTCGGCCATTTCGCGTGCGCCGTCGGCGGTTGTGTTCGGCATGAGGACAACGAACTCTTCGCCACCGTAACGCGCTGTGAAGTCATCGCGGCGCGCGGTATGTTGGAGCAAACGCGCGATGCTGGTGAGAACGTGGTCGCCGACCAGATGGCCAAACGAGTCGTTGTAAGACTTGAAATTATCGACATCGAGGACGGCCAGCGACAAAGGCAAGCGGTGACGCTGCGCATGTGCCAGATCTTCGACCTATCGTTGCTGGAACGTGCGATGATTGTGCAAGTGCGTCAGGCCGTCGGTGGTGGCGAGCGTTTCTAATTTGCGATTGGCAGTGGCCAGTTCGCGGTTGGCTTTTTCCAGTTGAGCTTGTTGTATCTTGATGCGCTCTTCGTAAGCGACGCGCTCGGAAATATCGCGCGAATTAAGGATCAATCCGCCGACCTCAGGGCGATGAATCAAGTTGTTGGCCAGGACTTCGAGCCAACGCCACGAATTGTCCTTGTGGCGCATGCGGAAAATAACCGGAAAGCTGGTGCCAGGTTGCTGTCGCACCGTGTCAGCCATTTTGAGGATTCGATGCACGTCTTCGGGATGCACCCATTGAAAAGCATTGGTGCCGATGAGTTCTTCCGGCTTGAAACCCAGAACGCGCTCGATGGACGCGCTTTCGTAGCGAATTTGGCCATCCGATTCCAAAATCGTAATGACATCGGACGCGTTTTCGATGAGGCTGCGAAAACGGTCTTCGCTTTCGCGCAACGAGTGTTCAAAATGCTTTTGTTTGGAAACGTCTTGCAGGGTGATTGAAACACCGTTTTGCAGCGGCACGATCTGGCTGCGAATCCATAGGCCGTCACTTTTACTCGGTGCTTGCTTCTTCGACAAGCGTGCGATCCGCCATTCATCTTCGTGTCCCTGCTGCGACTCTGCGACTTGGATCAATCGCTCTATAAAATCGGGAACAATCTCGGACGCCAAAACTTGCGATAAGCGCTGTCCCACAATTTTCTGGCGCGGCAAGCGCAGCAATTCTTCGCCGCGCGCGTTGGTGTATAAAAAACGAAAATCGCCGATGGCGTCTTCCTGATGGCGTTCGCTCTGCAAAATCCAGAATGCGGCGGGGCTGCCTTCCATCGCGGCGCGAAACCATTCTTCGCTGCGGCGTCGCGCTTCTGCTTCCAATTGGTGCACGATGACTTTTTGCAAATGAGAGGCTAAAGACGCAATGAAAAGCGTCATGCGCGCGTTCTGAGCGCGGTTTTCGCGTGTCCAAAACTCCAGCACCACGGGAACGCTGCGACCGACTAAAATTGGAATCGCCAAACCGGTTCGCAATCCATTGCGATTCGATAACGCGTCTTTGTTCCAGCCCAATCGAGTACTCGAGCGGCCATTTATTGTGGCGCTCATCCATTGGGCTTCGTGCGTGCTCCAGGCGCAACCCGCCAAACTTCCGCCGCGCTTGATGCGACACTTTGCTAATGCTGCGCGCAACGGCTCGAAAGCGACCGAGTCGCCATGGCAGGCGGGACTGAGTTGCAAAGTGCGCTCATCGAAAGACGGCAGCCAGGCTTGACCTAAATCCCAGCCGACCGTTTCGCAGACACGTCGCAAAACCAGGACGAGCGCATCGGAAACCGAGTCCGATTCGGTTAATATCGAAGCGACTTCGCGTTCAAGCTCGGGTTCTTCGGTAGGTGTCAAGGAAAAGGTCATGGTGCAGGAAGCGCAATTTCATCGGAGCACTACGGAAATAGCAGTTAACGTGGGATAATGTAATTGTTCCGCAAAAAATACGCCATTAACCGAAATACCGAAGTCGTTTGCCGGAGATTTTCTCAATCTGGCAATCAATAACATGGAGAACGTGACAAAATGAACAAAGGCGCGCCCGAAATTATCCTTATGGAACACGACGATTACCACGCAAAATACGTCGGACACGCGGCCGATGGGCGCCAATTCTTCCTGACACAGCCCTTTGTTCCGGCCATTAAGGGTGAAGGTCGAGAATTTCTGGCTTTATATTTGTTCGACGTCAACGGCATTTTGCTCGCGGCGAAGATTGATGATTTGGGAACACGCAATAATTACGACAAACAGCGCGCCCTGTGGTTACTTGAAGAACGTTTTGAAGATTTGGGCGAATTCTCGCGCGGACGCATTCGCGTCGCGCCTTTTCGTATCGAGCGTTTCGGCATTGAATTTGGATTAATTCCGCATCCCCCAGAAAACGACGATGGTCATTGGCAGGTCATCGTTGAACCAGGCAATTACCTCGCGTTTATCCCGCCGTGGGACGGTAGCTACGATACTTGAAACGCGTTGAGTTCTTTGTATGAGTTGAAGAGTTTGTGAAGAATATAGGACAGTCGCTTGAACTTTTCATTTCGTCATTCTGAGCGCAGCGAAGAATCTCGATGAGAAGTCAGATTCTTCGCTACGCTCAGAACGACAAACCGCTGTTTTCGAGCGTTTTTACAACCTTGTAATCACTTTCGATGTTCCTGATTGCTTAAACGTCCTGCGGAAAATCGTCCGGGTCGTAGTTCAAGTTGGTCGGAATGACGCGCTCGATGTCGCGCATCGAAACGCACTTACGTTTCGAGTACTCGATCATCTGGTCGCGTCCGATTTTGCCGACGGCGAAGTATTTACTTTGCGGATGACCAAAATAAAAGCCGGAAACCGAACTGGCTGGCGTCATCGCATAATTTTCCGTGAGCGTAATTCCCGCTTTACGCCCGGCATCGAGAAGGTTGAACAGCGCGGGTTTTTCGCTGTGATCGGGACACGCCGGATAACCGGGCGCCGGACGAATACCACGATATTTCTCCTGCACCAAGTCTTCGTTCGACAAACTTTCATCCGCTGCATACCAATCGCGGCGCGCGCGTTGATGCAGCAATTCCGCGAACGCTTCGGCCAGGCGATCCGCAATCGCCTGCGCCAAAAACGCGCTTTCATCGTCCAGTTCGGTTTTGGCGCGTTGCACAATCGCATCCAGGCCGATGCCGGTCGTGACCGCGAAAAATCCCAAATAATCGTTCAAGCCCGTTTCTTTAGGCGCGATAAAATCACTCAAACAATGGTCGCTGCGACCTTCGGGTTTGTCGATTTGCTGGCGCAGAAAATGAAACTTCGCCGCCAGCGTGGTGCGACTTTCATCGCGGTAAATTTCGACATCATCGCTGACCGCGTTCGCCGGATAAAAGCCGTAAACCGCGTTCGCCTTGAGTTCGCGGCGTCGCACGATGCGTTCGAGTACTCGATTGGCGTCCTCGAACAATCTTTTCGCCACATCGCCGACTTCGACATTTTGCAGAATTTCAGGATAAATTCCCTTCAATTCAAAGGCTGCGAAAAAAGGCGTCCAATCGATGAACGGCACAATTTCTTCCAGCGGAAAACTGCTCAATGTGCGCAAACCGATGAACGAAGGCTTCACCAAATCTTCCGCACGCCATTCGATTTTCTGTTTGCGCGCGCGCGCGTCTTCGATCTTCAAAAGCGGTTTGGTTTCGCGCTTGTTCTTGTGCGATGTGCGGTCGCGTTCCTGATCGCCGCGCACTTTTAAGACAAAGTCGGACTTGAGTTCTTCGGACAGCAGATTGGAGACGACGCCGACCGCGCGGCTCGCGTCCTGGACGTGAACCACGACTTGATCGTAATGCGGCGCGATTTTGACCGCCGTGTGAATGCGCGAAGTCGTGGCGCCGCCAATCAGCAGGGGAACGTGAAACTCCTGGCGTTTCATTTCGCGTGCGACGTGCGCCATTTCATCCAGACTGGGCGTAATCAAACCCGACAAACCGATAACATCCACGTTTTGTTCTTTCGCGGTTTGCAGGATTTTGTCGGCGGGAACCATCACGCCCAAGTCAATCACTTCGTAATTGTTGCAGCCCAACACGACGCCGACAATGTTTTTGCCGATGTCGTGAACATCGCCTTTGACGGTCGCCATCAAGATTTTGCCCTGCGCTTGATGCAAGCCGCTGGCTTCTTTTTCGGCTTCCATGAACGGCAACAAAACCGCGACGGCTTTCTTCATCACGCGCGCGCTTTTCACGACTTGCGGCAGGAACATTTTTCCCGCGCCAAACAAGTCGCCGACGACGTTCATGCCGTCCATCAGCGGTCCTTCGATGACGTGAAGCGGCCTTTCGTATTGCTGCCGCGCTTCCTCGACATCGGCCTCGACAAACGCGTCGATGCCTTTAATCAGCGCGTGTTGCAAGCGTTCCTGAACAGTTCCACTGCGCCACGCTTCCTCGATTTGAGTACTCGATTTGTCGCCTTCGCCCTTGATTTTTTCGGCGTAATCGACCAAGTGCTCGGTCGCGTCATCGCGGCGATTCAAGAGAACATCTTCGACCAGTTCGAGAAGTTGTGGCTCAATTTGGTCGTAAACTTCCAGCATTCCCGCGTTGACGATTCCCATGTCGAGACCGGCTTCAATCGCGTGTTTGAGAAAGGCGCCGTGCATCGCTTCACGCACTTTGTTGTTGCCGCGAAAACTGAACGAGATGTTGCTGACGCCGCCCGAAACGTGACAGCCGGGCAGGTTTTCCTTGATCCATTTGGTGGCGCGAATAAAATCGACCGCGTAATTGTTGTGCTCTTCCAAACCTGTCGCAACCGTCAAAATGTTCGGGTCAAAAATGATGTCGTTCGGATTAATGCCGATTTCTCGCACCAAAATGTTGTAAGCGCGCTGGCAAATTTCGATGCGACGTTCGTAACTGTCGGCCTGGCCTTGTTCATCGAACGCCATCACGACCATTCCGGCGCCGTAGCGCTTGACAAGTTTGGCCTGTTCGCGGAACTTGTCTTCGCCTTCTTTCATCGAAACAGAGTTGACGACGCCTTTGCCTTGAATGCATTTCAATCCGGCTTCGATGACCGAAAACTTGCTCGAATCGACCATAATCGGCACGCGCGAAATGTCGGGTTCAGCGGCCAGCAAGTTGAGGAAACGCGTCATCATTTCCGCGCCGTCAATCATGCCTTCATCAAAGTTGATGTCGATGATATTGGCGCCGTTATCGACTTGCTGGCGCGCGATTTCCAAACCCGCATTCAAATCGCCTTCGCGCACCAAACGCGCAAACTTTGGCGAACCCGTCACATTGGTGCGCTCGCCGATCATTGTGAAATTGCTGTCGGCGCGCAATGCTAACTGCTCCAAACCGCTGAAGATCGAGTACTCGATTGGCTTTGTCGGCACGCGCGGCGGCAGATTTTTAACGGCTTCGGCAATCGCACGAATGTGATCGGGCGTCGTGCCGCAACAGCCGCCGATGATGTTGACCCAACCCTGGCGCGCGTATTCTTCCAAAATCGGCGTCAACTGCGCGGGCGTTTCGTCGTATTCGCCGAAAGCGTTCGGCAAGCCTGCGTTCAAGTAGCAACTGGTGAAAATCGGCGCGATATTCGATAGGGTTTCTACATAAGGCCGTAAATCGCGCGGATGCAGGCCGCAGTTCAGGCCGACAGAAAGCAAGTTCGCGTGCGAAATGGAAGTCCAAGCCGCTTCGATGTTTTGGCCGGACAAAGTGCGTCCGCTGGCTTCGGCAATCGTAATCGACGCCATGACGGGAACACGGCGCGCACCTTCAGCGAACGCTTTGTCGATGGCGAACAAGCAGGCTTTTAAGTTCAAGGTGTCGAAACTGGTTTCGGGCAGCAAAAGGTCGACGCCGCCTTCCAACAAGGCGCGCACTTGTTCGCTGTAAACCGCGACCAGTTCGTCGAAGGTGATTTCACGCTTTCCGGGATCGTTGACATCGCGCGACATCGAAAGCGTTCTGGATGTTGGCCCAATCGCGCCTGCCACGAAACGCGGACGGTTTCGAGTACTCGATTCGCCCAAAGATTCCACAGCGCGCCGCGCGAGTTGTGCGCTGGCAATGTTCAACTCGTAAACCAGATTTTCCATGCCGTAATCAGCCATCGAAACTTTGTTCGCATTGAAGGTGTTGGTTTCGATGATGTCGGCGCCAGCCTCGAGATATTGGCAATGAATTTCTTCAATAATCTGCGGCTGCGTCAAAGACAGCAAGTCGTTGTTGCCGCGCAAATCGGTCGCGTAATTAGCGAAGCGCTGGCCGCGATAATCGGCTTCTTCGAGGTTGTGGTTTTGAATCATGGTTCCCATCGCGCCGTCGATGATGAGAATGCGTTCTTTGAGGAGTTCGGAAATGGGAGTCATCGTAAAACATTTTAACAAAGTGCGGGAAAAGCATTGAACCTGTTAACGAACCTCAAGCGTGAGCGCGGGGCTGAATTGACAGCTACGTCAGCCCCGCGCTTACGCCTGGGGTTCGTTAACAACTTGGGCAAGCTTCATTCAAAGCGTGAACCTTGTAAACTGGCACAGTAATGAGGTTATGAAAATGATGAAATTATCGACGGCGATGGGAATTTCTTCGGTGTTGCTGGGCGTTGGCATCGCGCTGGTTGGGCGCGGTCTGGCGGAAAAAAATGCCGCATCAACGCTGCAAACGCCAAACGCGATGCAAATTGCCGCGCAAAGCCATAGGAAGACGAAAAAAGGAGTTCCGCCTGTGTTCAATTTCACGCTGAACAGTTTGGCCGGAAAGCCGGTTGATCTATCGAAATACAAGGGCAAAGTTGTCTTGATCGTCAACACGGCCAGCAAATGCGGATTCACGCCACAATACGCCGGATTGGAAAAGTTGTACCAAAAATACAACGCGCAAGGCTTGGAGATTTTAGGTTTTCCGGCCAACGATTTTGGTCAACAAGAACCAGGGACCGACGCGCAAATTGGCGAGTTCTGCAAGGCGAACTACGGCGTCACGTTTCCGATGTTTTCCAAAATCGCCGTGACCGGCAAAGAAAAAGCGCCGCTTTATCAGCTTTTGACCGAAACAAAAACCGATCCGCAATTTGCCGGCGAAGTGCAATGGAACTTTGAGAAGTTTCTGATTTCGCGCGATGGGAAAATCGTCGCGCGTTTCCGTTCGCCAATCACGCCCCAATCGGACGAGATGACCAAAGCTGTTGAAACGCAACTCGCGGTTCATGCGAAATAAGTTTGCGCGACATTCAGGTGGCAAAAAAGCGTTCACTATCGAGTACTCAAACATCGAGTACTCGATAGTGAACGCTTTTTTATTAAGAGTCAGTCGCAGGCGTGCGAAAGAATTGTTCCAATGTGTCGTTCTCGGAAGTTGGGGAGGAATGTCCGTTGTGCAAGTTGTGAGTCAGGGTTTCCGAGCGAATGTTACTGATGAGATAGCTCGCTTCTTTTGGAATGAGGTCATAGCGCACGTCAGTAACATTGCCGTTGGTGGCCAGAAAACGCAGATGAAGTACCATCGATTTGTTGGACAAGGTTGAGGAATCAAGCCAGCGAATGCGCGCGACTTGAGCGAATTCGGGGTATTGGCCGAGAATAAGGTGACGCAATCCTTCCGGGTTCCCATCACCTCGCATTCCCGATGCCAACAAATCTATCGCAGTCTGATAATTGTTGTCACGAAAAGCGCGGAATTGCCGTTGCACTACACTTTGAGCTGCTGCGGTTTCCTGTTTATTGGCTGGGCGCCATTGGAGCTGCACGGGCGGCGAGACGGGCAGGCGATGGCGCCTTTTCGGAAAGGTTGTATTCGCTTCGTCCCGCTTACAGCCAGGAAAATACAAACACACAACCAATGCGGCGCAGGAAGCAAAAATCTGGCGTTTCAGGATTTTCATTGGTGAACGCACACATTGAAAAACGTTACTGCAAAATATTGACGGCGCGCGCCGCTAAGAGCGCGATCACGGCCAGAGAAATGCCCGATTGTACCATCATCATCATTTTTGCCCAGCGTGACAAAACCGCCGTATCGGTCGGTGATAACGCCGTACTTGTATTGAACGCCAGAAATAAGTAATCGACAAAGCCCGGCGACCAATCTTCTTCGCCTGTTGCGCGCTTAATTTCTTCATCCATCGCCATCTGTGGAAACAAAAACGCGCCGTCCGTGTGACCAACACGCAAATCTCGCTGGTTGGGACCGCCTGCGTCCAGCCGCCAATACCACAGCGCGAAAACCAGCACGTTCGTGACCCACAAAGCGCCCGCCGAACGCAACAACGCTGTAGCAGTTTCCTTGTGCTTGGGCAACGCCATCACCAGCAAAATGAGCGATCCTACCATTGCCAGCGTGACGATGCCGGAAACGAGATGACCAAAAACCTGATTGAGATCGTTGTGCCCTCGGTGATGCGTAAAAATTGTCGGAATCAACAAAACACAAACAATCGCCAACAATAACCAACGCGGCCCAATGACCAGCGATGATGGCAGCGCCAGGTACAATCCTCCAACCGCCAGCAATGCGACAATCGTCGGCCAGCGCGGTTCGCGCACTTCAGGTCGGAAATCATCGCGGGAAGAAGTCATAAAGTGGGTTGTGAAACGTAATTCGGTAATGGCTCAAATGGTGAGTTCTCTGGCTGTTAACGAACCAGAAACGTAAGCGGAGGATAGAAGTTAGCTCCCTCGCTTACGCTTCGGGTTCGTTAACAAACTCGCTTATTGAACCACTACCCGTAATTCTTAACGTTCTAAAACAGTGTGGCAGAAAAATGCCCGACTACAAAAGCCGACATCTTTTCATTTTTTAACCTGTTCCTGCCAGATTGACAAAAGCTGATTCTAAAGGCTCAAAAGTGGAGGAGAATTCACCTGGAGCCTTGAAAAACAAGGCTTCGAGTACTCGATAGAGCGCTACGATAAGGATTTGAAACCAATTCAAAGCATCATAACACGCTGCTACTTTTCGCCAAGAAACTTTCGGCTGTGTTTGCAAGCGATGAGTTCGAGTACTCGATACCCAAATTTCTAAGCTGGTGCGGTTTGCAACGTTTCTTCTGGCATCTCGAGTTCGCCTTCTGATTCGGGGCCAGGATCGCCGCTGCCGCCAAGGACTGCAATGGGAATCGTTTTTACGCCGTTGCTATTTATGCCGTTGCTATTTACGCCGTTGCCATTCGCGTGATGCGAACCGTTGGTTACAGCGATTTCTTCCAGCATCAATTTCGTCAACTGAATGTCTTGCGGCACGCGAATCGGGTATTCGCCATCGAAACACGCGCGACAAAAAACCTGTTTCGGCTGCCCGACGGCTTCGATCAAGTTATCCATCGAAATATAAGCCAGCGAATCGGCGCCGTTATATTGGCGAATTTCATCGACGGTTTTTTCATAAGCGATCAAGTCGCGGCGCGCCACTGTATCGATGCCGTAAAAACACGGCCACTTGTAAGGCGGACTGGAAATACGCAAATGCACTTCGCGCGCACCGGCATCGCGGATCATTTGCACGATGCGCTTGGTCGTCGTACCGCGCACAATCGAATCTTCAACGACAACCACGCGCTGTCCTCGCAGAACTTCCTTGAGCGGCGTCAATTTCATGCGCACGCCCAATTCGCGCTGCGTTTGGTCGGGCTGAATGAAAGTGCGCTGAATGTAGCGATTTTTAATCAGTCCTTCCTGATACGGAATACCGCTGGCGCCAGCGTAACCAATTGCCGCGGGAAGTCCCGAATCGGGGACGCCAATCACGACATCGGCTTCGACGGGAGATTGAGCCGCCAGCATTTCGCCCATGCGACGCCGCGCATAGTGGACGTTGGTGTCCAGCAATTGCGAATCGGGGCGCGCCAGATAAACGAATTCAAAGATGCATAAGGCCGGGCGCGCTTGCAAATCGGGTTTTTTGTCGCGCAAATAAACCGATTCCAAACCTTCACTTGTAATAAAAAGAATCTCGCCAGGTTCGATTTCGCGCACATATTCGGCCCCGACGACGTTCAAAGCGCAAGTTTCGCTGGCTAAAGCGTAACGCTTGAGACCGTCGCCTTCGTCAATTTCGCCCAAACACAAAGGCCGCACGCCGTTCGGATCGCGCATTCCGATGAGCGTGTCGCGCGTCATCATCACCAGGGAATAAGCGCCATGAACGCGCCCCATAATTTCCAGCAGGGCGTTTTCCAATGTGCCTTCTTGCTGTTCTTCGATGATTTTGGCGATGACTTCGGTATCCATCGAAGTGGCGAACTGCACGCCCTGCGCTTCCATATCGGCGCGCAACTGACTGGCATTCACCAGGTTGCCGTTGTGCGCGAGCGCCAAAATGCCTTCGCTGGATTCGCACAAAATCGGCTGCGCATTGCACGCCTTGGAACTTCCCGTTGTCGAGTAGCGATTGTGACTGACTGCGATGTCGCCGGGCAAGCCGCTCAGGATGTCTTCGTTGAAAACTTGGGAAACCAATCCCATGTCGGTGTGAAGTTTGATGTGCGTGCCATCGGTGACAGCGATGCCAGCGGATTCCTGACCGCGATGTTGCAATGCGAAAATGCCAAAAAAGGCACGTCGCGCGACATCGACGCCAGGCGCGAAAATGCCGAAGACACCGCATTCTTCATGCGGACGGCCTTCGGCATTGTCTTGCGTTTCATCTTGAAATTCGTGGTCGCTCAACGAATCGAGGTGAGACGAGGCGCGACGAAGGGCTTTGGTGGCGGAAAAAGGGTGTTGCATCGAGGAATCTCCTGATCGTCGCCATGCAAACGCACGACAATCGGCGAACAATGTTCAGAACAGCTCTTTAGGACAACTTGAAATACGATCAACGTTGAGACAAGCGAACCAACGGTGAACGCGGAAAAGGTCGGCAGTTGAACGCGACAAAAGGACGCGCCGGGCTTCGTTGGGAACCCTTCTATTGTACCATTCTTAACCTAAAGACAACATAGCCAAAATTGATAGACAACAAAAAGACCGATCGAGTACTCGAATACTCAATCGGTCTTTCAGATTATCGGAAAACGAAAGATTTTCAGTTAGTCGCCATCGCCGTCATCGCGCGGGCCAGGCTTTGGCTTCGGTTTCGTCTTTTTTCCATCATCCGACGAATCGTCCGCGTCAACAGCGACGATTGCCACTGATACCGCGATTTGATTCGCGTGAAAGGGTGCCCGTGATGGCGCAGCATGAACCGCGGGCGCCAAAGCAAAAAAAGTGGTGCAAAAAACACTGAGAAAAAGAATTTTGATGGTCATGGGAGCCGTCCTTGCGAGTTCTCACAGCGCGTACAAAATCGAAAATGCAACGGCCAAAACTGGTGACTGAGTCACTTTACCCTGTTAAGAACTTTGCTGCCGACGCCACAGTGTGACAGCAGTTCTAAACTTTTTCAATACGCTGGAGAACACATATTTAGCGATTGTATAACATGGCATATTCGTTGCGTCACTCGCCTTTATGAAAGCGGAACTTCCTGACAATGAAGAAGTGCGTCTCGAAGCACTTCGTCGTTATGACATTTTGGACACGTTACCTGAAAAAGCTTACGAAGACGTCACTCTTTTGGCTTCGCTTGTTTGCGATACGCCCATCGCGCTGGTGAGCCTGGTTGATCAGGATCGGCAATGGTTCAAGTCGCATTTGGGACTAGGAGTGACACAAACACCGCGCGAACTTTCATTTTGCGCACACGCCATTTTGCAACCCGAAAGCCTCTTTCTGGTGCCTGATGCGCGCCTGGATGCCCGCTTTTCTAATAATTCTCTCGTGACCAGTGCGCCGCACATTCAATTCTATGCGGGCGCGCCTTTAGTGACATCGCAGGGCCAGCCTTTGGGCACGATTTGCGTAATTGACCGCGCGCCCCGCGACTTGGCGCCACGCCAGCAAGAAGCGCTACATGCGTTGTCGCGGCAAGTGATGATGCAAATGGAATTTCATCGCCAAAGTCGCACTGACACGCTCACGCAGGTGCGCAACCGTCGCGCCTTTGATGACATTCTAAATACCGAAGTCGAACGCGCCAAACGCTACGGACAGGCCATGTCGCTTTTGTTGCTCGATGTAGATTTCTTCAAATTGTTCAACGACAATTTTGGACATCGCGCTGGCGATGAGTTGTTGCATAACCTGGCGCAAACGCTGCAAAAATCTGCGCGCGCCACCGATTGCGTGGCGCGCTATGGCGGTGAAGAATTTGTCGTAATCTTGCCGAATACGGGAAACGCAGGCGCATGCGCGATGGCGGAACGTTTCCGGCGAGAAATTGAGAAAATGAATGTTTTTCAGCGACCCGTTACAGCCAGTATCGGCGCTGTTACCATGGATTGTGTGGATCCAGACGATTGGCACCAAATGCCTTTTGACGACACAGATCTGCTGGAAGCCGCCGACAAAGCGCTCTATCGCGCCAAAGCCAATGGACGCAATCAGGTCGTGTGCCACAATTTGCTTTGTGCTACCGCGTAGCCCGATACCGCAGAACAATCAGCCGTTCATCAAGCGCCGAATTGCACCGCGATAAGCAACACTTAACACATCAACTGGTACGTTGATCAGATTTTGCAAGTTCTCGCGCCGGTTGTCGCTCAACGTGAAATGGACGCCGCCCACATTTCCTAAAACTGAAATCGGCACGCCAATTTGCTGCGCCAATTGTTGCAATCGCGGCAAATGTTCTGGCATCAACGAAACCACGATGCGACTTTGCGTTTCTCCGAACAACAGCGCGTCCAATCGAGTACTCGATTGCGCTTCCATCGTGTCGGGAAGTTCGATAGAAGCGCCGATTCCCGTCATTTCCAGCCCGCCCGCGATGCAACTTTCCGCCAACGCGATTGCTAAACCGCCGTCGCTGCAATCGTGCGCCGATTGAATTATTCCCTCGCGGATCGCTTCCAGCGTCAGCTTTTGCACGTTCAATTCAGTTTGCAAATCAAGTCGCGGCGGCCTGCCGGTTTCCAGATTGTGAATTGTCGCCAGATATTCGCTGCCGCCCAATTCATCCAAACAATGACCGAGCTGAACAATTGTATCGCCCGCGCGACGAAAACCCATGCCGACCGCTTTTTCCACATTGTCCAAAACGCCAACTGCGCCAATCAGCGGACTGGGATAAATCGCGCTGTCGGCGGTTTCGTTATACAGCGAAACGTTGCCCGAGACGACCGGCAGTTTGAAGAACTCGCACGCTTCGACAATGCCTTCGATAGCGCGCTTAAACTGCCAGAAACGTTCGGGTTTTTCCGGATTGCCGAAACACAAGCAATCGGTGATTCCCGCCGGTTCCGCACCGACGCAAACCAAGTTGCGCGCGCATTCGGCAATCGCAATGCGCGCGCCTTCAAACGGATCGAGATAGCAATAGCGCGAATTGCAATCGGCTTTGGTCGCAATGCCTTTGCCCAATTTCGACTCGCGGATGCGCAAAACCGCCGCATCGCCTTGACCGGGACGCACCACCGTGTTGATTTGCACGCTGTGATCGTACTGCTCGTAAACCCATTCTTTGCTGGCGATGTTGGGCGCCTGCAAAAGTCGCAGCAGAACATCTTGATAATTCTGCGGCTGTTCGATGGTCGCAAAATCGAAAGATCGAGTACTCGATAAGTAAGCGGGTTCTTGCGATGGCAAATCGTACAACGGCGCATCGGCCAAACTTTGCGCCGTCATTTGCGCCACGATTTGTCCGTTCTGGCGAATCGTCAAAATGCCGTCGTCGGTCACGCTTCCCAAGACGCGCGCATGAACGCCCCATTTGGTGAAAATTCCCGCGACTTCGTTTTCGCGCCCGCTTTGCACCACGGCGAGCATTCGTTCCTGCGACTCGCTCATCATAATTTCAAACGGCTCCATATCGGCTTCGCGCAGCGGGACATTCTTCAAATCGATGTCCATGCCAACGCCGCCCGCCGCCGCCTGCTCGCACGTCGTGCACGTCAAGCCCGCCGCGCCCATATCCTTCATCGACACAATCGCGCCGGTTTTTAACGCTTCCAGACACGCTTCGATCAAGCACTTTTCAGCGAATGGGTCACCGACTTGAACGGTCGGTCGCTGCGCCAGATCGCCCATTTCGTGCGACGCCAAAATCGAGCAGCCGCCGATGCCGTCGCGTCCAGTCGCGTTGCCGAAATACATCACGGAATTGCCCGCGCCACTCGCCGCGCCGGACGCGATTTTGTCCGAATCGACGACGCCGATGCTCATCGCGCCAACCAGACAGTTGCCACGAAAAGAACTGTTGAAAGCGACTTCGCCCGCGACCGTTGGAAGCCCCAGACAATTGCCGTAGAAACTGATTCCATCGACCACGCCTGCGAATAAATAACGCGCTTTGGCGCCATGTTCAGGGTCATCCAAATTGCCGAAACGCAAGCTATCCAGACACGCAATCGGGCGCGCGCCGACCGTGAAAATATCGCGCACAATGCCGCCGATTCCGGTTGCGGCACCTTGTCGTGGCTCGACTTGACTGGGATGGTTGTGCGATTCCATCTTAAAAACGATAGTCAGGTTCGGTTCGATCTCGATGCCGCCAACGTCAGCGCCCGCCACAGATGCGTAATGGCCTTGTTTGGGCAAGAGTTTGAGCAGCGAGCGCGAGCGCGGATAACCGCAATGCTCGCTCCATTCGACCGAATACATGGCGAGTTCGGTCGAAGTCGGTTCGCGCTTCAAAATGTCCACGACTTTGTTGTATTCTTCCTCGTTCATGCCGAGGGCAAGGGCTTTTTCGAGCATAATTGTTTAGTGATAATTCTGTAGGGGCTTGACAATCAAGCCCGAGCGTTGCGCATTTCGAGTACTCGATAGTCAGCTTTTGCCGAACCAGGCTTTGGTTTCCGGTTTGAACCATTGCGACAAGAGATAAGCGTGAATGAGGAAGCCGACTACGCCGCCAATCGGGTTGCCGCCACGCGTGAGCAAGCTGATTGGCAAACCTATTATGGACAAACTCGATAAAACGATTTGCAGCGTCCAAGCGGCGGGCGTGCCTTTCTTGAAATTTCGATTGAGCCAGATGTCGGCAGCAAACAACGCCACAAAAAAGCTCAGTAGCAAAATGGCCATAGCGCCAGCGCGGCTGATAAGCGCCATCGTACCTAAGATAGCAAATGGCAAAATCACGATTCCCAGCCACGTCAACGGATAAGCCCAGCCGCGCACAATGGATGGCGCAGTTTTCCAATCACTGCGATTCATTGTCATGTCGCGCGGTTGCAGCGGCGGAAGGTTGCCGTCGGGCGTTGGAATCGGAGGCGGCGCAGAAAACGGCGAGTTGTTTTGCATAACTTATTTCATCCACAAGGTTTCGACTTCAATCGTCAAACCATTCAGTTCGCTCGGCTGCCACGATTCGCCGCTTTCGAGTACTCGAGGCGCGCCATACTTGCCATCTTTCAGAGTGAAAACTTCCAGCGTCTTTTTGTCGGGATCGGCGATGAGATAAAGTTGAACGCCAATTCGAGCGTAACCGATTTTCTTGTCGTTGCGGTCGCGCTTGGCCGTGCTGCGCGAAACAACTTCGACCACCAGAAACGGGACGGCGGAAAAGTACGTTTCTTCGGCGTGAAGTTGCGCGCCGGGTGCGAATCCCACGACATCGGCAACTGCACCGTCGTTCTGCCCCAGGCTAATTCCAACGCCTTCGGGAAAAAACATCCAGCCCAAATCGTCGCCCCATCGCGTGAAGGCTGCCAGCAATCGTCCGACTGTCCAAGCGTGTTTTGATGTTGTCGTCATCTTCTGAACAAGCCTTCCCTCTATCAATTCGTAGCGCGGCTTGACATCAGGCATCGCCGCCCATTGCTCGACCGTCATTTTGTAATCGGTGAGAACAAAATTGTCGCGGCGAACACGCGGCGCTTTGATTCGAGTACTCGATGTGGTTTTCGCTTGAATTTTTGTCGCCATCATTTCACCTCAAACGGCTTCGCTCATCGCGCGCACGATTTGCCATTGTTCTTCTGAAACTGGAAGCACTGAAAGCCGCGATTGCCGCACCAATTCCCAATTTTGCAAGTCGGGATGCGCCTTGATTTGCGCCAATGTCACCGGCTTTTTCAATCGCGTACTCGAACGCACGTCGCAAACCGCTAACTTCTCGTCGTCGCCTGCGGGATCGACGTAAAATCCGCGAACCACCTCAGCCAAACCGATAATCGCGCGTTCGTCGCCGCTGTGATAAATCAGCGCGCGGTCACCTTCTTTTATCTGGCGAATGTTCTTCAAAGCCGCGTTATTGGTCACACCGTCCCAAACGGTTTGCCTGTCGCGTTCTAAATCGTCGTAGGAATAAACGGAAGGTTCGGTTTTGAGCAGCCACATCGCCATGGTAATTTTAGACCGCAGAGACGCGAAGACGCAGAAAAAAAGGCGAAAACAGGGGAAAGTGGCCAAACTCATAGTTTGTCATTCTGAGCGCAGCGAAGAATCTGGCGTCGGGTGTAGATTCTTCGCTGCGCTCAGAATGACAAACTTCCACTTACAAGCGTTTTTGGCTCTTTGTTCTCAACCTCTCAGAATGACACATCTTCAGTTTCGAGTACTCGATTTTTCTTTCGCGCTCTTCACGGTGAATTTAAAAATCCTGTGTCGCTTCTCGTCCAACCGCCAAACTTCCCAGCGGATCGGCGTTGGTGTTGAAAAAGCCGCCATCGCCGGAAATCGGCTGCGCATCACCGAAACGTGTCACCATCGAGCGGAAAATCAGTAAGCCATCGGCGCTGCCTAAAATTGGCTCGCTGGCGGCTTCGGGATGTGGCATCAAGCCAAAAACGGTGCCGTCTTCGTTGGTAATTCCCGCGATGTTGTTAACGCTGCCATTTGAGTTCGCGGCGTCGGAGATGGTGCCGCTGGCGTCACAATAACGCAGCAGAACCTGGCCGTTGGCTTCCAAGCGCGCGAGTGTGTCGGCGTCCGCGTAATAGGAACCTTCGCCATGACGAATCGGCATGTGCAGGACATTGCCGACTTGCGCCAAATGTAAAAACTGATTGGCGTTGTTTTCGATGCGAACCGTTGCATTGACGCGACAAATGAAATGCTGCTCGCGGTTGCGCCGCAAAACGCCGGGCAGAAGTCCGGCTTCGCATAAAATTTGAAAGCCGTTGCAGATGCCGATGACAGGTTTGCCCAGACTCGCAAATTGCGCGACCGAATCCATCACGGGCGAAAAACGCGCAATCGCGCCAGTGCGCAGATAATCGCCATGTGCGAAACCGCCGGGCAAAATCACGGCGTCGAAGGTCGAAAGATCGGTTTCTTCATGCCACACGAGCGCGGCAGTATGACCTAAAACATCGACGATGACGTGCGCGCAATCGAGCTCGCAGTTGGTGCCGGGAAAGACGATGATTCCAAAGTGCATAAGAGTAGAAAGCGATGAGCGATGAGGATTGAGCAATGAGTGTTCGCCGCGAATGACAAATCGAGTACTCGATGTTTGCAATTTGCGTTACCTACTCATCGCTCATTCCTCATTGCTTTCACCTTGTCGTTAAGCTGGTGGCCGTGTGAAAACGAAGGGCACAAGATCGGTTTGTGTGCCCCAGGCGGCGAGTTGCGCATCGGTCGGCAGCGAATCCAAAGTGGCGCCGCTATTGAGTACTCGATTGCCGCACCAGACGAGCCAAGCGGCGCGCAGCGTGTTCAGTTCGTTCATAATGGCGGCGCCGTGCAGGTTCCAGGCGCGGCCTTGTAAATCGAGTTGTTCGTCCGATGTCATCGCGCCGTAAGTGAGATAGGAAACCGCAAAAGGTTCGGCAATCGCCGTCGGTTCGCTGCCCAAAGGTTCGACGTTGGAAACCGGCATCAGCGCTGGCACGACGTTGACAATCGGGTTGGTCGGCGAAGCGGTTTGCGTGGTTTCCGTCACGGAAGAAGCGGGCGCAAAGGTCGTGCTGGGAAGCGTTGTCGCTGTTGTTACGACGGTTGGAACAACGGTTTGCGAAGCGTTTCGAGTACTCGACTGTCCGTTGGCGGCTGTCGGATCGCTCAAAACGATGCTGAAGTCTTCGATGACGGGATTGGCGAGCAGTTGGCGGCACATGGTTTCGATTTCGGCCTGTTGTTGCGCGGCGGGCAGCGTGTCATCGAGTTGCACTTCGACTAATTTGCCGATGCGCACGTCGCGCACGCTGTCGTGTCCCAACTGGCGCAAGGCTTTCAAAACGGTGGTGCCTTGCGTATCGAGCAAAGCCGGTTTAAGCGTAATGTGAATTTGAGCAGTACTCATGGAATAAGAAGTTCCTGAAGACGTTCTCCAACGTATGAAGCGTCCTGAAAATCGTTACGAAAAGTCGCTTGCGGCGGCTCAGTTTAACCAAATTTGCGGACGCGTTGCAGAACTTTCAAATAAGCCATTGTGAAGCGCGACGTGCTGCAGTTATACTGCGCGCAACGGCTACGCAAACAAGCGTTCACACCGTTCTATTGACACCACCTTGAGGAGAGAATCACATGAATTCCGAATTGCAGACGCCAAATACCGACCAGTCCCAGACGCCAAACGTCGCTGAATATGAAGCGCCGCGCGTAGAAGAGGTTTTAACACCTGAAACGCTGGAGCGCGAGGTCGCTTATGCGGGTACCTCTCAGCCGTCTCAGGTAACTACTTAATCAGCAAAGATTTGCAAATTATCACAGCTCAACCATTCCGGTTGTGATTTTAAATAACTTGTACGGAGAAATCGCATGAACACGCAAATCGCCGAAATTCAAGTCCCTGTCACCGAAGCGGTTGCCGATTCCTCATACGAAGCGCCGCGCATTGAAAGCGTTTTGACGCCCGAAGACTTGGAGCGCGAAGTCGCTTATGCCGGCGGAGTTGCAGGTTCCGGCGTTGCTCTTGCCTAATCTTGCTTTCCTGCGCGTCTAACCAAAATTCGTGTCAATTTTGACCGGGAGAAAACGATGAACACCTTCAACGTCGAGTTGGATCAGTCTTCTGAAGAACAAAGCGTTGCTCTGCGCGCCGGCTATGAAGCGCCACGCATCGAAAGCGTTTTGACGCACGAAGACTTAGAGCGCGAAGTCGCTTACGCTGGAATTCAGGCACCGAGCGGCGCCCAACTCGCTTGACTTTCGATTTTATGCTTTACAGCCAAAGTTCTTCGGTCGAAACATCGTCGGTGGGTGATCGCGCCGTGCTTTACGACAACGTTTCGCGTAAAGCCGTCGTGCTCAATCCCACCGGCGCCTTTTTATGGAAGCAGTTGAAGACGCCGCACAGCGCCGATCAACTCGCGCAAAGTTTGCAAACCCGATTTCCGCAAGTTGAAGCCGCGCAGTTGCAAGCCGATGTCGAAAACTGCCTGCGCGAATTGTTGCAGCAGCAACTTTTGCTTCAAGAACCGTAATTACCAGCCGTCTTCTTGCCGTCTTTTCTTCGCATAATCTTTCTTCGTGAACGCTGCAACCCTTCCCACACCTTTGCCCAGCGATCAGCAAGATCGTTCTCAAACGTTGCGTTGGCAGCCGCTGGCAGTTTTGCCATTGTTGTGCGAAGTGTCTTCTTCAGATACCGAAATGTTAGAGAGCGCGCGTCTTCTTTTCGCGCCGCTATCATCTTGTTCTCAAAAGTTGCCAGCTTCCTTCGCAACTTCGCGCTGGAGCGTGGAACGCGTTGAAGACAATTCCGAGATGTGGCAGGTTCGTCATCTCGAGACAGCTACAACTCTTGAAATCGCAACCACCAATCGCGCCTTGACGCATATCGAGTACTCGATTGTGCAGGAATTGGTAGCATTCATCAAAAGCGAGAATGCGATCAATTCCGCGCCAGATTCGCTTTTTGCGATGCACGGCGCGTTGTTGAGCAAAAATGGTTTTGGCCTGCTCGTTGTCGGGCCGAGCGAAGCCGGAAAATCGACGTTGACGTGCGCGCTGTGGCAGAACGGCTGGACAATCGCGTCCGACGATTTCTGTTTTATTCAGGGCGAAAATAAAGTCTGGCCAGCGGCACGGCGTGTTTCGTTGCGCAACGGCAGCCGCGCTTTGTTGGGCGAAGAGGTTTGGCAACGCATTCAAAACGCACCGTCTTCCGCGCCGACAAGCGAAGGCTGGATTTTTCATCCGCATGAAGTTGACGAGAAAACGGGCGCTCCAAAACGCGATGCCATAACAATCGACGCAATGCTTTTTTTGGGACGCATCGACGACGTGGCGACGAAAAAGGCGATCGTGCAAGCGCAACGTTGTAATCCGGCGCGCGCTGCGATCACGCTTTTGCCTTATTGCACCTTGTTGCCGCGTGATAATAGTGAGACGATGCCAAATCCGTATCGAGTACTCGATTGGGGCGCGGCCTTGCCGAAAATTGCACCTTTGGCAGCGCGCGTTCCGCTTTATGCGCTGGAGCGCGGCGAATTGGCGCAAATGGTGGCAGCCGTCGAAGCGCTGACAGTCAAATCGCGCACGAACTGAATCGTTCACGAACTGAATCGCTGACCATGAAATCCTTGCGAGAACAATTATGAAAACGTCGCTCGAAATGCAATCGCCGTCCACCAAATCCGATTTCACGGCGCCAAATTCGTTTATTGCCTTGGAATCAAAAAGCGCCACGTCAGTGATGCGCGAGCCGAATCGCGTCACGTTGTTGATGTCGGACGAAGACGACGCGATTAGAAAAGGCGCGCGCGTGATGGCCATCATGTTGACGAGGCGTTGCAATATGGCGTGCGCGCATTGCAGCGTCGAAAGCGGGCCGCGCGTGCAAGGCCAACCGACGGACGAAGAATTGTTGCAGTTGGTGCGCGATGCGGCCAAAATGGGCGTCGAGGTCTTCCAATTGACGGGCGGCGAACCGATGCTGCGCGAAGACTTGGTGATGCGAATACTGGCTGAAGTTCGCGCGTTGGGCATGTTCGCCACGCTGACGACCAACGGTTTCTGGGGCAAAAACCCCGAAGTCGCGCGGCAAAAAACCAAAGCGTTGTCCGATGCGGGCGTCACGCGTATGACAGTCAGTTACGACCGTTATCATGCCGAGTTTCAAGGGCCGGAACCCGCCGTCAATATCGCGCGCGCCGTTGAAGAGAACGTATTGCCGATGGTACTCAGCATCAACTTTACGCGCGAAGCAGGCGACGACTTAGCCGATTTGGTGGCGCCTTTCGATGGCATGACCAAACCACAAATGCGTTTTTACGATGTGCAGGCGGTCGGACGTGCACGCGACATTCCGCGCGACGATTTGCGCAAGGAATGCGGCGGCTTTTGTACGGCATGCTGCGTTCCCGCCATCACCGACGATGGGCGCATGACGGCCTGCAACGGCCCATCTTATTTTTCTGCGACTGATTCGCCTTTATTCGTGGGTTCGTTGAAGGAAAACTCGCTGGAAGAGTTGGCAGAAAAGCATCGCACCGACCCGATTTTGGAGACGATTCGCACGTTTGGGCCAGCGCGCCTGCGCCACGAAATCGAGAAAATGCCGGAACTGAGCGTTGAACTGCGCGACGGCTACAGCGGAATGTGCGATTTGTGCTTGCATTTGACTTCGCAACCCGAAGCGATGAAGGCGCTGAGCGCACGCTTGTCGCAGCCGCGCTTCGTAGCCGAACGTTTCGCCGCGCAGCGCGTGATGAAAGCCGAACAAACTTGCGGCGGCGAGTTGGAGCGCGATTACATCAATACAATTGGCGCCTGTCGCTTGTTTCTGCGCTCTATGCTCGAACCGGCGTCGGCGTGGGCGCATGAAGCGGAGCGCATTTGGGGTCGCGCCGACTTCGACTGGAACCAGCACGCCGTGCATTTGATGCGCTGCGGATTGTCGATTCCTTTGCAAAACGCCTTGAAAGAACGCGCTTTGTCGCGCTGGGCGCCGCCGTTCTTTATCGAAAAATTGTATCGCCAAGGCTTGACTGAGAGTTTGCGCGCCAGCTTGCAGCGCGAAGCCTTGCGCCACATCGCGCAGGCGTGCCGCGAGGTTGGGACGCGCGGCGTTTTGCTCAAAGGCACCGCGATGATGGCGCTCGATTATGAGCGCGACACCGCCAATATCGAGTACTCGAATGTCGCTGACGCGAAACGTGTCGGCACGCGTTCCTGCTGCGATGTCGATGTGTTGATCACGCCCGATAAAGCGACTTCCGTGCGCGATAAATTGCTGCAAATGGGTTTTGAACGCGCGGGCGAAGACGATGGCGATATTACTTTGCTGCGCGAATTGCCGCCGATGACTTATAACGGCGTTCTGATCGAGATTCATCAGCGCATCATGGATGCGACATTCGGCCTACCCGAACCTGAAATGCTGCAGCGCGCGCGACCTTTGCAAAGCGATGCCTGGAAAGGTTTGTTTGTCTTAGACGCCGAGGGAATGCTGCTGCATAGTGTTCTGCACTTGTCGGGACATTTGTTCGCCCACGGTTTGAAAACCGCGTGGGACGTATTGTGGCTGCTCGAACGTTTTCCAACTATCGAATGGAATCGCATCCAACAATGGGTGCAAAAAACCGGCATCAATCGCGGTTTCTGGGTTCCGTTTCACGTTTTGTGCGAGGAACTTTCGCTGCCTATTCCGGCCAGCTTTCTGGCTCACGCGCCACGCGACAAGCGCCAGCAGAAGATGGAAAGTGTCGCGCGACGTCATGCGTTCGGGAAGATTCGCTTCGCTTATGAAGACGATGTGTGGGTGCGCCAGGGCTTTTTCCTGCTGATGAGCGATTCATGGCGTCATCGCGCGCGTCTCGTTTCCAATTGGCTGGGTGGCCGCTATTCTTCCAATCGTCGCCAGGCACGACGCGCCAAAATTGCAACGACGTTGCGCGGACGCGATCAATTATTCAACGCCGTGAAGAAGTGGCGTCAACTGGGATAAATCGAGTACTCGATGCTCTTTCAAGCATCGATGACGGGCGTTTTGCGTTCTACAATCCGCTTCCAGAGTATGTATAATGCTGACGCGACGCCGCATGACAACAGCAATAAAACATCGGCGGGCAACCAGATAAGTTTGTTTTCGTAAATGATGTTCGGTAGCGGCACGACGCGGCTCTGGTCGAAAGCAGATTGAAAATAAACGTCGTCGGGCGCATAACGTACGGTCGAGTTGTCTTCCAAAACTGTCAGGCGCGCATTGTTCAATTGAGTACTCGAAAGCCCCAACTGTTTGGCAAATGCGGGAATGTCATCCGTTGGAACATTGTCCGACCAGACAGTTTTTCCAATCCATAGTTTGCTGTTAATGGCGCCTGTCATGCGTTGCGGCGCGAAGAAATAGACGCGCAAGATTCGAGAACCTGCCTGACGCTTTTGATCTGGTTCGCGGTAAGGGAAAAACGGGCGTTCAGTGTGAAACGACATCCGCACGGTACGCGAAGAAACGCCGCTGTCGTTTTTGTTCGGCTTGGCGATTTTAAATGCCGTGATTTTCCACTTGCGCGCGACGTAAGGTTGCAACCATTTCATCAAAGCGGCTGTCGAAACGTAATTGTGCTTTTTGAGCCAGCGATTCAAACTCGGAATGTTGTTCGCCGCTAAGACCGTCGCGTCATAGCCTGCGACTTTTTGTTGCGAGACAATTGTTACGCTGTCGCTCGTATCCGCGATGTCGCTCGTTGAAAGCGCGTTGTTAGACATGTTAAAAACGGTTCGGACGCGCGAGCCACCGCCAAAAATGAACGGCGTGAAATCATAGCCGCGATGCGTTTGGTAAACCGTTTTCGGCGTCATCCAAGTGTCGATTTGATAGAACGCGTCATCGTCGGCTTCGGCCAGTTGCGGCGTGTTCGGTGTCGGAACCAGAAAACCAATGTCTTTCGCTTTCGTGTCGAAGCTGGCGCGGCGAATAAAATGCTGCGTTCTGGTTTTCGCATCCCACACGATGATCGCTGATTCATCTGTTACATCGACATATTGACCTTCGGGCGCCAACGATAAACAAGCGCGAACGTGCAGCGGCGAGTACAGAATAAGAGCGCACAACGCCGCCAATGAGAGAAGTTTTTTCATAGCGAGTACTCGCAGTTCGCTTAATGGCCGAAGGTCGAACTTCTCCGATTGGAAGAGCGCTTGCGCATCACGAAAAAGGCCGCCGCGCCGCCGCACCCTAAAATCAACAAAACACCGGCGGGCTGCGAGCCTGGTTTGTCGCTGCTTTGCGCCGCTACAACCGGAACCAGGCGCGATTGGTCGAAGGCGGGTTGGAAGTAAACGTCATCGGGCGCGTAACGCACGGTCGAGCGGTCTTCCAGAACGGTCAGGCGCGTGTTGTCCAACGAATGACTGGAAAGTCCCAGTTGTTTGGTCAAAACGGGAAGCTGGTCGGTTGGAGGCGTGTCGGACCAGACGGTTTTGCCGACCCATAATTTGCCGTTGATAGCGCCCGTCATGCGTTTTGGCGCAAACAGGTAAACGCGCAGCAAGCGACTGTTCTGGCTGCGTGCCTGGCTCGGTTCGCGGTAAGGATAAAAAGGGCGTTCGGTGTGGAAAGACATCCGCACGGCGTGATAAGACACGCCTTTTTTGGCGTTGTTTTCGCGGGCGATCTTAAAGGCAGTGATTTTCCAGTGGCGCTTGACGTAAGGCTGAATCCATGTCATCAGTGCGGGAGTGGAGTTGTAATGATGCTGTTTCAACCAACGATTCAAATTTGCAGTGTTATCCGCCGATAAAACCGTTGCATCGTAGCCCGCGACCCGGCTTTGTTGGACAACCTTCACGCTCTTTGAGGCTTGAACGGCGCCTATTGAAACCGTCGCGGTTGCTGAGGTGGAAGGGTTTTGCTCTATCCAAGAACGGAGGTTGGGAAAAGCGTTGTCATCCACCTCGCCCAATTGCGGCATGCCAGGTGTTGGAACGATAAAACCGACATCTTTGGCCTGTGTCGTGAAATCGGCGCGACGAATGAAGTGCTGCGTTTTGTTTTTGGCGTCCCACACGATTACCGCTTCTTCATTGGCCACTTCAACGGGAACGCTATTTTGCGCAGTAAAAGCGTCACAAGCCTGTGCCTTTTGCGGCGACATCAACGGCAAAATGGCATACGAAACAACAGCGCCCAACACAGCAACCGAACTCGATCTCTTCATATCGCGCCTCCCGGATGTCGCTTACAAACAACGCCAACCGATGTCACGCCGAAAATAAGCGCCATCAAAACGAATCTTCTCAACTGCATTGTAACACTTCGCGCGAGCTTCGTGGAAACCATTTCCCAACGCCGTGACACCAAGAACTCGACCGCCACTCGTCACGATTTCGTGGTCTTTGAATCCTGTTCCCGCATGAAAAACAATTGCACCGTTTTGTGCCGCTTCGTCCAAGCCGGAAATCGCGTCGCCTTTGCGATAGGTTCCAGGATAACCTTGCGAAGACATCACAACACAAACCGCCGCTTCATTTGTCCATTCGCATGGTAAATCAGCAATCGAGTACTCGAAACCTCCAGCGCAAGCCATTAAAAGTGGCAAAAGATCGCTTTTCAGGCGAGGCAAAACGACTTGCGTTTCCGGGTCGCCAAAACGCGCGTTAAATTCGACGACTTTCGTACCGTTTGGCGTCAGCATCAAACCGGCATACAAAACGCCGCGATATTCGATGCCTTCGCTTTTAAGTGCGGCTAAAGTCGGTTTCAAAATGTTCTCAATTGCATCGTTGTACAATGCTTGCGTGAACGAAGGCACCGGCGAATAGCAGCCCATGCCGCCGGTATTGGCGCCCGTATCACCTTCGCCGATACGCTTGTGATCTTGCGCTGCGACCAGCGGCAAAATCGTTTCGCCGTCCGTCAATGCCAGCAGCGAAACTTCCTCGCCCGTCATATATTCTTCGATGAGAACGCGATTGTTAGCGCCGCTCGTCGCATGCGCGATACCCAGAACTTCATCAACAGCGGCGAGAGCTTCGGCTTTGGTTTGCGCGATGACAACGCCTTTTCCGACCGCCAAACCATCGGCTTTAACGACAATCGGTGTGTCACTTTCTAAATCGAAGATGTAGGCTTTGGCTTCTTCGGGCGAACCGAAACTTTCAGCGGTCGCTGTCGGAATGTTGTAGCGTCGCAGTAAATCTTTGCAAAAAATCTTCGATGATTCGAGTTGCGCGGCGGCTTTCGTCGGTCCAAACGCTGGAATGCCAACTGCGTTCAGCTTATCCACAACGCCATCGGCCAAAAGTCCGTCCGGCCCAACGACTACGAAATCGGCGCCAATCTGCTGTACAACTTCCACCGCATCGCCGCTGATGCACGTCGCAATTTGCGCAATTCCCGCATTTCCAGGACAACAAAAAAGTTGCGAGAGCAGGGGACTTTGCGCCAGTTTCCAACACAACGCGTGTTCGCGTCCGCCACTTCCCAAAACGAGTACTCGCATAATGTTTAGAGGTAATCAACTTTGAAATCTTGCACTGTTAAATCGGCGACTTCAATGGCCTTGAGGCAAGCTTGGTAAATAGCGTGTGCTGACAAATTCTGCTCCATCCAAAAACCTTCTACGACTGGACGTGGGTCTCGCAACACTTTAGCATCGCGTGATACCACGAGGCGCGATTGTTCGTCCGCCAATTTAGGCAACACGTCGGGTTCGAGTTCGTGCAATATGCGTAGTGTCGCTTCCAGAACTTCACGCCAAGAAGCGACATTTTGCGAATGCCCCAAAATCTCGATGCGGCGCGGTGTTGTTCCCGTTACTCCTTGTGGAGACGTGGCTTCAGAGCGAGACGGTGCGAAATCGCTCCATATTTCCAATGCTTTGTCGGAAAGCACATTTGCGCGTTCGGCAATCGCTGCGCTGTCCCAACGTTCGAGAGGCGCGAAATACGCGTTGAGGTTGACGTGGCTTTGCGCTAAAATTGTTTTTTTCTCGGGGAATCCGAAGTTGGATAAATTGGAGTTGTACGCTGTCAGCGTGAGATTGCCCAGCGTGTGAAGATGCGATTCATAGAGAGCGGGTTGTTGTGTGGCCAAATGTTCGCGCCACCATGTGGTCGGCGTTTGCGGCATGACGTGTTCAATCGTCAAATTATCGAATGCGACTTGTTCTTTGTGGGCGAAAGAGGTTTCCAAGCGTTCCAAAATCAATTTTGCTTTGGGAATCCTTTCGCCTTTTCCATAAAGCGTCGAGTTCATCAAACGCTCTTTGAACTCGGCGTCGCGTGGATAGCCTTTGGTAGATAAAACGTTGCGCACGCCGCCAACCAAATCGCCCTGTTTTTTCGCCTGGTCAAACAAGAGCGGGAAGATTTTGTTCAATCCGTACGTGGGAACCGCGCACACGAAGCGACGCAACATGAAGTTTTCCAAGGTGTCGAGCAAAAGCAGAAAGTCCTCTTGCGAAAGTCGCGCATTCGAGTACTCGTTATAAACATTTAAGAGCAACGGGTAGGCAACCGTCATTTCGATGCGATTCAAGCGTTCGAGATGTTGGCGCAAGGCCGCATCGGTTTCTTTAGTCGCATCGGTGAGCTTTTTGTAGTAGTCGGCGAAGCGCGCGATTTCAATCAGGTAATCGAGAGTTTGTGCATTATCGTGTTTGTCGGCGCGCGCTTTTAACGTCACGTAGACATCACTTTGACGCACGATTTCGCCGTCTTTCATCAGAAAGTGACGGATGAATTCGCTCAAGTTATCGCCTAACTTGCGCTCCATCGGTTCCCAATGCAAACGATGCACTTCGGTCTGCTTGTCCATTGGCATTCGCATGAAAAAGTAATTGCGAATTAGGTCGGCTTGCGACAAACGCTCGCCTTTAGCATTGAGACTTTCAAAAATCAGAAACGGGTTGTCTTCTTTAGAATCAAGGACGATGCTGACAACTACCAAATTATTGACGACGATCCGCATCAACCGCTCAAGCGGCGGCGCTTCAACAGACCGTAGCTTTTTATGGAAAAAGCGATATGCGCGCGGAATGTTGGAGTTTGTTACCTCACCTTCCGGTTCGCCCGAAGATTTGATAATGTGCAGGAAAGCAGCGCGGTCGCCTTCAACTTGCGTCGGCAATAACTTGAAACTGTCACTACCGCTTTTATAGGGATTGGTGAGAAGCGTGGCTTGGATTTCTTCAGCCAGTAAAGGTTCGGCGTCGCGGATTGCGGCCAGCAAAATTAAGGTTGTCGTCAAGCGTTGCTGCCCATCTATTAAAGTGTATTTTGTGATGCCTTCGGGGACCGATTGTGTCGGCATTGTGACAATCGAGCCGAAAAAATGTTCGCGCGGTTCGGCTTCTTCACAAACTTCTAACAAGTCGTCCCACAAAGCCGCCCAGTTTTTGGTGTCCCATGTATAACGACGCTGAAAAAGCGGAACTACGTACTGTTTCTGTCCTTCGATGAGAGGTTGCAACTTGGTCTTGGAAGCGTTCATAAAAGGAATCGAGTACTCGATACAAAAGGTTTGGCAGAGTAGAGCTTCGATGAATCAATCGAAGCCGTTGGAATAATTGTCGCGCGCGAGGTTGGTGAAGCGCGCGTATTCGGGTTGGAACCCCAAGCGAATGGTACCGACTGGCCCGTTGCGCTGCTTGCCGATAATCACTTCGGCGATGCCTTCGTCGGGATCGGGTTCGCTGGAGCCGGGCGCGCCCGTGTAACCGCCCTTGCCGTCTTCTTTTTTGAACGATTTGTTCTTGTAATAGCTTGGTCGATAAATGAACGCCACGACATCCGCTTCAGCCTCAATGCTGCCGCTTTCTCTCAAATCGCTCAACATCGGGCGCTTGTCTTCGCGTTGTTCAACGGCGCGCGATAACTGCGACAAGGCGATCAATGGCGTTTTGAGTTCGCGCGCCATGCTTTTGAAAGAGCGCGCAATTTCGGAAATCTCGTTGACGCGATTTTCGGCTTTGCCGGACGAGTGCGCGAGCTGCAAATAGTCCACAACAATCAAACCCAATTGTCCGTGTTCCGCCATTAGACGACGGGCTTTGGCGCGCATTTCAAAGGTGGTTTGTCCAGGCTGATCGTCAATGAAAATTGGCGCCTGATACAAATTGTTGACTGCGTTGGTGACGCGATGCCAGTCGGAATCCTGCAAAAAACCGCGCCTGAGATCGCGTGAGTTGATCGACGCTTCGCTGCAAATCAAGCGTTGCACCAACTGCTCTTTCGACATTTCGAGCGAAAAAACCGCGACTGGCAAACGCTCTTTCATCGCTACATGATGCGCGATATTGAGACACAGCGCGGTGTTATGAACGCACACATCTTGCGCAATGAAGTTCGAGCCGTCGGGAACTGTCAGGTCGTAAACCTGATGTTCGCCGAGCGGTTCGACCGAAACGATTTCGTCCCAATAAATGTCGGGGCTGGCGGCGCGCATCAAAGTCGCGTCCTGCAAAACTTCGGCGTAACGCATCAAACGATGACTTGGAACGCCGCGATTAATGTGTGCATTCCAGCCGCCGGTTTTGCCGCGCGCCGTCGTTTCACCCGCCAAATGCGCCAGTTCGATGAGAGAAAGTCCACGCTTTTTGGCGGATTCTCGCACCAGATCCCAGACTTCGCGCGGCGCATGACCGTTGTTCGATTGACGTTTGGGAATGGTGCGATTCGAGTACTCGATACCGACGAAACGACCGGATTTTTCGCCGACCCAGCCGATTTCGCTTTGATAGCGCAAAACAGCTTGCGGATCAGTGATCTCGACGCGCCAGCAACGTGCCGTCTTCTTCCACAATTTGGCGACGATGCCGAAGCGCAGTAGCGCGTGTTGAACATCTTGCGCCAGCTTTTCGGATGCGACGGCGAACTCGATGCGCGGATAGTTGCCCAGTTTGTAAATTGTTCCGTCGCAGGAAAACAAGACGCGCAAAAACTCAGCGAGCGTGCTTTTGTTCCACGTCCAGGCCGCTTCGGGAAACGATTTTTCACTGGCGTTTTTGCCCCACAAACCGGTTTCTTGCAGCCATCGTGTCAAAGGATTGGCCGCAACTCCGCACGTTTTTGTGCCGCCTTTGCCGCGATTGGGGCGCACGATTTTGTAGTCGATGCCGGAATTGTTCGCCGCTTTGATTTCGAGTTCGGGAAATTCCCGCGCAATGCAGCTTGCAAAATCGTGGACGAGAACCGGATCGGCGTTCGTCCATTTGGGAACGGTTCCCGTCAGGCCACCTTCGGCGATGAAATACGCCAGAAGCCGCACGCGATCCAAATTTTCTTGAACGTCGCCAAAAGCTGGCAGCGAACGCGGCACGGCGATGTGATTTCCCACTTTCAAATCGTGCAAAGGAACCCAGCCGGAAACGGTCAGGAAAGGATGATGTCCCGTCACATCAACGCTGCGCCCAAGTCGTGTCATGACACGAAAAACCGGTTTCACGCCGCTGTCGATCCAGTCGGAAACGTTTGTCGTTTGCAATTCGCCCAAACGCGACAGATTGAGTACTCGATTCTGCTTGCGTCGCACGCATTCTTCAATCGTCAGACGTTCGCCTGTCTCAGGATCGTCAATCAACGTCCAATACGCCAGACATTTCCCCATCGAAGGCCTGGCTGCCACGATGATCAAATCGGTCGGTTGCAAGCCTGAAGTAATGTCGTCCAAATCGGTGAATCCGGTGGGCGTTCCGGTCGCTTCGCCTTTGCGCTGAAATTGGCGCTCGATCTGGTCGTAGGCCGTCATCAAGAGCGGCTTGATGTGCGAAAAACCTTCGGAAAGCCGTTTGGAACCGATCTCGAAAATCTTCTTTTCCGATTGATCGACCAGGACGTTGACATCTTCGACATCGCCATACGTCCAGCCCGCGATCTGATCGGCTGCGCTGGCGAGTTGGCGCAAAATGCTTTTCTCCGCGACCGCTTTGGCGTAACTTTCCACGTTGGCCGCGCTGGGACACGATTCGATGAGGTGCGTCAGATACGCCGGGCCGTTACCTTCGCCGTTGATCTGGTCGAGTTGACCTTTGCGTCGCAATTCTTCGACAACTGTAATCAAATCGGCGGGTTCGCCTTTGTCGAAAAGGCTGAGCAGCGCGCTGAAGATTTTGCGATGGCCTTCTTTGTAAAAGTCATCGGCTTGCAGCAGTTCGACGGCGCGCGCAATCGCATCGCGCTCCATCATCATGGCGCCCAGCGTGCTTTGTTCCGCTTCCACCGCTTGCGGCGTGACGCGTTCGCGCGCCGTCGAACGATTGTCGTCGCGTTGCGGGAAAGGAATCACGGAAGAAGCGTTCATTTGTCCCTTCAATATAACCCGAAACAAACTGCTTTAACAGCTCTTGACAAGCCGCCAAAGCGCCAAATAGTTTTTGTTTTCCACCGTTGGAAGTTCTGCCTGCCACTTATCAACAGGTTGTCAATAGAAAGCGCGAATCCAGTACTCGATTGTTAGCGAAACAAGTCATAATCGAATCACCGGAAGTTAGGGAGTCTAATTATGGATGCGGCTCAACGTTACGTTCAAGCGCGCGCAGAAACAGAAGATGTCATTAAAAGTTATGCGCCCAGAGTTCGACAAGCACAGCTTTTAAAATCGCTTTTACCTGCCATTGGTTTGAAAACGCGGCGCGCAGACGATGAGTCTTTGCCTGTTGGCGGCAGCAAATTTGGCGGTTGTCCTGATGTGCCATCAGATTTTGAATGGCCTTTTTGGGAAGAATATAACGGTTCGTATCCGTTGAGTTTTCTTTGTCAAATCAATCTGGCTGATGTCGCGGCTTACGAGATTGATAATTTGCTGCCAAAAACGGGAACGCTCTCTTTTTTCTTGCGCAACGCGAGGGTTGGGATGACGCGTATTCACGCGAAGATCAAGGCGGTTGGCGCGTCTACTATTTTGAAGAGCAGAAGTTGGAGCGAAAATCCTGGCCACAGGAATTAAATGGCTTAACTGGAATAGGTTGCGGACAAATAGAAGCTATTCCTGTTTGGACTAAAAGTGAGCACGAAGTGCACAACCCATTAACGGAGTTAACGGACGAGGAGTTTCAACAGCAAATAGCTTTCATATCTGAATGGAACAACTTCACAAGATCGCATTCAATCCATTGGATGTTTGGTCATCCTGATGAAATTCAAGATGATCCGCGCTACTTTTTAGCTGAACCAGGAACGCACTACAAAGACTTTGAAGACAAAGACAACTGGTTGTTACTTTTGCAAATGTCAAGCGACGATGAAATTGATTTCGATTACTGTGACAACGGCAAAATCTATTTTGTCATCCACAAAGACGATTTGGCCGCGCGAAGATTTGAAAATGTCGTCTTTGATGGGCAGCAATAAAACGAAAAGAAGCGACCCAAAAATTAAATTGGGGCGCTTCTTGGTTGCAATGTTTCGGCTTAAATCGCGGCCAATTCGGCTTCGACAGCCACCGATTCAGTACTCGATTCGGCAGCGGCGGGCGCGGCGACTTTGGCTTCTTCGGCTTTGGCCGTCGCGTTGGTGTCAATCGCTTCGCCGAAACCGCCCGCCGGTGCGTCGCCGACTTGAACCGTGATGTGCGCGTTCACGTCGCGGTGTAGCTTCAACGAAACCAGATACAAACCAGCGTTACGAATCGGTTCGGGCAAAACGATTTGCTTGCGCTCGAGTTCGACGCCAAAGGTTTTCGTCGCGGCCTGCGCGATGTCGGCGGTTCCAATCGAGCCGTACAAACGACCGCCAGTTCCGATGCGCGCCGGAATGACGACGGTTTTGCCGTTCACGGTTGTTGCAGTCTTTTCAGCTTCTCCGCGCTGGCGCACAATGCGACGTTCGGCAACGCGGCGCTCGTTGTCCAGGTTCGACAGGGCACTTTTGGTGGCGGGAACGGCCAGCGAACGCGGCAACAGGAAATTGCGCGCATAACCTTCGGCGACATCGACGACTTCGTGCGCGCCACCCAATTTGGCGACTTCTTCGGTCAAAATAACTTTCATTCTCTTTTCTTCCTCAACTTGGAGCGGCCAACAAAGCAATCGAGTACTCGATTGCGCCGAACGCTCAGCTTTCTCTCAAAATTACGGGCGCAGTCTAACAGCAATCGAGTTGCTGCGCACGCCATCGCGGTCTTCTTGTCCGGCCAACACTTCCAATTGCGGCGTAATTCCGTAACCGACATACGCGTTATACGAACCGTGATTGGGGTCGTATAGATTGCCTTCGAGCGAAAAACGACCTTTGCGAATTTCCGCTCCCAGCCCCAACTTCGAGCGATAAAGACCGTAGCGAATCGCGGCATTTTTGCCCACATATTTGCCGGTTTGCAGCGTCAGGTTGTTGCCTTCGCCCAAATTGGCCAGTCCTAAACGAAACGGCGCCTTGAACAAACTGGCGTTAAATGTCAGGTCGCCAAACGTGCGGCCATCGGGCGCGACCGAACTGCTGCCACGAAAATGCGATTGGTTGCGCAGCGTGAAGTCCAGGCCGCTGGGAAAATCGCTCGTTTCGCGCAAATCGCCTTTGCTTTTGCCGTCATTTCCAGTACTCGATTGACCGTTTGGCGTGCCCGAAGGCGTTCCGCTGGGCGTTGATGTTTGCGTTGTGTCGGCGTTGCGCGGTTTCTTGCCGCCCAGCAAAACGTTGACGCGTTCCGCCGCCGAACGCGTGGCGGCGAGCGTTCCGTTCAGGTTGGCGAAAGTTTCTTTCAGATTGGTTTGCACTTGCGGATCGACAGCGACGTTTTTCAGCGCGCCCGTGATCTGGTTCAGGTTGTCGACTGTGCTGTGCAAACTTTGCGCGGTTTGCGAAAGTTCGTTCAAAGTGCTGCCCAACTGCTTTTGATTGTTTGGGTCGCCAAGCGCGTTTCTGACCGAGACAGCCGTGTCGCGCAGGGCGCTGGTCGCGTCATGAATCGAACTCAAGGTGTCGCGCAAAGTGGCTTGGGTTTGCGGATCGCCCAGAGAGCGCAAGGTTTGCGTGCCGATTTCAACGTTTTCTGCGGCGCGGCGGAAAGAGCGAAACGCGATCTGCGAATTTTCCTTGAAGCCGCCGTTGTTGACGACGAACGCCAGGCTTTCAGTCAAGCCGGAAATGTTGCGCGCCGTCGCATTGAAATTGGTCAAAAGTCCGCGCAACTGGCTGCGGTTTTCATCAATGACGCTGCCCAAATTACGCGTCAATCCGCCCGCGTTCTGCGTCAGGGCGCTGACATTGCGCGCAGCAACGGCAGCTTCGCGCGAGGCTTCGGAAGTGTTTTGCAACGTTTGCGTGAAGGCGCGTTGTGCTTTGGGGTCGCCGAAACCGAACCTGATTCCTTGCGGACCAAACCCTTGACTCGCCTGACTGGTCAGTTTGGCGACGCCTTCGAGCGCCTGCGCCAGTTTGAGTTGCGTTTTCGACGATAGAACGCCGTTGTTGAGGGCATCGAGCGTTTTGTCGAAGCGCGCCAAAGTCTTCTGAAAATCGCCGCTGAGCGCGCCCACTTGCGTCGTCAAATCGTTGAAGCCGCCGGGCGCGGTGGCGACAATCAGGTCGCTGGGGTTCTCGCTGTTCGGCTGAAAGGCGGGGTTCGACGGGTTGTAAACGCCGCGTATATCGACGTAGTTTTCGCCGATGAAGGAACCAGCGCGAATCGAGTACTCGTAATTGCGCAGCAAACGAATCGGCGTTTTCTGGTCTTCTTTGATGGCCAGCGTAAGCAGGGGATTTTGCGTGTTCGGATCGAGTCCAACCTTGCGCACTTCGCCGATTTTGACGCCGCGCAGCAACACATCGCTGCCCGGATGAATGCTCGCCACGCCGCTGTTCACGACGATACGATAACGGTCGCCGCCACGCGTGTCGCGCGTCAAGAAAACGTAGCCGCCGCCCAGCGCCATCAACGCCAGCAGCACAACAATTCCAACGCGCGCTTCATTTGATCCTTTCATAATTGAACTCGGTTATCGGTTGCAGAAAACTGTCTCAACTTATTACCGCCTGCTGACTTGTACCTTTGTCTACCATTGCCTTCACTCACCGCTGAAGCAGTGAGATGATACGATAAGCCCGATGAATGGGGCTGACAAGCGTGTTCCTAAGCCCCATTCATTGGGCTTGCCTTTCGTAGCCCATGCGTTCACGAGTGGCTCTCGTAGCAATTTTAACTATCTCACTGTTATCGGGCCTTCGGCGCGTCCATCCAAAAACTGGCGCACTTCGGGCGCGCTGGACGCTTGAACTTCCTGCGGCGTGCCCTCAACCGCGACGCGCGCGTTGTGCAACATCATCACGCGGTCGGAAATGCGAAAAATCGATGGCAAACTGTGCGATACGACAACATTGGTCGTTCCCGAAGTGTCGCGCAGTTTGACGATCAGGTCATCAATAACGCGCGCCATTACAGGATCGAGGCCGCTCGTCGGTTCATCGTATAACACAACGCGCGGGTTGGTCGCCAGAGCGCGCGCCATCGCCACGCGCTTGCGCATTCCACCCGATAATTCCGACGGCAGTTTGTCTTCGACATCCGGCAAGCCGACTTCGTCCAAACGCGACTTAACAATTTGCTCGATTTCCTCGCGCGATTTGCGCAAGCGTTGCGGCCCAAAGGCGACGTTTTCGCCAATCGTCATCGAATCGAAAAGCGCGCCATATTGAAAAACAAAACCCATGTCGCTGCGAATCTGGTTCAGTTCTCGTTCGTCCAGCGGCACGATGTCGCGTCCGTCCACTAAAATTTCGCCGCTGTCCGGCTTCAAAAGTCCGGCGATGAGGCGCAGCAAGGTGGTTTTGCCGGTTCCCGAAACGCCCATCACGCAGGTGATGCTGCCCGTTGGAATGACGAACGACACATCATCGAGAATGAAGCGCGTGCCATCGGTTTCCTCGCCATTCGAGTACTCGACAGAGGGAACGGAATAAGTGACGTGACGCAATTCGATCATTGGGGAAACGTTGAAACAGGAAAATCAAAACGAAAGTTTAGCGACATTTTGCAGCGTGGAAATAAAGAAATCGGAAATAAAAATGCCGATCATGGCGAGCACAACGGCGCTCGTCGTGGCGCGACCGACGCCCGCCGCACCTCCCGTCGTCGTCAAACCCTGGCGACAACCGACCAGAGCGATAATCAGCGCGAAGGGAATTGTTTTAATCAATCCGCTCAGTTGATCGGCAGGTGTCACCAAACGCTGATAGGATTCCCAGAACGCGCTGGCCGAAACGCCGTTCGCCGTTGCCGCTAAAAGTCCGCCAACTGCACCCGCGAAGTTCGCTAACGTCGTGACCAGAGGCAACATGATGAGCGTTCCCAATACGCGCGGAACTACGAGATATTGCGTCGGGCTGGTCGCCAGCGAACGCAAAGCGTCCACTTGCTCGGTCACCGTCATGGTTCCCAGTTCGGCTGCCATCGCGCTTCCGGCGCGCGCCGCGACGACAACGGCTGTAATAACCGGCGCGACTTCGAGCGCCAGGCTTTTGCCGACCAAACCGCCGACATAACCTTGTTGTCCCAACTGCACCAACTGAATGGTGATGTAAAGCGCGGAAACTGCGCCGGAAAACCCAACCGTGATAATCGCCACAAAGAGCGAGCCGACGCCGACTTCGGCCATTTGCCGAATTGTATGGCGATAGGAAATGGCGCCGCGCAGGATGAAGAGCGCGGTTTCCCACAGCAGCAAAGAAATGCCACCCAGAAACGCGAGCGAATCTTGTAGCGGGTTCGAGAAAAAACGACGAGCAATCACGCAACAATTATACGCGATTTGTGTTTCGTTCTGGCGTCACAGGCGTGCAATCGAGTACTCGATGAGTTGCGCGCAAGCTATTTTTAGTTGCTCAAATCAAGATATGTGCTACATGATTGCTGTCGGCTTATCTAAATCCTCGCAGCAGGAATGGCTTGATAAGTTACCCCGTCCGATGCGCGCTTGGCCATCGCAGTACAAAGGTTTGTCGTCTCACATGGGTGACTTTGAGGTTTTTATTGTCGGTACATCAATGTGTTCCTGTGACCTATTCAACCGAGGCTCGAACGAAAACTTATACGAGAAATATCGTAAGAAAGGTTGGTCGAGAACAAAAATCGAGCGCGCCATTGCAAATCGCAAGAAAGAAGAATTATACGTTGGATTGCACCCGAAATTCCGTTCTTGGTTAGCGGATGCCGCCGATGATACAAAAGAAGCCTATCTTTTAATTCATTGGGATTCGGACGTGCTGAACTACAAATACCAAGTCTCAATATCGCCGGAAGAAATGCGAGAACAGACTTTTCCTGTTGAAGAAGAAAAGGTCATACGTATTAGACGCAATTAGTTTACTTTCTGTAAACCTCGACTTCGCGCAGCATTACGACTTTTTTGTCCCACGATTGGCCTCCCGCTTCGTTGACGATTTTTGTCGCGCCGCCGCCAAAAGTCGCATCACGAATCAGCAGGCGGATCTTGTCGGTTTGAACCGGCGTGAAGCTCGTCGGGAAAATCCAGCGGTCGGAGAAAAAGGAATCGACGCTGGTGCGCGTTGGCGGCGTCCACACTTTCCACGTTCTGGCGGGTTCACGGACGCGCGCGACGGTTCTCCAAACGCCATTTTGATCGACTTGCACATCGAAATCGAGCAGGCTGCTTTGTAATTGCCACTGCGGAGCGGCATAAACGTTCACGCGACGCACGGTTTGCAAACGCGGCAATTGAATATCGACTGTCATCGGCAGTGTTGGCCCGACGACATTCCACGGCGTGGTGTTTTTCTGAAAGTTCCAATACCAGTTTTCCTGCACGCCATTCACGACTTTGGCGATGTCGTTGTCCGCGCTTTGCTCGCCCATTTGCGAAGCCGAAACTTGAACGCCATTTTGCCGCGCGAGATTGGCGCCCCAGTTTTGCGGCACGATTTGAACTGTTGTTCGAGTACTCGATTCGACGTAAACCGGCAATTCCGGCACAACCAGCGAAACCAGTCCGTTGACAACCGGAAGCTGACGCGCCATGCCCCACGCCGACACGATGCGCAAGGTTCTGGCGCCGCTGACGCGCAGTTGAACGCTGGCATCCGTCGCGCCGCCGCTCATCAACGCCAATGTTTTGCCACTTGAACCGGAAAACTCGCTGCCGATGAAAAGTTGATTGCCGCTTCCGAAATCGAGTACTCGATGGAACGTTTTGCCCCACAACTCCTCGCTCCACACGCGCATCGTGACGGCTTCGGGATTCAAACTATTGTCGTCATTTTCCCACCACGCCGGCTGATCCCAGAAGCCGTGACTGCGGTCATACCACAGGTGATTATGTTCTTTGGGAATGCCGTATTGCTCCCACACCATCATCTGCGCCATCGTCCAGCGCGCCTGATGCGCGGGCGTGTAAACGCCGTAAATCGCCGCGAAATTGCCTTGTTCGGTTTGCCATTTCTCGATGTGTTGCAAACCATATTTCGCCAGCAGATCATTGGTCGTGTTGAGAGCTTTGCGTGCCAGCCAAATGTCGCCGTTGACGTTGTTGTAAGCGTGAAACGAAAAGGCGTCGATCCATTTGCCGCCGCCCGCTGCGAAGAAATTGTCCAGCCAGCGTTGCATATCGGGGTTCAGGCTGACGGTTCCCGGCCCCAGAACTTTCAAACGTGGACTGACACTTTTCACGGTTTGGTAGAACGGCTTCATTTCGTTGAGCGCGAAATCGCCGCCATTGGAAGCAAAATTCGGTTCGTTGCGCGCTTCCCAGTACTGGATCGTGTTCTTGAAATGTGCGACGATCTGGCGCACGCCCGCTTCTTTGCCCTTCGTGCCGTTGGGAAACGCGCACATCAAAACACGCTTGCGCGCGGGGTCGAACGGTAGATAATATTTCTTATCGAGCGCCACATCTTGTTCGATTTTAGCAATCGCTTCGTCCGGCTTGCCCGCATCTTCGACACGCAAACGTTGCGGCCCCATGCCGATTACTCCGCGCATCGGTTCATCGTTGGAATCCGAACCGCCAGAAACATCGCGCGAGGGTAGAGCCGGAAAATGTGCGTCGTGCCGAAAAACCACGAACGTCGTGCCGCCGACAGTTTTCCCGAAGGGTTCGCCACGATCTTCAACGTCGTAAAGATACAGTTTGTACCAACCCGGCGGCTGCGCTTTGACCACGAAGGATCTGCTCGCAATTCCACTGTCCACAATATCGGCGGAGTAACTGCGCACTTCATAGCGTGAGACGGCTTTGTCCGATTTGAAGCGGAGCAGTTCGCCGCTGTAAAACACGTTGCTGCGCTTGCCCGAATCGATTTGAATTGGTGGCGGAAACTTATCAACCCAGCGCAAAGGCGTGGGCGGAGCTGGATCGAACGCGTGGCGAATCTCGTGGCGAAACTTCCAGCCAATCGTCAGGCCAGCGCACACGGCAAAAAGCGACGCTACTTTGGCCAGACGAGAACGTGTCCTCGGTTGAAAAATCATGGGAAATCTTTGGGGATTACATACTCGAAGCCCGAGGTGGTTGCTAATTCAAGAAACGAACATTAAAAAGTGGTTTTTTGCACCAAACGCGCGGCGCGGTGATTTGCTTCGGCGCAGATTTGGGCGGTGTCAAGTCGGGTGCAGTTTCCACGGCGCACGAGTATTTGTCCATCGACCAAAACCGTATCGACATCGCTCGCTTTGGCGGCATAAACCAGATGCGAAACCACGTTGTGGCGTGGTGTCAAATGCGGCTTGTCGAAGTCCATCACGACAATATCGGCTTTTTTGCCGACACTGAGCGAACCGATTTCAGTTTCCAAATTGAGGCTGCGCGCGCCGTTTCGCGTTGCCATCAGCAAGGCTTGTTGTGCGGAAACGGCTGTCGCGTCGCCGGTCGTCGCTTTGTGGAGCAGGGCAGCCAGGCGCATTTCTTCCCACATATCCAGGTCGTTGTTGGACGCCGTTCCATCGGTTCCCAGACTGGTCATGATGCCACGTTGCAAAAACTTTTCGACCGGCGCAAAACCGGATGCCAGTTTCAAGTTCGATGTCGGATTGTGTGCGACGCGCGTTCCTGTCGCGGCTAAAATTTCCAGATCGTCTTCTTCCAAATGAACGCAATGTGCGGCTTGCAACGGCGTTTGCAGCGCGCCGAGCCTTTCGAGTACTCGAATCGGCGTGGCGCCCCATTGCGCGCGAATATCGGCCACTTCGCGGCGCGTTTCGCTGGCGTGCGTGTGGAGCAAACAACCGAGTTCGCGCGCGCCGTCAATCATCAATCGCCATTGTTCTTCGTTGCATGTATATAAAGAATGCGGCGCGAGCGCGGGCGTGATGCGTCCGTTGCCCGCGTTTGTGTATTCGCGTACAAAGGAAATCGCGTTGGCAATGCGGCGTTGTGGCTCGGGCAAAAAGCCCAGCAGAACCCCGCCTGGAACGGCGCGCATTCCGCTTTCAAGAAAAGCACGCACGCCATCATGGTAGAAATGATACATATCGGCGCAACACGTTGTGCCGCCGCGCAACATTTCGAGGCAGGCGAGCAGCGTTCCCCGATACACGTCATCGCCATCGAGATGCGCTTCAAAGGGCCAGATTTTGGTTTGCAGCCACGTTTCCAAATCCATGTCGTCGGCGTAACCGCGCAAAAGCGTCATCGCGGCATGCGTGTGCGCGTTCACCAAGCCAGGAAGCGCGACGAGATGTTCACCGCCAATCGTTTCGTCCGCTTGAAAGGGCGGCTGTTCGTTCGCGGCGCCAACGAACGTGATACGATTGTTTTCGATATGCAGAGCGGCGCGTTCGAGTACTCGAAACTGGTCGTCGCAGGTGACAATCGTGACAGGACAAAGCGCGATGCGCATAATTTTCTCCAAGGAAATGCAGCCGCTTCAGTGTGACCGGCGTCGGGCAAAACTGACAAGCACTTAGAGTCTCTCCAAATAGGCGACTGTGAGAACAGGAGAACGGGGCTGATGCTCTCTTCGGATAGCTTCTTAATAACCAATGGTGCGGGTTTGGTGTAAGAACGATCTCACCCGCCCCTGAAGGAGCGGGGCTGAGTTTCTAAGCCCCATGAATGGGATTGACACGCTACTCTTCGCGCTAACAAGGAGGCCGCTTTAGCGGTCTTGCTTCTTCAGCTCGCTCCTTCAGGGGCGGGTGAGATCGTTCTTGCACCAAACCCGCACCATTAGTTAATACAGGAAAAATATGAAATCTCTCGCAACGACACTGCGCCATTGTGCGCCACGCGCCTTAAACGCCAGTCTGTGGACGGCTGTTGCCGTGGCGCTTTGTGGACAATCGGAAAACGGCAACGCCATCGCTCCACTTAATGCCATCAGTCACATTTTGTGGGACGAAGACGCGCTCGCTCAAGACAATGTATCCTGGAAGTTTACAGGCGCGAGTTTGGTGCTGAATGCGTCGGCAAATGGAAGTTGGGCCTTCATTTACGAACTGTTCTTTGGCGAACCGCGCGCTGAAGGAAAGCACATCAAACCAATATTGGGAGCTTTGGGCGTAGCTTTATTGGCGTATATCGTCGATTATCACGTTGTGCCGCCGCGCCTGACGCCAGGTTTTGAACATCGCTTGCCCCAACGTTCCCTGAAATGGATTTACGCGGCGCTGGCCCTTGGTTTGTTCCTGCCTCGCGGATCGAGTACTCGAAATGCGAAAAACTGACACCAGATCAAATAGAAGAAATCGAAACGGGTGGGGCACAAACAACAAAGAGCAAACGAAACTTCGTTTGCTCTTTGTTGTTTGTATGAAGAATAGGCCGGACAGGAATCGAACCTGTGACCTTGGGATTAAAAGTCCCCTGCTCTACCAACTGAGCTACCGGCCCGTGCCACTTGAAGTGCAGAAAAATCGAGTCCTCGAGACATTCTTTCAACGACGCGCGAACAGATATTCTACCCGTTCCCCTCAAGTTTGTAAAGACATTAGTTCGTTTATAGCGAAAATTCCTCAAACTTATTGCTTGCACGAAAAGATTTGCGGGAGACGGCCAGGTACGTCTTCGTGCGACAACACAAAAGCGACAGCTCTTCGGAGCTGTCGCTTTTGTGTTTCGTTCTGCACCTTACGGGTTAATTACTACCACTTTGGCGCCTGTCCCAAGTTGATGTAATCGCTCAAGGTGCGCTCTGCCACCGAGGACGGCGTTGTGCTTGTCGGCGTTGACGTACCAGCCGCTGTCGTCGCTATAGTAGCACTCCACGATGGGTTGAGGTTGTAGGGGAAAACTCGTGCCCGAGAGTTGATACGAACTGGAGTATCCGTTGTCAACTGCGTCAAACCGCGGCTGTCTGTGGTCAACTTCCACAAATCAAAGTTGTTGTCTGCTTCGCGCTCATTGTTCGGAAAGAGGTTCGATATCGGACGACGATCCGAGGCGAAGGAAATGTAGATACCATCCGGGCTGAACGACGGCTCGATGTTTTCTACCAGATAGGATCCGGTATGATCTGGGCTGGAGTAAGCGTCTTCAAACCCTCCACTACCGTTGGGATACTGACGCGGCTGTGGCGCGCCCTTCGAGTCGTAAACTACCGGGTCCTGAATCGAACGATCCGACTCACGGAAGTCGCGCGTTATGCGGGTCGGTACCACTAGACCACGCAACACGTAGAACGTTGGGAAAGTCGAGGTGCCTGTTGGAACAACGGTGTCAGTCGAAGGGGTTGGCTGCGCTCCAGGCGGCACATTCGGCCCGTTACCATTCGAGTTGACAACATACAAATCGTAGTTGTTAGTTCCCAACGTGGCTAAGTCATAGCCAGTGACTTTTGTTCCAGGACTACCTAGGTCTACTGGAGTTACTCCCGTGGGACTTGGTTGTCTCGGCAAATCGCGGGGATCGTAGAATCCAGCACCTGAGCCGAAACTATTGGCGGCACTTACATACGTGACATAGCCACGCGGATACGAATCGCCATCTTCGACATTCGATGAGAAAGCAATCTGGCCATAAATACTGACAGTCGGGTTCCGGTTATCAGCAGGTCGCGTGGTAGAGCTAATGCCACCTGTTGACTCATTGAAGGTGTAAACCGTTGTCATCAGGTTTGCGGTCAGGTTGGTCTGGTTCGCTCCATCGGGTGTCATCACGTAGATGTCGCTGTTGCGAGCTTCAACCACTCCATTTGTGACAATAGGCCGATTTGAGGTGAAGGCAATAACTTGGCCGTCAGGACGCCAGATCGGTTGTCCCAAGTTCGGGTTATGGCTGTCTTCAACGGCCCCTTCGCCACTATCGATCGGACCTTGCAAGAATGAAGCGTTATTGCGCTGGAAGTTACCGCCGTAGGTTAGGCGCGTCACCTGAGGATAGCCGTCAGTTCCCCGAATGTTCAAGTTCATCATGTACAGTTCGTATTCGACGGCGCCCGTAGTAGGATCATCGTCACGATCCGAAACGAACACGACCTTGGTTCCGTCTGGGCTCAGTGCAGGATCCGAATCGTCCACGTTGTTCTTCGTCAAGCGAACGGCGGGCGTTACGCCGCCACTGTTCGTGATCGTCGTCATGTAGATTTCGTTGTTACTCGACTGAAAGGCGCCTGTCACGTCTGCCAAATTGGAGGTGAAGACAAGTTTGCCCGAGCGCAGACCAGCATTAGGCTGAAAATCGTCTGCCGAGTTGTTGGTGATGTTTGTTTTCGCACCGCCATTTGGCCCAATGGTGAATATGTCGCGTTGGGTTGGATCGCCCAGAGCATCAAAGGCGATCAGACCTGGAGCTTGTACTGTTGGGCTTACTGGTGGTTGCAAGACAACGCCAGGTGTGGCCGTTGCAGTGGCCGTTGCAGTCGCCGTTGCCGTTGCAGTCGCCGTTGCTGTTCCGGTAGGTGTCGGATTGGCGGTACCAGCGTTGTCGTTTCCAGCAAATACGAGAGCTCTATAAGCGTTCAAGCGCCCGTTTGTCGTAACTTTGCCTTGCAGACTCGGCAAGACGTCAACACTGGACAAAATCTCGTTTCTGACTTGTGCGACCGTCAAATTGGGGTACATTGACCAGATCAAAGCAGCTGTCCCAGTAACGAAAGGCGTCGCCATCGAGGTGCCACTCAAGTACTTGTAGGCTTTGTTACTGGGTATTTCGATGATGACCGGTGTTGCGGTTGGCGTCGCTGCCGCCGTCCCCGTTGGCGTAGCGGTCGGCGCAACCGTTTCCTTAAACGCGTAGGTGCTGAGAATCTTGACGCCCGGCGCCGCAAGGTTAACCGTTTGTCCGCCATAATTGGAGAACGAGGCCAACTTGTCGTTTTGATCGGTGGCCGCTACGGAAATCATGTTCGGCAAGGCGTAGTTCGACGGAAAATTCGCCACGTTGGCGTTATCTTGTCCATCGTTGCCAGCTGCGGCTGTGACCAAAATGCCAGCGTCACCGGCTGCGCTGAAAGCTTGCATTTCCAATGGATCAGCCGCTTGTCCCAGAACTTCCGCTGAGCCGAAGCTGCAGTTGATAACGCGCAGGTTGACACCACGATTAGTCTTCATGTCAATCGCGTATTGCAAGCCCGTAATGATATTGGCGGTTGTTCCTGTGCCATCAGCGCCAAAGCACTTCAAGGCCATCAACTGAACCTTCCAGTTGACACCAGTAACTCCAATTTTGTTATTGCCAACGGCGCCAATAATACCGGAAACATGTGTGCCATGACCATTATCGTCATTGGGATCGGAATTACCCGCCACGGCATTGATGCCATGATAATCGTCGATATAGCCGTTGCCATCGTCATCGATGCCGTTGCCCGGAATTTCGCCTTGTGGCGCTCCGTTGACTGTACGCAATACGTTGTTCCAAATGTTGGCGCTCAAGTCTTGATGCGTGTAACGAATGCCGGAATCGAGTACTGCAACTACGACATCGCCTCTACCCGTTGTGATCTTCCACGCCTGCGGTGCGCTGATCTTCTTCAGCGCATATTGACTGCCATAAAGCGGATCGTTCGGCTTCACGGTATTGCTGGAAGTTGTGCCGCCACCAGTACCGCCACCACCACTGCTATCACTTGGATTGCCAACCCACGGCAAATAATTTGGCGTGCTCAGCAGTTTGTAGCGGTAGTTCGGTTGTGCCAGGAGGACGTTTGGATCCTGGCTGTACAAAGAAATCGCCTGCGCGACCGTCATGCCAGCGGGCAGCGCGACTTTTTGGGTGCGAAACATCGGATACGATTCAACGCCTTTCGCCCCGACGCGCAAGTTGCTGATATGCGAACCCTGCGAGGCAGCGCCGCTTTTGAAGGTCACCAATAATTCGGAGCCTTTGTAAGTTCGTAAAGCCTGAACGGTTTCAGCCGCTGAAGCAGATTTCGAGAGCGCGCCCATCGTTCCCAACGCGAGCGCAGCAGCACCTATTTTAAGTGCAAAAGCCGCGGAAGCGCGCAGAAAACGGGGTGCGCTGTTGCTGCTTGAAGAGTTACTCATGACAAATTCCTTGATTACACGAATGAGTGACATCATTATACCACGAACGCCCCAGACTCAAACACCGCATCAAATACGATGCAGACAAATCTCGACAAAGCGCGGCGCGCAAAGACACCAATCATCCGCCAAATAAAAAGGGCAATCGAGTACTCGATTGCCCTTTCCGCTCCTGCAAATTCAATAATTGTAAGTCAAAAGCGATTCGTCCAGCGCGATGTAACTTTCGCGCGACGGGCTGACCGAAACCAGCGAAACCGGAACCTGCGTGACTTCTTCCAGTCGCTCGATGTAGCGCCGCGCATTGTCCGGCAGATCGTGCATCGTGCGCGCTTGTCCAGTCGGCGTTTTCCAGCCCGGCAAGGTTTCGTAGACTGGCTCGCACTCGCTCAAAACGCGCAGCGAAGACGGAAAACCTTCGACCATTTCTCCTTTGCGCTTGTAGCCCGTGCAAATCTTGATCTGCTCGAAACTGTCCAGCACATCCAACTTCGTGATAATCAAACTGCTCAGTCCATTGACGCGCGCGGCGTGGCGCACCAAGCTCGCATCGAACCAGCCGCACAAACGTTTGCGTCCGGTCGTGGCGCCAAATTCGTGTCCGATCTGGCGACAACGCTCTTCGGTTTCGCTTTCCATCAAAGTCGGAAACGGCCCTTCGCCGACGCGCGTTGTGTACGCTTTGGCGATGCCCGCGACATGATCGATGCTCGTTGGCCCGACACCGGCGCCAGTACACGCGCCGCCCGCAATCGTGTTGGAACTCGTCACATAAGGATAAGTTCCAAAGTCGATGTCGAGTCCGGTGCCTTGCGCGCCTTCAAACAAAATGTTTTGATTCGCACGCCGCGCCTTTTCCAAAATCAAGGTGCAATCGCGCACGAAAGGTCTCAAGCGTTCAGCGTATTCTAAATAGCTTTCGAGTACTCGATCCGGGTGCGGACGCTGTTCTTCGGTCAGATGTCCCAAGCCGTGGGTTTTTTCTTCCCAGTTGGCGGCGATTTTTTCGGCCAACACTTCCGGCTCGAACAAGTCGCCGACGCGCACACCGATGCGCATCATTTTATCGACGTATGTCGGCCCGATGCCGCGCATTGTCGTACCAATTTTACGCGCCGGATTGGACGCTTCGCGCTCGGCGTCCAGCAAACGATGATATGGCAAAGTTAAGTGCGCGCGGTCGCTAATAAACAATTTGTCTTTGAGCACAATGCCTTGCTTTTCGACGGTTTCCATTTCCTCGAAGAGCGTCGGCAAATCGATAACGACGCCGTTGCCAATTAGGCAGATTTTGCCGCGCACGATGCCACTTGGAATCAAGTGCAAAATATATTCGACGCCCTCGGCGACGATGGTGTGACCGGCGTTCGCGCCGCCCTGAAAACGCGCCACCACATCGGCGTTTTCGCTCAATAAATCGACGACGCGCCCTTTGCCTTCATCGCCCCACTGCGCTCCAACCACGACTAACGAACCCATAAAAACCTCATATCTTTGTTGAAAGAACCTTCCTATTTTAGATGTTGACAACGGTATCGTCAACATCCAAACGAACCCGAAGCGTGAGCGACGGGTCTTGCATGATTTTAATGAAAGCCCCGTCGCTCACGCTTCGGGTTCGTTGCAACGACGTTTATTTGCGCGCCCACACTTCGACGCGCGGATTGGTATAAAGAAAATCGTGCGGCACCAAAGCGCGTCCTGGAAGTTGCAGCGGCGTTTCGTTATGAAAAGAGCGCATCGAGTACTCGATTGCCAATTGTCGTCGCAATTGTGCGACCGAAAGATCATTCAAACGTTCGCGTTCGCGCCATTGAAATTCGCTCCATACGAAATAGCGCGGACGATTTTTCTGCAAAGCCGACGCATCCAAACCAAGCGCGCGCAAATCGTAGCGCGGATTGCGTGGCACATATTTTTCGTCTTGCCACGAAAACGGCGAACCTGGCGGCGCATCGTGCGACCAAAACGGCGGCGTATAAAACCACAAAGGCGTTTGCGCATCGGCCAGGCCAACGGAAAGCGGCGTCGCGTCGTTTTGCGCATCCATCCAATGTTTCGCCTGATCGCGCGGATCGGTTTGCGTCAAAGGCCACACAACGTCAAACGTTCCTATCGCGCAGACAAGCAATAAAATGGCGGCAATGCCCGTCGCAAAACTTTGGCTTCTCAATTTTGTGGCGAGGAATTTGACGAACAACGCCGCGAAAATCGCCAGCGCGGGAACCAGCGGCAAAACATAGCGCAGAAAACGCACTTGAGACAATCCCAAAGTGCCAAAATAAAGCAGCGCAAACGCCACAGTCGGAACGAGTACTCGATTGTCACTGAAACCCGTTTTGCGCGTCCCAAGCATTCTGGTCAACACCAAACCGATGCCGCAAAACGCCGCAATCGCAACCGGCGCCGTTAGCACAAACGGCAGATTGAACGTCGCGTGATACCACCAACCATTGCCCGTGTTCGTGAAAATATCGCCGCTGCCCTGCTTGGGATGCACCAAAAGTTCATACGCCACGCCAACGTTTTTGCTATCGCCCCAAAATTCCTTGAAACTCAAAACGCTGAACGGACAACCGATTAAAAATCCGACAATCGCCACACCAACGATATTAAGCGTTAATTGTGCACGTTTCGCAATTGTCCCATTCGAGTACTCGATGAGAAAAGCAGCGACAATTGGCGCGATCAAAACCAGGACAGCATTGTATTTGGTGGCCACACCCAGACCGGCGCACAAAGCAGAGAGCAGCAAAAGTTTCGTCGCAGGATCTTCTGGCTTCAAAGCGCGCGTGGCGAAAAGAATCGACAGCGCGACCCAGAACATGGCCGCCACATCAACCGTCGCAAAATGCGAATGCTGAACGTGCGCTGGCGCGAAACACACAAAAAGCGCCGCCAAAACTCCGACTTTGATGCCACCGATTTCGCGTCCCAAACCGAACACAACGGGAACTGTCAGCGCGCCGAACAAGGCGCCAAGAAATCGCGCATGAAGCAGAACATCGTGCGACAGCGCCCACACGCTGGTGCCGGACGCGAAAAAGCCGCTCGCCACAAAATGCACCAGCGTCGCCAGGTAAATGAAGAGGCTGGGATAATTGAAAAAATGCGGATTGAGATCGCCACCTAAAACGCTGGCAATCGCGCCCAGCATTTGTCGCTCATCAGGATGATACGAGTAAAATCGTTCGCTCGTCGGCAAACCCCAACTCAAGCCGATGACACGAACGGCGAAAGCGACGACGAACAAAATGAGTGGAATCCAGCGAAGACGGGAAGAAATCACCAACTGATTATGTCAGAAACCGCGCTCGTGTTGGTGCCAATCGAGATACTCGAATCTGGTTGCGGGCGACTTTATAGCGAGTCATCACAGCAATGAGAGAAAATAGAACGCATGAAACTGAAAGTAGCAATTTTAATTGGAGTATCGGTGACGGCGTTTGGCGTGCTGGGCTTTTTCCTCAAAAGGGAGCCGGTAGCTCCACCAAGCGCAGCAACATTGAAGTTGCGTGCAAGTCTTTCTGTGGCCACCGAAGCGAGGCTTTACACTCAAGTCATTGATCCAAGTTGTCCTGATGATCCAGAAAATGTCGCTCTCTTCCACCAATCGATAGCTACTAAGCCGGCGCAATTGATTCTGCGAGAGGCAAAGCTCAAGTCCTTGGTTGCTGCGCTGGATACCAATCACTGGTTCAAGCGTGATACCTCTGCCTGCGTAGCTTCAAGTTACAGTAAACATTGCCTGATCTTCTTTCGAGGCAGCCAGCCCTTGGCCGACCTGCGTTACTACAGCAATATGATGCGATATTACAATCCAACTAATTATGCTGGCGATGGCCAAACTACTTCGGATTGCCAACAGTATTTAACTGGCCTTGATCCTCAATGAAACCCGTTTTGGTCAAGCGCAATGGTTAATAATTAGTCCGACAGAACGCTGCATTCGACACAATCGAGTACTCGAAATGCCGTTTGCACCTTGAACGACAATTGAAGTTATGCCGTTGGTGCGGGAATCGTGACGACGAAAGCGGTGCGGAAATCGAGATGCAGCATCGACGGATAAGAGTTTTGCGCGGTCGTAAAAATGGTGGACTTCGGCACGTTTTCGGCGCGGCCTTCGACGAAAACTTCGCCGCCGTGCGCTTCGACGATGCGTCGCACCGAAAGCAAACCCAAACCGGTGCCTTCGATTTCTGCATGATTTTCCAGGCGTCCAAAGGCCACAAAAAGTCGTTCCGCTTGCGCTTGCGAAAGACCGCGTCCGTCGCGCCCTTGATCGGCGATGGAAATCATCAAATGCTTGTCGGTCATCTTCCACGCGACATGAACTTTGCCGTCGCTGTATTTGAGAGCGTTGCCAATCAAGTTCATAAAAACGCTGGTCAGCTTCATCGAGTCGACCGAAACTTCGTGTTCTTCGCCGCTTAAAACGACCTGGCGTCCATGAATGAAGCGCGGTTTTTGATATTGCACGCCCGCTTCGATGACTCCGCGCAGAGAAGTCGGCTGCAAGTTGACGGGAATCGGCAGGCCTTCGAGAACGCGCGTTTGTTCCATCAACGACAAGCGCAGGTGATCGAGCATTTGCGTGCCGCCAACGATCATGCCCGACAATTCGCCCAGCGTCGCGGGATCGGCCTCGCCCATTTCGAGAAACGATTGCATGGTTTGCGCGCCCATTTGAATCGTCGTCAGCGGGTTTCCCAGATCGTGCACGATGCCGCCAATCGCCTGGCTCAAAATCTTCAGCATCGCCTCGGTTTTTTCGCGCTGTTGCCGTTCGCCTTTGCGCTCCTCATCGAGCAGATAATTGACGACGAAAACGCGGCGCGCATACAATTCCAGAAAATAACAGGAAGCCATGCCGACGATGTTGGCGCCGCAAATAAAAAAACCATTGGACACAAAAACCGGCAAACCGTTGGGCAAATGAAGAATATTCTGAATCCACAAGGCGCAAACGAAATATGTGACGGCCAGCAGCAGGTTGGAAAACGTCGCGTACCAGAAGCGCAATCGCAAAAACGAATATCCGACCATGACGACCAGCAAAAGCCCTAATGGATAAAGTATGAAACCCAGTTCCGTGGGCTTGGACAGCAAAACCATGCCCAGCAAACCGCCGCCGGTCGCCAGCAAACCGGCACTCATCGCGGGCTGCATGAAACGGTGCAATCGCGGCAAAAAGCTGAGCACGACTATCGCCAGGCAAAACGGCGCCACCAGACCGTAGCGAATGAACCAGATTTTATGAAGCGACGAGGGAATGGTGTACGGATCGAGCACGCCGAACAACATGAAAATGAAGACTGAGGCGGCCAATGCGCCGCGACAAAGCCCGATGGATTTATGGTAATAATCCTCGCGGAACTGCTCCTCGAAAGGTTCGGGAAAACTCAGGCGCTTTGCGCACGCCATCAACTCCGCCGACTGATCTGCCATTTCACCGCCAATGGAAACTCTGTTTGGTTGCACGTTCCTCGAAGTTCCCATTGAACGCTTGACCCGTCGCGCGCGTTGCGTTGGCGAATCGAGTACTCGATTGAGGTTTGTGAACGATGACGCTTTTATTCGGGATTTAATTTCGGTAAATCAGTCATAGGAATAAAGAATATCATCGGCAATTGGAACGATTTGGTCTGCACTATCAAGCGCAAAACCTGCCAGATAATTTTGGTAAATGCCGAGAAACCACTTTCGCTGAGCTTGCAGAACAAAGCAGTGAATTTCGTGTTCAGCATCGACAATTCCATGTGCGTGATTTATCTGCGCCTGGGCATGAGTTTTTTCGGGTTCGGATGTGATACTTTTCGTCTGCACCAAATGCCAGAGACCGTAATTAAAAGCGTTCGAGATTTTGCACAATGTGAAGTTTTTTAACGCGCGCAACTCTTCCGGCGGAAGCGCTGTAAGTCGCCGTGTTTCTTCTTCCAAAAGGTGCTGCCATCGCTCATTTTTCCGGTTCCACTTCATAAAACGCTTCAAAAATTTGAAACCTCTATCCAAAACCGCGTATCTCAATTCACTTCAACGAAGTTGATCGTGTCCATTTAGCCGAACGATTTGCGGTTTGGCGATCAAACTTCGCTGCATCGTGCTGATGATATTTGGCTGGTTCGTAGAAATGACGTAAAGCTGGCCTTGCCCCGTGCCGACAAACGCTTGATAAGAAGGTTTTGTGTCCATATCGAAGCGAGCGACGAACGGTTTGCGCGCTTTGAAGGCGGCGACCGCGCAACCATCAACGGTTTCCTGTGACTGTGCGACATCGTATTCGCCATCGGAAGATGAACCTTTGGCGACGCGACCGCAATCCGTCGTATTGGCGCCCGCCAGCGTGAAAGCGACATCTCTCAATTTGTCGCGCCGAAACTCGTCACGATTCCGCTGAAAAGTTCTCCAGCGTTGAACCGCAAAGAAGAAGAGAAGGGCAAGCAATGCCGACAAAATCAGTTTCTTAACGCGCATCGTTGTTCCTTATAATTCAGCACCATCGAGTACTCGATATTGCTCAACGCATGACCAGCAGCACGGTGGAAACGGGGCGTTCTTCGCCATCCGATGGACGATTGACGACAGCGCCGCGCACGGCCATCGCGGTTGAGCCGCCGCCATCGAGATTCATCGCATCGACTGCGCCCAGCTTTTGCATCATCGCCGCCAATTCGTGAAGCGTCAGGCCGCTCGAATAAAAACCCTGGCGGCCATCGACGACCAGCAAAATGTAGCGCCCATATTTATCAATGCCCAAAGCGGTGCGCGGCCCCAGCCCGATGCGCACATCTTCGCGGAAGTTTTCGCGCACGTCGGTCACGTCGATGCGACCGTTTTTGACCAGTCGCGGGCCGCCGCCCAGGGCGTTCGTGAAACCTTCCCAGCCGGGCGCGCTGAGGCTGAGTTGCGCTTGTTCGCCGCGCACGATTTTGTCGAGCCAGGGACGCGCCGCGCCGCTCGCTAAAATCGTGAAACCATCGGGATAAACCGGAACGCCACCGCCGCCTGGCTTCGATTGCACGATGTTTTTGCGTACTACGACCGCGATTTCGCCCGCTCGCAATTTGTAATAATGTCCGAAGCGCTGCGTCAAAACGGTGACTTCGCCCTCATTTGGCCAGCCGTTCAGTTCGCGGATGGGAAGTTCCAAGCCGCCGGAAAACACAACCGTGGCGCGCGCTTGCAAATTGCCGATACGCGCCTCGCCGTCGGGACGAAAGGCAATCGCGGTGCGCGCGTGCCACGGCAAACGCAGCCATTCGCCATTGACCAGAACCGCGCCGACCGCCGCGCCATTATTCGCAAAGAACCCGCCGTTGACGCCGATCAAAGCGTGATGCGCGCGCGCCAACTTCGAGAGTCGCGCGCGCTGCAAAACATTGGCGCCGCCAGTTGTCACGCGCAAACGCCAACCTTGATTGGGGTCGATGCGCGCCAGATACATTTGCACCGGCCCGTGCGCTGTGCCTTCTCGAATCTTGGTGAAAGCCAGCCCGCCGCCGATGTCTCGAGTACTCGATTCCTCGAATAAACGCTGAAAATCAATCACCAGACGCGCTGGAAACCCTGTGGTGAACCAGCGCACGGGCGCCACATAATTGGTGCGCGCCTGGAACGAAGCGCGCCAGTTACCGCTTTGAATTTGGGCGCGCGGCAGCAAATAATCGTTGACCGGCACGTTGGATGGAACATTGTCGCGGCGTGCGGCGGACAGAAAAAACTGCGTATTAACGCCGCTTTGGCTGGCCGTGATGCGTGTCGCGTTGCTCAATGTGAGAACAACGCGCGTGCGATCCGTCAAAACTTCCGAGCGCACGTTTTCAATAAAGGCGGCAGGATATTGCAGCAAAAACGTGGTTTGTTTTTCGACGGTGCCGGGCGCGGCGGCAGGCGAAACGCGGCTCCATTTGATGCCCAACCATTGTGCGACGGGAACCCATGGAACATACAGTTCGCCGTTGATAATCTGCGGCGCGGCAGGCAAAGTGACCGATTTGCCGTCGAAAATGGCGCCGTGTTGATACGGGAAGAACGCAGCTTCGTGTTCAAAATAAAGCAGTCGGAAACGTTCCGGCGCGACTTGCCCGATGGATGCGCCCAAGCCATTGGCCAAAAACGACGCTGGAACCATCGTGCGCCCGTAAGAAACCACGGCGCCCGGACGCGCCACGACATACGCCTGCGCTTGGGGCGGCGTGTTCGGCGCCATGGGAAAAGGTGTCGGCGTTGCGTCCGTAACAGGCGACATAGGCGTCGCATCCGGCACGGGAAAGTCGCCGGAAGTTTGCGCGTTGGCTGGAGCCAAAAACCAAACGCTTCCGGCGAGCAAAAGCAGAAGTTCGAGTACTCGAAAGATTGCAGAACGAGCGAAAGAAGAACGCAAAGGTTTGTGTGGTCGAGAAAAAGAAACGAAATCAAGCATGAATAATCAGGGAAAGTAAAGAAAATAAAAAAGTCGCGTGCACACTTCAATCGGTTTTGTGCTGGGCGACAACTGACGACGCGTTCGCGTTTATTGAGTTCGCGTTTAGCATATTACAAAAGAGCGCGCCTTGTTCAATCGCGTCATCCAAAGCGCGGTGCGTGTGTGGCAAATCATCGAACCACGAACGCGGCATGCGGCGCTTGGTCGAATCACGGTAATCCGTGCGCAGCATCGCCATCGCATAGGTTTTGATGTCGAGAGCCGAATGCGAAAACGGACTTTCACCGGCGAATTTTATCAAGTACCAGTACACAAACAGAAAATCGAAGCCTGCTGGATACGCCACAAAAACTGGACGACCTGGCAAATTTTTGAGCCACGCAACGTAATTGTTCATCGCAACTTGCGGCGCCTGCAAATTTTCGCGGCAGATTTTCCACGCTTCGGGCTGAGTTTCCCACCACGCCATTGTTTTGGCGTCGCCGTTCGCGTCTGGCAAAGTTTCCAGGTTCGCTTGAAACGTCCCGATCAAAGTTTTGTCGGCCAAATACGCGGCGGAGGCGAAGGATAACATCGAATGCGGGCCAGGAATCGGGCCGTCGGTTTCGACATCGGTGCTGACGTAAATTTCTTTCATAACTAAATTGAACCGCAGAGGTGCAGAGGCGCAGAGGCGCAGAGGCGCAGAGAAAAGGAGAATCGAGTACTCGATAGTGGATTTTGCCACTCTAAAAACGACAATTTGGACACTAACTGTATGTTATAACTTACGTTGATAAACAACTGTCATTTGACAATAGGAATAATTGCAAATGTCTCATCAGCACCAGGAGAAATATATGACATCTTCATTTCTGGCAGGCGGTACCTTTACGCTCGCCGCCGACCTCACTTTGACCCGCATGGGATATGGCGCGATGCAACTCGCTGGCCCACACGTTTTTGGCCCGCCAGCCGATCACGACGGCGCGATAGCGGTTCTTAAAGAAGTCGTCGAGCTTGGTATTACCCACATCGATACCAGCGACTTTTATGGCCCTCACGTCACAAATCAGCTTATCAAAGAAGCGCTGCATCCTTATCCGCAGCAGTTGCGCATCGTCACCAAAGTTGGCGCACGGCGTGACGCCAAGGGGAATTGGCCGTCGGCTTTATCTCCCGACGAACTCCGCCAAGCCGTTGATGACAACCTCGCCAATCTCGGCGTCGCCGTACTTGATGTGGTAAATCTGCGAGTTGGCGGGTTCGCCGCTCCGACTCCAGGTTCCATAGCGGAACCGTTCAGCGTACTTGCCGAACTTCAGCGAGAAGGTCTCATCAGACATTTGGGCGTCAGCAATGTCACCGCCGAGCAGATCGCCCAAGTGCAAGCGATTGCTCCGATTGTATGCGTGCAAAACTTCTACAACATCGCCAATCGACAGGATGATTCGCTGATTGATGTTCTCGCTGAACAGGGAATCGCTTATGTGCCATACTTTCCTCTGGGCGGCTTTTCGCCGCTGCAATCTAACACGCTGTCCAGCGTTGCCAAGCGTTTGAATACGACACCAATGTCGGTCGCGTTGGCTTGGTTGCTGCATCGCTCCCCCAACATTCTGCTCATTCCGGGAACTTCTTCAGTTGATCACCTGCGTGAAAACGTCGCGGGCGCGAACCTTCAATTGCCACAAAACGCCATCGAGGAATTGGATACTATCGCCGGTGAGCGTGGCAATGAAGCAAGCGGTTGAACCTACAATGGCTGCGATCAGTAAAGTTCGACAAGCAGTGGTGCGGGTTTGCAAGCGCCCGCCCCATTGATTATGTCAAGTTAGATTCTTCGCACTATTCGAGAGGCACCTCTTAGAGATTGTAAACAAAGTCCCAAAAACGCTTGAAAGTGGAAGTTTGTCATTCTGAGCGCAGCGAAGAATCTAACTCCAATGAGATTCTTCGCTGCGCTCAGAATGACAAACTCCTAATTTTGCGCGTTTTTGTTGCTAATTTCCTTTTCCCTATACACCCTCTCAGAATGACACCTTGCGAGTTTGGCGGCTCTTCTTTCACTTTGTTTATGGCCTCTCAAAATGACAAACTCCCACTTTCGAGTACTCGATTCTTCGTACGCTTCGCGGTAGATTATTTCAAATCAGCATAAACCGGCGACGAACAATTCGACCAGCATGTCGGATGTGCCGCCGTCGCCCTCAATACCTTTGATCGCCAAATCGACTTTCAACGCGGCTTCGAGCGCTTGTTGCAACTGTACGACCGAAAAGTTGCGCGCCTGGCTCGCAATCTTGCGCCCACGCCAGCTTTGACTGGGATTTTGCAACATCGTCGCCAGGTTTTCGTTGCCGTTTTGCGGCAGTTGCGAGACCAATTCGCGTGGCAAGCGGTTTAGCGTACTTGCGTCTACGCCAGCGCCAGCATCGAGAAAGGCGCGCGCCTGCAAGAGTTTTCTCAGGTGCGTCACGAAAGTGGCGAGGATGCGTTCGGGCGCTTCGCCATCGCCGACGAGTTCGCGCAAAATCGCCAACGCTTGCGCGCCGCGCCGTTCGCTGATGGCATCCGTCAAGTCGAAAATCGTGTCGTGTGGCGCGCGTTTCACCATTTCTTCCACGACGGCGCGCGTGACGATTTCGCCGTGTTCGACGCGCAGGGCGCATTTCTCCATTTCGGATAAAAGGCGCGCAATGTCGGTTCCCACACGTTCGACCAGATATTCCGCCACGCCATTTGCCAGCGCGATGTTCCAGTTCGCCGCTTCGTTGTTGACGATTGTCGTCGCCAACGCATTGTTTTTCGCGCCAATTGTGCAGTCGATGATTAAACCTACGTCGTCGGCTTCAATCACTTTGTCGACATTGGCGTTGATGCAGCGCGGTGTTGCAGCTTTGGCACCGATATCGGGCGTTTCCGGCGTGCGCAAAAGCAACAACATCGTCGTGGGCGGCAAGTTTTTTAAGCCGTCTTGCAAACGCTTGGCGGGCGATAATCGAGTACTCGATTTGGTGGATTTCGTTTCTTTAACGTCATCGCTTTCGCCGCTTTTGTCCATGTTTTCCAACTTTTCGGCGCGCGTCACCACAACGGCGCGCCGCTCGGACAAAAATGGCAGGTTGCCGCACAGTGAAAGCACGTCGTTTATGGTCGCGCTGTCGGCTTCGATGGTGTCCATGTTGAAGTCGCGCGCGGACGGATCGAGCGCCGCATCGAGCAGGGCGCGCTTGACCAAACCTTGCAAATAAGCGTCGCCGACAATGCCGTAAACGCGGCGCGGTTCGTTGTTATGCAGAACTTTTTTCAGCGAAAAGGTGGAGTAGGGCAGCATCGCAGATGAGGATAGGCGCGCCATGCCGTTCCGTCAATGCGCGTCCCGAAAATTAGTGGCCAAAGTGTTGAACACACAAAGGTTTAAGACGTTGAAAGGACACTATGAAACATACGCGCGCCAAAATTCTTTATGTGGACGAGCATCAGGACACGCGCCTGATGCTGATGTTCTTGCTGGAAATGGACGGCTTCGGCGTGATGACGGCGGGCAGCATCCGCGAAGCGTTGCATTTGGCGCGCGAAACGTCTTTCGATATTTACATTCTCGAACAAAAGTTTCCTGATGGAAATGGCACCGATTTGTGCGCCCGCCTGCGCGAGTTCAGCCCACAAACGCCAGTTCTTTATTACACCTCACTCGCCGGACAGCCGCACCGCGAACGCGCTCTGGGTCATTGCGGCGACGCTTATCTGGAAAAACCAGTGTGCATCGCTGACTTCAAAGAAACAATTTTGCGCCTGCTCTTTGAAAGCGAAAGCCAGCAAGTCGGCACGCAGGCCAAGTTTCAGGACGACCTGGTAGGCGCCGCAACATCGCAATAACACAAAGACTCTTTATAAGTCGTTCAACGAACCCGAAGCGTGAGCGCGGGGCTGAAGTCGTAGTTACGTCAGCCCCGCGCTCACGCTTCGGGTTCGTTGAAGAAGTCGAACTGTGGCGTTACTCCACCATTTCCAAAACTTAGGAAAGAGTTTTTGAGTTTCGAGTACTCGAAATCGTTGTTCAGCGAAGAGTTTGAACGTCGCAGGTTTTGGCATCGCACGCAACTTCAACAGCGCCATTCACATCGGTGCGAAAGGTCGGGATTTTTTGCCTCGCCAGGTTGCTCATCGTTTGTGGCGCTGGATGACCGAACGAGTTGTAGCGTCCGCTGGAAACTATCGCCACGGACGGATTGGCAGCTTTCAAGAACGCGGGCGTCGAACTGGTTTTTGAGCCGTGATGCGCGACTTTGAGAATTGTGCATTTCAAGTTGGCGCCTCGTCTGAGTAAACGTTCTTCTCCCTCTTTTTCGATGTCGGCGGTGAACAAAAACGATGTTTCGCCATAATCTAAACGCAGAACCGCGCCGTTGTTATTGTCGCCGCGCTCGCTTTCTAAAAGCGGTTCCGTGGGCGCCAGAACTGTGAGAACAACGCCGTCGTCCAGGTCGAGTTGTTGACCTTCGCGCGCGTTTTGAACTGTCACATTGCGTTCGCGCCACGCGGCTTTGACGGCTTCGTATTCAGGCACGATGGTTGACTTTCGAGTACTCGATTGATTAAAGGGTGCGGCGCCATCGAGCGCGAAAGCGACCGGAATTTCGCGGACGACGTGCGGCAAGGCGTTGCAATGATCGGCGTCAGCGTGCGTCAAAACCATCGCGTCCAGTTTTGAAATCCCTTGCGCTTGCAAATACGGAACGATGACAGCGCGCCCGACTTCGCCGCGGTTTTCATCTTGGCTGGTGCCGCCATCAATAAGAACGGTGCGTCCGCTCGGCGCCTGAACCAAAATACTTTCGCCCTGACCGACATCGAGCAACGTCACGCGCAACGGCAATTTTCGATGGTTGACCGCGTGCCACGCAAAACCAAGTGAGACGCAGAGTGCCAGCAACGCGGCGAAACTTTGCGCGCGAAAACGTGGAAAACGTCGCGCAAATTCCAAGTGCAAACGAGTGAAAAAATTGCGGTTCATGGGAAATTGAGTACTCAAAAGCGCCAAAAGCAGCAATCCATAAGCGAAAATTGTCCAGCCTAAGCGCAAAGGCGGCGCATCCGATTGAGCGCCGGGAGCACTCGAGGCGAACGTCGCCAGATTGTCGACGCCGCGAATCAGCCAATAATTCAACGCGCCGATGGGCAAAATCAAACCTAAAACGCCGCTGCCGACGAGCACGCCCGCGAGCGGAATCGCCAGAAAATTGGCGCCCAGCGCGACGAAACTCAAGCGCCCGAAATGGTAGAGCAAGAGCGGCGTGGTCGCCATTTGCGCGCTTAATGTCAACGCTGCAGCTTCGATGATTTTGCTTTGTCCCCACGCGTGTCGCAGGGTTTTTTGAAGCAGCGGCGACAAAACCAGCAAGCCCCAGGTCGCGCCAAAGGTCAGTTGAAACCCCAAATCCTGCGCCTGCATCGGATCGAGCGCCAGCAAAACCACAGCCGCCAGACTCCACAACGAAAGTCCATCGACATCGCGCCCCAAGAGCAACGCCCACGCGACGCAAGCGCCTGCCAGAGTCGCGCGCCAGATGCTCGAAGCGCCGCCCGTCAGCAACGCATACAACAGCAAAATCGGCAAAACCAACAGCAACAATCCGATGCGCCGCAAGCCGATCAATTTCGCGCCGCCTAAAAGCGCCAGCGCCAAAAACGCGACTTGCGTCCCCGAAGCGACTAATAAATGCGACATTCCCGCGGCACGAAAACGGTCGCGCGTCGAAGACGGCAAAGGTTCGCGCAAACCGCCTTCGCCAAACACCATCGCCACCAAAAGCTGCGATGAAGCGCGCGGAAATGGTTCTCCTAAAGCGATAAACGAAGCGTCATAACGATTGGCGATGGTGCGTCGCCAATCGCTTAGAATATGCGACAGAGAGCTTTTGGAAGCGCGCACCAATTTCCAATCGGCGTCTTTTTTGACTTGCGCCAGGCACCAACAACGCGCTGCCACCAAGCGGGCGCGGCTTTCTCGTTCGCCGAAATTTCCGGCACGCGGCAAGTCGGCGAGCGCGGCCTGAAGCGAAATTTCGTCGCCTTCGTTCAAAGTTTTTCCGCTGAGCGGCAAACGAATCCAAACGCGACCTTGTGCCGCTGTTTCGCTCTTATCGAGTACTCGATTAATTTGAAGTGGAAACTCGATGCCGAAATCGCCGATGCGTGGCGCGTCCGCGATGGTTCCCTGCAACGTGACGGCGGTTTTTCGTTGTGGCTGCGAAAAGTCGGGCGCGCGCCGCACCATTTGTGAAACGTCATCGGGCGCAGGCGTGACGCGTTGCGCCGCGTGAATTGTCCACAATGCGATGAGAATCGTCCAGCACAAAGGCAGCGCGCGAACTCGCAAACGACTCATCCACAACGCGGCGCCGTGAAAGACGATCAGCAAAAGCGGCAGCGCCAATTCTGGCAGAACGTGCAACCAGGCGACATTCCACGCGTTGGCAAGCGCAAAACCTAACGCGCAGCCAGTGAATGCAACCGCGGCAAGCGCTAACAAAGGTCGCAAAACCAGAGAGCGCAGCCATGTGGCGGGGAAGAAATGGTGTGACAAAGGGAAATACTGGAGATTCAAAACCATTGTAGGGGCGCCAGCTTGCTGCGCCCGTTTTCGAGTACTCGATTGCTGAAGAACGGGCGCAGCAAGCTGGCGCCCCTACAATGGTTTTGAGACTACTTAGCGTGCGGCAGCTAAAGGGCGACCGGCGATTTTTTCGAGAATCGCAATCGGCGAGAGTTCGGGCAACAGCATCGCTTCGCGTGGCACGATGCAGGTTTGCTCCATCGCAAACTGGCCGGACGAGGCTTTATGCGCGATGCCGTCGGTGAAACTGATCCACGTTGCGCTTGGCGGAAACGGGCATTCATGGCGCACGCCGTTTTTCTGGAAATCTTCGTTCGATTTAAGATATGTATGAAAGCCCAGCATGAATTCGTCATACGCCGAGCGTTCCGGCTGACCGATAAGTTTCCCCAGAGCGCCGCGCACGCCACCCGAACCTTGGGCTTTGTCCAGTCCGGCGGCTTTGGCGTAATGTTCGGCCAAAATCGGGAAATCATCCGATACGCCCCAGACGCGCGCTTTTTCGGGATGAATGTTGGTGAAAGCGCGCAAAATGCGGCCACCATAAGTTGGGCGCGTCGGAAACGCATCGACGTGCATCAAATCGTTGCGCGCGTTGAGCGGCAAAGCGCGACCTTGTTCCTCGACAGGACGAAAACTCGCGTAATCGACTTTCCACGACGCGGAATATTGTGGGAAAAGCGCGCCTAAAAACTCCAGCGCGCCTTTGGAATAATCCGCCATAATGGTTTGCAAACGCAGCGTCTCGGCGGCGTTGCTTTCTTCCACGCCGCTGGTTTTGTCTAAGTGCGGCTTGTAGGCGATGTTTTTGTGGTTGCTGCTGCCAGTTTGCTTTTGCGCGCGCAAAAACGCGCAATCGTCTTCTGAGGGCTTGAACGGCGTGTTCTCCAAAACTAAAATGTCGCCGCGCTCCAAGTGCTCGCACAAGCCTTTCGAGTACTCGATGTCGTTCAATCGCGGCTCAATCGTGACCAATTCCATCTTCATTCTCCTTCTGTTTTCAACCCTTCAGCTTAACATTTCGGCAGCAAATACGGAATGATGAATACGGAATGTCCCACTGCTCACACTTACGGCGTCTCGGTTTGAGTCCGCCATTGCGCATTCATCATTCCGTATTCCGTGTTTGCTACTGTTCGACTTATCGGCATAAAATGGAAACGGTTTTTCGCTCATTTTATTTTTCATTGGAATCGAGTTTGTTTTCATCCAGTTTTCTTCGCCGCCTTTATTTACCGCTGTTGTTGCTGTTGTGCATTGGCTACGCTTTTCGCCCGATGGGGCCGGGCTACGATTTTTGGGCGCACGCCGCAGTTGGTCGCTGGGTGTGGAACCACAAAGCGTTTCCCGAATATTCGTTGTTCTTATGGAGCGTGGATCGTTTCCCGTGGGTGGCGCATTCGTGGCTGTCGCAATTGTTCTTCTACGGCTTGATTCAAGCTGGTGGCGGATGGACACCGCAGGGCCACACTTCGGTTGGCACCGGCCCAATCGTCGTGATGGCGTTTACGACGATCATCGCGTGCTGCGTGTGGGCGCTGTTGTGGCGCTTGTGGAGCCGCAATTCGTGGAGTTTTTACAAGCGCGGCAAAAACGGAAGCGTCGAATATGTTCCAATCGCGTTTTTGACGCCAGTGATTTTTGCGATGGCGATCTGGGTTTCGGCGCCGCGCTATTTGCCGCGTCAGGAAATGCTAACCGCGCTTTTTATGACGGTACTGTTGACTTATCTCATCGAACGACGTCCAGCGCGCGCAATTGCTAATGATGCTTTGAACGAAAATGGTTCGACCGACAACCATTTGGACGACAACCATTTGGACGGCGAGCGTTTGGACGGCGAGCGTTTAAATAACAATGACGTGGAAACGCAAACGCGCCGCGCGGACGTCATATCGAGTACTCGAAACGAAGTTCCCAGACCGCTTTTCGGCTGGCGCGAAATTGCGCTGATTGCAATGTTCGCTTTGTGGGTGAACTTGCACGCGCTGGTTTTGCTGGGCTTGATTTTGGTATTTGCCACCGCGTTTGGCGATGCGATCCAGAATCGTTTTGATGGGCATGCGCGCGTTTTGCTGGGGTTGGCTGTTTTGTGCGCGCTGGCGACGTTGTGCAATCCGTTTGGCCCGCGCTGGCTTGAAGCCGCTGTGCAGCTCAAGCCGGGCAACATGGCGAACAACATCGAAGAATGGAAACCGCCGTGGCAAGCGCTCAGTTTGCATAGCTACGTTGTTGTCGAGATGACTTTGGCGGTTTTGGCGTTGGTGGCCTGGGCGTGGAATCCAAAGCGCCGCTGGGCGCACGCTTTGTGGGTCGTCATCATGGCGATTTTATTTTTGAAGCAGCGCCGTCATTTGTGGCTTGCGGCTCTGGTTTTCGTAGCGGTCGCAGCGGCCAACGCCGGTTTTTTCGATTCGCGCTTGTGGTGGACGAAATGGAAGCACTTCATGGGCGAAGCTGCCATCGCGCAGGAACCGATTCCGGTCGGAATGCGGCGCATCGCGCAAGGCGGCATCGCGCTTTCTCTGCTGATTTGTGTGTTTCAAGCCTTTTCGCATCCGTGGGGACGCTTGATGGTTTCCGAAAAAGTTCCCGAAGGCGCCGCTTATTCGCTCGAAAGTGGACAGCGCAACGGTACTTTGCCGCGCGGTCACTTGTTCAACGATTACTCGAACTCCAGTTATCTGCAGTGGCGCTTGAATCGTGCGGACGAGCAGGGCGTGGTTCCCGACCGTGGACTGAATCCTTTGTACATCGACCTTTTGAACGCTTATCCCGATGGCGTAGATGGTTTACTGAACGAGTATTTCGTGTTTTTGCAAGGCAACGCTACCGAATCCAGCGCGGATAAAAGCCCGGGCTTGAATTTGTTCAAGGCGCGCGCCGTTAACATCGTGTATCTGCCACATGAACTGGACAAGAAATGGATCGCGCAATATCTCGAAAAAGATACCGCCAACTGGCGCCTGGTTTACCATGGCATCGACGGCAGATTGTGGGCGCGCCGCCAACCTTTGCCGATCAAAACGCCGTAACTAATACGTTCTCTTGTGCACTACAAAGTCACTCAAGTTGCGAACTTTGCGCGCATCTCGCGTCCAGCGATTGAAGTCGCGGATGAAAGGCTAAAGTCGCCTGCGTGAATTTTGCAGGTTCTCGTTCGAGTCCACGCCGGCGAACTTTGTGCCATTTTAACCGCGACTTCAATCGCTGATGTCTGAGTGAAATGGTGCGACTTCCGTTAATGAGAAGTCACGCAATCGAGTACTCGATATGGAAAACCTTGCGCCTGAACCTTCCTCGCACAGCGGATCACCGTTCTCGTTTGTGGCGCGTTTCACCTGGCCTCGATTTTATGGCGCGGCGTTGATTTTCTTTTGCGTCGTGCTGTCGTGGCACGCGCTCAACGCGGACGATGACATTTGGGCGCACGCCGCGGTTGGTCGCTGGATTTGGAACCACAAAGCCGTCCCGACGCATTCGCTGTTTTTGTGGAGCGTGGATCGTTTTCCGTGGGTGGCGCATTCGTGGCTGTCGCAATTGTTCTTTCACGGCTTGATTCAAGCGGGCGGCGGCTGGACACCGCGCGGCAACACGTCAATTGGCGACGGCCCGCTGGTGATTGTCGTATTTACGACATTGATCATTTGCGGCGTGTGGATGTTGTTGTGGCGCTTGTGGAGCCGTCGGTCGAAACCCAACAGTTTCGTGTTGGGATTGTTCGCCCTGGGCATTTTGGCCGGTTCGCTGCGTTATCGTCCGCGACCAGAACTTTTTACAGCCTTGTTCTTGACGCTGCTGTTGTGCGCCTTAGTTAAGCGCGAGGAAGTCAGACGCGAAGAAAATCGCATTGAATTTTCCACTATCGAGTACTCGAATAACGCCATTGAACCTGTGTCGAGCCGATGGTGGCGCGAAGCGTTTTTCCTCGTAATTTTATTTGCGCTGTGGGCGAATTTTCATGGCGCGGTCGCGTTGGGTATTGCGCTGCTGGGCATCACGGCGTTTTGCGATGCTTTGCAAAATCGTTTCGATGGTCGTTCCTGTCGATTTTTGCTGTTGTTTTTCGGTTGCGTGTTGGCCACGGGATTAGTGCCTTTCGCGGCGCGCTCTTATTGGAACGGCATCTTGTCTTCGACGCAGAGCGCGACGTTCGCCCACATCTTGGAATGGCAGCCTTTGTTGCCGCTCAAAGATTTGAAGATTTTCGCGGCGGGTGGCGTGGCGCCCGAATTATTTCCTTTCGCCGTCGCCGAGTTTGTGCTGGCGATTTTCGCGTTGCTGGCCTGGAACGCGAACCCGCAACGTCGCTGGTCGCAAGCCGCCTGGATCGTTTTTATGGGCATTTTATTGCTGCGCCAACTGCGGCACATGTGGCTTTTTGCTTTGGTGTGCCTCGCTGTCATGGCCGCTAACGCCGCCTTTTTTGAAACACAATCCTTGAGGCGTTTCGCACGAGAACGCTTTGGACGTAAAAGTTCTGCACCTAAAAACTCTGAATTTAAGCATCTTGCCGAAGTAGAGCAGGCGACCATACAGGCGACATTTCAGGACAACGCCAGATTGGAAAAATCGTGGATTGCAGCGCGCCTACGATTATTTTTGCCGGTCGTAACATTGCTTTGTTTGGTGAGTGCCAGCATCGCAAACGTGTCGCGCGATTTGCGAATGGGACGCGCGGTTTCGCCGCTTTTGCCGGACGGCGCGTGTCTTGTTGTGGAACAACAAGCCTCACGTTTTAGAGAGCGCGGCCAAACGCTGCATTTGTTTAACGATTATGAAAACTCCAGTTATTTGCAGTGGCGCTTGAATCGACCGGATGAACACGGACAATTGCCAGATCTCGGTCAATGTCCGTTGTTTGTGGATTTATTGAACGCTTACCCCGATTCGGTAGTGAATCAATATCTTGCAATCCTCCAGGCGACGCCCGCCGGACAGCGTTTGATGCAGCAGTACGCGATCAATTGCGTGGTGCTGAAGGCGGGTTTGCATGCTGACAAACTGGCTTCGTATTTGAATAAAAATCCGCAATGGGCGCACCTGTATCAAGGCAAAGACGGCGATGTCTGGATGCGACGCGCCCCGCTAATCCATCAGCAAAGACGCGGCAAATAAGTCATGGCGAAATCGAGTACTCGATTAATCGCCGATGAATGTGCAAACACGTAAAGGCACTTTGTCCAACAGCTAAAATAGTTTGACGGCAGCTTAATAACATGAGCTAAGTTAATGAAAGCCATCAAGGTTTTAAGAATTTGTTTACAAAGTAGAAAACAACGTTGAGAGGTGGCAGTTTGTCATTCTTAGCGTAGCGAAGAATCTATGTTCAGTTAGATTCGGTGTCCTTTGGGCGGACTACGCTCAGAATGACAAACTGCCATTTTTACGCATCTTTTTCACGCATCACGAACGTTGCAAAACTGATTCTAAGAGGGTGTATAGGAAAGGGTTAGACTTACATTTATGAAACGCCAGAGCTATCCCAGTGATTTGAGCGAGGCACAATGGCAAGTGCTGCGCCCTTTGATCGAGCCACAGCGTGCGCGCGGTACGCGCAGGCTTTACGCCCAACGCGAGATCGTCAACGCTTTGTTGTATCAGTTGACCAACGGCTGCTCGTGGCGTGCTTTGCCTCACGATTTTCCGCCTTACACTGTGGTTTGGTATCACTTCCGGCGCCGGCGTGACAACGGCACTCTCGAAGGTATCCACAGTTCGTTGCGTTCTCAAGTGCGCCAGGCCGATGGACGGGATGAGGCGCCCAGCGCAGCGATTCTGGACAGCCAGAGCGTCAAAACCACAGAAAAAGGGGGCCAAAAGGCTTTGATGCAGCCAAGAAAATAAAAGGGCGCAAGCGTCATATTCTAGTGGATACCAACGGCTTGTTGTTGCAAGTGTGTGTTCATGCTGCCAACGTTCAAGAGCGTGACGGAGCCAAATTACTTTTGCAAGACAAAGCCCTGTGGCGCTTTCCTTCACAACGTTTGCAGTTGATTTGGGCGGATGCAGGCTACTGGGGACACAAGTTCGCGGCTTGGGTGCGAGAAAACTGTGGCGTTGCGCTCCGAGTGATAAGCCGCAATGCCCTGGTGAACCGTCAATATGAAAACAAAGGCTACGTGCCGTTGCCGCGTCGCTGGGTTGTCGAAAGAACTTTTGCATGGTTGGGAAGATGTCGAAGGCTTTCAAAAGACTATGAGCAAAATGTCAAATCAAGTGAAACCTGGATTTATCTCGCCATGATCCGGCTTATGCTCCGAAGGCTTGCGTGATTCCTATACACCCTCTCAGAACCGACTTCACGTTTTCGAGCGACTTACCAATTGCTGCTTTTCTGGAAACGACTTTCTTCCGATTTCTAACAGGATTTTGGTCGGCTTTAAACCAAACTTTGAAACAAACTTCTTCGCCTCAAACGTTGCCTGCTGCGCCGGAAGCTGTGTCTGATGCTCCGCCTCAACGGATGCGACGCGATTTTTTTTCGTGGCGACGCGCGCTTGGCAACGACTGCGCGTGCTACGTATTTTTGCTTTTTCTATGCGTGCTGGCGTACCTTCCGGCGATTGTCGCGGTATTGCGCGGCGGAGTGCCGTTTCGCGGCGATGGCGTGTCGTTGTTCTGGCCCTGGCGCACTTTCGCTCGCCATTCGTTGCAAACCGGAATTTTGCCTTTGTGGAACCCATATTCGCAGTGCGGCATGCCGTTTTTGAGCAATTTGCAGACAAGTGTTTTGTATCCGCCGAACGTCGTGTACTGGATTTTGCCGTATCGTTTCGCGGCGCTTCTCGACCTGATGGCGCACGACACGTTTTTGATGGCGGGCGCTTACTGCTTTGCGCGTTCCTTGCGCTTGGACAATGCTTTTCTCAGTCGCCATTCGGCGTTGCTGGCCGCCATTGCGCTGGGACTTGGCGGCGGCGTCGCCTCGCATTCTTACGCGGGGCACACGACATGGCACGCCGCGCGCGCTTTTTTGCCCTGGGAACTGTGGGCGACGTTGCTGTTTTTGCGCGGAGGCAAAGCGCGTCACGCAATTTTGTTGGCCTTGCTTTTCGTTTTGCAATTGGCGTCGGGCTATCCGCCGATGGCGATTGGCGGCCTTGGACTTTGCAGCGGACTTTTTCTGGCGCGCTCGGTTTCGCTATTTCATGCCAGCCGCCATTCGAGTACTCGAAACCGTTCCCTGCCGGTGCGTTGCGGCTGGCCGGATCGTTTTTGGAGCAAAACCTGCGGCGCGATGTTTCTCTGCGCGACCTTGAGCGCGGTTTATCTTTTGCCGATGCTGGAAACCTCGCGTTTATCGGTTCACGGAACGGGAATGCCGTTTGAGATGGTCACTTTTTTGTCCGGTCGCTGGCCCATGTTCTGGCGATTGGTGATGCCACGTTTTTTCGGCAGCGATTACACCGGATGGAGCGCAGCACGCGGCGCGCACGAGGAAAACGGCTTCAACGGCGTGCTGGCTTTGTCGCTCGCACTGGTGGCGCCCTGGGTTGTGCGCCGTCCAGTCGCACGCTGGCTGTGGACTTTGCTGCCGTTGTGTTTTGTGCTTTGCCTGGGTGATGGAACGCCGCTTTACCAATGGCTTTTCGATCATTGCGTTTTGTTCCGCCAATTGCGATTGCCGGCGCGCTGGATCGAAGGATGGAGCCTGGCTGTGCCGTTTTTGGCTGCGCTCGTTTTTGAAACTGTCTTTGTGCGCCAACCTGATCCGCATCAGAGCCGCATTTTTAAACTGCTGCATTCCTGGTTGAACGCGGTTTTTGCATTTCTGGTGGTGGCGACGATGCTAACCGCATTGCTGCCCGCTTCGTGGTGGAAAATGCAATTGCAAGCGGCCTTACCGTCTGAAGCTCTGCCGCCTCAAGAACTCTTGTGGCCGTCGGTTATCGACAATTATCGTGCGACCGCGCTGATCGCGTGCGTTCTTGCGTTGCTCGTGATGGGCATCGCGTGCTGGCTCCTGCTGCACTTTGGCCCTACGAAAGCACGCGATACGACGGAACACAATGCAACGACCGTGCGCCGTCTCCAAACGTTGCGAATCGGCTTGCTGGGCGTGGCGGCGCTCGATGTCCTCTTGTTGTTCTGGCAAAGTGCAGAAACTGTTTCGGCGCCGCAATTTGCTCTTCAAACGCGCTGGGGCGCCGGTCTGGAAAAACGTTATGTGGCGGGCGAACGTTGGCACACCAGCGTGATTGTCGCTGCGTCGAATGTGAATCTGGTGACGCGTATCGACAATTTTGATGGCTACGATGCCTTGATGAGCAAGCGTTATTTCTTGTTCTTAAGTCGCTTGAAGCCGGTTCCGCGCTGGGACGCTTGGCTGCAAGTCGCGGGAACAGCTTCGCCCTTGTTGCGCGCCGCCGCCGTAACGCATTTTCTCTCGAGCGAGCAACCACCGATCTTGGCGCCGGACGCCGATCTTGTGGCGCAACAAAACAATTGGAAATTGTGGCATTATCCACGCGCCTGGCCTCGCTTTTATTTGTCGCGCCATGTCCTGCCTATTCCCGAAAATAATCAACTCGACCGTTTGACCAATCTCGCCGCGCACGATTTTCAAGCCCAGCAACAACCGTGCATCGTCGCGCCTGACGCCGTCCTTTCGGTCGCGCCGTCGCCGTTGACGAACCGCGATCGAGTACTCGATTGGCAGCGCAGCGGCAACCTCGTCATGGTGGAAACACAAGCGCAGACGCCCAGTGTTCTGGTGCAATCTGAAGCGCTGGCACCGGGTTGGCGCGCCTGGGTGAACGGGCGTGAAACCCCAGTTTACAGCGCCAATTACTTGTTTCGCGGCGTTCAGGTTCCGGCGGGAAAAGCGCGCGTCGCTTTGATTTATGATTCGCAAACTTATCGCTTCGCCCTTTTCGTTTCGCTGTGCGGCCTGGCCTTCGTCGCGTCCTTTGCCGCCGCATCGCGTCGAACGCGCAATCGCTGCTGAAAAAGTCTGCGGCTCAAAATCCACACTTCGACCGAAGTCGCTCCCGACTTCACCGAGATTTTTTGGCCAGAATGCGATTGGAATTGTCCAATGGCAAAAACGGTGAAAGAAGACAAATAGAAAACGTTCAGGCGCCAGGAACGGCTAAAACCTGGACGTGATGGAAACCACAAGGTACGATTTAAGGACGAAGCCGCAATAAAAAGAGTATTCGTCCCTTCGATTTGAATAAACTACAAGGTCACGGAGAACTGATGCGAATTGGAATTTTGGTAGTGGCTTATAATGCGGAATCGTCGTTGCGCGGAGTGATCGAGCGCATTCCGGCGAACATCATGGACAAGGTCGAAGAGATTTTTGTGTTTGACGATGCCAGCCACGATAGCACGCACGAAGTCGGGCGCACTTTGGAAAGCGAGTTCGACGGAAAGGTCAAATTTTTCCGCAACGATACCAATTTGATGTATGGCGGCAATCAGCAGCGCGGCTATAAATATGCGGTTGAACGCGGTTTCGACATCGTGGTTTTGCTGCATGGCGATGGGCAATATGCGCCCGAAGTGATGCAGGATTTGCTGACGCCGCTGGAAAACGGCGATTGCGACATGGTAATGGGTTCGCGCATGATGGTGCCCGGCGCGGCGCTGCGTGGTAATATGCCGATGTATAAATATGTCGGCAACAAAATCCTGACCTGGATCGAGAACACGCTGGTCGGTTCGCGCTTCACTGAATTTCATTCCGGTTATCGCGCTTATTCCATTGGCGCCTTGAAGACGATTCCTCTGGGTCACATGACGTGGGATTGGCATTTCGACACGCAAATCATCATCGAGTTTTTGAAGCGCGGTTATCGCGTTGATGAAGTGGCGATCCCAACTTATTACGGCGACGAAATCTGCCACGTCAACGGCTTGGTTTACGCCAAGAACTGCGTCCTCGAAACCGCCAAATACGCTCTCAAAGATCGCCGCCATTACCGCCACCGCTATGCTTCATTATCGCCTGCATCACGACCCTCAAAGTAGTCATCAACGCATTGCGAGTTTGGTGCAACGCTGGAAACGCACTCCCATTCTCGATGTCGGCGCCGCTCAAGGTTTTTTAGGCCAGTTGCTGCAAAGTCGTGGCGCGCAAAGTCGCGGCTTGACAATTGATGCCATCGAGCCAAATGCGGAATGGGCCGAAAAAGCGCGTCCTTTCTATCGCAACGTTTACGCGACAACTGTGGAAGACGCGCCTTTGCAATTGGGGACGTATCGCGTTGTGGTCTGCGCTGATGTCCTGGAACACGTTCAACATCCGGATAGAGTACTCGAATCGCTTAAAAAAACCGCGACAGACGACGCTATTTTCATCGTGTCTTTGCCCAATGTCGCGCATGGCGCCGTGCGCTTGATGCTGCTCTTCGGCTTTTTCCCGCAGATGGAGCGCGGCGTATTGGACAAGACGCATTTGCATTTCTGGACTTTGAAAACAGCGCGCGACCTACTGGAAAACGCCGGCTTGAAGGTGCTGAACGCTTATCCGACGGGCGTTCCAATCGATGAAGTGTGGCATGGTCATGTGGCGGTTGGGCGCTTGTTGATGCGCTTGCAGCATATCGCGCTAGCGTTTTCGCCGCGCTTTTTCGCGCATCAATGGGTGTTGGTGGCTCAACGTGTTCCCGCGAATAATGCTGCCTAAACGCTGTCCCGTTGTTAATTTTCATGCGCTAAAACGCGGCGGTTTGCACGCCGACAACTGCTCAGAACTCTTCCTCAAAGCTTGCTGCTTCACCAAAATTTCCTGTCAACTGCGACGCAGTTGTTGAAATATGAATACTTTTTCGGGCGTCGAGAATCCTCAAGAAACGGCGTCTCCAAGTTCTTCGGAGGCGCCACAACTGACAGGAAACACGAAAACTTGGCCTGTGGTTGCACAAGGCAAGGCTTTGTTGTTGCTGACTGTTTCAGCCGTTGCTTTGGGCCAGGCCAATTGTTTTGGTGTGGACGGCTTCGAGCAGAAGTTCGATTTTATTACGTTCACTCTGCTCACGCTGAGCCTGATCGCGGGTGTTTTATCGCTGCTGGTTGTCCAGAAGAACGCGGTTGTTCCGCTTCAAACGGGAGAAAGTCGTGGTTTGGAAAAGTTGCTGCGAATCGTGCCCAGCCTGAAACGTTTCTCGATTTTGCATCCGGTCTTGCTGGGATTATGGTTGTTGTTTTTGATATGGCAAGTCATAAATGCGAGCATTTCGATCCTGAGCGTGTGCTTGCAGTTAAAAGTTTCGGTGGCACCGGCGCCAATCTTTGGGACGCTCGCTTTCGTCGGTATTATTTGGAGTATGCGTTCGCATTGGGGCTGGTGGCTGCAACTGATCACTTTTGTCGGTGTTGCAACCTGGTTGATCGCGCAACGTTCGTCACCGCTCGATGTTTTTGTTTTTCAACACGATGCGTGCGCCGCTTTGCTGCACGGACACAATCCATACGCGATGACTTTCCGGAATTTGTACCCGGATAACTCGCCTTATTACGGCGCTGGGATGTCGCAGCACGGGCGTCTGCAGTTCGGCTACGTTTATATGCCATTGACGCTGATATTGACGCTGCCAGGTTTTCTCCTGGGCGATGTCCGGTTTTCGCAGGTGGTGGCTATAGCCCTTTCCGCGCTCTTCATCGCCGGTCTTCGTCCGCGCGCTGAAAAAGCGTTATTGGGCGCTTTGTTCTTGTGGTCGCCCGTCGTGTTCTTCGTGTCGTTTCTCAGTTGGACGGATCCGTTTTGCGTGCTGACGTTGTGTTTTGTTTTCTTTTGCACACGCCGTCGCCCGTCCTGGCTGCCACTTGCGTGCGGCTTATTCCTGGTTTCAAAACAATATGCGCTTTTAGCCTTGCCCTTGTTGTGGCTGCTGGCGCCGCTGACCACTTTGCCCACGAATCTAAATGGGCAATCGAGTACTCGATCCCCGATGAAGCCCAATTCCGAAGATTCGTGGGCGACGTTCTGGCGTTTTCTGGGCAAGACGCTGACGGTTTCGGCGTTGGTGACTTTGCCGCTGGCGCTGTGGAATTTCCACGCGTTTTTCTACAGCACGATGCAGTTGCAATTTCATCAGCCTTTTCGCCGCGATTCGCTGTCGTTCATGGCGATATGGTTCAACCTGAGTCGAGAACTTTTACCCTGGTGGCTGCCTTTTGGCCTGACATTATTGACGCTGATTTGGACGTTACGCCGCATGCCGCGCAATGAAGCCGGTTTTCTGGCGGCGATGTCGCTGGTCTTTCTGGTGTTCTTCGCCTTCAACAAGCAAGCGTTCGTCAACTATTATTATTTTGTGATAGGCGCGTTGTGGTGCACAACCATGGCGGTGTTCGAGCGCAGCATGAACGCACGCACTGCATCGACAACGCAGTCAATACTTGCAACCGAAATGACCCCGCAGCCGATACCAAAATAATTATCGCATTAGCCCAACTAAAGGCCTCAACAAAGTGGAGTTATGGCTTAATTGGTGGGTTTGCGAATAAATCGTACTGACTGATACCTAACGAACCCGTGTGCCCTTTAGGCGGACGTCAGCGACGGGTCTTCTGAAACGTTCTCGAAGACCCGTCGTTGACGTCCGCCAGAGGGCACCCGGGTTCGTTAAGGAACTCACGCACTGAATCACTACCAAATGCGGAACACTTGGCCCTTCTTCAAAGTGTGATTCGTAGCAGCTCTGATTTTGAGAGGTTGTAAAACAAGTCGCAAAACGCGCTCTGAACGCGAATCTTCACGTTTCACGCAACGATCTGCGCGCCTTGAGCCGCTTCGCATTCCCAGCAACGCGCGGTTCGTCCAGTCGCATTCGAGTACTCGATGGGTTGGCGCTGCATAAAATCGGCGACGTTGGCTTTGCTCACCAGTGAAACCGTGCAGCCGCCGAAGCCGGCGCCCGTCATGCGAGAACCTAAAACGCCATCTTGCGAACGCGCCCAATCGGTCAGCCAATCTAATTCGCGGCTGGAAACCTGATACAAATCGCGCAGGGAAAAATGCGATTCGTTCATCAGTTGCCCGAAACGCGTCAGTTCGCCCGCTTCGAGAACGAAAACCGCTTCTTGCGTGCGCGCGATTTCTTCGACGATGTGGCGCACGCGATCTCTTACAACCGGCGACAATTCGTTTTCATATTTGTCCAAGTCTTCCGGTGAAACATCGCGCAGCGATTTCGCGTTGGGCAAAAACTTCTGCAAAATCGCCAGGCCTTCTTCGCATTGCGCACGGCGTTCGTTATAAGCCGAAGACGCCAGTTCGCGCGGCGCGCCGCTATCAGTCACCACAATCGAGTACTCGTTTAGCTTGAATGGCACTTGACGCATCGCTAAATCGCGGCAATCGAGCAGCAACGCGTGGTCTTTCTCGCAGGCCGCGACCGCCATTTGATCCATAATTCCCGAATTGACGCCGATAAATTTGTTTTCGGCTCCCTGGCACAAGACCGCGACATCGCTGGGCGACATCGAGTACTCGATGATGTGCAAAAACGCCAGACAACTGCCGACTTCAATCGCGGCGGACGAACTCAAGCCGGACGCAATCGGAATCGTGCTTTCGATAACGCCTTCAAAACCGCGCAATGGAATGCCGCGTTTTTGCAATTCATCGGCGACTCCTTGAACGTAATCGATCCACGAGCCGCGTTTCTGCACGTTGTCCAGCGCAAATTCTTGCTCGTCATCGAATTCGGTCGCATAAAGCTTGACGATATTGTCTTCGCGCGGACGCACGCGCAACGTCGTTTGCAGCGAAAGCGCCATCGGCAAAACCAGGCCGCCGTTATAATCGACGTGCTCGCCAATCAGGTTGACGCGACCCGGCGCACGCACGGTGAAAGCCTGCGCATCGTCGCCGAAACGTTGCCTAAAAACAGTGTTGATGTCGGAAGTGTGATTTAGGTTGTTGTTGAGGTTCATGGCGTCAAGGTTTACCGCAACGCGCATAATTTCGCCATTGCTAATTCGCGGTTACAACGTGCCAGTTTTGAAATTTCGGCGTTTTGCGGTAATATCGAAGCCATTCCCGCTGTAACGCAAAACGTAAAACGTTCAACGCAAAACGTTCGACGTAAAACGTTCAAGGATGTGATCCTTTTGATTCGAGTACTCGATTCTCGCAAAGTGTTTGTTACCGTGCTCGCTTTGTCGACTGCTTTCTCGGTTGCGCCGTCCAAAGCTCAGACAGCATCAGCGTCCGATTCAAAAACGGCTTTTCAGCCCAATCCGCGCGCGCAGTTGACGCGCACAACATATCGCGGCTATGCAGCGTTTCGCTTGAGCGATGGGCGCACCGAAGCGGTTGTGGTTCCGGCCTTGTCGCGCGTGATGACGTATCGTTTCGTGGGCGGCCAAAACGTGTTGTGGAACAATCCGTCGCAAGACCCGACTTTGGGCGTTTGGAAAAACTGGGGCGGCGATAAAAACTGGTTCGCGCCACAAACTTGGTGGCCGGCGACCAGCGGCACCTCGTGGCCGCCCGACAAAGCGTGGGATAATTCACCGTTTCGCGCCGAAGTTTTGCCAGGCGCGCGTTTGCGTACGACCAGTCCGGTGGCAGAGCGCGCTGGCGTGCGCATCATCCGCGAATATGCAATGGACGCTGCGGGCGAACTGCAAATCACGCAAACCGCGGAGAAAGTAGCGGGCGCGCCAATGTTGCTGTCGATTTGGAACATTTCGCAAACGCAGCCGGACGCGATTTATTTTCCGCTCAACCCGCAGAGCGTTTACAAAAACAACTTTATGTGGCTCAACGGTCAGGCGAAACCCGGCGCTGATGTGCAAGCTGTCACGCCGACCTTGCTGCGCATCAGGCCGATTCAAATGACCAAAGACACGCCGCCCGGCGGCTATAAAGTCGGCGTTGATTCGCATATCGTCGCTTTTGTCGCAGTCAAAGGCGATGTCGCTTTCGTCGAGAAATCGCACTTCGACAGCGGCCCTTATCCCGACGGGCCGGAAAACGCCGGTTTTCCCGTCGAACTGTACGATAGCGCCGAACCCGATTCGCCCAAACATTACATCGAACTCGAAATTATGACGCCGATGCGCCTGATGACAGTCGGCAGCCGCCTGACAAATACCTTGCGCTGGAACCTGCAAAAACTGAATTCCAGCGATTCCGACACACCGCAAACCCACGCCGAAGTCGCGCAATTAATGCCCGCGCAATAACGCTTTCGAGTACTCGAAAGGCAGATTTTATGGCGATAATCGAAATCCGTAAGCTCACGACCGAGCCGCAAGACATTAGCGAGTATGCTGATTTCCTGCTTGACATTTTGCTGAAAGAAGACGCGGGCGTTATCGAAACCGATTACAAACGGCGCCAAAACGACAGCAAAAGCGACAATGCGGATTGGGTTTTGACTTCTCATTTGACGGGTGAAAAGAAGATTGTTTTGCGCTTGCTTTTCGTCCGGCTCTGGCTAACATTGGATTTCGTTTTCTGAACAATCCATATGGAGGCCACGCAAATTTTCGTGTGCGTTATCAAAACGAGATAGAAGTCCAAACGCCAGGTTTCTCATTGTTTTTATGCAACGAATGGGAAACTGGCGTTTGGATGAAACTTTACCTGCGCAGATCGCCCTTTGCAGCAGAAGCGACTTGAAGTGAACTACTCAAACGAAATCGTCGGCAATTCGACTTCTTGGGGCGCCACTTCGCGCAATTCGGCGGCTTGGGTTTCGGGCAAGGCGTCGTTGAGGAAAGTTCCGGTGCCACTTTCGACGCTGGCGCGATATTTCAGTTTGTCGGGGCTGCGCTGCAACGGCAAAAGCTCGATGTGAAAGCGGTATTGCTCGGCCTGCGGAACGTTGGAAAGTTGGTTCATCATCATCAAGGTCGGAAAACCATAAGTGGAATTTGGCCACAGGTTTTCATAGCGCGTGGCAATATTTTTCAGCATCGCCGCCAGTTCGCCGCGTTCTTGTGGCGTCATTTCCAAAAGTGAATTGACGCCGTCGCGCTTCGCCCAGATGTGGACTTCATACGGATAGCGCGCGTAAAACGGCTGCGCCGCGAGAAAACCATCGGTTTGCGCGATGATGCGATTGCCGTCGCGCAACTCCTTTTCGAGTACTCGATTCCACAAATTGTCGCCGCGAACCGCGAAACTTTGCGTTTGGTTCCATTGCGCGAGTTGCGTTGGCGGCAAAAACGGGAAAGAGTAAATCTGTCCGTGCGGATGATCCAAAGTCATTCCGGCTTCGCGGCCTTTGTTTTCAAAAATCGCCACGCACTTGATTTCCGGCTGCGCGACAAGTTCGCTGTAACGGTCGCGCCACGCTTCGACTAAACACGCGATTTCATTAACTGGCATTTGAAAAAGTTTCGCATCGTGTTGCTGCGAATAAACCACGATGTCGCAGCGACCGCGCGCGGGAGCCGTTAGTTCAAAGGCTTCGGTCGGGTTGGCAAGTTCAACATCGCCGGGAATAAAAGCCATCGAAGGCGCGCGGTTTTCAAAGATGGCGACTTGATACGGCAAGGGCAATTCCAGCACGCCGGGACAAAGTGGACACGCGTCTTTCGAGGGCAACATCGGGCGACTCATGCGGCTGGCGGCGTAAACCGTCCATTCGCCCAAAGTCGGGTTCCAGCGCATTTCCGGCGGACTGGGCAAAATACGCGGGCCAGTCGGCGGATCGGCTTTGGCCGCTGCTTCGTGTTGCGCTAAGAATGGCGGAGTTTCGTTTTGCGCCGCGAAATCGTAGTAGGCAAGAGTGCGTCCATCGTCCATGCGCACGCGCGTCTTGTGCATTTCAAAAGCGTTGGAATTGGTGTTCATTCGCGGCAGTTTAGCCGAAGTGCGCCAGCGACTGAAGTCGCGGCTGGGCGTTGCTTCGCAACGAGGCGATCAGCCCATTGAAAAACAAGTCATTGTCTTTCAATGGGCGCCCAACAGCCTGCGCCGACGCGAGGCTACAAGTGCTTTTCGTCGGCGTAGGCTGACGACGCGGCGCACGCCGCCCAGCCGCGAGTTCACTCGCTGGCTACTGCACGGAGCAACTCGAACCATTCAAGTCTCAATAAAGTCCGTTTGCTTACGCGTGGTTAGAGGTTAGTTGAAACGACGGCGCAGTTTTCAATCGTTTTCAACAGGCGAGCGAAATATGAACCAGATCATTGCCAGCAGCAAAAAGATTTCGAGTGGCAGGCGCCAGATTTCACCGCCGATTTCATGCCCACTGAAGTTGTAAGTGTGACCGCGCTTACCTGGAACGCCGACCAAACCGATAGCGAAAATCATGTCGACGGCTAAGCCAAGACAGAGCAAGCGCACCAGAAGAGTGCGCCATCTGAACGGCAAAAACTTCAGGCGCCGATGGAAAAGCAACGTCGCGCCGCCTGTGATTTCCAGCAACGCGACCGCGCTTCCGGCCAGGTGCGGCAAAGGAACGCCCATTTTTGCCAGAAAGTCGCCGAAGGGCACCAACAATTTGAAGGCGCCAGCGCCCAAAAAAACCGTGCCACACGCGGCTCGAACCACTTTTTGAACGCGAAATTGGGAAGAAGAAGTCATAAGTTTGACAGCGTGAAAGAAGAGCGCTGTATAATAAAAGCGCTTCGCCCAATCACACTTTATCTTGTTGTGGCCGGTTCGTGGAACTTCGTGGCGTATCGAGTACTCGAAAGCGGCGTTAAAATTCCGACTCTGGTCGCTCCAATTCTTTTCATGTTTGCGCTTCTTCTCGCTTTTCTAGTCGCGTTTGGCGGCACTTTGTTGACTTACCTTTACGACCAAACGTCGCCGCTGATGGTGCGCGCGGCAATTGGCATCTGCACCAGCTTCGCGCTCTTTGCGACGTTGACTTTTGCGTTGGCGTGCATTCTTGGCTTGAACGCCGCCAGCATTTTGTTGTCGAGCGCGATTTTAGCGATTCCAGTTTTCCTAACGCGCGCTGTTTGGCGCGAAGGTTTGCGGCGCGACATCACTCAAGCCACCAGGCGCGACATCGAGTACTCGAAAAGCGGCGCGCCAAACACAACATCGCCGCTGGTTCGTTGGGTTGAAATTATCGTGCTGGGATTGTTGCTGTGCGTTCTGGCGTGGGCGATGTCGCGCGTTTCCTACGAGAAACCGGACGGGCTTTATACGGCGTATGAAACCAACATCGGCGATTTGACGCTGCACTTTCAGATTATGACCGGCTTCGCGTGGGGCGGAAATTATCCGCCGCAAAGTCCGATTTATGCTGGCAGCCTTTTCGTTTATCCGTTTTTACCCGATTTCCTGACCGCGATCTGGCTACGTTTGGGCGCCTCATTTCCTTTTGCGGTCGTGATGCAAACCGAGATGTTGGCGTTTGCGATGGCGATTTTGCTGCATCGCTTGTCGCTCGAACTGGTGCGCGACCGATTGGCGGCGTTGATCGCGCCGTATCTGGTAATTTTTACGGGCGGCCTGGGCTGGATCGCTTTTATCAGCGACTCGAGCGACAGCGCGACGGGTTTCCGCGAAGTGCTGGCGCATATGCCGCGCCAATATACCAACGCCATTGCGACGTGGCGCTGGTGCAACGCGCTGACCACGCTGTTCGTGACGCAGCGCAGCCTGATGTTGGGATTGCCGCTGGCGCTGGTCGTTTTTCTCTTGTGGTGGCGTTTTTTCACCGGTCGAAATCAACTGGAAGGTGGTCAGCGCCCGCGTTTTCATCCTTTGCTGGCAGCGGGTTTTCTCGTTTCGATGCTGCCGCTGATTCATTCGCACACGTTTCTTGTCGTGGCGTTGACCAGCGTTTATCTCGCGTTTCTAATTCAACCTTTGGGCGCGGGCGCAAAACGCGACTGGCAATTTTATTTCGTTGCTCTGGCGCCGATTGCCGCGATTGAACTCGCTTATTATTTCTTCGCGCGACACAGCCAGGCCAAGATCGTTCCGGGAGCATTTTTCGCCTGGAACTTTGGCTGGGACAAGGGCGACGCTAATATCTTCGTCTTCTGGCTGCAAAACACCGGCGCTTTCTGGCCGCTGATTTTTTATGTGTTGTGGAAGCGAAAGGATAGTCGCGCGGCGCTCAAGCGTTTCTCGTTCTTCTGGATTCCTCTTTTGGCGTTGAACCTGGTGTCGCGCGAAACCGGCATCTTTGACCCGCTCGGGCTGCACGCGCGTGTTGCACTCTATCTCCGCGTGCTTGTCGCATTCTATTTTGCGTTGGTGCCATTTATCGTCGCGCGTTGCTGGCCGCGAACGAAAGACGAAAATCGGGAAGGCGAAAATTGGGCATGGCAAGATGTCGAATGGCGCAATGCGGCGCTGTGGCTTTCGGTATTTGTGACGATAGGTTTCGTGATGCCGAACTTGTTCCGTTTCGCGCCGTGGATTTGGGACAATAACAAAATCCTGATTTACTGGTTTGTGATCGCCAGCCCGTTTGCATCGCTGGGACTGGCGCATTTGTGGCGCGCACGTCATTGGCGACGCGGATTGGCGGCTTTTTTGTTTTTCACTTTGACTGCCGCGGGCGCGCTCGACATCTGGCATGGCGCGAACGGGCAACTCGAACAGCGCAATTTTGACCGCGATGGAATAGCTCTGGCCAGTGTCATGCGCGATTTGCCGCGCGGAACCGTCGTGCTTCATGCGCCGATTTATAACTCGCCGATTTGCCTGAGCGGAAAGATTTCAGTCATGGGTTACAACGGTCATCTGGCGTCGTACGGCATTGATTACGGCACGCGCGAAACCGACGTACAAAGTTTCCTGCGCGGCGATGCGGGCAGCGATCGAGTACTCGAAAAGTATGGCGCGACAGCGTTTATCATCGGGCCGCAAGAACGCGATTATTTGGCGCATTTGAACCCGCCGCAAATGCTGGCGCCGCCCGAATATTGGAATAAATGGAAGAAGGTGACGCAACAAGGTGAGTACACGCTCTACACGACGCGCTAAGCGCGCGGCTCAAAACGCCAACCAAAATCCGCAGAACGCGCCGCAATCCACCGCGCCTCTTGATGCGCCAGCTTCTACGTCATCGGAATCGGGCGCTCTTTTGTCCAACGCTGATGTGCGCGAGGCGAGCGCTCAAAACCAAAACGTCGCGGCCAGGCCGACGCAAACTCAGGCTCGTCAAACGTCGCCGGCAACGCGTCGCTCCAACGCGCGCCCGATGAGCGCGTCCAGAACAAACGTCCCGAAAACAAACGCGAGATCGGCGCCAGCGGTTTTTACGGCAACACGCGCCGAGGAAACGAAGAACGACGCTGCGATTAAAAACGATCTTTCGCCGCGTGCGTGGCGCCTTTTGGCGGGCACGATTTTGCTGGTAGCAGCGGCGTTGCGCTTCTGGCAACTCGATTTTGTGCCGTTTCACCACGACGAAGGCGTCAACGGCGTGTTTCTCGACACGTTGTTTCATAAAGGTACTTACCAATACAATCCGACTAATTTTCACGGTCCGACGTTGTACTACTTCGCGCTCTTCACGTCTTATCTCAACACGTTTTTTCTGGGCAAGCCGGGCTTCAACGAGATCGCGTTGCGCATGATTCCGGCGTTTTTCGGAATGGGCGTGCTCGCGCTGGTGTTGAGTTTGCGGCGCCATCTGGGAAGTTGGGCGACGTTGTGCGCGACCGCTTTGCTGGCGATTTCGCCCGGCATGGTTTACATTTCGCGCTACTTCATCCACGAAATGCAGTTCGTGTTTTTCACGCTACTGGCGGTGGTGGCGATGCTGCGCTTTCGTCCGCGCGGCGCGTGGTGGTGGCCAGCGCTGTTGTCGGTGTTCGTGGCGGGAATTTTTAGCTCGCACGCGCTGGGCGATTGGGTGCAAAGCCGTCAAATTGATTCTCTGACGATCACCAAGTTTCAATTTTTGCTAATGTCGCTGGGCTTTTGCGTGGCGGTTACGCTGGCGCGGCCTCTGGGAAATCGCAGCGGAGTTTTTGTAGCGGCGGTATCGCTCGCACTGTTGTTCGGCTCCAAAGAAACGGCGCCGATTTCCGTGATTGTTTTGTTGTTTTCCGGCGCGCTGACGTGGCTCTTGTGCGAAAAAGGGCAACTGCGAAAAGCGGCCTTATCGAGTACTCGAAACGCGGACGAGAACGAATCGCGTGCGCTTTTCTGGCTCGATTGGCGCCTGGTTGCGGTGGCTCTGGGCGCCGTTTCCTTGTTCTGGATCGTGATCGCGTTCTTCTTTTCGTCGTTTAGCCGCGATTATTACCATGAAGGAATGGCGAACTTTTTCTCGGCTTACGATGTGTGGCGTAAAACTGGTGAAAGCGATTTTCAAGCGAAACCATTGCTCACTTATCTGGTGTGGATGCTGACCATTGAGCCGACGATTTTTGTTTTGGGATTGGTGGGAATCGTGCTTTCTTTGTGGCAGCGCAGTAATCGTTTCGCGGTTTTCGTGGCGCTGTGGGCGTGCGGAATCTTCCTCGCTTATTCGCTGATTCCCTATAAAACGCCGTGGCTGATGATCAACTTCGTGTTACCTTTCGCCTTGATGAGCGGCGTCGCATTGCAACAATGCGGCGCCTGGCTGAGCCGTTTTTCAGGTGCTCGAGATTTGAATAGTCGGGATTCGAGTACTCGATATGTTACGCAAAAAACGTGGCTAACCGCTGCCGTCTTGTCGCCCTTTCTATTGTTGAGCATTGCGCAAATGAGAGATTTGAATTTCATCAATTACGACAACGACGATGCGATGCGCAACAGCAAAGGCGACGTGATTCAATTGCCGAAATGGACGATGAAGCGCAACGGTCAAGACGTGGATATGTTGCCCGGTGACATCAAAAGGTATCCCTACATTTACGTTCACACGCAGCGTGGCTATCTCGATTTAATGCGCAAAATTGACGAGTATGCGGCGCGTTCCGGCCTGGGTTATAAGATGCCGATTGCGGTGACTTCGGATGAATACTGGCCGATGCCATGGAGTTTGCGCAACTACGGCGTCGGTTATTTTGGCAAAATTATCAACCCGACCAACGAAGTTCTGATAATCAGCCGCACCGACCCGAACCCACAATACGATCAGGACGCGCAGTTGCAGCCACTCATCAGCGACCGCTACGTGCGCGTCGGCGATTATCCTTTGCGCCCCAGCGTCACTTTTACTTTGTGGGTCAGGCGTGACCTCGCGGGAAGTTGAAACTGGCCACGTCATGCCAAATGAATAATCTCAGAAAATATCTCGCCCAATCGAGTACTCGATTGGGCGAAATGCTTCTTCCCGTGATAAAAGTTGTCCGTTGAAAGGAGATGGTAATTCAGTTCTTCAGTATCGGAAGATGTTGAAGGGATTGTTCTTCAGCGAGACGAGCAACCATCTCGCTGACTTTCCATCGGATATAAAACATGGAGATGAATCCTCTTTTCCTTAATAATTTCACTTGCCCATAATTTCACTTGACAGCTATAATAGCGCCTACTACAATTTCCCCAATCCACGATCAACCTTACTTTAAGACAAGGTCGCATTGAGCCAGGCATGTCTGCGCCTCGGATCTCAAACTTCTTAGGGACTGCATAGAAAACACGTAAAACGCCGAACGCAACGGATTGTCCTTTTGGCAGCTTCTATGTGCCTAAAGGACAAGCTGTGGTTTGAAGGTTTTTCTGCACTTTCTGGACACTCTTTCAGGTTTATCTGGGCATCAATGCTGTATGGGAGGGCTTGGGTTAAGGCTGCGAGGAATGCTTCTACTGCGTCCACGAGACGAATAAAGGTTCGCCGGCGTCCGTCTCACATTTCAGAGTTGAAAAGATACCAGGTTGAAAGATACCAGGAGACTTGAATGCACGCTCAGTCAAATTGTAAGGTCAGTAAATCGTACCCGAATGGAAACACCAACCGTCGCGCTGTCAAGATGATGGCTATGGCGGCGTCTGCGTTACTCTTGTGTGGGTTGGGGAAAGCGTCTTACGCTCAGCCACCTGCAGGTATGGGGTTGGTGTGGTCGGACGAGTTCTCGGATGGCCGGAACTCTGCTACGCCGGGCGGTTATTGGGGCTATCAAACCGGCGGCGGCGGTTGGGGCAACAACGAACTGGAAGTGTATACCAGTAATGCGGACAACGCGCATGAGATCACTGACAGCACTGGAACTGACCAGTCGGCGATGCAGATCAAGGCCACCAATTCTAACGGGACTTGGTATTCGGCCAGGATTAACACGGCGGGTCGGGTGTCATTTGGGCCTTATGGTTACTATGAGACGCGGTGCAAATTCCCTAATGCGGGCAAAGGCTATTGGCCTTGCTTCTGGTTCTTGGGCAACAACATTGGTTCGGTCGGCTGGCCGACTTGCGGCGAAATTGATGTGGCGGAAGAAATCAACGGGCAGTGGGATAATCATCAAAGCTTGCACATGCCAGGATGGGACCCGACTTTGAGCACAGCGCCGAACAACTCGACATCGACCTATCACACCTATGGCGTTAACTGGCAGCCTGGCTACTGCGCCTTTTACGTCGATGGAAACTTCACTGGACAATTCTCGAAAGGCGGCGGTGGAACCTGGGAGTTTGATAACCAGAGCATGTATATGCTCCTGAACCTTGCAGTTGGCGGCAATTGGCCAGGCAACCCGGACGGTAGCACGGCTGTAACAGGCTACTTTGATGTCGACTATGTTCGCCAGTACGAAAACGGTGCGCCGCCATTGCCGAATGGCACCTACGAGATCACCGCTTCGACTACTGGTAACGCCTTGGATTGCGCTGGCTACGGAACTGCAAACGGAACTCCGATTCAGCTCTGGCCATACGCGGGAACCAATAACCAGAAGTGGCAGGTCACTAACCTGAACAACGGCTACTACTCGATCCGAACGATCAACCCTGATGGTAGCGTCGGGCGCAGCCTGGACTGCACGAATGCCAGCCCCAACGATGGTACGATGATGGAACTGTGGGATTACTGGGGCGGAACCCCGCAGCAGTGGAAGATCTCGCAGACGAGCGGCGGACGATATGTCATTGCCACTGCGGGCACGAAGAGCGATGGCTCGCACGACGTTCTTGATGGACAGAACTGCTCAGGTGCCAATAACACCCGTATTGGGCTCTGGTCATGGGGCGGCGGCGGATGCCAGCAAACATGGGACTTCATTGGGCGATAGTCCCTGACGATAAACTCCGATCTTACAACTTGAGTTTGCGCTTATTAAGCGCAAACTCAAGTTGTCTTTGTGGTCAACACAAGATATGTCCGCGACGCAATGAGGCGAACGCGATCTTCACAATAGATTTATAAGGTAAACCCCTGTCATGATACGAAAAGCCAAGAGGTTGTCAATGCTCCTCGCCCTGTGCACGGTTCTATACTCCGATCGTCTGGTGCATGCAGCCACAATTCCTGTTGCTGGTAGCAATTCGCGCGTATTCGCCACAGAGTCGGGCGGAACTTTTTCCGAGGACAAAGGACCAGTTGGCGTTGCGGCAGAAGTCGATGGCCACCGCATCCTGCTGCGTGATGTAACGAGAATATGCCTTGTCAAGAGCCGTGCGCCGATTATTGATCAAATGGTTCAGAACTATCTCGTAGAGCGAGAAGCGAGCAGGAAAGGCATCGTCGTTGCCGATGTGGTGGTCGATAAACGCGTGGCGGATTTGCGCCAATCTGTTGCGCCAGCCCGGTTAGAAGATGTGATCGCTCAGCATCATTCAACTATGGAGCAAGTGCGCGCGGCTTTTAAACATAAAATCCAACGGGGATTGATTACCGCCGATCAAATTCCATCCGTGAACATGAGCCATTGCCGCGTGATCCTCATCAAGTTCGACCGTCCGGCTGGCGACGAAGACGTAACAGCGACGCCTGCAATGTTCAAAGTCGTTCAAACTCAGCTTGCCGCAGGCAAGGATTTTGGCGAAGTAGCGGCGAAATACTCCGACGATTCTTCTAAAAGCGCCTCGGGTGACATCGGCGTCGTATATCAGGGAACGCACGACCTGAACGCGCGCGTAGTCACCGCCGCTCTCGCTTTGGAAAAGGGCAAAATCTCCCAGCCGGTTGTAACTGACGACGGTTTCTGGCTCGTTCAAGCCATCACGACAAGCGCTGATCATCCTACAAGCGAGAACGCTGCCTACAAAGCCGCCCACGACATTTACGTCGATGAGCAATCACAATTTCTCAGCCCTCAGTTTGTCGTCGGCCTGATTAGCAGAGCGAATATCACTTACGCGACCGATGCCGAGTGCGCTCCGGCGCTCGGCAAGCCGCTACCCAAGGCCGCCGCTGTGGTTGATGGTCACGTCATTCCTATGCAGGACGTCGCGGCGGAATGTCTCGCGGAAAATGGACCTCGCGTTGTCGATATTCTCGTTCAAAACTTCATTGTCGACCGAGAATGTAAGCGCCGCAACATCGTGGTAAGCGTTGCCCAGGTCGATCAACGAGTCAACGCACTGCGCAAGATGATCGCTCCTCATACGCTCGATGAAGGATTGGCCGCACGCCATATGACGCTGGACGAGCTGCGGTACAACTTCCATCAGGACATGGAGCGCGTGCAGCTTGTCATCAATCAAGTGAAGCCGGTCGGTATGGCTCATTGCCGCGCGATCCTCGTCAAGTTCCAGCAAGGCGACCGCCCGACAACTGCGAAAACGAAATTGCGCTCTGAAGCCGAAGCGCTGACCCTCATCAAAAACATACAATCTCAAATCAGGAAGGGAAAAGATTTCGGCGTTCTGGCATCGCAGTATTCAGAGCTTGAGTCGAAGAATCACAAAGGCGACCTGGGCGTTTTGTATCCTACCATACAGGATATGGACACTATGATTTTGGACGCAGGGCTGAAATTGAGCCAAGGAAAGATGACGTCAGAGCCGGTGAAAACCGTGCGAGGTTATTGCCTGATTCAATCCCTGAGCACGAGTCAGGATCATCCAAAAGCGGAAAACACCATGTATGCAAACGCCCTGAACACTTACAAGGAGCAAACCGCGCAGACCCTGATTCCCAATGCTGTCATTGCCCTGATCAAAAAAAGCAAGGTCATCTACTACGTTCATGCGTAATCTTATAGAGGGCGCTCCAAGAACGCCGCCACTTATCAAAATTACCACGCGCAAATACAAGGCGCGATGTTTCTGAGAAGAAATATCGCGCCTTGTATTTGCGGTCATCATATCTGCCATAACCACATCGAGTACTCGAATGGGGAGAATTTGGTATTTCTCATCGGTTAGAAATCGATCTTGTTAAAACCGATCTTCCAATCCTTTGCCGTATCCGGCCAAGTATTCGCGCCATTCGGGGTGACGCATCGCCGAGATGAAGCGCGGGAACGAGATATACGGCACGTAGCGCGGCTTGCGCGGTGGGTGGGGCAGGCGCATTCCGGCTTCCTGCGGCGTCATCGGGCCTTTTTTGTTGTTGCAGCGCAGGCAGCAGCAAACCAGGTTTTCCCACGAAGTTTCGCCACCGCGATGGCGCGGAAAAATGTGGTCGAGCGTCAAGCCCGCTTTGTTTCCGCAATACTGGCACGTATAATCGTCGCGCGCCAATATCGACTTGCGCGACATTTTTAGTTGCGGCGTCGGACGCTTGACCATCTGCTTCAAGCGCAAAACGCTGGGCACGATCATTTCCTCGCCGCCTGCCGTCAAAACGATGTCGTCGCTGAAGCGCAAAACTTCCGCCTTTTCGAGATACAACAGCACCATGCCGCGATGCAAACCGCAAATGTTCAGCGGCTCGTAATTGTGATTCAAAACCAACACGCCAGCTTCCGCCATCGTTCTAACCTCCTCATTCAAATAAATGATGAATACGGAATGATGAATATCGAGTACTCGAAGTTCAGGCTGCGTCGTTCGCGTCCAGCTTCGATTCCGTATTCCGTATTCCGTATTCCGTATTTAACTTGTTCGTCTGTCGCTGCGCAGTTTGTCGCCGCGCCACCGTTGTGTAAGCGTCCCACGCCGAAACCAGATACAACATACTGAACAGCGTGGACATCACCCAGAACAAAAGTTGTGCTCCGCTGCTCATCGAACTGACTGCGCTACTCCATCCCGAAAGGATGCTGCCCGTCGCTTTGACAGCGGCTCCGGCGTGACTCATCGCGCTTCGCAACGGCAACGCCCAACCGCACAACGACAAAAAGGCCAGTCCCAGATAAACCGCGCCGCGCTCGTTTTGCTCCAGATAAAATTGTCCTCCGCCTGGAATCAAGAGCGACAAGATCGCAGCGCGCCCGGGTTTAACATCCAATTCTTCAGTCAATAAATCGGCGGGCGGCGCGAACTTTTGTGTCAACTGATCGACCGCCATTTCGTCCAAGTCGTGCTGCGCCAGTCGAATTTTTTCCGCAAATGGCGCGTGATTGGGATACAGCGCGCGGCCTTTCTCAAAGACTAAAATCGCTTTTTCCTGCTCGCCTTCCTCCAAAAACACATCGCCCATCAGTTCGAGCGCACCCTGATCGTTGGGATTGAGCGCCAGCGCTTGCGCGATTTCGGCTCGTGCTTTTTCGCGCTGTCCACGACGCAAATCCAACCGCGCCTTCATCGCAATCGCCGCGACTTGCTCTTCGCGCTTCATATCCTCAACCGAAGGCAACGCAGCGTTGGTCGCCTCATTTCGAGTACTTGATGTCTCAACCGACTTTTGCGCGGCGACTTGCGGCGACTCTTCGACGCGCGCTGCAGCATTCGCCGTTGTCTGGTCTGGCGCGGGCGATGTTTGAGTTGTTGTCGTTGAAAGTGTTGGTGTCTCGTTCATCGGACTCACATCGGTTTGGCGATTTTAGACGATTTTGACAAACAAAAAAGCCCGACACTCGATAGGTCTTCGCTGCGATTCATCAATGCAGGCAAAGACACGTTCGTGTGCCGGGCGTGGAAAAGCGTGTCGCTCTTCCAGAACGGGGCAAAGCGGTCGACAACCTTTGGTGTTGTCGAGGTCGCAATGCGCACCGCTGCGCAAACCTTTGCGCGCCGTGTCTTTGCCTGTGATGTCGAAAATCGAGTGGTTTCATCGTTAGTTGAACGCGAAAAATGGTTCGCGTTGCCGCGCAGTTTACCCGTTTGTATCGCTTGTGCCAATGCTATCGAGTACTCGATTCGCTCGCAGCATCTTGAATTACGCCCGTGTCCTCATACTGCGTGATTTTGGCGTCCGCCCACAAGCGTTCCAAGTCGTAGAACTCGCGCGTTTCTTCGTCGAAAATGTGCAAAATCACGTCGCTGTAATCCATGATGACCCAGTAGCTTCCGGCGTCGCCTTCGGGCTTGGCGCGCAATCTGGCGCCTTCGCGCAAACGGTCGCGCACGCCTTCCGCGATGCTTTGGATATGCGTGATGCTGGTGCCCGTGCACATTACGAAAAAGTCGGCGACAATGGTTTGACCGCGCACATCCAAAACCGTGATGTCGCGCGCCTTCAATTCCGTCGCCGATTGGCAAATCAAATCGAGCTTCTTTTCCGATGCGACCATTGGCTCGATTTCGTTAGTTTCGATTTCGGTTGTTTCAACTTCGGTTTGAAGCTGGTTTTCTTCAGTTGTGTTTATAATTTTTCCTCCAAATTGGAACGATAAAGACCGCGTTGACGGATGGCGCGTTCCACTTCGTCTGGCACTAAATAACGAATCGGCAGATCGTTTCTCACACGTTCGCGCAAGTCGCGGCTGGCGATTTCCAAACCGTTGCTTTCCAAGAATTGAACCTGCGCGCGTTGCTCTTCGCTCAACTTTTGCGCCGCGCTTTCCAGATCGAAGCCTGGACGCGAAACCGCGATGAAGCGGCACAGCGTGAACAATTCGCTGCCGCGATACCACGTCGCTACTTCGGCGATGGTGTCGGCACCAACGATCCAGCAAAGTTCGGCATTCGAGTACTCGATTTGCAAAGCGCGAATCGTATCAAAGGCATACGACAAACCTTCACGCTCGATTTCAACCCGCGATACTTCAAAATGCGGATTGTCGCGCGTCGCCAAAATGGTCATCTCAAAGCGCGTTTGCGCATCCGAATCGGCAACTTTGCGCTTGAGATGCGCCGGTTGAGAGTTCGGAATGAAAAGCACTTTGTCCAAAGCACAACGCACGCGCGCTTCTTCGGCGATGAACAAATGACCGTTGTGAATCGGGTCGAAGGTGCCGCCCATCAAACCGATTCGCAGACTTCTCTGGTCACTTATCACAAAGGGGAATTATAACGGTCAAGCACCAAACGCGCCAATTTTGACATTTGCTTCAAGGATATCGCTTGAAAAATCTCCAGATTCAGGCACGGACTTCTTTTCTTTTCGGCGGCGTCGCTCGTGATAAAATAAGGATGCTTGAAAAGTTGTGCTAATGAAATTTGAGAGTGTGCAGAAAACGAATACGAGTAGTCTTCTGAACGAATTACTGCGCCAAATTATCAGTTGTATTTACAAGATGGCTTCTTTATTCGAGTACTCGATTCGAGTACTCGATGTTGATTGAAAGGCAAGGTGAGGACGTTTTATGACGGAAAGAAATCTGGCATTAGCGCTGATGCGCGCCGGTCGCGTGACGATGGAGCAGGTGCAATCGGCGGCGAAGATGCGCACGACGGAGAAGAATCTCTCGCACGTTCTGGTCGAGTTGGGCTGGGTTTCGCGTGCCGATATTTTGCTTTTCGACCCGCGCGCTTTCGAGGTTCCGGCGCTGTTGACGCCGACAACTTCTGTCGGAATACAAAATACAACGCTGTCGCGTCCACCGATTGCCGCGTCAACACAAAATCCGTCTGACGTTATGCACGCGCCTTCAGCTTTCACGGATGATTCGAGTACATCGCCCGCTTCATCGTCTTCTCTTGAAACCGTCGATTTTCCAATCGTTTCGGTGCTGGTGGAAAATACGGCGAGCGAAACCAACGGTCATGCTGAAAATGGTGCAGCGCCTGCCGCTCTGGTCACCGTGACTTCGACTGTCGCGCCTCCAAGCGTTATGCCGGTTTCGGCAACGATGTCAACGGTTCATATCGGTCTGGGATATGAACCGCCGCCGCAATTGCGCACGCAGGACGTGAAGTTGGACGGCGACGAAGACGCCATCGAAGACGCCGCGATGGGCGCAACTGTGCGCGCCGCCAACGAGATTTTGCTGCGCGCCGTGCAAATGGGCGCCTCCGACGTGCATTTGGAGCCGCGCACCAACGGCGTTTTGCCGCGCTATCGCGTCGATGGACATTTGCGCACCGGCGGATTGTTGCCGCGCGAAATGCTGGCGCCTCTGGTGTCGCGCATGAAAGTGATGGCGAACTTGAACATCACGGAAACGCGACTTTCGCAGGACGGGCGTTTTCGCGCCAGCGTCGGCGGCCACCGTTTAGATTTTCGCGTTTCGACTTTGCCTGGCATTCACGGCGAAAAAGTCGTGTTGCGCTTGCTCGATCATTCGGCCCTTGTCACCGATCTGACGCGACTGGGTTTCACCGAAGGAACACACGATCAGTTCGACGAAATGCTGCGCCGCGCGCACGGCATGATCCTGGTCACAGGCCCGACGGGAAGCGGTAAAAGCACAACTTTGTATGCGGCTCTGGCTTCCACGCTAGATGAAGCGAAGAACGTGGTCACCGTTGAAGACCCGGTGGAATATGAATTGGAAGGCGTGATGCAATGTCATGTTCACGTCGAAATCGGCAACACGTTTGCGGCGCGCCTGCGCTCGATTTTGCGGCAAGACCCGGACGTGATTTTGGTCGGCGAAATCCGCGACAGCGAAACCGCCGACATCGCCATTCGCGCCGCTCTGACCGGACATTTAGTTTTGAGTACTCTTCACACCAACTCGGCGGTGGCGTCGGTTGCGCGCTTGCAGGATATGGGCGTTCCACCGTTTCTGATTGCGTCCAGCTTGTCGGGCATCGTCGCGCAACGTTTGGTGCGCCTGATTTGTCGCCATTGTCGCCAGGCCGTTCCGCTGCACACGCCAGAGCATGATTTAGCAATCGCGCAACTCAAATTGCGACCCGATACGACCATTTATCATGGCGTTGGCTGCGATCATTGTCATGGAACGGGTTATCGCGGACGCGTCGCCGTAATGGAACTGCTCAACATCGATAAAGACATTCGCCGCGCCATTATGGATCGCGCCGATGCCGACCAATTGCAGGCGATTGCGCGCGCCAACGGAATGCGCACCATTTATCAGGACAGCATCGACAAACTCAAAAACGGCCTGACCACAGCCGAAGAATTAGCGCGCGTGCTGCTGGGCAACGAAGAAATCGAACTGGTTTGATTTTAAATTAGCAAACCAAAAAGCTGCCTTCAATCGCGTTGTCACATCGCGTAGGGGCTTGGCGCGCCAAGCCCTCTGTGTAACATTGAGCGAAGGCTTGGCACGCCAAGCCCCTACAAGTCTTCGTTCCGGCAACTGCGCTGAAATAGACTCTAAATCGAAGACGCCAGGAGGAGCATTTCGAGTACTCGATGCGCTTTTCTGCGGGTTTTGTCGCGTTTCGACGTTCTTCTTTGTTGTTGGTCTTCGTTTTGCAGGTTCTTCTTCTTGAACGATGCTTGAAAAGGCATCGTTATTTTTCTTAAAATGGTTGGGAATGATTAAACAGATTTTGGTGACGGGCGGCGCCGGTTTCGTCGGCTCTCATCTGTGCGACGAGCTTTTGGCGCGCGGTTATCGCGTTCGCGTCCTTGATGCACTTTCCGAACAAGTTCACGGCGCGACGCAACGTCCCGATTATTTGCACGATGATGTCGAGCTGATCGCGGGCGATGTGCGCGATCCGCACGCGATGCGCAACGCTTTGCAAGACGTGGATGCGGTTTTTCATCTGGCTGCGACGGTTGGCGTCGGGCAAAGTATGTATGAAATCGCGCGCTACACCGAAGTCAACAACATGGGCACGGCGATTTTGCTCGAAGCGCTGGTCGAAAAGCCCGTCCAAAAACTTGTCGTCGCGTCCAGCATGAGCATTTACGGCGAAGGCTTGTACCGCGATGTCGAAGGTCACTTTGTCACCGCAACCGAACGTCCTTTGTCGCAGCTCAAAAACCGTGATTGGGAAGTGCGCGACATTCACAATCGAGTACTCGAACCGGTTGCCACGCCCGAAACCAAAACGCCTGCGCTGTCTTCGATTTATGCGCTGTCCAAGTTCGATCAGGAACGTATGAGCTTGCTCGTTGGGCGCGCTTACGGCATTCCCACAACGGCGCTGCGCTTCTTCAATATCTACGGCACGCGCCAGGCGTTATCGAACCCTTATACCGGCGTGCTGGCGATTTTCGCGTCGCGCTATCTTAATGGTCAATCGCCTTTGGTGAACGAAGACGGACATCAAAAACGCGACTTTGTTCATGTTCATGATATTGCTCGCGCCTGCTGTTTGGCGATGGAAAACGCGGACGCGGCAGGACAGGTTTTCAATATCGGCAGCGGGCAGCCGCGCAGCGTTTTGGATGTGGCGCACGATATGGCGCGAGCGCTTGATAAAACGCACATTGCGCCTGAAGTGACCGGTAAATATCGCGTCGGCGACATTCGCCATTGTTATGCCGATATTTCGCATGCGCGCGAGGTTTTGGGGTTTGAGCCGCAAGTCGCGTGGCAAGCTGGCTTGAACGAACTGGCGCAATGGCTTCAAACGCAAAGCGCCGAAGATCGCGTGGATGACGCGGCGCGCGAACTGTCCAGTCGCGGCCTGACGGTTTAACCCGAAAATGAACGAGGTGATTATGCACAGCGATTCGGGTCAAAACGGCCATTCTTTTCCAATCCTTAACGGCGGCGCGACGCGCGATGAACGTCCGATTCTCATCACGGGCGGCGCGGGTTTCGTTGGGACCAATCTGGCGCATCGTTTATTGTCGAACGGTCAGCGTGTTCTGGTTTTTGATAATTTGTCGCGCGCCGGAGTTGAACGCAATTTGCGATGGTTGCAGGAAACGCACGGCGCTAATTTGGAAGTTTGCACAGCCGATGTTCGTGATGCGGAAGCCGTCACGCGCGCGGTGGAACGTTCGTCGACTGTGTTTCATTTTGCGGCGCAAGTCGCAGTCACGACGAGTTTGGTTCAGCCTATCGAAGATTTCGAGATCAATGCGCGCGGCACTTTGAACGTGCTGGAAGCGATTCGAGTACTCGATTCGCCGATACCTTTGCTTTTTACTTCGACTAACAAAGTGTATGGCGGCCTGGATGATGTCGCTTTGCATTTGCGCGACAATCGTTATGAACCCGAAGACGCGACTTTGCGCGCGAACGGCATCAGCGAACGGCGCGCGCTTGATTTCCACAGTCCTTACGGTTGCTCGAAGGGCAGCGCTGACCAATATGTGCTGGATTATGCGCGCACTTTCGGGATTCCAGCGGTCGTCTTTCGCATGAGTTGCATTTACGGCGCGCATCAATGCGGCAACGAAGATCAAGGCTGGGTCGCGCATTTTCTGCTGCGCGCCTTGGAAAACGAAACGATTACGCTCTTTGGCGACGGCAAGCAAGTGCGCGACATTTTGTTGGTGGACGATTTGGTGGACGCGTTTTTAATCGCGCGCGACAACATCAATCGTTTGTCGGGTCAGGCATTCAACATCGGCGGCAGCGCGCGAAACACGACAAGTTTGCTGGCACTCATCGAACTGATTGGCGACTTGTGTGGGCAAACGCCGCGCGTCGAGTTCGGCGATTGGCGCCCGGGCGATCAGCGTTATTATGTTTCCGATGTCGAAAAGTTCACGTCTGCGACAGGTTGGTCGCCGCAAACTGATGTGCGAAATGGCGTCGCGCAATTGTTGTCGTGGCTGCGAGAAAATGCAGCTAAAGAATTTGTCCGTTGAATTGCCGTCGATGAGCGCCCGCCCGTGAACGAGCGGACTAATAGAAAAGCCCCATGAATGGGGCTGCACGGAGCTACACCTCACATTTGAGGCCGCTTTAGTGGTCTTGCGGATTTTAGCCCGCTCATTCATGGGCGTGTACTGCAACATCGAACACACTTTTCCATGTATCGAGTACTCGAAAGCGAGACAAACAATGAGTGAAACCATGCGCGCGGCGACGATTATCGGGCCGGGACGCGTCGAAATCCAAAATGTGCCGCGCCCTCAACCCAAAGATGACGAAGTGCGCATCCAATTGGAAGGATGTGGCGTTTGCGCGTCCAATTTGCCGCCGTGGGAAGGGCGTCCGTGGTTCAATTATCCTTACGAACCCGGCCAGTTAGGACACGAAGGCTGGGGCGTCATCGACAAAGTTGGCGACCATGTAAGCGACTTGGAAATTGGCGACCGCGTGGCGTTTTTATCGAACCATTCGTATGCCGAATACGATGTCGCGCCACAAAAAGCCGTCATCAAATTGTCGCCGGAATTGGATGGTCAAGCGTTTCCAGGAGAACCGCTCGGCTGTGCGATCAACATTTTTAAGCGCAGTGGAATCCAAAGCGGCGACACAGTGGCAATTGTCGGAATTGGTTTTCTGGGCGCTTTGCTGACGCGTTTGGTTTCGCACGCCGGAGCGCGCGTGATTGCGGTTTCGCGGCGCCCATTTTCGCTCGATTTCGCGCGGCAAATGGGTGCCACCGAAACCATTGGAATGGGCGAAACATGGCAGATCGTGGAGCGCGTGAAAGAGCTGACGAACGGCGCTATGTGCGATGTCGTAATTGAAGCCGTCGGCAAGCAGAACGCGCTCGATGTCGCGTCCGCCCTGACCAAAGAAATGGGACGCTTGATCATCGCCGGTTATCATCAGGACGGCTTGCGCGAAGTCAATATGCAGCAATGGAATTGGCGCGGCCTGGATGTCATCAACGCGCACGAACGCGAAGAACGCAAATACCTCGAAGGCATCGAGCAAGCTGCCGAAGCGATGTCGAATCGAGTACTCGAACCCGCGCCGTTGTTCACGCATTCGTATGGTTTAGGCCAATTGGCGGATGCCTTGAATGCCACGCGCGACCGTCCCGACGGCTTTATGAAAGCCCTGATTCGATTTTAGATTGACGAATACCGATTGACGATTCTTGATTGCGCGAAGCTCTTTACATCAAATTAAAAGTCGAAGTTTGTGCAACGCCAAATCGTCAATCGGTATTCGTCAATCATCAATTTTCATGCGTGTTTTAATGACGGCGGATGCGGTTGGCGGCGTATGGAATTATTCGCTGGAATTGGTGCGCGCTCTTCAAACGCACAACGTCGAAGTTTTGCTGGCGACAATTGGTGCGCGCCCAAATGATGAGCAACGCAGCGAAGCGGACGCAATTTCCAACTTGCAACTGCGCGAAAGCGACTTCGCTTTGGAATGGATGCCCGATCCTTGGCGCGATGTCGATGCGTCCGGCGATTGGCTTTTGCAATTGGAAACTGAATTTGCGCCCGACGTGATCCATCTGGGCGGATTTTCGCACGGCGCTTGTGCTTTTCAGGCGCCGAAAATTGTGGTTGCGCATTCCGATGTTTTGGGTTGGTGGCGCGCCGTGAAAGACGAAGCCGCGCCGCCGGAATGGATCGAGTACTCGAAACGTGTCGAAACGGGTTTGCGCGCCGCGAATTACGTTGTCGCACCGACGCAAGCGATGCTGGACAGCTTGCGGCCGCATTACGATTTTGGAACGCCAACGCGCGTTATTTACAACGGCTGCGACACCACGAAATGGAGATCGACGGCGAAAGAGCCGTTTATCTTCGCGGCGGGACGCTTGTGGGACGAAGCGAAAAACCTGGCGTTGTTGAACAAAGTCGCGCCATTTTTGCCGTGGCCGGTTTATGTGGCGGGCGCCAATGAGTCAGCGCACGGAAGCGAACTTCAAGCGGCGAATGTGCGAACTCTGGGGCGCTTGAGCGAAAACGAAATCCGCGATTGGATGGGACGCGCCGCCATTTATTGCTTGCCCGCGCGCTATGAACCGTTTGGCCTTTCTGTCCTGGAAGCGGCGCTCAGCGGTTGCGTTCTGGTGTTGGGCGACATTGCTACACTGCGCGAAATCTGGGACGACGCATCGTGCGGAACCGCGTGCGCCGAGTTCGTGGCGCCCGATGATGACGAAGGTCTGGCGGAAGTTTTGACACGTTTGGTCGATGATCCGGCGCGCTACCTTCAACTGACTTATGCGGCGCAGGCGCGAGCGCAAGAATTTACGTCCGAGCGCATGGCGGAAAGTTATTTCGCGTTGTATCGAGAACTCACGACATCGTAGGGACGCAGTTCACTGCGTCCGTTGAGTTTTAGCATCGAACAAGCGCATACCGGACGCAGTGAACTGCGTCCCTACAGATCAAATTTCCCCGATGAAAATCGTTTATTTTAGCCACTCTTTGTTGTCCGATTGGAATCACGGCAACGCGCATTTTCTGCGTGGCGTCGCGTCCGAATTAGTTGAACGCGGCCACGATGTGCAGGTTTTCGAGCCGCGCGACGCGTGGAGCGTGCAGAACTTGGTGCAGGAAAATGGCAAAAATGCGCTGGAAGAATTTCGTCAGTTTTATCCGCAATTGGCCAATTCGAGTACTCGATATGATCTGCAAACGCTCAATCTCGATGATGCTTTGAGTGACGCTGATTTGGTGATTGTTCACGAATGGAACGAACACGGACTGGTCAGGAAAGTTGGTGAACATCGCCGCAAAAATCGCTACAAACTGTTGTTTCACGACACGCATCATCGCGCTGTGACCGAATGCGAGTCGATGTCAAATTACGATTTGAGCGGTTACGATGGCGTCCTCGCATTCGGCCAAGTCATCCGCGACCTCTATTTGCAAAACGCCTGGACGCGCCGCGCCTGGACATGGCATGAAGCCGCTGATACGCGCGTTTTCTATCCGCAAAAAGATGTCGAAAAGCAAGGCGATCTGGTGTGGATCGGCAATTGGGGCGACGAGGAACGCACGCGAGAACTGCACGAATTCTTGCTGGAGCCGGTCAAAGCATTGAAGTTGAAGGCGCGCGTTCATGGCGTGCGTTATCCCGAACACGCCAAAGCTGCGTTGCGCGAAAGCGGCATCGAGTACGCGAACTGGTTGCCCAATTATCGCGCGCCGCAAGTTTTCGCGCAGTTCAAAGTGACGGTTCATGTACCGCGCCGCCCTTATGTCGAATCTTTGCCCGGCATCCCAACGATTCGACCTTTCGAGGCGCTGGCCTGCGGCATTCCTTTAATCAGCGCGCCGTGGAACGATTGCGAGCATTTATTTTCGCCCGGCGAAGATTTCTTGTGCGCACAAAACGGCGAAGAAATGAAACATCAACTGCGCCGTGTCCTGAACGAACCACAACTGGCGCAAAGCCTGGCTGAACACGGCTTGAAAACCATCCGCGCGCGCCACACTTGCGCCCATCGCGTGGACGAATTGTTGAATATCTACAACGAACTTTGATTCACCACCAAGACACCAAGTCCACCAGGAGAAGAAGATCGTAAATCGAGTACTCGGTACTTCTCCTCTTTTCTTCTTGGTGGCCTTGGTGTCTTGGTGGTTCAATATCTATGAACATTGCTTTTTTCGGATCGAGTCTGGTTTCGGCCTATTGGAATGGCGCGGCGACGTATTATCGCGGCATGATTCGCGCGTTGCACGAGCGCGGTCACACCATCACGTTTTATGAACCCGACGCCTATGAGCGCCAACAACACCGCGACATCGCCGACCCCGATTGGGCGCGTGTCGTGGTTTACGAAAACTCCGCAGAAGCCGCGCATCGAGTACTCGAAGACGCGCGCGGCAGCGATCTGGTCGTCAAAGCGAGCGGCGTTGGCGTCTTCGATGAACTTTTGGAAGCGGGCGTTCTCGATTTGCAAAGTGCGCAAACATTGATCGCTTTCTGGGATGTGGACGCGCCCGCGACGTTGGATCGCGTCGAAAACAACGCGGACGACGCCCTTCGCGCCCTGATTCCGTGCTACGATTTGATCTTGACTTATGGCGGCGGCGATCCTGTTATCAACGCTTACGCCAAGTTGGGCGCGCGGCGTTGCGTGCCGATTTACAACGCGCTCGACCCGACGACGCATTTTCCGGTTCCCGCTGAAGCGCGTTTCGAGGCCGATTTGGGGTTTTTAGGCAATCGCTTGCCCGACCGCGAAGCGCGCGTCGAAGAGTTCTTCTGGAAGGCGGCTGTACAGTTGCCGAACAAGCGTTTTCTGCTGGGTGGCAGCGGCTGGGACGATCACGCACGGACGGCGAATATCAACTATATCGGTCACGTTTACACGCGCGATCACAACGCGTTTCATGGCACGCCGCTGTGTGCTCTCAACATTTCGCGCGAAAGCATGGCGCGTTATGGCTTTTCTCCGGCCACGCGCGTCTTTGAAGCGGCGGGCGCGGGCGCGTGCATCGTTACCGATTATTGGGAAGGCATCGAGCAATTTCTCGAACCCGAGCACGAGATTTTAGTCGCGCACAACGGCGACGATGTGGCGAAGATTCTAAGCGAACTAACTTTAGAACGTGCCCGCAAAATCGGCCAGAACGCCTTGCATCGAGTACTCGAATCTCACACTTACGCGCATCGCGCCGCGCAGTTGGAAGAAGTTTTGGCGTTGCATAGAGGTTGAAATCAATCTTGGTTGGGTAAATCAAAGTATTTCTTGATTATGTTGCAGGACTTGATGGCTCCGAACACCATTCCAAATGGGACAGGTAAGAGTATCAATCCTCCGACACCTGTAGCTTGGTCGCCCGAAGTGTGGGTCATCAAAAGGGCGGCGGTTAGGAGCGCAAAACCGCAAAGTCCGGCGAGCAAGCCGCCTAAGATAGCACCAGCTACCGTACCGAAAATCGCAGCAATAACAACTAATGCGCTGAGCGCGGGTTCCTGATCGTTCATGGTGGCTTCTGCCTCATCCGATTTAGCATAACCATAGCACACTTCTTTTATTGACCATTGGAACAAGGTTTTAGCAATGAAAATCGTTATTCTCGGTCTTTCGATTACGTCGTCGTGGGGCAACGGGCACGCGACGACTTATCGCGGTTTGGTGCGTGAATTGTGCGCTTTGGGGCACGACGTTCTCTTTCTCGAACGCGATGTTCCGTGGTATGCCAAACATCGTGATCTGGCGCAGCCGTCGTTTGGTCGCACCGAACTTTACGCCGATGTGGAGGAACTGCGCGACCGATTTGCCAACGATGTGCGCGACGCCGATTTCGTGATCGTCGGTTCGTATGTTCCCGACGGCGTTCAAGTCGGCGAATGGGTTTGCAACACGGCGCGCGGCGCGACCGCCTTTTACGATATTGATACGCCGGTGACATTGGCGAAACTGGCGCGCGGCGATTACGAATACATCAACCCGCAATTGATTCCGAAATACAACGTTTACCTTTCGTTCAGCGGCGGCAAGACGCTTCGAGTACTCGAACACGATTGGGGTTCGCCGTGCGCGCGCCCGCTTTACTGCTCGGTCGATCCCGAACTTTATTTCCCCGAAGTCGCGCTGCCAAAATATGATTTAAGTTATCTGGGAACGTATTCCGATGATCGTCAGCCAGGCGTGGAACGCTTGCTGGTGGAACCTGCGCGACGTTGGAACGAAGGCCGTTTCGTGGTCGCCGGGCCGCAATATCCATCGACAATTGCGTGGCCGCAGAATGTGCAACGCATCGAGCATTTGCCGCCTGCGCAACATCGCGGGTTTTACAACGCGAGCCGCTGGACATTGAATATCACGCGCGCGGACATGATCCAAATGGGACATTCGCCCAGCGTTCGCTTGTTTGAAGCCGCCGCCTGCAGTACGCCAATTATTTCCGATTGGTGGGAAGGTTTGGACGAATTCTTTGTGCCAAACAGGGAAATCATGATCGCGCATTCCACCGAAGAAGCCTTGCATTTTCTGCGCGAAATCGGCGATGAAGAACGCCAGCAAATCGGCCAGCGCGCGCGCCAGCGAGTACTCGAACGCCACACCGCGCATCATCGCGCAACCGAATTGGAAAGTTATGCGCGCGAGGCGTTAAATTGCCAGCTTTCACGATGAGTCTTTCGGTTCGTCTTCTTTCTCCAATTCATCGTAAGAAAACCATCGAACATTTGTAATTTGAGGATCGGAGCGCAGAACCTCATCAACGGCGTGGCAGACGGCGCGCCATTCGGTGGCGTCTTGTTCGTCGTACAGGTGCTTAAACCAAGTCGCATCGTGTTCACGCATTGAGTAAACATCAATCAACCACTGGTGTTGATTTTCCAAACCCAAAGAACACCAATATCTATAACAATCCAAAAAGACATCGAAAAAGACGGCATCGCGGAACTTGATGTATTGATAAGGCGATTTGCACTCAAATCCTTTGTCGCGCAACAAACCGACGATGAAAGTTGCCATTGCGATTTCGCTTCTACAGGAAACAACGAGTTCATCGGAACCTTCTTGTAATGGTGATGCCGATACGAAATGGGGCGCTTCAAAGGTGACGATATTACGAATTTTCATACGGCGATTTTATAACAGGCACTGAATGGGAGAATCAAGATATGAAACTGCTTTTATTCAGCGACTTGCACGGTGACATTGAAGCCGCTCGACACTTGGTTCAACGCAGCCGCGATTTCGATGCTTGCGTTGGCGCGGGCGACTTCTGCAATGCCCATCGAGGGCTGGAAAGTTGTATTCGCATCTTGAGGGAAATCGAAGTTCCGACGGTTCTCATTCCGGGCAACAACGAAACCTTTGATGAATTGAAAGCTGCCTGCGGTGGCTGGAAAGATGTTCACGTTTTGCATGGCACCGGCGCGACCATTGATGGCATAACGTTTTTCGGGCTGGGCGGTGGCGTTCCCATCACGCCTTTTGGCGCGTGGAGCTACGACTTCGGCGAGGAAGACGCGCGGCAACTATTGCGCGATTGTCCCGCTCGCGCTGTTCTGGTGTCGCATTCTCCGCCTCAAGGCGTGGTTGACCTTTCGTCAAATGCGCGCCACCTGGGAAGCCTGGCTGTGCGCGAAACCATTTCGCAACAACAGCCGCAACTGGTCGCCTGCGGCCACATTCACGCCAGCGCCGGGCCGCGCGGTGTTGAGTGGACGTTATTGTAATCGAGTACTCGAAACGTCGAATCTGTGCGTGTTATGAAGAATCCTTTGCTTGATGAGCTGTTTTCTGTTGCTCGCGTTCTGCGCGCCGCTCGTCGTAAGAATACCACCGAACATCGGTAATCTGAGAATCAGAACGCAGAACTTCGTCAACGGCTTCACAGACAGCGTGATGTTCGTTGGCGTCTTCGTAATTGTATTTTTCTTTCATCAAAGGTGCGCCATATTGCTCCAGTGAGCCAACGTGAATGAACCAGTAATGCTCTTTGGAATCCAGCTTAAGCAGGACGGCAAAAGCATAGCCGTTCACATCAACTGTGATTTGAGCTGCACTCCATTTCAGGTTGAAGAAAGGCTCTTCGCAACGGAAACCGCGTTGTTTCAAACCTTCAAATACAATGCTCGCCATTGAAATCAGAAGATCTATAAACGCATCTTCCAATTCTATAACGGCGTTGTGTTTTTCGATTATCTGTTGAATATCGGGCGGCACGAAGTGGGGCGCTTGGAAAGTGACGATGTTGCGTAGTTTCATGCGGCGATTTTACAATATCGAGTACTCGAAAGCGTGTTACGGGCATCGAAGCCGCTCTAAGAAAGCGCCGCAAATGGATCCTGGAGGACACGATGAGCGACGAGACCAACAATGCGACCGACGATAAAACCCTTTCTGGCACGGGTTTTGAAATGAGCGAGGACGATCCGCGTAGCGTGAACAATCGCGGCGGCATTGAAGCCATCGCGGAGCGCAGCACGGAAAAACTTTCTTATGAACCGACCGCGAAAGATTTGGGGCCAGCCGCTGACGGCACAACCGGCGGCGATTTCGACCCAAAATACGTCGGCGCGGGTTCGTCAGGCGCCGATACAACGACCGTCGACAGCGGCATCGTCAATTTGAATACGGCGGGCGAATTGGGTTCGATGGCAGAGCCGCCGGGCGTTGGGCCAAGCGAAAGCGTGATTGGCACGCGTTCGACGCAACTCGAAATGACCGATGTCGGCCTTGTCGATGTCGCTTCAACTGATATGAGCGTGACGGGCGATGACGACCATCAAGCGAGCGGCGGCGCGCGTGTCGAAGACGAAAACGGCAATCTTTTGTAAGGTGCTGTTCCCGAAACGGGACGCGTAAGCGCAGCTTCTGTGTCCCCAATTGCGAATAGCAAGGAGTAGAAATATGGCGGATGTGAAAGACCCGAAAGACAAATCGCTGGGCGAACTGTTCGGCGATTTAACGCGCGAAACCTCGACTTTGGTGCGTCAGGAAGTGCAACTCGCCAAAACCGAGATGACGCAAAAAGCCGCCAAAATCGGCAAAAATCTCGGCCTGGCGGTCGCGGGCGCTGTACTGGGATTGGGCGCGTTTATGGCGCTCGTCGTTTTTCTGATTTTCGCGGTGGCCATCGTTGTCGTGAAAGTGTGGCTGGCGGCGTTGATTGTCACCATTTTGCTGGGCGCTGGCGCCGCGATTCTGGCCTTGAAAGGCATCGCGGCGATTAAAGGCGTCAGCATGGTGCCGCAACAAACCGTCGAGACGATCAAGGAAGACGTGCAATGGGCGAAGGAGCAAGCGAAATGAGCGAACACGAAAAGAAAGAAAACGAGCAAGCTGAAAACAAAGGTGGCGATTACGGCGAAGAGCGCGGAGCGCATGAACTGCGCGGCGAAATCGAGGAAACGCGCAGCGAAATGTCGCAAACCATCGACGCCATTCAGGACAAGTTGAACCCGCAAAAAGTCAAGGAGCAGCTCGTTCAGGACGTGAAAGATGCGACAATCGGGCGCGCTCAGCAATTGGCGGGAGTCGCTAAAGAAAAAGTCGGACAGTTGCAGGTAGCCGCCGCGCCGGTTCTTGAAAACGCGCAGGGGAAAGTCGCTGACCTAACGGGAACGGCGCAGGAAAAAGTCGCGCAGGTCTCGGAAAGCGCGCAACACATGGCGCAAACCGTTTCGGCCAAAGTGCGCGGCGAAGACGCTCCGGTGCGCCAATCGAGTACTCGATTGGCCGAAATTGAAGCCGCGACGAGCCTCAAGCCGATCAGCGAACAAGTGGTTGTCGTGTTTGGCGCCTCGAGCGGCATCGGGCGCGAAACGGCGATCCAGTTTGCGCGCAAGGGCGCCAAAGTCGTGGTCGCAGCGCGCGGCGAAGAAGGCTTGAAAACGCTGGTTGAAAGCATCCGCAATTTCGGTGGAACAGCGGTTTCTGTGGTCGCCGATGCGTCGGAGTTCGAGCAGGTGAAAGCTGTTGCCGACCGCGCGGTTGCGGAATATGGGCGACTTGATACGTGGGTGCATTGCGCGGCGGTTTCGATTTACGCAAAGTTCGCCGACACGACGCCCGAAGAGTTCAAGCGCGTGATCGAAATCAATCTGGTTGGCCAAGCGTATGGCGCGATGGCGGCGCTGCCACATTTGAAGCGCGAAGGTCGCGGCGCTTTGATTCACGTTTCTTCGGTCGAAGCAAAGCGCGCGTTTCCGCTGCAGAGCGCTTATGGTTCATCGAAGCATGGCATGGTCGGGTTTTTGGATGCGCTGCGCATGGAATTGATGGAAGAAGGCGTGCCAATTTACGTGACGAACGTGATGCCCTCAGGCATCAACACGCCGTTGTTCAACCATGCGCGCACCAAATTGGGCGTCAAGCCGATGCCCGCGCCGCCGATTTATCAGCCTCAAGTGGTGGCCGAAGTAATTTTGCACGCCGCCGAAAACCCGACGCGCGATATTTACGCGGGCGGCGCTGGACGCATGATGGCCAGTCTGCAAAAAGTCAGTCCCGCGTTGGTGGACAAAATGCTGTTCAAATCGGCAATTAAGGCGCAGATGACGAACGAGCCGAAAAGCGCCAGCGCGCCCGACAACTTGTTCCATTCTTTGAACGGACACGGGCACATCGGCGGCGATTTCACCGATCAGGCGAAAACTAAAAGCGTCTCGAACTGGTTGGAAACGCATCCTCAAGCGGATCGCGTACTCAAAGGCGCGCTGCTCGGCGGCCTGGCGATGTGGCTGATTCGACGGAAGTAACTCGCATCTAAGCGTTTCGGTAACGAACCCGAAGCGTGAGCGACGGGCTTAACTAACAGTTACATACAACCCAAGTTAAGCCCGTCGCTCACGCTTCGGGTTCGTTGTTTGTGTGTTTTGTGAGCATACAAACTTTGTTTGGAAATAAGATTTCGTGACACTTTCTCCTTTGCGCGTCGCTCCAGGCGGACGTTATTTTGAAACCTTCCAGGGCGAACCGTTTCTTTTCATTGGCGCTAACGATGCCATCAGTTGGCCAGGCTTGAACGGACTTTATCGCCGCCGCGATCTCGCTTCCGTTGAAAACTATCTGCGTTCTCTGTCGGACAACGGCATCAATACGTTGCGCTTGATGTTGGAATATGCGCACACCGAAGGCCGCTACTTCGAGCGACGCGTCGGCGTCTTTAACCCCGCGATGGTGCGTTTGTGGGACGATTTGTTTGAGTTGTGCGAGCGTTTTGGACTGCGCATTTTGCTGGCGCCGTGGGACAATTTCTGGATGGCGCGGCGCTGGCACAAGCATCCCTACAACACACGAAACGGTGGCCCAGCGCAAAATCCTCAATCGTTTTTTACTGACTCTGTGACAATTGCCGCTGTTGAAAATCGCTTGCGCTTCGTCGCTCATCGTTGGGGCAAATACGGCAGCTTTGGCGCCTGGGATTTATTCAACGAGATTCATCCGCATTGGGGCGGCAATGTCGAAGAGCAAAGTCGTGTAGTTGCGCGTTGGTCGCAGGCGATTCGGGAAGAAGAGTGCAAAACGTGGGGATTTGTGCGGCCTCAAACGGTTTCGATTTTCGGGCCAGAGCCAAACGAGTACTCGAAACTTGTTTTCGAGCATCCCGATCTCGATTTCGCCACCACGCACATCTACAACAAAGGCGACATCGACTTTCCGCAGAACACCGTCGCGCCCGCATTGGCGATGGCTCGCTGGACGTGTTTTGGTTTGGAACGAACGCCTGCCAATCGCCCTTTTACCGACAGCGAGCATGGCCCAATTCACCTGTTCAACGATCACAAGAAGTATTTGGATGAAGCCTTCGACGACGAATACGAGCGTCATTTGATGTGGGCGCATCTGGCGAGCGGCGGTTGCGGCAGCGGAATGCGCTGGCCAGCGCGTCATCCGCACAACATTACTCAAGGCATGAAGCACGCGTTGGGAAATCTGGCGAAGTTCGTCCCGCTGCTTGATTGGCGCCATTTTTCGCCGCGCGACTGGACGAAAAACGTGCAAGTTTCCGCGCGCGATGTTCATGTTTTCGCAGTCGGCGATGAGCGACAAGCCGTTTTGTGGCTGCTGCGCGATATGCCCAAACATCATAAAGGCACGATGCCGCAACGCGAACCTTTGTGCGATGTTCGCCTGATGTTGCAGCAAATGCAACCTATTGAGTACTCGATTAGCTTGTGGAACACGCGCGACGGCGTTTGTCTTCAACAATTGCAAGTGCGCACTGACGGCGTTTTGAAGTTCGTTGTGCCGCAATTAGATAACGATCTGGCGATTGCGATTCGTTCGCTTCAATAGAAGCCATTTCAAAAGTTCAGTGAGTAAGAGTTTGTCATTCTGAGCGCAGAGAAGTATCTAACTATAACCAGATTCTTCTCTACGCCCAGAATGACAAACTTTCACTTTCGAGCATTTGCTACTGTTTTTACGACTTTCTCTACACGTTCTCAGAACGACAAACTGATAATTGAAACCGTGATTTAGTTTGCGGGACAGCTTCTAAAACTGAATTGTCCGCTACTTGCGCACGACAATTGAGAAAGGCATGACAGAACCATCTTGATCAACGTAGTTTGATTGAAGAGAAATCGCGCCTGCAGAACGCGGGAATTGCCAGAGGTTGATGCCGCTGTAATCGACTTGGAACCAATGGCCTTCGGTGGTAATACTGCCGCCGATGCTGTGCGTGCTGCCGGTATCGCTGGCTTTGAGCATATAGTATTTGCGGCCTTTGGCATCAACAAGATGAACATCCGACATCTGGCAGGTGCCGCGCTTTTTGTTGATGTGACTGTCCATCCACGAAAACTGGTAGTGACCAGTGACAGTCACTTTCGTGTCGTCGCAGTATTTCAAGTAACTGTAGTCGGCGCCTTTGGCACGCGGCAACGGCGGATCCTTGTAGGGCAAAACGGTTACTTTCTCGATGACCAGCGAACTCTTCGGCTTTGCAGTGAGACGCGGCAGAACAATCGCCAACACGACTAAAAACAGAACCGGAAGAATCAGCAGAAAATCTTTTTTCTTCATCGCATTTCACCGTTTGAGCTTGTTCATAAAGCTTCGTTCCACTTGTCGATGTTTTATGCGCAAGCTGGGTAATCGAGTACTCGATTCTCTACGCTGTTGCTGTCAGGGCGGCGCTTTCGCGCACAGTGCCGACCATTTGCTGATTCCATAACTCGGTGTAGGCGCCGTCTTTGGCCAGCAGTTCCTGATGCGTTCCGCGCTCGACGATTTCGCCTTTGTTCAAGACCAGAATAAGATTCGCGGTGCGCGCCACGCTCAAACGGTGCGCGATGATGAAGGTTGTGCGACCTTCGGCCAATCTATCCAAGGCTTCGAGCACCAAACCTTCGCTGGTCGCATCCAAATTGGAAGTCGCTTCGTCCATGATGAGAATGGACGGATTTTTCAAAAAGGCGCGCGCGATGGCGATGCGTTGCGCTTGTCCGCCGCTGAGACGGGCGCCACGTTCGCCGATGCGCGTATCGTAGCCATCGGGCATTTCGAGGATGAACTTTTCCGCATTGGCCGAGCGCGCGGCTTCGCGCATTTCTTCCTCGCCCGCGCCGCGCTGTCCATACATGATGTTGTCGCGGATGGTGCCACGAAACAAAATTGGCTGCTGCGGCACAATGCCAATCGCCTGGCGCAGCGAATTGGTCGTCACTTCGCGCACATCCTTTCCATTGACGACGATGGCGCCGCTCGTCACGTCGTAAAAGCGCAGCAGCAAGTTCATGGTGGATGACTTTCCCGAACCGCTGCCGCCGACCAGCACAACGCGCGCGCCGTCTTTGGCTTCAAACGAAATGTCCTTTAAAATTAGCGTTTTTGGGTCGTCGGGATAACCGAAAACGACGTTTTGAAAACGAACGCTGGCTGGGCGCACTACGGGCAAAGCCTCGGCGTTCGGCGCGTCCTGAATCGGCGAGCGCGTATCGAGGAACTCGAAAACGCGGTCGGCGGCAATCGAGCTTTGCAGCAAGTTGGTGTAAAGGTTGGCCAGAAAATCAATCGGCTGCAAAAGCATTCCGATGTAGATGTAAAACGCGCTTACATCGCCGGGCGAAGCGTGGCCGTAGAGTACTCGATAAACGCCGAAAACCACGATGATGACCAAGCCCAGATAGCGCGTGATGTCTGAAGCCGAGATTGTGATCGCCAGCATGAAAAACTGGCGCAATGTGTAGCCGCGCAAGACGTTGGTCTGGCCTCGCACGCGACGACGTTCGTAATCTTCGGCTGTGAAACTTTGCACTTCGCGGATCATCGAAATGCGCTCTTGCAAGTGGCCGGAAATGCGCGAGTTGGTTTCCATCACCTGACGGCTCGATTCCCGAAAACGGTTGCGCAAAATGCGCGTTGTAATCGTGAAAATCGGCACGGTGGAGAACGCAATCAAGGCCCAGCGCCAATCCTGGTAAAACAAATAAACCGTGATGGCGAGGGTTTGTAAAAGGTTCTGCGAACCCTGAATGAACAGCAAATCGAAGGAGTTTTGCGCGTTCGTGACGTCGGTCATCAAGCGCGACACAATCGAGCCAGTCGGTCGCTGCATATGAAATTCGAGCGATAAACGCTGCACATGATCGAACAAAATGTAGCGTACATCGCGCACGACATTGGCCGCGATCATGTTGCCCCAGTAAATGCGCGCCAGCGTGACACCGACATGAACGACCATCAACACGCCGATAACGGGCAGCATATGCCACAGCAAATTCAGGCGGTCAGGAACGGACAAAGGCGTTTTGGGAATCAGGACGTGATCGATCACATCCTTGAGAAAACGCGGCATATAAAGCGGCAAGACCATCCGAATCAAGCCCGTCACGAAGGCGACCCATACATAGAAACGGTAAGGCTTCATGTACGCCATGAAGCGCCACAAATTGCGAAATCCGGTGTCTTTGGGATCGCGCTCGGAACTTTTATAAAAACGGAAAAAACGGCGGGGCGCGCGAAGTTGCGCGGGCAGAGAAACCATCGGCTCGGCTCCTTATGAAAAGAGGTTGTTGGGAGATTGGGGCACCGAAGGCGCGCCATGAACGGGTTAAGTTTCAACGGGCTTCGGCTAGGACAATTTACATCACACGTCGGCTTAGATTATCACGATGAGCGCGCGAAAACAGCTTTTAACGAGAAACTTTTTGAATTTTTTGAACGCTACCAAGCAGCAAATTTTGGCGAGTGTTACATTGGCTTCTTATGGAAAAACATCTCGACTATCAATTGATAGACATTGTGAAGATCGCAGAAGATGAAGTTGGTGCTGATTATCTTTTTTGTTGCAATCTGTATGTTCGAGTTAAAGAAACAGAAAGGCATCTTCGTATACATCAAACTAATTTCGGGCGCGTTCGCATTACGAAGTCAAATGGCGAAGTAGAAATCATGTATTCGATGCCGAACGATTTGCGAAACTGTCGCGCCTCTGCGATAGCACACAAACTCAGGCAACATTGGATGAAAAACGAATTCCCGCAATTCCCGCAATACGCTTCGGGCTAAATCGAGTACTCGCTTTGGCTTATGGCACGCGATAAATCGTTGTGTTGCCGCCGTGCCAGAGAACGAGAAAATCGAGATTTTTGGCGCCAATTGCTTGCTCGTTGGGACCGATGAGAACGTAGCCAATATGGTTTTGATGCAGCCAATCGAGCGATTGCGTCACGTTCATGCGGCCTGTGAAAAACGCCAGCGCCGCGCCGTTTTTGGGTTTGAAATTTAGCGTCTCATCGAAGTGGCCGGTGTAAACCGGAAAACCTGTTTTCTGCGGAAGATAATTGCCCCACAAAGGCCAGCACAAAACGGCGCGGTCGCGCGAATCCGGCAAACTATTTAGAAATTGCATCGCATGGTTTGCTTCGGTTGGGAGATAAAGCGGTGGCATCAAAAAGGCGGCGCGACTGGCGTTGTTATCGCGCGCGTTGTCCAAACACCACGACACAAACATCAAACTGGAAACGCTCATCAGCGCGACAAAAGCGCCAACGAGTACTCGATTCGCTTTTTGCGGCACGCGAAATTGGTCGAGCAAGCTGATTAAACCCACAGCGGTCAGAAAACAAAGCGGCAAATGGACGCCTTCGATCATTTTGCGCGCGAATGAAATGAGGCTTGTCGGCGTGTAAACCATCGCCAATGTGACGAACGCCCAAATCACCATGATGCGCGCTTTTGATGACTCCATTTCGTGCGAAACCCCGCGCGTTTCATCGTTTACAACTTCGCAGCGATGAAACAAAAACCAGACGGCGACCAATGACAAAATCAACAGCGGCGAAAGCGATAAACACAAATCCAAAAACGGCGGCGCGGGTTTGGGCGACAAGGCTTTGACGCGAAACTCTTCGCTGTTGCCCAGTACGAAACGCTGATAAACCAACATCGGCAACGTTCCCGCAATGACAAGCAGCGGCGCTAAAACCCGTGCGCGCGTCGCTTGAATGTTCGCTGCATTGTCGGGATTTCGAGTACTCGAAAGCGCCCACAACAGCATCACGACATCGAGCGGCAACGCGTCATATGTGTGAATGTTGGTCAGCACAAACGCGGCAATTGCGGCGTAAACGGCAAACTTCAGCTTGCCCGTTTGTTGTGCGCGCAACATTTGCAAATGAACCAGAACGAGCAGGGCGACTGACGTAATGAACAATGGGAATATGAAGGCCGACGCGAAAGTAAAGGCTTCCGGCATCATCGGAAAACCGCCGCTGGTATCGGCGCGATCAATGAAAACGTGGTTGCCCAAAAGCGGCATCAGAAAACCGGCGCCGCCGCCAAATGCCGCCAACGCGACAGCCGTCAAGCGCACGCGTTTGTCAGTCGTTAAGTGCGCGCACAAAGCGGCGAACCACCACAACGCCAGAGCCGCGAAGACGACGCGAAACGCGTGATAAACGACGATAAGCGGCAAATACGTCACGCGCGATAGAACGCCAATCGCCCAGCAAAGCAAGTTAGTGAACAAAGGTCTTTCGCCGTTGCTCAACGATTCTGTCGTAAATAAGTCGCGGAAGAAGAAAGCACCATCGTGCGCCTGGCGCGCCCACGAAAGATGCACGTTCTGGTCGTCGGGATTGTACAAGAAGCCGGAATAAACGCCATCGCCAGGCGTCAACATCCACGCCCAAAGGTAAGGCGCGATTAGAACGAAAAGCAACAAGGCCGTGATGATGAGCAAGCGGCGGCGTTCGAGAGGAAGAAAATCAGTGGGAAACACGGCGTTATTTTAGCGCGAATTGGCTTATCGAGTACTCGATTGCGCGTTGTGGCTCGCTGACGGCCAAACGCTGGTCGCGGTATAATATCGCATGATATTAGGCGAAAAACGAACAAAGGTCGCGGCAAGACAGGCGCAATTCGCAAAGGCAAATTATGGCAAAAGAAGAAAAGAAACCACGCGGTCGCGGCACAGGTTTGGGCGCCAAACTGGTACGTGTCGTGCGCACCGACACGTCCGAGGTTTACATTATCTGGCAGGACGACACGCGCCTGGGGCAAGTCGATATTCATCTGGGGCTTGATCTCATTCACGCGACCTTGATTTTGGAAAAAGACCTGACGACCGATCAGCAAGCCGATTTGGTCGATCAACTGGATCAGGACATTGTCTCCTCGCATTTGCCGCAATTTGCGCGCGAAGATTTTCTGGTAACCGTTTTTCGCGGCACGGAACTCGAATCGTTTTCCGATGGCGAACCCGATGTCGAGGAAGATGAAAGCGAACCCGATGAAGAATATTAGAATTTGATAACCACCAAGGCACCAAGAACACCAAGAGGCTTCAAAAAGAATCGGGTTGTCGGGTACATAATTCTCTTTTCCTTAGTATTCTTGGTGCCTTGGTGGTTTAACTTCCATGTTTTCTTTTCTCAAGCGCGGTGGCGAAGACGGCGGCGAGAAATCACGGGCTGGCGAAGCGTCGCGCTTGTGGGCGCAGGGCAGCAAACTCCTGGAAAAACGCCAGACAGCGCGCGCTATCGAAACTATGCGCCAGGCGATGAAGTTGGAGCCGTCGCGCCTGGAAGGACGATTGAATCTGGGTGCCGCGCTTTATATGGCAGGCGAAGCGTCGGAAGCAATTGGACATTTCAAATATGTACTCGCCTTCGATCCGCAGAACACGATGGCGTTATTGAATCTCGCGGCTGCGCAAGACAAGATCGGCGATTTGGATGGCAGCGTTCAAACGCTGGAAAGCCTCGTTCGACAGCGCCCGAACTGGAAAGATGCGCATTATAATTTAGCGGTCGCCCTGATGCGTCAGGAAGAATATGATAAGGCGGCGGAAGCGCTCAAAGCCGAACTAAAAATCAATCCAGGTCACGCGCTCGCCCGCGATTTATTGACCGATTTGCACTTGAAAGTGCCGCGCAAAAAAAATACTGGCAATCCTTAATAAAGGCAAAAAGGGTACACGGATTCCATGCACAGGTTGAACGAGTTAGCACGGATTTTTGCGATGTAGGGGCGCTGCATGCGGCGCCCCTACGCTGAGCAATTGAGTACTCGAGCTTTCTAATCCGTTCAATCCGTGCAACGAAGTTCCGTGTTCCCTTTTTACCCTCGACTTTCAGACACTTTTTAAACTTAAAATTTCATGTTCGCACTGATTCCTCTCGACGACCGGCCTTGCAATTTTCGTTTTCCTCAGCAAATCGCAGCGATTGGCAACGACCAAATCGCGGTTCCACCGACTGAACTCTTGGGACGTTTCAACTTGCCGGGACGACCGACTGCGCTTGGTCGCTGGCTCGAACGCTTGCCCGAAGTTTCCGCTGTTATCGTCTCGATTGATATGCTGGCGTATGGCGGTTTGGTCGCCTCGCGCAAGCCGTCCGTCAGCGTTGAAGAAGCGCTGGAACGCCTGGAAGTGCTGCGCGATTTTCGTCGTCAGCGTCCCGATGTGCCGATTTACGCTTTCAATATTTTGATGCGTTTGGCGGTCACGATGGACGGCGACGAAGCGGTCGCCAACTATTACAACGTGATGCGTTACGCGCGTTTGTGCGACGAAGCCGAACGTTTTAATTCGGATTATCTGCGCGAAGAGCGCGACAAAGTGAAGTCGCAAATCCCCGAACGAGTACTCGAAGAGTATTTGCAGGCGCGCGCGCGCAATCACGAAGTCAATAGCAAAATGATCGATTGGCTGGCCGAAGAAGTGTTCGACTATTTGCTACTGACGCAGGAAGACGCCAGCGAATTCGGCCTGCATCGCCAGGAACAAGAGCGTTTGCTGGCGCGCGTGCAAGAGTTCGGTCTGGCCGACAAAATGTCCTTGCATCCGGGCGCCGATGAAGCCGCGCTGACTTTGCTGGCGCGTAGTTGGAACACGAACGTGCGCTTTCGCATTCACCCTTCGGATGCTTCGGACATGAAACGTATCGCGCCCTTTGAAGATCGGCCTTACGATGGAGCGTTGGCGCAACATATCGCGGCGATGCGCGGTCAGATTGTGGAAGACGATAGCGCCGATTTTGAATTGTTCGTGAACGCTCCAGTCGGCGGCTCGCAAAAAGACGAAAGCGAAGACGCGCGCAATGCTCGTTCCTTGCGCTTGCAGTCGTTCGTGGAAACGTTGATCGAGTACTCGAACGCGGGAAAAAACGTCGCGCTGTGCGATGTCGCATTTCCCAACGGCGCCGATAACGTCTTGATGGCGCAATTGGAAGAGCGCGAAGCCTTGGGTCAACTCGCGGCGTATGCGGGCTGGAATACTGCGGGCAACACGACGGGAACTTTGCTGGCGCAATGCGCGGCTTTGAAACGCAGCGGTTGCGCGGATGGCGAATTCGCCAATCGAGAACTCAACCGCAATTTTCTGTTCGAGCGTTTGGTGGACGATTGGTTTTATCAAGCGCAGGTGCGCTCGCGGATTGAACGAGCGGCGCGCGAGCAGGGCTTGACGCCGCACAACATGGGCGAAATGGGCGCTTTGGTCGAATCGCAGGCGCGCCGCGAACTCAAAGGTTTCGCGCAGCTTTTGGCCAAGCGCCACTTTAATGCCCCAATTCGTCATTCAGAAATTACGCTGCCTTGGAACCGCGCTTTTGAAGCCGATGTGCGTATGGAGTTGGTATAAAGTTTTGGCACTCAAAGCTAACGACGAAACGATGACATTCTTCAAAATAATTGCGCCAGAAACTCTCTGGGGCGATTACGATTACATTTTGATGCACGGCATGGCGGAGCGGAACAAACAAAGCGGCTTGCTGGGAATAATGCGAACCGCGCCTTTTGTTCCTCCAATTTTCTTTCCAAGCATCGGCGAAATTGTCGTCAACGATGACCTCCGCATCAAATTGGAAAGATCGGGATTGACAGGATTCACTTTTCGTCCAGTCACCAAACAACATATCGTCGAAAACTATTGGCATGAGTGGAACAAAAACGCGGATGAACCGGAGCTTTATCCTGTTGATGGAGAGCCGGAAGCCTACGTCCTTGACCAACCTCATTCCGAACAATTGGCTTTGCAGATGCCGCTGTTGTGGGAAGTGATAATTGAAAAGACAGCGCAAATAGAACGCACAACAGATGCAAAGGGTATTTGTCGTGGCGAGATTTATTTGATGTCCGAAACATGGCAGGGCTTTGATTTATTTCGTGCGTCAGGTGTGGGATACAATTTCGTAACTGAAACAGCAAAATTCTGGCTCGAAAATAAAATCCCTGATTTTATCAGCTTCCAACACGTTCTCGTCAAATGAATGAGCCTATGATTCGAGTACTCGATAGCGACTATTCAACTGTAACAATGCGGATTTCGTCACCGTTGCGCATTTGAAATTGTTTGTCGCTTGTCCAACCGCCGAAATCTTCTTTGTTTTCTAAAATTGTGCGATGCAATTCTTGCAAAGGAAGTTCAAGCGGAGTTGAAAAATCGTAGGTCACAACCTCGAACGGACAAGCCCAATAACAACCAATAACCGCGAGCTTCTGCAAATTGGGCGAGGGATGAAATTGTGCCCAGATAAATGGTTCGTTGGAATTGTAATAGCTGGCGAACTTCAGACTGCGCAAGTCAAAAACACTTTGACCACCTTCCAAGGCTTCTGCGAACAAAAGATAATCAGCGGCCTCGCTTTCAATCCATTGATGAAAAAAACGGCCATCCTCGCATTTCAATCGCAAAATCTCTGCGCCTGAAAGACTTTCGATAACAACAACTTTGCAAATACGCCAATTCAAGTCCGGCGTATTTTGTTGGTAAACATCCTTCACGACTTGGTAGCGGCCAGATGGCGAATGCAAAGTTCGACGCGCGTCCGGCAAAATCATCTTTTCATCGAAGAACTCTTCTAATTGGTCGCGGGCAGATTGTATTTTGTTCCTCTCGAATACTCAAAATTACAAATTTTTACGCTCGAAAAGAGAATCGTTCCCATCATTTTGAAGTTTAGCAGCGGCGTCGAAGTAGCTTTCGAGTACTCGATTGTCGGCGTCAAATTTCACGCCTTCGCTTTCCAGCAGTTCACGTTGTTTTTGCGCCAGATTCGGGTTGCGCTTGGCAATTGGCAAAGCGCCGTCTTTGGCGACGACGCGCCACCACGGGACATCGTCGCCGACGGTGTTCATAATTCTGCCGCAAATGTAACCGGAAATTGGCGGTTCGCAGCGCGCGCCCAAGGCGCCATACGAAAGTACTCGACCATCGGGAATCTGGCGCGCCAAAGCGAAAACCTGAGCTGTCATCATAACGGTTTCATCTTCTTTCATTTCAACCTCTGGAAAAGAGGACACGGAGCTTCGCTACACAGATTGAACGGATGAAGACGGATTTTTTAGAAATCGAGTACTCGAATCTCTATTTCTGGCCCGTGAACATCCGTTCAATCTGTGTAGCGAAGCTCCGTGTTCTCTTTTTGAAACTTCAGCCACCACGAATCAGGCTCCACAAGCTGCTGACCAAAAGCACCATCGTCAGCGCAATGAGCGAGACAACCGAAGTCCAGGCGATGATGTTCTGCACGCGCCCGTTGACATATTCGCCCATGATGCGGCGCGTATTGATCAGTTTCAGCATGAAAACTAAAACGACTGGCAGCAAAATGCCGTTCACGTCCTGCGAAATCAGCATCACGGCGAAGAGCGGCACTTTGGGGAACAAGACGAAAAGCGCTGCCAAACCCAGCGTAATGGTGAAAAATCCATAGAAGACGGGCGCTTCTTTCCAGCTTTTCTGGACGCCGATCTCCCATCCGAAGGCTTCGCAATAAGTGTAAGCCGTGCTCAATGGCAAGACCGCAGCGGCCAGCAACGACGCCGCCAAAAGCCCTGCTGCGAACAGCCAGACACCAACGTTTCCCAAAGGTTGCGAAAGTGCCAGCGCTGCAGTCTTCGCGTCGAAAGTATCGGCATCGACCTTGATGCCGCTGGCATAAATTGTGGCGGCAGTGCAAACGATGATGAAAAACGCGACGATGTTTGTCACCAGAACGCCCGCATAAACATCGGCTTTCTGGTAGCGATATTCGCCAACGTGAATGCCTTTATCGACAATCGTGCTTTGCAGGAAAAACTGCATATACGGCGTGATCGTCGTTCCAATCAAGCCGATGCAAAGCAGAATGAATTCCGTATCATGCTGCCACGAAGGACGCACCAACTGCGCCAGGATGAAGTTCCAGCCACCAAGCGGCGGATGCAGATGAACCGCGCGAAAAGCTGCGATGAAATACGTCGCCTGCACCAGGCAAATCGCTAAAAAGATGCGCTCGACCAATCGAAAGGGACCGCGCGCCACAATCAGCCACATCACAATAGCGGCAAACGGCACTGTAAAATACTTCGACAAACCGAAAAGTTCACCAGCTGCCGCAATGCCGGCGAACTCGGAAACCGTAGTGGCGACATTAGCGATAAACATGACGCCGAGAGCAAACAGCGTCCAACTGACGCCGTAATGTTCGCGGATCAGTTCGCCCAAGCCTTTTTGCGTGACGGCTCCCATGCGCGCCGCCATTTCCTGCACCAGCGCGAGCACGAACGTGATGATGAACAGCAGCCACAGCAAGTGGTAGCCGTAGCGCGCACCTGCGAACGAGTAAGTGCCGATGCCACCCGCATCGTTGCCCGCCAAAGCCGCGATAAGGCCCGGCCCCATCACCGACAAATACAGCATCAGCGTTGAGCGTCGTGGGAATCGCTCGCGCAAACGCCCCAAACGTGATGGCAAAACGCCTGAACGCTTCAATCGAGTACTCGATTGCGTTTCAGTCGCGGAAAAATTATCGACAGCAATGCCATTTTCTGTGACACCGTTTGCAGTGCCGCTGGTGGAAGAAAGGTTTGGAGGAGTGCCCGAATTTTTCAGAGCATCCAATTCGGAGGTTCGGCGGTTTCTGAGTGAGAACACAGCGCCACCTCCGTGAAGGCAAAAGTGAAGTTCATAAAAATTGCGGTTTCCTGCCGCTTGATAAACGGTTTATTTAATGTGCCTTCGCAGTGTATCTGTCGCCCTGCGACGTTGAAAGAGAAAAACAAAAGGGCAGGACGCAAAATAACTTAATTTTCATTGTGATCACAAGTTAGAGCCACAACGTATCAAACTTCAGGTGATAAATTTCGCGGGAAACCTTGACGCAGGTGTCGAGGTTGTGTATATTAAAGAGCCGAATCAACCGCGGGGTGGAGCAGCCCGGTAGCTCGCCAGGCTCATAACCTGGAGGTCGTGAGTTCGAATCTCGCCCCCGCTATCGCAAAAAGATGAATGATGAATAGAGAATAATGAATATCGAGTACTCGAAGTTCAAGCAACGTCGTTTGAATCTCGCTATTTCTTAGTTCATCAGTCCCTGTTTATCATTCATCTTTTTATTTGGGGTCATAGCTCAGTTGGTAGAGCGCCTGCTTTGCAAGCAGGATGTCGGGGGTTCGAATCCCTCTGGCTCCACTTCTCGAAGTTGTAAAACACGAAATTTTGCGGGTTTCGTGCGTAAAAGTTACAATTTTCGAGCTTTTCTTCAGCGTTTCGGTTGTCCCTGAGATTATTTTCAGAGGACAAAATGAGAAAAACAGCGTCTGCTTTCATCAGTGTCGCCTCCGTCACAAACACCTCTTCATCACCTTCTATTGGTCTCTCCAGCCGAGAACTAAGCCAATTATTGGACGATTGGTATTACGAAGGCAAGTACAGTCTTCACTTGCCGCGCACCACGGAATTTCGTCGTCACACCGGTTCCAAGCTGCTCTGGTTTTTACAGCAACAAAATCGTTCGCACTGTGAAACAACGGACTTGCGGCAGTTTTTGGCTTACGCCATTGCGGGCCATACAAATGCGGGCAGACATTGGGACAATGCCCGCATGACCAAGCCGCTGCGTCCTGCTTCTCTACATCGTTATTAACGCGAGTTGCGCACCTTTTTAACTGGTCGTGAAAGACGGGCGATTGGAAGAATTGCCGATGAATAAAGTTGCGCCGCCGGAACTAAGTTCCGAGCAGGTGCAGCTATTCACGCACGAGCACCAAACCTCCTTAATGCATGCCGCTCGCAGGTCAACTCATCCGCGACGCGACGAAGCCGTCTTGCTCATGCTTCAAAGGGCGAACGATCTAGAGCGCGTTATGCACTTTGTAACTTGTCCGTCTGAAGAACCCTTGTATTTATAAGGGTTCTTCCCATATTATACCTTTGCAGATTTAGGCCACTATTCTTCAAAGAATAAACCCGTGAAAGTGCATAACATGCTCTAAATTTGAACGCCTCACAATGTCGCCTATCGTGCCGATAGCGGCCTTTTTGTGATCGGGAATAATCGTCATATAAGTGACGGTTTCGCCGTCGTCACTCTCAATTTGCCGCCGCATTTTGATGTGCGAACCTTTTTGAGAGACGAACATAAACCCGCTTGCTTCCAGAATGGCGCGCACCTTGAGACCTGACATCAGACCGCGACCTCAAATTGGCGCACTGTCGTATGCGTGGACAACATCCGCCCCAATTCGGCGGCGCTCACATCTTCAAGCAAAAGTTCAACGGCTTCGCATAGGTTTGCCATAGCTTCGTCGCGGGTTTCGCCCTGACTTGTTACATCAGTTTCAGGACAATGCGCCACGAATGCGGGCGAACCATCGGAGAAAGTTTCTTCGTGAATGACCGCCGTAAAATGATGCATCATGCCTTTACTTCTTGTTTTTACGCTGTGCTGGGTGCTCTCTGGGCGGGTGTGTCTCTGGTTCATTTTCTTATGATATCGAGTACTCGACTTTGCCAGATGAAAACTGCCAAACCCGCGAACGGTGCAATCCAGCGCAAAAGTGTATCGCGCCAGGTTCCGACACGAAAGCGCAAAAAGCGTGGTGCCAGCCAAAAATGACGCTCCGAAAACGGCTGCAAAAAACGCACGCCGCTCCACGTCCACGAATCAGAAATCAAATGCGACGTGTAACCGGCGCCCCAGCACAACCCCCACCAAACGCTATGACTGCCAAATTTCTGCGATAAAACCATCGCCAACGCGGTTGTAAACGCCAACGCCAGCAGCGAATGTGTCATGCCACGATGCGTCGTCACGCGTTGAATCAACCACGCCAACGCTTCGACGACGCGCGAAATAAATTCGCCAATGACAAGAAACACTATTCCGATTCCGACAGCCGCGATGCGCGTCGCGTCGTTGCTGCCGCGTGCCGAACGACGCATCAAGCGCGAAAGATCGCGGCCACTTTCGCGTCCGGTTTCTTCCAATTCGTTCTGGTCGATGTCCAGGTCGGGCGCCAGCGCGCCAATGCTGCAAATTACTACCGACAAGCCGCACAACGTCGGAAAACTCTTGTCCAGCGGCAACGCCGCACAGAGCGCCAATGCCGTCCCGACACCAATCGCCAAATGCGTTTTTCCACCAGGCATAGTTCAGTTTGCGCAGCACCAACGAACCCGGGTGCCCTCTGGGCGGACGTAAGCGACGGGCTTGAGTAGAAATTTGACGTAGCTCTTATTCAAGCCCGTCGCTTACGCTTCGGGTTCGTTGGTTGCCAGATCCTCGACGGTTTTGGCGTAAGTTCCATTGACGCCATTTCGAGTACTCGATTGCGCGATTTGGCGCGCGCTCTTGCGCAAAATGGTGGCGATTTCGCGTTCCAGGTTGCGCACTCCGGCTTCGCGCGTGTAGCCGTGAACAATTGTGCGAATCGCTTCCGGCGTGATTTCGATGTCGTCGGTTGTCAAACCGTTTTCGTTCATTTGACGCGGCACCAGATGACGTTGCGCGATGTTGACTTTTTCTTCCTCGCTGTAACCCGCGATGCGAATCACTTCCATGCGGTCGCGCAAAGGGCCAGGAATCGTGTCCAAAACGTTCGCCGTCGTGATGAACATAATCTTCGACAAATCGAGCGGCACTTCCAGGTAATGATCCTTGAACGCGTTGTTTTGCTGCGGATCGAGAACTTCCAACAGCGCGCTTGTCGGGTCGCCACGATAATCGCTGCCCAACTTGTCGATTTCATCCAGGATCATCACCGGATTGTTGGTGCCCGCGTCGCGCAAGCCCTGCGCGATTCGGCCTGGCATGGCGCCGATATAAGTTCTGCGATGGCCGCGAATTTCGGCTTCATCGCGTATGCCGCCCAACGCCATGCGCACGAACTTGCGTCCCAGAGCGTGCGCTATCGAATGCGCCAGACTGGTTTTTCCGACGCCCGGCGGCCCGACGAAACACAAAATTGGGCCTTTGGAATCGGGCTTCAAGCGCCGCACTGCGAGATATTCGAGTACTCGATCTTTCACATCTTGCAAGCCGTAATGCTCATCGTTCAAAACCTGCTCGGCGTGCGCAATGTCCAAATTGTCGTCGGTCGAAACACTCCACGGAATCGCTAAAAGATAATCCAAATAGTTGCGTGCGACGCTGTATTCTGCGGCGGCCTGAGGCAAACGTTTCAGGCGCGCCATTTCGCGGTCGGCGGCGGCTTGCGCTTCGGGCGGCATTTTGGCGTCGTCGATCTGCTTTTGCAAATCTTCCAATTCCTGCGCGTTGTCATCGGTTTCGCCCAACTGCTTTTGGATTTCGCGCAACTGCTGACGCAAAATAAATTCGCGCTGGCCTTTGTCTAATTCTTGGCGCGTCGCGTCTTGAATCTGGTTCGACAGTTCCAAGATATTGACTTCATCGGACGCCAAACGCGTGACGCGCTCCAAGCGTTTTTGAACATCGAGTTCCGCCAAAATCTCCTGGCGAATGTTCGGTTCAACGTTCAATGTCGAGCCGACGAAATCGGCCAACTTTCCGGGTTCGTCCTGACTTTGTGCGGCACCGAAAGCTTCTTCCGGCAAGACTGGATTGAGTTCGACGATACGCCGAAAAACGCCCAGCAAGTTGTTCATCAAGGCTTGTACGGCCATTGGCTTGTCGGTCGGATCGGTCAAAATTTCGACGCGAGCGCGCAAGACGCCGTTGTCACTTATGAAGTCGTGCAATCGCACGCGCGTCAAACCTTGAATGATGACCTGCGCGCTGCCATCGGGCGTGCGCATCATGCGCGCTACGATTCCGGCGCAGCCAATCGTGTTGAGTTCTTCAGGCGTCGGCTGCTCGATATTTTCTGCGCGCTGCAACGTGATGGCAACGATGCGGTCGGCTTGCAGCGCCGCGTCCAAAGCTTTCAACGATGCGTCGCGCCCGACCGCAAGCGGCGCCATCATAAAAGGAAATAAGACTAAGTTTGTGGTTGCGACGACCGGCAAAACGTCGCTGATGGGCGGCATTGTCGGTTCAGCCATGATGTTTCTCCGTTCTTCAATTCGAGTACTCGATTCCGAGTCCGTCGTTTCAGAACCCCAAGCGTGAGCGCGGAGCTGAAGTAACTGCGACTTCAGCTCCACACTTACGCTTGGGGTTCTGAAATGTCACGCAATTTCAATTTTCATCGCGCGACGTTCTTCAACCGCACGTTTGGGCAACGTGACATATAAAACGCCCAGTTCCAGGCGCGCTTCGATGTGGGCGCCGTCGATGTTTTTCGGCAAAGCAAAAACGCGGCGAAAGGCGCCGGATTCGCTTTCGACTTGCAGGCAATGATGCGTCGGACTGCATTGCGGCTGCGGACGAACGCCTTCAATTGTCAACTGCTCGGCTTCAAAATGAATGCGCAATTGCGAAATCTCCATGCCAGGCACTTCGATTTGCAGCAAAACCGCGTCGCGCGATTCGTAAATATCGGTGCGCGGTTGCCACATCGCGCTGGGCGACCAGGAGCGCGTCACCATTTCCATTTGTGGCATCAAAATGCCGACCACACGCGGGTTATTGAAATTTCTTTGAGCCATTTTTCGTCCTTAAATCGTCGTTCGGTCACGGCAAAACTTTTTCCGGCGCGACGTAAGCGGCGACAATTTGCGCGGTTTGATTGGCGGAAAGTTCGTCACTGTCCACGATTAAATCGGCGCATTCTTGGTACCAGCACGAACGCTGATCGAGCAAAAACCGCACGCGCTCGCGGGTTTCTATCCAATTCAGTACTCGATGGCCGTCAATCAATGGTCGCACGCCGGGCTGGCGCCGAATGCGCGTCGCCAACGTTTCCGGCCTGGCACGCAGATAAACAACGCTCACGATTCCACTTCGCTGCGCGTTTCGCAGTAAATGGCGGTTCTCTTGGCGCGTCACAATTCCGCCGCCCGCCGCCAGAATCCCGCGTTCCTGCAACGCTTCGTGCAACTGTCGGGTTTCCTCAGCGCGAAAAGCCTCTTCGCCATGCGATGCGAAAAATTGCGCGATGGAAATGCCGATAGCGCTTTCGATTTGTTGATCCAAATCGCTCGCCGGCCAGTTCAATAAAGGCGCCAGGCGTCGCGCCACGCAACTTTTGCCGCAGCCCATAAAGCCGATGAGAACGACAGTTTGAATTGCAGAAGGCGCAGAATCGGGCATAAAAGGGAAGGTTCGAGTACTCGATTGTGTCAGCGAATAAATTCGTCGCCCGAAAAGTTATCAACCTTCGTTGACACAACATAAATTGCAGTCGTGTCGGGTTCAGCCCGACTTGGTTTCTGGCGGCGAATTCATTCGCTGACACGCTTAAACGCCACTGTTGTCGCCGATGGTGATTTCAAATGTTGCTGCAACCATTGATTGATCGGTTCGGCGACTTCCATGACCGGCAAAAAATGGTCGGCATCGAACCAGAGTTGCTTTTTCGGCTCGTGCGCTGCCTGAAAAAACGCTTGCGCTGCGGCCACCGGAATAATGGTGTCGCGCTTGCCGTTCAACATCAAAACTGGACGCGGCGCGATTTTGCCGACAAAACTCTTCGGATCAACGTCATCCAACAACGCGATTTGCTGCGCGTTCAGGGCGCGAACCGCCGTTTTGGTTTTGTCCGAACTGATAACGGAATTTTCTAAAATGGTGCGCCAATCGGCTCCACCGACCGCAAAAACAGCAGTTTGAATGCGATTGTCCAGAGCCGTTGTGACGCTTCCCAAAATCGAACCCAGGCTCAAGCCGAACAAACCGATGCGCTGAGAATCGACATTCGGGCGAGCCGCAAAAACGTCCAGCGTGCGCCGAATATCGCCGACCGATTCGATAATATCGGCGCGCAGCGAAACCACATCGCTGCCGAACAAGGCGTGGTGCGAAGTCTTTCGTTCGCCGTGATTGACAATCTCAGGAATTACGACTGCATAACCTTGCGCTGCATAATATTGTGCGGCAAACAGCATTTGATCAATGTTCTGAGTCAAACCGTGAATTAGAATAATGCCCGGCACGCGATTTTTTTCGGTCGCGCTCAGCGGCGTCACGATGTAAAACGGCACGATGTCGCCATTGACGCCGCGAATCGTCATTTTCTCGACATTCGCTACCGTGTTTTGCGTGCGGCTCACGGTTTTGGTTTGCAGTGGAGCGTTGCGATTTTCTTCGTAAAGGGAAACGCGCTTTGTCCAAGGATCAGTTGTTGTTGCGGTTGTCGAAACTGGCGCCGCGAGCGTTCGAGTACTCGATTGTTGCGGTTTGGCGCAAGAACTCATGGCGCCCGCAAGCAGCATCGTTGTGCAGGAAAAAAGCGGGAAGAATTGGTGAAATTTCATAGGGAAAAGACGGAAAAAAGAACGTTGCGTTGCACATTCAGCGAACCCGAAGCGTGAGCGAGGGAGATTTGACGTAAAAAGTTCGCTCTCGCTCACGCTTCGGGTTCGCTTTCAGGGACGAATATGACCATCGCCGCGCGTGATGTATTTAGTCGAGGTCAAGGCTTCCAAACCCATCGGGCCGCGCGCGTGCAACTTTTGCGTCGAGATGCCGACTTCGGCGCCCAAACCGAACTCGAAGCCATCGGTAAAGCGCGTGCTCGAATTGATGTAAAGCGCAGCAGCGTCGATTTGCGCCACGAACTTTTCGGCATTTGCGTAATTTTCCGTCACGATTGCTTCGGAATGTCCCGAACCATGCGCGCTGATATGCGCAATCGCGTCATCCAACGAATCGAGTACTCGAACCGCCAGCGTCAGGTTCAGATATTCTTCGTTCCAATCGTCTTCGCTTGCTTCTTTCATATCGGCTATCTGGCGCGCACTTTGGTCGCCGCGCAACTCGACACTGGCGTCGCACAAACGCTTGCTGATAATCGGCAAAAACTGAGGTGCGATTGCCTGGTGAACGAGCAACGTTTCAATCGCGTTGCAGGCGCTGGGACGTTGTACTTTGGCGTTAAAAACGATGTCGGACGCCATCTGTAAATCGGCGCTTTCATCGACATAAACGTGACAAACGCCGCCCGCCGCAAAAATCACGGGAACTGTCGCCACGCTCATCAAGGCCTTTTTGAGGCCTTCTCCGCCGCGCGGAATCACCAGATCGACCAAGCCGTTCAACGTCACCAAATGCTGCGTCGCGGCGCGGTCGGTTGTCTCGATGATCTGAATTGCATCCGCGGGAACACCAGCTTTTTGCGCCGCTTCGGTCATAAGCTGCGCCAGAATCGTGTTGGAATGGATCGCTTCGCTGCCGCCGCGCAGAACAACCGCGTTGCCCGATTTAAGGCACAAAACCGCCGCGTCAACCGTCACGTTGGGGCGCGATTCGTAAATGATGCCGATGACGCCGAGCGGCACGCGAACCTGTTGGATGCGCAAGCCGTTGGGACGCGTTTCGCCTTTGATGACCTGGCCAATCGGGTCGGGCAAAGCGGCGACCTGGCGGCAGCCTTCGGCCATTGAAAGCACGCGCTTTTCGTCCAGTTTCAAGCGGTCGAGTAGGGCAGCGGAAAGACCGCGCGCCTTTCCAGCTTCCAAATCCCTGGCGTTTTCCTCGAAGATGCGATTTTGGCTTTCTATTAAAGCGTCCGCGATAGATAAAAGCGCGTTGTTTTTGGTTTGCGTGGACAACGTGCGCAAGGCGATGGACGCTGTTTTGGCAAGTTGCGCTTTGCGTTCGACGTGTTGTTGAGGAGTTTCGTGTGTCATAAAAATCTCGCTGAAATCGGCCAAAGAGGGGAATCCATTGGCGCGTAAATCTTGCATAATGTGGCCTTGAAGTATAACGAAGTGCGCGTTTCGAGTACTCGATTGGCGTCTGCAAAACTCTTGTGACGCGGCGCCACGTTGTACGTATAATGAAAAGCGATTGAATTGATTTGTGGAGAAGAAAACATGGAGAAGCGCAAGCGGCTTCTGACAACGAGCGTGGCGCAAAAGTTCCTCAGCGCCCTCACCGGACTTTTTCTGTGCGCCTTTCTGGTGATTCACCTGCTGGGAAACCTGACGATTTTCCCCGGGCGCGGCGAATACATCAACACTTACGGCAACTTCCTCGACCGTTTGCCGATCACCATTTTTCTGGAAATCGGACTGGTTTTATTGATCCTCGCGCACGCTTACATCGGCTTGCGCGTCTGGCGCCAGAACAAACTCGCGCGACCAGAAGAATACGCTTCTCGTCGCTGGACTAAAGACGGAAAAATTACCGCTGGCCCTCACAAAAGTCGTAAATCGGTTTCGTCCACTTATATGGCGGTTTCCGGCACGCTGACTTTGCTGTTCATCATCTTGCACATCATTCATTTTCGATTGGGCAAATACCGCTACGAAATGGCGACCAACAACGGCGCGCCAACCACCATGATGACGCAAAGCGGAACCGCGACAGCCAGCGCGCAGGCGACGCAACCCGCGGAAGGCGATGACATCGCGCGCATGGTGAATGACGCGTTCGGCAACATTCTCATCGTTGCAATTTATGTGGTTGCGCTGGTTTTGCTGGCGCTTCACCTCAATCACGGTTTTGCGAGCGCCTTTCAAAGCGTCGGCGTCGGTGGCTACACGACATTTTGGGCGTGGGTTGGACGCGTTTTTACAGCGGTGATTATTGGCGGCTTCATCTCGATTCCGTTGTATGTTTATTTCTTCCGACGATAAATAACTAATTTGTTCGTAAAGGCTTGGCGCGCCAAGCCCGTACATAATTTCGCAATTCGAGTACTCGAAAGGCTTTTCCCGTATGAAGCTCGATTCTAAAATCCCTGGCGGCCCGGTTTCCTCGAAGTGGGAGCGCCACAAGTTCGATATCAAACTGGTCAATCCGTCCAATAAGCGCAAGTTCACCATCATCGTGGTCGGAACTGGACTCGCCGGTGGAAGCGCGGCGGCGTCCTTGGGCGAATTGGGCTACAACGTGCTCAACTTCACGTATCACGACAGTCCGCGACGTGCGCACTCGATTGCCGCGCAAGGCGGAATCAACGCCGCCAAGAATTATCAAAACGATGGCGACAGCGTTCATCGCTTGTTTTACGATACGGTAAAAGGCGGCGATTTTCGCGCGCGCGAAGCCAATGTTTATCGCCTGGCGGAAGTCAGCAACCATATTATCGACCAATGTGTCGCGCAAGGCGTGCCTTTCGCGCGCGAATATGGCGGTCAATTGGACAACCGCTCGTTTGGTGGCGCGCAGGTTTCGCGTACCTTTTATGCGCGTGGCCAAACCGGACAGCAATTGCTGCTGGGCGCCTATTCGAGTTTGATGCGCCAAGTGGATCGTGGCGCCGTGAAATTGTTCCCGCGCCGCGAACTGCTCGATGTCGTGACAATTGACGAAATCGCGCGCGGCATCACGGTTCGCAACCTCCTCACGGGCGAAATCGAATCCTATTCCGCCGATGCCGTTCTTCTTTGTACTGGCGGTTACGGCAACGCGTATTATCTTTCGACGAACGCGCTCAATTGCAACGTGACCGCGGCGTGGCGCGCCTATAAAAAGGGCGCGGCGTTCGCCAATCCATGCTATACGCAGATTCACCCGACGTGTATTCCGGTTTCGGGCGAACATCAATCGAAGTTGACCTTGATGTCGGAATCTTTGCGCAACGATGGCCGCGTCTGGGTTCCCAAAAAGCAGGGCGACAAGCGTGCACCGGCGCAGATTCCCGAAGACGAGCGCGATTATTATTTGGAGCGCAAGTATCCGTCTTACGGTAACCTCGCGCCGCGCGATATTTCCAGTCGCGCTGCCAAGGAAGCGTGCGACGATGGGCGCGGCGTCGGCGAAAGCGGCCTGGCGGTTTATCTCGATTTTCAGGAAGCGATTAGTCGTTTGGGCGAAGACGTGATTCGCGGTCGCTACGGCAACCTGTTCCATATGTATCAGAAAATTACGGACGAAAACCCGTATCAGCAGCCGATGCGCATTTACCCGGCGATTCATTACACGATGGGCGGCTTGTGGGTCGATTACAACTTGATGACGAGCGTGCCGGGACTTTACGCGCTGGGCGAATGCAATTTTTCGGATCACGGCGCAAATCGCCTGGGCGCGAGCGCGTTGATGCAAGGTTTGGCGGACGGTTATTTCGTGATTCCTTACACGATTGGCGACTTTCTGGCGGGAACCAAGCTGCCCAAAGTGACGACCGATCACGCGGCGTTCAAAGAATCGGCGCATTACGCACAACAGCGCATCTCCAAGTTGCTGAGCATCAACGGCAATCGCACAGTGACGGATTTTCACCGCGAACTGGGCAAAATCATGTGGGAAAAAGCGGGCATGGCGCGCAACGATCAAGGTTTGCGCGAAGCTCTGGTTTCGATTCCTAAACTGCGCGAAGAGTTCTGGCAAGACGTGAAACTGTCGGGCAGTGCCGATAACTTGAATCAGGATTTGGAGCGCGCCGGTCGCGTGGCCGATTTTCTGGAGTTTGGCGAATTGCTGGTGCGCGACGCTTTACATCGCACGGAAAGCTGCGGCGGCCATTTCCGCGAAGAAAGCCAGACCGAAGAAGGCGAAGCCCTGCGCGACGACGAAAACTTCGCTTACGTTGCCGCGTGGGAATATGCGGGCGACAACGCCACACCGATCTTGAACAAAGAACATCTCGAGTTCGAGGAAGTGCATCTGGCGACGCGTTCTTATAAGTAAAGGCGCGAATCGAGTACTCGATTGCAAGGAAAGAACGTGAGCGAAAAAGAAAAGTTGGAAAAGAAAATTAGCAACTTCCACCACCATTTTGAACAACTGTAAAGTGTCACATTGACGAGAAATGAAACGTTTGCACACAACGAAAAACGGTAAATTTCAAACTTACAACTGTGGTAGCGGAAGAACGCCAAGACGAAAGAGTGAATCGAGTACTCGACGTGACATAGCAGTGATAAAAGTGATATGATAGCCCGATAAGTAAGCAGGAAGAACTACTAAGAAGATTTGGTCGTGTCTCAAGGCAGTAAGCGCAAGGTAAACACAGGAGCATGATCTGTTAGTACTTATGAAACCGATCTTTTTACATTCGCTGTTTCGCGCCGGAAGCACTTATCTGTGGAATAAATTTCGTTGTCATGGCTCTTGTTATTGCTACTACGAGCCGTTGAACTCAAGCGTCGCCGATTCGCTCGAGAGTTTGAAACCGCATTGCAGTCGTGAAGTCGCGCTGGATATGCGTCATCCTGAAGTTTCTCTTAGTTATTTCGACGAATATCCGCGCAATGACGCTGGCCTCGTTCCGTTCTACCAAAAAGAATTCGCGTACGGTCGTCAGCCCGGCAATCAACAAGAAAGCGACGACCTCAAAAAATATCTCGATTCGTTAATCGCTAATGCCGAACATTCGGGGCGTCGTCCGCTGCTCGAGTTCTGCCGCACGGCCTATCTGCAAGATTGGCTGCGCCAGCATTACCAGACTGAAAATATCTTCATCCTGCGCGACGCGCGCGCCCAATGGGAATCGTATTGTTCCTTCGATTCCGGCTTCTTCACCGGCAACCATCTTTTGATGCTGGCCAGCAACAAAAATTCTCCTTTGTTGCAGCCGTTACAAGACGTCATTTATTTGCCCCAGTATTCCAGTAGCACTGTAATAACGGAAATCGAGTTCTACCATTACGCGGTGGAACCGTTGCTGGGTCTCGAGCGCACTTATTTTCTGTTTTACTATCTGTGGTTGATAACTTTTTTAGAAAGCTGGGAGTACTGTCGGCTGGTAATAGATATCAATGGCCTTTCTTGCTCGCCTGAAATTCGCCGAAATTGCGAGAGGGGCTTGGCGGAAATGGGAATTAAACTTGATTTTTCCGATTGTCGCATTGCAGAATACAAGGAAACGCATTTGACGCAGCAACAAATGCAACGCATCGAAGGCGATGTCGAGCATTTGATTAGCGTTTCGTTTCCGGTCAAGATCGCACTTGCGAACACGGCCATTCAGGGCGCGCGAAAGACTTTTCTGCCCGCGCATTTTGAAATCGTCGAGCGATTACACTCGTTGTCAGAAAAATCGTTGTTGAATAGTCAGCTTTCTCAAAGCCAAGTGGCTTCGTCTTTGCTGCCGCCACAAAATTTTTTCAGCCGCGACGAATTTGATTCAAGTGCGCTCGAAACGCTTTTCCAATATGTACAGGAAAACAACGATTTGCATCACAAGCTTAATGAACCCTTGGCCAGAACAATAGGAAGGCACTTTCGACATTCATTGAGGAAGACGCTGCGTTTAAAACAAAAGCAGGTTGCTTGCCTCCAAACGAAATCGAACGCAGAACGCCGAACCGCCGATTCAATTGTCGCCTCAGAATAATGGCTTGCAGGAAGCGAAGATGTAGGAAGCGAAGATGTAGGAAGCGAAGAAGCAGGAAGCGAACAGAAGGAAATCAAAGATGAATCTCAAACTTCAAGTGTGGCGCCAGAAGAACGCCAAAACCAAAGGCGCGATGATCGAGTACTCGATTGCCGATATTTCGCCTGATATGTCGTTCCTGGAAATGATGGATCAACTGAACGAGCAATTGATTCGCAAGGGCGATGATCCGGTCGCTTTCGACCACGATTGCCGCGAGGGAATTTGTGGCTCCTGCGCTATGATGATCAACGGCATGGCGCACGGCCCGGACGCCGGAACGACCGCTTGCCAGCTTCATATGCGGCGCTTCAAAGACGGCGACACGATTGTCATCGAACCGTGGCGCGCCCGCGCTTTTCCCGTCATCAAAGACATCAGCGTGGATCGAAGCGCCTTCGACCGCATCATCGCGGCGGGCGGTTACATTTCGGTCAATACGGGCGGCGCGCCGGACGGAAATGCGCTGCCGATTTCCAAGGAAAACGCCGATGCGGCGATGGATGCCGCTGCGTGTATCGGTTGTGGCGCGTGCGTGGCGCAATGTAAAAACGCCAGCGCCGCGCTTTTTACGTCCGCCAAGATTTCGCAGTTGGCGCATTTGCCGCAAGGCCAAGCTGAGCGTGACCGTCGCGTCGAGCGTATGGTGTGGCAAATGGACGCCGAAGGTTTCGGCAATTGCTCGAACGAAGGCGAATGCGAAGCCGTTTGCCCCAAAGAGATTTCCATCACGCACATCCGCGAGATGAACCGCGATTTTGTCTGGGCGACAACACGACGCAGCAAGTAAAACAGTTGCAAACAAAACAACGAGTACTCGAACTTCGAGTACTCGTTGTTTTGTTTGCGACCCGGACATAAAGCAACGCAACAGCGAACGCTTTTAGGCACGACGCGCCAGAAAATACCAGCGTTCGCTTCGCGCGTGCGGCGGATTTAAAGTGTAGGCATCGAACGAGCGCAGTAGATCCCAGCCGGTTTCGCGCAGCATAGTTTCGACTTCTTCGCGCTCGTAAGCGCGTTCGCGGTGTGTTTCGTAAAAGGTTTGGGTTACACCATTGGCGCGGCGGCGAAACATCATGTGAACCGAGCAAATGCGCGACTCGGGATCGAAATCGGCGCGCCATTCATAGTTCAGGTCGCGGCGCAAGTCGAGGTTGCTTTGCGTGAAAAGATCGGCTTTGAAGGCCCAATCCGAGTTCATATCGAAAACAAAAACGCCGCCCTGTTCGACATGAGCTGCGATGCGCGCGAACGCCAATTGTAGTTTTTCCGGTTCGATGATGTAATTGAGCGAATCGTACAGGCAAGTCGCGCTATCAAAGGCTTCGTTCAAGTCGAAAGTCGTCAAATCGTCGCATATGAAGCGTGGGGCAGGGAAGAAATCGCCTGCCAGAAAGTGCGGCGGCACATCGCGCGGCGCGAGGTTTTGCGCTTTGGCTTGCGCGACTTCGATCATGGCCGAACTCAAATCAACGCCCGTCACGTTCCAGCCGCGACGCGCCATTTTAAATGACACGTTGCCGGTGCCACACGCCGCATCGAGCACGCGAGATGGCTCGTGATCGGCCAGCAAAAACAACGTCGAAACGTAATCGACCCACGCCTCGTAAGGCACAATGTCCATCAGTTCGTCATAATACGGCGCCAACGGCCCAAATTGAGAATCGGTCATAAGAAAACAAACGATGAATACGGAAGTATGAATACGAATACGGAATACGAATGCGCTGCAACAGTTGTGCTCTGAAATCGAGTACTCGAAGTCACTTTGTGATTACATCTTTCATTCAAAATGATCGATTTGTCATTCTGAACGATAGCTGTCAGCCGGAGCGACCTTCATTTCGAGATCACTTCCTTGATCATTTCATGCTTGTCGAGAGCGCGGACAACGACGCGCGCCATCGCCTGATAACCATAAATCGAAGGATGCAGGCAATCCGATTGATTGATGAAGCGCCGCAATTTGTCGCCGTACTCTACTTTCTTCTGCACTTCGCCATAGACATCGGCAACCGGCCATTCTTCGTCCGCCGCGATGCGCAACGCTTCTTCCAGATAAAGCGTGGCGCGGTCGGCCATGCGCTGCCGCGTTATTTTCGAGGTGTAATAATAATTGTTCGCGGTTTCGAGAAACTTGTCGCGGTCGGGTGGAAGTGGGACGAGAAACAAGCGTTGCGCGGCAGTCGTGCGCCCGACTTCTTCCCATAAACTGCGCATCACGTCGCGGTATTCAGGCAAACTTTCCGCATCGTCCACGCAGTTGGTGTAAGCGAACGATTCGATAATCACGATGTCAGGGTCGTTGTAGCTCAGGCACGCGCGGTATTTGCCGTCGCCGTCTTTGTAATCGTGCGAAACGCGCCACAATCCGTGTCCGGCGCGCGTGCCGCCCAAACCGAAATTGTTGATTTCAAACGTCGTCCGCGTAAAGACGCGAGCCAGTTCGGTTTTGAGTTGAGGACACTCCGGCCCCCATTTTTCCACCATCGAATCGCCAATCAGCGCTATTTTCAAAAGTTCACCCGAATTAAGAATCAACGCCAAAGTCGTTCCAGTCTAACGTTTTTACTGCTTCAAGACATCGAAAGCCCAAACGCTTGTTGCACACAATTTGCAGTTACACTGCGCTCGAATCATTAAGATGCCGATTCGAGTACTCGATACAAACTTCAGACTTTCGCAGACAGCTTCCCAAATCGCAAGGAATTTTCATGCCCGCACTTATCGCCGCCTTAACGACTGCGCTAATTAACTCGTTTGGACGTATCGCCGCCTTTTTGTTTTCGTGGGCGATGGTCGGCTTCTTCGGAAAAATGCCGCCCAAGCGCCAATATCTCTTGGCCGGAATCAGTTTGATGTCGATTTTGTGGGTCGTTTTCGTCATCAGCATTTTCGCGCCCGAAGTCACGCAATTTCTGTTCTTGCTGAACAGAAATCTGGGCACGCCGCGCATCAAGGAAATCATTCACCGCTTCGCCATCATCTTCGTGATCGTCTTGCCATTTATTATCGGTATCGCTTCGTTGTTCGTTGACAACAAGCCGCCGGAAACGCTGAAAGACAAAGCACTTCAAGTGGTGAAAGGCTGGGTTATCGCGCCAGGTTTCGCCGTCGGCATCGTGTTGATGATGCTAACTTCCATTGTGACCATCGCCATTACCTACGTCAAAAGGCTGCAAACCCAACACGTTCCGATCAAGTTGAAGGACGACGGTTACGAGATTGTGATGCGCGATTTGCGCGATGCTTTGACGCAAAACGATTTGCCCGTTAAAGAAGTCGAAATGCCGTGGTATATCAAGCCGCCAGTTCTGGTGATGAGTTTGTTGGCGAAAGCGATTGTGCAAGGTTTGGTGACGCCAGGCGCGAAAATGCTGGCGGGCGACAATGGCTTGAACATCATCGTTCATCCGACCGACATGATTTTGACCGGCAAAAAACCAACCGCTTCGCAAGCGCGCGCCATTATCACACAACGTGTTCCATTTACCGAAGCGTATTTGACATGGGAAGAAAAATCGCAGCAGTTCGAGGACCGAATCACCACGCTTTACCACAAGTGGCACGATAATCCGGTGGGCGAAAACGAGCGCGAAAATCAACTGAAAGAAATCGAAACGCTCAAAGGCGATTTGCACGATCAGGACATTCCCTTCGAGCAATGGGAAGTCGTTTACCGCGAATTGCTGCAATTGCAGGACGAAGTCGTCAGCGGACGCGTGGCGCGCGGCGATGCGCCATCTTCTTCGGCGCCCGAAGACGCCAAAGTTTCCTCCGGCAAAACCACAGCGAACGGTCAGCAAAAAGCGGGCGATAAAAAATCCGACGATGATAAAAACTCGGGCGATAATAAAAAAACAAGCGGCGCCAAGAAAAATCTACCACCGATGTTGCCCGAATTAGCGATTATCAGCTTGCTCGTCTTTTTATTGGCGAAGCGTCGCAAAGCTCAATAACATCGTTGGTTAATGGTTTAGGTGGTGAGGCTGTTCAACGAACCCGAAGCGTGAACCAAGGAGCTAACTTTTATCCCTCGCTCACGCTTCGGGTTCGTTGAACAGCCTCACTTCATTGAGCCACTATCAAACCGCTATCGAGTACTCGAAATAGGAAGGGGAAGCTGTGGAAAAAGGTCGCATGGAAGCGTTTACCGATGGTGTTATCGCCGTCATCATCACGATTATGGTGCTCGATTTGAAAATCCCGCACGGCGATAGTTTGGTGGCGTTGCGCGAACAAATTCCCGTTTTCCTCAGCTACATTCTCAGTTTTATTTACATCGGCATTTATTGGAACAATCACCATCACATGATGAAGGCCGTCGAGCATATCAGCGGCGTGACCTTGTGGGCGAATTTGCATTTGTTATTCTGGCTGTCGCTGGCGCCTTTTGTGACCGGTTGGATGGGCGAAAATCATTTTGCGACGTGGCCTGTCGCGTGCTTCGGCTTTGTCGTATTTATGGCGGGCGTCGCTTATTACATCCTTGTGCGCGCCTTGATCGCCTGCAACGGCGAAGATTCGGAGTTGGCGCGCTCGATTGGCAACGACGGTAAAGGCAAATTGTCCGTGCTGGTTTATGCTATTGCCGTTGGAGTCGCCTTCGTCAATCGTTGGGTTGCCATCGCGCTGTATATTGCCGTCGCTTTGATGTGGTTGGTACCAGATCGCCGCATCGAACAACGTTGCCTTCCGGCGACGAACGAAGATCAAGATTAAGCGCGAAGTCGCGCGACAACAGCATCCAACAGCGTAAAAAGCTGGTCTTCTTCTTTCTCAAAGTGGCGCAATTGCGGACGAAGTAAAACGATCTGACTGCTGACAAGTTGTTCGACATCTAATTTTCGGCGAATTGTTCCAGCGTAGTTTTCTTCCAGCTTTTGCGTCATGGACGAAGCCGACAAACGTCGGGCGAGAAATAATTGTTGCACGCGTTTTTCGTTCAAACCCAAAAACGCCGCGACAGATTCGGCGCGCAGAAAACGGGCTTCACGTTCCCGGGCACGAATGTCCAATAAATGGCGCATCAGATAAACACATAAATCGTGAACCACGTCGCGCTGCTTTGCCGCCAAGCGATTTTCCACCAGTTCGAGTACTCGAAGCGAACCGTCCTGAAAGTATTCCAGGCTCATTCTCATGCTGTTCAATGTCATCGAGCGACGCACGCTTTCCAGCGTTGAAAATTCGATGGCGGGAATCGGAAAATCGCGCAAAGCAATAGGCTTTTCTATGCTGCGCGACGATAAAACTGCCATCACGTAGCGCGGATGCAGTTGCTGCGGGTTGTCACCAATAATCGGAACCAGATCGGTAGATAAAGACTGCGCAAACCAGCCGGAATTCGCTTCATCCAACGTTGCGTCCGATGCCACATCAGGGAATTGAGTGACTTCGGAAACCACATAGCGCGCCTTGCGTTGACGCGCCGCGATAAAAAATTGCGGTGCGTCAACGCGTCGGCGACTGAGTTGAAACAAGTGATTCAGCGGCCAGACATCGCTTGATACTTTGGCTTTCTTCTGCGAGGAAATATCCGTCATTTTTGGTGGCTGCCGATCTTATCTGAAGTTGGACTTTGCGCGGCGGTCGAGATTTTCGGTTCGCCACTGACCAAGAAGCGCACTTCAAGAAACCAGCGGCTGGCGCGTATCACTTCAACCAGACAAGAAATTCTCTTTTCCTCGTTTTTGCCCGAAGTTGGCGCGGCAGATTGTTGCGCCGTGTCATCAACGCGAACGAGGCGGCGATTGATGGTAGCGAAAGTCATTTCGTCGTTGAGCCACGCTGGCGCCGCAATTTCAAAACGCGCGCCTTCGCGGTATTTTTCATCGATTTTATCGTTCTGGCTCGCATTCATGATTTCCACACGGCTCGCTTCCTGATGGAAAGTCGGGGAAACGAACAGGGAAATGGGCGTTTTAGTTTCGGCTTCCAGAGCGCTGATCGCCTCGTTATCGTTGCCCAAAAATTCGACGGCGACCAAAGGATGCAGCGTCACCTCAGCGGCGATTTCTTGCTTTTGATTGAGTGTCTTCTGGTGTTCTGCAACGGCGTTTCGGACGGCGCGCGCGGTTTGCAATGCCACGTTGGACGGGCTTTGAATGCGCCCTTCGCCGTCGCAATAAGGACATTCGTCGGTGCTTGATTGTCGTAAAGTGTCGCCATCGCGTCGCCGCGTCATTTCAACCAAACCCAACGGCGAAAGCTGCACGATGCGTGTCCGCGCGCGATCTTCCTTCAAGGCTTTTTCCAGCGCGTCCATCACTTTGACGCGATCCCGCGTTTGTTCCATGTCAATAAAATCAATGACGATGATGCCGCCGATGTTGCGCAAACGCAGTTGACGCGCCGCTTCCGCCGCCGCTTCAAGATTGGTTTGCAAAACCGTATCAGCCAGGCGACTTTTGCCGACGAAACGGCCCGTATTGACATCAATGGCAGTCAGCGCTTCGGCTTCATCAATCGCTAAATAGCCGCCGCGTGGCAAAGGCACCAAGCGTTCGTTCAAGGCGCTCAGGTCGTCTTCAAGACCATGAAAGGAAAACAGGGACGCAGTTTCCTGATGCAAATGCACGCGATCCGCCAAGTGCGGCAGCGTCATTTCGACCATTTCTCGCAACATCGAGTACTCGACTGGGGAATCGACGACGATACGATTGATTTTGTCGTTCAAGCGATCTCGCACCACGCGCCCCAACAATCCCGTTTCGCGGTACAGCAACGTCGGTTGATTAATAGTGGCTGCTTTGCTTTCGATGCGTTCCAGTTGGCGCAGCAACAAGCGAACATCCTGCGCCAATTCTTGTTCAGAAACTCCGGCGGCTTCGGTGCGCACAATCACGCTGTGATCGAGAGGCCGCAGTTTTTCTACCAGACGACGCAAACGCTCGCGTTCTGCCGCGTTCTCGATGCGCCGCGAAACGCCGACGTTTTCCGCGTTTGTTGCCAGCACAATGTAGCGCCCCAGCAAGGATAAATGGCCGGTGACGCGCGCGCCTTTGCTGCCCAAAGGCGCACGCGCGATCTGGACAACAATTTTATCGCCACCGCGCAGCAACTTTTCAATCGGCAAATTTTGCGCATTAACGTTATTGTCGTGCGCAACATTATGGGCGAGGTTTCCTGGTGTCAAGCCGATGTCACCAGCGTAAATCAGGGCGTTGCGCCGCAAACCGATGTCGATAAAAGCCGCGTCCATGCCTGGCAAAATCGTTTCGACTTGCCCCAGATAAATATTGCCCACCAAACGATTGTTTTGCTCGACCTCGAAATCGAACAAGCGTCCGTCGCGCACTTCAGCTACCGAAAGTTGCGAGTACTCGACGTTCACCAAAAGCGCGTTCTCAGACATCGTGTTTGATCATTGCCTCGATGCTACCAGTTTTCCAAATTTCAACGTTTGTGCTAATGAGTTCATCCGCAGTGTATCTAAATCAGTCTTACAACTTTTGAACTGTTAAATATCTTCTTCAGTTATTTTACGCTTATTATCTTCATACTTATCTACACTTATCGACATAATATTTTTTCGCTTTTATAAACATCGTTTCTCTTGCTTACTTATCAACATCATGTTTTTTCTTCATTTATCAAAATCATACATTATACATCTTCCATTATCTTCATACTTGTAATTTATATATTGAAGTAATATCTAATTCATTCTTATGAAAATAATGTTGGTTCGTATATCTCAATATAATGTTTATTATGCGATTATAAAAAACGTATCTGTAAAACAATTATATAAATATTATAAATTATCTACTTAATATTTATTATTTAATTTTTAATATAATATTTTTATATGGATTATCTGTTTTTTCGATTTTTGTTTCATAATATATATTATCATACCTAATGCGAACATCTGGTTTTTCAAATGACATTTCAAAAATGGCGGCGCTTAGAACCGTGAGACCACAAATTTTGCGTTTGCTTGGTTCATGTAATGAAACCTGCTAATGAAAAAATTCATATGATTATTTCCCTGATCCAATTGCCATTCGTTTTTTGGCTTCAACAAGCAGTATATCTCAGTGGCAACGTTTGCAATGAAAGTCATTTAGCGCGAATTCGCCCTCTGATTGCTTTCCCGAAAAAGATACGTCGAAACTTTGCTCTTCATAATGATTGGGAGATACGAGTACTCGATTTCACACCTTTGTTTCACCATTTTGCAGTTTTGCCAACAATTCTTGATAAGCCACGCGATCCAGAGGAAATGAAACTTCGCGGCGCGTTATGCCAGCCATCAAAATTGCATTCGCCAGTTCGAGCGAGGCGACGCCATCTTCGCCGCGCGCGATGAGTTTGCTTTCATCGTTGCTCGTAACGGCATCGGCAAAAGCGTAAACAATCGCATTGTGGCCGCCTGTTGAAGCGCCGCCGGGCGCCGTTTCGCCATGGTTTGCTGTCGTCTCGATGTCAACATCGTGCCAGTCGCCCTTGATTGAACCGAACGCTTCGTTTGAAGTTTGCAAATGTTCTGTCAACGAAGTTTCCCCTATATAATGATGCAGCTTGCCGTTTTCCCAACTCAAAACGCCTTGCTCGCCAAAGATTTCGATGCGCTCAGAACCTAAAATTTCCGCAGTTGAAGTCGACAAAGTTCCGGTCGCGCCGTTGCCATAATCGAGAATCGCCAGCGCGGTGTTTTCGACTTCGATGTTGTGCAATCGCGTACTCACAAGCGCCTGCACGCTTTGCGGCGGCAAGCCCAGCCACAGCAATTGATCGAGCGAATGCGGCGCCTGGTTCATCAAAATGCCGCCGCCTTCGCCATTCCAGGTGCCGCGCCAGGCGCCCGAATCGTAATAAAATTGCGGGCGATACCAAGGGGCGCTCATCGCCACGCGATAAATTTCGCCAATCGCGCCTTGCGAAATCAGGTTCTTCATAGCGCGCCGCGATGTTTCTGTGCGCTGCTGAAAAACAACGCCCAGCATCACGTTTGCACGCTTGCAACTTTCGACCATCGCGTCCGCGTCCGCGACATGAACCGCCAGCGGTTTTTCGCACAAGACGTGCAACCCGCGCGATGCCGCTTCTTCGCAGGCCGCGCGATGGAAGGGATGCGGCGTCGCTATCAAAACCGCCTGACAACCGCTTTCCTGCATCATTTGCGAAGCGTCTGAAAACGCCGCAATGTCGGTTTCTTCGCCGATTTTTAGGGCGCGTTCGGCGTCCACGTCGCAAACGCCGACGACTTCCACGTTTTCCACCTGTGGCAAGTTGCGCGCGTGCGTTGCACCCATATTGCCCAAGCCGATAATGCCGATTTTTAACTTGTCCATAATTTCTTTTTGAACCATTGAGACACAAAGCACACCAAGAAAATTGTGAGCTAAATACTCTATTCTCTTGGTGAACTTTGTGTTTTGGTGGTTAATTTTATTTTAATGTAATGGCAACTGTACCGCGTTTTTTATCGGTTTCAAAACGGACGTATTTGCTTTTTTCTACGGGAACCAGCGCGTATTCGTGTGTGCGCCCGTTCAAGGCGACGCGTTCAGGCAAGTTGCCGCGCGGCAGCATCAAATCAAAAGCGATGTGCTTGGCCTTTGATTCGTAATCCAACGTCATGCGCCCGCCATCGAGCGCCCAGCGATAGGTGACATAAGCCGCATTTCCCGCATAGGAAACCTCGACTTCGGCGCTGGCTTGACCTGTGGCAGGCCAGCGTGGAGCGAGCGTAATAGAAGAAAATAACGCGTCGTCATCGCGCACGCCGCAGACGCCTTCAACCAGAGCACGCAAAAACGCCGAAGCCGCGACCGCATCATGCGAAGTCGTTGCAACCGAGCGATTCGAGTACTCGACTTGTCGCTGTGGCGTTCCATCGAGCGCGTAGCACGGCCACAAACGTCGCGTTTTCAGCGCCAGATCGTGAAAGCGCCGTAAGGTTTCCACGCCATAACTTTCGTGCCCGTGCGCGAGAGCGGCGCGCGCGACTTCGCCTCCAACAACCGGCCAGATGCCGCCGTTCGCGCCATTGCCAGGCTCGACGCCGAAACTTTCAGCGGAAAAAGGCGGCTGAATGCTCCACCATTCGCAAAACGATTTCTCAAGATTGAGTTCGCGCCGCCTCATATATTCGCGCAAGATAGAAGTGCATTGTTCATGGCTCGCCAGACCTGAATTTATCGCCCACGCGTTGCACGCCGCAAGTTGGCGCGCTTCATCGACGCCGCGCACGCGAACCGCATCAAGATGAATTTGATGGCTGTAAAAATTACCGTTCCAACCGACGGAGTTCAATTGCGCTTCGAGATGCGTCGCTCGCTCGCGCCATTTTTCCTGATCGCTCGCCTGCCCGACCGCGCCAAACATTTGCGCCAAAGCTTGGCACGCTTGAAACAAGCGACACGCATCGCCCGCATGAACGCACCATTTTGTGTGCTCATCGAAGGTTCGAGTACTCGGTTCGCGCCCGAATTCAAGCGGCCACGCGTCCAAAGTAAAGGCACGTTTAGGCAATTCCAGTTCGCTCGACCAACGCTGCGGATGATGCCGCGCATACTCCAACGCACGTTCCAAAATTGGCAAACGAGCAAGCAGAGCATTTTTATCGCCCGTCGCCTGCCACACGCGATAAATTGCCAGAACCGCCCAACTTTCGCTTTGCGCTTGCAATTCTTCGCGCTCCCAGCGAATGTTGCGCAACAGATCATCGAAAGATTCGTGTGAAGAAATTTCGTCGCATGGCAAAGGTCGCACGCGGTCGAAGAGCGAACCATCGGGTCGCGGCGCGCGCAGTTGCGCATCGACAGCGGACGAAACGTCGGTCTGGAAAAACGCACCGCCCCACAAGGCTTGCGCATGATCGTTCAAGTTGATGAGCGCTGTAGCAGAAGTTTGATAGCCGCGAAGAATGGAATCGCGCGCACCCGGAAGTCCTGACGCGGGAAAATCGCTGCCACTCAGAGCGATGACGAGCGACGACGCGCGCAGCCATTCTTCGCACGCGACCGGCAAATCATCGAACGCGGGATCGCCGCAACGCACTGTGACAGGCATGAAAAATGAAATCGCAAACTAAGACAAAAGCTCGTCGCATCACCACGCGAGGCCACAAATCAAATGTGGACAATGAAGAAGAGCGGCATCGTATTCTTATTGCGCGAAGTGAGAAACCTTCGGCTTTGCGCACCATTAAGGTTTCTCGCTTCGCGCGCGACACATTCCTTCTTTGGTAATGGCACCCGGGTTCGTTGAAGTGCCAATCAATGCGAATTTGTCTGCAAAATTCACCATTTAAGCCATACCCTTTCTTTTACGCCCGGCCCGAACTTTGTTGACACCCGTTTACAATGACAACTTGCAAACTTCCGAACAACGATCAATTCTTCTTAACAGAACTTAAAAAAACGCCATCGAATACTCACTTCGAGTACTCGATGGCGTTCAACAAACAATTCTAAACTGACGGCCACAGCGCATGAATCGAGTCCAGTCTATCTTCCAGACCAGGCAACACTTTCGTGGTGAAACTTTCAAAAATGTGGCGATTCCAGAAACCTTGCGCGACTTCCTGGCGCATCACTTCAATCGCCTGCGCCTGGCTCATCGGCGTACGAAAAGGCCGCCACATCCGCAACGCGTCGTAAATATCGGGAATCGAAAAAATCTGCGCCAGAACCGGAATAAATTCGCCGCGCAAACCGTCGGGATAACCCGTGCCATTGGCACGCTCGTGGTGATGGCGAATAATCGGCAAGACCGGCTTCAATCCCGCAACCGGCTCGCACAACTTTTCGCCCAATACGACATGGCTTTTGATGATGTCCATTTCGCGCGGCGTGAGCGCTTCGGTTTTGGAAATAATTGCGCCTGGAATGGCGATTTTTCCGATGTCGTGCAAATAGGCGGCACGCTCCAAAGCCGTCAGTTCCCAATCGTCGCAACCGAGAACCGCACCCAGTTCAATCGTCATCACGGCCAAGCGCTTACAATGTCCGCGCGCCCGACGATCTTGTTCTTCGATGCCTTCGGCCATCGCCATGATGGTTTCGAGAGCGTTGCCGATTTCCTGGCGATAGCGGCGCATTTGTAAGAGGCTTTGCACGCGCACGCCGACTTCGCGGCTACTCGCGGTTTTAAGAATGAGATCGTCCGGCGTGCCGCTACGATCCTTGCCGCCACCCGCCGCGAAAACATTGGCCAGCCACAAATCATCGGCGGCATCATCGACTAACAAAGCGACCGCGATATTAGGCAGGTCGGGATTGGTCTTGATGAACTCGCAAAGTTCCGAACCTTCTTCATCTTCCAAGCGCCAGCCGCAAATCACGATGTCGTAAGGCACGCGCTCCAAATGGCGACGTGCTTCGCGTCCTGTCTGACACGTCATTACCATGTGTCCCTGTTGTATCAGGACATCGCAGGCAATAGACAAAAATTCGGGGTCGGAATCTACAATGAGAATGTCGCCGGGACGAAGCGCTTGCATGAATCACCTGAAGGTTTCAAAAAAGCAAGGCCGGCAATACAAAATTGGCCCTGCGGAAGGCTTTGACTCGCGCTTCACAGCAAACCGAAGCTTAGATCAAAGAACGGCCAATACAAAAATTACGACGGAAAAATAGCGCTAACGGGAGTCGAACCCGTCTTTCAGCCTTGAAAGGGCCGTGTCCTAACCGATAGACGATAGCGCCATGCACAACGACAACAAGCCAACAAAAGGTTCGCCCGAACATTCGAGTACTCGATTTGCAAAAGTCGCAAAAACAACTCGAAACGGCGAACTCGTGGGCAACGGACGTTAAATATAGCACATTTCGCAGGCGTGACGCAAGCCATCAGGGACAACTTTTCCATGGCTTTTCAACCTTCTTTTCACTGCTCATAAAACGCGCGAGAAACGTGCGCCCCAACTCAAGAGCGCGCAAGCCGTATAATTGTTACAGTTGTCTCGTAAGGTTTCCTGCAAGGTCTGCTGCCGCCGCGCTCCTGTCGCACTTTCTTGGCGTTTCTTTATGCTGCTTTCGCCCCCTTTTCTTCGTCAATTGGATGCTCTTGCGCTGCATTCGCGCCGCATGTTCAGCGGTTCGGCGCGCGGCGAAAAACGTTCGCAAAAGCGCGGCGCCTCCGTCGAGTTCGCCGATTTTCGCCCTTACAACCTGGGCGACGACCTTCGCCGCATCGATTGGAACGCTTACGGACGCTTCGAGAAACTTTATCTCAAACAGTTTTTGGAAGAAGAAGACTTGGACATCACGTTGTTGCTGGATGCCAGCCTTTCCATGAGTTTTGGCACGCCAACCAAACTACTTTTGGCTGAACAAATCGCGGGCGCTCTGGGTTATATTGGCCTAACGGCGTTCGACCGCGTGAGTGCGGCGGTTTTCGATGGCAACGTGCGCGCCTGGTTTCCGCCGTCGCGCGGACGTGGTGCGCCACCGCGATTATTCAATTTTCTGGAAGCTCAAATCGCGGCTGGCGAAGCCGATTTGACAGCCGCCACCAAAAGCGTGGCGCTGCAGGCGCGTCGCGGCGGCATTGCCGTTGTATTGTCCGATTTCCTGCTGCCGCAAGGTTACGAAAACGGGCTTAAAACGCTCGCGGCTCGTGGTTTTGACGTGACGGCGATTCAAGTTTTAGACCGCGAAGAACTCCATCCAGTACTCGTTGGCGACTTGAAATTGGTGGACGTGGAAAACCGCAGCCGCATCCGCGAAGTCACGGTGAGCGACAGTTTGCGACGCACTTACAAAACCAATATTGATGCGCATTGCGCCGATTTACGCGCCTTTTGCCTCAAATTGGGCATGAACTACGTTCAGGTTTCCAACGATGTTCCGGTCGAAACCACAGTTTTGCGATTGTTGCGTGGCTCAGGCTTGGTGCAATGAATCCAGTAAAGATGAAATACCCAATCATGAAAGCTGCACATCAAGCCAAGGGTGATGCATTAGCTGAAGTGTTTTCGCAGCGCTGGAAACAGCGTCTTGTGATGGTTGGATTTATAGCTTTACTCTTGAAACTTTACCTCGCGTGGGCTTCGCCAGGAACGCAGGATGTCGGCACCTACAAAAATTTCAGCGATGTTATCCTGAGGCGCGGAGGCTGGAGCCTTTATCACAGTTCTTTGGCGACCAATGCAGCGTTCAACTACTTGCCGTTCATGCTGTATTTCACGCGTGGCATCCGCTTTTTCTCAGATCTAACAGCATGGCCTTTCGCGTTTTGCTTGCGCCTGGCGTCGGTTGCTGCCGATGTCGGAAGCACGTTGGTGTTATGGAAAATCATCGAAGAGCGCGCTGTCGCGGAACATCAAATCACTTCCCAGTGGGCTTATCTGCTTTATATCGGTGCGCCGGTGACAATCTGGGTGTCAGGATTTCACGGCAACACCGATTCGATTATGATGTTTTTACTCTTGCTGTCGCTGTTGTTTTTGCAGCGCAGGCAGGCGGCTTGGATGGTTGGCCTAGCGTTTGGCATGAGCTTGAACATTAAGTTGATGCCTCTCATTTTCGTGCCTCTTTTCCTGCTGTTCTTGAACGAGCCGCGACGACGTCTCGAGTACTCGATAGTGGTTGCGGCGACTATCTTTTGCGCTGGGTGGCCTTATTTTTTCCAGAACCCGATTTTTATTTGGCATCGCGCTTTCGGCTACAACGGACTTTATGGTACCTGGGGAATTTCGCGCTGGCTCCGGCTTTTGCCTCCCGAATGGGGAATCATTGACTTTTTGTTCATGCATAATGGCCGCTTCTTGTTGCTATCGTCGCTGCTTTTAAACACGATTTGGATGAACCGCTTACGCCGCAAACCTGATTTGTTTCAGCAGTGCACCATGCTAATGTTGCTGTTTATGGTTTTGACGCCCGCCTTTGGCATTCAATATCTGGTGTGGCTGGCGCCGTTGGTCGTGGCATTGCAGATGTCAGCTGCGACAATATTCTATATCGTGAGCGGGCTTTATGTTTCGTTAAATTATGCTCTCGTCTGGACTAAATATCCTGTTGAATCCTGGCCGCCGCCCTTCCTTACCAAGGTCATGGTTTTACTGGAAATGTTGTGCTGGGTGTCAATTGTTGTACTTTTCATTGGTGAAACACGGCGTCTGTCACGCGAAAATTCCGCTGCGCTTTTGGTCGAACCCGACTTGTCAACCGCGTAAAACCCAACTATCGAGTACTCGAATCGCTATGAACACTTCGCAACCAACATTGGAAACGCAACGTTTGATCTTGCGTTCTTTTCATATGCAAAACGCCAACGCTGTGCAGCGTTTGGCGGGCGAATGGAATATCGCGCGCATGACGTTGACCGTTCCGCATCCTTACGAAGACGGCATGGCGGAAAGCTGGATCGCCACGCACGTCGAAAACTTCGCTTCCAACCGAATCCACAACTTTGCCATCGTTTTGCGCGCCACGCAGGAATTGTGCGGCTGCATCAGTTTAGGTTTCGATAAGGCGAACAACATCGCGGAAATTGGTTATTGGATCGGCGTGCCGTTCTGGAACCAGGGAATTTGCAGCGAAGCCGCAAGCATAATTCTTGATTACGGTTTTTCAAACTGCAATCTGCACAAAATTTATGCGCGTCATCTGGGCTGCAATCCAGCATCGGGATGCGTCATGCAAAAAAACGGCATGACGCACGAAGGCGTTTTGCGCGAACATATTTTGCGCTACGGCGAACGTCACGACATGGTTTGTTATGGAATCCTACGTTCCGCGTGGAAACTGCGCAATCGAGTACTCGAATGAACATTCTCGCGCCTTTTAATTTTGTGTACGCCGCTCTCATCGGCGTCATTTTGCTGCTTTACGTTTTGCGACTGAAGCGCCGCGAGCGCATCATCTCGTCAACCATGCTGTGGCCGACGGCTTTGCGCGATTTGCAGGCGAACTCGCCCTGGCAAAAACTGCGCTCAAGTTTGTTGATGTGGCTGCAAATCGCTTTTATCGCGCTGTGCGTCCTCGCTCTGGTGCGTCCCGCGATGCGCGTACTGGGAATCGGCGGGCAAAATATGGCGATCATTTTGGATGCCTCGGCTTCGATGCAGGCGACCGATGTCGCGCCCAGTCGTTTCGCACATGCGCAGAACGAAGCCTTGAAACTGGTGAGCGCGCTTTCTGCTGGCGATTCGGCGACGATCATTTCTGCGGGAGCGCAAACGCGCGTTTTAGCTTCGCCGACAACCGACAAAAACGCGCTCAAACGCGCCATCAATCTGGCACGCGCCGGAGACACACCGAACAATCTGGGCGACGCGATCCAACTCGCTTCGTCGCTTCTGCAGAACAAAAAGGGCGCGCAAATTTACGTTCTCAGCGATGGTTCCGTGCCCGCTTTGCAAGATGTCGCAACTGGTTCGAGCGGCTTGCAATTCGTCAAGATCGGCAACCGCAACAACAATCTGGCGATCACGGCTTTGGACGCGCGACGCGGCTATTCGCAGGGCAGCCAATATCAAATTTTTGCGACCGTGCGCAACTTTTCCGACCGCGAACAAACCGTCAACCTCGAACTGTCGCGCGACGGAAACGTTGTCGCCGTGCGACCTTTGACGATTGGGGCGAAGGATCAACAATCGCAGCTTTTCGACGATTTGAATATCGGCCCGGGCTTGTGGAGCGTGCGCTTCGATGCGGACGATGACCTGAAATCCGACAACATCGCGTGGACGCAAATCGCGCCGCAACGTGCCCTCCGCGTATTGTTGGTCAGCGACGGCAATCTTTTCTTAGAGCGCGCGCTCAACATCAATCCCGAAGTGAAATTGTTTGAGACCAACCTCGCCCGTTACGCCAGTGCGCGCGCCAAAAGCGACTTCGATGTCGTGGTGTGCGACGGCCAAATTCCGCCGGACGAAAACCAGACCAATCAATTGATTTTCGGCGCGGTGGATGCCAATTCGCCAGTGACGAAAAACGGCGTCGCGCCGTCGCCAACGGTTGTCGATTGGGACAAGAAAAATCCTGTCACGCAGTTCGCGCCGTGGAGCGACGTGCGTTTCGCGCAAGCTCTCGCCGTCACCATCAAACCGTGGGCGCAAACGTTGGTTGATTCTGAACGCACACCTTTGATTGTGGCCGGTCAACGTGGCGCGCATCGCGTCGTGTGGTGCGGCTTCGACCTGGCGCAAACCGATTTGCCTTTGCGTGTCGCCTTCCCGATTTTCATCACCAACGCCGTGCGCTGGCTGTCGGGCGCCAACGGCCTGGGCGATACACAAACCCTGCGCGCTGGTCAACCGATTCCACTCGACGTGCCAAAAACCGTGCGCAACATTTCGATTACAACGCCGGACAACAGCAAACAAACGCTCGCAATTGCCGACAATGGCGACAGCAACGATCAGGCGGCGCCACAATTTTCAGGCGCGGATCGCGTCGGCGTTTATACGGCACAAAGCGACGACGCTCAATGGACAAACCGCTTCGCCGTCAGCTTGCTGAGCGCGCAGGAAAGCGACTTGCAGCCGCGCGACGCGCTTCCCGTCAGCAACGGCAAAAGCGTCGGCGGCGAAAACCATCCTCTGGCCAACCGCGAACTGTGGAGTTGGTTCGTCCTCGCCGCTCTCGCGCTCTTAGGTCTGGAATGGTGGATTTACCATCGCGGAACGTGAGTTAGCGAAATATGCGTTGATTTGGCATATCGAGTACGCGATAACACTTCGTCACGGAATGAACAGAGAGGTTAGTGATTCCATTGCGGTAGAACTCTCTTTAATCGGCATTATACCGCCAGAAAAAATGTGGCATAAGATGCATAACGACCGCCATTAATAACTCAATTCTATAAGTTTAAGATTAATAAGGTAAGAAAAGGCACAAGTTGCGGTAGAATCACGAGTTAGCTCGCTTGCGAGCGACTTGATGGTATGCGGTAGGTCTTGAAGTGAAGCAACACGTCGGCAATTGCTCAAATTCTGCTAAAATGTAGGAGTGAGTTTTTCGCTTTATCGGACAAATGAAACACTATGGCAAAACGGCTCAGGAGAATCACCATATGCCTCTAGAAGATGAGCTTGCTAAAGCCCGAAAAGAAATAGTTTCTGATGGTTATGAAATGTCCTTCGGTGAGGTAATGAACCTTTATCAAGAAAGAGAGTTGATAATCGACCCTGCGTTTCAGAGATTATTTCGATGGGATATATCAAGAAAAACGCGCTTCATTGAATCCCTTCTCTTAGGCATACCAATACCTCCAATTTTCGTATTTCAGAATGAAGACGGTATTTGGGAACTGGTTGATGGTCTTCAGCGCCTATCTACGGTATTTGAGTTTGCCTCGATGCTTCGCTTACCAGATGGGCGAAAGGCTGATGCCTTTTTGCTCGAAGGCACCGAGTATCTTCCTAGCTTAGCAGACAAACGATGGGAATCATCTGGGCCTGATGCTGATGACGGCATAGGAAAAACTCTACAGCTTCAGATAAAGAGAGCACGAATTCGAGTTGAGATCCTAAAAAAGGAGAGTCACTCCCAAGCCAAGTACGAGTTATTCCAACGTCTCAACACAGGTGGTGCTAACTTATCCGAGCAAGAAGTTAGAAACTGTATTGCAATCATGTTGAACAGGCCGTTTCATGACTGGACTGTTCGATTGTCTGAAGATCCGCATTTTCTGACAACAACCAGACAGACTGAAGACGCCCAAAAAAGACAGATGATGATCGAACTGGTAATTCGGTTTTTGGCCTTCCGCCATATTCCGTACCAGAGAAGCTTAGATGTTCATCAGTATCTTGATAAAGCTCTCGTTGCTCTCGCCAGCGAAGGCAAGGTCGATTTAGAGCAAGAGGAACAAACATTTCAAAAGACTTTTTCTTTGCTTGATAAGGCATTAGGAGAAGATGTATTTAAGAAGTGGGATGGCACAAGGTTTTCAGGTAAATTTCTGTTATCAGTCTTCGAGGTAGTAGCAATCGGTGTATCCAAGCGAATAAATGAGATCGAGAAATTGCCAGAGGGAGAACAAGTGAGCTTCGTGACAGAAAAAGCCAAATCCCTTTGGGGAGATCCAATCTTTCAGAAGAATTCTGGAGCTGGTATCCGCGGCACGACCCGGCTTTCTAATCTTTTGCCGTTAGCTAATGACTTCTTTCATCTATGAGCGAACATCTGCGAACTCTCACACAACTGCAAGACTATCTCGATGCTGAGTTTGCTTGGCGTTTGAAGGAGATAGCCGATCTGAAAGCCGCAGTGAGAAGAAGCAACTCGCTTTCTCAAAACACAGTAATTCGTGCATCGGTGCCACTTGTTTATGCACATTGGGAAGGGTTTGTAAAAAACTCAGCCCTTGGCTATATAAATTTTGTTAATTGCCAAGGCCACCGATACGAGAAATTATCAACTTGCTTTGTTGTATTTGGTTTGAAGAAATATCTACACGATGTTGCCGAGTCCAGAAAATCTAAACTCAATATTGAGACCACTGACTTCTTGCGCTCTCAATTAGGAACGCGGGCACAGCTTAAAATGAGTTCGGCTATCGATACAGAATCGAATTTGAAGTCGCCTGTTTTTGATAACATTGCTCGCTCTATCGGCATTGATACGCAGAATTATGAGACTAGATATAATTTCATAGACGAGAGCTTAGTAAAGCGACGAAACAATATCGCACATGGTGAGTATTTGGATCTTGGTGCTGATGAGTGTCGTGATCTCGCCGACCAAGTAATTTATCTTTTAAGAGCATTTAAAACAGATATCGAGAATGCTGCCTCGACGACAAGGTACAAGCAGAACCCTTAAACAGCCTACAGCATTCTTGTTGTAAATCACGTAGTACGTTACTACCAAGCGGGCTAACAAGGCGCTGCGCCCGACCTCCTGCAGCCCGCGCTTTCTACGACAGCCGAGCTTGGTCGTTTCTTTTACTCAAGCATGGTTTTATATGCTACGGCTATATGCCGGTTTCTTGTGGGTGACCGCATCACATGATAAGCTAAAACGTGCCCCAAAATACACTTCAAATTAGGATGCTTTATGAATGTAACTCCTCGCGCTCTCAAGTTTTCGGCGGCGCTCGCGTGTGCCGTTTCCTTGTTTTGTTCGGGTGAAGCCCGCGCCTGGGCGCCAAAAAAAGCGCCCCTTATGACACGCTGGGCCTCACAGGTTTCGCCGACGAACGCGCTGCCCGAATATCCGCGTCCGCAAATGGTGCGTTCCGCGTGGATGAATTTGAACGGCGTCTGGCAGTATCAAAGCGGCAACGTCGACGATGCAGTGCCCACCAGACGCAAATTATCGAGCGAGATTCTGGTACCTTTTCCCGTCGAATCGGCGCTTTCTGGCGTAATGGAACACCATGACCGATTGTGGTATCGCCGCAGTTTCACCGTTCCCGCGTCGTGGAAGAACCAGCAACTCAAGCTGCATTTTGGCGCAGTCGATTATGAATCTGAGATTTACATCAACGGCCAGAGTGTAGGCATTCATCGCGGCGGATATGAGCCGTTTACGCTCGACATCACGCGTTTCCTGAAGGGCAACGGGCCGCAGGAACTCATTGTCCGCGTTTACGATCCGACCGATCTGGGCGGACAACCGCGCGGCAAGCAAACCCTGCATCCTGGCGGCATTATGTACACGCCGACGACGGGCATCTGGCAGACGGTGTGGCTCGAACCGGTCGCGCGCACTTCAATTCAAAACCTGCACATGATTCCCGATGTGGACAAGAGCCGCATCAGATTTACTGTCAACGCCAATGGCGCCACGCCACAAAGCCGCGCCGTGATTTCTATTAGCGAGGCGGGTCGCGTCATCAAAACCGTGACTGTCAAACCAGGCGTCGAGACCGCAATTGCACTTCCTAAGCCCCGGTTGTGGTCGCCCATTAGCCCGTTCCTTTACGACGTGAAAGTCGCGCTTCTCAATGGAAAAACGCAGAGCGACGCGGTGACTTCCTATTTTGGAATGCGCAAGATTTCGGTTGGCAAGGTGAACGGCGTTCCGAGAATGCTGTTGAATAACAAGTTCGTCTTTCAGTTCGGGCCGCTCGATCAGGGTTTCTGGCCGGACGGCATTTACACGGCGCCGACTGATGCGGCACTCAAGTCCGATCTTGAAATGGAGAAGCGGCTGGGCTTCAACATGGTGCGCAAGCACATCAAAGTCGAGCCGGCGCGCTGGTATTACTGGGCCGACAAACTTGGCTTGATGGTGTGGCAGGATATGCCTTCGGCCAACTCTTATACCGATAAACCGGCGCCTCTCGATAAAGCCGCTTTTGAAAAGCAGTTGAGGACGACGATCACCGAGCACTGGAACTCGCCCGCCATCATCATGTGGGTGATTTTCAACGAAAGTCAGGGACGCCACGATACGCGACAGCTTGTCAATCTGGCGAAGTCGATTGATCCGTCGCGTCTGGTTGACAGAGACAGCGGCGCGGGATACGAAAAAGGCGGCGATGGCGATGTCGGCGATCTCGATGACATTCACAACTATCCGCCGCCGTCTTCGCCTGTGGCCAACCATGCACAAGCGCTGGCGCAAGATCCGGCTCAGGCGATGGCGTGCGGCGAGTTTGGCGGCATCGGCTGGGCGATCAAGGGTCATACCTGGAAAGCCGATAGCTGGGGCTACACGTCTGCGACCAACGCGCGCGACATGGAAGACACCTACGGCGAATATGCCGCGATGATCAAGCATTTCCGCGACGAAAGAGGCATGAGCGCGGCGGTTTACACGCAGATTACCGATGTCGAAGGCGAGATCAACGGCCTGATGACCTATGACAGGCATCTCAAACCGAACGCAGCACAAATCCTGCGCGCCAACCGCTTCGCGTATCCGGTTCCGACCTACAAAGCGTTCGTTCCGACTTCGGAAGATGCGGCTCAAACCTGGAAATACACGTTCACGGCGCCGTCCTCCGATTGGCTGCAAAAGTCTTTCGATGACACGGCATGGCAAGTTGGCAAGGGCGGTTTCGGCGAGGGCGAACCTTCTTGGGCGAGCGCCGCAACGAACTGGTCATCGTCCGACATCTGGTTGCGCCGCACCTTCACGCTGGGCAACCTGAACGCCACACAGGTCAGTCAACTGATGGTGCGTCTTTATCACGATGACAACGTCGAGGTTTATATCAACGGCGTTCTGGCCTACGAAAACGGCGGCGCCAACTCAAGCTACGAATACCATGCGATGACGGCTGAGGGGAAGCACGCGCTCGTTCTGGGCGGACAAAATACGCTCGCCGTTCATTGCAAAAATACCGGCGGCCCGCAGTTCGTCGATGTCGGAATCTTCCAGAAAATTCCAGCGGTTCGCTAAAGCCCAAGGGTGAACCACAAACGTTGTGTTCCTGGTGTCGCAAATAGTGATTGTAAAAGGGCGCTATCTCTAATAAAGATAGCGCCCTTTTAGTGTGCTACTAAGACAATCGAGTACTCAATGTAGTTTCAGCGTCGAAATTGTGGGCGCTCCGTCGAGAACGATTTTGCTAACGTCGTAGTTGGAGCGAAAGGCCAAAAGCAGCGCGTCACCTCAGGCGCACTGCTTTTGTTTTGAAAAACGCTGTTTTAAGGCGGTGGGTTTAAGGCTGAGGGAACGGTTGAAAAGCGGGATTGTTGCACAGGTTGGGCTTGACGGCATCGTCTCCATAGCCAGTCGATGGATTGGTGCGAGTACAGCCAGCGACCGAAGAATCGCACATATTTGGCGTTGGATAAGCATGAATCAAGGCGCATCCATTCAACAATGGGTTATGGATAATGACCTCGGGCCTCATCCATTTGGCGTGGCCATCGAAGAAAACACACTCCATGCCGCCCTGATGCCGATTGGCGAACTTTATCATCGGGCGCAGCGTAGGATTGTGAGAATCGGGACTCATGTCGCCATCAAACGCTTCCAGCCAGCTTTCGGTGATGGCGGCGCCACTAAGGTCTTTATCCCATTTTTCCGAAACCACAATAGCACTGGCCGGATTGGTGATCTGAGACATATTCAAGTCTTCGACGGCGTTCGACACCACATAAGATCGTGTCACGGTGGGATTGCCGTTAATATCAGGACTTAGCGTGGGATTACTGTCACTGAAGCAGGCAAAAACGTTCGGCGTCTTCAGGTAAGGCATCAACTGGTTCCACCATTTCAGGTTATTGCCACTGGTTGAAACGTTCGCGCGTGTATTGGCTGCCGTTGTCGAAGAACGGAAAAACAAACGTTCGTCGTTCTCCTGCAAATACATCTGCAAAGCGACGCCAAGCTGCTTCATATTCGACATACAAGCCGTAGCGCGCGCCTTGTCACGCGCCTGCGCGAAAGCAGGAAACAAAACCGCGGCAAGAATCGCAATAATAGCGATCACGACCAACAGCTCAATCAATGTAAAACCGCGTCTCGCAGTGGACGACTCAACTCTCCAACTCATACCAAATCTCCTTACAACAGCTATTGGCTACATTGCAATCGATGGCGAGGCCTCACCAAATCAATTCCGACCATATTGTCGGAATTAATATACGTGGCTTTTCCCAGCGTGTCAAGACGAGGCAAAAAAGTTGAGAGGAGGTTTCAGGAAGTTGTGGCAAAAGCAAGACGAAAGCGTTGAACTGGCGAATCGAGTACTCGATTCAGTCCAGCGCGCCGTCGTACAAGTCAAACTTGTCGTTTTGGGTGATGATTTTGTAAGCGTCGCGGATTTGGCGGAAGCCGTTTTGCATCAGGAAACCGGCGTCGCGGCCATAACTTTTGATGCCCAAAACGTAAAAGTTCGGCTCGTTTTGGCGCAAAAGACGGCTGTCGTTGCGCTCATCACCCAAAGTTTCAATCGGCGGTTCGGCGTCCGGGGTTTCTTCGATTTTCCTTTCCGCGTAACCTGTCGAAAGCCCGACGCCCGCGCGCTTGTTGGCCGTCAAAAGCACTTCGCCCAAACCGAAAGGCCCGCCCGTCACGGGATGTTCGACAATTTGCAATTCGCGCCATAACATCGGATCAGGGCGAAAACCTGTGTGGCACGCGATATTGTCGCACGCGATTTCGCTAAATTGCACTTGCCCGTTTTCGATGGAATTCAGCACGACGCGAAAACGTTCATTCGAGTACTCGATAGCTTCGATAACGGTGCAAGGATGGAAATCGACGCGCGGATCGTCGGCCAGTTCGTTGGCGCGTTGGTGCAAGGCTCCGCGATGTGGCGACGATTCATCGGGGTCGAGCGTATAAGGCGCGCCGTGCGGCGGCACATCGCGGCGCACCACCCAAGTCGCGCGCGTTTGCGGAAACTCCTCGAACAAATCGCCGATGGAGCGCAACGTCGACGCGGCGGAATGTCCGCTGCCGACAACCAAAGTGTGACGATCCGCGAAACGCGCGCGGTCGCGTCCCATAACATCGGGTAAAGCATAATCGATGTGCGCGCGAGCAGAAGTTTCGCCTGGACAAATTGCGCCACCATTGCCCAGAGGATTGGGCGTCGCATAAACGCCGGTTGCATCGATCACGACATCGGCGTGAACGACGCGCTCGCCATCTTCGTCGCGTACAATCAAGCGAAACGGCGACTGGGCGCGACGCGGGTCGTTGGCGTAATCGCTTTTGAGTACTCGTTCGCGCGTCAATGCCACAACTTCAGTATGAGGAAAAATGCGTCCGCGCAACGCTTCGAGGTTCGCCAAACTTTCGACGTAATTCGCCAATTCATCGCCCGTTGAAGTCGTTTCTTCAGTCGGTAATTCGATACCTTTTTCTTGCAACAAGCGAGCGGCGAGAGGGCTGCGATTGCGCTTCCATTCGGTAAAAAGACCGATGTAGCCCCAAGTTCGCACGTTCTGGCACAGGCGTCCGCGCTCGAAAAGTTGCACGTCAAAGCCTGCCATCGTTCCGTATAACGCGGCTTCAATACCCATCGGGCCGCCGCCGATAATTGCGATTTTCATGTCGTGGAAGTCGAAGTTTTTGAAGTTGTTTGAACGCGCGGCGCCGGAAGAGGATGACCGTCTTTCAATTGTTGCAGCTTGTCGGCGGCCACCGTGTCATTGGGATAATCTTTCAGGACATTCGTCCAAACTTGTTGCGCCAGATTCAAGTCGCCCGTGATCTGTGCCGCGATGGCCACGCGATGCCGCAACAAGCGCGTGTCTTTTTCTTTGGGCGCCAATTGCAATGCTTTCTGGTAATCGCTGAGAACTTCCTGCGGGAGCACTTTGCGCTCGTCAAAATGATCGGCGGCGGCTTCCCACATAGCGCCATCTTGCGGGCTGAGTTGCACGCCGCGACGCATGAACGCCGTCGCTTCGTCGCCGTTGCCAATGCTCCACATCAGCCAGGCGCCGGTCGAAAACGCCTCGACGTCGTCCGGGTCGAGCACGACAATCGCCTTGAACTTTTCAATCGCCAGCGGGAAATTGCCTTTGTGAAACGCGGCGTCCGATTCACGATATAGCTCGTCAAGCCATAAATCTCTCGCGCTTTCCTTGTCTTTCGACGCATTTCGAGTACTCGAAGTGTCAGCTATTTCTTCATGCGAAGCTGCTGGCGGCGATGAAAAACTCGCCACTACGCACAACGCGATGAGACTTGCGCCAGCAAGCGGAAACGTCCAGAAATTGCGCATAAAAACTCCTTCGTACAATGGGTCGGCAGCCAAACGTCAGGATTTCAAAGCTGCAATGTGTCATTCTAAGAGGCTGTAAAAAAAAGAGATGACAAACCCGTAGTGTGTCATTCTGAGCGAAGCGAAGAATCCCCTGACTCTATGCTGAACCTCTGGGGATTCTTCGCTTCGCTCAGAATGACACACTACCACTTCCCAGCGTTTTTCTACTTTTCAAATAGCTTCTAAAGTGCAAATGCACGCTCACACAAAAGTGCGTTCGAGCAAGGCTTTCGAGAGGCGCACGCCTTCGCCGTCGTCCATTTGGCCTTCAAACTCCAGCGCCAGGCGGCCATCGAAGCTGGCGGCCTTGAAAATATTTCTGATGCGCCCGGCGTCGATTTGCGTATCGTTGCCGTGTTCATCGAACTCGAAAAACTTGGCGTGACAGGCGACGGCGAAAGGCACGACTTTTTCCAGCGCTTCGTAGCGAATTTCGGGCGCAAAGTTGCCAAAATCGGGCAGCGTGCGGCAATATGACGAATTGACGCGCTTCATCACGGCGACCATCGGATCGGGCGTTTTCGACAGACCGCCATGATTTTCGATGCAAATCATAATGCCCTGCTCTTCGCCCATTTTCGCCAGTTGCGCAAACGAATCGGCGCAACGCTCAATTTGCGCTTCGCTCGGGTTGTCGTCGCCGCCCGTGTTGAAGCGCATATAGGTCAGACCTAAACGCTTTCCAATCGGCAGATATTCGGCGCATTTGGCGATACTGGCGCGGCGCTCATCTTCGTTTTCGCCGCATAAACTTCCTGCGCCATCAACCGCCATGCCCCACAACGCGACACCGCATTCTTCGGCGTTGCGCTTCAATCGGTCGACGTAATCGTCGTCGTGCGACGCCATAAAAACGTTGTTCAGTTCGACCGCGCCAAAGCCCCATTCATGGCGCGCCAAGCGTGGGAAATCGAGCAATTGCAGCGGGTTATCTTTGCGACGAAAACGACGATGAATGCTCCATCCAGCCAATCCAATATGCATAATTTTCCTTGATTCGAGTACTCGATTTAGAATTTTAACAGCGCCGTATCCACCAAAACAAAGCGGCGATTTCACAAGACGGCGCGACGTTTCAGTATAAGCGAATGAGGCGGTTTCCGTTTCAAAACCGAACTTTGACGAAGCAATGATTTATGATGCAACGTCGTCATTCAAAACCGTGCCGTCCGATGTTTCATCGCGCCCGCCGCGTTGCAGATATTCGAGTACTCGAATCGTCTTTTGCGCTCGAAAAAGCAAAATGAGACCGAGAATGGTTTGTACGGCGGCTGTCGCAATTTGACGCCCAGTGAACAAGTCTTTACTATATATGGCATTCCAGGCTGCAGTAGAATAAGACATCCTAAGCACCAAATAGCTCGTTAAAGCGCTGATTCCTTGAAGAGCGACAAACGCACCGATGAGCGACAAACCCACAGATTGCCAATTTCTCATCTCGAATCGACTTTCATTGGAAGTGTGAATCTCCGCACCCAGCATCATCTTGGCTAAGGTGGAAGCGCCAATCCACAATACACAACAAGCGCATAAGTTAATGAGCGGCAAGGCAACGCTATAAACAACCGACGACGCGTACCAAGAAGCCGCAAAAGTCTTTGCGCCAGATGAAGAATTCACATATGTGTAAGTTGTGTATGCAGCTCTTACAAAATCATGCACCGCATCCACGAAAAACCAGATCGCCAGTAAGCGGCACGCGACAATTGCGAAACTTTTCGGTGTCATACGTTTTCCTCGTTTCCTTGATATGCGGCTTCAATGCGCGCAGTTTAACAAGGCGCCGCGAGAAAGCTGCCACGAGGCTTTCGAGTACTCGAATCGCCTTTGTTCGTCCTCAGTTCGCCTTGTGAGGCACGAAAGCGTGTGACAAACTGCGCGCAGGTCAATCCGTTTTCGACCGCTTCCAATCCCCAACTTTCAGGAGAAACCCCGATGGCTTCTGTCACAATGCGCGGCACGGCGCACACCTTGAGCGGCGAATTGCCGCAGACTGGCACGCCCGCGCCCGATTTCACGCTTGTCGCCAACGACATGAGCGCCGTTTCGCTGCACGATTCCGATGGCAAAGTGCGCATCATTTCCGTGGTGCCCAGCATTGACACCAGCGTTTGCTCGATTGAAACCGCACGCTTCAACCGCGAACTGGATGCTTTGCCGGAAAACGTCGTCGGCTACACCGTCAGCATCGACACGCCGTTCGCGCAAAAACGCTGGTGCGGAGCCGAAGGTGTCGAGAAAATGAAATTGCTGTCCGATTTCAAAGGCGCCACCTTCGCACGCGCTTATGGCGTCTATCTCGAAAATCTGGGCATCGCGGCGCGCGCCGTTTTCATCGTGGACAAAGACGGCAAAATCGCTTATTCGCAATTGGTGCCCGAGATTTCGCAGGAACCGAACTACGAAGAAGTGTTGGATAAAGCCAGAGAATTGGCGGCTTAAAAGCAATCGAGTACTCGATAGGCCATATTTGTGTAACCTTGTAGGGGCGCAACGTGCTGCGCCCCTACATTTCGTACCATTTCTTTCTACAGGCATTCCAACGTGATTTATTCCGCTCCCGAGTTACGCGATTTTTTTTTAGCCGGACGCGACGAACTGCTCAATCGCTCGCCTTCGTCGCAGCCTGGCATCGAATGGTTGCACGATTACACGGCTTTAGTCGATGAAACGTTGCGCCGCATTTATCATACGGCGTGGCATTTGGCGCGCGCTGCGTCTGGCTTGCCAGCGGGCTTGCCCGAAAGCGCCGAAGACGAGGCACACGAAGGCGAAACGCACGGCGCGGAAATGGCGATTTTGGCGATTGGCGGTTATGGGCGGCGCGAACTTTGTCCGCACTCCGACATCGACATCGCGTTTGTGCCCGGCGAAGAAGAAAATCCTCTGCTCGATGCCGTCGTCAAAGAAGCCTTTCGCTTGTTGGTCGAAGTCCTGATTGACGGCGCGCGTCTGGATGTCGGCTACGCGTATCGCCCTATTTCCGATTGCGTTCGATTGGATCACACGGCTAAAGCCGCCTTGCTGGAAGCGCGTCTGGTCGCGGGCAGCACACGTTTGCGCCGCCGTATGCGCGAAGAATTGCATTACAACTGGGATGCCGTCGATTTTCTGCTCTCGCAAGTCGAAGCGCGCCGCCAGGTTTCCAATCGACTATCGCTGTCGCTGTATTCGGTCGAGCCGAACTTGAAAGAAGGTACCGGCGCTTTACGCGAATTGCATACGGCGTTATGGTCGGCTGGCGCCTTGCATTCGAGCGAAGAACCGCTGCGCGATTTGGAATGGCGCGGCTTGATCACGCGCGATGACGTGGCACGCGCGCAAGCCTCCAACGAGTTTTTTCTCAAGTTGCGCGTATGGCTGCATTTGAGAACGGGGCGCAAAACCGATGTTCTGCTGATTCAATGGCAAGATCGCTGCGCCCGTGATTGGGGTTATAGCGGAGCGGGAGCGCGCGCCTCGCAGGAACTGCTGCAAGATTATTATCATCATGCGGAAGATGCGCTGCGTTTTTCCGAAAAAGTAATGCGGCGCTTGATCGAAGGGCCGCTGCGCTTAGACGATCATTTTGTGGCGGTCGGACAAAGGTTGGAAGCGGCGCATCCTTTTGTGTTGCGCAACCATCCCGAACTTTTGATGACGCCGTTCGCGCTTTCTCATAAATATCACTTTCCGTCTTCGCCCGCCCTCGATTTGCAAATCGAAGAAGCCTTGCCGCAAATCAACTCGACGGTGCGCCGCAACCCGATTATGCGCGCCTCGTTTTTGTCGCTGCTGTCGGACGTTGAAAGCGCCGCGGACGCGCTGACGCAATTGCGAGGTCGCGGCTTGTTGCAAAAGTTCATCCCCGAATTCGACCAAATGCTGCATTTGGCGCCCGCCGACCCGATGCACGAACTGACAGTCGGCGAACATTCGATCAACGCCGTGCGACAACTGGGCGAACTGTGGAAAGCGCGCAGCACCGACGAATTTTTGTACGCCGTTTGGGATGGCGTTGATGATGTCGAACTTTTAGTACTCGGAACCCTTCTGCACGATGTTGGCAAAGTCGAACCGGACGGCGATCACGCCATCAGCGGCGAGCGCATGGTGCGCCATATCGGTAGCCGCCTGGAACTGCGCGAAGAGCGTATCGTGCGCCTGCAACTTTTGGTGCGACGACATTTATTGATTCCACGCGTGGCGCGTTTGCGCGAACTTTCCGCGCACGGGACGATCCGCGACATGATCGAAAACGTTGGCGATGTGTCCAACTTGAAGATGTTGTATTTGCTGTCGCTGGCCGATACGCGCGCCGTCAGCGAACGCGCTTATTCGTCTTCGGAATTGGCGTCGATGCGCGAATTGTACGAACGCGTTTTGATGGCGATGACGCGTGAGGAAGCCTCGCAAGTTTTGACCGATTCCGAGGCGCGCGAAGAAATGATTCAGCGCGAACGCCAACGCTTGCGGCGCGAAATGCGACATCTGGAAATGGACGACGAAACGCTGCAAAAACTCTGCGAAAATCTGCCCGCGTCTTATGTTTTGAACACGCCTTTGCCAACGATTGCGACACATTTGCGTTTTCTGGATCAATTGCCCGAGGAAAAATTGATCGTCGATTTTTACAACCACGCGCGCGACGCCTTCACAGAAATGACGGTCATTGCTTACGACGACCCGGAACCCGGACTTTTAGCGAAAATTTGCGGCGTGGTGTACGCGCTGGGCAACGACATTCGCATGGCACAGGTTTTTACTATCGGCGATTGGCGCGGCGAGTCCAGCCGGCAGGACGTAGACGGCAGTTCTCAGGAAACAAAGACGGCAACTGCCGGCGAATCGAGTACTCGATTGGGAAATGACACGTCGCCAAGCGTTGTGCGCGACATTGTTTTGGATCGTCTTCATGTCAGTCGCGGCGGACGGCCTTTGAACTCGTCGCAAAGCGCGCGTTTGGCGGCCAGCCTGCGCCAAGTTCTGCTCGACCGCAAAAGCGTCGAAGAAATTTTGGAAGCGACCGGCAAAAATAATCCGACTGGCATTTCGCCAATGAAAATTTCTGTCCGCAACGATTTGAGTGACGAACATTCGGTTTTGACGATGGTGAACGACAACGTGCCCGGCCTGATGTTTCATATCACGCGCACTCTGGCCGCGATGAAATGGGACATTCATTCGGCCAAAGTCACGACGTGGGCAGGCCGCGCCGAAGACGCGTTTTACGTCACGCGCCGCATTAAAGCCAAAGCCGACGGCAGCACGCGCCAGCAAAAATTGGGCGACGACGAAATCAAAACCGAACTCGAAAAACTGCGCAAACGCCTGCGCCGCGCAAGTTGAAAACGTAATCGAGTATTTGAAAAGCCGCCCAGTTATTGGCGAATTCGCTATCGCTTCCGGATTACGTCAAGGAGTAAAAATGCCGGACATAAAACTGACAGAAAGTGAAGCCGCCATTTTGAAAGTGGCCTTGTCGTCGCTAACCGTCAGGTCGCGCACAGGCGAACTTGGCGTCATGCACGCAGGGCGTTTTGTGGCCGTTCAAGGCGCGCAATCAATCATCTTCAAAAGAGAGGAGAAAGAAGAATTGGAAAAGGCTGTCAAGAAATTAGGTTTGAGCAGCCTTTCGTCATTCAACGGCTGAGATGGCGAAACACAACTCACGAACTGGCGCTGCCGTAAAAGCGCAAGGCGAAACGAAACCAAGCGCGCGACAAGCACAACGAGAACGCCGCGAACGCCACAGCCATAACGAGTACTCGAACGTCGCTTTTGCCCAGCAAAGCCTCAGCGGGAAACGTTGTCATAAATGCGACGGGAACCGCGAAAGTCAGGAAACTGCGCGCTCTGGCGGGATAAATCTCGACAGGAAAGCGCGCCATTTGCATCACCGGATCGAACGCGACAGCGCCGCTTTCCAATTTCACGAACCAGATCGAGAGCGTTACAATGGCGAACCAGACGCAGTAGCCGATGAGCAAGCCGCAACCAAGCAGAACAAACCACAGAATCCATTCGAGCGCGTTCGGCCAATGTCCCAGACGACTTAAACCGAACAACAACAGCGCAATTCCTGGAAGTGCGTTCAAAATGCCGTTCAAATCCAGATAGCGCGTCGAAACAAAAAACTGCACGTTAACGGGTTTGGTGAGCGCCAAGTCCAAACCGCCGTCGCGCACCAGACCCGAAAAACGCCACATATTGGGGCCGAGCAAGCCGTAGCAAACCGCTTCGAGAACGATGTAAGTGCCGTAGAGAACCCACATTTCGTCGCGCGTCCAACCACGCACCGCGCCGACTTTGCCAAAGACGACGTTGATGAACAAGAGCGAAACGCCGCTCCAAATCATGTAGCCGAGGATTCCCGCGAAAAACTGCGCGCGAAATTCCATCGTGCGCGACAAGTTGTTGACTGCAAACGCGCGATAAAGCGAAAAATAACGGAGCATTGATTTTGGATCTTTGGTCTTGGAGCCTTTGTAAAAGAACACAGCGTTACGCCGCACGGATCAACATGGAACGAAATTGAGTCGAATAAAATTCGTGTTCATCCGTGCCGCTATCTGTGAAGGTGCAGCCTCCGTGTTCCATTATCAACAAACATCGCAGATTTCTATTTGAGAAACGGTGTTCAAAGTGTAGCAATCGGCGTGTAAGACGGGAGCGGAATCGAGTACTCGAAAGCCGTTAGAGGAACAATTTGCGGCGTTTGAAGGTCAGGTGCAAAAGTGATAAAATAGGACATGCTCACGCGGTTCTTTCGGCGCTGTTTCCCTGGCAGCTTCATCGCACCTGAATTTTATTCGCTCCACTTCTTCCCAGCCGCTCCTTTCGTTTCTTCTGTTTTTTTGTAGGCCTCAACCGAACTTTCTCTGAACGCAATTCGCAGGTGCAAATTATGGCTTCCGCCGGTCTTTCTCGCCCGACACTGGAACCGACACTCGATTCACTGCCGCCACAAAACGCGACTGCGACTGAAACCGCGACGCTGTTGCGCACGCGCCTGGAACGCCTGGCGACACGCCGCAACACGCGTACTCTGCAACATCAACTCGCGCTGACAATCACGGTTGGCGCTATTATCTGCGCGCCACTTTTGTTCGCGCATCATTTGTTGCTGATTGATTTGCCTTTGTGGATTCCGATTGCGATTTTGGCGCTGGCGTTCATCATCGGATTGATGCGTGGTTTGACGCGTCGCGTCGGGACTTTTGAAGCCGCGCTCGACGCCGACCGCGTTCTGGGTTTGGACGAACGTTTGTCGTCCGCCCTCGCCTTCGCGCAACCCGAAGAATGGAAGCGCGCACAAGGTCGTCATGCGCAGCAACGATATGCGCAACGAAACAGGAAATCGAGTACTCGAAAAGGTGCGGCGGCGAGTTTCAACGTGCGTTCGATGTTTGCGCGCCGCGCTCTTCCCAGCGCCAATTACGTTTCGCTTCCTTCTGCGACAAGTCTGGTTCCCGCACTGTTGGATGACGCGGCGGCGCGCGTTCGAGTACTCGATCCGAAAAAAGTTTATCCGGCGAAGTTTGACCGCACGGGCAAGTTCCTGATCGTCTCCTTGATTGTGTTGCTCGCTGTCGCCTTGATGCCTGACGTGCAATGGTTGCGCACGTCGGAACAGCAAAAGTTCGCCGCAACCTTAAAAAAACAGGGCGACGAACTCGATCAAATCGCCAAGCCGATTTTGAAGCAGCCTCAAGTCGATGACAATTCGCCGACCAAAAAACTGGCCGGAAAATTGGAAGCTCTCGCGCGCAAAATGCAGCGCGGTCGCATGGGCAAAGAAGAAGCGTTGTTGGGAATCGGTCAACTGCGGCGCGACCTGGAAAAAGCCGTCGGCAAGAATGACAGCAATCCGCAGCCGGAAAAAAGCGATGTGCAGCGTTTGCGCGAAGCCTTGCAAAGCCAGCAAATGCAAAGTCAGGAAGGCCAGAAAATGCAGCAACAATTGCAAAACGGCGACGTTAAAAAAGCCGCCGACCAATTGGATAAACTCGCCGACAAAATGGACAAAGGCCAAATGTCGCCGGAAGAAAAAAAGCAGGCCGCCAACGACTTGAAAAAAGCCGCGCAAGCCCTGCGTCAAAACGGCCAAGAAGACGCCGCCAAAAAACTGGAAAACGCCGCCAAATCGCTGGAGCAACAAGCGCAGCAGAACAAGCAAGGTCAGCAAGGCAAGCAATCGCAAAACGGTCAGAATCAAAGCAGCCAGAAGAATGGTCAGAACTCCGGTCAGAACGGGAAGAACGGTCAGCAAAAGCAAGGCGGTCAGAAGAACGGCCAATCTGGTTCACAACAGCAAAGTCAGCAAGGGAAACAAGGCCAGAACAAAGCCGGACAACAAGGCAGCCAAAGCCAACAGGGACAAAGCAGCCAGCAAGGTCAACAGCAAGGCCAGCAAAACGGATCGAGTACTCAAGGCGGCAACCAGAGCCAATCTGGTCAGCAAGATGGGCAGCAAAGCGGCGGTTCGCAAGCCTTGCGCGACATGGCGAACCAGATGCGCCAGGGCGATGGCAACGGTCAGGGCGGCAACAGCCAGGACTTGCAAAAGATGTTGGATAAAATTAAGCAGGCCGAGCGGAATACCGGCGGCAATTCTGGCCAGCAAGGCCAGAGCGGAAACGGCGGACAAGGCGAGAATTCAGGCGATAGCGGCAAAAGCATGACGCCTGGAAAAGATTTGATGCCATCTGATCCGCATGGCGCGGTTGGCGGTGGCGCTGGTCTGGGGCCGCGTTCTCATGCGGGCGGCGCGCAAAGCGGTGGCGGCGTTTCAAAAATCAAGAGCACGCGGACGGGAGATAAGCGTCGCTGGGCTGACGTTTGGACGGATCGCTTGCCCAAAACGCGCCAGCAAATCGACCGCATTACAGGAAAACTGGGCGACAGCGGAGAAATGCAACAATTGCCGACCAAGACCGAAGCCAAAGGCGGCACCGCGCGCACGCCTTATTACAATGTTTACGAAAGCTACAAAAAAGACGCCGAAGACGCCGTTGCCAAAGACACTGTTCCGCCCGCGTATAAGCAACCCGTCAAAAATTATTTCGAGAGTTTGAAGCCGTAAACACGCCCGAGGTTCGAGTACTCGATTTCACTTCACCCAATTTCTATGAACGCTACGACCGCCGTGCAGGAGTTTCAAAGCCGCATTGATGCCGTAAAAGCGCAGATGGCGCGCGTGATCGTCGGGCAGGAACAAATTGTCGAAGGCATCCTGATTTGTTTGTGCGCTGGCGGTCATGTCCTTCTCGAAGGCGTTCCAGGACTGGGCAAAACACTGATGGTGCGCACGCTCGCCGGTTCGCTGGGACTGGATTTCTCGCGCATTCAGTTCACGCCCGACTTGATGCCCGCCGACGTGACTGGAACCAACATCATCGCGGAAACGCCCGAAGGCCGCAAAGAGTTTCAGTTTCAGCGTGGCCCGGTTTTCACCAATGTTCTGCTGGCCGATGAAATCAATCGCGCCACGCCGAAGACGCAAAGTGCGCTTTTGGAAGCGATGCAAGAACACAGCGTGACGGTCGCGGGCACAACTTACAAATTGTCGCAGCCGTTTATTGTTCTGGCGACGCAAAATCCGATTGAAATGGAAGGCACGTATCCGCTGCCCGAAGCGCAACTCGACCGTTTTCTGTTCAAGATGAAGGTTTATTTTCCAAGCATGGAAGAATTGACGCAGATTTTGGACAGAACGACGAGCGGACACGACGATACGCCGAATCGAGTACTCGACGGCGAAGCGATCTTAGGTTTGCGACGTTTGGTGCGCGAGGTTCCGGTCGCGCCGCACTTGCAGGAATATGCGGTTCGCCTGGTTTTGGGGACGCATCCCGATAATGAATACGCGACGACGGAAGTGAAGAAATACGCGCGTTACGGCGCCAGTCCGCGCGGCGCGCAGTCGTTGATTTTGGCGGCCAAAGTGCGCGCTTTGTTGAATGATCGCTTCAATGTCGCGTATGAGGATTTGGATTTTGTGGCGCGTCCGGCGCTGCGCCATCGCATCATTATGAACTTTGAGGCGCAGGCCGAAGGCATCGACGCCGATGTTTTGGTTGATTCTCTGGTCGAAGCGCAAAGCGTCGCGCGCACCGCTTAAAACTTTGTAGACACACGCGAACTGTCCCCGATTCGAGTACTGGAGAACACAGTGAACGCTTCTCAAACCCAAGACAAAAGCCCGTTGCGCGTGTTGTTTGTGGACGATCAGGACGATTTGCGCTTGATGATGCAAATTGCTCTCACGCGTCAATCGTATCGCGTCGAAACGGCGCGACAGGCGCACGAAGCGCTTGAAATCGCGCCCGACTTCAAGCCGCACATCGTCGTCAGCGACATCGGAATGCCGGGCATGAACGGCTGCGAAATGATGCGCGAACTGCGCGGCGACACGCGCCTGAAACCCTTCAAAGCCGTCGCGTTGACCGGCTACAGCGACGACGCCGAACAAAACACCGCGCTCGAATCCGGCTTCGACCATTGTCTCATCAAACCCATCGACATGGAATTTCTGCTTTCCACTATCGAAAAATTGGCGATTGATTTGTCGGGCGAAAACAGTTGAATGACGAGCAAGGAAAAGGTCTTCTATCGAGTACTCGATGGAAGACCTTTTCGCATTTGATGCAATTTTTACTTGCGCGCCAAAAATGCGCAACTGCGAAAATCGCCGCGCCGGAACGGTTGCGCTTTGGGCAAGCGTTCGCGGATAAAGGCGTCTTCAAACTTTGTGCGCGGCGCCAAATCGCCAGTCACGAAAGGAAAGTGCGGCTCTGGTTCGGTCAAGCCTTCGGACAACATAAAAACCTGCGCTGACGAAATTAGTGGAACCGTCATCGTGTGTTCAAAAATCCACGCCAGAGCACGATGCGCCCAAATCGGAAACGGAAAAATTAGCACGCGACGTTTGGTGATACGCGACAATTGCCGAACCGCGTCGCTCAATCGCATTTGCTGTGGCCCAACGACCGCGACCGTTTCGCGCGACAACTTTCCTTCGATTAATGACGCCTGCAAAATGCGCACAACGTCTTCCACCGCGACCGGACGGATCGGTTTTTCGCGCAAGCCGACAGTCGCAAAAAGCGGCAAGCTGTGCAAAGTGTGACTGAGATGATCGAGCATATGATCGCCGCTGCCGTAAATCATGCCGGCTTTGATGATCGTATAATCCAGGCCAGAATCGCGCACAATTTCTTCGGCCTGCCACTTCGATTCGTGATATGACGAGCCACAATGAGGTCGCGCGCGCAAAAACTGAGCAGCAAAACTTTCTTGACGTTGGCCTGGCACGCGGCTTCGATGACGTTGCGCGTGCCTTCGACATGAACGCGCTCATAGGTTTGTTCGCCGATTTCTCGATTGATGCCTGCGCAATGTGCAATCGCGTCGCAGCCGACAAAAGCCTCAGCCAACTGCGCCGTGTCGGATGTCCCAATTGGCACGAAAACCACGTTTTTCAAAGCGCGAACATCTTCGTCGCGCCCATCGAAACCACGCGAAATTAAGACGACTTGATGACCTTGTCGCGCCAGTTCGCGCGCCAGATGCCGCCCGACGAAACCCGTTCCGCCCGTGATTGCAATTTTCATTACGCGACTCCTTTGCGATACATCGAGTACTCGATTCTCTACTTCCACCAAACCGACAGCGCCGTAACAATGAGGAACATCAGGCTGATGACGCCATTGACAGTGAAAAACGCCGCATTGACGCGCCGCAAATCGCGCGGATTGACAATCGAATGCTCGTACACCAGAAACAGCGCGATCAGCGCGACGCCGATAAAAAACGTGGGACGCAAGTGCGTCAGAACGCCAAACGCCAACAACAACGCGATGAAAATCGCATGAAAGACGCGCGCTGCGGTCAGCGCTTTGGGAATGCCCAGCGTTTGCACCAGCGAGTGAACGCCTTCAGTGCGGTCGAACTCGTCGTCCATCGTGGCGTAAATCACATCGAAACCGGCGACCCAGAACATCACGGCGATGGCTAAAACGCACGGCGCAAAGGGCAATCTTCCCGTGACCGCGACCCACGCGCCCGCTGGTGCGATGCCCAAACATAAACCTAAAACAAAATGCGCCCAGTGCGTAAATCGCTTGCAATACGAATAGAAAAACAGCGCGCACAGCGTTAACGGCGACAAAATTAACGCCAGCGTATTCAACTGCCAGGCGGCGAAGACGAACACCAATGAACTGAAAAAAACCAGCGCGCTCGCCTGCCCGACTGATACTTTCCCCGCAGGAATTTCGCGGTTCTTGGTGCGAGGATTGCGCGCGTCAATCTCGCGGTCAACGATGCGGTTGAAACCCATTGCCGCGGTGCGCGCACCAATCATCGCCACCAAAATCCAGCCGAAGACGCGCCACGCAGGAAACCCCTGCGCCGCGACAATCATCGAAGCCAGCGCGAACGGCAGCGCGAAAAGCGTGTGCCCGAACTTGACGAGTTCAAGAAAATCCTTGATGCGTTCTAAGAAAGATTGCAAGGTGTTTCTGGGTTTTTGATCTTTGGTCGTGGCCGGCGAAGGCGCGTTCATGCTTTCTCCTGCCGATTGCCTTCTGCCGGTTCGCTTTCCCGCCAGCGCCGCGTTTGAACCTCAACGCCCAGATGATCGAGTACTCGATCGACAACCGTATCAACAACTTCTTCCACGGTTTGCGGCGCGTGATAAAAATGCGGACAAGCTGGAAAAACCAGCGCGCCCGCTTCGGTCACAGCTTGCATGTTTTTCAGATGAATCAACGACAAAGGCATTTCGCGCGCGACTAAAATCAGTTTGCGGCGTTCTTTGAGGCAAACATCCGCCGCGCGACAAATCAAGTCATCGGACGTGCCGTGCGCGATGCGTCCCAGAGTTCCCATCGAACATGGCACGACAACCATTCCATCGTGGCGAACCGAACCGCTGGCGACAGGCGCCGCAATATCGCGCGGATTGAAGGTTTGAACCAGTTCGCGCGCGCGTTCGAGTACTCGATTGTCGGTAAACAGCTTCGACAAATCGAATGAATGCGCATTGATCTTGATACCCGTTTCTGCCGCCAGAGAAACGCACGCCGGTTCGCTGACGACCAGAGAAACCTGCGCTTCGCATTCGACCAATTTCGTCAAAAGCCGCAACGCATAAAGATGACCGGACGCGCCCGTCATGGCGACAATAAATTTCATGTTTGTTTTGAACCGCAGAGGCGCGAAGGCACAAAGAAAGAATTGAGTACTCGAAATCAAAAGTTTGTCATTCTGAAAGGTTGTATAGAAAGTCGTAAGCTGGAGCAGATTAAACGTCAAACTTGCAGTTTGTCATTCTGAGCGCAGCGAAGAATCTAACTGCACATAGATTCTTCGCTGCGCTCAGAATGACAAACCCTTACGACGATTCTTTCCCCTTTTTCCTTCGTGCTCTTCGCGGCGAATCATTCCGCTTTACGCGCCAGGAAAATCGTCGCAATGCCGCCGTTCAGGTTCCACGAACGCACGTCGCGTAATCCAATGTGCCGCATCAAGGTTTCAAATTCGCGGCGCGTGTAAAAGCCATCGACCGAAGCCGGAAGATAGTTGTAAGCATCTTTGTGGCGCGACACAATTTTCCCGATTAAAGGCAAAACGTGCTTGAAGAACACACCGAAACCCGAACGAATCAGCGGCGAAGTCGGACGCATAAATTCCAAAACTAAAATCTTGCCGCCACTTTTTGTAACGCGCTTCATTTCGCGCAAGCCGCGTTCTGTGTCTTCAAAGTTGCGCGCGCCGAAACCCACCATCACGCAATTAAACGTTGCATCCGCGAACGGCAATTGCAACGCATCGCCCGCCAAGAAAGGAATCGCGTCGCCTTTCCTACGTGCGATTTCCAACATTGGCAACGCGAAATCAGCTCCGATGACCTTGCATTTCGGCTGCTGCTTCACGCATTCCAAACCCAAATCGCCAGTGCCGCAACACAAATCGAGTACTCGATAGCGTACTTTGGGTGACAAAAGACGAATCGCGCGCCGCCGCCAACGTTTATCCTGATTGGCCGACAACAAGTGATTAAGGAAATCGTAGCGGCTGGCAATATCGGAAAACATCGCGCGCACGCTGCCGTGTGATTTATCGAGAGGAGAAGTCAAAATATTATCAACGAACCCCGAGCGTAAGCGACGGGCTTAAACGCTCAGTTACATCATACTTATAGGCGAAGCCCGTCGCTCGCGCTTCGGGTTCGTTGGTTAGCTGCGGGCGAAAACGCGCGGGATGTGCGCTTTCCATTCGTCGGGCGCGATTACGTCCAGAACGTCGTCCACCGTCACTGCACCCAACAAAGAACCATGCAAATCGAGAACAGGAAGCGACAGCAAATCGTATTTGGCAATGAGACGCGCGCATTCTTCGGCGTCGGCTTGCGGCCCGACCGATACAATTTCCTCATTTTTATGCATGATTTCGCTAAGCGGAGTATGCGGCGCGGCAAGGGCAATTTCCGCCAGGCTAATCACGCCGACAAGTTTTTCGTTTTCATCATGCACATACAAATAATGCAGCGCGCTCGGATCGGGCTGTTCGGCGCGCAAGCGTTCGAGTACTCGATCTGTTGTCAGGTCGCGCGGAATTTCGACCACGTTCGTCGTCATCAAAGCGCCCGCCGTGCCTTCTTCGTAACTCAACAAATGCTGAATATCGGCGGCTTCTTCGGGGTCGTCCATCAAACCTAAAATCGCCTGCGTTTCTTCCGGCGAATCCATTTCGCCCAAAACGTCGGCGGCTTCATCAGGATCCATTTCCTCAATGATGTCCGCCGCGCGCTCGTTGGGCAGACTTTCCACGATGTCCGCCGCCAACTCATCGTCCATTTCTTCGAGTGTTGTCGCGGCAGTTTCGACATCCAATTGCTCGAAAACTTCCTGGCGCTCAACCGGACTCATCTGATGAACAATCGCCGCCAAGTCGGTCGGATGCAATTTCGACAATTTATCGGTCGGCACTTTGAGTTGTATTTTGCCGCCGCTTTCCGTCCGCATCACTTCGACCTGATTCCACGGAATGTGCTGGCGATGCATCGGCGCGCCCAACTTGCGCGTAATCGTCACCAGGCGATTTTCCAGTCGAATGCGCCGCAAAAGTCCGCGAAACGAGACATCAACGCCCGCTGCGCGCAGTTGATCGCCGTCTTCTTGCAAATAAATATCGTTGACGCGAACCACGCGATAATTGGCGATGTCGAGGATTTGCTTGTCTAAAACGTCGCGCTTGAGATAAACCTCGCCTTCTTTTTCCTGGCCGATAGTGAGACGCGCGCGCGGCTCATCAAGCAAACAAACGTTGCCACCAACTGCGTTCAAGTCGGAAATCAGTTCCCATCGCAAACGCAAAACTGTGCTGCCAGCGCGTACCAGAACGAGAGTCACCGGCGGAAACTCGCCGCCAAAAGGTTCTTCAACCGTGATTGCCAAGTCTTCGATGCGACCAATCGGTTGCCCGACTGAATCGAGTACTCGTTTGCGCAGAATCTGCGATAAATACGCCATGCGTCGCAGTTTATCAGTGCAGCAAAGGACGGCAATGGGACGCGATTCTTGGTCTGCGACTTGCGCCATGCGTCGGCCTGCCATTTTCAAAAGGAGAAAAAGATGAACGTTCAACGCAATATCAAGCGAACGTCCGCGATTTGTCTAGTTGCCAGCACTTTGTGGACGCACACGGCTTTTGCGGCGCCGCACACGCCGCCGCGCGGTTCGGCGGAACGCGTCGCCATTATGAACTCGCTGCGCCGCGTTTTAGGCGATGGACGCCACAAAGCGATCATCACGCCGTATGATTTCAAAGTCGAGCGCGGCTGGGCGTATGTCGAAGGCGATTTCGCCTATGCGGACGGCAGCAAACCAGGCGGCATTTTCTCCGAAGGCAGCGGCACCAACTTTACCGCGCTGCTGCACCGCGAAAACAATCGCTGGCGCGTCAAACGTCGCATTTATAACGGCGACGTGGAAAACCAGGAGTTCGCCAACGCTTTCCCGCAGGCGCCACGCTCGATTTTCGTCCCATGAAGAATAGCCCGCGAAAGGCGCGTAAAGAACTTATCGAGTACTGAAAAACGATGCTTTAGAACCTGTAGGGACGCAGTTCACTGCGTCCGGTCAAGTGCGAAGATCGCGCTCGCAAGAGCCGGACGCAGTGAACTGCGTCCCTACAATCTTCACTGGTCAATTTCAAATGTGCAACGCGCGACCATCAACGGCAAGTGCGGCTTCGTGCAAACTTTCGCTCAGTGTTGGATGAGCGTGGCAAACGCGCGCGATGTCTTCGCTGCTCGCGCCAAACTCCATGGCGGCAACCGCTTCGGCGATCAAATCTCCGGCGCGCGGGCCGATAATATGAACACCCAGTACCCGATCTGTTTTTGCATCGGCCAAGACTTTGACGCGACCTTCGATGTGACCAATAGCGCGCGCGCGTCCACTCGCTGCAAATGGAAAAACGCCTTTTTTGTAAGCCGTTCCCAACTCCTTCAGGTTGTCTTCACTTTGCCCGACGCTGGCGATTTCCGGTTCGGTATAAACGATGCCAGGAATCGTGTTGTAATTGACGTGACCGTAACCGGTGACGATTTTCTCGACGCAAGCGATGCCTTCTTCAGTCGCTTTGTGCGCCAGCATCGGCCCGGCGATTACGTCGCCAATCGCGTAGATATTCGGCACGTTCGTCGCGTAATTCTCGTTCACAATCACGCGACCGCGCTCATCCGTCTTTACATCGACAGTTTCTAAACCCAGATTATCGGTGTTCGGCACGCGCCCGACCGAAACGAGTACTCGATCTGCGTGAACTTGTTCGGTTTTGCCGTCCGCGCCTTCGATTTCAACAACCGCTTCTTCACCTTCGACTTTGGCACCGACAACTTTCACGCCGAGTTTGAATTCCAGACCTTGCTTCTTGAAAATTTTCAGCGCTTCGTCAGCGATTTCGCTGTCCATGCCAGGCAAAATGCGCGGCAGATATTCCAGAACCGTGACTTTCGCGCCCAACCTTTTCCACACCGAACCCAATTCCAAACCGATGTAACCACCGCCGATAACGATCAAATGCTGCGGCACTGCAGGAAAACTCAAGGCTTCGGTCGAAGTTACAATGCGTTCTCCATCAACCTCGACGCCACGCAAATTGGCGCTTTTGCTGCCTGTCGCAATGATGATATTCTTCGCTTCGATTTCTTCGGCGTCTTTACCTTCAACGAGTACTCGATTCGGCGCGACAATTCTTCCGTGCCCAAAATAGCGCGTGATTTTGTGTTTCTTCAACAAAAACGCGACGCCGCCGGTCAAGGTTTTCACGACATCGGTTTTGCGCTTCATCATCTGCGCCAGGTCGAGCGAAACGCCGTCAACGTTAATGCCATGAACTTTGGCTTCTTCTTGAATGGCGACCAAGCGCTCGCTCGATTCCAGCAAGGCTTTGGACGGAATGCAGCCGATGCGCACGCAAGTTCCGCCCAACGGTTCTTCCTGCTCGATGCACGCGACGTTCAAGCCTAATTGCGCCGCCCGAATCGCGGCGGGATAACCGCCCGGCCCGCCACCAATAATAACTAAATCGTGTTGTTTCATAAAACCTCAAAACAAAATGGGACACGGATTTCATACGCGGATTAAACGGATGAACACGGATAAAAAGAAAGGATCGAGTACTCGTTTCCTTGTTTTCTAATCTGTGCAAACCCGTTCAATTCGTGTATGAAATCCGTGTCCCAACTTCCTAAACTTCCATCAGCATACGCGCGGGGTTTTCGATACAGTCTTTGATGCGCATCAGGAACGTGACGGCTTCGCGGCCATCGACTAAACGATGATCGTAAGTCAGCGCGACATACATCATCGGGCGAATCACGACCTGACCGTTGAGCGCAATCGGGCGTTCCTGAATAGTGTGCATTCCCAAAATGCCGCTTTGCGGAGGATTGACAATCGGTGTGCTCAAAAGAGAACCATAAATGCCGCCGTTGGTAATGGTGAACGTGCCGCCCATCAATTCATCGGGCAAAAGTTTGCCGTCTTTAGCGCGAACCGCGTAATCGCCGATCTTCTTTTCAACTTCGGCAAAACTCATGCGCTCGGCGTTTTTCAGAACCGGAACCACTAAACCTTTGCCGCCACCAATCGCCACGCCGATGTCGTAATGGTTTTTATAAACGATGTCGCGCCCGCGAATTTCGGCATTAACGCCCGGAATTTGCTTCAAGGCATCGACGCTGGCTTTCACGAAAAACGACATGAAGCCCAACTTGACGCCATGTTTTTTGGTGAACTGATCTTGAAGCGCCTTGCGCATTTCCATCACAGCCGTCATGTCGATTTCGTTGAAGGTCGTCAAAAGCGCGGCGGTTTGCTGTGCTTCCACCAAACGTTCGGCGACTTTGCGGCGCAGAAAACTCATCGGCACGGCTTCTTCGTCGGCACGCACTTCGGTCAACGCCGGAGCTGCGTTTCCAGTACTCGATGGCGCAGTTTGTGTTGGTGGAGCAACTTGCGGTTGCGGAGCGAGAGGCGCGTTTTCGACATGGCGCATCACGTCTTCTTTCAAAATGCGGTCGCCGGGCCCACTCGCCTGAATTTCACTCGCGCTCAGGTTATGTTGCGCCAGAATGCGCGCGGCAGATGGCATAACGCGCGCATCGGTGCCGACCGGCGCGCTGGCTTCGGCTGCCGTCTGCAAAACCACAGCGGCTTGCGATTCCGCCGTCGGTTTGGCGCCACCGTCCGCGCCCAAAGCCGATTCCGCGGTTTGCGCTTCGTGCGGAACTCCGCCGCCAGCCACGCCAAAACTCGGGTTGGCAGTTTGTGGCGTCACGGTTTCCTGTTGATCCAAATGCGCGGGTTCGTTCCATTCCGGTTGCTGCGCGCCGTGAGCAACGCCGTTGGACGAGGCGCTTCCAGATTCGGGTTTCGCGTTTCCGACGTCCGCAACTGTGGCGCCTTCTTCTATCAACGCCAAAACTTCGCCGATGCCGACGGTTTCGCCGGTTGGCTTGACGATTTTCGTCAGCACGCCGGCGACGGGCGACGGCAATTCGACCGTCGTTTTTTCGCTTTCTAAAATGACAATCGTTTCATCACGCTCGACGCGCTCGCCATCTTTTTTCAACCAATCGCCGACTTCGACTTGTGTAATAGACTCGCCAACTTTGGGAACCGTCAGTTCAACTGGCATATAAAAGCTCCGCGTTTAGATTACGGAATAAAGAATCCGAAATGAGGAAATATCGAGTACTCGATACTGCGAGTTCGTCATTCTGAGTAAAACGAAGAATCTAACATCACGCCGGATTCTTCGCTTCACTTAGAATGACGAAGTCGTCAGCCTAGGTCTTCTATTCATCATTTCGCGTTCATCATTCATTATTTTCTTACTCGCCGAACACGGCGTTTAAGATTCGTTCTTGTTCCTTTTTGTGACTGCTCGCCGAACCGGTCGCGGGGCTGGCTGAAGCCGGGCGATAAACGCCTTTGAACGAGTGGCCGAACATTCCCTGGCAGAACCTCAGCTTCATAAAACGCCACGCGCCCATATTTTCCGGCTCTTCCTGAACCCACACGACTTCGACATCCGCACGATATGGCGACAGCGCATCCACCAATTTTTGCTTATCGAACGGATATAATTGCTCCAATCGCAAAATCGCCACATCGTTGCGTCCGCAGCTTTCGCGCTCTTTGTCCAGTTCGTAGTAAATCTTGCCGGTGCAAAGCAGCACGCGATTGACGCTTTGCGCAGCGCGCTCGCCGTTGTCCGGCAAAATTGGCTGCCATGTTCCGTTCGCAAAATCTTCCAGAGGCGACACCGCTTCCAAGTGGCGCAGCAAACTCTTGGGCGACATCACAACCAGCGGTTTTCTCCACGGTCGCAAAACCTGGCGTCGCAGCAAGTGGAAATATTGCGCCGGAGTCGTGGGATAAACGACTTGAATGTTGTCTTCCGCCGCCAGCATCAAAAAACGTTCCAGGCGAGCGCTCGAGTGTTCCGGCCCCATGCCTTCAAAACCATGAGGCAGCAGCATCACAAGCCCGCTCAAATGCTGCCATTTGTCTTCCGCACTGATGATAAATTGATCGACAATCGGTTGCGCCACGTTCCAAAAATCGCCGAACTGCGCTTCCCACAACGTCAAACCGCGCAGCGAATCCAGGCTGTAGCCGTATTCAAAACCCAGAACGCCGGTTTCCGAAAGCGGAGAATTGTAGATATCAATCGGCGCTTGAGTACTCGAAAGGTGGCGCAGCGGCGCGTAAACGCGGTCGGTTTCCACATCGTGCAAAACGGCGTGACGATGAGAAAACGTTCCGCGCTCAACATCTTGTCCCGTCAAGCGAACGTGAACCGGACGCTTCGGTTCGGTCGCCAACGTCGCAAACGCCAATGCTTCGCCCGCCGCCCAGTTCAAAGGTTGAACGCCTTGCGCCATCGCCAATCGCGTCGCCAGAAGTTTTTTGATGACGGGATGCGGATGAAAATCTTCCGGCAAGCGCGTCGTCGCTTCCAGTAGAGTACTCAAACGCGCGTGCTCAACCGCTGTGGGAACGTTCGGCGCGTCTTCTTCCAGGCCACCTTTATAATCGTTCCAGGACGCGGTACGCACCGGCAAATGGTAATCGTCGCTGCGCGCTCGCGCCAGTTCGTCTTCCAGCAATTGACGACGCCGGTTGGCAATCGCGTCCGCTTCATCGCGCGTTACGCCGCCCATTTGCAAGAGTTTGTCGAGATAACCTTCGCGGACGGATTTGCGCGCCTGAATCGCCTTATACATCAAAGGCTGCGTGAAACTCGGCTCATCCGCTTCGTTGTGCCCCAAGCGGCGATAGCAATACATATCGATTACGACATCGCGGCCCCACACTCGGCGAAAATCGAGCGCCATTTTGACAACTGTCGCCACCGCTTCCGGGTCTTCGCCATTGACGTGAAAAATCGGCACTTGCAGCATCTTGGCGACATCGGTCGCGTAAACGCTCGAGCGCGATTCACTGGGCGCCGTCGTGAAACCAATCTGATTGTTAACCACGACGTGAAGCGTGCCGCCGACTGTGTAAGCCGGAAGCTGGCTCATGTTCAGCGTTTCTTGAATAATGCCCTCGCCCGCGAACGCCGCGTCGCCGTGAATCAGCAGCGTCATGCCTTGCGAACGCTCGGTGTCGCCGCTGTGATCCTGCTTAGCGCGCGTGCGTCCCATCGCCACTGGATTGACGAACTCCAAGTGACTGGGATTGAAGCACAACGAAAGTTCGACGCGCTTGCCGCTGGCCGTTTTGAAATCGTTGACGTATCCCAAGTGGTATTTCACGTCGCCGCCGCCGCTGTAAAGATCTGCGTCGCGGTCTTCAAATTCGGCGAAAATCTGGCGCGGGCTTTTGCCGATGATGTTCGCCAACACGTTCAAGCGACCACGATGCGCCATGCCAACGACGATCTGTGAAACGCCGCTTTCGCCCGCTTCTTCAATCGCCAGATCGAGCAAGGGAATCAAGCTTTCGGCGCCTTCCAGACTGAACGATTTCGCGCCGACGAACTTGCGTCGAATGAATTCTTCAAAGATCACGGCATCGGTCAGGCGCGTCAGGATGCGCACTTGTTCTTCGCGCGAGAGCTCGATGTGGTTGCGCGTACTCTCTATGCGGTTTTGCAGCCACAAGCGCACATCCAGGTCGTCGATGTGCGTGAATTGCACGCCGATGCCGCGACAATACGTGTCGCGCAAACGGTCGAGAATATCGCGCAACGGTTGCACGCCGCCCAAACTTTCTTCCGCCGCAAAAGGCCGGTCGAGATCGGACTGGTCAAAGCCGTAATAGGACAGTTCAAGTTCGGTCGGAACCGGACGCGGCAAGCCCAAAGGATCGAGCTGCGCGATCATGTGACCGCGCACGCGAAAAGCGCGGATGAACTGGCCGACGCGTTCCTGCGAAGTTTTGATTTCCTGCGCCGAAGAAGAACCGCTGGCGTGCGACGCTTGTAAATAAGTCGCCGTGCCCTGCGAAGTCGCGGGATTTTCTCTAACCGTCGTCGCGCTATCGATTGGCGCGCCATGAGTCAACGATTGCGGATTAAAAATGCTGGATGGCGCAAACGACGGCCCCAATTTGAAATGCCCGTTCGTCGCATGACCATTGGTGCCGTTTCCATTGGTGCTTTTTCCGTTCGCGCCATTGCCGTTTGCGTGACCGTTCCCGTTTCGAGTACTCGATCCGTTGGTAGCACTATTGGCGTTGCCGTTGGAAGCGCCATTTTGCGGAGAAAGTTGCTCGAAATAAGCGCGCCATTCGGGTGGCGCGGAATTGGGATCGTCCTGGTAGGCGGCGAAAATTTCCTCGACAAAAGCGAGGTTGGCGCTGGCGGGCAGAAGGTCGGCCAGGCGTTCGAGATCACGGTCGGTGGTTTGTCTGTTCATGTCGCTTCGCTGCAACCGCCGAAGTTCAATCGCCGGAGCGGTCGCAGTGCCATTATAAAAGTCACGTCAACAATCTATTTCGGGAACGAAGCCAATCGGGTTGAAGCCAACTTGAACGAAGTCAGTTGGATTAACGATTTGTTTCGTTTTCGTTGCCGTGCAAAAGCGAGACGCGTCTCCGGCAGATGCGTTCGCTTCCTAACAGCCGCAGTTTAACCGCTTTCTCGATATTATTCGACACGGTTTCGCGGCCAGTTATTTGCCCGCAAAAAGGCCAATTTCAAAGGCGGAACCTTCCCATGATTACAGGAAAAACACTGCTCGGACGTTCGATTGTCGGGCAAAATGACGGCAAAATTATCGGCCATGTGCGCGACCTCATCTTCGACAACGAAAACAACGAGATTCTGGCGCTCGTCGTGGCCGACAAAGACCTGTTTGGCTTGATTGACGCGCTCATCGTGCCCTGGCGTTTGGTCAAAAACTTCAATGGCGACGCGATTATGGTCGAAAGTTCGGCGTCGCTGATGAAACTGCATCAAGACCCGCGCACTTACGCCGTCACGCAAAACCCGACCAGCCACGAAAGCGTGCTGTCCGGCACCAAAGTTTTGTCTTCAACCGGCGAAGTTCTGGGCACGCTGGCCGATATGTGCATCGACGAAAACAGCGGACACGTTTTAGGTTACGCGGTTTCCAAAGGCTTTATTTCCGATACGCTGCGCGGCAAAAAGTTCGTGCCCGCGCCGCCCGGCTTGTCGTTGGGACGCGATGCCGCGATTGCGACGCCAACCACCGAAGCCCAGATCAAAGGCGAGATTCCTACCAACGTCGCCCTGCCCGACATTACGGCTGTACCGGGCAACACCGTAGTCAGCACCAATCCGCCTATCTCCAACGTGTCCACGAACAGCGTGTCTACGAACCCAGTATCGCGTACTGGAAACGCCAATCTTCCGCTTGACCAAACGGTGTAAATCACGACGAAAAAGTTCGACAGCTTCGCCTTTATCTGGGCGTCTTTTTCGCGCCCGCGATTGTGTTCTTCGCCCTGACGGGCGCGTTGCAAACTTTCGGCTTGCACGAAAACCACAACGGCGAAACTCATCCGGCATGGATTGCGACGCTGGCGCAAGTTCACAAAAACCAGCAGTTGCGCGCTGAAAATGATGGCCCGCCGCCGAGTGGACGCCCACAAGCTGCAAGTTAGGGTGCGAAGAACAAACCGCCTGGAGACGATGCGCTGCGAGATGCTGTGCCGCCGGAGCGCGAAGAGGGAAATCGTGGGCCGTCGCCATTGCCCCTCAAAATCTTCACGTTGTTCATGTCCGTTGGCCTCATCAATACGACGCTTTTGGGCATTTACATGGCTTTCAAGTACAACCGCGACCGGCGCATGATCTGGGGCTTGTTGATTGCGGGAACAGTGTTGCCGCTTCTCCTACTGTGGATTTGAGAACTTCGGTCTGATAATTAGGACGTGATGAAAATGACACGACGGAATTTTGTGGGCATGGCACTTTCCATCACCGGCGCAGCAGCTTTAGCTTCACGATTGCGCCCCGCACGCCCCGACGAAATCGCGCCAACACAACCACAACCAAACGCTGGCAAAATCAAGGCGACCGAGCGCGTGGCTTTGGGCAAAAGTGGCGTGAAGATTTCTCTGGTCGGAATTGGAACCGGAACTCTCGGTTCTGGCAACAGTTCCAACCAAACGCGATTGGGCGATGACGGTTTCAAAAGCCTGATGCGCCACGCGTTTGACAAGGGCATCAACTTTTTCGATTTGGCCGATTCGTATGGTTCCGGCCCGTTTTTCGGGCGTGCCATGAAAGGCATCGCGCGCGACCAATATGTGATTCAAAGCAAGGTCGATGCGCGCGATCCACAAGACGCGCGGCAGCGTTTGGAAACGATTCTGCGCGAACTGGACACCGATTACGTTGATTCCTTTCTGGTGCATTGCGTCACAGAAAGCGATTGGAGCACGCGATATTCGCCGCTCCTGGCCGAGTTCGAGAAGTTCAAAAGCGAAGGCAAAATCCGCGCGCATGGCGTCACTTGCCACAGTTTTGAAGCGTTGCAAGATGCTTACAAAAGCGATTGGGTGCAGATTCATCAGGTGCGCTGGAACGCCTATCAATCGCACATGGACAACGATGTCGCAAAGTGCCGCGATTTATTCGCGCAAATGCGCCGCAAAGGTCAGGGCGTGATCGGCATGAAAGTCGTCGGAGAAGGCGATTTGGTCAAAGGCAAAAACGCAAAAACGCCGGAAGAATGCTTCCGCCACCAGATCGCGTCTGGCGTTGTCGAGGCGTTTGTCGTCGGCTGCGAAAGTACGGCGCACATCGATCAACTTCTTTGGGGAACACAAAAAGCGTTGGATGAACTGGGTTATCGCACGATAGTTTAACTTCGAGTACTCGATTGCACAGAGTACGGGCGCCTTGCAATACGCCCGTACATCTCAAATCCTTCTTCGCTCTTTGAAGGTTTGCACTTTCGAGCCGTTACTCGCCTTACTTTTCTTCTTCGCCAGACGCCGCGTCATCTTCTTCTTTTTTCGGCGCGCCGTGAACGAGAAAAGTCAGGGCAACCGCCAAAGCTGCGCCCAGAAAAGGCGCTGTCAGATAAACCCAGATGTCGTTCATCGCGCCGCTGACGAGCGCGGTTCCCAGCGAACGCGCCGGATTCATCGAAGGGCCAGTCAAAGGTTTGGCCATCAACTGGCAAAACGCGACGGTTCCGCCGACTGCAATCGCAGCTTGCGCGCCAAGATTCTTGTGCCGCGTCGAAGTTCCCAGAATAACCAGAACCAGAAAAAACGTCAGCGCGATTTCCATGGCAAAGCCGATCATCAAAGCGCCGTGAACGTGCGTCGCGCCGACATCTTTGCGCGTGCCGAAGAGCAATCTCAGTAAAGCCGCTGCACTCAGGGCGCCGACGATTTGCGCCGCCCAATATGGCAAAACACGCTCTCTGGGAAACACGCCGCGCAAAGCGAAAGCGAATGTCGCAACGGGATTGATGTGCGCGCCCGAGACATGGCCCAGCGTGTAAATCATCGTCATTACAACCAGTCCGGGCGCTATCGCTCGCGCGCCGTAAGAAATCTGCCCGCCGCTCAGGTTGTCGATCATCACCGCGCCCGCATCCACAAACGTCAGGATGAAAGTGCCGATAACTTCCGCTGATAAAATGCGAATCCACGCGCGCCGTGCCTTCGCCTGGTCTGAAGTCGCCGGTGTCGCTTCTTCGGGCAGCGTTTCCCAGATCGGTTTTGAAAGTTCAGTCGCCATGAGAAAAGGCATCTTAACCTTTTCTTAACGCAGCGTCCATACGTTCGAGTACTCGATGCGCAGGCGTCAGCTCAATTTGTCAATCAAAGCGCGGCACGTTGCAATAGCGGCCTCTCTGTATTTCTCTTCAATCTGCTTTTGCAGTTCGGTCTTTTTCGCCAAAACCTCAGTGTTCCAGTGCTTTCGCCATTCACCAACCGGGATATTGTTACTCTGCATTTCTCTGTCAATTGAGCTAAAGACGCGAAGAGCTTTGGGAGTTTCGACAAAGCAACAACCTGATAGCCCATGACCAATTTCTTGGCCGATCCGACTTAGCTCCTGCGCAGCAAGAGCCAATTCAATGTCGCCATCCAAAAATTGGTGCGCCAGTTCAACGATACGTCTCTGCGCTTCGATTTTTCTCATGTTCTCCATCATGGGAAACCCCTTTAAGTCAAAATTAACACAAAATTGCGAACTCGATACAAACAGCTTTGATTGCTAAGATAAAAGCATGACTGCAACATCCGCCGGTTTTTATTCCATTTATTCGCACGGCTTCATTCGCACTTGCGTTTGCGTGCCTTTTGTGCGCGTCGCCGATCCGGTTTATAACGCCGAGCAAACTCTTGGTCTGGCGCGGCGCGCATCCGATAACAACGCGGCGGTCGCGCTGTTTCCCGAACTGGGGATTTCGGCTTATTCCAACGATGACTTGTTTCATCAAGAGGCGCTCTTGGATCGAGTACTCGATTCGCTGCAAACGATTGTCGAAGCCTCGCGCGAATTGTGGCCGATTTTATTAGTTGGCGCGCCGCTGCGTTTTGAAGGCAAATTGTTCAATTGCGGTGTGGCGATTTACCGCGGGCGCATTTTAGGAATCACGCCGAAAACCTATCTGCCCAACTACCGCGAGTTTTATGAAAAGCGGCAGTTCACCAGCGGGCGTTTGGCGGTGTCGCGCGAAGTCCAAATTTTGGGCGAAACCGTTCCGTTCGGCAGCGATTTGGTTTTCGATGCGACGAATGTCGATGATTTTTCGCTGCACATGGAAATCTGCGAAGACGTGTGGACGCCGATTCCGCCCAGCACGTATGCGGCTCTGGCGGGCGCCACGGTTTTGTGCAACCTGTCGGCGAGCAATATCACGATTGGCAAAGCCGAATATCGCCGCGATTTGTGCGCGTCTCAAAGCGGAAAATGTATCGCGGCTTATCTTTATAGCGCGGCGGGGCCAGGCGAAAGCACGACGGATTTGGCGTGGGACGGTCACGCGCTTATCTACGAAAACAACGAAAAGTTGGCCGAAGCCGAACGTTTCCCGCAAGAAGAACAAATCATCTTCGCCGATATTGACTTGGAACGTTTGGCGCAAGACCGCATGCGTTTGGGCAGCTTCAACGATGCCGTCGGCGATCATCTGGAACGCGTGCGCAGCATTCGCAGAGTGCGATTCGAGTACTCGATTCCGCAAGGCGACGTAAAATTGCAGCGCAATGTCGAGCGTTTTCCCTATGTTCCCGACGACCCGCAAGTGCGCGACGAGCGTTGCTACGAGGCTTACAACATCCAGGTTCACGGCCTGATGAAGCGGCTGTCGAGTACGAAAATCGAGAAAATCGTGATCGGCGTTTCCGGCGGTTTGGATTCGACGCACGCCTTGATTGTCGCGGCCAAAACGATGGACAAATTGGGTCTGCCACGCGAGAACATTTTGGGTTTCACAATGCCAGGTTTTGCGACCAGCGACACGACTTTGAAGAACGCGCTGGGCTTGATGAAATCGCTGGGGATTACCTCGCACCAGATCGACATCAAGCCTTCGTGCTTGCAAATGATGCGCGACATCGGGCATCCGTTTGTCAATGGCCAGCCGGTTTACGACATCACTTTTGAAAACGTGCAAGCCGGAGAACGCACTTCGCACTTGTTCCGATTGGCCAACTTCCACAACGGTTTGGTACTGGGAACGGGCGATCTTTCAGAACTGGCTTTGGGTTGGTGCACTTACGGCGTCGGCGATCACATGAGCCATTACAACGTGAACGCGAGCGTGCCAAAAACCTTGATTCAGTACTTGATTCGCTGGGTGATTGGTTCAAAGCAATTCGACGAGCAAACCAGCGGCTTCTTACAAGGCATTGTCGATACTGAGATTTCGCCGGAACTGGTGCCGTCCAGCGACAACGAAGAAAACGGCGAACCAGCGCAGAAAACCGAAGCGAAAATCGGGCCGTATGAGTTGCAGGATTTCAACACCTATTACATCACGCGCTATGGAATGCGCCCGAGCAAAGTCGCGTTTCTCTCACTTCATGCGTGGGGCGACAAAGCGCGCGGCGATTATCCTTACGGCCTGCCGCCCGCAAAGCGCAATGAGTACTCGATTGGCGAAATCAAACACTGGCTCGAAGTGTTTTTGTTCCGCTTTTTTCAAACTTCGCAGTTCAAGCGCAGTTGTGTTCCCAATGGCCCCAAAGTCGGCAGCGGCGGTTCTCTCAGTCCGCGCGGCGATTGGCGCGCACCCAGCGACAGCGAATCGCGCGTCTGGCTGGATGAGTTGAAGGCGAATGTGCCGAGTGAGTAAGACAGGGAGCAGCATACTGCTTGCTGCAAATATCTCTTGAGCGTTTATAAGCATGGACGCCGCTGTTGTACGTCTTTTCCATTGGGCATTCCAACAGAAGTGCAGAATAGTTCTTTCGATCATCGCTTGGTTCATCCAGAAGATAATGGATTGCGTTACGAGCCGAAAGACTTAAAAATCGATTTTTATAAGAAGTAGTTACATCGAGTACTCGATATTACGTAATAGACTGGGCCGAACTCGATTCTGCAATTAAATATTGAGAAGTCGTTGTTCACTTGTAATGCGCCGACTTTTGCTTTGTGGTCGATTGAGTGTTACTCTTATCGTCAGGAAATACTGGTCTGTTGAAGCCGCTGGCGAAGACGCCAGTTGAAAATTAACGCCGATGCGCATTTCGTTCGATTTGGATGACACGCTAATTTGCTCCGATCCCGCGGTGCCGCGCGAGCCGGATCCGGTGCCGTTTTGGTTGCGCTCGTGGTTTGCCGAGCCGCTGCGTTTGGGCACCGTCCAATTGATGAACCAACTGCGACAAGACGGTTGGGAAATCTTCATTTACACGACTTCCTATCGTTCGCCACAAAGCGTCAAACGTTGGTTTGGGTTCTTCGGAGTGCCAATTGCGGCGGTCATCAACCAGGAAATGCACGACAAAATTGTCGGCGAAAACGGCTGTGAACGCACCGTTTCAAAACATCCGCCGACGTTCGATATCGACTTGCACGTCGATGATCTCGAAGGCGTGCGACAAGAAGGCAAAGAAAACAACTTCGATGTCGTCATTGTTCAAACGAATGATGAAAATTGGACAGATCGAGTACTCGAAGCGGCTGCGCGCAAAGCCGAAGAATTGCAACTGCGCTCCTCATCATGGCGTTTGCCGTGGGACGAAGAGCGCTTCTTTCCGCGCTGAAGCAGTTTTCAATGTAACGATTCCGCGCCTGGCTTCAACTGCTGAGTTTTCGCTAAACGTCAGTTCCCGTCCCCGCTTCCAGCGCGCCGCCGACCGATTGTTCCCCGCTTTGGTCTTGCGCACGACGAAATAAATGCCAGCCAAACTCGCCGCGTCCCAGCAAACCTTGCGGACGAAGCAACATCAAAACGATGAGAATCAAGGCGTAAATGATGTAGCGCAAAGCCGAAACGCGCGCTTCCATCCAGGCGCGTCCGGCAGGATTGTAGTAAACGAAAAACGTCAGCGCGAGGAACAAAAGCGGAAACCGCAGCCATTGAAACAAAGCGAGTACGCGCACTGTTCCACCTTCGCGCAACTTTTGTGTATAACGCGGAAACGATAAAATGGCCGCCAGCACAATCAATCCGATGCCGACGAAAAACGCGCCGGTGATGCTGCGCAAAACTTCGACTAAAATCGTCAGCAAAATCGCCGTAATAATGGCGCCCGTAATCGAACCCAGGCCGCCCAAAACCACCATCACGACGACTTCGACGCTGCGCGTGAAGGAAAACGTTTCGGTTTGCGCCAAGCGGTCGAGATGAACTTGCAACATTCCCGCGAGACCGGCGAACATCGCCGAAACCACGAACGCTGTCACTTTGATTTTGGTGGTGTTGATGCCAACCGCCTGCGCCGCGATTTCATCGTCGCGTACCGCGCGCATTGAGCGTCCCAAAGCCGAGTTCGCAAGGTTGCGAATCGCCAGCACGCACGCAATCGCCACCGCGAAAACCCACACAAAATTGGTCAAACCTGGCAAGTTGGAAAACCCCAGAGCGCCGCCGACTTCCTTGACAGTTGTAATCACGGCAATAAAAATCTGCCCGAAACCCAGCGTCACAATCGCCAGATAATCGCCGCGCAAGCGCAAACTGGGCAAGCCGACCAACAATCCCGCCAAACCCGCCGCAATCGCTGCAATCAGCAACGAGATCAGAACGATCACGATATTGGCCAGCGTCACGTTTTGCGAACGCGCTAAAATTTGCGGCCCCGCGTAAAAGGTAAACGCGGCAGACGCATACGCGCCAACCGCCATGAATCCGGCGTGTCCCAGCGAAAATTGTCCCGTGATGCCGTTAATCAAAGTCAGGCTGACGGCTAAAATGATGTTGATGCCAGCCAGCAGAAAGATGTGGTTCGCATACGGCCCAAAAATTCGCGGCACCGCACTTTGCAAAACCCACAAAAGCCCCAGCACAAGGACAGCGAAAAGGATGCGAAGCGGCCAGAAAGTGCGCGGATAAATCAGGTTCATGGAAGAAAATTGAGGTATCGAGTACTGGATTGCGAATAAAACGTACGGGCGAGGCATGCCTCGCCCGTACAAAAGCGTCACACTTTCTCGGGCGTGCTGCGTCCCAGCAAACCGGCGGGACGGAACAATAAAACCAAAATCAAAATAGCGAAGGCGATGGCATCTTTGTAATCGGATTTGCCGCCTGCGATGACCGCCGTTTCCGCGAATCCCATCAGCAAGCCGCCCAAAACCGCGCCCGGAATGCTGCCGATGCCGCCCAAAACCGCCGCCACAAACGCTTTCAGGCCGACAATCAAACCCATCAAAGGATCAATGCTTGGGTTGTAAACCGAGTTCAAAATGCCCGCCGCTGCCGCCAAAGCCGAACCAAGAGCAAAGGTAAAAGCGATTACGACATCGGTGTTGATGCCCATCAAAGAAGCCGCCGCGCGATCTTGTGAAACGGCGCGCATGGCGCGTCCCATGCGCGTGCGCGACACGATCCATTGCAGCAAAATCATCAGCACAAACGAGACAATCACAATGGTGACTTGAACCGACGACAGCGTGAATGTGGGCGTATTGATCAGGGGTTTGTCAGCAATCAGAGCGGGAAAAGTTTGAGGATCGGGAGAAATTGCTTGTCCGCCGTATTCCAGCAGCATTGAAACGCCAATCGCGGTAATCAATGTCGTCAGGCGCGGCGACGAGCGCAAAGGACGATACGCGAAACGTTCGATGAGCGTTCCCGCAGCGGCGCTGGCCAGCATCGCTATCAGGAAAACAGCGACAATCGCGCCCACGCCAATCGCTTGTCCGGCGTCCAAACGGTGCGTGACGCCGAGCGCGCCCGCCGCGAAAAAACCGCCGAACGCGCCGAACATATAAATGTCGCCGTGCGCGAAATTTATCAATCGCAAAACGCCATAAACCATCGTGTAGCCCAACGCGATGAGAGCGTAAATCGCGCCCAGCGTCAAGGCGTTGAAGAATTGCTGCGCATTGAAAATCTGATGCAAATGTTCCATGAAAGGAAAACGGGAGTAGCGAATTAACGAACCTTGAGCGTCAGCGACGGATCTTCCACCGAGCCGCAGAAGACCCATCGCTCACACTCAGGGTTCGTTAACGAGAAGTGCAATCGAGTACTCGATTTATGGGTTGACGGTTTTGACGTAAACGTATTTCTGGTTTTCGACTTTCATCACGGCCAGCGGCTTGACGGCATTGCGGTCAGCGTTGAGCGTGATTTTGCCGGAAACGCCTGGAAAATCTTTCGTCGTCGCCAGTGCATCGCGGATTTTAGCGCGATCCGTACTGCCCGCGCGCTTAATTGCGTCAATGACAAGGCGCGCCGCATCGTAGCCGACAGCGGTTAAACCATCGGGAATCACGCCGTAGCGCTGCTTGTAACCTTGCACGAATTTGACGGCTAACGGGTCTTTGCTTGAGGACGAAAAGTGCGTCGTAAACATCGTGCCGTTAACGGCTTCGCGTCCGATGTCGATCAGCTTGGGCGATTCGATGCCATCGCCGCCCAAAATCGGCTGTTTCATGCCCAGAGAACGCATCTGGCGCGCGATAAGAGCGACTTCGTTGTAATAGGCGGGCACGAAAACGACATCTGGATTGGCGCTTTTGATGGTCGTCAGTTGCGCGCGAAAATCTTTATCGCCTTCGCCAAACGATTCTTCGGCCACGATTTGACCGCCATTTTTCAGGAACTCGGCTTTGATGGTGTCCGCCAAACCAACGCTGTACGCGTTCTTGATGTCTTTCAAAATCGCCGCAGTTTTAGCTTTTTCATCCTGGCTGGCCAAGCGCGCGATGATCGGACCTTGAACCGGATCGATGTAGCAGGCGCGGAAAATATAATCACCGACCTGCGTCACTTTCGGGTTGGTCGAAGCGGGCGACATCATCGGCACGCCCGCCGCCTGGCAAATCGGCGCCGCAGCCAGCGAACGCGACGATGCGACTTCGCCGATCACCATCAACACGTTGTCCGAGTTGATGAGTTTGGTGACAGCCGTCGCCGCCTGTTCGGGCTTGCTGCCGTCATCTTCCAATTGCACGCGGATTTTCTTGCCCAAAACGCCGCCCGCCGCATTCGCTTCGTCCACCGCCATCATTACGCCGGTGTGCGTGCTTTTGCCGTAAGTCGCGGTCGTGCCGGTCATCGAAGAGTATTCGCCGAGCAAAATATCATCGCCCGTATAAGGCTGCGCCGCGCCGATTTTCGTCGTTGTCGCGCTACTATCTGTCGCATTATCCGTCGTATTTGTCGCTGTCACACCGTTTGTTGCGTTGCTCGTCGCGTCCGGCGCTTTGCAACCGGCCAGACTAATCGCCGCCAGCGTGCAGCCGACACTCATTTTCCACCATGCCAATTCTCGCATTTGCTCGTTCTCCCACGCATTTCATTCCATCAATCGAGTACTCGATTCGCGTCACTTTCACTGCCCGTGCATTTTATCACAAGCATAAATCCAATGAATGACAAAACCAAAAGATGTAAAATAAGCAGCTCGAGGTGAACCAAATGAATGTTTCCGAAGGTAAAAACGCGACGACGCAACAGCCGAAACAATCGAGAATAATTTCGTTATGGCTGATGAAAGCTTTTCTCGGCATGTTTGCTCTTTGTGTACTATTCGAGATATTTTTCTCATCCTGTGGCTGTGGCTCGCGTTCCTCAGCGCGCCGCGCTTCCTGCTCCAGCAACTTGAAGCAAATCGGTTGGGCCATGCAGCAATACATGCAAGAAAACGACGATCATTTTCCACCGCTGACATCGGGCAAGCAGTGGACTGGGAAAGTGCAATCGTGGCGTAGCTTGCTTCAGCCTTATACGAAAAGTCCGGAGTTGTGGCTGTGCCGCGAAAATCCTGCTTCGCAAAGCGACACGCTCGCTATTGACGGATTGCCGCTCGGTTACGATACCATCATCGGCGGCCCACTTCGTAGTAGCAAGCCGCGAGAACTGTCAGTTTTTGACTCGCCAGGTACGACGATTCTGGCTTTTGAGAAGAACGGCGACAGCGCAGAAGCGCAACAAATCGGCGTGCCGTGGGACAAAGACGACGGCGATGAAAACTGGACGAACATTCTGTACGCGGGACATTTGGGAACATCAAACTATCTTTTCATGGATGGTCACGTCAAGTTTATGCGCCCGATGTCGACCGTCGCTGATAAAATCAACCGCTGGAACATCAACAACCAAGCGCCGATTTCGCCGCGCGCGTTGCAGAAATTGCAAGCGGCAACAAAGACTTTCGAGTAAACCAACGAACCCCGAGCGTAAGCGCGGGGCTGAAGTAATTGTAACGTCAGCCCCGCGCTGACGCTTCGGGTTCGTTAAACGACGAAAAGCCTTTCGCAAATAGCTGCGAAAGGCTTTTCGAGTACTCGATATTAAAAATCAGCGCACGCTTTGCAAAATACGTTGCGCGAATTCTTCCGGCGCGCCCGCAATGAGCAAGCGGCTGCCGTTATTGACGCGATACCAGCCGCCATCCACTTTTTGCGGCTCGACATTGCCGCTGGCACTGGTCGCGCGCTGCTGAAAAATCGAAAAACGTTGCGACGGACTGGCATAACGCAACCACGCTTTTTCCTCGCCGCTGTCCACTACAGCGCTTTCAAAGCGAAAACCAGCAGGTACAAAATACGGGCGTTGCAACCATGGAGCGGCTTGTTTCGCGGGCGCGAACTGCGAGAACAAAGCGCCATTGGTGCGCACGATCTGCGCGCCCGCAGGCGGCTGCCAGCGAAAACGTGATTCGTCCACGCCGCCCACTTTCAAATCGCTGATTGTGATGCGGCCTGTCGATTGATTTTGCGCACCGAAAAACTGCACTTGCAGGCGCAACTTCGTCGCGCGGTCGATCCAGATGCGGCGCGCCACGTTGCCGTTGGCGGAACGTGGAATATCCACCACAGAGACGGAGCGGCCATCAACGCGGCTTTCTCCTGTGACGCGCGCGAAACGACGCAACGTGCCAACGCCCAAACGGTCGTTCTGGCTGCGCGTTTGAATCGCCGCGTTCTCTGCGCGATGATAAAGCCATGTATTTTGCCCGTCGTCCACCAGAACATCGCCGCGATTGATCGCCGGTTCCAAGTATTCCAAACGCCTTTTCTTCCCCAAACGCCAAATTCGCACGCGCACCGTCGAATCGCCGCGCGCAATTGTTTCGGTCGCCGAATAAGTGGCGGCACGCTCAGCGTTCGCCATTTGATTCAACAATTTGGCAGCTTGCGCATCGGCCTGCGCATGAACCAAATGCGCGCCCATCAACGGCGCCAACGATAGCGCTGACAGTATCAACGCGCGATTCAAACGACGCGACTTCAATTGATGTTGCGCGCGCAAAAAAGACCAATTCGAGTACTCGATTCGCATAACTTTGTTTCCAACTTTCTAAAAGTTGTTAATTTTGCAGCATCTTCAACAAAAACAGCGGCGAACCGATGGAATCAGTTCGCCGTTATTGTGGTTCAAAAACGTTTATTGCGGAACGTATTCGCCGCTGCTGTTGCCGCCATCACCGCTGTCATCGTTGCCGTCGCCGTCCTGATTGCGGCCATCGGTTTGTGCGACCGGCGCCGTATTCAGTGGCTGCACCGCCGCGTAAGTGCGATGTTGCATCAGCGACTGGCGAACGAACTGCTGCTCGTCTGCCGAAAGCGTATAAGTCTGCGCTTGAACCGTGTGCGTCGCATTCTTCGGCGCAAAAAACAAAGTCGCCAGGGCCGCACAAACCGCGAACACCGCGACACCAGCGCGCACTTTCCATTCGCGGCGTGGCATCAACCAGTTGCCCAAGCGCGATACTTGTCCGTGCCAGCCGCTGCCCGGTTTTTCCGGCAGTTTGTCGCGCAATTGCGGCCAGAAATTGTCGCTGACTGTCACACTTTCCGCCGCGTTCCATTCGTGCAACATTCCCAGCGCTTCTTTCATGTCGGCGACGAGTTGCGCGTCTTCGGCGTTGGCGCTCAAATGCGCGTCCACTTCGGCGCGACGCGTTGCGCTCAGCGTGCCGTCCATCCAATCCATCAATTCATCTTTTGTCACTTTTTTCATAATTCTCACGATCCTGGGGAACGTGCGTCACTTTCGGGTACTCGATGTCTCAATTCTTACTTCACGCCGTGCATATAAGGACGCAAGCGGCGGGCGAGATCGGCGCGCGCATGGAACAAACGGCTTTTGACAGTTCCGATCGGGCAATCCAATGTCTGTGCGATTTGTTCATACGCCATGCCCTGAATATCGCACATGACGAGAACGGCGCGCAGTTTTTCCGGCATCTCAGCGACCGTCAAACGCACTTGACGGCGCAGTTCATCGCGTTCGACGCCGCGCGAAGGTTCTGCGGAAAGATCGGCAATCTCGCGCGTGCCGGAATTGTCTTCTTTGTCGAACGGCTCATCCAGCGAATAAGCTTGCTGCGGGCGGCGCTTTTTGGCGCGCGCGCGGTCGATGCAAAGGTTGGTCGCAATGCGATAAAGCCACGTCGAAAAGGAACTCGCACCACGAAACGAATCGAGCGAACGATACGCTTTGATGAAGGTTTCCTGCGCCACGTCTTCGGCTTCGTCGTGATCGTTCAGCATACGCGCCGAATACGCCACGATGCGCGTTTGATAACGCGAAACGAGCGACTCGAACGCGGGCAACTCGCCATCGAGAGCGCGTTCGATAAGGATCGCGTCTTCGTCGGCGGCTTCACGGCTGGATATTGATCTCGGATAGGCCATCGCAACCATCGCGGCACCTCATTGCAGGAAATTGTGCGTCGTGTACTTGTCCTTCCTCACGACGCACTTTCATCCCGAATGTTCACCGCAAATTTCCTTTTCTTTTGTTCAATCTTACACGTCAATCATACACGATTCGAGTACTCGATTCGTTGCATTGCGTTTTGTCGCACCTGGCTTTGGCGCACCTGGCTTTGGCGCAGCACTTCATACAGCATCACGCCGGTCGCCACCGCCAAATTGAGCGAATCGCTTTTGCCAATCATCGGCAATTTCACCATGATGTCGCACGCGTTTTGTTGCTCGACAGACAAACCTTTGCGTTCCCAGCCCATGAACAAAACCAAAGGCGCGCGCAACTCAACTTCGTGATACACGGTTTTAGCCGACGGTGAAGTTCCAACCAGCAAGCAGCCCTGTTGCGCTTTCCATGTTAGAAATTCGCTCATCGAAGTGCGGACGAAGCGTTGCGAAAACATTGCGCCCATGCTGGCGCGCACCGTTGCCGGATCATAAACATCCGCGTTGTCGCCGATGAGAATGATTCCCGCGCCGCTGACGGCTTCGCTGGTGCGAACAATCGTTCCCAGATTACCCGCCGATTGCACGGTTTCCAGCGCGATCCAGCACAAATCGCGCGACGGTTCGATGTTTTCCAGCTTTGTCCAACGTTGCGGCACAATCGCACCGATGCCTTGTGGATCGTCGTTCAGCGAAATCGAATGCAACACTTCGGGCGTTACTTCGAGACAGCGACCGCCCGCGCGTTTTTGTTCGCGGACTAATCTGACGCCAACCGAGTTCGTCAACAACGACGGCGCGTAAATCAAGGTGTCAACTGCGACTTTCTGCGCCAAAGTTTGCGCGATGAAGCGCACGCCTTCGATGTAAAATAATCCGCTGCGCTCGCGTTCAGAACGCAAATGCAAGCCGCGAATCTTTTTGATCAGAGGATGATTGCGGCTCGAAATCACCTCCTGCGTGCGACGAGTACTGAATGTGTTCATAAGGAAACAAGGCGTAAAAACTGCGCCAATTTGCTGCGCCACGACGGACGCAGCCACAAGGTTCGGGCAAAACAAAACCGTTCCCGCGCGAAGAAGCGGAAACGGTGGACATAAAAATGACAAAGGAGAAGATTACAAGGAAAGTTGCGACCGCAATTTGACGAACAAAAATCCGACGCGCGGAAATCGCAGACGAACGAGCGAAGGGCGAAACGTTCAGAAGGTAAACTGCATTCATCGGCTCCAGCGAAGAGCGCGCCAAAGTCGCGGCGCGCGTTCTCCCGATATTATAAGGCGGCGATTGAGCCGTTGCAACGTTTTCTTTCCACCAAAATCATGCGCGCGGCTTCTTCGATTTCAACTTCCAAAACGTTTCCTCTTGCTTTGTGCGCGTTAGCGACAACGTTTGTTTTGCCGTTGCCGCAGAACAATCGCATTGCGGGTTTGCCATCGTTTTGCCCTTTTCTGCATTTGACGGGTTTGCCCTGCCCGTTTTGCGGCCTGACGCGTTCTTTGTCGTGTTGCGCGCACGGGCAATGGAACGCGGCGTGGCATTATCATTTGTTGGGGCCGCTTTTGTTCGCATTCTTGGCTTTATCGAGTACTCGAACAATGGTTCAATGGGCGGCGAAGCGTTGGCGATTTCATATTTCGTTGACAACGTTTGTTTTCCCTTCGAGCCGCAAGATTTTCTGGCCGGTTTCGCTGCTGGTAATAGTTGTCTGGATAGTGCGATTGGCGGGTTGATGGCCGTTGCCAGTTTGACTTTGAAGGCCACAACATTTTAAATTTCGATTAAACCGTTGCGCTTGAGGACGTGTTATAATCGTGCGCGGATGAGCTGTGACGTATACAACATCGCAAAGCTGGACGTCGTTCAATTCATTGCAGTACAAAAAAGGAGAACGTATGTCAATGTCGTCAGGTTACAGCGGAGGAAGTCCCGGCTTCAGTGGAGGCAGTCCCAGCGGGCTGCGGCTGGATGCCATCAACCAAGCGTGGGGCATCGTGCAGAAGAATTTGGTGACGTGGATCGTCGCGGCTTTGATCTACCTCGCTATCACTGGCGTCATCGTCGTCCTGCAAAACATGGTGGAGCCGCATCGCACAGCCCAAGGCACAACCGGCGGTTCGCCTGCCGTCAGCTTGATGTTGTCTCTTCTTTCTTTTGCCGTTAGTAGCTTGTTGATGGGCGGCTTGTATCGCATGGCGCTGAAAGAATTGCGCGGACAAACCGCCAGTCCGGGTGACATTTTCAGCGCCACCGATGTTTTGCCAGCATTGCTGGGTAGCGGCATTTTGGTTCCGCTTGCCGTAGGTCTTGGATTTTTGCTGTGCATTCTACCGGGTATATACATGGCGCCGCTGTTACTTTTTGTTCCAATCATCGTTGCCGATCAGCGCGTAGGCGCCGTAGATGGTTTCAAGCGGAGTTGGAATGCCCTTAAACCGCATTGGGGAAGCGCGTTTCTTTTTTCCTTTGCTCTCGGCATCGTCAACCTGGTTGGCGCCTTGCTGTGCGGCGTCGGACTTCTCGTGACGTGGCCGATCTCCATCGTCGCTCTCGCCATCGTTTATAACGATTTCTTCGGCGGTGGAGCCAACACCTTCAACAACAACGCGAACCTGTATCCGCCAATTCCCAATATTCCGCAGTAAGATGTTGCGAAAAGAACAAAAGGAAACGCAGAAGTTTGCGTTTCCCTTTTTATTTCTCATTGAACAAACGTTCGAGTACTCGATACGTTTGTGGCGCGGCGCTTGCGCCAGTTTTCAAGCGTTCGCGTAAAGCTCGAAAATCGTCTTCGTCGTCCACATCGCGCCACATCGGCAGAATTTTCACCGATGCACTTTTAACGTTTTTCAAAACGTCGTTGAGAGTACGCAAATTGCTCCAGTGCACGCCATTAAACATTTGATGAGGAACTTCGCACGATGCGCCCATCAAATAAAATCCGCCGTCCTGCGCCGGGCCAAAAATCAAATCGTGCGATTCCAATTCCGCAAACGCTTGCACCAAAAAACGCATGGGCAAATCGGGCGCATCCGAGCCAATGACGACAATTTTTCGAGCGCCGCTTTTACGCAACTGATCGAAGCAACCGAACAACTTTTCGCCCAAATCGCCGTCGCTTTGCGGAAAATTCGCGCCATTCCAGAAAAGTCGCAGCGAGTTTTCTGCACGAGCAAAAGCGTCTTCCGGCGTATAGAAAACCACGACTTGCGTGTTGTTCATTTGAGATGCCACATTTTGTGCGCCCGTTAAAACATCACCTAACATCGCGCCGTAAAGTTCGACGGCGGCTTCGTCACCCAACGTTTTCGCCAAGCGCGTCTTGACCTTTCCAACTTCAGGCGCGCGCGCAAAAATTGCGAGATAACAATAACTTTCAGCCGGCATTTTCTGCTTTATCCCCTTGATAAATACCATTTTCTGCGCTACAATCCCATTGCTTTCACTCGCATCAATGAACCCATCTCCTTAAGTGAGTACTCGATATGTCCGCTTCTTCCCGTTCTCTGCCCGCGTCGCCTCTCACATCAAAAACCAGCCGCACAACGCTCGCCAAAACGTCTTCTTCGTTAGTCAAGCCGACGCGCGCTAAAAAGGAAATCGCGCCCGAGCCGAAGGTTGTGGCGAAAGTAGACGCAGCACAAAAACCTGTCCGCCACTCATCGTCAGCCGCGAAACCTGCCCCGACTCCAGCCAGGAGTGACGCGATTACAGCTTCATTACCCAAGGCCAAGCGTTCGCGCGTGCCAGCAGATTTCGCCGATAAATATAGTGGCCCGCGCAAAGAACGCAAAGTCGTGGCGCCGATTCCAACAGTCGAGAAAAAGGCGCGCAAAACGGCGCAACAGCGCGAAAAATTGCGCCAATTAATGACGCCGGACGACGACATCGTGCAGCGACTGGCGCGCGCCGCCAACACGACATCGAAGATGCCTGCTCATAAACCGCGCCGCAAAGCGCAATGGGAATCGCGCTGCGGCAAATGCGGCGTTGTAGCAACCTTTACGACACCGGCGGCTGTGTGCGCCAAATGCGGCGCGATTGCGGTTCGAGTACTCGATTGAATCACCGCGAAGGACGCAAAGAGTGCGAAGGGAAAAGAAGAGATTGATAAATATCGCGTACTTGGTAGCGCAACGCACGGGCGATTCGCCGAATCGCCTGTACAGATCATCCCTTTCCTCTTTTTCCCTTCGCGCTCTTCGCGGTCAATCTATAAAAGAACCGTCGCGCATTTCGCGGACGAGCGTTCCGGCGGTGGCGGCTTCGCGCGAATGCGTCACCATGACGACGGTTTTGCCACTTTGCGCCAGGTCGCGGAGGGCGTTCAGAACTGGTTCGGCGCTACGAGAATCGAGATTGCCGGTCGGTTCGTCTGCCAAAATCAGTTCGGGATCGTTAATCAGCGCGCGAGCGAGCGCGACACGTTGCATTTCGCCGCCGGAAAGCAAGGAAACCTGCTGTTCGATGCGATGCGACAAGCCGACTTTGTCAAGCAGTTGGCGCGCATGTTCGAGACTTTGGCGCTTGTTTTTGCCGGCCAGAAGCGCCGGTAAAACCGCGTTTTCCAATGTCGTCAAGAGCGGCATCAAGTTGAAAAACTGAAACACGATGCCGACGGTTTCGCGGCGATAACGCGTCAATTGCGTATCGTTCATCGTAGCGAGGTTTTTGTCGCTCACCAAAACTTTGCCGGACGTTGGTTTGTCCAAGCCGCCCAGCAAATTGAGCAAAGTGCTTTTTCCACAACCGCTGCGCCCAACCAGCGCTAGGAACTCGCCGCGCGCAACTTGTAAATCGACGCCTTTTAAGGCTTGCACTTCGCGGCCTTCGACAGAATACGTTTTTGTCACCTCGCGCAACTGAATCAAAGGCGAGTCGAGTACTCGATTGAACGTTTCGGAAGTTTCAGGCGCGCGTGGAATCGTGGAAGTCATACAAAGGAAGGTTGCTCGAAGGCGCGTCAATATCCAACTTTTTTATCAGCCAGGTTTTGAACGATTTGGGCAGTAAATTGGTTGCTTCCAACTGCGAGAGCGGCAGCCAGACGAAGTTCTTGTCACTTTCCGGGCTGAGGATTTGGCCATTTTCTTCGCGCAGTTCGCTGGTCAATTTCGCCCAAAAATAAAGCACGACTTCCTGGCGCTTGCCGTCCCAATCGTGGCGACCGGCGTACACGCTTTCAGCCACAAAACATAAATCGTTGGCTTCGGCAGTCGCGCCCAGTTCTTCCTCGATTTCGCGGCAAAAGGCTTGCGGACAACTTTCGCCTTCATCAACGTGGCCGCCCGGAAGCGCGCAGTAACTCTCGCCAGTCTTCGTGTTCGTGTTGCGATTGACCAAAATCGCGTTGTTCTGGATGATGACGCCGCGCGCTATCAGTTCGTGATGTGGCAATTCGTGTTTGCTCATAGTTACTCACTTAAATGACTAATTTGGAATTGTCCAAGGGAACGATAGGTGACAAATTGCCGCGCGTTTCGATGGTAAGCGAGGAAACTGAACGCCGCTTCGTGGTGCAGTCTTTCACCCGTTGCGATGTCCCAAATCGAAGTTCCGTGTTCCTGCGAAGACGAAAAAAGGTATTTGTCAAATGTTAGTTCGCCGCGTGGCCCAGCAAACCATTGGATTCTTTTGCCTGAGACGACATCGAATAATAAGATCGCTGGAATTAGATACTCGTCGTCGCGCCCAAAACCCCAGACCGCCAAGGTTTGATTGTCTATCCAACAGAGCGGGCCATCCCAGAAATAATCGCGGACGCACAACTCTCGCACAGTTTGGCCATTTTCCGATTCCCAAACGTTAGACAACCACTTTTCCAAATTCCAACTCCGCACCACGCCAGCAGGTGCCCAAACCCAACCATTATCGACGATCCATTTGTTGTCTGGTGAAACGGTTAATCCGCAATGAAAATAGTCCAGATAATGTTCTTGCCTCGGTTCGTCCTTATCGAAAATCGGTAACTCTCGCTGCGTCAGGAGTTCGCCTGTCAGCGGATCAGAAATATCCAGGCGATTCCATGCCGTTCCATGTACTAAAAGAGTTCGGTTGTCATTCTCGAAAAAGGCGATTGGAAAAATGCCAGGCTCATTGTGACAATCACCACGTTTCAAGTGCATCGAAATCTTTTTTGTTTCCAAACGAATGACGCAACCCTTTCCGCCTTTTTTATTTACTACCGCCACGAAATTAGACCTTGCGGAAAGGTGCAAACTTACTGCTTCATCCAAGTCGAGACAATCGCCTGGCAGTTGCATCAAGAAAACTGCTTTTTCGTCATCGAAATCAAGCGAGAAAATCTTGCCTTCAACGGACAAAGTAATCCAACGCGAACTTTTGCTGGATTCATCAGGCTGGATACAAAGCAGTTTCTCATTCCAACCGCCAAAAGAAACGTCTCGATGAATGAAACGCAGCGAACTTGCTCGCTCGCGCATTTGCGGCCGTCCGCTAATACATTCTTCTAAGCCCTTCTCTTGTTGTACGGCTTGAAAACAGTTTTCGCACAGGCGTGTAAAAGTTGCCGGCGCCGTTTCCTTGTTCCGCGAACACACGCCGCAAACCAGGTCATATTGCAAGTCGTGCCCGGTAAAAGAAATGTTGTACCCTGTATCAGGCTCAGCGTAGATATGAGGGCAAACACTTCCAAACGCGTCCGCTGATTTCAAGTGCGAACAACAATTACCATTCTCTTCTGCTTTATCAATTTCCATCGCCTTCTACTCCGTTCAACAACGTGGTTCGGTCATGCCGCCGCGCAATCGAGTACTCGAATGTCTTCTTTTCGCGTCCTTCATGGTTAATTTCCCAAAGCGGCAAAGGAATCTTTCAAGGCTGGATAAAGGCCACGATAAACTTCGTAATAACGCGCATAGGCTTCGGCGTTTTCGCGGATGACGGGCGTGCTACCGACGACTTTTACGACGTGCGAGCAGGCTTCTTCGACACTGGAATAAACGCCTGCGCCAACGCCCGCTAAAAGAGCCGCGCCCAAACCCGGGCCTTCATCGACGCCGACTGTAGACAACGGAAAATCGAAAATATCGGCTTGAATCTGCCGCCAGACATCGCTGCGCGCGCCGCCGCCGTTCGCGCGCACGTTGCCAATCGAAACATTTAAGCTGCGCAAAATCTCCAGGCTGTCTTTCAAGCCGAAAGCGACGCCTTCCATCACGGCGCGCGCCATGTGCGCTTTGGTGTGGCGCAACGTTAAACCAATCCACGCGCCGCGCGCCTGCGGATCGGGATGTGGTGTACGTTCGCCACTCAGATACGGCAGAAAGATTAAGCCTTCGCTGCCCGCCGGAACCGTCACGGCCTCGCGCGCGATCAGTTCGTAAGGATCGACTTTCATCAGTCCCGCGACGCGCATTTCGGGACGCCCCAGCGTGTCGCGGAACCAGCGCAAACTGCCGCCCGCCGCCAACATCACGCCCATGACGTGCCACTTATTGGGCACCGCGTGGCAAAACGTGTGAACGCGCAGTTGCGGATCGACGCTCGGCGTATCGGCGAACGCGAAAACGACGCCGCTGGTTCCCGTCGCAACGGAAATCACGCCGCTTTGCACGATGCCGTTGCCGACGGCGCCCGCCGCTTGATCGCCGCCGCCACCGACGACTGGCGTGCCTTCCTGCAAACCTGTGGCTTCGCTACCCGCGCGCGAAATGTGGGCGCTAACTTCACAGCTTTCATACACGAGCGGCAACTTGTCGCGGTTGATTTGCAGCGCATCGAGTACTCGATTGCTCCACTGGCGACGTGGAACGTTGAGTAAAGATGTGCCGGACGCATCGGAAACTTCGGTCGCAAATTCGCCTGTCAATTGAAAGCGAATGTAGTCTTTGGGCAAGAGAAACATCCGCGCGCGTTCGTAAAGTTGTGGCTCGTGGTCGCGCATCCAGATGATTTTGGGAGCCGTAAAGCCCGCCAAAACCGGATTGCAGGTTTCCTCAAGCAAAACGTCTTGGCCGACTTTGGCGGTGATGTAGTCGCATTGTTCCTGCGTGCGGCCATCGCACCACAAAATCGCTGGACGCAACACTTGGTTTTGTGCATCGAGCGCGACAAGCCCGTGCATTTGACCCGAAAGTCCGATGCCGACGATTTCGCTGGCAGGAATTTTCGCGGTGATTTCGCGGCAGCATTCGCAGGTCGCATTCCACCAATCGGCGGGATGTTGCTCGGCCCACAACGGTTTCGGCGTCAGCAGTGCATATTCGCGCGACGCGCTGGCGGCCAGATGTCCCTCGTCGTCTATGGCAATCACTTTGGTACCGCTGGTGCCGATGTCGATGCCGAGAAGATAAGACATAGTTTCAATCCTTAACGGAAATTGCGTTCAACGTTGCGCCTTATTTTAGCACGTTGCCTGCGCCATTCGTTGGCGATTTCCCAAACCACAACGCCGCACTTCGAGTACTCGATTTATACTGTTGGAAAGCGCGTCATTCGTCCGCACCTTGAGCCGCGAATCGCTTCGACATCGCGCTTTTATCAATTAAGGACAACATGAAAATTTCTTCCAAAGAAGTTCCGCTGCTGCTGGAAAATATTCCCGAATGGACGCACCAAGGCGACACCATCAGTCGCGCCTGGATGTTCCGCGATTTTGGCGATGCGATGATTTTCGTTAATCGCGTGGCAGAACTGGCGCAACAAAACGAACATCATCCCGACATTTTGATTCGCTACAACCAGGTCGCGCTGACTTTGACCACGCACGACGCAAAAGGCCTGACCAACAAAGATTTCTGGCTGGCGCAGCAAATCGACGATCTGGTCAGCGAGGAGAACCATTATGAAGATTGAAATTGAACACGCGACTTTGGACGACGCGATTGCTCTGGCGCGCCGCGCTCATGCCAGACAAACCGACAAAGCCGGAGCCGATTACATCGAACATCCGTTGCGCGTCATGGCAAATTGCAGCGATGACAACGCCAAAATCGCCGGAGTTTTGCACGATGTCGTCGAAGATAGCAATTTTACTTTAGACGATTTGCGCCAGATGAACTTCGCGCCGCAAGTCATTGAAGCCATCGCGCTTTTAACCAAAAGTGACGACATCGAGTACTCGAATTACATCGCAATGATCAAGCAGAACGCGATTGCGCGCGAAGTCAAAATCGCCGATTTACGCGACAACATGAACCTCAGTCGCATCGCGCAACCAACAGAAAAAGATTTCAAGCGATTAGAAAAATATCGCGGCGCGCTGGCGATTCTGGAAAGTTGAGCGGTGTTGGCAGGAAGCACTTAAATTCAATTATCGAACCAAAAGACAAGATGAACTCGTTCCGCTCCAAGTCGCGTTGCTAAATCGTTCATGGCTCCTAAGATGACTTGAAAATCGACCGACAATTTTGCGACTTCCAAATTGAAATGAGCCAGAGAATCATAAACCTCCGCCAGCGTCAACCAACTCGCGGAATGCCAAGCTGGATCGGACACGCGCCGCCGTTCTATTTCTTTGGATTTTCTTCCATTACCTCGATTATCGGTCATAAATGGCTTTCCACAATGGGACACGCCTTGCTTCACCCAAAGACGCGCTTGTTCGCCTGTGACAGAAGGCAAAACAGGCAAAAGCGAATTTGCAAATCCCAGATTATCATCAACCAGATGGTAATAGCGTGAAATGACGATCTCGCTTAAATTGGCGGGGACACCACGCGGCGGATACAACGCTCGTTGTTGTATTTCTGATTCTTTGAAGTGGTAGTTTCTGCCATTTCCCAAAGCGTCAAATAAATCATAGTTCCGCTGAATGCAAAATTCGCCACAACTTAGGCTGCTGATCCAATTTCCTTCTGCAAACGGTTCACTGGTTAAATTATCGTCAAACTCGATGAAAGCATGAATGTCTGTTCCCATCGTTTTAGCATCGCCGCATTTCGGAACATTAACAAGCGAATGCAACACTAATCACAGTTCTGTGAAAATTTTCACAGAACAGCGCAACGCAAGCCAAATCCACTCGTTTGCTGTGGTAAGATGGAGAGAACGACGAAGGAAATCTTATGACTTCACTGATCTGGCGGCGCGCGATTGAAGCGGCGAATTTGGGCGATATTCACAATCGAGTACTCGAACGACAACGTTTGAGTTTCGAGGACGGCTTGCGACTTTATGCGACGCCGCAACTAAACGTCGTCGGTTATCTGGCGAACATTGTGCGCGAGCGTTTGAACGGCAACATCGCGTATTGGGTGCGCAACCAGCACGTCAATTACACCAATGTTTGCAACAAAGGCTGTTTGTTTTGCTCGTTTTACGCGAAGCCCAAAGACGACGCGCGCGCTTATGTGATGTCGCCCGAACAAGCGGCGCAGAAAGTCTCTAATTATCTCGATGTGCCGATTACAGAAATTCATGTTGTCGGCGGCGTCAACCCGAAACTGCCTTACAGTTATTACCTCGAATTGTTGCGCGCCATCAAAGAAGCGCGTCCTAAAGCGCATATCAAGGCGTTCACGATGGTGGAAATCGACCAAATCGTGCGCGCCTCCAAGAAAAGTGCCGAAGAAGTTTTTGAAGATTTGAAAGCCTGCGGTTTGGATGCGCTTCCGGGCGGCGGCGCCGAAGTGATGAGCGAGCGCGTTCACGAAGATTTGTTTGCCGCCAAGCCAAACGCCGAACGCTGGCTCGAACTGGCGAAAATCGCGCACCGCGCCGGACTGAAAACAAACGCGACTTTGCTTTATGGTCACGTCGAGCAAACGCCGGAAAAAGTCGAGCATTTCATCAAGTTGCGCGAAACGCAGGACGAATCGTTATCGAGTACTCGAGGCGGCTTCTTGACGATGATTCCGCTGAGTTGGCATCCCGAAAAAACCGCTTTGGAACATATTGCGCCGCCAACAGGCGTGGAAGATTTGCGTGAAATCGCCGTCGCGCGTTTGATGCTGGACAACTTTCCGCACATCAAAAGTTTCTGGATTATGAATACGGCGCCGGTTACGCAAAGCGCCCTCTGGTATGGCGCCGATGATGTGGACGGAACCATCATGGAATACGAAATTATCCGCGACCCCAGCCGCGACCGCAAACAGGTTTTGACCAGTCGCCAGTTGGTCGAAATGATTTTGGAAGCGGGACGAGAACCCGTCGAGCGTGATCCGTTATACAACGTCGTGTCGCGCGGCTTGGAAGGCGTTTCGAGCGTGGAAGGTTTGCTGGTCGAGCAGAACGCCAACAAAGGTCACAACGCACAAAACCTCGATATTATGGCGCGCGAAGAAGTCGTGACCGCCGCGCAAACTCAGAAACATCGACTGACGGAAGAATTGATTCAAGTGAAATAAACCACAGATGGACACGGATAAACACGGAGGGTTTGAGCTTTCTGCTTTGGTCTTTGATTCGAGTACTCGATTCGAGTTCCTACAATCAAAAATCTCTTTCCAATCTGTGTTTATCCGTGTTCATCTGTGGTTCAAAAATTATGTTTACTATCGGCGTCGAAGAAGAATATCAGATTGTGAATGCGCAGACGCGAGCCTTGGAGCCGCGCGGTTCGCGCCTTTTGCACGCCTTGCCCGATGACGTGGAAGAACAGGCGGCAAATGAACTGTTTCTGTCGCAAATCGAAATAGGCACGCCGGTTTGCAACACGTTGAATGAAGTGCGCGAGCAAATCGTGCGCTTGCGGCGCGGCGTCATCGAAACCGCAGAAAAACACGGCTTGAAGATATTGGCGACCAGCACGCATCCGTTTTCGCGCGCCGACGAACAAGAAATCACGCCCAAATCGCGCTATCTCGATATGGCGCAAGATTATCAGCAAATCGCGCGCGAACACATGATTTGCGGCTGCCACGTTCACGTCGGAATCGGCGACCACGAACTCGCGATTGACGTGATGAATCGGGCGCGCGGCTGGCTGGCGTCTTTGGTAGCGCTGGCAGCAAACTCTCCGTTCTGGCAGGGCGACGATACAGGTTACGCCAGTTTTCGGACGGAGATTTGGCGCCGCTGGCCGATGGCCGGAAGCCCGCAGGTTTTCTCTTCGCGCGCTGAATACGATGCGCTGGTGCGCGTTCTGGTGGAAACCGGCAGCATTTCCGATGAAACAAAAATCTACTGGGATATGCGTCCTGCCGACCGCTTCGACACGCTGGAATTTCGCGCGACCGACATCGGCTTGAGCGTGGACGACGCGGTTCTCATCGCGGGTTTGGTGCGCTCTCTGGCGCAAACGTGCTACGATGCGGCTGTCGCTGACCGCGAACGCGACGCGGTTTTCGTTCCAGTTCGACCGGAACTTTTGCGCGCCGCAGAATGGCGCGCCGCGCGTTATGGCATCGACGAAGGATTGATTGATGTTCACGCGGGAAAAAGCGTTTTCGCGCCCGAATTGATCGGCCAATTGCTGCAATTTGTCCGTCCCGCGCTGGAAGCCGCCAACGATTGGGATGAAGTATCGCATCTGGCGGATCGAGTACTCGGAAACGGCAACGGCGCCACGCGCCAACGTCAGATTTATCAACAAACGAGCAAGCTGGAAGATGTCGTTGATTTCATCGTGGACGAGACACGACACGGCGTTTTGTAACTACAAAACGCCGCAGGTGAATGCCCATATTTGTAGGGACGCAGATTTCTGCGTCCGCTGATTCAAACTTGCACACAACGGACGCAGATTTCTGCGTCCCTACAAATATGCGCGAACTATTATTTTATCCGTGTTCTTTACGTCTCTGTGGTTTAAATAATGATTATCAACAACACAACATTGGAATTGGTGCACGGCAACATCGTCGCGCAGGATGATGTCGAGGCGATTGTCAATGCGGCCAACTCCGGTTTGGCGGGCGGTGGCGGCGTTGATGGAGCCATTCATCGCGCGGGCGGCCCGACGATTATGCAGGAATGCCGGAAAATGGGCGGCTGTCCAACGGGCGAGGCGCGCATTACGTCCGGCGGCGATTTGAAGGCGCGTTATGTGATTCACGCGGTCGGGCCGATTTACCGAAACGGTGTTTCAGGCGAAGACTTTTTGCTGGCGAACGCTTATCGCAGCAGCCTGAAAATCGCTATCGAGTACTCGATTTGCTCAGTTGCCTTTCCCAGTTTGTCAACAGGCGCTTATCGTTATCCCATACGCGATGCGGCCAAAATCGCGCTGACAACTGTTATCGAGTTCGTGAAAAACGAAGGTCGCAGCTTGCGGCTGGTGCGCTTTGTCTTGTTCGATGAAAAAATCTTGCGCATTTATGAAGAAGAATTGCGCAAACTTGGCGAGCTGTAATTATGAAAACTTCCGAACCGGTGAGCGAAACGCAAACGATCACGATGAAATATTTTCTAATCTTCGGATTCATGCTTGGGTGCGTTGCTTTTGTCGTGAGATATGTGGCGTGGTGCCTAATGTGGCAATTATTTAATCGCGGTGTTGGATGGTGGATAATTTCGTTTGTTCCGCTCATCTTCCCAGAAACGATTGTTAGTTCGTCACTTGCCAATGCCACTTTTTTACGTTTTTCGGTTTTAGGAAGCTTGCTGTTGGGTTATTTCATTGCGACGATAGTCATTTCTTTAGAAAGCACGAAAAAATGATGGTCTTTTTGCAGGTTCGAGTACTCGATATTAGCCGGGAACAAAAATAAATGCTTCGCGGTCGAGTGATGCAGGAGAGTGAAGAAAATGGGTACTCAATTCATCGCTTTGGAAGAAATTTGTATTGCCACGCCGTGCCGCGCCGACTGGGACAAAATGCAGGGCGACGACAAAAGTCGTTTTTGCGGTTCATGCGCCAAAAACGTTTACAACTTGTCGAGCATGACGCGACTGGAAGCCGAAACGTTGATACGCGAAAAAGAAGGTCAATTGTGCGTGCGCTTTTTCCAGCGCGCTGATGGCACGATGTTGACGACCAATTGTCCGGTCGGAACGAAAAATCCGCGCCGTCGCGGACGCGTTTCGGTTGCGCTATTGACGATTCTCGCCGCGCCGTTTTTGATGGTCAGCGCAGCATTGGCGGGAACGCATTCCGTCAAATCGAACCTTGTCGATTCATTGCGCAACACGCCGGTTGTCGGCGTGCTGGTCAACAAATTGAGTCCGCAACCCCTTTCGACCATGACGGGCGCCGTCGCCGTCGTGCCACGAACACCGTCGCCGACAAGGGGCAAGCCGAAAGTCAATGCGCCAAAAAAGAGTAAAACAGGCAAAGCGCGGCTAACGCAACTGATGATGGGCGAACCAACAATGGGCGCGCCGCTGCCGCCGAAAGTCAAATGTTTGCCGAAATGAAGTAAGGAAATACAAAAATGAGTACTCAATTGCTGGATGCACCAACTCAAAAAGCGCTAACTTGTCCCGCATCGTTCGTTGCTCATCCCTCGATTGATGACATCGCGCAAAAAGTTTACGATGGCGAACGTTTGTCTTTTGACGACGGTTTGCGCTTGATGCGTCATCCGAATTTGGCCGAGTTGGGGATTTTGGCGGATGAAGTGCGTCAGCGCCAGAATCCGGGGCGCGTTGTCACTTACATCGCGGGCCGCAACATCAATTACACCAATACGTGTTGGGTTCAATGCTCATTTTGCGCCTTCTATCGCCTGCCCAACAAGGACGGCGCCTATACGCTGGCCAAAGAAGAAATCTTCCGCAAGACACAGGTAATGGTCGATCTGGGCGGCATCGAAATTCTTTTGCAAGGTGGCTTGAACCCGAAGTTGCGCATCGAGTATTACGAAGATTTGTTCAGTTCCATTACGCAAAAGTTCCCGACAGTCTGGCTTCATGCACTTAGTGTTGCAGAGATTCTTTACATCGCTAAAATTTCGCGCATTTCACTTGAAGAATGCTTGACACGTTTGCGCAATGCGGGCTTAAAAACGATTCCAGGCGCCGGTGCCGAAATGTTAGTTGACCGCGTTCGTAAAGTCATCGCGCCGTATAAAGACACGACCGACGAATGGCTGCAAACGATGCAATTGTGGCACAAGCTGGGCGGCTTTTCGACTGTAACGATGATGTATGGCACGGTCGAAACACCTGAAGAACGTCTGGAACACATTCTTCGCACGCGTGCTGCACAAGACGAAAGCCTGACCAACACCAGCGGCGGATTCACCGCGTTCATCGCGTGGAACTTTCAGCCGGACGGCACGCCTTTGGGCAACCAGATTATGGCCTCCAATCCGAATTGGCGCAAAGCCACTGGATTCGATTATTTGCGCACGATTGCTGTGGCGCGCTTGATGCTGGACAACATTCCGCATCATCAGGCGAGTTGGGTGACGCAAGGCCCGAAGATCGCGCAAATCGGCTTGAATTATGGGCTGGACGATTTCGGCTCGACGATGATGGAAGAAAACGTCGTTAGCGCAGCCGGAACAGATTTCGTGATGCCGATTTCAGAAATCGAGCGCTTGATCCGCGAAGCTGGTTACGAACCGAAACGTCGCAACACGTTGTATCAATTGCAATAAGATAACCCAAGTTGCCACCTAACTATTGCCTGCGAGTAAACTCGCTGCTCAACCGCCTGCGGCGGCAGCGGCGGCCTGCGCCGACGCAACATTGAAAGGACTCTATCTCTGGCGTCGGCGCAGGCCGACACTCCGGCGTAAGTCGTTCAGACGCGAGTTCACTCGCAGGCAATAGTTAGGTGGCAACTTGGGTTAAGATATTGTGCTGTCCCAATCTCAGTTGCGAATTATTGAGGCGCCCGCCCATGAATGAGCGGGCTGATAGTTAAAACCCTGAGAGGCGCTGACAGTTATGATTGAGCGCCATTCGGGTGCCCTTTGGGCGGATGCTTGTGCATTCAGCCCGCTCATTCATGGGCGGGCTTGTGAGCATCTAAATCTCGGTTTCCCATCGCAGAAAGTGCATATCGAGTACTCGAAACAGTACGCGATGTGCGCTTTTGTCATTTCCGCGACACGTTTATTTTTCGCATCGGAAACTTGCGCGAAACACGCAATCGTTATAGTTTGGGGCAGCGTGCGGAAGAGAACGCAATGCGCTGCCCACGATTCGGCTGGAAACACGGCCACAGTCCAAATCAAAGCGGTTCAAAGCGTCCATCATCCAAAACGCAACTTCTTATGGAGGTGTTGCACTTGCGCAACAACTTTGATTTGACGAACTGGACGAAAACGGCTCGTAAAGCCGCGACTTTGGGGACGGCGGCGCTGGTCGTTGCCGGAACTCTGGCGAGCATGAAGCCGGCGGCAGCCATTCCGACTTCGCTGATGTTTTACCCGTCGACCGACATTCAGGGCATGGACACCACTCACCTGAACTCGAGCAACTACCTCGACACCGGCCATTCTAAAAGCTCGGCCTCGACCTCGTTGGGCCTGACTTACGGTGTCGGCCCTGACACATCGAAAGCGTTTGGTCGCAACGAAATCGGTTTCGATTACGTCACGGGCGGCTCGGCTTTCGCTTCAAGCATTAGCCTCGGCAATCGATTTCTGCTAAATGGCAAGACCCAGCTTTATAACAACGATAAGCAAGGCACGCGCGTTGTGGCAGGAACCTGGCTGCTGGGCGCACGCGGCAACCAGACAACGGGCAACACGCTTTTCCCCGCCGATGTCATTTACCTGCTCGGTTCCAAGGCTTTCACCTTTGGGCGCATCCATTTGGGCGTCGCGCAGTCGCTGGCCAACCGTGTGGCCATCACAACGCCCGCTGGCCACGGCGACCGCACCTACTTGCAACTGGGCTATGACCGCAGTTTCCACAACAACAAACTGCAGTTCCTGGTCGATTATTACTCGGGACGCTCGACGATCAGTACGCTTTCGCCCAGCTTGCTGTACAACATCAACTCGCAGTCCGATGTGCAGATCGGTTACATCCACTACAACGATAGTTCGGTACTCCCAAATCGCAACCAGGTTTACGTTGGTTTCGACTACAACTTCGGCGGCCCGGCTGCACCAGCGCCCGCTCCGCCCTCAACACCGACCACGGGTCCGGCGGCGGCTCCCTCCAAAACTGGCGGTCAATAACAACGTGTGGTAACAACGAGCAATAACAAGGCGTCCTGCAAAGAGCGCGAAAACTCTGCAGTCTTGAGTTAAAATAAAAGCGAGCGATGTCTCAGTGCAAGCTGAACCTCGCTCGCTTTTATTTACCTTTCTCACCCGAATCGCTTTTGTGCTCCGCTTTGGCGCCTCATATCGCGTTCGGATCTGGAGTTTTCATGCCCGCTCGCTCGACGCGTTCCTCCAAAACATCGCCTCTCGAAACCGTCTCTGCCGAATCACCTCACGAAGAAGTTGCAGCCGCCGCTCCGCGCAAATCGAGTACTCGAAAGACGAAAAAGGCGCTTGCTGCGACGTCCCAAGTTGAAACCGTGAACGTGGAACCTTCCCCTCTTTCCGATGAAGACGATATGAAAATGTCCGCCGCCGCCAAAGCTCAGGCCGAGCAACATTCGCGCGAATTCGTTCTCAAAGCCGCGCGCGACCGCAACGTCAAGTTCGTGCGATTGTGGTTCACCGACATTCTGGGAATTCTGAAAAGCACCGCGATTACCGCCGAAGAACTCGAATCGGCGCTGGCCGAAGGTGTCACTTTCGATGGCAGCGTGATCGAAGGTTTCGCGCGCGAAGACGAAAGCGACATGATCGCCGTCCCCGACCCGAACACTTTCGCTATGCTGCCGTTTCGGCCCGTCGAAGGCGGCTCGGTCGCGCGCTTGTTTTGCGACATCCGCCAGCCGGACGGAAAGCCAGCGGAAACCGATCCGCGCCACATCCTGAAAAAGCAACTCAAAGCCGCCGCGGAAATGGGTTTCACTTTTTATGTTGGCCCCGAAGTCGAGTTTTTCTATTTTCAGCGCCCGCGCGACGGCCAAACTCAAGGCGCCGAACCTTTGGATGCCGGTGGTTACTTCGACCTGACGCCTCTTGATGTGGCATCGGGCGCGCGACGCAAATCGGTTTTGATGCTGGAACAGATGGATATCGGTGTGGAATCAAGTCACCATGAAGGCGCGCCCAGCCAGCACGAAATTGATTTGCGTTACTCCGATGCGTTGACGATGGCCGATTCGCTGATGACGTTTCGCCTTGTCATCAAAGAAGTCGCGCACGAAGAAGGCTATTACGCGACGTTCATGCCCAAACCCGCGTCGGGACAAAACGGCAGCGGAATGCACATCAATATGAGCTTGTTTCGCGGCGCGCGCAACGCCTTTTACGACGCCAACGATCCCGACCACTTGAGCGAAACCGCGCGCAAATACATCGCGGGTTTGCTGCGCCACGCGCGCGAACTGACGCTTTTTACCAACCAATGGGTGAACTCGTATAAACGTCTGGTGCCCGGCTTTGAAGCGCCGACGCGCGTGACGTGGGCGATGCGCAATCGTGCCGATCTGGTGCGCGTTCCCGCTTTCAAGCCAGGCCGCGAATCCAGTCGCCGCGTCGAATATCGCTCGCCCGACCCGGCTTGCAATCCGTATCTGGTCTTCGCGCTGCTTTTGGCGGCGGGTTTAGAGGGCATCAAAAACGATTATCCGATTCCCGAAGTCGTCGGTGGCATTCACCAGATGAGCACAGCCGAGCGCAAGGAAGCCGGCGTCGAAGTTTTGCCGTCCGACTTGAACGAAGCGATCCGCGCCGCCCGCGAAAGCGAACTGGCGCGCCGCGTTCTGGGCGATAACTTGTTCGAGAAGTTTCTGGACAACAAAAAGCTGGAATGGGAAACCTATCGCGCCCAAGTTCACCAATACGAACTGGATCGCTATTTGAATGTGCTGTAAATCGAGGTTCCAGACGAACAACGCGCGCCTATCGAGTACTCGATAGGCGCGCGTTTCACTTGGGTTTTAGCAGGTGCTGCATTCGCCAACTTTCGGTTTGAAGATTTCGTTCCGCGTGTTGAAGAGCGTGTTCTACGGCCTCAACAGCTTGAGCGACACTTTTTGCAAGGACGGTTGTAAAAGAGTTTTCAAAATCTTCGTTTGTCTTTATTTTTCTTTTCGTTCTGTACTTGATTCTATAACCTTCCTCTGATGGCTGCACATCTACTCTGATCATTTCGGGGAACCATGTGTCGAGTTCCGTGATGTAGAAAGCGAAGTGCGAAACCGTCGCCCATTGAATAGGATAAGCAATCTTTTCCAATTCCCTGACGAGCTTCAACATATCGTTGATGGTTTCTTCAACATCGGAGTTATGTCCATAACTTTGTAGCAACTGCAAATAATCCTCTTCGAGTGTTCGCCCGTTTCCATCGCTGCGCAGAAGTTGCATGATAATCTCACTCGGTTATCTTGATTGTTGTCAAACGTTCGGTCTTCTGCTCGAACTGCTCGACAATTTCCAAACCGTTTTCGATTTTTTCAAAACTCACAACGTTATCCACACCAATACCGTAGCAACACTGCGCGCCGGAGAAAATCAGTTGAGCGCCGCTAATAGCAATGCCGACACGTCCAACGTGAAATGAGAAAGAAGTATAGGTTGTGAAATGGCGATTGTGACCTTCTCGCCTATCGCAGGTCAACGATTCATACACGGTTATCGTTTTTTCTTCAAAAAGCCTGACGGCTTCGCAAAGCTCGTGAATCTCTTCAACATTGAGTTTCATGCTGGTTCAATCCGCATATTCCATGACGCTGTTTTTGTCGCGCAGCATGACGCTGGAAGTGGCTTCGGCGAGTGGAATGTTCATGTCGCTGCCGTCTTCAAACTGCAGCGTCATCGTCGTGCCGCCCTGCAAAACCGCTTTCACCGTGCCGCCGCTTGAGGCACTGTTGGAAGCGACATTTGGAGCATCAAGCGGAGTCTGTTGGTCGCCGAAATTGGAACGCGATACATCGCTGTTGAATTTGTTTTCGTTCCACTGAAAGTTGCGATAAACATCGTTGCGCTTCACATCGGGCGACACTTGCTCTTGTAGTTGCGGATTCGGCGTTGGATTGCCTGGAGTTGACACCGACGCGTTTCCAGTACTCGAATCGCCGGTTTTGATGTGCATCGTTGAGCCGTCGTCGAAGGTAATCGTCATTTTGCCATCAGCGTTCGAGGTTCCAACAATGGTGCGACCTTGAATGACACTGGTCAATTTGTGGTTTGGACTCATGGGGAATCTCCATCGGCATCCTGAAAAGGAGCCTCATTTTTATAGCGGCGATGACCGGACGCGGTGCGCAAGTGATTTTTCAACGGCAACTGTGTGTGAAAAACTTGCTGGTAAGCCGCGATCCAATTGGTGGCAATCATGTGTTGCGCGGTTGGCAGATCCATCTGACCGCTGACGACCAGGCGATGCAATTCGTTTTCCAGTTCGTCTTTGACATAAGCGTTCCACGGCTGCGTTTGATAGGATTGCGGCCACAAATTGCGCACCGAATTGCTGCCGCCCAACTCCAGCGAAATCAAGTGATCGACTTCATATTCCTTGGGCAAACGCGATGCAATGCCATATTCCGCATAAACCTGTTTTTTCACAGACGACGGAACATTGCGCACTTTTTTCGTGTAACCTGGCACCGCGATGTCTGCGACCGTAACGTCCAAGGTATCGCCGGGCGTCATTTGGGAATTAGGCAAAATTGGCGCGTTCATGTTGAAGCCGCCCGAGCCTTGATCGCCATTGGGAAGCCCACCATTTGGTAAGCCGCCGTTAGGATTCATTTGTGGATTCGCGCGAGGATTTGTTTGCGGCTGTTGAAAACGATCCAACGGCGGCGGTGGCGCGGACGTTTGTTGACGACATCCTACAACGACAAGTGAAGCCACAACACACATAAGAAAAGGAACAAGTATTCGAAGGCGCGGCACAAAGATTTTCATGGTTCGTATTGTAACGGATATACGACCAATTTCGTCACGTAAAGAAACGTCCATTTGCTCAGCTCACAGGAAAAATCCAATTGAAGTTTGGATGGCGCTGCCACAAACTCGAATTATGAAAATCACGGGCGATTTGCAAAATGCGAAATGGATGTATCTCAAAGCCATTTTATTCGCTGTCATCGGTGTCATGTGCGTCGTCACGCTACTCATCGAGTACTCGAATTGGCGCGACGCCGTGTTATTGTTGCTGGCGATTTGGGCATTTTGCCGACTGTATTATTTCGCATTTTATGTCATCGAAAAATACATCGATCCAAATTTCAAGTTCGCCGGATTAAGTTCAGTTGTGGTTTATTGGCTGAGTCGAAGACGAACAACCAATAGGCTTTAAGACTCTTGAAACCCGAACTTCTGTGCAAGTTTCGCATTCGAGTACTCGGAAAGTGCTTGAATCTTGGTGTTCAACCGCGCAAACTCAAGTATCCGAAGTTGAACTTTTCGGTTGAAACCTACGCCAAATTTATGGCGCTTGCGGTTTTAATTCCCAACTTTTTTACAAACTTTTTACAAACAAGGAACAGAATGCGAGTTTTAGTGACGGGCGCGTCGGGGCGCGTCGGCGCGTGCGTGACGCGCGAATTGCTGGATGCAGGACACGAAGTTGTCGCACTGGACAAAAACCCTTTGCCGGACGATGCGCGCGAACGCTGCGAAGTCTGGTACGAAAACATCACCGACCGTTTGGCGCTCTTGCGTGCGGCGCGCGGTTGCCAGGCGATAGTTCATCTGGCGGCGCTTCCCAATCCCAGCCCGCACAACGACGAAATCTTGACCAACGTAAATGTCGCGGGTACGCAGTATGTTCTGGCGGCGGCGGAAGCGCACGGTATCCAGCGCGTTGTTTTGGCTTCGTCGTGTTGCGCTTTCGGCATGGTGTTTCCCAAGCACCCGTTCGATCCGCAGTATTTGCCGGTCGATGACAACCATCCGCGCCTGCCGCAAGACCTTTACGGACTGTCAAAATTGTGCAATGAAGAAACCGCGGCAACTTATACGCGGCGGTGCGGCATGACGACGATTTGTTTGCGCTTGACCGCCGTGCGCCACATTTCGAGTGAAATGCCGCCGTGGTTTATGCGTATGTTCGAGTACTCGAACAAGCACAAATCGAACGAGTTCTGGACGTATATCGACGAACGCGATACGGCGCGCGCTTTTCGCTTGGGCATCGAAGCCGACGTCGAAGGTCATCATTGCCTCATCATTTCGGCGCGCGATTCGTGGACGCCGTATGACATCCGCGAACTGGTGCGCGAACATTATCCACAATTCAGCCAGAGCGTCGAAAACCTCGCACCGGACGGCGTTTTGTATGACACGCGCCACGCCGAAGAAGTGCTGGGATTTGTCGCTCAACATTCATGGCGCGATGTGCCGGAAATGAAAGCCTTGGCCGACGAAATACTCGCAAATCAACACAATAACAAAGCAGAACTCGCCGGAAAATAATTGTCAAAGGTGCGCTTCGAGTACTCGATCCTACGTTTAACGAACCCGAAGCGTAAGCGACGGGTGAATAGTAGTAGTTCGTTGTGACTCTTATATTTCACCCGTCGCTAACGCTCAGGGTTCGTTAAACATAACGCCAAGATTTTCTATAACTGCGTCAATAGCGGCTTGCAAACGCGCACTTCCAGTTCCGCGAATAGTCACGAACGGAATGCGGCGCGAGCCTAATTCCTGCGCAAAAATCTCTCGATATTCTTCGCGCCGATGACCTAAATCTCGTTGTGGATCGCTTTCCCACCTTAAATCAATATCGGTAAATAAAACCAAATCGTATCGCCGTTGATTGGCCAGACGCGACAACAAAAGCGGTGTTTTCCCGTAATAATGGCGCGAGTAAATCGTCGTTGTGATGGCGTCCGTGTCGCAAAACAGCAAACGATTGGCGTCACGCGCGAGGCGTTCCTCGCTTTCCTGTTGCCCAAACGCAATACGCTCAACATCTTCGTAACACGCGTTCTTGATACCTTTAAGGTCGTAGAAACCGCGCGCAAACTCCGGCACCCAGACGGTTTGAAACTGCTGCGCCAGTTGGCGGCACAGCGTTGTTTTTCCCGTTGATTCAGGCCCATAAACCAGCACGCGTTTGACGAAATACGGACGAACGGTCGGCGGAATAAACGGCCAGTTCCCAAGCGGATTTTGACGCACTTGCGTCGCGGAAACGGGAACTGTCACACGCGCTTTGTCCACCTCAACGTGCGCGATTCCGAGTACCCGAGCCAGCGTTTCGCCGTAATCTTCTGACGTAAAAAGCGCATCAACGTTGGGTGCATAACGACGAACCAAGTCGCGCCAGATAAGCCAGAAATCGGGATGCTGATGCGGAAAACTGGGTACTTCGTCCGTTACGTGAATCACGTTCGCGTCGGGAAAAGTATCGCGCACCCATTCATAGCGCAAATGCCCGTTGATTGGTTCATTGAGTAGCGAGCAAACCAAGATCGTCAGATTTTTGCTTGCTCGTTGCGCTGCTTCAATCAGGTGACAATGGCCAGTTGTCAGCGGCATGAACTTGCCCAAAACTAAACCGTGATTGGCAATTGAAGCGTTTGATTTTTCAGCGTTTTGTTCCATTCACTCCAGCCCAGCGCGGCCAAAATCAGGAAGACGACATACAGCGCCGCCGTCGGATAAACCTGTTTATAGATGTAAATGCCGACGTAAAGCACGTCAATAGCGATCCACAACGGCCAGTTTTCAATCTTTTTGCGCATCAAAAGCAATTGCGCCGTGACGCTGGCGCCGCTGGCCGTCGCGTCCCAGAACGGCAAGTGCGCATCGGTATGAGTCTTGAAAAAATAACCGACGATAACAATTGCCAGAACGGTGATGAAAGTCAGGCCAACGACACTTTGCAACGATAAACGCGAAATTGGCGCTTCAGTTTGATTGCTTCCGCCATGCAGCCACCAATACCAGCCGTAAACGCTGGCGGCGATGAAGAAAACCTGCAAACCCATATCAGCGTACAATTTAATTTGCCAAAACAACACGCCATAAGCGATGCACGACACGATGCCAATCGGCCACAACCAAATATTTTCGCGCACGGTCAGCCACACCGACCACAAGCCAGTTGCTACGCCAAAAAGTTCCAGCGCGTGTTCGTGAAGGTATTGAAGAAGTGTGTTCAAATCGAGTACTCGAAACGAACCCAGAGCGTAAGCGACGGGTCTTCACTGACTTCGACTCGCTTACGCTCTGAGTTCGTGACCTGATATCAAACCAGTGGTGCGGGTTGCCATTGCCCGCGAGTTCACTCGCAGGGCAGCTACAACTCGCACCACCTGCTATCAAGCCTCATCTTCGGCTGGCAACGGCTTATCGACTTGCGCTTTCGGGCGTTGCGTAGCGGGCGAATGTGGGCGCGAAGTGGGCGTTAAAACTGAAGGATCGCCTTGCTTCAAAAGTGCGACGCCGCCCAGCAAAATCGCGTCGTCGCCCAAAGCCGAACGCACGATTTGCAGTTTTTTACCGGTTCCTGGCATGGCGACTTTCATAGCGGTTTTTTCAATCAAGGGCAGCATGAAATCGCCGCACGCTTCGATGACGCCGCCGCCGAAAATAATCACTTCGGGGTCAACGACGTGCAAAACGCTGGCAGTTGCCAAACCCAACAAATAACTGGCGCGGCGCATTACATCCGTCACCAAAGGGTCTTTGCGCTTGAGCGCCGTGTTCAAGGCGCCCGAACGAATGCGCTCCAGTTGTGGATCATCAATGATGTCGGTCAACACCGATTTTTCGCCTTTCTTCAAAATCGCGTGGCGTAGCTGGTTTTCAATCGCAGTGCGCGAACACAATTCTTCCAAAAACGAGTGCTTGCGCGTCAACATTCCGGCGATTTCATCAGCGCCCAGCGGAATCATGAAATGTCCGATTTCGCCCGCCAGACCGCGAAAACCTTCGATCAATTTGCCGTCTAAAATGAGGCCGCCGCCGATGCCGGTTCCAACGAAAATGCCGAACGCGGAATTCATGCGCCGTCCCGCGCCGCGCCATTGCTCGCCCAGAACGCCCAGGTTCGCGTCGTTGCCAATGCGCGTCGGAAAGCCAAACGCATCGCGCATGATTTGTCCCAGCGGCGTATCGGTCAAAGGCGCATTCGGCGTCAGAACAACGTGGCCAGTTTGCGATTCGACGACGCCAGGAACGCCCATCGCCAGGCCGGAAATCTGTTCTTTTTGCAATCCCGAAGTTTTGATGACGCCCGAAATCGTTTCCTGAACTTGCTCGATCAAGCGCTTTTTCGAGCGACGGTCGGTTTTTTCTTTTTGACGCACGACAATTTTTCCACTGTCGGAAACCACCGCCGCCAAAATCTTGGTGCCGCCGACATCCACCGCCACATAATGATTTGCCATATCGAAAAGTTCCTTTTTCAAAATGATGAATACGGAATGATGAATCCGAGCGACGGTTCGAGTACTCGATTGCGTGGATGCAACGTTTGAAGCGCATTCATCATTCCGTATTCATCATTCATCATTTCTTCTGCCGTCGTGTTTTGTGTTGCAGCGATTTTACGGGTTTTGGCTCGGCGGCGTCAACTTCCCCGGGCGCGTGCGCCGCTTTTTCGAGGATTTTGCGTTCGCGCAACAAGGCTTCTTCAATCGTGACGGCTTCTTCGCTGACCACAGTTGTGGTGTGTCGCTCGACTTCGCCCAGCACATCTTCGCGGTTGGTCGGTTCGTTTTCCAGCGCGCGCAAAACCGGATCGTCTTCAGTCCCAGAGCGCGCATCGCCCGAACTCGCAATCGGTTGCGGCGCTTGGCGCGGCGTCATCGCAAAGATGGACGGCAGCGATGATTGAGTACTCGACTGCGCATTGTTCGTCGCTTGCGTCGCCTGACCTTCGGCGAAATGGGCCTCGTGGCGATGCGGATGTTGCGCGTTCGCCAGCAGCCAGGTTTGCGAACGCAACGCTTCCTCATGCGCCTTGCGATGCGGCAAAATGTAGCTTCCGTCCGGCTGCATCAAGCGCGATTTCACGTTATCGGCCAGCGCGATGCCCAACACTTCGTTGCGCAAACGTTCTTTTAACTGCGGAGATTCGATGGGAAAAACAACTTCGATGCGGCGGAAAAAGTTGCGTGGCATCCAATCCGCCGAGCCGCACAAAATTTCTTCCTGTCCGTTGTTGGCGAACAAATAAACGCGCGAATGTTCCAGAAAACGATCCACAATCGAATGCACGCGAATGTTTTCGCTGACGCCCGAAACGCCCGGGCGCAAGCAGCAAATGCCGCGCACAATCAAATCGATTTGCACGCCCGCTTGACTGGCGCGATACAACGCTTTGATGATTTCAGGGTCGACCAGCGAGTTCATTTTGGCGATGATGCGCGGCGGTGCGGAGTTCTCGATTTTGAGTTTTGAGCTTTGAGTTTTCGCACTTCGAGTACTCGATGCGCGCGACAAACGCTTGGCGTGCGCGGTTTCGCGGTCGATTAAACGCTCGAACTCGGTGTGCAAACCAAACGGCGCCATGCGCAACTTATCCAATCCGGGAAACTGGCTCATGCCAGTCAGCAAATTAAAAATCTTAGCCGCATCGTTGCCCAATTCGGGACGCGACGACAGCAAGCCAACATCGGTATAAAGTCTGGCCGTCGTCGGGTTGTAATTTCCGGTTCCCAGATGAACATAGCGCCGAATTTGCGAACCTTCGCGGCGCACCACGAGCGCGACTTTGCAGTGCGTTTTGAGGCCGACAAGTCCATATAAAACGTGAACTCCGGCTTCTTCCATGCGGCGCGCCCACTGAATGTTGTTTTCCTCATCGAAGCGCGCTTTGAGTTCGACCAGAGCCGTGACCTGCTTGCCGTTTTCCGCCGCTTTCATCAGGGCGCGCACAATCGGCGAATCGCCCGAGGTGCGATACAACGTTTGCTTGATCGCTAAAACCTGCGGGTCTTCGGCGGCCATTTGCACGAAATCGACGACGCTTTTGAAACTGTCATACGGATGATGCAGCAAAATATCGTCTTCGCGCAACGCCTGGAAAAACTCGTCCGGCGATTCGACATCGCGCAGGGCACGCGGCTTGGCGGTGACAAAAGTCGCGTCTTTTAAATCGGGGCGCTTCTCACCGGAATAAACCGCCATCAGGCGCGGCAAATTGACCGGCCCATCCACTTCATACAAGTCCATCGGCTCCAATTCAAACGTATGCAGCAACATTTCGACAACCGCCGGGTCGCAGCCGCGCTGCACTTCCAGGCGCACCGCATCGCCTTTGCGACGGCGTTGCAACTGCTCGCGCATCGCTTCCAGCAAATTGTCGGCTTCGTCTTCGTCCAGATACAATTCCGAATTGCGCGTGACGCGAAACGCATAGCAACCGTCGACTTCCAAGCCAGGAAACAAATCGCCGATGAACTCGCCAATCAGACTCGACAAAAACACATAAACGCGGCGTCCCGACGGCGACACTTCGGGCGGAAGCGCAATCAATCGCGGCAAAACGCGCGGCACCTGAACCACACCAAAACGCGTGTCTTCGTGTTCGTCATCGTTGCGCAAACCATCCATTTCATTGGGCGTATCGGGAATCGACAATACGACCGCAAGGTTCAAACTCTTGTTGAGAAGTTGGGGAAATGGGTGCGCCGGATCAATCGCCAAAGGTGTCAGAACCGGAAAAACTTCGTCTTGAAAATACTTTTTCGCCCAGTTGCGTCCCTTAGAATCCAGTTCGGCGACGGTATGTAAATCGATTCCGGCTTGCGCCAAAAGCGGCGCGACTTCTTCGCGGTAGCATTTGTATTGCGCGCTCACCATGTCGCAAACGCGCTCGCTGATCGCTCCCAAAACTTCGTCCGGCGTCATTCCATCGGGGCCGCATTGGCCGGGTTGCGCTTCGGCGGCCTGCTGCAAACCCGCCACGCGAATCTCGAAAAATTCATCGAGGTTGGACGACACAATGGTCAGGAACTTCAAGCGTTCCAGAACCGGATTATCGGGATTTTGCGCTTCTTCGAGTACTCGATGATTGAACTCGAGCCACGACAATTCGCGGTTGATGAAGAATGCGGGCTTGTCCAGATCGCGCACGATTTTCGGCGCTTTGTTCGCCGCAGATTTGGAGAGAGTTTTGGAGGATGAGGCAGAAATTTTGCGTTTTCGCATAATGTCAAAGGATAACGTTATTGAAAGCAGAAAATGTTAAGCAACGGGCGCCACATTCGCGCCCACAAAGTTTTTTTAGACCCTTGACCTTGACGCTGCGTGAGGGTTTTATGCTGAATAGCGAGGAGGATTTTCGTGAAAACATTGAAGATCGGTGAACTGGCGCGGCGTACCGGAATATCCGTGCGCGCTCTGCGTCATTATGATGAGATCGCTTTGCTTTCGCCGTCTCAGCGCAGCGAAAAAGGGTATCGGCTTTATACGCCGCAGGACATCGCGCGGCTGGGACAAATTCAATCGCTACGTTATGTGGGATTTTCGCTAAGCGAAATCCGCCTTTGCCTGAATGCGGACAATTTTTCGTCCCTTCAAACGATGCAACTGCACATCGCCCGCTTAAAAGAACATATCGCGGCGCAACAACGCTTGTGCGAGCGCTTGGAAACGACCGTACATCTCTGGATCGAAGCGGGAAACGAATCGCTGCAAGAGCTACTGGAAATCATCGAGGAGATGAGCCGTATGGAAAAGTATTATACACCGCAACAAGTGCGCGAATTGGAAACGCGCACGCAAGTTCTGGGCGCCGACCGCCTGCGCGAAGTCGAAGCCGAATGGCCCGTATTGATGGAAAAAGTTCGCCTCGAAATGGAAAAAGGCAGCGCGCCTGACTCCGAACCGGTTCAGTTGTTAGCGCGCCGCTGGATGGAACTGGTGAACGAATTCACCGGCGGCAACACCGAAATCTGGCAATCGCTTTCGACCATGTATGAAGAGGAACCCGTCATCGGCGGGCTGGATATGAGCCAGATGAAAGGCCTGTTTGAATACATCGGGCGCGCGCTCGCCGTTCAAAAATAGCGTTGACACAACAAAAGCGCCGCAATCGAGTACTCGATTGCGGCGCTTTATGTCTATGAGTGACTTATTCCGCTTTGGTGTTGATGCGGCTTTCGGCCAGCGCGGTCAGGTTCTCGTCGGTCAGCTTTTCTTCGTTCAGCGTTTCTTCGAGCAAAGCCGCGATGTCGTTGTGACCGAGTTCGGTCGCCCAGGTGCGCAGCGTTCCATAGGACGCGATTTCGTAATGCTCGGTTTTCTGCGCGCTGGCGATCAATCCGGCGTCCAGAACTTCGGGCGTGGCGCCTTCGCTGAGCAGTTCTTCGGCTTCTTTGACCAGGCCTTCGGTCGCTTCGCAGGTGTTTCCAGTCGGCTTTTCGCCCAGTTGCGCGAAGATTTTCTCCAGGCGCTTGACCTGATTTTGCGTTTCGGCCAGATGTTTCTCGAAGGCCGCTTTCAATTGTGGCGATGTGGCGGCTTTCGCCATTTTCGGCAACGCTTTGACGATCTGCGTTTCCGAATCGTACGTGTCTTTCAGTTCTTCGACCAACAATTCCTGCAACGAATTCAAAGCCATCGTTTTTACCTCAGATGTCCTAATTGTTCTCGCGTTCTACGAGGAGACGCGCGCGCTTCAAGCAAAGACAATGCCCGTTTCGCGCGACCTGGGTTCTGCACAAAGTTAAATGATTGTTAAAATGAGCGCCGTGACTTTCCTGCTTTTCGATGCCTTTGGCACTCTGGTCGAACTCGACGATTTTTATGGACGCCTGCAACGCGGCTTTGCGCAACAGGGCAAAACCATTCCCCTGCCCGCGATTCGTCGCGCCGCGCACCGCGAAATGCGCTATTACATGAAGCATTCATTGCGCGCTCATCAATTTGGCGCGTGGGAAGACTTGCGCCACGAATGCGCGCAGATTTTGGCGGACGCCTTGCGCGAAGAAAATTTGCAGTGGGATTTTTCACCGCAAACATCTTATCGAGTACTCGATGATGCGATTGTCTTTCGCGCCTTTCCTGAAACGCGCGAAGTCCTGGAAGAATTGCAAACGCGCGGCATTCCGATGGGCGTTTTGTCGAACTGGGATTATCAGTTGCCGCAAGTTTTGCGCTCGCTCGGTTTGGACAATTTCTTTGAATTCATCGTTTCATCGGCGCAAGCCGGATATGAAAAGCCGGACGCGCGTTTTTTCGAGTTTGGCTTGAACAAAATTCGCACTTTGCATCCGACGATTGCGCCGTGCGAATGCTTTTACATCGGCGATCATTGGGAAAAAGACGTGCGACCTGCGCACGCCGCCGGTTTCCAACCTTTGTGGATTGTGCGCCACGAGCGTGACATCGCGTCTGGCGAAACCGGCGACGCACACGATGTCACGCAACTTTCCTCACTGCACGAAGTTCTTCACGTCCTCGATATTGCCACAACTTCCACCATTGAGAGAACACGGATTTCATACACGGGTTGAACGGATGAACACGGAGCGGAAGAAGAGTCGAGTACTCGATTGATGCGGATTGTAGAAATAAAATCCGTGTTCATCCGTTCAACCCGTGAACGTAGTCCGTGTCCCTTTTCTCCATGAATTTCTTACATTTGGCGCCAACTGCACCCGAACATTGGACGACTTTTGCGTGGATTTTAGCGATATTGGCGGCATTTGGCGTGGGGCTTTCCAAAACGGGTTTCAACGGCGTCGCCACGGCTTACGTTCTGGTGATGGCGCTGCTGATGCCAGCGCGTGCTTCGACGGGTTTCGTTTTGCCCTTGTTGCTGTTCGCCGACTTCTTCGCAGTTTTTATGTTTCGCCGCCACGCCGATTGGACGCACGTTCGCCGTCTGGTGCCGCCGACGATGATCGGCATTGTGGCGGGATATTTCATCATGCAGCACGTCAGCGACGCGGCTTACAAACCGTTCATGGGCTGGTTTGTGCTGCTTCTCAGCGGCTTGCAGTGGCTGCGCAGCAAGCGCGAAAGCTGGTTCGCGCATTTGCCGCACAATCCGCTTTGGAGCAACTCGATGGGTTTAAGTTGCGGCGTAGCGACCATGCTGGCCAACGGTTCCGGCCCAATTGCGACGTTATATTTGCTGGTCAGCGGCCTGCCGAAAATGGAGTTCGTCGGAACCGGCGCCTGGTTTTTCTTCCTGATGAACTGGTTCAAAGTGCCGTTCAGTTGGCACATGGGTTTAATCAATCTCGATTCGCTGCGCTGGGATTTATGGCTTTTTCCGGCTGTCGCGCTGGGCATATTCGCCGGAAAATGGCTGCTCGAACGCGTCCCGCAAAAACTCTTCGAGACCTTGCTGCTGTGGTTTTCCGTCCTCGCCGCCTTGCGTTTAATTATCTCGTAGAAGTTGAACCGCCAAGAACGCCAAGAGAATAAATAAACGGAGAAGAAATTGTTATTCTTTTCTCTTATCTTCTGCTCTTGGCGTTCTTGGCGTCTTAGCGGTTCAACTCTTTTGTTAAGATGAATTGCGACAAGTGGAGGACAAATTATGTTTGGACGCAAGAAAGAAAACACCGAAGATTCGAGTACTCGAATTGAAAATAACGAAGACCCGACGATGAAAGACGCGGTTTTGGAAGCCCTCAAAGCCGTTATGGATCCCGATTTGGGGCGCAACATTGTCGAACTGGGATTCGTGCAAAACGTGCGCACCTGCGATGGTCACGTCGCCTTCAAAGTCGAATTGACGACGCCCGCCTGTCCCGTTAAAGACCAGATGAAGAAGCAGTGCGAAGACATTGTATCAGCGCTGCCTGGCGTGAAAAACGTGGCCGTCGAAATGACGGCGCAAACGCGCGCGGTGCGTCCGCCCGAAATTCGCAATCTAATACCTGGCATTCAAAACGCGATTGCCGTAGCCAGTGGCAAGGGCGGCGTTGGCAAAAGCACGACAGCCGTCAATCTGGCGCTGGCACTGGCCGAAAGCGGCGCCAAAGTCGGCCTGATGGACGCCGATGTTTACGGCCCCAGTATTCCGATTATGCTGGGCGTTCCCGAAGGCGAGCAGCCGCAAGTCGTGCATGACGAAGCCGGCGTGCAGCGCATTGTGCCGATTGAACGCTTCGGCATCAAATTGATTTCAATTGGTTTCCTGACCGAAAAAAGCAATCCGATTGTGTGGCGCGGCCCAATGGTCGGCAAAATGATTCAGCAGTTTTTGGGCGCCGTCCAGTGGGGCGAACTGGATTATCTCGTCATCGACCTGCCGCCTGGAACCGGCGACGCGCAACTGACGCTGATTCAAAGCGCGCCGCTTTCGGGCGCCGTTATCGTGACAACGCCTGAAGCCGTGGCGGGCGAAGACGTGATTCGCGCTGGTCATATGTTCACCAAAATGGCGTCGCAAGGCTTGAATGTGCCGATTTTAGGTATCGTCGAAAACATGAGCTGGTTCGAGACGCCAAGCGGCGAACGCATCGAATTGTTCGGTCACGGTGGAGGCGAACGCGCCGCCAAAGAATTCGACGCGCCATTATTGGGACAAGTCCCTCGAGTACTCGAAATTACGCACGGTGGCGACAACGGCACGCCAATTTTCGCGGCAGATCCGCACCATCCGGTTTCCAATACGTATCGTGAAATCGCCGGTGGCGTGGCGCGTCGCATCTCGACATTGGCTCTGAAAGACAAAGTGTTTCGTACGCCGACGGCCAATGCGCCAGGCTTGCTGCCGATGGCAAAGTAGGCAAACGATTCACTTGTAGGGGCGAGCCGGTGGCTCGCCCGCGTCCGGAAATTTGAAGTGCGCTGGGAGTTAGAAACTGCATCAGGGCGAGCCACCGGCTCGCCCCTACGGTAGCTCACGAGAAAATAATAGTTGGCGCTTCACACAATGCGGTCGCGCAGTGGCTCGCCGTTTTCCCAGGCGCGCAAGTTCGCCAGAAAATGACGCACCAGGCGCTCGTGTTCATCGGCGTGTCCACCGGCGGTGTGCGGCGTGATGAAACAATTGGGCGCCGTCCACAGCGCGTGTTCGGGGGGCAGCGGCTCCGGGTCGGTGACATCGAGATAAGCCAGGCTCAAGGCGCCCGATTCGAGTACTCGAATCAACTCTTCCTGCACAACCGTCGTGCCGCGCCCGATGTTGTAAAAACGCGAGCCATTTTTCATCGCGCCGAAACGTTGAGCGTTCATAAAATCCCGCGTCGAAGCGTTATCCGGCAAAATATTCACCACATGGTCGGCCTGTGACAAAGCCGCTTCGAGATGTTCTTCTCCCACGGTTTCGACCGCTTCATCACCGCTTGGATGCCGCCGAAACGCGGTTATTTTCAACTCGAACGGCGCCAGCAGTTGCACCAATCGTTGCGCGATGGCGCCGTAGCCCAACAGAAGCACGCTTTGTTCGCGCAGCAGATACGAGTTGGCGCGATGTCGCTCGGCGTCCCAGTCGCGGTTGGTGCGCTGCATTTCGTGCGACCACAACAACTGACGCGCGTCGGCCAGCATCATCGCAAGGACGTGTTGCGCGCAAGGCTCATCGAACACATGCGAGCTGTTAGTCAAAATCGCGCCTCGTTGTTTCAGCGCGGCTTTCAAATCGTCGCGGTCGTAACGCGTATAACCCGCGCTGGTGAGATGCGCCCAACGCAATTTCTGCGAGTTCATCACGATTTCGGCGTCGGGCTGCCCCAGCGCGATGTCGGCTTGGTGCAAGGTCTCATCGGCGTTTTGCACGCTCGTTGCATCGACGAGTTGATAGGAGCCGATGCCGTCGCGCAGCAATTGTGCGGCGCGTTCAGGGAAATTGGTATTCGTCCAAATAATTGTTGAGTTGGCCATAAGGGTTGCCTTTTCACGGCGCGGTTTCCAGAAATTTATACTACACATTGAAGCGCGCGTGTCTGGCTTGCGTCCCACTCGTTTGCTGTAAGACGATGTAAGTTACATTTATGAAAACTAAAAGCCATCGAGTACTCGATACGATCATACGAGTTGAAATTCAAACCTCTTTTTAACTACAAGAATAGCTTTTTTAACTCTACTGCGCATTTTACGATTCTTTATAATATGGTTCGGCGTTGTAACATCCGTCCTGTCGCGGCGCAAGACTTTGCTGCATACGCCAAAAGGAGATTTATGGATCTTATGAATGAAGTTGTAGCCAAGCGGATGCAAGATAAGCAAATCGCTATTGTTGGCGGTGGTCCCGGCGGACTCACCTTAGCACGACTGTTACAACTGAAAGGTACAAGCGTCCAAGTGTATGAACGAGATTTCAATAAAGATGCTCGTTTGATAGGCTCGCCGCTTGATATGCACGAAGAATCGGGCATGGCGGCTTTACGCGCAGCGGATTTGGTGGATGAGTTCAAGAAGAACTATCGTCCTGGCGCCGATAAAAAAACCATAGCCAACAAACAGGGAGAGATACGTTTCACGACACAGCAAACCAATCCCGGCGAAGGTTTTGGCGATAAAAGTTTTCGTCCTGAGATAGACCGCTACCCCTTAAGAAGTATGCTGTTGGAATCCTTACAGCCGGAAACGGTTTTGTGGAACCATTATTGTGTTTCTATGGAAGCCCAAGACGAAGGCTGGCGGCTGCATTTCAAAGACGGTTCATCGGCCTACGCCGACCTTGTCATTGACGCTGACGGCTCCAATTCCAAAATCCGCCCCTACATCACAAACATCCGATCTGTTTACACCGGCGTGACGATGCTTGAAATCAACGTTCACGATGCTGAAAAAGCGATGCCTCAGGTTTATGCTTTGCTCGACGGCGGAGCGCTCATGGTTTACGGAGATTCAAAGTGTTTGTTGGGAGGTCTCAAAGGCGCCACCGATTCCAATTTTTACGCCAGCTTCAAAACGGAGGAAAACTGGGCCACCAAGAGTGGCTTGGATTTTTCCGACAAAACACAAGTGTTCGACTGGTTTAAAAAAGAATACGCCGGTTGGAGCAGTGTTTGGGATGAGTTGTTTGAAAACGCCGCCACGCCGTTCATTGCGCGACCGATTTATTGTATGCCTTTGAATCAGAACTGGGAAGCTCAGCCCAACTTGACCATGCTTGGCGATGCCGCGCACGTAATGCCGCCCTTTGCAGGAGAAGGCGCAAACATGGCTATGCTTGACGCTTTAGAATTGAGCCAGTGTTTATACGACGAAAATTTCGGCGATACCCAAACTGCTATTTCTGCTTACGAAAACCAAATGCGAAAAAGAGCGGCCAAGGCAGCGCAGGAGTCTTTAGAAAATGGAGAGAGGATGCACAGTGCAGACGCACTCGAAAAAATGCTGGCGTTTTTTGACGCGCATTAATCTCTGTTCTGACAAGCGACATGATAAGGTACCGCGTCCGCTCACAGTTTCTCCCACGCTTTGTTCCAACAAATTGCATTGGTCAGTAAACAACACGATGAAAAAGAATGGTTGGAACTTTGAACGTTGTAGCACAAAAAGCATCGAGTACTCGAAATGATCGTTTTCAGCGAAGCATCCGAACAACTGGCGCCCTCTTCGAGCGCCGATGACATTCGCGCTGCGACGCAAGCCGCACGTTTAGCGGGATTTGATATTTACACGATTCCGCAGGACTTCACTTTGTGCGAAAAAGCGACAAATGCGTTGTGGCACGTTCCGGTTCAAGCGCGAGAGACAACAGCGTTTTGGATCGGCTACATTCCAACGGTTGAACGTTACCACGCGATTTATGACGCCGCTTTGTCGAAGAACATTCGTCTGGTCAACACGCCAGAACAGCACCGAACGGCACAGGAGTTTGATGCAGCTTATGAGCGTTTGCGCGACTTGACGCCGCGCAGTTTCATCTTAACGCGTTTGGACGAATGCGAAACCGCGATTGAACACGTCGGTTTGCCAGTTTTTGTGAAAGGCGTTGTGCAATCGCGGAAAGCACGCGGCTGGAAAGCGTGCGTCGCCCAAAACAGAGAAGAACTGCGCGAACTGGCTGGCTATTTATTCGATTTGGAAGCGCGCACGCGAGGCCGCGTCATCGTCCGCGAACTGGTGAATTTGCGTCACACGAGAACGTCGGGCGAAGGTTTTCCGCTTGGGCGCGAATATCGCGTGTTTCTGCTGCGCAATCGAGTACTCGAATGCGGCTATTACTGGGAAGGCGACGACGAATTGCGCGCTTTGTCAAAAGACGAACAAGTTCGAGTACTCGATTTGGCGCAGGAAGCGAGCGGGCGTTTAGCAGTACCATTTGTCGCCATTGACATCGGGCAAAAAGAAGATGGCAATTGGATCGTCATTGAAAGCGGCGACGCGCAATTCGCCGGAGCAAGCCAGATTCCGTTGCTGAAGTTGTGGCACAAATTGCACGAAGCCGCGACAGCTTCAGAATAGAATTGAACCGCACAAACAAAAGCATCGAGTACTCAATTCGAGTACTCGATGCTTTTGTTTTGCGACAATAACTTAGCGCTTGAACGCGTCTTTCAAACCTTGCGCGGCGAAGTTCACGGCGTCTTTCGATTGGTCGATGACGGCGCCCATGCCGAAGAACTCATGCGTGACGCCGCGATAAAGGCGAGCGCGAACCGGAATACCGGCAGCGCGCAGTTTGGCGATATAAGCGGTGCCTTGCGAACGCAACGGATCGATTTCAGCTTGAACAACTGTCGCGGCTGGTAAACCGCGCACGTTGCCGAACAACGGCGAGGCATAATGCGTTCGTCCAAAACGTGCGCTGGGCAAAGCGTAACGACTGAACCATGTCAGCATTGCGCGATTAAGCGGAATGACCTTGGCGTTTTCGCGCGCTGACGGAGCGTTTATCGAACCAAACGACGTATCGACGTAAGGATAAACCAACATCTGGTAGATCGGCATTTTGCCACCACGGTCGCGCGCCATCATGCACATATTGGTCGCCAGATTGCCGCCCGCGCTTTCGCCGCCAACCGCCACGCGACTTTTGTCGCCGCCCCATTGGTCGGCATGGTTCATCACCCATTGCGTCGCGGCGTAACAATCTTCGTGCGCGGCAGGCAAGCGATGCTCGGGCGCATAACGATAGCCGACCGAAACCACCATGCACTTCGCGGCGTTCGCCAGAGCGCGGCACGAAGAATCATAAGCCTGCACGCTGGCGATCACGAAACCGCCGCCGTGAAAATAAACCAGAACGGGAAGATTGTTTGAATCGACGCCCAGCGGTTTGTAAACGCGAACCGGAATGCGTCCTGCGGGGCCGGGAACTGTCGTGTTGATAACCGCGCCGACCGCTTCGGGCGCCGTACTGCGGCCTTCTTTTTTCAGCGTTCTTTTCACGGCGTCCGGCGGGCCGGGCTGTTTGCGCGCTTCAGTCGGCGTCAGAGTTTCAATAGGTTTTGGATGCAATTCCATCAACGACATCAAAACCGCTTTCATTTGCGGATCGACATAACGCGTGCGACCGCCCAACATCATCGTCGTTAATTGAGTTGTCGAAACGGAAACCGTCTGCACGGTTGTAGTAGAGCGCGACGAGACTGACGACTTCGTCATAACGGAAGAATTAGTCGACATCGAAGTGTCGCTGTCGCGTCCCACGTTTTCGTCGTAACCAGCGTGCGCTGCAGGCGCCAGCGAAGCCGCTGCCAAAGAAAGAACACCGGCGATTTTCCACGAAGAAGATAATTTTTTGTGCATGAACTTGTGTTTAAACATAAAGACAGAAACCTCTTTCTTGAATTGGCCTTGAAATGACCTTGAACACGAGGGATTAGCAAAGACTTCGCCACATTCCGCAGATTTCACGCTTTTCAGCAGCCCAATTTTTGTCCAATTTCTGTTCTTTCTGTCTCCAAGACGATTTCGAGTACTCGAACGCGCACCGAAGATGCATTAAAATCAGCTTCATGCCTTATTTCGATCACGCCGCCAGCACGCCGTTATGTGAAGAAGCTTTTGCAGCGATGCAACCGTATTTGCGCCAAGATTTCGGCAATCCTTCTTCGCTGCATCACTTAGGAAAGTCAGCCAAACACGCCGTGGAAACCGCGCGCGAACACGTCGCTTCTTTATTGAATGCGCGTCCGGCGGAGATCGTCTTCAACAGCGGCGCGACTGAAGGTAACAATCACGCCATCAAAGGTGTCGCACACCGTTTGCGCGAGCGTGGACGCCACATCGTTTCGACCAACATCGAACACGACGCGACCTTGCATCCTTTGCAAACTCTGGAGCGCGAAGGCTTTGAAGTGACGTATGTCGAAGTCGAGCACGACGGTCGAGTACTCGAATCGAAGATCGCCCAAGCCATTCGTGCGGACACAATTTTAGTTTCCGTAATGCACGCCAATAACGAACTGGGAACGCTGCAACCGATTGCCGAAATCGGCGCGCTGTGCCGCGAGCGCAACGTTTTGTTTCATTGCGATGCGTGTCAAACTGTCGGCCACATTCCCGTTGATGTTCGCGCGCTCAATGTCGATTTGCTGACGTGCAGCGCGCACAAATTTTACGGCGCCAAAGGTGCGGGCGCGCTTTATGTTCGTCGCGGCGTTCGCCTGGACACTTTGGTGGATGGCGGACATCAGCAGCGCGGGCGGCGGGCGGGAACCGAAAACGTGCCGTCGATTGTGGCGATGGGAGCGGCTGCAATCGTGGCTATGAATGCAATTCACAACGGCGAAGAAGCGCACGTCACCACTTTGCGCGAACGCTTGATAGCGGGCATCGAAAAATTAAACGTCGGCGCCCATCTCAATGGAAATCGCAGCGAACGCGTGCCTGGAATCGCCAACTTTTCCTTTGAAGGCATCGAAGGCGAAGGCTTGATTTTGGAATTGGACGCGCGCGGCGGTTTCTGCTGCTCGACGGGCAGCGCGTGCGCGGCGGGAAGTCTCGATCCTTCGCCGGTTCTGCTGGCGATTGGTCTGCCGCTTGGCCTGGCGCGTGCGGGAACGCGTTTTTCGCTGGGACGCGGCAACACCGAACGAGAAGTCGATGATTTGATCGAACTTCTGCCGAAAGTTTTGGCTTCGTTGCGCGCCCTTTCGCCCGAATCGCGCGCCGCTTTTGTCGGCGGGCAAACCGACGATGCGGGATAAATCGAGTACTCGAATAACGAAAGGAGCGCATTTCTTTCATCAAATGCGCTCCTTTTCGCTCGCTGCGTATTATTTGATGACCGGTGCAAAAGTTGTCGCAACAGCACTTGGCGTGGCTTGTGATGCGAGGCTGGGCGTGCCGCTCATGGTTTCCAGCAGTTCGATGATGCGCGCGTTTTGCTGCACGTTTTTTTCAGCGAGATCAACTTTTTCGCCGCCCGCGAGCTCAAAATGCTTGGCCGGACGCACGATGCAAAAATAAACCACGGCGGCCAGAATTAAGAAATTGATGAGCGCGGTTAGAAACGCACCATAGCCGATGACCGGCGCGCTGGCGGCTTTGGCGGCGGCCAGAGTTGAATACGTCGAACCGTTGAGCGTAAAAAACTTGTCCATCAAATCGACTTTGCCGAAAATGCCACCGATCACCGGCGTAATCATGTCTTCGACCAACGATTTGACAATGGTGCCAAAGGCGGCGCCGATAATAACGCCAACCGCCAAATCCAACACGTTGCCCTTGAACGCGAAGTCCCGAAAATCCTTGAACATTTTCCTCTCCATTGACTTTTTATCGACATTCATTCTACTTCAAAAACTGCTGGTTTCAGCTTAATTTCGCCAGCATGCGACAAGAGCGAAACGACCGGTTTTCCCGTTTTCGCCACGATGCGAGAAAAACGTTCCGGTTGCGCAGCGCGGACAACGTTCCATCACTTCAATTTGCGAATCGAGTACTCGAACCGAACATAAATCGTCGCGCAACAACCGGCGCAAATCGAGATGCGGTTTTGCACCATTTTTTATAATTGAACGCGGCGCGATATTTCGTGCGATGTCGGCGACTTCATTGCCAATTTCAAAACATTGCGGACAAAGCGTCGGGCCAATTCCAACGCGCAAATCGTCGCCTTTGGTGCCGAAACGTTCCGCCATTTCCGTAACGGTTTTTGATGCAATTCTTTGTGTCGCACCACGCCAACCGGCATGAACGACCGCCAACGCATGATGAGTTTCGTCCACGAAAAGCAGCGGCGCGCAATCGGCGACCAGAATCATCAGCGCAACGTTTGTTTCATTGGTCACTAAAGCGTCGGTTTCTGGAATCGCACTTTCCCAATCAAGCGCGCCGCATCCGCGATTTGCAGGTGTCACAACCGCAATATTAGCGCTATGCGTTTGCTGCGCCGCAACGAAATTTTCGACATTGAAACCTAATTCGCGTGCCACAAATTGGCGGTTTTCGCGGACGCGATTGGCATCATCGCCGACGTGATAGCCAAGATTTAAGGATTCGTAAGGTCGAGTACTCGAACCGCCGCTGCGCGTTGTAATGGCGTGTTGCAAGCCGTTGATTTGCGAGAGAATCGGGAATTGAAGAAATTCGATCATGGTTGCGATTGCGTGTCTGGAACGTTGTGCGAAATGCGGCGTATGAAAGGACGTGAAAACAAGGCGCGGCGAAAAAGTTGCGTTAGAGAAAAGCATCGCATATAATGCGCGATGTTTGAACGAAAATCAATCTCGACATTTCGAGTACTCGATAGGAGAAAAATCATGGTGACATTAACAGATCGTGCAGCGCAGGAAATCAAGGGTTTGCTGGAAAAGCAGGACAAGCCGAACGCGATGCTGCGCGTTTTCGTGTCGGGCGGCGGTTGCTCCGGCTTTCAGTATGGCATGAGCCTGGAAGATGAAGCCCTCGAAGGCGATCAGGAATCGCAGATCAACGGCGTCAAAGTCATCGTTGACCCGCGCTCAGCCATGTATATTCAAGGCGCCGAAGTCGATTACGTCGATACGATGATGGGCGGCGGCTTCAAAATCGACAACCCGAACGCCGCCTCGAGCTGCGGCTGCGGCCATTCGTTCACGCCCAAAGAAGGCGAGGAAGGCGAAGTCGCTCCAGCCACCAGCGGCTGCGGAAGCTGCCCCAGTTCCAGCGCCGGTTACTAAACTTTGGAAAACAACAAAACAGCACGACTTCTTCATTGAAGTCGTGCTGTTTTCGTTATCAGCGAATGAATTCGCCGCCAGAAAAAGGTGTCAGCCTTCGCTGACACAACGTAAGTGCAGCCGTGTCGAGTTTAGCCCGACACCTTTTTCTGGCGGCGAATTCATTCGCTGGCACTTTGCGCCAATGCCGCCAAGTAATCGAAACTGATTTTCAAGCTGTCGAACGGATCGCCGGGCGTTGTGTCCTGCTCGACAATAAACCATTCGCAGCCGCTTTGTTCCGCTGCGGGAATGATTGCGTTCCAATTCAAATTGCCCTGCCCGACTTCGGCAAAATCCGGTTTGTTGTCGTCCGTAATTCGGTAATCTTTCAGATGAATTAATGGCAAGCGATTCTTCAACTTTTCGCACCATTCAACAACATCGCCGCCGCCATTTTGCACCCAGTATGTATCGATTTCGCCTTGCAAATAGCGCGCGTCGGTTTGCGCGTAAATCGTCTCGAGAATGGTTTCGCCTTCGATACGACGAAATTCGATGTGATGGTTGTGATAGGTCAAAATTTGTCCGGCGTCGTACAAGACTTTCCCCGCGGCTTCGATTTTCTTCGCATAGTCGAGAACTTGTTCGCGCGTCTTCAACTCGAAAGCGCCCGGCGACGGAACCGCGGTGTATTTGCAACTCAACTTTTGCAAGCGTTCGACGACTCGCTGCGGTTCTTCAACGATGAGCTTGGTCGCTTCGTGCGTGGCGCAGCAGGTCAAGCCTTCGCCGTCCAAAATGCGCATCAGTTCGGCTTCTTCAATCGGCGCCATGCCGCTAACTTGAACAGCTTCATAGCCGATGGCGCGAATCTTCTTCAATGATTGCGCGATGTCGGTGGGCGTTTGCAGATGGTCGCGCACGGTATAAAGTTGTGCGGCGATTTGATGACGTTTCACAGTTGCTTTCTCCCTTTCGAGTACTCGATTGAGCGTAACACAAAGAGTTCTCATTTTTGAGTTTTCAATTTTGAGTTGAAGTGAATCTAACTCAAAATTGAAAGCTGAGAACTTTCAGCCGTTGCGCTAAAATAAATCGTATTATGCCCATTGGCGCTCATCTTCCGACCGCGAAAGGTTTTTCGCACGCTTTGAAATACGCGCAAACGTTGAGTTGCGATTGCCTGCAAATCTTTTCCAAATCGCCGCAACAATGGAACGCCAAACCACTTGACATCGAAAAAACCGCGCTTTTCCGCGACGAGTGGCGCGCTGTGGGTTTATCGCCGCTCGTCGTGCACGATTCGTTTCTCATCAACCTGGCATCGCCCAACGAAGCCTTGCGCGAAAAAAGTATCCTCGCAATGATTGACGAAGTTCATCGTGCCGATTTGCTGGGCTGCAATTTTCTGGTCACGCACTGCGGCGCGCACTTGCAAAAAGATGGCGCGGACGGTGAAGAGCAAGGCTTAAATCGCTTGGTCGCTTCGCTGCATCGAGTACTCGAAAGCACGCCGAACGCGCGCGTCAAAATCGCACTGGAAAACACCGCCGCGCAGGGAACGTGTCTGGGCGGCCCGTTCGAGCATTTGAGTTTCGTCTTGGACGCCGTCAACTCCGAACGCCTGCGCGTCTGCTTCGATACCTGTCACGCGCACGCGGCGGGACACGACTCAGGTTCGCCCGAAAAAGTGCAGATTGTGATTGAAGAGTTCGACCAAATCGTCGGCCTGGACAAACTCGCGGTCATTCATCTCAACGATTCCAAAGGCGAAACCGGAAAACATTTGGATCGCCACGAACATATTGGATTGGGAACCATCGGCCCTGATGCGATGCGCACGATTTTGCGTCATCCGCTTTTGCGCGACAAACCATTCATCCTCGAAACGCCTGAAACCGAAACCATGATCGAAACCAATTTAGCAATCGTGCGCGAACTGCGCGGCGAAAAAGTCGCGGACACAAATGGCGAAAGCAGTGCATTGATATTGTGATATGAACAAAAAAATGGTGTTTCGCTTACGAGGCGACGCGTGGGCTTTGGTGTGGATTTGCGCGGTTATGACGCTGTTTCTTACGGCTGTCGTTTTTTTCGCGCCGAAAAGAACTGTTAACGATTGGTTGCTGGCTTTGAGTTTTTCCGCCCTTTTTGGTTTACCTGGTTTATTCGCTTTTTGGTGGGTGAAAAAAACCTATGTTGTCACCGATGAAAACGGTTTGCTTTATTCCCATTGGCGCGGAGCCACACGACTTCGTTGGGCCGACATCAGCGATTATTACCTGAAAAAGAGCGATAAATATCTCGTGGCGCACATCGAAGCCAAAGGCCGCGTCTTCGTTTTGAATCACATCCTTTCCAACGGCGACGATCTGCAAAAGATTATTCAGGAGAAAGCACAAAGTTCGCGCGCTAAAAACTGGGAATTATTTGGCACAAGAACTTTCGATGAGTGGCCGCGCGTGTTTCGCTACAAAAACACCAGTATCTTCTTGTTGGTCTTGACTTCAGTTGGTTTTCCGGTTTTGATTTTTGCACTTCAACTCTCGAAAGGTGCGACTTATGGCGGCTGGGCGCCGATGTGGAGTGGCTTTTTGTTGATGTGGAACGTGCTGTCGCTTTGGGGCAAAATCGGTTTTGCCTTCGTCTGGCTTGCGCTCGCGTCGTGTCTTTCCATTTTGTTTTTAGCAACGCGGCTTCCACGCGCCAAAGCGACAAAATCTTATCTTCAACAAACCATTTCCGCCGATCTACAAGGTCTGATTTTTCAGACGCCGAACGAACAAACGCCGATTGCGTGGAATCGAGTACTCGATTATTATCTCGAACCTGTCAATGGCACGTTGGAAACCGTAAACCGTTGTATGGTTGTCACAGAAGAAGGCGAGCAGGCGTTTCTTTCAACGATTGAAGACGCGTTCATCTTGCGCGAAATCATCAAGAAATATGCGACGAACGCGCGCTCTTCCGAATGGAAACCTAAAGCCGGACAAAACCTCGATAACTTGAAAGCGCCGTCGCATTTTGCTGTTCCGCGAGGCAGCCGACTTTATCATTTCCGCACGCGCAGTGGACGCGCTTTGCTGCTGTTTTTCACATTGATATTTTTCGTGCTTCCAGTGCCCATTGTATCGAGAGCACACAACGGGCGACATCATCATGTATTGCGTTTTTGCGGTTCTCATAGGCCCGCCAACTCTGCTGGGATGGCGCGGCTTTCTCAAGTCGTATATCGTAACAGACGATTACAGCCTGACTTTGCACGGATTGTTCAAAACGCGTTCGCTTCGCTGGAGCGAAATCAAGCGTTATCGTTCTGATGGATACTTGTGTTACCTCGACGGCGAAAAGCAGCGCCTGCATTATTTCCTGATGACTTCAGACGCCGAAAACCTGATGGCTGAAATCAAAAGTCGCGCCATCAACAGCGCCAACCGCGAATGGAAACCTGTTCAATAAACGGAGCATTTCGAGTACTCGAACGTCCAGCAAATCACCTTTATGAACACTGAACTGCGCACCATCACCGACAACTTAGACGAACTGCTGGCGGTTTTGCCTTCTGGCCTGGCGAACGCCATCGCCAATGAAGACCGTCCTCAACTTTTGGAAATCGTGCTCGATTTGGGACGACGCCCCGAAGCGCGCTACGCCAATCGCTTTGAATATCTGCGCGATGAAGTCGTGCAACGCGACGAACTGCGCTGGGTCGAGGAACGCCTGGGCGCCTTTGGCGGCGACAATCGTGCCGGTATTCCAGCGACTTTGCACCGCATTTCCGCCATGCGCAACCGCCGCAGCGAAGTCGTTGGATTGACGATGCGCGTCGGGCGCGCCGTGATGGGCATCGTCGATATTTTGCAAGACCTTATCGAAAGCGGCGAAAGCGTTCTCTTGATGGGTCGCCCGGGCCTGGGGAAAACGACGATGCTGCGCGAAATGGCGCGCGTTTTGGCCGACGAATTTGGCAAGCGCGTCGTTATCGTTGACACCTCCAACGAAATCGCGGGCGATGGCGACGTGCCGCATCCAGCGATTGGTCGCGCGCGACGAATGCAAGTCGCCAAAGTCGAGCAGCAACACGACGTGATGATCGAAGCGGTCGAAAACCATATGCCCGAAGTCGTGGTTATCGACGAAATCGGGCGCGTGGAAGAAGCCCAAGCCGCGCGCACGATTGCCGAACGCGGCGTGCAACTGGTCGCAACGGTTCACGGCAACACATTGGATAATTTGCTGGCCAATCCTTCGATGAGCGATTTGATCGGCGGCATTCAAGCCGTCACGTTGAGCGACGAGGAAGCGCGTCGCCGAGGCACGCAGAAAACAGTACTCGAACGCAAAGCGCCGCCGACTTTCGATGTCGTGGTCGAAATGGTCGAGCGCGACCGCATTACGGTGCGTCGTCCGGTGGCTGATGTGGTCGATCAACTTTTGCGCGGTTACGATGTTCCGCCCGAAGTGCGTTTCCGCGACGAGAACGGCGACATTGTGGTCGAGCAAGCGGCGCCGCAAACCGCGCCCAAGCAGAACGGCACGCGCGAACACGAATGGGACAATCGTAACGACGCGCGCAACGGCAAAAACGGGCGCGGCAACACGCGTAATACGCGCAGCGGCGGCAGAAACGATGGCGGTCGCGGTGATAATCGCACTTCACCGAACGCTTTTGACAAGCGCGCCGGACGCACGAGCAAAGCGCGCAACGGACGCGATACGACTTTTGGCGACGAAACCGATTTGCCGATTCCACCCGGCGTGCGACGTTATACGCTGGGTTCGCTGCGCGCCGACGATGCCGCGATGATGGCGATTGGCGACGCCGCGCCCGCGTCAGATGGCGAGCCAATCGAGTACTCGAATACGTTCCCGACATCTACAGAAAAGTCGGAAAACGCCTTTGATGCGGCCAATTTCGATGGCGAAGAAGACGAGGACGAAGCGAGCCGCGACGATGAGCAGAACGACGAAGAAGACGAAAGCGAAGCCGGAACGCCGACGTTACGCGGCAACGCCCAAGTCGATGTTTCGCGCGTGCGGCGCCTTTATCCTTATGGCGTCAGTCGCTCGCGTTTGGGGCGCGCCATCAAACATTTGGGCTTGCCGGTCGGTGTTGCCAAAACGTGGAAAGACGCCGATGCGGTCGCGGTTCTGGTCGGGCCAGACGGCATTTCGCTGGAAAGTTCGCTGCTCAAGGAAGCGCGCGAATTGGGCTTGCCAATGCTTGGCATCAGCGGCAATACCTACGCCGAAATCTTAGCGCGCCTGGATCGTTTGTTTACGTCACAAATCGGCGAAGGCACTGTTTCATCGCGCGATTTAGCTTTGCGAGAAGCGCACGATGCCGCGCAACGCGTTCTCAAAGACGCCGAACCTGCGGAACTTCGTCCGCAGCCCAAGCAACTGCGACGCGCTCAACATCAACTGGCCGAACGCTTTCATCTGCGCTCCTATTCCGTCGGACGCGAACCGAACCGCCGCGTCAAATTCCTGCCCGAATTGCACGGACGCTGATTCAGGAAGCAGTCGGCAGCGGCAGAAAGCAGGAATCGAGTACTCGATAGCCAAAGTTTGTCGTTGAGAAAGTGTAGAGAAATCGGACAAAACACCATGAAACTTGCAGTTTGTCATTTTGAGCGCAGCGAAGAATCTAACTGTAATTAGATTCTTCGCTGCGCTCAGAATGACAAACTCTTAATTTGACCATTTTTCCTGCTTTCTCTCCACACTTTAAAATGACAGCTTGATTTGTCTGTACTTGCCCGCCCCTTTTCTCTTGGCGTTCTTGGTGTCTTGGCGGTTATTTTATAAAAGAGCAACTATGAATTTGCAAATTGTCGTGCCGAATCAAGTGTTCACGGTTGCGAGCTTCTTTTCGGCGGAAGAATGCGCGCGCTACATCGTGATGAGCGAAAACGCGGGTTACGAAGAAGCGGCGGTGGGCACGCGCTTCGGGCAGGAAATGCGCAAGGATATTCGCAACAACGAGCGCCTGATTTTGGACGACGAAAAGCTGGCGGAAGAATTGTGGCAGCGCTTGGCGCCTTTTGCGCCTTCGCCGTTGTGGAAGCGCGACGCCGTTGGGCTGAACGAGCGACTGCGTTTTTATCGTTACGATGCGGGACAAACTTTCAAGCCGCATCAGGACGGAGCGTCAAGCGCGACAACGGCGAAAAGAGCCAAGTCACATTCATGGTTTACTTGAACGAAGCTTTTGAAGGCGGTGCGACGCGTTTTTTCTTGCGCGAGCCGCACGGCGAAATCGACATCGTTCCGCAAACTGGCATGGCTTTGTTGTTTTTGCACACGCTGCAACACGAAGGCGCAACGGTCGAAAGCGGCAGAAAATACGTTTTGCGCTCGGATATTATGTATGGCGCGCTGCCCGAAAACTGATTCATGTTCATTTCTTTTGAAGGCATTGACGGCTGCGGCAAAACCACGCAATTGGAATTGTTGCGCGCTCATCTGGAAAGCGAGTTCACCAAAACGCAATCGAGTACGCGAATCGTGCAAACGCGCGAGCCAGGCGGAACCCATCTGGCCGAAACGATTCGCGGTTATCTACTGCATTCTTCCACGCCGATTCACGGGCACGCCGAACTTTTGCTGTTTGGCGCCAGTCGCGCGCAGCACGTCGAAGAAATTATTCGTCCGGCTCTAAGTCGCGGCGATTGGGTTTTATGCGACCGCTTCACCGATTCGACAACCGCGTATCAAGGCGGCGGTTTGGGTTTGGACACGACTTTCATCAAACAGTTGAACGCCTTCGCAACCGATAAACTGCTTCCCGATTTGACATTGTTGTTCGATGTCGATGTCGAAACGGCGCAGGAACGACGACGCACACAGCGCGGAACTGACAGAATCGAAGCGCGCGGCCTGGAGTTTCAGGAAAAAGTGCGGCAGACTTATTTGCAAATCGCGCGTGATGAGCCAAATCGCGTTATGGTTTTCGAGGCGAATGCGCCCGCCAAAATTGTTCATAATCGTGTGGTTCGAGTACTCAAAGATAGAAATTTATGGCCGCAAAATCCCTCGAATTAGTTGGTCACCAAAAGCGTTGGCAAGCGCTGGTGAACGCGTTTGCCAAAGGCGTTGTGCCGCAAACGTTGCTGATCAGCGGCGCGCGTCACGTCGGCAAAACGACGCTGGTCAAGCGTTACGCACAGCTTTTGATGTGTCCCAACGTGGATTCGAGTACTCGAATGCCGTGCCTGATGTGCCGAACCTGCCACCAAATCGAAATCGAAGTTTTTCCCGATTTCAAGATTTATCGGCCTGTTGTGAGCGCCGCGAAGGAAAACATGGTGACCGCGCCGGAAAGTCTGGACAGCAGCAGTTTTCTTATTGACCAGGCGCGCGCTTTTGGCGACGAAGCGATGTATCGCCCGACTGTCGGCGCGCGCAAAGTCATGGTCATCGCGCAGGCCGACCGCATGACGATTCCCGCGCAGCAATCGCTTTTGAAAAACTTTGAGGAACCGATTGAGGGCGTTCACATTGTGCTTTTGAGTGAAGGAACCGGCGCGCTTTTGCCGACGATTTTGTCGCGCTGCTGGCATTTGCCGCTCACGCCCGCGACCGACAACACCATTCGCTCGTGGCTGCTTGAATCGTTCGATGACAGCGCGCAAATCGAAGAAGCGGTTCGCGTCGCGCGCGGGCTTCCTGGTGCGGCGTGGCGCGAAATGCAACGAATGCAATCATCGGAAATGAATGACCAAACGCGCACGTCACAAATCGAAGAAATCGTTGAGCGCATTTTGAGCAGTCAGGCGGTTGGTGCGTTTGCGCTGACGGAACTGGCGCTTTCGACAGCCGACAAATGGGGACAGGAAGACGAGAAAGTCGCGCAGCAATGGGAAAAATACGAGGCGAAACAAATCGGCAAAAAGCTGACGCGTTCGCACGCCGCGTCACTTTTGGATGAGCTTTCGTATGCGTATTGGCGGCGTTGGCAACGCCAACAAAGCGGTCAATCGAGTACTCGAAGCGCGGCGCATTGGGCGGATGGCCTTGACCAAATTCGCAAAACGCGTCACTATATTTTACGCAACGCGAGTACCAACCTGGCGCTGGATGTCTTGTTTGGCCGCTTGATTTCCGCCGCGCAAGAAGCGTCGGGAAAGAGCGATACGAAGGCGCGTCCATCAAATGGCGTTGCGCGTCGGTCTTAATGGAAGTGCAGCAAGGAGAAGTTATGTCAGAAACTGCGGCTCATCTCGCCGAAGTCGGCAACGACGATTTTCAAACCGAAGTTGTCGCCAGCGATTTGCCGGTTGTCGTCGATTTTTATGCGCCCTGGTGCGCGCCCTGCAAAATGCTGGCGCCCGTCTTGGAAAAGGTCGCAGCGAAATATGCCGGTCGCGTCAAAGTCGTCAAGTGCGATTCTGACCGCGACGCTGAAATCGCCGAAAGTTACGGCGTCGGCAAAATCCCGAATGTGATGTTTTTCAAGGATGGCGAAGTCGTCCATCAATTTGTTGGATACGCGAACGAAGCGCAATTGTCGCAAATGTTTGACGAGTTCTTGAAGGACGATTGAACGTCAGTTAAACGACACAAGACAACATGGGAACGCTAAAAGTTGTAAAATGAAGTGCCCAAGCTGAGGAGGCTTTTATGTCTGAAGTAGCTGCTGTTGGAACCGGAAATTTTGAATCTGAAGTGGTGCAATCCGACCAGACGGTCGTTGTCGATTTTTGGGCCGAGTGGTGCCAGCCTTGCAAAATGCTGTCGCCGGTTCTCGATTCGGTGGCCGGAAAGTTCGGTGGACAAATCAAAGTCGTGAAATGCAACGTCGACGAAAATCAGGACATCGCCATGAAATACGGCGTGATGAGCATTCCCAACCTGATTTTCTTCAAAGACGGACAGGTCGTAAATCAGGCGGTCGGCTACATGAACGAAGCGCAACTGACTTCCAAAGTCAGCGAGGTCCTGGGTTGAATCCCGATTCTTCTGCCGCAACATCGCCTGATCTATCACAAATCGAGTACTCGAACGCGACGGTTTCCCAATGTGAAGCCGCCGCGTTTTCGCGTCTTGAGGAGACCACATTGAACCCCGAAACTCGCCCGACCACCGCCGCCATTATTCCCGCGTTCAACGAAGCCGGTCGCATCACCAACGTTTTGAAAGCGATTGCTCAAGCGCAATTGATCGATGAAATCGTCGTTGTGACCGATGGTTGCAGCGATTCAACTGCTGATGAAGCGCGCGGTTTCATGGCGCGCCTGGAGCGCGGCGAAGTTTTGCGCGACGACAAAACGGTGTGTCGTGCGCAGATGCGTGTTTTCGAGCTGGCTGAAAACCGAGGCAAAGGCGGTGCGATGACTTATGGCGTGTTGCGCACCGAAGCCGATGTGCTGTTGTTTCTCGATGCCGACTTAATCGGATTGCGCACGTCGCAAGTGGATGATCTGCTGGAGCCAACGGTGCGCGCTAATCCTGATGAGCGGATGCACATGGTTTTGGGATTGTTTGGTGCGGCGCGCGGTGGCTTGCTGGGTTGGTGGCTGAGTTGGTGTCATCGCAACTTCGCGGCAATTACCGGACAGCGCGCGATTCGCCGCGACGTGTTTTTGGCGGTTCCCGATCTGACGAGTTCGCGCTACGGCGTTGAGGCGGCGATCACGCGCTATGTTTATGCGTGGGGCCTGCGCGTTTCGCAAACCGCGATGGACGACGTGACGCATCCGATGAAGGAAGAAAAAATCGGTCTGGCGCGCGGTCTGTGGCGTCGCATGGGAATGTATAACGAGATTTGGGGCTATGTGATCTGGGACACGATTCGCAACCACGCTTCCGAAAAACGCCGCCGCGAAACCTCGCAAATGCGCCAGCGTTTCGGCGACAGGTCATAGAAGCTCTGTCGAAACCAAGCGAGTACTGCATTCGAGTACTCGCTTTTGTCGTTTTATCGAAACGTTCCAGAACCCGAGAAGAACAATGCCAAACTCAAAACCCTTGAACTGGACGGCCATTGGTCTGGGATGGGCGCTGCGCACTTTTGGTGGCGGTATCGTCAACGCGATTGTCGTGGCCGTTTCCTTTCCTCTGGTGGCCGCTAACCGAACGCCCGCAAGGTCGCCTGCACAGGTTGCGCTGATTATAATGGGCATCAGTTTTGTGGTGAACGCGATTTTCGCAGTCTGGAGCGGCTACCTCGCGGGACGCATCGCCGAACGGGATGAAACACGACACGCCGCCATTTTAGGCGCCATTAGTTTTGCAACAGCCTTGGTCACACGATCATTCGCATTGCTGCATCTTTCAATGCTTCAAATAGGCGCTCAGTTGGCTTTTCAGGGATTCCTTTCGCTCATTTTGGTCATCCTGACAATTTGGGGCGGTTTTCTCGCACAATCGAAACCAAAACCGCCCACTTCGTCGCAGCCGTTTGATCCAATTCCACGCGTTTAGTTTTCTGTTTCGAGTACTCGATTGCTTATGGCGCTCTTTCTTGTTGAAGTCGGCTTTGTCGGTTTTTTAGTGTCGCTTTTCGGCGCTGTCTGGCGCGGGCTGGATCGTCAGGGACAACGACAACGCGGTTTCGGATTGTGGCTTTTAGCCGCAGCGGTTTGCTTCGCGTTGTGGGCCGTCGGTTTGCGCCTTTATCCGATTCCGTGGCCGCAGTAAAACTAAAAAGCGCGTTTACAAAAATGTAAACGCGCTTTCATTTGTCGTATTCAACGATTTGTGGACTATCTACTGCTGGAAAACTCTTCTTAATGCGATGCACAATGATCGCTTTATGTTCTCGCGCCCAATCAGGCGTTTCTTTTTGCCATTTGTTAGTCTGAAGGAACGTAAATATCGACACCATCATATTTCTTGCCCTCATCACGGTATCTCAAGGCAACATAAAAGTTCAATTTCCCTTTGCATCTCGCTGGATAAACAATGTTTTCGGCATCAGCCTGGTGGATAAAATAGCCGAGAAACAGATATTGAAGGCAAAAGCAAAATGGAAAGAATCCTAACACCAAGCAGAAGTTAAGAAAGTAAGGAAACATTTAAAAGTTATTCTTTTTTCACTGCAACGCGCGAAATGTCAGGCTGAGGCGCTGGCCGACATCGGCTTGCTTGAGAACGCCTTGCTGCCAATCAAGTTGGACTTGCGGCGGCATATACAGCAACGAACCGTTCGGCAACAAACAACCCCAGCGGATTTCGTGGTTCTGCGTGCGCCGGAACTAAAACGTGCGCGTGTCGCCCAGAGAAATTATCGCAACACCGGTTTGAGGCACTAATTCTTCGAGAGAATCAGCGTGAAAACCCATTGTCGAACTGCCATCAAGATAACGATTGATAAGGCAATTATCCGGACGAAATCCGACTTTTTGCTGAATCAAATCACACACGTTCGACAAATGTTCCGGCATCGGCACGGCGGAATACGTCATATTCGAGTAATTGTAAGGCGCGCCAAAACTTGCGGTCAGACGCCTTTGCATTCGATCATCCCACGTCGTCTGCGCCACAACAGTCTGGAAAAGCGCGTCCGCATCCGCGATGAAATGCTCGATAAAAGTAATTTCCGGCTGTTCGCTTGTCATAAAACCTCGATATTACAACGCGATAATTTCGCGCGGTTTGGTCGCCTTTGTGAGTACTCGATGGCCGTCTTCGGTGATGAGCAGCATATCTTCGATGCGTACGCCGCCGAATCCGTCCAGATAAATGCCTGGCTCGCAAGTCACGATCATGCCGGCTTGCAAGTCGCCTTTACCCAGAAACGACAGGCGCGGCGCCTCGTGGATTTCCATGCCGACGCCGTGTCCCAAACCGTGCCCGAACGCTTCGACCAAACCTGCATCGCGGATAATTTTTCGCGCGATTTCGTCAGCATCGAAGCAACTCAAGCCCGCGCGCAACGCGTTGGAAGCAACGATTTGCGCGTCCCACACAAGGCCGTAAATGCGTTGCTGTTCGGCTGTCGGTTCGCCCAAGCAAAACGTGCGCGTGGCGTCGGAACAATAGCCGTCAACAATCGCGCCCATGTCGATAGTGATCATGTCGCCGCGCTCGACGATTTTGTCGGACGCGATGCCGTGCGGCAAAGCGCCACGCACGCCGCTGGCGACAATGGTATCGAAACTGGGGCCGCTGGCGCCGAGTTCGCGCATCAAGCGTTCCAGTTCAAGCGCGATTTCGCGTTCGCTTTGCCCCGGCTGGATAAATCTGCAAATGTGTTCAAAACAATCGTCGATGACTTTCACGGCGCGCTCGATGATCGCAATTTCGTCGGCGTCTTTGAACAAGCGCAATTCTTCTACCGCGCGTTTGGTCGAAATTAGTTGCGCGTTCGGCAACAGTTCGCCAATTTCTTCGCGCGTGGCGACCGAAATATGCTCCGCCTCAAAACCGATGCGCGGCGTTTTTTCCAGCAAACGCGCGGCTTCTTTCCACAAGCCTTCGCGCGCGATAACGATTTCGCATTCGCTGGGCACTTGCTGCGCCGCCTGCGATTGATAACGAAAATCGGTGACAAAAAAGGTTTTGTCGCTCGCCACAATCGCCAAGCCGGACGAGCCGAAAAATCCGCAAAGATAGCGAACATTCGTCAAATTGGTGACGACCAGCGCATCGCATTCGAGGGACGACAACGACGCGCGCAACTTTTGTAAACGGAGAGAATAATTCATATCGAGTACTCGATTATCAGAAGTTTTCGTAGGGGGGCATGGCGTGCGCCCTTGTCATGGTATCACGCACAACGTTTCGAAATGTGTAAGTACAGGGCGCACGCCGTGCGCCCCTACAACGACACGAACGTTATTTCGACAACTCAACAGCGGCGCGCAAGCCCAGTTCGTAACTGAGAACGCCGAAGCCCAAAATTGTGCCCGCGCAGACGGCGGAAACCACACTTTTGTGGCGCCATTCTTCGCGCTTGGCGGTGTTCGACAAATGCACTTCGACGACCGGCTTTTGGATCGCGGCAATGGCATCGCGCAAGGCATAGGAATAATGTGTCAGGGCGCCCGCGTTCAAAACGACCGCATCGAAATCGCGCGCGTGCAAAATGTCGATCAAAACGCCTTCGTGGTTGCTGTGCGCCGCGCGTACTTCAACGCCCAATGTTTCGCCCAATGTTTTCAATTGCGCGTTGATATCGTCCAAAGTTAGGCGTCCGTAAATGCCGATTTCGCGCGTGCCCAGCAAGTTCAAATTCGGGCCGCTGAGAACTAAAACGGTTTTCATCAAAGTTCCTTTTGCAATGGAAGCAGCGAATCCATTCGCCGCCAGAAAAGGTGTCGGTCTGCACCGACACGGCTGCCACTTGTGTTGTGTCAACGAAGGTTGACACCTTTTATGGCGGCGAATTTATTCGCTGGCCTGCAACGCTTTCAATTGATTTCGCAATTCGTCCAAGTCTTTGGGCGGCCCCAAATTGGTGTCCGAATCGGCATTGGCCGCCGCGACTTCTTTTTGCTGCGCGACTTTGCCTTGCGCCAGCGCGACATCGGATAAAGCGTTTTTCACCAGAGCTTGGACACGATTTTTATCGCCGTTTTTCAAGTCGCGTTGTGCCAGCAAAACCGAAGCGCGCGCGAAATCGAGGTTAACGTAATCGCCGACGGCGGCGTAGCGGCCATACGGCGCATCACGTTCGCCCACGACAATTTCCAGATCGTTCCAGGCTTGCGCATCGTTCGGGTTCTGCGACAAACGCCACTTCGCGCGCGACAACAAAAGCGAAGAATCGTGCGGCGCGCAACGAACCGCATTGTCCCACAACGCTTCGCCAAACGCTTCGGTTGAATAAACCCTATTTGTAGTTGAATAAACGCTATTTCCAGTACTCGATTGGTGCGCATTGCCGCGCGAATTGGCCCAAGCGCGCCATGGAACAGGGTTTCGGGGATTGAGTTGCGTCGCGTGCGCAAAAGCGCTTTCCGCCAGTGACGCTTCGCCATTCGCCAAACGCAAATTCGCTATGTGGAGCCACAAATTGTAAGCCAGAGGATCAGCGTCCAGTGCGTCTTGCGCGGTTTCAAGCGCGGGCGCCAGTTGGCCCTGTCGCGCCATTTTTTCCGAAGCAGTGCGCGCATCTTCACCATTCGCCGCGCGTTGCGCCGACCATGAAAACGCGCCCGTCAATAAAACCAGCGCAAGCCAGCCCCAGCGCAAACGCGAAGAGGCTTCACGCGCGTTTTCTTCTCGATTCGAATACTTGATTGGCGCATTTGGTTCTCCTGTCGCATCCAGCAAAGCGAAGGCAAGCATCAACAAAAACACGACCGACGAAACGCTCCAGCCGGCATCCGTCAAACCATGAACGGCGAACGCGACAATCGCACCAAGAGCGCCCAAACTTTGCGGCCAATGCGATGTTTTCAGGGCGCGCCAGCCGCGCAAGAGAAACGCGAATGTTGCAGCCGCCAGCAAAATCAAGGCAGGAAAGCCCTGTTCCGCCGCGATTTGCAGCCACGATTGGTGCGCGCTTTTGGTTGTTCCAACCGTCGCAAATTGATCGTGCGCCTGCGCGAAACCGCCTGCGCCCCAGCCGAAAATCGGACGAGCCTGCGCCATTTTCACGGTGCTTTTCCACGTATAAACGCGAAACATCGTCGAGTTGTCGTCGCTGCCGCCAGCCTGTCGCAAACGCGGCAAAATCGTTTTGGTCGCCAGCGCGCCGCCAACTACCAAAACCAGCAGCAAAGCGGCGAAAATCAACAAATTGTTGGCGCGCCACACCTTCTTCAAATTGAGGCTTTGCGCGCGCCACAAACCAAAAGCGAAAACCATCAGCGCAACCAAAGCCGCCAGAAAACCGCCTTTGCTGGAAGTGACAATCAAGCCGCCCAAAATTAACAAGGAAAGCAGCGTGCCCATCGCAACAACAAAAACTGTCAACGAGGGACGTTCGCGGCGCGCCCAACGCCAGGCGCTCAAAGTCGCGCCGAGTGACAACGGCAAGGTCATGGCGCACGCCGTCGCAAACAAGTTCGGATTAAAAAACGTACCGAATTGGCGCGGATTGTGCGTACGCAAAAAATCCAGTAACGATAAAACGCAGACGATGGCCAAACCACAAAACGCCGCCAACATCAAACACAAAGCGCGCGAATCGAGTACTCGATTGTCCGTTGTGGCCACGCCAAAACGCAACAATTCGCGCAAAATCAGGAACCACGCGGCGCCCGTTCCAATGCGTGCAATTTCCAAAATCGTGTCGTGCCAGTAAACGCTCGCTACACACGATAGCGCGCACCAAGCGAAAAACGCGATCAATAAATGCGAAGCGAGTGGCCAGTTTTTCAACGATGGCTGCGCTTCATTGCGCGGGCTGAGCGCCAGCAACAACGCCGCGCACGCCGCTAAAACGCTGAAAAACGATTGCGTTCCGTAGTCGCGCGTAACAGGCCAGAAACCGGAAAACAAATACGGCGAAACCAAAATGCTCAGGCACGACAAAACAAACGCGAACGTTTGCGCGCGCGACACGAAACCCAATTCCAACGGCACTTTTAAAGGCAAATCGAGTACTCGATCTTCGCGCGATACAACACGCGTGCTTCGGCTGGAAGTTGAGAGCCGACGCGCCAGGTTTTTCGTTTTTGGTTTGGTCGGCGTTTTCATCGAAAGTTTGACGGAAGTCTTTTGGTTGAAAGAAATGACGCGCTTGATTATAACGCACCGCGAATCGAGTCAATGTTTGTACGGGCGAGACATGCCTCGCCCGTACGTTCGCACTATAAAAATCTCTTACTCTCACTCGATTCCTCAACTCAAATCGAAACCTTGACGAATGAGGAACCGCGCCGTACAATTGCGACATCGAAGACGTGTTGAAAACAATCCGAACGAGGCCGCAGCCAACTCGTCCACAAACCCGCCTCCACAGTTGAGGCTTTTTATTTGGCCAACTTTGTGAAAGAAGTCACAATATCTCGAAAACGAAAGGAATGTGCGACATGGCGACATTGCAATTGCAGGGCGCGTTAAGTGAGACGTTCAACAAAATCCATCAAAATGACGGCACTTTGGTGGGTCACATCACGATGGAAAGCGGCGCGCAGTTGCAAGTGCCGCTGCCGCGCAAATACGAACTGATGACGCCCGATGAATTGGCGGTTGGCATCGCGCGCGCCAAAGAAATCTTGGGCGATAAATTGGTGATTTTAGGTCATCATTATCAGCGCGAGGAAGTGATTCGCTGGGCCGATTTTCGCGGCGATAGCTTCAAGTTGTGCAAAGATGCCGCGGCGCATCCTGAAGCCGATACTATTATTTTCTGCGGCGTGCATTTTATGGCGGAAAGCGCCGATATTTTGAGCGCGCCGCACCAGAAAGTGATTTTGCCTGACCTGCACGCCGGTTGCTCGATGGCGGACATGGCGGACATCGATCAGGTCGAAGAAGCGTGGGACAGCCTGCTGGAAGCGTGCGTTGGACAGCACATCGTGCCGATTACGTATATGAACTCGGCGGCCAATCTGAAGGCGTTCGTTGGGCGTCACGGCGGTTCGGTTTGCACCAGCAGCAACGCCAAAAAAATCATGACGTGGGCGTTGACGCCAATTGAAAACGGCGGCGCGGGCGGCGAAAAGTTACTGTTCTTCCCCGATCAGCATTTGGGGCGCAATACGGCTGTTCTCGAAATGGGATTTTCGCTGGACGATTGCATCGTGTGGGATCCGTTTGAAGATATGGGCGGACAAAGCGAAGCAGCTTTGCGCGCCGCCAAGATTTTGTTGTGGAAAGGTCATTGTTCGGTTCATGGCACGTTTATGCCGATTCACGTCGACAACATTCGCAAGCGTTATCCAGGAATTACCGTCGTGGTTCATCCGGAATGCACTTACGACGTGATGATCAAAGCCGACGCGTATGGTTCGACCGAGAAGATCAAAAAGATTATTGAGGAAGCGCCTGCCGGTTCGGTCTTCGCAGTTGGAACGGAAATCAATTTGGTGAGCCGTTTGGCGCTGGAAAATCCTGATAAAACGGTGGTTTGCCTAAACCCGAACGTGTGCGTGTGCTCGACGATGTATCGCGTGGATGCGCCGCATTTGCTGTGGGTCTTGGACAATTTGCTGCAAGGCAAAGTCGTCAACCAGATTGTGGTGCCCGAACCGATTGCGGGCGAAGCGAAAATGGCGTTGCAACGAATGCTCGATTTCGGTTGATTGAAGCCGCTGTTTTAAGCGATCAGCTAAAGCGATCAGCTAAATAGTCGGCGCAACGCTCGAAAGTAGCAGTTTGTCATTCTGAGCGCAGCGAAGAATCTAACTGCACATAGATTCTTTGCTGCGCTCAGAATGACAAACTGCTACTTTCGTGGTGTAAATCTCCTTTCTCGCCACGTTTCGAGTCCTCGATTTCACCAATGAAACCGCGTGAATAATTTTCGTGCGGCTTTTTGTTTTCCAGCGCACTGACGCGACGAAAGAGCTGTGGCAATTTTGAATGTCAGAAGGTGGAGGTGTGTCAATGATTATTCATGTAACGGAAGCGGACATCGCGGAATCGCGGGACGATTTGGAAAACAACCCGATTAGCCGCGCTTTGCGACGCGCGACGGGCCAAACGTTTCGTGTTTTCCCCGGGGGCGTTGTGTTTCAGGTTCAGTCGCCTTATCGCACCTTGTTTTTGCCGCTTCAAACGTGCCGCCAATGGATGGAATATCAGCAGCATGGCACGCTGCAACCGTTAGCCTTTGAAATTGACATCAAGGTGGAAAGCGCAACGCACAGCGGCAACAGAATGCCGGACATCGCGCACTTGGCATAGATGTTATGTGCAAAATGCACATCTGTCCACAGATTTTTGGGGAACTGTTATAGTAAGAGCATAGCCGCAAACAAGACTCGTTTCGAGTACTCGAACACGCCACATGGCGAAGGTATGCTTTCTTATGTTGGGTCTTACGCCGCCTTCGGCACGCGACCACAACGCTTCCCTTTCTTCCCCCGAACATTCTTCAACGGACGAATCTTTAACGGACGAATCTTTAGCGAATAAGTCGCTGCGCGAGCAAAATGCTCAGCTTCGACAACGCATCGCTGAATTGGAACTTCAAGCGCAACTTCAAGCGCAACACGAGGAAAGCATGCGCAGCGAAACCGAAAGCATGCGTACTGCAAACGACTATCGTCAAATAATGGGGCGTTTGGTGGCGGCGCAAGAAGAAGAGCGCCATCGTGTTTCGCGCGAGTTGCATGACGAGTTAGGGCAACATTTGACGGCATTGCAAATGGGTTTGAACGCCCTGCCCGATTTTGACGCCGACACAATGCGCGCGCCATCCAGCAATCGCCGCATCGAGCAATTGCAGGAACTGACTTCCGAGATGATGCAGCGCGTTCATCAGATCGCGTGGGAATTGCGTCCCGCGGCTTTGGACGATCTGGGTTTGGAAGCAGCGCTGGAACACTATATCGATCGATGGAAGCAGCGCTGTCCGTCTGTCCAACTCGATTTTCATGCGCGCGGTTTCGAGCGCGTGCCGCCTTTGGATGCGGCGTTGCAAACCACCTTTTTTCGCGTGATTCAGGAATCTCTCACTAACGTGATGCGGCACGCCAATGCGCAACACGCCAGCGTCGTGATAGAACGCCGCGACCATCAGGTCATAGCGATCATTGAAGACAACGGGTGCGGCTTCGATGTGGAAGCCACGCTGCAAGAAAACACGCGTTTGGGACTTTTGGGAATGCGCGAGCGATTGGAGCTCGTCGGTGGAACGCTGACCATTGAAGCCGAACCGGGCAGCGGCACAACAGTTTTCGCGCGCGCCTCCGTTTCCTTCCAAGAAGACGAAACAACGCCGTAAGCGTTTAACGACCGAACAATTCAAATCGTCATCATAATGACAACCAGGCGGCCTCGTTTTCTTGCTCACATCGAGTACTCGAACGGCTCCGTGCTTTACGGAGAACCTTATGGCTGCTGAACCTCTCGCCAAACCTTTTACCGAACATCCTGCCGAACGTTCGCCGATTCGCGTTTTCCTGGCCGACGACCATGCTCTGATCCGCGAAGGCTTGAAGCGTTTGATTGAAGAGCAGACGATCATGAAAGTCGGCGGCGAAGCGGGCAGCGGGCGCGAAACCTGGGAGCGCGTCAAAGCGCTTTCGCCCGACATCGTGGTGATGGATATTTCGATGCCGGACATGAACGGCGTTGAGGCGACGGAAAATATCAAGCGCGATTGCCCGAACGTCAAAGTTCTCGCTCTCAGCGCGCACGAAGACGAGGCTTATTTTCGTCGCACGCTGCGCGCTGGAGCTTCTGGTTTTGTTCTCAAGCGCGCCATTTCCGAAGAATTGATTCACGCCTTGAACGTCGTTTTTGAAGGCGGCATTTACGTGTGCGCGATCGTCGCCAGCAAAATTGTCGGCGCTTACTCAGACAGCAACAGCGACCTGCAACAAGACGATGTTTTAAGCGTGCGCGAAGGCGAAGTTTTGCGCTACATCGCGTGGGGACACACCAACAAAGAGATTGCCACCACTTTGTTCATCAGCGTCAAAACCGTGGAAACGCATCGCGCGCTGCATGGAAAAACTGGGCTTGCAAAGCCGCGCCGACATCGTGCGCTACGCTCTCGCACACGATTGGCTGCAACAAAATGAAGACCAACCAGCCTAACGAACCCTGAGCGTCAGCGACGGGTGAACTTACAGTTTGATGTCTGTGTTACTTCACCCGTCGCTGACGCTCAGGGTTCTTTTCACCGGCTTGCTCAATGGAGCCGTTACCATAGTTTTATGTAGCTCCTACCAGTTATAGAACTCTCCAGGTTCGTCTATCGAGTACTCGATTGTGCGGCGATTCCTTTGCAAAAATCAGGGAAAGCCCCGACAAAAAGTGTTTTTTACCCGATTTTCAGAAGCGTGAATCTTTGGCATCATTTACTGTGCATCTCGTAGCAGGAGGCAGAGTGAACCCTTTTTTATTTTCGCAGGACGGTTACTCCAGTAGCGCACGAATCTCCACGCGCAATCCGATGGAGCAAATCGAAAAGAACGTTATCTTGGCATCGCTTTCAGCGCCCGAACGCGACCGTATCAAAGAGCTTTTAACGCCCGTTTCAATGCCGGTGGGACGCATTATTTACGAAGCGGGCGAACCTGTTCAGCGCGTTTATTTTCCCATCAGCGGCATGATTTCGCTGGTAGTGGCGTCCATGGAAGGCACGCAGGTCGAAGCCGGTGTCGTGGCGCATGAAGGCGGGGCAGGCGTGCCTTCTGCTCTGGCGCAAAATGCTCCGACGACGCGCGCCATGGTGCAAATCGAGGGTCGCGCTTTCTGGATGACGGCGGAAGCGTTCCGCGACGAGTTTCGGCGCGGCGGCAGCCTGCAACCCGTGATCTTGCGCTATATGCAAACGCTGGTCGCGCAAACCTCGCAAGCCGCGTTGTGCAATCGCATTCACACTGTAGAAGAGCGCCTGAGCCGCTGGCTGCTGACTATCCGCGACCGCATCGGTTCGGACGAACTCAACATCACGCAAGAGTTCATCGCGCATATGCTGGGCACGCGGCGTTCGGGCGTTACGGTCGCAGCGGGCGTTTTGCGCCAGGCCGGTTTCATTCAATATACGCGCGGTCACATCACCATCACCGATGGCAACGGACTGGAAGGTTGCGCTTGCGAATGTTACGGCATTCTGCGCCACGAATTCGATTCTATTGGCAGAAAACTCGGGTAACCTGGTGTTCTGTCGAAATCGTGTTCTCATAAATTGGTAAGAAAATCGCAAAATCATTCTTGCTGGGCGATCACAAAGAACCGTCAAGCAATCGAGTACTCGATGTTGTGTAACCGCCGTTCGCATTGCATTTTCGTGCGCTGCAAAACACAGTGAATTTGTAAGAGGCACCTTGTTTGCGGTAAAATGAAGGCGGAAACCAATGCGAACTTTGATCTTCTATAACTGTTAAAAACAGTTTTGTCGGCAACGCTGGCTTCGTTATTTTTGCAATTTTGTTGCGGCCTCCTCTTCAAGCCCTTGCCGACATTGGCGCTCGCCGATTCTCTCGAATCGCGTCGCCCTTACTAATGAATTCTTAACAGATCATTGTCTTTCTTTAGACAATGACCTTCAGTTTTCCAATTTTATCGCCGGAACCGTTTTGTCAGCCTTTGTTGCCTAAGCGTTGTCACGAAAACATTCCGGCTTTGAGTCAACGCAAAGTCAGGTTTCGCCGCGCCTGTATTTTGCTGAAGCCTTTGGCTGAAGCCTGCGCGCAACAACTTGACGCCAAATTATCAGGAGATTTTTTATGTCACTTTCCGTTCTTTCGCCGACCGCATTGCCGTCTTCCGTTAAAACTCCGTCTTCCTCTTATCCGATCATCGTGCATTCGCATCTCGGCTGGGATTGGGTTTGGCAGCGCCCGCAACAATTCTTGTCGCGCCTTTCCAAGAAGCACCGCATTTTGTTCGTTCAAGGCCCCAGTTTCGAGGGCGTCGAAACGTCGTCTTTCACGGTGAAAAACGTGGAAGATTATCCCAACATTTGGGTGCTGCAAATGACGATTCCGTGGTCGCGCTGCAGCGATGGCGCCTGGGTCGACGCCGAACGTTTGCGCCTGGTGCGCGAAGCGCTTTCGAGTACTCAAATAGGTCTCAAAGGGAAGTTCGAGCAGCCGGTTCAATGGTTTTACGATCCGATGGCGGTGACAGCGTTCGCGGGCAACATGAACGAAAACGCCATTGTTTACGACTGCATGGACGAACTTTCGCAGTTCAAGGGCGCACCCAAAGAACTGGTTCAGCGCGAGCGTCAACTGCTGGGCATCGCCGATGTCGTGTTCGCTGGCGGTCGCAAAATGTGGGAATCGAAAAGCCGCTACAACACGAACTGCCACTTTTATGGTTGCGGCGTCGATGTCGCGCATTTTGGTAAAGCGCGCTCCGCCACCACGCCGATTCCCGACGACGTGAAAGATTTGCAAGGCCCGATTTTGGGCTACTTCGGCGTTGTCGATGAGCGCATGGATTACGAATTGGTGGAAAAACTCGCCGACGCGAACCCGAAGTGGAACGTTGTGATCGTTGGGCCGGTCTGCAAAGTCGATCCGAAAACTTTGCCACAGCGCGCCAACTTGCACTGGCTGGGCGGGCGCGATTATACGCAGCTTCCGGCTTATACCAAAGCGTTCGATGTTTGCTTGATGCCGTTCGCCTTGAACGAAGCGACCGAATACATCAACCCGACTAAGGCGCTGGAATACATGGCGACCGCGAAACCGATTGTCTCGAGCGCGGTTCCCGACGTGGTTTCCAACTTCAGCAAAGTCGTGCAAATCGCGCATTCGCACGAAGCGTTCATCTGGTTGTGCCAGAACGCCGTCGCGCAACCCGACCAGAAATTGATTTCGCGCGGCTTGAAAATGGCGCACGACAATACGTGGGACGCCATCGTCGCCCAACTCGAAGCGCACATCGACAACGTTCTGCAAGCCAAAACTGCGCAAAGCGAAGACGACGATATGGCTGTTTCGGCGTGAGAAATTAGAACCGTCAAGGCGCAAAGGACGCCAAGGAAAGAAAGATCGAGTACTCGAAACTTGCAAGTCGTTTTTGTTTGCTGCGCTCGTCGTGGAGAGGAAGTAGAAAAATCGTCAAACTCGCACTTTGTCATTCTGAGCGCAGCGAAGAATCTAACTTTAATCAGATTCTTTGCTGCGCTCAGAATGACAAAGTATTACTTTCCACTTCTCCCTTCTTTTTTCTGTGTCTCTGTGGTTTATCCAAAGGTTACTCAATACATTTCATGTACGATTATCTTATTGTCGGTGCCGGTTTTGCGGGCAGCATTTTGGCCGAACGTTTGGCGCGAGGTTCAAACAAAAAAGTCTTGATCGTGGACAAGCGGCCTCACATCGCGGGCAACGCTTACGATTGTTACAACGATGCGGGGATTTTGATTCACCGCTATGGGCCACATATCTTTCACACCAACTCGGCGGAAATTTTCAACTACCTGTCGCGCTTCACGCAATGGCGCCAATATCAACATCGCGTTCTGGCCAGCGTGGACGGGCATCTGGTGCCGATTCCGATCAACCTTGACACGGTGAACACGTTGTATGGCTTGAGCCTGACTTCGTTTCAGGTCGAAGATTTCTTTGCCTCGGTCGCGGAAAAGCGCGAAGAAATTCGTACTTCGGAAGATGTGGTTGTCAACAAAGTCGGGCGCGAATTGTACGAAAAGTTTTTTCGCGGCTACACGCTCAAGCAATGGGGACTTGATCCGTCCGAACTCGATGCAGCCGTGACGGCGCGCGTGCCGACACGCACCAACCGCGACGACCGCTATTTCACCGACAGTTATCAGGCGATGCCGCTGCACGGCTTCACGCGAATGTTTGAAAATATGCTCGATCATCCGAATATTCACATCATGCTGAACGTGGATTACCGCGATGTCAAGGAGTATATTCCCTTCCGCGAGATGATTTACAGCGGCCCGGTCGATGAGTTTTTCGATTTGCGCTTTGGCAAATTGCCCTATCGCTCGCTCGATTTTAAGCACGAAACGCACGACATGGTGCAATATCAAAAAGCGCCGGTCATCAATTATCCCAACGATTACCTTTATACGCGCGTTACCGAGTTCAAGTATTTGACGGGTCAGGAACACCGCAAAACCAGCATCGTGTATGAGTTTTCGCAGGCCGAAGGCGATCCGTATTACCCGATTCCACGTCCGGACAACGCGGTCTTGTACAAGAAATATCAGGAACTCGCGGATGCGACGCCCAACGTGCATTTCGTGGGTCGCCTGGCGACTTACAAATACTACAACATGGACCAAGTCGCGGGACAGGCGCTGGCGTTGTACGGGAAAATTAGCGGACAAAAACGCAGCGATGCCGTTTCCAATTGAAACTGCGCGACGCAATAAACGCCGGAGCGACGATGCTCCGGCGTTTTCATTTGTCTATGCTTTGGCTTATCTGGTGGCATTAAACATTTGACGACTATAGACTGCGCACCCAAGCGCTTTCGAGTACTCGATACAAGTTCTGGATGCTCACAATGAACTTTAGGAATGGTTCAAGTAACATCCGTAACGAACCCGAAGCGTGAGCGACGGGTCTTCTACATCTCGATGCAAGACCCGTCGCTCACGCTTCGGGTTCGTTACGGATGTTACTTAGCGCGAAGTTTTAACAGCGACAAAAATTGACGCTCTCGATATGAATTCCGATTCTCCCCATTCTACCAGGCCGCGCGGTCGCGCTTACTTCGCGCCGCGCTTGAAGTTGCCACCAGCGCCGGTCGCGCTATCGGTGGCGCTACGGCTCAGCATTGCGATAGTTTTGGTGAGTTTGGCGGCGTTTTTTAATCTGCGCATCGACCGTTTATTAGGTGGGCACGCGCCGTTTTTGTTGTTCTTCAGCGCGGTTATTCTCAGCACTTGGTTCGGTGGATTGGGCGCCGGTTTGCTGGCCGTCTTCTTGAGCGCCGCTTTTTCATTGGCTTTCAGCGCCGCAATTCCCGCACCTTCCTTAAACGCTGGTTCGGGTACGACGTGGATGGGAACGTCATGGATAGCGACCGAAACCGTGCTTTTCGTATTGGAAAGCGTTGTCATCGTGCTGCTTATTTACACAATGCGGCGCGCGCAATCGCAGAGCGCTGCACGTTCGCGGGCTTTGCAGACGAGCGAAGATCGCTATCGTCGAGTACTCGATGCGGCGTTTGAAGGCATCTGGATTTTGGATAATCAAGGTCACGTAACTTACAGCAACGAACATCTGGCGACCATGCTCGGCTATTCCAACGAGGAATTGCAGGGCGCTTTGCTGTACGATTTCATTCCGCCCGAAGAGCGCGACGCGGCCATGGAACGGTTTCGCCAACGCAGCGAAGGCGTGCGCGCGCAATACGAAGCGCGATTGTTGCGCAAAGACGGTTCGCCAGTCTGGACACTGGTTTCGAGCACGCCTTTGCGCGACGAATTCGGACAATTTCAAGGCTCGCTGGCGATGTTGACCGACATCAGCGAACGCAAGCATTTCGAGCAGGTTTTGCAGCAAAGCGAAGAGCGATACCGCGCTTTTGTGCGACAAAGTTCCGAAGCGATCTGGCGCTTTGAATTGGACGAACCACTCGATTGCGCCCTGCCCGTCGAAACTCAAATCGAGCATTGCCTGCACCACATCGCCATCGCCGAATGCAACGACGCGATGGCGCAAATGCTTCACCGCGAAAACGCTGACGCCCTGGTTGGCGCTCGTTTGCACGACATTATGCCGATCAGTGAGCAAAACGTGACGTATCTGCGCGACTTTATTTTGGCCGGTTATCGCCTGATGGAGGCTCCCGCGCAGAAGACCGACGACTCAGGTTACTCGCAATATTTCGAGACCAACTTGATCGGCATCAGGGAAGATGGATTTTTGCGCCGCGTGTGGGGAATGCGGCGCGACGTGACAGCGCAACGCGAAGCGGAAATACAACGCGCCGTGGCTTTGCAACGCGAGCATGAAGCGCGGCTCGCAGCTGAAGAAGCGCATCAGGAAGCGCAAAGTGCCAGCCGCGCCAAAGACGAATTTCTGGCCACGCTGTCGCATGAATTGCGCACGCCGCTCAACGCGATTCTGGGTTGGGCGCAATTATTGGGCGACCAGAAACTGGACGAAGAAACGACCGTATATGCGCTCGCCGCCATTGAGCGCAATGCGAAACTCCAAGCGCAATTGATCGAAGATTTGTTGGATATTTCGCGCCTCACGATGGGCCGCATGGAAATCGAACAAGAGCCAGTTCTGGTGCGCGAATTCGTGCAGGCCGCGATTCAAACCGTGACGCCCGCCGCGCGCGCCAAAAACATTCATATCGAGTACTCGAACGCCTGCGACGAACTGCATCCAGTTTGCGGCGACGTGCAACGCTTGCAACAAATCGCGTGGAACTTGCTGTCGAACGCCATTAAATTTACGCCCGAGAACGGCCAAATTCGCATCACGCAAAGCTGCGACGGCGAGCACATCAAAGTCGAATTCAGCGACAATGGGCCAGGCATCGCGCCGGAATTCCTGCCGCACATCTTTGAAGCCTTCCGCCAAGCCGATTCTTCAAATACGCGTTCGCATGGCGGCGTCGGGTTGGGACTGAGCATCGTCAAAACGCTGATCGACTTGCACGGCGGAACCGTTGAAGCCCACAGCGACGGCGCAGGCAATGGCGCCACGTTCATCGTCGAATTGCCGCTTTATCACGCGCCCACAGCCTCGTAATTTCAACGGCCAACTGCATAGAACCCCGCGCGCGAGCAAGGGGTCTTATCGTAGCGTTTAGTTCAAGACCCCTTGCTCACGCGCGGGGTTTTATGCGGCTTGGTTTGGCCCGAGACATGAGTCGCATTGTCGATTTTGCATGCGCGCGTTATCCTTGAAGGACAAAGTTTTCATTTTTCAGAAGTTCGCGTCCGCGCCCGGAACCGAAGTCATTGCGGTGTCCGGGCTTTTCTTTGACGCGTTTTTTGACGCATGAACGGTCATGCATAACTCGGTCTTTGACGCAACGCCGCACCTTGACCGTTCGTCGTTTTCTTACTCACCAATAAACAACTCATCAACTCGATGGAAGGAACGCTCACGATGGTCGAAGACCCGCAAACCCACCTACAAAACACCAATTCCGATTTGCTTTCTGACGAAAATCCCCACTCCTCCGACGCGCGTCTGGCGCAACTTGTGATCGAAGATTTAGTCGTCACAGCCCTCTTGCGCACAGGTCGCGCGCTTTCTCACGCCGAACTCAACGCCGCCACCGAAGGCTTGTCGCTCGGGCGCACCGCTCTCAAGCACGCTTTGGAATCGAGTACTCGAATCACCATCGGCGAGCGCGATTACGAACTGACGTTGCGCGCGCAATCGCAAAACCAAAGTCGTCAGGAACGCACGCGCCGTCCTCTCGAAGCCACAATCGACACCTTGCTTTTTGAAATTGGTAAGCCTTTGCCGCTTCCCGTCATCGTGCGCGAAGTGGCGAATCTGCGCAGCGTTTTGCCCGAAACGGTGCGCGACGGCGTGGCGCACACGCTGCAAACTTCGCGTGCCGCGACGCAAACCGTGCCCAACACTTATTTGCACACGCACTTTCTGTTGAAAGCCGGAGCGCCCACCGAAACGCTGCTCATCCGTGAAAACAATCTGGAAAATGATCTTGATTTTGCGCGTTTTTCTCATATCGAGTACTCGAACGCGGGAACTTTGAGCGAGCGCACCGCCGCCATTTTGAACCAAGTCGCGCAGCCAATTTCGCTGAAATTGCTCGGCTTTCTGCTGCATCGTCAGGACGTAAAAGGTTTTCGCATAGCGGACATAGCGCAGCTTTTAGGCGACCGCGCGACCTTCAGTTCGTTTGTCGGCGGACAGGTTTCGACGCAAGCGCAACTTTCCAATTTGCGCGCTCGCACGCAAAACTGGCTGAGCCACGCCGGTGGCGTTTCGGTTTCGCAGGCCGATCTGACGGCGTTGTTGCGCACGCGCTTGTCGCCCGCGCAAATCATCGCGCCACAAGCGGCAGAAATTGAAGAAATAACACGTTTAGCGCGTTCGGCCAAAGCACCAGTTTCGCTGGTTTCTGTGCTGACCGACGTTTTGAAAATCGAGCCGGACGATCCCGCTTTTTCTGGCACCTTGCAAGGCTTGAACGAGGCTTTGCGCCGCGATGCGGCCTGGCTTCCCGCTGGTTTGGGACGCTTTCTGTTGCGCGAATCGGTGCCCGCAGCAGTCGGAAAAATCCCCGAAAGCTTGCGCCCAATTCACTTGCCGATCCGCGACACCGTGACCAACGAACCGCTCGACATCGAAATGAGCGACGACGGTTTGGAAGGCGAGGCCGCCACTTTCGTTCACGATCCGCAATGGGAAGATGTCGGCGAAGAAGTCGAAGTGAAGATGATGCGCCGCGCCGAAGACCATTCGAGTACTCGTTACGTCATCACCTATCCGCATCACCGCGAAGGCACCCTCAAATTGCGTCGCATGGACGAAGATTTCTTCGGTCTCGAAGGCGCCCTGACACGGCTTTCGATTCGCGCCACCGACGATGAAGGCAGCGAAGAGGTGACGGCCTGGGCCAGCCGCGACAGTGGTTTGATTCTTGGCCTGGGCGATTGGTATCGCCTGCGAGTTCCACCTTCGGGCGGCGTGCTGGAGTTTTCGCGCGACGCCAACAATCGTTTCTCGTTGCAACTGGGCAAACCCGATAAGCTGATGAACCTCGACCTGGAGCGCGTCGCCGAATTGGAAGCCCTGCAGGAACGTTCGAGTTATTTGTCGTTGTTCGATCTGCTGCAAACCGTCATCAGCGAACACGCGGGCGGCGCCGAAATCCCCACGCTGTGGGCCGAAGTCAACGTGGTGCGCCGCACTTCCAAGCGCTTGATGTGCTCAGTTTTGTCAGCTTATCAATGCTTCAGTTTCAAGCAACGCGGCCCGCAACAATTTCTGTGGCGCTTCGATGCCGGAAAACTGGACGGCGGTTTCAAAAAGAACAAGCGCAAGTTCGTCCGACGGTGAGTTCAGGAGGCAGCGGCAGAAAGCAGGAGGCAGTTCGAGTGCTCGAAGTTCAAGCTGCGTCGCTGGAATGTTCTGCGTACCAACTGCCTCCTGCTTTCTGCCGTTGCCTACTGAATCTTGCTTGTGTGATTTTTCACAACCGTTTATAATTGCAGTGGGAGAATCGAGTACTCGAATTATGAATTTCAGCACAACAAGCGGTATTTTTCCGGTTCTGGCGTTGCTTTTCGTGGCTGTTGTCTTTGCGGGCGCGGCGATTATCATGTCGCAGTTTTTCGGGCCGCGTCGTCCGACGCAGATCAAAAACGAAGCGTATGAATGCGGCATTGATCCGGTCGGCGATGCGCGTTTGCGTTTTTCCGTCAAGTTCTACATCATTGCGATGCTGTTCATTTTGTTCGACATCGAAGCGATTTTCCTTTATCCGTGGGCGGTTATGTTCCAGCAGTTGAAACTATTCGGCTTGATCGAAATGTTCACTTTTCTGGGCTTTCTGGTGCTGGGATACATCTACTTGTGGCGTCGCGGCGCTCTCGATTGGGACTAACGGAACTGAGGCGAAAAAGGTCATCATGTCAAACCCAAATATCATTGAATTGGAGCCGAAAGGCCCGACAACTGGCGCCAATCCGCAGTCGGATAACCTGGACGATCACGTCATGTTGGGCACGCTCAGCGAACTGGTTTCGTGGGCGCGCAAAGGCAGCTTGTGGCCGCTGACGTTCGGCTTGGCGTGCTGCGCCATCGAAATGATGGCGACTGTGGGCGCCAAGTACGACATCTCGCGTTTTGGCAGCGAAGTATTTCGCGCTTCGCCACGACAGGCCGATGTGATGATTGTCGCGGGTCGCGTTTCGCAGAAAATGGCACCGGTTCTGCGCCAGATTTACGACCAAATGGCAGAACCGAAATGGGTGATTTCGATGGGCGCCTGCGCCAGTTGCGGCGGCGTTTTCAACAATTACGCGATTGTGCAGGGCGTTGATCGCATCGTGCCCGTCGATATTTATGTGCCAGGCTGCCCGCCTCGCCCTGAACAATTGATCTGGGGCATTATTCAATTGCAGGAAAAAATTGAGCGCGAAGGCATTCGTCGCGCCAAAGGCGAAGTTCCGCTTACTCCAACGGCGATCAATACGCCCGCTATGAAAGATGCGCGCCGCGTCAAAGATGCCGCTGTGGAAGCAGACGGACGCGAAGTCGGCGGCCCAAACCAAGAAAATAAAACGCGCTTGCGTGCTGCCAGAGTTCGACAAAAAGCGCGGCAAAAAGAACAAATTCCTCATTGACGAAGTTGTAGGGACGCATCGTAATGCGTCCCTATTTTCGTTTTCGAGTACTCAAATCGCGCAAATGCGAGAAGCCACACAAGCTGCGCCCGGAAAATTCGGTGATGGCTTGAAAGTTTTCCGTCTTTGATGGATTTGCTGCGCGAATAAACCTTTCCCAACAGAAAACGTCCTCCCGGCTCGCTCCGGCGCGGACGTTTTTGTTTTGTGTGCCATTCGAGTACTCGAAACCAAGGCTTAAAGAGAACTTAAAACGATGATTCGTGCGTTGGTGCGCTACTTGCCATTTGGCGCGCCGTTCAAGGTCATTTTAGAACATAAGAAGACCGCGACGTTTAACTTTCAAGGAAAACTCTCATGACCAAAACTGCCGCAGCAGATGTCGCTTCATCGCCCGCTTCGGATGTGCAGAATCAGAAGAATCCTGCATCGCTCAAGAGTTTGTTGCGAAATTTGGGGCCGGGTTTAATCACCGGCGCTTCAGACGACGACCCGAGCGGCATTGCGACCTATTCGCAGACCGGCGCGCAGTTCGGCATGAGCATGTTGTGGACGATGCTGTTTTCCTATCCCCTGATGGAAAGCGTGCAGGAAATCAGCGCGCGCATTGGCCGCGTCACAGGACACGGGTTGGCGGGCAATATGCGCCGCTATTATCCGGCTTGGCTGATGTACATTTTGGTCGGCTTGATGCTGGTCGCCAACATCGCCAACCTGGGCGCCGACATTGGCGCGATGGGTTCAGCCTTGAAACTGTTGATCGGCGGTTCCGCGTTGCTGTGGGCGGCGGCGTTCGCGCTGCTTTCTCTGGGCTTGCAGGTCTTTGTGCCTTACACGAAATATGCGCGTATCCTCAAGTGGTTCACGCTGGCGCTTTTGGCTTATATTGGCGTGATATTTTCAGTGCATATCAACTGGGGTCAGGTCGCGCGCAGCACGTTTATTCCATCAATTTCCTTCAAGACCGCTTACCTGACGACTTTCATCGCGGTTTTGGGGACAACAATTTCGCCGTATTTATTTTTCTGGCAAGCCTCGGAAGAAGCCGAAGAAGAAAAAGTGACACCTGGCGACAAGCCGCTCAAGACGGCGCCATCGCAAGCGCCCGCGCAACTTCACCGCATCAAGATTGATACGGCAGTCGGCATGGCGGTTTCCAATCTGGTGGCGTTCTTCATCATTTTGACGGCGGCTGTAACGCTGCATCAAAAAGGTGTCACTGACATCAACACGGCGCAGGACGCAGCTAAAGCACTCGAGCCAATCGCGGGCAAGTTCGCGTTCTTTCTGTTTGCGGCGGGCATCATCGGCACAGGTTTGCTGGCGGTTCCGGTCTTGGCAGGTTCCGCGGCTTATGCTGTCGGCGAAGCGATGAAATGGCCGATTGGATTGGAACGCAAACTGGGCAAAGCCAAGGGTTTTTACGGCGTGTTGGCGGTTTCCACGCTGCTGGGTTTGGCGCTCAACTTCACGCAAATCGATCCTGTGAAAGCCTTGTTCTGGTCGGCAGTCATTAATGGCGTGGTTGCCGGGCCGGTAATGATCATGTTGATGTTGATGAGCAACAATCCCAAAGTAATGGGCGAATTTACGGTTCCCAAACGCTTGCAAATCACCGGCTGGATTGCGACAGTCGTGATGTTGCTGGCGGCTGTCGGAATGTTTGCGACGTGGGGAAAATGAATATCCAACAATGAACATCGCAGCCCTCAACATTTCTCGACTGCTTCACAGAAAACGTGACGGCAAGCACGAAGCGGAAAACGCCACGGCTTCCTATCATCAACCGCAAACGGTGGACGAGTTGACGCAACGCAACATCGAAACCATTATCCAACTGGACGCCGCGACGCGCGCGAACCGCAATCTCAGTGAACGCGTTTCGGACAAAATCACCAAGTATTGCGGCTCAATGACGTTTATCTGGTCGCACGTTGCCTTCTTTGGCGCGTGGATCGTGTGGAACAAATTGCCGATGTTGAGCGGTTATCATTTTGACCATTCGCCGTTTCCGCGCTTGTCCTTCATTGTCGGCATCGAAGCGATTTTTCTGGTTTCGTTTTTGTTGATGAGTCAGAATCAGGAAACTCAACTCGAAGAAAGGCGCAGCCATCTGGCGCTGCAAATCGCGCTTTTGACCGAACAGGAAAATACCAAAATGCTGACCATGCTGAACGAAATCGGCAAGCGACTTGGCGCCGATATGGGCGGCGATCCCGAACTTCGAGTACTCGAAAAGGCCACACGTCCCGAAGAATTGGTCGAGCAAATCGAGCAAACTATCAAGCAAACCGAAGAACAAAACAACGAGCAATCGGATGCTCAGGAAACGCTAGAAAAGAAAATTAGAGCCAGCGCTTAATCTTGTCGCTGCCGGACGGACGAGGAAACCTCGCCTGTGTGATGTGGTTACAAAGTGACGAAACTTTGCCAATTCGGGAAACATAAAACCTCAGCGAAATTAATCGCTGAGGTTTTATGTTTTACAACTCCAACTTTTGGTGCGCGAGAGAGGACTTGAACCTCCACACCCTTACGGGCACAAGAACCTGAATCTTGCGCGTCTGCCATTTCGCCACTCGCGCTGAAATTACTGCCGCACTTCACCAAACGCCCGACACATTATATCGTTTGCACCACGCTGCGTCAACGTCCGCCTTTTGTTTCGATTCGAGTACTCGATTGAAGATGCGCCTTCGATATGCGACAATTGAAGCGTCGGGTTTGCCGTTGTGGATGCGTTTTACGCCTTTATGTTTTTAGGAATTGATGTTTCTCGCGCTGATGTCGCCACGATTTTGATGCAGCCTGATGGCGCCGTTGTTCTCGCCTTGCGCGCGCCTTTGCCAGCTAATAGCGATTCGCGTCAAACCTGGACTTTGGCGATGGACACGGCGCAGGAAACTTTGATTCGCTCGCAAATTGAACGGGTGCAAATTAAAGGTGTGGCGTGCGCACTCGATGCAGTTTTCGATGCAAATGGCATTGTGCAACGCGGCGCTCTTGGAGAAGGTTGGCACAATTTCGACATTCCCCGTGCGCTCCAAGAAGCCTTGAATATCAAACAAACACGCGCCGCCAGTCGCATTTGGTGCGAAAGCTTGGGCGAAGAGCGTTTTGGCGCGTGGCGCGGCTTCGTGGGAAGCTGGCTTTATCTTCATGTCGGCACGCGATTAGGCGCGGTAGTTCATCACGCCGATTCGAGTACTCGAAACGAAATCGCGTGGGGCGATCTTTGCATCGAGCGCGACGGAACTCTGGGCAGCAGTGGGCGGCGCGGCACGCTCGAAGCGTATTGCACAACGGATAATTTTCTGGCGCGCGCTGCGGGCTACGGCATCACGTTGCAAAATGCGGCGGAAGTGTGGGCGCAAAGCGCATCGAATTTCGCGGCGCGCGCCGTTTGCGACGATTTCGTGCGACGTTTGGCGCAAGGTATCGGCAACGCAGTCTCGTTGCTGCAACCGCAACAAGTCGTGCTCGGTGGAAGCTTGCCAGATTCGCTCGACGAAACGTTATTGCAGCCTTTGCGCGCCTCATTGCACGAATTTTGCGCACTGCCAACCGATTTCGTTTTGCGCGGCACACCATTGGCGCGTGATGGCGCTGTTTTGGGCGCAGTCGCGCTGGCGATGCACGTTAACGAACCCGAAGCGTAAGCGACGGGCTTAAACTGATACTTTTATATAGCTTTGACTTAAGCCCGTCGCTTACGCTTCGGGTTCGTTGCAAAAGGAAAATAATGGAATTGATTTTAGGCGTGGTAGCGGACGCGGCGAACAAAGCGGTCGGCGACAAGTTGAATATCTTAGGCGTTTTTCACACTATCGCCAGTACGCAGTTCCCCGTTGTGCATCCGCATTTGGCGCTTGCGCTGGAGTTTCGCGCCAGTCCGCTGGAAAAGGGCAAGAACTTCGATTTCGAGATCACGTTGCGTGGGCCGGACGCGCAGGTCGCGGCGCAAATCGCCGGACAAATCCAAATTAGCCGCGATGCGCCCGCGCTCAGCCCAATTGTGCCGATGGACATCAATCTGCACAACTTGCAGTTTCCCGTCGAAGGCAATTATCGCTTTGAAATCGTGGTCAATCAGGAACTCAAAGGCGAAGTGCCGCTCGAAGTTTTGCGCGTCGCCAATCAGCCGAATCCTTAATAAATCGAGTACTCGATTCACTTGTTGATTTCAGCAGACCTCTTGCAAAAATCGAAATTTGCACCAGAACAGGGAACCGTTACTTTGTCATTCTGAACGCAGTGAAGAACCTAATTGAAGTGAGATTCTTCACTGCGTTCAGAATGACAAACTATCAGTTTCGAGCCTTTGCTCTGCATACGACCTGAAGGAAAGGAACTTTTATGAACTCAAACGAACTGTGGCAGCGTTATCAGCAGTTTTTGTGGAACGATGAAAAACTCGGCATCAGCGTCGATATTTCGCGCATGAATTTTGAGGACGATTTCTTCGCGCAAATGGAGCCGCGCATCCAAAAAGCGTTCGCTTTCATGGACGAACTGGAAGGTGGCGCGATTGCCAACCCCGACGAACATCGCATGGTCGGACATTACTGGCTGCGCGCGCCACAACTCGCGCCGAACGGTCTGGGTGACGAGATCACGCGCGTACTTGATGACATCAAAAGTTTCGCGCACAGCGTCCACGACGGCGACATCACGCCCGAGCGCGGCGGGCTTTTTCAAAATCTGCTGATTGTCGGCATTGGCGGTTCGGCTTTGGGGCCGCAGTTCGTGGCGAACGCGCTCAGCGAACCTGGGCGCGACAAAATGAAGCCGTATTTCTTCGACAACACCGATCCTGACGGCATGGAACGCACGTTGCGCGAAATCGGCGATGGTTTGGCGAACACGTTGACGGTCGTCATTTCCAAAAGCGGCGGCACGCCCGAAACGCGCAACGGCATGATGGAAGCGCAAGCCGCGTATCACGAAATGGGCTTGCACTTCGGGCGTCACGCGGTCGCTGTGACCGGCGAAGGCAGTCAGATGGACAAAGTCGCGGAAGACGAGCGTTGGCTGGCGCGCTTCCCGATGTGGGATTGGGTCGGCGGCAGAACCAGCGAATTGTCCGCTGTCGGTCTGCTTCCGGCTGCGCTGCAAGGCTTCGACATCGACGGAATGTTGCATGGCGCGGCGCAAATGGATGAAGCGACGCGCGCCAAGGAAACGCTGAAAAATCCGTCTGCTTTGCTCGCCTTGACGTGGTTTCATGCGACGGACGGCGCGGGCAAAAAAGACATGGTGATTTTGCCGTATAAAGATCGTCTGTCGCTGCTGGCGAAATATCTTCAGCAATTGGTGATGGAAAGTCTGGGCAAGGAAAAAGACCTGGACGGCAAAATCGTGCATCAGGGAATCGCGGTTTACGGCAACAAAGGTTCGACCGATCAGCACGCGTATGTGCAGCAATTGCGCGAAGGTGTGCCGAACTTCTTTGCAACGTTCATCGAAGTTTTGCAAGATCGCACCGATGGCGACAGTTCTCTCGAAGTGGAAGACGGCGTGACGCTGGGCGATTACCTTTCGGGCTTGATGTATGGCACGCGCCGCGCCTTGTGGGAAAATGGGCGCCAGAGCATCACGATTTCTGTGCAAAACGTCAACGCTGAAACGATTGGTAAACTGATCGCGCTTTATGAACGCGCCGTCGGTTTCTACGGGCAGTTGGTGAACGTGAACGCGTATCATCAGCCGGGCGTGGAAGCGGGCAAGAAAGCCGCTGCGGGTGTTTTGGAACTGCAACATCGAGTACTCGAAGCGTTGGGAAACCAGACGGGATCGTATCTCACAGCCGACGAAATCGCGCAAAGTATCGGTTCGCCCGACGACGCCGAAAGCATTTTCCACATTCTGCGCCATCTAGCCGCCAATAATCGTGTCCGCAAAAGCAGCGGCAAAGACGTGGCGCAAGTGACGTTCTCGAAGTAGCCTGCCGCTGAGAGTAATAGCCACCAGACCTTGATGCAATTAGGAGAACCAATTGGTAATTTCCTTGAGGAAGATGGTTGTTTTCTTGGTTTATATGGTGGCATTTTACATCGTTTCGTTTGCGGTCTTGTTTGCGCTTTGCGTGTTGTTCCTTCGTGTCCAGCTAACATTACATGGCTTCTCGGCGCTTAATCAGGCTACGATGCATTTTGTCACAAACTTGGAATTCTTCGCTCCAATTTTCATCGCCATAGCTGGAGCGTACACCATGACATTTCTCAAAAGTCGAGCCGAAAGTTAGATTAAACAATCAGAAGGTAGCTTATGCTTTATCCATTCAAGTTCAAACCGTTTCTCAAGTTTTACCCATATGGCGGACGACGTTTCGCCGAAGTGCTCGACCTTGATGTTCCGCGCGACCGCGACATCGCCGAAACGTGGGAAGTCGCGGATCATGGCGAAGAACAATCGACGGTCGTCAACGGGCCGCTGGCCGGAAAAACCTTGCACGACTTGATGACGCAATTTCAAGCCGAGTTAGTCGGCGAAGAAATCTGGGCGCGCTACGGCAATTATTTTCCGCTGCTGCTCAAGTTTCTCGATTGCGACAAGCGTTTGCCCGCGCACATGCACCCGAACGACGCCAACGCCGAGCGCTTGGGAATGAATGACACCGGCAAAACCGAAGCGTGGTACATCGTGAAAGCCGACCAGGGTGCGGCGGCTTACACGGGAACACTTCCTGGTATGACGCCGGAAAAGTTCCGCGCGGCGATTGATCGCAATGATGCTTACGACGGCGTGATGAAGAAAGTGCCGACGACGACCGACGAGACCTATTTCGTGCCGCCGGGACGCTTGCACGGCTTGGACGCGGGCAATCTGGCGTTTGAAATCCAGCAAAACTCGGACGCCGGTTTTGGCTGGGATTGGGCGGGTTTCGTTGAAGCTGGCGTTATTCCGAAGGAAGATGTCGAGCCGCATAAGAAGAACGCGATTGAATGCGCGCTTTACGAAGATGGTCAGCAAGAGCAAACCAAATACGTCACGATTGACGAGCGCGGAACCGAGCGCACGTTCTGCGCCGCCTGCAAATATTTTGTGCTGGAACGCTGGACGACGCGCACCGCATTCGATTTTGACGACGGCGCGGCGCGTTTCAATACGTGGACGCTGATCGGCGGCGCCGCGAGTTTCTCCGGCGGCAATGAAACGGTCACAGCAAAACGCGGCGAATCGTTGTTGATTCCTGCCGGTTTGAGTACTCACATCGAGCCGCAGGGAAGCGAACCGCTCGTCATGTTGCGCTGCTATGTTCCCGATTTGGAACTGGACGTCATCGAAGAATTGCGCGCGCGCGACATCAGCGACGAACAAATCGCGTGGCTGGGAAGTTACGGCGCGGGCAACGATTTGCTGCCGTTGTTGGGCTTACCGCAAGACGTTTTCAATAACTAATTCACAACAAAACGAACCCGAAGCGTGAGCGACGGGCTTAGTAATAGTCACATTTGACTTCTACTCAAGGCCGTCGCTCACGCTTCGGGTTCGTTTTGTTATCGATTACTCGATGGTGCGCGTTGGCCGCGTTTGCGCTTGATGTAGCGTTCGTTGGCGCGCTGGATTTCTTCGAGAACGTCTTCGGGACGCGTTTCTTTTTCGAGTTCCATCAGTTCGTCATCGTCGTTGGGAATGCCCAACTTGTCCTGAATTTCGTCCAGCATTTTCAAGACGCGCGTCAGTTCATGTTCGGTCAAAAGCCCGATGTGCAGATCGAGTTCGGCGCGCTTGTCAGCTTCTTCGCTCAAGCGGTTTTGTGAAATAAGAACGAAGGTCGAAAGGAAAATCGCTTCGAGCGAAACGATCATTGTCAGCAGTTGATACGGATACGGATCGAACGGCTTGATACCCAGATGTCCGGTATTGAGCGCCAGCCAGACGATGAACCAGATGGCGTGGACATAGACGAAAACCATGCGCCCCGAAAACTCGGTGATGCCGTCCGCCGCGCGCTCTTCCATGCCACGTCCGCGCGAAGCGTGCGCCCGTAAGCGATGAACCGTGCGGATGTTGCGTTCAATCGCATGACACAACGCCGGATTATCAACGGTTTCTTCGCTATTGTTTGTTTCGCTCATAAGTTTTCATTCGAGTACTCGATTCTAAACGTCTTTCCTGTCACGCTTTGCGTGTTCAAAAGTTGTTGCACGAGATTATCTATCGCTCTCCACAGATGCGCCTTCGGCTTCGCTCTTTGCCCATCGGCCTCAATACGTTGAAGATTGCGGCACTTCGCGTTTGGCGTTGCCATCGCTTTCGAGTACTCGATTGTCAGCCGTCCAGCACAAATTGAGGCAGCGCGCCGCGTTCGCTTCATCCAACCTTCCAACTTGCAAAGTGTGCGGCGCGTGATGCAGCAAATCGGGATTTTCGGCGGCTTCTTCGGCAATCGAAATCATGGCGTCGCAAAAAGCGTCCAGCGTGGCTTTGGTTTCGGTTTCGGTTGGCTCAATCATCATCGATTCTTTGACAATGGTCGGGAAATAGACCGTCGGCGCATGAAAACCATAATCCGGCAAACGCTTGGCGATATCCCAGGCCGTCACGCCGTATTTCGTTTTCAACTCGCTGGCCGAAAGCACGCATTCGTGCTTACAAAATTGCTCGTTGGCCGTCGCGTAAGTTCCGCGCAGGCGCGCCAGAATGTAATTGGCCGATAAAACCGCGTCTTCGGAAATCTGTTTCAAGCCGCTGTCGCCGTGCCGCAAGATGTACGTCAGGGCGCGCAAAATGATTCCCGCATTGCCATAAAAACCATGCAAACGCCCAATGCTTTGCGGCCTGTCCAAATCAAAAGCGTAGGCGTTTTCGTTTTTGACAACGTGCGGCGTGGGCAAAAACGGTTCGAGAATCTGGCGCACCGCGACTGGGCCAGCGCCCGGCCCGCCTCCGCCGTGCGGCGTGGAAAACGTTTTGTGAACGTTGAAGTGCATCACATCAACGCCCATATCGCCGGGGCGCGCCTGCCCCAAAATCGCGTTCATATTGGCGCCATCCATATAAACCAGCGCGCCCACTTCGTGCGCCATTTCGCACAAACGTTGAATGTCCTTCTCGAAAACGCCCAGCGTGTTCGGATTAGTGATCATCACCGCCGCGACATCTTCGCCCAACGCCTGGCGCATCGCTTCCAGATCGACGCAGCCGTGAACATCGGACGCGACGCTGGTGACGGAATAACCGCAACGCGCCGCGCTCGCCGGATTGGTGCCATGCGCCGAATCGGGGACGACAATGCGCGTTCGAGTACTCGATTGTCCGCTTTCTTTGGCGCGACTTTCGTGGTATTGGCGAATCATCAACAATCCGCAAAATTCGCCTTGCGCGCCCGCCAAAGGCTGCACTGTGGCGGCGTCCAAACCGGCGATTTTAGCCAAAGTTTGCTGCGCTTCAAACAACACTTGAAGCCAGCCTTGCGTTGTCGAAGTCGGCTGCAAAGGATGAACGCTGGCGAAACCTGGAAGGCTGGCAACCATTTCGTTCAGCTTGGGATTGTATTTCATGGTGCACGAACCGAGCGGATAAAATTCGGTATCGATGCTGAAGTTTTGCTGCGAAAGTCGCGTAAAATGCCGCACCAGCGTGTGTTCATCGACTTCCGGCAAAGGCAATTCGCCGCGAATCGAGTACTCGAAAGCGGTTTCGGGCACGTCGCACGGCGGCAAATAATCGTTGATTTGACCTTCGTCCGACAGTTCAAAAAGAAGAGGTTCGTGCATAAGAAAAGTTATGGATGTCCAAATTTAGTGATGCCGTAAGCCATACCTGGCACTCCGAGCAGCCCCAGAAGCCAGAAAGCCAAAGCGATTCTTTGAACCCTGATCTGAAAACTCCAGATAGGTCGAACGGCTTGTTTTTTCTGTGCCAGAGTTGCGTCTTCATCGCCTCTGTTTGAGATGATGAACTCGTTCCACGTCGCACGAGATTTTCAACAGGAAGCGGTCTGTCCAAAGGTTCTTGTAAGCGTTGTGGCAACCTTTGCAAACGCCGTCTGGCTCGCAAGAGATTCCAGCAATCGGGGATGGTGAGAACGAAGTTCCTCCTTATAACGCCTTAAACGGTCGGTAAAGTAAGAGAGAAGAGAAAAGCAGCGTAAACCAATAACACACAAAGCCTGCGCCCCCAAGCATCACGAATGAAAAGAAAACCTTTCCCCAAGTTGACATTGAATTCCACATCGCAAGAAAATCGTTCATTCGAGTACTCGAATTTATACTGCACTTCAATGTAACGCAGCGGCTTCATTGCGGCAAATTGAGGACGCGCCAATCGCCGAAACACAAGTCGCGCACGGTGAATTCTAAAACCACCAGGCGTTTGCCGCGCAAATGATCGTGTCTATGCGCCGCTTCCTGAACCAGTTTCAAACGCGACAGATAAGAACCGCCATTGGGAACCGCCAGCCAATCGACCGGACGCTTCAATACGAAACCAAGTTGCTGCGGAAGCGAGGCGCCGCCGTTCGCGTAAATGCCCGTAAAACTATCGCCCAACACCAAGATATCGGCGTTCTGTTGCGCCTGGCACAACTTGCCAGACGGCGTATAAACCGCGTTCCATGCAATCGTGTGTCGTGGAAACAACGTTTGACTGGGAGGCAAACCTAAAACGCGCACTAAATCGTCTGGCGCCGCTCCGCTTGATGAATGTCGCACAAAATTGATCGGCTCTCGTTGCGGGAGTTGCGCCGTTTGTGCGATCAATTCGCCCAGTTTTTGCGCCGCGACTTCGGCGCCGCGCGGCGTCCAATGCGTGTCGGTCGGGACGAAAACGCTTTCGCCGCGTTGTTTTGCGTTCAACAAATCCGGCGCCACATCGAGTACTCGAACGCCATGATTTTGCAACGCTCGTTTCCACTTTCCAAAGGACGCATTTTGTGGCAACGTCGCAGAGTTTTGATAAGACGGCCACAACTTTTCAGGATAAATCGTCGCTTTGACGGGAATTGGCATCACAACCAAAGCGACGCCGCGCGACGTCAGTTGGTCGCGCAGATGTACAATCGCAGGAATTGAATCGTGACGTTCGTCCTCATCGTTGCGCACCGCGTTCTGCGTTGAATTCGCGGTAGTCCGCATTGTGTTGACGCGAAAACCGCGCATCGTAATGGCGCGCACTTCGGGATCGTAAAACAGCCAGTTGTCGGCCCCGATGAGAACTTGGCCGTTGCCCGCGCGCAGGTAGCGCGTCATCATCCATTGCGTGCGTGGTCGCAGATTCGCAAAAACAACGGAATTGTCCTGCAGCCGATTTTCAAAAGCGCGCAATTCTTGTCCGCTGGGAATTGTCGGCCACGTTGTCATTTTGGGTAGCGGCAAAAGGCTCGAATGAAAAACGCTCGGGCGCGCTTCTTTTTCGCTTCTCCGACGCGCCATTTCTTGCGCGCCTGGAACAATCAACATCGTTCCCAAAAATGCCGCCACCAACGCCGGTGCGACGCCGCGCGCAAATCGAGTACTCGAAAGCATCGCCGCCGCTTCGTCTTCACGTTCAGTTGTCAAATGTGTTCGTGCCATCGTTTTCTCCTCTTGGAATCAGCTCAAAACATGGAACACGGCGCTGCGCGACACCGATGAACACGGATCTAAAAAACATAAATCAAATAAAATCCATGCCGATCCGCGACGGCAAAGCCGCCGTGTTCCCTTTCTTGGACTGATTCTTAAAACACGAAATAGATAAAAGGGCTGTAGGTTTGCGTCGCCATTACAAGTAGCGACAGCCACAAAACCGATGTACAAAAAGCCGCGCGCGGCCACGTCAAACGCTGCGTCCATTCCCACGTACCGGGCAAAACCCACACACAAAGTCCAGCCACTATCAAGCCCCAAACCGCTTGTGGCGCCATCATCGTTGCGTTTAACAACTGCGCGCTCACTCCAACGTGTTCCAAACCCATCATGCTTCCCACGTAAAAAACGGCGTGCGGCAAACTGTCCTCTAGAAAGAAAACCCACGCGAGAACGACAAAGCAGAACGTCGCCGTTTGTCCCATCAAACGCGTGAAGACAGCGTTTCGAGTACTCGAAAGCACACGTCCCGTTCTCCAGCGTCCTGTTCTCCAGCGTCCAAAAGCGCGTTCCATCGCCAGAGCGCCGCCGTGCAAAGCGCCCCAGATCACAAAATTCCAACTCGCACCGTGCCACAAACCGCCCAACAACATGACCACGAACAAGTTGAAGTAAGTGCGCGTTTCGCCACGCCGATTGCCGCCCAGAGGAATGTAAAGGTATTCGCGTAGCCAAGTCGAAAGCGAAATATGCCAGCGCCGCCAGAAATTGCTCACCGAAGTTGCACGATAAGGCGACTGGAAATTGCGCGCGAACATGAAACCCAGCATCAATCCAAGTCCAATCGCCATATCGGAATAGCCACTGAAGTCGAAGAAGATTTGAAATGCGTAAGCAATCGCGCCCAGCCATGCTTGTTGCGGCGACAATGAACCCGCTCCAAAGGCTGCATCCGCAACTTGAGCGCAAACGTTCGCCAGCAAAATCTTCTTGGCCAGTCCGAGCGAGAAAAACGCTATGCCACGCGCGAACTTTTCGGTTGTTGCCCTACGAAATCGCAGTTGCTCGGCCAGAAACGAAAACTTCAAAATCGGTCCTGCCACCAGATGAGGAAACATCGAAACGAAGCACGAGAAATCAACGAAGTTGGTCATCGCGCTCGCCTCGCCGCGATACACGTCAATCGTATACGACAGCGACTGAAAGGTATAGAAACTAATTCCCAAAGGCAACGCGATATGCAACGCTTGCAACGACAAATGCCCGCGTGAAAAAACCGCATCGAACGAACTCAACGCGAAGTTGCCATACTTGAAAAATCCCAGTACAGCCAGGTTGGAAATTACCGAACACGCCAGCGCGCTCTTCTGCCGTCGCGTTCGTGCTTCGCCGCGCGGCAACGCTTCAATCGGACGACGCCACGCCTGCCAAAAACGCCACGAATCGCTGGCCACCACCAGGCTGAACATCCAGTCCACAAACGTTGTGGCGAACATCAATACCACAAAACGCGGCTCCGCCCAGCCATAAAACACGTAACCCAACAACGCCAGCACGCCGTTCTGCACGCGCTGCGACGACCACGAAAACGCGTAATAAATCGCCAGCGCCAACGGTAGAAAGCCAAACAAGAAAATCTGTGAACTGAAAACCATCGCGCGCCTCACTGTCGAATTGATATTGTTAATTTTAAGATGGTGACAATATCAATTCAAGAGAAAAGCAGCAATTCGAGGAAAATTCCAGAGTTATAGGAATTATCCGCCGGAAGTATCGAGTACTCGATTTAGAAGCCGAACAACTGCGGCAAGGTTTCTTCGGCGCGTCCCAGCACTTCGGTTTTGAAATACGGGTTGCGCGGCGTCATCGGATGAAGGTTGACTAAAACGGTGCGCGCTCCAATCATTGAGGTGCCTGCGACAAATTCAGAGGCGGGCGAAACCGTGCCGGACGTGCCAATCGCCAGGAACAAATCGCACGAACGTAACGCGTGACGGCAACGTTGTAACGCGCCAATCGGCAACATTTCGGAGAACAAGACGAAATCGGGACGTAACGGCGCTCCGCAGTTCTCGCACAACGGCAAGGCTCCGGCGTGTGATTGCGCGTCTTCAAACGGTGCGGAACATCCTTCCATGCAGCGCGATTTCATCAGGCTTCCGTGTAGTTCGACGACAGCCGAACTTCCCGCGCGCTGATGCAATTCGTCCACGTTTTGTGTGATGAGCGTCACGTTTTGTCCACGTTGCGCCGCTTCATTTTGCAATTTCGACAAAGCGAAATGCGCGGCGTTCGGCTGCACTTGTGCCATCTTTTCGCGCAACGGGCCGTAAAAGTTCCACAAGCGCGGCAAGCTCGCAGGCAGATTGTCGGCCTCCGAAACCCAGATCGCTTCTTCATCGTTCCACAAACCGCCCGCGCCGCGAAACGTCGGCACGCCCGAAGCCGCGCTGACGCCCGCGCCCGTCAAAATCACGATGTTTCGATATTGCTGGATGTTCAAAGGTTCGATGTTCATTTCGAGTACTCGATAACGGAATTAAAACCACGGAGATACAAAGAACATAGAGAAACGCTTAGAACCCGTTTGCAAACTTCCACTTTCTAACGCTGTTTTCTACTTTGCAAAATGATTCTGAGAGGGTGTATAGGAATCACGCAAGCCTTCGGAGCATAAGCCGGATCATGGCGAGATAAATCCAGGTTTCACTTGATTTGACATTTTGCTCATAGTCTTTTGAAAGCCTTCGACATCTTCCCAACCATGCAAAAGTTCTTTCGACAACCCAGCGACGCGGCAACGGCACGTAGCCTTTGTTTTCATATTGACGGTTCACCAGGGCATTGCGGCTTATCACTCGGAGCGCAACGCCACAGTTTTCTCGCACCCAAGCCGCGAACTTGTGTCCCCAGTAGCCTGCATCCGCCCAAATCAACTGCAAACGTTGTGAAGGAAAGCGCCACAGGGCTTTGTCTTGCAAAAGTAATTTGGCTCCGTCACGCTCTTGAACGTTGGCAGCATGAACACACACTTGCAACAACAAGCCGTTGGTATCCACTAGAATATGACGCTTGCGCCCTTTTATTTTCTTGGCTGCATCAAAGCCTTTTGGCCCCCTTTTTCTGTGGTTTTGACGCTCTGGCTGTCCAGAATCGCTGCGCTGGGCGCCTCATCCCGTCCATCGGCCTGGCGCACTTGAGAACGCAACGAACTGTGGATACCTTCGAGAGTGCCGTTGTCACGCCAGCGCCGGAAGTGATACCAAACCACAGTGTAAGGCGGAAAATCGTGAGGCAAAGCACGCCACGAGCAGCCGTTGGTCAACTGATACAACAAAGCGTTGACGATCTCGCGTTGGGCGTAAAGCCTGCGCGTACCGCGCGCACGCTGTGGCTCGATCAAAGGGCGCAGCACTTGCCATTGTGCCTCGCTCAAATCACTGGGATAGCTCTGGCGTTTCATAAATGTAAGTCTAACCCTTTCCTATACACCCTCTAAGAGGGTGTTTTAACGAACCGCGCGCAATCACTCAACTTTCGTGCATTTGCCGAAAATCGCGTTCGCGCCAATCCAGCCGTTGATGCCGCCGCGATTGTTGCCAATTTGAAATTGCCTGCCGCGCATTGCTTTGACTAAATGCAAATACTCGGCGCCGCGCACTTTGCACAACACGATGTCACCGATTTGCAGCGTTTCGATATTGACTGGCTCAACCGTGCAAAGTTGCCCCGATTCGATTTTGCCTTTCATCGAACCGCCGCGCGGACGAAAAGAAACCGCTTCGCCCTTCTTCAGTTTTTCGATGTGGAAAGTCGCCCAAGCCATTTCATTTTTCCAGAATATCGCGCAAGGTTTCGACAAAAGCATCGATTTCTTCGCGCGTGCGTTTTTCCGTGCAGCACAACAGCATCGCGTGGCCAAGTTCGGGATAATCGCGCGCAAGGTCGAAGCCGCCCAACATCGAGTACTCAATTAACTTCGCGTTGATTTCCTCAGTTGGACGCGGAAGTTTCACCACAAATTCGTGGAAAAACGGTGATGAAAATAACAGTTCGACACCTTCAATTCCGCTCAAATTTTGCGCTAAATAATGCGCTTTGTGATGGCTTTGCGTTGAGGCTTCGCGCAGGCCGTGCGAACCCATCGCCGATAAATAAATTGTTGCTGTCAGCGCGCATAACGCCTGGTTCGAGCAGATATTGGAAGTCGCTTTTTCGCGGCGAATGTGCTGCTCGCGCGTTTGCAAAGTCAGGGTAAAACCGCTTCTGCCCTGCTCGTCGGTCGTGGTTCCGACCAAGCGCCCGGGCGCGAAACGCGCGTGGTTCTTGCGGCAACAAAACAGGCCAACGCCCGGCCCGCCAAACTGCGGCGCAATTCCCAAACTTTGACCTTCGCCCACCGCGATGTCGGCGCCATAACTTCCTGGCGGCGGCAAAACGCCCAACGTGTGAGGATTGAAAACAGAAATCACCAACGCGCCGCGTTCATGCGCCGCATCCGCGAAACTTTGCGCGTCTTCCACAACGCCGAAAAAGTTCGGTTGCGCGACGACTATTGCAGCGACGGTTTCATCAAGTTGCGCTTGCAAATCTTGGATGCTTGTCGCGCCATTCGAGTACTCGATGTCCACAGTTTCGACATCCAGACCTTGCAAATAAGTTCGCACCACTTCGCGGTACATCGGCGAAAGCGTGCGCGGCAGCAGAAATTTGCGACGCTTGGTAATTGCCATCGCCATGATCAACGCTTCAGCCAAAGCGGTCGCGCCATCATACAAACTGGCGTTGGCCATTTCCATTTGCGTGAGTTGGCACAGCAAAGTTTGAAACTCGTAAATCACCTGCAAGGTGCCCTGCGACGTTTCGGCCTGATACGGCGTGTAAGCCGTCGCAAATTCGCCGCGACTGGCCAACGCGGGAACAACGGCGGGGATAAAATGATCGTAGCTGCCCGCGCCCAGAAACGACGCGGCATTTTCCAGCGAAAGGTTCTTCGCCGCCAGCGTGTTCATTTTGCGGCGCACCGAAAGTTCCGGCAAAGCGTCGCCGATTTTTGGCGCGGCGTTCTGACGCAAATCTTCGGGAATGTCGGCGAAAAGTTCATCGACCGATTCGATGCCGATAACGCGGCGCATTTGGTCGCGGTCGTGTTCAGTGAGAGCGGAATAAGGCATAGGAAATTTAGAATCGAGTACTCAATTGAACGACCCAAGATAGCGTCCTCGCATTTAGTACAATGGAGAATATGGAATGGTTCGCTTTCGATAATGGTGCCAGTATCGGTCAACGCGGGAGCGGAAACGGTGTTATTTTACGCGATGACGAACATCCCTTTGGCGCACGCATCACGTTGGAGCGCGACTGCGGAAAGATTCCCTGTTCTGTCACCTGCGGCATCTACGGCTGGATGTTTCACACTCGCTTTTTGAGCACACAGCAGGAAGCGCAATACGAGCAAATGCAAGAAGATTTAGACGAAATCTTGAACATGATACCAAGCGAAACAGATCACGATGTTAATAAGAAAATTGCGCAAGTATCAGACGCCATCGAGAAGTTCGTCGAGAAATATCCCTAAAACTGTCTTAACACTCTGCCTATTTACGCAGCGTGATGTCCCGCGTATTCGGCGGATGTCATGAGGTTTTCAGTCGGCGAATCGGCGCTCAATTTCACTTTGATGAGCCAGCCTGCGCCATACGGTTCCGTGTTGATGACATCAGGATTTTCCGTTGCGGGCGTGTTGCTTTCCACGACTTCGCCCGTGACTGGCGACAGCAAATCGGAGACAGCTTTGACCGATTCGACAACGCCAAAGGCAACGCCAGCCGAAACTTTCGCGCCGACTTCAGGCAATTCCAGATAAACGATGTCGCCCAGTTCGTGCTGCGCGTAATCGCTGATGCCGACCGTCGCCGTTTCGCCTTCGACCAAAACCCATTCGTCGGTTCGCGTGTACTTCAAGTTTTCGGGATAATTCATAATCGCTCCATCGTAGAGGCGTCAGCTTGCTGCGCCCGTAATTTGAGTTATTGATTCTTAGTAAAGGGTGCAGCAAGCTGACGCCCCTACATTTTCACTTTCTTCCTCGTGCCACAAACGGCGGTTTGACAACAGTCGCCGCGTGTTGTGTGTTGCGCACTTCGACAAAAACTTTATCGCCGATTCCTAAATGGCGCGGCACGCTCGCCAGCGCAATGCCGCAACCTAAAGTCGGCGACAGCGTGCCGGAAGTCACTTCGCCAATTGCTTCGCCAGACGAATCGAGTACTGGATAACTATCGCGTGGAATCGCTTTGCCCTGCATTTTCAAGGCGCGAATCGTTTTTGTTTCGCTGTTTTGCTGCGCGCGTTTTTCGACCAATGCATCACGTCCAATAAATTCGGCTTTGTCGCTTTTGGCCGCGAACGCGACGCCGCTTTCGTCCGGCGTCCAATCTTCGCGCAGTTCGTGACCATAAAGCGGCAGCGCGGCTTCCAATCGCAAAACATCGCGCGCGCCCAGACCGCACGGAACGCCGCCGCAACTCAACAAAGCGTTCCACACGCGCGGCGCCTCGTCCGCATTAAGCATAAGTTCAAAGCCGTCGCAGCCCGTGTAGCCGCCGCGCGCCAAAACCGCTTCGGTTCCTCCACCCAACAAAATTACGTCGCGCCACGCCACTTCGTCCAAACTTTCGCCAATCAATTGCTGTAAAACTTGGGCGGAAGTCGCGCCCTGCACCGCGATTATCGCCGCGCGTTCTCCGCCAACGCTCATCTCGATTTCCGATGGTAGATAACGACGAAAGTGCGCTTCGTCAACATCGGCGCGGCTGGCGTTGACAACGACCAGCCACGCATCAGGACTCAAGCGATAACCCATAATGTCGTCGATGATGCCGCCCTGTTCGTTCAACAACAGCGCGTAAGCGGCGCGTCCGGGCGCGACATTCGACCAATCGGCGGATACGATATTGTCCAGCGCCTGCGTGACGCCCGCGCCTTCAAAACGCAGTTGTCCCATGTGCGAGACATCGAACAAGCCGCAAGCGGCGCGCACAGTTTTCACTTCGGCAATGACGCCTTCATATTGCACCGGCATTTCCCAGCCAGCAAATGGCACCAGGCGCGCGCCACTTTCGCGGTGCGTTTCAAAAAGCGACGTGCGTCGCAACGATTGAGTACTCGATTCGATATTCATGGGAAATTAAGCGGGCGACGCGGCCATCGAAGGCGTTGCGCTCGGCGTTGGCAAAGGTGTTGGCGTTGGAATCGGTGTTGGTGTGACTTGCGGCGTACTTTGTGGCGTGGCTGTGGCAGCCGCGGGAATAAACGTCAGGTCAGCGAAGAGTTCGAGCTTGTCGTTTTGCGCGTTCAAGCGCGTGATGTTCATCGCAAACGGCCATTTTTCGCCGACCGTAAAGGTATAAACCGGATTGAAGCCTTGCGCCAAATTGTTGACCATCGTCGCAGGTAAATTCACGCCAGAAATGCTCGCCTGCGGATCGCTCAACCAGATTTGCGTGCCGTTTTTCACAATCGGGCGCGCCGACATCGTGAAGGGCAAAGGCGTGCCAAAAATGGGCGCTGGGCGCGTTCCCGTGATGATGACGCGCCCGTTTTGCAAAGTGAGTTTCGGGCTTTGAATGTCTTTGACGCGTTGCGCGATCAGCGTTTGCAGCGACGAGGCGGGAACCACGACGTGCGCATTCGCCGGGCCGGTTTGCAGCAGGTTCAGCTTGTTGGTTTTGCGCAGCGCATCGAAATCATAAACGACATCGCTCCACGTTATGTCAGCGCTTTCGATTTGCAAACCTTCCAGTTGAAAATCGTGCAGTTGCAGCGCCATTTGCCCGATGCGACCGGTGTTTTTCGCTTTGGCGACCGCGGCAATCGGCAACACGCTCAGTCCGTTGCCGCTTCCGCCGCTCATTTGCAGGCGCACCGTTTTGAACTTGCCATGAATGACATTCAGGCCGCGCTTGCCTTCGACCTGAACGTTGATTTGCGTCCCTGGATATTGGCGACGCAGCGCGTCTTCCATGACGTGCGCCGCGCGCTTGGGCGTCGCCTGCGAATTGAAAAACAACACGCCGCCAACCAGTGCAGCCAATAAATATCCCATAATGCTTGTTTGAATCTCAGCTTTGACCGATCAAAGTCGTAGGGGTTTGGCGTGCCAAACCTTGTTACTTTCATATTATGCAGAGGGCTTGGCACGCCAAACCCCTACAGTTTCGACGACAATCGAGTACTCGATTGTCAAGCATTGACGACCAGTTCGAGCGGCCCTAAAGTCACGACTGTGAAATCACGCGGCGGATGCGCTTCGTAAAAGGCGGCGATGCTTTGCGGTGTGACGCGGTTGATGGCGTCGGTTACTTCGTCCAAGGGGCGCACGCGGCCAAGAATGAACTGATCGCGCGCGATGGCGCCGGTGCGAGCGCGCGAGCTTTCTTCCTGCATAATCAAGCTCGACAGCATGCCGATTTTGGCGCGTTCGACTTCTTCTTCGGTGACACCTTGCGCCATGCGACGCAGTTCGTTCAACAAAACATCGAGCGTTTCCTGGCTGCGTTCGGGCGTCGTTCCGGCATACGCAAGGTTGAAACCGCAACCGCGCAAGCTGCCCGCGCTGGCCGAAACGCTGTAAACCAAACCGCGTTTTTCGCGCACTTCGGTGAACAATCGCGCGCCCATGCCGCCGCTGAGAACCGAAATCGCAATGCGGCTGTCGTAGAAAAATTCGTCGTCGGACGCAACACCGGCATACGCGACGCCGATTTGCTGCTGCGAAGTTTCCTGCGCGATATGTTGCACGACGGGTTCAACAATCGCCTGCGGTTTCCCCAAAGTCGGTGGCACGCCTTTCCAAGCGCCGAAAAATTCTTCGATGCGCGCCACGATTTTGTCGAAATCAATGCCGCCCGCGACCGCCAAAATCGCGCCTTGCGGCAGAAAACGCCGCGCGTGATCGTGTCGCAAATCGTCCAGCGTCAACGATTCCAGACCTTCGCGCGTGCCCAGCGGCGAGCGTCCGTAATTATCGGAAAAGTAAGCGCGACGCAGTTGCACGAACATTTTGCGCGCCGGCGCATCTTCCAGCGAATCCAAAGATTGCAAAGCCAATTGGCGTTGCGCCTCAAATTCGTCATTCGAGTACTCGATTTGTAGAAACTGCGGGCGCTGAATAATATCGGCGTAAAGTGGCAGCGCGTCTTCGAGATAATCGCCCAGAGTGGCGCCGCCAAACGTCGTATATTCGACATCGCTGCCGCCGCCGCGGTCAACGCCCAGATCATCCAGAGCGTCGCTGAGTTGGCGGCTGTCGCGTTGTCCGGCGCCGCGATAACTCAAGGCTTCCAAAACACCGGTCAAACCGTCTTTATGGTCGGGTTCGGTCGCGGTGCCCGAGGGCAAAAGAAACGTCCAGGCGGCGGCGCGCTTGTCGGCCAGGGCTTCGCCGACGATGGTCAGGCCATTTGATAATTGATGAGTGCGCACGCCGGAAAGTTGGGAGGAACGTGGGGAAGAAAGAACGGAAGTCAAAGCAAACTCCTCTGCAAACCGTTTTAGTTTAGCAGTTTCACGATTTGCTTTAACTTCTTTTCCAAACGACGCGCACCATTTTTGGATACACGTTTCGAGTATTGCGCGAAGTGATTACGAGAGAGCGAAAGTGTGCGTCGTGGCTTGAGCGCGGACGGCGACACGCGAGCTGAATTGGGCAACGGCCAGCAATTTACGGACTTTGTCGACGATCTTGAGGACGAGCAAGCCCAAGCGTCCCAACGGCCATCGTTGCAAGGGAAGAGCACGCAGCAAGCTGCCGCTCAGCGTTTTGAAATCGCGCTGCAATAAGGCCACGCCGAATCTGGCGGCTTCCGCGACGACGAGGCAACTAGGCACCAATCCCAGCGCATCGAGAGCAATTTCAATCCATTCGCGCCACGAACGCGGCTTGACAATGAGTTGTCGTGTTTCCTCAACGCACGCACTGACCCATCGATGCGGGGCCGCGCGAGGCCGCTTGGCAAGAGAAGGTTTTGCAATTGAAGGCGTGATAGCAAGAGGCTTGGCAACAAGGTTCCGCGAGCGAGACGTGTTCATGGCATCCTTTCAATGTTCCCCTGGCGCGACAATGTACGGCAGTAACCTTTGGCGGCGCGCAATATGCTCTACCAAACGCGCTCTTTGAGCGAAGGGACAAAGTGAAGTGGGAAACGTTATGTCAAGAAGATACTCGTTGAATGGACGAGTAATGTAAAAAGTACAATAAAAGCAGTTTAAGATTGGGTTATGTCTTGACCTGCTCACAGTAAATGCAAAGGAGACGAAAATGGCACTTGACGATTATCTTGAACCGGAAATTGGCGTAGCGGTCGCCGCCACAGCACTTTTGGCTTCGCCCAGGTTGCGCAAAATGTTGCGTCGCGGTCTCGTTTATGGCATGGCGGGCGTGATGGTGGCAGGCGACACCGCATCATCCATGGCGCGCGGCATGGGACGTGGAATGAAGCAGGCGAACGACGAAGCCGCGCAAATGGCGCAGGATGGGGAAGACGAGGAAACGCCCGCCATCATCGTCGTAACCGATGGTGTAGAAGTCGAAGAAGAGGCGCCTCGGAGCCGTCGTCGTCGCACCGCGAAGGAGAACGCCGATGGATAATTCCAACCACTCGACCGTTCAGGCGCCAGCAGCGGAAGAAATGCCTGACGTGTCGCCCAGCGAAGCGGAAACGATGGAAAGCAAGGCCGCGCAAAGCGTAGAAGACGGAGTTGCAGAAGCGACTTCGGCTTTTCAGGAAGCCGAAAGCGAAGCGACCGAAATCGAAGAAGAATGGCTCCAGTCGGAGCGGATGCAGCGCGCCGAAGCCAAAGTCGATGAATGGGGCGAGCGCACCGGACGTTTCGTGGCCGAAGCCGGACACAACCTGCTACGTTTCGCCTCGCGCGTCCGCGAAGAAGCCGAAGATGTCTGGGCCGAAGCCCAAAGCCTTCGCCGCAGTTAAAACACTCGATTCTCTTCCGCATATCGAGTACTCGATACGCGATTCCTCTGACCAAAAACGTCGTCAAACCTCACAGCGACACGCTTTATGATGTTTGGTTATCACATCTCAAAGATCGAGATTGAGCAAGATAATCGAACTCCATAAAACGTGTCGCTGCTTTTCACACAAAGTCGCACAGGTATTTGTCTCGCCTGTTTCTTTAGCGTCTTTGCCGTTGATATTTCCCCAATTCCCGATGACATCTCTCGCTATTGCCTCGCCATCTGTCACTATTTCCGCTGCCGCGCCCGATACGTTCGAGCCACAAACTATTCACGCCTTGCGCGGACGAGTGCGCTTCAGTCTGGGTGCCTGGTCGGGTCGCGGGCGGCGTGAAATCGAGGCGCATCTGCGCGCTTTGCCCGGTGTAAAAAGCGCCGAGGCCAATGCTGTCACGGGAAACGTCCTGCTGAAATATGATCCGGCCCTGACGGGCGCCGATGACTTGCTTTCCGGTGTGCGCCGCGTTTGGCGCAACTTGCCATCAGAATTGCCTTCGGGATTGCCGTTGCAAAGCCCGACTGGAAAAACCGAACCCGCGCCCAAAAATCAGCCTGATCCAATGCCACCGCCAGCCATCAGCGAAACGGTACCTGCGCCGCCAATTGATTCGAGTACTCGAAACGACGCAAGGGCAAGCGTCGCCAGTCCAAAACGGGGACGAGCGCGCATCGCGGTTCGTGGGCTGGATCGAGACCCGGCGGTGGCAAAGCGCGTTGAAGAGCATTTGGAGCGCACGCCTGGCGTCAAAGCGCGCGCCAATCCGCTGACGGGGCGCGTGCTGGTCGAATTCAACGAGTATCAGACTGAATTAGCCGACCTGATCGCGCAGGTCGCCGACATTGAAATGCCGGAATTGCCCGGCGAGGACAGGCCCGCTTACCCGCTTGATCCGGCGCCGCTGGTGCAAAGCGCGACACGTACAGCCGCTGCAACACTTGGATTGGGCGTTCTGGCGGCGCGTCAGGCGGCGGGCGCGACGGGAAGTTTGCCGGGTGCGGGCACGGCTTCGCAGGTCAGCGGCGCCATCGGCATCGTGCAAGGATTTCCCGCCTTTCGCAATGGCGCGCGCCGCTTGCTGGGAACGCACAACGCCGATTTGCTTTTCAATGGCGCCAACATCGTTTCGCTCACTTTTGCGGGCAGCCCTCTCGGTTTGACGCTGGCAGGTGTGGAAGCCGCGGGCTTGCTGACCGAAGTTTTGTCGCGCCGCGCCGCCTGGAAAACCTACCGCGAAAAAACCGATATTTTGCCCGAAGCGCGCGCCGGCGAACCTTTCCGCATGGAAGCGGGCGAGCGCGCGCCACTGAGCGGAATTTTGCAGGAAGGCGAAGGTCACGCCATCGGGCGCAACGGATTGCCGCATCCGATCGGGCCGAAGTCGCGCATCGAGTCGGGCGAACGATTGCAGGGCGGGCCGTTCACGTTGTTGCCGCAAGCTGGCTCGGCTTTCGAGCCGCAGGCGCGTCCGGTTCCGCCGCGCGAAGCACTCGAACATCGTTACTCGCGCCTGCTGGGGCCGCTGTCATTGGGCTATGCCGCCTTAACCGGCGTTTTTACGCTGTCACCTGCTCGCGCCTTTGAATCGCTTTTGCTGTTGAACCCGCGCGCGGCGCTCATCGGTAGCGAAGGTGCGAATACGGCGGCTTCAGCGCGCGTCTTGCGCGGCGGCGTGACGGTTGTCGGAACACGCCTTGGACGGCCTCTGCGCCGTTTCGACTGGCTGTTGATGGACGGAGCGCGCATTCTTTGCGACGGATTGGAACTATCGCGCATCATTTTGCTGGACAAAAAAGGTGACGCTGCGGAACTGCTTTCGCTGGCCGCTGGCATCGCCGCCGCCAGTGGAACGCCGTGGGGCGGTGTGTTTCCCGCCGCCAATCGTGCGCCCGCGCAAAACGGCAGCTTCAAGGCGCAGGGCGGAATCGCGTCCGCCACGGTATCGAGTACTCGATACACATTGGGCGAGGCTCAACCCGCCGATATTCCGTCTTCTCATCGCATCCAATCAGGCGAATATGAACTGGTATTGCGCTCGGACAGAAGCGCGCAGCCGCTGGCTCTTTTTGTGTTGCGCCCCAAGTTGTCCGCGTCAACGCGCGAATTGGTCGAGACTTGCCAGCGTCACGGCGTCAAATTGGTGTTGTTCGCCGACGCAGCGACACCGCACGCGCAGCAAAAATCCATTGCAGCCATTGCGCACCGCCTAGGTGGGGAAACGTTGCCCGCGGCTTCGGAACATCAGCCCGAATCGGGTGCCGAAAGTGGCGCAGTGGCGGCGATCCGCGAAATGCAGGCGGATGGAGATCGCGTTGCTTTTGCGTCCGATTCGCCGGATGCGGGCGCTGCCTTTGCCGCTTGTGACCTGGCGATTGGCATAACCAGCGGACGCTCGCGTTTTGCGGCGCGCGCCGATGTGCTGGCGCCAGACGCTGGTGCGATAGCCGCGATCATCGAAGCAGGCGCGCGGCGCGACTTGGCTTCACGCGACGGTGTGGCGTTTTCATTGATCGCCAACGTGGTCGGCCTGCTGTGGGGTTGGCGCGGCGGGACAGGTCTGGCACGGGCTTCACGCGCGGTTTATGTCGCGGCGTTGGCGGCGTTGGGTTCGGCCTGGTGGCGCGAAAACGGTGGCGAGCGCGCTTATTCGATGCTGGCGCGCGTGGTCGATCCGCGCCCCGAAAAATGGGCGCGTCGCTCGTTGCGCGATGTCTTGCACGCGCTTGATACGACGCGTCGCGGCTTGACAGAAGGCCGCGCTCAGGAACGCCTGCGCACTTTGCCGCCGCCCGTTTCGATGCAGCAGCACGGATGGCGCGAAAACCTGCTGCTCCAGTTGCGTTCGCCTCTCAACGGTGTGCTGCTGTTGGGCGGCGCGCTTTCCTTTGTTGTCGGCGGGACGATTGAAGCGGCTCTCATCGGCGGCACCATTTTGTTCAATTCGGCGATTGGCGCGTGGCAGCAGGGCCAAGCCAATCGCGCGGCTCAGGCGCTCGAACAAATGAGCAGCCCGCAAGTTCGCGTCTTGCGCGATGGAGAACCGAAGATTGTTTCGTCGCGCGAAGTCGTCCCCGGCGATGTGATGCTGCTGGCGTCCGGCGACCGTGTAGGCGCCGACGCTCGAGTACTCGAAGCTCAATCTTTGGAAGTCGACGAAGCCGCGCTCACCGGCGAATCGCTGCCCGTCACGAAAACGCCGGACGGAGCCGACGACAACAACCGCATTCTGCTGGAAGGTTCCGATGTGACGACTGGCGCGGGACAAGCGGTTGTCGTCGCGGTCGGGCGCAACACGCGCATGGGCGCGATGGCGGCGGCGATGGCTGTCGGCGAGGACGGCACCAGCCCGCTCGACCAACGCTTGAACGCGATGCTGCGCCAATCGCTGCCGTGGTCGATTGGCGCCGGTGTTTTGGTGACTGTCAGTGCCTTGTTGCGCGGTCAAACGCTTATCTCGCAGGCGGCTCTGGGCGCGAGCGTCGCGGTTTCCGCCGTGCCGGAAGGCTTGCCATTGTTGGCCAAAATGGGCGAAGCCGCCGTCGCCAAGCGGTTGTCGGGTCACAACGCCGTGGTGCGCCGATTGTCCGCCGTCGAGTCACTGGGGCGCGTCGATGTGGCTTGCACCGACAAAACCGGCACCCTTACGCAGGGCAAGTTGGCGCTCAGCGTCGTCGCTGATGCCCAAAGTCAGGCGTCGCTGCCCGCGCCTGGCAGCGAAGAAAATGTCGTTCTGCCGCCGCATCTTTTGCAGGTTTTGGAATGTGCAGGCTTGGCTTCGCCGCACCCCGACGCGCCGGATGCCGCCGCGCATCCGACCGATGTTTCCGTGACGCAAGGTGCTTTGCGCGCCGGTCTGGGCGAAGCGATTCGCATTCAACGCGAAGCGGAATCGCCGTTTGATCCGGTACGCGGTTTCCATGCGTCGCAAAACGGCGTGCGTCTTTGCGTCAAGGGCGCGACCGAAGCCTTGATAGCACGCTGTGATCGCGTTCGCCGCCAGGAGCACGATGAACCGCTGGACGACGCGGGACGCGAAGCTTTGTCGCAGCGCTCGCAGGAATTGGCGTCACAAGGCTTGCGCGTGTTGATGGTCGCGCAAGGCGACAGCACTTCTTTCACCGACAGTGAGCAGCAAAAGGACGCGGTAAGTGATCCTCGCGGTTTGGTGGCGCTGGGTTTTGTCGGCATCAGCGACCCACTGCGCGAAAACGTGCCGCAGGCGGTGCAACGCTGTCATGCGGCGGGCGTGCGCGTCATCATGCTGACGGGCGATCATCCGGCCACGGCGCGCGCCATTGCTCGTGAAGCGGGATTGTTCGACTGGCACGATGGCAATCAATCAGAAGTTTCGGAAGAAGAGCGCATTCTCACCGGCAGCGAACTGGCCGAACTTGTCAATGGCGAATTGGACGCGGCTTTGGAACGAGCGGTTGTGGTGGCGCGGGCGACGCCTCTCGACAAAGTGCGCATCGTGGAAAGCTTGCAGCGCAAAGGCCACACGGTCGCCATGACGGGCGACGGCGTCAATGATGCTCCGGCGCTGCGTTTGGCCGATGTCGGCGTGGCGATGGGACGAGGCGGAACCGAAGTGGCGCGCCAGGCCGCCGATGTGGTGCTGTCCGATGACGACTTTTCGACGCTGGTCGAAGCCTTGGTCGAAGGCCGTTCGTTCTGGCGCAATATCCGCCGCGCTCTGGGATTGCTCATCGGGGGCAACCTGGGCGAACTGAGTTTGCAAGTTGGTGCCAGCCTGATCGGTTTGACGCCGCCTTTGACGACGACGCAGGTTTTGGCGGTCAACCTCATCACCGATGTGCTGCCTGCGGTCGCGGTCGCGCTGCAGGGACCGGAAAGTCGCAATTTATCGTCGCTGTCGCGCGAAGGCACGGCGGCTTTCGATGCGCCTTTGCGAAGCGATGTGTTGCGGCGCGGCGGTTCGACGGCGATCCCCTCGATACTGGTTTACATTCTGAGTTCCGCAGTGGGCGGCCAGGCGCAGGGACGCAGCGTCGCCTTCATCTCGATTGTTGCTACACAGCTTGCGCAAACTCTCGACGCAGGTCGCACCGAAGGCGGCATCACGCGTCCTGTGATGAGCGCTGTCGTCGGTTCCCTGAGCTTGCTCGGCGTCGCTCTGGCCACGCCCGGACTGCGCGATTTGTTCGCCCTGGTCATCCCAACGCCTGTCAGTTGGGCGCTCATTGGAGCCGGTGTACTGGCGTCCGTCGCGCTCAGCCGAACGCTTCCCACTTTGGGCAGCGGGGTCGAAACAAACGCTCTGCCGCAACTGGCCGCTCCGGCAACCGCAACTGTTCCGTCCTCGTTGGCGCTTCCTCCTCCGGCCTTACCGCCGGGACGCGTTCTGCTCGCTTTGCCCGCTTGAAAAATCGCTTATATAAGCGTTTGCTTACAACGGAACGCAATGTAACGTCATGTGCGAATATCGAGTACTCGAAAGTTGTTCTTTGTCGCCAAACCCACTTGCAGTTATTATGGGCGCGAAAGTCGCAGAAAGAAAGGCAAAATCTTTGGCAATGGCTCAGTCGCGTGAGTCGATGGAAAGAACCCTGAGCGTCAGCGACGGGTGAACGTAAGAGTTATTCACCGGTTACGTTTTTCCCGTCGCTGACGCTCGGGGTTCTTTAACTAACGCAAGTTGCCAGCTATCATTGCCTGCGAGTGAACTCGCAGGGCATGGTAGCAACTTGCGTTAACTATTTCCAAATCTTTGACTTGTTGCAGGGAGATGATTTATGGCTCAGGAAAAGTCGGACGGCCCCCAGGAAGATGAAGCCAATTTGGTGAGTACAATTGGCCCCGTCGAAATCGACTGGCCGCGTACTGTTGGTTTTTATGGTGGTCTGGTGGTTGCGGTTGCCACCGAAATGATCGCGCCGCCGCTGGCCTTGTTCGTGGCCGCTTATCCGTTGCTAAAGATGCTGAATCGGCCTGGCGCACCGCTGCCCGTTCAGATCGTGTCGCAGGTTTTGGAAGGCGCGGCCAAGCCCATTAATGGCGACGCGGAAGGCACTATTCGTATAAAATCGTCTGGTAAAACTTCCGCCCCGAAGCCCGCCAAAGCGCAGCCTAAAGCTCTGCCCGCGCCTCGATCAACGGCGCCCAAAAACGCGTCCGCAAGAACCCGCGCCAGAATAAAAACGCCTGTAAAAACCAGGGCGAAATCGGTTGCCGCGTCATAAATCCCTTTGCCTGAGCGTTACAAAGAATTGGGGATTACGTGGAACTTGGCGATAAAACCGCGAGACGATGGTGAAGCGATATGAAAGTTTCGCTGAAATCTGCTCTTTTCAAACCTGTTTGTTCATCCCAGGATTCCTGTTTTGCGACAAAAATTACGATAAAGTTAAAGACAGAGCGGCCACTAATGATGCCGCGAACAACATCCGGCATTGCGAGGAGAAAACCTTATGTCATCAATGGAAGACAAGCAGTTGGCGTTGCAGGTGCGCCATACGATGGCGCGTTCACCGCTCGATTTAACGGGCGTTCAAGTCTCGTGCAGCAAAGGCACCATCGAACTGGCGGGATGGGTCAAGCGCCCGCGCGATTTCCGCGGCGAACTCGACTTAAAAAAAGAAGTCGCCAAGATTAAGCAACTCGTGCAACTGGTACGCGGCGTTACCGACGTTTATTCGACGCAATTGCGCATTCAAGAATAGTACACCCAAACTGAAAGCATCGAGTACTCAATTCGAGTACTCGATGCTTTTTTATGCCGTTTTTACATTCCTGTTTTACATTCCTGTTTTATGATCCTGTTTTACGTTCCAGGCAGCGCAATTAAATGTTCATCCAAATGTCGTCGGTCGGCGAGGGCGCGCAGCATCGGGCCGTGCGATTGGAACTCGACAATGCTCAGCGAAGCCGTCGGGCAATCAAGGCGAAAGCGGAAACGCCCGACATCGACGCCCAGCAAAGAGCACAACATGATGCGAATCGTCGCTTTATGCGAGACGACCAGAACGTTGCCCGCCGCGTGCGCCGCGCGAATTTCTTCCACAACTTGCTGAGCGCGCCGCGCAATCACGACCGCGCTTTCGCCAGCTTCTTTTTCGCCCGTTGTCGGTGCATTCCACGCCGGATCCGCCGTCCAGCGCAAGTAATCGTCGTGATAATCGCGCGTCACTTCTTCGACGTTTTTGCCTTCCCACGCGCCATAGGCGATTTCTTTCAAGCCGTCGCGCGTTTGTGGAACCAGGTTCAAGCGTTCGCATAACGGTTGCGCGGTGGCGAGAGCGCGCTGCAAAGGGCTGCAATAAACCGCCTGCCACGAAGTCGCCGCATATTTTTCCGCGAAACACTGCGCCATCGCCTGCCCGTCTTCGGTCAGTTCAGGGTTTAATCCGGCGCCACAAAACGCGTTGTCGCGGCTGAAAGGAGTTTGACCATGCCGCAAAAAGTAAAGTGTGAGATTGCTCATGCCTTTATTGTAAAACGTATTTCCGAACTTTGCCGCCTGACAAAGCGCACGCGCCTCCTAAGTGATATGATATTTCCGCCTCAGAAGCCAGAACGCGACAGAACCTTCGCTCTGGTGAGATGTTGATTGGAAAGTAACCGCTGGAGAACAGCCAATCGAGCTTAAATGTCACAGTTCCATGTGAAGTGGATTCAGCTGGTTAAAGTCAGCGATTATTATACGGTTCAACTCTTAACTTGAGATGGTCATTACCGAGCAATGAGGCGTCGAATTCGATGTTCACATCTTTGGTTTCGCCGCGCATCAAAGAAAAGTAGTTGTCGTTCATCAGAGCGGGCAAAAGCTGTTCTCCAGTACTCGATTTCACAGGTACGACGCGGATGGCGAAAGCGGCAGCGCGCGACGATAAAGGATTGGTAATTTTGACGTTGACGATGTATTTTCCGTTTTTCACAATCGTCTTCGAGCGCACCTCTAAATTGACGCGCGGCATGGCGTTAATCGCGGTGTAGTCCTGACCTTTGGCGCTGCGCCAGTAGAAGTTGTCCGAGAGCAAATGTCCATTCTGGTCTTGCAACCTGAGCTTGATGAAGTGCGTGTCCGATAATTTCTGTGTGTGACCAGAATACACCTCGAACTCATACAACGAGTAGCCCCACTGCGAGACGCGCTTGATTCCCAACATACGGACGTAGCGCGCAGTGGTCGGCGGTAAAGCGATTCGTTCGCTGCCACCCTGCCCGTTTTCCGTTGCGTAAACGTCTCGCCAGTTGGTTTTATCGTTTGAAACCTGAATCTTGTAGGATTTGCCATAGGCGCTTTCCCAGATCAAATTCACCTCGTTGAACGTTTTGGGCCTCCCCAGATCGACGTAAATCCACTCGTTGTCATCGTAACGGCTGCTCCAGCGCGAGCCGATTCCGCCATCGACGGCAGCCGCAGCGGGTTTGTCGTCTTCATCCGAAGAAGAAACAACCGCCGCGTGATAAGCCAGATCGTCGGGATTGAAGTTGAGGTCAAAGGCTGATGTCGCCGAATTGCTGGGTACGACACGCACGGCTTTTGAAACGAAAAATCCCGGCGCGGCTTTGCCATCCATGTCGAAGATAGTGGCCTGTGCCGTGACATTCTTCAAGTCATTTAAGGTGGTGTTGATAATTTTGACCGAGTTGTCCGCGCTGCTCCACTGGATGTGAATGGGTTCGCAGGCTTTTTTGGCGCCCCAGTAAGCGCCTGTCAGGTCGTAGTAATAATCGTAGGTTTGCCAGACGAACGAGGGATAAGCCGATTGGCTCATCCAGGTGAGAATGCCCGAAGCATCGTTCCCCATGTTGTGCTGCCAGCCTTCAAACATCGCTTTGTTGGTTTCGAGGTTGAGAAGCTGCGCTTTGCGGCAAAAATCTTCGATGCCCGTCGCCTGTCCATACGAACGGTTGAGCGTTTCTTCATATCTGTCAGGGCCACCGTTGCCAGCGCTTGGCCCGAAGAAGTGCAGATTCCACATTTCGTTGCGCGGCCACCATTTGTCGCGTGGCATGAATTTCTTAAAGCTCTCGAAGTTGGTAAACACGGCGGTGCCGATTTCGCTGCGCATTCCCCAACTCGGCAAGTTGCTGTAATTGCGCGGGTACTTCGTGAAATACCAGGCGGGCTCCATGTTCGTCCACGGACCGCTGCCGCTCATCGCGCCCATATTGGAACGCGGTTGATACCAGCGGTCGCCGCCATCGTAGGTTTGCACATCGGCGCGCAACCAATCATTGAGAGGCGGCAACGGCGTGCCTTCGTTGTCGCCACACCAAAGAGCAATCGAGGGATGGTTGCGCAGGCGTTTGATTTTCTCAATCGCGTTTTGACGAAAAGTGTCCACGTCTTCGGGCAAGTTGGGATGCGAATTGAGCCAGAAGTCGTCCCACACCATGATGCCGTATTTGTCGCAGGCTTCGTAGAACGCCTCATCGGTAGTCGAGCCGATCCAGTTGCGGATCAGGTTGAAGTTCATTTCTTGGTGAAGCTTCACTTTCAAATCGTATTCATCGTTGCGGCACCGCAGCAAGTACTCGCTCATGCCCCAGTTGCCGCCTTTCACGAAGATGGGCTTGCCATTGATATGCAGGTGAAACACGTCGCCGTTGGTATCGTAACTGTACTTCTTGATGCCGAACTTGAAACTCTTGCTGTCGGATGTTTGGTTGCCACCGACGCTAAAACTCAAGTCGCAGCGGTACAGATTCGGTTCACCGTAACCGTTGGGCCACCACAAGCGGGGATGGCGAATTGCCAGTTGCTTGAAGCTATTTTTGTCGAGCGTAATCGTTTTCGTTTGACCGGCAGCCAGCGCCACGGGCTGCGAAAATCGGATGTCGCCCGGTTCAATAACTCCGTTCAACACGCCCGTTTGTGCCTGATTCGAGTGGTTGGCGACATCTGTTTGCAGCGAAACATCGGCTTCGTCAAGGTTGGGAAGATCGGTTCGCATCCAAGGATCGACGAGAGTCACCGGCCCTGAAGAAGTCAGGTAAACATCGTCGGTGATGCCGCTCAGCAACCCGGGAACAGAAGGCATCCAGTCCCAACCATCGCTGGAAATATAAGTCGGGCTGGCGCGGTTTGGAATCGGCAAGCCTGGCCAATGCACCAGCACCGCCAGCACATTATCTTGACTTTTGCGAATCAGCGAAGTGATGTCGAAGTGGCCGCGCTCCATGAAACCGTCCAGCCGACCCAAGTTGGCGCCGTTGAAATAAATATCGCCTTTGCGGTTGATGCCCCGAAAGTTGAGCCATATCCTCTTGCCCGCTCCGCCGTTGGTATTATCGAGTACTCGAAACTGGGTGCGATACCAAAAATCGCGGTTATATTTCGTTTTATCGACTTGATAAATGTTGTCGCCAAAGTTCGGGTCTTTTTCCAGACCCGCATTGACATAAGAAGTGAAGACAGTTCCGGGTACTTGGGCCGTAATCCAGGAAGTCGCGTTGTAATTGGGCGCAAAGAGCGCTGCGGGATCACCGCCAACTGTTTCCTGAGGCTGCACTTTCCACTGGATAGTTGGGTTGGCGCTGTCGAGATTGAGAACGGTTTGCCGATCCTGGGCCATCGCTTTTCCGGCCAGCAGCAGGCCCATCGAAAACAAAATTGGCTTGACCAATGGAGCTTGGATGTGAAACATAGGTTCTGCTTTCCTTCAGCGCTCGCTTTGATGGGTTGCACTCTCTATAAATCAAGGTGCATTGACCTTTTCAGGGATTTGCACACAGGCGCAAGCGTCCTCGCTTCAGATTTTCTAAAGAAGAGTTACCTTTGGGCAGCAGAGCGAAGCATTGTGCTTTGCAGCGACTTTCTCACCAGCAGTTGGGCGTTGAAGATCGCCTGCTGCAAGGGAATATCCGGGTTGGCCATGCGGCGTTGCAAGAACTTCCATGCCAATTCACAAATCTGCTCCATCGGCTGAGAAATCGTACTCAGTGGCGGCTCGAAACATTCCATGTAAGGAAATCCGTCACAGCCCACCAGAAGCGCGTCATCCGGCACGCGATAACCCAAATCCATCAAAGCGCGATAGACGAGAGTCGCGGTTTCGTCGTTGATACACAGCAGGCCATCAGGACAGCCATGAGCCTCAAAATACTCTTTGAGTACTCGAATTCGCTCCGACGGGGTGAGATCGGGAGTGGGCAGCGCAGTAATGAGTTCGGAAGTGCGCCCCTCTCTTTCCATTACCTCGCAGTAGGTCTTCTTACGAGCTTCCTTGGGAAGAACTGCCGCCTTCTTGAAATTGGCGATATAAGCCATACGCTGACACCCTGCGGCGATCATCAAGTCGAGCGATTCCTCGACCGCGCCGCTTAAATTGCTGTAAATATAATCAACGCCAGTGTGTTCGAGAGTATCGATGTAAATACAGGGCTGAAAAATCTGAGGATCAATGGAACGGAACTCTTCGACCACATTATACATACCGGCAATGATGACGCCGTCGACTGCGGAAGCATTGGTCGAACTGATCAAATCTTTCATTTCGCCTTGAGTGTGCAAAAGCCTCATTTGATAGCCACTTGCCGTCAACTGAGATTCCAACAAATGCACGATGTTGGCGTAATAATGCTGATTTAGCGGGCCGCTGATGATGGCGATGACGCCCGTGCGTCCTGTCGCCAATGACCGCGCCGCCAGGTTAGCGGTGTAATTGAGTTCGTTGGCGAAATGGAGCACTTTTTCGCGGGTTGCAGACGAAACGCCTCCGGTGCCTTTTATCACCCTCGAAACGGTCATGGCACTCACGTCCGCTAATTTGGCGATGTCCTCCAGCGTCACGATTCTTTGCTGCTGAGCATCTCGCCTTTGCTGTGTGTTCCTGGTTCGGGTAGCCATAATGAAGAGATTTCGTCCCACAATTTATAAGGGGAGAACATTAAGTATAGTACTTAATGTTCTCCCCTTATAAATCGCGCTAACTCGAGTTGCTACGGCTGCCAGTTATGAAAAACGCTCGCTCCAGGTTTATTGGTATTTCGTTTGAAGCGCGCTTAAGCCTGCGACTTGGGTGGGAGAGACCGCATCGCAGTTGATACCCAGCCCTTCCATCGTGTGCTGGGTACTGCCGGTCGTGACAGTGGTGGTGTCGCAGTCGCCGCCTGGAATGTCCGTCGGCCCGCCTGCGTTGTCTGCCATAGTGCCCCACATATTGAGGGGAGTGGCCGTTGCCACGGGCCTCATGGATTTGACATGTCCATCCGCGAAGAGGCAGTTCATAGTGCCCAAATGTCCCGCAAAGCCTTCATTGGCTATGGTAGCTGCATTCACATTGTCGTACATGATTTGATAGCGGGTAGACAGGTTTTCCGATATGACGATCTTGCTGGCAGGAGCCTTGAGAAACGACAGAGAAGGAGGGGTTCCTCCCCATCCAGCCACGATAAGACGGGAATTCGCGGCATAGGAGACGTTGATGGCAGGCAGATTCGCCGCCGGATCAGCATTCATCTGAACAGTCTGGTTGTTAGGGTTGGACGGGCACTTCCAAATATCGGCGCTTTTGAGGTAAGGCTGCAAGGTTTGCTTGTAGCCGTGCTGCCCGTCCCAGTCGGTCATGTAATGCTCGTCGTATTCCTGCGTGTATTGCATCAGCCCCAAGCCAATCTGCTTCAGGTTACTGGAGCAAGAAGCACGACGAGCACTTTCGCGCGCTTTGGCGAAAGCCGGAAAGAGAATCGCGGCGAGGATCGCGATGATAGCGATCACGACTAGCAGTTCGATGAGCGTAAACCCAGCGCGTGTACGCTGAAAGTGTCGTTCTGACGTGCGTGTACTCGAATATGTCATCTGAAATCTCCTGTGAGGTCTCCCAAAACTTCGACGCTTTTTTCTGACGCGGACGAAGATGGGAATAAACTCGATTAAGTGACAATCAATGCCCCTTATCACCCTGATCTAATCTTTGTTAGCGCTAACTAAAAACATTATACCCACTTTCGTTGAAATCTAAACATGGAAGGAAAAGTTTTTATTTCGTTCCTAATAAATCCGACATAGAGGAGAGATGCGGCGAGTTAAAATGATTGGTAGAACAGCTGCCAGTCTGGTGCAAATTCGCCTATAATTAGTTTTTGAGGCAGAGCAAAGCAACGACGTTCAACGCCTTGTACGGTTATTGCGCTTTGGGGAATTCGAGTTCTTTGTCCCAGCACAGCGAAAAAATCTTGCACGATATAGACTATTTGATATAATCTCGCTGGTTAACGTTAACAAGAGAATGTTATAATTAGGTTCTCCCATCATGAACATCCCATCACTGAAAGCCGGAATCAAAGTCAAAGTCGCCATGCGGTTTGGCCTGGCTGCTCCTTTGTTTGCGACCGCTTTGCTCTTGGTTCAAGGCTGCAACAAAGGGACATCACCCACAGGCAGTTCCACAGCATCGGGCACTTCGTCAAGCAATATCAAACTTGGCTTTCTGGTCAAGCAACCTGAAGAACCATGGTTTCAAAACGAATGGAAGTTCGCCGATCAAGCCGCCAGCAAATACCAGTTTTCGCTGATTAAAATTGGCGCGCCGGATGGAGAAAAGGCTCTTTCGGCTATCGACAACCTGGCCGCACAGGGCGCGCAGGGCTTCGTAATTTGCACACCCGATGTAAAACTCGGCCCGGCGATTGTGGCTAAGGCGCAAGCCGATAATCTCAAGATTTTCACCGTCGATGATCGTTTTGTGGGCGCTGGTGGCAAACCTATGGATGTGCCTTACATGGGCATTTCTGCACATGAAATCGGCAAAAACGTCGGCAAAGGGTTGCTCGCCGAGATGAAAAAACGCGGCTGGAATCCAAGCGAAGTGGGAGTTTGCGCCATGACGTTCGAGGAACTCGATACAGCGCGCGAACGCACCGATGGAGCTATCGAGGCTTTGACGGCGGGCGGTTTTCCTGCAGGCCAGATTTACAAAGGCGCCCAGAAAACAAGCGACACGCCCGGAGGTTTCGACGCCGCCAATATCGTGCTGACGCAGCACGGCAATGTCAAGAAATGGCTGGTGTTGGGCATGAACGATGAGGCCGTTTTAGGCGCAATCCGAGCGATGGAAGGCAGTGGGTTAACTGCGGATAATGTGATCGGCATCGGCATCGGCGGCAGCACGGGCGTGGAAGATTTCAAAAAAGCCAAGCCGACAGGTTTCTTCGGCAGCATGCTGATTTCGCCGCGTCGTCATGGTTTCGAGACGACCGAAATGCTTTATAAGTGGGTTAAAGATGGCAAGGAACCGCCCAAAGAAACTTTCACCACTGGCCAACTCATTACGCGCGACAACTACAAAGAAAAAATGAAGGCGGAAGGCTTGGACTACTAAGCGCCTGTCCGAATAGACGAAAACAGCCAGATTCGCGTAGGCTTTGGGCAACCACATTTGGGCAACCACAAGGGTTGCCCCTACGATAAATTTGCTTGTAGGGGCAACCCTTGTGGTTGCCTTCTTCGGATAGTTCTAAACGCTGACATCACGGCGAGCTTATTTTGCCCTGTGTTCCGGCAATCGAGTACTCGATAAGCGCCACACAACGACGTGAACGCTGGTAAATCCGCCCGGGTTTCAAGAAGGAATCTTTGGCTCATTCTCCTTATTTACAATTTGAAGAAGTCACGAAAACCTTCCCCGGCGTGCGCGCTCTGGACGCGGTGTCGTTTGGTGTGCGCCAGGGCAGCATTCACGCTTTGTTGGGTGAAAATGGCGCCGGAAAAAGCACGCTTCTCAAGATTTTGAGCGGCGCTTACCGTCCTAATGGCGGCACTTTATCTATTGATGGCACGCCGCACGTTTTTCGCAATACGTCGGAAGCAATCGCGGCTGGCGTGGCCGTTATCTACCAGGAATTGCATCTTGTCCCCGAAATGAGCGTGGCCGAAAATTTGTTTTTGGGTCATTTGCCAGGTCATCTGGGCATCGTTAAGCGCGGCGAGTTGCTTCAGCGAACGCGCCGTCAACTCGAAATGTTGGGCGAAGCCATCGACCCGAACGCCCGTGTCAGTAGTTTGTCATTGGCGCAACGCCAGATGGTCGAAATCGCCAAGGCGTTGTCGCACGACGCGACGGTGATCGCCTTCGATGAACCGACTTCCAGTCTTTCCACCCGCGAAGTCGAGCATTTGTTCGCTGTGATTGCCGAACTCAAGCGGCAGGGAAAAGTGATCCTTTACGTTTCCCATCGCATGGATGAGATTTTCAGCCTGTGCGACGCGGCCACGGTGTTCCGCGATGGGCGCCATGTGGAAACTTTCGAGTCTCTCGAAGGCGTCTCGCCCGATACGCTGGTGCAACGCATGGTCGGGCGCTCGATTGAGAACATTTGGAACTACAGCCCGCGTCCCCACGGCGAGACGGCGCTCAAAGTCCAAGATTTAATGGGGCCGGGACTCGCCGCACCGGTCAGTTTTGAAGTGAAGCGTGGCGAAATTGTGGGTTTCTTCGGCTTGGTGGGCGCCGGACGCAGCGAATTGATGAAGCTGCTTTATGGCGCCGTCCGCAAAACGGCAGGTCAAATCGAGGTTCAAGGCATCGCGGTCAACGTCAAGACGCCGCGCAATGCCATCCGCACAGGCATCGTTTTTTGCCCCGAAGATCGCAAAGGCGAAGGTATTATTGGTGTGCGCTCCGTCCAGGAGAACCTCAACCTCAGTGGTCGGCGCCACTTTTCCGGTCTGGGTTTTTGGATCGATGAAAAACGTGAACGAGCCAACGCGCTCGATTACATCCGCAAACTGAGTGTCAAAACGCCTTCGCCTTCGCAGCTTATTGTTAATTTATCGGGCGGTAACCAGCAAAAAGTTATTTTAGCGCGCTGGCTCAGCGAAGAAGTCAAGGTGATTTTGCTCGATGAGCCGACGCGAGGCATTGATGTCGGCGCCAAAAGCGAGATTTACAACATCATTTACGACCTGGCGCAACAAGGCATCGGCGTGGTTGTGGTTTCCAGCGAACTTCCTGAAGTGCTGGGCATTTGCGACCGCCTTTTCGTGATGCGCCAAGGGCAACTGGTGGGCGAGCTTTCGCGCGAACAGGCCACGCCGGAAAAGGCGTTGCAAATGGCTTTGCCGGTCGAAAATCTTGCTCCGGCTGTCGAAACGGTTGCTCGTTGAACCGGGATGCGGCGGAACAACCCTATCGAGTACTCGATTGCCAACTGACACGATTGCTCGTTGAACTTATCGTTGAATCTACCTTTATGAACTCTCCGACACTTTCTTCACCGCCTGCCGCTGCTGCCGAATCGATACCGACCGTGCGTACTCGTCCCGATGTGGCGGCGCTCTGGCAAAGCTCGGGGATGTTGATTGTCTTTCTGGTGCTTTTCGCGCTGACATCGCTGTTTGTCCCCAACTTTTTCTCCTGGGTCAACATGAAAGGTCTGGGGCTGTCGGTGGCGACGGTGGGTATCATCGCCTGCACCATGTTGTTTTGCCTGGCATCGGGCGATTTCGATTTGTCGGTCGGCTCCATCGTCGCGCTTTCGGGCGTTTTGGCGGCGGTGGTTGTGAATGCCACGGGCAACGTCTTCCTGGGGATTTTGGCCGGAATCTTGGCGGGCGGCGCTGTCGGATTGGTGAACGGTTCCGTCATCGCCAAGTTGGGCATCAACGCGCTGATTACCACATTGGCGACGATGCAAATCGTGCGCGGACTGGCTTACATCGTTTCGGATGGCAAAGCTGTTGGCGTCACGGAAAGCAATTTTTTCGTGCTCGGTATTTCCAGCATGCTGGGCATTCCAACGCCGGTGTGGATTATGATCGCTTGTTTCATTGTGTTCGGTTTTCTACTGAGCAAGACGATCTTCGGTCGCAACACGCTGGCAATTGGCGGCAACGCGGAAGCGTCTCGACTGGCGGGCATTCCCGTCACGCGCACTAAAATCATTATTTTTACCCTGCAAGGTTTGGTCGCCGGATTTGCGGGCGTCATTTTGGCGTCGCGTCTCACTTCGGGTCAACCCAGCACCGCGCAAGGCCTGGAACTTCAGGTCATTTCGGCGTGCGTTTTAGGCGGCGTCTCGCTTACTGGCGGCGTTGGCTCTATCCTCGCGGTTATTGTGGGCGCGCTGATTATGGGCACCGTGCAAAACGCCATGAACTTGCTCAATATCCCGCCTTTTTACCAATACATTGCCTCTGGCGGCATTTTGCTGGCTGCCGTTTTATTAGACCGCCTGAAGCAAAAAGGAACACGATGATTTTTCAGTCCCGTAGCAAAAGACTCAAAACCGCTCGCCTCTCGCGCCGTATTGCGGCATCACTGTCGCTGTTGCTCCTGCCAGCGTTGGCCGTTCCATCGCTGGCCCAGGATGTAGGGCGCGTTGCTCCGGCTTCGCTGCCACTGCCCTTACCGGGAGCGGTTGCCGTTGCGCCCAACGTGCTGCGCGCCAACAACCCGTGGAACTTGTCCTTGACCGGGACATGGAAGTTCCAATTGACGCATGGGCGCATCAATGCGGGTCAGTTCGAGCCGGGCGTTCCGGGTTCTTTCGATGCATCGAGTACTGAAGGAAACAATGCACCTGCACTGGCCTTTGACGGCGACCAGGCCACGCGCTGGTGCGCCAGCAGCGGCGATGTCCCGCAGTGGCTCGAAGCCGATCTGGGCAAAGTCCATCACGTCCAGAACATCGGGATTACCTGGGAATATCCAAATACCCTCTACCAGTACCGCATTCAGGGGCGCAAGGAACGCAACGCAGGGCAGTGGGTTACGCTGGCCGATGCATCCGCCGCGCCGGGAGTTGGCGACGGGCCAATCACTGTCCAATCCGCCGATGTGCGTTATGTTCGCGTGACGATCTCGGCAGTCAGCGGCGGCAGATGGGCGTCCATCCGCGAGCTTCAAATTCGCACGCTGGAAAATGGCCGAGAATCTTTGTGGAAACCGCCAACCCCAATGGCCGTGAACCAGTCCGTGCGTGATGCCTTCGCCGCGCCAAGCCTTGTCGACGCGAAGTGGGACAACATTCCAGTTCCTTCCAACTGGGAAATGCTGGGCTATTCGCTCCCGACCTACGATTCCGTGGATAACACGGTAGGGTTGTATCGGCGCAGCATCACCGTTCCGAAGACGTGGACGGGCAAGCGAATTTACTGGCATTTCGATGGCGCTTTGGATGGCGCCGAAGTGTTCGTCAACGGGCAAAGAGCGGGTTATCACGAAAGCGGCTACACGGCTTTTCAGGTCGATTTGACCGGATTGATCAAGCCAGGACAGCGCAATTTACTGGCGGTGCGCGTTTCCAAGATGACGCCTTCATTCGATGCCGACACCGGCGATTTTCAGTCGATGGGTGGCATTTACCGCGACACTTCGCTCATCGCCGTTCCGCAAACGCACGTTCATGATATTACGGTACGCACGCCCCTCGCTCCGAACTATCGGGACGCCACCCTGCTCACTCAAGTGCAGGTGATGGGAACTCCGGGTCAGGCCGTTTCCATTACGGGACATTTGGTCGATTCCAGCGGCAAAGCGACCGGCGTGCAGCTTTCAGGACAAGGCCTGGTAGGAAGCGCTGGAACGACCGATGTTTCCTTGAGCGCGCCGGTGACGGCTCCCCGATTGTGGTCGGCAGAAAAGCCGAATCTTTATTACGTCGTGCTCGAACTTTCGAGCGGCGGCAAAGCTGTGGAGCGCGTCGAGCAGCGTTTCGGATTTCGGCAAATAGAAATCAAGAACAACGTTGTGCTGTGGAATGGTCAGCCGATCAAATGCACTGGCATCTGCCGTCACGATTTCTGGGCCGATAAAGGTTTCGCCCTGACCGACATCGAGTGGAACCGTGACTTGAATATGATGAAGGCGGCCAATATCAACGCCGTCCGCACTTCGCACTACAACCACGCCGCGCGCTTTCTGGAATTGTGCGATGAGAAGGGCATGTATATTCTGGACGAGGTTCCCTACTGTTGGATTAACGACAGCGTAAAAGACCTGGCCTATGCGCCTTACTTGTTGCAGCGCGCTCAGGAAACCGTTGCGCGCGATAAGAACCGGCCTTGCGTACTGGCCTGGAGTTTGGGCAACGAAAACCCGATGGGACAGGACTCTCAACTGGTGATCGATCTGGTCAAGCGTACCGACCCGACGCGGCCAGCCTTTGTTTCAGGCCAGGATCCCGAAAGTGCCAAAGGACAAGAGTGGAAGGACGATCATTATCCCGGCCCGGATACGGTGGATCGGGACACCAATCAAACCAACGTTCGCTGGCCGGTCAACTACACAGAGCATCCGCACACCTTTTACGAAAAGGAAGCGCAGGATTACGATCCTGGCGTCTCCGATTTGTGGTCGGAAACGCTGATCAAGACATGGAACAAGTTGTGGCCTGCTCCCAACTTGCTCGGATCGTTCATCTGGGAATGGCAGAGCCAGGGCGTCGCCGACAAAAACGCCGATAAAACCCGCGAGTTCTGGTACGGCCCCGATCGTCTGCGTCAGGAAAACAATAAGGGCATTGTGGACGGTTACCGCAATCCCAAGCCCGAATGGTGGATTGTGAGGATGGCCTACAGCCCGGTCGTAGTCGGAGCGCGCAGCGTCCAATCGAGTACTGGAACTTGCACCGTCCCGCTCACCAACCACTACTCGTTCACCGATCTCGCCGAGTTGTCCTGCCGTTGGATCGCCTTGCAGGGAAAGACGGTTCTGCGCAGTGGCACCTTGCACATTCCTTGCGCGCCGATGCAAAGCGTTCAGGCCAGTTTTCCGGCGCCCGCAGGCATGACGACACTGCGCCTGGAATTCATTCACCCCGATGGGAGATCGGTATCGAGCGCGAACCTTCCAGTTGATGGAATTGCTCTTGCTCCGCCACCGGCAGCGCTCGCGGCGGGTGCACCTTTGACAACGCAGGATGGCGCCGATACTTTGCGCGTCGCCAATGGTTTGCAGGAAGTTCTCTTCGACAAGCACTCGGGAACAATTCGTTCATGGCGCATCGGCAAGCGGAATCTGCTCGTGGGCGGCCCCATCGTGAATTTGGGCGAAGCCAAGGCCGGCAATGAAGGCGGTTACTTCCAATCGTCTCAGCCGCCTGTCACTGAAGGTGCGCAAGTCACTTCAACTGCGGGAAGCGGTGGCTCTATACGTGTTAATGTCGTCAGCGACGTGCGAAACGGCGCTGATGGTTCAGCTTTGGGAACATTGACTTGCACCTACGACATCGCGGCCAATGCGGAAATGCGCGTGAGTTGGAAATTGGATTGGACGGCGCCCGACGCGCGCTTGTGGGAATCCGGGCTAAAGCTGTCCGTCCCCACCAGCCTATCGACAATGAATTGGCAGCGCGATCCCTACTTTCTCGATTACCCTGCCGGACATTTGGGCGAGCCAAGCGGAACGAGCCAGTCGGGCGATGTTCTTTTCCGGGCGTCAAAGCGCAATCTGCATTGGCTCACGCTTACGGACGCCGCGGGATTTGGTGTCGCATTGTTGCCACAAGGTCAGTCTTTAATTGGTCGCGCCAATCCTGGCAGCGCCAGCACGACTTTGTTCGCTTCCCGCGAAGTGGCGGGTCTGCGGGGCTTGAGCGGCAGTTGGGTTGACAACCACAATATCGACGCTAAGAAAGGTCAGTCGTTGTCAGGAGCCTTCACCTTGCGCGCCATTGGAGCCTCTGCATAAAACAGATCTCAAGACCTTATTACAACGCTTTATAGAGTACTCGATACCTTGTTTTTCAAGGTGCCCAGTAACTTCTTCATCCCGCTCGTAAGGTTTTGAAGCCAGACTGAGTTCCGAACCACCGACCTGTCTTTTCGATAGGTCGGTGGTTTTGTTTGTGGATAATAGATGTGGGCGTTTTAGCCAAAGGCCTGAGCGACTTGGCGCACTCTCTTCTATCCAACGAGCAGCAGCGGTTCTATCGACTCGCACAACGCATTTGATGTCCAATGCTGTGGGTGCACAAAGAAGCGAAGAAGATTTAAATGTACAGCGAAGCGTAGGTCGAATCCTGGTTAAAAGAGCGAATCATTCGAGTACTCGATGTTGCGAAAATAGGCTTAGCCGGACTCGAACCGGCAACCGCCACTTTATAAGAGTGGTGCTCTGACCATTGAGCTATAAGCCCGTGCCGAAAATGAGCACGGGCTTATTCGTTGAAGTCTCATGGCGTTCATGCGAGACATTATAGCCGGTATACCTGGTTTCAAGTGGCAAAATTTTTGATCGAAATTGAAACTGCGGATGTCCTCAAGGAAAAATGATGAGCGAAGCAGCCTGGAAGATTGGCTCTAAAAACCACAAAATAAGCCAAGCCATTGTCGGCTTTATCCTCGGCGTGCCGTTTTTCATTGGTGTTCTGCTGCGGCAATTTTCTGGTCGGCCTCTATCGTTCCACCAGTTTTCAGTTGTGGCATTGATCTATCTGTTGTTTTTCGTCTTGCCTTGTAGCACCGGTCTGGGCGTGGCTTTCTCGACTTTTGGGGCGCCCGACGGAGAAGAAAAGCATTTCGCGCAGGCAACTTTCTTTTGTTACGCAATGGAGATTTCCATTCTGTTCGTATTGGCAGTAGCGTGGATCATATATGGAAAAACGACTCCTCACCTCCTGCATCGCGGTTCCGGCTTTTTCACTTTGCCCCGCATCGTTTTTGCTACCGTTGCCAACCTGCTGGCTTTAGCTGTCGCTGCGCAAATGAGTTACGCTCTTGGCCTGAAGGCGCGCAATGATAACAATAATCTTGCGCGGTTTTTGCAACGCTGTGGCTATTCCGCCTGATTTCCCTTGCTTTCCTCAACTCAAATCCGCCAGTAAAGTGGTCAGCAATTTCCAGGTCGGCGCTACAGTGGAAATGGCGACGCATTCTTCGGGCGAATGCGCACCTCGAATTAATGGGCCAAAGGAGATCGCTTCCATGCCTGGCTTGCACGACAAAATGACGCCGCATTCCAGCCCGGCATGAACGACTTCGACTTGCGCCGGTTTTCCAACCACTTGTCGGTAAGCCGCTTTGGTCACTTCAAGCAACCGCGAATTGGCGTTGGGTTCCCAGCCTGGATATCCATCGCGCCTTTCGACCTTTGCGCCTGACTTATTCCCGATGCTTTGAATTTGCTGCTGAACGTTTTGTAATTCCGTTGCCACGAAACTGCGGCTGCTGGTGGCGATTTCGGCCTGGTCGAGTTGCGTTTCAACGTTCGATAAATTGGTCGAAGTTTGCACCTTGCCAGGAAAATGATCGCTCATCGCCAGCACGCCATGCGGCAAATCGTTCAACAAACGAAGCAACTTTTCCTGCGACATCGCAGTGAGAACAAAGGACACGAACTTTTCCTCGACCACGCGCAATTCGACGGTTAAACCTGGCTCATCGTTTGTCCATTGCACGCGGAGTCGTTCACAAGCTTCCTCAACGTTTTTTTCAAGGATTGGAATCGCGTCTGGCGCCACAACGATATGCGCGGTGGTATCGCGTGGTATCGCGTTATGCGCGCTGCCGCCCGTCATTTCGACTAAACGAAACGAAGTCTGTTGTGGAAGCGATTGCAGCAGATTAGTCAGCAACTTGATCGCATTCGCCAAAGGTTCGTGAATTTGGACGCCGCTGTGCCCACCTTTCAAGCCGCCGACGCGCACTTCGCACATCGTCCAATTGACAGGCGCAGCTTCACGCTCCAGCGGCAGATAGAGCACGGTTGTGGCGCCTCCGGCACAACCGATAGTCAGTTCATCGGGGTCTTCCGAATCCAGGTTGATCAGCATCGTCGCTTCGAGGAGAGCCGCATCAATCGCCATTGCGCCATGCAAGCCGGTTTCCTCTTCGACCGTAAAAATCAGTTCCAATCGTCCGTGTCGCAAGTTCGGTTCTGTCAAAAGAGCCAGCGCTGCGGCGGCTCCGATGCCGTTATCCGCTCCCAGCGTGGTGCCGTTCGCCAAAATCAGGTCGCCTTCGCGTCGCGTTTGAATCGCATCGACAGCAAAATCGTGTTGCACATCGGGGCGCTTTTCGCAAACCATATCCAAATGCGATTGAATGGCGACAATCGGCGCATCAGCCGAGCCGCCATTTTGTGCCGCGACGCGAACCACGAGGTTGCCCGCCGCATCTTCGTTGTATGTTGCACTAACGCTTTGCGCGATTTGTCGAACATAAGCGCGTGCCGCCGCTTCTTGACCCGAAGGTCGCGGAATCGCGTTGAGCGCCGCAAAATGGCGCCACAGTTGCGCGGGTTCGAGACCGGCGTAAGGTTCAATTTTCAAAATCATCGCTCCTTCAAATGTTAGTTATGTCTCAATCAAGTGAGTCAATAAAAAGAACGCCGTGCATCAGCGACGGGCGAAACGTAAAAGTTTCAGCCATCCATTACGTTTCACCCGTCGCTGATGCATGGCGTTCTTTCTTGGATAGTTTGATGTATCTCGTCACCTGAGCCATTATCGAAAGGTTCATCCCAAAGGTTCAGCAAAAACTATTCTCGCATTGAGAAAATAGTTTGCGGCTTTTCAATGCGTTATCGAGTACTCGATAACGTGCCGCAACGGATTCTTGTATCTCAATCCACAAATATGTAAGCAAACAGCGCGACATTTTTCTGAACGTCCAAGCTCCTCTACTCAACGTCTACCTCTTTTGAATTTGGCAAAGCCGTCGTTGTTTGTTTAGGAAACGAGTTCACGGCATTTTGCACCGAATCGAAGATGTTGCCGCTTCCCACCAGCGCCGTGATGCCCAGGGAATCGAGCGAGCCGCGCACGTCGTCGGCTTGCGCGCACGTAATAGCAACGCCTTGCTTTTGCCAGTGCGTCAGCGTTGAAAGCAACATCAGTCCGCCGGTGTAATCAACATCGCTCATGCTCGCCATATCGATCACCAGAAACTTGACAGGATGCGGCGCTCTTTCGATCAAGGTTTGCAGGCGCGCCGCGAAATAATCGGCGTTGGCGAAAAACAACGGCGCTTCAAAGCGATAAATTAGCATTCCAGGCGCGCTTTCGTGCCCCGCTTCCGCTTTTTCCGCCTTCCAGCCACTTTCGTGCGGCACCAGCAAAACATCTTTGGGATGATATTCCTGTCTCAAATGATCGAGCAGCGACAAGGCGATGGCGAGAAAAATACCTTTTTCGACACCGAAAAACACCACGCCCGATAACGTCAACAAAGCGACGGCGAAAGTGGTTTTGCGAAACGTCCAAATCTGTCGCAAAGAACGCATATCCACCAACTTAATGCCAATCAGAAACACAATCGTGGCCAGCGCCGCGTTGGGCAGGCGCGCGATCAACGAGGTCGCAAAAAGCAGCACCGCCAGCGTGACGCCCGCTGTTGTCAATTGCGCGACCTGCGTGCGGCTACCCGCTGCATCCACCACGGCGGTTTTGGTCGGGCTGCCGTTGACGACGAAAGTTCCCGACACAGCGGCCAGCGCATTGGCGGCGCTCAGCGCGAAAAGGTCGCGGTTTTCGTTCAAGGGTTCGGAGTATTTTTGCGCGAAGGAGCGCGCCGTCGCCGCACTTTGCGCGACGATCACCAGAAACATCGAGGCCGCCGTCGCGCCCAAATGCGAGGCAATTGAAGACGAAAGCGGCGGCAAACGCAGCGAAGGCAAACCGGGTTGCACGCGCCCGACAACGGCCAGCCCATAGCGTTCGAGGCCAAACATCCACGTTGCGCCAATCGCCAACACGACGGCCAACAACGACCCAGGAACACGCCGCGCGAACTTTTCGCAAAGCAGAATGACCGCCATCACGCCCAACGCCATTCCCAACGTCGCCAGGTGCGTTTGCGGCAACTCGCGCCAGATCGCGGCGAGATGTCCCAGAACGCCTTTGCCGCGCAAGGGAAGTCCTAACATTTCCGGCAGTTGACCCAATAACAACGAAACGCCGACACCGCTCAAAAAGCCAACCAGAACGGTGCGCGACAGGAAATCGGACAGGAAGCCCAACTTCAACACACTGGCGAGCAGCAGCAAGAAGGCCGTCAACAGCGCCGCCGCCGCACAAAGCGCGACCCATTGAGGCGTGTAAGGATGCGCCAGGCCAATCAAACCCGCAAAAAGAATGGCCGCCGTCGCCGAATCTGCGCCCACAACCAGATGACGCGACGAGCCAAGCAATGCGAAAACAGTGATGGGCAGCAAAATAGTGTAAAGCCCGGTCACGACCGGCGTACCCACGATTTTGGTGTAGCCCATGCATTCGGGAATGGCGACCGCAGCCAGCGTCACGCCCGCCACAACGTCGGGCGCCAGCCACGCTTTCTGATAATCGTTCAGCACGCCTGGCATCCAGCGGCGTGCTCGGTGCGGCGGATTATCGGTTTGCGTCGGTGCGCTGTGAGGAAAACGAAAATTTGCCATCGCGGTAAAAATGTTGTGACGAAACCGAGCCAAAGTTTGAGGCGTTCAATAATCTTTCGAGGACGCAATATCGAGTACTCGAAGAGAGTTCTGGAAGAGCCAAAGCAATTTCTCAATGGATAATGCGGGCGCTAAGAAAAAGTGAGGATTTCAGCGGTCAGAAGTGGGTGCAAGTATGACAAACGCGTTCGCCTTGTAGAAGCGAAAGGAAGCAAGTCTCGCTTATCGCCCTCATTCGTCGCGCGACGCAACTTCCTCCTGCCTCGTAAATTGTGCCGATGGCGCCTGCAGTTGGTGGAACGATTTCCGTCAGGAATTGCTAAAATGGAGAAAACGCCGTGCATTCCAATCGTGACTCCGCCATCTTTCATTCTTTCATTTTATTGTGACCAAACCCATCGTTGAACTCGATAAGTGCGATGTCCTTTTGCAAGGCCAGCCTGTTCTGCAAAACGTTTGCTGGCAACTGCATTCCGGCGAAAACTGGGCGTTTCTGGGCGGCAATGGCGCCGGAAAAAGCACGCTGCTCAAACTGATTCGCGGCGATCTCTGGCCGCATTACGCTCAAGGTTCGCGGCGCTATCGTTTCGACGGTGCGGAAACTTTTTCGCCGTTGCGCGCGCGCGAAAACATCACCCGGGTTTCCGGTGCGCAACACGAAAAATATCGCCGCCAGGAATGGAAACTGGTCGGGCGCGAAGTCGTTTTATCCGGCTTTTTCGGCAGCGAATTATTGCACCAACAACCAACACCAGAACAAATCGAGCAAGCTGAAACTTTATCGCGCGAGCTGCGCATTGAAGATTTGATGTCGCGCGACATCAACACCTTGTCGCATGGCGAATTGCGAAAACTGCTGATCGCTCGTGCCCTGATCAAGCGCCCCAAAGTTCTGATTCTCGATGAGTTTTGCAGTGGTTTGGATGCGGTTTCGCGCGCGCAAACGTTGCAGTTCGTGGAAGAACTTTCCACGCGCGACATTCAATTATTGCTGGCAACCCATCGGCGCGACGAAATCGTTGCTTCGATCTCGCACATCGCCAGGCTCGAAAGTGGCCGCATCGTCGCGCAAGGTCGCAAAGAAGACGTTTTACATTTGCCCAAACCGCGCGCGCCGCAAATCGAGTACTCGAATCGAGAAACGAGCAAGCTTCACCAATATCAAACGCTGGTCAAAATCGAAAACGCTGATGTGTTCCGCGATGGCGCGCCGATTTTGCACGACATCAATTGGACGTGGCGCGCAGGCGAACATTGGCGCGTGCGCGGCAGCAACGGCAGTGGAAAATCGACGTTTCTCAAACTTCTGGCGGGCGATTTATGGCCGGCTTTTGGTGGCACCATCGAGCGTTTCGACAATGCGCAGTTCGCCGACATCTGGGAAATGAAGGCGCGCATCGGCTTGGTTTCGCCCGAATTGCAGGAACGTTATAGCGACAGCGTGCGCGGCTGGGAAGTCGTCGCCAGCGGTTTCGTTTCGAGCATCGGCGTGGTGCCCAAACTGTCGCCATCGCAGCGTGACAAAGTGCGAGAACTCCTGCGACTTTGCCGCATCGAAAATCTGCGCGACAAGTTCATCACGCAAATGTCGAGCGGCGAAGCGCGCAAGGTTTTGCTGGCGCGCGCTCTGGTCAACGATCCCGCTATTTTGCTGTTGGATGAACCTTTCGACAGTTTGGATGCCGATTCAGTACTCGATTTCAAAACGTTGCTTGACGACGCAGCGCGACGCGGCACACATTTGATGTTGGTGAGCCATCACGACGAAGATTCTTCGTCGCTTTTTACACACGAATTGACATTCGAGAACAGAATTTTGCGCAGTTCCTCAAGCGATGAACCTTGTATGTAATCAGTGGTGCAGGTTGCAATTGCAACCCGTTATCGCTTCTTATCAAGCGCCTGCCAAAAAGGTTTATTGTCTCACAGCGCGGCGCACTTTTCTGCTTTGCCAAAGGACGATGCTCAGCGTCTTTGTTTGTGGCGCCGATTATACTGAAAGGACTTGCTGAAGGTGTCGCTGTTTGTCAAGCAGGAAAATCTTCGAGGGCTGGCTTTTTTATGATTTCACCTCTTTTCGCCGCTTTTGCAATAGCGCCTTTGACTGTGGCGTCTCCAACGGGCGCATCGCACGCAAACCCTTCCACCATGTCCAGAACTTCTGCTTCGACTTCTGCCGCCTGTTCTGCTGCCTGGTGCCCTGCTTCCACAGCGATGGCTTTGCGGCAGGCTGGAAACAACCGCGCCGAACTTGTCAAGGCGCTGCGCTCTGTGCCTCGAATGCAACGCGGGGCGATGCGCTTTCTCATCGAGAATATGCCGAAAAGCGACCTGCAATCGCTGCACGCCAAATATTTGCTGGAGAACGTTGCGCTGGCTTTTCAAGCGCGCCAAACCGCTCCGTGGAAAGCACAAATTCCCGACGACATTTTTCTCAACAACGTGCTGCCGTATGCCTTTTTGAACGAGCAACGTGACGACTCGCGCGCCATGCTGCGGCGCCTGACTTTGCCTCTCATTGCAGGCAGCAAAACGCCGGGCGAAGCGGCGCAGATGATCAACCAAAAACTGTTTGCTCTGGTGAAAGTGAAGTACTCGACGGCGCGCGAAAAGCCGAATCAGAACACTACCGAGTGCATGGCTTCAGGTCTGGCTTCCTGTTCGGGATTGTCGATTTTGTTGGCTTCGGCTTGTCGCGCGGTCGGCGTTCCGGCTCGCGTCGCGGGAACGCCGATGTGGGCGAATGGTCGCGGCAATCATACCTGGGTGGAAGTGTGGGACAACGGCTGGCATTTTGTGGGCGCTGCCGAACCCGATTCTCAAGGCTTGGATCACGCCTGGTTCGTCGACGATGCGGCGCAGGCGCGCGCTGATGTCGCGGCCAACTCCATCTATGCCTCGTCCTGGCAGAAAACGGGTATCGCTTTTCCCTTGATCTGGGCGCCCGAAGATCGCTCGGTCAACGCCCTCAATGTCACGACGCGCTACGCCAAAGCCGGGCCGCTCATCGTCGAGGACGCCGAAAAAACCACGCGCCTGCTGGTGCAAATGCTGGACGCCACGGGCAAGCGCATGGAAGTTCCCGTTGTCATTCTGAATGCCGACGGTCAGGAAATTGGGCGCGGCATCACCAAAGGCGAAAGCGCCGATATGAACAGTTTCTTTTCAGTCGAAGCGCCACGCAACAGCAAAGGAACAGCAGTTTTTGACTTCGCTGGACTTGGTGGAATCAAAGCGCGCGTGCCCTTTGAAACGGGCGACCAACCCGAGACGAAGTTGGCGCCGAGTTTCGGTGGAATTCCAGTTGCAGCCGCAACTCCGGCTCCAATTGCCGCGCGCTTTGCGCTTATCGAGTACTCGAAACCTGTCGTGAAACCGTTGAGCGCATCGCAAGAAAAGCAAGTTGAGGAAAAGGCTGCCAGATACTTCGCCTTGTCCCCCGAACTGCGCACGATCTTCATCTTCCCCAAATCACTTGATGCGCTTTTGTTGTCCAACGAATCGGGCGTGCGCGCGGCGGTGTGGAACGCCTGGAAGAACGCCTCGCACACTGCGGCCAAAGCCGATTTCGACGCCAACCGCGTCCGCTTTCAAACCTACGAAAGCCCTTATGTGGTGAGAACAGTGGGCGAACGTCCGGCCAATGGCTGGCCACTTTTCATTGCGATGCACGGCGGCGGCGGCACGGCCAAGGAAGTCAATGATTCACAGTGGCAGATAATGCAAACCCACTACAAAGATCATCCCGAATTGGGCGGTTACAAGTATCTGGCGTTGCGCGCGCCCAACGACACCTGGAACGGGTTTTACGACGATTATGTGTATCCGCTCATCGGCAACTTGACCAGCAATTTCAACTTGTTCGGAGACATCGACCCCAACAAGGTGTATATCATGGGCTATTCGCACGGCGGTTACGGCGCTTTCGCCATCGGCCCCAAAATGCCCGATCACTTTGCCGCTATTCACGCTTCGGCGGGCGCGCCCACCGACGGCGAAACCACAGCCAAAACGCTGCGCTCAACGGTCTTCACCGCGATGGTCGGCGAAAAAGATACTATGTACGACCGCCTGACGCGCGATCAAAAGTTCGATGCCGAAGTCAAAGCATTGCGCGGCGACCGTACCGATATTTATCCGGTGCGCGTTGACGTGATGATGGGATTTGAGCACAGCAACCTGAACGACCGTGACAAAATTGTCGAGATGTATCAGTATTCGCGCAACCCGATTCCGAACGAAATCACCTGGCTACAAACCGATGGCGTCATCCACGATTTCTTCTGGCTTTCGTCAACCAATCCCGCCAAGCAACATGAAATTGACGCCACTCGCAAGGGCAACAGCATCACGATCACTACGACAAACGGCGCGCTGGGTGACCTTCTGCTGGACGCGCGCATGGTCGATTTTTCCCGTCCTATCACGCTTGAGGTCAACGATCAAAAATCGCAGATCAAAGTCGTGCCGCGCTTGAAAACTCTTTGCGAAACGATGGCGCGGCGCGGCGACCCTGAATTGGCGTTCTCAGCGGAAGTGCCTTTGCAATAAGAACAGATCAATAAGAAAGGCGCGGCGAAATCTGAAGTTTGCCGCGTCTTTCATCGCCTGCCGCCTTCATCTTCGCAATTTAAGGAATCGAGTACTTGATTCGGCGTTACAGCGCATTTCCGTGCAATCGGCTGCTACAAAATCAAACAAAAGAGGTTTCTCGATGATTCCACCGATTCCTGATGGCTGGAACGTTCTCGAAAGCGAGCGCGCACTGCCCTACTTTCAAAAACTCGAAGCGTTTGTCGATGAAGAGCGGCGCACGCAGACTATTTTTCCGCCCGAAGAAGAAGTGTTTTCCGCTCTCGAATTGACGCCGCTCGACCAAGTTCGAGTACTCATTTTGGGACAAGACCCGTATCACGGCGCGGGACAAGGGCACGGGCTGGCGTTTTCGGTTCGTCCCGGCGTAACCAAGCCGCCATCTTTGCTCAATATCTTCAAGGAATTGCGCAACGAATTCGGTTACCCGATGCCGAACAATGGTTATCTGGTGCCGTGGGCAGCGCAAGGCGTTTTGTTGGTCAACGCGGTTTTGACGGTTCGGCAAGGTCAGGCTAATTCGCACAAAGGCAAAGGATGGGAGAAGTTTACCGACGCGATTATTCGCCATGTCAACGACAAAGACGAACGCGTTGTTTTCATTTTGTGGGGCGCTTATGCGGGCAAAAAAGAAGCGTTGATTGATACTTCAAAACACGTCATTTTGAAATCGGTACATCCTTCGCCGCTTTCCGCCGAGGGTGGCTTTTTCGGTAGCGCGCCTTTTTCCAAAACCAATGCCGCTCTCAAAGAAGCCGGACGCGGCGAGATCAACTGGCAAATCCCGAACATTTAACTCGCTTTGAATGACGTCAAGGTACAGAAAAAAGTGATACCCAATCAAACCAAACGTGAAAAATCACGCTGCTTTCGCGCGTCGATTTGGACGGCGCCGGCAGCCAGGAAGTGTTAATAAGCGCGACCAATCACAAAGGTTACAACGGTCAGCTTGGCAGCATCAGTCCGCGTTCGCTGGCCAACGAGTACTCGTTGGTGTTTTTGCGCAAAGTCGTCGGCGGCAAAGTCGTCACGCAAATGCTGGATGAAGAACACTTCACCGAAAATAAGGATTTCAACGCGCCCGATGTTTTCACCATTGCGGGCGTGTGGGATTTGAACGGCGACAGCAAAATGAAAATTGCGCCACAATCGCGCGGTCGAAGTTTTAGAAGCGGCTTGCGATACGTAAAATTATGAAACGTGTTCAACGTGCGTTAAAACTTTGTTTGTGGAGTGGCATTGCTGTCACACCTTTATATCTTTCCTTTTTTGCTGAGAATGGGTTACATAATCCACACGGTTCGGCAGTTTTTCTGATATGTGCATCAATGGCTGTTTGCTGGTTGCCGATTGCATGGAAACTCCGTTGGTCGGCTCAACGTTTTGAAAGTGCAGCAAAATCTTGGGACAAGTTGAAATGGTATATGGCGGCTGGTGGCACGGCAGCTTTCGCTATTATGTTCCTGAATGTATGGCTCGCGTTGAAATTAGAAAGTCGTTTTTCGCTACCTCATCAGATTACGCCGATTTTGTTTCTGCCGACACTTCCTACTTGTTCTCGCAATACGGAGCGCTGTCATTTGCACGTTTCATTGTCCTCGATGCGGCAAGAAGTTTTATAATTTTCTTCTGTTAGGAGATTCTTGCTCGAAATGCAATCTTCAAACTTGGGCGACTGAGGCCGAAGTTAATGCTCCGCAAAAAGATTTATAAAACAGCCCTTGCATCCATTTTCGCCATCAAGTAAAATACTCACTTGTGCTTTTATTGAAACCGTTTTTTTTCGGCACTCCTCTTTGCTACGTTGGCGCGCTGCGCAACGCTTTGACTTTTCTCGATGTTCGCGGCAGTTTTTCGCCGCACTCTCACTTGTCCCATTTTTCATTGTCGCACCCAATTTCATAGATTTTTGACGAATCGAGTACTCGATGGCGGTGTTTTCGCGCGGGTTCGGTTTGTCCTTGCTTCGTCTTTGATTTCTGACAGGAGACTTTTTTATGGCTCGTTCCGCAACGACCAATGGTTCAAACGGCACCAACGGCAAGGCCAATGGCGCCAATCTTTTCGATGAAGCGTATCGCGTCGGCGGTCTGGCGACGATTGGCGCCGGTCGCCCGATTTTGCGCTCGACGCTGGTGCAAACCGCGCAAAGGCGCGCGCTCACGCATTCCATCGAAGGCGTCTCGATTCCCAACATGGTTGAGATGCAATTGGAAAGTTATCAATGGTTTCTCAATACCGGCTTGCGCGAATTGTTTTCCAGCTTTTCGCCGATTGAAGATTTTACCGGCACCATGTCGCTGGAATTTCTCGACTATTCTCTGGGCGAACCCAAGTTCGACCCGGACGAATGCCGTCAGCGCGACTTGACCTATGAAATGCCGATGAAGGTCAAAGTCCGCGTCGTCAACAAGGAAACCGGCGAACTGAAGGAAAGCGAAGTTTATCTGGGCGAATTGCCCTGCATGAGCGAGCGCGGAACCTTCATCATCAACGGCGCCGAGCGTGTCGTGGTGTCGCAGTTGTCGCGTTCGCCGGGCGCTTACTTCAAAGAAGAAATCGCTTATTCGGGTCGTCGTTTGTTGCAGATGCAGATCATTCCGCACGAAGGCGCCTGGGTCGATGCCGAAGTCGGCGAAGAAGCGGCGCACAAAGACATTTCCGTGATGCTGGGCGTCAAAATCGGTCAATCGAAGCGAATGCCGATCACGACGCTGTTGCGCGCCTTTTCCGGCATGGACGTGGCGCAGCCGCACGCGGCGAAAACTGAGCGCTTGGCGCCGACCGACCCCAAGCTGGCGAATCGAGTACTCGCAGAGCAGTTGATCGACTACGCGACGGGCGAAATGGTGGCCGAAGAAGGCGACGTTATCGACGACGATTTGCTGGCGCGCATCAAGAAACTGCGCGACAATCCCGAAATCGAAGTCGCTGCGCAGCGCTTGCAGTGCGCCACATCGCGCCAGATTTTGGACATTTTTGGCACGCGCGAAACGATCACAGACATCGCGGCGGAAAACTTTTCCGAGCCGGGCACGACGCAAGGCGAACTCGATTACAACTTGTTCCTCGCCGCCGATTTGCTCGATCCCGACGCCAAAAAGCCGTTGTCCAAAGCGTTTTCGCACATTGATGCCGAAACCATCGAAAAGATTTTGCGTGTCAATCCTTCGACCATTGACGTTTATCGTATGCCGGCGATTATGACCGGCGCTTTAGTACTCGATAAGGTGAAGGAAGAGCGCGGGCGCGAAGAAGATTCGACGACGATGGAAATGATGGCGTTGTCCGAAGTGCACAAGAACTTGCGACCTGGCGATCCGCCGACGCAGGAAAGCGCGCGTTCGCTGCTCAATTCGTTCTTCTTCGACCCGAAGCGTTACGACATGGGACGCGTTGGCCGCTACAAGTTGAACAAGAAAATCAGCGGCAATGTGCCGGACAAAGTTCATACCTTGACGTTGGACGACCTTGTTTTCGCCATCAAGTACTTGATCGAGTTGGACAAAGGCGCTGAAGGCGGTTACTCAACGGACGACATCGACCACTTGCGTAACAAGCGCGTGCGCGCTGTCGGCGAACTCTTGCAAAACCAGTTGCGCGCCGGAATGTTGCGCATGGAACGCGTGGCACGTGAGCGTTTGACATCGCTGGATCGTGAAAGCGTGACCGCGCAAGCCGTGATTTCGATCAAGCCGATTACCGCAGCTGTTCGTTCGTTCTTCGGTAGCGGCCAGTTGTCGCAGTTCATGGATCAAACGAATCCGCTGGCGGAATTGGCGCACAAGCGTCGTCTTTCGGTTCTTGGGCCGGGCGGTTTGTCTCGTCAGAGCGCCAAGTTGGAAGTGCGCGACGTTCACCATTCACACTATGGTCGCATTTGCCCGATTGAAACGCCGGAAGGCCCGAACATCGGCTTGATTGGTTCGTTGGCGACACACGCGCGCATTGATGAATACGGGTTTTTGCTGACGCCTTATCGCGTGGTTAAAGATGGCAAAGTGACCAGCGAAATCATGTATTTGTCGGCAGACGACGAAGAGCACGCGACAATCGCCAGCGCGTCCGGCGGCGTGGCCGAAGACGGAACGTTGACCGATGAATTGGTGCAATCGCGCCGCGCGACCAGTCACCCGCAAGTTCCACCGTTGGAAGTCGATTTTATGGATTTGTCGCCGTTGCAAGTGTTTTCGGTTGCGACCGCGATGATTCCGTTCCTGGAAAACGACGACGCCAACCGCGCTTTGATGGGTTCCAACATGCAGCGCCAGGCGGTGCCGCTGATTCGTCCGCAAGTGCCGTTGGTAAAAACCGGCGTCGAGAAGCGTGGCGCGTTGGACAGCGGCGCGGCTGTGACTTCGGATGTGGACGGCGTTGTTACGGATGTGACGGCGAAGGGAATCGCGGTCAAAAGCTATGACGGCGAAGAGTTTTATCATCCTTTGCGCACGTTCGTTCGCAGCAACCAGGCGACATGTATTCACCAGAAACCGATTGTTTCCAAGGGCGATCGAGTACTCGCGGGACAAGCGATTGCCGATGGCCCGGCGACCAAGAACGGCGAACTGGCTTTGGGTCGCAATATGACGGTCGCGTTCTCGTTGTGGGAAGGCTACAACTACGAAGACGCGATTATTCTTTCCGAGCGTGTCTCGAAAGAAGATGCGCTGACCAGCGTTCACATCGAGAAATACGAAGTGGAAGCGCGCGATACCAAGTTGGGGCCTGAAGAAATCACGCGCGATATTCCCAACATCGGCGAAGACCAGTTGAAGAATTTAGACGAAAACGGCATCATCCGCGTTGGCGCTGAAGTCTTGCCGCAGGATATTCTCTCCGGCAAAATCGCGCCCAAGTCTCAAGGCGAACTGTCAGCGGAAGAGCGCCTGGTCATTGCGATTTTCGGTAAGAAAGCCGAAGAATCGCGCGATGCGTCCTTGCGGATGCCACACGGCGAAAAGGGAACGGTTGTCGCAGTGCAGATTTTCGCGCGCAACAAATACTTTTCGCGCCAGTTGTTCGACAAATTGCGCCGCGAAGGTTACGGCGAAGACCGCGCGCAACGCGAAGCGACCTTCAGCTTCGTCAATGATCCCGAACGACCGGAATGTCCGGTCACGGGCGGGCCTTTGGACAAGCAGCCGGGCGATGAATTGCGCGCCGGAACCAACCAGATGGTGCGCGTTTATGTGGCGCAAAAGCGCAAGATTATGGCGGGCGACAAGATGGCTGGGCGTCACGGAAACAAGGGCGTTGTTTCGACGATTTTGCCCGAAGCCGATATGCCGTATTTGCCGGACGGAACGCCAATCGACATCATTTTGAATCCGCTGGGCGTGCCTTCGCGCATGAACATCGGGCAGATTTTGGAAATGCACTTGGGCATGATCGGCAAGCATTTCGGAACCGAGTTCGAGAACCCGATTTTCGACGGCGCGCGCGAACCGGAATTGTATGATGGAATGCGACGCGTGGCCGAACAGCTTCGCGCGACGACGATGCTTAACTACATTTCGACCGAGATGAACTTGAACGTTGAAGCCGACGAAACGGCGGAACTGGACACGATTTCGCGCCAGTTGACCGATGTTTTGAGCAAGCTGGACGACGAGCAGTTGAACGAGTTGGGCGAGCAAACCGGCACGCCGAGCGAGGAGTTCGGGCGCAGCGACAAAAATCGCAAAGCCGACCTGATCGCGCAACGAGTACGCGATATTACGATGACGCGAACTGGTTACGACCCGGAAACCGGCAAATGCGTATTGCGCGATGGACGAACCGGCGAAGCGTTTCAGCAGCCGGTCGCTATCGGCCAGGTTTACATGATGAAGTTGCATCACCTTGTCGAAGACAAAATCCACGCGCGCTCGACTGGCCCGTACTCGTTGGTCACGCAGCAGCCTTTGGGCGGCAAAGCGCAGTTCGGCGGTCAGCGTTTCGGCGAAATGGAAGTGTGGGCGCTGGAAGCTTATGGCGCGGCGCACACGCTGCAAGAGATTCTGACCATCAAGTCGGATGACGTGGCCGGACGCGTCAAAACTTATGAATCAATTGTCAAGGGCGACAGCGTTCTGGAGCCTGGCGTGCCGGAATCGTTCAAGATTTTGGTGAAGGAACTGCAAAGTTTGGCGTTGCAAGTCGAAGTCGAGGACGAAGACGGCAATGTGATGGAACTCAAGGAAGTCGAGGACGAAATGGACGGGCCGCGCGGATAATTCAACTGCCAAGACGCGGAGAAAATGGCCACAAAGAGCACAAAAGACACAAAGAAGAAATTGAGTACTCGAAAGTAACACTTTGTCATTCTGAGCGTAGAGAAGAATCTGGTTGCAGTTAGATTCTTCTCTACGTTCAGAATGACAAAGGATTGCGACGATTCAATCTTTTCTTTCTTGGCGGCCTTGGCGTCTTGGCGGTTCAACTTCCGCAATCGAGTACTCGATAATCGTTTTTATAGTCGTTTTTGACACAAGTAGCTGGAAGGTTTCGGCCTTCCAAGGAGCTATTGGAATATGGCAGATCAAGCACAATTTTTAACCGTTCCGCCGATGGAAACGACCGGCATGACGCGCGACACACGCGATGGTCAAATGGATCGCAGTAGCAATTCGCGCGGCAAGGAAACCAAGCAGGCGTTGTCCTCAACCGCGTTTGACTTGCTGCGCATCAGCATCGCCAGCCCGCAGGACATTCGTTCGTGGAGCCGTGGCGAAGTCAAAAAGCCAGAAACTATCAACTATCGCACTTTTAAGCCGGAACGCGACGGCTTGTTTTGCGAGCGCATCTTTGGCCCGACCAAAGATTTGGAATGCTCGTGCGGCAAGTTCAAGAAATCGAAGTTCAAGGGCGTTATTTGCGACCGTTGCGGCGTCGAAGTGACACGCGCCAAAGTGCGTCGCGTGCGCATGGGACACATCGAATTGGCGTCGCCCGTCGCGCATTTGTGGTACGTCAAAGGCGTGCCTTCGCCGATGGCGCTTTTGCTCGATATGTCGCCGCGCTTTCTGGAACGTGCATTGTATTTTTCGCACTGGATTGTGACGCGCGCCGATCAGGGCAAAATTTCCAAGAACATCGAGCGCATCCGCGATGCCGTGAACGACGAGTTGCAGGAGATCGACAACTCGCGCGACCTGGAGCGCAAGCGTGCCATTGATGTTTATGTGGAAGCGCAGCAGCGTTTGGTCGAAGAAGACGAAGGCATCACCAAAGAAGATGTCGAGCAGGCGCGCAAGCGTGCCGAAGACGCTTCCGGCGACGCATTTGCCGACGAGCGCAAGAAAGAATTGACGGACGCTCTGGGACTTTTGGCCGAACTGGAAAAGCGCCGCCTGCTGGAAGACAAAGAATATCGTGGCTTACAAAAGTTGATGGAAACCATCACGCGCAAGCTGGGCAAAGGTTTTGACGACCTGTTTCACGCCGGAATGGGGGCCGAAGCCGTCAAGAAATTGCTGGAAGATATTGACCTGGAATCCCTTTCGCGCGAATTGAAGAAGTCAGTGCAGGAAACGCAGACTGGCGCCAAAAGATTGCGCTTGATCAAGCGTTTGGAAATCGTCGAAGCGTTTCGCAAATCGAAGAACCGTCCCGAGTGGATGATTTTGGAAACCGTTCCCGTCATGCCGCCGGAATTGCGCCCGATGGTTCAATTGGACGGCGGACGCTTTGCGACATCCGACTTGAACGATCTTTATCGTCGCATCATCAACCGCAACAACCGCTTGAAGCGCATCACGGAAATCAAAGCGCCCGAAAGCATCATCAACCACGAGAAGCGTTTGCTTCAGGAATCGTGCGACGCCCTGATCGACAACACGCGTCGTCAGCGTCCTGTCACGGGCTCGAGCGGTCGTCCTTTGAAGTCGTTGTCCGATATGTTGAAGGGCAAGGAAGGCCGTTTTCGCAAAAACCTGTTGGGCAAGCGCGTCGATTATTCCGGTCGTTCGGTTATCGTCGTCGGCCCCGGATTGCGTTTGGATCAGTGCGGTTTGCCCAAAGAAATGGCGCTCGAATTGTTCAAGCCGTTCGTGATGAAACGCCTTGTGCAGAAAGGTTTCACGACCAATATCAAAACGGCAAGGCGCATGGTCGACCGCTTGAAGCCGGAAGTTTGGGACGCTTTGGAAGAAGTCATCGCGCACCATCCGGTCATGTTGAACCGCGCGCCGACGTTGCACCGCTTGGGAATTCAAGCGTTCGAGCCGAAGTTAGTCGATGGCAAGGCGATTCAGTTGCATCCTTTGGTTTGTCCGGCTTTCAACGCCGACTTTGACGGCGATCAGATGGCGGTTCACGTTCCGTTGTTTCCGGCTGCGCAGGCCGAAGCGCGCATCTTGATGTTGTCTTCCAATAACCTGTTTTCGCCGCGCGATGGCGCTCCAGCGATGGCGCCGATGTATGACATGGTGTTGGGTTGCTACAACTTGACGATGCAAAAGAAGAACACCAAAACCGCAGCGCAGCTTTCCGAAGAGGAGTTGCACGCTTTGCCGCACTTCGCCAACGTGGAAGAAGCGACGATGGCATATGACAGCGGTCGCGTCGGGATGCAGGATTTGATGGTGGTTCGTCGCACCATCAAAAAGGGCACCAAAGAGCAATCGAGTACTCGATTGACGACGACGCCCGGGCGTTTGGTCTTCAACGAGATTTTGCCCGAAGAATTGGAGTTCATCAACGCGCCGATTGACAAGAAAACGATTGGCAACCTGATCGTGAAGATTCACGCCGAAATGGGCAACGAGCGTTGCGTGCAGTTCCTCGACGACATCAAGGCGCTGGGTTTTAAGTATGGAACGAAGAGCGGCATTTCGATTTCGTTGTCCGACATTGATGTCGTCTCGAAGCGTGACGAAATCGTGGCGAAGGCTGAAGCCAACGTGAAGCGCATCAACAACGCATACATCAACGATCCGTTGACGATGACGGGGCCGGAACGTGAAAGTCGAGTACTGCAATCGTGGATTAAAGCGGCGGAAGATGTCGGCCAAGACGTTTTGGCGGCGATGGACAAGTTCAACCCGTTCTATATGATGGCCACGTCGGGCGCGCGCGGTTCGGTCAAGCAAATTCAGCAGATCGTGGGAATGCGCGGCTTGATGCAAGACCCTTCGGGCCGAATGATCGAAGACTTGCCGGTGAAGTCGAACTTCCGTGAAGGCTTGGATTTGCACGAATACTTCGTGTCGACGCACGGCGCGCGCAAAGGCTTGGCGGACACGGCTTTGCGCACGGCGGACGCCGGATATTTGACGCGTCGCCTGGTGGACGTGTCGCAGGACGTCATTATTCGCGCCGACGATTGCGGCACCAACGATGGCATTACGGTTCGTGAAGTGTATGAAAGCGACGAATTGCATCGCACCAACGAGCGCGTTTTGCTGGGTCGTCGCCTGGCCGATGCCGTGAAGCATCCGCAAACGGGCGAAACGTTGTACGAGGCCGAGACTTATATCAACGCCGATTTGTATAAGGAAATTCAGTCGCTGGAATGGCCGAGCGATGCGCGTATTCGCATTCATATGCCGCTGGAACCGTTGGGCGAGCGTTTGGTTTCACGCACCAGTTTGGAAACCATCAAGTCGGCGGACGGTCGAGTACTGGTGAAGGCGAACGAAGAAATCGACCGCAAAACGGCGGAAGAAATCGAAAAGACCGGCGTGCGCGAAGTGAAAATTCGTTCGATTTTGACCTGCAAATTAGGACACGGCGTTTGCGCCGCGTGCTATGGTCACGACCTGGCGACCAATCATCGCGTCGAAACCGGCGAAGCCGTCGGCATCATCGCGGCGCAGTCTATTGGCGAACCGGGAACGCAGTTGACGATGCGCACCTTCCACCTTGGCGGCGTCGCGTCGGGCAACAACCTGACCGGCGTGGCGAACGTGAAACAAGCGCGCCAGAAAGCGTTGCAGGAATTGCGCTCGGATATGAACAAGGGAACGGTGACGATTCAGGGCAATATCACGCAGCAGAAGCGAGAAATTCAAAAGTATTTGAAGGTTCTCGAATCGACTGTCGGCGGCTTGCTTCGTGTTGTTGAACTGTTCGAGGCGCGCAAGCCCAAGGGCGAAGCGATCACTTCGACGGTGGAAGGAACGGTTGTGGCGGTTGTCGGCGGCGGTCGCGCTGAAGTGATGACGGGCGTGACGCTTTCGATGGACTTGGAAGTCGCCAAGTTGGGCGTGCGCCGCGTTATCATCCAGACGACGGCCAACGTCGGCGAACGCGACAAAATCGTCGGTCACTATTTGGCGGGCAACGTAGCGGGCGGCAAAGGCGACAAGCCTCTGGCGACCGCTGGTCAAGAAGTGACGGACAAAATGCTCGATTCCATCGAGAAAGCCGGACATCCAAACGTCACGGTGCAGCGCGAATTTGCGGTTCCGTATCGCGGCAACCTGGACGTGCGCGTCGGTCAGGAAGTGCAGGCGGGCGATACGTTGACCAAAGGCCCACTGTGGCCGCAGGACGTATTGGCGTGGCGCGGCTTGAAGGGCGTCGCGGAATATCTGGTGCAGGAAGTTCAAAAGGTCTATAAGTCGCAGGGCATCCAGATGAACGACAAGCACATCGAAGTCATCGTTCGTCAAATGTTGCGCAAGCGTCGCATCAAGGACGGCGGCGATACGGAATTGATGCCGGGCAAATTGGTCGATAACTCGACGCTGAATGCGATCAACGAACGCATCACAGCCGAAGGTTTGCAGCCCGCAACGGCAGACTTCGTCCTCTTGGGAATTACCGAAGCGGCGTTGGCGACGGAATCGTTCCTGTCGGCGGCGAGTTTCCAGAAGACGACCAAAGTCTTGACCGAAGCGGCGACGCACGGGCGTGTCGATGTGTTGTCCGGCTTGAAAGAGAACGTCATCATTGGGCGTTTGATTCCGGCGGGAACCGGCTTGCAGCGCAAAATGCGCATTGATGTTTTCGAGGACGCCGAAGCCAAAGCGTATGCCGAAGCGCATCCCGAAGAAATCAATGCCGAAGAGTTGCGCGCCAAGCCAAAAGATCGACTCGCTATTGACACCGCCGACATCTTCCCGTTGGATGCACCGATCATCGCTGATGATTTGGGCGAAGCGGCAGCCGCCGGTTTCTCAGTCGGCGAACTGAGCGGCAGCGGCGACGATTCCGTAGTCGAAGAAATCGAACCCAGCGAAGATGATCTGGCGCTGGAAGAAGATTTGTTGGGCGACCTGGACGGACTTTCAATCGACGCTTAAAAGTTGTTAATTAAACCAAAGCGCCTCAATCGAGTACTCGATTGAGGCGCTTTGTCGTGTCCAATTTGCACGTCTTTATATGTCTTACGCTAAACGCGACGTATTTCATCGGTTTCTTTGCTGTCGGTTATCTTCGCCAAACATCGTATAAACGACCGCCCACTTTTCTGGCGACAATTTATGCGTGCGCGTTAAGACGTAGTTGAGAATTTCGTCTTCTTGGTGAGCTTGAAGAAACTCAGCAAACTGTTCAATTGAGTATTCATCCTGGCTGTAATAATTCAAAGCCAAAGTCGTCACTGCTTCGCAATCAGGTTCTTTCTCCGCCAAACGCTCAAGCAACCACAATGGCCCAGATCGATGAATCAAATCGACAAGACATCTGTTCTTATCGAGCAAATCGGCCAGTGCATCTTCGGGTATATGAGGATGAAATACCAGCGGTGACAACAAATGATCCGATGCACCTGCGCGCCAACTTAGCTTCATCAAAATACGAACTGCATTGCGCAATTGCTCTGGTGTCGCAACGCAAGCTTGACCAATTTGGTCGCAGTGGTTTATGAGCGGCAAAGAGGAACCTTCTTCGCGCTTCAAGGCGGCAAGAAGTCTTTTCCTCTGCTTTGTGTTGCTGATAATTGAAATGTAGTTTTCTTTTGTTATTTCTTCCGTTGTCATACCTTTCAGATTTTAACTTATACATTAAGTAAAGCTTTATCGAGTACTCGATAACGGGCTTTCAGTGCAACGTCTTGTTCGCTTGCGCTTGTTTTCTGTGGTTAATCAACGGCGCTCCTTTGACCAACGCGCCTCGTCATAATCAGCATGAATCCTGGTGTATGTCGCTTTAACAACGCCTGAAATCCTCTACCTTTTCAAATGACTTCGTCTTGCACCACGTTGGTCAGCGCACCGATTTTTTCGATTTCAACCGTGACGACATCGCCGTCCTGGAGCCAGCGCGGTGGGTTACGCGCCATGCCGACGCCGTGCGGCGTGCCGGTTAAAATGACGGTTCCGGGGAGCAAGGTCGTGCTGCCGCTGAGGAACTCGATCAAAGTCGGCACATCGAAAATCATGTCGTCCGTGTTTCCCTGCTGCACAATTTCGCCGTTCACCAGAGTTCTAAGGTTCAGCGCATTCGGGTTGAGAATCTCGTCTGGCGTGACTAAACACGGCCCCAGCGGTGCGAAGGTATCGAAGGATTTGCCGCGACTCCACTGCCCGCCGCCCCACTTTTTCTGCCAGTCGCGCGCGCTGACATCGTTGCCGCAGGTGTAACCCAAAACATAGTCCAGCGCTTGTTCGCGCGACACGTTTTTGCACTTTTTGCCGATAACGACCGCCAGTTCGCCTTCATAATCGACTTCGTCACTGCGCAGATGACGAGGCAACAAAATCGGATCGTTCGGGTTTTGCAGCGCGGCGGGGTTTTTGATGAATAAAATCGGCACATCGGGAATTTTAGCGCCCGTTTCCGCCGCGTGCTGCCGATAATTCAAGCCGATGCACAAAAGGGCGGACGGTACGATTGGCGCCAAAAGTTTGTCGATTTGCGGTGGTGTTTGCGAAATCGAGTACTCGTTGAACAAGTCGCCTTCGAGGTCGAAAGTTCCGTCTGATCCTTGCGCGGCGAGACGAACTTCGCCCTGCGCGTTCTGATAACGAATGATTTTCATGGTTTGATTTTCTGTTATTGAATAAGCCACGCGCAAGCAAATTGTGACGAAGGTTTAGAAATTAGAACACAGAGCTTCGCTACACGGATTAAACGGATTTTCACGGATCGAAAATAGAGAAAGGGAAAATCGAGTACTGAATTCCCAAGACCAAAGACCCAAAATCTAACCATTATTTCGTTTCCTGCGGTTCGGTGACGATTAAAATATCAACGGTGCGCAAGACGCGCGTCAGGCGGTTGATGATGGAGCCTTTCCACAATTCCTGCCAGCGCGAGCGACTGGAATGGCCGATGACAATTTGCGTGATTTCGTTTTCGCTGGCATAGCGAATCAGTTCGTCGGAAACGGGACCGTGCAGCGTCACAACCAAAATGCCCAGGCGTTCGGCAAGCGCGAAATCGTTGTGCAGAACTTTTCGTTCTTCTTCGTTGGGCGGATGCGTGGCGACGTGAACCGCCACGATGTCGGCGTGCAAGCGTTGCGCGATACGCCATCCGCGACGCAGCAAACGCAACGATTCCTGCGTCGGGCTGAGGCAAACCAGAATGCGGTCACCGGTCTGCCAATGCTGCTCGATGTTTTTCTCGCGCCGATACGCCGAAACATCGTCGTCCACTTCGCGCGCCACTTCGCGCAAAGCGATCTCGCGCAAAGCGCCCAAATTCCCTTCGCGGAAAAAATTGCTTAAAGCCTGTTCGACTTTATCCGGCTTGTAAACATCGCCGCGCTTCAAGCGATTGATAAGCGCGCGCGGCGTGATGTCGACAATGGTGACTTCATCGGCTTCGCGCAGAATGCGGTCGGGAATGGTTTCGCGCACGCGCACGCCGGTGATATCGAAAACCGTGTCGTTGAGGCTTTCCAGGTGCTGCACGTTCACCGTCGATAAAACCGTGATGCCCGCGTTCAATAAGACATCGACATCTTGCCAGCGTTTTTCGCGCGCGCTGCCGGGCGCGTTGGTGTGCGCCAGTTCATCGACCAAAACCAAGCGCGGGCGGCGCGCGAGAATGGCGTCGGTGTCCATTTCTTCGAGCACGACGCCGCGGTATTCGATTTTCTTGCGCGGAATAAGCTCCAGATCGCCCAATTGTTCTTCCGTTCCGCGCCGCTTGTGCGTTTCGATGTAGCCGATGGCGACATCCTGCCCACGGTCGCGGCGACGGCGCGCTTCTTCCAGCATCTTGTAGGTTTTGCCGACGCCCGCCGCAAAGCCCAGAAAAATCTTCAAGCGGCCTTTTTGCGGCCACTCGTCTTCTTCATCGGGCAACAGTTCGTCGCTTTCGCCGTCGATGATGGCGCCACTCGCCAATCGCTCGGCGCGTTCCTCACGCTGCGCGTGTTCGAGCCATTCTTCGGGTGTTTTGCGGCGTTCAATTTCAGTCGGCATAAGAAAATAGGATTGATGATCGTTGAGGAATCAGGACACGGCGGCTGCGCCGTCACGGATAACGGCACGGATGAACACGGATTTAGCTTTTATAGACTTCCAAATATTGTGCGTCATCAGTCAGATAAATCGAGTACTCGATTCGTCAACTTGTTTTAACGCCCAGTGCATTTCATTGGAGATTGAGTTTTTTTCCTCTGGCGTTGAGCGCAATTCACTCATCCGTGAGTGAATATCACTGGCGCTTGAGTATTTTTTATTCAGAGGCGAGTGAATTTTGCTTGATGTTGAGTGAAGTGCACTTGTCGCTAAATGTTTTTGCTCGTCGTCGAGTCAATTTCATTCAATGTTGAGTAGTTTTTACTCGCTGTCCAGTCGTTTTCACTTAGCGTCCAGTAAATTTTACTCGTCGTTCACGTTCTTTATCTTAAATTGTCGGGTACCGATGGCACCCACCGCTGAAGCAACGGGCTGAGTTTCAAAGCCCCATGAATGGGGCTGCACTGAGAAGCAGTTTGCAAAGTAGAAAACAACGCTGGAAACCTGCATTTTGTCATTCTGAGCGCAGCGAAGAATCTGACTTATGATATAGATTCTTCGCTGCGCTCAGGATGACAAAATCTCGCTTTTAGAGCGTTTTGTGGAGTTTGCAAACTGTTTCTCAGTGCAGTCCTATTCATGGGGCTTTCAACTGTAGATCACTCGTTCATGGGTGGGCGGTGAGCAATTGGGCACCAAATTCTGTTTTATTGCGGCGCGTTTTTTACTCGGATCACGCTTTCAACTCGTCAAAACGGCGTCCATCCAGCGGCGCATGCCGGTTGTCAGTTCATCGACGCGCAAGGTTCCGCCGCTTGGCGCTTCGGCGTTTTGCCACAGGTAATTGGCCAGCGATTCTTCGCAGAGCCAGCGCCAGAACAAAGGATCTGGCATTTCTTCGCGGTCGGCGTGCGCGCGCACCAATTCGACCACGTATCGCGGCAAAATCACGGTGCAGCGCGCGGCAGCCTCGTTTGCCATGCCGCAAACGCCAAACGAGTACTCGAGGGTGCCATCCGCATTAATCGCGGGCTGTTCGGCCTCCAAAGGCTGAATGCGAAAACCGTTGATCGAAGCGCGCTCGAAATGCGACGCTGCGAGTGGCGCTTGCACTTTGTTTTCGGGAACAATGGACACGTTTTCGAGCGCGTCCTGAACGGCGCTACGCAAAATGGTGGTTGTGAAAGGCTTGCGCAGAAAGCCAGTCGCGCCAGCCTGCATCGCGGACGCGGCCAGGTCGATGGTGCCAAAAGCCGTCATCATCACAACGCGCGCTGTCGTGTCGCGGCGCCGCATTTCGCGCAGAACATCGAGGCCTTCCATGCCAGGCATTCTTTGATCGAGCAAAACGGCGTCGCAGTTGGTGCCGTCGCCGAAAAGATCGAGGGCTTCCTGGCCGTCGGAGGCGGTTTGCACTTCATGCTTGGACGCCTGGAGCGCCAGTCGCACCATCAGGCGGATATTGTTTTCGTCGTCCACAACGAGTACTCGAGACATGACTTTTCCTTCTTGATTGCGTGTTTTGCTCCAGTTTAATCGTCTTCGTCCTTGTACCGTGAGCGCGTGCGCAAAGCATGCGATTGAGCGCTCGTCAGTTCAAAGATGGGCAGTACTTCGGGCGGCAGAGCGGCGTTTTCCCACAGGTAATTGGCGAAAATGCCCTGACACAAAGTGTCCCAGACGGCGTGCGCAGGTTCCAATTCCAGACCGCTTTCCTTTTTCGCTATTTCCTGAACATGCGCGGTAATGCCGACCACGCGCCGCTGATTATGAGCGCCCGGCGTTTGCACCAGAAAAGCGCGCGTCACGGGAAACGAATGATAGGCGCGCTCTTCGTCTTCCAAAAGTGGCACAGGCCAATACGTGAAACCGTTCAGGTAATACGAAATGTTTGGCATCGCCATCGGGCGCGGCGGCGTTGCGGTTTTTTGATTGTCTTCCAGTTTCAGAGACAATTCTTCGCGCGGGCGCGCCAACGCCGCAGCAATCGCGCTGCGCAAGGTGTCGGCGGAAAAAGGCTTGCGCAGAAAGTCGACGGCTCCGGCGCGCAAAATCTCACCCGCCAGTTCGTCGGTGGCGAAAGCCGTCATCATCACGATGCGCGCGGCAGGGTCGCGGCGTCGCATTTCAAGCGTCACTTCGCGGCCTTCCATGGCGGGCATGCGCTGGTCGGTCAACACCAAATCCCAGCCCGCGCCATCGCCGAAAATTTCCAGAGCACGCTGGCCATCTTCGGCGATTTCCAATGTATGACCGGCGCGCTCCAGCGTCAGGCGCACCATCTTGCGAATGTTCTTCTCGTCATCAACCACTAAAATATGAGACATCTCGAGTACTCCTTGCGACTTTTCAGAAACTCTTGCGAAATTGGGAACACGGAATTTTGCTCCATGGGTTGAACGGATGAACACGGATCGAAATCGAAGCTGATTTTGCATGGTCTTGGAGTTTGTCATTCTGAGCGCAGCGAAGAATCTATATCTGAAGTTAGATTCTTCGCTGCGCTCAGAATGACAAACTGCGAGTTTCTGGTGCTGTTTTCTGCTTTGCAAAATGCTGCCAAGATCTTGAAAATCCCGTACTCGATCTCATCTTTTCTCTATTTTCGATTCGTGTTCATCCGTTCAATCTGTGTCCGAAGCTCCGTGTTCCATTTCAAATCAGCTTTTCACATTTCGGCTGGCAAATCGAACCAGAAGGTACTGCCTTTGCCTGTCTCGCTGTCGGCTTTGATCTCACCTCCGTGCGCTTTGACAATGGTTTGCGCGATGGACAAACCCAAACCGACGCCGCCGCGCGTGGCGCCCGGAACCTGCACGAAACGACTAAAAATGCGCCCCAAAAACTCGGCGGGAATGCCTTCGCCTTCATCGGAAACGCGGAATCGCACTTTCGATTCGGGGGAAGAATCCACTCGCGCGACTTCGACTTGAACGGCTTTTCCCTCCGGCGTGTGGCGAATGGCGTTATTCAAAAGGTTGACGAGGACGCGATCCATTTGCGCGCGGTCGGCGCGCACGCAGGGCAAATCGTCGGGCGCGACGATCTTCAAGGCGACGCCTTTGCCCTTGGCCACTGCTTGCACCATATCGAAGGATTCCTGCGCCAGTTCACGCGGATGCGTCGGCTCCAGGCGCGGCGGCGTGGTGCCCGATTCCAGGCGCGTGATGTCCAGCAAGTCGCGCATCAGTTGATCCAGGCGCCCCAAATCTTCGCGTTGCGCGGCCACGATTTCAGCCTGATCGGGGTTCAACGCGCCCGCTGCGCCTTCTTCTAAAAGCTGCGCCGACAACAACAACGATGTCACGGGCGTGCGCAATTCGTGCGAGGCGACGCCGATAAATTCGCTTTTCAGGCGGCTGAGTTCGCGCAAGTGCGTCACGTCTTCGAGTACTAAAACCGCACCCAGCAAGGCGTCTTCGTCGCGCATCGGCGTGGCGCGCACGCGATAAGAACGCTGCTCTTCGCCGACGCGCAACGGCACAAAGGCGGTTTCTTCTTCCTCGGCGGTCACTTCTTTTTGCTTGATGGCGTGTTCGATGGCGCGCGCGATGCGCTCTTCGCCGACGACTTGCGCAATCGGTTTTCCGGTCGCGTCTTTGGCCGAACCGAACAAACGCTCCGCGGCGGGATTGAAATGCACCACGCTGCCCAGCGCATCGGTCACGATCACGGGATCGTACAAACTTTCCAGCGCGGCGTCCGACATTTGTTGAGCGCGATGCAAGCGTTGCTGTTCGACGCGACGCGCCTCGCGCAGCTTTTCCGCCATGCCGTTGAACGATTGCGCCAGCAACCCGATTTCATCGGCGCGATGCAGTTCGATGCGACGGTTCAAGTGTCCGGCGCCGATTTCTTCCGCGCCCTGCGCCAGAGCACCCAAAGGCGTCAGCGAGGCGTTGATGGCGGTGCGCGCGAAAATCAGTGCGAGGCCAAGCGCCGTCAGCGTCATCAGGATGCCGATCCACATTCCCTGTCGCGCTTGAGAACGCGCGCGGGCGTCGGCGCGCAGAATCGCCGCCTGGTTCACATCGAGTACTCGTTGCGCCTGGTCTTTCAAAGCCAGGAATTGAGGCGCGAGGCGATGAAAATAATAATCGCGTTTTTGCGCGGCAGACAAAGTTGCGCCGAACAACAAACTTTCGGCGTCGCGGCTGTAAGTTTTGAAACCGCCCCCAATCGCATCGGCCAATTGCTGCTCGCCAACTTCGGTGATGTTGTTGGCTTCCACGTTATAAGCGCTCTGGAAAAGTGGCAGGTTTTGCTTGTATTGAGTGCGCGCGAGTTGGGTTTCTCCGGCTAAGAAAAACTGCGTCGAACTGTCGATGCGCTCCAGCGATTCCTTCATATTTTGCGCGGCGATGACGCTTTTGTAGTTGTCGCGCAGGATGTGGTCAATCGAAAGCCCCAGGCGCAGGAAGTTGATGATCGCGCCCAGCATCACCAGCGCCATCAGAGCAACCAGCGCGAGGTGACTGAAAAAAAGTTGTTTGCGGAGGCTTCTCATGAAAGTCCTTGATCGCTCGTTTCTACTTGGTGCGCGGGCGATTCGTCATCAAAATCCAATTTCACAAAAGGTTTGATGTGATAAGGAACGTGCGTAGCGATCACGCCGCGTTTGGAGCGCAGCGGCCATAGCAAGCGAATACCGGCTTGCCCGTGCAGCAAATCGGTCAGCCAGTTGCCAGTCAGCGCTTCGGGAATGACAACGGTCACCAGACAATGGGGCGTTTGTTTTTGCAGGCCGTCGATATAATCGAGTACTGGATTGACCAATTCCCGATAAGGCGAATCGAGGACGACAAGAGGCACGCCTCCCGCGTAGTGACTCCAGTGTTCGCGCAGAAACTCGACGCGGCGCGAACTGATGCCGATGTGCAGCGCCTCGACTTTCCCCGACATCGAGCGCGCATAGTGCAAAGCCGGCAGAATGCCTTTATGAAGATCGGACACCAGCACCAAAACGTGATGCTGCATCTCGACCGAAGGCGTCGGGCCGGTGAGATGCAACTGTTTTTCTGCACTGACATAATGGCGCCGAATGACGCTCAGCAACAAAACCAGCAGCGGAATCAAAAGCACGACAACCCAGGCGCCGCTGGTGAACTTTACAATGCCAAAGACAACGGTCACCACGCCTGTCACAAAGGCGCCCAGACCATTGGTGAACGCCTTGAGTTTCCAGCCCGGCGCGCGATTTCTCATCCAGCGCCGCACCATGCCCGCCTGACTGAGCGTGAAACTGAGGAACACACCGATGGCGAAAAGCGGAATCAGGGCGTGAACGCTGCCACCAAAAAGAATCACCAGAAAAACAGAGGCCAAAGCTAAGACGACGATGCCACGGTCGAAAACCAGCTTGTCGCCGATGTTGGCCAACTGGCGCGGCAGCAAACCGTCGCGCGCCATCAGCGAACTCAGGCGCGGGAAATCGGCGAAAGACGTGTTGGCCGACAAAATGAGAATCGCGCACGTCGCAAATTGCACCACGAAATATAGCGGCCCCGTTCCAAAGACGACGCGAGCGACCTGCGACAACACGGTTTCTTCGTAACCCTGGGCATTGGGCGGCAGCGTTCCGGCTTTGGAAGCCAAATAGCTCAAGCCCAGAAAAATCGAACCCAGTAAACACGCCATCCAAATCATCGTGATGCGCGCGTTCTTGGGCGCCGGGTCTTTGAAAGCCGACACGCCATTGGAGATCGCTTCGACGCCGGTCAAAGCCGTGCAACCGGACGAGAAAGCGTGGAGCAACAAGAACAATCCGAGCGGCACCAGAGTGGACGTGGCGTTATGTTCGTCCGCAACGCGCGCCGCCTGCAACTCGGCCATCGAGTGCGCCGGAATCAAGGTTCCGCCCATATACTTCCACAAGCCAACACCGATCAAGGCGAACATGACGACGAGGAATCCATAAACCGGAACCGCGAAAATCGCCCCGCTTTCGCGCACGCCGCGCAGGTTGATGATCGCTATAAACACGATGAAGCCAATGGCAATCGGCACCATGAAACGTTCCCAATGATGGCCATAATTCAAGGCCAGCGAAGTGACTGCTGCGGCGCCCGCACTGGCACAAACGGCGGCGTTCAGCACATAGTCGATGAGCAAGGCCGCGCCCGCGCTGCGTCCGGCCAGCGAACCCAGATTCGCGCCCGCGACTGTGTAAGCCCCGCCGCCACCGGGATAAGCCGTGATGGTTTGCTGATAGGAAACCGTGACAATCGCCAGTAGAAGCACGATGCCCAAGCTGAGCCACGGCGTCAAGCCGAAAGTTCCAGCGCCCGCGACCAGCAGCGCCGCCATAATTTCTTCCGTCGCAAAAGCCACCGACGACAGGGCATCGGACGCGAAAACCGGCAGCGCCAGCAGGTTCGACAGCTTTTGATGACCGGCTTGCTCGGTGCGCAGCGGATCGCCGATCAGTAAACGACGCAAAGAAAATTGCATGGCAAGTAATTCGTGAGATTGGTGCGCTCAAGGCGCCATAAGCTTTAGTTTCAAGGCCAACAATTCGGCATCAATGCGCTCGGCGATGCGGCGCCAGTCTTCTTCTTCCAAAAGTCCCTGTCGCTCGGCGTCCTGATAAGAGCTTTTCTCTGCCGCCAAAATCAGGCTGCGTACTTCAGCGGCTTGTTTTTCTTCCCTCAAACCGTCTTGCGGCTGCATCCCTTCCGCCGACGGATTTAACAGCGTTAGACGGCGCTCGTAATCATGCGTCAGCGTTTCGATAATCCACGGCGGATGGGTTTCGCTCATCCGCATTTGTTCTAAATGCGCCAGCGCGACGCGTATTGCCGCAATTTCACTGGCCAGGCGCTGATTGCCACGCGGACTGAGGACGCCAGGCGCCGACAATCCCAAGCGTTGCAACAGCGTTCCGATGGAAAGCCCCTGCACCAGCAAGGAAAACAAGACGACGCCGAAAGTCGCGGCCACGAGAGTGTCGCGCTGCGGGAAATTTGCGGGCAGCCCCAAGACCAGCGCCATCGAAAGCGCGCCGCGCAAGCCGCCCCAGAACAAAATATGTCGCCAGGCGCGCGGCACTTCGCCACCCACGCGGTTGACCACGAAGGTCAGTGGATAAATCGCGGCGCGTCCGGCCAGAACAATCAGCGACGCAACGAGCGCCACGCCGAACTTGTCCGTCCAGTTGACATAAACGACCTCGATTCCCACCAGCAAAAAGACCAGCGAATTGACGACGAAGCCCGCGTATTCCCAGAACGCCGTGACCGCCAATCGAGTACTCGGAGACATCGCCGTCTGGCCGAAATTGCCGATTGTCAGTCCCGCCGAAACAACAGCGACCACGCCCGAAAGATGCAAGGCTTCGGCGCCCAGATAAGCGCCAAACGCCACCACAGTCGTCAGCGTGATTTCCACCAGATGGTCGTCCAGTTCCAGATGAACGCGCGAAGCCATCGCGCCAATCGCGACTCCCAGAAGAACGCCGCCCACAACCAACCGCACGAACTGACCCAATCCCAACGCCCACGAAGCCGTCCCGCCCAGCGCCACGCCCAACAAAACCGTGAACAGCACGACCGCCACGCCATCGTTGAACAAGCTTTCGGCTTCCATAATGAGCGTCAAGCGCCGTCCCGCGCCCAATCGCTTGAAGATCGCGATAACCGAAATCGGATCGGTCGCCGAAATCAAGGCTCCAAAAACCAGCGCGACGGGAAGCGGCAACTTCAAGAGCCACGCCATCAAGCCGCCCACGATGAAAGTCGAGAAGATCGTGCCGAATAGCGTGTAAATCGCAATCGGCTTCCAATCGCGGCGCAGCGCATCCAGGCGCAGATGGATCGCCGACTCGAACAACAAAGGCGGCAGAAACACGGTGAACAGCAGGTGTGGCTCGAGATGCGCCTGCGGCATCAAACGAGGGATGCCGATCAACAAGCCTGTGACGACGAGCGCCAAAGCATACGGCACGCGCAAGCGCCGCGCGAGCAACGCCACCCCAAAGGAGATCAACAGCAGCCAGAAAAATTGGGTGACGTTGAGGCCATCGTGATTCATAAAATTGTGCCGCACCAAACTTCATTGCCATGATACAAATTTCACCGGCCAAACGGAAATTATAACCAGAGTCCAAAAACTCGCTTCTCTAAACCTGGGCTTACGCCACCTGAAGTTCTTGCCGTCTTTTGAAGCTGACTGCGCCAAATGTCACTCCCAATCTTCCCACCAGGAAGGCGGCTGCGAAGTATCGAGAGGTTGCTGGCGCTTCGTCTGGCGCTTCGTTTGGCCGGATGACTTTCGTCGGGGAAGATATTGCAAAACGACCAAGATGACGAAGAGACCGATGCAGATAAACGCCTGCTGACCTCGCGTCATCAATTCAAGCGGCCCGGTCATGTCGTTCCTTTGTTGCGTTTCGAGTACTCGATTGGCGAACCGTAGGGGCTTGGCGTGCCAAGCCCGCGCATCAAGCCCGAATTGAACAATCCGCAATTGTTAAACAAGCGGCAAATTACGCGGGCTTGGCGCGCCAAGCCCCTACGATTTAGGACGATTTCACGATAGGGCCAGCTTTGCCTGGCGCGGCTTTGTCGAGCGCGATGTTCAACGTCAAGACATTGACGCGTGGTTCGCCCAAGATTCCCAACTGGCGCCCCGCTGTATTTTCATCAACCAACGCTTGCACTTGTTCGGCACTCAGGCCGCGCTGTGCGGCGACGCGCTTGACTTGCAAAGCGGCGTTGGCCGGACTGATTTCCGAATCCAGTCCGCTGGCTGAACGTGTCACGGCGTCCGGCGGAACGAGGTCGCCCGCGCCCATGTTGTTTTCTTTGCGATACGCATCCGTCAAATCTTTGATGCCGTCGAAGTTGCCCGGATCGTCTTTGCCGTTCGCCAGCTTCTTGTGAATGCCGTTCAAAAGTTTGTCGCTGGTCGGCCCCAGGTTGGTGCCGCTCGAATTGGCGGCGTCGTAGCCGTTTCCGGCAGCCGAAGGGCGCGGATGAAAATATCCGGGCGCGGTGAAGTTTTGCCCGATCAGTTGCGAGCCGACCGTTTTGCCATTGACTTCGATCAGGCTGCCGTTCGCCTGATGCGGAAAGACGACTTGCGAAATCGCGGTGATGAGAAGTGGGAAAATCAAGCCCGTCAGAATGGTGATGGCCAGAACGCTGGCGATGGCGGGACGAAGTTGTTTCAACATGAGGTTTCCTTGAGATTTTAAGCGAAGGTCAATGGGCTGAAGAGGGCAACCACAAGGGTTACCCCTACATGGAATTCATCGGTAGGGGCAACCCTTGTGGTTGCCCTCTTCCATCCGTTTTTAAGCCAGGTGCAGCGTAACGAGTACTCGATCAATAATCCAGATCGCGGGGAAGGGCGCAATCAGGCCGCCGACGCCGTAAATGAGCAGGTTGCGACGCAGGGTTTGAACGGCGCCCATCGGTTTGTAACTCACGCCGCGCAAGGCCAGCGGAATCAAGGCGATAATAATCAGCGCGTTGAAAATGACCGCCGACAAGACCGCCGAATACGGATTGCTCAAACCCATGATGTTCAAGCGGCTCAGTTCGGGATAGGTGCCCGCAAACATCGCGGGGATGATGGCGAAGTATTTCGCCACGTCGTTGGCAATCGAAAACGTCGTCAAGGCGCCGCGCGTCATCAGCAACTGCTTGCCGATTTCGACGACTTCGATCAACTTGGTCGGGTTGGAATCCAGATCGACCATGTTGCCGGCTTCTTTGGCGGCCTGCGTTCCCGTATTCATCGCCACGCCCACGTCGGCCTGCGCGAGAGCGGGCGCGTCGTTGGTGCCATCGCCCGTCATGGCGACCAGTTTCCCACCGGCTTGTTCGGCTTTGATGAGCGCCATTTTCGCTTCGGGCGTGGCCTGCGCCAGAAAATCATCGACGCCCGCTTCTTCGGCAATCGCTTTAGCCGTCAAAGGATTGTCGCCCGTGATCATGATGGTTTTGATGCCCATCGAGCGCAGTTGATCGAAGCGCTCGCGCATGCCGCCTTTCACGATGTCCTTCAGGTAAATGACGCCCAGAGCTTTATCGTTCAAGGCCACAACCAGAGGCGTGCCGCCGATTTTCGAGATGCGCGTCGTCACTTCGTCCAATTCGTTGGGAATGTGTCCGCCCTGCTCGACAACCCACGCTTTGACCGAATCGCCCGCGCCTTTGCGCACCTGCATCCCGTCAATGTTGACGCCGCTCATGCGCGTCTGCGCCGTGAAAGGAATGAACTCGGCTTCGCGGTCGCTCAGTTCGCGGCCACGCAAGCCGTATTTTTCCTTCGCCAAAACCACAATCGAGCGGCCTTCCGGCGTTTCATCGGCGAGTGAAGACAATTGCGCCGCGTTCGCCAGTTCGTTGATTTCGACGCCAGGCATAGGAATAAACTCCGCCGCCTGGCGGTTGCCCAGCGTGATCGTTCCGGTTTTGTCGAGCAGCAGCGTGTTGACATCGCCCGCCGCTTCGACGGCTTTGCCGCTCATCGCCAGCACGTTGTGCTGCATCACTCTGTCCATGCCCGCGATGCCAATGGCGCTCAACAAACCGCCGATTGTGGTCGGAATCAGGCAGACCAGCAGCGCGACCAAAATCGTGATCGACGGCACGTGTCCGCTGCCCGCGCTGCGCACGCTGTAATTGGCGAAGGGCAGCAGCGTCACGACGGCGAACAAGAAGATGATGGTCAAACCGGCGAGCAAAATCGAGAGCGCGATTTCGTTCGGCGTTTTCTGGCGTTGCGCGCCTTCAACGAGCGCGATCATGCGGTCGATGAAACTTTCGCCCGGGTTGCTGGTGATTTGAATCACGACGCGATCCGACAAAACTTTGGTGCCGCCCGTGACAGCTGAACGGTCGCCGCCGCTTTCGCGGATGACGGGCGCGCTTTCGCCGGTGATCGCCGATTCATCGACTGAGGCAACGCCCGCGATGACTTCGCCGTCGCCCGGGATGATGTCGCCCGCTTCGCAAACCACCATGTCGCCTTTGCGCAGTTGCGTCGCGTTGACGCTTTCCTCGCGCGTGCTGTTGACATCGGGTTCGGCCAGCTTGCGCGCCGAAGTTTCGGTTTTGGCCTTGCGCAAGGTGTCGGCCTGGGCTTTTCCGCGACCTTCGGCCATCGCTTCGGCGAAGTTGGCGAACAAAACCGTGAACCACAGCCACATCGTGGTTTGACCGACGAAAGCCACATCGGGCGCGTGCGTCATCAGGTCTTTGATGAAGTAGAACGTCGTCACGATGCTGCCGATTTCGACCACGAACATGACCGGATTTTTGGCGACCTGGCGCGGATCGAGCTTGCGCACGGCATCGCCCAGAGCGCGGCGAATGATGTTCGGGTCGAACAGCGAACTGGAACGGCGAGGGCGCGGCGAACCGCCATCCGAAGGCGCGGTTTGAATTGTTTCGGGAGACATGGGTGTAAATGTCGCCATTGTTGTTTTCCTTTATTGATGCCAGCGATTGAAATCGCGTCTGAACGGCGCTTTGTGCCAACTGTCCACCTTCGTGGACATCATCCAAATGTCCGCGTAGGCGGACAGTCAGCCGACAGGCTCGCCAGCCGCGATTTCAATCGCTGGCTCGAGTACTCGATTGGCTTAAAACGATTTTCCCGCCGCCATCTGCAAATGCTCCACGATGGGGCCGAGCGACAAAACCGGAAAATACGTCAGTGCGCCGATGATGATAATCACGCCGACCAGCAGCAGCGCAAAGGTGCTGGTATCGGTCGGCAATGTTCCCGCTGAAGCTGGCACAAACTTTTTGCGCGCCAGACTGCCCGCCATCGCCAGCAACGGGATAATCATCAGAAAGCGCCCGATGAGGGTGGCCAGACCAATCGTCGCGTTGTAAATTGGCGTGTTGGCCGTGATGCCCGCGAAAGCCGAACCGTTGTTAGCGGTCGCCGAGGTGTAGGCGTACAACACTTCGGACAGACCGTGCGGCCCGTTGTTGTTGACGTTGTTATACATCGCGCCATAACTGGTATTGGTTCCGCCATAGGAGCTGCCCTGCCACGTATTGAGCGAACCCATCGCGCCGTCTTTGGGCAAATCGAGGTTGGTGCCAAGAGCGGTGAAACCCAGCGTGCAGCCCGCCAAAACGAGCGTCGCCAGCATCGCCATTTTGACTTCGTATTGCTCGATTTTCTTGCCCAGATATTCGGGAGTGCGTCCGACCATCAAGCCCGCGATGAAGACGCCCAAAACCGCATACATCAAGATGCCGTACAGTCCCGCGCCGACGCCGCCGAAAATAACTTCGCCGGTTTTCATGTTGGCCAGCGGAACCAGGCCGCCCATCGGCGTGAACGAATCGTGCATCGCGTTGACCGCGCCGCAGGACGCGTCGGTCGTGACAGTCGCAAATAAGGCCGAATTCGCAATGCCGAAGCGCGTTTCCTTGCCTTCCATATTGCCGCCGGGTTGAGTACTCGAAGCGTCCGTCATCAAGCCCATCTTGGCGGTTTGCGGGTTGCCCGCCGCCTCAAACTTGTAGCAAACGCCGACGCCCGCCAGAAACAGCACGCTCATCGCGCCAAACAGCGCCCAACCTTGCCGCGTGTTGCCGACCATTTTGCCGAAGGTGTAAGTCAGCGCGCCAGGAATCAGGAAAATCAGAAACATCTGGAACAAGTTCGACAAAGGCGTCGGGTTTTCAAAGGGATGCGCCGAGTTCGCGTTGAAAAATCCGCCGCCATTGGTGCCCAGCATCTTGATGATTTCCTGCGAAGCGACCGGCCCTTGCATGATGTTCTGCGACGCGCCTTCGAGCGTCGTGACCGTCGTGTAATTGAAGTTTTGCGGCACGCCCTGCTGCACCATGAACAAAGCGCCGATGATCGACAAAGGCAGCAAAATATACAAAATCGAGCGCGTCATATCCGCCCAGAAGTTGCCGATGCCTTCGCTGGAACGGCGCGCAAAACCGCGCACCACGGCAATTGCAATGGCCATTCCGACCGCCGCCGACATCCAGTTATGAATCGCCAGCGCGACCATGTTCGAGAAATACGAAACCGTGACTTCGGGCGAATACGCCTGCCAGTTGGTGTTGGTGGTAAAGCTCGCCGCCGTGTTGAACGCCAGATCGGGCGTCATCTGCTTGGCGCCGACGTGCAACGGATTGAAAGGCAAGGCGCCCTGCGCGCGCAGCAAAACATAGGTCAAAACAAGTCCGGCGAGGCTAAACGCCAGCACCGCAAAAGTGTAGGTCGTCCACGGCATGTCGTCGTTCGGATCGACGCCGAACATCTTGTAGAAAGCGCGTTCCAGCGGCCCCATAATCGGCGACAAAAACGTCCGTTCGCCTTCGTAAACCTTCGCCATGAACGTGCCCAGCGGCTTGGCCGCCGCCACGATCAGCGCGAAGAATAGCAATATCTGAAAAATCCCGTTCGGTGTCATCGTGTTCCTCGGATGTTCCTTTGCCGGAAGTAATTTCCTCCGGCCTCGTCGTTTCCCGTCGTTAAAACTTTTCCGGCTTGAGCAGCGCATACAGCAAATAGGCCAGCAGCGCCGCGGAAATCAAACCGTTCAAAACATAGTCGAACATCGCTTCTCCTCCGCAATTCGAGTACTCGAATCGTCGTTTTCTCGTGTCCTCACAGCTTTTCACAACCTTTGACATAGGCCGCGCCGACGACGAAAAACAACACCGCCAGCACCAGATAAATCACGTCCATCATCCGCTTTCTCCTTGTTGCGATTGAGCCAAAACGCGCCAGACAAACAAAAAGGGGAGGCCAAAGAAATCGCATCACTTCCACGACGGATGAACCGCGTGAAACTTTTGCGAACCTTTGGCCTCCCCTCTGACTTGTTCCGGTCACATGAAATTTCACATGAACCAGAACCCTTCAGCGCGGCAACCGCATCTGTTCGATCTTTAATTTTTGCCCGACAATCGAATAATTACCGCATTCACATCGCCTTGTCAAGAGAATTGAGAAGAATTTTTTGCGACATTGCACCAACGAACCCCAAGCGGAAGCGCGGGGGCTGACGTAACTGCTGCTTCAGCCCCCGCGCTTCCGCTTGGGGTTCGTTGAGTTACATCACAACTTTCACTTTCGAGTACTCGATACGCCGCGCCTCACCGTTCGCGTTTGAGATCGCCGTGATTTAAGCGATTCAAATCGTCGCGCAGCAAGCGTTTTTCGATGTCGGCTTCCAGGACAAAGGTTTCCATTTGCTCAGCGGCTGGCACGTTGACATCGAAAAACGAATGCGTGACGGCGCAACCGACAATTTGCGCCACCAAACCTTCCATTTCCTCGCCGTTGAGCGAACGCAATTCGTAGCGCGAACTTTTAATCAGCCGTCGCCCTTCATCCGAGTTCGTCAAGCGCGCTTCAACCGGCGTCCAGATGCCGGTCGAGCGCACGATGAGCAAATTGCCCAGCAAATGCGCGCGCACATTGGCCGCACCGCGCCCATGCTGCTCGCGCTGAAAACGCACGGCGGCATCGGCAACAGCACTTTCCAGAGAACCTTTGGTTTGCTGACTCACGAAACTTTTCCTCAATTCGACCAATTTACCGCAAGTTTCGCCTATTTCACCTGCGTCAATTCGCTTTCGATGCGTGTCGCGCACGCTTTTATTTCGCTCAAGTGCGGCTTCAAATCGGTGTGCAATTCGGCGTATTTTTCCAGGGCTTCAGGCCAGCCCAAACTTTCCGTCAGGTCGCTGCGGCGCGCGCGTTCTTCGGCTTGTCTTGGTGCGCGCGCAATGGAATCAACAAGAAATGCTTCGTCCAGCGCGCGATGAATTTCCTTCAAGTTCAAGTCGATTTCACGTTCTTCATCCAGGTCGTAAACGACACGCACAACGGCGTTTGGCAATTGAGTACTCGAACGTTCAATCGCTTCTAAAATCGCGCTCGTCGGTTCTTCGCCACTTGCAATATCACAGCGAATCGTTACGAAAGGACGCGTCGGCGTTTCGATGAATTCATAAGACGCGTGGCCTTTTTGCGCAATATCGACCAAGCAAAAACCTTTGACATCCCGTTCTTCGCCAAAATTGATTCTGTCCATCGAACCCGTGTAAACAACTGGCGGCTGTTGGCCTTTATTAAGGTCTTGAAACTTGTGAACGTGTCCCAGCGCGACGTAATCGAACTTTTCGTTGGCCAGAGTTCCGACGTGCAAACGCGGGTCGCGCATGATCGCCGCGTAGTATTCGCTGCCCGAGGTTTCGGCTTTATCGGCCATGATGTGCGCCACCAAAACGGCGGGTAAAGTCGCGTCAACCGCGTCGGCCAAACCTTCAATCGCTTTGGCGGAAAGATTTTCTATTTCGCGCGTCAACTCTTCTTCTTTCATGCCGCGATGTTCGTCCTGCGTCATCAAATTGGAGCGCACCGGCCACGGAAACGGCGCGATTTGCAAGTCGCCGCTCCTGGTCGAAATCAGGTGAATGCGCCGCTGCGTTAAGACGTGAACCAGTTCGTTGCCCAGCGCGCCGAAGATGTCAATCGACGATTTGCGACCAAAACTGACCGGAATATCGTGGTTGCCAGGAACCATAATCAGCGGGATTCGGGCGTCGCGCAAACGCCGCATTTGCTGCGCGAAACCATAAGCGTGCGTCGGATTGGGGTCGCAGGTGCGATACGCATCGCCCGCGAAAATCGCCGCGTCCACCTCGCGTTCAATCGCGGTGTCGATGATGAAAGCGAGGCATTTCAAGCCGTCTTCAAAGCGCGAGTTCAGCCCGGTTTGCGGATTGACGCGCCCGTAATTTTCCATGCCCAAATGCACATCGGCAAAGTGAAGAAATTTCATAGGAAATGGCCACAAAGAGCACAAAGAACACAAAGAAGGAACGGCAGAAATCGAGTACTCGAATCTCTCTTCTTTGTGCTCTCTGTGCTCTTTGTGGCTAATAAATATGTGATTATTTTATCGCAAACACGGCGCGTGTCGGCGTTTCGTTCGTCCTTTGATAGTGAATCAAACACTTCTCCTTTCGCCGCCCAACGAGTACTCGAAAGCCCTTCAAACTCCCAAATTGTGGATACCGGAACGCGTCGTTTTTACGCCCGCCGCATTGGATGAAGCGCATGGACAACGCATCTTGAAGCGCGTGCAAAACTTGAACTTACCCGTCGAAATCGAAAAGTCGAATCGCCTGACAGGTTTGCGTGGTATTGACGAGAAAGCCACGTACAATAAGGCCAAACGCACGCTGGCGGTTGTTGTCGCGCCACCTTCGCAGTTCAAATTGCAGCCGATTCCGCCCAGCGCCGACTGGCAGTTTCACGTCGCCGAAGGTTGCCCGGCGCATTGTCAGTATTGCTACTTGGCCGGAAGTTTGAGCGGCCCGCCTGTCGTGCGCGCTTACGCCAATCTCGACGCGATTCTCGACAATCTGGCGCGCTTTGAAAAGCCCAACGAGCCGACAACTTTTGAGGCGAGTTGCTACACCGACCCGCTCAGTTTGGAACATTTGACAGGAAGTTTGAGCCGCGCCATTGAGTATTTCGGCACGCGCCAGAATGGTTTTCTGCGCTGGGTTTCCAAGTTCGATGCGGTTGAACCATTACTGAGTTTGGAGCACAACAATCAAACGCGTTGCCGCATTAGCCTTAATGCGGCGCCGATTTCTTCGCGTCTGGAAGGTGGCACCGCGTCTTTAACCAACAGAATGAACGCTTTGCGACAGTTGGCTTTGCCGCGCGAACAAGGCGGCGGCGCTTATCCGATTGGTGTGGTTCTGGCGCCGATTATGGCGATGGACGATTGGCAAAGTCATTACACGCAATTGCTGGACGGTTTGCATCGAGTACTCGATTTCAGTTGTGACCTGACGTGGGAACTGATCACGCATCGTTTCACGCCCGGCTCGCGCGAAGTGTTGCAAGGTTGGTATCCCAAATCTTCGCTCGACATGAGCGACGAAAACCGCGAGATCAAGCGCAACAAATTCGGCGGCACCAAATACGTTTATCCACGCGCAACGATGAAGCAAATGCGCGCTTTCTTCGAGCGCGAAATTACGACGCGTTTCCCACAAAGTCGCATTTTGTATTGGACATGAGAAATAGGACGCACAAACTTAACCAACCCCAAACGTAAGCGCGGGGGCTGAAGCAGCAGTCACGTCGGGCCCTGCGCCTTTAAGGTGTCAATGTGCGCCGCGAAAATGCCATGCTGAAGCAGCAGTTACGTTAGCCCCCGCGCTTCCGCTTGGGGTTAGGTAAAGTTTGTGCGTCCTGTTTTTCCATCTTAAACTCGATTTAACTTGCGCGGTGTTAAAATGAGAGCGATGCCGAATGTTCTCATTGTGGACGACGAGCGAATGCTGGTCGAGACCATTTCTTACAACCTGCAAAAAGCCGGTTTCGACACCATTGCCGCCTTCGATGGCGAAAGCGCTTTGAAGCAGGTGCGCGAACACAAGCCCGACTTGATCGTGCTCGATGTGATGCTGCCCAAAATCAGTGGTTGGGAAGTTTGTCGCGCGCTACGCCACGATCCCGAATTGCAAACCAGCGCGCCCGTTCTCATGCTGACGGCGCGCGGCGAAGAAAGTGATAAAGTCATCGGCCTGGAACTGGGCGCCGACGATTATTTGGTGAAGCCGTTTGGAATGCGCGAATTGGTGGCGCGTGTTCGTGCTTTGTTGCGACGCGCCGCGCCGCAGGAAAACCCGCCCGAAGGCCAAAGCCAGACTTTGCGCGCCGGTTTCATCGAAATGGACATGGCGCGCCACGAAGTGCGTTTGCGCAACGAAGAAAGCGGCGCCATCAGCGAAGTTAAACTGTCCTTGAAAGAGTTCGATTTATTGCGCGTTTTATTATCTTCGGCGGGAAAAACTGTCGCGCGCGAAACGTTGTTGGAACGCGTCTGGGGCGAAGATTTTTACGGCGACGAACGCACACTCGACGTTCACATCCGATGGCTGCGCGAAAAACTCGAACCTTTGCCTTCGCAACCGCAACACATTTTGACAGTGCGCGGCGTCGGTTATAAATTTAAGGTTTAGTTTCTTCTTCGTCCAAATCAATCACGTCGCGCGCGCAAAGTTCGATCGAACCTTCAGCGTTTTCAAAGTTCGCTATTTCAACGCTTAATCCGTCCCATTGTCGCGCGCTTATATCGAGAATAACCATGCCGCTATTGTTCCAAACGTCACCGATGCGAATGTTGCTTGGTGCTAAGAAACGGAGCCGTCGCGTTACATTGCCTTTGCGCAAAGTCAAGTCAAAATAACTTTCGCGCCCGTCTTCAAAGTCGCGCTCGAAGTAAAAAGCAACAATCGAGTACTCGAAAGGCCGCTCGATAATTGGATGCTGCGAGTCTTGTTTCATAAGATCAAACCTCGATAACTGCGCACGGCGGCGATAAGTTCAAATTGTGAGTATTGAACGCGTCCACTATTTGGCCTGGCTTACAATCGTTTTTGGATACAAGTCCAAATCAATATCTAAACCCAAAGCTGCAATGCGCAAAAGAAGCGAAGCCGGAAAGTGCGCGCCGCCCTGCCCATGCACTGAACCGAAGCCAAGAAACAACTCACCTCTCACACTTGGCATAGCCAACACTTCTGCTAAAGCACTTTGTTTATGTTCTAACACATCGAGTAAGTCGCTAATCTGGTCTTCAAAGGAAACCGACGAGTCTTTTGTCCAAATTAAACCCCAAACATTGGTCTGATATTTTGCGTAGCGAGGATTCGCTTTGATATGTTCGCCTTTTCGACTGATGTTTGAAGGCTCGATTCCGAGCTTCGTACTCATTTCATCAACTGGCAATGAATCGCCCATCAAACGAAAACTGACTTGAAACCATTTCTCTTTCATCGTGCCCTCAATCGTATAACAAAATCGTCGTTCGCGCTTCCTGAAACTTCTGCAAGCCTTCTTGCGACAATTTCAACGCCGCATTTAAATCGTTGTTTTCCAGACAATCGAGTACTCGATGCGAGCCAACCAGTTGCCATGAGGCGCGCAATTTTTCCGCATCGAATTCGTCGGGATGACTTTGGCGCAAAGCCCACAACAAGGTCAAACCAAAATCAGTCATCGCAACTTTCGACGCGTCTTCTGAACGGAACTTTAATCCGCGACATTGTTCGCCTTCGTAAATCGCGTGCCTCGGTGTGAAATGAATGGCTTGCGCAGAAACGTTCAAATTGTTCCAGCCGCGCCAGCTTTCCAGATATTCGAGTACTCGATGCGGATTCAGCCACGGCGCACCGACGATTTGAAATGGCGCATCGGTTCCGCGCCCAACCGCGACATGGGAAAACTCCAGCAAACACAAACTTGGATACCATTGCGCGCTTTGAAAATCGGGCAAGTTCGGCGATGGCGCGATCCATTTCAGGCCGGTTTGCGGCCACAAGGTTTCACGCCTCCAATTGGCGCAACGAACAACACGCAAATCGCCATTAAGGTTTTCGTTCTTCGCATGAAGTCGCGCCAATTCGCCCAATGTCAGGCCGTGAACGACCGGAATTTGGACATGACCAACGAAACTTTGACAATCGTTTTCCAGCATAGGGCCTTCAATTTTCCGTCCGCCTAACGGATTCGGGCGATCCAGCACGACCAACGTTTTGTCGAAATTCGCGCATTCTTCCAGCGCATAGGCCAGCGTCGAGCCGTATGTATAGAAACGCGCGCCAACGTCTTGAATATCGAAAATCAGAACGTCAATTTCAGACAGCATTTCCGCGGTCGGGCGTCGCGTCGCGCCATACAGCGAATGAATGACCAGACCGTCATCAGTTTTTGAAGACGCGACATCGCCTTCCAACTTTCCAGCGATTCCGTGTTCCGGCGAAAAAAGCGCGCCGACCGGAATATCGAGTTGGCGCAAGGCGTCCAACGTCGTTGTTCCACTTTGCGCTTGGCCTGTGTGATTGGTGATCAATCCAACGCGATGCACGCGCAAAAATGCCAGAAGTTCGGCGTGTTCGTCGGGGGATTGGAGCAAAAAATCGAGAGCGGGAAGAATTGGTTTCATAATCGAGTACTCGAAATGATACACTTTCCGGCATGACAACGACGACGTTCGACACAACTTTAGAAACCAAAAACGAACAACTGCGCGCGATTTTGCGTGGCTTCTCGCGCGTGATTATCGCCTATTCGGGTGGCGTCGATTCGGCGTTTCTGCTCAAAGTCGCGCATCAGGAACTGGGCGAGCGCGCCCTCGGAATTATCGGCGTTTCGCCGTCTTTGATGCCCGAAGAACACGACGCGGCAGTTGAATTGGCGCACGAAATCGGCGCGAACTTGCGCGTCGTCGAAACGCACGAAATGGACGACGAAAATTACGCGTCCAACCCGAACAATCGCTGCTATTTTTGCAAAAGTCACTTGTTCGAGACATTGACAAAAATCGCGCGCGACGAAGATTTCGATGCGGTTTGCGACGGCACCAACTTGGACGACATGAGCGAATGGCGCCCGGGCGCACAGGCCGGAACCGAAAAACAAATTCGCTCGCCCTTGCGCGAAGTCAACCTCAGCAAAAACGAGATTCGTCAACTGTCCAAGCAATTGGATTTGCCGACATGGGACAAACCCGCCATGCCGTGCCTGAGTTCGCGCATTCCGTATGGCACGCCCGTCACAATCGAGGCTTTACGCATGATCGGGCGCGGCGAAGCCTTTTTGCGCACTCAAGGTTTGCGCGAAGTGCGAGTGCGCCATTTCGACGAAAAAGGAAAATTGACAGCGCGCATCGAAGTCGCGCCAGAAGAACTTTCGCGCGCTTTTGAACTTCGTGACGAACTGATTCGAGTACTCAAAGACGCCGGTTACAACACCATTTTGCTCGATCTGGAAGGTTACCGACGCGGCAAAATGAACGACGCGATTGCAGCGCCGCTGATTCAGATTCAAACGCGTCCATAGAACACGGATTTCATACACGGATTGAACGGGTTTTCACGGGTCAGAATAGGAAAAGGTTAATCGAATACTCGTTCTCTCTTCTTTTCGATCCGTGCAAATCCGTTCAATCCGTGTATGAAATCCGTGTCCCAATATCACCGTTTTTCAGCGCGCCACGTGCGGAACTTGCTCGAGGCGCGAACCAGCGCAATCGTCGCGTTATAAACCAACTTCGAATACTCTGTTTGCCAATGTTTGCGATAAAAGGCTTCCATTGCGCGGTGACTTTCGCGGATCATCGCTGGTTTGTTTTGATTCGTACTCGCGCCGCCCCAATGTTTAACGCGACTTTGCGGCACAAACCAGATAGCGAAACCTTTCTGTCGCAGGCGAAAACATAAGTCCACGTCGTTGAAGAAAATTGGGAATTGTTCGTCGAACAGACCGTCGCTTTGTTCTATCGCGCTGCGTCGAACGAGCAAGCTGCTCGTCATCGGTTGTTCGATTTCGCGCGCCGTTTTCATACTCCAATCGCCGTAACGATAAAAGCCGAATTTGCGCGAACGCGGGAAGATTTTCTGCAAATTCGTCGCTTCCGTCCACAACGCTTTTGGTGTTGGAAAAGTGCGGCACGAACGCTGAATGTGTCCGTCACGCGCGTCGATTAAGGCTGATGCGAAGGCGCCCGCTGGTGGATGTTGCTGTGCGAAATCGAGCAAAGCGGGCAGCGAATCGGCGAAGATTTCCGTGTCGGAATTGAGCAGCCAAATCCATTGCGGAGCGAACTGTTTCGCGTACTCGAACGCTTGATTATTGCCGCGCGCGTAGCCTTCGTTTTGCAGGTTTTCGATGAGATGAACGTCGGGGAATTCGTCGCGCACGGTTTGCGCACTCTCGTCGCGCGAGGCGTTATCAACAACGACGATTTGGTGTTCCACGTCGCCGAGATTCTTCTGCAAAGACAGCAAACACGCGCGAAGCAGATCGCGCGTGTTCCAATTGACAATTAAGATTGCAATCATTTGCGGCGCGTCGTGATTTGAACCAAAGGCATTTCATCGAGCGATTGAGTACTCGATTTCAGCGCCGATTTGGTTGCGGTTTTCGAGGAACAACCGCCGTCTTTGCCGCAGCCGCAATCGCTCTGGCCGCGCGTCATGTTCCAAATCATGCGCCCGATATAGGCCGCCGCGCCCGCGACAATGGCGAAAACAATCAGGTCTTGAGACATTTTGACTTCTCCTTGGGACTTTCCTTTTCGGCTTTTCAACGCTTAAGTCAATGAACAACTTTCTCGACGCAGCTCAAGTCAGCACGTTCGCGCGCATCGTCAGGAAACTTTGACGCGCGAGTTTTCAGGAATTCGCTTTTCAACCGGTCATTTCGTCCGTCAACACGAAAATGGGACGTTCGCTGACACTCAACTTTGCGACGCCTTTTTGAAGTGGCAAAGTTGATTCGACGCCGTTTGCCTGCCCGTTTTGCAGTCGCACCAACTTGGCGTTGCGCAACAACGGCGAGAGGCGCATCGAGTACTCGATTGTGCTGCCATCGCTGGTCGGACACCAAACCGCGTAGGCGACGCGATTTCCTTCCTCGCTTTTGAAACGATAAATTGTCACCCGGGCGTTGCCGGACGCGACTTCGCCAGCGAAACGCATTCCGCGCAAACGGTTTTTCAAGGTATCAACGTAAAACCAGGCGGGGCGCTTCGTCCATTCGTCTTTTTTCGTGGTCAGGCCGCTGGATGAAAACTGCGTCTGATCTTTGGCATCGACATCGCGCAACATAAACATGGCGGCGCGGTCGGATCCCGCTGCGGCAATCGCAAAATAGGAGCGCACCAACCATTGCGCCTGCACTTCTTCGGGCGAATAAGCGCCGATTTGCGGTGCGTGCTGCGGCGAACCCTGATTGACATCGTAGCCAAATTCGGTCAGCCAGACTTCGGCTCCTGGCACATTCTGGTCGCGCCATTGGACGACGGCACGCACTTTGTCGCGCAAATGGTCTTGTTCGGGACTGACGCCATTTTTGGTCAAGCCTTCAAACTGGTCGCCGCTGGCGTTGGAATAGTGATGCACGTTGATGACATCGTAAGGAAACTGCCCGCCACGATTCCAATCGCTCCACACTTTCATCGCCGTCAAGTAGTCGATGCGCAAACCGTCCAGGCCAGGCATCACAAGTTGCGCCTTCGGGTCAGCGTTCTTGATTCCGGCGTTTTGCCCCATCGTACCTTTGTGCCCGTCGCGGTCGGCGCTGCCCATCGCGGCCAGTTCATAAGGCGTGAAGTAACCTTCGCGGCCTCGCCAATTTTTGTCCGGCTCGTTCCAATCTTCAAAATAATGCAGCAAACCCAGGCCACTGACGCGCTTTTGGTTGGCCGCCAGTTTCAAGCGTGAATCGAGTACTCGAACGCTGCCATAGCGCGCCGCATATTGAAACAAATGCTCGGCGTGCAGCGCATAAGAACGCGGATCTGCGCCGTCGGCATTGGACGCAATCGGCTTGTTGTCATTGCCGCCGAACAATTGCGGGCTTTGCTGAAGGCACGGCGAAACCGTGATGCCGCGCTTTTTCAACTCGCCATAATACGCGTCAAAGCTCCAGCCGCCACCTGCCGGACTGGGCGACCACGCCATTTGCTGCCCGTCCTTACTCGCTTCGTCCCAGTCCAGAGGATGATATTCGCGCACGAAACCCGCCACGCTCAAAGCGTCAAACGGATCGTCGATAAAGCCGTTGATGCCGATAAAGTGTTCCATCGTTGGCTGCAGCGGCCTCTTGACAACAATCTTTTTTGGCGGCGCTGCGGGCTTTCCCAAAGCGTGACCATAAACCACAATTTCCGGCATATGGAGCATTCGCGCGGCGATGGAAATGCGCAAGTAACGCGTTTCGACATTTGTTGTGTGCTTATCCCAACTCATGTAGCCGTTCTGATTGTCGGTAAAAAGCGGCTGCCAAGCGAACGGATGTCCGGCGGAAATCGTGACAGCGCCCGTTCCTTCGGTGTCGTAAAGGCAAATCGCGGAGATTTTGTACGGCGCACCCAAATCAAGAAAAGCGTGAATCGGATATTGCCATTCTGTCCAACCCGCAACCCACGAAGTTTGCGGAACACCGCCTTTTCCGTTCAGCGGATCGCCCGATAACTGCTGTTCATCGACCAGTTGCGAAGCATCACCCAACGCCGATTCGTTGGTCACCATTCGCGGCGTCAACAACAATTTAGCGTCCACTGCGACGTTGCTCAACGCACTCGCTTGAGGCGCATTTGCTTGTGGCGCATTCGCTTGTGGCGCGGCGCAAGACGAGGTGTAGGTCAATCCAAAAGCGACAAGGGTCGACATCGCGCAGCGGCGCATTTTTGGCACGAGAAACATGAAGCGGCTCCAAATCACCAAGTTGGTGATTTACTCATACCATAAAGCAGCAGCCGTCTATCGAGTACTCGATGGACGGCTGCTGCTGATGTTTATCACAGCTTCAGCCCCAACCCATCATGCGCCCGATTTGGTAAACCGCGAACGAGGCGAACCAAGCCAGCGCCGTCATGTAAACCTGCATAAAAAGCGGCCATGTCCAGCTATTGGTTTCGCGGCGCACAACAGCCAAAGTTGACATACATTGCATCGCCAAGACGAAATAAATCAACAATGAAACCGCGACTAAAGGCGTCCAAACTGGTCGTCCGTCCGGCCATTTGTCATGATACATCGCGCTTTTCAAGCCTTTGGATGTTTCGTCAGCATCCGCCACGCTGTAAACCGTGCCCATCGTGGAGACGAAAACTTCGCGCGCCGACATCGCGCCGATAAGTCCAATGCCAATTTTCCAGTTGAAACCCAGAGGCGCAATCGCTGGTTCAACCACGCGCCCGATTTGTCCAGCGAACGAATGACGAAGTTGCGCCGCTGCCAGGATTTCATCGCGCTGCGCAGACGTCAATGCTGAAGCATTATCGAGTACTCGATTGGTCGAAATCGCACTTGGCGTCGCAGCGAAATCGCGGATGGCTTGCGATTGTTCATTGGCGCCCAATTTTGGATAGGACAACATGAACCACAGCACAACCGAAATCGCCAAAATGACGGTTCCGGCGCGCTTGAGGAACATCGAAGCCCTGTCCCACATCGTCACCACGATGTTGCGCCAGGCGGGGATTTTATAGGGCGGCAATTCCATCATCAAGGCGGGAGGCGGGCCTTTGAAAAGCGTTTTCTTGAAAACCCACGCCGCCGCCATCGCCGCCATCATTCCGCCCAGATACAAGCCGAACATGATCGCAGCGGGCAAAGTTAATCCGAAAAAGTGTCCGCCGAGATGAACGCCCCACAACGCGCGTGCGGGAATAAACGTCGCAATCATCAAGGTGTAAACCGGAAGTCGCGCCGAACACGTCATCAAAGGCGCGATGAGAATCGTCGTCATGCGGTCGCGGCGGTTGGAAATCGTGCGCGTCGCCATGATGCCCGGAATCGCGCACGCGAAACTGCTCATCAGCGGAATGAAAGCGCGCCCGTGAAGCCCGACGCGACTCATCGCTCTGTCCATTAAAAACGCGGCGCGCGCCATATAACCCGTATCTTCCAACAAACCGATGAAGAAGAACAATATCAAAATTTGTGGCAGAAAAACCAGGACAGCGCCGACGCCCGCGATGACGCCATTGACCAGCAAATCGCGCAACGGCCCTGCCGCCATGTGCGTCGTCACCCAGTTACCCAGCGCCGTCGCGCCGTTGTTGATCCAATTCATCGGCACGTTTGCCCACGAAAAAATCGCTTGAAAAACAAGCAGCGTAATCAGCGCAAAAATCGCCATGCCCCAGATTTTGTGCGTCAAAACGGCGTCCAACTTATCGGACAGCGAGCGCGACAGTTCTTCTTGCGGGCGCAGCACCACGTTTTTGGCGATTTCGCTCAGTTCGACATAGCGCGATTGGGCTTCCATCGCGCCCAGGCGCGCAACCGAAACTTCGCAAATGGCGCGCGCTTCTTCGGTCGCTTCGGCCACAATCGGCCCAAAGGTGCGACGCAAAGTTTCCAGTGGAATGTTGCCGCACAACAAGCGCAAAGCGATTCCCTTCGCCCGCGATGAAACTTCGTTTTCTGCGTCGCCGTTGAACGAGGCTTCGAGTACTCGAGACAGCGTTTGGCGCGCAATTTCGGCTTTTTCGGGAAGTTTAAGCGAAGGCGGCTGCGGAACCGCAATTGTTTGTGACAAAGCGTGCCGCAGAACATCCAAGCCCGCGCCGCGCGACGCGACCAGTTCAACAACAGGCGCGCCCAATGCACGACTGAGACTTTGAGCATCAACCGGCTTGCCATTGGCGCGCGCCACATCGCTCATATTTAAGGCCACAATCGTCGGGATGCCGAGTTCCAAAACCTGCGTCGCCAGATAAAGGTTGCGCTCGAGATTGGACGCATCCACGACAACGACAACCACATCGGGAACCGGCGTGTCGGCGCGCAAGCCCAGCAAAACATCGCGCGCGATTTCTTCATCGGGCGATTTGGGCGACAGCGAATAAGTTCCTGGCAAATCGAGAATCGTCGCTTCGCCGCTGGGCAAAACGCAGCGCCCTTCTTTTTTCTCGACCGTGACGCCTGGATAATTGCCGACTTTCTGGCGCATTCCGGTCAAAGCATTGAAGAGCGTCGTTTTCCCCGCGTTCGGGTTGCCCGCCAAAGCGATGCGACGCGTCGCCGCTGCAACTGACACGCGCGACGAGGAAGAATTAACAGGTGAAACAGTGGCCATAATAAATAAGTGTCAATGACCCAATCAAGTGAGTCGATGGAAAGAACCCTGAGCGTAAGCGACGGGTGAAACGTAACGGAGAACGAAACTTTTATGTTTCACCCGTCGCTTACGCTCAGGGTTCTTTGATAGGTTCGATTTATCACGTTACTCAAGTCATTACCGGAATAAAAAAGGATGAAACCCGAACCTTGAAATCAGAAAAAGAGCGTTTCGAGTACTCGATTTCAGGTTTCAATTCTCAGGTTTCATCCTTTCAAGAACAGCGGTTTTATTTTTTCTCAACAACAATGGCGGCGGCTTCGTGGCGACGCAGCGAAAGATGATAACCACGCGTTACGATTTCGAGAGGATCGCCCAGCGGCGCGAACTTTTGCAACTTCAGCGATGTGCCTTCGGTCAAGCCCAGTTCCATCAAGCGCTCGACGGTTTCATCTTCGCCGCCCATTTCCACAACCGTCGCTTCATCGCCTAGCTTCAATTGATCCAAAGTTGTGCGCATAAGAGGAAATTACAACAACTCGCACAAGACTTTTTCCGCCGCTTTGCGCGCAATGCCAAAACGCGTGTCATCGACGCGCACCACCATCGGGTCGCCGTGCCGCAAAACCGTGACTTTGGCGCCTTCGTGCAATCCCAGATCGCGCAAACGCGCCGCTTCATCGCAATCGTTTATCAAGTCGAGAACGCGCGCACACTGACCATTGCGCGCACAGCACAACGACGTGCAATGCAGTTCGTGCTCGGCGTGTTCGTCACGTCCATTGTTTCCAAACCAGCGCCTCAACATAATAAAAAGCCTCGCGTTTAGCGGACGTTTAAGCCCAACGAAATCAATCCCGAGTAGTTCTGTCGGAATTAACTTTAATCGAAAGTTTCGTCGCTTACAAGGGGCAAGGTGTAACAGAAATTTCCGTCGATTTATGTCGAAATGGGCGATGCCGCATAACTTCCACAAGAGCTGACACAAAGCGACATCGAGTACTCGATTGTGAGCATCTGACGATCACCCTTCGAGTTCGCTTGAGTTGAAGGCTGGCGCGGTGGAAAAAAGCGCGGCGGCGCGTACTAAATCGGCCATGCGCGGTTGCAATGGTTCCAAAGTTGGCGTGACTTCCCATTCGCGGAGAGCTTCGCTGCACGCCGGGCCGATGGACGCAACGGTTAGGCGCTGCATGGCTTGGCGCAGTTCGCTTTCGATGCCGTGATGATAAGCGAGTTGAAATAAGTGCCAGACTTGTGCGCCGTTTGTCCACAAAGTCAGGTCGTAACGGTCTTCGATAATGTCGTTGATGGCGCTTAGAAGCAGCGTGGTGTCTTCGGGCAACGCCCATTGGTAGATCAGCAGGCGCGAAACAAGGGCGCCGCGTGTCATCAAAGCGCGAGAAAGCGCGCGATTGGGCGTGCCGTATTCCTGCAAAACGACATTGCGGCGCGCCACAGAAAGGTCGTGATGCGCGTCGAGAGCCAGAATCAGTTCGTGCCATGTGTGCGGCGACGGCGTGATCAAGGTGACGGGGATTTCTAATTCACGCAAAGCAGCCATCGTTTTCACGCCGCGCGCGATGACGGGAACGCGTTTCAAGGCGGGAAGCCAAAGCTCGCGCGGCGTTTCGGCTTCGATTTGCGCGGCCAGCATTCGCACGCCGCTGCCCGTTGTAAAGATGGCGAAATCGACGCGATTTTCCTGCAAGTCGCGCACGAATTGAGGAACTGACGGGTCGCGCAAAGCGACTTCGCGCAGCGTAGGAACAACCGTCGCTGCACCACCGTAACTTTCGATTAAGCGCTGCATTTGCGCCGCATGACGACTTTCAAAAGCCAGCACGCGCCGTCCGCTGAAATTGGCGCGCGACGATTCCGTTTCCCGAGCCAAGTCGTCAGTCGCATTTGGTGGAAGGTCGCGCGGCGCTCGTTTGGCCATGAAAGTGGGAAACAGAAATCGCCGATAGTCATTATCGCGGCGAATCTTGAAGAAAAGTGCAGGTCTGAAAAATCGAAACTGCTATGATCTTAAAGCGCGTGCGTTATGCAATCGTTGCCGAATTGTTAATTTCTCGTTTCCTGATCTTCCCTTGTGATACGAACGCACTGCGAGCCGTTAAACTGAAGCGCGCATGAAACTTCTTCTTTCGCCCGACGAAGCGCGCCACATCGTGCTTTCCCACAGCGCGCCTTTGAATCCGATTTCAAAAAATCATGCGGATGTTCTGGGCTTGACGCTGGCGCAAGATGTCGTCGCGCGCGATGATTTGCCGCCTTTCGATAACTCCTCAATGGACGGTTACGCACTGCGCGCCGACGATACGCGCGCCGCTTCAACCACAAATCCGCTTTCGCTGGAAGTTCTGGGTACGGTCGCGGCGGGAAGCGCCATCGAGTACTCGATTACGAGCGGAAAGTGCGTCAAAATTATGACTGGCGCGCCCGTTCCCGCAACTGCTGATGCCGTCGTCATGCGCGAAGAAACTGTCGAAGACGGCGTTGCAGCAAAAGGAATAGTGCAAATCCTCGAAGAAGCGCAACGCGGCCAGAACATTCGGCGTCGTGGTTCGGATGTGCGCAGCGGCGAAACTGTAATTCCGCGTGGCACATTGATTGGCGCCGCGCAATGGGGAATGCTGGCGAGTTTGGGTTACGCGCAAGTCGAAGTTTTCCCGCGTCCGCGACTGGGAATTATTACGACGGGCGATGAAATTGTTGGGACAGAAGACGTATTAAGCGCGGGACAAATCCGCGATTCCAATTCGTGGACGTTGCGCGCTCTGGCGCAGGAATGTGGCGCAATTGTTGTCGAACATTGTAAAGTCGGCGACGACGCACAGATATTGCGCGAAAAGTTGCTGGCGATGTTTCAGCTTTGCGACATCGTGGTGACTTCAGGCGGCGTTTCAGCGGGCGATTTCGACGTGGTGCGCGATGTTTTGCCGGAAGTCGCCGACGTTCATTTTTGGAAAATTGCCATGAAACCTGGCAAACCCGTCATGTTCGCCACGCGCGATGAGAACCAGCGGACGCTTCCGGTTTTCGGTTTGCCGGGCAATCCGGTTTCCGTGATGGTCGCGTGGGAGCAATTTGTACGTCCGTGCGTTTTGAAATTGCAAGGCCGGACGAACTTCGAGCGTTTGCAGCTTGCGGTTCGAGTACTCGATAGTTTCCGTTCTTCGCCAGACCGCGTGGAATTCGCGCGCGCTTGGGTTGAACGTGACACGAATGGCGATTGGACGGCGCGCATGCAAGGCGAGCAAGGCAGCGGACGTTTATCGACGATGACAAATGCCAACGCTCTTTTGGTTGTTCCCGCAGAAATTATGCAAGTCCAAGCCGGTGACATTTTGCAGGCGCAGATTATCACAAACTAAAAAGAAAATTTCTTGCAAATAGGTTTGTCATTTCTAAGAATTAGTTTGCGAAGTAGCAAATATCGTTGAGAATTGGAAGTTTGTCATTCTGAGTGCAGCGAAGAATCTAACTGTAATTAGATTCTTCGCTTCGCTCAGAATGACAAACTTCCACTTTTAAGCGTTTTTAGGACTTTGTTCACAACCTCTCAAAATGACAAACTTCCAATTGCCAGACAGTGATGTTTCAATGAACTTTGCCAGCAGTTTCAAATTAAAAGGAAATAAATTATGCCCAGCGGCGGCGAAATTTTAGTGATTTTGGTGTTGGTTTTGTTGTTGTTCGGGCCGGACAAATTGCCCGACCTGGCGCGTCAATTGGGGCGCGGCGTGCGCGAATTGAATCGCATGAAGAACAATCTGCAAAGCCAGTTCAATTTGTTGGACGACGATGAACCCTTACGTCGTCCCAATTCCGCGACATCGAGTACTCGAAACGCCGCGCTGCCCAACGCGCCGGAAGAACACGCCGAAGAAACCAACGGCTGGGAATCGTATGCCACGCGCCAGGCCGCAATGGATCAAACGGAAATCAACAATTTCGGGCGCAACGATTTCGGGCGCGATGAAAACAAACGCGATGAAGACGACCGCGCCGAAGATTTCGCGGAAGGCTCCGACGATGGCGATTGGCGCCGCTGCGACGAAGAACTGGATCGCCGCACAACGAAGGCGGAAAACTCCGCGAACGCCGCACAAACTTTCGACAATACGAACGAACTTCCCGCCTCGTCGCTTTCAGTTGCGCGTGCGTCCCGTCCCAATCGCGTGCGACCAGAAGACGAAGCAATATAAAAGGAATTTCTTTACGTCGGGCGCGAAACTGCTAAAATTGTTGCGGCTGTTCTGCGCTGTTATCTCAAAAGCTCGCTTCGAGTACTCGAATATCAAAAGTTAAAATCAAATGCCTAAAAGAACTGACATCAAAAAAGTCCTCGTCATTGGAAGCGGGCCGATCATTATCGGTCAGGCCGCCGAATTCGATTATGCGGGAACCCAGGCCTGCGCCAGTTTGCGCGAAGAAGGCGTTAGCGTCGTGCTCGTCAACTCCAATCCGGCGACGATTATGACCGATGCCGAAACTGCCGACGCCGTTTACATCGAACCGCTGACTGTCGGCTTCATCGAACAAGTCATCGCCAAAGAAAAACCGGACGGTTTGCTGCCAAGTTTGGGTGGGCAAACCGGTTTGAATTTGGCCTATAAACTGGCTGAAGCCGGAGTCCTCGAGCGTCACAACGTGAAATTGTTGGGCACGCCGCTCGACTCGATCAAGAAAGCCGAAGACCGCGACCTGTTCAAAAACCTGATGAAGGAGATCGGGCAGCCGGTTCCCGAAAGCGTGGTCTGCGAAAACTTCGAGCAGGCGCGCGAGTTCCGCGACAAAAATCCGTATCCTCTGATTATTCGTCCGGCTTATACGCTGGGCGGAACCGGCGGCGGCATCGCGTGGAACGATGCGCAATTTGACCAGTTTGTGCGCTCGGGAATTGATCGTTCGCTAATTCACCAGATTCTGCTGGAGCGTTATCTGGTCGGCTGGAAGGAAGTCGAATATGAAGTGATGCGCGACGCCAACGACACGGCGATCACGATTTGCAACATGGAAAACTTCGACCCGATGGGCGTTCATACCGGCGATTCCATCGTTGTCGCGCCCAGCCAAACTCTTTCCGACAAAGAATATCAAATGTTGCGCACAGCTTCGCTCGACATCATTCGCGCGCTGGGAATCGAAGGCGGCTGCAACGTTCAATTGTCGCTCGACCCGCATTCTTCGCAGTATTTCGTGATCGAAGTCAATCCGCGCGTTTCACGCTCGTCGGCTCTGGCAAGCAAAGCGACGGGTTATCCGATTGCGCGCGTGGCGGCGAAAATCGCCATCGGCTATCACTTGGACGAAATTCCAAACGCCGTCACGGGAAAAACTCTGGCGTGCTTCGAGCCAGCTTTGGATTACGTCGTGGTGAAGATTCCGCGCTGGCCATTCGACAAATTCAGCGGTTCAGACCGCCGCGTCACGACGCAAATGAAAGCGACCGGCGAAGTGATGAGCATCGACCGCAGTTTTGAAGGCGCCTTAATGAAAGCCTTGCGCAGTCTTGAAATCGGCGTCTTGGGTTTGCGCGGCAAAGGCACGTCGCAACTGACGGAAATGGAAATTGAGGAAGGTTTGCGCGTGCCGACGGACGAGCGCATTTTTGTGGTCGCCGAAGCGCTGCGTCGCGGCATGATGATCGACGAAATCCATCAACATTCGCGCATCGACCGCTGGTTTCTGCACAAGATTCAAAAACTGATCACGATGGAACAAACGCTGCGCGGCAAAACGTTGGACGATTTATCGCGCGATTTGCTGCTACGCGCCAAGAAGCTGGGCTTCAACGATCAACACATCGGCGAACTGACCGGCATCAAGCCCAAAGTCATCCGCGAACGCCGCAAAGGTTTCGGCATCGTGCCGGTCTACAAAATGGTGGATACGTGCGCCGCCGAGTTCGAGGCCGAAACGCCGTATTACTATTCATGCTACGAACTGGAAACCGAGTAGTTTAAGACACGCAAAGCGCCGTATCGAGTACTCGATTGCGGCGCTTTAAGTTAGAACGGAGGCAGATCGTGAAAGATGCGAAAACGATTCTCGAAGAGTTTCGTGCAATTGCTGAAAGCCGGTGCGCGCTTTCTCTAAAAAACGGTGAATATTACGAAGGTTATCCTCTCGACATTGAGGATAACAACCTTTGTTTTGCCGGCGGCGGGCCGCTGGCACCCGAAGAACCTTTTCTATTTCCAGTTCAGGATATTGACTTGCTTTCGTTGGCTTTTTTGGTGAAAACCGCAAATGCTACATGGACGCCCGTTGGGATGAAGAGCAAAACAAATGGCTCTTTGAACCATCTAAACCAGCAAGCTGACAGGGCGCGAATTGCAAAAATTAGCTTGCGGACATCGCGCACTATCCGGTGCATTGATTATGTCCTTCTCTGCAACATCTTCTCTGCAACATCAAGAGCGCCACAATCCAGTACGAGATTGTGGCGCTTTCGTTATTTAACGGCGACGTATTTGTGTCGCTTGATTTCGGTTTGGATTTCGCGGACGCGCTCGCGTTCGGTTTCGCTGAAAAGCTGCGGGTTATACATCGCGCGGCGGTGCAAATCGGTGAGTGTCTGCAGCGGCGTCAGATCCACATCGGGCAGTTCGCTTTGCGCTTCCTGCAACCAGTCGTGCGGTGTTTGCCAGTAGGCACGCGGACGAAAACGGCGCGCCAGAACTTTCGAGGCTTTGCGATAAACCGAAAAAATCGTGGCGCGCGTCGCCAAATCTTCGCGCCATTCAGGTGATTCTTCTGCCTTTTCACCACGCTTTCCGACCAGTCGCCCACCAAATAACCGTCGCGCCAGGCCGCGTGCGAGGTTGCGTTCATGCAAGCGACGCGTGACTAAAAAGCCGGCTGATGCGACGATTAAAAGCAAAGTCGCGCCGCCGAAATATAGCGCGCGATGGGCCTGCATCGAAACCCATAAAGCGACCATAGCGGACGAAAAACGGTCGCTGAGGTCGCCCCAGACGGTCGGCGAATTGTCGCCTCGGTCGTCGGCGGGCGTCGCATCCAAAGGAATCCAGCCGATTCCGTCCAGCCAGATTTCTGTCCAAGCGTGCGCATTCGAGCTGCGCGCGATGGCTCTGCCTGTTGGTCGCCCATCTTCATTCACTTCGCGCTCGACATTGGCGAAACCCGAAACGACGCGCGCGGGAATGCCGATTTCACGGCACAACACGGTGAGAGCGCCCGCGAAGTGCGTACAATATCCGCGCTTGCTGTCGAACAGGAAAAAATCGGTCGCGTCGCGGTCGTCCGGCAAATCTGGCGGACGCAACGTGTAAGTCGCCATTGTCGGCAAGGCCAATTCCAGACTTTCAGCGCGGCGTAATGGGCTGGGATCGTTTCCCGCCAGGCGGCGCGCCAATTCGAGTACTCGACGCGGCATTTTAGGCAATTGCAGATACATGGCGCGTTCGCTGGCGCTCAATTTCAAGTTGGGGTTTAAGTGGATCAGGCCGCTGTGCAACTCGGCGCCTCCACCATATTCGGGAACGGGCGTCACATCGCTGAAGATGAGAATTTCGCGGTTTAAGTGAGTTTCAGATAATGTTACCGCGCCTTCCTGATTAACACGCAAATTAGCGTTATCGGTGCGGCCCAGCCAGACAAATTTTGCATTCGGCAACAAAGGCAGCGGAACCGAACCACTCCCTGACATCATTGGCGAAAGAATTTGCGCGATGCGAACCTGCCCCGGCATTAGTGGCGCCTCATAAAATTTTTGTTTCTTTTGTGCTGGCGTGCGATTGCTGCGCAAATCGTATAAGCGAATTTGATGATCGGTGTCCGACTTTGCGTTATCGGGGCGCGCGGCAACCGGACGCAATGATGACACGCCGCTGCCCTGTGACCAAGCCGCGCCATCATAGCGCGCCAGGCTGGACAAGCGCCAGTAAGACGGGAAAAATGGCGTCCCTTCCACGCTTTGATGGCGCCGCGCCGCGATACGCGGCACCAAGCGCGCGCCCATTTTCCATAACACGGTTCGCGTCGGCAAAGGCGGCCCGGAACGATAGTCGATCAAGCTTTGCGGCTGGGTTTGCGTTGCCACATCCGGGTTGTCACCGGAGTCACTGCTAACATTGCTCAATCCACCAACGATAATGCGCATAAACGTTTCAAAGGCGCTGCGATTGTTCGGATTGCCCGCCGCCAGCGTGTAAGAAAGCGCGACCGAGCAAGACAGGGAAATCACCAGGATCGTCGCCAGCGAGCGCGCCGAAAGTTTCACGTCCTGCCCGGGCACGTTCGCCGTTACGAAACCACTCAGGCCACGCCGCGATTCGTGCCGATGATCAAGCGCCAGCAAAGTCGCCGTCATCAAAGTCCAGCCAATAAAATCCAGCACGATAACGGGTTCTCGCTGTACCACGATCAATAAGAACAAAACCGCGAAGGAAGGCAGCGTGCAGAGAAACGCGTCTTTATCGGTCAGCAGGAACAAGCAGCGCGAAACGCCGAAGATGAGAAACACGCCGACCATCAATTCGACGGAACGACCTGCGGTGAAGATGGCCAGGGCACGCAAAATTCCGCCGCTGAACACGGCAAAACCAACAGTGGCACTGATGAAAGCCGCCGATAACACAAACGTTGCCAGCATGATGATGCTGCTCAGCATCAGGCGGTTGATCGGTCGTCCTTTGAAGCGCACGCCGTTGAAGCGCAACCACAGGGAAAGCGGCAAGCCCACGCCCAGCAACAACAACAAGATCGGGCCGAACGGCGCTTGCAACAAGGGCCAGGCCGCCGTTACTGCAATTGTCATGCACGCGTAAGCCGCGAAATAGCGCGCGCCCATTTCCCACGAAGGCGCGCGATACGCTGCCGGCTCAATCTCCGAAGTCGCCATTTCCGTCATGATGTCACCATTTTCCAGCTAAAACCATTGGCTTGGCTCGATTTCGAGTACTCGATAACAAGCCAAGCTTCACAAACTCAAAATACCAACGTGGCAATTCTGTGGTACTTCATTGACTTTCTGCGCACGGGTCAGAAACTTGTAGATAATTTCAAACATTGCGGCGTTCTGAGGCACTGTTCGAGTTGCTATTGGCGCTCTGGCCGTTGCCATTGGCATAACCGTTCAACGCTTCGTTCATCGAACCATTGGCCAAAGCACTGTCGGAAGCCATGCCATGCGCGGTTGGGCTGGAAACATCTGTGACGGCATTCATTAAGGCGCCAAAAGACTGACGTGTTTCAAAGTGCATCAAGGTTTCCAGCGCCGCACTGAGCGCGCTCTGCTCCAGAATAAGGCGGGTGTTTCCTTGGCGACGACGCTCATCTTTGGCTTCAGATGGTGCGAAACGGCGGCGCGGACGACGCCTATCCACTGGAGGCACAACGCTGACAACGCGCACTCCGCTCGTGTCAGTCCAAAGGCGATTGACGGTATCGCCTTTGACGGTATCGCTTTCGCGCGCCTTTTTGCCGGTCTCGCGCTGCGCGGAAGACGACGATTGCGCACTTTCGACCACCACGACGGTCACGCGACCGCCACGACTTTTCAATACCGATGCAGCGCGCCGCACATCATCGGATAAAATCGCGTTGCTTGCACTTGTCTGCAACGCTTGAGTCGTCACCAGAAATACGTCGCCTTCGCGCGGCAAGTCGCGCAAGCGCGCAGCGACAGCGTTCGCTAAAGGCGTTTGACGCTTGGCGTCCGCTTCAGCCAACGCTTCGACGTAAGCTGCCGTCAGACCGCGTCCTCCAGGCTGCGAAACTAATCGCGCGCCGCCTTCATCCAGGCACAACAAAGTACAACTCAAGCCGCGTTCGAGCCACGCGCGGCATAACGAACCCGTCAGCGACAACGCCATTTCAACGCGTCGCGCATCGTCGTTCATGTTTTGCAAGTCCTTGATCGCCTTTCGAGTACTCGAACGCGCGCCCGGCACGTTTCCCTTCGAGGAAGACGCGTCCGCACCCGCCGAGCCGTCCCAGATGACAGCGCATTGCGTGCGCGCCGGACGATGAAATTCTTTGACTACCAAACGTCCCAGGCGCGCCGTCGATTTCCAGTGAACCGTGCGCAGATCGTCGCCCGCGACATAAGGCCGCGTGCCGCGCAACTCATCGCCGCGCCCCAGCACATCAAATTGAACTGCCTCGGCGCCACTTTCTTCGGCTGCCGCCGCGCCCACCAAACGTCCCGCGCCGACCGTCGCTGGCCCGACCAATAATTGATTTTGCGCGTTTTCGTCCCAATTCACGCGTGGACGCGGCGCGCGCATCGCCTGCACCGAACGCCACCACGACGCCAAACCGGAAGCGCCCACCAGAGCGCTTAACAATCCGCCAAAGGTCGCCGCCCAGCCGCCGAAAATCGTGTAATGCCGCGCGATAACGCCAACCAGAAACGCCAAAAAACCCATCACGATCATCGCAACGTAAAAACGAAAGGTCGCGTCCGGGTCAGGCAAAGGTCGCGGCACAAACTTGCGACGCGGGTTTTTCCCATCGACAAAAACTTTTTGGCGTGAGCGAAATAAGCCCAGGACATCGGCGCCGACAAGTGTAATTCCGACAATTTTGTAGCGTCCGCGCGGCAGGCCTCGCAACGTCAAAGTCGAGATCAGGCTGCTGTTGGCGGGCAGCGATTCGATCATAAAACGCCGCGTCAATTCCACATCGCGCGTTAAATGGCGAACCGTTACATCGACCATGACGCCCGTTTTATTCAAAGTTCCCTTGTTGACCAGTTCGATTTCCACAACTGGCCCGGAACCGTTTTCCATGCTGTCGTCGTGGCTATCGAGTACTCGATTGGCGTTCGCCGACGGCGTCGCAGAAGCATCCAGTGAAGCCGCCGCGCGCGAACGCAAAACGCGCCATGAACAACGCATTCCTTGCAGAGAAATCGCCGCGACGCCCGCGCACGACACCAAAATCGTGATCGAAAGCCAGGTGAGAATCGAATAATACGACGGCAGTTGATTGACCAGCGCAACCAGGTAAAAACACACCCCGACAAAGCCGATGATGACCGCGCGCTGTGTAATCATAAATGTTTAGAAGCCAGAAGTCAGCCAAGCGGCAAGGCGTCGCGGTGAACGTTGAAGCAACGTGCGTGATAAAACGTGCGTGATAAACAGCGGGCAAACATTAATGACGAGAAAGGTTAGCGCGAAAGGTGACGGCTGAGGTCGCGCTTGGTTTCGCGTTCTGTGATGGCGCGCCGCTTGTCGTGCGTTTTGCGGCCTTTGCCGATGCCCAATTCCATTTTGGCGCGCCCATGCGTGAAATAAAGTTTGAGCGGAATCAGCGAATAGCCTTTTTGCGAAACGCGTCCCGCCAGTTTGTCAATCTGCGCGCGGTGTAAAAGCAACTTGCGCTTGCGTCGCGGTTCGACATTGAAAACGCCGCCCTGCTCGTAAGGCGCGATAAACATCCCGTGAATCCACACTTCGGGCCGCTTGGCGCGCTTGCCGCCTTTTTTGCCATACGAGGCTTCTTCCAGACGCGCATACGCTTCAGCGATTTGCACTTGCGAGGCGCGCGCACTTTTCACTTCGGTTCCGGTCAAGGACAAACCGACTTCCAGCGATTCCTCGATCTCGTAGTTGTAACGCCCGCGCCGATTCTGCGCGACTGTAAAATCGCCGTCGGGTTCTTTGCTTTTGCTTTTTTCTTTAGCCATAGAATCGAGTACTCGATGCGTGAGAGTTACGCTAACTTCGTTCGCAAAAACAACGCAACTTTTCTTAAAGATAGCGACGAAGTTGCGCCGTTTTTGCGTGGCGAAGCCTGGCGTAACTATCCTTGTCCGACTTGTGCGGCGGCGGAAGAGCGCGCGGCGGCGATAGCGGCTTTGGGTTTGATCGTCGCCGAGTTGATGATCGGTTGCGGCAGGAAACGGTTTTCTGGTCGCGCTTCGACTTTGCGGCCTTTGCGCAAGCCCGGCAAAACCGTGTCGATGACGGCGATCACCAAACGTTCGTCGTTCTTCAATTCGGTTTTGCGTTGGCGCTCCAAAGAAGGAACCGCGCGCTTATCGCCCAAACGTCCCAACGATTCGACCACGCCACGACGCACGTCTTCGCGGTCATCGTTGAGCGCTTTAATCAAAGGAATAACCGCTTCGGTATCGTCAATATCGCCCAGCGACAATGCCGCATGATAGCGCACGCTCCATTCTTTGTCGCGCAACGAAGTGCACAATGGGCCAACCGCGGCTTTATCTTTCAATTCGCCCAAGCCTTGCGCCGCCGCCAGGCGCACCACCCAATCGGGATCGCTCAGCGCAGTCGAAAGCGGTTCCAAACTCGCTTTGCCACCGATTCCGGCGACCGCTTTGACCGCGGAATAGCGCACGTCTTGAATCGGGTCGGTCAACAGCGATTGCAAATGCCGCGCGGATTTCGGATCGCCGATTTGTCCCAGCGCCAAAGCCGCGTAACGCCGCACGCGCACGTTTTCATCAGCCAATCCCTTTACCAGAGCATCAATGGCGCGCTTGTCTTTGAGACTGCCCAACGATTCCGCGGCCCAGCGACGCACCGTATGATTCGGGCTTTCAAGCGCCTTCATCAAAGCTGGAACCGATTCTTCGCCGATTTTTACCAGCGCGTCTGCTGCGGCTTTGCGCACATCGACAGACGGCGAATCCAAACATTGAATCAAGTTCTCGATGCCGCGCGCATCGCCCAAACGCCCCAACGATTCGGCGGCATAGCGCACCAGATCAATGTTTTCTGAAGCAAGAAAACCCATCAACGGCAAGGTCGCCTTGACCGAACCCAGCTCACCCAACGCGATAATCATCGCTTTCTGCACTTCGACAGTTTCTTTGGGCAAGCGCGAAATCAGTTCAGCCGCCACGCTTTTCTTGCCCAGCTTGCCCAACACTTCGCCCGCCCAGCGACGTACGGAATCGTCCGGAGAATCGAGCGAAATCAATAACGGTTCGACCGCCGGAGCGCCCAACAACGACAAGGCATGAGCCGCCGCGCGCTGCACATTCAAACTGGTATCGGCGAGAGCCTGCACCAGCGGCGCAACGCATCGTTCGTCGCGCAATTCGCCAAGCGAAGTGGCGGACGCCATGCGCACTTGAAACGTGGCGCCCGAATTGAGCGCTTTGGCCAGCGTACGAATCGCAGCAGGCCCAATGAGCAGAATCTCATCGACAATTGGGCGTTGCGCGGTTTCGCTTTTGCCTTCGAGTTCGAGCAAAAGTTCTTGCAGGCGCGTTTCTTGAGCAGCCGTCGGGCGCACAGCTTTTTCTTCTTTTTCTTCGAGTTCAGCGGGAGAAACGTCGGGAGCGGATGACATAGGAGCAAAGTCCTTCAAAGGGAATGGAGGCAAAATCAGACGAAAGTCTGGAGAAAATGCCTGTCTATTTTACCCGATTTCCCGTCTCTCTGCAACAAAATCGCGCTTTTGTCAAGAGTGTGCCAAAACGCACAATCGAGTACTCGAACGCCAGAAGTTTGTCATGAGAGATTGAAGGTACGTACAGTACAGCAATTTCTGTTTCTCACACTTGGCCTGTCTGAGAGGGTGTATAGGAATTGCAATTGTGCCTTGAAGCAACAGTTTGTCATCCTAAGAGGGTGTATAGGAAAAAGGAAATTAGCAACAAAAACGCGCAAAATTAGGAGTTTGTCATTCTGAGCGCAGCGAAGAATCTAACTCCAATGAGATTCGGGTGCCCTTTGGGCGGACTGCGCTCAGAATGACAAACTGTCACTTCCCAACATTATTTTTCAGTTTGCACGCGGCCTTTAAGAACCGCTCCAACTCGCGTCCGCCAGAGCCGCAAAAATATCGTTTTGCATTTGGCGCGATTGGTCGCCATTACGCGCGAAATTGGTCAAAATTGAAACCGCCAGGCGTTGTCCGTCGCGCGTTGTGACATAACCCGAAAGGCAACTCGCAATCGAAAACGTGCCGGTTTTGGCGCGCACATTGTTGGCGGCGCGCGTGTTCGCCATGCGATTTTTCAAAGTTCCGTCGGCTCCAGCAATTGGCAAAGCGTTCCAAAAAGCGTCGCTGCCTTTCAACTTTTCGGTCGCGGCCAGCAGCGAAACCATCGCGCGCGGCGTCACCAAATCGTAGCGACTCAACCCGGAACCGTCGGATAAACGCAAGCCGTCGGTTGGAACGTCGATTTGGTTCAGCCAATCGAGCAACGCTTGGTGCGCGCGCGCCGCGATTCCCGTGCTGGCGATGCCGTTGCCCGAACCTTCATCGCTGGTGTTGCCACCTTTGCCCGCGCTTTCAGGAATTGTCACGCCGACATCGCGCAGCAGCATTTCGCCGTAAAGGTTGTCCGATTTCTTCAGAAAACGTTGGATAAGAACGCGCAACGGCTGCGAATCGTGTTGCGCGACGATTTCCGTGCCGTCTGGCGGCATCGTTCCGGCGACAGCGGTTCCGCTGACCTGAATATTTTGCGCGCTCAGTTGCCGCGCAAAAGTCTGGGCGACGATGCGCGCCACATTCGGCATCGCCAAACCATCGGTGATGACTTGCCCGGGCGCAATTTGCCCGCGCACATACAATCTGGTTCCCAACGCGTTACTGGCATCCGAACGCTCGAATTGAATCAAGTCGCTTTCGCCCAACTTTTTCAGTTCGCGTCCGCCAGTTTTGACATCGGCAACAATGCCATCGCCAACCATGAAACCTGGCACAAACGGCGCGACTTCGACTCGCGCCGCCTGGCCTTTGCGCGTGCCAGTAATTGTGACATCGACCTGATTGCGTTCGAGCGCGAGCGCGCTGACTTCGGCGCCGTAATACCAGATCGAATCGTCCAAAGTCCAGCCGTCGGGATAACGCTCGCCCATCGTTTCGGCGCGAAACAAACTCGTATCAGCCACGATTTGTGTCACGCGCGTGATTCCTTTCTGGCGAACATCGCGCGCCATTTGCCGCAAATCGTCAATCGCCAAAGACGGATCGCCACCACCGACGATGTACAATGTCGCGCCGCCATTTCGAGTACTCGATTGCACCCAAACGCGCGTCGCAAAGGTTTTTTCGGCGCCTAATGTTTTTAACGCCAACGCCGCCGTGAACAATTTCATATTGGAGGCTGGCAGAAAACGCTTGTCGCCGTCGCTGGAAAACAAAATCGGTTGCGCGTTGTTGGCGTAAGGCCTTGAAGGAAAATCGTCGGTGTTTTGCACGTGTCCCAGCGCACGAATGCAAATGCCGACGTGTGCGTCCGCCATTTCCGGCGCTGATAAAAGCCCGTTCAAACGCGTCAAAGTCGCAGACGGCAAAGCCGTGGGAACGCCATTGTTTTGCGTCGGAAAAGTTGCACCGCGAGGCGTCGGCGTTGCGGAAGTCGCGGGCAAATTTGGCGAAGGAAGTCGCGGCAACGTGCCGATGTCGAAGGGCGGCAAGGCAGATGCGTCGTCGCTTGTCTTTGGCGCGGCCATCGCGGGCACGGAAAGCGTCATCAGGGGAAACGCCAGCAGGGAAACGAACACGCGAAAAGCGCGCGGTTGGAAGATATTCATAAGCCTCAAAAACCTTAACTTTTATATGAGGAACCGTAGGGGCTTGGCGTGCCAAGCCCTGACCTCGACGCCGCATTTCGGGCTTGGCACGCCAAACCCCTACGGGAGATTATACGATTTGGTCGCTTTAGGTTAAAATTGCGCCCGTGAATCAAAACGAAAACCAACCCCTCGTCGGCATCATCATGGGCAGCACGTCCGATTGGGACACCATGAAGCATGCGCATGAAACCTTGAATCAATTCGGCGTACCTCACGAATGCCGCGTCGTTTCAGCGCATCGCACGCCCGATTTGCTTTTCGAGTACGCGAAATCCGCCGAAACGCGCGGCTTGGAAGTCGTCATCGCGGGCGCGGGCGGCGCGGCACATTTGCCCGGAATGTGCGCCGCGCAAACGCTGCTGCCGGTTCTCGGCGTGCCCGTCGAAAGTCGCGTCATGAAAGGTCAGGATTCGCTGCTTTCCATCGTGCAAATGCCAGCAGGAATTCCGGTTGGAACATTAGCCATCGGCAACGCGGGCGCCACCAACGCAGCGCTTTTAGCGATTGCGATTTTAGCGAACTCGCGCCCCGAACTGCGCGAAAAGTTGCGCGATTTTCGGGCGAATCAAATGGATCGAGTACTCGAATCGGTTGTGCCGCCGCAACTTTCGCTGCCAACATCGGAGAACAATTCGTGAACACGCAAGCGATCAACAGACAAGCGGTAAACAAGACCGCGAACGACAAACCGATTCTTCCTGGCGCGACGGTGGGCGTTTTAGGCAGCGGGCAGCTTGGTCGTATGTTCGCTATCGCCGCGCGCCGCATGGGTTATCGCGTTCATACGTTTTCTCCCGATAGCGATACGCCGACCGGTCAAATCGCCGATTTGGAAGTGGAAGCCGCGTATGAAGATTTGGATGCGGTGCGAGATTTCGCGCGCCATGTCGATGTCGTGACTTTCGAGTTTGAAAACGTGCCGTTTGCGACGGTTCAGGCCGCTGAAGAAAAGGCGCCGGTGCGTCCGCGCGGCGAAGTCTTGCACATCACACAGCACCGTTTGCGCGAGAAACAATGGCTTTTGCAACACGGTTTTCCCGTCGCGCCCTTTGCGCACATTCGAGTACTCGATGATCTGACGCAAGCTCTTCAAACCATCGGCGCGCCTGCGATTCTCAAAACCGCCGGTTTCGGCTACGACGGCAAAGGCCAGACTTCGATTTCCCATATCGAGCAAGCAGAAAACGCCTTTGCGGAGTTGAATGGACAAGATGGCGTTTTGGAAAAGCGCATTTCATTCGATAAAGAAGTGTCGGTTGTCGCCGCGCGCGGTTTAAATGGAAGTTTCGCGCATTATGGCGTGGTGGAAAACCAACACACGAACGGCATTTTGGATTTGACGATTGCGCCCGCGCTTTTGGACGAATGCGTCGCTGCGGAAGCGATTGAAATCGCGCAGTCGGTTTTGCGTGAACTCGATGTCGTCGGCGTGCTGTGCGTCGAGTTTTTTGTGACGCCAAACGGCGGATTAATTATCAACGAACTGGCGCCGCGTCCACACAACAGCGGACATTTCAGCTTCGATGCGTGCGTGACCAGTCAGTTCGAGCAGCAATTGCGCGCAGTTTGCGGTCTGCCTCTGGGTTCGACACAACTTTTACAACCCGCCGCGATGTCGAATCTTCTGGGCGATTTATGGTTCGATGCGAATAACGAGTACTCGATTCCCAATTGGGAAGCGGCGTTAAGGTTCCCCAACGTGAAGCTGCATTTATATGGCAAAGCCGAAGCGCGTCACGGGCGCAAAATGGGACATTTGACAGCTTTGGCAAACACATCGGAAGACGCAGCGCGCATTGTGAAAGAAACGCGCGCATCAATTCGGTTTCCTTCATAAATCGGCTTTACTTATCGCATATAACCGTTTGTCCTCAAACGTAATTTTTTCTCGCGTTTATGTTACTGTCTAAGCGATTTGTACAGGGGAGTAGATATGAAAAAGATTGCAGCCATCGTTTTGTCCTTCGCAATTCCTGTTTGCGCACCATTGCTCGGCAAAGCCTCACCATCGCAGACTGCTCTTAACAGTTCTGCCCGTCAGGCACCCAAGCCCGCATTTCCAGGCGCTTGGACAGCGTGGTCGCCACTCAAAGATGGTTACCGGAACAGTGTCGATGTGCGTTGGAGACACGAGGGCGATTATCTCTTCTTCTCGTTGCACAATCGTTATGCTTATGAGGTCGTGCTCGATGTAGAAGCCGAAGTTGCCGATGCTACGGGCAAGAAAAGCCAGCATTCGGAATCGTATGCGCTCAAGGCGGGCGCGCTGGAAGAAAGCAAGGAACGGCGTGCCATCGGTATTAAAGTCATCAGCGTTCGTATCAAGAAGATGACGGCGACGCATCCGCAGTGGGGCGAACTGGAAGTCGTACCACGCAATCAGTTGGGCGAACGCGCCGACGCGGAAGCCAAAATTCTTGCCGCCGCAGAGAAAAAGAAAGCGGACGACCTCGCGCTCAAGAAAGCCGAAGCCGAACGCTTGGCCGCAGCAACAAAGAAGGCCGCCGTGGATGCCGCTATTGCTCGACCCGCTGCGCAAAAAGCGATGCAGGAAGCGCAAGCAGCCAACGATGCCGCGTTGCAAAAAGCCCTGGCGTGGGAAGACGACCCGAAGCGTCCGCGCGTCTATCCTAAAGTCGTGTTGGGCGACCGCAGCGCAGTTGTTAACGAGTACATGGCCAAGTTCAAGGAGGACACCAGCGTTTACGGAACGGCTGAAAAACTCAATGCGATGGCAGCGGACGAAGACAAAGCGTTAAACGAATACAAGCAAGTTATGGCCGATGCGCAAAGCAGCTACGACACTGCTGTTAGTTACCTTAATGCAGCGAACCATCAGCCGGATACACAAGCAGGTCGTTTTTCTGCGAGTATCGCTAACATAGCTGCGCAGAGTGCCATTGACAAACAGAAGTCTCTCGAGGCAAGGGCACAACGCATTGAAGATGACATCTTGGCAAGTCGTGTGGAACGCAAGCGGCTCGCAGCGGAAGGACAGCAACTGGAACGTATTTATCAGGCGGGAAGCGCATTGAGGAAGGAAGGCAAGTATCTTGATGCCGAATATGCCTTTCGTCAACTGGTGAGCCAAAGGCCCGATGATGCATATTCACATTTTTGTTTGGCGCTGATATTATACGAGCAGAAGAGGCTGCTCGAAGCGGATGCCGAATGGCGGACGACTTTGAGACTTGATAAACCCGAGAACCTCTCTAATGACTTACGCAATCTAGGCACTAATCTTCTGGAGCAAAACCGTTTTGGGGAAGCCGAAGTAACCTATCGTTCGGCGTTAACGGCTAATCAAGATGCGAACGATAGGGCCGATCTTCTCTTTGACTTGGCCCAAGCATTGTGGAAGCAAAACAAGCTCACCGATGCCGAACTTGAAGCGCGCAAGGCGTTGGTACTCGCGCCTGGTGCAGCAACGCACCAGTTGATTGGCTACATCCTGGCGCAAGGCCAGAAATGGAGCGAAGCCGAAGCTGAATACCGCGCGGCTTCACAACTTCAACCGAACGACTATTCGATCTTGGCTTTGTGGGGCGATATGCTGATGAAGCAGGAGAAATGGGCGGACGCGGCAACGGCTTACGCAGCGGCGGTGAAGATCGCTCCTCAATGGTTAGATTATCGCCGCAAGTTGGGTGATGCTCTGTTGAAGCAGGAGAAATGGGCGGAGGCCGAAGCGCAATACCGCGAAGGCATCAAACTGAACAGCAACAACGCATTCTGTCATTTTGGCTTAGGCGAAGCGTTGTTCAAGCAGAGCAAGCTCGCCGAAGCGACGCCCGAATTCAACGAGGCGATTCGCTTGAAGTCTAAGCAGCTTTTCGTTTTGGGTTCTGTTTATTTCGACTTGAAACGCTTCGCTGTTGCGGAATCGCTGTATCGCAGCGCAACGGCTCTCGAACCGGACGACGCTTTGAAGCGTTATTGGCTCGCCCAAGCTTTGGACAAGCAACTGCGTACGGATGAAGCCATCGTAGAATACCGCGAGGCAGCCCGCCTCGATCCCAAGGACGGCATTTACCCGGATATATTGGGGACTTCCCTTTACAACGCGGAAAAATACAGCGACGCCGAAGCGGCCTTTCGTGAAGCCATCAAAGCTAAGCCGGACAACGGTGTTTTTTATGCGAACCTGGCAAGCGTGCCATTGCACTGGGATACAAGGATTCGTGGGTTTATAAAAAACTTGGTCTTACACCTTGACTGCTGAACTACGTTGGCGATAGTCCTCTACACCTTCGAGTACTCAATGCACAGATAAAGTTATCTGTGCATCGTTTTATGAAGAACAGCGCGACAAACTTCTGAAGATATTCCTCCGCTTCTTATTGTCTCTATCGGCGAAAACTTGCGCACCGTTCTATACTGAAACGGCAATTTTCTGGAGACTAACAAAACACAATGAGTTTGAAATGCGGCATCGTCGGTTTGCCAAACGTCGGAAAATCGACGCTTTTTAACGCCCTCACCAAAGCCGGAATCGCGGCGGAAAATTATCCGTTTTGCACCATCGAACCCAACGTCGGCATCGTCGAAGTGCCCGACGCGCGCCTCGAACAATTAGCGAAAATCGTCAATCCGCAGCGCACCGTTCCCGCCGTGACGGAGTTTGTCGACATCGCCGGACTGGTCGCAGGCGCCAGTAAAGGCGAAGGTTTGGGCAACCAATTTCTGGCCAACATCCGCGAAACTGACGCCATTGCGCACGTCGTTCGCTGCTTCGATAACGGCGATGTAGTTCACGTCGCGGGCAAAGTCGATCCGGTTTCTGATATTCAAGTCATCGACACCGAACTCGCGCTGGCTGATTTAGCGAGCGTCGAAAAAGTTTTGACGCGCACGCAAAAAGCTGCCAAAACCGGCGACAAAATCGCGGCTCAAGTCGCGCCGATCTTGGAACGAGTACTCGAATCGCTCAATGATGGCCGCGCTATTCGCGCGCTGCAATTATCCAAAGACGAAACCGAATTGTTGCAGCCTTTCGCCTTTTTGACGGCCAAACCGGTGATGTATGTCGCCAACGTCGCGGACGCCGACCCGACGCAAAACCCGCATTTTCTGGCGGTTCAAGAATACGCCAAAGCCGAAGGCGCGCCCGTTGTGCCAGTTTGCGCTTCGCTTGAAGCCGAAATTGTCGATTTGAGCCACGAAGAAAAAATTGAGTTCTTATCTGACATGAAGATGGACGAACCTGGCCTCAATCGCGTGGTTCGCGCTGGCTACAACTTGCTCGGTTTGCAGACGTATTTCACGGCTGGAGAAAAAGAAGTGCGCGCCTGGACAACCGAAATCGGCGCGACCGGCCCGCAGGCCGCAGGCGTCATCCACACCGATTTCGAGCGCGGCTTCATTCGCGCTGAAGTGATCGCCTTCAACGATTACATCGAATTGGGTGGCGAAGCGGGCGCCAAAAAAGCCGGCAAACTGCGTGTTGAAGGCAAAGAATACATCGTCCAGGACGGCGACGTAATGCACTTCCGTTTCAGTGTTTAAGACGTAGTGTAAACACCAAAAGCGTCGTTCGAGAATCGAGTACTCGAACGGCGCTTTTGGTGTTTACACTACGTCTTAGTGAATGAATATGAGCCAAAACAAAAAGAGGATTATTAACAAACAACCTCCTTGGCAGGCCATGTCACTTCTATCGCCGTTTTTAACGGAGTCGAGAAAACCTGCAATTAAGAAAAATAGGAAGAAAGGTATGCCGATCAAACACCCAAGCATCTTCGACACTCTCCTATAGGCAATAAATGCTCTTCAATGTCCGTGCAACCATTCCGCAATACGACGATGATATTTGAAACGCAAAACACCATCGCGCGAAGGATAAACGCGATTATTGAGAATGATGCAAACGCTTCGAGTACTCGATTCGAGGTGCGGCGGCTCGATCCACAACGTTGGGCCAGTGAAACCGGCGTGACCACTGGTGCCTTGTGGCGCGCGCAAACCCATCCAACTCGACACGTTTTCGTGCCAGCCCAAGCCTTGATCGTAATGCTCGGCGCGCACGGTTTCCGAGAAAGAACGCCGCGCATCATCAGAATGAACGATTTGCTGACCGTCGAAAAAACCTTCGTCAATCCAAAGTTGCGCGAATTTTGCCAGGTCTTCGGCGGTCGAAAACAAGCCGGAATTGCCCGCCGCGCTGCCCTGCTCCTGCATCCAGGCGCGCGCCGCTTCATCGTGTGCGATACCTTGCCAAACTGCGCCGGTTTCCACGTCAATTTCACAGGGCGCGATTTCGTCTAACGAATACTCAGTCAACGGGCGAAACGTGGTGCGCATCATTCCCAACGGACGAATCAAGCGTTCTTCAAGCCATCTATCCAGCGCTTGGTTCGTCCACTTTTCTAATAAACGACCAAGCAGAAAATAATTGGTGCAACTGTACTTCACGCTGTTTCCCGCAAGGTCGCGCAAGTCTGCTTTAGGGATTTGCGACACCCAACTTTCGGTTGGCGTTTTGTGCAAACTCTGCACTTCTATCCCCAAGCCTGAAGTGTGGTTGAGCAATTGGCGAATCGTGACATCGCGCGCCTTCGAGTACTCGAAATCGGGCAGAAAACGCGCGATCTTCTCATCAATCGAAACTTCGTTTTCGCGCGCTGAAACGAGCGTCGCCGTCATGGTGAACAGCTTGGAAACGCTGGCGATGTCGTATAACGTTTGCGTTGTGACAGAGCGCGAAATTGCGTCGCGGTAAGCCGTCGTGCCAAACGCTCCATGCAATTTCACATCACCGTCGCGCGCCAGAAAAACCACGCCGCCCGGAAAGGCGCGTTCATCAATGGCGTCTTGGAATGTGTGTTGCGGATGTTCGGTTTGGTGCATCGAGTACTCGAATTGGTTGGACTGTAGTCGTAGGGGTTTGGCGTGCCAAATCCGCGTTGTCTTAAATTAGGCTTGGCACGCCAAGCCCCTACACAAACTTGCGCGGACGATTGAGCCATGCCATCAATTCGTCACGCGTTTTGGTGTTGAGAACGTTTCGGGCTTCGCACCAGGCGCGGCGCGCAGTTAAAATGCCCAGATGCAGGTTTTCCAGCATTCGTGTCGAGTGCGCGTCCGTATCAATACACAGCAAAACTCCGGCTTCGCGCGCCAGGAACGCGTGCTCGTCGCACAAATCCAAACGCTCGCTGGCGTTAATTTCCAAGGCCGTCGCGTGTTCTTTGGCGGCAGCAATCAAGGCCGCGATATTGACATCGTAGCCCGGACGACGACCGACAATGCGGCCTGTCGGATGCGCCACGAGATCGACGGCGGGATGCGAAATCGCGCGGATCATGCGTTCGGTCTGGTCGCCTTCGCTCATTTTGAAGCCGCTATGAACGCTCGCCACAACCCAGTCGAGTTCGTGCAAAATGTCGTCGTCCAAATCGAGAGTTCCGTCGCGCATGATGTCGCATTCGATGCCGCGCAAAATCTTGATGTCGGGAAACTCGGCTTGCACATCGGCGATTTCGCGCGCTTGTTCGCGCAGGCGTCGCGCGTCCAAACCGTTCGCCATCGCCAAAGCTTTGGAATGGTCAGTTATCGCGTGATATTGATAGCCACGTTCGCGCGCTGCGATGACCATTTGGCGAATGCTCGCGGTTCCGTCGCTCCACGTCGAATGCGCGTGCAAGTCGCCTTTAATGTCGCCGATTTCTATCAGTTGCGGCAACTTGCCGTCTTGCGCGGCCTGCCATTCGCCTTTGTTGTCGCGCAGTTCGGGCGGGATATAATCGACGCCCAGAGCGCGATACAACGACTTTTCATCGGCGAAGTTTTCCAGAGCAACATCCAGTTCGCGGGCGCGCACTTCGGCGTGTTGAACGTGCGAATCGCTGCCCGTCGCGCGAAAAAGCAACGAGCCAAACTTGTCGCGTGGCGCGATTTCCAGCCGCGCTTCGATGCCTGGACGCACGCGAACCGTCGCGCTGCTTTCGTCCTGAGACACAACATCTTTGACCAGCGGCAATTGCGTGAAACGATGAAGAACCTGGCTGTTTTCGCTGTGCGCGACCAGGACAATTTCCGAAATCGTATCGCAGCCGCGCCGGATTTCGCCCGCCACTTCGATTTTGAGTACTCGATCTTCATTTTGCACGGCTTGCAGCATTTTCTTCAACGTAAACGCGGCAGGAATCGCGTCGCCCAGCGGAACTTGACTGGACATTTCGCCCAAACGCCGAATGCCTTGCGCGATGTTTTCAATGGTTTTAGGGCCGAAACCCGCCAAACCTTTCAGTTCGTCATTGGCAATCGCGCTCTGCAAACTTTCAACATTGGAGATGCCACGCTCTTTGTACAATTGCGCGATTTTCTTGGGGCCAAGTCCGGGCACGCGCAGCAGTTCCAAAAGTCCCGGCGGATATTGTTCGCGCAAGCGTTCGAGTTCGGCGACGCGGCCTGTCGCCAGATATTCTTTGGTTTTGGCGATGGTCGCGGCGCCCAAACCTTCGATTTCGTCGAGTGTTCCGGCATCGGCGGCGTCTTCGATGGCTTCAGGAAAAGTGGCGATGGCTTCCGCCGCGCGGCGATAAGCGCGAATTTTGAAGACGTTTTCGCCCGCGATTTCCAGACAATCAGCGATGTCTTCAAAGATTTGTGCGACAGCGGCATTTTGCATAATATCCTTTTCTTGAACCACTAAGACATCCGCCCAAAGAGCACCCGAACACCAAGAGGCTGCAAAGGAATGGTTCGTTCCTTATCGAGTACTCGATTTTCTTTTCTTGGTGTCCTTTGTGTCTTGGTGGTTCAAACTCTTACAATTAACGCGTGCGCATTTATTTTAAGATGTTGCGACTTCCCTACCAACTGCAGCTCGCGCCGATTTTTCTGTGGGGCTTTTTTCTGGGCGGCGGAACGTTTCGCACGCATGCAGAAATCGGGCGCTTTCTCGCCGTTTTCCTAATTTTTCACATCGGCGCTTTTGGTGGCATGACGGCGCTCAACTCGTTTTATGACCGCGATGGAACGCCCGTCGGTGGAATGTGGGCGCCGCCGAAAGTTCCCGCAGGCTTGTGGCATTTCGCCTGGATCGTGCAACTCGGCGCCTTGATTTTACTGCTGCCATTTGGTGCAAAACTGTGTTTTCTCTACATCAGCTTGCTCGTTTTATCGCTGCTTTATTCGCATCCGCTGCCGCGCGGCAAAGGTCATCCGGCGAAAGGTCTGGTCATTGTTACCTTGGGACAAGGCGTTCTCGATTGTCTGGCGGGCGCGGTCACAGCGTTACAGCCGCATTCCGACGCGCCGTTTCGCTGGGGCATGATCGGCGCGACGTTGACCGTGGCGGCGTTTTATCCGCTGACGCAGCTTTATCAAATAGCGGAAGACAGGCAGCACGGAGATCGAACGTTAGCGGCCTGGCTCGTTGAACACGGCGGTCGAACGGCGGTTTTTCGCTGGAGTTTCGCCTGGAGCACGCTCGGAACTTTGTGCAACGCGCTGGCGCTGTGGGAATTCGGATTGCGCTATGACGCGGCAATTTTGTGCGTATCAGGAACGATTCCGTTGTTTTTTATCGTGCTCTGGCAATCGAGTACTCGAAACGCGAGTGCAAACTCTGCGCGGGCCGATTTTGGGCGTGTCCATTTGCTGATGCGCGTGATGGCACTGGCGTTCGGCTGTTATTTGCTGGCGCGCTTGAGTTATTCGCGCTTTTCTTAAGGCTGATGGCGTCCGAATTAGGTTTTTCGGCTTAAGTTTTTCTGCCCGTTGCCCGCATCTTTAAGCAGCTGTGATTGACCGGAAAGTTATTGAGATGCGTAGCGAAGGGGGAAAACTCCACTGAAAGTCGATCCGCAAATGCTCGATTTCACTTCCAGGCGAGCGCCGAGCAAAGCGCACAAACGCTGCACAACTGCGAGACCGATTCCTTCATTGGGCTGCAAGCGATCCTGAAAATCAGCCTCGCGCGCGGTATCGTCTTCATCTTCTCCATCGCCGCACAATACAAGCAAGGGTTGACCTCCCGCAGTGGCTCGGAATGGTCCTTCATTCAGCGATGTGACAGCTTGTGGCGTGATGGCAGAGGGCGTCGCAACGGCGGTCGAAGATAGCGTTGGAGAGGAGGATAAAGATTCGATGACTTTGTGATCGATACCCTGACCTGTATCGGCGATGCTGAGCGCCCATTCGTTATCGCCGCGAGGTTTCCAAGACAGGCTGACACCGCCCTGCGAGGTATATTTGAGAGCGTTCAGCAACAAGTTTTGCGCTATGCGCTGAGTTTTAACGAGGTCACCTTCGATAAAAAATGGCATTGGGCCCGAGGCCTCGAGACGCAGATTGTGTTGACGCGCCAACGGTTGGGAAGCGTCGCAAAGTTCGCGGAGCAACACGGAAACATCGAACAATTCCACTCGTGTTGTTTCCTGACCGGTTTCCAGATGCGCCAATTGTGTCATGTCACTCATCATTCGCTTGAGCGCTGCAATGCTCCGCTGCATCAGCTCCACCAAATCGGCACGCAGAACTTCGTCAGCCGCTTGCGCGATCATGGACGCCGCGCTTTCTACAACAGCCAGGCTGCCTCGCAAGTCATGAGATGCGCCGCGTAACGCTTGGCCACGCATGTGCTCGGCTACTTTAAATTCGGTCAATTGGGTTTCCAACTGGGCACTTCGAGTACTCGAAAGCGCATACGTCGAATTTGTCAAAGGCGCCAGGCTTTGCTCGATTCCAGCATTGATGAGCATCGACAACTGGCGTTGCGCCAAGTGCAGCATCGCAACTGAACACTCTGCGTGTTCCTGACAATAACACTCGATTTCATCCGCGACACATAAATGCAGGTAACCGAACTCGCGCGTCACTTCGGTTACGGTAAAATCGCTTTGTGCTCGCTCCCGACCATGATCGCGCGCGGCGCCGACATCTTCGCGCCGCACGCCCTGCCGTGTATATTCGTGCCTGTTGTCACCAGAACGCACGGCGACACCGCGACGGCTTTGTGCCCGCAGACTGTTAATCAAGGATTCCAGGACTTGAGGAATGTACCCTAAAAACTTGGGTTCAGATAAGGAGCGGTATCGCTCCAACGAAAGGTCATCTTCGATCATCGCGCGCCAGGCATGAACAATCGCTGGACTGCGCGCGGAAAGATACCCACACAAACTTAAAATCTGCTGTGATTGGACAACAAAGGGCGAATCCTTTGTCATAGAGCCAAAAGGCGCTAAGTCGGCAGTTCGAGATGTCCCGTGACTTGAATGATCCATTGCTTCTTGAGAAGAGGGTATTTTATCCGTCACTTGAGGCACAAAAGAGTTTGGCGGCAACGTGTCTTCTATCAACATAGAAAGCTCGATCTCCGATGAGTTGTCCGGCTCAACTTTCACATGGTTGGCAGATTTACATCACGCCGCGCAAACCATTTTTCCCGCCGTCTGGCAAGGAGGAACATGCCACTTGTTTCATGGCTCGCATTCGATGGCTGACAATTATTTCAGTGCGTCATTTCGCCTTGTAGGATGCCACAAAGAAGGTCGTTTTTCAAGGTTCTGCTCAGCCCCACTCCATCGTCTTGCCGCCAATTTTCTCTCAAAGATTCGCGTCCCTACCTGAGCGACGGCAAGCGGAACAAAAACAGCGTGACGCTTTGTTGACGCGCATTTTCGCCTTCAATTGTCAGAGGCGCCACAGGCTCCGTTCCCCAAGCGACCAAAACATTTGCGTCGTGTTGCGCATCGAAGTGGAAAGCGGTGCGCAGTGTCGCGGCGGCCAAATCGCGCAATGTCGAATCGGCCAGCGCGGGATTGTTTTTCGCGTTGACTTGCTTGGGCGAAGGAAAAATCGTGTCCAGACCGGAAGCCGCAGCGATATGCGCCACCAGATCTTCTTGGGAAGCCGCCGTTCCAACCGAATTCGCGGTTGCGGCGCGCCCCGTCAAAATGTCGCCGCAATGATAAATGCCGGTTCCTGAAATTAGAACCGCGCCGCGCAAATTGAATGGTGTCCGATTGAGTATGCGGTAACCTTTTCCGCTTTTTTGCAGGCTCACGCCGTTGTTGGTGGGCAACGTTCCCTGCCCGACAAATTCGGCTTCGTCCCACATTTTGACGCCTGCGCCTTCAACGCGAAACGATTTGGCCGCATCCGGCTGGCGCAAACTCAAACTCGAGGCTGGAGCGTTGAAATCGCCCGCCACGTAATCGGCCAGCGCGAGCGATTGAGTACTCGAAATGTCGTAATTGGCGCGGCGCGGCGAATAAAGCCACATCATGGCGTCGGTGCGCGCGCGGTCACTGGTTCCGCTGCTTTGCACGATGTTGACCTGGCGCACCAGCAAATCTGTTCCTTTGATGCGCCGCGCCGCCAGATAACTGGCAATCGAAAACGCGACCGCGATAACCGGAATGGTGACCCACGCCAGTTCGCGCTTGTCGATGCCGCGCAAAATAAAGTAGTTCAAAGGCACCAGGCAAAACACGTAGACCGCCAGAAACCACGCGATGACGCTGGTCGGCGGCGTTTGCAATTGCGGCAGTTTTTTGATGACGCTGAGCAATTGTTCGGTCGAACCGGCTTGCTGCGTGTCGCCGTAATTGTTGTAGCCCGGATAAGAACTGTTGTCATAGCCGTTGTGTCCAACGCTTTCCAGCCGTTGCACATCCGACAGGTTTTTCATCACGTCTGTCCACAGCGCGCTTTGTCCGCTCCAGCCCAAAAACGGAGGTGCCGACGGATCGCCGCTCATCATCAGCACGCGTCCCGCACCATAATCGCGCTCGCTCAGCCAAGAACTGGCGCCCATCGCAACCACATTCTGAGCGTCTGCACGCAAAGCGCCACGCGTCACGAGAAGCGGCGCGCCACCCAATTTATCGGCGCCGGACAGCGTTTTACCTTTGACGTAGCGCGCCACGATTTTCGCGGTTTCAGCGGCGGACGCGGCATTGGAGGAAGCGGCGTCAACTGGCCACAAATCTTTGAGCGGTGAACTGCTCAAGCGTTGCCAATCGCTGCCGCCGAAGACAACCATCGTGCCGCCTTGCGCGACGTAATTGCGCAGAGAGTCCAACTGTTCGGGCGTCAGCGCCGATTGCGAAAAATCGCGCAAGACGACGACATCAGCACTTTCCAAACCCACCGCGCGGTCGGGAATAAATTCGTGCGAGCTTCCCAGAGGCCGCAAAAACGTGTTTCGAGTACTCGAATTGCCGTTTTGATTGTAGTTATATTGCGCCTGCTGATCGTATTGCGCCAATTCTTCGGGAACGGCCAAACTCTTGCCTTTCAAACCGGTGAGAAATGCTAACTTTTCGCCGGAATCGCTGATGGTGAGAACCGTTCTTTCGGCAATGTCGAGCGGCTTCAAGGTGAGATTTTGCGTTTGCGTTTTGATGTCGCGCCCCGTAAACGAAACGCTGGCGCCATCGAGTTCCATGCCTTCGCCGCGCCCATAAAGCCAAACGCGTTTGCGCGCGTTGGTCGGCAAATCGACATCGGTATAAAACGCCGCATTGCGATTGCTGCCGTTGCCCGACGAAGTCAATTGCAATTGCAATCGCCCCGAAACGGCGTCGCCTCTGTTGGTCAAGGTCACTGCGACAGGAAACCAACGTCCAGTTTTAATCTGCAAACCCAGAGGCTTGGTGGCTAACGCGAAGGGCGAATCGATCTGCATCGTAATCGGTTCCGCCGCGCGCGCCGAAAGAGCGCCCAGCATGACGAAAAGCAACAAAGCGCCGGTTTCGAGTACTCGATAATGCGTACGGAAGACCTGTCGAAGAAAGAAGAAATAACGCATAAGCCCGCTGATTATAAGCGCAAAACCGGTTCGTTCGCAAATCGCGTTTCTATTTTTTGTCACACTGTAAACGCAAGCAACTGTTAAATCGTTTATAGAACCTCAAGCGTAAGCGCGGGGCTGACGTGGTTGCTACGCAAGCCCCGCGCTTACGCTTGGGGTTCGTTGACGCTGCAGGAAGTCTGACGGACGAAAACACGCGAACGCGCCGGACATCGCCTCGTCTTTCAGCAGATTTTCGCAACAAAGGAAAAGCGAACGATGAAGTTTCTGAAGAATTGGGCCGCGTTGTTCGTGCTTTCCGGCACGCTGATGTTTTTGGGTTCCCTGAACGTACACGCCGCAACAAAAACCAGAAAGGCGCCGAATCCAACACCAGTTCGCGTGCTACAAAACGATGCGCAGTTGGCGAACATGGAAAAACAAATGGCGCAAATGGTGAACGCGGCGCGCAAAAACGCCAGTTTGTCGCCGCTAATTTTCGATGAAAATCTGGCGCAAGTAGCGCGGGCGCATTCGACTGAAATGCGCGACAAAAGTTATTTCGCGCACCAATCGCCGACTGCCAATTTGCGCGAGCCGCTGGATCGTTACATCGCGGCGTTCGGCCAAACGCCCGCCGTTATCGCCGAGAACATTTATCGCGCCTGGAGCAGCGAGCCGCAAACAATCACGCTGCGCACCATTCAAACCGGTCACAACGCTTTGATGAACTCGCCCGGACATCGCGCCAACATTCTTTACCCGAGTGTGCAACGCATTGGCATCGGCATTATCACCAACAAAAACGGCGACCTCTGGATCACGCAGATGTTCTCGCGGCCTTCGTGGTGAAAACATCTTGAGCGCAGATCGAGTACTCGAAGCGTGCAATGTTGTGGGCACACTTCAGGTTATGCGCCTACAGATTTTTCTTACTGCCATTCTCAGCTATGAACGAACCTGAACCATTATCGTTGGGACGCGCTTTTGGTTTGGTCGGCGGATTTTTCGGGGCGTTAGTGTGGGTTCCGGCGAGCTTGTTTGCGATTTATCACGTTGGCGGCTGGTGGCCGTTCAAAATCACGTTGATCGCATCGGCTTTAATTTTTGCTAACTGCTGCTTTCTGGCGCGCTGGTCGTATGCGGGCGTGCCGCGCCAACATCACAAAAAGCACGGTCAATCCTATCGCTTGTTCGCCGTGCTGTACATTCTGGCGCAAATCATGGGCGCGCTGGTTGTATGGCACCTTGTTACGCTACGCTGAATGCTGAAATTTAGCCACAAAAATACAATGAGTACTCAATTCGAGTACTCAATTCGAGTACTCATTGTATTTTTGTGGCGCCTTTTAAACGAAATTGAGATGTTCGTATTGGCCGTTCAAAACGGTTTGCGACGGGCTGACCAGCCATTTGTCGAGCAGCGTCGCGTAAACCTGGCGAAAATCGGTGTGGAACCGCAAGTCGCCGTCGTCCAGGTCGGTCAGGCTGGGATAATCGCCGTAGATGCCGCCTTTGATGCCGCCGCCGACCACAAACATCACGCTGGCCGCGCCGTGATCAGTTCCCGACGACGCATTTTCCTTGGCGCGCCGCCCGAACTCGGAAAACGTCATCACGGCGACATCTTTGTCGCGGCCCTGCATTTTCAAGTCTTCGTAAAACGCCGCCAGGCTGTCGCCCAGCAATCCCAGCAATTGTCCATGACTGTAAGGCTGATTGGCGTGCGTATCGAAGCCGCCCAAGTTGAGGTAGTAAACGCGTGTTTTGACGCCGCCCGTTATCAGCTTGGCGATGGTTTGCAAGCCGGACGCAAAGCCATTGTAGCGCGGATATTCGGCCTGTTTTCCGGCGCGCGTGTCGTAAGAATTGAGGGCGCGCTTGAACGTTTCCGAGTTTGAGTAAGCATCGTTGCCGATTTTCAGCGCGAAATCGGCGTTTGATCCGGCGACCGTTCCCTGCGCGTAAAGATCCTGCATCGTCTGGTTTTGCAAGTCGCGGTCGGAGCCGCCGCCAACGCCGTAGTTGTTGCCTTGATCGGTGAAAACCGAAGCCGAGGAAACGTCGCCCGTCATTGCCAAAGGCATCGCGCCGCCGACCATGACGCCCGCCATCGGGTTGCCTTTGAGATGTCCATCAGCATCGAAATAACGCGCCAGCCAGCCACTGCGATGACTGATGTCGCGCGTCGGATTTCCGGTTTGCCAGATGTCCATGCTGTCGAAATGGCTGCGGTTCGGACTGGGATAACCCACGCCGTTGACAACCGCGACCTGCCCTTGCTCGAACATCTTCGCCAGCGACGCCAGCTTCGGATGAACGCCCAACTTGTCGCTGATCGCCGTCACATCTTTGGACGAAATGCCGATGCTGGGGCGCAAACTCGCATACGCCGCGTCCTTGTAAGGCACAACCGTGTTCAAGCCGTCGTTGCCGCCCGTCATTTCGATGACGACCAGAATCTTGCCGTCAGGAATCGCGCTGCCCGCAGCCGAACCGGACGGAGCAGTTTCGGCGGCTTGCGCGGCCTGCATCAAAACGGTCGGCATGGCCGCACCCAGCGCGACAAAAGTCAGGCCGTTGCGAATGAACTCTCGACGCTTCATGGACATAAAAACTCCTGGACAACTGACGACTTAAAAACGATTCGACGGGGTAATCAACGAACTCGGAACGTCAGTGACGGGTGAAAAATAACAACCTCATGTAACTCTCATTTTCCACCCGTCACTGACGTTCCGAGTTCGTTAATCGAGTACTCGAATCGTTTAGCACAACTGATATTCCGGCGTGCCGATAATCAACATCAAGGTGCCGGGCGCGCGCGAATTGAAATCAATCGGTTTGGCGTCTGGCTTGGGTTTATCAGTCGAACCACGCGCGTAATTAATTAAAGCAGTGCGCGTTTGGTTGGTCGGCGTGCGGCCCGGCATCATCAAAAACCACAGCGCATCGACGAGGGCTTCCGGCGTTTGCAGCGTGGCGGCATCGCGCCCGATGCCTTTCACGCTGGCGCGTATGACATCGGGGAAATGGTTGTGGCGACCCAGAACATCTGTGATTTGCATGGCGAATTTGCGACGCGCCATCAAGGTTGCGGTGTTGAGCCACGATTCGCCTTCGCTCCAGCCTTTAACGGTCGGCGGATTGAACAATTCCTGACCCATTTCATTCAAGGTTCCGGTGATCTGATTGCCTGCCGTCATCGGCGCGTTCAGCGTGCGCAGCAAACCAATCGAGTACTCGACGGGACTTTTGATTTTGCCGTACATCGCCGCGTCCGAATAAAACTCCGGCGAAGTCAAAATCTCCGTCATTACCGGCCTGATTTCAAAATGGCTTTTGGTGAAAGTCGCGGCCAGCGATTCGATCAATTGCGGTGAAGCGCTGTCGCCGATGAAAAAGCGCGCCATTTTCCCGCAAACAAACTTCGCCGTGGAAGGATGTCGCACCACGATGTTGATGATGTCGTCGTTGTCCAAGCGCGAATCGTAGCCCAGGAACTTTTTCGGGCCATCGTCAAAATCTTTCGGGTGAAAAACCGCCTGCGACGAGTTGTAATCACACGTCCAGCCGGTGAAAGCGCGCGCGCCAGCTTTGACATCGGCTTCGGTATAGCCGCCGTTGACGCCCAAAGTGAACAACTCCATCAACTCGCGCGCGAAGTTTTCATTGGGCGCGCCCTTGCGATTCTGACCGCCATCGAGCCACGCCAACATCGCCGGATCTTGCACCAGCGCTTTCAGCAAAGTGGGAAACGAACCCAGAGCGTTGGCGCGCAGCAATTGGTTTTGCTGCACCATCCACTTCATATTGTTGACTTTATAGATTGCGGTCGAAAAATGGTTGTGCCAGAACAGCGTCATTTTTTCGACCAGCGGACGCCGCGTGCGAGCCATGCGAAACAGCCACCAGCGCTTGCTGCTGTCCAGATCGTCGTAATCGAAATAATCGTCGCCCGTTTCCTGCAGCAATCCATCGACAGGATCGGCCACCGTTGCGGGCTGCAACAACGCCGTGGTCGCTTTGTCGAGACCGATTTGCGCGAAGTTATCGTAATCGTCGGAGCGCGCACCGAAACCGGCGCGGCGCATTAAATGAGCGTAACGAATTAAATCGCTATCTGAAACAGGCATCCTAAAACCTCCGGTGTCCTGGTCATGCGTGTTCGAGTACTCGAAAACCAACTTTGTTTGACAATAACGTTCTGGCCACGCAATTGTCAGGTTCGCCACTGAATCCATGCAGCAACTTTCTGGACTTCGCAATCAACATCCTGAACTTTGCGCGAGACGGCTTAATATCTAATCATTCCCCGCACGATGCTTTTTCAAACCATAATTTTGTCAAGTTTCGTAAAGTCACCGGTAAAGCAACAGCTAAAAGGAGTTAGCGTCTCAGGTACAAAGGTAGGTCAGAACCTATGAAAGAACCCCGAGCGTAAGCGACGGGTGAACTCGCAGTTTAATGTAACTCCCAGTTTCACCCGTTGCTTACGCTCGGGGTTCTTTCCATCGACTCACGCGATAGAGCCATTTAAGGCTGGGCTTGAAAAATCCAGCGCCCCCACAATTGCGGCGTGAGTTCGGCTTCGCTGGGCACATCCGAGGTGATGCCAGTTGCTTTGTTGCTCCAGTAAACGCGCTGCGTGGTTTGCCGCCCATCGCCGCGCAAAAGGCCGAGGTCGCCCTTCATTTGCGCGCCTTCGTGCACTGTCAAACCCAACGTTGAAAGAGGAATCGAGTACTCGAAATTGCCTTTGCCATTTGTAGCCAGATTGACATCGGCGCTGATGTCATCCACGCGATCAAAACGGATGGTGCGAAGCGGCGAAGAAAACGGCACGGTTTCTGTCGTGGTGTTTGGAACGTGCGCGCGATACAAAAGCGCTCGCGTTTTGCCGCCAACTTGCGTCACTATCAAGCGTTCACCGCCAGGAATTGCGTCCAGCATCAGGTCGAGCGCGCCGCCGGTTTTGAAAAGCGCATTGGGAACTTCGCCGCTGTTGTTCAGCAAGTTCGCATCGCCGGTTTTGAAAGCGGCATACAAGCGGTCGCCGGAAACGCGCAGCGCCGCAACGACATTGTACGGTTTGGAATTGGAATCGAACCAGGCTGCAACGCCGCGCTTGTCAATCGTCGCCCAATCCGCGCCTTGCCAATCGTCCAGATTGCCGTCCACAATTGGCGGCGCCGCGCTTATAGCGATTTTCAAAACTTTGTCGCCTTCGCTACTCTGACGCGCGGCTTCGCTTTGCACAAAGTAAGCTTGCGCGTTTTGCAAGTCGACGGTTGTGACACGCAGCGTTTTGACGGGCAAGCGCCGAATCGTTTCCAAACCGTCAACGCGCACGATGTTGGGCAAACTCGAGTTGAGATAAATTTGGCCATCGGCGGTTTGCGTCCAGGTCGGCCAGAAATTTTCGTCGTGCAGCGAAACATCGTTGACCAACATATCGCGTTGCGCGACCGGCATCGTCCACAATTTGCCGCTGCGTACATCGCGGAAAAGTTGCGTCACGAACAGGCCGTCCTGCGTGAAGACATACATGTCGCCGAAGTTGCCGTTGATCGCCCACAAAGGCCCGGCGTCACTTTTTTGCGGCGTCACAAAACCGCCCAGCAAGCGCGTTGTGCCCAACACTTCGCCAGGCTCATCGGCAGTCGGCGCTTCGTGGCTGGCGTGCAGGCCCGGCCACAACGAAGGATACGTCCACAACGGCACGCCACTTTTCACGCCGCCCATTCCAAGAGCGCTGAACGGTTGCGGCGCGACGGTCAAAATTGTCCAATCGTCGTTGCTGAGCAGCGTTTGGCCGCCGCCCGATGTGGTCGGATGTTGCGCGCCCGTGGCCAAAACTTCACCCGCATTCGAGTACTCGGGAACGCCGCCGGGAAGAAAACCCTGTGGGCGAAAACGTTCAGTTTGTCCGTTCAAATTGGTGGCCAGAAACGACAAATCGGGCATTACGGTAACGCCGTCGCAAGGACCTTTGTCCAGCTTGCGAAACGTCACTTCGTCGGGCTGAATTTGACCATCGCCGTTCTTATCCTGCCAGATAAAAAACAGCGCGTGACCGTCCCACACGCCTCGCGCGGGATCAACGCCAGGCGGCAAAAGCGCGGCAAAAGCGGTCTTTTGCGGATTCTGGCGGATGTCTTTGAACACGCTCCAATCGTTGGCCATGCCCATCGCGGCGACGGGAACCGCCACATCATTTTTCATCATCCACAACAGCGCGATGCTGGCGCCATTGGTCGGATTCGAGTTGTAGCAGTTCGTCATGTACTGGCGATTGTCGGCGTACAGCGGCGTTTCCGGCTTGTTGTTGACGCCGAAACCATCGGGCATCGGCAAATCGTTGGCGCCAGGACGACTGAAGATGTTCACAGGATGATTTTCGCCGCTCTTCCAATCGATCTTGAACTCCATGCCGGTGTAATAAAAACGCGTGCGGTCGCGCGGATCGAGCGTGCCGCCTCCGCCATAAGACGACGGGCCGTAAAACGCATGAAGCAGCTTGCCGCTTGGCGCATCCCACACACTGACGCGCTTCGGCTGATAATCTTCTTCCGCCACCCACAAATGACCCAGCGAATCAATCGTCAGGCCTCGCGGATTGTTCATGTGTTCCGCATCATATTTGCCCGCAACGGGCGCGCCCGCATGACCAATCGCGCGCCGCAATTTTCCACTCGCATCGAACACTTTCACTTGATGCGAAGCGCCGCGCTCGCTGACGTAAATGTTTCCCGCATCGTCAAGCGCCAAACCTTGCGGGTCTTGTAAATCGGTCGCCAACGTTTGCGGAGAAGACGTTTGCGGAGAAGACGTTGGCGGAGAAGACGTTTGCACTGGATTGTTGGGGACATCGAAGCGCAGCAATCGAGTACTCGAAAGCGCCAGCAAGCGTCCTTGCGCATCGAAAGCCACGCCACGCGGATCGTCCAACGTCGTTGTTCCCAGCCTTTTGCCCTGCGCGACATCAATCCACAGTAATTGATTTTGCCGCGTCAAACTCGCCACTAAAACGCCGTTGCGCACCGCGATGCCGCCCAAAACCGAGTTCTGCTTGCGCTCTGCATCGCTGCCGCCATCGAACTTAAATGTCGGCGTGAGAACGGCTTTATCGCCGCTTTTGGTTAAAGCGGTCAAGCGCAGTTCGCCTTCCCACGCCGAGCCGACGTAAGCATTGGTGTCGGGAATCGCTTTGTCGCCGCTGTCGCGCGCCAGAAACGGCGCCGCTGTCCAGTTGCCGCCAACCCAGCCACGCCCACCAAGTTTTCGCCCATTCAGATTGACCCACGCCAACCCGCTGCCGCCTTCGCTGACATAACTGCCCAGATAAAACATGTCCTTGCCGGTCGGCGAACTTTTGGCGGGCAGAAAGAGAGCGCTCGAAGGCGGCGTGTGATTGGTCAGCCAGCCGCCGGTTCCATCGGCGGTGTCCCAAGCGGGCGAACCGGCGTTATAAACCGAAAACTGATAGCGCAAGTCAATCGCCGCGTGATACAATCCGCGCACGCGATAATTTCCAGGCGCCACGAAAGCGCCCGGCACGCGATAAACGCCGTGATGAGCCGCGTCCGCATCGCGCCCCAAATCGTCCATGCCGTCCCACCAGACAACGTTGTCGCCCGCGGGAAAACGTGTTTCCGCAACCAGATTGCGCACCCGCACGCCGTTCGGTTTTTCAATCACCAGCGTGACATAGGACGCAATTGGCAGGCGAAAACGAATCGCAATCGGCGGATGCGGCGCCTTTCGAGTACTCGATATGGGCGCGGGCGTTATCAAAGCGGTATCGCCCAAAGGCTGCCACGCCATCAATTCGCCCAGCCAGATGCGCTTGCCGTCTTTGGTCTTGCCGTTCAGGTGCGGATGCGTTTCCTGCGTTGTGGAAGTGATGCGCAATCTCACGGCGCGCGTCGAAACATCGCGCCCGAAATCCATCCAGTTCGGCCCCAGTTGCAAAGGATAAAAGTTCTGCAAACCGCTAAAATCGCCGATCTTTTGCCAGTCGGAATCGGGCGCCGTGCGCGGATCGCTCGACGTGGAACCATTATAAATCTCGACCTGCGCCGCACCGAAACCCGTCCACAAAGTGCACAATCCGCGCAAGGTGACGGGCTTTGGCCATGTCAACATCATGGTTTCGAGATGCTCCGGCGAAACGGCTTGCGCGCCGCCTTCACTTCCGTTGTCCCAGGCGCCCCACGTTTTGTCGTTGCTGCCATTGTTGATGAGACTTGCGCGGTCGTTGTTGGCGCTCGTTGTCGCTTTGGCTTGCGGCGCGATGTTGGCCCAGCGTTCGCCCAAGATGTAAACGCCGCCCAGATAACCCGCGTAATCGTTGTCGGTCGGAGAACTGGTGTGCGTGAAGCGCAGGGCGCGCGTGATAGTGTGAGGCGGCAAAATCCACGCGCTATATTCTTCGCTGTTCGGCTCATCGCGCGTCGATTGATCGTCCTTGACGCGCCAGGCTGGAATCCATTGCGCATCGTCGTTCAAAGCTCCGGGATACGTCGCGTTCGCCTTGAGCACGCTGACCTGAACCGATCCGCGCACCAGAATTGTTCCAACCGAAAGCGGCGTTTTGAACCCGATGCGCAAATAGCGCGCGCCGGAAATCTTCGAGATTCCAAAGCGCACGCCATCCCAAGAAATACGGCTATCTCGCGTCCATAAAACGTGACGCGCGCCTTCGGGCAACGCTTCGTTTCCAAGCCCGCGCACATCGCCCTTTTCGCTGCCATCAAACCACTGCGCAAAAGCCGCATCGTCGAGATCGCTCGCTTGGATCAGTGTCACAAACGCGCCTTTATTTGCGGCAGATAAAACCTGTGCGCGACCAGGCAGCGAAGCGACAAGCAGCAAAATACAAAGCGACATCCAGCACACAAGTTTTTGAAAAACCATCGAGAGCATCCTTATTCTGAACGAAGTAGCGCCAATCGAGTACTCGATGCGGCCTTTTTGCACGACGTAGAGTTACTATAACGTTTCTCCACACCAAACTTTCCTCACAACGCGTTTTTGTTTTCTCGAAATGAACTTGGCCGTTTGCGCCTGCAAAATCTTGTCTGTTAACCAAGTTGAACCAACGGAAACGAAAAATATAGAAAGTCGGGATCATCGCCTTGTTGTTCCGTTAGTAGCGAACTTCTGCTCACGAATTGCAGAAGAACAGCCCATTTCCATTGAGGTCATAGAACGCAAATTCGCGTGTTCCCCAGGGCGTGTCTTGCAAAGCAGTTCTGGAATGAAAGACATCCTTGTCCTGATATTCCTCAAAAAGTGCGTCCACATCGGCAATCATGAAGCGAAGTCCTGATCTCTCGACTTTGTCAAAGTCCTTCTCGTCGTGCCATTGAAGATGCAGTACCACGCCATCACGATCCACGCCAGCATATTTTGGGGCAGCCTCATCATCTTGGAAAGTCAAGTGGAAACCTAACTTTTCCGTGTAATATCGAACAGCGTCGCTAACGTTTCTGGCGGGAAGAACAGGATGAACGATTTTGAATTGAGCCATATCAACCTCACTTTCTAAAATTTACACGATGCGAATTATGATTTATAACGTATGGATGTCAACCAAAACCAAAGCCATTTCATCTTTGCTGACGCGCTGAAAAAAGAATTTCGCTACTAAGCTACCGACAGCATTCCCGTTTTTATAATTGAGAGGCAAATGAGCATGCATATCTCCTAAATAGTTTTTGCCCAACGTTCCGGATGGGCAAAGATCAACATCAAGATTCGACCTAAACTCCTCGAGAAGCAAATCATCCATCGGAACAACCTTGTAGAGTTGGTCTTGTCCTTCCTGGGGTTCCGGCGTGCCGTAATTGGCAACGACGGCCTCCAACAGTTCTGGCGTCCATTCTGCCGCCTCGTTTGAACGAATCGAACGAGACGCACGCGGGATTTCAGGCAAAAGCAAATCTATCGCCTCGTCGTATTTCTGCTCGGCAAGCAAGCCAATCCAATACCTGACAAAATCCCTGATCTGTCGGTCATCAATAGCATCTTCGCCGTATTCGGTGTTAGGAATCGCCAAGGTTTTCATTATTTCAGTTTATAGCGAAGCCGCGCACGCAGCACAACGAATAATCCCACCCGCCGCCGTAAGCGCAGAAAGCGAAACGAGGAAGGAGCGGAGAAAACGAATCTGCGAGCAGTCGGGTGCGGTGCCTTGTTAACCCGCTGTTCGTCGGTGGTGCGGAGAAGCAAGGCTATTTCTCAACTCACCGCTTTCTCCACGAGCGATCTGATCCTTAACTCTTCGGCGGTAGTCAACTCTTTCAAAGCGAAGGCGGTCGGCCACATGGCGCCTTCGTCAAGGTTCGCCGTTTCGTTGAAACCGAGTGTTGCATACCTCGTGTTGAACTTCTGTGCGCTTTGAAAAAAGCAGACGACCTTGCCATCTTTGGTATATGCGGGCATTCCGTACCAAGTTTTCGCCGAAAGATTTGGCGCGCTGGCCTTGATAATCTCATGGAGCCGCGTGGCAATGGCGCGATCCGGTTCCGGCATCTCGGCAATTTTCGCAAGCACGTCGCTTTCCTCTTCCGCCTTGCTCTTGTTCGCGCGTTCTTCCGCCTTCATCTCTTTGGCGCGCTCCTTCATTGCGGCTTGTTCCTCGTCTGTAAATCCCTTGGGCTTTTGGTTTTTGGTCGGCATTCGCTTTCTCCCTTTGCTTCTCGCCGTAATTATATCAGGCGTATCAGTTTCAGTTACACCGCGCGCGCAAGGGTAGAACGACTAATCTCACCCGCCGCCGGAAGCCGAAGCGACGGGAGCTTGCGACCAAAGCACAGGCTGTCAGCGGTCGGGCGCAGCGCTTTGTTGTGCGCTTGTTAATTGAAGCATTTCAGCTTTCTTCTTGGAGTCGACGCAGCGCCCAGGTGATAGGGATATTAACATTGGCCTCATCGGTCGCCCGTAATTTTTCCTTTAAATAGGGCGCAGCTTCAGGATCAACCAAATTTTGATTGGCGAAAGCGTAAGCAGCAGCGATTTGTACAAAATGCGTAGGATGATTTAAGCAATTGAGTACTGGTTTAGTGGCTTTTTTATCACCTATGTAGCCCAATGCCCTGCAAGCCCCTGCAACTGTAGACGGATTCGGGTGATCGAGCAGAAGAATTAAAGGTTCGACTACAGATTCGTCGTGGTTTCTCCTCAGTGCTTGAACAATCTGCTCACCGAAACCATGATGCCCAAATAGAGGTAGTGCGTCCAGCAGGGTCGGAAGAATACGCTTATCATCTATATTGACGATGCTTTCAAGCGCCCTCATCTGAACTTCAATGTTAGGGCTATTATAAAATTTTATCCATTTCTGAACATTATCCATGATCAAAAGTATAGGGTATATTCAAGCTGCGCGTCGGCAGGCTAACGACCAAGCTCACTTGCTGCCGAAAGCCGAAGCGATAGGAGGAAGCGATGAGAGGAACGACCAAAGCGCAGGCTGTAGGCGGTCGGGTGCAGCGCCTTGTTGTGTTGATGTTTGAGTGTGACGCCTTTACATCTCGTCAATGAGTCTTTGAACCTTTTTCGCGTGTTCATCGAGTACTCGAATCGTGAAGCCAACCCACCAACCAAGATATTCTGCATGATAGCGGATTCCAGTTTTGGCAATCTTCTGGTCAAACTTATAAATCTTGACGGCTGCTGTTTGTCCCCATTCGCCGCTGTAAGTTAATGACACAAGTGGCTCGCCCAGTTCTGAAATATCATTAACTGAGTGCATAGCTTGTTTGCGCCATTCGAGGCGTTTCTGTTTATGCGCGCCACCGTCTCGCCAAGGCACGCGACGTTTGCCTTTTCCACGACTTCCGAGCATTGTAATTTTCCTCCGTTCTGTATTCTAACAGTTGGAATTTCCATGAAGCTGCGCGCATCAACACAACGACTAAGCTCACCCGCCGCCGGAAGCCGGAGCGAGGAACGAGCGGAGCTGTAGGCGGTCGGGTGCATCGTCTTGTTGTGCCGATGTTGGTCGGCTTAATCGCAGAACGCGATGACGCCCCGCTGCTGCTCGATAGCTGTCTCCAAAACTACAACCATTCGGGAGGCGGCATCGTATTGTGTTTTGCTCGAATGAACGAAAGGCCGTCTCTGCGCGATGTGCCCGAAACATTGGCGAAGGTTTGCGAGGGTTTGAGGAAGTTGGTGGTGCCTCAATACGGTGTCATCGAAGAAGCCGCCAACTTTGATACCTTGACTGTTGCATAACTCAACCCAGGGCCTCAGTTTGTCGTATTCTCCCAACTCAAAGCGGTCGAGCAGTTGAAGTGATGAAGGCTCCATCTCGCAATACGCTATGTAGTTTTCCGGTTCACAAAACGTGTCCTCTTGAGAATGAAAATCCAGCGACATACTTTGACTATATCAGTTCTGGCACCAGCAAAGCGGGCGCGTCGGCACAACTACTTATTCTACCGCATTATTGTCGCGTTCTCAGAAACTTATAACAATAGTCGATCAAACTTGTACAATCGAGTACTCGATTGCGGTCATTGTGCGTGTTATACCGTATGCAACAATGCGATATAACTCCGGTTAAAGAGGGGTTTTACCGCGAAGGAATTTTAGCAAGGTCGTCGCTGTCGCTCAGGCTCATCGCTAAAAACCGAGCGCCGCGAATCGTTGCTAATGTCTCGCAGGTTTCTTCGACCATGCGTATCAGTTGCGACGGTGAAAGCACGCGCGTGTCGATCGCAATACCTTCACGCGAGCGCAAACTGACGTTGTGCAAGGCGCGGTGGTCGAACGATTTCTGCAGTTTGGCGTAAACGGCGGACGTGTCTTCGTCGTGGAACTTGTCGCCGGGTTGCAGGCGAATCAGCACTTCGCTTTCGGTTTTCGAGATGCCGCGCAAACGCGCTTGCAAGAGCCAGACGCGCAATTTGAGTACTCGAATCAGGTTGAAGGCGGGTTGCGGCAGGGCGCCAAAGCGGTCGCGCAATTCTTCGCGCAAACTGTCGGCGTCTTCCACGCTTTGCGCGTTCGCCATCTTGCGGTAAAGGTTCAAGCGGTCGCGCTCGTCCTTCACGTAATCGTCGGGCAGAAACGCCGGAACCGGCAAATCGACTTCGGGCAGTTCGATTTTGCGCGGCACGAAAACTTTCGGTTCGCGCTTCAATTTCTGCACGGCTTCGGATAGCATTTCGGTGTACATCTCGAAGCCGACCTGCGCGATGCCGCCGCTTTGCTTCACGCCCAACAAGTCACCAGCGCCGCGAATTTCCAAGTCGCGCATGGCGATTTTGAAACCGGCGCCCAGGTCGGTGAACTCCTGCATCGCGGCGAAACGACCTTCGGAAGTTTCGGTCAGTTTGCCGCGCGCGCCATGAAAGAAATAGGCGTAACCCTGGCGCGAACTGCGACCGACGCGACCACGCAATTGATACATCTGGCTCAAGCCCAGAAGTTCGGCGCGGTCAACGATCAAAGTATTAACGTTCGGCAAATCCAAACCGTTTTCGATGATGGTTGTCGAAAGCAAAATGTCGCTGCGCCCGTGCATGAAATCGAGCATCACTTGTTCGAGTTCTTCATCGCCCATTTGCCCGTGACCGATGCCGATGCGCGCGCGCGGGACGAGTTTGCGAATGTGTTCCGCGACGTGATGAATGCTCGAAATGCGATTGTGAACGTAATAAACCTGACCGTCGCGCTCCAGTTCGCGCTCAATCGCCTGGCGCACAATGTCATCGCGCATCGGTGAAACCACGGTGCGCACTGGCAAGCGTCCCAGTGGCGGATCGGAGATGAGCGACATTTCGCGCAAGCCGCCTAAAGCGAAGTGCAAGGTGCGCGGAATCGGCGTCGCGGACAGCGTCAGAATATCGACTTCCTTGCGCAACTCTTTCAAGCGTTCTTTCTGCATCACGCCGAAACGCTGCTCTTCATCGACAATGACCAAGCCCAGATCGCGGAACACGACATCTTTTTGCACCAAACGATGCGTGCCAACCAGAATATCGACGGCGCCCATCTTCACATCTTCGATGACTTTCTTGATTTCGCCTGGCGTGCGAAAACGCGAAATCACTTCGACGCGCGTCGGATAAGCCGCCAATCGTTCGCTGAAAGTCTGGTAATGCTGCTGCGCCAAAACCGTCGTCGGAACTAAAACCGCGACCTGTTTGCCATCTTGCACGACCTTGAACGCGGCGCGAATGGCGACTTCGGTTTTGCCGTAACCGACATCACCGCAGACCAATCTGTCCATCGGTTTGTCCGATTCAAGATCGGATTTCGTGTCTTCAATCGCCTGCAATTGTCCCGCGGTTTCTTCATAAGGGAAAGCGGCTTCCATTTCGCGCTGCCACGGCGAATCGGGCGCAATCGGGTCTTTGTGCGCCTGCTCGCGCGCCGCGTAAAGTTCCGACAATTGGCGCGCCACAGCAATCGTTTCCTCGCGCACTTTCTTCTTGGTTTTTTCCCAGTTGCCGCTTTTCAAGTTCGATAAAGGCGGCGGAGAAGCGTCCGTTCCCAGGTACTTTTGAACACGATCAAGCTGACCGACCGGAACGTAAAGACGATCTTTGCCTTCGTATTCCAAAGCCAGATAATCGTTGATGGCGCCGGCGATTTCCTGTCGCACCACGCCGCCATAACGCGCGATGCCGTGACTGATGTGAACCACGAAATCGCCTTCTTTCAGTTCGCTCAAGTTGGTCAGTGCCGAGCCGCTTCGAGTACTCGATTGCGTCTTGCGCTTCTTGCGAATCTGGTGCGGCTGCACGCGCTGCCAACCGAACATTTCGGCGTCGGTGAGGACGACCAATTTTAAATTCTTAACTTTTAATTTTGAATTTTCCGCTTCAATTGGCGCGATCTCGATTTCAAAGCCGGAACTCAAGCGTTGCGGCATGACCAAGACCAAACTGGGTTGCGTTTCGTTGATGCTGTCGAGCAAATGAACGTGACGAATGCCGCCATCGGCCATGATTTCGCGGGCGCGACGACTGTGCGCCGAAGACAACACGATCATTGCGTTGTGGTTTTGCTGCGTGCGCACGTAATCGAGCAGTTGATCCAGTTTTCCGCTGAATGTTGGCGGCAGCGACAGCGGCATTTCGAGTACTCGAACGCCGCGTTGCGCGGGAACTTCGCCCGCCAGATGCAATTCGACTTGTGCGAACTTCGCGGAACGTTCGCGCAAGGTGTCGTAATCGCAGGCGACGGGCGGCAAGCGCAAGGCGGCGCCTTCTTCTTGGTTCAAATCGGCGCTGCGTTCTTCGTCTTCGAGTACTCGATTGATCTGCGACAAGGCGCGATTCGGGTCACACCAAATAATTGCGGCGTCTTTGGGCAAATGTTCCAGCAGCGTCGGGCGTTCGGGATAAAGCAGCGCGCGATAACGATCCAAACCCGTAAAATACGTCGCGTCGCGCAAACGCTCGATGTCGCGCCCGACGACTTCGCGCAAATGTTCCGCAATGTCCACATCTTTGATATTTGCACTTTGTTCGTCCAATAAATCTTGCAAATGCGCGGCGATTTTCGCACCTTTTTCGCGCGACAAATAGACTTCTCGCGGCGGCGTCAAGCGCACACTTTGAACTTTTTCGGTCGAACGTTGCGTTCCGACATCGAAAAAACGCAGTGAATCGACCTCATCGCCCCACAATTCGAGGCGAATCGCGCTCGGGCTGGCGGGCGGAAAAAAGTCGATGATGCCGCCGCGTCCGGCGAACTGCCCGCCTTGCTCGACTTCCTCGACGCGCTCAAATCCCGTGCTCGCCAGATGCTCCAGAAAAGCGTCGCGCTCCAGTGCTTGTCCGGTTTTGATCTCGTCGTAGCCATGCTTGAGTTCGTCTGGCGGCAACGTCGGGTGCGACAGCGATTTCGCCGTTGTCACGACAATCACAGCTTGCTCGTTGTGCAAAGCGTCCAGCGTTCCCAAACGTTCGCGCGTGGCGGAAAGGTCGCTTTCGTCGCCGATGCGTTCGGGCGTCGGGAAAAACAAAACGCGCGAGTTGCGTTCGCTTTCTTCGTCGAGGAGCGCGCGCAAATCGTTGGCGCAGCGTTCCGCCGTTTCGCCATCGGGCGCGATGACAAACGTTGTCGCTTTGCTTTCGCGCTGCAAAAACGCCGCAATCGTGCCCCAACTGGCGGACGGAACTTTGGACAACGCGACAACGCTTTTTGGCTTGAGGCTTTGCGCCGCGTCGCATAACGTCGCGTTTTGTTGAAGAAGATCGAGCAAGTGCATGAGAAAATTAAAACGCCAATTCACAAAATGCTACAGCAACTATCGAGTACTCGATAGTTGTTTTCTGGCTTAAAAAGACAAAGATTTCAAACGACAGGGTAATAGCTCAATCGAGTGAATCGATGAAAAGAACCCCGAGCGTCAGCGACGGGTGAAATGCAGAAGATGAATAAAACTCTTACGTTTCACCCATCGCTGACGCTCGGGGTTCTTTCTTTCATAGTTCGATCTACCTCATCACCTGAGCCACTACCAACGACAATACAAATGAGTTCTGCGATGTTGTGGCGCCCGCCCCTGAAGGAGCGGGCTGACAAACGAAGCCCCATAAATGGGACTGATACTCCGTATTGGAGGCCGCTTTAGCGGCCTTGCTGGCTTAGCCCGCTCCTTCAGGGGCGGGCGCCACAACATATCAGACCCAAGCCACGAATCGAATTGTTCAGGCTGACGCTTGCGATGCCACGACTTCAGCGTTTTGCATCCTTTGTCCACGCTTATTTGCGCCGCTCTCGTTGGCTTACATCGGTTTCATTGGCGACATGGGCTTCATTGGTTCCATCGGCTTCATGGGTTCCATCGGTTTGGGATTGGATTTGGCGATGTCTTCGTCCGAGGCTTTTTCGAGCGACACGTTTTCGGCATCGTTCAGTTCCGGTGCATTATCGAGTTGATCGATACTGCTCTGCTGCAAACGGAAATACCGCGACTTTCCATCGGCTTCGATTTGTAGCACGAAACCGTTTTTCGTCTTGGATAAAACCGGTGTTTTCGACCATTCGCCAGTCTGAAAACTGTTGCCCTGGCTCTGCTTCTGCCCGTCATCGCCGCTGTGCAGCGTGATGTGCGTTTGTCCATTTTCGTTCTCGACCAGCACTTGCTGCCCGTCCGCCAACTTCGCTTTGTAATTCATAATTTTGCTCCTGCACCGTGTTATGAAACACGATCATCTTGTGAAGAATAGAGAACTGCTATCGAGTACTCGATTCTTCATCACCGGTTTCCAAACAGTGACAACAAACACCAAACGCGCGGTGCGAAAATTTCCGCACCGCGCGAGGTTCAACCAGGTTGTGACTTTAGCGAATTTGATCCGCTGTGTAATGCAACAGCGCCATGAAGCGAGCGCGCTTGATGTGCTCGGCGACTTTGCGCTGCTGCGTGGCGGTCAGGCCGGTGTTGCGACGAGCCACGATTTTGCCGCGCTCGCTGATGAAACGCTTCAGCGTCGAGGCGTTTTTATAATCCACGCTGGCCAGCACCTCGGCGCTGACTGGCGGTTTCTTCTTTTTCGGCTTCAGCGGCTTGCCGCTCTGCCGAGATGAATTCATGCGCATCTTAAACCTCAAAATGAGCGTCTACCGTTGGTGATTCAAGCATCGAGTACTCGAATCACCAACGACAAACGCTGTTTTATTGATCCGCGAACGGATCGCTGTCATCAAAATCGTCTTCGGGATACGCCGGAGCCGGAGTGGGCGCCGGACGATTGCTTGCACCACCCGCATTTCCACGAGCGCCGCCCTGATTGCCACCAGCATTCCCGCCGCCTTGTCCACCTTGATTGCTGCCTTGCGGACGAGCGTTCGCGGTGTTGCGTGGCGTGGCTGGCGGTGCGGCGGGCGCGGCGTCTTCGTCGGGGAAATAACCGCCGCCGTCATCGACTGGCGGAGCGTTCTGGCCGCGCGCTGCGTTGCCGCCCGAAGCGTTGCCGCCGCCATAATTGCCACCGGCGTTGCCGCCCGCTTGAGCGCCGCCCGGCCCGCCATTTGGGCCGCCTTCATTGTCGCGTTGCGATTCGAGAATCTCCACGTTTTCGCAAACGATGTCGGTAAAATAGCGCTTTTGTCCGTCTTGGCCCGTCACTTCGCTGGTTTCAATCGAGCCATCGACGGCAACCAAGCGACCTTTGGTCACGTAGTTCGCCACAAATTCGGCTTTCTGGCGCCATGCTTTGCAACGGAAAAAATCGGTTTGGCGTTCGCCCTGCTGGTTCTTGAAACGACGGTCGACCGCAATCGAAAACGTCGTGACGGCCAATCCGCCCGAGGTGTACTTCAGTTCGGGTTCGCGGGTCAGGCGACCAATCAAAATAACCCTGTTATACGACGGCATAACTTCTCCTCTCTTGACGGTTCTCAATTTTGAGCACGCAATATCGAGTACTCGAACCGGACAAGGCACACAGCTTCACACAGTCAGATTTTACTCTGATTTGCAACTTTCGTCACGCGTTTTTGGACGCCGATTTTACGCTTCTTCGCGCAAAATCATGTGACGCAGCACGCTTTCTTCGAGTTTGAAGAAGCGGTCGATTTCGGACAAGTGTTGCGATTGGAAACGCGCGTTGACGACGGTGTAAACGCCTTCGATTTCGCGCTTGATAGCATACGCCAAACGGCGCACTTCGCTGGTGCGAACGTTGTCGAGCGCACCGCCATCGGTTTCGATCATCGAGCGCAAACGACCAATGGACGCTTCGGTCGCGTCGGCATTGCCAGCACGCGTGATGAAAATGATTTCATAAGCGCGGCCACCTTCGACTTCGCGGCGCTCGCCGTTGTTTTCCGACGGTTGCTCGCGCAACGAAGCACCTAATTCCGGCTGCGGAATGATGATGTTTGGGCTGTCGACATCGGCAGCCGTGACCAATGCGGCGTCGGAAGCTGCGGATTCAGGCGTTGTGTCGACGATGTGAGCATCGATAGAAGCCATGTTCTCGCGCGCTTCTTCGGAATCGTATTTGTTGGGCGACGAGGAGTCGAGCGCGTTTTCGACGCTTTCAGTTACTTTAGCCAATTGTTTCACCTCCTTCCCTTGGACGATCTGTGCCTTTACGAACTTCGGTCAGATACGGCTTGCAGCCTGGTGTTTTGCGCCATTCGGTGAAGAGGAGGCGCGCCACAAGCGGGAAGGTCAAATCAAGGTTGATTGAAAAGGTCACGTCCTTGAGCCGTGTAATTATAACAACGCTCCACTTTTCCCGCAACTTTTCTCTGTCGAAAACAGACTTGAGAACAAAGCTATTCTATGTAACCTATGAGTAGGTAAAGAACAGGCACTTGAGCACTGTAATATCGACCGTAGAATCCTCAACACTGACGCCTGGCACAGGCTGCCTCAGAACTTCATCATCCAATAATTGGTAGTTTTGTGAGTCAAGAAACGTCCGTATCACGTTTTCTTGTTCCGGGTAGCCAGGCAAAGACCCAAACTCAGACACCAGCCGTTGACGAGGAAATTTCTTTCCTGGCTCAAAATCGCGTTGAGTGAGATCATAAGAGTAATAAGGCGCAAGAACGCTGATATACAGCCATGCCCTGTGATCTTGTCGTGGTTCTGGAACAGGTGCTTGAACATCGCTTAAAAGCCACGGAACCGTACCATCAATATCAGATTTGTCTTCGTCAAGACATATAACGTATTGAAAACACCAATCTTCATCGAAAGTCGATGGATTCCAATACATCGGAAGATGAAGACGCGACCTCAATTGTTTCGCTTTCTCCTGCCAAAAGCTCGGATGCGAAGCTCCCAGAATCTCCCTTTGTGTCTGCGGGTTTGAGTAGATACGCTGAATGTCATGGTGAACACGCTCGCTGATCGTTTCCATACCGAACTCCTTTCCTACCTACTCAATCTAAAAACCACCAAGTAGAAGTTTGTCATTCTGACGGGTGCCCTTTGGGCAGTGCGAAGAATCTGGCTTCTCATGTAGATTTTTCGCCTCGCTCAGAATGACAAACTTCTGCTTATGCAGACATCTTCAGTTTTCAAGTTCAGTCGTTTCGAGTACTCGATTCGCTTAAGGCTTCAAACGATAAAGCATTTCGCCGGCTTTGCGCACCAGAAGAATGCCGTCGTCTTCGCGTTCGGCGAAGGATTCGACATCAATGCTCGCCGGATCGCGGTAACCCAAGTTGATGCGGCGGCATAGTTCTTCGGGGATTTGCGTGGCCAGCGTCACTTGAATGCGTGGCGTTTCCAACCCGTCCTGGTAAGTTCCGCCGCCGCGCACATGGGTTGAATGCGCCAGAACGCCCCACGGAAAATCTTTGAAAGAGTCCCATTGCGCTATAAAATAATCGCGCGTGTGGTAGCCGATGCGCTCGAGCAAAGCGCCATGCGTCACGGAAACTTGCGTAATATGCGGAGCGTAAATGATGACTTCTCCGCCATCGGCCACAATCGGCTCGATTTTGTACATACATTTGCCGCCCGTCCACAAGTCGTCATACATCGGCGGCGCACACGACAAAACGGTTTGAAACGGTCGGCTTTTGTCAATGATGTGCAGCTTGTCGCTCAAATCGGAAGCAGCTTCCCAGGCGGTTTCGGGCGCGCCTGCATAAAGTCCGGCGAGACCATTGTCTTTGACGACCAGGCAAAAACACGCGCGCGGAATCGTCACCATTTGCGCGGCGCGATCAACAACGGCGCGGACTGGCGTGTTCTTGTGCCCGATGATGAGAGGATTGGAAATGACGGCGCCCAGCCAGTGGAAAAAATTGAGCAATTGTGGGCCGCCGATGCCGGGAAACAAGTATTTGTTGCCGCCGGAAAACCCGACGACTTCGTGCGGAAAAACCGGCCCACAAATCAATAGCAGATCGTAATCGAAAACGCGGCGATTGATTTCAACCGGCACGTCCATCTCGAACAAACCGCCGGACAAAGCGCGAATTTCATCCGCTGGAATTACGCCAATTTCCTGCAAACTTGCGGCATCGTCCCATGCGTGATTGAAGAAATCGACTTTTGCGTAACGCGTGTGCCGCTGGGTCGCATCAATTTCCAGGCGCGCGTTGATTTGCGCTTCACTCATCGGCTGATGTGTGCCCAGCGCGATCATCACGTCCAATTTTTGCACTTGACCGCTGACCAAATCGTAAATCGTTTTGAACATCAGGCCGATGGGCGCCGTGCGCGTGCCATCGGGAACGATCATCAGGACGCGCTTACCCTCAATCGAAAGCGACGACAAATAGCGCGCGGCGATTTCGCGCACTTCGTCCTCAGTAAGAAAACCTTCGGCTAAACCGTTTCCAAAAAGTCTGTCGTTCATCATAATGACGGACAAGCCACTTTAGGCGTCCGACAACTCCTAATCAGCGGTGCTGGCCTGCAGCGATGTCCCAAAGTTGGTCTAAATTTGATGGTGGCCAATTCGCAGAAAAACCAACTTACGACTGCTTATGATTTTACGAGAGAGGCGTTCTGCCGAGTAGATGACGCCATGTCAGAAGCAGCCTTTATCCTCTTCCAAGCATAACGTCCTCGTACAACGTCCTCAAGTAAGCGGATGAATAATTTTCGAACACTTTTAGGCACTCGATTTGCCTAATCCAAAGACATCCCGCAAAACGCCGTTTATTTCTCTCGATTGGTTGCCACCTGGCTTCCAGGCAAGGATGCGGCGTGGGACAATTTCAATCAGCAACACAAGTTGCACAGGAGAAAAACTATGTTGAACCGAGTAACCGCCGTTTTCAATAACCAGTCGCAAGCGGAACAGGCGATTCAGGCTTTGCGTCAGTTGGGCGTTGGCGATGCGCATTTGTCGATTGTGGCGCGTCATGGCGACAACACTTCAGTTGCGGGTGCAGGAACTGCTGCTCACGATGCTGGTAACGAAGCCGACGGTGCCGCCAAAGGAATGTTGGGCGGCGCGGGTGTTGGCGCTTTGTTTGGTCTGGCCGCCGCTTTGATTCCAGGCGTTGGCCCCTTTATTACAGCGGGCGTGCTGGCGACGAGTTTGGGCGTGGTCGGCGGCGGCATGGCTGCTGGTGCGATTGTCGGTGCCACAACAGGTGCGGTCGCTGGTGCATTGGCACGCGCCGGCTACGATGAGCACGACGCCAATTATTATGGCAACGCTATCGAACAAGGTGGCGTCTTCGTTGCCGTTGATACAGATGGCAACGCCGTTTCCGCCGACCAGGTTCGTGCTGTGTTGGCGCAATACGGTGGACGTTCCGCTGCCGTCACAGCGTAATAAACAGCTTCAAAACACTCGCAAGAAACCAGAAAGTCGTCGTATCGAGTACTCGAATGCAGTACTCGATATGACGACTTTCTTTTGTTCGGACGCGCACACTGGCACCAATTCTGCACCAAAATGGGCTGCTCAAAATCCGAATTTCAGGAGACGTGATTCACATGGCTAACGACGGTATTCAGCACGGAATTGATGACAATCCTCATGGCGACGCCGAAAAGGGTGCGGTCGGCGGAGCAGTAGGCGGCGCGGTCGTTGGCGCTCTCGCAGGTGGGCCGGTGGGTGCCGTTATCGGCGCCGTCGCGGGCGGCTTGGCCAGCGGTGTCGGCGTTGCAGCCGTTGATCGCGTAGATAATGACAACACCGTTTCGGGTGTCGGCGATGGCGTGACGCCTAATGCCACTTCCACCGGTTACGCAACGACCGGCGTGGCTCCTGTTGGCGGTCACAACGTAGTAACCGGCGGCCCGGCGGTCACCGATGACGGCAAAACCGGCTTGGGTGCAGGCGCCGTCGCAGGTGGCGTGGTCGGCGCAGCAGTCGGCGGGCCCGTCGGTGCAGTCGTCGGCGGAGCGTTGGGCAGCCTGGCAGGTGGAGTCGCGGGCGATGCGACCGAAGCCGCGGATCGCAACGTTGCGGGCACTGGCTATACTTCCAGCACAGTCGGAACAGTCGAACATACGGCGCACACCATCGGGACGGATGTCTCGACCACGGCGCATAATTTCGCTGCTGATGTCAACGCCGATTTGCCGGGCAACAAAATTCCTGGCGTTCAAACCGGCGGCGTCACGACAGCCGGAGCTGACACGCGCGGCATCACGGAAAAAGCGGCCGACGTTTTGACCGGCGACCGCACCGATGACAAAACCGGCGGACAGGTTTTGTAAGACGAAAAATACGAGAACCGCTGCGGCCTGTGTCGCGGCGGTTTTTCGTTTGTGAAACACAAAATTAGTCCGCGAAGCACGCGACGGGACGCGAAAAAGGATCGAGTACTCGAAAGTGGTATTTTGTTCTTTAGGCCGTAACAAAGTCCTGAAATAAGAGTGTGTCATTCCATTCGTAAGCGGGGCGAAGAATCTAATTCTGGGATGGCTGAGCGTTATTCGCATAAGCGACTTCGCGTTCCGGCGTTTCAGGTGCAAAAACTTCTTCCACGCGCGTCGCGTCGTATAATGACACAGTTCTATCTTCGAGTACTCGATTTCTCTTCTTTTTTGCGGCCTTCGCGTGTTTCGTGGGCAACCTTTTGGAGGATTTATGTCTCAAAATAATTTGCGTCCGATGACCGAAGAAGAATTGCGGGAAATCGCCGCGCAGGAAGCCGCACAAAACGCGCAGCACGATCTCACGGCGCGCCAGGTCGCCAATGAAACCGCAGCAGGCGACGCGAACGTTTATCACGACGCCAATCATCCTGCCATGACGGGAACCGGAACTGGCGATAACCGCGACGAAACCAGCGATCCCGAAATTGCGGCGGCAGCAGGTGGTGTGGCTGGCATGGTTGTCGGGGCCGGATCCGGTTTGATGATGGGGCCAATCGGCGCGATGGTGGGCGCAGTGGTCGGCGGTCTGACTGGCATGGGCGCTTCCGGCCTCGCGGTGGACGCCATTGACAAAGTCGATAACGATACAACAGCCAGCGGTTGGCCAAGCACTTCCGCAGACCCAATCGACACCACTCCACCGATTGTCTAAACCACAAACGAGAAAAAGCGTCCGCGACTTCCACAACGGGCGCTTTTTCGTGTTTCTGTGCGTTCTTGGACCCTTTCAAAATCAGCTCAAGAACAATAAGCGCGTTACACTCTAAAAGTCGCTGCAATACGATTCCCAGGTTGCTTTTCGAGTACTCGATATGACGTTTCCCGATCTTCAAACGCTTTATCACGAATTGAACGCACTTTATTTCGACGGCATTTTACCGCCGTGCGAAATCCTCTGGAGCCGCAAGTTGACGCGCGCCGCAGGCAATATTAACGTGCGCCATCGCATTATCAAACTGTCGCAGCCGATTTTGCAGGAAGCCTTTCGTCCCGCTTCGCTATTTCCGCAGGAATATTCCGTGTGCGGCGTTTTGTGTTCGTCAAGCGACCAGGCGACGCGCGAAATCTTGAAGCACGAAATGATTCATTTGTGGCTGCACGTTCAGAAATTACCCAGCGGTCACACAGCGCAATTCCGTCAGAAAGCCCGCGAAATTGGGCAACCTCGCACGCGTCACGAAATCGCTTTGCCAACACCAAAAAACGGCTGGATTTATGGTTGTGGACATTGTGGTCACGAGTTTTCACGCCGTCGCCGTTACAGTCGCGCTGTCGCCTGCGCGCGTTGTTGCAAAAGTTTCAACAAAGGCGAATTTGACACGCGTTTCAAATTGCGAGGACGCCGCGTTACCTCGTAAAAATTGTCAATTTCGAGGTTTATCGAATCGTGAACGCATCGTCGCTGAGTTGCACGCGATCATCGTGTTCGAGTACTCGAAAGGCTTCTTCGATGCGCGAACGCACGTTGATGCCTGTTTGCTTGAATCCCAGTAATCGCGCGGTTTGCTGCACCAGTTCTTCCCGCGAAAGAGCAAAACAGTCGCGCACGCAAAGATAAGCCGCCTGCGCAATTTCCTCCAGGGCGATGTCCTCCACAGGACGTGCCGTAGCGCTGGTTCGCGGAACTCGCACCAACGGATAGATCGTTCTTGGTGGCCATAGAAACTTACCTCGCACTTGCAATTGTCCACGATTTTGAGCGCGTCGGGCAATCGTTTCAACGATTGACAACAACTTTGCACCAACCTTGTTCATGCCCCAAGCCGCAACAATGCGTCGCGTCGCCACAGTCAAGCGAATTGGCCCTTCGGCTTCGACAACTTGCACTAATAAAGACTCGATACTCGACGGGCTGTACTGCGCCGAGTAATAGAACGAATCGGAAGTGCCCTGAAACTTGAGCACAGTTTCCTCATGCCACACAGCACCGACAGGCAACGCGGCGCTAATCGCGGCGCTAATAGGCGTCGAAGAAACCGTCGGAGGCGAGAGCGCGACTGTATCATATTTCGTGTGTTGTTGCGGAAGGCTGGGCGAAATTGTGCCCTGAGGCAATGCGGTTGTCGGCGCGTTTTGGAGAACCTGAGTGTTGTAGTTCGGAATTGGGCGAGCAGAAATCGGCGTCGGTAGCGTGGTCGTTACATTTTTTTGTGCTTGCGCCAAAGCATTTTCAATGCGCACGATTTGGGCATCCTGGTTTTGAATCCAATCGGGCGACCAAACGCGCAACAAGTTCCAGCCTAATTCCTGCAAAACCTGGGGACGCAAACGGTCGCGGTCGCGCGCGGTTTGCGCTGAAACGTAAGATTCTCCATCGCACTCAATGCCCAGCAGAAAACGTTCGGGATCGTTCGGGTCTTGCACGGCCAGATCGATGCGCAATTCGGAAAACCCGATGCGGCGCTGCACCTTCCAGCCGCGCGTTTCGAGTACTCGAGCGATGGATTCTTCCACACCTTCGCGGCGTGCGAACAAGGTCGCGCCGTTCCAGGCGCCGCCGTTTTTCGCGTAGCTGAGATACTGCGCCAACAATTTGGGGCCTTGCGCCGAAGTGCGATCCGCGCGAATTTCTTCCGGCTCAAACGATGCCAAAATGCGCACGCGCAAACGGGCGCGCGTCACTGCGACATTGAGGCGACGTTCGCCACCAGCACGATTGAGCGGCCCAAAGTTCATCGAGAACTTGCCGTCTTGGTCGGGGCCGTAACCCACGGAAAATAAAATGACATCGCGTTCGTCACCTTGCACGTTTTCCAGATTCTTTACGAAAAAGCCGTCCGGGCCTTCGCCGTTCACCAATGCGTCCAGATGTGGTTTCGTGGCGGCCAGTTGATGAACTTCGTCCCAGATGGCGCGCATTTGCGCTTCGTTGAAGGCGATGACGCCCAACGATTCGTGTGGCGACGTTTCAAAATGTTCGATCACCAATTCGGCGACGCGCCGTGCCTCGATAGGATTAGTGCGCGCGTTCTTCACTTTGCCGCGAATATAAATCCCATCGACTTTTTCAAAGGAAACGCCGCGCGTTCCCGTTCCGACAGAGTGCGGGCCGGGAAAAGTAATCAGATTCGATTCGTAAAAATGCTAATTTGAAAAGGCGATCAACGCTTCGTTGCGACTGCGGTAATGCCAGCGCAACATTCTGTCGGGCAAGCCCATCGTGGCGCATTCATCCAAAATGCTTTCGTAAACTTCGCCGCCTTCTTCGCTTTCTTCCTCGTCTTCATCGAACGAATTACCGCCAAAAAACCGCGATGGCGGCAATTGCTTGCGGTCGCCGACAACGATCAGTTGCGAACCGCGCATGATGGCGCCGACGGCATCTTCCGAACAAATCTGCGAGGCCTCATCGAAAATCACCAGGTCAAAACGCACTTTGTCGGGCTGCAAAAACTGCGCGACAGAAAGCGGACTCATCAACATACACGGCTTGAGCGCCTGCAAGATCAGCGATACCTCGCCGAACAAAGCGCGCAAAGGCTTGTGTTTCGATTTCTTGACCGCTTCTTTTTGCAAAATGGCGACTTGTCCGGCGCGCGCTGCTTCGGGACGCGGACGGTCTTGTGCCAACATCGCAGCCAGGCGAACGCGCACCGCTTGCAGAAATGCGACATCGAGTACTCGAAATCGCTGAATGTTGGCGTCGTGAACTTCGCCCGCAAAGAATTTCAATTGTGGGCTAAAATGTTGCATTTGATCGAGCCACAGCGCCCAGAAACGACGCCAGAACGCGCCTTCGATTTGCGGAGCAGCCGGCTTTTCGCGCAATGCGACTTCCCAGAAAGAGGCCAAGCCCAATCGAGTACTCGATTCCTGCAAACGCTGCCAAGACAACCATTCTTCCAGTTCATCCAAACGTGCCACGCGTTCTTCGAGCCAGTTCGCCGCGTCGGTTAGCAAAGCGTGCTCCGCCGGTCGTCCGCCAACTTGCCAGGTCGGAAAAAGAGTTTGCGCCCACGCCCAATCGTCGTTCACAGCGCGCAGACGCGCTCGCAATTCTGCGGCTGTCGTTTGCAAATCTGTGCCGTGCTGCTCATCGGTTGCGACATCGAGCGTGGGTTCGGGCAAAGCATTCGTGCCAGACCAATCGAGTACGCGCTGCGACCACGCCAAAGCTTCCACGACTTGCGGCCACGCAGTTTGAGTTCCGCGAAAGAAAGACTCGAAAAGTGCGCGACCTTCATCGTCCCAACTTTCCAGCACCTTTTGTTCCTGCACGATTTTCGCGCCTTCGACTAAATCGTCCAGCGAAATTTGCAACCGCGCGCCATTTCCGCCAGCCTGATCATAAGCTGCGAAGAAGTCAAGAAAAGACGCGCGTGCATCGGCGAGAAAAGCGCGCAAATCGGGCAACGCAGCGCGTGTCAGAGACGCTTCGCCAAAAGGAAACGAGTGCAGAGGAAACATTTCATGCAACGTTTTGGTGGCGTTTTGCAAACCGAACAAAAGCGCCTTAAATTGTTTGTTCTGCGTCTCAATTCTGGCGATGGGCGCGCCGCTTCCGCACAGCACTTTTTGCAAAGGCTCGAACAACGTTGGGTGATGCGCAATAAGAGCGCGACAGGTTTGCAAGGCTTCCAAAACCTTGTGCCAGTCGGTTTGCGCGCCGTGATAATGCGCTCCGAAACTTTCTGTGTAGGCCGCACTTTGTGCATCGCGCCAGCGCATTCGTTCACGCAATTCCAGCGCGATTTCTAAGTCGTGCAACCATGCGTTGCGCGAACGCGCTTCGGTCACCGCGCGCAACTTTTGCAGCGTTGCGACATCGCGCGGCATTTCTTCTTCGACAGAGCGAACGGCGGCGCCATATTTTTCAATTAGACGAGTGCGCCAGGCGGGAATGTCTTCGCGCAGTAACGCGGCGACGTTGTAATCGGGCAGTTTCTCGACGATGTTGTGATAGATCTTGGCGTGCGCCTGCGCCTCATCAGTCGTCGCTTCGATGTGGTTGATAACGTCTTGCCAGTTCGTATCTAAGCCTTGAAACCGCGCGCCGAACAACGAGGAATGAGTACTCGATTGGCTTTTCAACCACTTGTCGTGCTGCGCCGCAAGCTGTGCCGTTTCCAAGTCGGACAGCATTTCCACGAACGTTGAAGTTGAAGACGAAAGGCGCGCGGCTTGAACGCTCTTAACTGCGTGTTGGAACGCAGGTTTGGCGAAGCGCCAGAACGAAGCCGCGTCTTTGGAAATCGCGTCCATCAGCGCGCGATGATCCAACGCCAGCAGCGCCTCGAGGTTGTAAGAAGATAGTTTTTCGCGCGCCGTGACAAAACCAGCTTGATGCTCGCGCGCTTCTTGCGCGGCTGTCGTAGCGAGTTCGCGCGCTTGCGTCCAATCGGTTTTGAAATTGTTGTAGTTCGGGAAACCCTTCAATTCGTCCGCGTTATTATCCAGCCATTGCATTTGCTGCCACGCGGTTTCGGCGACTTCTAAATCGGCAACGGCGCGCTGAAACGTCTTCGGCGCGCCATCGGCAAATGTCGCTAAACGTCGCAGTTCAGGCTGCAACTCGTTCACAACTACATTTTCCGCTTGTTGATAAGAACCTTCAAAACGCGCGATCAGCGCATCGAGATCGCACGCCAAAAATTGGTCAATGTGATAAGCCGAAAGAGATTTGCGCGCGGCTTCAATGGCGTTTTCGTTGCTTTGCGCCAGGTGCGCCGATTGTTCCAGCGAAGCGATTTTCTCTGGCTCAAACCAATGCGCTCGCGGACGCGGATCGTGCGCCACCAAAGTCGCTAAAGTATGCAGCCACAAAGCTCCGGTCAACGTGGAAGCCGATGAGGTTTGCAACGTCGCGTTCATCGTGCTTTGCAACGCTTGCAGTTCGTCCAACAGAGCGAGGGTTTGTGACAACGTTGCTAACAGTTCGTTTCGCACACGCAAGGCGTTTTCACCAGGCGAAGAACCTTGCACATCGGCGCCATTTGCGGGCACCAGTCGGCGCAACACGTTTTCGTGGCGCGTGGTTAAGCGTTCGCGCAAATCGTCGTGAGATAAATCCAGAAACGACGAGCCGCAATGTTGAGTCAAAGCGTCGCGGCGCGCGTTGAAATTGTCGAAGCGCGGCTGCCATTCATGCACGCGATTTTGGCGCGAGGGCAAATCGCTTTCTTCCAGCCATTCGCGCGGCGGATGGGGCGTTTTCTCCAACAATTCCGCTAATTCGAGTACTCGATGCGCCACATTCAAGCTGGGAAAACGCGTCAAGCCCAAAAGTTGGGCAGACGTTCGCAGAGAAACATCGAGCGCCCGCAACGAAGACGCCAACCGCGAAAAGCGAATGCGGATTTCATCGCGCGTTTGCAAATCGCTCTCGTGCAAAGCGACGCCGCGCCAGGGATGTGTTTCGTGCGTTTCGAGGACGCGATACAAGCGCGCCATTTCGCGCAGGCAAGCATCGATTTGCGTGCGCTGCGGCGGCGCTATGGTGGTTGGGTTGTCGAACGAAAAAGGAAGTTGCGGAGCATCGTGCCAGCGCGAAAAGTGGCTGACCGCTTCCCAAAACGAAAGATTGGATGGCTCGCGGCGCAAATGCAGTTCGCGCGCATAATTGTTTAATCCATCGCGCAAGTCCGCCAATTGTGAGGCTTCATCGGGCAACGGCATCAGTGTTGGTCGCGCCACGCGCAAAGTTCGTTCGAGTTCTTTGACAACTTCGCGTTTGTTGGCTTTGTGCGAATGCACTTCCAGGCAAAAGTCACGCAAACCGCTTTGTGCCAGACGGCCATGCACGACTTGCAGAGCGGCCATCTTTTCCGAGACGAACAACACTTTTTTGCCCGCCGCCAAACATTCGGCGATGATGTTGGTGATCGTCTGGCTTTTGCCGGTTCCAGGCGGGCCTTGCAGCACAAAACTGACACCTCGGCGCGCCGCAGCAATCGCTTCCTGCTGGCTCGAATCGGCATCAACGACTTGCCACGCGGCGTGCGGCGCAATCGCATCAAGCGCGACGCCTTGCAGCAAATCGGCGGGCACATCGGGAACGGTTTTGCTGTCTCCGGCCAGGGCGCGCACCAGCGAATGCGAAAGAGCGCGCTCGCGGTTGTCGTACAAATCCCGATACATCGAGATTTTGTGAAACGAGAACAATCCCAGATAAGAAATCTCTTGCAGCGCCCAAGTCGGCTGCTTGCGAATCAGGTCTTCGACTTGCGCGAAATAACTCATCAAGTCGAAATCTTCGGCGTCGCCGGGTTCGGGCAAAAGGATTTTGGCTTCTTGCGCCAGACGAAACTTGAGCGCGGGATTTAAGACGACTTCGTCTTCCCACAAGCGCAGCGTATAAGGCTTGCGCACCGATTCGCGTTGCAGCGTCACCGGAAGCAACAAAAGCGGCGAAAAAATGTCTTCGCCCGCGCTTCCGTCTTTGGCGGCTTCGTTCCAACGCAAAAATCCGAAGGTCACAAAGAGCGTGACAATGCCCTGCTCTTCCAACGAAGTACGCGCGCGATGGCGCAAATAGAGCAAGGTTTTACCCAATCGAGTACTCGTTGGGTCGGTTCGCAATTCATCGGCGCGCAAAGGACGCTGCGGCACGATGTCGCTGTCGCCTTCTTCCTCATCGTCATCGAACAAGTCCGCTTCGGCTTCCAAACCGTAAAACGACAAAGGCTTGCTGCGCTTGACCAATCTTTTCCAGATTTCCGACAAATCCGGTTCGACAATTTTGACGGTTGTATTCGCCTGCGGCTTGAAATACAACAAGCGATTGCGCTTGCTCAAGTCGAGTAGATTTTGCGTCCATCCATCGAAACGACGCGACAAAATCGAATCTACATCTGTAGGAACCGCGTCGGAAAGGAAGTTGGTCACAAGCGTTATCCTTCTTTGTTCTTATATCGTTGCAGGGAACTGCCCGAAGTCAGCGCCCATGCGCCAAAGACATTGCGTCGCAAATCGCAATTTGAAACCGTCCCGCGCGCGCCACGCTCGACATCAATTGCTTGCTGCCTGTTGTCGGAGATTGTGCGATCGCTCAGCGTCGTTTCGCTCGATTCGCCGATGTGAACGCCGCTTTTATGGTTCGATTGAATTTCGCAGTTTTGCACGATGGCTTGCGCTCCCTGGATGAAAACGCCGCAACCCTGATTGCCGCTGATGACGCATTCACGCAAAATCGGCGACGCATCGTCTTTGATGTGAACGCCATGACCGGCGTGACCCGAAATCTGGCAATGTTCGATGGTGCCGCTCGCGCCACCTGAAAAAAGCACGCCGTCTTTGCTGCCTCGAGCGATCAGGCAACCCACCAATCGAGTACTCGATTCGCGTCCCTGCACCGCGACACACGCCAGAGAATCGCTGGAAACGATGCAGTCGTCCAACGTCAAGGTTCCGCCGCTGACGCTGACGGCGTGATATTTTTTATTCATCGTTTTTGCCACACCGATCAAAGTCAGACCGCGCAACGTTGCGCTACCCGCCGCGATTTTGAGGCAATTGCCGATGCCACATTCGACCAAAATTTGTTCGCGCCCGCCGTCGCCCAGAATTTCGACATCGCGTTCGAGCAGCAAACTTTCGCGGTAAATGCCGGGGCGAATCCAAATGCGCGCGCTTTTTGGCGAGGCAGACAAGGCTTCGGTCAAGTTGCGATGCGTGCCGTTACCGCTCGCGTCAACAATTGGCTCGTGCGATTGGCGCGGCAAAACAACCGTATGGTTTTGTGGCGCAGGGCGCGCCGTTGCGACGGGAACTGCGGGCGCAATTGGCAGCGATGTGATATTTTGGCGCGGCTTTTGTTGCAAGGCATCGAGTACTCGTTGCGCTGTCCAACGCGTTTTGGCGTCTTTGGTCAGGCATCCGCGCACAATTTCGTCGAAGGGCTGCGGCATCGCGGGCGCGATAAACGGCTCGTGTTGCGCGACATGGCGAATAAAGCTCAGTTGAGACGCGTGAGGATAAGGAAAACGTCCCGTCAAGCATTCCTGCAACATCACGCCAAACGCCCACACATCGCCCGCCGCGCTGATTTCGCCATCAATGGCGTCCGGCGACATATAGGACAAAGTTCCAGCCGCCGCGGTTTGATGCGTTTGCGCGGTCAGTCGCGCCAGACCAAAATCGGCGATCTTCCAGGAACCTTCAGCGCGCAAGATATTGGCGGGCTTGAGATCACGATGCACCACGCCGCGATTTTGCAAATAAGCCAGCGCGTTTGCAATGTTATTCGCCATTTCGCTGATTTGCGCGTATGTCATTTGTCCGCGTTCCAGGCAACTTTCCAGCGAATCGTCCGCCAGTTCGAGCGCTAAGAAAATGATCTTTTCGCCTGACGGCAAAGCGATTTCTCCCGAACTGCGATAACCCAGCAAATGCGGGTGCGACAAACTCGCCATCGCACGTATTTCGTGCAGAACCGAAGCGTGATGCGCGTCATTCTGCGGGCGAATGAGTTTGACAGCCGCGTTCCCGACTTGCTCGCCCAGCGCCATTTCATCGGCGGCGAAAACAAATCCAAACGCACCATTGCCCAAAAACTTCCGCAGGCAATAGCGAGCATCGACAAACATCCCCAAAAAAGCGTTCGGATCAAGCATATCAATGGAAGATTTCGGCAGAGAAATTGGCACGCTCAAGCGTCTCATGTCAATGGCTTTAACGTAACAGGACAGAGCACACGATACAAGAAACAATGGGGCAGCAAACGTTTGTTCGTCTTGAAGACGGTGCTAAACTGCTGAAACCATGAACGAGTACTCGATTTCCCCTTTCGATTCGACGCAGCGCGCCACAATTATTTCCGAAGCGTTGCCGTATTTGCGGCGCTTGCATGGACAAACCGTTGTCATTAAATATGGCGGCGCGGCGATGACCAACGACGCGTTAAAAGCGGCTGTGATGGGGGATGTCGCGCTGTTGCATTATGTCGGCGTGCATCCGGTTGTGGTTCATGGCGGCGGCAAGGAAATTTCCGCGATGTGCGCGCAACTGGGCATCGAGCCGAATTTCGTGGACGGAATGCGCGTCACGGATGAAGAAACGATGCGCGTCACGGAAATGGTGATGGGACAAATCGGCAAAAACATCGCGCAATTGCTCCATGAAAAAGGCGCGCCCGCTGTTGGACTTTCTGGCAAAGACGCCGGACTTTTGAAGGCGCGCAAGTTCATTGACCAAGAAAAAAACGCGGACTGGGGGTTGGTGGGCGAGGTCGAAAAAGTCAATGTCGAAGTGCTGCAAACTTTGGCGCGTTCCGGTTTTGTGCCAGTCGTGACGCCGGTTGCGCCGGGCGAAAACGGCGAAACTTACAACATCAACGCGGACTTGGCGGCGGGCGCGATTGCCGCAGCTTTGGGCGCCGTCAAATTATTGTTGCTAACGGACGTTGAAGGCATTTATCGAGATTTCAGCGACAAATCGTCGTTAATCGAAGCACTCACAATCAAAGAAGCCGAAGAATTGCTGGCGTCCGGCACGGTTTCGACCGGCATGATTCCCAAAGTGCGCTGCTGCATCGAAGCCGTTCAAGGCGGCGTCGGGCGCGCCCACATCGTTGATGGCCGCGCGCCACACGCCATTTTGACCGAGCTTTTCACCGACGAAGGTTGCGGCACGATGATAAAAGAAGGATAGAACAGGTTCCAAGTACTCGATGCGCAACTGTTGAAGGTAAGCATGACAATCAATGACACCCCGAAAAAACGATTGAAAGCACAAAGATGGAGCGGTTTATTCCTGACTTTGATGGGAGCGGCTATCGGATACTTCGTCATTGTCTGTCCTTTGCAGGATGCTCTTCATCATGTGGCGTCTTTGTCATTACACCCAACATGGGCCGGTGCGACTCTAATGATTTTGTCGTATGGTCTGATGCAACTTTTGTTTCCCGGATTTTCCGTCCATCACATGGGCGGATTCCGAAGTCGTATGCCGAAAACCAAGATGGGCTGGGCGTTTTTTGTGGCAACGATTGCAATTGGTTTCCTCTTCTCAATTTGGTTTGAGGCGTTCATTAAATCAATGGGTTACGACGTTTAGTCGCGTTATATCGAGTACTCGATTCGCAATTGGCGCAAGGGAGATTTATGAAAACTGGTCACATGGCTTTGGCGTTGGGAGTTTTGGCGAGCGTGTCGGGTGCGGCGCGCGCTGATGTGAAACTGCAGTCGCTGTTCAGCGACGACATGGTTTTGCAGCGCGATAAACCCGCTCCGGTTTGGGGCACAGCCGATGCGGGCGAACGCGTCACGGTGAACATTGCGGGGCAAAGTCAAAGTGTTGTCGCGGACGCGAGCGGTCATTGGTTGCTGCGATTGGCGCCTTTGAAAGTTGCGACGGGTTTGACGATGCGCGTCAACGGCAAAAACTCGCTTGTTTTACACAATGTCGCGGTCGGCGATGTTTATCTGTGTTCGGGTCAGTCGAACATGGAATATCCGTTGCAAACCTGGTCAGCCGTTGGTTCCGTGCCGTATGTCGCGGCGCAAAAAGAAATCGCTGGCGCCAATTATCCCAACATTCGCTTGTTGATGGTGGCGAAAAATCCTCAAGTCGATCCTCAAGCCGAAGTGAAAGCGCCATCGAGTTGGCAGGTTTGTAATTCGCAGACAGCCGGTATTTTTTCCGCTGTCGGTTATTACTTCGGGCGCGATTTGCACCGCGCGTTGGGCATTCCGATTGGCCTGATCGATTCGACGTGGGGCGGAACTTACATCGAAGCGTGGACGAGCCGCCAAACGCTGAGCACGGTTTCGCCCTACCCCGCGCAAATTGCCGCGATGCAAGACGCCGCGCACGCGACCGCACCGATGTCCGAACGCATGGTGAGTTGGTGGAAAACTGAGCCAGGGACAATCGGCAACTGGCAGAACCCGGATTTCGATGACACTTCGTGGAAAGAAATGACGTTGCCGCAAACTCAGGGCTGGGGAACCGCCGGATTGCCCGATTATCACGGCGTCGTCTGGTTTCGCAAAACAATTGATGTGCCCGCGAACTGGAGCGGCCAGGATTTGACGCTGCATTTGGGCGCGCTCGACGACCGCGACGCGACCTATTGGAACGGCACGCAAGTCGGCTCGGGCTACGATCCCATCGCGCCACGCCATTACACGGTTCCGGGCAATCTGGTCAAGGAGGGACGCAACGTAATCGCGGTTGCCGTACTCGATACGGGCGGTTTGGCCGGATTTATGGGCGGCGACAAGATGCGCCTGGAACACGCGAGCGACGCGCCCATCGCGTTGGACAATGCGTGGAAATATCAACCGACCGCAACGCTGGATAAGCTGGCGCCAGCGCCCTTAGACTTCGGCAACAATCCCAATCGGCCGACGGTTTTGTATAACGGCATGATCGCGCCGCTGGTGCCGTTCGCGTTGCGCGGCGTCATCTGGTATCAGGGCGAAACGAACGCGGGCGCGCCCGTCATCTATCGCACGCTGATGCCGAATCTTATCCGCGACTGGCGCGCGCGTTTCGGACAGGAGAATCTCGGTTTCTACTGGGTTCAACTGGCCAACTACATGGTGCGCAATCCGCAGCCGGAAAACAGCGATTGGGCCGAATTGCGCGAAGCCCAGACCATGACGCTCAGCGTTCCTCACACGGGAATGGCGACGATTATCGACATCGGCGAAGCGGACGACATTCATCCCAAAGATAAGCGCGACGTCGGTTATCGCCTGGCGGTCAACGCGCTGGCCAAAGATTATGGCCGCAAAATCGAATATTCCGGCCCGATGTTCGAGAAGTTGAAAACCGAAGGCAACACACTTCGCGTCAAACTGTCGCACGCCAAAGGCTTGAAAACTTCCGATGGAACGGCGCCGCGCGGCTTTGCTATTGCAGGCGCCGACAAAAACTTTGTGTGGGCGCAGGCAAAAATCAGCGGCCAGTCGGTGATTTTGTCCAGCCCGAATGTGGCCAATCCAAAATATGTGCGTTATGGCTGGGCGAACAACCCCGACGTAAACGTGTATAATGGCGTAGGTCTGCCCGCTGTTCCGTTTCGCAGCGACATCAACGACAAACACTGAGAACTGATAGAATACCTTTTTTCGAGTACTCGAAAGAGACCGAAGAACAACGGACGCGCTGCGCTGGTGCCAGCGCGTCCTACCATTTGGGGAGAAACTTATGTCCATTTCCACGCCGCAAAAGATTGCGCCCGCACCGGCGGCAGCAATCGAAAACAAAGTTGATTTTTCAACCGAACCGACCACGCAACCCGCGACCGCTTCGAGCGACATCGCGCAAACACCTGACACTTCAACGCAAAACGAAGAGCACGTCGCGCCAACTTCGCGCCTGCACGACCTGATTGCAACCGACGCCGAACATGGTTTCCAAAACTATGGGCGGCTTCCCGTCGCGTTCGTTAAAGGCCAAGGCGCGAAGTTATGGGACAGCGAAGACCGCGAATATCTCGATTTTCTGGGCGGCATCGCCGTCGTCACATTGGGTCATTCGCACCCTGAAATCACGCGCGTCATCAGCGAACAAGCCGCGACCTTGATGCACACGGCGAACCTTTATTACATCGCGCCACAAGTCGAACTCGCGCAAAAATTGTCAGAACTTTCCGGCGGAATGCGCGCTTTTTTCTGTAACAGCGGAGCCGAAGCGAACGAAGCCGCTTTGAAATTGGTGCGCAAATACTTCCACACCAAAAACGCCGCTTCACAAAACGCCGACGCGCCATCGAGTACTCGATTTGAGATTATCTCGATTGAGGACAGCTTTCATGGCCGCACTTATGGCAGCCTGGCGGCGACCGGGCAACCGAAATACCACGAAGGTTTCGCGCCGCTGCCACAGGGTTTTCGCTACGTTGCGCGCAACGACTTCGACGCTTTGAAAGCCGCTATCACTGACGAAACCGCCGCGATCTTGCTGGAACCAATTCAAGGCGAAAGCGGCGTCTGGCCGTGCGATGCCGAATATCTTCAACAAGTGCGCGCCCTTTGCGACGAACACGGTTTGCTCTTGATGTTCGATGAAGTTCAATGCGGCATGGGACGCACCGGCAAGTTTTTCGCGCACGAATCGAGCGACGTCAAACCCGACATCATTGTGATGGCCAAAGGTTTGGGCAATGGCGTGCCAATCGGTGCGTTGTTAGCGCGCGATGAGGTTGCGAAAGTCTTGGTTCCAGGAACGCATGGTTGCACGTTCGGCGGCAATTTCTTAAGTTGCGCCGCAGCTTTGGCAACACTTCGAGTACTCGAAAGCGAGAACTTGATGCAGAACGCGCTCGAGGTCGGCGGCTATTTTCAATCGCAGTTAGCAGCGTGCGATTTCGTTTCTGATGTGCGCGGCAGCGGCCTGATAATCGGCGCCACAACGACGAAACCCATCGCGCGCGAATTGATGAAAGCCAGCCTGCAAAACGGCCTGATTTTCAACGCCGTCGGCGATTCGTATTTGCGCTTCCTGCCACCGCTGACAATCTCCAAAACCGACGTGGATGAAGCGATGGCAAAACTTCAAGCGGCTTTTCAAGAAATCAATTAACCGCAGAGACGCGAAGTGAAAGATGGAAGTGAAAGATGGCTGTACGGGCGAGGCATGCCTCGCCCGTACGTTGCGCCTTTCTTCATGCTCTTCGCGCTCTTCGCGGTTCAAAATCCCATGAGACATTTGCTTTCCATTAACGACTTGTCGCGTGAAGACGCGGAATTTCTGCTGGCCGAAGCCGTTCGCTTGAAGCACGAACTGCGCATCAATCCCGTGCGGCAGCGCGAAACTTTGCGCGGCCAAACGTTGGCGATGATCTTTGAAAAGCCGTCTTTGCGCACGCGCGTTTCTTTTGATGTCGGCACCAACCACCTGGGCGGACATTCGATTTACCTGGCGCCCGCTGACATTGGTCTGGGTTCGCGCGAAATTATTCCCGACGTAGCGCGTGTTCTGGGGCGAATGTGCGACGGCATCATGGCGCGCGTTTTCAAGCACGAAACCGTCGCGGAATTGGCGCAATGGGCGAATGTTCCGGTGATCAACGGATTGTGCGACCGCGAACATCCGTGCCAAGCGTTGGCCGATGTGCTGACTTTGCACGAATGCAAAGGTTTGGAAGGTCGTAAAATCGCTTATATCGGCGACGGCAACAACGTTTGCAATTCTTTGATGCTGCTTTGTGCGAAACTGGGCATCGCGTTCGCTGTCGCCACGCCCGAAGGTTACGCGCCGGACGAAAAGTTTGTCGAACGCGCGCGGCAAGACGGCGAAACTGTGGTCACGAACGATCCCGTTGAAGCCATGCAAAACGCCGATGCGGTTTATGCCGATGTGTGGACTTCGATGGGTCAGGAAGAAGAAAGCGCGCGGCGACTGGAAGTTTTCCCGCCCTATCAAATCAACGAAGCATTGATGGCGCACGCCAAACCCGACGCCATTATTTTGCATTGCTTGCCTGCGCACCGTGGAGAAGAAATCACCGAACGAGTACTCGAATCCAGCCAATCGCGCGTTTGGGAACAAGCCGAAAACCGTTTGCACGCACAAAAAGCCGTCCTCAGTTGGCTGATGGGTTGAATTATGAACATCATCAACGCAGAAAAACTCACAGCAATTTTTGGACGTTGGCCTTCGTTTCACGATGCGCATCTTAAAAGTGTCGTTATCGAAGAATCCGGCCAACGTTCCGTTTCTGTGCTTCTTCATGTTTTTCAAATGACATCAGCAGTTGATGCGCAAGGTTTTTATGTTTTGCAAAATCATGTGTTAGCAACTCTGAAGTTTCGTGGCATTAAGGATCTGGTTACACAAAGGACAGAATTTGAGACAACTCTTTTCGCTTTGACAAATAACGAAGTTTCCATTGATGAAAATAAAACCTTCTTTGAGGTTGATTTTGAAGATGCGATTGGCGATGGTTTCATATTACAGTTCAAATGTCACGAAGTTGATGTTGTGGAAGTCATTAGTTGCGATCCCGAAGGAAGTTTTCTTTAATGTTCAAAGCTCTCATCGTTATCATCGTGCTTTTTGTGGCGTGCGGTTACGCCATTGTTTTGCTGCGTCAACTCAATTCGACGGCGCAACAGTTGGGCAAATTGCGGCAGGATTTGGCCAAAAGTGACGCTAAGTTGAACGATCAGTTAAAAACGATACAGGCACAGCAACAAACCCTATCGAGTACTGAATCGACAACCAACGAGAAATAGCAATTGCTTATCAAACTTATAGTCTGTCATTCTGAGCGCAGCGAAGAATCTCGTTACAGTTAGATTCTTCGCTGCGCTCAGAATGACAGACTATAAGTTTGTAGAACGCTGAAAAATTAAAATCAAACCGTCAATTCTTGGCGTAGGAGACTTTTTTGGATACCGTAATTCTGGCGTATTCGGGCGGGCTGGATACCAGCGTCGCCATCAAGTGGATCAAGGAAAAGTACAACCTTGATGTCATCGCGTTGACCATCGACCTGGGCAGCGAAAAAGACTTGGCTTCGATTCGCCAGCGCGCGATTGATGTCGGCGCGATTGACGCCAAAGTTGTCGATGGTCGCGATATTTTCCTCAAACATTTTGCGTTTCCCGCGCTGCAAGCGGGCGCGATTTACGAAAAAGAATATCCTCTGGCGACCGCCATTGGACGCCCTTTGATTGCGAAATTGCTGGTCGATGTGGCGCATGAATATGGCGCCAAGGCCGTTGCGCATGGTTGCACCGGCAAAGGCAACGATCAAGTGCGTTTGGATGTTTCAGTGACGGCGCTCGATCCGAAACTGCAAATTATCGCGCCTGTGCGCGAATGGAAAATGTCGCGCCCTGAAGAAATCGAATACGCGCGCCAGAACAACATTCCGATTCCGGCAACTGTGGATTCGCCCTACTCGACCGATGTGAACTTGTGGGGACGCAGCGTCGAAGCCGGCATTTTGGAAGACCCGTGGGTCGAGCCGCCGAACGATGTCTGGCTGTGGACGAAGAACCCGGAAAGCGCGCCCGACAAAGCCCAAATCGTCGAAATCGAGTTCGAGAACGGCATTCCGGTCGGCTTGGACGGCGAAAGTTTGGATGGCGTGACGCTCGTCAACAAACTCAACGACATCGCGGGCGAACATGGCGTCGGCAGAATTGATCACGTCGAAAACCGGCTTGTCGGCATCAAGAGCCGTGAGATTTATGAAGCGCCCGCCAGTGTCGTTTTGCATCAGGCGCATCAAGCGCTGGAAGACATGACGCTGTCGCGCGATCAGGCGCGTTTCAAAGCGACGGTTTCGCTGCAAATCGCCGAGATGATTTACAACGGTTTGTGGTTTAGTTCTTTGCACCAAGATTTGCGCGCCTTTGTCGAAAGCTCGCAGCGCCACGTCGAAGGAACGGTTCGCATCAAATTGTTCAAAGGCCATTCTTCGGTGATCGGTCGCAAGTCGCCTAAATCGCTTTATCAATACGAATTGGCGACCTATGACAAGGGCGACACTTTTGACCAAGACGCCGCAATGGGCTTCATCAAGTTGTGGGGTTTGCCGCTTCAAACGCAGACGCGAATCCAAATGCTGCCAGAATCGGCCAGCGCACCAATGCTTCCGCCCGGCGAAAATGCTTGAATCGATTACTCGAAACAATGGAAAACAAGACTGTCAAGGTGTAATGACAGTCTTGTTTTTCACTTAATAGAGACCGTGACATCACCACACTTTTCCTCATGCTAACTTTTGATGGCTTGCGATTCTTGACCTTCGCGTGATAAATCGATGTAGTATCGTTACAACCACTGTCCCCAAACCTTTGTTGAACAAGGAGAAAGAAAATGAAAAAGTTTTGGAGTTTCCCAGTGGGTGCGGCGCTACTAACGACAATGGCGCTGCCATCTCTGGCGGCGCAACTGCAAGGCAGCATCGTGAACGTCAACTATGACAAAAATGTGGTCACGGTTGTCGAAGGCCATAGAGATTACACTTTTCAGGCGAACAACGCGACAAAGTTCCTCACCATGAGAGGAACGCCGCTCAACAAAGGCATTCGGAGTGGCGACTTGCGTACCGGACGCCACGTCACAGTCAATTACGAAACGAGCGGCGCCACACTCGTTTTGCAAAGCCTGCAAATCCGGCGTTGACATAAATCAAAAACGTTGACATAAATCAAAAACGTTGACATAAATCAAAAACGTTGACATAAATCAAAAACGTTGACATAAATCAAAAACGTTGACATAAATCAAAAACAAAGAACGAGTACTCAATTCGAGTACTCGTTCTTTGTTTTTGTCTTTCAACTGTCATTTCATGCGACACATCAGCAAGCCGTCGCCGACGGGCAGCAGCACGGTTTCCACGCGCGGATCGTTCGCCAGTTTGGTATTCAGCGCGTCAATGGCAATGTCGTCCGCGTCCGTCAAAGGTCGTTGCACCACGCGCCCGTTACGCAGCATATTGTCGAAAATGACCAGCGCGTTTGGCGCGAGATGTGGCGCGAGGGTTTCAAAATATCCTTCGTAACCGCTTTTGTCGGCGTCGATAAAAGCGAAGTCGAACGGCTCGCCGCCTTCATTCACCAGAGTTTGCAAAGTCTCACGCGCATCACCCAAACGCAATTGAATGCGGTCGGCGACACCGGCGCGCTGCCAGAACTTTTGCGCGATCTGCGTCCATTCGCCGTTCTTGTCTAAGCACGTCAAGGTCGCGCCATTTTGCAAGCCGCGCGCGATGCACAGAGCGCTAAATCCGGTGAAAGTGCCGATTTCCAGAGCGCGTCGCGCACCTGTCACGCCTGCCAGAAGTGTCAAAAAGGTGCCTTGTTCTGGCCCGATTTGCAGGCCGCTGATGTCGTCGCCAAGCGCTGCGGTTTCGCGTCGCAGTTCGATTAAAAGTTCGTCGTGCGCATCGCTGCGCTTTTCCAACAAATAATCGTAAAGAGGCTGCGTTAAAGGAACGAATTTGTCTTCGATTTTGTTTTTCATAAGGGCTTGAAGTTAAACGGAATTTGCCTGTCAATAAAAGGCTTGGCATAGCTTGGCACGAATGCTGCAAAGCGGTTGGTCGCTGCCCTTTCGAGTACTCGATATGTCGTGATGCAAGTTGTGGTGACACAATTTGTCGTGACATAAAGCGAGTGCGAACGTTAAAGGTCAGCTACAAAAACTGTTTGCGAGGTTACGCACATGAAGAAGCAGAGCAATACCCTTATCGCGCTCGGAACGTTGGTCGCGCTGTCAGCGGGAACTTTCGGTGGCTTGGGAACACAGCCGGTTCAGGCGCGCGGATTCATTCGCCGTCACCCGTTTTTGACCGCCGCTGGTGGCTACCTGGTTTATCACCATTACCACAAGAAACATTTGCGCCAAATGCGTCAACGTCAGCAGGCTGGTTACAGCAGCTATCGCCGTCGCTAATTCAGTCGCATAAGCCAAAGAAACAGCGAGTACTCGAAATGAGTACTCGCTGTTTCTTTGTTAGTGCAGGTGACTGAGAACAAACCATCCGACAATGATCACACCGGGAACTCCCAGCAGCCACGCAACAAGGTACTTCATGAGCGCACCTCCTGTACAATAACTTTATTGGCAGGCATTTTGCGTGCCACATTAACTTCTCTTCGTTATTGCGATGCGCAGGAGCGACAACGACAGCCTCCAGCAACGACAGCCTTGGAATTTGGACTTATCGGCGGGACCGAAAATCTACGGCGAAGCAGCCAGCAAAATCGAACCGATGTAGTTTTCTTTTCTTCGTTTTCAAACTCAGAAGTTTGGGCGCCGCCAATGTTTGTGCGGCATAAATGGTATCAGGACAACATATAAAAGAGGCGAAATCGGCTTGAATACTTTTCTCTATTTGTAACATAATCAATGACAACTGCTGCGATTGGCAACTTTTGTGCAATTGGCGACCATTGTGCCGCGCCACAACTACAAATGCGGTCATTGCACAAAAACACATCTAAAACGAATTCAGTTATAAAAGAATTTCCCTTTTTCATTATGCCCAAAAAATCAAAACCAATTAAATATGTGATCGAAGATAACGTCCTGACGGATTACGTTTTGCCGGAGCCATTAGCTACGACGCCGCCAACAGAACAATCGCTGCCCACGATTCCCGTACCTGTCGAGGGCGCGCCATTTGGTGTCGAGAGGCGCAAAGGCGAACGTCGGCAGAACGACGACCGACGCGAAGGCTTGCGCGGACATTGGGAAGAGCGCCGCATGTTCGACCGCCGCTCCCGCGAGTACTCGATCTTCGGCAAGCGATTAGACGGCGCCGACGATCACAACGAAGCCAACCCGCTCGCTTTGGCGGAAGTTCCGCTCTCGGAAATTATCTCGCCTGCCGAACTGCGCATTTTTGCGGAGCAAGAAGAAGAAGAGCGTCAGGAAGAACAGGCGGACAAGCAACTGGCTCAGCAAAATGCCGCCAACTCGCCAACTTCCGCCGAAACAATGGCACTGATAGAAATGACAGAAGCGAGCAAATCCACCAAAATAACCGAAGCAAAAACGTCAAAGCCGCGCCGCAAAAAAACTTCCGGCGACACTTTAGTTGACACTGCGGCTGAAGTAGATTCTTCACAGGCGACATCCTCATGAACATCGGCGATAAAGTTCTTATCGGTGGGCGAACCATGTTGCGCCCGGGAATTTCTCTGGTTGGCTTGCAAGGCATGGTGATGCCTTCAGCAGCCAACGTTCCGGCCAACTGCACCACGGTTCTTATCAACTGGCAAGAGCAAGGTTACACGCAAACCGACGATTTGCCGCCGCTTGTCAACGTGTTGACCGAACATCTCGAACCCGTGACAACCGACTCCAACTCTAATATAGAACTTCCGCGATTATCCTTGAGCGGCTCTACACAAACCAAACGGCCCGCTCTTGGCCTGGTGCGCGACGAAGATGAAACAGCAACGCCCAACGAAACCGTAACCGAAGTTGTAACGGAAGAAACGATGGCGACCGATGACACGCCGCCATCTGAGGAAGCAGAGGAAGCGCCAGAAGAACGACCGCGTTTGCGCTTGCTTTAACATCTTATCGCTCAAGAGAAAAGCAACCTGAGGCTGGCGATTTCGTCGTTCGGACGATTTTCGCAAGGCTTTCGAGTACTCGAATTGAATATCGAGACGCCAACGGAAGCGTGGAGGACATCTTGGAAACAACAACTTTGTACTCGGTTTTTCTGGGATTGGCGCTGGCCGCCTCGACCGGATTAAACACATTCTTGCCGCTGTTGATGCTGGCGGCAGCCGCGCATTTCGGTTTTGTCGACACAAAAAGCGTTTTGAATGGCCAATTTAATTGGATCGCTTCGACCGGAGCGTTGACGGCTTTAGGTTTGGCGGCGCTGGCCGAAATTGTCGGCGACAAAGTTCCGATTGTCGATCATGCGCTGGACACGGTTGGAACCGTGGCGCGTCCGGCGGTTGGCGCTTTTGCTGCGGCTTCAGTCTGGCACGGCGATCCCGCAATGACAGCCATCGCCGGCATCGTGATGGGCGCGCCGATTGCCTTTGGCTTTCATGCTGCTAAAGCCGGAACGCGCGCTGCCTCCACGACCACAACCTTCGGTCTGGGGAACCCGATTTTATCGACGCTGGAAGACTTCGCCGCCATCGGCTTGACCACAATCGGCTTGAAAGTTCCCTGGCTGGTGCCAATTGCTTTGCTCGTCATCGCTTTCATTTTGTGGCGCCTTGTTCTTAAAGCGCGCAAAGCCGTCGGACAAGTGCGCGGACTTTTCAATCGTCGCGCCGCTCTTTCATAAATCCCTTTTCGAGTACTCGAAACGCCGTGCTTCTCCATATGAAGAAGCACGGCGTTTCTGCTTAATAACACGTCATTTTCGTCCATATAATGGCAACGCTTCAGTGGTGGCGTCAGTGAGCGAGATTATCGAAACCGACATCGAAGAAGCGACGCGCTCGCAGAAACGATGGCACAACCGCTGTTATATGATTAAGTTTGTTGTCCACGATGACGCTTTGACGCACCACGTCGGCGCCGACGCCACGCGCTCGCATCTTCCGCAGCGCTTTTTGTGTATTGGACGCCGCAACGACCTGATCGTTGTTCAGGCAAATGAGCAACATTTTGGTGTGTGGCGTCCAATCGGCGCAATCGTTACTTTTTAATTCACGAATTACCGGATCGCGCGTATCGATCAGGCGCAACGCCTTGAGAAACCGCGGATTGAGTACTCGATCCATGTTGTTTTGAGCGTGCATCAACGTCGCCGCAAAGACCAAGCACTTGATAATATCGGCGTCCGACAATTTCTGCTGAAAAACGCTGTTGACTGTCGCTGCCATCAAGGGCTTGAAATAATTGACTAGGCGCACGCCGCGATTTCGATGAAAATAATCAATCGAGTACGCCAATAAATAAAGGCGCGGCGTGAATTGTTCAACCGTCGCGGGTTGCGACAGCATCGATTGGCGCGTCGCACCCGAAAGATCATACGGCCCAGCCATCGGAGCCGCGCTAAAAACGCGCCCCGCCTTGCCCGAGTTCTTTTCCAATTGGCGCACCGCCCACATCGCCACGCCGCCGCCTTCCGAATAGCCTGTCACGAAAAGTCGCGCACCGACTTCGATTTTGCGCTCGAATGCCAGGCGGCGCGCCGGAACGATCAAACCAATGGCGGCGCGACCGTTGATTTTCCCCAGGGGAAAAGGATGAGCGTTCATGTCGTCGCCCAAACCCTGATAATCCGGCAACGCGACGGCGTATCCACCTGACGCAAAAGTCAACGCCACCAATTCCGTTTCGGAGCCATTGGCCTGACCTATAAAACGCGACGGCGACATATTGCGGTCGGCGGTCGTACCATGATTGTAGAGAACCAATCCTTTGGGTGCTCCGCCGCGCGGCAACATCACCAAACTGCTTAAAACAACGCTGCGCCCTTTGTCATCATGCGAGCGATACAACACCTTGAAAAACTCGATGTCGCTCGTCGCTAAAGGCAAAGTGGACGCGCCAAAAATCGCTGCCATGCGCGCGTTGACCCGCGTCGCCGTCATGCTGCCAATTGAAGAAAAACCAACCAAACTTTGAGCGTGAACAGCATTCATCAAAAGAACGTTCGTCAAAAGGAACAACAGCAAAAAATATCCAGACAATTTGCGCATTACGGTCGACCCCAAAAGGAACAGATCATACAGACAACTCCGCACAGCGGCTTTGGTTCGCCACAATCGAGTACTCGATTATCAACTTCCTGCGTCCTTGACCAGAAATTTTTCTATTGGAAAAGGGCGATGGGGAATCAAGTTAACGAACCCAGAGCGTGAGCGACGGGTTGAACTCACAATTGCATCGAACTGTTGAGTTCAGCCCGTCGCTCACGCTCTGAGTTCGTTAAACCAGATCGCTTCAGCTATCACCTTAGCTATCACCTTTTCCACTTTCAATGCCACTATTCGATCCAACTCGGTGTAAAAACCACAACGGCACTTGCGACATTTATCGCGTGGCGTCAGGATTCGTTCCCATGTGAATTGTTCGACGACGTTTCATCGCGCAGCTTTGGCGTATGCGATTTCGGGGAAACGTTCGCGTGAGCAGCGCCGAAGCGTTCGTGCAAGCGGTGCATAAAGGCTTTTTCCAGAGCGGTGCGGCTTTGCATCAAGCGACCGCGCACGCCGTGTCGAAACGATTCGAGCGTGACGTATTCGCGGTTGGTGGCGCCCAGCCGATACTTATACGATTCCTCGCCTTTGAGAAAATCGATGTCTCGCGCGCCTTCTTCAATTGCGCTTTGGATGACGCGAGCAAACAAGCATGTTCCGACGCTCCACTTGCTCATTTCCGGTTCGAAGCCGCCGATGAAATACGAATATCGCCCGTTGTAAAAATAGAATAGCAGCACGCTGACGGCTTTTCCATCGCACTTCAAAGTCCACAAGCGCAGCCAGTCGCGTTGCAGAAAATCGTGGCACAAAGCGCGCTGAAACTTTTGGCGACGCGGCAAAACCAGAACTCCGGTTTGTCCTCGCGCGCGCCAGCGTTTTCCATGCAGGCGCAACAATTCGTCCAAACCGCTTTGCAGCTCCGTGTCGTTCTGTGCCAGATGATACGTCACTTCAAAGGCGCGCTCCAATTTCTTCGGATAGCGCTTGATCTGCTCGCGCATGTTTTTGGGCAGCGACGAGACATATTCGTTCCACGACGATGGCAGCGTGAGAAGCGGACATTTTTCGGCTGGTGAAACGTGCCAACCCGACTTTTGCGATAGTTCGACGAGCGGCGAAGATGCCTCGATTTGCGCCAGTTGCGTCATGTCGTGGCGCGATGATAATGCTTCAATTTCGCGCCACAAAACGTCCCAGCCTTCGCATCGAGTACTCGATGCCGCACCGATGTCGTGAATGCCAGCGCCCCACCATTCCAAACGCTTCAAGGTGCGTCCGCGCGTCATCAGCCAGGCGCGCGCGCCATCCGCTTCCAAGGCGTGAAAAGTTTTTCCAGCACCGAAAAAACGTCGGTAATTATCGAGATAAGGCGGCGATTGAAAAACCGTCGGCGCCCATTCGTTCGCAGGAGAAAGCGGCGAGGCCACAGGAACGGATGAGGAAGAAGTCACAAAAAGTTAAAAGAAGATAAAAGTTGACAGTCGTAGTATGGAAAGTCGTGTGACAAAAAAACGAGAGCCGGAAATTTAGGCTTCCAGCTCCATCGTTTTTATTTCGCCTTCGCCACTCAGCTTTTCTTGAAGGCGTCTTCGATAGATTCCCACCAGTTATCCAGACCTTCGCCGACATCAATATCTTTATTTTTGCTGCCTGGCGTGATTGTCGCGCCATCACCAGTTTCGTTGGAGGCACTCGCATTTGCAGCTGATTTTACCGCTTTGTCATCCGCTTTTGACAAACCGGGGCTGGCCAGATGCGGCGCTGAGCGAGGCATAATCGCGCCACTCGCGCCATCTTCCAGAGAAAACGCGAACGGCGAAGTCGAGGGTTCCACTTCGATGCCTCTGGGCTCCTCATCTTCCAGCAAACTCGCTAAAGGCGAAATTGGTGCTGCTTGTTCGACAACTTTCGTTGTCTCTGGCGGCGCGCTGGATGTTGCTGGAGCTTCAGATGTTGCAGTTGCGTCATCAGGAAACGTAAACGCAGGCACGCCCTTGTCCAAAGTCTCCGTATTTTGCAACGTCACGCCGCCATTGCTGTTTGCGTCTGATCTGGCCATGTCAGATGGAGCATTGGTCTTCGCACTGGCGTTCGTGGTGGCAGGCGACAAGGTTTCATCCACCGAAGGCAATTTCTCGTCGCCAAAACTCTCGACATCGTGGGCGGGATTGGCGCCCAGTACGCTGCGACAAAGTTCGGGCAAGTCGGCGAAAATCGCGTCCGGCTTTTGTTGTCCGCGCGCGCGTTCGGCGTCTTCGCGCGTCGAAATTCCCGTCGCTACGAAAATAGCCGGCATACTTGCGCGGTGCGCCGCAACGATGTCGGTGTTTAAGCGGTCGCCGACAAAGGCCGTTGTTTCCGCCGCGAAATTAAACTTTTGCAATAGCAGCATCGGCATCAAGGCTTGCGGCTTGCCAATCGTCAAAGGAGAAACGCCGCTGGCGGTTTCAATGGCGGCCACAATCGCGCCCGCGCCCGGCACCACGCCGTCCGCGACTGGAAATGTCGCATCGCGGTTGGTTGCAATGAAGCGCGCGCCGTTCATAATAAAACGCTGCGCAAGGCGCAATTTGTCGTAATTAAAAGAGCGGTCAATGCCCACGACAACGCAATCGACAGGAAACGCGGTGTCCTCAATGATGTCGTTGGTAATTGGATTCATGCCCTGCATCGTCACAACGCGCGCGCCGGTTTTGCGCAGAATCGAAACCAAACCTTCCTCGCCGACGACATAAGCCGAGAATTGACCAGTCAATTGCGACGACAGATAAAGCGCCGTCGCCAACGCCGAGGTCATAATGTCTTCTTCCGCCGCCGTAATGCCCATCGCAGCAAGCTTTTCGACGTAATCGGCAGGCGTCGAACTTGCGTTATTGGTGCAATACGTGCAACGCTTGCCCGCCGCCTGCAAGCGCGCAATTGATTCGACTGCGCCTTCGATAGCTTTATCGCCGCGCCAGATCACGCCATCCAAATCGAAGATAAACGCCGACAGATTGGAAACATCCACATTCGCCATAAGATTGACCTTTCGAGTACTCGAATTACGAGACATTGGACGCGTCGATAACGCCTCACAAAGACACTTTATTCACAACGATTTACGCGCCGGTCGACTGGTATCGCGCGCCGCAATTGGGGCATTGCGTCATTTCTTTGATGCCGCTGATCGGGCAAATCGGGATCACGAAGAAGATCGTGATGAAACGCATTCCCTTTTTCAAGATAAATTGCGCCGTCGTGCCACATTGCCCGCAGCGCATCGCCTGTGCCGTCAATTCCGAACCCCAGACGAAAAACTTGGTGCCGAAGACAATAAACATAGTGACCTAATTCTATCACGCCGCGCCACAACTTAAAACAAGAGCCGAAACAACGAACCCGAAGCATTTGCGAGAGATTAATTTGTACATCTCCCTCGCTCACGTTTCGGGTTCGTTGAGTTGTGCTTTGATTAAAGCATTTCGGCCAATTCTTCTTCGCTGTGACGCGCGCAGAAATCAGCGAACGATTCTTCGCCCTGCTTTTGACCGCGATAACTCTCAATTGCTTTGTTAATCGCAGCCGGAACTTCTTCCGCTGTGATTCTTTTCACGCGCTTGTTAAAACGCGCGCCGCCACTCGCGTGATCGCCCAAACCGCCGCCTAAAAAGACATCGAAATGTTCAACCAGTTGGCCGTCGACTTTCTTGGTACAACCTTGCAAGCCAACGTCCGCAATCCAATGCTGACCGCACGAATTAGGGCAGCCGTTCACGTTCACGCGAAAGAACTCGCTTTCGCTCCACTTCACTTCGCTGTCCAATAAGTTGACGATGGTTTTGGCGCGCTCTTTGGTTTCGACAACCGCCAGGTTGCAAAACTCGATGCCCGTGCAAGCCACAATTCCCTTGCGCAACGCCGTCGTTTCAACTGGCAAACCAATCGCGCTCAAGCATTCGAGTACTCGATTCACGTTTTCGTTCTTCACGTTTGGAATCAGCAAGTTCTGCATCACCGTCAGGCGAACATCGCCGCTGCCGAACTCTTGCGCGATGTCGGCAATCGTGTTCAATTGATCGGTCGTCAAGCGTCCGGTCAAGACCGTCACGCCGATGAAACTGAAACCTTCTTGCTTTTGCGGAAAAACGCCCAATCGGTCTTCGTAACCTTTGGCACGCGGCTGAGGTTCGCCGTCCATCAATTTGTAACCGACGATTTTTTCAGCTTCTTCGCGTACTTTCTGTGCGCCCCAATCGGCCATCAAATACTTGAAGCGCGCGTGCTTGCGGTTTTTGCGATAACCGTGATCGCGGAAAATGCGCACAATCGCTTCCATCACTTCGAGCGCTTGTTCGGGCTTGACGAACACGTTCAAATCTTGCGCGAGGTGCGGCTCGGTACTCAGGCCGCCGCCCGCGATAACTCCGTAACCAGCCTCGCCATCGGCGTGCTTGACGCCATAAAACGACAGATCGTTGATTTCGACCTGGCCACCATCGCGGCGCCCGAAAACGCCGATCTTGAACTTGCGCGGCAAGTCGGCATAATCTTTGTGCATCGCAAAATACTTGTTGGCGTGCGAGGCGAACTCGTAAACATCAATCGCTTCGTCGGCTTCCAATCCGGCCAGAGGGCTGGAAATAATGTTGCGGCAAATGTCGCCGCACGCGCCGAACAAGCCCACTTTGACGCCCAAATCGACGGTTGCCAAACGATCCATAATGTCGGGCGCCTGCTCGATGGTCAGCCAGTGCATTTGAAACGTCTGGCGCGTCGTGATGTCAACGATGCCGCGCGCATAATCGCGCGCGATGTCGGAGATAACGCGCAACTGCCCCTGCGAAACCTGACCGCCGGTAATTTTCAGGCGCATCATGAAGTAGCCGTCTTTCGGGCGCTGCTGATACCAGCCGATCCATTTGAAACGCTCGAAATCGTCTTCTTCAATCGCCGCGAAACCTTCTTTTGAATAACGATCCACGATGTCGTTCCACACCAGAGGCGCCGGTTTTTCGATTTTAATGCGCTCGTTGCGCGTCAGATTGGCGCGCTCGTCGCCCAGTTCGGCCATCGTCGCCAGTCGACCATCGTCGGTCAACTTGTTCTTGGCGCGACGCACGGCTTCGCGGTCAATCGCGGCAGGCGCACTTGCGGCGTTCGCGGTTGCAGCAGGCGCGACTTTGGTAGTCTGTCCGTCTAATTGAGTACTCGATTCTTCAACGGCCATTACAGGATTCTCCTAATCTTCAGGCGCGTCGTCGGGAATTGGGAAATCGCGCGCCATGCGTTTTTGAATTGTGTCGCGCACCACGAAAAGCTCCTCGCGTTGCGCCGCTGTCATTTGCGATAGCGACGAAGCGAGTTCGATTTGAAGGCTTTCGAGCAGCGCAAAAATATCCACGCCACGAAAACGCGGCGCGAACAGCTGCAGTTTAACTTGCGCGCGACACATTTGCCGACACGCGCCATAGACATTGCCGCGCCGATGCTGATAAATCGCCACTGCGCTATGAATTAAACCGTTATAAAACCAGCGTTCAGGAGTTTTCGTGCGGCGCCACAACTCTTCCAATTCTTCATGACACTCGAAAAACTTTTCCCCGCGCCACAATTGCCAGAACTTCGAGTACTCGATAGGGTCATCGGGCATAGTTTGCGGTGGTTGAAAGCGAGAACGCGGCATGAGTTATGATGAAAAATCAGCTTCTATATCCAGAATATGCGCTTCATAGCGTTTATCATTTTGTCGTATTCGCAACACTTTTGATTCCATTCTGGTTAGGAAGGCCAAGCCGCGAGGATGAGAAGAACGCCACAAAAGAGGTAGCCAACGTTGGCGTTCTCGCGCGCCCTTGGGCACAATAACATCAGCCCAGGGGAGCGTTCCAAAAGCATAAAAGGCGAGCAGGAACGAATCATCAATGGCGGCATGTTTCGATAGAACCCATTGCGGTTCCGCCTGCGCCTTGACTGCTTCAAATTGTTGATAAACAAAATTCAACCATTGATCCATCTCTTGTTCCGGCGCAAATACATCCTTTGAAGAAAGAACGTGGAGTTTTGAATGTTGCGAGTAATCCCATAATTTCGCCGGTGGATTCAAATAGTCCTTGACCTTGCGATTGTGGCCACAAAAACTTATCAATTGCAGTTTGTCACTGGCGTTATCAGGAAACGGGGCGGAACAAATGTTTGCCACTTTTTTCTTTTGCTCAATGCGTTTCACAACCTGGGAAATCGATTCGTTAAAGGCAAGCACTCCACCTTCTGTTGCAACGAGACAAAGCAGGCGCTGTCCATCGGACGAAATAACCAGAACATCTTCCGCTCGGGCTTGTTTGAGAACTTTGAAAATCTCTGGCAGCCAGGCTTCTTGCATTGCGATGCGAACATCATTCCAGTCCGTATCGGCGGCCAAACACAAAGAACATCGGTCGCCTGTTGCAAGTTGCCGCTGGCGTTCAAGTAACCAGGAAAAAACTTCTGCTTCACTTGGCTGATAACGAAGTATCGAAGTTGGTTCCGCATCGTAGCGCCAAAACTCGCTCCATAAAAGGCGTGGAGCAGTCAAAAATTTTCTGCTGGAGCACCCAAAGATATAACGTTCTGCAATAGCAGCAGATTTCTCAACATCATACGTTCTGTGCTCCTGTAATTAGACACGCTGGAATTACTATCTGTCAGACAAAAATCCCTTTCGCACAACACAATATCGAGTACTCGATACTACGCAAAAGCCGCACTGCAAACTTGGATGCAGCGCGGCTTTATTTCAACTTACATTACGTGTCGAGTTCGCCGCTGCGTAAGCCCATCGGAAGTGGTGCAGGACGCAGGCACGAACTGCTCATCTCGATGTGGCGGCCTTGTTCGCTGGCGTCGTGGATCGAGTGCATCAAGTCCAGAACGTGGAACGCGAGGTCACCGCTGGCGCGATGCGGGCGTCCCGAGCGAATGGCGTTGCACATATCGGCGACGCCGATGCCGCGAAAATTGTCGGTGTAGCCAAAAGCGAGCGGCACTTCGGCGAAATCCTGGCCAGAGCGCGCAACTTTCACAGTTCCGCCAAAAGTGTTCGGATCAGGGCAGCTCAAAGTGCCTTGTGTGCCGTAGATTTCGATGATCGGCAAGTTCGTGCGACCCACATCGAAGGTGGTTTGAATGGTTCCCACCGGGCCGGACGCGAACTCGAGCAAGCCGGTCACGTAAGTTGGGATTTCCACGTTCATCATCTGGCCATATTTCGACGGGGATGTAATCATGCGCTGCTCGCGGGTGACGCGCGTCGTACCCGAAACGCGACGCGACGGGCCGAGCAACATCGTCAAAGCGGTCAGGTAATACGGCCCCATGTCGAACATCGGGCCGCCGCCTTTCTTGTAGAAAAACTCGGGATCGGGATGCCACGATTCCGGGCCGTTCGAGTTCATCGCGGCAAAGGCGCCAACTGGTTCGCCGATCCAGCCGTCGTCAATCAGTTTGCGACAGGTTTGCAAACCGCCGCCGAAAAACGTATCCGGCGCGCTGCCGACGCGCAAGCCTTTTTCCTGCGCTTTTTGCAGCAAAGCGCGCGCTTCTTCGCGCGTCACGGACAGCGGCTTTTCCGTATAGAAATGCTTGCCCGCTTCCACGCACTGCAGGCCAACCGGCCCGTGCGCTGCGGGAATCGTCAGGTTGATGACAAGTTCAATTTCCTCGTCTTTCAAGAGTTCTTCGACGCTGCAACCTTTGGGAATCGAGTACTCGATGGCTTTTTCTTTGGCGCGCTCAAGGTTCATATCGGCCACGGCCACAATCTCAAACTGCGGAAAGGTCTGGCTCGCTTTGGCATACGCGCCAAAGATGTTGCCGCACCCAATCACACCGACTTTGGTTACTTCGCTCATAATTTCCTTTGAATTAAATGATGAATGATGAATACGGAATGATGAATACGGAATGATGAATGGGACTCGCACTTCGAGTACTCGATTCGCTTGATGCGATGTTTGAAGCGCATTCATCACTCCGTATTCATCATTCATCATTTCTTTTTATTTGCTCGCCCACAACATTCCGCGCAAAGCGAGTTCGCGCGCTTCGGGGACATCAAAATCCGCCGCCACATGTCCCAAACTGGAATAGAAAACGCGGCCTTGAAACCATTGGCGCGTCCACACAACCGGCATCACGACGCCTTTGAGCCACGTCATTCCATAACCTTCGCCGTCAAAAACCGTCGTTGCGAGAACGCGATTGCCCGGATCGGTCAGCATATAATACTGCTCCGAGTGCATTTTGAAATCGTTCAAACCTTGCACAATCGGGTCGTCTTGCACGACAAGGTTGACCGTATAATCTTTGATGTCGCCCGGATGCGACACGAAATGGCCGCCGACGACCCATTCGTAGTTGGTTTTGCCGCGAAAGCTGTCGCCCATGCCGCCGTGAAAACCCGCCAGGCCAACGCCGCTTTTGACGGCTTCGAGCAAGCCTTTTTCTTGATCTTCGGAAATGTGCCCCATCGTCCAAATCGGCACGATGAGATCGAGCGACTTCAATTTTTCTGCATCAAGATAAATGTCCAGCGTGTTTGAAATCTCGACTTCGTAACCTTTTTCGCTCAATAAATCGGCGAACAGGGCGGCGCATTTTTCCGGCTCGTGGCCAGGCCAGCCGCCAGCCACAATCAAAGCCTTTTTCATCGAAATCGTCTCCTGAAAGTTGTTCTCCAGGTCATTATATCGCGTGGAATCGGCGAGAAAAGTCCCTTAACGTTTCTTTTTCAAGAGAAAATCGGAAACATCTTTCCACCACACGGCGCGCGGATTGTAATCCAATGTGTTGTGTCCCGCGTCCGGCTGAATCAGCAGTTTCTTCGGCCCACGATAACCGTCGAAAAGCGCCTGTCCATAATGCGTCGGCACAATCACATCGCGCCCCGCCAGAACAACCACAGCTGGCCCGTTGTAACTCTTCAAAGCGTTCGCCGCTTCGTAACGGTCTTGCATCGCCAGGCGCACGGGAAACATCGGAAAGCGACCTTGCGCGACATCGAGCGTGCTCGTATAAGGCGTCGCCAAAAACAAGCCTTTCACCTGTTCGGGATGTTTGGCAGCCAGCAAACACGCAACGCCAGTTCCCAACGATTCGCCCGCGAGATAAATCGGGCGATGATCGTGCTTCCACAACGTTTCCAGCGCCACATCCGCCGCGGCTACGATGTCTTTTTGATTGGGATGTTCGCCGCGCCAGCCGTAACCTGGATATTCGAACGCGTAAAACTCCCACAATTTTCCGCTATCCAGCGCGCCGAAACCATCCATAAAATACGTCCGCATCAAGGCATCGCCGCCATTGCCATGAAAAATCAAAAGACGATTTGAGGCGGGCGAAGGCGAAGTTCGCTGCCAGCCGATGAGGTTGTTCTGCTCATCACGCCACGGCTGCACGTTTTGCGATTTCGCTTTTTCCAGATAATGCTGCTCTGTGCCGCGCGTCGGGTGATACATGAAGGTGCGCTGCGAAGTCGCCAGCAGCAAAAACGCGAGACAATAAATCGTCAGCAGAACGCCGAAAATGGTGATCATTCGCTTCTTTCGAGTACTCGATTTCCTTCCAACGTTTTTTCTTTGCCTCGACATCGTTAGCCTCGCAGGTAAAACCGAAATCTTTTGCTACACTGCGTCGCATGATTGAAAGCCCGAACAACTCTCAACAACCTGTTTCCCCTACCAAATTGCGTGTCGCCATCATCGGCGCCAGCGGTTATAGCGGAGCTGAACTTGCGCGCCTTTTGATCGCTCATCCGCACGCCGAAATTACGATTGTGACGGCTTCGGGCGAGCGCGCGGGCGCCAAATTGTCCGATCTTTTCCCCAGTTTACGCGGTTTGTGCGACCTGGTTTGCGAAGAGTTGGACGCCGAACAAATCGCCAGTCGCGCCGATTTCGCCTTTATCGCTTTAGGTCACGGCAAAGCAATGCAAATCGTGCCGCAGCTTTTGGAACACGGCCTGAAAGTCTGCGATATAGGCGGCGATTTCCGCCTGCGCGACGCCAGCGTTTACGAGCACTGGTACAAAACGCCGCACACCGCGAACGACTTGCTCCAAAGCGCGGTTTACGGCTTGCCGGAATGGAACCGCGACAAAATTCAAAAGGCGCAATTGGTCGCTAATCCGGGCTGTTATCCGACGAGCGCGATTTTGGCTTTGGCGCCATTTCTGGCTTTGAATGAAGTCGAATTGGGCACGCTCGTCGTCGATTCGGCGAGCGGCACATCGGGCGCCGGCCGTTCCTCGTTTGGAATTGGCATGCACCACCCGGAAGTGGACGGCGATTTCAAAGCGTATAAGGTCGCGGCGCATCAACATACGCCCGAAATCGAGCAAATGTTGACGCAGATTTCGACTGAAGGCCATGCCGTCACGTTGACTTTCACGCCGCATTTGCTGCCAATCGCGCGCGGTATTTTGACGACGTGTTACGCGCGTTTGCACGAACCTTTGACTGCCGAAGACGCTTATCGAGTACTCGAAAACGCTTATCAGGACGAACCATTTGTGCGCGTTTATCCGTTGGGACAATTGCCACAAATCAAATACGTCGTTGGCTCCAATTTTTGCGACATCGGCGTCGCCGTCGATGAACGCACCAACCGATTAATTGTGATTTCCGCCATTGACAATTTGGTCAAAGGCGCGGCAGGACAAGCGGTTCAAAACATGAACCTGATGAACGGATTTGAAGAACGTGAAGGGTTGATGCTGGCGCCACTCTTTCCATAAAACAGACCATGACAACTATTGGCGTAATTTCCGACACGCACATCAAAGTCGGCGGCAAAAAGCAGATTCCGCCGGAAGTTTTCGCGGCCTTTGAAAACGTCGATTTGATTTTGCACGCGGGCGACTTGAACATTTTGCAAGTCATCGGCGATTTGGAAGCGATAGCGCCCGTCGTCGCGGTTTATGGCAACAATTGCGATTGGGACGTGCTGCACGCGTTGCCGCAAGCGCGCGAATTGCAAATCGAAAACGTCAAAATCGGGTTAACTCATGGCGACGTTGGTTTGAACGCCCAGGGTGAACCGACTTTCGCAATGAGTACTCGATTGGCCGCGCTGTCGCATTTTCCCGACGCCGATTGCATCGTGTTCGGGCACTCGCATCGTCCTCTCATCGACTGGATCGAACTGGCCGACAAAGACGGCAATTTGCGACCTGTCTTGCTTCTTAACCCGGGTTCGGCGACTAAAAAACGTGGCGCGCCGCATCATTCGTGCGGCATTTTGCGCATCAATGGACATGAAATCGAACCGCAACTGATAACTTGGTGAACTTTATAAAGGGCGCACGCCGTGTGCTCCGACGAAACCTTAAACGCTTCTCATGGAACTTTTCGTTAAACAAGAAATTATTCAAACTTTGCCCAATCTCGATGCGATTTTGCTCGACATTGATGGTGTCGTGCTCGACGTTTCGCAATCGTTTCGCGTCGTCGCCTCCGAAGTCGTGCAATGGTATGCGACAAACATCCTAAAAATCGCCGCTGGCGAAGCGTTTTTCACGCCTGCGGAAACCGAACTTTTCAAAAACGCCGGAGGCTTCAACAACGATTGGGATTTGGCGAACGGCGCCGTCGCGCTTCTGGTCGCCAAGCACGCGCAACATCCCGAACTCGATACGGACGCCTTGCGCGCCATGGAACCGGATTTTGTCGAGTACACGAACGAAATCAAGCGGCGCGGCGGCGGCATTGTGGTCGCGGAAAACGTAATTTTGGATCGCCTGACGACCTTGCAGCGCCGCGATTTCGCCCGCAACTGGAACCCGAAATTAGTTACGCAACTTTTTCAGGAAATGTATGCTGGCGACCAATGCGCCGCGGTTTACGGTTTCGCGCCCGAACACATCAAAGGCGAAGGTTTTCTGGACAAAGAGCCGGTTTTGCTGGACGCTGCGCAGCTTCCCGCCAAATCGAAAATCGGCGTTTTGACCGGACGCACGCGCTCTGAAACCCTTATTGCGCTGGATCGTGCGAACTTAAAAAATCGCATTTCTCTTGACAATTGCGTGACCGACGACGACGGCGTGCGCAAGCCCGATGGACGCGCGCTCGCTTTGTTACAGGAGCGCATGAAGTTCAAACACGGCGTTTACATCGGCGATACGATTGACGACTTAAACGTCGTGAAAAACTTCCGCGAAACCAACGCAAGTGGCCGCGCGCGCATTCTCAGTTGCATCGTTTTGTCCGGTCCCTCAGGTGCGCAAAATCGCCGTGCGTTCTTGGAAGCCGGAGCCGAAATCGTGGCGCCGGACGTGAACAGCGTTTTGCAATATCTGGGAAGTGTTTTGAAATGAGCGAACCGCAATCGAGTACTCGAAACAGAACATCCAAGCGCGTGCGCCACACCAACGAAACGCAAATCGAATTGTCGCTCGATTTGGATGGCAGCGGAACCTTCGACATTCAATTGCCGCAAGGTGCGGGCGCGCCGTTCTGGAAGCATATGCTGGAACAATGGGCGAAACATGGACGCTTCGACCTGACGATTCGCGCGACCGGCGACGTGGAAATCGATGGGCATCACTTGATCGAAGATTTGGGAATCGTCTTGGGCGAAGCCTTGAACGAAGCCGTCGGCGACAAGCGAGGACTGGCGCGCTACGGTTTTTTCATCGCGCCGATGGACGAAGTTCTGACGTTGGCCGCGGTTGATTTTTGCGGGCGCGCTTTTCTGCAACTCGATTGGCAACTTCAACAAGAACGCATCGGCGAATTCGATACGTCTCTGGCGCGCGAATTTTTCGTAGCTCTGGCCAACAACGCGAAAATGAACCTTCATGTGCGCTCTTTGCAAAGCGGGAATGCGCATCACGTCATCGAAAGCGCGATGAAAGCTCTCGCCAAAGCGATGCGCGCCGCATTGACAATTGACGGCGACGAACTGCCGACGACGAAAGGAAGTTTGTAAATCGAGTACTCGAAATGATGAACGCTATCCAGATTGAGCAGCAACTCGCCGTCTGTGCAAAGTTTAAGGTGGAATTCTGCGCCATTTCGCAAGATGGTAAAGTTGGCGTGTCATTAAATGCGAGAAGCGATATTTTGCCTTTGAACGGCTTGCGGTACAAGCCTGTCGGCGATACCACAGGTTGGTACATTTGGAGAGGCGAATATTCCGATGCCTCGGACTTCTTCGTGCCTTTGCACTTTTCGCATCTCGAGGAATGGTGTCCCGACGTAATTCCTTATTTACAGTTGCCGCCAGGTTGGGGATTTGTCCTCGCACCAAATTATGAAGACGTTTGGTTCGACGCAAATCGAGTACTCAAATGAGCAACTTTGTGGTTTTGAAAACGTTTCCTCTGGCGATTGAAGCTGAAATGTTGCGCGGGCGTTTGGAAGCCGAGGACATTCGCTGTTATTTGGAAGGCGACCGTTTGGCGAGTGTCGTCGGCGATTTCAGTCACGCGAACGCCATTTGGAACGGCTCTGGTGGCACCAAAGTTCTGGTTGATAAAGACGATTTAATACAGGCGAAATCAGTTCTCGATATAATTGAGGGCGTGGAAGGTAAAAGCCAATCGCGCGTTGCGAAACATCGGCAGGCCGTCGTCATCTGGCTTTTCTGGTTCATGGTTGCGGTTGGCGTGTTGTGGTTCGTCGTCGCCAGCGCGTTTTCTCATAAGCTCTAAACACTCTTAACTTCCATGATTACAATTGTCGATTGCGGCATCAACAACTTGCGCAGCGTGCAAAAAGCCTTTGAACATTTGGGTTTTGAAACGCGTGTCACGCGCGAACCAAACGAAGTTGCGGAAGCGCAAAAAATCGTTTTGCCTGGCGTCGGTGCGTTTGCGGCGGCGATGAAAAGTTTGAACGACGCGGGTTTGGTCGAGCCTCTTTTGGAACGCATTAGCATGGGCACACCGTTTCTGGGAATTTGCCTGGCGCAACAATTGTTGTTCGATTGGAGTGAGGAATTGGGACTTTGCGCCGGATTAGGTGTAGTCGCTGGAAAAGTCACGCGCCTGCCGGATGCGCCCGATCTGAAAATTCCGCATATCGGCTGGAGTGCTTTGCACTTTCCGCGCGAATCACGGCTGATGCGCGGCCTGAAAAATGGGCAGATGGTTTATTTCGTGCATTCTTATCACGCCTTGCCCGAAGACCAATCCGTGGTTGCGGCGACGAGCACGCACGGAGTTCCGTTTGCGGCGGCTATCGAGCGTGAAAACGTGATGGCGACACAATTTCACCCGGAAAAAAGCAGCGAAGTCGGCTTGCACATTCTGCGCAATTTCGCTGAACTGTGATCTCAGCGAACTTTTGCAGTGCTCATTCAGGAAGCACCTTTGGGAGCGGCGTTTTCGGCTTCGTTGGTAAAACCATTTTGGTAAAACCACTTTTAGTTTCCTTTCAGCGCCATAAATTCAGCCTCATGAATTGTGCTTTGTTGCAAAGAAACTTTTAGTAACCCAAAAAGTTAATGTGTAGAATGTGATGCAGGACGCAAAAGGCCAAAAACGTGCCGGATAATTTGAGATGATAATATCGCAATCTTGCAGGGAATAACTCGTTTATGCTCAGTTTGAAGTTTTTCAAAGGTTTGCCGACTGATTACGTGATCAAGTACGTCAATGGACGACCTGTCGTGGAAGGCGTTGGCCTGACTTTCAGTTATCTTCGCCACAACACGCAGATTGTTGTCGTTCCCGTCAGCAGTCGTGATGGTGACATCGCTTTTGTGACAGTGACCAGCGACTTGCAAGCGGTAGCCATTCAAGTACAGTTTCTCTATCGCGTCAACGATCCGCACCAAGCGGCCTCGCAGTTCAATTTTTCCATTGATACCGCGCGCAAAAGCCGCGTTTACCTGTCGCGCGATGTCGAAAAACTGACGCAACGCGCTTCCAACCTCGTTCAAAGTGAGATGACGGAACAAATCCAGCGTTATACCCTGGAAAACCTGTTATACAACCTCAATGACGTTGCTTTGTGCGTGCAGCAGAACGTAAATATTTCGCCGATGGTTAAAAATCTCGGCATTGAAATACTCAACGTCTTCCTCATTTCCGCTCGTCCTCGCACCGACATCAACGTTGTAGGCAGCGAGAAAACGACGCCTGAAACCACGCTTGCGTCCAGCACGTTTAGCGGACAAAAGGCCACGACCGATGCTGCCGCACCGTTGGCTTTGCCTCGTGCTACGGACGCCGACGCGATTAAATATGGTCGCCGCTCCACCGATGTTCCTACCGACACAATGATGGAACGACGCGGTCGGGAGCGGCGCGATCAAAGTCAGACGCCCAGCGCGCCAAATGCCGATTCGAGTACTCCAACGTCTGATGCGGAGCCGGAAAAACGAAACGCGGAGTCGGACAAAAAAAGTGCGGAGCAAGGCAAACAAAACGACGGAACTTATTTGTTTGTTGCAACTGAAGCGGCTCGAGGAGCGAAGCGCCAGGCGGAAGAAAATCGGCGACGCTCGCCATTAACTCGTTCTGTCAAACCCCAATTGCCAGATAGCACGCCGCCTCTTGTGCCCAGAGTTCTGACGTCTCATGCAAATGGCAATGAGCAACCAAAGGATGGCGCGGCCTCAAATTTTTGAAACACGCCAAGGCGCACTTTTCTCGATTTTGACATCTTAATAAATGCACCACCCAATATCGAGGCGGTGCATTTATCATTGTGTGCCGTGTGCACGCTTCGCCAAAAGGTTGCAAATCAGCGAAAATAGAACGCGACTGTTTCAAAGCGTGAGACAGTCGCGTTCTATTTCCTTTTACCTTTACAATCGAGTACTCGAATATGATCGAAATTATTCCTGCTATTGACTTGCGCGGCGGCCAATGCGTGCGCCTCTATCAAGGCGATTACGCGCACGAAACGGTTTACGGCAACGATCCCGTCGCCATGGCGCAAAAGTTCCAGGACGAAGGTGCCACGCGCTTGCACGTCGTCGATTTGGACGGCGCGCGCGATGGCTCAAATGCCAACCACGCCATCATCCAAAAAATCGCGCAAACCTTGACGATTCCCGTGCAAACTGGCGGCGGCCTGCGCGATGCTCAAACTATCAATCGAGTACTCGAAAGTGGCGTGCAGCGTTGCATCATCGGCACCAAAGCCGCGCAAGAACCGCAATGGGCGCAGCAAATGTTCGCCCAATTCGGCGACGCCATAATTCTCGGTCTGGATGCACGAGACGGCAAAGTTTCGGTCGCCGGCTGGCGTGAAGACAGCGGACTTCCCGCCGTTCATTTCGCACAAACTATGCAAAGTTTCGGCTGCGCCCGCATCATCTTCACCGATATCGCGCGCGACGGAACGCTCGCTGGCCCAAACACGATTGCCTTGCGCGAAATGAGCGAAGCCGTTGAGATTCCGGTTATCGCCAGCGGTGGCGTCCACAAAGCGACCGATATTCGCATCTTGCGCAACATCCCAAATATCGAAGGCGTAATCGTCGGCAAAGCGATTTACGCAGGCACAACCAGCGTTCCCGAACTGTTGAAATTTGCGGCTGAACGAGAAAGCTGATGAAGAAACCATTGAATATCTTCAAATTCGTCGGTTGCTCGATTCTCTGCCTGCCTTTGGCCTTCTTCTTTTATATTTGGGCAGCTCTGGCTTGGATCGCCTATTGGCCTCTTCCACCTGTCCCGTCAGGACAAATCGAGTACTCGATTGCCGATGCTGGCACTGATGAGATTCTCCAAACGGGCTTGTACGGCAATGGCAAGTTCAAATATCTCGACCGCAGTTTGTCGGCGAATGGCGAAGTTCTAAAGTTCGACGACGCGACACGAGAAGCCGATGAAGCTCAGCGAAAAATTATCAATGACAACTTTGCCACTCACATCGGGTTTCAGCAAGACGGCTATAGAAATCAGGTCTTGTTTGTGACAACCGATGGTCAAGCTTTAGTATTAAAAGATAATTTATTGCAGATTTGGAAAAACGGCGCATTTATCGCCACCAAACAAAAAGGTGTCCAAGGCTACTCGTGGGAAATTTACGATGCAAAGTTCCATAAGTTGAATGCGCGTGGTGAAGCCATCGGAAATGGACGGCTGTCCACAGGTTATGCGTCATCAGGTGGTTTCTCCGATCCGCATGAGCGCGCAATGGCTTTGCTGTGGCGCGGCACTGACAACACGCAACCGCAAGACTTGAACAGCCTGATTGATCCACAAAGCAACTGGTATCTCGACTGTGCAATTGACATCAACGACAATGGACAGATTTTGTGTATCGCGCGTCAAACCAACGCTAAGAGCGCAGAAGATTACAAACACAACAACTCTCATTTCGTCGTGCTCACACCGCTAAAATAACAAATCGAGTACTCGATATTCATCATTCCCGATTATGCCTGCCAAACGAATTATTCCTGCTCTCGACATCAACAATGGACGCGTCGTGAAATGCGTCCAGTTTGAAAATATGCGCGACGCTGGCGATCCCGTCGAACGAGCCGCTTATTACGACAAAGCGGGCGCCGACGAACTGGTTTTCCTCGACATCACGGCCAGTCACGAACGCCGCGACATGGTTTCCGATCTGGCGGCGCGCGTGACGGAAGAAGCCTTTATTCCATTTACGGTCGGCGGCGGAATTAAGACAACCAACGAAATGAGCGCGGTTTTGGCCAATGGCGCCGACAAAATTTTCATCAACACTGCCGCCTTCACCAATCCCGCTTTGATTGAAGAAGGCGCCCGTCGTTTCGGCGTGCAATGTATTGTGGTGGCGATTGACGCCAAGCAAACCGCGCCCAATCGTTGGGAAGTTTTCCTGCACGGTGGACGCACGCCAACCGGAACCGATGCCGTTAACTGGGCGCGCGAAGCAGCGCGTCTGGGCGCGGGCGAAATTCTGCTGACTTCGATGGACGGCGATGGCACGCAGGCCGGTTACGACATCGGTTTAACGCGCTCGGTTGCCGATGCGGTCGATGTTCCGGTTATCGCCAGCGGCGGCGCGGGCAACGTCGATCATATTTACGAAGCTCTCACCGAAGGCCGCGCCGAAGCCGCACTCGTCGCCTCGATTGTGCATTACGGAACGTATACAATTCGCCAAATCAAGGAAGAATTGCGCACGCGCGGCATTGAAATTCGCATTTGACAAGGCCGCTATGACTACCAGAAAGGCTCAAGTTGCCGGATGTTGGTTTATCGCTGTGGCGCTTTCGACTTCTTGTCGAGCGGACACATTTCATCAGCCAACAGCTATAGCAACAATTTCTTCGACGCCGACAAACGTGTCGAATGCTGCAAAGCAATCTGACCACTGGTTTTATTTTGCGTTTTTACTTGGTTCGCCTCAAGTGCGACGCGAGTTGGGGCTTTCGCATGAAACGAGTGTTCGAGTACTCGATTTACTCAACTATGCCACTTACTTAAATCGCGGCGGATTGATGACCAGAAAAGAGTCCGCTGAACAGAAAGCCGAAGTGCGAAAACACAGCCCCGAAGTGCTGCAAAGCCGCGCAGTGGAGCTTTTATCACCGGCGCAGCAGAGACGTCTGGCTCAAATCAATTATCAACGCAGCGGGCCATTTGTTCTTACTTCCTTTGCCGAAGTCGCACCGCAAATTGGTGTTTCAACTGAGCAGTTAAAACGCCTTCAAGAAGCGGCAACGCAAGCATATGCAAGCTCTTTGCAATCGCGCAAAGTGCGACAGCAGTCTCAAAATGCGTTGTCGTACGCACAGCAACAACTTCGTGAGCAGCAGCAGATAAAGCAATCTCAAGATGAATTCTTGCATCAGTGCCGCGCCGCGATAACAGAAATTTTGACGCCCGTTCAACAAGCGCGCTTAAAATTGCTGCTGGGTGCGCCGTTCGACGCCGAACACCTGACTTACGATGTGCAGAGCTATTCAATGAATTAAAATCGAAGCAGCAACTTCAAAAACCAACTTCAAAACGAGTACTCGAATATTATGTTTTACGACAACTTAAAATACGACGACAAAGGTTTGGTGTGCGGCGTTTTTCAGGACTTCCAAACGGGCGAAGTGTTGACGATTGCGTGGCTCAACCGCGACGCGGTGAAAGCAAGTTGGGAAACCAAGCGTGCACACGTTTTTCGTCGCAGCAAAAACAAGATGATGATGAAAGGCGAAACGTCGGGCAACGTGCAAATCGTGCATGACATCATCGCCGATTGCGACCGCGACGCGTTGGTTTTCAAGGTGGAACAAATCGGCGGCGCGGCCTGTCACAAAGGTTATCGCTCCTGCTTTTACGAACTCGTCACAGACGACGGCGAAATGGAAGCGCAGGGCGAACCACTCTTTGATCCCGCCGAGGTTTACAAGTGAAGACAACTGTTTTCTGCTGCACCGCCGCACTCGCTTTCGCCACGATTTCTCATTCTTGTAAGGCTGTCACAAACGTCAAAACGACGGTTTCGAGTACTCGCAACGCCTTGGTTCTCGATCGTGATTTTGTTTCGCTGCAAACTGCTTTTTCAGGTGGCATGAAAGGTGCGTACTCACAACTTTTCATTGATCGCAGAAGTCTCAGTTCCGGCGAGCAAACTTCCCATGCCGGAAAAATGGTGACGCGCACCGCCGCATTGAGCCAGGCTGAACGCAAACAACTGGTAAAACTGTTGAACGACGTGCATTTCACCAAACTGGCTGGAACTTACAATCAGCCTGGCCTGATGGATGGCCTGAACGAAACCACGACGCTCACGCTTTCACGAGGCGGCAAAACCCGCACTTACACGATCAATAATTATGGGCATAACGCGCCCCAAGGCTATTACAAAATCCTCACATTTTTAGGCAGCTTGAGCAATAAGAAATTTCCGGCGCCAAAGTAATCAGAACCATTTTATGCTTAACGTCCGCGACATTACCGGCATTTTAAGAAACGCCTACCCGTTTTCGCGCGCCGAAAGCTGGGATAAAGTCGGCTTGCTCATCGGCGACGCCAATATGGAGATCAATTACCTCCTCGTTGCGCACGAAGTGACGGATGCGACCATTGATGAAGCGCAAAACGTCGGTGCCAATTGTCTGGTGGTCTATCATCCGCCGCTGTTTCGTCCGCTGGAAAATCTTAATTTCTCGAATCACAGCGTGCGTCTGGCGGCTCGTTGCATCAGTGCGAATATCGCGGTTGTCGCGGTTCATACAGCGCTGGATAACGCGCCGCTGGGCCGCGCGCTGGGCGACAAATTGGCGGCTCAGCTTGGAATTAGAGACGTTGATGTATTTAAACCGAGCGGGCAGGAAGGTTTGTACAAGTTGATTGTTTACGTCCCGATAAACGATGTGGAACGCCTGCAGTGGGCGATGTGGGATGCAGGCGCAGGCGCAATTGGCAGTTATGATCAGGCGAGTTTCCGCGTTCGCGGACAGGGAACTTTCCGGCCGCTCGAAGGTGCCAATCCAACAATCGGTCACATCGGCAAACTCGAAACCGTTGATGAATGGCGCTTGGAGGTAATCGTTCCCGAATCGAAGCGCGAAGCCGTTCTGCAAGCGATGAAAGAAGCGCATCCCTACGAAGAAGTCGCGCACGATATTTACAAATTCAGAATAAACGGCGGCGAAAGTTGGGGCGCTGCACGCATTGGCCATCTGAAATCGAGTACTCGATTCGTCGATTTCGCGCGCCATGTGCAGGAAAAACTCAGTGCGCCAAACCTTCGACTAATTCCCTCAAAGAAGAACGAAATCCGAATTGTCGCGTGCGTGCCAGGCAGCGGCGCCTCTTACATTGATGCCGCCGCCAAAATCGGTTGCGATTGTCTGATCACAGGCGACATCAAGCATCACGACGCATTGCAGGCGCAGGTGCATAACATGTCGATTATAGACGCCACGCACACGGCAACTGAGCGCGCCGCCATTGAGATGATCGCCGAAGTCTTTGAGCAGTATGATACTTGTGTTCCGATTGTGCGTAGCCAGATCGATACGAATCCGTTTCACGCATTGGATTAAACTGCGAGCATCTCCACAATCTCCAACGCTTTTCCAAGGAACGCCATGAACCGTTTGCTTTTCCAGTTGCAGGAAGTTGATAACCATTTGGCGCGACTCAAGCGCGAGCGCGGCAAGCTCGACGACGGCACGCACGCGCGCGGCGAACACGACACTTTGCAGCGCGCCTTCGACAAGGAACGCACGCGTTTGACGACCTTGAACGGCGAGCGCACCGACCGCGAACTGCAACTTAAAGCCAACGAAGAAAAATTCGCACGCCAGCAAAGTCGCTTGATGAACGCGAAATCTTCGCACGAAATTACTGCTCTGGAGCGCGACATCAAAGCCATCGGCGCGCAGCGCGGCGATTTCGATGAAGCGATTTTGAATTTGATGGACGAAATCGAGACTTCGAGTACTCGATTGAAAGAATTGGAACTGCAACGCACCGCCAAAAACGTCGAACTCAAGGGCATCGAAGCCGCCTTTGCGCGCGATTCGGCGCAACTCGAAACCCAAATGGACGCGCGACGCAAAGCGCGCGAAACCATCGCGGCGCAGCTTTCCCCCGACGAACTCGAAAAATACAGCGATGTGGCACAAAAACACGGCGGCGTCGCGGTCGCACACGCCGTCAACGGCAATTGTTCGGCGTGCGGCATGGCGCTAACGCCGTTCAATTTGCGCGAGGCCAAAGCGCAAACTTGGCCGACCTGCGAAAACTGCGGACGCTTGCTTTCGCTTGAATAAAACAAGGTTGCCCAAGCGACGCGGCTTTGCGCAAAAATTAGCTTTTGCGAGAAGTTCTTAAAAGTTCAGCCAATTAAACCTTCATAGAATTGAGCGAAGAATTGAATAACTGTGCAAAGCCAAGCGACGCTCGCAAAAACGGCGCAACGGAACGCTTCTTGAATCTGTTTTCGCGTTGTTTTTGCGAGCGTCGCTTGCGTAACCTTGGATCGAGTACTCGAAATGCCACTTGAAATCGTTGACGGCGATTTGCTCGATCAAAACGTCGAAGCTATTGTCAACGCGTGGAATCGCAATATCATTCCGTGGTGGCTGTTATTGCCGCAAGGTGTTTCGGGCGCCATTAAAAAGCGGGGTGGCACCGAACCGTTTCGTGAAGCGGTTTTGACAGGCGCGGGCAAACTGCCGTTTCGCGGCATTATTCATGTTGCGGGAATCAATATGTTGTGGCGCGCCAGCGAGTACTCGATTCGCCAAAGTGCGCAAAACGCGATGCGTATTGTGAATAAAAAAAGGGTTGCTTCCGTCGCTTTTCCCGTTCTGGGTGCTGGTTCGGGCGGCCTCAATGAAAGTCGCGCGCTGGAACTGTTACACGACGAGTTGAGCAAAATTGAAACACCGTCGCGCGTTCTGATCGTGCGTTTTCGTCCTGAAAAAACTACGCCGCCCAAAGTTGTCGACGATGAAAAACTCTGATGCGCCGCTCGTTTTTTCAACCTTTCTCGCCTCGCGCTTCTTGTTCCGCAGAACTCCGTTTAACACCAGTTCCGATCTTTCCATGCTATGACAATTATTCGCTCCAAACAACGCCTCAAACGTTTTCTGCTGCTGGCGATTTCACTATTGGTGCCTTGTTTTATCTGGGCTTTTAGAAATATGAAAGCAAACAATTTCACCACCAACATCGCACAAACGACGGCGGACAACACCGACAAAAACCTGCGCACGCGTTTTTATCACGCCGCGGTCGAAGATGTGACACAAAACATTCAAGCCATCGCACCAACTTTGTGCACTTACGGGCGGCGCTGGAAATGGACTGGCGCCCAACAACAAAATGTCACGACAACAATTCATTGCGCCGTGCCTGTCCTGGTTTTCACCGATGATTTAACGATTTCTCTGCGTCAGCAAAACAATCTCACGCAGGTCGATGTTCGCTCGCAATCGCGCATCGGGCGTGGCGACTTCGGCGAAAACCAGCGACACATCGCGCAACTCCTGCAAAAACTCGATGAAAAACTTTCCTGAACCACAAACTTTTTCTTCAAAATCATTCATCTGGCAACATCGGTGTAAGATAAGGTTTCGGGTGGCGAAAAAACAAATCGCCCCGAAAATTTCAAGAAAAGTTTCCTGGGGAGGGAATAACATGATCAAGCGTTTTTTGGTAGAAGAAGAGGGACAGACGTTGGTTGAGTATGGTCTGTTGGTTTCGTTGATCGCTTTGGTAGTCATCGCGGTTCTGAGCTTCCTGGGCAAGCGCGTGCAGACGGTCTTCAACGTTGCGAACAACTCGCTCGGCACAGCCACTTCGTAATCACGAACCACAAACAACAAACAGCTTTGGCTTACAACAACGCTCGCTACTTCGGTGGCGAGCGTTGTCGTTTGCGTTATCACCTTTGCTTTTCTTGTGACAGCAAGAATTCTGCAAATCAGTGTGCAAAGTCATTGAGGTGCAATGCGTCATAGCATGAATCGCGTCGTAGCCCGGATGATAAGTGTTTCGCCCGATTGTGGACGTAGTCCGTAGTCACGCGCCAAGCAGCGGCAGCAAGCAGCGGCAGAGTGACAGCCAGGCGAAGATGCGTTCAACGATCCAGCGGCGCAATAGAACGGTAAAGCCTTTTTGTGTCGTGGACGCTCGACAGCCCGCCGTTCGATCCGCTTGTGAGATGGGAAATGAAACAGTACTTGCGTCAGGTCACGCGCTAAGTCAGTCAGACAGCTTGTTGTGGTTACGCCTTCAACTTACTAAATCTTGTAACTCAACTCTTGGCGGATGGCTACTTTGCAGTTTGATTTTCAGAATGCCAAACTTCCAAATGCCAAACTTGGTCACAGTTTGCGGCTTATACAAGAAGTCTTATGAAACAATTTCGACAAAATCGTTTATTTGGCGCCGATGGAAACTGCTTCGATGTCGCGGTCGATCATGGGTTTTTTAACGAAGCAACGTTTTTGTCCGGCATCGAAAATCTCAACATCGCCGTGCAAAAACTAATTGAAGCCGCGCCCGACGCGATTCAATTGACGGTCGGGCAAGCGCCACTTTTGCAAAGCGCAACCGGACACAAACCCGCACTGGTTTTGCGGACTGATGTCGCCAACGTTTACGGAAAAACATTGCCACGCTTTTTGTTTTCGCGCACCATTGAAAATGCCGTTGAACAAGCCCTGCGTTTGGATGCGGCGTGCGTTGTTGTCAACCTTTTCCAATTGCCGGATCAGCCGGAACTAACGGATCAATGCGTGCAAAACATCTTCAAATTGAAGCCGCAATGCGACCGCTACTCCATGCCTTTGATGATCGAGCCATTGGTTTTTCGCCCCAACGAGCAAGCTGGCGGTTATCAGGTCGATGGTGATGTCAGCAAAATCGTGCCTCTGGTGCGGCAAGCGGTGGAAATGGGCGCCGACATTATCAAAGCCGACCCGACGGATGACGTTTCGATTTATCACAAAGTCGTTGAAACGGCGGGACGCATTCCAGTACTCGTTCGCGGCGGCGGCAAAGTGTCCGATGAAATTATTTTGCAGCGCACCAAAGCGCTGATGCAGCAAGGCGCGCGCGGCATCGTTTACGGACGCAACATCATTCAGCACGCAAACCCCATCGGCATCACGCGCGCTTTGATGGCGATTGTCCACCAAAACGCCACGCCACAAGACGCCGCCAAATATCTCGAAATCCACGCAGAAGACGCCGCATGAGCAACACTTCATCCTTCATAAATCATCCTTCATCCTCTCGTTCAATTCTTCGCTGGGGCATCATCGGCGGCGGCTTGATGGGGCGCGAATTCGCTTCGGCTTTGGGGCGCTGGTTCGCGCTCGAAGATTTTCCGCTTGATTCGGAACTTGTCGGCGTGTGCGACCTCAACGACGCTGCGCGCGAATGGTTTCGTCGCGTTCCGACCGTGAAGTTGCTGACCAACGATCACCGCGAACTTTTGGCGAGCCAGAAAATTGACGCGGTTTATGTCGCGGTGCCGCACCAATTGCACCGCGATTTATATCTGGATGTCTTGCGCTCCGGCAAAGATTTGCTGGCGGAAAAACCGTTCGGCATCGACCTGGAAGCGGCGCAAACAGTGCGTGATGCAGCGCAAAAACTTGGACGTTTTGTGCGCGTTTCGTCGGAGTTTCCCTTTCTACCGGGCGCGCAACGCATCTGGCGGGAATTGAGTACTCGATTGGGCGATTTGGGACACGTTCTCGAAATCCGCGCTGGCTTTCATCACTCGTCCGACCTTGATGCGATGAAACCGGCCAACTGGAAACGTCAGGTCGCAACTTGCGGCGAAGCGGGCGTGATGAACGATCTGGGCTTGCACATCGTGCATTTGTTTTTTCGCCTGGGCTGGAATCCGCAACGTGTTTATGCGCAGTTGCAAAAGGTTTACACGCAGCGTCCCGATGGCAAAGGCGGCTTGGCGATTTGCGACACCTGGGACAACGCGCTGCTGCATTGCGATGTCGAAATCAACGGCGCCGACGTTCCGATGCGCCTGGAAACCAAGCGTTTGGCGCCCGGCGAAATGAATACGTGGTTGGTGGAAGTGCTGGGCACCGACGGCGGTTTTCGCTTTTCGACCAAAGAGCCGAAGACTTTGTGGAGTTTTCATCGCGGCCAGGAACAAGGCTGGCAACGCACCGATTTAGGTTATCAAATGACGTTTCCGACGATTACGGGCGGCATTTTCGAGGTCGGGTTTCCCGACGTGATTTTGCAAATGCTGGCCGCTTTCGTCGCCGAGCGCGCCGGAACTCTCCACGGTCGCTTCGGCTGCGCCACGCCCGATGAAGCGGTGCGCAGTCATCAGTTGTGGCAAGCCGCGCTGCAATCGCACGAGAGCAAACGTGCGATTGAATTGTAAGGCGAGTTCAGATCGACATCAACACCTCAGGCGCTGTCAACTCTTGATCGAGTACTCGAATTGCCATTATGTCCTGCGAGTGAACTCGCGTCTGGGCGGCTTACGCCGGAGCGTCGACCTGCGTCGACGCAACATTAAAATCACTCCGGCGTCGGCGCAGGCCGCCGCCTCCGCCGCAGGCGGTTGAGCCGCGAGTTCACTCGCAGGACATAATGGCAATTCAGATTATGTAGCAACTTGAGTTAAGCGAGTGCTCGATTGGTCAAAGTCACGGCACCGCGCGTGTTCTGCAACGTCTTTTGCGATATGAATAAAATCCATAAAACCGATGAAGAATGGCAACGCGAACTCACGAGCGAACAGTTTCAAGTGTTGCGTAAAAAAGGCACGGAACGTCCGTGGAGCAGCCCGACCGAAAGCAGCAAAGACGGCGTTTATCGTTGCGCCGGTTGCGGTCTGGAACTATTTTCTTCGGACGCCAAGTTCGATTCGGGAACTGGCTGGCCAAGTTTCACGCAGCCGATTTCAGGCGAAAGTGTCGAGGAAGAAAGCGATACGGCTCACGGGATGCGCCGCACCGAAGTGTTGTGCGCGCAGTGCGAAGGCCATCTGGGACACGTTTTTGAAGACGGCCCGGCGCCAACCGGCTTGCGCTATTGCATGAACGGACTGGCGCTGAAGTTTGAATCGAAGAAGTAGAAGTTTTGAAGCTCAGAGAACCCCGAGCGTGAGCGACGGGTGAAGTGAAAACTACATCAAACTGTTAGTTCACCCGTCGCTTACGCTCAGGGTTCGTTGCGCGATTCGAGTACTCGAATCGCTGTTTTGCCGTGTTTTGCTAAACTGCTCGCGCTATGTTGACTATTGAAAACCTTTCCAAACAATACGGCCCGCAAATCATTCTCGAAGAAACCGATTTGTTCATTGGCCCTTACGACCGCGTCGGTCTCGTCGGCCCCAACGGAACCGGCAAAACGACCTTAATGCGCATGATCGCCGGAACCGAGCAGCCCGACAAAGGCTTTGTCCGCTTTGATGCGCACACTTCCTGCGATATGTTGTCGCAGGAATCGCAATGCACGCTGGGCGTCACCGTCCGCGAAGAAATGATGTCGGCCTTCAAAGAAGCGCAATCGACGCAGAAGACCATCGAAATTCTGGCGTCACGATTGGAGCACATCGAAGACTTTGACGAGGAATCGCCCGAACACCGCGACGCTTTGCGGCAACTGTCCGAAGCGCAAACGGCGCTCGAAATGGAAGAAGTCCACACCATGGAATCGCGCATCGGTCGCGTTCTCAGCGGCCTGGGTTTCGGACACGACGCACTTGATCGCTTGACCGACACTTATTCCGGCGGCTGGCAAATGCGCATCGCAATGGCGAAATTGCTGCTGCGCGAACCCGATTTATTGCTTCTCGATGAACCGACCAACCATTTGGACACGCGCGCCGTGAAATGGCTCGTCGATTATCTGGAAACGTATCCGGGTTCGGTTCTGGTGATTAGTCACGAACCGAAGTTTCTGGATGCAGTTTGCATTCGCATCGTCGAATTGGACGAATTCAAGTTGCACGATTACACCGGCGATTACTCGAACTATTTGCGCGTCAAGGAACAATTGCGCGAAAGTCAGGCTTCGGCGTATGACCGTCAGCAGCGCGAACTGGAGCGCCAGCAAGAGTTCATCAACCGCTTCGGCGCCAAAAACACCAAAGCGACGCAAGTCAAATCGCGCGAAAAGATGCTGGACAAGATGGAGAAGATCGAAGCGCCACGCACCAAGGAACGCGTGATTTCGTTTCAATTTCCCCCCGTTCCGCAACCCGCGCAGGAAGTTTTTCGCTTGCGCGGCGTCAAGAAAACCTACGGCGAAAACGAAGTCTTGCACGACGTGAACTTGAAAGTCATGCGCGGCGACCGATTGGCATTCATGGGGCCAAACGGCGCCGGAAAGAGTACTCTTCTGCGCATTTTGGCAGGCGTCGAAGAACCAACCGACGGCAAGCGCGAAGAAGGCCGCAACGTCACAATCGGCTATTTCGCGCAGCATCAAGCTGAAGCACTTGATCTCGACAGAACCGCTTTGCAGGAAGTTTTGCACGGCCTGGAGTTGCAGCCCGAAGGTCAGGCGCGCCAACTGTTGGGACGTTTGCTGATGCGCGGCGAAGAAGTTTACAAGCCGATTCGCGTTCTCTCCGGTGGCGAACGCAGCCGCGTCGCACTGGCCAAATTCCTGATGAAACCGGCGAACGTTCTGTTGTTGGATGAACCGACGAACCACCTCGACCCGACCAGTCGCGCCGTTTTGCAGGAAGCGATTACAGGTTACGAAGGCACGGTTGTCGTTGTCAGCCACGACCGGCCTTTCGTTAACGCCGTTGCCAAAGAAGCCTACACGGTGGAAGAAGGCGCCGTTTCCGAGAAGACGGAATCGCTCGTGCCACAGCCGAAGAAGGGCAAAAAGAAGTAATCGAGTACTCGATTTGGGAAGATAACAGCGCGCTTATTTGAAAAGATGAGCGCGTTGTTGTTTGTACAAAACGGCTTAACTTGCAATTGTTATGACTGGTTCACAAGGTATTCTGCTGTCTCTTGTCGCCCTGACAACATGGATAGGTTTCATCGAAGCGCAGTCAAGGCCGCATTATCGTGTCACGTTGCCTCGCTTCGTTATTGCACTTATTGCACCTTGTTTCTGGGCAGCGTTAATCTTGTTTTTGCCTTTAGAAAGTTGGGTGGCGACTCCAAAAAATCCAACTTTCCTTTATGAAATCTTCAATCGATTTGTATTCTTTCCTTTGGTTGTAATCCTTGTGATGTCTGCGCCAATCTGGTTTATTGGTTCAATCCTCGTCTGGGTCGGCGGCGCTTTGTGCGGCTTGCTAAAAGACGAATTGCGAAACCTGTTGCTGCGCTTTCGCAAGAAGTCGTGAGTGATTGGGCAAAACGATAAACTTATTGCAATGCCTCGCTCGCTTCCCACTATTTCCGTCGTCATTCCAACGTTGCGCGAAGCGGAGCGTATCGGAGATTTGCTCGGCGCGTTGCAAGCGCAGGAACTTCCCATCGAGTACTCGAAAGCGGAAATTATCGTGGTCGATGGCGGTTCGGAAGACCAAACGCAGAACATCGTACGCGGTTTTCGCAATGTCGAACTCATCGTTGGCGAACGTGGAACCGCAAGGCAACGCAACGAAGGCGCAATTGTAGCGAACGGCGAATTGATCGTTTGGATGGACGCCGATTGTTTGCCCGACACGCAATTTCTGCATCGCGTCGCAAAATCGTATCAGCGTTTGCCGTTTGCCGTCGCGTGTCCGTGGTTCGTGGCGCGCGAAAGTTTCGCCATTCGATTGGCTTATTTGTGGTTCAACGTTTTGTTCTTCCTGGGGCAAAGTTGGTTGCGCACGGGAAGCGGCGTTTGCATCATCGCGCCCAAAGATGTGTGGATCGACTGCGGCGGTTTCGACCCGAATTTGCATCTGGGCGAAGACGTTCAATTCATTCGCCGCGCTTCCCGCTTCGGCTTGCATCGCCATTTATTGATTCCTCTACAAACTTCGGGGCGGCGTTTTCAGGAAAAGGGCGTTTGGCGCTTGATGGGATTTTATGCGCGCATTTCGCCCTTTATTCTGCTTGGTCGTTACGACAAGTTGCGCGACGTGACATATGAAGCCGCGCCGTATGCAAAAAAGGCCAATCGAGTACTCGAAGAGCGCGAGGAGAAACCATGAAGGCCACTATTTTGAACGCGGGCGAAAGCGCGTGGGTTTTTGAAGAACACGCGCAGCACATGGCGCAAGTTCTGGGCGTGCCGCTTCAAGACACGCCCGCCGATTGGAATTATGTTTTGGGCTGGGACGATAACCTTCCATTGAACAGCGAAAGTTTTGTTCCTTTGAGCGCGATACATTTGGCGTCCGACAAACGTTTGCTGGCGCAATGTTTCCTCGAAAACGATGTCAACACGCCACGCACGGTTTCGCTCGATTCGGAAGCGGAAGTGCGCGATTTTGTGGCTAAAAACCAAGATGACGCATGGGTTTTGAAATGGCCGACGGGCTGCGGCGCCACAGGTCATCGTTTGGTTTCTCACGATTCGACAATTCCACACGATTGGCCGCAACCGTTTATCGTGCAGCAATTTATTCGTTTGGCGAGACCGGAAGTTTATCGCTTGTATGCAGTGGCGGGCGAAACTTTCGGCTGGAATGCGCGGCGTTTTCCGCCTGGCGCGAAAGTCTCGCCGTTTGTGGCTCATGCGCAGGGCGCGCGTTACGAAGACGCCGGAACGGTGCCGCACGAGGCGGAAGTTCAAGCGCGTCGCGCAATGCAAGCGACAGGAATGTTGGGTTCGTTTGGTTGCGCCGATTTGATGTGCAACGCAGATGGCGAATGGTTGGTTCTCGAAGTCGGAACCGACGGCATTTGGACGCACGTTGACCGCGACATCAAAGTCGGTGGCATCGAAGCCGAAATTGATGCGCGCCTGGCGCAGGCGTTTCGAGCGTGCCTTAAGAATATGTAGAAAAGTAGGAGAAGTGATCAAACTCCCAGTTTGTCATTCTGAACGGAGTGAAGAATCTAACATCACGCCAGATTCTTCGCTGTGCTCAGAATGACATACTGGGAGTTTGACAGTCCCTTTTGCAATTCCTATACACCCTGTCAGAATTGAGTTGCATCTAAACCGTTGATTTCAAGTGAAAGCGCCGACTTTCATTTTGCGCTTGAAGCAGGATACGTTGCACTTCGCCCAAAATGGCAACGGCTTCGGCGGCTTGAAATTTATCAATGAAGTGTTCAGGGTGCGCTTTCGAGTACTCGATGAGCGCGCTGACGCAGCCCAAACCTTCGCCGCAGGAAAACCAGAGCGGTTCTATCGACCACAAAACCTTGTCACCGTGATACCAGACGCCGTCGCGGAGTTCGCCTTCGGCTTCGAGCACCAGAACATCGTCTGCGCCCAATGTTTCCAAAACTTCGCGTCTTGTTGTGCAGATAAAATTGCTGAGCGGCGCGATGCGCAATTGCAACGCGGCGGCGTCCAAAAGTCCCAGGCAATGCGCCAGAATTTTCCAATCGGCGACATCAAAGAACTCGGCTTCGGCTAAACCCTCGACAACCGGAAAAACTTCGATGCTCATCGTTCATCCTCCGTTCCACGTAACGCCTTCGTCTTAACTTTGATTCCACATTGAAATCAGAAACTGCAACAACCAAATCAACACTTTTCGAGTACTCAATTCGTCTCCAAGCTGATCTTTTAAAGCTAATTGCTCATCCTTTTGCGCGGCCCGACGGAACTGAAGTCAAATGGTACGAAGCCAATTTGCGCGGCGGGTGAATCGCTTTTCAAAGTAAAATTACCGCGTGTGGCATCCACAAAATGCGGGTCGTCGACAATTGAGTGAACATCTTGTCCGCGTTTTTGCCATTCGTCCCAACTCCAGTCTTTGAAACGCAGCGGCTTTCGGCGCGCATCGAAATAAAGGTTGTGGTCGAAAAGATATTGGCCGTTGCTCCAATTGCTGCCCAGCAAATCGCCCTCGTTCCACAAAACGATGTTGCGCTCGAAGGAAAAGCTGCGATGATCTTCTTCGCGCGTGCGCATGATCTGCGCCTGATGTCCCCACGCGAAAATGTTGTTGCGCACCACGTTTTCGCGCCCGTAATGCTGATGAAAACCCGCCATCGAAGTGCGATAAACCAGATTATTCTCAATCAGAATCCCGCTCGAACCTTCGTCGGTGTAAATGCCCCAGCCGCCATAACCGCCGCTGTAACCCTCGATGTCGTGGAACACGTTGTGACGAATCACAGTTCCAGGCTGCACGCCCAGCGTGTAGATTCCGCCCAGATCGCTCAGCATTCCCTGGCTGATGTGATGCACATCGTTCCACTCGATGATGTTGTCGTGCGCTTCGCTCAGCCCGTAACCCCACGTCCAGCCGACCGAAATTCCCGTGTAACCCGTGTGATCAATTTCATTGTGAGCAACCAGATTGCCCGATGATTGCGCGATCCACACGCCAACAGCGGCGGGATAAACCAGCCCGATGTCGTGAATATGGCAATCGACAACCTGATTATTTTGCGTCTTGTCCACTTCATCGACGCGAATCTGCGGCTCGCCGATTTTGACGCCGCCCGCGCCCAAATCCGTCATCTCGCAATGGCTGACAATGTTGCGCTTGCAGCCGCGCTCAAAAGCCATCGCGTAATTGCCATCGTGATTGATGGTGCAATCTTCCCAGCGACTATCGAGTACTCGATTGGCCTGAATCACGGCGGGAATGTCGTACGCGGCTTGTCCATCAATATAGCCGTTTTCGGGCAAAGTCCAATCGGCGAAAGAAAATTGCAAACCGCGAAAACACAGGTTGCGCAAAGGCCGCGCAGCGTCGCCATCCAACAGCATCAGTTGCGACAAGCGTGGCGCGACAACCTGCGCGCTTCGCATATCTTCGTTGGGCAAAGGCCAATAGGAGAGAACGCCACCTTTTCGGTCGAGATACCATTCGCCGGGCGAATCCAAGGCTTCGGGCGCGTTTTCAATCCAGAAGCGCGCGTTATTTTCCTGATTGGACGGCGCCGTTTTGCCGCTCAACGTGATCGTTGAAAGCGCGCTGTCCGTCGCGTCGGGAACAACCGAGCGAATCGGCATCCGAAACTCGGCCCACGCTTGCAATGCGACGATTTCGATATCGCCACGACTTGCCCACGATAGCAAAACATTGGCGGACGGCGTTTTGAAACTCGCCTGCGCGTCGCGCGAAATGCCGCCAACGACGTTGAAAAATCCACCATTTGGCGTGCGCGCTCGCATTCGTCGCGTTCCATTCACGAAAAGTTGGCGAAAGTTCCAGCCGCCAGCTTTGACTTCAGGAAGCGTCGTTGTCCACAATTGACCGCTGCCCTTCGTCCAGCCGCCAATCGTTTGCGCGCCGCTGAGAATCGGCTTTTCGTCTTTGTAAGCGGCATAAGTGATCGAGTACTCGTTAGTGCCCGAATCGGCGGAAGTGAAAGTCAAAGGCTGATCGAGTTCGTAAGTGCCGCCGCGCAGCCAGACGTGAACATCGTTTTTCAAGCCCGCCGCGACGAGTTTGCGCACTTCATCACGCGCGCGAACAACGGTGCGAAACGGCTTACTGCGCGTGCCTTTGTCAGCATCGTTGCCACGCGGCGAAACGTAAAAGCTCGGTTCTTTGGCGTTCGCAGCGCAACAAAGCACCCCGACCGCACAAAAAACCAGAACACTGACGATGGACGGCGTCCACATCCGGCGCTTGATAACGTGACTCATCCCTTTCCTCCGCGTCCGACTTTGACATTACTTTACAACTTCGCGCCGCTCAAAGTGTTTGAATATAGCACGATTAGGGCATACTTAATCGGATTAGCAAATTATTTTCGAGGCTTTCGAGTACTCGATTTTCTTCGTATTATCGCCGTGAACTCTTCTCGTTTTCTTCTTTGCAGTTTGCCTTTGGCTTGCCTCGCCGGATTTGTGGCGATACGCAGCCAGGCCGCACCGACGCGTTTTGTTCCTCTGGCGACGCCGACATCAGGCACTTACGCCACCGAAGTCGCGCCCGTCGTCAACACGTATTGTTTGCCGTGCCACAACGATCAGAAACAGCGCGGCGGCGTTTCTTTCAGTCATGCGCGCAGTGCTGCCGACGTCAAAACCGCGCCGGATTTGTGGCAAATGGCGGCGCATAACGTGTCGCAAAATATCATGCCGCCCGAAGGTCGCCCGCAGCCCAGCAAAGCGCAACGCGACCGATTGGCGCGCTTCATCGAAGAAACGCTGTCCGCGACGAACTGCACCATTCCAAATCCCGGGCGCGTCACGTTGCGGCGTCTCAACCGCGAAGAATATAACAATTCGATTCGTGATTTGTTCGGCGTCGATTTCCGTCCCGCCGACGATTTTCCATCCGATGATGTGGGCTACGGTTTCGACAATATCGGCGATGTGTTGTCGATTTCGCCGTTGTTGATGGAAAAATATCTCAACGCAGCCGAGACGATTTCCGAACAGGTGATTTCGCTTCCGCAGCGCCAGTTGACAAAATGGAGCGGCAACGACTTGAGCGGCGAAAGTCAGGCCGACGAAAATGGCGTTTATGGTTTATATGCGCCTGGCGCCGCAGGTGTCGAGTACTCGTTTCCTGCCGATGGAACTTACACCGTTCGCGTGCGCGCCTGGCAAGACAAAGCTGGTGACGCAAACGCGAAAATGGATTTCCAAGTCGATGGACAAACGCAAGCGACAAGCGATGTTGCGGCGCTACGTAACGCGCCCGGCGTTTACGCACAAACGTTGCACGTCACCAAAGGCCGTCATCGTTTATCGCTCGGCTTTTTCAACGATTTTTACGCGCCAACATTGCCCGAAGGTCAGCGCGACCGCAATTTGTACGTTCAAAGCGTCGAAATGGACGGGCCTCTGGAAGATGATACGCGCGTTTTACCGGCTTCGCAAAAGCGCATTATCTTCATGACGGCGGGACAAATTGCGCAAGACCGCAGCGGTGCCGCGCGTCAAGTTGTGGCGGAATTGGCGCGCCGCATTTATCGTCGCCCGCCCGCGCCCGAAGATGTCGAGCGTTTGATGAGCGCCTTCAAACTGGCGGACGCGCATGGCGAAAGTTTCGAGCGCGGCGTTCAACTGGCGCTGCAAGCCGCTCTGGTTTCGCCGCGTTTTCTGTTCCGCGTCGAAAGTATCAGCGACGACGTGGCGAAAACGGTTCCCACAAAGGATCGAGTACTCGATAGTTACGAACTGGCGACGCGCCTGTCCTATTTTCTGTGGAGCAGCACGCCCGACGACACATTGATGAAGCTGGCACAAAGCGGGCAATTGCAAAAGCCCGAAGTTTTGCAGGCGCAAGCCGCGCGAATGTTGCGCGACCCCAAAGCGCATGCTCTGGCGGACAACTTTGCCGGTCAATGGCTGATGCTGCGCAACCTACGCGATGTCGCGCCCGACCCAGAACTTTATCCCGACTGGAACGACAAGCTGCGCGCCGCCATGAAGCAGGAAAGTTTGCTGTTTTTCCAGGAAGTCGTCGATAAAAATCGCAGCATTACGGATTTTCTGGACGGCAAATTCACCTATTTGAACGAAACGCTCGCCAGGCATTACGGCATCACGACTGTGCGCGGCGACAATTTCCAGCGTATCGAACTTAAAGGCGAACTGGCGCGCGAACGTGGCGGCGTTTTGACGCAAGCCAGCGTTTTGACCGTCACATCGAATCCGACGCGCACCTCGCCAGTGAAGCGCGGCAAATGGGTTTTGGAAAATTTCTGGGGCACGCCGCCGCCGCCGCCGCCGCCGGGCGTGCCGCAATTGCGCGAAAACCGCGTCATTTCGAGTACTCTCACAATGCGGCAGCGCATGGAAGAGCATCGTAAAAACCCCGATTGCGCCAGTTGTCATTCGCGCATGGATCCAATTGGTTTCAGCCTGGAAAACTACGACGCGACCGGCGCCTGGCGCACCAAAGAAGGCACCATGCCGATTGATACTTCGGCGGTTTTGGCGGACGGCACGCGCTTTGTCGGCCCGATTCAGTTCAAAGCGGTGCTAATGAAGAAGAAAGAGCAGTTCGTCGGCGCCTTCAGCCAGAAAATGCTGACCTACGCGCTGGGACGCGGCTTGGAAACGGCTGACAAATGCAACGTGGACGCGATTGTCAAGCACGTCGCCGCCAAGGGCAACACTTTCGGTTCGCTGATCGAAGCGATTGTCGTCAGCGATGCGTTCCGCAAACAGCGTGTGGAAGTGAAGAAAAAAAAGAATTAGCCGCAAATAATGAGGTTGCATTGTACGGGCGAGGCATGCCTCGCCCGTACGTTACGTTTCGAGTACTCGATTCGTGCTTTCTGTCTCAAGGAGTTTTAAGATGCCAACACCAATATCGCGCCGCACATTTTTACGAGGTTTGGGAACCGCGATGGCGCTTCCCCTGCTCGACAGCATGATTCCGTTGCGCGCTCTGGCCGCCACTTCGCCGGGCACAGCGGCTGCCGCCAAAGCAGCGGCGAGTGCGGTCGGCAAAACCGTTCCCAACCGCATGGTTTTCATGTTCGTCCCCAACGGAATGCACATGCCCGCCTGGACGCCCGCGACCGAAGGCGCTTTCCAGTTGCCACCGATCCTGGAACCGCTGCAAGGCGTGCGCGACAGCATTTCGGTTTTGACTAATCTGGCGCAGCACAACGCCTTTGGTTTGGGCGATGGCGCGGGCGATCACGCGCGTTCGGGCGCCGTCTGGCTGACTGGCGTGCATCCGCGCAAAACCGCTGGAGCCGACATCCAGGCCGGTATTTCGGTCGATCAACTGGCGGCGCAACACATCGGCGACCGCACGCGTTTCGCATCTTTGGAACTGGGCATCGAGCGCGGCGCACAAGCCGGAAACTGCGATTCGGGTTACAGTTGCGCCTATTCGTCGAGCATCGCGTGGCAGGGCGCATCGACTCCGGTTGCCAAGGAAATCAATCCACGTTTGGTATTCGACCGCTTATTTGGCAACGGCGATATGGACGAAGCCGCCGCCAGTCGCTTTCGCCGCGAATCTGAGCGCAAAAGCATTCTCGACTTTGTGCAGGAAGACGCCAACGATTTGAAGAACAAGCTGGGTGCGCACGACAACGCCAAGCTCGACGAATATCTGACTGGCGTCCGCGAAATCGAGCAGCGTTTGAACCGCGCGGATGGTGATACGCCGCGCGTCGATCCGTCCAAGCGACCCAGCGGCGTTCCGTCCGACCCGGGCGAACACATTCGCTTGATGGGCGATATGATGATTTTGGCGATGCAAACCGATACGACGCGCATTTGCACTTTGATGCTGGCCAACGATGGCAGCAATCGCAGCTATTCTAATATCGGCATCAGCGAAGGTCATCACGAATTGTCGCATCACGGCGGCGATCCCGACAAGCAGGCGAAAATCGAGCGCATCAACCGCTTCCACATCGAGCAACTGGGTTACATCTTGAACCGTATGCAGAACACCAAGGAAGGCAACGGCACTTTGCTCGACAACACGATGCTGGTTTACGGCGCCGGAATCAGCGACGGCGACCGCCACAATCACGACGAACTGCCGATTCTGCTGGCCGGAAAAGGCGCCGGAACCATCAAAGGCGGACAGCACATTCGCTACGCGCCGAACACGCCGATGAGCAATTTGTTCCTGTCGATGCTGGACAGAATGGGCGTCCAAGAAGACACTTTCGGCGACAGCAACGGACGACTTGACCGCTTGTTTTAATAGTAGGATTCAAAAGCAAGAGTGGCGCAATCGAGTACTCGATTGCGCCACTCTTGCTTTTACTCAACGGCTTTCCTGCAAACTAATTCGCGCCAGTTTCCACATGATAACCCGCTTCTTCGATCCATTGGCGGACGCTGTTGGAGGCTTCGCCTTCGGTTGTCAGATAGCCATCGACGAACAGCGAATTGGCGGCGCACAAAGCTTGCGATTGGCGTTCGCGCAAATGGACTTCGCGGCCTGCCGCCACGCGCACTTCTTTGGTCGGGTTCATCAAGCGCATTAGGCACAACACTTTCAAGCCCATGTCGGCGTCAATTGGCGCCAGGTTTTGCAGCTTGGTGCCGCGAATCGTCAGCAAAAAGTTGATCGGAATGCTCTCGATGTCGAGTGCGCGCACGCTAAAGGCGAGGTCAACGATGTCTTCACGGGTTTCGCCCATGCCGACGATGCCGCCGCTGCACGTTTTCAAACCGGCGGCCTGCACGTTGTGCAAAGTTTGCACGCGGTCGGCATATGTGTGCGTCGTGCAAATCTCGGCATAATGGCGCTCGCTCGTGTTCAAGTTGTGATTGACATAATCGACGCCCGCTTCTTTCAAAGTCTGGCATTGTTCCAAATTCATCAAGCCCAGACTGGTGCAGATTTCCATATCGCGCGTGGCGTCGTCGGCTTTGATGCGCTTAATCGCTGCCGACAAATGTTGAATGTCGCGGGTTTGCGGGCCGCGCGCCGCGATGACGATGCAGAAACGCCGCGCGCCACTTTGAGCGGCTTCGTTGGCGCGCTGCACAATGGTGTCTTCGGGCAACAATTTATACTTTTCGACGGGCGCGGTCGAGATCTTCGATTGCGAGCAATAATTGCAATCTTCAGCGCAGATGCCGCTTTGCGCGTTCAGCAAAACGCAAACTTTGACGCGTCGCCCAAAATAGGTTTCGCGCACGCGCTGCGTTGCCGCCAGCAAAAGCGGAAGCTCTTCGCTCGGCGTGTCGAGTACTCGAAAGGCGTCGTCGCGCGATAAAGCCTCGCCGCGCAATGCGGTATCGGCGAATTGGTCGTAAAGAAAAGGTGCGGTTTGAGTTTCGGTTTGAATGAAAGAAGTCACGCTTCAAAGATTAAGATAACCAGCGCGCGAACGCAACTGCGGCAACGCATTTGAAGTAAAAAGAATGATGTCAGTCGCAATGGTTTTGTGGGCCATACCACACTGCCGTATCGTTCCTATAACAAATCAAAGGAAGAATTTGATGAACCAGAAATGTCTGCGTTGTAATGGCGAAAACCTTGAGCAAGGTTCGCTCACAGGAAATCGAAGTCCACGCATTTGCTTGCGTCTCGATAACGCGCCCATTTTCAGTCTTTTCGGCAACGATCTGGAAGTGCGTTGCGCGCTTTGTATGGATTGCGGTCACCTCGAATTATTCGGCGATCTCACGAAAGCTCGCAGCCTTATTAAATGATAAATCGACTAATTAACGATGAAAATCGGCGTCATTCAAGAAAAAGTTCAAGCCACAAAAAGGCAGAATCACGCGCTTGTGATTCTACCTTTTTGTGGTTTCGAGTACTCGATACTTCTTCTTTTTTCCTCCGCGTCCTTCGCGGTGAGTTAACTCCAGGCGCCGACACTTTGCGGCGAACTTTGCACTGCCAATGCCTGCAAGCGCGCGATACGTTCTTCGGTCGCCGGATGAGTGCGGAACAAGTTCGCCACGCCGCCCAAACCGCTGAAAGGATTGACGATGAACAAGTGCGCGGTTTGCGGATTGGCGTGGCTGGGAATCGTTTGTGCGCCATGCTCCAATTTCGCCAAAGCGTTCATCAAGCCATACGGCGTTCCGGCGATATACGCGCCTGTCGCGTCCGCTTCATATTCGCGGGCGCGCGAAATCGCCATTTGAATTACAGTGGCCGCCAGCGGTGCAAAGATCATCAACGCCATTGCAACCAGAGGATTCGCGCCGTCTTCATCTTCACGATGTCCGCCGCCGAAAATCGCCGCGAATTGCGCCATTTGCGCCAGCGTCATAATCGCTCCGGCGAGCGTGGCGACAATTGTCATGGTCAAGGTGTCGCGGTGCTTGATGTGCGCCATTTCGTGGGCGATAACGCCCGCGACTTCCTCGTCATTCAGCAGTTGCAGCAATCCGCTATTGACTGCGACGGTGGCGTTTTGCGGGTTGCGACCGGTCGCGAAAGCGTTCGGCTGCGGGTCGTCAATCACATAAAGTCTCGGCATCGGAATCTGCGCGCGCTCGCACAAACGCTGCGTCATCGCGTAAAGATGCGAAGCGCCTGGCGTATTCGGCTTCAAAGGTTGCGCGCCGTACATCCGCAGCACAATTTTGTCGCTGAACCAATATGAACCGACGTTCATCACCAACGCCAGGCCAAATGCGATCAAAGCGCCATTCGCGCCGCCGATCAGGTGTCCGACGAAAACAAATAACGCGGTCAGCGCGGTCAAAAGCAAACCAACTTTTACAATTCCCATCTTTTTCCTCCCAAGCAATAAGCGACAAAAAAACCTTCACCGCAAAATATCTGCGGTGAAGGTCTCGCTTTTTCGTGCCGGACACCGGCTCAAGAATTCAAATTTCTGAGCGTATTGACGATGTCCGCAACCGTTGTGGATTGTTTCGAGATCGGGTTTCGAGTACTCGATTCGCACTTTCAACGGCGCTACTCCCCTTCGGAAGGCTCCAGTTTGTCGCTTGAATACACGATTGATGCGATGAAAAGTTCCGCGCGAAAAGATTATGGTAGTAGCTCAAAGGGTGTATAGGAAAGCGAAAAAGTTACAGACAACGCTTAAAAACAGCAGTTTGTCATTCTGAGCGCAGCGAAGAATCTAACTGAACATAGATTCTTCGCTGCGCTCAGAATGACAAACTGGGAGTTCGACCGTCTCTTTTACAATTCCTATACACCCTCTCAGGTGGTGAGATAAATTGAACTATCCAAAGAAAGAACCCCGAGCGTCAGCGACGGGTGAAACGTAACGGATGAACGAACTTTTATGTTTCACCCGTCGCTGACGCTCGGGGTTCTTTCCAGCGCTGCACTCGATTGAGCCATTACTGAATTTACAAATCGCCTGAACTCATCAATTCGCGCAAGTGCGCCAGGGCGCGGCGTTGCAGGCGCGAAATATTCATCTGCGAAACTTTCATTTGCCGCGCGACCGCCAACTGGCTATATCCTTGAAAATAAACCAATTCCAGAACCCGCCGTTCGCGCGGCTCCAGTTGATCAAGGGCGCTGCGCAAAGCGGAATGATCGTTCAGGCTTTCCAGGTCGGCATCAAGCGCGCCCATTTGTTCGCTGATCGGCGTGCCATCTTCGTTCTGCGAATCGCTGTCGATTTCGTCAAGCGAAACAGGTTCCGCGGTATTAAAAAGTTCGAGTGCTTCGATCACTTGTTCCAAATCGAGTCCCAGCGAACGCGCAATTTCCGCATAAGTCGGCGAACGGTCGAATTGCTGCGTCAGCGCCTCAATGCGTTGGTTGATAACGGTGTTCAATTCGTGTAGGTGGCGCGGCACGCGAACGCTCCAAGAACGGTCGCGCAAATAACGGCGCATTTCGCCCAAAATTGTCGGCGTAGCGAAAGTTACAAAACGTGCGCCACGGTCGGGATCGAAACTGTCTAGCGCGTTAATCAAGCCGATCAGACCTTGCTGCATCAAGTCTTCCGACATTTCGCCGCGCTCGGCAAAACGTCGCGCCAGATAAATCACCAGACCGCGGTTCATCAAGATTAAGCGGTCGCGCAGGCTCGGATCGCCGCTTTTGCGCCATTCGCGGAACAAACCCTCGAACTCGGCATAACGCAACGTTCCGCTCACCGTCGTCCCGTAAGAAATCCCAGAAGAACGCTCGGCTGGCGGACAAGCTGTGCCTTCGTCCTCAATGTCTTCGGCGTGTTCCGTTACTTCGCTCAAACTTTCATCCTGATTCGATGAATTTACGTCCTCGCCGACAATTTCTGCCGAAGAAATTGGTGCGGAGAAAGATTCCACACGCGATGAATCAACACGCGCGGTTTGCGCAACGCTTTGCTCAAGACGCGCGTCAAGATTTCCGCCGTTTTGAGTTTCGCCGTTTTGAGTTTCGCCGTTTTGAGTTTCGTCGGGCAGTGCCTTCGAGTACTCGAAGGCCGCGTTTGGTTGCAATTCGCGGTCGAACATAAGGGCGCCGTTATGAAGCCGGCAAATGCTCCGGCAAATTCGCTACGGCCAAAGGTTCGGTTATAGCTCCAACCGGCGAACCGTTCGGCGCGACATCGGGCGAAGGAGAAATGACAGAAGACGTTTCGTGTGCGTGCGACGACGCGGTTTCAGGGGTTTTAAACGGGCGCGTTGGAGATAGGTCGCGCGGCAGATATTTGGTCATGTGGATGACCGTATTGGAATTTTCGCCGCTGTGGTGTTGCACTTCGTCCATCAGGCTTTGAATAAGAAAAAGTCCCATGCCGCCTTCGGGAAGTTCGACTTCATCGGGAGAAATAACAGGTTTGCGAACGCGCGGCGCCAGCAAGCCGGGCGAGGAAATGCGTCCGCCATCTTCGACGCTAATTTCCAGGCGGTCGCTATAAGGCAGCAAGCGCACCACGATGGGCGGCTTAATCATTGTCTGTTGCAAGCCTTCCGACGTTGCGCCCAAGGCGAGGCGAGCCTGATCGGGTGGTACGCGCGCGTGCAAAATCGCGTTGTTGCAGGCTTCAGAAACCGCCAGTTTGATGTCTTCGATGTCGTCGTAGGAAAACGGCATGCGGCTCGCCACGCCCATCACCGCCAGGCGCACGACGCGCACAAACTCGGCGTCGGACGGAATCTGCAGCGCCACTTCCATTTCGTCAGGCGCGCCATTTTCCGCCGCTTCACCGACGTTTATGCCGACGTTCGCTCCGACGTTCGCACTATCGGCATTAGGCGCAGATTCGGCAGATGGAGAGGAATTCATTGCGCCTCCTTCGCCATCTGGCCTTCAGGCGCTGAAAGATTTTCATCGTCTTTGGCGAATAATCGAGTACTCGAAACCGAAGCCGCGGAATCTCGAGTCGCCGCAAAAACCGCGCAAGCCTTGACTGCTTCGGCCAAGTTTTGATGAAACGGAAAAACCTGCAACAAGCCCGTGATCTCGAAAACACGACGAACGCTGCGTTGCGGGCAAACCACGGACAGGCTGCCATATTCGCGCACGCGCTTGAAGGCGCCGACTAAAACGCCCAATCCGGTCGAATCAATAAACGAAACGCGCGATAAATCGACGACAACGCACGGATGTTCGCCTGCTCCGGCGCGCGAAAGTTCCTCACGCAATTGATTGGCGCTATGCAATTCGACATCGCCGCCGACTTCGACTACCGTCGCGCCATCGACGCGATGCGTCCGCAATCTGATGTCCATTAGCCTTCCTCCACCCGTTTTTGTCAACGTCATCGACAACGAGTTCGCCGCTTCATCAACGCCGTGCTCGGATTGTTGTCCCGTTTGCTGCCCGACTTGCACGCGCGCCTCGCGCACCAGATTCATCCACGTTTTCATCGCGTTAACCTCCGCGCTCGTCGCCTGAAGTTTCATTGTCTAACGCTTGATCGCCCGAAACTTCGCTCCATTCTTCCGCTGCGCGCCAAACTTTCAAGCGTTCGCCGATTTGCCTTTCGTGGCCTCGTTCGGTCGGCTGATACCAATCTTCAATTTTGAAACCGGGCGGCAAATAATCCTGTTTCGCCCAGCCGTTTGGCTCATCGTGCGGATAAATGTAACCGATGCCTTCGCCCAAACGTTCGCGCGCGCCGCGCAAACTGGCGGCTCTCAAGTGCATCGGAACACTGGCTGGCGGCAAGTTGCGAACCGCGTCCTGCGCGCGATGGAGCGCCACATAGGACGCATTGCTTTTGGGCGCGGTTGCCAGATAAACCGTCGCCTGCGCCAGAAGAATCGCCGCTTCGGGCATGCCGACTTTTTCGACCGCCTGCAACGCCGCCATCGCCAAAGGCAGTGTGTGCGGATCGGCATTTCCCACGTCTTCGCTGGCTTGAATGACCAGGCGTCGCGCCACAAACATCGGGTCTTCGCCGCTTTCCAACATGCGCGCCATCCAATATAATGCCGCGTCCGGGTCGCTGCCGCGCATCGATTTGATATAAGCCGAAATGATATGATAGTGCGAATCGCCGCTCTTGTCATATTCCAGAGCGCGGCGGCCGATCGCGGTTTCCGCCAAAGCTAAATCGAGTACTCGATCTTCTTGCACCAAATCCGCCGTTATCTCGAGTGCGTTCAGCGCGGTGCGCGCATCGCCCAAAGCACAACGCGCGATATGATTCAAAGCACGCGGATCGACTTGCAAATCCGCTTCTTTCAAGCCGCGTTCGTCTGTCAAGGCACGTTCTAAAAGCGCGATCAAATCTTCGTCGGGCAGCGGCTCGAAGCGGAACAAGCGACAGCGCGACAGCAACGGCGTATTCACCGTCGCCAGCGGATTTTCGGTTGTCGCGCCAATTAAAGTGACGGTTCCCTCTTCGACGTGCGGCAAAAACGCGTCTTGCTGCGCGCGGTTAAAACGATGAATTTCATCGACGAAAAGCAGCGTTCGAGTACTCGATTGCGCGCGCCGTTCTTTGGCGGCAGCGATGATTTTGCGCACATCGGCGACGCCGCCCGTCACAGCGGAAAAATCTTCAAAGTGCGCGTTCGATAAGGTGGCGATCAAGCGCGCCAGCGTAGTTTTTCCAGTTCCCGCCGGGCCAAAGAACACGCCCGACGGCGCACGATCCGCTTCCACAGCGCGGCGTAACGGCGCGTTTTGTCCCACTAAATGCCTTTGCCCGACGAACTCATCGAAGTTGCGAGGCCGCATCCGCGCCGCCAACGGAAGTGACGAAAATGGCGGCGCTTCAAGGCTTGAACTCTTGATTCGAGTACTCGATGGCGCGCTTGGCGCGCTTGGCGCGGCTTCATCGTCGGAAAAAAGTGACATAAGTAACAAACCCGAAGCGTCCGCAAAGGGCTTAAGTAACCTAATACCATGCCCTGCGAGTGAACTCGCGGCTTAACCGCCTGCGGCGGCATCGTCGGCCTGCGCCGACGCAACATTGAAAGTACTCTCTCGTCGGCGCAGGCCGACGATGCGGCGTAAGCCGCCCAGCCGCGAGTTCACTCGCAGGCAATAGCGACAACTTGGATTAATTAACGAACCCGAAGCGTCAGCGACGGGCTTAAGTAACAGCCGCATGTGAATACCACATAAGCCCGTCGCTGACGCTTCGAGTTCGTTGGCGGTATTCGTCGGCACTTGTAAAACGCAAAAAGCGGAAAGATGGTGGACGAATTGCTTCATCCTTCATCCTTCCGCCTTCATCTTTAGAAAAGCCCCGCCACGCCGTGCACCGTCAAGTTTTTGAACCCGCTTTCGCAGGTGGGTGCCGCTCCTCGCCCTCGCAACACGACTGTTATTTCCGAAGAAAATAACCGATCAAGGTGTCAGCCGACGTTGTCCCGGCAAAAGAGTGAGGCTCCCTTCGTGGTGAGTGTAGGCTCAAACCTGTATCAGATGTCTCGCACGCAGCAGGGGGATCTTTATTTTACAACTCGGCCAACCCTCTGACAAGACTTTTTCTTCAACAGAATGCTCGCCTTTGAAAGCGCTCGAACTTTATTGTTCAAGCGCCCTCAAATCAATCACAATCACTTCATGTCTTTAACCAAGCGACTTTCCGACGATGGGCCAAAGCGCATTTTGGCGCTCGATGGCGGCGGTATTCGCGGCACTATCACGCTGGGGTTTTTGGAGCGCATCGAAGCGATTTTACGCGAACGTCACGACCGCTCCGACCTTCGCTTATGCGATTACTTCGATCTTATCGGCGGCACCAGCACGGGCGCGATTATCGCCGCTGGCCTGGCCATCGGTTTGGAAGTCGCGGACATCAAGCAACTTTATTTTGAGTTGGGCGGCAAAATCTTCGGCAAAAAGCAGTGGAAACAATGGGACGCGATTTTCGATCTGGCGCCGTTGCTCCACGAACTTGAACGTGCCTTTGGCGATCGCACACTGGGCGACGAAAGTCTGCAAACCGGCTTGTGCATCATCGTCAAGCGCGCCGATACCAACAGCACCTGGCCGCTGATCAATCATCCGGGCGCCAAATATTACGCTGAGAATTCGCGCATTCTGCTGCGTGACGCGGTGCGCGCCAGTACTGCCGCGCCCGCCTACTTCGTGCCGGAAACGTTGGATATTGGCGGCGGTTTGTCGGGCGCATTTGTCGATGGCGGCGTCAGCATGGCGAACAATCCGGCGCTGCAACTTTTCTTAATGGCAACTTTGCAAGGTTATCCTTTTCACTGGAAAACCGGCGAAAACGATTTGCTGCTGGTTTCAATCGGAACCGGCGTTTGGAAAATCGAACACGACGCGGCGATCATGGCGCACGCGCATTTGTGGGATTGGGCGCGCGAAGTTCCGACCATGCTGATGGCCGACGCCAACTGGCAAAACCAACTGATTTTGCAAAGCCTGTCGCGCACGCCGACGCCGTGGCCAATCAACGACGAAATCGGCGATTTACACGACGAAATGCTGACCAAAGAACCGTTGCTTTCCTATTTGCGCTACAATGCGCGCCTGGAAGAAGCCAACTTGCGCGCCTTGAAATTGGATAACTTGGTGCCCAAACTCGCTTCCCTGCGCGACATGAGTGCAGCCCAGAATCGCTACGACCTGGCGCAAATCGGAACCAGGGAAGCGCAAATTCAAATCAAAGCCGAACATTTCGCGCCCGCCTTCGATTTGCCTTCGCAGATGAAACCATTACAATGAACCATAGTTCCCTTAAAAGATGGCCCACCAATCAACAACCTATCGAGTACTCAAATGAGAATACGCAAGGCAAAAAGGAAGTGGAGCAAGCTTGAATGGCTGATGTTGCTGTCGCCTTTGGTGCTTGTCGTTGGCTTAATGGCGATGCAGTTTTCGCCGCAACTTCAGCACTCGTGGCGCGAGTGGCGCGACTATGGGAGCAATCGGCCTTATGCAGTGTTTTATCCACAAGTAAAAGGAGTGAACAGCGTTATTTTCGCGCCGCTTCAATTTTCGAGTGACTCTAAATACATCGCTCTTGTTGAGACTCCAAGTGATTTAAGCTACTCTGGCGAGTTTCTTGATCCCCACCCGCGCTCGAGCACTCCGTCACCAAGCCCTCAAGTCGAAGTTTGGGATCTTACTTCCAATCAACTTATTTCCTCTTGGAGGACAGGAAAAGAAAGTCCCTCAACTACTCTGCACTTTGAAGCAGCAAATGAATTGCGTGTGGACAATCAAGATTGGTCAAAATCTGGATTAATGAGGCGTGAAATACGCGATATTCTCAGCACTCGACTTATTCGAGAGGGAATATGTCCAACACGTCCCCAAGTTCCACCTGCAAGTTTGCAATCTGCTTTTATAGAACCTGTTTTTTTACAGCCTGTTTCTGATGACTTCAAAGAGAAGCCGCAAAAAGCGCGTGAAGTGAGACTTGGAAATACCTTGCTGAACATCAGTGTTGTTCCCATCAAGTCCAATGTCATCCTGAGCAGTTTATTTACCTACCGTACGTATTATTTTGAGCAGTGGATAGCGACAATTCTTAATCCTAAAACTCATCGAATAGTAAGGTCATTTTCTCTAATTTCCCACTACGATTTTAAGGATACGGACAACCCGCATCGTCTTTCCTCAGATATGCAGACAAATATGAGTTTTTGCATTTCGCCGGATGGGGGAACACTCCTAACGAGGATAGAGTATGGCGCGCTGCATGATGATAAATCGGGAGTCAACCAAGATTATTGCCAGTTGCTGGAGGCTTTCGACACGCTAACGGGACGTTTGTTGTGGAAACAAGACATGAGAACTGAATCGGTGTGCACCGTTGCCTTCACTCCTTCAAGCCACTTTGCCGCAATTTACAACTTAAGCACTAACAACTTCGACATACGCGATGTGAGAACTGGAGCGATACTTCAATCATTGCAGCCGCACGCCGGTTCAACTCTGTATAGCGAACAAATGCAATTTTCGCCCGATGGAAAACTTCTCGCCATTCCGCAAGATGACCGCTTGGAACTGTGGGACGTGAGCGACCTTCATTGAAATTCGTCAAATCTACGAAAGGAAATTATGACTCCCAATTTGGAAGAACGCGCGCGCCGCGAAGTGCAGAACGCCGGTTTCGATGTCGATTTTTCGCCGGACGAACAACGTGAATTGCAAAGCGCCGCAGCAGACGCATCGAGTACTCGAAGCGCCGATGTGACTGATTTATGTGGACTTTTGTGGTCGTCGATTGACAACGACACGTCGCGCGATCTGGATCAGGTCGAAGTCGCGGAACAGTTGCCAGACGGCGCGATTCGCGTGCGCATTGGCATCGCCGACGTGGACGAATTCGTGCCGCGCGGTTCGCTTTTGGACACGCAAGCGGCGCGCAATACGTGTTCGGTTTACACGGGAATCGAAACCTTTCCGATGCTGCCGCGCCCATTGTCCGAAGGCTTGTCGTCGTTGCTGCCAGAGGAAACCCGCCAGGCGTTTGTGATTTCTTACGTTGTGGACGCGCAGGGCGAAACCAGTCAAATTGAGATGTCGCGCGCTTTGGTTTGCAATCGCGCCAAGTTGGTCTATGAAGAAGTCGGCGCGTGGCTGGACGACAATTCGAGTACTCGAATCGCGGAAATCGAAACCATCGCGGGTTTGCGCGAACAATTGTTGTTACAAAACGAAGCGGCGATTCGCCTGCAAAAAGCACGCGAGGCCAAAGGCGCGCTCGATTTGGAAAGCCCCGAAGTGACGCCAATTGTGAAAGACGGGCGCGTTGTCGGGCTGCAAACGCAAAGCAAAAACGCCGCGCGTCGCATCATCGAAAACTTCATGGTGGCGGCGAATATGGCGCTGGCGCAATGGCTGCCCGAACATGGCTTTTCATCTATCGCGCGCGTCGTGCGCGAACCGGAACGCTGGCCGCGCATTGAACAAATCGCGCGCGATCTGGGTGATAATTTGCCTGATAAAGCCGATCCTCTGGCGCTATCCGAGTTTCTGCAACGTCGTCAGAAAGCCGCGCCCAACGATTTCGCGCAGTTGTCATTGTCGATTGTGAAACTACTTGGGCCAGGACAATATGTTTTGGTGCGACCGCAGGATCACGAGGGACATTTCGGCTTGGGCGCGGCGCGCTACACGCATTCGACGGCGCCCAATCGTCGCTATCCCGATTTGATTACGCAACGCTTGTTAAAGTCGGCGCTGAAAATGGAATCGTCTCCTTACAGCGATGACGAACTGGCGCAAATTGCGGCTCATTGCAACGAGCGAGAAGCCGCCGCGCAAAAAGTCGAGCGATTGATGCGCAAAGTCGCCGCTGCCGCGTTGTTCGGCGACCGCATCGGCCAGGTTTTCGAGGCCGTTGTAACAGGCGTTTCATCCAAAGGCGTCTGGGTGCGAACCAGTGAACCGCCGGTCGAAGGCCGCGTCGTGCAAGGCGAAAATGGCCTGGATGTCGGCCAAAACGTTGCGGTGCGATTGCTGTCCACCGACATCCAGCGCGGCTTCATCGACTTTGGACGGATTTAGTAAAGACCGGCAAGACGCCGAGAAGAGAAATGTGTTGTACGGGCGAGGCATGCCTCGCCCGTACGTAGCGCCTTCGAGTACTCGAATCTAACTTGTTTCTCTCTTGGCGTTCTCCTCGACTTGGCGGTTGAACTTTCGTCATGACGTGTGGTGTTTCTTCCACGAAAATGCAAGGCAACCGTTGTACCGTAATTGCGTCCGTAAAGCACAGATTTGAGCGTATAATTTCGCTGTTTCTCGACATCGTGTTCGAGCGGAGGACACCCAGTATATGAACGAAACGTCTTTCAAGAAACGCAGTAGCGCCGCCCTTCTCGGCGTGGCCGGAGTCGCTCTGGCTGGCGGTTATTTGTTGCGCGGTCAGGTCGCAGGCGCGCAGACAACCATTGCTCCCACAACGACAGCGCCGGTTGTGCAAACCGCCGCCACGCGCGACGCGTCCGCCATTCAGGACGCCTTTTCCCAAGTTTCCAACGCGGTGGAACCCGCGGTTGTCACCATTACAACTGAAGGCAAAATTGTGCCAACGAGCACCAAGCGTTCGCCATTTGGTGCTTTGCCATTCGGCAACACGCCGGACGAATCGACGCCCAACGCACCTGATTCACCGAGCGCTCCAGACGCACCCAAATCGGGCAGAGACCCGTTTGAAGAGTTTTTCAAGCAGTTCAACCAGAAGTTCGGCTTCCAGCCCAATTCTTATCAGCGCAACGCGATTCGCTCGCAATTCGGCGCGCATCTGCAACAAGTGCAGGCTGGTCGCGGCGGCGGTCTGGGTTCGGGCATCATTTTCCGCAGCGACGGCTACATCATGACCAACGCTCACGTCGTCAAAGGTGCTGATCCGGCGAACATCACCGTCAAATTGGCCGATGACCGCGAGTTTCGTCATGTTCAATTGGTCGGCGTCGATGAAGGAACCGACATCGCCGTGCTCAAAGTGAACGCCAACAATCTGCCAACCGCGAAACTGGGCGATTCATCGTCCGTTAAAGTCGGCGATTGGGCGATTGCTGTCGGCAACCCGTTCGGTTTGGAACATACCGTGACAGTCGGCATCATCTCCGCCAAGTCGCGCGAAGTTCAACTGAGCGACCGTGGCGGCGATTATCTGCAAACCGATGCGTCGATCAACCCGGGCAACAGTGGCGGCCCCTTGTGCGACATCAACGGTTTGGTTGTTGGCGTCAATAACGCGATTTATTCGGAAAGCGGCGGCAACATGGGAATCGGTTTCGCCATCCCGATTAACACGGCGCGCACCATCGCCGAACAGCTTGTGAAAACCGGCAAAATCACGCGCGGCTATCTGGGCGTGCTGATTCAGAATCTGGATTCGCACAATGCGGCGTCACTCGGTTTGGACGAAAGCACCAAAGGTGTTCTGGTCGCCAAAATCAATGCGGGAACGCCGGGCGCCCGAGCTGGCTTGCAAGAAGGCGATGTAATTACCGCCTTCAACGGAAAAACCGTGACGAAGAGCAACGAACTGCAAGGTTTGGTGGGTACGGCTCCGGTTGGTTCGACCGCGAAACTGACGGTTTTGCGCGAAGGTCAAACTATCACACTGAATGCAAGGCTGGACGAACTCAAGCCAGACGCCAGTGATAGTTCCTCGACCGATAATAGCACGGCGCCGGTCGCGCCGTCTTCGACCGCTCTGGGTTTGCGCCTGGCGCCGTTGACGCCAACTTTGAAGAATCAACTGGGCCTGACAGCGACGCGCGGTCTGGTAATTTTGGGTGTTGCCGATGGCTCGGCAGCCGATCAAGCCGGTCTGCAACGCGGCGATGTCATTGAGCGCGTCGGACAAAAGCCGGTTTCCAACGTCGCCGACTTTACCGCTTCGGTGAACGCGATCTTGAAAATGCAAAGCGATACCAAAAGCGTCGCCCTGCTCGTCAACCGCAAAGGCGACAAGACTTTCGTCACCGTCACACCCGGTCAGTAAAACAATATCGAGTACTCGATATTGAAAAACAGCCCGCTGGTTCTTCGGAATCGGCGGGCTGTTTTGGTATGAATTGTCCGCGCAAGCCGCGTGAAATTTTGTAAGGGCATCAGCTTGCTGCGCCTGAAACGCTGCGTCCATTTTCGAGTACTCGACTTCAAATTCGGGCATAGCAAGCTGACGCCCCTACGATATAACCCAAGTTAATTATTGCGCATTTCGCGGACAGCTTCTCGAATCAGGTAAAATAAGAAGGCCGATGAAACCGCGTTATTATATTCAAACTTTTGGTTGCCAGATGAACGTCCACGACAGCGAGCGCATGGCCGGAATGCTCGACGCGCTGGGCTACGCGCCAACCGACGAACCCGCCGAAGCCGACGTGTTGCTGATGAACACTTGCGCCGTGCGCGAGCGCCCCGAGCACAAACTTTACACCGAACTTGGCCAACTGCGCTTGCTGAAAGAAAAAAAGCCCAATTTGGTGATCGGCGTCGCCGGTTGTATGGCACAGCGCGAAGCCGATTCGATTCGTCGTCGCGTGCCCGAAGTCGACATTTTGTTGGGGCCACGCAACATTCACCATCTGCCGCATTTGCTGCGCAGCGTTCAAGCATCGAGTCATCGAAATCATGACGGTTTCGATGACGGGCTGGATTTGGAATGCGATCCGACGCCGATTACGCCGGTTCGCCGTTCGAGCGCGGTTTCGGCCTTTGTCGACGTGATTTTCGGTTGCAATTTCAACTGCACTTATTGCGCGGTTCCCAGCGCGCGAGGCCGCGAAATCTCGCGTCGCCCAAGCGAAGTTCTCGATGAAATTCGGCAATTGCGCGATTTAGGCTACCGCGAAGTCACGCTGCTGGGGCAAACCGTCAACGCCTATGGCCACGATCTGGGGAAACTCGACGACGGTCAGCGACTGGATTTCGCTTGGCTGCTCGAACAAATCAACACCATTGACCCGACTTTGCGCGTGCGTTATACCAGTCCGCACCCAATGTATTTCAATCAGCGTTTGATTGACACGATTGCACAATTGCCTTCGGTTTGCGAGCATTTGCATATGCCATTGCAAAGCGGCAGCAACAATTGTTTGCGTCGCATGAAGCGCACTTATACCATTGAAAAATACCGCGAAATTGTCGAGCGAGTGCGCGAACGCATACCGAACGTCGCAATTACGACCGATTGCATTATCGGGTTTTGTGGCGAAAGCGAAGAAGAATATCAGGAAACGGTGCGTGCCTTCGAGCAGATTCGCTTCGACAACGCATTTTTGTTCGCCTACTCGCCGCGCCATTCGACCGATGCCTGGAATTGGCCGGACGATGTTCCTGCCGAAACCAAGCAGCGACGTTTGAGCGATTTAATCAACTTGCAGCGCGAAATTAGCCGCGACATCAATCTGGCGCAAGTCGGGCAACGCGTCGAAGTTTTGGTTGAAGGTCGCAGCGCCAAAGATGCGGCTCGCTTGAGCGGACGCACGCGCGCCAACAAACTGGTCAACTTCGCGGGCGACTTGGAAACCACGCCGCCCGGTTCGATGGTTCAGGTCGAAACAACGGACGGTTTTCTGTGGGGTTTCAGCGGTCACGTTCTGAAAACGGTGCAAGCGCCGCAAAAGTCGCGCACCATGATTGAACTGGTCGCGGTTTAAGCAAAAAGTGAGAATCGTACGAGCTTGGCGCGCCGCGCCCGTAATCCGGCATATTACCCGACGAAGGTCAAGGTTCACACATGGAGAAAATTTCGCTTCCGATTTTGCTGGCAGCTTTAACCGTCAGCGCACACGTTACTCCAGCGCAGGCGGCGCCGCGTTCGAGTACTCGATCCAGCGCGCAAGTGAGCGCGTCCGCCAACAGTGCATCTGTGAAAACGCCGACGTATGCGCAACTGCGCAAATCGCTCAAAATTGATCCACGCGTGACGCTGGATGTGGTGCGCGCCGATCAAGCTTCGTATGCCGGTCGTGCAGTCGAGTTCAGCGGCATTGTGACTGGTACCATTCGTCAGGGCGGCGCGCGCACCGTCATTTTGAACGTGGATAATACAGCGGTGCGCTTTTCTGTAACGCCCGAGATTTTGAACGGCGATTTGTTGCAGGCGGGTGCGTCAGTGCGCGTCCTCGCATTGGTCGGGCAAGGCGCGTCCAATAATGCCAGCGAATCGAGCGCCGTTGTTTTGCAACCTTTGGCTGTCATGTTGGAGCCGCATCCCGTTTTTGTGCCAGCCTCGGACGACACAGCGGACACAACACAAACGCCGGTTTCCTACGCCATTGATCAATTGCCGCCCGCAACCGAAGTTCCACTTGTCCAATCGGCGAACGCGACGACGCCGCGCATCATTCGCCCGGGCGACGATTCGAGTACTGGAAACAACACAAACCGTCAAAGTTCAATAAATGCGGCGCCTTTCGTTTCCAATCGCGCGCCAATTACCGACGACGACAGTTACGGAACTTTCGACGCGCAAATGCCCGCTTATCGCGCGATGGTGCGGCGTTTCAACCCGAAACTGACGCCCGATTTAGTCGATAAAATCGCGCTCGCTTTGTTGCAAGCTGGAACCGCCAACGGCATGGATCCGCGCTTTCTGGCGGCGATTATTTCAGTGGAAAGCGACTTCGATATTTATTGCCGCAGCGATTCGGGCGCTATGGGTTTGGGTCAGTTGATGCCGTTCAACCTGAGCGAAGCGCACATCACCAACGCGTGGGATCCGGTGCAAAACGTGTGGGGTACAGCGCGTTTGTTGCGTGGTCATCTCAACGATTACCGCAACCGCGCCGATGGCACGTTGCTCGCCGTCGCCGCCTACAACGCCGGGCCAGGAGCGGTGCGTCGCGCCGGTTATCGCGTTCCGAATGGCAGCCAGGTGCAGCATTACGTGTGGAAGGTTTACAATCGCTACAAAGAATTCGCACCTGATAAGTTTCAATAATGATGCGGAATGATGAATATCGAGTATTGGATATTCCTCATTTTATTTCTATGACTGGTTCTGTTCATGCGGCGTTGGGCGCTGCGGTTGGAAGTCGCGTTAAAAGTCCAGTTCTGGCGTTTGCGCTGGGCGTGTTTTCGCATTTCGTGGGCGACGTTGTGCCGCATCACGACATGGGCGCGACCGAAACGCCGCTGGTTTTTGCAACTTTGGCGCGCGTCGGACAGCAACATGGTTGGAAAAGTCCGCAATTTTGGGGCGCTCTGGGCGCCGTTTGTCCCGATTTTGAACACATTCCCGCCGAACTGCGCAAAGACCCACGCCGCATGGGGCCGATGAAAGAGAAATGGTTTCCGACGCACAATGGCTTGGCGGAACACGCCAAATGGCCGCTCGAAGAATCGCTCGGCGTCTTGATGCAAATCGTTTTGTTCTTCGCTGGCCTTTACTTTTCGCGGACTTTGGGCGCGCCGCATACGGAAAAATCCTGACGATTCGAGTACTCGATAGTCGCATTTAGATCACATTTGCATGTTCGCATAATGCGACAAAAAGCAAATACCAGAGAATTTCTACTTTTTTGGTCTTTTTTCATTTACCAATTCTGGCAATAATGAAGCGCCGTTGCGAATGTCAAGAAACTTGGAGTTGAGGCATTCAATTTGCTTCAATACACGCGACTTTTACGCAAACACGCAAATAATTAGAAACTTCGGGAGAAACAAATGCAGAACTTCGGAAAATGGATCGGCGCCGGTGCCATCGTCATGGCGGGCTTGACCAGCGTCACAGGTTGCAACAAAGCAGGCGAACCGGACGCGACAGTGGAGAATCAGGTAGCAACCAATTCTTCAACGGCAGTCGCTAACGTGGCCAATGCTGCCGCAGCGACAACCAGCAACGCGGTGGCCGATGTCAGCAACGCCGCCTCCACTGCAAGCAACACGGTTTCGAGCGCCACCAACAACGCGGTTAAAGATGTCAGCAACGCGGCCTCGAGCGCCAGCAACACCGTTTCGAGCGCGACCAGCAACGCTGTCAATTCGGTCGGCGGAATGCTAAAAACGGGTGAAATCAAGTCGAAGATTATCGGCAACGCAAGCCTGAACAACCCGAAGAACCACATCAACGTTGATAGCACGGGCACGAGCGTCACGCTCAGCGGCAGCGTTCAAAACGCGGCGCAGAAGACTTTGGCTGGCAGCATCGCCACGCAGAACGCGGGCGGACGCAAGGTCGCCAATAACCTGACGGTCAGCGGCGGCGCTTCAGCCACCATGAAGAAACAGTAAGTTTCACGACGTAATTAACAGCCTTCCGATAACATTTCGGAAGGCTGTTTTGGTTTGCATCGAGTACTCGAAATGCGCATTTTCACTTATTCCGAAACGGGACACAATCATCGCAACGAAGATCGCGTAAAAATTGCGCGCTATTCTTCAGGCTTGCAGCTTTGCGTTCTGGCTGACGGCATGGGCGGACAATCGGGCGGTGCTAAAGCGGCTTCGGTCGCAGTGGAAACGGCAATAAAAACCGCGTTGGCATTATCAGACAAAGATTTGCAGCGCGAAACGACGTGCTGCAAATCATCAGCGCAGCCGACGACTCGGTGGAAATGGACGCAGATGCCGGTTTCACAACATTGATCGCGTTTGGCATTGACGAAGATTTCATTTGCGGCGCTTCGTGCGGCGACAGCGCAGTTTTGTTGCTCAATGGTGACGAAACCGTTTTGCTGACGGAACATCAGCGCAAAAATCCGCCGGTGGGAAGCAGCGCCGCGCAACCTGTCGGGTTTTCGCAAAAGTTGACTGCGCCGTGGAAAGTTCTGGCAATGTCCGACGGCGTGTGGAAGTTCGCTAACTGGAACGCTATTATTGAACACAGCCGCTCCCTCAGCGACACGAATTTGATTCTCAAACTGCGCGAAACCGTGGCTGATGAAGCGAATCGCTTGCCCGACGATTTTACAATTGCGCTGTTTGAAAGTTAGAATGTTCGAGTACTGGATATTCGTGAGATTAAGCTATGAAAGCGTTGCCGAAAGAACTTTATGAGCAAATGCAAGATTCGTTTGATAACGATTGCTGGGCTTTGCTGCTTGAGATGTCGAAGTCTCACTTGAACGAACATAGCGATTGCGAGATTTTGTGGATATACCTCGGAATTGCTTACACAGAGCTTTATCGCTTCAAGGAAGCGGAAGAAGCTTTGCAGAGGGCTTTGTCAATGTGTGACCCAAATCGTCTTTGGCTTCCTCTGCACAGGCTGGGTAAATTGCACACAAAGCAAGGCCATTTAGAACGGGCCGCGTATTGGTTTCAAAAAGCGGTCGAAAGCGATCCCGACAACGCCTCAGGTTACATTTTTCTGGCGGAGCCTTTGGTGAGGCTTTCAAAGTTGGACAAAGCCAAAGAACTCTATCAACGCGCGACAGAGTGCAGCAAAGGCGCCGTGGACGAAGCGTTTCTGCTCTTGGGTGGCGTTCTGCTTTGTCAGGGGAAATATCAGAAAGCTAAAGATTGTTTTGTGCGCTCTTTGGAAATTGATCCACAATACGAATTAGCAAAATTAAGATTGACCGATGTCGAAGCCGTATTGAAGTTTTTGGGGAAATCGAACGAAGACATTTGAGATGAAGACGCCTTGAGTTATAATGGATCGAGTACTCGATTGGTGGTTTGCGATGCAGCTCGCGTGGCCCAACTGGCAGAGGCGCCAGATTTAGGATCTGGATGTTGGGGGTTCGACTCCCTCCGCGAGCATTTTTTCTTTGTAAACCCTTGTCATGCGCTGTTTGTTGGTTTATAATTTGTCGAGCCGGATCGTTGTAATGTCGTTTTTTGGCGTGTCACGCGGAAGTAGCTCAGTTGGCTAGAGCATCACCTTGCCAAGGTGAGGGTCGCCGGTTCGAGTCCGGTCTTCCGCTCCATTTTCCCAGTGTCGTTTCAGTTGCCGTTCCGATTCTCGCCCCGCACGCCATCGTGACGGGGCGTTTTTTGTAACTGTCACGCCATTGAAAACAATTCATTTCACCGCAGAGGACGCGAAGGACGCAGAGAAAAGAAGAAAAAGAAATCGAGTACTCAAAAGTAGAGGTTTGTCATTCTGAGCGCAGTGAAGAATCTATATTCTAAGCCAGATTCTTCACTGCGCTCAGAATGACAAAGTTGTTGGCCTTTCTCTTTTTCTCTACGCCCTTCGCGTCCTCTGCGGTGTATCCCAAATTAGAAGCCATTCGGAGGAAGAAGCTGTGGAGTTAAATAACGTGCAGGTCGAGCGCGGCGAAGGCGGACAAGTCACGCTGCAAATTGAAGTCGCACCCGAAACTGTCAAAATCGCGCGCGAGCGTGTCATCAAAGATTACAGTCGTCGCCTGCGCGTGCCCGGCTTTCGTCCCGGCCACATTCCGACCGCGATTGTGCGCCGTCAAGTCGGCGACGAATCCATCGCGCAAGCCGTCAGCGATCAGATCGTTCCCGAAGCCTATCAAGCTGCGTTGCAGGAAACCGGTTTGCAGCCGCTCGACCGCGCGCAAGTCGATGAGCTCACTTTCGATGCCGTCTCGGGCGACGCGCCTTTGACCTTTACCGCGCGCGTTATTGTGCGCCCGGAAATGAATGTCGAGTACTCGAACTTGAAAGCAACGCAGCCACGCGTCGAAGTCACCGACGACGATGTGGAAAAAGGTCTTCAAGAATTGCAGCGCCAACGCGCGCATTTTCATGATGTCGAAGGTCGCGGCGCGCAAAGCGGCGATGTCCTCAACGCTGACCTGCGCGTCTTTATGAACGGCGAAGAGCGCGGCGACGAACCCGGCAAACTGCGCGGTTTCGTCTTGGGCGAAGGCGGTTTCGTGCCCTCGATTGACGAGCATTTGATGGGCGCGCAATTGGACGAAGAGCGCCGCTTCACCGTCACTTACCCCGATGATTTTAAGGACGAAGAGTTGGCCGGAAAAGAAGCCGAGTTCCTGGTCAAAATCACCGCTTTGAAGGAATCGCACGCACCGGAGTTGACCGACGAATTCGCGCAAACTTTGGGCATGGAAGATATGGCGGCGGTGCGCGAACGAATGCGCGGCGCGATTCAGGAAGGCCGCGAACGCGAAAGCCAGGATTTTGTGAGCAGCGAATTGCTGCGCCAACTGGTTGAAAGCACGCCGTTTGAAGTTCCGCCGACGTTGCTGGAAGATCGCGCCAATCGTCGCGTGCAAAACGTCGAAGCGGAACTCGCGCAGCGCGGCGGCACGCTGGAAAATTATCTGACAGCGATTGGCAAAACGCGCGAAGAGTTTGAAGCCGATGTCAAGATAGAAGTCGAAACCGAAATGAAGCAGGAACTCATTTTGGACGAAGTCGCGCAGCGCGAAGGCTTGGAAGCGACGCAAAACGAACTCGAATCGTATTATTATCAGGCGGCGCAGGCGATGCAGCAGCCGATTGAAAAAGTCGTTGAGCGTTTGGATGTCGAACAAGCGCGCGCTTCGATTTTGCAGCAAAAAGCCTTGCAGTATTTGGTGGAAAATTCGGACATCACCGAAGGCGAACCGTTGCCGCTCGAAAGCGACGATGAGGAATCCAGCGAAATCGAACCGACCGAATTGAAGGCGACCGAAGCGAAAGCTCCTGAAGTTACAACGCCTGAAGCCGCAGTTACTGAAGCGGTGACGCCCGGAGCGGCGACCGCAGTTGCAACGTCCGCAGTTGCGCCGGCTGAAGCAAAGACGGAGACGGTCAGCGCGTAAAAGTGTGCGGCCAAATTGGGCGAAAGCCATCAAACTAAAAGTTTGTCATTCTGAGTGCAGCGAAGAATCTAACTTCAGACATAGATTCTTCGCTGCACTCAGAATGACAAACTTTTAGTTTGATGGCTTAACCTACTTTCTCTTCAAACTTTCAGAATGATGTAAGGCTTCACTTTAAGCGTTCTTACATTTTCTCCAATCTTTCCCAAGAGCCAGCAATTTTAATCGCTCCTTCATTTGCATTAAGCCCGCACTTTTGTGTCAATGGAACCGCGCGCGGCATTTGTCTGTCGTGAAAGAAGACAAAATTATCTCAAGGAGTACTCGATGCTTATTCCTTACGTCGTTGAAGACACAGCGCGCGGCGAACGCGGTTACGATATTTATTCGCGCCTTCTGAAAGATCGAATCATTATTTTGCACGGGCCAGTCACGGACGAAATGGCTTCGGTCGTTCAAGCGCAGTTGTTGTTTTTGGAAAAAGAAGACCCTGAAAAAGACATCGAAATGTATATCATGTCGCCAGGCGGCAGCGTTTACGCCGGTAACTCGATTTACGACACGATGCAAACTGTCAAGCCCGACATCGCCACCATTTGCACGGGCTACGCAGCATCTTACGGCGCGCTTTTGTTGTGCGCTGGAGCCAAAGGCAAGCGTTATTGCACGCCGCACGCTCGCGTCATGATTCATCAGCCGTCGGGCGGTTTTGAAGGCCAGGCGACGGATGCGGAAATTAGTTTGCGCGAAATGTTGACGTTGAAGCGCACGTTGACGGGAATCATTGCGACGCACACAGGTCAGCCGGAAGAAAAAGTCGCGGCGGATGCTGAACGCGATTATTGGATGGGCGCCGAAGAAGCCAAATCTTATGGCATCATCGACAGCATTATTTCAAAAGAAACGCGTTAAAACGTCGAATTTCGTTCAAGTGGCAAGTGTCGTGTTAGAATTGACGAATCGAGTACTCGAAAACGAGATTCGGTTCGTCAATTGTCGTTTATAAGTTGTTCCAAGTTGAAAAACGTTGTTTATCGGGAGTTGTCCTGTGGCCATGTTTGGAGAAGACCGCGAAAATCTGCGTTGTTCGTTTTGCGGCAAAAGGCGCGAGCAAGTCGCTAACCTGATTGCGGGGCCGGGCGTTTACATTTGCGTCGAGTGCGTCGATTTGTGCAACGAAATCATCGGCAAGGAAGCGCATCCCGAAGTCCATGCCGAAAGCAATACCAAGCTGAAAGCCTTGCCCAAGCCGCAAGAAATCAAGGACGTTCTGGATCAATACGTCGTTGGACAGGAAAAAGCCAAGCGCGTGCTCAGCGTCGCGGTTTACAACCATTACAAGCGCACCGCGATTCAAGATTCGGGCGCGCGTGACGATGTCGAACTCGAAAAAAGCAACATTCTGCTGATCGGCCCGACCGGAAGCGGCAAAACGCTGTTGGCGAAGACGCTGGCGAAAATCCTCAATGTGCCGTTCACTATCGCTGACGCGACGAGTTTGACTGAAGCCGGCTACGTCGGCGAAGACGTGGAAAACATTCTGCTGAAGCTGATTCAAGCGGCGGACGGCGATGCGGAAGCAGCGCAACGCGGCATCGTTTATATTGACGAAATCGATAAAATCACGCGCAAAAGCGAAAACCCTTCGATCACGCGCGACGTTTCGGGCGAAGGCGTGCAGCAAGCGTTGTTGAAGATTTTGGAAGGCACTATCGCGGCTGTTCCGCCTCAAGGTGGGCGCAAACATCCGCAGCAGGAATATATTCAGATCGACACAAGTGGCGTGTTGTTCATTTGCGGCGGCGCATTTGAAGGGCTGGAAAAAGTCATCGAAAAGCGCGTGCGCCAGACGACGATGGGTTTTCGCGCCAATCCGCAGGCGAAGATTTCCGATTCGATTGCGCGCGCTGCTCTACTCACGCAAACGACGCCGGACGATTTGATGAAGCACGGTTTCATTCCCGAATTCATCGGTCGCCTGCCCGTTCTGGCGACATTGGAACCGTTGAACGAAGAAGCGATGGTCAGCATTTTGACTGAGCCACGCAACGCCGTGACTAAGCAATTCGCCAAAATGCTGCAGGCCGATGGCGTCGAATTGCAGTTCACGCCCGAAGCTTTGCGCGCCATTGCGCATGAAGCGATGAAGCGTCGGACTGGCGCACGCGCCTTGCGTTCAATTGTCGAAGAAACCATGACGAACGTGATGTTTGACGTGCCCAGTCAAAAAGGCGTCGCGCAGTGCATTATTGACGAAGACACCATCACCAAAGGTGACGAGCCGAAACTGGTAACGCGCGAGCAGCTTTTAGCCGAAAGCCGCGAGCGCAACAAAAATGTCGAAGCGGCGTAACGCTGAAGCGGCGTAATCGAGTACTCGATTGATAAGAAAACGAACCCTGAGTGTCAGCGACGGGCTCGACGTAAGAATTACATCAAACTTTTACGTCGAGCCCGTCGCTGACGCTCAGGGTTCGTTGGTTTAAAGTTCCATGAACGATTTCATTCGCGCGTTTCAATTGCGCAAGAAAACTTTTTTGCTTGATGCGATTTCGTTTGTGGCCGCTTCGATCATCTTGCGGACGACGAACTGGGTTTTGCCGCTGGTTGTGGTCGGTGCGATTCTGGTTTTCAAATTGGTGATGTTGTGGGTTTGGCGCAAGAAGTTTCGTCAAGAAGTTTGAAGTGCGTTTTTGGCATTGTGTCACGAATCGCGGCACGATATGTGATACACTCGCGGTTCTGCCTCGAGCAAGAAAGTTCGGGCAGAGAGAAGTTCCCGCGCGAAAGATTGAAAGGTCTGCGAAGGAACGAAAACAAGCGCATCGAGTACTCGAAAGAGACTTGGAAAACGTTTGTTACGAGGAACCCGAAAAAATTCAGTTTCGCGGTTCAGGCTGATGAAGCCGAGTGAGGAGAGAGAAGTGGGAAAACGGTTATTCGTAGGCAGCTTGCCCTACAGCACGATGGATGATGACCTGCAGCAGTTGTTTTCGCAGGCGGGAACAGTGGATTCGGCGGCTGTCATCAGCGACCGCGACACGGGACAAAGCAAAGGTTTCGGTTTCGTCGAAATGGCGACCGATGAAGAAGCGCAAAAAGCCATTGACATGTTCAACGGCTACGAATTGAACGGTCGCGCCCTGGCCGTCAACGAAGCACGTCCACGTGAAGAGCGTGGCGGCGGCGGTGGCGGATTTGGTGGCGGTGGCGGCGCACGTCGCAGCGGTGGCGGAGGCGGCGGTTACGGCGGCGGTGGCGGAAGCTACGGCGGCGGTGGCGGCGGTGGAAGCTATGGCGGAGGCGGCGGCTACGGCGGCGGTGGCGGCGGACGCAGCAGTGGCGGCGGTGGCGGCGGAAGTCGCGGCGGCCAAAAGCGCGAACGCTATTAAATCTTCGTTTCAACTTTCGTTTTGAAACCAAAAGCATCGAGTACTCAATTTGAGTACTCGATGCTTTTTTATTTTTAATAATCAAGCCTTCGAGAAACCGATTGCAAAGGCGCTTGCTTTTCATCTACGCCAGAAAAAACCAGAATGGTTCCCGCACTTGTTGTGAGATGAACGCTGTTATAGTCATGCAAAAGCGCTTTTTGGAAAGAAAGCTCCGCATTCGATAAATGCCGCGCAGCTTGAGCACAAGTCAGATGCTCGCTGCAGATCCACACATCTAAAATTATTTTGCTTCCGGCGCTAAGATCTTTGAATCCATCGAAGAAGATTAGCCAGAGCACATCGTCTCGAAAATAAAACTCGATGTCGCCATATTTCCAAATCTCCGCTGTTTCATAAGTGCAAACTTGAGCGCTCCAAGAATCGGGCGAGCCAATAAGTTGCTCTATAACCGCGCGACTTGTGCCTAAATCAATGGAGCCGAACAATCCGCCCTTAATAAAACTCTTCAAATCAACGTTCATGCTGATAAGTATGTCTTGTAACGAAGAAAAGCGAAAACCGTGCAAGAAGGATTGGTATATTTTTTGATAGACTGCACGGTTCAATTCATGGCTACTACTCGTTCTCAAAATAAAACGGCGCCCGCTGCGGCGCGACCGAAAACAACTCGTTCCACGTCCCGTTCCCAGACTTCTTCCGCGACGATGGCCAAAGCGAAAAATACGACCAAGACGGCGCACAAAAGCGCGACGCGTTCCAAAAGAAAAAACCACGCGGCCAAACCTGAACCTTCCGCAATTTTGACGTTGCCGGTCGTGCCAACGCGTGGCATGGTCGCGTTTCCATTCATGGTTTTGCCGCTTTTTGTCGGGCGCGAAAAGTCGATCAAAGCGCTGGAAGCGGCGCACGAAGGCGACAAGAACATTTTGCTGGTTTCGCAGCGCGATGAAAATATCGAAGAACCCGTGGCGGGCGATTTGTTCACTTTCGGCACCTTGTGCGAAATCGTGCAAATGATGAAGATGCCGGACGGCAACGTTCGCGTCGTCGTGGAAGGCCGCAGCCGCGCGCGCGTCATCGAGTACTCGAACGAAGACCCGCATTTCCTCGCGCAAGCCGAAATCGTTGTCGAAGAAACTTTCGAGCCATCGCCGGAAAGCGAAGCCTTGACGCGCCGCTTGCGCCAAGACTTTGAAACCGCTGTCGGACTTTCGCGCACCATTCCGCCCGAAGCCGCGCAAGGCGCACAAACCCACGACACGCCGGGCGCCTTGGCCGATCTCGTTGTCAGCTACCTGGAAGTGTCAGTTGAGGAACGTCAAACCGCGCTGGAAACCTTGTCGCCGATTGAGCGCGCGCGCCACGTCACAGGCTTGTTGACGCACGAGTTGCAGGTTTTAGAACTCGACAAGGAACTCGATTCTCAGGTGCGCGAAGGCGTCGGCGACAGTCAGCGCGAATACTTTTTGCGCGAGCGTTTGCGCGCTATTCAGGACAAATTGGGCGCGGGCGGCGATTCGTCTTTCAAAGAAGCCGACCAGTTGCGACAGAAAATCGAAGCGGCACAAATGCCCGAGGAAGCGCAGGCCAAAGCCTTGAGCGAAGTCGAGCGACTGGAAAAAATGCCGCCGATTGCGCCCGAAGTTTCCGTAATTCGCACTTATGTCGAACTGATGTGCGACCTGCCGTGGAACAAGCGCAGCGGCGACGTTCTCGACCTGCATCACGCCAGTCGAGTACTCGATGAAGACCATTACGCGCTGGAAAAAATCAAGGATCGCATTCTCGAATTCCTCGCCGTGCGCAAGCTGAATCCCAATTCCAAAGGCCCGATTTTGTGTTTCGTCGGGCCGCCCGGCGTCGGCAAAACGAGTATTGGGAAATCTATCGCGCGTTCTCTGGGGCGCGAGTTCATTCGCGTTTCGGTCGGCGGCATTCACGACGAAAGCGAAATTCGCGGCCATCGTCGCACTTATATCGGTTCGATGCCAGGCCGAATAATTTCGGCGTTGCGGCGCGTGAAAGTCAATAATCCGGTTTTCATGCTGGATGAAATAGACAAACTGGGGCGCGATTTTCGCGGCGATCCGTCTTCGGCGCTGCTGGAAGCGCTCGACCCCGAACAGAACAACGCGTTTTCCGATCACTATTTGGAAGTGCCGTTCGATTTGTCGCAGGTGATGTTTGTGGCGACTGCCAACCTGCTCGACCCGATTCCGGCTGCGTTACGCGACCGTTTGGAAGTGCTGCGTTTTCCAGGCTATACCGAATCGGAAAAAGCGGCGATTGCGCGCCAATATCTGGTGCCCAAGCAGATGAAGGAGAACGGCATCGGCGAAAACGATATTTCATTTGCCGATGACGGCATTTCCAGACTGATTCAGGATTATACGCGCGAAGCCGGCGTGCGCAATCTGGAACGTGAAATCGGCACCGTTTGCCGCAAAGTCGCGCGCGAAGTCGCGGAAAATCAGGCGGCAGAAGGTAACACGCAGGAAGCAGAAAACGACGCTCAATCAGCCACCGACGGCAACGTTGCAAACGCGAACTTGAATGGCAAATCGAGTACTCGAACGCGGCGCAAGAAAGCCTCCAGTCCGCAGCCTGCAGTCTCCAAACTCATCACGCCCGAGGCGTTGCACGAATTGCTCGGCGCGCGCAAGTTTTTGCACGGCACGGCGCAGGAAAAAGACGAAATCGGCGTCGCGCAAGGTTTGGCGTGGACAGAAGCGGGCGGCGAACTGATGCCGATTGAAATCGCGCTTGTCGCCGGAAAAGGCGGCGTTAAATTGACTGGCAACCTTGGTCATGTGATGAAAGAATCGTGCGAAGCGGCGATGACGTATGCGCGCTCTCATGCGACCGACATCGGCAGTAGCGGCGATTGGACGAAATCGTTCGATGCGCACATTCACGTTCCCGCGGGCGCAGTTCCTAAAGACGGGCCAAGCGCAGGCGTTGCGATTGCGGTCGCTCTGGTTTCGGCTTTGACAAATCGTCCTGTGCGCAAAGACTTGGCGATGACGGGCGAGATTTCGCTGCGTGGTCGCGTCTTGCCGATTGGCGGCGTCAAGGAGAAAGTGTTGGCCGCGCATCGCGCCGGTTTAAGCGACGTAATCTTGCCGCACGACAATGAACGCGATTTGGACGACGTGCCCGATGAAGTAAAAGCGGCGCTGAAGTTTCATCTGATCGAAAACGTGGACGAAGCGTTAAAATTGGCCCTGTTAGAAAGCACGAAAACGATCAAGAAACCGAAGGTTGCAACGACTGTGCGCCACCATTCAAGTACTCGATTGCAGAAGACGACGAAGTAAGTTTGTCATCTACTTGGGAGACTTCAGTGACATACCAAATTCGTAACGCGTTGGTTTACGAAGACGAAAAATGGCGCATTGAAGAGCGGTTTGGCGACAAGTTGTTTATTCCTGAAGATTTCGGACTTCATGTAACGGGCGCCGCTTCAACGGCATGTTGGAACGGCTACCATTGCATATACAGCGTTCTTAACGGTGTTCTTTTTCTTACAAAACTGGAAATCAACGTGGATAAACGAAATGCGCCGCTTCTTAACAGCCAAGAGCCAGTGCGATATGAGGCGCCACATTTTATCGAAGATATGCTTGTTTGGGACAAGACCACTAAACAGATTGTCTTCATTGATGATTCACATCCAGAAACCAACTGCGACTTCATCTACTCAAACGTGAATCTTCCGCTTTCATTTACAGGCGGATTAATTGTTGGGAAAGGCCGCACGAACATTCCGTCTTCCATCGGGCCAGAGTTGGTATGGCAGTACGAGCACATCCGCGAACTGATTTTCGACCAAGGTCGATTGACTGAAACCTACGACCGTTCGGATGCAGTGGCTCATGTCAGAGAGGAAATCGCTAAAAACAATGGGGAGATTCCTATGACGAAGCTGACGGGCAAAGTCAGACCTATCGTGCATGAGCAATATGAGGCGTTGGAAGCGCTGATTAACTCGTGCTTCAAGTTTGATTACTAACTTCTTCAATTAGCGCTTCGCGCTTTCTTGTTAATTACAACCCAAGTTGCTACCATGCCCGGCGAGTGAACTCGCAGGCACTGATTAGGTAGCAATTTGAATTAATTACGACCCACGATTATAACAACGCCCATATCGAGTACTCGATGTGGGCGTTGTACGTTCAGGGTTTTATGTTTAGCGCCAACTTGCGTGCTGGCGGGACGAGTCTTTGTTTGTGATGCGTTGAAAACTGCTGCCGTCGCGTTTCATCACATACAAATTGTAAGGGCCGCGACTGTCGCTTTCTTCATACGAGGGTTCCGGCAAAGGCACGCCGTCTTTGTCCGATTCGCAAACGATCCAGGCGCCGTCAGGGCTCCAGCACGGCGCTTGATAATCGAATTTCCCATCGGTGATGCGTTTGCCGGAACCGTTGCGTCCATTGGCGCTTAAAAGGTAAATGTCGTCGGTTGAATGATCAATCGGCCCATCGCGCCCGTCGCGCGTCGTGACGCTTTCGTCTTCGCCGCTGGAATACGCGATCCATTTTCCATCGGGACTCCACGCCGGTTCCGCGTCGCTGTAATCGTTGGTCAGGCGATGGCGATTCTTGCCGTCCGCGTTCATCAGGCAAATGCCATGCAGCACAAACGCGATCTGCTTGCCGTCAGGACTCCACGCCGGTTCCGTCGGCCCGTCATCCTTAGTTATCGCGTGACGATGCGCACCATCAGAATCTATCACTTCCAGCAAACCCAAACCGTTGCCAAAATTCCCTTCGCGCTGCGTCGCAAAAACGATTCGTTTGCCGTCCGGACTCCACGACGGAGCATATTCGTTGTCACTCGATTTCGTCAATTGCAAAGGCGCGCCGCCCAATTCCACCACCCAAATGTCGCTCTGGTGCTGCATTCCCTGCGAAGTCAAAAACGACTCGGGGCGCACAAACGCCAGCTTTTTGCCGTCGGGACTGAGTACGGGCGAACGCGCGTTCTCAACTTCAAAAACGCGCGTTCCCGTAGCATCTGTCACCGTAATTGTTTCGATCGAATCTTCTGAAAATGACAGCAAATGACCGGCAGGCAAAGGAAACGGCTTAGCTTCTGCAGTCTTTGAGGTTGTCGCAACATTAGTTGAAGCTTCTGTCGTAGGACGCGATGACACAACGAATGCGAACAAAAGCGCGCTCGACACCCACACAGTTTTGCGGCAGATTGTTTGTTTCATAGCCGTTTGGAATGTCGGCGCAGGCTAAAATTACAAATCGAGTACTCGATTAAGCGGCTTGATTCACCAGAGCGACGATTTTCTGCGCGCCTTCTTGCATCGTCGCGGCGGGCGTCAGTTTCGAGCCTTCGAGCAGCGCCAAGCCTTCCGCTGCGCGTGTTCCGGTCAAGCGCACGACAATTGGGACGTTGATGTCCATCGTGTCAATCGCGGACAGCATTCCCTTTGCCACTTCGTCGCCGCGCGTGATGCCGCCGAAGATGTTGAAGAAAATGCCTTTCACGTTCTTGTCGAGCAAAACCGTGTCAATCGCTTTGGTGACGACTTCGGCTTTGGCGCCGCCGCCGATGTCGAGAAAGTTCGCCGGTCGTCCGCCTTCGCGCTGCACCACATCGAGCGTTGTCATCACCAGGCCGGCGCCGTTGCCGATAATGCCGATATCGCCTTCCAAGCGCACATAAGTCAGGCCGCGCTTGTGCGCTTCGGCTTCAATCGGATCGTCTTCCTGCGCCTCCTGAAATTGCGCCAATTCTTTGTGGCGGAACAACGCGTTGTCGTCAATGTCGATCTTGGCGTCTGCGCCAATCAGCTTGCCTTCGCCGTCCAAAATCAGCGGGTTGATTTCGGCCAGACTGCAATCGTAATCGACGTAAACCGCATAAAGTGCCTTCAAAAACGGCCCGATTTGCTTGATGACTGCGGGCGGAAATTTGGCTTCAAAAGCGAGCTGGCGAATCTGAAAATCCTGCAATCCAATCGCGGGATCAATGTGCAATTTTGCCAATTTTTCCGGTGTCTCGACCGCGACTTGCTCGATTTCCATTCCGCCAGCAGCAGAAACCATGACGATGTTGCGGCGCGCGGCGCGGTCGGTCGTGATTCCAATGTAATATTCTTCGCGGATGTCGGCGGCTTCTTCGACCAAAACCTGCTCGACTTTCAAGCCTTTGATGTCCATGCCGAGAATTTGCGACGCGACAGTTTTGGCTTCTTCGGGCGTTTTGGCGACCTTGATGCCGCCCGCTTTGCCGCGTCCGCCGACGTGAACCTGCGATTTTACGACAACGGTGATACCCAGTTCGCGCGCGATGGTTTCGGCTTCTTCGGGCGTGCTGGCGACGCGACCAGCGGGAATCGGCACGCCATATTTCGCAAAAATCTCTTTCGCCTGATACTCGTGAAGTTTCATAATTTCCTTTGGAGTTCATCGTAGAGAACGCTGAGGGCGCAGAGGAAGGAATCGAGTACTCGAAACCAGAATTTTGTCTTTCTGAGCGCAGCGAAGAATTTATTTGTAGTTAGATTTTTCGCTGCGCTCAGAAAGACAAAATTCTGCGACGATGAAAAACGCTTCTTTTCTCTGTGTCCTCAGCGTTCTCTGCGGTGAATTTAATTTTGTAGTTTTCGCATTTCCAACCCGACGCGTACAGCGTCTTCGACGAACGCGGTGATGTTCGCTTCCTCGCCCAGAACGCTAATCTGCTCGTTTAGCTTTTCCAGCGCGCGACGCAACTTTTTTTGTTCGTCAGCGCCCGCTTCTTTCAAATCGTGCAGCAAATGAGCGCGACGTTCGATCAGCAAAGCGCGCATTCGTCGCAATTCTGCGGCGCGCGGTTCGCCATCGAGCGCCTCGTTCATCGCATCATCGGCGTTTATACCATCAAATTCCAGATCGCTTTCATGGTCGTCGCTGTCTTTGTAACCGTTTCGCATTTCGTGTCAACTCCTGGCGCGTGAACTTTTCATCAGTCGCTCGTTAGACGTGAGTTGTTGTGTGACTTGACGTATGCCTCATTTTACTGCGAAACCTGAGAATCTGCTAATCGTAGGGAAACGATGGTTTGCAAAAGCCTACCATTTGGGTAGGCTTAGCTTTGGTGACTTTATGAATGTTGCTTTTAATGACGACATCGGCTGGCTGGAAGAACTCAATCGCATCAGCCATTCGTTCGAGTACTCGAATCCGCAGGACGTTTTACGCTGGGCGCTTGAAACCTACCGCGAAAAACTGACGATGGCCACAGCTTTCGGTGCTGAAGGCTGCGTCATCATCGATATGCTGGCGAAACTGCGCGACGAAACCGGCATCACGCCCGATTTGTTCAACCTCGATACCGGTTATCAGTTTCCAGAAACGCTGGAATTACGCGAAAAACTCATCGAAAAATACGGCTTGCCGATTCGTTTCGTTTCCTCGAAGGAAAGTGTCGAGCAAATGGAAGCGAGTTTCGGCGGCCCGATTTATGGCAGCGACCCGAATCAGTGCTGCCACATTCGCAAAGTTGTGCCTTTGAAAGACGCGCTTGGTGGTTTTCAAGCGTGGATTACAGCGATTCGCCGCGACCAAACGCCCGAACGTAAAGGCGCGCCCATTGTCGGGCCGGACGTAAAGTTCCCGCATCTGGTGAAGGTCAATCCTCTGGCGAACTGGAGCAAAGACCAGGTTTGGGATTACGTTCGCGCACACGATGTGCCGACCAATCCTTTGCACGAACAAGGTTTTCCGTCGATTGGTTGCTGGCCTTGCACGCGCGCCGTAAAAAGTGGCGAAGATGACCGCGCCGGTCGCTGGGCTGGTACTGACAAGACTGAATGCGGTCTGCACGTCGGCGAAGACGGCAAATTGACGCGCTTTTCCAAACCTGTCGAGAAGAAAGCGGCTCCAGTTCATTTCTAAAACTATTGCATGCACAATAAAGAACGAGTACTCAAATCGAGTACTCGTTCTGTTTTAATAGTGACTCAACGAAGTAATTTCCGACAACGAACCCTGAGCGTGAGCGACGGGCTTAATTCACAATCACATGAAACTGTGAATTAAACCCGTCGCTCACGCTGCGGGTTCGTTATTTGAATTACCATTTTGGAGATCGCTTTAATTGCATTTGGTGGCATCGTTCTACAATAATGAAAGCATGAATAACTCTTATCAATTTCCAAATGATTTCGTCTGGGGCGTGGCGGCGGCTTCGGCGCAAATCGAGGGTGCGGCCTGGGACGATGGCAAAGGCGAAAGCGTTTGGGACAGATTTTCGCGCGTTCCCGGCAAAGTTGCCAATGGCGATACGTTGGATATTGCGTGCGATCATTACCATCGTTACAAAGAAGACGCTTACCTTATCCGCCACCATTTGGGTGTTCAAAATTATCGTCTTTCGGTTGCTTGGCCGCGCATTTTGCCGGATGGAACCGGACAGATCAACGAAAAAGGTTTGGATTTTTACGACCGCTTGATTGACGCGTTGCTGGCTGAAAATATCACGCCGTGGGTTACGCTTTATCACTGGGATTTGCCGCAGAAATTGGAAGACGCCAATGGCTGGCTCAACCGTGACACAGTTTGGGCGTTTCGCAATTTTGCGGAAATCGTGGTGCGACGATTGAGCGACCGCGTTCAAAATTGGTTCACGCTCAATGAATTGCCATGCTGCATCGGCTTGAGTTACGGGCGCGGAATTCACGCGCCAGGTCGCACGGAAAGCGCGCAATTAGTCAATCAAGGTTATCATCACGCGTTGCTGGCGCATGGTCACGCGGTTCAAGTGGTGCGCGAATTCGGCGGCAAGAACGCGCACGTTGGCATCGTCAACAATCCCGCGACGCCTTTGCCGTTGACCGAAACCAAAGACGACATCGAAGCGGCACGCATCGAAGATCGCGCACTCAACGGCCAATTGATGGAGCCGCTTTACAAAGGTCAATATCCCTCAGAATGGCTCGCCAAAATCGGCGACGACGCGCCCAAGATCGAAGAAGGCGACATGGAATTAATTGCTTCGCCGACCGACTTTTTGGGCTTGAATATGTACACAGGTACCTTTGTGCGCGCCGATAAAAACGGTCAACCGGAAAGAGTGCCTTTTCCCAAACAATTTCCGCAAGCCGATTTGCCGTGGCTCAACATTGCGCCGCAAACCTTATATTGGGCAGTTCGCCATGCGCACGAGAACTACGGCGTCGAAACGACATACATCACGGAAAACGGTGTATGTTGCGCGGACGAAATGAACGAACAAGGCGAAGTTCTCGATCTGGATCGCCGCGAATATGTGCGCAATTATCTCATCGGCTTACATCGTGCGGTGGACGAAGGCTTCAATTGCAAAGGTTATTTCCTGTGGTCGCTGATGGATAATTTTGAGTGGGCGGAAGGCTACGACAAGCGTTTCGGCATCGTCCACGTCGATTTCAAAACGCAAAAGCGCACTCCCAAACTTAGCGCGCAATGGTTCAAAACCGTCGTTGCAGAAAATCGCATCGTTTAGTTTTCTCCAGCGAACCCGAAGCGTCAGAGAGGAAGATTTCCCAAACTATCTTCCTCGCTGACGCTTCGGGTTCGCTGTCTCCACTTTCATGCCTGCAATCGAAGTGCGTAACCTCACGCGCCGCTTTACAACGCACGTCAAACAACCTGGTTTAGGTGGCGCGTTGCGCGGTTTGTTCAAGCGCCAATACATCACCAAAACCGCCGTTGATGACGTTTCGTTCAATGTAGAAAAAGGCGAGTTCGTCGGTTTTCTGGGGCCAAATGGCGCGGGCAAAACTACGACCTTGAAAATCTTGTCCGGCGTCTTGCATCCGACCAGCGGGCACATTCGAGTACTCGATTATCAACCTTGGGACAGAATCGCCGCTTTTCAGAAACGTTTTTCGCTTGTGCTGGGACAAAAAAACCAGTTGTGGTGGGATTTACCGGCGCTCGACAGTTTCTTGCTCAACCGCGACATTTACGATATTCCGCGCGTGGCTTTCGACGACAAAGTGAAAGAGTTGACCGAACTGCTCGATTTGAAAGAATATCTTCAAGTTCCCGTCCGCAAGCTGAGTTTGGGCGAAAGGATGAAATGCGAAATCGCGGCGAGTTTGCTGCATTCGCCCGAAGTTTTGTTTCTGGATGAGCCGACGATTGGCTTGGATGTGGTTTCGCAGGTGCGCATCCGCGAATTCTTGCGCGATTATAATGAACGAACTGGCATCACAGTTTTGCTGACTTCGCATTACATGGCCGACATTCAAGCCTTATGCAAGCGTGTCATTGTGATTGATCACGGACGCAGCGTTTTTGATGGCGCTTTGGAAGAGTTGTCGAATCGCTTCGCCGATTTTCGTCGCGTTCGCTTGACGTTGCGCCGTGTTCCCGAACAACGAGTACTCGAAAATCTGGGCGACGACCTTGAAATCGAAGGCGCACGCGTTTCGTTTTCCGTGCCGCGCGACGATGTGGCGAGTCGCGTCAGCGAAGCGTTGCGCGTTTTAGATGTCGAAGATTTGGCAGTGGAAGAAGTCGAAATCGAGCGCGTCATCCGCGAAATGTTCACGCGTTCGCGCGAAGAATATGATGCAGAAAAGTAGTAACACTATGAAGTGATCTGCATTAACGAACCCGCAGCGTGAGCGACGGGTCTTCTGTTATTACTGCGAAGACCCGTCTCTCACGCTGCGGGTTCGTACCGAACACTTAGAACTTCTCGTCATTCTGAACGCAGTCATGGCGTCCGCGAAGATTCGAGTACTCGAATACGCAAAATAAAAAGCCTTCCTCGATAATCTGAGGAAGGCTTTTTTGTCATTGAAGGTTTAGGCAACACGGTTGCCAGCGCCAGTCACCGCTTTGTAAATTGCGATCACGATACAGGCGCCGATGACACCGAAAATCAGGCCGGCCACGCTGAAGTCCGCACCATGCGGACGAAAACCCAACAAAGGAGCAATAAAGCTTCCGACGAACGCGCCGACGATACCACAAATAACGTCGACAATGAAACCCGACCTACTCTTCATAATCATCGACGCAAGCCACCCAATAACCGCACCAGCCAAGATTGTAACTATCAAGCTAATCATTTTCCCCACTCTCCTTGAATGGTGATCTGCCACATTTTTTGTTTATCTTTTGCGGCAAATCGGTGAACAACCCGCTTCGCAACTTGCGTGCCACCTCTGCCCTGCCGCCGACTGCACCGCAGAAGGCTTTGTTTTCGTTACACTAAAACGTCTTGCGCGCCGAAGTCGCTGGCTGCCCATGCTGAGGTTCTTATGTCTCTTCCACCCCCGCAAAACCCGAATTCAGTTCCCAATCGCACGCCGTTCGACGACGATTTGCTGAACGACCCGAACGCGCCGCGCCATACGCAACCTTTGACATCGCAAACGCCGCCTGTTACACCATCAAGTGCGACATCGAGTACTCAAACGTCGCTTCCATCCGGCCCATCGACGGTTTCAGGCGCGCCCGCGTTGCCACGTCAGGTGACAATCAATGACACACCGACAAAAGCGACTACGACGCTCGACTGGCGACGCTTGCCGATGAGCGTCGTCGTTGGCTTGGCGATGACGGGCGGCGCTCTCGTCGTCATCCTTCTTTCGACAGCCGTCGGGCATTTGATTCCGCACAACGTCAAGCAAAACACCGATCCCAACTTGTCGCTGCCCCACCCGACGCCGTCCGCGCCGCGCGTCGTGATGGTTCCACCTTCGTCCACGCCCGATCCCGCCAACGATTTGCCGACGCCGGAAACACCACCAACGCCGCAACCTCCACAAGTACAGGCGACGCCAGATACGTCCGCGCCCGACAACACATCAACGGACGAGGCAACGCCGGACACTTCATCAACCAGTGATGCAACGCCTGACGATTCATCGCCTGACAGCACGTCACCTGACACCATTGCGCCAGCCGCTACGCCGACGCCCAATACTTCTCCCAGTCCCAATGCGACACCCGATACAAATATCGTCAACGGCGTTTATCATTCGCGGCGTCATCGTTATTCGATACAGCCGCCGGATAATTTTCGTGTGATACAACGCGGTCGTCGCACCGCCTGGCACGGGCCAGACGAGACAAAGTTGTTAATCGAAAGCGGTGGCGCAGGTGGCGCATCGCCGCGCGAAGGTTGGGAAAAACTCGACCGCGCGCTGCAAAGAAAATACGGCGCGCGCTACCAGAATCGCGGCATCCGCGACACGGTAATCAACGGTCGACCCGCCGCAGTCTGGGAGTTCGACCTGGATACAAAAACTGGTCGCGTTCATAAAATGGATGTCGCCGTTCACGAAGGAAATCGCGGTTTCGCCGTTCTCGCCACCGCGCCGGTCGACAAATTTGAAAGCTGGCGCCCGCGTTTCGACAGCGCCATTCAATCGCTGCAAATCGAAGCAGAAACTCAAAACGAGGCGAGCGCAACTTCCAGCCCGACACCGGATGGATATTGAATAAACCGCCAAGACGCCAAGGCCGCCAAGAAAAGAGATTCGAGTACTCGATAATGAACAAACCCTTTCTTTGAAGCTCCTTGGCGTTCTTTGTGTCCTGGCGGTTTATTTTTGTTAAACCAAGTCAGCGAATAAATCAACGAAAAAGGTTTTGAAAATGGCGAAGCGAATTGGCGTAATCGAAGGCGACGGCGTGGGGCCGGAAGTTGTTTCTTGGGGCGTTTCCGTCTTGGAAGCGGCGTCTCGTTTGGGCGATCTGGATTTGGAGTTCATCAAAGCGCCGGTTGGCGGCACGTCCTACATCGAAACCGGCAAAGTTCTGCCCGAAGAATCGTTGCACACCTTACGCGGTTGCGACGCGATTCTCAAAGGCCCGATGGGTCGCCCCGACATCGAAGCCGGCATCGTCGAACGCGATGGCATTTTGGCCTTGCGCCAGGCGTTGGGACAATATATCAACTTGCGTCCCGTCAAGCTGTATCGCGGCATCGAAGCCGCCTCGCCGCTCAAAGACAACCTGCTCAAACACGGCGTCGATTTCGTCATTGTGCGCGAAAACTCCGAAGGCTTATATTCGCGCATGGGCGGCCTGACCGACAGCAACGCGACCGACATCAACCTGTTCACCGAACGCGGCGTGCGTCGCATTCTCGAGTTCGCTTTCGCGCTTTCGAGTACTCGAAGCAAGCGTTTGATCTCCGTTGATAAAGCGAATGTGCTTTCCGCGTCTTTGTTTTGGCGTCGCAAGTTCGAGACGATGAGCGCCAATCATCCCGATATTCAATGTTCCAGTCAGTTGGTCGATTCGTTTTGCTTGCTCGTTTTGCAAGACCCTTCGCCCAAAAAATGGGACGTCATCGTGACCGACAATATGTTCGGCGACATCATCGCGGACGAGGCGGCGGCGATAGTCGGCAGTTTGGGCATGAGTCCCAGCGCGAACCTCAATCCGGGCGGCGTTTCGATGGTCGAGCCGGTTCACGGCAGCGCGCCCGATATTGCCGGTCAAGGCGTTGTCAATCCTCTGGCGACGATTTTGTCGTGCGCCCTTATGCTGCGCCATTGTTTGGACGCGCCACAACTCGCCGACAAAGTGGAAGCGGCAGTGCAAAGCGCGCTGGATGAAGGCTTGCGTACCAAAGATATTTGCGCCGGTGAAAAATCGTGCTCGACGGATGAAATGGGCGAGGCGGTATTGAAGTATTTGACATAGTTTTGCCCATGGAACACACGAGAAATTGAAAACAACAAGGATGAGTTGTACGGGCGATTCGGCGAATCGCCCGTACGCAAAGGTTCAAGCACTCGAACCTTTCCTCGCCCCGAATTTCATCCTTCCACGCACTTTTTTCTTTCGCGCTTCTTCGCGTGTTACTCTTTATGACCCTTCAGGAAATTTCGCAACTTCTCGTCGTTGGCGTGCCCGACAACAACGATTTGTCGCACTTGCGCGAACTGGCGTCCGGCGGCGTTGTTTTATTTGGTCGTAATGCGGGAACGCCGCCAGAAGGACGAAGTTTAACGCGACAAATCAATGACGCTGTGACACAAAATGGCGCGCCTTTGCCGCTGATTTCGATTGACCAAGAAGGCGGGCGCGTGCAACGTTTGACCGATGGTTTCACGCGCATTCCGCCGCTGCGCGAACTGGCATCTCAAGGCGCGAACGCCGTTCGTTTGATGGCAGCAAACGTTGCAGCGGAATTGCGCGCGGTCGGAATCACGGTCAATTTTGCGCCGGTTTGCGATGTTCCCGTCCACGCCGAAGACACCGTAATCGGGAATCGTGCATTTGGAACCGATGCGATCACGGTTTCCAGTTTGGCGGCGGAATATGTGCGCGGCGCGCAGCCGACAGTTTTGTGCGTGGCGAAACATTTTCCAGGTCATGGAAATGTCGGCGTTGATTCGCATTTCGCGCTTCCCACCGATTCGAGTACTCGAAAGCAATTAAATGAACAATTACTGCCGTTTCGTGCGACGATTGGCGCTGGTCTCGGCGGCGTGATGATCGGCCACATCGCGCTGCCAAACGTGGACGAAAGCGGCACGCCCGCGTCTTTGTCACGCACAATTGTGACGGATATTTTGCGCAAAGAATTAAAGTTCGACGGCCTCATTTTTACCGACGATTTGGACATGAAAGCCTTGCCGCAAAACGACGCGGGCGAAATCGCGGTTCGCGCTTTGCAAGCCGGTTGCGACCAATTATTGTTTTGCCACGACATCGCAAAAGCCTTTGCAGCGCGCGAAGCAATTCTTCAAGCGATTGAGGATCGAGTACTCGATATTGAACAAATCAAAGCAAGCCTGGCGCGAATTCGTCGAGCGAAAAAGCGGTTTGAATTGTAAGCCATCAGGCTATTCCAGATGTCCGTAATCTTCCAGTTTGTCATTCTGAGCGCAGCGAAGAATCTAACTTAGGTTTAGATTCTTCGCTGCGCTCAGAATGACAAACTGCCACTTTTGCACGCATCACGAACTTTCCAAATTGATTTCAAGAATGACAAACTGCTATTTTGAAACACGTTTCAACCATAGAAATTTATGACGAAAACATCGAAATCACAAAACAAAAAAGCGCCACTTTCAACGGGTTTGCGCTTGATCGTCGCGTTGAAGATGGTGCAAGGCGCGTTGTTAGCGGGCGTTGGCATCGGTTTGCTGATGTTGCACAGCCAAGCGGCCAATGAGCGCGTCATCCAATGGCTGGCGAACTGGCAATTCGATTCCGATACTTTGCTGGTGCGTCGCCTGCTGCGCGCGGTATTGCAGAAACTGGGTTCGACCGATGCGCATCATTTCATTTTGCTCGGCCTGGCGGCGTTTCTCTACGCGCTGGTGACTTTCACCGAAGGCCTGGGTTTGTGGACGCAGGCGTTCTGGGCGGAGTATTTTACGGTCGGGATTTCGGCGTCTTTTCTTCCTCTGGAACTCTTGGAAATCGCTCATCATCCGAAAATCGGCACGATTGTTCTGCTGCTCATCAACATCGCCGTTGTGGTTTATCTGGTCAACGGCTTAATCGCCAAGCGCCGCAACCATTCAAGCCAGACTGCCGCATCGTGACGCAAAACCTAAAGCAAAAACCTAAAAGAGCGAGCTATTATGTCCCAGTCGTCACATTCGAGTACTCGATTTGCCGGACGCCGCAGGCTTCTCACCGTGCGCGCCGACGCCATGCAAGTCGCGCAGGAAATCAAAAATTTGCTGGCTCCCGACCGCACGACGCAACTGCGCGACTTCCTCACCAAGTTGCATCCCGCCGACCTCGCGGACGCCATGCTGTATTTGGATGAGGCGCAGGAACGCCAGGTCTTCAGCTTGCTCGATACCGGCGAAGCGGCGGAAGTTTTAGACGAAGTCGACGCGAAAACCGAAGCGAATTTAGTGTCTTCAGCGAGTGACGAAACGCTCGCCGCGATTTTGTTGGAATTGCCGCCCGATGAAGGCGCAGACGTGATCGGCGGCTTGTCCAAGGACGCGGCGCAACGCGTTTTGTCGCTCGCGCACGACGCCAAAGCGCGCGATATTCGTTCGCTGCTGGCGCATTCGCCTCAAACGGCGGGCGGCATTATGTCGCTGGGTTTCGTTTCAGTACTCGAAAACGCGACGCCGAACGACGCCATCCAAGCCTTGCGCGACAAGCCCGACGCCGAACATATTTTCTACGTTTTTGTGGTCGATGAAGCGGGCGGTTTGAAAGGCTCAATTGATTTATTGCAGTTGCTGCGCGCCGACGCCAGCGCCAAAGTCGCCGATTTGATGAGCCGCGACACGATCTGGGTTCATCCCAATTGCGATCAGGAACAAGTGGCCAATGTGTTCGCGCGCTACGATTTGACGGCGCTTCCTGTAGTCAGCGATGACGAAAGTGGCAAACTTTTGGGCGTCATTACGTCCGACGATATTATCGATGTGATTCGGGAAGAAAGCGCCGAAGACATCGCGCATATGTCGGGTTCGGATGCGCAGGAGTTGGAGAACAAAAGTCCGGTCAACATCGCCATGCTGCGGATGCCATGGATTATGGCGACGATGTTTATCGAGTTGTTGGCGGGCGTCGTGATTCACGCTTTCGACGCGACTTTGACCAAATTTATTCTGCTCGCCTCGTTCATGCCGATTATTTCGGCGATCAGCGGCAATACGGGCTTGCAATCCGCCGCGATTATTATTCGCGGGCTTTCGACGGGACACGTTCAACTGGCGAATTGGCGCCACGCCGTGATACGACAATTGACGACAACGCTGATTTTGGGCGGCGCGTGCGCGTTTGTGCTGGGCACCATCGGCGCCGTTTGGGATCGTCACTGGGTTTTCGGCCTGGTCGTTTTCTTGGGAATGTTCGCTTCGGTCAATATCGCGGGCGTCGTCGGAACGGTCGTGCCGCTCATCTCCAAGCGCGCCGGTTTCGATCCCGCTTTGACCGCTGGGCCTTTTGAAACCGCTTTCCAGGACGTCGTCGGCATCAGCATTTTCCTCACGCTGGCGTCGTTCCTCCTGCGCATCCTGAGCTGATTTTGTGGGAGTAAATGGGAATCGAGTACTCGATGCACGTAAATTGGAGCAAAACCATCCAACAGCAGAAACAGGAATTTGCATTGTAGTTCCGCGCTGTTTGAGGATGTTGTAAAGTACAGCGACATGAAAAAACACCTCTTTTTGATTGGCGGATTCAGCTTGTGCTGCTGTTCGGCACTGATGTCCAGTTGCAGCAGCGGCACTAAAGAGCCGCAAGAGCAACCTACCGCTGTCACAACTCAAACAAGTTCTCCAACATCTAAAACTGCACCTGTTCCTCAACCCAAATTCTTTTCAAAATTACATTTGCTAAAGCCTATTTACAATGGTCGAAAAGTCACTGTTCAAGGTCTTACGGATTTGCCGGACGGCGCCGAGATCGACGTGTCTTTTGAAGTTGCAGGCCGCTCCGATACGGATACATATCTTGGAGTTGATGACAAAGTTCAAGTTCTTAATTCAAAGTTCACGTCGGAATTAATGATTCCAGATCGTTCTGTTTACAGTTCTGGGCATTACAAAGTGTCAGCTTTGTTCACGCCACGTAGCCAATCGCCGGAGGTTCTTGCTCAAGTGGGAATTGATGGCGAAAAATTGAGTGGTCCACAAGTCGAAAAAACTTCCGGCTTCAGAATGCTAAACGATAGCAGGCTTTCCCACCATCGGCTTAAGCTAACTTCAACCCATTACGTGATGGTCAAACCGTCGGACTACGAGAGCGGTACCGCAGAGCGCGCTTTCGCAGAGTTTTTAGTAGCTTGGAAGAAAAAAGACTGGAACAGCATGGCGGATGTGAGCCAAAAAACTTGGAAGAGCAGCGTAAATAATGCTGCGGATGGCATCAAGGACATTTTTGACATAAAAGATTTGCTCGAAGCAAAAATAATTAAAACGAACGATGTTAGCGATATGACGCCCGATGGACAGAACGCAAAAGATGTCACAGCTCAAATACGTTATTCAGTTGGTAGCGAAGCAGGTGTGATGGGATTTCAAATGCACACCGCAACAGTGACTGCACGAGTCGTCCGTGAATCGGCACCCTATAAGCTGGATTCCAACGGAGAGTGGGGAGTAAACCCGACGTCTGTATCTCGTGAGGAGTGAAAAACCACGAACCTCAATCCAAAACCGCGATGGTCGCGCCTTCGCCGCCTTCGTTGGAGGGCGCGAGGTTGAACTCGGAAACAGCTGAGTGTCGCCCGAGATAATTATGAACGGCTTTGCGCAAAGTGCCGGTACCTTTGCCATGAACGATGCGGATTTGCGCGGATTCGGCAAGCAGCGCATCGTCGATGTATTTTTCGAGCTCGTCCAGCGCTTCTTCGGTATTCTTACCGATCAGATTGATTTCGTCCGCGACCGTCACGCCTTTGCGAATCTGGATTTTGGAGACGCCGCCGACGTTTCGAGTACTCGATTTCAAACCCGCGACATCTTTGGCATCGACTTGAACTTTGACAGCACCAACGCGCACTTCAACGCGATTTTTGTTGTCCGGCGACGAAAGCAAAACGCCTTCTTTGTTGAACGATTTCACTAAAACGCCATCGCCGACTTTGGGGAAATCGCCGTTTTCCGGCTGCGCATCGGGAACAATCGGCGTTTCATCTTCCTCGAACAAACTGGTTTTGTCGGCGCGCGCGCTCAAAACATTCGGTCGCGGAATCGCTGTCTTCGACGCGCCGTTTTTGCGAGATGCAGAACCTCCAACTTTTTCTTTCAAGTCGCGCAATTTTTGGCGCGCGTCTTCGGTTTGCTTCGATTCGCGCGCCGCGCTGCGCAAATCGCGCAAAATCGCGTCGGCTTCCTCTTGTGCGTTGCGGATAATCGTTTCCGCTTCACGACGTGAAGCCGCGCGTTCTTCCTCGATTTGATTTTGCAACTTTTCCAACTGCAACGAGTACTCGATTCGCACGCGCTCGACTTCGCCGCGTTCGCGCTGCGCTTCTTCCGAACGTTCGGTCAGTTCGCGCTGCGTTTCTTCGAGTTTTTGCGTGGCGGCTTCGGCTTCCTGGCGGTCGCGTCCCAGATAACGCCGCGCACGCTGAACCAAGTCGTTTGGCATTCCCAAGCGCGCCGCGATGTCGAGCGCGTTGCTGGCGCCCGGAACGCCGATGCGCAAACGATATGTTGGCTTCAAAGTCTTCACATCGAACTCGACGCTGGCGTTACAAAAACGCCGCGCACTCAGCGCGAACTGCTTCAATTCGCCGTAATGCGTCGTCGCCATCGCTTGCACGCCGCGTCGCTGCAAATGACGAAAAACCGCTTTCGCCAACGCCGCGCCTTCGTCCGGATCGGTTCCGGCTCCGGCTTCATCGAGCAAAACCAGATCGCCATTTTGCGCGCGGTTCAGAATATGAACGATGTTTTTGACGTGCGCCGAAAAGGTCGAAAGACTTTGCTCGATGGATTGTTCGTCGCCAATGTCGGCAAAAACCTGGCGCGGAATCTTCAGGCGACTGTTGGGCGCGCACGGAATGTGCAAGCCGCACGCGCTCATCAAAGTGAGAAGTCCCAGCGTTTTCAGGACAACGGTTTTGCCGCCGGTGTTGGGGCCAGTAATCAACATCACATCGAAACCGCTGTCATCTTCCTCGTTTCGAGTACTCAATTTGCGGTTCTGATCGCCCAGCAGAATATCGTTAGGAATGCAATCTTGCACCAGAGGATGGCGCGCCTGCTTCAACGTATAACTCGCAGACGCGTCTTCGCCCAACAATTGCGGCTCGATAGCTTCCTGACGAACCGAAAGCTCGGCTTTGGCAAAAGCGAAATCCAGCTCGCCCGCCGCTTCAAGTGCCGGATAAAAATCGTCCACTGCGCCCGCAACGCGGCTGGTCAACAATTGCAAAACCGCGCGCACAGCATCACGTTCTTCGGATTGCAATTCGCGTAAGCGATTGTTCATCTCGACAACCGCCTGAGGCTCGACGAAAAACGCGCCGCCGCTGCCGCTTCTGTCATGCGTGATGCCGGGCACATTGCGCCGCGATTCGGCTTTCACCGGCAAACAATAGCGTCCATCGCGCACCGTGACGAACGCGTCCTGCAAATGCGGCTGCACGTTCGGATCGCTCAACATCGAGCGTAGGCGCTGTTGAATATTGCTTTGCGTTTGGCGAATGTTGCGGCGCGCGCGCAATAAATCCAGGCTCGCGTCATCTTTCACGTCTTTGGAGCTTTCGTCAATCGCTTCAAAAATCGCTTTCTCCACATCCGAGCGCGGCACAATGTGCGTCGCCAGATTGTGCAAAATCGGAAACTCAGCGCGCGGCGCGGCCACAATCGCTTCGCGCAAACGTCGCGCGCCACCGGCAAACTGCGCGATTTGCAACAGGCTTCCCGCTTCCAGCATCGAACCGATTTGCGCTTGTTTGAGCAATGCACCAATGTCGGAGATGCCACCAAACGGCGGATGGTTGCGCGTCTCAATGAAGCGTTTCGCTTCTGTTGTCGTGGCTTGCGCGTGTCGCACTTGCGTCACATCGGGCGACGGTTTCAAGGCGCGAACACGCGCGCGGCCCAGAGTGGACGCGGTGCGTTCGGCCAACTGATCGAGTACTCGATCCAGTTCCAACAATCTTAAAGTGCGAGCTTCCATAAACGAAAAAGTAGGGGCGCATTGAGATGCGCCCCTACAGGTAACTCCAGAACAACTTTACGACACGGTCGCTTCAGCCAGCATTTTGGCTTCTTCGACGCTCTCATCGCTCGAACGCGAACTTTGCAGCGCGATGACAGTACGGCTTTCTTCGCCAGTGTCTTTGTCGCGCGCCACAGCCATGATGCGCCCGTTTTCATCACAATGGAACGATACGCTGATTTTCGGCTGACCTTTAGGACGTGGAGGATTCGTATCCAAATCAAACACGCCGATTGGCCCTTTGCCATAACTTTGCAAATCGGTACTTTCGCCTTCATAAACGCGAATCTGCACCGTCGTCTGATTGTCCACCGTTGTCGTGTAACCTTCGCGCGTTTGCATCACAGGAAGACGCGTCAGGCTGGGCACAACGTGGTCGATAATCGCCTGTCCGCCTTTCATCACAGCGACGCCCAGCGAGTGCGACAAAACGTGGCCGACCGAAACTTGCGGCACATTGACATCTTTCGACAATAAGGCGGCTTGCAACGCCGCGCCCTTGGCCACGCATTCGTCGGGATCATGCAACAGCGATTTCTTGCCCGAAACGCGCTCCAGCATTTCTGAAACCATCGGCATCCGCGAACTTCCGCCGACGCACAACACATCGTCGATTTGATCCCAATCGAGATCGGCTTTGGCGAAAACCGCTTCCAACAGCATTTCTGTGCGTCCCAGCAAATCTCCGGTGATTTCGTTGAAGATTTCGCGCGTCAGTTCAATTTTCGCCGGAACCGAGACGCCTGTATCGTTGCCTTCGGCATCCAAACGACGCACTTTCAAGGCGATGGGAACGCTCTGGCGTCCCGTCAACTGGCGCTTGGCGGCTTCGGCTTTCAAGCGCAACTCGGCTTCGATTTCGCGGTCGTTGCTGATGTCGATGCCGTGCTTGGCTTTCACTTGTTCCTCGACATAGTTCATGATGCGGTCGTCGAAATCTTTGCCGCCCAAATGGTGGTCGCCGCCAATCGACAGCACGTTCAGTTCGTCATCGTCAATCGCCAGGATCGTCACGTCGAAAGTGCCACCGCCCAGGTCATAAACCAGGCAGTTGCGCTTGCGACCGCGCCGCGTCATGCCATAAGACAAAGCGGCAGCCGTCGGTTCGTTGATGATGCGCAGCACTTGCAAGCCCGCCATTTGTCCGGCTTCGAGCGTGGCATGGCGCTGGTTTTCCGTAAAATACGCGGGAACCGTAATCACCGCTTTGGTAATTTCTTCGCCGCCCATTTCGACCTGCGCGTCTTGCACGATTTTGCGCAGAATCAGCGCCGAGACGAACTGCGGCGAGTAATCGTGATCGCCAATGTGAACGCGATAGCCGGGTTGCCCCATGAAACGCTTGACGAACTGCACCACGCGATCCGAGTCGGTGATGGTGCTCTGAATCGCCGTTTCGCCGACGACAAAGTTCGGCGGATCGAAAAACACGACTGACGGCGTCGTCGTTTGTCCATCCGAGTTCTTTAAAATAATGGGCTTGCCATATTCGTCCACGTGAGCAACCGCCGAATACGTTGTTCCCAAGTCGATGCCGACCGCGCGACCCAATGACATAGCAATCTCCAATCAAGATTCGGAATCGACTTAAATTCAATTCCGAAAATCAACACCGAAATCAACTTCACAAACCCGACTCACTCAAATAACAATGCTGCATTTATCATGTTGCACGAATATCGAGTACTCGATACGCGCAAAACAACTTTCGTGTCCGACTATTTTGTTTCTGCGCCCGCCGCAACTGTCGTAGGAATCGGCTTAGATCCGGGACGTGGAGCGGTTTCGCGCCCATTTGTGCCGCTATATTTGCCAACGATAACTTCGGCGTGGCGCAAGACCTTGCCGTTAAGAAACCAGCCCGTGCGCACGACGCGCCGAATCGTGTTATCGTCCGTCGCTTCCTGCACCGGCTCAACGCCAATTCCCTTGTGACATTTGGGGTCGATAAAACCTGTTGGCTGCTTCATCGGCGTCACTTCGCAAATGCGCAATGATTCGACCAACTGTCCGCGAAAGAATTTCAAGTGATCGAGCACTTCTTTGGCATCGACTTGATGGCCGCCAGTCGACGCAGCGCGCGCCACAATTTCACGCGCATATTGCTCCAGCGAATCGAACAAGAACAACAAAGGCCATAAAACAGGCTTGAGATGTTCGTAGATAAAATCGTTTTTATAATCCTGCAATTCCGAGTGCAGCGTGTCGAAAACTTTTTCCTGCGCTGAACCGCGCTCGGCGAAATCGCTCAGCACGCGATGGATTTCCGATACAGTTTCGCGCAACTCCTGCAATTCGGCTTCGCTCGGCGCCGAAGACGCGACCGCTTCGGCAACCGCGGCATCGAGTGCTGCCGAAGTCGATGCCGGATTCAACGCCGTATGCGATGCCTCAGCATTTTCAGGAGCATCAGCGTCGGATGAAGATTCGGGGGAACGTCGAAACAAGCCCATGCAAGGTCACCCTCTTAATAAATGAAAAGAAATTCGCGCCCAGCGTCGTCATCGCCTGAGTCGTGCCACTCGGCGTTGTCAAAATGTCTTCTGACAAGACGCCTCGATTGGTGTGGTGCGTTCCGGCTCCGCGCCCGGTTCGCGTCTTCAGTGTAACAAGAGCACAACCAGAAACTATCGCTCCAAAAACCGTGACGCGGATAAACTATTATTATACCTGTTTCGGTGTGACAATTTCTGCAAGGTTCTTCTCTGTTTCTACAACGTTCCTGCGATACATTCGTGCAACTTCAATGCTGTTTTGCCATATTGCAAGACAGATTTTCCAGCTTTTCTTTCCACATTTCGAGGCTTTATGACAATTCCTTCCGCCGCATCGCTGAGCGATCAGATTCCAACCAACCTCAAAACCGTTTCCGTCGCGCGACGCCATAACGTTTTCATCGCGCACGCCGTTCCCGCACTTCGAGTACTCGAACGCCTGCCCGCTTTGCCGCCTTCAATCACGCTCGACACTCTGCCCGTCAACGGCGAAACTTGCGCCTTTCTGATGACCATGCTGCGCTTCAACGACGATTTTCATTACACGCCGCTGCCGCTACCCAACCTTAGTTTCTGGAGCTTGGATTTCGCGGTCCTGGTGCGCCGTGAAAGAGCCGAAGGCCAGGCGCGCGAAACAGGAAACCTGGTCATAAAATCGTTTCTGGGAACGCGCGCCGCCTGGGTTCTGCGTCACGCGCTCGCCGGAGAATCTGCTTTCGCTCACTTCAACGTCGTGATGCGCGGCACAACCGGCGAAACTTACGCGCCGCTCATCGCCGATATTCATCCCGACAACGGCACACCCACAACTCAAATCGCCGTCCGCCAGGAAGCCGCAATTCCGCTGCAATCGCCTTTCGTCAGCGCCGCGAAAATGACCGAGTTTCTGCTTCATCGCCCGACCAGTTTCAGCGCCCTCAGCGTCGGCCATAAATTCGTCGGCTTACAAAGCCAAAGCAACGATATAATCAATGTTCTGGCAGGCGAACTCGCGTCCGTCGGCGGCGAAGTCAGCGAACTAAAGTTGGGCGTCTGGGAGAAAATGGGACTTGTGAACACCAACGAACTGCGCCAGCCTTACGCGATTTTGATTCAACCCGAAAGCAAAACCGTGCTGCAATCGCCCGCGCTGTTGTGAACTTTCGACTTATCGAGTACTCGATTTGCAATGTTCCGTTCAGATACGTCTGAGTTATCTGGTCTTTGATTTCCGATTTGAACGCAGAATTACTTCATATAAAGCCCATCTCGAAACGGGAACGTTGTGGCGCAAGAACAGCAAAATCTGATCATCTTTCCACCGTCCCAGACAATGAGAGTAATTGGTGCGAGGTTCCGAAGTCAGTCGAGTTACAGTTCGCGCCTTAATGTCGAGCACATCAATTCCCGCGCCTTCGGTTGCCCAGGGTGTTTTTCTATCGAAGGCGATCAACTTTCCGTTTGGCGAGGGTAATAAGGTTTGAATCCAGATGTCCGAATCGGAACCCATTTTTTCTCGATACATTTCGCTCACCTGCTTTTTCGCAGGGTCAATCTTGACGATGGCCGTCCAAGACGCGCGATTTCTGCTATCAAATATAAGCGAAGATGTAAAAAGTTGATTGCCGGCCCAAACAACCGACGGGCCATCAGACATTTTGAAAGACAGCAATCGTTCAAAATGGCGCGTCGTCAGGTTGACAATGCCAATCTCAATATGATCTGTTCCCTGAATACGGCAATCCACCGCAACCGCCAGCATATCGCCCGTCTTGTTCCACAAAGCACTGATGCTGGTTTGCTCGGCATGGGACGGCATTCCAACGACTTGCCCCGCAGCTTTCCAATGTTCATCAAAAATCCACACGCTGTCCTGGGTGGATTGAAGTCTTTGTCCCTTTTCGGTCACAACCGCAAAATACTTCCGCCCTTTCACGGCATAGCTTGGAGAAGAAGGCGCGGGGATTTTCCCACCTGGTATCTTTGACGCCTCAATGATCGCACTGTCGTAATCAGGCGGATAAAAGTCCTCGATTCTGACATCAACTTGGAGGAACTTGGCGCCTGCAATCTGAACAGGATTCGCAGCAGTTCCACTGGCGCCATTTTGCCTGTTACATCCCGAAAGAAAGCATTGGCATAAAGTGAATCACGCTACAAACGAGACAACTCTTCGTAAAGTCAGCATGAAAATCTTCCCTCTTTATGAAGCCGCGTCGCTTTTCTCGCGTTGTCTTTTAAGTTCCCGCTCAAATGCGCCCAGCACTTTCCCATCCGGTGTCGTGTCGTAAACCGCATAAACCACGCGCTTGAAACTGCGACCGAATTCGCCATTTGGGTTCAACATTTCGTTCATCAAGCGCGCCACAAATTGCGGTTCATTGCGAAAAACGCCGCAACCCCACGCGCCCAAAACCAGATTCGAGTACTCGAAACCGCGCGCCAGCAGCAAAATCCTGCGCAAACGCTCGCGCATCGTCGGCTCAATTTTGGAAACGTTGTGCGGCTCGTTCTGATGAACCGCACCCGCATTGACCGCTGGAGAAGTCACGAACGAAGTCAGGAAAGGCATTTCCAGAAGCGCGCCGCTGTCGTCTCGAAAAACCGGAACATCGGGCGACAAAATCATGTGATCGGAATACAAGCACGTTCCCAATCGGCGATGAAACTCGTACATTTCCGGCTGCGACAATTGACTGGCATACAACGCCGAAGAGCGTGCCAGCGATTCTTCCTGCGCCTGTGCGCCCGACAAAAACCCGCCGCCCGGGTTCTTCGCCGACGCGAAATTGAGACACAACGTGCGCGAATCTTTGCGTGACAAAGACAATCGTTGCGCCACTTGCAACGTCGTTTCTCCGGTTACTTCGACTTGTGTCGAGTACTCGATTGTGGTTCTTGGCGCGGTCAACGCTGCGCAATCTTCGGGACGAAAAAGCCGCGTGTTTTTAACGGCGTTACGAATATCATCCGCCAAACCGACCAACTTTCCGCTGGGCGCGATGTAATTGCCGCGTTCAACGATTTCCAATGTTTCCTGCGCCATCGCCTGGCGTCGCGTTCTGTTCATTTTCCTTAACTCATCGCAGCCACAAAGCGCGGCCTGTCAGCATTTCCATCGCCAGCGCGATCAGGAAACCAATCGCCAAACCCAAACCCCACGGCACATATTTGCGCGTCGTCGTCGGCGCGGGCGCGTCCGGCACGTTTTGCGTCACCACGGCGAAGGCAAAATAATTTTTGATGGTCGACATTACGCCGCCCAATTCGCCGCGTTTGGCCAGCCACGGCACCAGAATAAAGCCGAACGCCGCCGCGCCATACAGAAAACCGAACGAGCAAAACGCCCAGCCTTTGAGCGCGCCCACCGCCGCCAAAAGTTTCACGTCGCCCGCTTTAGCAAAACCCAGCATAAACGGCACCCACTGAATCGCCAGACCAACGCCCAATCCAATCGCCGACCACGCCAAACCCGTTGTTCCGCCGAATGCGAAGTTGAGAACCAAACCAATCAACATGGCGGGAAAAGTGAACTTATTGAGGATTTTGCCAGTTTTGGTATCGGTGTAAGCGCACGTCAGCACAAACGCGAGCGTAATCGCATCGAGCAGATAAACGGCGACGTGCGAAAGCCCAATTTCCGCGCTGCTCCAGTGAGAAAAATAAAATCCCATAATCGAAGGCTGTTACTCGCATGAACTTGGCCAAACGAGAAACTCAGCGAACCCGAAGCGTCAGCGAGGGAGATTTACGACCAATCATCTCCCTCGCTGACGCTTCGGGTTCGCTGAGTTTTGCCCCAATCACTCCGCTAAAACAACGACATCTTCCATTCGGCAACTTAATGTCACGTTTTCGCTGGCTTGACGCGTTTGCAGAGGATTCAAAACTGCGGCTTTGATGTTGCGCCAGGCTTCGTTTTCGGAAGTTTCGCGTCCGCCGCTTAAGCGCAAACTCAATTGTTCGGTCGCGCCGCCGTAAGACACGCTTTGAACTTGTGCCGCGAACGTGTTGTTCTGATTTCGAGTACTCGATTCGCCTTCAATGTGCCACGATTCGGGGCGAACTGAACACCAGACATCTTGATTGGTTTGCAACATTGCGTTCTTCGTCGCCACGACTTCACCGACCGGAGTTTCGACAATTGTTTTGTTTCCGTCCGAGGCTTTGACTTTTCCTGGCAGAAAGTTGGTTTCGCCGATAAAAGCCGCGACAAAGCGCGAGTGCGGCGTGCGATAAAGTTCGCGCGGCGTGCCGACTTGAATGAGAAGTCCGTTGCGCATGACGCCAATGCGGTCGGCGATGGAAAGCGCTTCGTCCTGATCGTGCGTGACATAAAGCGCGGTGGTTTGCGTTTGAGAATGCAGGCGCTTGATTTCGCCGCGCAATTCCAGGCGCAGTTGCGCATCCAAGTTCGACAAAGGTTCATCCAAAAGCAAAACGTCGGGGTTGATGACGAGCGCGCGCGCCAAAGCCACGCGTTGCTGCTGTCCGCCGGAAAGTTGATTGGGATAATGCTGCGCTCTGTCTTGCAATTGCACCATTTTCAAAGCATCGAGTACGCGACGTTCGCGTTCGGCTTTGGGAGTTTTGCGCACGCGCAGACCATAAGCGATGTTTTCGGCTGCCGTCATGTGCGGCCACAAAGCGTAGTTTTGGAAAACCATGCCCGTGTTGCGCTTGTGCGGCGGCACGTTGTTCATCGTTTTGTCGCCAAATTTCAAGGTGCCGCTGTCAGGCGTCAGAAAACCGGCGACCATGCGCAAACACGTCGTTTTGCCGCAACCCGAAGGGCCGAGCAGAAAGAAGAGTTCTCCGGCTTGAACATCGAGCGACAAATCGTTGACGGCGAGCGTTTGGTCGAAGCGCTTGGTGATATTTTGAAAATGCAAAGGCAGCATAAGGTGAATGTGGGAAAGTGCGAGCGAGTACTCGAATGCACAGTTGGCGAAGTGCAAACGCTTCAAGATTAGCAGGATTGAAGTCGCGCGTCCAAAGCTGGTCGTCAAGCGCGAGGCGTTCCAACTTCGTTAAACTAAAGGTGTCGTTTCTTCTCGTGACTCTTCCTTTATGAAAGTTTTCTCACGCTGGATTTTCCCCATTTTAGTGGTCGCGTGGATTGTCGCCTGGGTGTGCGGCATCGATACGCGCGACCGTTTTCTTAAGCCTGGTCAACACGGCGAGGCGTTGCGTTACGTCGGCTTGAATCGCGTGGTGCCACAGAAAACCGAGCCTCCTTCCAAGCGCGGCAAATACGGCGGAGTGATGACCGACACCACTTTGGGCGACCCTAAAACCTTCAACCTGTGGGCTGCAACGGATGCTGGTTCGGGCGGCGCGGTCGGTCTTCTTTATGATTCACTCATCGGCCAGAACACTTATACGCAGCAATGGGAAGGTCGTCTATGCGATTTACCAAACGTCAGCAAAGATGGTTTGGTATGGACGTTTCGCCTCAAGCCAAACCTGACATGGAGCGATGGCGTTCCGATCACAGCGGACGATATTATTTTTACTCTGGACATGATCTTCGATCCCAAAACACAGGGAACAGTCCGCGAAACAATGTTGGTCGATGTCAAAGACCCAAAAACCGGTCAATACAAGCGCGTTCCTCCGGGCTATCAGAAAATTGATGACCGCACAGTACAATTCCGTTTTCCCGTTCCGTATGCGCCCGCACGTTCCATGTTGAGCATCAATGTCGCACCGCGCCACAAACTTTATGCGGCCTGGAAATCAGGACAATTCAATTCGACATGGAGCGTCAGCACAGCTCCCAAGGAATTGGTGTCCAGCGGCCCGTGGATTATGCAAAGCTATGTGGCGAGTCAGCGGCTTGTCTATGTACGCAACCCTCACTACTGGAAAAAAGACAAATGGGGTGGCGCACTACCTTATCTTGATAAGTATGTGCAGCTCATCGTGCCCGATACCAATACGGATACGCTGAAATTCAAAGCGGGCGAATGCGATGCGCTGGGTGTGACAGCGACGGACTATCCATCTATCAAGCGCAGTGAGCCAACGGGTAACTACACGATCTACGATCTGGGGCCGAGTTCGAGTACTCAATATCTGGGGTTTAACCTCAATCCGAACTCAAAAACAGGAAAAACCGCGCCCTGGAAAATCAAGCTGTTTCAACAAACGAAGTTTCGTCAGGCCGTTTCTTATGCCATCAACCGCGATTTAATGTGCATCAACCAGTTTCTGGGACTGGCGCAGCCGCTTTATACCTTCATCACGCCTGCCGACAAAATTGATTTCAATCCAAACACGCCAAAATATCCTTACAACCCGAAAAAAGCCCAAGCGTTGCTCGATTCGATTGGAGCCAAAGATAACGACGGCAATGGCTACCGTGAATTTGAAGGCCACGAAATCCAGTTCAACATCATCACTGGTGTTCAGAACCAACAACGCAAGGACATGTGTACAGTCATCACCAAAGACCTAAAAAATGTTGGTCTAAACGCGATTTTTACACCTGTCGATTTCAATCGCTTAATCTCCAGCCTGGATTCTCCTCCCTACGATTGGGAAGCTGTCGTCCTGGGTTTCACCGGCGGTGGAAGTGAGCCAAACGACAGCGCCAATATCTGGTATAGCAGCAGCCTGATGCATCAATGGAATCCGAACCAGAAAACGCCCGCCACGCCGTGGGAAGCCGAAGTGGACGACTTATTTCGACAGGGCGCGCAGGAACTCGATCCGAAAAAGCGCAAGGCGATTTACGACCGCTGGCAAGTTATCGCGTCCACGCAATTGCCGCTCATTTATACCGTCGTTCCCGATTCGATTGTCGCGGTTCGCAACAAGTTCGGCAATTTGAAACCTTGTCCGGGCGGCGCTTTGTGGAATCAGGACGAATTGTATGACTTGTCCGCGACACGCGACACGCCTTGATGCTTCCGCTTTAATTTCGCCCTTTCGAGTACTCGATTATGATTCGATTCATTCTGCGCCGCCTGCTGCAATTGATTCCTCTTGTCTTCGGCATCACCTTGATGTCGTTTGGCGCCATGCAGCTCGCGCCCGGCGATTATTTGACGCAGTTGAAGCAAGACCCGAAAATTCGCCCTGAAACCTTGAAACGTCTGGAAAAAGATTTCGGCTTGGACAAACCGGCGTATGTGCAATATGGCCTGTGGCTGAAGAATGCTGTTCATGGAGACTTTGGCGAATCGTTCGCCTACAAAGAGCCGGTTTTCAAGCTGATCAAATCGCACATTTATTACACCTTCATTTTGTCGTTCTGGTCGGCGGTTTTGTCGTGGATTCTGGCGATTCCTCTGGGCATTTATACCGCGACGCATCGCAACAGTTGGCTCGACCGATTAACCAATTTCGGCGCTTTTGCGGGCATTTCGCTGCCCGGCTTCTTCGTGGCGCTACTGGCATTGAAATTCGCGCAGCAAACGGGCTGGTTTCCCATCGGCGGCGCGACCAGCCAGAATTACGACACGATGTCGCAGTTCGGCAAAATCAAGGACACGACGTGGCACATGATTTTGCCGGTTTTTGTTTTGGGCATCGGCGGCGTGGCGGGTTTGATGCGGCAAATGCGCGGCAACCTGCTCGATGTGCTGAGCGAGAACTACATTCTGGCCAGTCGCGCACGCGGACTCAGCGAACGCAAAGTCATCTGGAAACACGCCACACGCAACGCTATTAATCCACTTGTCACGTTGATTGGCTACGAACTGAGCGGGCTTTTGGCGGGCGCAGCTCTGGTCGAGAACGTAATGGCGTGGCCTGGCTTGGGGCGTTTATTGCTCGAATCGGTGCAGTCGCAGGATTTGTATGTCTCGATGGCAGCGTTCGTGATGGGCGCGGTTTTGTTGATTCTGGGCAACCTCATCGCCGACATTCTTTTGGTCATCACCGACCCGCGCATTCGCTTGAGTTAGTTTTTCGCTTTGTTCGAGTACTCGATTTCAATTCACGATGGCCAATCTCCACGATAATCCCAACCGCGATCTCCAATCGTCGCCTGGCGCGTCCATCGAACCGCCTGCGCAAACTCCGCTGCCGATTTCCACCGGCGACGGCCACGTTTCGGCGATTTCACCCGCGCCCGATCTCGTGGGCTCTGGAACTGCGGACGTTGGCAGCCAAACCCTTGGCGACAAACGTGCCGAGCGACAAATTTTGACCGGACGCGCAGCACGCGGACTGAGTCAGGTCTCGCTTTCTCCGGCGCAACTGACGTGGCGCGAACTGCGCAAAAACCGCTTCGCTGTGATCGGCGGCGTGACCTTGATTTTGCTGTACTTGACGGCGATTTTAGCGCCTTTCATCGCGCCCTATGACCCGCAGGATCAGCTTCCAGGCAGCCGCGCCAGCGCGACCTTTCAGCCGCCGATGCGCGTGCGTTTCCGTGAAGCCGATACGGGAAAGTTTCATCTGCGGCCATTTGTGTATGGCACGGCGCAGCAATTTACGCCCTTGCGCGACATCGTTTATCCGATGGATACCAGCCAAAAATATCCGGTTTCTTTTTTCGTTCAAGGCTCGGAATATAAATTACTTGGCGTCATTCCATCGAGTACTCATTTGTTCGGCGTCCCCAAAGGCGGCGCGATTTTTCTGCTGGGAACCGATGAGTTTGGGCGCGATTATCTTTCGCGTCTGCTCTATGGTTCGCAGATTTCGCTTTCGATTGGCCTCGTCGCCATTGCGATTACGTTTTCGTTGGGAATGTTGGTCGGCGGCATTAGCGGCTTTTATGGCGGCCTTGTTGATGATTTGATTATGCGCGTGTGCGAAATCATCATGAGCATTCCCGACTTTTACTTGTTGCTCGCACTGGCCGCCGCGTTGCCGATTACCCTTCCGCCGACGACGGTTTATCTGCTGATTATCGTGATCTTGAGTTTCATCGGTTGGGCGGGCATGGCGCGCATCGTCAGAGGCATGGTTTTGAGCGTGCGCGAACGCGAATACGTCGAAGCCGGACGCGCTTTGGGCATGAGCGATATGCGCATTATCGTGCGCCATATTTTGCCGTCAACGTTCACTTATGCGATTATCGCCGCAACAATGGCGGTGCCAGGTTACATCTTGAGCGAAGCGGGTTTGTCGTTTTTAGGTTTGGGCATCCGCGACCCGATGGCGAGTTGGGGCAATATGTTGACGGCGGCGCAAAACCTCACGACGCTGGAATCACGCCCTTGGATTTTGGCGCCCGGCGTCCTGATTTTCATCACGACTTTGGCGTTCAACTTTTTGGGCGATGGTTTAAGAGACGCGCTCGATCCGAAATCGCGCAAACTGGGATAGTTACGCTAACTTCGTTCGCAAAAACGGCACGACTTGAACGCGATTTTTCAAAAAGGAATAGCGCTTATTTGCGCCGTTTTTGCGAAGCGTAGCTTTGCGTAACAATCGAAAATTATGAGTGAACTTCTTCTTGACGTACGCAATTTGAGTACTCGATTCTACACCGACGACGGAGTCATCAACGCGGTGGATGATGTGTCGTTTTCGGTTGGTCGCAAGGAAACGCTGGGCATCGTCGGCGAAAGCGGGAGCGGCAAAAGCGTGGCGAGTTTGAGCGTGCTGCGACTGGTTTCCAAGCCAGGAAAAATCATTGGAGGCGAAGTGTTGTGGAAAGGCAAAGATTTGCTGAAACTTTCCGATTCGCAAATGCGCAAGATTCGCGGCGACGACATTGCAATGATTTTCCAGGAGCCGATGACGAGCCTTGACCCGCTTTATACCGTCGGCAATCACATCGAAGAAGCGCTGGGGTTGCACCAAAATCTGCACGGAAGAGCGGCGCGCGCTCGAGCAATTGAAGCCTTGCGCGATGTCGGTATCAACGAGCCGGAAAGTCGCGTCGATGCGTATCCACATCAGCTTTCCGGCGGAATGCGGCAGCGCGTGATGATTGCGATTGCTCTCAGTTGCAATCCCGATTTGCTGATCGCCGACGAACCGACGACGGCTTTGGATGTGACGGTGCAGGCGCGAGTACTCGATTTGATGAAAAAGCTGCGTCAGGAACGCGACATGGCGATTTTGCTGATCACGCACAACATGGGTTTGGTCGCCGAAATGTGCGACCGCGTGGTCGTAATGCATCGCGGCAAGATCGTCGAAACGGCAGATGTCGAAACGATTTTTGCCAGCCCGAAACATCCTTATACACAGGGACTTTTGCGTTCTTTGCCGACGCTCGATTCCGCACCGAAACAGCTTTTGCCGACATTGGATTGGTTTCCAACAGCCGAAGAAAGCGCCTTGCCGCTGGTGCAAATCTCGCCGAATCACTGGGCGCGGGTTGCTTCTTAAAGATTAAAACACGGATTTCATACACGGATTGAACGGATTTTCACGGATGAAATATCAGGAAACCACGCGGCAAATCATTGCGGCGTTCTACCTTGTTTATAATACGTTGGGTTATGGATTTTTGGAGAAGGTTTACGAGGAAGCGTTAGCTTACGAACTCGTGCATTTGGGTTTAGTGGTTCGGCAGCAAGCGCCCATTGAAGTGTTTTATCGAGAAAAGAAAGTCGGCGACTATTTCGCGGACATCTTGGTCAACGAACTTGTTATTGTTGAAATCAAAGCGGTCGAGGGTTTGGGAGAAAAGCACGAAGCGCAACTTCTCAATTACCTGCGTTCGACGAACTTGGAAGTCGGCCTCTTGCTTAACTTTGGCCCGAAACCACAAGTTAAACGAAGAATCTACGATGTAAAACAGCAGAAATAGGACACGGAACTTCGTTACACGGATTAAACAGATAAACACGGATTTCGTAGATTGGGAATCGAGTACTCGACATTTTCTTTTCTGATCCGTGAAAACCCGTTCAACCCGTGTAACGAAGTTCCGTGTCCTATTTAAACCATCCAACCATGAGCTATATTCAAGTCGATAATCTGGTCAAACATTTCTCCAAGCAAAGCGGAATGTGGGGCGACAAAGGTTCCGTCGTCAAAGCCGTCGATGACGTTTCGTTTCACATTAACGAAGGCGAAGTATTGGGGTTAGTCGGCGAAAGCGGTTCTGGCAAATCGACAACCGGACGCTTAATTTTGCGCTTGATTGAGCCGACGAGTGGGCGCGTTTTAGTGCGCGACCGAAACGTTTTCGACCTGAGAAAAAACGCGATGCGCGACTTGCGGCGCGAAATGCAGATCGTTTTTCAAGACCCGTATGGCGCTTTCAATCCGCGCATGACGGTCGGGCAAATCATCGGCGAAGCGTTGCAGTTGCGCGGCATTTCCAGCCGCCGCGAGCGCGACAACGAAGTCAGTCGAGTACTCGAATTGGTGCAAATGCCGCGCGACATTCAAGGTCGCTATCCGCACGAATTTTCCGGTGGACAACGCCAGCGCATCGGTATCGCGCGCGCTCTGGCCGTCGAACCGAAATTTATCGTCGCGGACGAACCGGTTTCCGCGTTGGATGTTTCAACTCAAGCCGAAATCGTCAACTTGTTATTGGATTTGCAAAAGCGCCTAAACCTGACGATGTTATTTATCTCGCACGATCTGGCAGTTGTGCGCGTTTTGTGCGACCGCATCACCGTGATGCAAAGCGGCAAAATCGTCGAAAGCGGCGACAGCGCGCAGATTTTCAACCATCCGCAACAGGATTACACCAAAGAACTGTTGGCGGCCATTCCCGTCGCCGACCCGAAACGCGCTCGCCGCGCTGCTTAATAGTTACGCTAACTTGCGTTCGCAAAAACGGCGCGGATAAACGCCACTTATTTTAAAAGTAGCGACAAAGTTGCGCTGTTTTTGCGAACGAAATTAGCGTAACAATAACAATTATGAAATCTGGATTTTGCGTTCTCTGGGGACGCCCCAATGTCGGAAAAAGCACTTTATTGAACGCGTTACTGGGACGCAAACACGTCATTGTTTCGCCGCGACCGCAAACCACGCGACATCGCATCGCGGGCGTTTTGAGCCACTTCAACCTGGACGAAAGCGAGCCTGAAGAAATCGAAGGCGGCGAAGATAAAACCTTTGTCACTGAAGACGAACCGACTTTGAATGATTTTGACCGCGCTTTGATGAACGATTTGGCGGCCACTTCGCCGCGCGATGTGATCGCCGATTGGGACGAGCTCAAAGGCAAAAAAGACGCGCCCGATGATGAAGCGATTCGTACGGCACACATCGAACTCGAGGTTTTGGCCGGCGAATATCAGATCGTTTTTCTGGACACGCCGGGCATTCACGAACCACAGCACAAGTTGGGCGAAGCTCTGGTAAAAAACGCCAAGAGCGCGCTGGGCGACATCGAATGCGTGGTGTTTGTAGCGGACGCGACCGACCGTCCGCACGCCGACGATCATCGCGCCGCCGCTCTGTTGCAAAACATCAAAGTGCCGGTGATTTTGGCCTTAAATAAGTGCGATGTCGCCGACGAATTGAGTACTCGAACCGAGGAGTTTGGGGCGCTGCATCCGTTCGCGGCGACGTTTTTGATTTCCGCTCAGGAAAAAACCGGATTGGAAATGTTGAAAGCCGAGATTATCCGGCGCTTGCCCGAAGGCCAACCATATTTCCCCGCCGATATGACAGGCGACCGTCCGCCGGAATTTCACATCGAAGAACTGGTGCGCGAGCAGGCGATGTTGCAGTTGCGCGAAGAAATTCCGCACGCCGTCGCGGTCGGCGTCGAGATGATGGAGCCGCGCAAAAACGGCACGCTGTTCATCGAAGCCTTTATTCACGTCGAGCGCGAAAGTCAAAAACGCATCGTCGTCGGTGCGGGCGGCACGAAAATCAAAGAAATCGGACAAGCCGCGCGCAAGGAAATCGAGACGTTGCTCGGACGTTCGGTTTATCTCGAACTGCGCGTCAAAGTGCGCGACAAGTGGCGCGACAACGAAATGTGGATTCAACGTTTGGGTTACAGCGAGAAATAAACCACAGATGAACACAGATAGTAATCAAGTGCTCGAATCCTTTGCTTCTATCCTTATCTGTGTTCATCCGTGTTCATCTGAGGTTTATTTTTGGAGGCGAAATGTCGAGTACTCGAGAAGAGCGTTTGGTGCGGGCGATGACGAGTTTGCAAGGGCTTTGCGTCGGTGATGCGTTTGGCGAAGGCTTTTTTATGAACTGGGACATCATCCGCAGCCTGATTAATTCCGGCGAAGTGGCCGGGCCGCCTTACGATTTCACTGACGACGAAGTGATGGCGCGCTTTATCGCGCTGCGACGCACGCTGAGCCGTCCGCCTTGGAAATGGACGGACGACAGCAACATGGCGTTTTCTGTTGTCGAAACGTTGCGCCAGCACGACGAAATTCTTCCCGATGAACTGGCGCTTAGTTTCGGTCGCCACTATGACATGGCGCGCAAATATGGCGCGGCGATGGGCGAGATTCTTCCCAAAATGGCGGATGGCGAAGATTGGGGCGCGCTCGCGCAAGGTTTGTTCAACGGTCAGGGAAGTTGGGGCAATGGTGCGGCGATGCGCGTGGCTCCGGTTGGCGCTTATTTCGCCGACGATATGGACGCCGTTGTCGAAAACGCGCGCTGCTCGGCTTATATCACACATTCGCATCCCGAAGCGATTGCGGGCGCGATTGCCGTCGCGGTCGGTGCGGCGTGGGCGTGGCGCTTGAAAGATGACGACGAATTCGATGGGCGCGAATATCTCAATCGAGTACTCGAAAGCGTCCCGGAAAGCGCCGTGCGCGACGGAATCAGGTTCGCGCGCGGCATGGTCGATGACGCAACTGTTGAAGAAGCGGCGGATGTTTTAGGCAGCGGTTTTGAAATCTCGGCGCAAGACACTGTTCCTTTTGTGCTGTGGTGCGCGGCGCACGAACTCGATCATTTCGACGAAGCGCTGTGGCTGACCGTCGCCGGTTTGGGCGACCGCGATACGACTTGCGCGATGGTCGGCGGCATCGTTGCCTGCTACACCGGCGAAGCAGCGATTCCCGAAGAATGGCGACAAAACCGCGAAGCGTTTCCCAATTGGTTTCTTGGCGCTTAATCAAGTTCGATACATCATAACGAACCTAGAAACAAAGAACCCCAAGCGTAAGCGACGGGTGGAACTTGGGAGTTTGATGTGGCTCCCAAGTTCCACCCGTCGCTTACGCTTGGGGTTCTTTGCAGTAAATTCAGCGCACGCCCATCAACAGTTCGACTACGAGTTGATCCAGTTTTTCATACGGCAAAGAGCGATTCGTCAACGCAGTCACATCAAATTCCTGCGACTTCAATTTATCGGCGCTTTCTTTCGAGAACTGGCCAACCAAACTTTGCGTGTCCTTGTTCAGTTCTTTGACAATCGCCTGAATTTCCGCATCGTTGTTGAACTTCTCCACCTTGTCGCGGAAGATGCCGTAAGTGCGAATGCAACCTTTGGCAAATTCGTAAACGTCTTCGGCATCGCTGGTGCGCAAAGCGTGCGCATCGAAATGCTTCGGGTTGGAATAACCCGAATCTTCCAGCAGTTTCACTAAATAAAAGTTGGTTTTCAGGTCTTCGGCGCCAAAGCGCAAATCCTGATCGAAGCGCCCGGGCTTTTGTCCGTTGAGGTCGATGTGGAACAGTTTTCCCGCATCAATCGCCTGCGCGACGTGGTGCGTGAAGTTCAAACCGGCCATTGTTTCGTGCGCGAATTCGGGATTGACACCGACGTTTTGCGGCTCGTCCAAAGTCTCGATAAAGCCCAGCATATTGCCGGTTGTCGCCAGAAAAATGTCGCCGCGCGGCTCGTTCGGCTTGGCTTCAAGCGCGATTTTGTAATTGTAGCCTTGCGCTTTTTGATATGCGTTAAGAAAATTGAGCGATTCGCGGAACCACTTCAAAGTATCGAGTGGATTCTTCGCGCCATCGACTTCCGAACCTTCGCGCCCGCCCCAGAAAACATACGTTTCCGCGCCGAACTCGGCGCCCAAATCCATCGCGCGCATGACTTTCTGTGTCGCAAAAGCGCGCACTTTCGGGTCGCTGGACGTGAACGCGCCGTCCTTGAAAATCGGCTGCGAAAACAAGTTCGTCGTCGCCATCGGCACCCGCATTCCGCTTTCTGCCAAAGCCGTCTTGAATTCGCTAACGATGCGGTCGCGTTCCTGTGCCGATGAACCAAATGGAACCAGATCATCGTCGTGAAAGTTGACGCCATAAGCGCCGATTTTCGCCAGCTTGCGCACGCTGTCATTGGGATTCACGACGGCGCGCGTCGGTTCACCAAACGGATCGCGGCCCGGATTTCCAACTGTCCAAAGACCAAAGGTGAACTTATCGCTGGGGCGCGGAGAAAAATCGCTCATATTTTCCTTCTTTCGAGTACTGGATTTGTAGATGCAGCGATTTTAGCCCACCTTACGGCGCTCGGAAAGATGCGAGTGGCATTGTCTCGACTTGCGAAAGGCTTTTGCCGTAGGTTGTCAGTAAAGTTTGTGAATGTGCGCCCTTCTTCTGGACCGTTTGCAGTTGCGAAAAACTTTGTCCGTTGTTCTGCGCACGCAAAGGCCAGCCGCTTTTTAGATCGATCTGCATCGTGCCACTTTGAACATTCCAACTATTGTCTTGCATGTTCTTCGGCATTGAAACCCTGACCATTTTCTCGGGGCGTTCGTTGACGCGCATCGTGACGAAAGCGACGTTATTTTCAGTTTTTGCCAACTTGTAGAGAACTGGGACGCGCCGCTCCAAATAACCTATGCGCAAAAGAATAGCTCCACGCCAAGATTCGCCGATAGCGACAGGCTTTGTTGGGCGCACGCCAATAAACCAACGAAACTTTTCTATTATTTGACGTTTTATTTCAAATGCTACGATTTCGCGGCGCACTCTTTCTTTTTCTAAGGATGTCTTAGCTGTATAAATCTTCTTCAACAAAGAAAGCGACGGCTCGCTAAAATCTGGAGCGACATCGCCATTCGGAGCAATTTCCACGTCCGCACTTTGACCGCGAATGGCATCACCATTGAAAGCTTGATTTGTCGGCTCTTTGATGGCCGCCCAAAACGGTGCATAAATCGTGACACCACTCCGCGTGCCAGTTGTGTTGTCAGCGCCAAACGTAAGACGCACTTTCGATCCCTTCTCGCGGCTTTCGAGTACTCGAAGTTGGTAACTCGCGGTTTCATTCACCGATGATACAATCTTGCGCCTACTGACAACCATCGTTCCCACGATTTTGCCGCTGTGATTCACCAAATGCGCTTCACCAGATTGCAAGCGCACACGCAAATCGTATCGAGGCGCGACGACCTCAGCGCAAGCCGAGCCACACAAAATAATTGCCAGCAACACCGTCCAACAAATTGTCTTCATAAAACTTTCCACATGAGCGACGAATAGACGGCATCTGCACAAAGAATGTGCCTTCATCAAACATTCGAGTACTCGAAACCAGTTCTTTTCTTGGCGCTCTTAGCGTCTTGGCGGTTCATCTTCCATGAAGTAGATCGCGCTTTCGGCTTGGATTCGCGCGGCGCGCCTTGTTGCTGGAGAACTGTTTCGCGCAAGGTTTGTGGATGGCGTGCGAATGAGGTGCGGCAAAGGAAATCACCGATTTCGCCAAACCACACCAACGCCGTATGAAACAATGTCCACAACGTCTGGCGGCGCAAATCACGGTCGCGCATCGTCAGCATCGCCCACATTTTGCGCGGCTGCAAATGGAAACACACTTCCAGCCATTTGACGCCCAGAAAAATCTGCCACGGTTTCAAGGTTTCCTGACCCAAAATCTGATGGCGATAATCCCACAGGCTTTGATCGGTTTGCACGACCGGCGCTTCCGCCACTTCCTGCGCGAACTGGCTCCAACTGTGCGGCGTGACATACATCGCGTTGAGATAATCGCCGTCGTACAACTTCAATTGCCGCAACGTTTGTCGAAAACCAGCCCAGCTTTCTTCGCCCAAACCGACGACGTGGCCGATCACCGAAAAAATGCCGTTCTGCTTCAACAATTGGCACGCCTGGAAATCGTGGCGCGTCGTCGAGCCTTTGCGAATCTGCTGCAAGACGCTTTCATCGGTGGTTTCAATGCCCATCAAAATGTATTGGATTCCCGCTTTGCGATACAACGGCAAAAGTTCGGCGTCGCGTACGATGTCGGTGGCGCGAATCGTCGCAAAAAACTGAATCGGCAAATCGCGCGACGCGATCTCTTCCAGAAAACGCTTCCACGTTTCGCGGTGCGTCGTCGGGTTTTCATCGGCCAATGTAAAAAACCGAATCTGGTGTGTGCGATGCAACCACTCGATTTCATCCGCCATTTGGACGACATCGCGGTGACGCCAATTCACCCAAAAACCGAACTGCCCGCAATAAGTGCAATGATGCGGACAGCCACGCGACCATTGCACAATCGCCGCGCGACCCAAACCGAAACACCGATATTTGTCCCAGTTCTTGATCAATTCCCAGCCAACGCGAAACCCATCCAAAGGTCGAATCGGCGCGCGATCCGGCGTTTCCACAATCTCCGTTTCACGTCGAAAACTGAGGCCCGCCACATCATCGAGTACTCGATTTCCCGCCAGCGTTTGCATCAACTCCAGCGTTGTCGCTTCGCCTTCGCCGCGCACAATCACATCGACCGCACTTTCCTGCTGCAAAATACCGCGCGCATGATACGTCGGAAAAACGCCGCCATAAACACCGATGACATCGCTGCGCCCACGCTTGGCGGCGCGCAACGTTTGCAGACAAATCGGGTGCGCGGGCGTTGAACCGGCGTGACCCGTCATCACCACGTCGGGCTGCCAATGGCGCACTTCGCGCTCAACTTTGCGCAACGACAAGCGCCCTTCTTCGGCGTCTAACAAACGCACTTCGTGACCCGCATCCAAGAGCGGCCCGCCAACCATCAGCAAACCCAGCGGAACCTGATGACCCACGCCCACATTCGATGTCCACGTCTGATACGACGGATTAATCAGCAACACTTTCATCGCCCACACCTCCTTTCAATCTCAATTCCACAATTCTGTGAAACTTTTCACAAAGTGTAGCACGAAGCAGATGGAGGCGCAAGTACGATGAAGAAATTTAGGTTTCGAGTTGGAGTTTCAAGTGCAATTCTTCACCGTTTTTAGTCAGCGTTGAAGTGACAAATACGTGATAATTTTCGCCTTTCATTGTCACATCAAATGAACCGTTTTGAGGAGCAGGCGAAGCATGTTTGTCGCGCGGTTCAATTTTTGCCATTTCCTTGAGACGAAAGGCTATCAAAGCGTAATTATGCGACTTCATTTGATCATGCCACTCGTCATCAATGAGGTAACGAACGATAAAATGAAAGAAGTTTGGCAGCGATTTGATGCTGATTTCACTGGCTTTGTCTTTGATGGCATACATCAAAATCGTGTTAATAACACGCATCGTTCCCAGTACTTCCTCTTCGCTAAGAATCGTTGGCTCATCAGATTTCCACAATTCACTTTTGTACTCTGAATACAAAACTTCCCATTCTCGGTAGAAAACGTCTTCACCAAGAAAGCTGGACGCATGGAACATTTCGCCAAACACATCAACGAAAATTGGCCCACGCCCGAGGGACTTTTGATTTTTCCAATCTATTTCCTGATAATGAAACATCCAGCCGCAAGGCTTCGTTTCAACTTTCGTGACCCTGCAATCAGCACCGATCCGCTTCTTAACTTTCGCCATCGCTTCGTCAAAGTTCATGCTGTCCTCGCTTTGAGCCGCTAAAGTCACGCCTGAGGTTCTGTTTTGAGATGCAATTCTTCACCGTTTTCAGTCATTGTTGAAGTGACCTTGATGAGATAATTTTCATCTTTCAACGTGACGTGGAATGTTCCGCTCTGCGTAGCGTCAAGATGTTCTTTGTCGCGTGGTTCGATTTTCGCCATTTGCTTGAGACGTTGAGCGATTAAAGCGTAATAGTTGCCCAGCAAACTCCTCTGCCATGTTTCACCTATGCGATGCTGTACGCGAAAACGGCATTTCCCACCATCGACTTGGAAGCGCGTTTCGTCGGTTTTGAAGCCGATTGCGTACCACAAAACTGTATTGAGGATGCGAATAATCTCCTTTTCATCGTCTTCGCTTAAAGTAAGAGCACTGTCATACAACAGGAAGCCTTCTTCACATTTCGGCAATTCATATTCAGGATGAGCGGCTTCCCAGTTCTTAAAAAACAAGTTAGGAGGCCAATTCGTGGCTGTGGATATTCTCTCTACTTGGCCCCATTTTGAAATAAAGAACGGCGCATTGCCGATCAATCCATATCTCTCATCGCCAGTCTCAACGTGTTGCCTGGAGGTGTAACAAAACACCCAGCCATAAGGCCGCGTTGTGATGGATGTTATGACGCAATCTGCACCAAGCTGCTTTCTAACTTCCGCCAATGCTTCGTCAAAGTTCACCATTTTCTCATTCCTCCGAAAACTCGCTTGGTGCGCGGCTGATCATGCGAATGGAGCAGGCTTGCACGGCTTCGATGTTTAACTCGTGCGCGCGTTGCAGCAGTTCCGAACTTGCGGCGCCTGGATTTAAGATGACGCGCGGAATACCTTTTTGCGCGCACTCATCGAGTACTCGTTGGCCGATGTTGGCGGGCACGTAAAAGTTGGCGACATCAATGGTTTGCGGCACATCGAGAACGCTGGCGTATACGCGCAAGCCTTCGATTTCGCTTTGCGCGGGATGAATCGGAATTACGGTGTCGCCGTGTTCGAGAAAGGCGCGCACGGCTTTGTTGGCGAACTTGGAGCGGCGAGAAGTCGCGCCGATGATGGCGATGGTCATGCGCTTATTTTAACGTGCAAGGAATATCGAGTACTCGATTCGCGTTTTTGCTTGACCGTTTGGCGCTTCGCGCATAAACTGCCTGTGTTGTTTCCTCACGCCTCACGAAGTTTTGGCAACCCTCACTTCCACGGAGTTTTCACGACCACAATGTCCCATAATCTCTTTGATTCCTTGCAAACCTTCGACACCGGACACGGACGAGACGCGCATTTCTACTCGCTTCCCCAACTGGAAAAAGCTGGCGTCGGGCCGATTTCCAAACTGCCGGTTTCCATTCGCATCGTCCTCGAAAGCGTTTTGCGCAACTGCGACGGCAAAAAAGTCGAAGAAAACGATGTGCGCACATTGGCCAACTGGCAGCCCATTCAGGAGCGCACCGAAGAAATTCCCTTCGTCGTGGCGCGCATCGTGTTGCAGGATTTCACCGGCGTTCCCCTGCTCGTCGATTTGGCCGCGATGCGTTCGGCGTCGGCGCGTTTTGGCGCCGATCCGAAAATCATCGAACCGCTGGTGCCCGTCGATTTAGTGGTCGATCACTCCGTGCAAGTCGATTATTCCAGCGTGCCGAACGCCTTGATGCTGAATATGGAAATCGAGTTCAGACGCAACGCAGCGCGCTATCAGTTCCTCAAATGGGGCATGCAAGCCTTTGAAAGTTTCAAAGTGGTGCCGCCCGGCATCGGCATCGTGCACCAGGTGAACTTGGAATATCTGGCCAAAGGCGTGCTCGAAAAAGATGGCGTTTATTATCCCGATACGCTGGTCGGAACCGACAGTCACACCACGATGATTAACGGTTTGGGCATTGTCGGCTGGGGCGTCGGCGGCATCGAAGCCGAAGCCGGAATGCTCGGGCAACCGGTTTATTTCCTGACGCCCGATGTCGTCGGCGTGCATCTTTCGGGCAGCTTGAAAGAAGGCGTGACAGCGACCGATCTGGCGCTCTACATCACGGAAATCTTGCGGCGTCAGAAAGTCGTCGGCAAGTTCGTCGAGTTTCATGGCGAAGGCGCCGCTTCTTTGACGTTGCCCGACCGCGCCACGATAGCGAACATGGCGCCCGAATATGGCGCGACGATGGGCTTTTTTCCCGTCGATGAAGAATCCTGCAAATATCTGGCGGATACCGGACGCACGCCAGCGCAGGTCGCGGCGTTTCGCAATTATTTCCAGGCGCAGGGCTTGTTCGGAATGCCGCAAAAAGGCGAGATCGAGTACTCGAATCTGCTGGAATTGAACCTGGAAGACGTGACGCCCAGCGTCGCTGGCCCGAAGCGTCCGCAAGATCGCATCAACCTGTCGGATTTGAAGGGAAAGTTCCGCGAACTTTTCGAGCAGCCAGTTTATGAAGGCGGCTACCAGAAAACGATGGAAGATTTGGAGCAGCGTTTTCAGACCAAGATGAGTTTCCACGCGCATCCGGGCAAACCTTTAGCAGGCGGCGGCGAACAAGACCCCGAAACGTTGCCCAAGCGCGTGCGCTTTGAAGCCGAAACTTCGACCAAAAACACCAACCCGACGACCGAAGAAGAAATGATGAACAACCGCCCGACGCCCGACCGCGTTGAGCGCGTACCTTTGGACGAATTCGCGCGCGGCGCCGTTGAAATCGGTCACGCCGATGTCGTGATCGCCGCCATCACAAGTTGCACCAACACATCGAATCCCAGCGTCATGCTGGCGGCGGGTTTGTTGGCGCAAAAAGCTCTCGAATTGGGTTTGGCAGTGCCGTCTTATGTCAAGACGAGTTTGGCGCCCGGCTCGCGCGTCGTCACCGACTATCTGGACAAAACCGGCTTGAGCAAATCGCTGGATAAACTGGGTTTTCAAACTGTCGGTTACGGTTGCACGACTTGCATCGGCAACTCTGGCCCGCTTGATCCGCGCATCGAAGAAGCCGTGACGAGCAACGATCTGGTAGTCGCCAGCGTGCTTTCCGGCAATCGCAACTTTGAAGCGCGCGTGCATCAAAACGTGAAAGCGAACTTCCTGATGTCGCCGCCGTTGGTGGTCGCGTTCGCGCTGGCCGGAACAGTTGACATCGACATGAGCCGAGAACCGATTGGCTTTGGGCGCGGCGGGCGCGAAATCATGCTGCGCGACATCTGGCCGACGCAGGAAGAAGTCCGCGATTTGTTGATGCAAGCCTTCGATGCCGCGACCTTTGAACGCTTGTATTCGGATTTTGAAGGCCAGAACCCGCTGTGGAACGAAGTTCCGTCTTCGAGCGGCAATGTTTATGCGTGGGACAAAAACTCGACGTATATCCAGCAGCCGCCGTTTTTCACCGACATGAGCATGGACGCGGATCGAGTACACGATATTCGCTACGCGCGCCCTCTGGCGATTTTCGGCGATTCCGTCACAACCGATCACATTTCGCCAGCTGGAGCGATCAAAGCCGATTCGCCGGCCGGACTTTACCTTCAGCAAAAAGGCGTGCGCCCGCAAGATTTCAACTCGTATGGTTCGCGGCGCGGCAACGACCGCGTGATGACGCGCGGCACTTTCGCCAACGTGCGCATCAAAAACCTGATGGTTCCCGGCGTCGAAGGCGGCGTGACGATTCATCAGCCCGAAGGCGAACAGATGAGCATTTACGACGCGTCGGTGAAATATGCCGCTGCCGATGTTCCGCTTATCGTCATCGCCGGTCAGGAATATGGCACGGGAAGTTCGCGCGACTGGGCGGCCAAAGGCACGCGTTTGCTGGGCGTGCGTGCCGTCATCGCGCAAAGTTTCGAGCGCATTCATCGTTCCAACCTGGTCGGAATGGGCGTTTTGCCGTGTCAGTTCAAGGACAGCATTACGGCTTCGGCACTGGGTTTGACGGGCACTGAAACTTTCGATATTTTGGGGCTGGAAGGCATGAAGCCGCGCCAAGATTTGATACTCGTTGTGCGCCGCGCGAACGGACAAACTTTCCAGGTGCAGGTTCAATCGCGCATCGATACGCCGATTGAAATCGAATATTACCGGCACGGCGGCATTTTGCAATATGTTCTGCGCGAACTCGTTGCCAGCTCCAAAACCGCGCAAACTATCGAAGTCGCGGCGGTTTAATCAGAAGTTTTGTTGACAACGCCCGCATTTTCTCGATGCGGGCGTTTTAGTTGATGCGTCCAAGTCCAGAACCCCGAACGTAAGTGAGGGGCTGAAATCGCAGTTACCTCAGCCCCTCACTTACGTTCGGGGTTCTGGTTTCCTTATCGAGTACTCGATTCCATGAACGATGCCAACGAAAATACCGAAGAACCGATTTCCGCCGCTTGGCCGGAGATTGTTTTCGCGGCGTTTTTTCGCGCCGTTTCGCAACGCGATTTGTGGGCTTGGTTGCGCGAAGACGAACAATTTGGCTTGCGCCAGGAAATCGCGCGCGGTTTCCAACAATCGCCGCGCGCTTTGACACAACCTTTGGTGCGTTCGCGCCTGAAAGCGCATCTGGAAAAAGAAGCCACCACGCGCGACGCTTTAGCGCAATGGTGGCGCGAAAACGCTGGTAAAAACGTTGTGGAAGTGCTCGCGCTCATCGAAAACGAAGAAGCATTTCAAGTGCAGAACTCGCAATTGATCGAACAGTTCGGCTTTGACCATTTGCTGCTCACCGTTTATTTCGACGGTCGTTTTTCAATTCCTGAAGAGAACGAGACGAAAACCGACAATCGAGTACTCGAAACACCGAGAGAAGCGCCAAAAACGCCTTCTGACGAAAGCGCGCAATTGCAAAAGCAAAGTGAAGAATGGCGACAGCGCGCGCAAGCCGCCGAACAAAGCGGCATTCAACTGCGGCGCGAAAATGATGCGTTGCGCAACGAACTTCAACGCGCGCAACGCGAACGCGAGCAGCAAACGCATCAAAGCGCCAAGCGCGACAGCGAAGCGCAAAACAAGTTGAGCGAAGCGCAGAAAAACTTTGAGCGCGAGGCGCGGCGCGCACGCGGCTACGAAAAAGAAATCGAAGAGCAAAGTCTGGAAATCAAGCGCTTGAAGCGTTTGGTGCGGCAAGGCCAACTGTTGCAGGAAGAAACGCGCCGCCATCTGGCGCAATTGCAAGCGCAAATCGAGGAACAAAACCAGGTCGAAGAACCAACGCCCACAATCATGCCCGAAGTTCCGGTGGTTGCGGCAAAACCCGCCAAGCCCAAAAAACCGCCGCGTCCGCCCAAGCCGTTGTTCGGGCGCGATGAAGTTTTCGTCTGGAAAAGCGAGCAACGCGAAGTTCGTGTTTCGCCGCGCGAAGCCAAAGAGCGCATCGACAAAAACGACGAAATTTGGGTGGCGGCCTTGTCGCGCGACATCGAAACCTTGCGCGACAACAACGAAGAACTGGCGAAGCGTTTTCTGTCCGGCGTGCGCGAAGTCGGGCGCTATTACGTTCGCGTACTGCACGGCGCCACGACGCGCGTTCTGGTCGATGCGAGCAACGTCGCGCGCTACGAAAAAGACAGCCGCGGACGCGGCCAATTTCAGCATTTGATCACGATGCGCGAAGAATTGCGCCGCTACGATTGCTTTCCGATTTTGTTTTACGCCGATGCGTCTTTGCCACACAACATCGACGAACCCGATGAACTCAAGGAAATGGCGCGGCGCGGCGAACTGGAAATTGTGATTGCCGGAACTGAAGCCGACGACATTTTAGCCCGCGAAGCGCGAGGAAGCGGCGCCAGCGTCGTCACCAATGACCGCAATTTTCATCGCCGCGTCGCGCCCAATTGGGAACCTTCGCGCATCAGTTTCCACATCCGCGATGGAATTGTGGTTTTGGAAGGGATGGATTGAATATCGAGTACTCGATTCTGTTTACGGCTTCGATGTAATTAGTAAGAGCATCATTTAATCGTGCCATGACCAAATTATCAAATGCATTGCAAGAACATCTTGGCTTTATGCTTCTTGCTAAGGTTGCTGAGGACTACACAGCAACTGTCGGTCAGTGGGAAAGCGATTGTGTCTTCATCGCTCTACCGAATGAAGCGCACCTTTTTAACGACCCTGGGTATTTAGTGCTTGCAGACCACGATCATCGAACCCTTGGAGAACATCGAGTTACTATTATCAACGATGGGACGAAAGTTTCTTACAATGCTGTCAGTTCCGATGCCAGCGTTATCTACATTTCTATTCCACTCAATGGTCTCGGTGAATGGGGAGTCATCAATGGAGGCTTCACAACAAAGTTAGGATGCGCTCAATTCCCGACTTCGCGCTCATCAAAAGAAGTATCGTGAACCAGTAGAGGAAATTGTTCATCAAATTGCTCCCACAGTGAAAGATGCAACCGGAGTTTCCAAGGGCGGTGCATCGTCGTTTGATGTTGGAATTGTGGTTTTGGAAGGCATGGATTAAAGAATCGAGTACTCAAAACGGGCAAACTGCTGACAAATTGCCCAAATTTACAGCTATTTTCGCGTGGCGCCGAAAGCCAGAGCAATCAGCGAAACAAGCAATATCACGACGCGAATGGCGTGAAGTTTGTCCCAGCGAACACGGTCAGCTTTCCAATTTGGCGGCAGATCATCGAGATTCCAGGCCGCGACGCGGTTGTTGATCGGGACGGGGCCGACAATCGTGAAAACAATCGAAATGGCGACCAATGCGGCAGAAGCGATCAATGCGAGTTTGGCCGCGCCGTTTGCCGACGTGCGCCACGCGACAAAAATCAGGACGAGCAGCGTTGCGGCGTACCAGAAAGGCCCGACTTTCCCGTAAATGCGCGCCAATCCTTGCGCAGCCGCTGCGTGTTGTGCATCCGGCAAACGCGATAAAGCCGGATGCACGAAAGCGCCCACCGCGAGTTCGTTGCCCGCCAATGTTCCCAGCAGCAGCAAAGCGAGAATTTTCATATCAGATTTCCTATGGTTTCATTAACTCAAACCGCCTCGACTGTGGAAGATTCAACCGGAGTTTCAATGGGCGTTGCGTCGTCGTTCAAGACGGGAATGGTGGTTGGCAGGCTTTTGGAGAGGACGCGGCGGGCGCGATGTTTGAGTTTGCGGCGCAGCCAAATGGCAAACGCCGCGAGCAGGCACAAAACGCCGATTGTGCCTGGCAAAACGATGCGCCAGAAGCGCGACCAGGCTTGCAACTTTCGTTCGTAAGCCGTCAGTCGCAAGGTTTGCGCGACGCCTGCCGCGTAACCTTCCTGCGTCCAAGTTTGCGCGCCATCGAGAACGATCTGGCGGCGCGTGGCCGCGTTCAAATCGCCTCCGTAAATGCCCAGTTGCGCGTCGTCGCTGGTAGCGACAATCGCCAGGCCATCGTTCATTTTCAATTGTTGATGAACCATTTCGGCCAGAGCATCAACGTTTTGGACATTGGGCGGCAAACGGCGCGCAATCAGGACGCGCACCGAAAAATCGGCGTTGTGAAGCGCTTTTTCAATTGCCGCGGCGTTTGTGGTTTGTGATAGCGAAGGATCAATCCACACGCCGTTGAGTTCCAAATTTTGCACGATCTGTGGCGCGAGTTGGCGCGTTTGAATCGCGTTCGAGGCGACGTTTGAAACTGCGAAAGTTGGTGAAGATGGCGCAACGGTTCGAGTACTCGAATGCGGCGCGAATGTTGTTTTCGCCGGTGACGCGTTCTTTGGTGACGCGTTCTTTGGTGACGCATTCAGGGCGCGGGTTGGCGGCGCTGGCGGACGGAAATCCGCAGAAGGTGCCGCGACAATTCGCGTGGCATCGCTCGTCGCAAAAAGCCAGCACAGAAAAAGGAAAAGCAGGGCGCGTGCAGAAATCGTTTTCACAGGTTTGACCGTTCTCCGCGCCTAATGATACACTAAGCCGCCGCTTGTTTGCCGTATTCTCGTCATTATTCACCGCGCAAGACGCGGAGAACGCAGAGAATATAAAGCATTTCGCCTTGCGTTTTGCATCGCGCCTAACTTCGTCAACACTGGAAAAATTATGTCGCTCGTCGCCTCCGATTCGTCTTCGACAACCTCAAAAACTTCTTCTCTCGTGCGCGAAAGCGTGACGCGCTTGCGGCCTTATGTGCCCGGCAAGCCCATCGAAGACGTGAAGCGCGAACTGGGTTTGGACGAAAAAACCGAAATTATCAAGCTCGCTTCCAATGAAAACGTGCTCGGCCCGTCCAAATACGCGACCGCAGCGATGAATCGAGTACTCGATGAGATGTGGCTTTATCCCGACGACAGTTGCTACGCCTTAAAAAACAAGCTCGCCGCCTTCTGGAATGTCGCAACCGAGCAATTGGTTGTCGGCAACGGCAGCGACGAAATTATTCATTTTCTGGGGATGGCGTTTCTCGACCGCGAGCGCGGCGATGAAGTCATCTTCGCCGAACCCAGTTTTGTTCAATATCGCGCCTGCGCCATGCTCGCCGATTGCACTTATCACGCGGTGCCGTTGACCAGCGATATGCGCCACGATTTGCGCGCCATGAAAGCGCAGGTCAATGAAAAGACCAAACTGATTTTTATCGCCAACCCGAACAATCCGACGGGAACTGTAGTTTCCCACGCGGAAGTCGCCGAACTTTTGGATGGCTTGCCGTCGCACGTCGTGGTCGTTTTGGATCAGGCGTATCTCGAATACGTTTGCGACGAAAATTCCGCCAACGGCTTGCAATTCGTGCGCGACGGACACAACGTTGTCGTTTTGCAAACCTTCTCGAAAGCGTATGCGCTGGCCGGTTTGCGCGTTGGTTACGGCATTGCCAACCGCGAAATCGCCAGTTATTTGCAGCAGGTGCGCGGGCCTTTCAATGTGAACACGCTGGCACAAGCCGCCGCAATTGCGAGCTTGGACGATGCCGAGCAAGTGCTGCGCGCGCGCGACTTGAACGAAGACGGCAAAGACCAATTGGGCGCGGTGTTCGACGAATTGAAGCTCGATTATGTGCCGACCGAAGCGAATTTCATTCTGGTCGATGTCGGGCGCGACGCGAAAATTGTCGAACGGGAATTGATGAAGCGCGGCGTCATTGTGCGCACGGGTTTCGGTTTGCCGCAACATTTGCGCGTCACGATTGGCACGCGCGACATGAACGCACGATTTATTTCGTCGCTGCGCGAGATTTTAGCGAACGCGTAGCGACCTTGAAATGCTGGATATTTGTACGGGGGCATTGCGATGCGCCCGTACGTTTTACTTGTCGAAAATTGAACGAGGAAACTGTGATTATTATTTTGAAACATGGCGCGACGGACAAAGAAATCGCGCAGATCGAAGAAAAACTGAAGGTTCATGGCTACCAGCCGAACGTGACGCGTGGCGTCGAAGATGTCGTAATCGCGGCTTTGGGCACGCCGCACGTCGATGAAAAATCGGTTGTCGCGCCGCAGTTGCAAGCGTTGAACGCGGTCGAAAAAGTGATGTTCGTCTCGAAACCTTACAAGTTGGTTTCGCGCGAAAGTCACGGCGGAAAAAGCACGGCTTTTGAAATCGGCGGCAAAGACGGTGGCAATCGCGTACTCGTTGGCGGCGAAAAACTGGTCATCATGGCCGGGCCGTGCAGCGTCGAAAACCACGATCAATTGCTGGAAACCGCGCAATCGGTTCACAAAAATGGCGCGACGGTCTTGCGTGGCGGCGCTTACAAGCCACGCACCAGTCCATATGACTTTCAGGGTTTGGGCGTCGAAGGTTTGCAATATTTAGCGGAAGCGCGCCGCGCGACCGGAATGCCGGTCATTACCGAAGTGATGACGCCGAGCTTGGTCGAAACGGTTTGCGAATACGCCGATGTGCTACAAATCGGCGCGCGCAATATGCAAAACTACGATTTGCTGCGCGAATGCGGCAAATCGCGCACGCCCGTGATGCTGAAACGCGGCCTGGCGGCGACCATTGAAGAATGGCTCAAAGCGGCGGAATATATTCTGGCCGGTGGCAACCCAAACGTCATGTTTTGCGAGCGCGGCATTCGCACCTACGAACCGAGTACTCGATTCACGCTCGATTTGAGCGCGGTTCCGGCGATTAAGAAAGCCTCTCATTTGCCGATTATCATTGACCCGAGCCAGGGCACCGGACGCCGCGACATGATTTCAGCGATGAGCAAAGCGGCTGTCGCGTGCGGCGCCGATGGCCTGATTATCGAAGTGCATCCGCACCCCGAAGACGCCATGAGTGACGGCCAGCAAACACTCGACACCTGCCAATTCGCGCAAATGATGAGCGAACTGAAACCGATTGCGCACGCGGTCGGACGAACCATTTAAGGGATGAGTAGAAAGGGATGAGGGATGAGTTAAGCGGCGTTTGATTACTCATCCTCGTCCCTTTCTACTCATCCCTTTCCCCTTGCACCTATGCTTTTCGACACGGTTTGCATCGTCGGCGTTGGTCTCATCGGCGGCAGTTTCGGGCAGGCCGTGCGCGAACGCGGCTTGGCGCGCCATGTCGTAGGCGCCGTACGACGCGAAGAAACCGCGCGCCTGGCTTTGGAAAAAGGCGCGGTTGATAGCGCGTCAACTAACTTGATGGAAGCAGTACGTGACGCCGATCTGGTTTTTATGGCGCCGCCGGTTGGACAAATGGCGTCTTTATGCGCGCAAATCGCGCCAGTTGTACGCGCCGACGCGATCATCACCGATGCTGGTTCGACTAAAGCGCAAATCATGCGCGAATGCACGCAACTTTTTTCTCCCAAAGCGTATTTCGTCGGCGGACATCCGATGGCAGGCAGCGAACGGACGGGCGTCGAGGCGGCACGCAGCGATTTATTTGAAGGCGCGACCTGGGTTTTAACGCCTAATGCCGACACGCCGCCGCCTGTTGTCAATCAATTGCTGGCGCTGGTTGAAGGCCTTGGCGCACAACCGCTTTTGCTGAACGCAACGGCGCACGATCAATTGCTGGCGGTGACAAGTCATTTGCCGCATATTACTGCAGCCGCGCTGGTGCATTTGTTCAGCAATGCGAAAAATGAAAGCGAGGTTGCATCGCAATTAATTGCGACAGGTTGGCGCGATTCGACGCGCATCGCAGCCGGCAGCGCCGAAATGTGGCGCGATATTTCGCTGGCGAACGCGCCGTCTTTGACTAAATCGTTGGACGACTTCATTGAAGAACTGCAAAGCGTGCGCGATATGTTATCAGCGCGTGAAAGCGACGAGTTGCTCGAATGGTTCGACCAAGCCGCCGCGCAACGCCGCAAAACTGGCTATTTCCCACGCGCCGCCAAATGAAACAAGTTCAGTCCCATCGCAAACCAAATGTAGGGGCGAGGCATGCCTCGCCCTATTGTCCGAGTACTCGATATGTTACAGTGGGCGAGGCATGCCTCGCTCCTACACCATGATTCTTAAACTTCAACCCACAACACAGATTCGCGGCGAAGTGCGCGTGCTGGGCGACAAATCGGTTTCGCATCGCGCCGCGATTTTTGGCGCAATTGCGCACGGCACGACGCACATCTCCGGCTTTTTGCACGCGCACGACACGCAGGCGACCTTGAGTTGCCTGCGCGCTTTGGGCGTTTTGATTCAGCACGAAAACAGCGAAATCGTTGTCGAAGGGCGAGGATTTGACGGTTTGGAAACTCCAAATCGAGTACTCGACTGCGGCAACAGCGGCACGACGATGCGGCTTTTGCTGGGCGTTTTGGCGGGACAAAAGTTTGAATCAACTCTGGGCGGCGATGCGTCTTTGTCGCGCCGCCCGATGGATCGCGTGCGCATTCCTCTTGCGCAAATGGGCGCGCAAGTTTCTGGTCAAGGCGACAAAAACACGCCACCGCTCAACGTTCGCGGCGGTGATTTACACGGCATCGAGTACCAAATGCCAGTTGCGTCGGCGCAAGTCAAATCGTGTGTTTTGCTGGCCGGTTTGCAGGCGCGCGGCACGACAACAGTTATCGAACCTTCGCCCGCGCGCGATCACACCGAGCGAATGTTGCGCGCTTTTGGCGTCGAAGTTCGTCAAAACGAAAATCGCGTTTCCGTCGAAGGCGGCGCTCAATTAACGGCGACCGATGTTCAGGTTCCCGGCGACATTTCATCTGCTGCGTTCTTTTTCGTGGCAGCCGCTTTGCGTCCCAATTTCGAGATTCGAGTACTCGATTGTGGCGTAAATCCGACGCGAACCGGTGTTTTGGACGTTTTGCAAGCGATGGGCGCCAACGTCGTTATTGAAAACGAACGCGAAAGCGGCGGCGAACCAATTGCGGACGTGACAATTCGCGGCGGTCAACTGAGAGCGACCGAAATCGGCGGAAGTTTGATTCCGCGCTTGATCGATGAACTGCCCGTTTTGGCGCTTTTGGCGACGCAATGCGAAGGCGAAACTATCATTCGTGATGCACAGGAAATGCGTGTCAAAGAAAGCGACCGTATCGCCATAATTTCGCAGGAACTGCGCAAGCTGGGCGCGAAAATAGAGGAACACGGAGACGGCATGACGGTTTCCGGCCCGACCAAACTCACCGGCGCACACGTCGTTTCTCCGCCCGGCGACCATCGCATTGCGATGACGTTGGCAATTGCATCATTGATTGCCGAAGGTGAAACAACTTTAGAAAACGCAAATGCCGTAACCAGTTCGTTCCCCAACTTCTTCGATTTGCTAAGCGAGGTCAAGTCGTGATCGTTGAAGAAACAACAAACCCGAAATTTGCATCGGTTTCTCGAAGTTGTGGCATCAACTCGATGCAAAATTGAAGATTAGGAAAATCAATGACCTGGAATTATCGAGTGGTTCAAAGAAATGAGGCGGTAAGCATTTACTCTGTTTACTATGACCTTCAGGGACACGTTAAAGGAGTGAGCAAGGAACCAGCGAAGGTAATCGGGTATTCCATTGAAGGATTGGCCGGTACTTTACAATTGATGAAAGAATGTATGATCAAACCTGTCTTGCTCTGGGAAGATATTGGAAGCGAAGAGTAACGAATGGATATTTTCTAAACATTACGCTTGCGAAAACATAATTTCCAGTGCTCTTGTAGATGAGGAAGATAAAGAATGATCGTCGCCATTGATGGGCCAGCCGGTGCGGGAAAAAGCACCACGGCGCGCGCCGTCGCCAGTCGTTTCGGCTGGGCTTATATCGATACCGGCGCCATGTATCGCGCGATTGCACTGACAGCGCACGAACATCGAGTACTCGATAGCGATGAAAAAGCGCTGAGCGAAATCGCCCAAAGTTTGCCGCTGCGATTGGAAGAAAACGGCGCAAAAATCTTCATCGGCGAGCGCGACGTGAGTGACGAAATTCGCACGCCGCAAATAGGCGAGCTAACATCGAAGATTAGTGCGTTGCCGCGCGTGCGCGAGAAGATGGTGGAATTGCAACGTCGCATTGCGCGCGAAAGCGAAACGTCGTGCGGCGGCGCGGTTTTGGAAGGCCGCGATATTCAAACCGTGGTTTTTCCTGACGCCGAAATTAAAATCTTTCTGACAGCCGAATCGAGTACACGAAGCGCGCGGCGTTTGGAACAATGGAACGATGAAAGCTGCTCGCCAGACGACGCGCGGCGTGACATTGAAAACCGCGATCAGCGCGACAGTAATCGGGAAGTGGCGCCACTACGCGCCGCGCCAGACGCCGTGACGATTTCAACCGACGAGTTGTCGCCGGACGAAGTCGTCGAACAAATCGCGCGCTTGATTCAAACGAGGCTGAGTTAGAAGCCACGCGCGATTGAAACCCACGAACTCGGAGCGTGAGCGACGGGTGAATTAAAAGCGACATCAAACTGTCAATTCACCCGTTGCTTACGCTCCGAGTTCGTGAATGCACCTCTTGTAAATCACACAAAACTGCATGAGCGAACCATCGAAAAACACGGAGAGCGTTTCGACCAAAGTGAAAACTGCCGAGCCGGAAATCGTACCAATCCACGACTGGATTTATTACACGATGACCTGGCTGTTCACGCAATGGTTTCGCTTGGGCGGTTGGAAATTGTTGCACCGCGAGCGTGTGCCGAAAACGGGCGCCGTCATTTTAGCGCCCAATCACGCGTCGCTCTTCGATCCGCCTTTGGTCGGTTGCGCCAGCCCACGCCGCGTCACCACGATGGGCAAAGCTGAACTTTTCAACAAAAAATGGTTCGGGCTAAAGATTTTTCCGTACATTATTCAGCACATGGCGACCTTTCCCGTCAAGCGCGGCGCGCCCGACCGTCGCGCGATTCGGCGCGCACTTCGAGTACTCGAAAGCGGCGAAGTTTTAGTGATTTTCCCTGAAGGAACGCGCACGCGCACCGGCAAACTGGGCGAAGGTGAAATCGGTCTGGCGATGATCGCGCACTCGAGCAAAGCGCCGATTGTGCCAATGTACTTGGAAGGAACACAAAATGCGCTTTCACCGCTGCGTGGTGGCGTTCGATTGTTCAAAACGCGCGTTGTGTTCGGCGAACCATTATATTTCGAGGAAGAATACGCGCGCAAAGGCGACCGCGCCACCTTGCAGACGATTGTTGATCGAACAATGCAGGAAATAGCGAAACTGGGCGAAGAAGTGAAACAACAACATTGATCGCCACACAAAACCCGCCCTGTTTGAGTGTGGGGTTTTGTATTCCGTTTCCGCAAAATATTCTGCGGATCGCTGCGTTTCTATGAACTCAAAGTGTTCCAGGCGTGAAGCGCAAACCTCACGCTGGGCGCAAGCTTATCGCGGGAATTTTTATTTACGGCATCCGTGAACAGAGGAACCGGCGTACGATTTGGCGTATCGAATAGCGAACACGTTGGGATAGTTTCATACGACTTTGTTGCGCGCCACATTTATAACAACGCGATTTTCGGTCGCCATTGTAACAGCAATCACAAAAATAACAACGAACAATATGTGACTTCATAAAACTCCCAACCTTTTTCGGCCATAAAACCGAGGAGAGACGACGTTATATCATTTGGAATTGTGTGTGAGAATTATATTCCATATCACACTGCAATGTCACAATGGCACTTCTCCTGAAGAACAATTTTTCTTACTCGGTCGTGCTCGCTGCTTTAAATTCAACTTCCAAACCAGGCCAGCGCACGCGCATACAACACAAAGCCAGGCCAACCAGTCGCCGTTTTGTGCGAAAAAGGTCGCGTGACCGTCGCCCAAGTGAACATCACAAACTTCGGTCGCTGATTTCCACATCGGCGCGATTTCGAGTACGCGACCTTGTGCGTCAACGGTTCCCGATTGTCCATTCGGGTCGGCGCGCACAATGGGAACACGGTTTTCCACCGCGCGAAAGGGCAACATCGCGCCGTGCAAAAGATGCACAACGCCGCGCGGAACCGGCGGGTCGAAGTTCGGCATGGCGATAATTTGCGCGCCTCTTTGCGTTTCTTCGCGCAAAATATTCGTCCAGCACGTATCGAAGCAAATCGCCATACCAATTTTGCCAAGCGAAGTTGGGAAACTGGTCGCTTGAGTTCCGGCTTGCGTCGAACTGCGCTCAGCCAAAAATAAATGAATCTTGCGATGCACGCCGACAACTTCGCCATTGGGATTGATGATCGCGGCACAATTGGTTTGTTTTTCGCCGAACGAATCAGTGTAGCCAGGAACCAGAAAAATCTTCAGTTCGCGCGCCAGCAGTTTCGTCGCGTCTTTATTTGACCTCGCGTCGAAATCCGTTCCCAGACAATTTTCCGACCACACAACAAGCTGCGCGCCACTTTTGGCGACTTCGCGCGTCATCGTTTCGCGCGAGATTGTGGAGCCATTTCGAGTACTCGAACGCGCATTTGGCGCCACATTTTGCACCTCGTCCGCGTTGAAATCCTGAATCGCTGCAACGCGTACTGTTTTCGTGGTTGGCGGATGTGACAGAACGTTCATCGAGTATGCGAACGAAATTAAAATCAACAGCGCGCAAGTTGCCAGCGGTGTAATCTGCGCGCGTCGCATTTCGCGTTTACGAAACACAATTGCGTTCGCAATCGCGGCGTTGGCGAACCACAACAGGAACGAAACGCCCCAGATTCCCGTGATGTCGGCGATTTGAATCAGTTCGAGTACTCGATGTTGCGTCACGGCGAAGTTGATCGGCAACGGCGTCAAAGTCGTCAGCCATTCGCCCGCGACGCCGACGCACGCAACCCACAAAACGCGCGCCAGCGAACTTTGCGCTTGCCATTTCGCCATCGCGCCACGAAACGCGACGCTGACCAAAGCGCACAATAAGGCGAACCACAAAAAAGGCAGCCACGCAAAGATGAGCGCCGCGCCACCGCTCCAGCGCGCTTGAATCAAGCCGCAGGTCGCGCCGACGAGCAAACCAATTCCCGCCGCTTCCAAAGGTTTGCGATTTTGCGCTGCCACCAACATCGGCGCCAGCGCGAACCACGCCAGCCATGAAAAGTCATACGGCGGCAAACTGAGCGCGAGCAAAACGCCGGAAAAAACCGCGAGAAGAAAAGGGCGCATTATGAAGTCTCGGAAATCAAACCATTTGGTGTTACAGTTCCAGCGTAAAAGAAAATTTCTTCAAAGCCAACCATCAAATAAAGTCGCGGACAGTTTCCCAAGAACTTCTGGCAATTTTCGGCGTTGCGCAAAGGCTCAATCAAAGCCAGTGCGCCAAAAGCTAACCACAGCAAATAACCATTGTCACCATTGTAATTTCCTGGCAATCGTCGCCAATTAAGACGGTGGGCTTGCAGTTCCTTGATGTGGTGAAAAGAGAGTTCACGACTTGGGCAACTGCTGAGAAATGTTTCCGAGTCAGCATGATTTTCTGCCAAGCACTCCGCTAACTCATCGTAGCCGACAACAGTTTCGGAGAGAATTAATGGACGCAGTTTGTCTTCCGTAAAGATACCTATGTAATTAAGTTGGTACAAATGGAAGATGTCCGGACCATCGCCCAAATCCAGAAATAGAACGCTCCACTCCTCGCTTTGAAAATTGGCCAATCCTTCTTCAGCCCATCGAATCAAAGTTTGATAAGGCCATTGCGGAGTTTGATCAACATCGTTCCAGAACGATTCGTCAAACAGCGCCGGATGTCGACGCGCCAAGCTAATTGTTCTCGTTAAACCTTCGCTAAAACTTTCGGCGTCGCGCACAATCTTTTGCACGCCGCCAAACATCGTTTGCCACGATTCCATAACCTTGCTCCAGATAACAAAAGAGGCGCTTCTTACGAAGCGCCTCTTCAATTTCGAGTACTCGAATCAATGGTCTTTTTCCGACGAGTGGCCGGGGAACGCCTTTGATTTCGGGTCGATGTAGTTTTTGGCGAAGTTGGCGGCTGTGCCACTTTCACCAAAACCCGTGGCAATCAGTTTCAGCTTGCCTTTGTAGCGCGACACATCGCCCGCCGCATAAACGCCGGGAATGTTGGTTTCCATCGTGCCAGGATTAACAGAAACGCCGCCCTCGACGATTTCCAAACCCCATTCTTTAATCGGCCCGATGTTGGCGATAAAGCCCAAACTCAAAATCATCGCGTCCACATCCAGCGTGGTTTCTTCTTTGGTCTTGTTGTTAAAAATTGTGACTTTGGAGATGTTTTCGCCGTCGTGTTCAACGGTTTTTACTTCGTGGAAAGTTTGCACGTTCACGCTCGATTTCATCAGTTTATTAACGGAATCTTCGTGCGCGCGCCACTGATCACGGCGATGAATCAAAGTGATGCTTTTGGCGATGGATTCCAGGTTGAGCGACCAGTCCAAAGCCGAATCGCCGCCGCCGACGATGAGCAAGTTCTTGTCGCGGAAAGGCTCGAAACTTTTGACAAAATAGAAAACGCTTTTGCCTTCGAGACCATCGACTTCAGGCGCATCGGGCAATTTGCGCGGCGTGAAAGCGCCAACGCCCGCCGCGATGATAATCGTCCGCGTTTTGTGCGTACCTTTATCGGTCGTGAGCGTAAAAACGCCGTCCTCGCCTTTTTCCAGCGTCTCGACTTTTTCGCCCAGGCAAACCGTCGGGCCAAATTGAAGACCTTGTTCCTGGCAGGCCGCAACCAAATCTTTGGCTTTGACTGCTGGAAAACCCGCGACATCGTAAATGTATTTCTCGGGATAAAGCGCGTTCAATTGCCCGCCGATTTCGGCCAGCGAATCAATGATTTTGACGCTCATTTCGCGCATTCCGGCGTAGAAGGCGCCGTAAAGTCCGGTCGGGCCGGCGCCGATGATGGTGCAATCGAAGACTTTGTTCGCATCTTCGTGCGGCTCGATGTAGTCGGTTTTCGGCACGCCATGCTGCGTATTAAGCGGCATATCGGTCGTTGCGGTTTCGGCTGTCGGCGCGCCTTCGGCATCGGTCGTCACGCTGACGTGCGCGCTCGAATGCTCCTGCGCGTTGTCATAAACGATTTCCGCTGGCGCTTCGCCGTTTTGCGCTTGTCCTTCAACGTGCAACGGGTTCTGGTTTTGTTCTTCGTTTGAACTCATCGAATTGGCTTTCTCCACCCTAAAATTATGAATATCGAGTACTCGAAATCACGTTCTTAAAAATACCTACCATAATATGACGCGATGCACCGCTTTTGTCACCTTGCAAGATGTTGCGTTTGCGTTTCATGCTTCAATGATTCACCGCAGAGATGCAGAGGAAAAGAAAGCGCGTGCTTCATATTTCTATGAATTGAACTCTGTCAACTTCCAACGAATTCTTTCGCAGTCGTTGTACTATCTCTTGCTTGCGCTCTTTTGCCCAGTCAGGCATTTCTTTTCTCCATCTATCATCCGATTTTACATGTATATCGGCGCCTCCAACTTCCTCATCGTCATATCTCAAGGTGATATAGAAATTTAGGTTTCCGTTGCCTCGTTCTTTATAGACAAGGTTATTGCCATGATCCTGATAAATGAAGTGACCGCACCTTAAATATTCAACATAGAAATACAAAACGAAAAGTCCAAGCCACAAAATAAAGCTTGGAAAAATATAGTACGGCCAGGGCATCACCAAAAAATCTAATCGGTTATCAAGACGCCACAAAGCAACTGGCAAAATAACAAACGCCAACGCAAGATGAAACATCAATCGCCAATTATTGAGAAAGAACTTCATTGCGTTTCAGAGGTGCGAGAAAGCAAGAGTTTGGTCATTCTGAGTGCAGCGAAGAATCTACCTGCAACAAGATTCTTCGCTGCACTCAGAATGACCAAAATGACAACTTTCGAGTACTCGACCCTCTTTTTCTTTGCGCCCTTGGCGTCCTTCGCGGTAAATTATTTCGCCGCTTCGTGCTTGGCGATTTCACAGCGTTCGACGACTTCTTCGACGCGTTCCATAATCGTGCCTTCGCCGTTTTCGCGCTGGCTGCTCCAATGGCTTTGCGCGATGCTTTCGTTGGAAATATCAACCGCTTCGGCGGGCAAACCTTTTTCCGAAACCATCGCTTCAGCTAAAAAACGCTCGGCTTCAATGGCGGCCTGACAGCCCATTCCGGCTGCCGTAATCGCCTGGCGATAAACGTGATCGCTCACATCGCCCGCCACGAACACGCCAGGAATGTGTTCCAAGCGGCGCATTTCGGGATTGGCGCATTGCATCGACGGAATCGCGCGCAAATGCTTGTCGTGCTCCAGATAACCGGCTTCGTCCATTCTCAACTGGTTCTTGAACAAATCGGTATTCGGCGTATGGCCAATCGCCACGAAAATGCCGTCCAGTTCAATGGTTCGAGTACTCGAATCGCGCGTATCTTCCAAAATCGCGCCGCCAACGACTTCCTTGCCCGCGAAAAACTTGATTTTGTCAGCCTGCGGATGCGGCTTGCCGGTGATGTCAACGATTTGCGAATGTAGCAAAAACTCGATTTTCGGATTTTCCTGCGCGCGTCGCAACATGATTCTGGAAGCGCGAAACTCATCGCGGCGATGAATCAGATACACCTTTTCCACTAAGCGCGCCAGATAGGACGCTTCTTCCATCGCGCTATCACCGCCGCCGACAACAGCCACCGTTTTGCCGCGATACGAATGTCCGTCGCACGTCGCGCAAGTCGAAACTCCGCCGCCCTGACCGAAAAACTTTTCCTCAGCGGGAATACCCAATGTGCGCGCCGCGGCGCCTGTCGCAATGATAATCGAGCGGCTTTTGAACTCGCGGCCATCGGCCAACTTCACCGTGTAAAGGCTGGACGGATTGGAGCAAAAATCGACTTGCTCGACAAATTCTTCGATCATTTCCGCACCGAAATGGCGCGCTTGAAGCTCCATCCTTTTCATCAAATTGGGGCCGGAAACGCCGTGCAAATTTGCAATCGCGGCGTCCTGCGCCTCGCCGTAAAGATTGTCCAGCGTGTCCATATCCGTTTCGGGAACCGTGATCGCGCCCGGGAAGTTCTCGATGTCGCTGGTATACATCAACTGTCCGCCTTTGATACGCGAGGTTTTCGGGTCGAGATTGCCCGCAATCAGCAGAGGATTGAGGTTCGCGCGCGCCGTATAAAGCGCGGCGGTATAACCTGCTGGCCCGCTGCCAATAATGATAACGTTGCGAACTTCGTTTCCAGTACTCGAAACGCCGTTTTGTGGTTGAATATTGCCGTTGTTTTCCATAGTTTCACCTTTACCGTTTTCAGCTTAACGCAGCCCGCCTTCGCCTTCAACGCAACGGACTGTGACTCAATTAAACTTTCGCTTCGTACCCTTCTGATCGAACTCCCGTTCGAGCCGCGCGTCTGGAGCGCAATTTTGTGGAGAAATGTCAATGAAACCATTCTTTTCGCCTTCGCCGCGCCGCACGTCTGTTGCTGTTGTCGCTGTATTGTTGTCCCTGTGCATTTTTCCGACGCTTCGTGCGCAGGCTGGAAACGGTTTCGGTAATTTCCCTCGTCCTGCTGCGCCTTCAGCAGATTCGGGCAACGGCGATTCGGACGAAGAACATTCTAAAGGTCGTCGCAAACCGCGCGAAGACAAACCAGAAAACCAACCGCGTCCGACGCCCAATCCTACGCCGGAACCAACGCCCGAGCCGACTCCCAACACGCCGCCTGCCGATTCGTCGCGGCAAAATCCGTCTCCTGGCGAGGCGCCGTTCTTTTTTCCGCAGCCGCGCCGTCCCAAGCCAACACCGGAACCAACACCGGAACCAACGCCCGAACCGACACCTTATCCGACACCACAACCCACACCGCGTCCGACGCCGCGCCCCACACCAAACGACGATGAGCAACGCGAAGCCCGCGAACGCCGTCGTTTGCGCGAACGTTTGGAGCGCGAGCGCGAAGAGCGCCGCCAGGCTGAAGCTGCGCTGGCGCAACAACAATGGGATGAGCAACAGCGCGAATTCGCCTTGCAGAACGCCTTCAATGCCGCGCAAAACGATCAGTATCAATTGCAAAATGAACGCGATCTGGCACAGCAAAACGCTCTGGCGATGCAACAGCGCGCCCAGGACGATCAAGCCCAAGCCAACGAACAACGTCGCGCACAGGACGCCGCAACCGCGCAACAGCAAGGCGATTTGCAAAGCGCCATTGATGCGCTGACCGCCGAACGTGACCAAATCGTACAAGACCGCACGCGCCTGCAAACTGAACGCGACGACGCCCAGCAACGCGCTGCACAATCGGCGCAAAACGCCAAAACGGCCCTCGAAAACTGGCGCGCCACGCAAATCGAGTACTCGAAACTGAAAGCGTCGTATCAACAGCAAAGCCTGCAACTACAACAATTACAAAACCGCGCGCGGGACACGTCCGCGTTTCCCGTTCGTGTCCCGCGACGCGCGCGACGCTGGCCACAACTTGGACGCAATTCCAACGGCACGCCCGTCGTTGTTCTGCGGCGCCTGTTGCGTATTCGCGGCGCTAACATCAGCGTTTCCAACACTTTCGACCTGCAAACCGAACGCGCCATACGCACTTTTCAACGCGCGCAACATTTGAGCGTTTCGGGCTGCGCCGATAACGCGGCCTGGGAACATCTGGTCGCCTCGCTGCAACCCGCGACACAACGCGAAACCGCGCGCACTTTGCAAATTTTGCTGAATGCCGCCCTGCCCGCTTATGGCTGGGACGCCATTCCTCTATCAATTTCAGGACACTTCGATAACGCCACAAAATTCGCGTTATATTATTTTCAAAATGCCAATGGCTGGCCTGCCACGTCACAACCCGACGCCGCGACTTGGTGCCTGCTTTCCGGCGGCACGCTCGCACCAAATTGATTCGTTGAAAACAATTCCGTCGTCTTAGAGTTTCAGAACCGTTGTCATATTTGTAGGGGCTTGGCGTGCCAAGCCCGCGTTGATGAGAGGCGTGCGGGCTTGGCGCGCCAAGCCCTTACAAATACGACAACTTCAGCCATCACGCTTGCCACTAAACAGTTTTATCGAACATCGACGATAAACGATAAATCGAGCACTGAAATAAGTTAAAGATCACGAATCAAAGTGGCGAAGCGTTCGGCGACATCGGATTTGATTTCGTAGCAGACGCGTGTGCCGTCTCCCTCAGCCTGAATCCATCCGGCGTCTTTTAAGACTTTGAGGTGCTGCGAAACCGTACTTTGCGCCAGCGGCAATTGCTCGACGATCTCGCCGCAAATGCACACCTGACGCTGCTTCAGCAAACGCAAAATCGCCACCCGCGCTGGATGCCCCAAGGCCGCCGCCAAACGCGCGACTTCGGCATCGTCCTCATGCGACGGCACGCCGCTTTCCAAAACCTCGTCGTCGCAATTTGTTGTTTTCATCACTTTATCGTTAATCTACGATTAAACGTGTGTTATGTCAAGAGGTTCCAGTGAGTCTTGCGTAATGGCGGGCACTGTCAGAATGACGTACTGCGAGTTCGTAGGCTTTTTGCTCACTTTCTATAAAGTTTTTCAATGACAACCCGCGCTTTGAGGCATTACATTGAGCGGTGGCGTCGAAAGACAATTTTCGTGTTGGCCACTGTTACGCTTGATATAGCTCACCAAGATGTAGCTCACTAAGATAATTGACACATCTTCACATAGTTCTGGCAAACAATTTATTTCTCGTTTCGTCTTGCATGGAGTAAGTCGCATGATTGAACTGGACGCTTATGGTTCGATGTGCAAGGTTCAAGGAGAAGGTCATGAGAAACATCAAAAGCCGCGGTGCTCTGCTGAGTGCCGGACTGTTCGGATTGTTAGGTTTGAGCGCTGTTGCAAGCGGTATCCGGCCTGCATTAGCAGATGAACGCGACGACAGAGGACAAGATAACAGACAGCGATGGCAAGGTCGGGACGACAACGACGCGAGTTATGAACGCCGTCCCGACGGCGACCGCCGTAGTTACCGCAGCTATGGTGATGGTGATGGTGACCGTGGCCGTAGTTACGACAATCGTAACTACGACAATCGTAACTACGACAATCGTAACTACGACAATCGTAACTATGACAGTCGTAACTATGACAGTCGTAACTATGACAGTCGCGTCGACAACGACCGCAGTGATGGCTGCCGAAACGACAACAACTACATTCCCAACAACTACGTGCCCAACAACTACGTGCCCAACAACAGCAAAATCTATACTTACAGTAACTACAGCAGCAAAGTCGCTGTCCGAAAGGTTAGTGTGAGCAAAGTCGCTATCCGTAAACCGTGTGTTCGCAAAGTCAGCATTCGTAGAGTTAGTGTCCGCAAAGTCACTCGTACTCACCGCCGCGCGCACCGCCGTTATTGTCGCTGCACTAAAGCGTGATGCCTTTGAAGGCGCACTATCCAACAAAACGACAGCGAGCACTCGATTGAAGTACTCGCTGTCGTTTTGTTGTCTGTAACAACGGATATGAACAACATATCGGCTCAATAGGCTGCCATAAAGCAAAGATTGAAGCGCGCTATTTTGATACAACGATTACTACCGCGCGGGGCTTTACAAAGACGCTTTAAGGCGTGCCCCTACGCCAAGCGTTTCGCCAAAGCCAGCGTCGCCGAAACAAATGATGACATCGCCCAGCCGTGCGGCGCCGCCCAATACGGTTGACCTGTCGGGCCTTGCATCAGTTCGGGCAAAAGTCCCGTGGCCGTAGCACGCCGCAGAACGGTTTGCAAATAAACCTGTGCGCGTTCGGTCAAGGCTGTGGCGTCGTCGCTCCTACCGATTTCGTCCAAGCGATTGGCGACTTTGATCGCACAACGCGCCATCCACAACGTGTTGACGCAGGCCGGAACGCCGCCAACATACGCGTCGCCTTCAAAACGGCGAATGGCGCGTCCGCCCATCCACTCGACATCCAAACGTTCGGTGATGGCGCGCAAGGTGCCTTCAGCGATTTGCAGTTCGCGCTCGTCGTTCAAATCGAGCAATTCAAATGGATCAATGGCGCCCAGCGAAGCCGAATCGACCGTGGCGTCGCTTTGTCCCTGCGCGTCGAAACCACGCACCAGATACGGATAACTGCTATCTTCGCGCACGAATTCTTTGAGCACACCAGCTTTCACAGTTTGCGCGGCTTGCGCATATTTCTCGTCATCGAGTACTCGATATGCCGTCACGAAAGCTGCATAGATCGCGGCGTTGGAATAGGTGAACGAGCCGATAAAGGTTTCCCACGTATCGAAAGCGTTGCCATGAACGCCGCGTTCTGTCAGGCGCGAAAGCAGGTAATCGGCGGCTAATCGTGTCATTTCGCGGTGTTCTTTGGTCGGGCGAAACTTCTTGTTTTGCACTTTGCCCAAAGCCCACAAAACCGCGCCGACCTGATCGATTTGCAACATATCGGGCGGCAGGCACCAATTCGGGCCAGGCGCGCCGTTCAAGAAATAACGCTGATGCCACAGGCCGCTTGGGTCTTGATGGCGCGCGCACCAATCGAAAAAGGGCGCCGTAAACTTTTCGTAACCAGCGTCCATTAAGCCGGAAACGTATTCGCCTCCGTCGCGCGGCCAATGGTAGCCGTAACCGCCGCATGAAATGAATTCGGGATCGAACTCTGGCGCCGCGACCGCCACGCCTTCGCGCCCGCACAAGAGCGGCAAGCACAACAAACTGCGACGATAAGCGGCGCTCAAATCTTCGGGAAGTTGTGTATCGCCTTTGGTCGCTTTCAACGATTTCAAACCGTTGACCAACCACGCGCTATCTTCTTCGCGGCGCAATGTTTCATAATGCGCAAAACCTTTATCGAGTACTCGATGCGCGGTCGAAAGCGCGTTTTGTTCATGCGGCGCGAGGGCGAGAACGAGGGTTTTGGTGACGGAATCGCCGGAGTGCAAATCGATATTGAAGCCGCAACTCCAGTTGACATCGCCGATTTCCAAGTCTTGATGATCCAGCGCGCCATCGTTCAAATCGGCGCGCGCGTTGCTGCCCCACTCGGTTCCGGCTTTGCCGCATTGCCAGCTTCCCACAGCATCGCCAGCAACAACGAGCGCGGCTTCGCGGTGACTTTGCACAATCGCGTGCGCCGGACGGTCGAAGCGCACGCCGTTGCCCATGCGAATGCCGCCCATATTCCAATCGCCGTAATGGAACACGCCCGCGACAAGGCGCACCGTGCCGATGTTTTTCACTTCGATTTTACGCAGCAGAACGGTTTCATCTGGCGGCACAAGGTCGGTGAAACGGATGTGCATCCCGCAAAAATGCGCCGTCAGTTCGGTGATGAGAACGTTGCTGTCGCCGTCGTAAAATTGATGGCGCGACCATTCATCGCCATAAGTCCAGTGCAGGTTGCCGCGATGCGGTTCGCCGATGTAGATGGCGGACAAGCATTCGTGAATTTGTTGCGCATGGTCTTTGTGCGGATAAAACCACGCCATAATTTCGCCGGAGTTGCCAAGAGTCAAAAGCGTCTGGGCGTTTCCCAGAACCGAAGTCGAAAGATAAACGGGCATAAATTAAAACTTTCTAATGAGATTTACAACGCGAGCAGTTTAGCAAGAAGGTGTTGAAGATGTTGTTACCAAACAACGCAGTCTTGGCGTTCTAAGGACGAAGAGCGATTATAATCCGAATATGCGAAGTCAACTTATTAGGACACTCTTTTCAATGCTTTCAGTTCAAAAGTGGGCACAGAAAAACAATGTCCCGCGCGAATTCCAAAAACCCTTGCCGCATTTCACGAAGGAACAAGAAAAGTCTTATGAAGCCTTTGTGCAAGAGAGAAAGTTGGCCGATGAACAACAAGAAAGAGACGCTCTCAAACGATTTCCTTTTGAATCTTTATCGCCCGAAGAGTACACGGCTCGCTATAACCACACCTGGGGTTGTAGCCGCGTACATCAATGGCGGTATAGAAATCCACGACTTGGTTTATGGCTCCTGCAATTACAAGAAATCCAACGCACGCCAGGACTCATCGAAAAGTGTCAGGAGAAATTCCTCACGCCGTCAGAACTCGCAGAGATACGAAAACGCGAGCAAGAGACTTTCTAAAGCTGTGATCAGCGACTTTTATAATTGTTCATCCGCAATGCCACAAGCACTTTGCTAAAATTGCGCACTGTGACGCCCAACTTTCCCGCTCATTTTTTCGACAACGCACGCGAACTTTTTCTCGCTCGCGCGCCCGGACGATTGGACTTGATGGGCGGCGTGTCCGATTATTCGGGCGGCCTTTGCCTCGAATGGCCAATGCAAGAAGCGACGTTTTGCGGACTGCAACTCAACGATGGCGGAAATTTGCTCGTCGAAAGCGCGAACGCAATCGCGGAAGGTTGGACGCCGCGCTTCGAGATTTCGCTGTCGCAACTGCTTTCCTTTTCCGTGGATGAAGCGCGCCGCTTTTTCGCACGCGAATCGAGTACTCGATGGGCGTCTTACATCGCGGGCGCGTTGCCGATTTTGCGAGAAAGCGGTTATTTAACGCCGCCGCGATTGCAACTTTTGCGCGGCGCCGCGTTGTGGATTTCGTCCGATGCTCCCAGCGGTGCGGGCGTTTCTTCCTCAGCCAGCGTGGAAGTCGCAGCGATGCAGGCGTTTTGCGCGGCGCTCGATATTCACCTGGACGGAATTGAAATCGCGCGTTTGTGCCAGCGAGTGGAGAACCAGATCGCGGGCGCGCCCTGCGGCATCATGGATCAATTGACGGTGACGCTGGGGCAACAAAATCAACTGCTTCAACTCTTGTGTCAGCCACACGAAATGTTACCGCCAATTTCGCTGCCCACAGGCGTGCAGATTTGGGGAGTAGATTCGCGTGTCAAGCATTCGGTTGGCGGCACGGCGTACCGTCGCGCACGTTGCGCTGCCTTTATGGGACGCCGCATTTTGCTCGATCTTTTGCCGCGTGAAATGCGCGGCGCGAACGGCGAAAAGTATCTGGCGAACATTGCGCCCGACATCTGGCGCAGCGTGCGCGAAGGGCTTCCCGCCAAAATGCACGGACGTGATTTTCTCCAACTCTACGACAATCACGGCGATGCAGTGACGCAAATCGAAGCCGATTTCGAGTACTCGATTCGCCTGGCGACCGAACATCCGATTTATGAAAAGGCGCGAGTCGAACGTTTCATCGCGTTGATGGAAGCCGCCAAAAACAATCCGAAAGCACGGTTTCCCTTGCTGTGCGCGGTGGGCGATTTGATGATTCAATCGCATTTTTCCTATGAACATCGCTGCAATTTGGGTTCGCCAGAAACCGATTTTATCGTGCAACTGTGCCGCGAAGCCGGAATGAAAAACGGCATTTTAGGCGCGAAAATTACGGGCGGCGGCGCAGGCGGAACCGTCGCCATTTTGTGCGACAAAACGCAGAATCCCAATGTCGAAACCGTAATTCATGAGATCGCCCAAAAGTATGAAACACAAACAGGAAACGCGCCGCGCCTTTTCTGCGGTTCGTCTGAGGGCGCGCAAAAATGGGGCGTGCGCCACCTATCGGTTGATGAATTGCCGAACATTTTGAATTGAATAGGCGGGCATTTATTGTAGGGGCTTGGCGTGCCAAGTCCGCACCACCGTTAACAATTCGGGCTTGGCACGCCAAGCCCCTACGACTTGGATGTCATTTAATCTCAATCACTGCCACAACATATCACTATGAAAACAGAACACCTTTTGACGAAATTGCGCGAACTGCACGTTGCCATGCGCGACAGCTTATATGCGCACCAATCGAGTACTCGAATCGCGGAGATGTCGCGTGAGGCGCACTTTCAAGGCGGCGACACGATTTACGCGATTGATCTGCACGCCGACGAAATTCTGCTGCCGTTTTGCGAACGCTGGTCGCGCGAAACGCCGTTTCTCCTGGTGGCCGAAGGTTTGTCAAATGGACGCCAATTGTTTGGCTGCAACGACATTTCGCAAGCGCAATTTATCCTAATTTGCGACCCGATTGACGGCACGCGACCTTTGATGTACGACAAAAGATCGGCGTGGGTGCTGACCGGAATCGCGCCGAACTTGGGCGATGATACGGATTTGTCGCACATCGAAATCGCGGTTCAAACCGAATTGACAACGTCGCGCGCCCTACTGTCCGATCAACTTTGGGCGATTCGCGCACAAGGCGCGCACGGCGAAACCTTCAATTTTGCAACCAAAGAAACGCGAGTTTTCGCGCCGCAACCTTCGACATCCCACACCATCGAAGGCGGTTTCGCCAGTTTTGCCAAGTTTTTCCCGGGCAGCAAAGGCTGGCTGGCGAACCTGGAAGAAGAATTATTGATTCAAGTTTTGGGCGCGCCGCGCGACGGCCAGCCGCAAACTTTCGACGACCAATATATTTCGACGGGCGGCCAATTAGTTGAATTGACAACGGGGCGCGACCGCTTCAACGCCGATTTGCGACCTTTGGCGCACAGCGTTTTGCATGGCGGAGCGAGCACGCGAATGTGCTGCCATCCGTATGACATTTGCACCGAACTGATCGCGCGCGAATGTGGCGTTATAGTCACCGATGAACACGGAGAACCTTTGCGCGCGCCACTTGATGTTCATTCGCCAATTTCGTGGATCGGTTATGCAAACGCAAACATCCGGCGCCAAATTGAACCAGCGTTATTGAAGTTATTGAGCGAACGCACCAACGATAAATTTATCGAGTACTCGATGTAAAATGTCGCCGCGAAAGTGTTGACGGTTCACTTTGACGAATAAGGATTTTGTTGCAGAGCATTGCTCCATTTGCGTTTCAAATGGCCGCGAGTTTGGTGCGCGCTTGACCTGCATCGAAAGTGTCTTCGATTGGCACATCGACGGCGCGCTGCCACCACGAACGCGCTTTTTTCAGATGGCCGAGGGCTTCTTCGCATTCGCCCAAACCGTAAAACACGTTGGGCAAAGAACACGGATCGGGTTCCAAAGCCAAGCATTGTTGCCAGTGTTCGCGTGCCTCATCCCACTTTTTCAAGGCCACGCACGAACGCGCTAAATCGGTGTGACAAATGAACTGCAACAAGCGATCATCGGAAAAATCCGCCAACTGCTGTTGAACCAGAAGCCGCGCCGCTTGCGATTCATCGCTTCGATTCGCGCACGCCAAAGCCCAAGACAAAGCAGCTTGAGCGCGCAATTTCAATCTTTTATGTCTCTCCAATTCGGTGAGAGCAGTTTCAGCCAGCTTTACAGCTTCGCTCGCATCGCCGTAACGCGATTTCACGCGAGAATCTTCCAACGTAAAAAGGGCGTTTGCGTACTCTTCCGAGCGCGGTTGCCAGACACGATTGGCTGTGCGCAACTGCTCGCGTGTGGCGCGCAGATGAGTTATGTCGCCGCGAATGAAATAAGACAGCCCCAGAGAAGCCAAAGCCAGACGATCCCATTCGGTGCGATGAGATAACGCTTCTTGCGCTACGCTTTCGGCTTGGGCAAACCGTCCCATTCTTACCGCAACAACCGAAAGTTCGGCTTTCGCTTTGACGATTCCCGCTGCATCTCGCCGTGACTCTTGCAATTTCAACAACAATAAACGCTGTTCATAAGCCTTGTCCAGTTGACCTTGCCCAGCATAAAGATTGCCCGTGATGCTGTGTAGCAAATGTTGCCCGCTCCACTTGCCATCAGAAAGTTGCAATCCTTTTTCCGCGCACTGCAACGCTTTGGTTTGTTGGCCTTGATGATAATAAGCACGAGCCAATTTCGACAGCAACAACAAATGCTGGTCTTGAGTGACCGGCGCCTGACGCCTTTCAAGAGATTGTTCGGCTAAACGAAGCGCCTCTTCTAAAGCAACAAGTTCATCATCGACGCGATATTCTTGTTTTGCAATGGTTGCTCGCGCCGACGCTTTGGCGACATCATGACTATCCCTTTGAACCGCAAACGGTTTTTCAAGACAAAATCTGGCTGTTTCGCGTTCTTCACTGGCCCGCCACGAGTTTTTCTTGGCTTCAAAGCAATCCGCGAGTTTCAGATGAATTTCCGCTTCAAATGACGGCACCGAAATCGAGGCGGGAATGAGCGCTTCAAACTCGCAGATCGCTTCGTCATAACGAAAATCCTGCATCAACAAAAACGCCAGATTGAAGCGCGCCACAACATGGCGCATACGCCTGGTTTTGGCATCGTTAATAAAAAGCGTCTGCGAACGCGAAACCGCCAGCCACAAACGCCGCGCTTTTTTCTTTTCGTGTCGTGCCAAAGCACGGTTCGCACGCTTGGGCAAAACGTTTACGACATAAAGCTCGCGCGCGAATTCGGCTACCACAAGCGACGTAATAACAACAGCTTCAGGACTCAATTTTCACCTCGAAGAGAACCTTTTCACGTTGCGTCTTCGATCAGCATTTCGAGGTTTTTCTGGTGCTTCCAAGTGGTGAAACGCCACCAATCTTCCATGTCCGCTGGCGGCGGAACCAGAGCTTCGATTTCTTCGTTGGTCTTGCCTTCTTTGGCCAAAGTCGGAACGCGTTCCAGCAAGTCGTTGAAATAGCTTACAAAGCGACGGATGTGATCGAGCGTGCACACTGGCCCGTGCCCACAAATGACGGCTTGCGCATCGTATTCGAGTACTCGATTGAGGATTTCCTTCAAACGCGCGGCTTTTTCCGGCGTCGGGCGACACGGAATCAGGCCCCAGCCGAACAAGTCGGCGACGTGCAGCACTTTGGCGTGCGGGAAATACACAACGGTGTCCCAAGGCGTGTGCGTGCCGCCCATCCATTGCATTTCGATAGTTTCATCGCCTGCGCCGCGCAAGGTCGCGCTGTCGGGATAAGTGAGGTTCGGGCGACCTTCCCAATCGCCCGCGCTATCGGCGTTCGATTGGTGCGCGATGACGACCGCGCCTTCGCGTTTCCATTGCGGATTGCAGGCGATGTGATCGGCGTCCCAGTGCGTCGTCACCACATATTTCAAATCCTGACCTGTCGTTTGCCGGATCAAGTCGCGCACCACATCAGCTTGCGTCGGGTCTTCCAACGCGTCGATGACAGCCGCGCAATCGCCCAGGCTACACCAACTGATGTTGTCGACCGCGACGCGAATCCACACGCCGCGCCCGATTTCCTTCACTTCGTTTTCGATGAATTGCATGATGTTCCTTTGGAAGATAGTGGCTTTGGTGGAGAGAGAAACCGGACTATCAAGAAAGAACCCCGAGCGTCAGCGACGGGTGAACGTAACGGATGCATGAAACTTTTACGTTTCACCCGTCGCTGACGCTCGGGGTTCTTTCAATTAACTCACTCAATTGAACCAGTACCGACTTTTGTAATTTCAGGCGCAATGTTCGACATTCGAGTACTCGATATGCGCTGTTTTTGACAGGAGCGCGATTACAATCGGGTGCCGCATTCGCCGCAGAACTTGGTGCCAAATTCGTTTTCATGCCCGCACGATGAGCATTTGGGTTTATCGAGGGTGTTGGCGCCGCACTCGCCGCAGAACTTCTGGCTGGCGGGAACTTCGGCGTGGCATTGATAGCATTGGCGATGCGTCAGCGAAGGCTTCAGTTCGATGTCGCCTTTCATGTCCTGGCCGGAATACGATTGCTGACGCAGTTGATAAATCGTGCCCTGACTTTCGATGGCCGCGACTTCCTGATCCATCTTGGGCGAACATTGCACGCATTGATGGCGCGCGGTGTTCCAGCAGACTTGCTCGCAAACCCACTGTCCGCAACGCTGGCACTGACTGAACAAAGGACTGATTTCTTCCACCGCGTGTCGCAGCGCCGCATCGTGTTGCGGGCCGCCAACCATGCGCTGCACATCAAACGCGGAGTCGGCGGCGCGTCCCAAAAAACCGCCCAGCAAATTTCCGGCAGCGCGCATCGCATCGCCCGCCATGCCAATCGCATTAGGCTGAAAAGACGACATATATCCGTTGCCGCAACGCTCGCAATTGAAACGAAATTGAAAACCGCGATCTGTGGAAAGGTCGTTGTAGTTATCGGTAAAGGGAATGGGAGTAGCCATGCTTTCGTTCGTTCCTTTTGGCTTTTTCGGACAATCACCATGCGGAACTGGAACAATGGAACCGGAACCGCGAAATTGTCCTTTCGAGTACTCGATTGTACAAGAAAATGGGTTTGTACACCTTTGGCGCGAGTTTTCGAGTGCCCGCCCCTGAAGGAGCGGACTAAGGGACAAAGTCCCATAAATGGGACTCTACGGCGACATTTTATGAGGCAGGAGACACCACGACGCAGCTCGTTTCACTCGTGCATTCATCGTCTCTATGGTGACATTCTATGCGGCAGGAGAGGCCGTTTTATCGGTCTTGCTTCTTTTAGCTCGCTCCTTCAGGGGCGGACACTCGAAAACCCATGCCACCGGTTTTGCACACTTTTCTCAAAAGCGGCGGCTGCGCATACTACATGGTTTGATCAGATTACGATTCGCCTTTCGGCAGTTTTAGATTGGTGATTTTGACATCATCGAGCCAGGCTTCGCCGTTTCCATCCAGCAGCAGGCCGACGCCGAAATGCGCCACGCCCGCGGGCAAAACAATCGTCTTCTCGAAAGGCGTCCAATCTGTGGTGTTCGCCACAAAAGCGGCCTGCTGAAAACTGTTGTCCGCAACCGGATTCCAATTGCCGTTAAACGACTGCACATAAACGTTGACTTTGGCGGAACCGGCGCTTTTCACCCAGCCAGACAACGTGAATTGGCTGCCACTTGCGCCGTCCATCAGGCGCGCCGCCTGTCCCATGCTGTCGCCCACGCTTTCAACATGCAGCGAAGCCTGCCCGCCATGAAAAACCGCTGTGTCGCGCGAAACCTGGATGTCGCCGTGCCCAACCCATTGCTTGCTCCAACCTTCGGGAAGAGCGGCGCCTTTTTCCATGTCGCCGTTGTCGAGCGCAATCTGCGGCGCACTGGAAAAACGCACGGTCGCAAACTGCGCGTCATTGCGGGTGGAAACGTATGCGCGCGCACCGTTTAAGCTCTTGATTGCCGGCCACGTCGTTTGAAAAAAGCCGCGTCCATACGTGCCGAAAACAATGCGTTCGGGATTAAATGGATCGAACGCCAGGACGTTGCCGCGCAGCATTCCCAGACCGTCGTTCTGCTGACTCCAGCTTTGGCCGCCATTGCTGCTGAACCAGACTCCAGTCGCGGCAGAAACTTCCGTGAACGGGTTCTGATTGGTCGAAAACACGACACGATTCGGGTTCGTCGGATCAACGGCCACGCCGCCCATCGTGCTTTCGTCGCTGAGTCGTGTCCAGCGCGCGGCTTCGGGCAAAGTCGCGTCATAGCGCCACAAACCGTTGCGCTCGCTGTTGGTCGCACTCACCAGCAAGCGCCCGCGATTGTCCACTGTCATGTTGACATCGTGCGTGTGCGGCCCGCCAATCGCCGTGAAGTTCTGGCCGTCGTCGGTCATGTAAATGTTGCGGTCGCCCGCTACATAAAAACGCGAGGGTTTTTTCGGGTCGCTCGCCATCCACATCAAACTGGGCTTATCGAGTACTCGATTCCAGGTTTCGCCGCCGTCTGCGCTGCCCATCAACGCGCCATTGACGCAAACCCATACTTTCTTGCTGTTGTCGGGCTGCGCATAAATGCCGCCGGGCGCGCTGCCGCTATAAAATTCGGGCAGATTGCGCGCTTTGCCATGCAAAACTGTCCAGGTTGCGCCGCCGTCACGGGAACGCGCGACGCCAGTAAAATTGTAAGTTCCGGTTGTCGCGTAGATCGTTCCATCGCGCGTGAAAGCCACATCGCGCCCGCCGTTCCACGCGTCGGGTTCGCTCAATTGGCGCGTCCAGGATTTCAAGTCATCGTCGGAAATCCACAGGCGCCCAGCGTCCATCGCCTGCCAGATGCTCTGACCTTTGCGATACGGATTGAAACGAAAATTGGTCGAAACCCAGCCCGCGAAACCGCGACCACGCCACGCCTTGCCGAACACATTGCCGACTTTCTGCGCCGTCGCATCATTCCAGGTTTTGCCACCATCCAGCGAACGCGCGATGGTTTCCGTGCCGAAGCCGTATGACGCATTCGCATCGCGCGGATCAATTGTGATTCCCGCCAGCCCCAGACCAGATGGACACGCCGTATCGAGTTGAAAAACTGAACGCTTGGCCGCGTCTTCGTTTGCAATGCCGATGTTGCTCTTGGAGACGACCGCTTTCCAGGTCGCGCCGCCGTCTTCGCTTTTGTAGGACGTGCCGTTTGACCACGACACATCGTTGGTATAAAGCACGTTCGGATTGGAAGGCGCGACCACTATCGCGCGGTAATACGAAGTCAGGTTGAAGTCGTCGACGTGAACGATTTGCGCCAAACCCTGGGAATGGTTCTTCCAGGTTTGGCCGCCGTCCACGCTTTTGTAGACGCCGCCTGGCGTGCGAGTTTTGGCGCCAGGCGCGATGAAACTGTAGACCGACATCCACAAGATATTCGGGTTTGTCGGGTGCAAAGCGACGCGTTCCAAGGTCGCTGTGGGCAAGCCCTTCATGCTTTGGCGCCAGCTTTTTCCGCCATCGAGGGAAATCCAGAACGCGTTGTCGGTCAGAGCATACAATCGAGTACTCGATTGCGGCGCAAAGCTCGCCCACAAGATATTTTCGCCTTTGTCTTCGGTCGCGCTGGTTCCCGTCGCCGTGATCGTGACCAGACGCGTCCAACTTTCGCCGTCGTTTTTCGATTCCCAAATGACGCCGCGCAACGGGTTGCCAGTGAAATCCCAGTGACGGCTCGAACCGCCAAGCGCCAGCAAATGCGCGCTGTTCTTAGGATCGAAAATCACCTTTTCAATCGGCACCGAATAGCCGAAACTGGCGGGCGTGGGCATCCCAACGCGCTTTTGATTCCAGGTTTTGCCGCCATCCAGCGATTGATACGGCCCGCTCATCGAACCAACCCACACTTCGTTTTGGCGAGTCGGATGCCACGTAAAGGACGCCATTTCCCACGTCTTGAAACCGCTTGTCGCCTGCCACGAATCGCCGCGATCGGTGGAAAGCCCAACGCCCAGCATATCGCCCGCGACCAGCACGCGCCTGGAATCCCACGGCGAAACCGCGATATCCACCATCGCGCCGCCGCTGCCAGGCTCATCGAGCGGTTGCCAATGCAACGCATTTGTTGTTCCCGTCGCATTCGACAACGGTGCGGCGTTCGCGCATTGCATCGCGGAAGCGGAGAAAATCAGGACGGCGAACGGCCAAAGCCGCGCCCGTTGAAATAGAGTCGAAGATGTTTTATTCATGGCTTGCAATGGATCGAACTTTCACAAACGCTGCCCAACAAACAATCGCTATCGTAGAATGCGCGCCATGAAACTGGCAACCGCTTTCTCCACATCGACATCAACCGCGACGCGGCAATTCACTGTGCCTTCGACGATTTGCGTCCAACCGCGATTTTCGCGGCACAAACCGACTTCGATGCGTTTGGTTTCAAAACGCACGCATTCTTCGCACAACGTCAAAACCGTCAAAGGATCATGCAACGTGACTTTGTGATCCCACAACGCGATCAAATCGGCTAAAAACGTGGCGCGCGGCGTGTTCGAGGCTCGAAATTGTGCGACTTGTTCATCCGACAAAACGCAGCGATTCGTCACATCCAGCCCGACCATTGTCAAATCGGCACCCGCACGGAACACCATCGCGGCGGCTTCAGGATCGCATAAAATGTTCCATTCCGCATAGCCTTCGCTCCACCGTCCGCCCATCAACAACAAGCGACACAACGGAATTGTTTCGGGATAGCGCGCGAACAATAACGCGATGTTGGTCAACGGCCCAATCGCCGCAACAGTCAACCTTTCTCCGCGTTTCGCGTACTCGATGATCTTTTGCGCCAGAAAATCTACTGCGTGCGCGCTGATTGGCGGCTTTAATTTCGGGTCGAGCGCCTCAAACTGTTTGCCCACGCTTTCGCCGCCGCGCGCAATATCTTCCCAACGTTGCAACAAAGGCCGCGACGTTCCCGCGTGAACCGCGACCTCTTCGCGCCCGAACAATCGCAAAACTTCGGTCGCCAGAATCGCGCGACGCAGCGCATCTCGAAACACCGTCGTCACGCCAACCAAATTCAGTTCGGGCGAATTGCAAATCAAGCCCAGCGCCAGCGCATCATCCACATCGTCGCCAATATCCGTATCGAGAATCAAATCCGTTGTCATGCCTCAAGATTAACAAAAACTTTCGCCAGATTGCGCATTGAAAATAAACGGCCACGTTCAATGAAGAACGCGCCTTTTAGAGAAGATCAGGCCAACTGTATTTTATAAAAGAGGTCTATTTTATTGGCTAATTGGCCAAGCTCATCATAATTGAACTCACTCATTGCTCTTCCTGCTCCCATTCCGCCGCCCTTTGAAGGATGCAACCGACCTTCCAAAGCCGCTTGGCGAGTGTCCAAGAAATTGTTTAAGAAACGTCGAGTCATACTCGAAGCCCGAGTTTCCTCAGGGTCTTCATCCAGCATAAGCTGCAATGACGAAATCATTTCATCCAGTAAACGAACAAACTGCTCGATTTTCTCTTTTTCTGCCATCTTGAACCTTCTTGTAGTAGTGATGTTGGCTATTTATTTAAGCAAAAAGCCACGTTTGATAAAGAACGCAGCCCTTCGAGTACTCGATTTACTTTTAGCGCCATTTGACACTTTTGTGCATTTCTTCTTGCAGATAATCTATCAAGAACAGCAAGTCGTTTTTATACAACATTGCTTGGAAATTCGGAATGTTCAGAACTTCACCTGGCGCGCACTCCACTTCATCTCGCAGGCACTGAAGCAACGTCATCGTTTGGGAATTGTAAACCCACCGTTTATCCCATTGAGTTGCTGGCTTGAACCCAAGGGTATACAAGCCGCAACAATCGAAATGACAATTGGTCTCAAATCTCTCGCACCACCGAACCAACTTTTCGGGCAATGGCTTCAAGCGAACCGCGAGGCGCGCATCCGAAGAAACGGCCTGAAAGTGGAAAGTGCCATCCTCATCAAAAAACGGAGGTTCTTGTTTTGGTTCAGCGACTTTGCGTTTCATTTTCTAAATTATGAGAAAACTCATCCGCTTCCACAATGGCATCGGACGCGCTCGGTTTTGCAACCAGAAACGTGGTGATCCAGCAATATAAGAAAAGGCTTCCACAACTGCGTGGAAGCCTTTTGTATCACATCGAGTATTCGATATTGCAAAGTCAGTGTGTGCCGTTGAGGACAGCTTGGCCGTTTTTGGCGATGGCTGTGGCTTCGTAGCCGTTCGGATTGTAACCGGCGAGGGCGTTTTCGATAAACGGGTTATCGTAGCGCGCTTTGGCAGCAGCATCGGTTTCGTAGTTGTCCGGCTTGGTGATGTCCGGCGTTTGAGCCGTCACTTCGTGCGCGAAACGCGTTGGCAGCATCGTCGTGTCGTTGCCGTATTCCAGGCCGCGACGCAACACGCACGTCTCGACTTCGGTCAGGCCAAACGCTTCGGCCAGCAACCCGCAGGTTTTCGCCGGATCGAATTCTTTGCAGGAAAAGACATCAATGGCGACTTCGCCTTTTTCGGGGAAAGTGTGCACCGAAATGTGCGATTCGGCGATCATGACGAAACCGGAAATGCCCCAATCGGCGGGCGTCACGCCGACGTAACGCGTCACAATCGGCGGCATGATTTTCGTCATGTTGATGCGGCCCGGCAAGGTGTCGAGCAACTCGTATAAGGCCGGCAAATCCTGGAGCTTGTGCCAGTCGCCGCCACGTCCTTCAATAACCAGATGCATTGTTCTGCCTCCTCAGCAGCGGCGGGGACGTTGTGGCCCCACGCCATGTCAAGCCCGACAGTGGAAGAATGAAGGCGGAACTGCGAAACGCGAAACGAGCACATTCGAGTACTCGTTCTCGGCTTCAATCCGCAAAGCTCATCCTTGTTTTGACCGGGCCACACTCCTTTCTCGGTAGTGAAAAGTAACAACTGAAAATCGCGTACCGTGAACCGCGATTTTCTTCGGTTGTGCAACATTGTTTGTGCGTCTCTGTGCGTCTTTGCGACACCGTTTTTCCATCCGAAGACAGAATCGCGGCACAAGAAAAAGCCACACCAGTTCGGGACTAATCCCCGCTCGTGCGAGTTAGGCCCCCAGTGTGACTTGCGTTGTAGCGTTCGCTACTGTGCGGCTTGTTCGGTTTTTGTCCAGCATTTACGTCCAACAAAAATCATCTTGCGGACTGCAAATCTTACCCCAAGACGCGCGATTTATCAAGTGGTTTCATCGTTGAAATGTTAAATCTTTGCGGAGGAAAATTCACCGCAAAAACGCGGAGGCGCAGAGAAGAATCGAGTACTCGATTAGCGACTTTCTACTTATCTTGTAAACGTCTCGAACTCGTCTTCTGCTCGTCCCTCACCGTTAAAAAGCCAATGGGACAAGTGGTTGAAATTTGTAATTGCATTGACGTAGTAATCCAGGTTCTCTTGTTCAGAAAGCCTTTCGATGATTTGGCGCGGATACCAGTCAAGCCACCAAAAGCCTGCTGCTATCCATCTCTCAACACTTCCTTGTCCTTCGTGCGCTTTGCAACATTCAATCATGGCGCGAAAAAGCTGTAAATGTGCCTCTTTGTCCCAACCTTTTCCACAGCGGATTTCAGACGTAAACGTTCCTTCCTCACCATCGAATTCGCGCTTCAAAACGGTGCGCCAATCTCCACCAATTTCTTGCATTTTATATCACCAAACGTCATTTAATTGAGGACTCAATTCAACTGGAAATCACTTGATAACTCGAACCCGTATCCGGTTCTTTGACGATTTCGATGCGCGTCGGGAAAGCGTTTTTGATGGCGTCCATGTGCGTGACGACGAGGACTTTGGAAAAGTCGTCGGAAATTGCCTGAATGCACTCGATCATTTGCTGCAAGCCGTCGCTGTCCTGGGTGCCGAAACCTTCGTCGATGATCAAAGTGCGCAACTGCGTTCCGGCGCGGCGCGCCAGCAGTTTCGACAAAGCGATGCGTAAGGCGAAATCGGCGCGAAATGCCTCGCCGCCGGAGAACAAGCCGTATTCGCGCGTGCCGCGGTCGTCGCTGATTTTGATGTCGAGGGTTTCGCGCGTGCCGCCGCTTTGCTTTTCGCGCTGCGATTCGAGCGAAATCTGCATCGTGTTGTGCGTCAGGCGGCGCAGAATCGTGTTCGCGTCGTCCTGGATTTCGGGGATCGCGTTTTCGATAATCAAGGCTTGAATGCCGTCTTTGCCAAAGGCTTCGCTGGTGCGCTTCAAGATGAAGGCTTCGCGCTGCGCATCTTTGCGACGTTCGTCCAGTTGGATGCGCTCGGCGTCGCGGCGATTGCATTCTTCCAGAAAGTTGATTTGTCCGCCCAGCGCGGCGGAAAGTTCGAGCTCGTTTTGGCGCGCCTCGTCGATTTCCGTTCCATATTCGCGCAGCGAACGCTCGCAGGTCGTCATTTCCGCCGCCACATTGCGCAAAGCGTCGCTTTCCCTTTGCAAATTGCGCAAGCGTTCCTCGTGTTCTTCGAGTACGCGAACGCTTTGCGCCAGATCGTTTTCCAGATCGCCGCAGCGCGATAGAACGCTCTTATATTTCTCGTAGCGCGCGGTCGCGTTTTGCAAGCGTTCCGAAGTTTCGCGCGCTGTTCTCAAAGCGTCTTTGGCGGCGCCATCGAATCCCAACGCTTCGGCCTGCGCTTTCAAACGCGCCAGTTCGCGGCGTTCGTCGCGCGCGTATTCGCCGCTTTCCAAATCGCTTTCGATGGATTGAAGTCGCGGCTCCAGGTCGGCGATGTGGCCTTGCGCGTCGGCGATTTGTTCTTCGGCCAGGCGCACGGCGGCGATTTCTCGTTCAAAGCGCGATAGTTCGCGGACGCGGCGCGCAGCCGCTTCGTGCGCCTGATTCGAGTACTCGATATTGGCTAAATCGGCTTGCGAACTTTTCAAACGGCTTTGCAATTCGGGCGCGAAATCGCCGCTTTCGATTTGCGCTTGCAGCGTTGCGGCCTCCTTGCACAACGGTTGCAGGCGACGCGCGGCGTCTTCGATGCGCTCGGTTTCAGCTTTGGCGTTGGCTTCCTGCGCGTGATATTTTTGCGCCAGGTTCAAGACCGCGCGTGCGGCATTCGCGGGTTCATCAAGCGCGTCTTTTTTCTTTTTCAAAAGCCGCGCTTCCTGCGTGTATTCCTCAATCAAATCCTTCAACTTGAGGATTTCGTCTTCGATGTTTTCCTGAATGTGCTCGCGCCCGTGCTCGCCCAAAGACGTTTCGCAAAGCGGACATTGCGCCTGCGGATTGGCCAGCAGAACGCGCAACTTTTGTTCTTGCGCCGCAGTTTCGGCTTTGCCGGCTTCGACTTGCTGCTTCAATTGTTCGATGCGCGCCTGAATCTGCAAGCGTTCTTCCTGCGATTCATCGACAATTTTCTGCGCCTGATGCAGCTTTTCGACCTGAGCGCGCGCGCTTTCGAGTACTCGATAAGCGTTTTCTTTGCGCGCCGCGATTTGTTCAAGTTCGGCGATCTGGTTCTGGGTTTTATGCAGCTCGACATCGAGGGAATTGCGCGCCGCGCGCAGAGCGTTTTGCGCTTCGTCGAGTTGGCGCGTGGCGCGGTCGAAAGCCGCTCGTTGCTCGCCCAGACGCGCTTCTTCTTCGCGCGCCGATTGCAATTCCTGCGCGCCTTTTTGGACTTCGGAGGCGCCCGCGACTTTGTTTTGCGCGCTTTCAAGTACTCGATTGTGATGCGCCAGTTGCGTTTGCAAATCGCTGCGTTGCGCTTCCAAATGGCGCGACATTTCGCGGACTCTTTCGTTCAAGGCGCGATAGCTTTCGCCCAGCGCGTCGTATTTGTCCTTGACCGCTTCCCATTTGCGGCGCTCTTCTTCCGCCGCGCGAAAATGGTCGTAATTCTCGATGATAATCGTGCTTTGCGCCTGCCATTCCTCGAGTTCGGCTTGTTGCGCCAGCAGTTTGCCGCGCGCCTTGAGCAATTCGTCGCGCTTGCGCGTTTCCAGCGCGACTTCTCCGGCAATGCTTTCGGCTCTTTTGCGCGACTCGTCCAAGCGAACTTTGCGCGCGTTCAATTCGCGGATTTGCTCGTCCAGCCTGTCGATTTTTGGGCGCAGTTTCTTCAAGGCATCGTCATAAAAATCGTGCGAACGCTGCGCTTCCTCGCGGCCTGAAAGATACTTTTCAATCGCCTCGATCTGACCTTCCAACTGCGCCACAATCGTGTCTTTCTGGCGCATTTCGGTGCGCGCCTGTTCGGCGATTTCCTGATAGCGGCTCAATCCCAAAATCTCGGCGAGGATTTGCTTGCGCTGGCCTGGCATCTGGCGCGAAAACACATCGGCCATGCCTTGCTTGAGGTAGGCCGAATTGATGAACGTCTCGTAATCCATGCGCAGGAGGTTGTTGAGAATCGTCTGCGTTTCGGTCGTGGAAGAAGAGGTCAGCGCGCGAAAAAGTCCGCTTTGCGCATCGGCGACATTGAATTCGAGCAAAGGCGTGCCGCCGCGCTTGTTTTTCGTCCAGCCGCGCACGATGCGATACCGTTCGCCATCCAAATCGAAGACGAACTCGACGCGCATTTCTCCCGCGCCGATACGCAGGAGCTGCGGCGTTTGCATGCGCGCCTTGCCCCACATCGCCCACGTCAGGGCATCGAGCAAAGCGGATTTTCCATGACCATTATTGCCGCACAAACACGCGGTCTGGAAACCCGTGAAATCGAGCGGCGCGGCGGGACTGGCGTAAGAAAGAAAGTTAGTGAGATGAAGGGAAACAGGAACCACGCGCGATAGTTTAACAAGTGCGCGAATCGAGTACTCGAATTCTCTGCGTTGATAGACATCGGCGCGCCGCACCGATTTCAAAGAATGCTCGACCGAGCAAAAATCAAAAAGCGCCATCAGCAAAAGACCGATGCCAGTCAAAATGAATGGCACAAGGAAGATACGCTGACAATTGTTAACAATTTTCGTCTTTATTATTGTGTTACGCACATGGTATAGCGCATGACAATTCCGGCTCGATTTGGTGTGCGTTGGCCAAAAGTGTGTTCATCGAGTACTCGATTGCGCTGAGTTCAAGCAGCGACTTTGTAGTTGGCAAAGCGATAAAGCAGGCTGCGCTCAGGATGATTTGCATCGAACAAAACAGTCACGGTACTGCCGGTTTGTATCGCATTGTATATTTTCTCGCTCAAGGCCGTTTTTCCTTTGAACGTTGACGCGAGAGGCTGCGAAGAAAACGTCGAAGATTGCGACGCGAAGGCATTGCCTTGCAGTTTCGGGCCGTTCGTCGCGTATTCGATGGGCGCATATTCGTAGTGCAGATAATAAACATCACTACCTTCCGCACCATCGCCTGCTATTGTCTTGTTCGTGATACGTCCAACGGTTGGCACGCCTCTTTCCACCAACTTGCGTGCTCGGGCGGCCGGCACGTAGAATTGCCACACTAAAAGTCCGACGAAGCCGTAACTCAGCATCGACGGAATATCCCAAGACGGTATGGGGATCTTGTGCCCGTTCGCGCCCGAAAGTTGTGCGTACAGCACGCCGACTGCCGTCAAAATAGCCGCCAGCAAACTGGCGATGCCAGTCAAAATGAGCGGAACAAGGAAGATGCGACCATATCTCTCAATGATTCCTCCCCCTATGGAGTGCACAGGACGCGGCGTGCCGCGCAATAATTCTGGTTCAATTTGATGGGAATTGGCCAAAGGTGTATTCATTGAGTACTCGATTGCGCTGAATTCAAGCAACGACTTCGTAATCGGCGTAGCGGTACATTAGGCTGCTCTTTGGGTTTTTTACATCATATAAAACGGTAACGGCATCGCCTTTAACTGCGGCGTTGTACTCAGAATTGCTGACTTCCATATATCCAAAGTGGGTTTCCGGCTGTTGCGTCGTAGAACTCAAGCCTGGCGTTTCGTGTACAGAATACTGGTAATGGATTTTCGGACCTGAGCCTCGTGCATGGCCTTCTGTTTTACCGTAGATCCGGCCTTCCACTGGAATGCCGAGTTCAACCAGTGCCTTGCGGCGTCGCGGCAGTATCCACGAAGCCCACAAAAAAGTCGCAAAACATATGTTCAGCACGATAGTGAGATACCATCGCGGCCCATACAAAGTCGAGAAAGAAGGATAAGCATTGCCGTTTGGCATTACCAGTTGTTCATCATGGAACGGTGGCAACCGTTTCGCATGGACGCGACTTCCCACTTGAGTAGTTTGGTAATCCTGAAGACTGACGGCTCGTTTGTTGTGAAGCCAGACATTTCCATAACGGTACTTGTATGCCAAATAATAAGTCAAGTCGCCATCACGCTTCAGCGTCTTTCGAGAAGTTACTTGTGCGGGCAGAAGTGGATGAAATGGCAAACTCACCGTGCTGTAAAGCAAACACAAGAAAACAATTAAACCAATTGTTGTTAGTGGCGCAGAAAGTACAACACCACATCCGTTCATAAACGCGCCGCTGCCGCGCCGTTTCAAAACGCGCGGAGTTCCTCGCAACAATTCCGGCTCGATTTGGTAGGCAGTCATATCGAGTACTCGATTTCATAGCACTTTGACCAAGACAAGAATCAGAAAAAGCCTGCATCGTCACTGATGCAGGCTTTTCGGTTTTCAGTTCGTTGCCATTGGCAACAGCAAACCATCGTTTTTCGGAGTAAACGTTCGCTCGCCGTCCTGATATTCGCGCATCGTTTGCGTGATGCGCATCGAGCAGAACTTGGGGCCGCACATCGAGCAGAACTTGGCATCTTTGAATGCTTCGTCCGGCAACTCTTCGTCGTGCATATTGCGCGCGGTTTCGGGATCGAGACTCAAGGCGAACTGCTTTTCCCACTCGAAGTTGAAGCGCGCTTTTGAAAGAGCATCGTCGCGGTCGCGGGCGCCTTTACGTCCGCGCGCGATGTCGGCGGCGTGCGCCGAAATCTTATAAGCGATAACGCCCTGGCGTACATCGTCTTTGTTAGGCAAACCCAGATGCTCTTTGGGCGTGACGTAGCACAACATGGCGGCTCCGGCCTGTCCCGCAATGGCGGCGCCAATCGCGCTGGTGATGTGATCGTAGCCGGGCGCGATGTCGGTGACGAGCGGCCCCAAAACATAGAACGGCGCTTCGTCGCACACTTTCATCTGGCGCTCGATGTTCATGGCGACAAGGTGCATCGGAATGTGTCCCGGCCCTTCGACCATCACTTGCACATCGTGCTTCCAGGCGCGGCGCGTCAGTTCGCCCAAAACGTCCAACTCGCCAAACTGCGCTTCGTCGTTGGCATCAGCCAGACAGCCAGGACGCAAGCCGTCGCCTAAGCTAAACGAAACATCGTACTTCTTGAAGATTTCGCAGATTTCGTCGAAGTGCGTGTACAGGAAATTTTCCTGATGATGCGCCATCATCCATTGCGCCAGAATTGAACCGCCGCGACTGACAATTCCCGTCACGCGATTGGTTGTCATCGGGATATGGCGCATCAGCGTTCCGGCGTGGATCGTCATGTAATCGACGCCTTGCTGCGCCTGCTTTTCGATGACAGTCAGCATATGCTCAATCGTCAAATCTTCGACGCGGCTGACGCTTTCCAAAGCCTGATAAATCGGCACCGTGCCAATCGGAACCGGAGAGTTGTTGATGTTGGACAGCCGAATCGCGTCCAGATCGCCGCCGGTGCTCAAATCCATCACGGTATCGGCGCCCAAGTGAACCGCAGTATGGAGTTTTTCCAGTTCGTCGTTGATGTTGGAAGTCGTGCTGGAGTTGCCGATATTGGCGTTGATTTTACATTTGGAGCCGACGCCAATCGCCATCGGTTCCAGGCATTTGTGGTTGATGTTGGCCGGAATAATCATCCGCCCGCGCGCGATTTCGTCGCGTATGAACTCGGGCGAAAGTTCTTCGCGCTCCGCGACATACTTCATCTCTTCAGTGATTTCACCTTTGCGCGCCAGGTGCATCTGACTATTGTTACCGTCGCTTTTTTCTAAGCGACGCTCGATCCATTCAGTTCTCATGGGAACGACTCCTCAAAGTTAAAAGAGCAAAACAACCCTTTGATTATAGCAAAACGGCTTCGTTCTCTTTGCGATGGTTACGTGGACTTCGTTCGCAAACACGGCGCAAAGAAACACGACTTTTTTAACGAAAATCGCGCCCAAGTCGCGCCGTTTTTGCGAACGAAGTCCGCGTAACTCTCACGATTCAAACCAAACCGGCGCGCAAAAGTTCCTGCACATCTAAAACGCCGACCGGATGATTGTTTTCATCGACGACCGGAGCGTCATCGACGCCGCGTTCTTGCAAGGCGCGCAACGCGTCAATCGCCATCATCGGCGGCGCGAATGACAAAGGCGAACGCGTCATATTGGATTGTACATCCGAACGAAGCCAATCTTCGGCGTTATCGCAGTTCAATAGATGGCGCCGCACATCGCCGTCCGTAATGTAGCCAACGAGTACTCGATTGGCGTCGACAACAACCGCGGCGCCGCTTTGCGCGTGCGTAATTGCTTTGAGAACTTCGCGCATTGTCGCGTTTGCGAGGACAATCGCCAAGCGTTGGCCGGTGCGCATCAATTCTTCGACGCGTAGCTTGGAAGTTTTGCCCAGCGTTCCGCCGGGATGAAAGCGCGCGAAATCGTCGTGTGACCAGCCGCGCACCGTCATCGCGCAAATCGCCAGCGCATCGCCCATCGCCAGACTCGCGGTTGTCGAACTCGTCGGCGCCAAGTTCAATGGACACGCTTCGCGCTCGACGCTGACATCCAAAACGATGTCCGATTCGGTCGCCAAAAGTGAATCGCGCTTGCCCGTAATGGCGATAATCGGCACTTTCATGTCGCGCACGACCGGCAAAATCGAAAGTAAATCCGGCGTGCGTCCCGCGTAGGAAATGGCCACCAGAACATCGCCGGGCGCGACCATTCCCAAATCGCCGTGCAAGCCTTCGGCTGCATGAAGAAACAAGCTGGGCGTTCCGGTCGATGCGAAAGTCGAGGCGATTTTGCGCCCAATCGCGCCGCTTTTCCCAATGCCAGTCACAACAACGCGCCCGCGACAATCCAGCACGAGTTGCACGGCGCGTTCAAATTGCGCGTCCAATCGAGTACTCAATTGCGCAATCGCCTGGCTTTCAATTTCAAAAATCTGCCGTGCCTGATGGAGAATTGAATTGTTCGTTGGTGTCGTACTTCTGTCTGATGTCATGCGAAAATTATAACCCGCGCGCATCGCGTAGTTTGGCGCGTCAGTTAAACTGCGCAAACAATCTTCCCCATTCTGCTATAAGTCAATCTCAGCTTTAATACGTCATTTCTGCCTTAATTGACGTGTTTATGCTTGGCAACAACGTTTCTTGAAGTCGCACGATAAGCCACTGAAGGAGTTACCATCTGATGAGCCGTGAGCGACTGAATCGAAGAGAGTTCCTGGGCGTAATTGCGGCGTCCGGTCTTTCGTTGAGCTTGGGAAATGGTTGCAAAAACGATGATCTCGCGGACTCCTCAATACCCGCGGCTTCCACGGCGCTTCCGGTGTCCGCGACGCCGACCATGACGCCAACGCCCTCAACGACCACAATTTCTAAAGGCACATTGTCGTTCAGCGCGGAAGGCGAGCGTTTGACGCAAGCCAGCATGAGCCTTTTCTGGGACAAAAGCTCTCAGATGTTCCGCGCGCCAGTTCTCAGTTCGGAAACCGTGCCCAGCGATGCGCTGCACGACCGAGGCTACACGTTGTGGCCGTCTTTGGTTGGGATGCACGCCCTGGTCGAAGCGGAAAAGGTCCATCCAGGACAGTACACCAAGCAGATTGCTATGGTATTTGACGGACTGCAGCAATACTACAGCACCGATCTTGGAGCCTACAGTTCGTGGGTGCATTTTCCAGGCAACATCGACGCTTATTACGATGACAACGCGTGGGTTGTGCTCGTGTTTGCGGAGGCTTCGATGGCGTGTCGTGCTACCGATCCCATTCGCGCGGCGCAGTATTTGGATCGCGCTAAAAGCGTCATGGCGAACTATCTCGTCAAGGGTTACGATACGACAGGAAAGCCCGGCGGAACGCATTGGGGAAGCGATCCCGCAAAACCCAACACGGGAGATCGCGGCACTTCGTCCACCGCTGGCTCCACTCTGGCGGCTCTCGTACTCGCACGCGCCGGTGCGGACACCAAGTTCTATACGAATTGGGGATTAACTGTCCTGACCTGGCTGACAACGCATTTGCAGGACACCGACGGATTGATAATGGACGCGCTGACGCCGCCGAAATGGGATGTGCGCCGCGTCAAGTGGACTTACAATACCGGCATTCCGATGCGCGCCTACATTGAGCATTATCGCCTGACCAAAAATCCAGCGAGCCTGGCGATGGCGACCAAACTGGCGCGTGCCGCTCTCAACAAGGACGGCGCGTTGTTCGATTCCAAAGTCACAGACCCCGACAAACGATACTTCTGGGACGGAATTTACTTTGTCCACTATCTGGCGGACGGACTGCTTCAAGTCTCGCAGGTCACACCCGATGCGAAGTTAGCTGCTGACGCGCGCGTGGCGATTACAAGAAGTGCGCGCTACGCTTACGACCATTTGCGCGATACCGATGGCTTCTACTGGCGGAATATGCGCCTGTATACCATCGGCGATGCTCAACTTAACGATTGGGAAAAGATGACAGAACAAACCATCGCGCCCGATTACGACGCTTCCGAACGTTCACAAGAGCCGAAGTATCAATCTTTGGCCGTGAAAGATCGGCCTCTGGTCAAAACTCTGCTCGCTAATGGCGCCGCCGCGCGCCTCTTCTGGCTCGCCTCGCGGGTACCATGAATTCACATAGTTGAAACGCAAGCTGAAAAGCCGCATCGAGTACTCGAAACTCGATGCGGCTTTTAGTTCATTCGACAACGGCAACTTACATTCTTGTGCCCATCGAATTCGTGGCGCCGACGGTTTCGGGCAGATTTTCTTCCACGGTGAGTGGGTCGATGCCGCGCAGAATCATGCCCTGGCCGCGCGAATGGTGCGTATCAATGCTCGGCTTATCGGCAGGATCGCGCATTTGCACCAGTAAAGTCGTGCGCGCCTCGCTGCTTTGGTTAATACCCGAACCGTGAATCGTCAAGTACGAAAAGAATAGGACATCGCCAGCTTTGGCGGGCAGCGGCACGGCGCTTTCAAGCGGATACTGATCGAAGGGCAAATGAAAATTGCCTTCGTGTGGAATCGGCCCCATCTTGTGAGAACCCGGAACGACGCGCAAGCAGCCTTTTTCGATTGGCGCGTCATCGAAGTGAATAATCGCGGCGATCATGCTGTGATTGTCGTGCGGAAAATATGGCACGTCCTGGTGCATCGGAAATGGCGAACCCTTTTCCGGCGGCTTGATAAACATCTTGGTGTGATGCAACTGTACATTTTCGCTGCCGATGCACTGCGAAGCCGGGCCGACCAAACGCTCGTCGACAATCAGACGCGCAAAGGCCGCGCTGTAAAACTGCACATCGTGACAATGCTTGAGTTGCGTTTGCACGCCGCCGGAAACTTCTTTGGCACTCTTCCATGTCGCGTCTTCGGCACGATTTTTCTCGGCCAATCGGTTGGCCAGATCGTGCGTTTCCTGACGCAAATGCGCCGCTTCTTCGGGTGAAAGCAAACCTTCCACCAACACGTAACCGTCTTCCTGATAGAACTCAACTTGCTCGTTCGTCAACATTTCCCGCCTCCGTTTTGGTTCTCGTCGGATAAAGAAATCATAACCCGCGTTGATAAGCCAAATCTTTAGACGAGCGCGCCCACCTTTTGGCGATTTAGGACATCAGCCGCGTTTTCTCCGTTCGCATTTTCGCCTTGCGCACGCAACACGCCAGGCGATTGTCCCCAGACGCGCGTGCAAACTCGCGTGAAATGATGCACATCGGCGTAACCGACTTCGCGCGCGATTTCCTTCAATTGAGTACTCGAATGTAGCAGCAAAGCGCGCGCTCTGTCCATGCGCGCGCGTTCGATGTAAGCGGCAGGCGCGACGCCGGTAAATTGCTGCATCAAGCGCGTCAGATGGCGTGGCGACAAATGAACTTGTTGCGCAATTTCTTCCACTGTCAGACGCCGATTGAGATTATCGTGAATGTAGCGCGTAGCGAGTTTTGTCAAGCGGCTGCCGTCGTTGTTTTCTGAAGTAAAAGAAAGCGAAGGTTGAACTTCAGCGCCGCTTTGCGCAATCGCTAAAAGGAGCGCGGACGAAAGCGCGAGAATTTGTTGCTCTTGTCCAATTGCGACATCGACGGCAGAAATCACGCGCAAGGCTTGCCATATCGAAGCAACGCAACGGTTTTCATCGCGCGCGACGAGCACATCCGAATCGGCGAAGGCGCGCAACAATTGAAGGCTCTCACCGGAACTTCTTTCCGGCATCCAACTGAAGCAAACCCACGACAATTCTATTTTCGGACGCACCGTATTGACGATTTGATGCACCACGCCCGGACGCGCGATGAAAAGGTCGCCGGAAGAAATCGGGTGCGGTTGGCCTGCGACGCGAAATTCGCCGCGACCGTGCGCTCCAATTTGACACACTTCAAAATACGTGTGGCGATGTGGCACGTTGTCGGATAAATGCGGCTCGTAAGCCCAGTTCAAAATCTCGATGCTGCCCGCTAAGGGCAAGCGCACCGCGACTTGATTCAAGCGTTTCGTCCAATCCATGAACCAAGTTTACAGCGTTCAAAAATGCGGGCGCTTGGGAATTCGAGTACTCGAAGTGCGGTTGTTGGAGGGAAAAGTGTTGGGTGCGTCGGTTTGGATTTTGAGGGGAGAATGCATCGGTCGCTGCATACTGCGCGCGAGTTGCGTGTGAGCCGCCATTTCGGAAAGAATGTAATCCAAGTGACGCTTGAGGGTGAGGTGCGAAGGATTTGACGCTTTGTCGCTGTCGCCGAAGGACGTTAAGGCACGGCGACATAATGTAACGGCGGTGGAAAAAAGTCCGCGCGCTGCGTCGAAACGTTTGCAGCGAGCGGCTTCGCGCGCCTGTGCGCAAAAGATTTCCGATTGCGCAATGCAATCGCGGATTTGTGCATCTGCGCCAGAAGCGTCTGCGCCGGAATCGCTTCGAGCAGAAGACGAAGGATTGGCGGGCGATAATAAGACTGGGGACGAATTTCGAGATGACTTCGAGGACGAGGACAAACTCTTCTTCATGGAGCGACTCCTTGGCTGCAACGACGGCTGCCATGGTAACAACTGCAAAGCATGATGTTGCAACGGCAAAAGCAGGAACGAGAACGTCGAGGAAAGGCGTTATCCAAGATGGCAAAGAATACGCCAAAGGTTCGTATGTTTCAGATTATCAAATCGCAAAAAAGGCTTCTGTCGCTTGCAAAACACAACGCGATACAAGATGCTTTCTCGCTTTTATTCTGCCACCTTTTCGCCATTTCGCGCAATACCTCCAAACTGGAACAATCGGTTAAGTTATGTGAAAAATCGTATCGAGTACTCGATAAAGAGGAAGCGACCATTATGTATATTGCGGAAGTTCAACTTCAGCAGAAGGGCGATTTATCAGATGAACTATGGCAATTTCAAGATTTGCTGGCTTCGTGGCACAAGAACGGCCAAATTTTGGGACGCGATTTTCCGTCTGTTATCGAGAAAGACGGCCTGTGCGCATTTCTCCTGCTACCGGAACAAACTTCTCTCGAGGTCACAAACAACGGCTTCTATGTCACAAGCAGTCTGCAACGTTTGACAAAAGCCGGTTTAGAATCGCCATCAGTAAGCATTCTGGGAAAAGATTTGGATAGCTGTAATATGTGCTCTTGCTCTGCTTGTAGTTTCCTGATTCTGTTTACAACTTTCTTGTCACTTGAACCATCGCTTCGTTGCGGCGATTGCTTCGATCCGATTCCGCTTTACAAAATACCGGCTGGAACTGCAAAGTCAGGCGAAATTCAAGAGCAAGTTCTGGGTTGGCAAAACGATTATCAGGCGTGCGATACATTGCAGTTGCACTGCGCGACGGGCGAACGTTTCGGATTGCGCGAAATGGGATACTTCGACAGCAGCCTTTCCAAACGCGGACGCGAAATTTGCGATGTCATTTCGCAAGCGATGAACACGCCGACGTATTACTATTTGCATCGTTATTACGGCAAAAGCGCCAAACAGGAACGCGTGCGCAAATGTCCGTCTTGCGACGGCGAATGGCTGCTCCCAGAAACTTTGCACCACAAGTTCGACTTCAAATGCGATAAGTGCAAACTGCTGTCGAACCTCGGCTTTTCTTGCGCACAAAATAGATAAACCAAAGCCGCATCGAGTTTCGAGTACTCGATGCGGCTTTGGTTTACAACGAACTTACTCCATCATTTTCGACAGGCGATCCTGGTCTTCGGGCGAAGGCGGCGTTTCGTCTTTGACTTCGCTTGAAACCGCGACTTCTTCAACTTCCGCAACCGGTTCCGCGACTTGAATCGCTGCGGCCACTTCCGCGACATCGGCTTCGCTGATCGAGCCTTCAGGCTTCTGGTTGGTGAAGACGGTTTCGCCGTTTTGCGCGTCCACGTAAATCGTGTCGCCTTCCTTAAAATCTTTCATCAACAACCGTTCGGCCAGCGGGTCTTCGATCAAGCGTTGAATGGCGCGGCGCAGAGGACGCGCACCAAACGCGCGGTCGTAACCTTCCTTCGACAACAATTCTTTCGCGGCGGGCAACAATTCCAGCGTCATGCCGCGGTTTGCCAGTTCTTTGGTGACGCGCTTCGCCATCAAATCGACGATCTGCAAAATCTCCGCTTGGTCGAGGTGATGGAACACGATCACTTCGTCCAAACGGTTGCGAAACTCGGGTCGAAACAGCTTGGTGTAAGCCTCCATGACCTTCGACTTCATTTCGCGGTTGGCGGCTTCTTCGTCGCCCTCGATGCCGGTTTTGCGGAAACCAACGCTTTTCACCGCATCGCCGGTTCCGACGTTGCTCGTCATAATCAAGATCGTGTTCTTGAAGTCGACAGTGCGACCTTGCGCGTCCGTCAAGCGCCCGTCATCGAAAATCTGCAACAGCGTGTTGAAAATCTCGGGATGCGCTTTCTCAATTTCATCGAACAACACAACCGAATAAGGACGGCGACGCACCGCTTCGGTCAACTGCCCGCCTTCATCGTAACCGACATAACCTGGAGGCGAACCCAACATACGCGACACGTTGAAGTGTTCCGAGTACTCGCTCATGTCGATGCGAATCAAGGCTTGCTCGTCGCCAAACAAGAAGTCGGCCAAGCTGCGCGCCATTTCCGTTTTGCCGACGCCCGTTGGCCCGACGAACATGAAGACGCCGACCGGCCGCTTCGGGTCTTTGAGTCCAGCGCGACCGCGACGAACCGCTTTCGAGACGACTTTGACGGCTTCATCCTGGCCAATTACGCGCTGATGCATTTCGTCTTCCATGCGCAACAACTTGGCGGTTTCTTCCTCGGTCAGGCGACGCACTGGAACGCCCGTCCATTCGCTGACGATGTGCGCGATGTCGTCATCGGTCACGGTCGGCTGCACATCATCTTCAGCGCGCGATTCCTGCCAAGCAGCTTCGGCGGCTTCGAGTTTTTCCTTCAAACTGTCGCTGCGTTCGCGCAGTTCGGCGGCTTTCTCGAAGTTTTCGATCTCGACCGCTTCTTCCTTTTCCGCATTGACTTCATCCAACTCGCGCTGCAATTCGCGGATTTCTTTGGGCGGCAAAGCGATTTGCAACTTGACACGGCTTCCGGCTTCGTCGATCAAGTCAATCGCCTTGTCGGGAAGTTGGCGCGCCGTGATGTAACGCTGCGACAAATCGACAGCTTCTTTCAAGGCTTCGTCGGTAATCTTGACGTGGTGGAAATCTTCGTATTTCGGGCGCAAGCCTTTCATGATTTCCAGTGCGTCTTCACTTGTCGGTTCCGGCACCAGAACCATCTGGAAACGCCGTTCCAGTGCGCCGCTTTTTTCGATGTATTTGCGGTATTCATCCAACGTCGTAGCGCCGATGCAGCGCATTTCGCCGCGCGCCAGAGCTGGCTTCAACATATTGCTGGCGTCAATGGCGCCTTCTGCCGCTCCCGCACCGATGATAGTGTGAAGCTCATCAATGAAGACGATGATTTTGCCATTGCTGGCGCGAATCTCGGCCATAATGCGCTTCATGCGCTCTTCAAACTCGCCGCGATATTTGGTTCCTGCAACGACACTCGCCAAGTCCAGCGCGACGATGCGCTTATCCAACAACGGTTCGGGCACATCGCGCGAAATGATGCGCTGCGCCAAACCTTCGACAATCGCGGTTTTGCCAACGCCAGGTTCGCCAACCAAAACGGGATTGTTCTTGGTGCGCCTGCACAAAATCTGGATCGTGCGATCAATCTGCGGCTGGCGACCAATGACCGGATCAAGCTTGCCTTCTATCGCCAGTTGGTTGATGTCGCGGCCAAAACTGTCCAGTGCTGGAGTCGTGCTGCGTCCCGTTTTCGATTTATCCGACGGGCTGCCCGAACTTCCCGCTGGCGTTTCCGCCGGATCAGTGCCCAGATACTCCATGACTTGCGTGCGCACCTTGTCCAGATTCAAGCCCATTTTGCGCAGAACTTTGGCGGCCAATCCATCTTTTTCGCGCAACAGTGCCAGCAGCAAATGTTCAGTTCCGATGTAGTTGTGGCGCATGCGGCGCGCTTCATCCGCCGCGAGTTCGAGTACTCGTTTGGCTTTGGGCGTCAGTTTCGGCTCGCTGCCGGTGCTTTCGCCTTCGCCGGTTTCGGCTTCATCGTTGATCTGCTCGCGCACTTTGCTCAGGCTGACGCCCATCTTTTGCAAGACCTGAGAAGCGACACCTTCGCTTTCGCTGACCAGGCCCAAAAGTAAGTGCTCAGTCCCGACGTGGCCGCTGCCCATTTTGCCGGCTTCTTCCTGCCCCAGCAAAATGACGCGCCGCGCCCGTTCGGTAAATTTTTGCCACATATCTCAATCTCCTTCGGAGTTTGCGTTTTGGTTGTCCTGCTTTATTCTCGCTACTCTGATGCGCTCGTCCATCATTTCTACGGCATCACGCAACAGCGAAGCTAAATCGTAATTGTCTTCATCAATCGCCCAATCTTTGGCAGCGTTCAAAACCTTGCGATCCATCTGCAATTTCCCGATGCTTTCCAATTCAGAGACTTCAGAAGTTTCTGTTGGATCGCCCAAATACTGCATGACTTCTTGGTGCAGCGTTTCCAAACTTAAGCCAAGACTATGCAACACTTTCGCCGCTTCGCCTTTTTCTTCTCGTATCAAAGACAACAATAAATGCTCGGTTCCGATGTAGTTGTGCTGCATAAGCCGCGCTTCATTGGCGGCCAGTTCGAGTACTCGTTTCGCATTGGGCGTCAGTTTCGGCTCGGAAAGAATACGACGTTTGGGAACCCGTTCGCTGATCTCTTCACGGACATCGCTCGTAAAAACGCCGTTGGCACGTAACACCGAAGCAGCAACACACGTTTCTTCACCGACTAAACCCAACAGTAAATGCTCAGTCCCGACGTGGCCGCTGCCCATCTTGCCGGCTTCTTCCTGCGCCAATAAAATGACACGACGCGCTCGTTCGGTAAACTTTTGCCACATCGTGTCGCCTCTGTGAAAGGGATGAAAGGTGTCGTTGCGCAGTTAAAGACAGCGAACGCGCGTATTCGTTCCCTTGCCACAGCACAAGTTTAATCGGCGAACGTTTCCGCCACATTGAACGCAGTTTTCCAACGCAAAACAAAGCGCGCCACAATCGAGTACTCGATACCCCGTTTTTCCACACGGCTTCAATCGAATTCTCATTCAGGCCAAGCGTTTGAATGTTTGAAAAAACCTTGATCGGGGTATAGTTATAATAACATGGAGAACAGAGTTTCGATTGCCCAAGTGGCCAAGCACGCGAATGTTTCGGCGATGACGGTGTCTCGCGTGGTGCGAGGCCGCAAGCATTTGGTGAATTCGGAAACCTATGAGCGGGTTTTGGCTTCGTTGCGCGAGTTGAATTACGTGCCGACGCGTTCTTCGTTCCAAAATCGTCACGTCGAGACGAGCACGATCGGTTATGTGCCGCACGATTTGGAAGTGCCTCATAACCGGATCGATAGTTTGACTTTGGAAGGCTTGTGCCAGGAATCGCGGCGTCATGGTTATGACGTGTTGATTATGTTGCGCGATGAAGCCGATTGGATGGTGAATCGGCAGATCGTGCGCTTTTTGGATCGTCGCAGCGATGGCTTCATCGTTCTCAGCCCGCGTTGTGGCGAATGGCAGGAAATGTTTGAACTGCTGATCGAGCAAGCCGTGCCGATTGTGGTTTGCTACCGGCGCGATGTGCCCGCGGGCATGGCGTGGGTCGATCCCGATAACGAGGAAGTGATGCGCCTGGCGGTTCACTGTTTGGCCGAGCAAGGTCATACGCGATTGGCTTTGTTGGTGAACCCTTCGCTGACGCAGAAAGCGGAAGTGGCTGCGGAGATTGAGCGGCCTGGAATTCACGATCACTTCGACGACATCGAGCGCGAGCGTTATTTTCGCCAATTTGCCGCCGAGTTTTGTGGGGACCAAAGCGAAGCCCATATTGTGCGCGCTTTGGGAATGGACTGGCAATTGTTTCCCGACATGGTCGAGTTTCTCTTGCGGCAGAATATTACAGGCGTTATTTGCGGCGACCATATCGCGCTTCAATTGTGGGACATGGTCGAGGCGGCAGGTTTAAAAATCCCTGAAGATTTTTCCATTGTCGGCGTCGATAACATGGCCGAAGCAGCGCATCGCGGCTTGAGCAGCATCGGTTTCGGCTACGAAGAAGTGGGACGCTTGGCAGTGCAAGCGTGGGTCGAATTGAAAACAGGAAAACCGGCGCATGAATGCTGCAAAGTCGTGCCCGTGCGCTTTATGCAACGCCAATCCGTCGTGACGCCGCGCGCTACCTGATTTCAAAAGGGGAGATGCCGAAAGTTTCAACAATCGACAACAGCGAATTGTCCATCGTGGTCAGTTCATGTCTTGCATCAAAAAAGCGTTGGTAAGAGCGATTCGAGTACTCGATAGCTGACTGGAGCAACAATTCTTTCCGAAACGCGCGGCGTATAACATGGGACAGCATTCTTCTGTTTTCATTCTGTTCGTTACGGAGTCCTCTTATGTTTACTTTTCCCCGCCATTCTCCAAAGCGTTGTCAAGGTTTCACGTTGATCGAGTTGCTGGTCGTCATCGCCATCATAGCGATTCTGGCGGCGATTTTATTTCCGGCCTTCGCCAAAGCGCGCGAAAGCGCCCGCCGTGCCAGTTGCGGTTCCAACCTGAAGCAAATAGGGCTGGCGATCATGCAGTACACGCAGGAGTATGACGAAACGTACCCTCATTTCAGGAATGGCTTGGCGGGCAATGACAGCCGCAACTGGGAGCAGATGGTTCAGCCCTTTCTCAAGAGCGTGCAAATCTTTAAGTGCCCTTCCAACTCGGCGGACGGCGTTGTCGAGGATGGCGGCACAGATCCGGTGCAAATCCCTTTTTCCTATGGCGCCAATCCTCGCGTTTTGGCGCTCTACCCCATCTTGGGAAACGTCACTCTGGCCTATTTGATGTCGCCTTCCCAGAAAATAATGGTGTCGGATACAGGCGATAATTATTACGGTTCGGGCTTTCCCAATTGGACGGGGCCTGCCGAATGGGATCTGATGGCCAATAACGGATTTCAAGGTCATTTGGGAACGGCCAACTTCCTGTTTGCCGATGGTCATGTCAAAGCGATGAAGCCCAGCGCCACCACGCAGCCATTTAATATGTGGGGCGGCTTCTTTGATCAATCAACGGTCAGCAGCGATGTGTGTTGGCAGTTTGGCTACAGCCCAAATTGCGACGTGGTTAGTCCTGGTGCTGCCGCTGGCTCGGCAGATTTGAGCCAGAACCGTTGGAATTAAATCGCACACGTTCTATCCTGACGAATCAAATTCCCTGGAATCTCAATCGCCAGTGACTCGATTTGTTGGTGCGCAACGGCACGCCGCTTTTCGTTTCCGCCACGCCAGGCGCGCTGAGAGGCGAACAAAAACAAGCGCTGCACGAAGCTTTTGCGCACGCTGCGCTGCCCCACTCGCCTGCGCAACCTCTCGATTGAATAGGTTCGTTCTGTTCCGCCATGTGGCGAAGTGAAGGAGAAACACGCCGTTACCATTGGTCGAACGATGCCACATAATGCCATTCGAGTACTCGATTCTGCACACATCGTTTCAGAAGTTTTTTGTAATTACTCAGCGCGCCTTTTTCGTGAAGCTGCGCAGCCACCAACCGAACGCATATTTTCGTTCGGCGATTTGTTGAATTACTTTCAAGGAAAAAATGTCTTTCACACCAAAGCAGGAAGCGGAACAAACTCGCTTCGCCAGTCGATGTTCGTCGTTGTCGCAGCACGCCCCAACCGCGCTGGGCAAAGCTTTTAGTACAGCGTTGCCGTGTTGTGCCGCGTTGCTGCTGTTGTCGGTGTCTGCGGCTCCGGCGCAAACCGAAACCATTGGCGGCGGAACGGTCACCAATCCCGCAGTCGGGCCGCCGCCTTCGTTTGGATTGGGTGGCCCGAGCATGGTTTTGGTGAAGAACTGGCATTTCGGCACGAGCGGCACGATCCGCAATTACGCCGATATGAGCGCCAACTTTTACTATCACGACCAGTTCGGCACCATCAACAACGGCGGCAAATATGGCTCGAACACAGTGGCGCCAGACTTTGCTAATTCCACAGGAGGCCAGCCGCTTGAAGGCGTCAACAGCCCCACGGTGCGCAAATTCACGCCAGATTCGTTGCTGACGTTTCTGACTCCTCTCAACAAGGTCACCAAAGTTCAGGTTTGGAATCACAACGCGGGCAACGGCTCGTTCATGGCAAAGTGGCGCTTGCCAAATGGCGGTTCTTTGCTGGGACGCGACATCTTATGGGAAACGCGCGTGCGCTACGTCACGCCGCCTTATTTCTGGTTCGCCATCTGGACGGCGGGCAACAAATGGAAGTGGGATGGCAAAAATGGTCAGGGCGCTGAGCAAGACCTGGTGGAAAGTTTCGGCTACGATAACGGTAACAACAACACCAATTACGATGGGCGTTTTTGGCATTCCAACGCGGTCGCCAGCCCCAGCAAAGACGATTGGAACTTTTGGGATTGGGGCGGCACCATGGCCGCCAAAGGCATCAAATCGTATGACGCCACCAAGTATCACATCTGGACTTGGGTTTATAAAAAAGACAACACCTATGCGATGTATATCGATGGCATCCGCGTGCAAGGCGGCTCCAATTACTTCTGGACATACGGCAACACGGCGACCGATGAACCGATCAACATGGATTTCCTCTTCGACGCCGGTTGGGGTCACAACCAAATCGGTTCGGTCAATAAAGAACTGCCTGCTACGGCGTTCGCCGGCAAGTACTACGAATGGAATTACAGCCGCGTTTACATCAGCGGCGACGGAGAAACCGCTCGCACCGCTCCGCAAATTCTGCCTGGCACCATCAAAGCGACCGATTACAACATCGGCGGACAAGGCAAAACACTTAGCGGCAGCGCGTGGTACAAATACAACGTTCAGATTCCAACTGGGGGACACTACAATTTCAGCTTTCGCGGCATCACGCCGACGGGTGCGACTTTCCATGTCGAAGACGAAAAAGGCGCTAATTTAACGGGAAGCGTGACAGCGTCCAAATCGAGTACTCAAAACGGGTTCGTGACCGTTTCGGCAACGTTGCCCGCGATTTTGTCGAGCGGCGGGCATACTTTGAAATGGGTCTTGGATAAAGGCAGCTTCAAACTCGCCAGTATCAGCGTCAGCAAGGCCGCCGGTACTTTCGCTGCTTTTATAAAAACCGACACCAAAACGCAGGGCAGTTGGAAGGGTGTCTACGGCGCGGACGGCTTTATAATCGCGGGCGACGCCACCAAACCGCCCGCTTATGGAACGGTCAACCGCACGGGTTGGCAGGTGATATGGAACGGAAACGGCCTGACTTCGGACGTGCGCGCCCCGCAAAAGGCCGACGGAGGCAACGCAGATCGCATCACGGGACAATGGGGCACCAACGACAAAAGCTACGACTTGGATTGCAACCTGACCGATGGCGCGACGCATCAGGTCGCTTTGTACGGCCTGGATTGGGACGTGAACGGGCGCAGCGAAGATATTCAAGTACTCGATGCGGCGACGGGCGCAGTTCTCGACACGCAAGACCTGAACACTTATGTCAACGGCAAATATCTGGTGTGGAACGTTCAGGGACACATCATCTTCCGCGTCAGTGTGACAAGTCCGTGGACAAATCCGGCTCTCAGCGGAATCTTCTTTGACCCTATCACGACAGCACGCCGCAATGGAACCGCAACCGTGAACCTGCCGACCACAACAAAACCTGTCACCAAGATCGGCACGGCTTCGTTGTCGCAACCGAAGGCGCGCTCGTGAATGAAGCCGTGGCGCAAGAATTTTGCGGTGACATCGAACGCCGCAAAATCCTGACATCGAGTACTCGAACAGCAGTCATCTCATAAGTACAACGAGAAGCTCGAAGTTACCAGTTTGTCATTCTGAGCAAAGCGAAGAATCTACTTACAGGTAGATTCTTCGCTTTGCTCAGAATGACAAACTGCGAGTTTGATGCAGTAGCTTATCAATGAGGCGACTTGTCGTGAATCCACAAAATCCCAACCTATGACTACCAACTTCTTTTCCCCGTTTCGTTGCGCATCTCGAGTTTTTTCCGCTTTGCTGCTGGCGCTGCTGTGCGGCTTCACTTTGCGCGCGAATGCAGCTCCAGCAACGCTTTCGCTGGCGGACAACGGCGTCCAAATCAGCGCCGGTGCGTTGGGCGCCTTTACGCTGGGCGCGCCGACGCTGAAAAATGCGGATGGCGCCGATGTTCCGCTCGTGTCGCGCACCGCCAAAGACGCGCAAACCGCCACTTACAAGTTCTTCGACGGCACGATTATCAACGTCAATGTGGATAACGCGAATCAGGCGATCATGGTTGATTACGCGCAGCATTCGGCGTCGGCCAAGAACATCGTGTTTCGTTCGGCTGTGCCGTTTTCCCTGCGCGACGGCGGCGAAGCGACTTTCGATGGCAAGGCAACGCCGTTTCCTCTCGACTTGAAGGCGGGGCCAAATGGCGATTCGATTTGGCGCGGCGAGGCGGCTCGTTTTGAAATGACGACCAGGCTGGGCCAGATTTTGGCGATTGCGGCGCCGCACAACTGGCAGCAATTGGAAGACGACCGCTTCTGGAACAACAATCAAACCTTCGAGTGGATTTATTTTTACGACATGGCGCGCGACGCCAGCAAAACGAATTTCACCTTTCAGTTGGAAGATGTCGCTGGAGGCGCACCGGCGCCGGTTTTACCATCGCAAATCGTCGACAAATTCGGCCAATCGAAACTGGTTGATTTTTCCGACAAAGTGACGAGCGAAGATCAACTGAAAGCCGATGTTGGCAAAGACAAAACTTATTACGCGAGCTTTCAAGCGCCCGCGCGCGACGTTTACGGCGGCTTGCCAGGCAGCGGCCAAAAGCTGGGATTAAAGAAAACCGGCTTCTTCCACATCGACAAAATCAAAGACGCCAAGCGCGGCGTTTTACCGGTTCTGGTCGATCCCGACGGCAACTTATTTTTTCAACTGGGTTTGTGTTCGCTGGGCGGCGCGGGCGATTCCTACACTTTGGTTTCGGGGCGCAGCAATAAGTTCGATTGGCTACCGCCCAATGGAGGCGAGTTCAGTTCGGCCTTCATTGATGGCGGTTCGTCGTTTTCGTTTTATGCGACGAACTGGATTCGCAAGTTTGGCCAGCCGTGGAACAGCGAAAGTTTTGCGACGCAAACCATCAATCGAGTACGCCAATTGGGATTTAATTCCTCGGGCGCCTTTTCCGGCTGGCCGAACGCGGACAAAACGCTGCGCTTTCCGCACGTCGGGTTTTTGCCTTTTGACGGCATGGAGCAGATTCCCGATTCGAGCGGCATCATCGACCCGTTTGCCGACGGCGCCGCACAAAAACTGGACGCCGACTTCGCGCGACTGGCTTCTGACAACGCCGATCCACTCGTCATCGGCCATTTTCTGGGCAACGAACAAGGCTTCGAGAACATTCCCAAAGTCGTGCCCGGCCTGGATGAAAAATCTGGCGCCAAGCGCAAATTGGTCTCGATGCTACGCGCCAAATACAGCGACATAGCCAAGTGGAACGCCGCCTGGCAGCCGCAAACTCCGGCGCGCTCGTTCGACGAACTCAATAGCGCGCGCTTGTTCGTTGTCACCAAAGCTGCCGCGGACGATGTGAACACGTTCGAGGGCGTTCTGCTTGAGGCCTATTACAAAATGATCGCGCAATCGTATCGCAAATACTGCCCGAACCATTTGCTGCTGGGCAATCGCTGGCTATCGAGTACGGCAAACGACGATCAAGTGGTGCGCATTGCGGGCAAATACCTCGATGTGATTTCCGCCAATTATTACACCTATGGGCTGGAAACCGACTTCCTCAAGCGCATCTACAACCTGAGCGGCGGTCGCCCGATTTTGCTTTCCGAGTGGCATTATGGCGCGACCGATCAAGGCTTATCGGGCGGCGCGCGCCAGGTCAAAGATCAGCGCGAACGCGGTCTGGCGTATCGCAATTACGTCGAACAGGCGGCCTCGTTAGGTTTCGTGATCGGCCAAGAATGGTTTTCCTATCTCGATCAGCCGCTGACAGGTCGCTGGTTTCAAGGCGAAAACGGTGAAAAAGGCAACATCGGTCTGGTGAACGTCGCTGACCGGCCTTATAAGGATTTTCTGGCTGAAGCGACGCGCGCCAACTTCGGCGTTTACGATGTGCTGCTGGGCAAAAAAACGCCCTTTCACTTTGACGATCCGCGTTTCACGGGCGATGCGGGCGGCAACCGCGTGGTTTTGGTGCCGCACGCATTGGGCGGCATGACCATCAACGGCATCCAAGACAATTGGCCCGGCATTCCCGCCGAACGTATCACGCGCCTGGTTCTGGGCGTCAATCCCGAAGGCAGCAAACCTTTGAGCGCCGATTTCCGCCTGGCCTGGGACGACGCTAATTTATATCTTTTCATCCAGGTGAAAGACCCGACGCCGATGCAAAACCCGAACACGGGCGGCGGCATCTGGCAGGGCGATTCCGTTGAATTATTTTGCAGCCCGAGCAATCTCACGCAGGGTGGCGCACTTCAATTCGGCGACCGTCAAGTGCTGCTTTCCGCACAAAAAGGCGCCGATGGTTACCATTGGTTTTTCAACAACGCGCCAAAGCAGTTCGATGTAAAGATGGTGACCGTGCGCAACGTTTCGGGCGATGGTTACACGATGGAAGCCGCCATTCCCTTTGCCGGATTGGGCTTCACGCCGCGCGAAAACCAGGAAATTTTGTTTGACATCGGCTTCAACGACACTACAGCGGGACGGCGCCAATTCATGTGGAACGGTGGCGACCGCGATTCCGGCGACCGTGGCGCTTGGGGCCGCGCCCGACTGGTGAAATAAAAACGAAAAGGCCGTGCTCATCTTGAATTAGGATGAGCACGGCCTCAATTCGAGTACTCGAATTAGCCACTGAGTGGCAAAACCAGCGTTGGCGCGGCGATTGTGTGGTCTGCAGAAATCGACGTGATGGCTGTGCCGACCGCGAAGTATTCGATGACGTGGCTGCCCCAACCATAGCTGCTTTCATTGACTTGCGCACCGACGATGCCTTCAGCTTGTTCGGCTTCAGCTTCGGCCTGCATCCGCGACAAGGCCAATTCGCGCGCATCATACAAGGCTTGCGTGAAGTTCGGCATTTCGACGTTGCGTCCCATTTGATTCATCGACTGCATAAAACCTTGATGCGCGACGTGATAAACGCAAGTTCCCATCACCAGCGAAACCGGACGATAACCCGAACGCAGCAGCGTCCAGAAGTCCTGACCGTTCAAATCGGACGTGAAAGGTCGTCCATCCGGCGCGCGATATTGCTCGCCCGTACGATGCTTGATCGCGGTACCAATCGCCATAAATTCGGCTAAGTGTTCGCCCCAATCGTAGCGCGTCACGGTCAGGCGCACGCCGACGATGCCATCGGCGCCCAGAGCGTCGGCTTCTTCTTCCATGCGCGTCATAGCGAGTTCGCGCGCGGCATACATCGCCTGCGTCAAAACATCCATTTCCTGGTTCTGAAAAGTCTTCGAGAACTGAAAACCGATGTGATAAATCGAGCTTCCCATCACCAATCCGACCGGATCGAAACCGGCTTCGCGCACCAGCAAAAACTCGTTGACCGACAAGTCGGATGTAAACAAACCGCGCTGGCCACCACCGCCGCGCATCTTGGTCAATCGTTCTCTGGCGGCTTGAGGCAAACCTTCCTGCGAGGCCGCATTATACGGCGTTGGCGACTGGGACATTTCGAGTACTCCTTAATTGGTCTTGGGTCTTTGATCTTGGGTCTTGGAATCGGTTTGCAAAGATCGTGATGCGTCTTCAAACCCGCAGTTTGTCATTCTGAGAGGTTGGAAACAAAGTGAAAGAAGAGCCGCTAAGCTCCCACTTTGTCATTCTGAGTGCAGCGAAGAATCTCGTTACAGTTAGATTCTTCGCTGCACTCAGAATGACAAACTTCCACTTACAAGCGTTTTTGGGACTTTGCAAATTGATTCTTAGAATCGGAACGAACCGAGCGAAAAATATCAGCGCTCAATCTTTCAACGAAACAACGGGAATAATCTGTAACTCGCGCGTCGGTGTTGGATGCGGCGCGATAGAGGTTCCAATCGCGGTGAAATGGTACATCATATCAACGCGCTCGCGGTCGTTAATATCGACGGGATGCGGTTCGGCTTTGACTTCCATTGTCACGCCGACGACGCCGCTGGCGCCGACACTTTGCGCTTGCGCTTCCAGACGCGTCATGGCCAATTCGCGCGCCGAATACAACGATTGCGTGTAGTCTGGCAGTTCAACGTTTTGCCAGTTTCCCATCCCAAAAAAGCCGCCGTTGGTGACGTTCTGCGTGTTCCAACTGGGAATCTGGTAATACGTGCAGTTGCCGACCGCGATGCCGACAGGACGAAAACCGCCGCGCCGCAAGCGCCAGAAATCGTCGCCGGACAGGTCGCTGAGAAACGGTTCCTGTTGCGAAAAACTGGCGCCAGTTTCTCGAATCGCGGTGCCAATCGCCATGAACTCCAGCAGATCGGCGCCCCAATCGTATTCCTGATGCGTCAGGCGCACGCCGATGACGCCGGACGCGCCCAGCAAGGCGGCTTCTTCTTTCAAACGTCCCAAAGCTAAAGATCGCGCGTGCGCAAAGGCTTCGGTCAAAACCGCGAGTTCGGACGAAACGCCGTTATACCACGACGAGTTCTGCCAACCCATGGTTTGCCATTGCCAGCCGACATGATAAATCGTGCTGCCCATCACTTGTCCCAGCGGCTCGTAACCGACCTGATGCGACAAGCTCAGTTCGTTCACATCCAGGTCGCTGGTGAAAAAGTGGCGCGGCGTGCCCTGACGCGAAGCCTGTTCGCTCAAGCGCTCGGTCGCATTCAACGGCAAACCGCCGCGCCGGAGGCTTTCGAGACTGGCGGCCTGACGCGCCTCGCGTTGCTGACGCACGGCATCATCTTCGTGCGAACCTTTCAAAAAGTCGAGGAATCCCATAATCGAGTACTCGAATCAAATTAGCTGCTGAAATAAAGGAAGGACAAAGGCGTTGTCATCCTCAAAGCACGTGAAGCAAGTAGGAAGAGTCTTCAAACTACCAGTTTGTCATTCTGAGCGCAGCGAAGAATCTAATTGAAGTTAGATTCTTCGCTGCGCTCAGAATGACAAACTGGTAGTTTGAATTTGTCCTTAACTGTTTCGTGGCTTCCTCTGTTAGCCCACCAAAATTGTTAGCCCGCCAAAATCACCACACCATCTTTTCCAAGGCATCACGCGCGTGCTGACTGTTTTTCGCGCGTTCATCCAAAATCGCGCCCAGCGTTTGCAACCATTCTTCTACGCCAATTGCTTCAGTTTTCAGCGCGATGCCGCGTACGACATGAGTTCGCGCAGCACTTAATGCGCCATGTTCGGGCGCTTCGAGCGACAAGCGATCTTCGCCCAGATTGACGATCACGCGCCCCGGCGTTTTCTTGGCGAACCAGCCGCCGCGCATTTCGACCTGAGTTTCCTCTGGCAGGGCGTTCTGAAGCATTAACACCAAGCCTTGAAAGAAATCTCGCCCATCGCGGTTATAAGCGCGCGAAAGTTCCGCTGCGACGCCTAATTTCATCCAGCCTTCGTCTTTTTCGTTCGACAAAAAATCATCGTTCATAACGTTTTCTCATCATTTGAGTACTCGAACGGCGCTTACAACGCGTTTCCGGCTTGCTGAGAGGTTTTCTGAAGCGCGTGTTGCCACAACTGCGCGCTCAAAGTTTGGGCGTTGACACCACACGAATATAACACGTCATAGGCCACCGAATCAGGTGGCTTGCCAGAGATTTGAGCTGCGATTTTGCACCACAATGACGAGTTTGGCGGCGATGCCAGAGCCATCAGCAAATGCTCTTGGTTCACCAGGCGTGTATTGGCGTTTACAGCCAGCGTTTTTGCATTCTCCAGGACGTGGCGCATTTCAGAAGTTGGAGCCGGACGCGCGCCACCGACCTTGGTATCAGAAGTCAGGCGATTTTTGATTTTCTGTCGCATATCGGGCAGCGAAACGCCTGCGCTCTGCAAAACACAAATAATGCTTTCACTTTGACGCGCTTCGCCATTGAGAATCAGGGCGAGCAGAAAATGTCCCGTCCCGACGAATCCGTTGCCGCTCAAGCTCGCTTGCTGCTGGCTTTGTGTCATCAATTCTCGCACTTCATCAGATAGAACGACTTCGCCCACATCATTGGTATCGCGTCCACAAAGCAAGGCATGAAGTTGAAGCCGCACGGTAACAACACTCAAATTATGGTCGGCGAGAACGAGCGATACTGGCCCGGAAAAACGCAGAGCGCCTAATAACAGAAATTCAGGCCCGATAAAACTGCACGCCAGACACCGCGCTTCATCAGCGGCCAATTCGAGTACTCGCTTGGCGTCTCGTGTCAAATGCGGTTTATCCGTTTTCTTCGCAGAGCGCTCGAAAGGTAACGCCGATAACTGTCTTTGCAGCAACGACACGTCAACTTCATTCAATAACAAAAGCTGTGAAACGAAATTCGCAGGAGCTTTTTGCACTTCAGATGTCATGGTTTGGCTTGTATCAAGCGCCATGGTCTTGTCTTCGCAACACAACACGCCCGCCACGATTTGCGCCACACCAACGGTCTGGCTGTCGTGCTTCGTTGCTTTCTGCTGCGCCAACAAAATCGCGCGCCGCGCCAATTCCGTGAACTTGATCCACATAAGTTTCGAGTACTCGAACTACCGAATAAATTACGCTGCGGGAACTTCGACCATTTCACCGACAGCTAACGGCACGCGTTTTTGTTCGTCGGCGTCGCGGCGATCAATCACGGCGACTTCGCGGACGTCGATATTCTTGGCGCGTAAAACATCGGCGACCGAGCGCACGCAATCTTGCAACGCCGTTGTTCCGCCCGTCAAATTGACAATGTTTTCGCCTTCCCAACTCGCATCAGCAGCTTGCGCGATTTGTCTGGCCAAGGTGCGGCCTTCGGCGAAACCGGAAAGCGGGTCTTGCAAAAGGTGCGTTTCGATTTCAAATTTGGAATGAAAAAAGCGCGCCGCATCGACCGCGCTGTGCAGATTAACGATGGCCTGCGGCGAAGTCACGACGATCACGCGCTGCGGGCGCACCAGCAAAATCGCCGAATAAAGCCAACCGTAAGCCAAACCCAAAGGTGTAAATAAAACGGTCATTTCAAAATATTATTCGACTAAGGAACCCTGAGCGTGAGCGACGGGTGGAAACTCTGAGCAAGAACAAACTCTCACTTTCCACCCGTCGCTCACGCTCAGGGTTCGTTGAATTTCAGCATCAAGTACTCGATTCCATTGTCAACGCCAGAAATAATGCCATTGATAGGTCAAATCGACATCTTTGCGCGGCTCTAATTTCGTCGTCCAAGTGATTGATGAGACGCCGTTAAAGTGTTGCCACCAATCGGGATAACCGCGCGCGGGCGCATACGTCGTATCGTCGAAAATGCTGTTGCGCACGACCGTCCCGCCAGTTGCCGCATCGACCAAACCTGGCAAATGGCGCGTCACTTCGACTTCAACCGCGTCTTTACGATAATTGCACAGCGAAATCTTGCCGTTCAAATCGGCGCGACCATATTGATCGCCCTGCCAGGTTTCGGCGTTCGGCGTGCGCTTGGTTTCCACATCACTGCGCGAAACGCGAATGTCCATTGCACTGGTCAAGTCGACATCGGCGTTGCCGCCGGGCGAAGCGTAAGTCATCAAGCCTTGCGCCAGCACTTGCGAGCCGTTCAAAATCAGCGCGGGCGCGGTCGTCAAAGGCTGCGTGCTGGTGTTGGTCAGGCGAATTTTGTGCATCACTTTGGGCGCGTTCATCAAAGCTGCCATGCGCGTTTGCTGATCGTTGTCGTAATAGGACGCGAGTTCTGCGGGCGGCGCGAACCCGACATCGAGCGTGTAAACGTCGCGGTAGGGAATCGAGTACTCGACAACCGGCAAAGTCATGCGCTCGCCTTTTTTCAAGCTCAAATGGCGCACCGTGAAGACGTAAAGGTCTTCGTTTTTGGCGCCGCTTTCAATGGCCGAAGGCATCGAAACCGCGTTGCTGCTGGTGTTCGCCACGCCGTAACCGGCGCTTTGCGACATGATCGAATTGGAAAAAGCGTATCCGCCGCGCGCATCGTTTTCCTGAAAATACGGCGATAATTGCGCCAGCGTGTCCTGCAGAGAAATCGGATCCGGCGAATCTTTGAAGGCGAACGAGGGCGCACCGATGACCAGATTGGCCGTCACATCGTTGAGGTCGGTCAGTTCGTTCAAGAGCGTCGCCTGGAGTTGTACGCGCGCTTTGCCCTGCCCATCCAGCGTGATGCGATAATTGGGAATCCAGCGCACGCCTTTTTGCAAATACATCATGCCGACGCCCGCCGACGTTTGTGGCGCGCCTTGCCAGTCCAATTTCATGGTTAGCACGTTGCGCTGATCGCTGGAAGCAAGCGCCATTTTCGGCGTGTTCTTAAATGTAATGTCCTGAATGCGCTCCATCGGCAAAGCGCGCACGCCTTTATCGTTTTGCAACAAGACGATACCGCCCTTGGTCGCAGGCGTCGTCGCACGCGAATTATACGACGTGTTGAAGGTTACGCTATCAACGACGGGCGCAACATCGTCGGCATCCGGTTCGGGAACGGCCAAAATCGTGGCGGAATAAAGCGAGTTGTCGCTTTCCTTGATGGTGACTTGCGCGCCGATATTCGCTTCAATCAAATCGCGGATTTCAAGGGCGTTTTTGCTGCCCGTCACGCTCTGGCGAGAAGCGACAACCGAATGTAAATGCGCCCGCGCATCGGTGGAATAAGGCCAAAAAGTTCCCAGCACGGGATTGGGCAAACTGTCCAGCACAACATCGCCATCACGGTTGGTCGGCAAAGTTCCTTCGTGCAGCACAAAAGCGTAACCGTCTTTAAAAACCGTAATTTCCTTGACCGGCATGGTTGTTAAGACATTTGTCGTCAATACGCTTGAACGCGCAGTTAGTGAAATGTTATCCTGCGCGCGCAGCGACGATGCGCCATCCACCAGCAAAGCCGCTAACAGAAAACTTCCGATCAACAATTTTTTCATAAGAACCTGGCGCATTTCGCTTGAAGAATCGAGTACTCGATTATCGTTTCATCCTTCCAATGGGTGCCTTTATCATAGCGCATTTGGAAAGAAATTTCGTCGCGCGCGGCAATTTGCGGCACGAGCGACGAAGCGAATCGTAAACTGTGACAAATCACGGAAGCATTCTCAAAGGAGCACTCGTTATGGCTTTCACTCTGGACATCGGCGCCCAGGCGCCCGACTTCGATTTGCGCGGCGTTGACGCCTATTCTTATTCGCTGGCGTCCTTCAAAGACGCGAACTTTCTCATCATCGCCTTCACTTGCAACCATTGCCCGTATGTTGTGGGCAGCGAAGATCGCATCAAGCGCCTGCACCTCGATTACCTCGAGCGCGGCGTTGCTCTGGTCTGCATCAACTCGAACGAAGACGAAAATCACACCGACGATTCTTACGAAAACATGATCGCGCGCGCCCACGAAATGGGTTTTCGCTTTCCCTATTTGCGCGACGAGACGCAGCAAGTCGCGCTGGCCTACGGCGCCTTGCGCACGCCGCACTTTTTCCTCTTCGACAACAACCGCCAACTGCGCTACACGGGCCGTATGGACGACAATCCACGCACGCCCGGAGCCGAAACCACGCACGAATTGCGCGACGCCATTGAAGCATTAATTCACGGCAAAAATCCGCCCGTCGAGAAAACCAATCCCATCGGCTGCAACGTGAAATGGCGCGGCCAGGAACGCCACTGGATGCCCGCCGACGCCTGCGACCTGGTGTAAAAGATTAACCACCAAGATACCAAGAACACCAAGACGGAACGAAGTACTTTTGGACTCCGATGCTTTTCTTGGTGTTCTTTGTGTCTTGGTGGTTAGTTTCTAATTGCGCAGTTGTGGTTTGATTTCAACGACATCGCTGACCGGTTGATTGCCGCTCATCAAAGTTTCCAGCATTTGGAACATCGCGTCGGCAACTTGGGCGGGATCGATTTCGATCAGCGTCAGGTCGTCTTCGTGGCCTAAAAGCACATCCGAATGACAGTTGGCGTGCGTGGCGATCTGCAAATCTTTGCCGATAGGAACGCCCAGTTTCGCCAGGCTCGTCAAGGCACCGCGCGTCATCATGTCGTCATTGATAACGATTCCATCGGGCACGTTTCGAGTACTCGAATCGCCTTTTTTCTTGGCGAAAACTTCGCGCGCAGCCCGCAAACCCTGATGCTGATTGGTTTCCGCGACTTCTGGCACTTCGCTGGTATGTTCATCGGCACGCCACACGAGAGTTTCGTCATATTCCAGGCCGTGCTCTTTCAGAGCGCCACGAAACGCGTCCAATTCGGAGAAATGGCCCGTGGAATCTTTGCCCAAACCGACGCCCAGAGGAATCCATAAACCGATGCGCTTGCAACCTTTTTCCGCCAAAGCCTGAACGCCCAGGCGCACGATTTCCGCGTGATCAATGCGCACGCGATGCGAAGCCGTCGGCAAATACGACAACGAAACCACGGGAATATTGTTTTCCAGCAGATAATCCAAAGCGCGCACATGAGTTTCGCCCGCGTACAAAACGCCGCGCAAACGTCCCTGCTCGACAGCCTCGCGCAAATCGTCGTGAACAGCTTCGTCTTCACTGGATTTAGGCGCCAGATAAAGGCTGAAACGCTCGCCGTTGGCCGTGGCGCGACGCCGCGCTTCCTCCACTAAAATCGAACCAAAAGGCGAGGCTTGCTTGCCGAAAATATCGCGGTCGTAAACCAAGCCAACCGTTGGTGTCGCTTCGGCGGGTGCTTCGGCGCGCGGCGCGACATAGGTTCCCGAACCCTGACGGCGATAAATGATGTGTTGCGCTTCGAGTTCGCTGAGGGCGCGATGCAGCGTCATCGGGCTGACGCCGAGCGATTCCTGCAATTGCCGCATCGTCGGCAGTTTCTCGTCCGGCTGCATTGTGTCGACCAAACTGCTCAATTCGTCGCGCAACGCTTGCGTCTTCGTCTGATGCATCAAAGGCTTCAGCGCCATGCGCCCGTTGCCATCATAAGTTTTAATCATTATTAGCTTCTCTCCATTTGTAACATCACTATAGCAAAAGACATAATGTTTTTATTGCGATTTTGTCACGCGCCCAATTATTGAATTTTCCTTGACAATTTCGGGAAGGCGCGCTATATTTCGTGTTCTGCATCGTTAAATCGCAGAATCTCAAAACCGACAGGAGGAACCATGCTCAACCCCGACGGCCCCAAAACCAACTTACGGCGCACCCATTTTGCGCCCGCACTTTTTCAACACCCGTTCCTCCGCCGCTTATTCTTCAAGGCGTGATCGTCGTTTTGCTTCCACTTTGCGAAGCCAGAGCGCGGGTGTTGATTTTCGACACTCGCGCTTTTTCGTTTCTGTGGCGCGAGTGTCCGACCGAGCAAATGATGAATGCGGAATACGGAATGATGAATAAGTCGAACTGACAACTTCGTCATCTTGAGCGCAGCGAAAGATCTAACTGCAGTGAGATTCTTCGTTTCACTCAGAATGACAAACTGTTACTTTCGAGTACTCGATATTCATCATTCCGCATTCCGTATTCATCATTTGGTTCAAGGACTCTTATGTTCACAGGAAAAGTTTTGAAGTCGCGCGGCTGGCCGGAAGGAAAAATTATCGGTCTAGCCAAAGCCGCCGCGCAGAAAATGGAAGCCAGCGGTCACGACGAAGCAACCATTCTCGACCGTTTGGACAAAGTGCGCGAAAACCCGTCGGAATATCTGGCGACGCCTTTGTTCGCGGATTTGGCGCGCGAAACGATTCGTCGCACCACAACCGAAACTTCGCGCAGCGACGACAAACTGCGCGACGAACCGATCAGTTTTCAAACCTGGGGCGCCGACGGCATCGACTTTGGCGCGACCGAGCAAATGCGTCACGCGATGACTTTGCCGGTCGCGGTCGCGGGCGCCTTGATGCCGGACGCGCACGTCGGTTACGGCTTGCCGATTGGCGGCGTTCTGGCGACAGCGGGAACCGTGATTCCGTATGCAGTCGGCGTCGACATCGCGTGCCGCATGAGGCTTTCGGTTTACGAAATTTCGCCGCACGCATTGGGGCAAAAACCGCAATTCGCCAAAGCCTTGAGCGATTGGACGCGTTTTGGTCGCGGCTGCGAATGGGCTGGCAGCAATCGCCCCGAACACGAAGTTTTGGACGACGCGGGCTGGAAAGCGACACGTTTGCTGAGAAGTTTGCACAACAAGGCGCGCGAGCAGTTGGGCACCAGCGGAACCGGCAACCATTTCGTCGAATGGGGCAGCTTCACGTTGGACAAGCGTTCTGATGATTTGAATCTGGAAGCTGGCGAATATCTGGCGTTGCTGTCGCACAGCGGTTCGCGTGGCGTCGGTTTCAAGATCGCCAACGAGTATTCGAAAATCGCGCGCGATCTGCATCCGAAACTGGAAAACGTGGTGCGTCATCTGGCGTGGCTCGATTTGGACAGCGAAGCTGGCATCGAGTACTGGATTTCGATGGAACTGGCCGGACGTTTCGCCAGCGCCAACCACAAAGTCATCCACGAACGCGTAGCGAAAGCGGCGGGCGTCAAGGAAATCGCGTCTGTCGAAAACCATCACAACTTCGCGTGGAAGGAAACGCTCGAAGATGGAACAGAAGCAATTGTGCATCGTAAAGGCGCGACGCCCGCCGGAGAAGGCGTTTTGGGTGTCATTCCGGGTTCGATGGGCGACGCCGGTTACGTGGTGCGCGGCAAAGGCGTCGGCAGTTCGATCAATTCGGCCAGTCATGGCGCGGGTCGCAAAATGTCGCGGCGCGCGGCCAATGAAGCCGTCACCAAAACGATGCGCGACCGTTATTTGCAGGAACGCGGCGTGCAATTGCTGGGCGGCGGCCTGGACGAATCGCCGCAGGCGTATAAGGACATCGAAAGCGTCATCGCCGCGCAACGCGATTTGGTGGACATCGTCGGAAAGTTCATGCCGCGCATCGTTCGCATGGCCGATGAACCCGGCGATGTGTGAAGCGTATTGTAGGGGCGCATCGCAATGCGTCCCTACATCTTTATTCGAGTACTCGATTTATGTTTTCTTCCTGGTTTCCCGCATCATGGACAGCGTTGCACGGCGCAATAACACACTTTCCCGTTGCCATGCTGTTGGGTGGCGCGGCGTTCGACATCGGCGCGACGCTCAGGCGCAAAAGCGAATGGCGCATCGTTTCGTTCTGGATGCTGGCATTGGCGGTTTTGATGGCGATTCCCAGTCTGGCAACAGGCTGGATCGCGGGCGGAAAATTGTATGGCCAATCGACGTTGCCGCCAATTTTCGTGTGGCACCGCTTATTGGCGTTCGGTTCGTCGGGTCTGGCGCTGATTCTTCTTTTGTGGCGCACCAAAGCGCGTGATTATGACAACCTGTCGAATATTCGCGGACGCGGCGCGATAGTTTTTCTCTCAGTTTTGGTGGCGATTGCCGTTGGTGTGACGGGACATTTGGGCGGCCAGATGGTGTTCGGCGATGACGCCAATGGCCCCGCCGCAATTTTTCCACACGCGAAAAACGAGCCAGAGGACGCCACAAAAACCGCGCCTTCCAAGACATCAGGTGCGCGCCCTCCACAAAAAGCGACTGCGCCTGGTTCGGGCTTTGTACCGCTGGATGCGAAGTTCGTGGCGCAAGGCCAAAAACTTTACGTTTCGGAAAGTTGCAATTCGTGCCACCAGATGGACGGCAAAGGCGGCAAAAGAGCGCCTGATTTAACGCACATCGGCAGTGATGAAACGAGCGTTCAATGGCACATCGAACACTTGAAAAATCCGCGCAGCAAACATCCCGATTCGACGATGCCCGCTTACGATTATCTCAGTGCGCCCGAACTCAAGGCGCTGGCGACGTTTATGGTTTCGCGCAAATAAAACATTTGCAAAAGTTGCATAAAAAGTCGAAAACTAAGCCCACAAACTCGCACTTTGTCATTCTGAGTGAAACGAAGAATCTGGCTGAAGTTAGATTCTTCGTTTCACTCAGAATGACAAAGTGCGAGTTTGTGGGCTTTTGCAAGGGCTTTCATCGAACGCCGCATCAAGTACTCAAGTTGAACACTCGAACCTTTTTTCAATTCTCGATTTCCCTTAGTTCGCCATCGGCGTGAACGAGTTGCACGCTGGGCACATCGCCCCACGGCGTGATGCGCTGAATGCTCGATTGTTGCGCGTGCGTGATGCGATTGCGACCCGTAATTGCCGAATAGCGCATCGCTTTATAGGCTTGCGCGATGCAGGTTTTGCCGTCCAAATGGTCGCTCGTAACCGTCGTCACGCCGAAACTGGCGCACAACGTTGGGCCTTGCACGTCGTGCGATTCGATAGCGAGGCACAAGCGTTCAGCTAACAAAATGGCGCCTTGCTGACTGGTGTTCGGCAAAATCGCGCCAAACTGATGCGCGCCATAACGCGCGACAATATCGACCGTGCGCGTGTTTTGTTGCAACGTTTGAGCGATGCCGCGCAACACGTCTTGTGCGCCGTCATGTCCCCAACGACACGCCAGATCACTAAAATTGTCCAGATCGAGCAGCAAAATTGATAGCGGCGTGGAAAAACGTGCGGCGCGTTGCACTTCTCCGCTGATGCGCTCGACAAAGGCGCTGTAATTTGGCAAACCCGTTAGTTCATCCAGGCGTACCAGTTCACGATTTTCGCGCCGCATCATTTCTATCTGGACGCGCGCCGCTTTGAGTTCTTCGCGCGCGATCATCAGTTCGCGCCACAAAACCTCGACTTTTTGCGCGTCGCTGGCCTGGTTCCATTCAGCGTTTGGATGTTTGGCTTCGGTATCGTTGGCTTCGCTTGCGGTATCGGCAATTGGTTGCGTTATGGTCATAAAATTCACAAATCGTTCGCGGTCTGTATGTGCTTTCCACGTTTTCGAGGCCGCCTGAAATCACCGCGCAACACACTTTCGATTAAAATAAAGGCCGCAAGAGCCAACGCGACTCCTTTCGAGTACTCAAAACGCGTTGCTGACCTCAAAAACTGAACCTTTGGAAATTATGAATAAAAGTTCTTCACCATCTCTAACTCCCATAATCGGCTCCGACAAAAGCGTAAATCGCACCGAATGGCTGCTCAGTTTATTGCTGGGCGCAGTTTTATCGACCATTTTGCTGACGGCTCTGGGTTTTCGCGCGCGCGAACTCTGGTCGCCTTTTGGACAAAGCGAAATCGGCGGCCACGTTTTTCGCGGCCTGATTTTTTCCGCGATGGTCGGCGGCTTGGTAGCGACCATCGCCATGCGCGGTTTGGATCGACCTTCCTTGCGAATGTTGCCGGGCGCGGCCTGCGCTCTGGGCTGGGGCATTTTGGGCTGGCTTTTTCACACGCTTTCGAGTACTCGATTCCCCAATTTCCTGTCGCCCGGTCAACAAAACGAGAACACCTTAAAAGCGGTTTTCTGGTCGAACGGCGTCAGTCAGCCTTTGTGCGTCGCCTTCGGCTTGCTGATCGCCGCAATTATGGGATGGCTCGCGGAAAAACGCTTTTTCGCGCCGCAACGCTTGGCACAACGTGATTCGTTGAATAAAAAAACGAAAAATGCCAGGCGCAAAACTCCGGTTGCAGTTGCCGAGGACGCCACGGAAAACATCGCGCTTTCGCAAACTTCGCGCGCTTTCAGCCGCAACCTGACTTTTCCGTTGATGGTGGCGGTTCCAGGCTTGTTTCTGCTGTCGATTTTCGGACTGACGTTACTCGCGCTTCCCTTGCTCAACGGAAGCGAATTGCCCGCATCGCCATTTCTTGCGGCCATAGCGGCTTTGCTTTGCGTGGTGTCGTTTGGCGGCGGCGCGTGGCTGACGCGGCGTTTCTTTGGAAGTGCGGCAACACAAAACGGCGGCGAAAATACGGTCGCTTATCTGATCGCGGCGCCGATTGCGGTCGCGTTCGTTTGCGGATTGTGGTTTCAATCGGGCGGCACAGTTTCGGTTTTGCAACCCGCCGCGCGCGTCATCTGGGACTCGTCGCCCTTTGAAGCCGCCAGTTGGGGCGCCTTTGGTAGCGCATTGGGCTTCTGGCTGGCTGGACGGAAACAAATACGGAATACGGAATGATGAATACGGAATAAAACGGCGTCTTCGACTTCATCCGGTATTTTCTATTTTCTTATGAAAGTTTTTACACCCGAACAAATGCGCGCCTTCGACGCCGCCGCGACAAACGAGTACTCGATTCCCTCGTTTGTGCTGATGGAAAACGCCGCTTTGCGCGTCGTCGAATTCCTCGAATGGAAGTTCGCGCCATTGCGAGGCAAACGCGTCGCCGTTTTGTGTGGCAAAGGCAACAACGGCGGCGATGGTTTCGCTATTGCGCGTCATTTGACGGGATTATGTTTCGTTGATGTCTTTCTTGCGTGTTCCCCTCACGAATTGAAAGGTGACGCACTGATTAACTATCGCGCTTTGCAGCACGCGCAGACACATGGCGAAGTTTTCCTTAACATGAAAGTCATCGCAGCGAATGAAGACAACTACAAAGATACGTCTCAATTTCTGGATTATTCCGGCGACGCCGACATCATTTTAGATGCACTTTTGGGAACAGGTTTTCATAGTGGAATTACTGATGCAAGAATGCGTTGCGCCATGCAATATGCGTCAGCGGAGTGGAAACCTTGCGTCGCCATTGACTTGCCTTCCGGCTTGAACGCACAAACTGGTCAAGCGGCACCGGAAACAATCCGCGTTGATTACACTGTCACGTTTGCTTCACCAAAAAGTGGAATGCTCTTGCGCGATGGAATTGACCTTTGCGGCGAAATCTGGGTCGGCGGCATCGGCACAGCTTCAGAACAACTTCCTGACACCAAAACCGGCTGTGAATTGCTGTCTCGTACCACGGCGCACGCGCTTCTTCCTTATCGCCCGACTGATGCGCACAAAGGCACAGCCGGACGCGTGATTATTTGCGGCGGAAGTCGCGGCATGAGCGGCGCGCCTGCGCTGGCGTCGCGTGCGGCGTTGCGCGTTGGCGCCGGACTTTGCATCGCGTGCGTGCCGGATCGAGTACTCGATTCGTTTTCCACCAACATTCTCGAAGCGACTTCGCACGCCTTGCCTTGCGACGATGAAGGCCGCCTGATCGAAAGCGCAGCCGACAAACTTCCCGACATTTGGCAAGGCGCCAACGTTGTCGCTTTAGGGCCGGGACTTTCGCGGTCGGACGGCGCTTTAAACTTCGCGCGTCGCATCGTCCGCGAATGCGATTTGCCGCTCATCATTGACGCCGACGCGCTTTATGCTTTGCCTGCTATCGCCGATCAAGTCAAAGCTCGCATGGCGCCGACGATTTTGACGCCACATCCTGGCGAAATGGGCGAATTGATGGGCAGCGACGCGAAAAGCGTCAACGAACAGCGTTTGGAAATCGCGGTCGAATGTGCGCAGAAATACAACGCGTTCGTCGTTTTGAAAGGCGCGCGCAGTGTTGTCGCGGCGCCGGATGGACGAACGTGGATCAACTTGACGGGCAACGCGGGAATGGCGACCGGCGGCAGCGGCGACGTTTTAACCGGAACTATCGCGGGACTTTTGGCGCAACTCAAAGATGCTTTGAACGCGACGCTGCTTGGCGTTTATTTGCACGGATTGGCGGGCGACATCGAGTACTCGAAAACCGGCAACGGACTTGTTGCGCACGACATCGCCGATGCTTTGCCGCACGCGATTTTGGATTTGCAGAATCGTCCTGAAGCGCAAAGCATCAACGCGCGCTTGAAGAAGTTGGAGTGAAGAACAATCAACTTGAATTGCGCAACGAACCCTGAGCGTCAGCGACGGGTGAAAAGTAAGAGTTTGTTCGTACCTAAAATTCCCACCCGTCGCTGACGCTCAGGGTTCGTTGTCGCAGTTCTTTCTCCAGACTCAGCGCGCATCTTTTTCGCGCAGCAACGTTTCGAGAGTTTGCAGCTTTTCTTCCAGATTGTGCAGCGAGTTTTTCACGTCTTTGATTTCTCGATAAGTGCGCACGTTGGCTTCGTAATCGAGTTCGGCTCAAGCGATTTTTCATGCAGTGGGATTTTCCACTCAACATGCTTTTAGCTGCTTGCGCTCAACACACGCAAGGCTTCTTCGCGCATTACGTCCCAACTCAAATCGACATTAGCGCAGATTTGCGCGGCGCGAATGTTGGTGCCGATCAACATTCCCAAACCGTCAATCGCGGTTGCGCCGATTTCGCGGGCTTCACGCAAAAGTCGTGTTTCAAGTGGATTGTAAACGATGTCATAAACCGCCAAATCTGGGCGCAAATAGTCGCGCGCAAGTGGCGTTTCATTCCTATTCGGCGACATTCCAATGGACGTGGCGTTGATTAGTAAATCAGCGTCGTGCAAGTGTTCGCGCAAGGAAAGTTCGTCGGTTCCCGCTGCGCAGCATTGAATACCTAACACCGCGACTTCATCGACGATTTTCTGCGCGCGTTCAATCGTGCGATTGAGTACTCGAATGCTTTTAGCACCTTCGCGCGCGAACGTCAAAGCCAGCGAACGCGCGGCGCCACCAGCGCCCAAAATCGTGACTTTCGCGCCGTGAACCAAGACGCCGTGTTCACCCAAATCTTTGACCGCGGCCCAGCCATCGGAAGAATAGCCGATAATTTTTCCATCGGCGCGAAAATGCAGCAAATTGGCGGCGCCAACGTCGCGCGCAGAAATGTCCATTTCGTCGCACAATTCGAGTACTCGTTCTTTGTGCGGAATCGTCACCATCAAGCCCAGAAACCCCAAATCGCGGGCGCCACGAACAACAGACGAAAGATTCTCCGGCGACACGCGACATGCGATCAGCACAAAATCGGAATTTGCGGCACGCCAGGCCACGTTTTGAATGCGCGGTGAAATCGAATGTTCAATCGGCTCGCCAATGATGGCGAGGACTTTGGTGCGAGAAGAAATCGGAAACATGAACGCCAGTTAAACAAAAAGCACGAACGTTGTTCAAAGAGCGTTCGTGCTTCCGATTTCTTCAACCTCAATTTACATCGCGCCGTTGAGCGTTTCTTTCCAAAACAAGCGCTGCAAATTGGTTTTCCAACCTTGTGCCAGAGCAAGCGGCGTCGTTTTCTGCAATTTTGCATCGGCAAGTGTGGCACGCGCAATAACTTGTCCGCGCGCCGAAATGGTCGCTTCGTCGCCATCGGCATTCACCAGAACTTCGTATAATCGCAAATTATCGCGCATCAAGTCGTTCAATCGTGCAGCGGCGGTTTGCGCGCGTTTTTTTGCTGGCGAAACAACTTCAGCAACGGGCGGCGGCGTGTTTTGCGCGTTTCCAGTACTCGATACTTCGACGGGCTTGGCCATTTCAGTTTTTGGAGTTTCGATCTTTGTGGTGGCAACTTTTGGACTTTCCGACTTGGACGCAACGTTGGCGGCGGTTTTTGACGAAGCAAACTCAAACAATGTCAAAGTGTCCCAGACAACGCTGACGCGATCTTCTTTTTCGACGACGACAGCTTCGGTGCCGCCTGAAACGGCGCGTGGCGTGAATGGAATGCCGTCGCGCTTTAAGGCGTCGAGCGCGGTTTGCACGCGTTCGGCGGACAAAGGGTGATCTTGATAAATGCCCAGTTCGACTTGTGGATGGCGGCTTTCTTCATCCTGCAAGCGCTGCATAAATGTCACCATCGCCGAAGGATTGTATTGCGTTTTGCGCATTTCTTCAATCGCGCAAGCATCGGCTTCTTCTTCGTAACCGATGCTATATTTGTTGACGACGCCCGTCAAAATGTAGGGCGCGATTTGCGCGATATTAGCGCCGTTGTTGCCGCCTTTGAGCATCGCCAACATCGCTGCAATTTCGACCCATTGCAAAGGCTTTTCGCGTTCCTGTTCGCGCAAAACGTGCATCCGCACGTTATGACCGATTTCGTGGCCCAGAACCGCCGCGATTTCGTCATCGCTGCCCGCCATATCGAGCAAACCTTGCGATACATAAATATGGCCGCCAGGAAGCGTAAAGGCGTTTACATCCGGGTCTTCGATGATTTTGACGTTGTATTTGACAAGAGGCCGCCCCGAAACTTTGCCCAGCGTGGTTGCCATGTCGTTCAACTTATCGAGCAATGCTTTTGCTTTAGGGTCTTTACTGCCGTCCAAAAGTTTGATTTTGGGGTCTTTTTCTAATTCCAGCACCGACTTTTTGCCCATCTCGATTTCTTTCGGCGTGAGATCGGGCGGCGCGTTCATAGGCTTCAATTGTGCGCGCGCCGGAAGTTGCATCGCGGCGACACAAACTCCTGAAACACAAAATGAAAGGATCGGCAAAAATAGCGTGCGACGAAAACGACGATGGAGTACTCGCATAATGTGTCCCAGATTCCGGCATTGGATGCTTTTGAACAACTTTCTTCGACTATAAGGATTATACGCCGAAGCCCGGTCGTTTGACAAAGCCGACGTGTTGAAGCACGCGTGAGACTGAACATTGCTCGATGCAGTTCAATATGAAAAGGGAAGGTTTGCAATGACAATCGAGTACTCGATGTCACCGAAAATTACTGCGTAGAAACGCTGTCGAGGATGCGCCCGAGCATCGGTGTCGGCAAATCGCCTACAGCCAGCAAAGTCAGGCCATCCGGCATTTCGCGCATCACCATCGCGCCCGCGCCGAAGGTGCAGGAAACCAAATGCGGCGCTTTTGCAGTTGCTTTTATCGCGGACGCGGCGTTGTGTTGCGTTTTGAAAGCGAAAATTGTGATGACATTCAAGCCATCGCCGTAGCGCGACAAAGCAGTCAAGGGCGAACCTTTAGCCAGCGATGTGTGGTGCATTCCCACACTGTCGAAGGCAAATCCTTCGGGCAGCCACGCTGGTTGCGGCGGCGCGATGCCCGTCATCGCCTTGACTTCGGCGCGGTCGCTGCCCAGTTCTTCGTTTTTCCACGACGTTTTGCGCGCGATACTTTTCATCTGCTCGGGCAGAACAAAACTTTGGGCGGAAACCTTCGGCTGCATTTGCACGTTCGACAAAATCGAGCGCAACACCAGGTCGCCACGACAATTGTAAGCATCGGTGCGCATCGTCAAGCCTGTGATATGGTCGATCCAGAATCGTTTGAACGGGCCGCGAGTGTTTTCTAACGCTTGCTTGCGCCGTACTTCGACGACATCGCACAAACGCCCGTCAACGCGATCCTGGCGCACCACAGCGCCGCCATAATTGCGCGTTAAAAGCGCGAAACGTTGCGTCACCATTTCGTCGGGGCGAAGTGCAACCGAAGCATACGCTTGCATGGGTGCATTTTCTCCTTCGCGGCGCCAAAACCAGTGCTCGTTGTAACCGGCTGCCAGTCCACGACGATCACCGCTCAGATAAGTAATGCTCAAGCGACGCGGCGCGCGCATCAGATGAGCGCGCGTTTGCACTTTATGGGCGCCATACATTGCCGTCGTCACAACATCCGCACTGAAAGACAAGCTGCTATCCGCTACGAAACCGCGATGCAACAATTGCGCTGCCGCTGCGGTCACGTGCCATTGCACCGGCAGGGTTTGCGCACCATTTCGAGTACTTGATTGAACATTGTGTCCGTTCGCGCCATCGTTGCGAGCCGCTTGAGAACGCGATTCCCACAACAAAAACGCGGCGCCCAGCACGACTGCTGAAGCCGCGCAAAGCGCCAGGCCAGAACCCGAAGAACGAGAAGAAAACGAAGACATAGAAGAACGGGTCGGCAAACTTAAGGACGTGACAAGTTCGATTTAGTCGAAACAGGTACAGTATCAGTCGAAAGTTCCGAGACCAGACTGGCACTTGGTGCATCGCTTGTGGGATTGGTCGCTACATCCGAAATCAACGTGGAAGCGACATGATCGGCGAACGGATCAAAAGCCATCGCCGCGTGATGATTGATAAAAGGCGAGGCTTGCGCCGGCGGCAATGAAAAACGAATCCATTCATCGCGCGGAGAACTTATGGTCTGCGGCACAGAAATCGGAACGGGCTGCGTCGAGTTATTATGGCGCAACAAACTCGATGGCATAACTGAAACCGCAATCAAAACTGCAAAAGCGCCAGCCAGCGAAGCAAATCCAAAGCGCGGCGATAACTGCCACCACGCGCGCGATTTTTCGTGGCGAGTTAAACGCTCAGTTTCAATTTTTTTTTGAATGTGTTGTTCGCAACACTGCCACATGGCGCGCGAACGCTCAGCGGAACAGCAAGGTTGTGTCGAAGAGGAAACGGTGTGCAGGGTTTGTTGAAACTCGTTCCAGTGCTGCGTACAAGGCGGGCACTGGCGCAGGTGGTCGCGCAATTCTTCGCAAAAAGAATCCGGCAAGTTGTGGGCGCTCCAATCGGCCAGCTTCGCTTCGACTTGACGGCAATCCATAGCTTCAACCTTCGCTTTACAAACTTAATTTAAGATACTCAAAACAATGTGCGAACAGCCTGTGACAGCAGAGAAAACCACTTGTAGCAAGGCTTTATTGATATGAGATGCGTGCGGAGACGCACCATTTATTGACACGTTCCGCTCGATATGACGTTTGTTTCATTACAAAACAAAAAAGTTCATTTTCTGCCCAAAATTTGTTCGCTATTTTACACTTCGAGTACTCGATCTTCAAAAATTCATGCAGAAAAAGGCTGGAGCGTGAACACTCCAGCCTTTTTCTATACGTTCTCCTGTCTCAAACATGAGTTTAGAAGGTCGAACCAATACCAAAATGCGTTTTGATACCTTGCGAACCGCGCGCTAAGTCCAAGCGAACCGGCCCGATGGGAGTTTTAACGCGAATGCCGACGCCGACGGAAAACAGCACGTTAGAGTTCGCCAAATCGGTCGAAAACCTGCCGCCATAGGCTTTTCCTGCGTCCGTAAAGCCGACAAGCTGGAATTGTTGGTTCAATCGATAGCGCAGTTCAACGTTGGAATAAAACTGGTTGTCGCCGAACTGATAGTCAGCGTCGTAGCCGCGCACCGTATCGGAACCGCCGACAAAATACTGCTCGAACGCGGGCAACTGACCCAGCGCGCGCCCCACCACAAGGCGTCCCGCCAGCACGAGGCGCGGCAGGGGAATGGTACCTTTAGTGAAATTTTTCGGCGGGCCAATCAGTGGAAAATACTGGCGCAAATCGAGGTCAATTTTCGTAAATTGAGTACTCGCACCCAGCACCGGAAACGCGTGCTCGACAATGATTTGCTGGCGTCCGCCCGTCGAAGGATCAAGCTGCAAGTCGCGCTTATCGCGCAAAAAGCCACCTGAAAAAGCGACCACGCCACCTGAGGAGTCGAGCAATTTGTTGCTGGTACCTGTATTGGCGTCGGTTTGCTCGAGTTGCGCTTTTTCGGCGCGGAAGCCAAACAACAAGGATGTATCGCGCTGTGGATTGAGAGGGTCTGTGAAGTTCGCGCGAAAACCGCTGCGTTGTTCCTGATAATTGTATTGCGTGCTCGTTGTTTGACCTGTTACCAACGAAACGAGGCGCGGCTCGCGATAAATCAGGCGGCTGAACAGCGATAGGTCATAACTGGCCAGTTTCTTTCCGACATAGGAATCGCCGAAATCGAGTTCGTACGTGCGTTGGCTCCCGGCTTCAACGCTGGCCGAAGCGCGCTTACCCTCGCCGAACAAGTTATTATCGCCCACCGTAACAAAACCGCCCAACTTGGAACGATTGTCAAAGCTCAAGCCGATGCTGAACTGTCCGCTGCGCTTTTCCTTGACTGAAATCGTCACGATAACCGCGCCCGGCGTCGCCGGTTCATCCGTCACCTTATACGAAATGTCGTCGAACAAACCCGTGTCATAAATCGCGTTCAGGTCGCGGCGCAAAGCCAATTGATCGAAGGCGGCGCCTTTGTTGGTGTGAATCAGTTTGCGCACCAGGCCTTCTTTGGTTTTGCGCAAACCCGCGATGTCGATGCGCCCGATGCGCGCTTCTTGAATCGTAAAAACAACTTTGCCGTCATCGGTTTGCCGCGATTCCAAAACCTGAGCCGCCAGACCACGCGTGCCATACAATTCTTGGATTTTGCCGACATCCGTATTGATCGTATTGCGATTGAGTACTGTGCCAGCTTTTGTCGTCAGCACAGCTTCCAAGTCAGCCGCTGTAATGCGTGAGTTACCGACAAAGGTAAATCCCGTAACAGGTCGATTTTCAACCACGACGAACGCCACATCTACTTTTTCGGGGTCTGTCAGGTTGGGCGTAACTTGCTGCTGCACCGAAACGAAAAACCCCAGCGCATCAATGCGTCGCAAGTCGGCTTGCAATTGATTCGCTGATACCACGCCGCCAACGCGCGTGCCGGTCGCCTGCTGCAAAATCGTTTCGTTCGGTACAACACGGTTGCCGACAACGCGCACCGTCGCAATGGTGCGACCTTCCAGATTGACTTGGACATCGCCACTATTATCCGTTGTATCGCCGCCAGGCACGACAACTGGTGGCGTTGGTGTTGCGACGGGAGCCGGAGTCGGCGCTGGTGTGGGAGTTGGCGTGGCCGCGTTTTTGTCTGGCCCGATGGGAACCGTCAACCCGCCAGGCTTGCCCGGTTCGCCGGCTGGTTGCGCGGCGGGTGCATTAGATGGGTTTTGCGAGACAACAGGCGGCTCGGCGCGGACGACTTGCGTTGTCAAAGTGAACGCAAAACCCAGCGCGATCAGGCTCGCCGGTTGACGAAAACTTTGAAAGGTCGACAAAAAACGGCGGGATGTTGCAGAAGGCAAAGTCAAAGGACGCAAGGTCACAAATCGGGTCGAAGTTTCGGGTGTGAGTTCAGCTGGGGCGGCAATGGGTGGGACGATGAGAGTGGGGTCGAAATGTGGCTGCATCCAGGAAAAGCCTCCGGAGAAATCAGTTTCGTCAGGTCGTTTTTTCAGATTGTTGCGTCAGTTCGTGAGAAATCGTTGGTCTAATTTAATCCGCGACAGTATAACACGGCACGCTCTTGGCAATGCTAAGCGGGTTTTTTCATCTTGGTAATCATCTCATCTCGCAGGAACAAGTTACGAAAAGTTACAAAACAGCGATCGAGTACTCGAATTAGGAAATCAACGTTCGCATCGCAGATAAGACTTTGCAGACAAGTCAAAACTTTCTGAGGTCTCCAAAAGTCCTCTTAGAAAAAGTCCTCTTAGAAACGGAAGGTTTTTCCCAGCGTGACGCTGCGTTTTCCTGTATCGTCGCTTTCAAAACCCAGTTGCACGCCGCTCGCGATCTGTATATCGACGCGCACCGAAGAGCCGGGTTGATCGACTATCGTACCTGTACCACGCGTCAAAGAACGACGATAGGTCACAAAAACGCGGCTGCCGATGGCTTTGCCGATTTCGATGCCCAAAGGCTCGTTCAAGCGATAGTCAATCGTCAAGCTGTTCAAGCCCAAGGATTGTTCGAGCGAGCGCTCCAAGCCCGAAAAAAGTGGCGCTGACAACAAGCTCACAACGGCGCGCGCATACGCCTGATTCGCTTCGTTGCCCGTCAAAGTGTTACCAGTATCGGTATCGATCAGCGAAGTTCCGGTCAGTTGCGCGAACGCTTCGTCCTGCGAAAGCGGCGGGTTGGACGTCACATCGACGCGCAAGTTCTGTACACTCTGGTTGCCCAGATCAAGTGGCCCGTGCAAGCCAATCGTAATCGCATAGCGCCCGGCCTGACCGCGCGCCGTGGCGTCAATCGTGGCGCGCGGTCGCAGTTCGTGCGTGACGGAATCACGCGTAACTTCGATTTCGACTGTGCCTTCTTCAATGCGCGCCGAAGCGTTGGGAAAACGAATTTGACCGTTGCGCGTGGAAACCGTGCCTGCAATGCGCGGATCGCGCGGCGTTCCCGCGATAGCTATCGAGCCATCCAATTCGGCGCGCGCGGTCGGCGTCGTGAAGCGCACACTTTTCCCGAGTGCGACCGCGATGTCGAGATTAGGCGCCGGAAGCAAAATATCGACGCCGCCCGCGCCGCCCGCTGGCAAGCCGCTGATCTCAGTTTGCGAAATCGTCACAGCGCCCGAAACACGCAGCGGCGCTCCAACGTTGGCCGCACTTTGGTTTGTTACGTCGCCGTTCGTGTCGACGTTCGTGTCGTCAACCGCGCGCGGCAACGAACTGGAGCGAGAAGTTTTAGTCCCTGATGTTATTGGCGGGTCAGGAGCTGCGAAATCCTCAATTCGAGTACTCGAAGTCGCGTTGTCAGGCTTAGCAACACCGTTAATAATGTCGCTCATCGAAGCCGAAGAACGCGTGAGGGAGCCTGCGGGAAGTTCATTCAACGCCGTGCTTTTAACGGGCGACACCAGATTCTGCGACGAGTTTTCACTCGAAGCCGGAACGCGGCGCACGTTGTTGGGGCGTAGCGGTGTGGGAATAGCATTTTCGATGAGCGTTCTATTGTCCAGTTTCAAGGTGCCATCGAGAACGCCGCTTCCCAGGTCGCGCACTTCCCAACCCAGGTTTTTCAGCTTGACATCGCCATCGAAGTGCGAATGCAAAATCGCGTTCAAGCCATCGGTAAAGTTCGGCACCAGGCGCACCGTCGCATCCGAAGAAAGGCTGCCGCGCGTTTGCTTGTCAGAACCATTACCTAATTTCGGGCGACCTTTTGCAATCAGTTTCCACGAAACCATTTGCGCATTTTGCGGCGCGCCATCGCCTGTTTTCCACGCCGCGTCCAGCGAAATATCGCGCAAGCCGGACAGCAACGCCGAACCAAAGGCGCCATTGCGCAGCGTAAAATCAAGATTATAACGATGCAGCGGCAAACGCGAACCAGCGCTCGAAGCATCGCCGCCGCCCAAATTCAGCAGCACATCGCCATTCAGCGTGAAGTTGCCGCCTAAATCGGGACGCTCTTCTGTGCTCTGGCGATTAGTGGCTTCCACTGTCGCATTCACCTGGTTGATGGCGCGCAGAGCGACGTTCGTATTCGTCTGTAAAACGGGCGTGCTGTCTTTGGCAAGAGCGGCGCGCTCTTCGGCGGGGCGATTGCCAGTTGGAGTTCCACGCACGGCTTCGGCGCGCGCCAACTGGCCGCTGAGATGGTCAACGAGTACTCGATTGCCATCGGCGAAGCGCACCGTTCCACTCAAATTGTTGACGCCGAAAGGAAATGGGCCAACAATCGGATCGGCGCGAAAACGTGCGTTTTTCAAATTGATTTCGCCGGCAATTTGTGGCTTGTCCAAACTGCCCGTTACATCGACCGAACCCGTGAAACCATCCGCCGCGACATTGGTCAAAGCGGGGACGAACGCGCCCGCCAGCGCACCAAAATCGCGGGTTTGCAAGGGCAAATGAACGTTGAGCGCGCCCGTGCGTTGCGGGCCGGGCATACTGCCATTTGCGCCCCAACTCCAGGGGACGCTACCGTTGGCCGCCGACGATTGAAAACCGCCTTTGACAACCGTCAGTTTGCCCGGCTCGACCGACAACATTCCGTCTTTGATGTCGAACTCGGCCACGCGCAAGCGATCAATGGTGTAAGTGCGATATGACAGATCGCGCGCATCAATCGAACCGGTGACTTCGGGCGACGAGGTTTGCCCGCGCACTTCAAAGCTGAAGAGCGATAATTCGCCGCGCAACAAGGCTTTGCCGCTGTCCATCTTCAGTTCGGGAAGCCAACCCGCGAGTTGCGCCAGATTCGCCTTCAAAACTTCCACGTCCAGCGAAATCTCGCCGCCGGGCACAATGCGTCCGCCAGGCGCCACGCGCAACGCCGTTTCGCGCACGCGCCGCGTTTTGTCGCCACCTGAACTGCTGTTTCCCGAACCGTCGTCCATCAGTGCGTCGGCAGAAACATCGGTCGCGGGCGTTAGATCGCCGTCGTTGTTTTCTTCAAAGGTTTGCTTGATTTCAAAGCTGTTGACATCAATCGCGCCGTTAGCCAAAACTATGGAGGCTTGCAGCGCGGGCAAGGTTTGAGTACTCGTTCGCGCGTCATCGACGTTGGCATCCAAGCCGACCGAAAGCGCGCCCCAGCGTCCGGTCAAATGCGTTTTGGCATTCATGCGCCCTTCTAAATCCGGTGGCAGAGCGTTGACGCGGCTTTGTAAAACATCGAGGTTCGCCAGATAATAGCCGCGCGCCGTCAGCACTTGACCAAGTTCCTGCAAGGCTTCACGAAAAACCGTGAAACGTTCGTTATCAACCGTGACCGTCGTATCAAAAGGCACAGCATTCGGCGCATGAATGTCGAGCGGCAACGTACCGCCAACGCGAATTTGCGCCACATCATCGGCATCGTTGTCGGGAACCGCGGCTTCATTTGTGTTGGTGTTATTGCTCGATTCGTCGGCACCAGCGTTTTTCTGCGCCACAGCATTGAAGGCGATTTCCTTCGCGCTGAGATGGCGCAGCAGGGAAAAATCCGCGATGTGAATGACGTTGTTTTGCAGCGAAACATCCGCCGTCAGCGCGCCTAAATCGTGGCCGCGCCAATGCAAACTTTCCGAAACCATCGTCGCATTCGCTTCGCGCACAACGGGCATTAAGCCGCTCGCACCACGCACAGGTTTCGCGCCATTCGTCCCGAAAGTTCCGCTCGCCGTAAAAACTACGTTCAGGTCGCCATGCAAAGGAATGCGCTCACTTTCATCCGTCGTATTCGCAAACGCGTTCGTAGCAGATTTTTGTGCCGCTTCATTTTGCGTCAAGGGCGCCGCATGAGGTGAAGCAACCATCGCGTGCTTAGGGTTTTGCGCAACTTCGATTGCCATCGCGCGCAGTGGCGTCACGGCAGCATTGACCGCGGGATAAACGTGCCACGGTTCTGTGTTTCGAGTACTCGATAGCACGCTGCTAAGCCCAGATGCGGGTACAAAACTTTCGGCCAGTCGCACCAATCGTTCGGCGTGCAGGCCGGTCGCGTTCAATCGTGTAGACCAAACGTTGCGCGGCATATCGAAAATTGCTTCACCGCCGACCGTTGAACCTTCGACGCGTCCGTTGATGTTCGTCAAAACCAGTTTCGGGCCGAGCGCGGTTTGTTCGGCGGCGATTTGCGCTTCGATTTGAGGCACATCGACGCCGTTCCAGGACGCCAAGCGCAGTCCGGCTTTGCCTGTCACGCGCGGCGCCAATGTTGTTCCCGTCAATTGCAAATCGCCGCTGAGCGCACCATCGAAAGTCGCCAAAGCATTGTTTTTTGAAGTCGACGGCAACAATTGCGTCAAATCGCGCACGCGCCAGTTCGTCATTTGCAACGACACGTTCAAGCCCAAAGCGCGCGACGTTTTTGGGAACGTATCGGTGGACGCATTCGAGTACTCGATAGCGGGCGCAGCGTTCGGCGAAATCGTTCCGCTGGCTGCCAAACGTCCGCCGCGACTCCATAAAACCAGGCTTTGAACCCCAAATTTCGAGGTCGATGGCGCCAGATTCATCGTCAAATTCGCGGCATCCAACGGAATAATGATCGGCGATGAGGGAGAACTTTTTCCCGCTGTTGGCTTGGTCAAACCAATCGTTTGCGGCAACGCGACGGCGCCGCGATAAAGGCGCGCCTGCAGCAAAGCGCGTGGACTTTGCATTGTGCCGCTGACATCGGCGCGCGCAAACAAAACGCCGCGCAATGCCGGTTGCGATTGTCCTAAATCCAGCGGCAAAAGATGGTCGGCCAAACGCTGCACGCGCGACGCATCCAAATCGCGCGCTAAAACCTGACCGCTGAGATTGCCGCTGGCCACGTTCAAATAACCGCTGAGAATCGGCATCGTGTTGCGCCCTGCAGAAACGTCGCGTAGTTGCGGCGCCAGCGCCTGCCAGCGCGCCAATTGCAAACGCTGTCCATCAGCGGAAAAATTCGCCTGCACATTTTGTAGCACAAACGATGGTGCGATCAACGAACGCGTCGCGCCGCTTTGCACAGGCAGATTCAAAAGTGCGCTCTCGGCGTTCAAGGTGCCCGAAACGCGCGGCTGAAAAACAATTTTCTGTGTCGCGTCGCGCCGTAGTTCTCCTTGCGAAACCAGGCGCAAACCGGAAAGTTGCGCGCCGCGTGTCCACGACGGTAAAACAAAATTGCCCAAGGGCAGCGGACGCGTATTTCCCACCAGTGAATCGCTGTCGATGCGCGCAGTTTGTGCTTGCAGAGCGGCACGCCCGACAAAATTCCAGGCGCCGTTCGCGCCATTTTTCCAGACGCCGCTACCTTGAACGCGCGTTTCCTCAGCGTTCAAAACGGCGCTCGAAGACGTTTCGAGTACTCGATTGGCCGCAATCGAGCGCAACTGCGCATTCGGAACGCGCACATCGAAAGTCGCTTGTAAAGGCCCGGTCGCGCCACGATCCAAACTGGTCGCCACGCGCACCTGACCACGCGCTGTGCCTTCAAATTGCAAACCCATCGCGCGCAAAAACGGATTGATGCGCGCCGCTTCGACTTGAACCAAAGGCGCGTTCAAACCAAGATTGCCGCGCGCACGGCGCACATCGTAAAGCGCGTCCAGCAAAAGCGGGCCTTCGTCGCTTTGCGCCCGCGCGTTTTGCAAACGAACCACGCCGTTCTGATAAAGGACGCGCGACGAAATATCGCGCAAGGCAAATTGATCGATTTGAGCGCGCGATAAGCTGAAATTGCCGCTGAGCGCTGACGGCGTTTTGCCATCAAGGGCAAACTGCATTTGCCCGCCGAGCGCGCCCAGATTGTGCACGCGACGCGCCAAATCCGGCGATAGCGCCGCTAAACTGAAGCGACTTGCGTCCACGCCTGCAAACGACGAAACGCCGTTCCAGTGCGGCGTTGCCTGTCGCGCGTCCGGCGTGGAAACGAGTACTCGAAACGCTTGCGCGCTGACTTCCGAGGCCAAAGCCACGTTCGGTTTTCGCGTCATTGTTTGCCACAACGCCGCGCTTGGACGCGCTTGTAAATTCGACAGGGCGACATCGGCGGACAAGGCGCCACGCTGCGTCAAGCCATTGAAAACAACAATTCCGCGTGCGCTGTTCGCCGTCCCATCGCCGAATGCAACGCTGTGCAAAGCGAGGCCGCCCAAGTCGAAGTGCAAGGCAGCGTTGGTGCGCAAGGCGCCGCTCAAGTCACCTTGAAAATCAAGTGTTCCATTCGCATTTGTCGCGCGGATGGCCGTCGTTTTTCCATCGCGCGCGGTTTGTTGCGCCGCCAGATTTGTGGTGCGCAAAACGGCGTTGCCCTGCCCGTTCCAAATCCCGTTCTGGTTTGTCAGCGAGGCCGCGATTTGCGCGCGCAGCGCATTTCCCTGCACCGTTCCGAAAGACGTTTGGCGCAAGGCGTAATCGGGCGCGCTCACATCGGCATTGATTCCTATTGCGTTTTGCGAATTACGCGCGAAAGTGGCGGTGCCTTCGAGTACTCGACTGCGTCCAAAATCGCCGCGCGCGTTTTGCGCAACGACGTTGGGCAAAGAAAATCGCACGTTGCCGGTTCGCCCACTCGTATCGGTTTGAAAAACGGCGCGCAACGCCGAAGTTTGAACGTTTCCCAGTCGCGCGTTTTGCACGCTCGCATTGGGAACCGTAATGTCGCCGCTGATTTGCGCCTTTGATGCGTCGCCCGTTAACCGCACGTTGCCGCTCGATAATCCACCGCGAATCGTCGTTCCCGCCAGCGGCACAAGTTGCGCCAGTCGCGTCGCGTCGGCGCTGCGCGTTTGCGCCACGACATCGAACGAAATCGGCAGATTTGCTGGAGCCGCCACCGCGCCATTGATTTGCCACGCGCTGCCCAAAGTCTGCAATGTCGCGCCGCCCGTCGAAAATGCGCGGTCATTGAAGGTGAAAGGCCCGTTGATTTTCTGCACCGAAACGCTTTCGCCGATGCGCTTCAAGCGCGTTTGCAGATTCGCCAGAGCCAGCGGAAGATTCTGCGCATCGGGCGCCAACGACACGCCAACTTCGCGCAGCGCACCGTTTCCGGCCAGCAAAACGCGTCGCGCGGCGGGCGCTGTCGCATCATACGCGAGATGAAATTTACCGCCGATTTCGCCGCTGCCAACTATTGGATATTGGGAGTTCGAGTACTCGATGAGTAGCGCAACCGGCACGCGCGCGACTTGCGCTTGCGCCATCGCCCAGCGACCTTGAGGTTCGGCGCGCCCGTTCAAAAACAGGTTTTGCAACGCGGTTTGCTGCGGCTTGTGGCCGATAAAAGCCTGCGGAATGCTCGCCGTAAAAAGTGCGGGATCGGCGCCGCGCGCCACGACTTTGAGCGCGATACCTTGCGCGTCCGCGACCAGAGGAACGCCGCGCCGCGAACGAATCATCGCGTCCTGATACCAGATGCGTCCGTTCGTCGCGGTCAGCGTGCCCGTCCATTTGGTGGATGAGGTGTTTGATGAAGGCTTCCACAACTTCACCCAGTTGATGGCGCCTTTCGCATCGCGCTGCACGACAACGCGCGGCGCATCGAGGTCAACCGAACGAAGAGCGCCCAGCGCATCGGTGCGATGCAGCGCCAGAGCTGGAATATCGAGGCTGAGCGTCGCGGTTTTGATTTGCGCCAGAGCACCCAGCGGAAGTTTGGCGTCGCGCCCGATTACGACATCGTGCAAGGTGACGCGCGAAATGTAATCGCTGTCGATGCTGCCGATTTCAACTTTCGCATTAAGTTGCTTCGCTAACTGCGGCAAGACCTGCGTGCGCACGATTTTTTCGACATTGAAGTTTTGACGCACATACAAATCGCCGCCCAAAATCAACAGCGCGATGACAATGAGCGGCGTCAAAAGCCAGGCCAGACGGCGACGCGAGCGACGCGGCTTGGGAATGGGAGCTTGAGACGCAGCAACGCCGAGTGCATCGGGGCGCGACGGAGACGGTCGCCGCAAACGATTGAGGCGCAGCAGGCGATCCCGCGAAGAAGAGCGCGAACGTTTCGGCATGGTTAGTCAGCGACGAAAAGCGACCAGAAAACGCTACAATAACTAAGACGTTCGCCGCAGAACGGAACATCTATAGGATGAAAATCGACAAGGTTGAACCCCGCAAAGGGTGAAATGAGCCGGAAAGAACGCCTTCAGTGTGGCACAGCACACAAAATGGCACAATCAAGCGCTCGTCGTTTGAGAATCAGTTTGCAAAGTAGAAAACAAGATTGAGCAGTGGAAGTTTGTCATTCTGAGCCTGTCCGTAGCGCACCGTCAGAACAACAAACTGTTATTTTTTCACGCGTAGCAAACTTTGCAAACTAATTCTGAGAACTTTCCCAGAAATCGGCGCGCCAATCGCCATTGATTTTGCGCACGAATGCTCTGCGAGCCGCGCTTGGACGTTAATCTTTCGATTCTGTTCGCGCCCGATTTTCGTTTGTGTTCGCCATATCTTTTTGTTTTACCATGAAACCGTCCTTTCTTCTTCGCTCTTCGCATTCGAGTACTCGATCTTCCGCTCAAGCGTCGCTTTTGTGGTGGACATTAGCTGCTGCGGGTTTGTGCGCCTTGCTACCGCTGTTATGGAAAATCGTCAATTATCGCCGCGATTTGGCGGTGCGAAACCGCATCTTTCCGGCCTGTCCGCCGCTTGGCGAAGAAGATCGTTTGCTCGTTTTGGCGCCGCATCCCGATGACGAAACGTTGGGCGCGGGCGGCTTGATTTTTCAGGCGCGTCAAAAAAACCTTGCGGTTCGCGTCGTTTTTCTCACCAATGGCGACGGTTCCGGCTCGACGCGCATCGGCGAAACCTTGCGCCAGAAACAACGCCCGACGCATGACGAGATCGCCGCTTTGCGACAACGCGAAGCGACGAATGCGCTGGCAAAACTCGGCGTCGCGGCGGACGACATCATTTTCTTGGGTTATCCCGACGGCGGATTGGGCAAGTTGTGGCGCGATTATTGGGACATCGACAATGCTTATCGTTCCGCGTTCACCGGCGCCGACAGCGTTCCATATGCGAACGCGTTTTCGGTTGGCGCGCCGTACGCCGGACAAAGCGTCGTGCGCGATTTGCTTCAAATCATTGAGGAATTTCGCCCGACGCGCGCTTTGACGACTGACGGCAACGACACGCATGAGGATCATCGCGCGGCGTTTTGTTTCCTCTTGGCGGCTCTGGAACAATTTCAACTGCAATCGAGTACTCGAATCGACTTCTGGACGTATCTGGTGCATCACGCGATTTGGCCGGTGCCGCACGGCGACCGACCGAACGACGTTCTGGCGCCGCCTGATGTATTGACGCAAATCGGCGCCAAATGGAACGACAACGCGCTCGATTCACAAGCGCGAAACGCCAAGCGCGCCGCTCTGGAATGCTACGAAAGTCAGATGACGTGGACGCCCAATTACTTGCGCGGCTTTTTGCGCCGCAACGAAATCTTCAACTTGGCCGATTCGAGTACTCGATTGGACAATGCAACGCCGCTTTTACGAGATCCTGTTAAAGATTCGCCAACGCGCCACGCTTTTTCCGCTCTTGATATTCAACGCTTGAACCTTGTTCCTTCGACAAACGACATCTTGCGTATTCAAATCGAGACGCGCGCCGCTATTTCGCATCAGGCTAATTACGGCTTGCTCTTACACGCGCTCAGCGAAAGTTCGGAACAAAGTTATTGTTGGCAAATGACCGCGAAATATGAGAACGGAAGTTGGCGCGCTTTCCTACAAAACGACGAGATTGCGTTCAAAGTGGAAGAAACATCCAGCGGCTTGATTTTCGACATTCCGCGTCCCGTTTTGCCCAACGCGCAAACTCTGCTGATTTCCGCGAGTTCGCAATGGAACGGCAAGACGATAGACGAAACTTCGACCATCGCCTCGCGCTTGGACGCTTAATTTCGCTGATGAACATCCTCTTCATAGAAAACCATGCGCGATTTGCACGCATCGCAAGCACGCAATTCTTGAGCGCGCACCAAGTCACAATTGTCGCCAGCCTGCAAGACGCGCGAAATGCTCTGACCAACACGCGCTTCGAGGCCGTTTTGCTCGATTACGACTTGGACGACGGCAAAGGCACAGAACTTTTCGAGACGCTGCGAGAGTTGAAGCCACAACCGCTCATCGTCGCCACATCGTCGCACCACGCGGGAAACACGCTGCTCCTCGACGCCGGAGCGAACGCACTTTGCAGCAAAATGGAGTTCCAGAAAATCGAGACGATTTTGCTCAACCTGTTGCAACACAAAGAAAAACGCCAAAACTCCTGATTCGAGTACTCGATGATGGATCGCACTCAGTTTTAAGATTTTCACTGCAGGTTCTTCACGCAACTCCCCACACTTCAGAATAATGTCGGACTTCAAAAACCCCTAAGCGCGTCCGATAACCGCCCACGTATCCGCTCCATCCAATAGCGGGCAAGCCGTTGGGCGAGTAATGAATAACCAGAGGAGCTTCTCCAACGCCCCAGTCCTGCGGTGATAAAAGCGCTACACGACGAATCTGCAGCCCAGACCACTCCGTAATTTCAAGCCTTTCCACTCCGCCGCGTTCGGTGTTGGCAGCCACAATAAAAAGTGCCCAGAAAATACTGAACCAGCCCGCACTCACAATCAAATTCATGCGCTTTCGAGATATGGATTTCACCCTAACCTCCTTTTATGACACTCGTGTATCCTAATCCCAATCCAACTCGATACACCCTCTTCTTGTTCCGCGTTCACCTGTAGAATCATAGGCGCAACGCATCCAAAAGAATCCTTCACTTTAATTGTCAGTTATACTGATTATCACCATGAGCGACGAAGGTAAAAAAACTCCTGAATATGCGGCGATTCCACCGGTTTTAGGACGTTGGACGGCGACGTTGTTGTCGCGCGTGGCGCAGAGAATGCGCGATAGGTTTGAAAGTCAGGTCGCTGAACTGGGTTTGCGCTCGAAGCATTATGGCGTTTTGATTTTGCTGCAGGACGAGCCGCTGACGCAGATTGAAATCGCGCGCAGTCTGGAAGTGGATCGCACCACGATGGTTTCTTTGGTTGACGATTTGGCGCGTTTGGAATTGGTGGAGCGCGCGCTGCATCCCGACGACCGTCGCGCATACGCTGTGACTTTGACGGCGAAAGGGCGCGACGTTTTGCAGTTGGCGACGCGCGCGGTCGATGAAGTCGAAGCGGAATGTCTGGCGCCGCTTTCTGTTGAAGAACGGGCGCAATTGCGCGCATTATTACAAAAAATCTTATGAGCACGACCACAACATTGACAAAAACGGGCGGCAAAGCTGCGCCGCGCGCCGCCAATCCAGTACTCGATGAAGGCGAAGAACTTAATCCTTATCGCTGGATTATTCTGGTGGGCTTGATTACCGCGGCGATTTTGGAAGTTCTCGACACGACGATTGTCAACGTGGCGTTGCCGCAGATGGCGGGCAATCTGGGCGCGACTTTTCAGGAAATCGGCTGGGTTTCGACAGGTTACATCTTGTCGAACGTCATCGTTTTGCCGATGACGGCGTGGCTCGCTTCGCGTTTTGGGCGGCGGCGTTATCTGGCGGGTTCGATTATTTTGTTTTTGATCGCTTCGTTTTTTTGCGGCACTTCGCGCGCGTTGGCAGAACTGGTGTTCTGGCGTATTTTGCAGGGCGCGGGCGGCGCGGCGTTGCTTTCGACGGCGCAGGCAACGATCCGCGAGATTTTCCCCAAAGAACAGCAGGGAACGGTGCAGTCGATTTATGTTTTGGGAATCATCGTGGCGCCGACAGTTGGCCCGACGCTGGGCGGCTGGATTACTGACAATTATTCGTGGCCGTGGGTGTTTTTCGTCAACCTGCCGATTGGCTTGATTTCGCTGTTCATCGTCACCAATTTTTTAACCGACGCCAAGCATCGCGTCGAAACCGGCAGCGTCGATTGGTGGGGCGTCGGGTTTTTGACGGCGGGTCTGGGTTCGCTGCAATACGTTTTGGAAGAAGGCAATACCGACGATTGGTTTCAAAGCGCCATGATCACGCGTTTGGCGATTGTAGCGGCGGTTTCGCTAATTTCGTTTTTGTGGTGGGAAATGTCGCCGCGCAACAAGCAGCCGATTGTCAATCTTCGCGTACTCAAAAACCGCGATTTAAGCGCGGCGCTGATTTTATTTATGGTGCTCGGTTTTGGATTGTATGGCGGCATCTTTATTTTCCCGTTGTTCGCGCAAAACATTCTGGGCTTCACGCCGACTGTGACGGGTTTGGTTTTGATGCCGGGCGCCATTGCCACAGGCTTTAGCGCGATTTTGTGCGGGCGTTTGCTCAATGGCAAAAAACAATTACTCAGCCCGCGCGTGCTGATTATTGTCGGCATGACGATGTTCGTGTACTCGATGTGGGACATGGGACATTTGACGGCGATGAGCGGCGAACCCGACACGCGACTGGCGCTGATTATTCGCGGCTTCGGCTTGGGATGTTTGTTCACGCCGATTAACTTAGCGGCGTTTTCTTCGCTCAAGGGCGTTGAAATCGCGCAGGGCGCCAGTTTGTTGAACTTGATGCGTCAATTGGGCGGCTCGTTCGGCATCGCTTATCTGGGCACGCAGCTTTCCAACACGACTACGGCGAACGTGAGCAATCTCAATCACTATCTTTATGCAGGCAATCCCGCTTTCGACCAACGCCTGCAATTTATCCAGGCCGCCATGATGCAAAAAGGCCACGACCCGACAACAGCGCGTTTGATGGCGCTTTCCATCATCGAGCACACCGTTCAAATTCAGGCGCAAGTAATGAGTTACAACGGCGCGTTTTTGTTCATCGGAATGGCCGTCGTCTTGGTTTCACCGTGCGTGTTTTTGCTGCGCTCGAACAAAAGACCAATTCCCGCCGCAGATATGGGTCATTGACAGCGCATGAATTTGCTGTCAGGAAAGGTCAACATTCGTTGACACGAAGCTATTGCACCCAACACTTTCATACGCTCGTTCTACCATCGCGCGGTGCCAGGCAGTAACAAGGTTGTAAGTGTTATGATGAGGCGTAAGGAGCTACACGACATGACACGTAAAATTCGCTTGCCAGTTCTTTTGTGCCTGAGTCTGGGCAGCGCCCTGCTTCTGCACGAACGCCTTCAATCGCCTGTCGACGTATCGTCCACCAACGTATCGCCCGTCGGCGTATCTCCCGCTGTCATAAACACCAAAATCGTCAACGTTTCGTTCGCGCTTCCTCCACGCCAATTGACTCATCGGGGCGTTCTTTACTCCCTGCCCTTTGGAGATGGAAAATCGCCGTCCATGTATGTCTTTGAAATAGATTCTGGCGTGGGCTATCTGGATCGCGTCCCGCACGTTCTCCATAACCATAATGGCGGTTTATATCTTCTGGGGAAAAGTTATGGCAAGGTCGAGTACGGCGACCACGTTGAAGTCACAACCAGCGATCGCGTGTTTGTCAACGGCTACGAACGAGTGCCTGCAACCAAGTCGTAACACCACCACGATACGAACAACGCCGCGCTTATATTGAATAAGCGCGGCGTTAATTTCGCGTAGACACCAACAAAGCGCTGCATCCGAACACAAGCAGCTTCGCCTTGCCCACATCTACGATTACGACAACGGCTGAACCTGGTCGTCAAACCGCCACGCGTCGTCCACCACCAATCTTTTTCGCATCTCGAATTTGCAGTGAAAGCCAACTTTTTGCGCGCTCAATCGCTGTCTCGATTGCCACGTTTTGCGCCAGTTGCGCCGCGATTGCGCTTGATAGCAAACAGCCGGTTCCGCGCACTTCTTCGCCTTCGATGCGTGGCGCACGAAAAAGCAAAACCGTTTCGACTTGCCACAAAACATCGACAACTTCGGCGCTTTGCGGCAAGTGCCCACCTTTAATGAGTACTCGATTGGCGCCATATTTTTTCTGGATAGCGCGCGCGGCGTTTTTCATGTCGTCCACGTTGGAAATCGGGAAACCGCATAATCGTTCCGCTTCCACAGCGTTTGGCGTGACCAGCGCGCACAACGGAAAAAGTTGCTGCGCGATAGCTTGAATGGTTTGCAAATCCGAGAAATCTTCGCCTGTGCTGGGTGCGAAAACTGGATCGAGGACAATTGGAACATCGCGCCAATTTGACAGAACGTCGCGCAGAACTTCGACGTGTTCGACGTTCGCAACCAAACCAATTTTGATGGCGCAAGGCTTGATGTCTTCGAGAAGATTTTCTAATTGGGCGCGTAACATTCCGCTTGAAACTGGCTCCATACAACGCACGCCGCGCGTATTTTGCGCGACAATCGCGGTCACAATCGGGCACGAATGAGCGCCAAAGGCTTTAATGGCGCGTGCATCGGCGGGAAGTCCGGCGCCGCCGCTGGGGTCAGTTCCGCCAATCGTCAGGACGCAGGGAAACGCAAATCGAGTACTCATTAATCGCAGTTTCGTGCGTTGTCCCTTGGCGCGCAAGAATCGGTTTGGAGGCACTGCGTTTGCGACGCGCGCCGCGACTTTCCCCAACTTTTCCGAGGTTTTTCATGGCTCATTCTTTTACGGCAATACAAGACGGCGCATTAACCGAAGCGAACGCGATTCGTCGCCGCGTTCTCGTGACCGGCGCGGCGGGACGCATCGGCTCCTATTTCGCGCAACATGCGCACGACAAATACGACTTGCGCTTGATGGTTCTCAATGGCGAAGACACCTCGCACATCCAGGGTTTCGGCGAAATCGTGACCGGCGATTTGCTCGATTTGGAAGGCTTAAAAAAGCTCTGCGACGGCATTGATACAATCGTTCACATGGCGGGCGATCCGGCGCCGAACGCGACCTGGCAAAGTCTGCTTGACGCGAACATCATCGGCGTTTACAACATTTTCGTGGCCGCCAAAGCCGCGGGTTGCCGCCGCGTCGTTCACGCCAGTTCCATTCACGCGGTTTCAGGCTATCCGCCGGACGTTCAAGTCAAAACTTCTGAACCTGTCAATCCTGGCGATCTTTACGGTGTCTCGAAATGTTTCGGTGAGGCTTTGGGGCGCTACATGGCCGAAAAAGAAGGCGTATCCGTGATTACGTTGCGTATCGGCGCCTTTCAACCTCTGGAAGCGGCGCGCCAGGAAGGTGGCCTGCACTTGCTCGATGCCTTTGTGTCGCAGCGCGATTTGCATCAATTGATCGAACGTTCGATTGATGTCGAAAATTTGCAATTCGCCATTTTGCACGGCTTGAGCGATAATCGTTTCAAGCGCTTGGACATTTCTGATGCGCGCGAATTGGTCGGCTACGCGCCACAAGACGATGCGACGCGCGAACTGCCGCAAATCAAGGACTTGAACTTGAGCGAAAACTTGATGTCTCACGGCGCCATTGTCGATGGCGCGGAATCCGGCTTGCGCGAAGAATTGCAAAAACTCAAAGACGTTTAACAATAAAGACGTTTAACAATAAAGACGTTTAACAATCTCGTTGAAAAAGTTGCAAGAGTCAGGCTGCAAAGTAGAAAACAATACTGGAAACCAAGATTTTGTCATTCTGAGCGCAGCGAAGAATCTGTATATTACATCAGATTCTTCGCTGCGCTCAGAATGACAAACTTCCACTTTTAAGCGTTTTTTGGACTTTGCTTACAGCCTTTCAGAACAACAAACGATAAGCTTGACCTATTCCACCACTTCTTCTGCACGCCCTGAGCGTGTTCGTGATTAACGAATACAACAATGAGTACTCGATTAAAAAATCTGGCGCCCGATTTATGGATCGCGGAAATGCCTGCCGCCAAAGCCGGTTTTGAATTTGGCGCGCGCATGACGATTGTTCGCCTGCCCAACGGTGATTTATGGATTCATTCTCCGATTGAACTGGCGCCACTTAAGGCGGAAGTTGAAGCATTGGGAACCGTGCGCTTCATAGTTTCGCCGTTTCGTCGCCATTACGAGCATTTGGCGGAATGGGCGCAAGCCTTTCCCAACGCGAAAGTGTGGAGCGCGCCCGGCCTGGATTCGGCGACCGCCAAAACGCGCCTCCACGATTTTCTGGGAGACGCCCCGCCGGTGGAATGGTCATCAGTTATCGACCAGGCGGTTTTCAAAGGCAACAAACTGGTCAACGAAGTCGATTTCTTCCATCAGCCGACGCGCACATTGTTGCTGGCCGATTTGTGTTTCAACATTCCCGACCGTCGTTCTTTTTCGACGCGTCTCATCGCGCGCTTTTTAGGCGTCTTGAACAAAGTCGCGCCATCACGGGCTTTTCGCACATCAGTCACCGATAAAGACGCGTGTCGCGCTTCGGTGCGCCGCATTCTGGAATGGGATTTCGACCGCATCATTCTCTCGCACGGCGATATGGTGGAGCGCAATGGCAAAGCGCGCTTTCGCCAAGCCTTCGCCTGGTTGTTCGAGAAGTAACGCTTGGCAAATCTTGAACATCAAACTGTGAACATCGAGTACTCGATTCGTCCACTGGAGACACTGCGTTGAACATCACGTTAGAAAGCCGCCCTTGTCCACATTGCGGAAAGGACAATTCGATTCACATCGACCAGTGCCACAACTGTCACAAAACTTTGCCATGGGCTGGCAGCGAGGCGACGCAAGTCTTGACCAAAGCCGCGCCCGCCGACGAACAAAGACCATCAAAAACGATGTCTATTCTCTGGCAAGTTGCGGGCTGCATTGTCATTGTCATCGGGTTATTTTTGTGGATTGGTAATGTTTCGGGCGTTTATCGCACCTTTCCAGGCTGTGGATTTTGGACGATGATCGTTGGCGGCGCCATCTTGAATCGCGGCATTGACAAGATGTTCAACGTATGAATTTGGGGACAGGAGAAACTTGATGAACGAACAAGACGAAGTACAAAAAGACGAAGGCGCCAACGCGCGCCGCGATTTCCTCAAGCAAGGCGCGGCGGCAACTGGCGCTTTGCTCAGTTTGTCGGTTTTGGGCGTGGCGCACGCCGCTGAAACCACGTCCAATAGCACGACAACGGTCACCACAACAAAAACGGCAGTTGTGCCACAAACTTTGCAGCTTTCGCTGAAGCAGCACGCGGCGTTGTCGAAAGTCGGCGGCTTTGAAATCGTTCCGGTTCCTGATGGCTCCGATACTTTGATTGTGGCGCACACCGATACCAGCAGTTTCGTGGCGTGTTCGGCGATTTGTCCGCATCGCGGCTGCAAAGTCGTTTATGATCACGCCGATAAAGAATTTGTTTGTCCGTGCCACGATTCGCGGTTCGCTCTTGATGGCAGCGTGCTCAAAGGCCCAGCGCGCCGACCTCTCAAAAACTATGCGACCGATCTGGCCGCAGTCGTTTCTCTGAGTACTGCTCCACCTGCACCAGCGTCAAGTTCTTCAACACCAACTTCAAGCGCAACGACCAATAAGTAAACCAAAGAAACAAGGTCGATTAAATCGAAGTTGCCATGGCGACTCAGGCTGTAAATCAGGCCCTGAGCAAGCATCCAAAATCAACGACGTTCTTCCAAATTACATCCACACTTGAACCAAAAGGGCGCTTTCTATATGGAAAGCGCCCTTTTGGTTTTGTCATTGCTTTCAACTAATTGCTTACTTGACCGTCGCCAGGCCCATGTCGATGAATTGCCCGCCCGTAGTTTGGTGGACGTGAACAGCGAAGACGTTGCGACCCGGCTTGAGTGCAGCCAAAGCCGCTTTGGTCATTTCAAACGGTTCATAGGCACTGTTATAACCGGGAATATTGACCGCCGCCACGCCGTTGATATAGACCTCAGCGTCTTCGTCATGGTAGAGCAGCAATTGGAGTTGGTCGCGGTTGGCGAGTTGGTCTGCCGTTAACGTGAACTCGCGGCGCGCCCAAATATCAGACGTGTTCCACGCCGTGCGAATGACGGCATCCGGTGGGCCTTCCGAACCGAAACCACCCTCGCCGGTCTTCCAGGCGCCAGTGTTGTAATCAGTCGCAAACCAATCACCGGTTGGCTGTGAAGTCGTATAGCTCCACATCACGCCGCCTTTGGCTGAAGTCGGCAGAACGGTCGTGATCTGTCGTGGCGGCGGCAGCGGCGCCCAGTTGAGATTAACGTTTTTGGAAGCAGCCAAATCGCGCCCGGCCCATTTGCTCCAGATTTGCCGATTGTTCAAGACCGGAATAAACACGCCACCGACCACCGAACGCGCCTGGAAACCTACCTGCGTGCCTTCAATCGTGCGATACCAGTCATTCATCGGTACGCGCGAGGGCGTGTCGTTCAAGAAGTCGTACACCGGACCGGCCAGTGCAACGACATCGGCTCTTTGGCCGGTCAAAGCCGCGCTCCACAGTGTCCAATCAAGCTTGGTGTAGGTCGCGCGCGAATCGAGTGGCAAGCCGTAGCGGTTCATCTTGGTTCGATAATACGCCATCTCCGTCGTGGCGACGCCGGAAGGGAACAGGTTGAGGCCGAGAATACGATCCCAGACGAGATTATATTTCTGGCTCCAGGTGCCCGATTGATCAAAGGCCAGCTTGTAATGATCGCCGTCTCGGGCAGCGGCCACCCACTGTCGTGCCTCGCTTTCGGCAATGGTGCGCACGCGCATGGCTTCAGCGTTATCGCCGCGCATCTGCGCCATCTGCGCATAGGCGCCCAGTGCTTCAATGGCTTTGCCCGACAAGTTGACGTTGTGCGGCGCGTGTCCCGCAAAGTCGTCGGTCGAAAGCTGGTTGTCCAGATCGTAACCTTTGCTGATCAAGAAATTCGCCCACTTGGTGAGAGTCGGCCAATAAGGGTCAGAAAACTTGGTGTTGCCCTCGATTTTGGCGAGAGCGCCCAGCATAATCAGCATATTGCCGGATTCTTCGACTGGTTGTTTGCCGCTCACATCGCCATCGGCGGGGATATTTTCGCCGCCGCCGTAAAGCATTCCCGTCGCCTGCGGATAAACGCCAACATCGTGAGGCGCGAACGGGAACGGCCAACGCGGGCCAGCCGAATAAAGCAAGATCGGCTCCATCGTCGCCTTGAGCAAAGTCGGCGAAAGCAGCATCATTTGCGGCGAGGCGGGATAAAACACGTCGACCGTTCCGATGGAGCCATTGGAAAAGTTTTCTTTGGCAAACGACATCGGCGCGCCATTCGCGTCAGCCACGATCTTCTGCGCTGCGAACGACTGACGATAAGCGAGAGCTGACAAACGCGCGTATTTCTCGCCGCCGACCGTGCGCAAATCATCCATTAATTCGGTATCAAACGCGCTCGAACGCTTATTCAATTGCACATAATCGCGCGCTGCGGTAGTGAGCAAACCCGCGGCGTCCATGCCGTTGCGACGCCAATAAGGGCGCAGTCTGCGACCCATCCAGTTAATTGAGTACTCGTCATCGTAGGCGAGCATCATGGTACGCGAAACTGTCTGCGCACCGACATTGCCCACATTAAACGCCAGAGCCGCAACCGGCGAACGGTCGTTGGCGGCCCGTGGCATGGGCGCGTCGTCGGAAGTCGGGAGATTACCGGTTCGTCCCCACACCATTTGCGCGTTGGCGCGCGAAGTCAAAACGCTTTGCAAGCCTTGGCCGTTGGGCGCGGCGACATAAAGATAACCCCAATCAATGCGCAAATCGTCGCCACGTTTGGCCAAGACCGGCTGATCGACCGAACCCAAGCGCAGCGCCGTCAGGTTGCCCGTCGAAGCGCGGTTCCAGGTCACTTGCTGCGCGTTCGCGTCGTTGACAGTGAGGTCGGCGCCCGCGTCCGCATAGAATTGAACGTCGTGCGTCTGGCCATCGAGCGAACGCACCGAATACGAAATGTAGGTCAGGGGCCGCGACAGTACATCAAGGTCGCTGGGAAGCGCGGGCGTCAGGAAAACCAATTGCACTTGAACCTTGTCGTTGGCGAAGGTGTAGATAGTGCGCGTCGGCAACACCAAAACGCCGGTTTGAGGCAACGAAGCGGACTCTTCGGGTTCGCTGCCCATCAAGCGAAAAGTCTGGCCATCGACGCGCACCATGGCGTTGAGGCGTTGTTCGCGGCCCGTCCAATGGCGCGTGTCGCTGCTGTAAAGCTTGTTGGAGTTCGACCAAACCGAAAAGTAAGGATCGTGTGCGACCAGCGGCACTGAAGGTGGACGAAGCGGCGGCAAAGCGCCGTTCATCATCTGCGTGTCTTGCGCTTGCGCGAGCCTTGGTGCTACAAGCGGCGCCAAAGCGCAACCGAGCACGAAAACGCGCACTGCGGAGCGAAGTGTCGTTGCTTCAAGTCGTTTCATAGATTTTATTTGCCTTTGATGCAGGGATGATATTGACTTTATAAGACTGGAGCAGTTTTCGCAATCGGCAACAATAAGGACTTTAGCGACTCATCTTTCTGGCAATTTGCAAGTGCCGTTGCAGCCGCCGACAACGCGCCCAAAAATTTGGTAACGATGGCGCGCAATCCAATCGTAGATCGCGTCGAGAACGGGTCGCAGCCCCGGACAATAATAAATCAGGGCGATTTTTCCGATGGGGCGCAGCGCCAAAGTTTGCACAACGGCTTCCATGCCGCCGTATAATGCGTCGCCTTCAACCAGGTATAAACGCGTCTGGACTTTCTCCTGCGTTAATCCGGCATGACTTTCAAGCGCGCCGGGTTGTTGCGAGGCCAGCGTGCGCAGTTTCCATCCGACAAAGCGGCGCAGAAGTTTTTCACTGTTCACACAAAAACGACATTCACCGTCGTAAATCAAAGTCGCGGATTGTTTCATGGAAATCTTTGTCATACAGCAATTCGAGTACTCGATAAGCGTTTTTAGTAGTGGTTCAATAAGTGAGTTTGTTAACGAACCCGAAGCGTAAGCGAGGGATAGGAAGCATAAGCGCGGGATAGAAGTTAGCTCCCGCGCTTACGCTTCGGGTTCGTTAACAAACTCACTTATTGAACCACTAACGTGTTTTCTTCGGTACCCAAACAAATAAGGACTTCTGGCATAAGTTGGAAAGTGGGATCGAAGGCGCTAACTTTCAATGTGCCATTCCGAGCGTAGCCGAAAAATGACGCAAACTCCGACTTTTGCCAGAGGTTTTAAGAAAAGTTTCAACGCAAGTTTCTTGTAAGTGCCTGCCAAGCAAAGGATAACAAGACTTTGCGCACCTGCCAGGAATAAATCCAAAACAAAAGTCGCAGAGAATTGACTGAGAGTAGCGTGAGGTCTTGCGCCGTCTCTGGCACCTTGCTAAAATGTGCGGAGCGTTTCGTTTTTGGCGTTTCATAAATACAGCGTTGTAACGCACGTTGTCGCATCACAATTTTGCCCGATAGCTCAGTGGTAGAGCGGTCGACTGTTAATCGATTGGTCGCAAGTTCGAATCTTGCTCGGGCAGCCAAAACTTTCAATTGTAAAAAGCCAGTTCTTTTCAATAAGAACTGGCTTTTTCGTGCTTAAAAACACTTTCTGGCATTATCCAGCCGCATTTCCAGTACTCGATTCTGTATCAGGTTCCGGTGTGGTGCGCAGTAATTTATCCACGGTAAGGAGGAACTGATTGACGTTGAGCGGCTTTGTCAAATAATCTTTGGCGCCCGCGCTCAACAATCGCTCGACCTGACCCGAAGTCGCATCGGCACTGACGATCACGACCGGGATATCCCTGGTAATCGCCGATTGTTGCAAGCGCGTCAAAACGTCTTTGCCGTGAATGTCGGGCAAGTTCAAGTCGAGAAGAATCAGATCGGGTTCATGCTGGCGCGCCATTTCCAAGCCTATGCTGCCTTGAATTGCAGATAACAGGGTAATTTCTGGACGATCTTGAAAAATGGCTTCCATCAAGCGCAGGTTGGACGGATTGTCTTCGATGCAGAGAACGGAATACGTGTGTTCGGCTGACCAGTTGGCACCGGCATCGGGAGCAACTTTCGACAGACTGGCCAGCTGTTCTTCCGGCGGGTCGGCTTGTGGCAACTCAAAGATGAACGTCGTGCCCTGACCCACAACACTCTCGACCCTCAGCACACCGCCCATAGCCGTTATCATGCGTTGCGATAACACCAGTCCCAATCCGGTGCCTTCGATTTGTGCTGTCGCGGCATTCAATCGCTCGAAGGGCGTGAAGAGCTTTGAAAGGTCATGGGGTGCGATGCCCAGACCGGTATCACGAACGGCCACGGAAATACAGCCATCCGGCTTTTGGTCGCAAGAAATTTCGACTTCTCCGTCCTCACGATTATATTTGATGGCGTTGGAGATCAGGTTGATGAGAACTTGCTTGAGCCGCTGTCGATCAGCCAGAATGTAATTGCCGTGCCACGCGCCACTGCTTTCATTGATGAGGATGTTGCGCTCTGCTGCGAGTGGTCGCACCAGGGCGCAGGCTTCGGGCACAACATCATTGAGCGCAATGACTTCGAGGGAAAGCTCGAGGCGGCCCGCTTCAACGCTGGCGATGTCTAAAATCTCGTTGACCAAGCCCAGCAAATGACGCCCGCCGCGGATTATGTAATCAACACTTTCTTTGGCCAAAGGCGTCAAAGCTTCCTTATTGAGAATTTGACCAAAGCCCAGAATGGCGTTAAGTGGCGTGCGCAGCTCATGGCTCATGCGCGAAAGAAACTCGCTTTTAGCGAGGTTGGCGGCATCGGCTTCGCGTCGCGCTTCCTGAATTGCGGCCACAGCGCGTTTTTGCTCTGTTATGTCTTCGTAACTGCACAAAACACCGACCACCTGGTTTTCGCTGTCATGGAGTGGAATCTTGTTGGTGCGCAGCCACACGACCTTACCGTTAGCCTGGTAGGAATGCTCTTCGATATTGAACTTGGGAGTATTAGTTTCCATGACCAATTGGTCATCGGCTTGATAATCTGCCGCATATTCGGCCCAAGGCAGATCGAAGTCGCTTTTACCCTTGACTTCTTCGGGCGAATTAAAGCCCGCATCCGCCGCCAGGCGATAATTGCACCCCAGAAATAGGCAGTGGCGATCTTTCCAGAAGATGGCTTGCGGGATCTGGTTCATCACCAACTCCAACATTTGCTGAGCTTCGCGCAAGGCTTCTTCGGTGCGACGGCGCTCCGTAAGTTCCGCGTGCAGCATGTCATTGGCGGCTCCCAATTCGGCAGTGCGCTCCATAACGTGCGCTTCCAGTTCGTCGTTAGCTTTGTGCAAAGCTGCGGCAGACTTCTTGATGCTCGTAATGTCGTGGGCCACGCAATACCACAAATCGCCCGATGGCGCGCACGTCCAGCGCAGCCACTTGTAAGAACCGTCTCGGCAGCGATAGCGGTTCTCGAACAACATGACCTTGGCGCCAGCTTCCAATTTCTTTTGTTCCGCCAGGGTCGCCGCATGGTCATCAGGATGCACGAAATCCAAGAACGGCACGGTCATCATTTCCTCATTTGAAAAGCCAAGCGTTGCTCCAAAAGCCGGATTAAGCCGTTTTATGTAGCCATCGCTGCTGATAATGGCCAGCATATCGAGCGAAAGCGTGAAGAAACGGTCGCGTTCTTCTTCGGCCACTCTGCGATCCTGAATATCGGCGCACGTGCCAACCCATTCCCGAATGCTGCCGTCGCTTCTCAAAACCGGCACTCCGCGCACTGCAAAGAGGCGGTATCGGCCGTTTGCGGCTCGAATGCGGTACTCGGTTTCATAGTGGCACTTGGCTGCGACACAATGCAACCAAGTATTGCATGTCGCTTCCAAGTCATCAGGATGCAACGCCGTTGTCCAACCCCAGCCTCGCACTTCCTCCACACTCTGACCAGTATAAGCACGCCAAGCCGGCATATCTTCCACCATCCCATCAGCGGGCGTAGACCATACAATTTGGCTCGTCGCCAAGGCAAGTGAACGATATTTTTCTTCGCTATAACGCAGCGCGTTCTCGGCCTGCTTGCGCACGGTGATGTCCTCCACCGTGCCTTCGTAATACATCAATTCGCCACATTCATCGCGCACGGTGCGTGCTTCTTCCGAAATCCAGATGACAGTCCCATCTGTGCATCGCACAGGTGACTCGAATTTGGAAACGCGGTCGTGGCGCGCCATAAGCCGCGTGAACTCTTCGCGTCGTTCTGGTTCGACATAAAGGTGCTGGGAAATGTCGGTTAATTCGTTCATTAATGTGTCGGGCGAATCGTAACCGTACATCTTGGCCAGAGCAAAGTTGGCGCTGAGATAATGACCTTGCGCATCGCTTTGAAAGATACCTTGAACCGCGTTCTCGAAAATGCTGCGATAACGTTCTTCGGCCTGCACCAGAGCGACTTCGGCTTGCTTACGCTCGGTAATATTTTGCGATACCGCGAGAACGTTGACGACATTATCTTCCTGGTCATAGATCGGCGTCGCGCTGATGTTGTAAAACCGTCCGCCATGAATCAGTTCAAACTCCACGCTCTCGCCATCGAGTACTCGACGATAATACGACATCGCGCGGCTCGCCTGATCAGATATAAAGGTTTCTTCGGGTGTCTTCCCAATAACTTGCTCGGGCGCAATGCCGAGCATTTCCCAGTTACGACCAGCGGCCAGGATGTAGCGCAAATCGCGGTCAAAGACGCTGATGGAACCGTTGGGTAAGTTTCCCAGCAGCACGCGTTGAAATTCCTCGCGCTCGCGCAACCGCGTTTCGGCCTGCTTTTGCTCGGTGATATCTTGAACTGCACCCACCACTTTCAGGGGCGTGCCGGTTTGTTCGTCAAAAACGATTTTTGCTTGCTCGTGAACGACGCGGTGTTCGCCATCCGGTAGAATAATTCGATGGTCGAGGCTGTAGAGTTTGTTTTCATGCAAGGCTTGTGACATAGCCGACGCAATAAGTTCGCGGTCGTCAGGATGCACGGCGCAGAGAAAATTTTCGATAGAAACTTCGATTTGTCCGGGTTGGTAACCGAAAATGCGAAACACTTCATCCGACCAGTGAAGCGCGTTTTTACTCATGTCATCCAAGTCCGCGACATCGATTTCCCAGCTTCCCATGTGAGCGACCTGCTGCGCCATGGCAAGGTTCGCCTGGCTGGCGCGCAATTTTTCTTCGGCTTGTTTGCGCTCGGTCACATCAATCGCGGCGCTGATCACGACATGATTGTGGTCGCCGAAAGTTCCAAGCGGCGTCGAGCGAAAATCCCAGATGCGCGGCTTGCCGTTTTTGGCATTGACCGTCCATTCGCCTTCGTCTCGAGGCTCTGTGATTTGATACAACTCGTCGATATATTCCTGAGCCTGGACGCTGCTTTTGCCGTAGGCGCGCTCGACCCAGTCGTGGATGGTCGGAATATCCTCGATTGTATAGCCGGAATATTGCGTCCAGCCCTTGCTGATTTGCAGGACTTGGCCGTCCTCGCGGTGGATAATAAGCGGAAGCGGCGCTTCGGTAATCGCCGTGCGAAAGCGCGCCTCGCTGCGCAACAACTTGATCTCGGCCAGTTTGCTGGCGGTAATATTCTCATGCGCGACAACGACGCGCACCGGCCCTTCGCCGACAAAGCGCGTCACGCAAACATTGAACCAGCATTTTTCACCCGGGCTGTGACACGGATATTCCAGGCAAAACGCCTCGTGTTGCCCCGCCATCACTTCTCGAATGCCACAGGCCACCTTGAGGCCTTCGTCAATGCGCTCGCCCACCACTCTTTCGCAAACCTCAATGTAATTCGCCCCAACTTCACAACGACGGGCGCTACCACCGTTTTCTTGAGCAAACTGTTGCCACGCTTTGTTGACGGCGACGATTTCTCCAGTCTCATCGAGTACGGCGATGTGCGACGAGAGCGCATCCAGCGTCGCCTGCAAAAAACGCTGCGATTCGTGTTCGACGCGCTTCGCCCGATTGCGCTCGGTAATGTCGCGGATATTGCATTGAATCACGCGATGACCATTTTCGCCGTAAACATTGCTCACGAACTCGACTTCGCGGCGCTCGCCCGCTTTGGTTTCCAGCGGCAAATCGTCGTAGCGCATATAGCCGCGCTCTTCGAGTACTCGAAACGCCGCGTTGCTGGCTTGCGCATCTTCGAGCAAGCCGATTTCCCACAACTCCTTGCCCAGCAACTCCTCGCGCGAATATTCCAGCAATTCCATCAAATAAGGATTGACATCGGTGATTTTGCAAGTCGCGGCATCGAGAATCAAAATGCCGTCGTGCGCCGATTCAAAAAGCCGACGATAGCGAACTTCGGTAGCCAGCACTTTTTGTTCGGCACGCTTGCGCTCGATGGCGTAGCGAATGGCGCGCTCCAAAAGCAGCGCGTTGATATGGCCCTTCAGCAAATAATCGGCAGCGCCCGCTTTGGCCGCCTCGACATCGACTTCGTAATCCTCGTTCCCCGTCAGCAAAATGAAAGGCGCCGTGCCCGAGGCAAACTCGCGCACGAGATCCACGCCGGTGGCCGCGCCCAGGCGATAATCGAGAAGACAAACATCATACTGGTCGCAGGTCAACACTTGGCGAGCCGCTTCGTAAGTCGGCACCCACTGGAGATCGTACGCGGTCGTCGTGATGTCCCGCAGCAAATCACGCACGATGAGATAATCGTCCTCGTTGTCTTCCACCAGCAAAACTCGATACAAAAGATTGTCCATTTTTCGCAACTTCCGCTTTCGCAACTTCCGCTTTCGCAACTTCCGCTTTCGCAACTTCCGCTTTCGCAACTTCCGCCGTTCAACGCTGTCGCAGGCTCTATCGAGTACTCGATTGCTACAGCGCGCATTCAGATTATTCGCAGTCGTCGTATTGACATTCGTTTCATTCACATTCGTCGCATTGAGGAATCGCCACAATTTCAATCCAGTATCTTCCGAAAGCCTTCATCACTTCGACCAGGCCATCGAAGGTCACCGGCTTGGTAATGAACGAATTGACGCCCAGATTGTACGAGCGCAGGATGTCGTGTTCGTCGTTGGAAGTTGTCAAAACCACAATGGGAATGCTGCGCAGCGCAGCGTCATTTTTGATTTCCTGCAACGCTTCCTGTCCGCTTTTGCGCGGCATATTGAGGTCGAGCAAAATCAAGCCGGGGCGCGGCGCGCTTTGAGGATCGCTGTATTTGCCACGTCGATGAAGGTAGTCCATCAACTCCTCGCCATCCTCCACTTCGCGCAGTTCGTTGATGACGAAACTTTCCTGCAACGCTTCGCGCGTCATCATCCGGTCGTCGTCGCTATCATCGGCCATCAGAATCGTGATTGGTTTCAATGGAATATCTCTTGTATGCATAATCGTTCCTGCTATCTAAAAAGACTTTGCCTGCAGAGGATGGATAGGAAAGCAAAAAAGTTACAGAAACCGTTTAAAAACAGCAGTTTGTCAGTCTCTTTTACAATTCCTATACACCTTCTCACAATTACACCTTCTCACAATAAAAGCCCGAAAACGCACTTGAAACGCATCTTGAGAATACGTGTAAAATACGCGGGCGAATGCTTACTCTACGCTTTCAAGCGTGGTTTCCGCCTGTCGAATTGGTAATACAATCAAAAACTTACTGCCTTGTCCTTGCACGCTTTTGGCCGAAAGGCTCCCACCATGGCGTTCAGCGATTTTGCGACAGATCGCCAGGCCGATGCCGGTTCCGCTGTAATCGCGTTGATTATGCAGTCGCTCGAAAGGCGTAAAAATACGATCCACGAACTTCTCGTCGAAGCCGATGCCGTTGTCTTCCACAATGATACGAACAACGTGTTCCTCACCATCTTTCGGTCCACCGCTATTTGGCGCTTCCGCCTGCAGGTAAATCTTGACCAGAGGTGGAACACCCGCGCGATGAAACTTCAAGGCGTTGCCGATGAGGTTTTGGAAGAGCTGGCGCATTTGCGTGGCGTCGGCTTCGATCGCTGGCAGTTCGCCGATTTCGACGTGGCCTCCGCTTTCTTCCAACCGAACCGTCAGGTCGGACATAACGCCTTGGATTGTCGTAGTCAAATCGACTGGTGTAAAAGGGCGCACTCTCGTCGTGATGCGCGAGTACTCGAGCAAGTCTTGGATCAGCGAACGCATTCGGTTCGCGGCGTTTTGCATGCGCGTCAGGTAATCGCGGGCTTCTTCGCTCAGCTCTGCACTATGTCGGGTTTGCAAGCGGTCGCCAAAAGCTTGAATGGCGCGCAACGGCTCTTGCAAATCGTGCGAGGCAATGGAAGCGAAATTCTGCAGTTCGCCATTGGAGCGCTCCAATTGGAGCATGGTCGCTCGCAGGTTTTGCTGGGCTCTTTTATTTTCGGTAATGTCACGAGCCGAAGCATAAACAAGTTGCTCTTCGGGTACCACTCTGGCACGCCACGCCAGCCAACGATAAGAGCCATTCTTGCAGCGAAAGCGGTTTTCAAACAATTCGGTGTTCTGGCCCGCCGCCTGTTGCTGTGTTTCAGATACGGTTTCCCCGCGGTCGTCGGGATGCACAAAATCGAGATAAGGTCGGGACATCAATTCCTCGCGGCTGTAACCCAACGCTTTTTCCCAGGCCGGATTGAGGCGCTTGAAATATCCGTCGAAGCCGGCCACACACAACTTATCCAGCGACAAATCAAACACGTGTTCCGCTTCGCTCTCCAGGCGCTGACGATGAACGATTGCTTCTTGCAGCGTTGCGTTCGCCTTTTCCAGCGCGGTGTTAGTGTGCGTCAAAGCGGCGGTGCGCTCTTCCACCAAACGCTGCAATTCCTCGTGAGAACTTTGCAACGCTTGTTGCGCTTTTTTCTGATCGTCGATATCGGTGCCGGTGCCGAACCACTTGACAATGTTTCCCGTTTCGTCGCGCAACGGCAGAGCGCGCCCCAAGTGCCAGCGATAGGAACCATCCGAGGCCCGCTTGAAGCGGTACTCGATTTCATAGTTTTCGCCGCTTTGCGTTGCGTGACTCCAAGCGTCTAAGCAAGGCTGCACATCATCGGGATGTAAAACGGGCTGCCAGCCCCAGCCCTGAGTTTCTTCCACGCTCATGCCGGTGTAATCAATCCACTTTTGATTGTAATAGTCCAGAAAGCCGTCGGGACGCGCCGTCCATACAATTTGCGGCATGGCCTCAATGAGCAATCGGAAGCTGTCTTCGCTGGTGCGTAATTCGGCGGTGCGCTCCGCAACGCGCGACTCCAGCTGATCGTGCGCGCTTCGCATTTCAACTTCGACTTGCCGTCGCTGCGCGATTTCACGCTCCATGTCGGCGGGAGAACGCATTTGCAGCGCGCGCGGCGTCCCATGAAATAAATTGCGAAAAAAGTCCATATCATCACCCGTATCTGCAAGCTCTACAACAAGCTTTATCTACCACGTTTAACTATGTGCTTCTTTCATTCATCCGCTGCATATCGAGTACTCGATATGCAACGGGTCATTTGATAATGATCAAGTCGCAACATAGTAATAGAGAGAATTGGTTACACAGCATTGACCAAAAGCGTTCCTGCTAAAAGTTGCATGTTCATGGAGCATTAGTCGTTTTCATTAAGGATTCTTCATCACTTCGCGCGAATCGGGCATCGTTCATGCACGTTGCGCGCGCCTTGAGTTCAAAGCTCATAAGAGGAGAATTTTTCTGTGAAAAACGCATCTCAAGATAAGAAAACCAACGGCGTCGCCTCCAACGGCAAGGCGCCTGACGCGACCATCAAAGACAAAGACCTGGCCGCTTTCACGACCAAAGACGCGCCGCCTTTGACCACCAATCAAGGTCAAGTCATCAGCACCGATCAGGATTCGCTGCGCGCTGGACATCGCGGCCCGACCTTGCTCGAAGATTTCGTGCTGCGCGAAAAAATTCAGCATTTCGACCACGAGCGCATTCCCGAACGCGTGGTTCATGCGCGCGGAGCGGCAGCGCACGGCGTTTTCGAGTTGCACAAATCGTTGTCGGAATATACGATGGCTGGCGTTCTCACCGATACAAGTCGCGTGACGCCATTATTCTTGCGCTTCTCGACGGTCGCCGGTTCGCGCGGCTCGGCGGACACAGCGCGCGACGTGCGCGGTTTCGCCGTCAAAATGTATACGCAGGAAGGCAACTGGGATTTGGTCGGCAACAACATTCCCGTTTTCTTTATTCAGGACGCGATTAAATTTCCTGACTTGATTCACGCCGTCAAGCCTGAACCGAACAACGAAATCCCGCAGGCGGCTTCAGCGCACGACACGTTTTACGATTTCATTTCGCTGACGCCCGAATCGATGCACATGATAATGTGGGTGATGAGCGACCGCTCGATTCCGCGCTCCTTCGCCATGATGGACGGCTTTGGCGTTCACACTTTCCGCCTGATTAACGCCGAAGGCAAATCGACTTTCGTCAAGTTCCACTGGAAACCAGTACTCGGAGCGCACTCGCTGGTGTGGGACGAAGCCGTCAAAATCGCCGGACAAGACCCCGATTTTCATCGCCGCGATTTATGGGAAGCCATTGAAATGGGCAATTATCCGCAGTGGGATTTAGCAGTGCAATTGTTGCCTGAAGCCGACGAACAAAAGTTCGATTTCGATGTTTTGGACGCCACCAAAATCTGGCCGGAAGATTTGATTCCTTTGCAGCGCATCGGGCGCATGACGCTCAATCGCAACCCCGACAACTACTTTACGGAGACCGAGCAAGTCGCCTTCATGACGACCAACGTCGTGCCTGGCATCGATTTCAGCAACGATCCGCTGTTGCAAGGTCGCAATTTTTCGTATCTCGATACGCAGATTTCGCGTTTGGGCACGCCCAACTTCCACGAACTGCCGATCAACCGTCCGGTTTGTCCGTTTTCCAACAACCAGCGCGAAGGACAGATGCGCACGACGATCAACAAAGGCCGCGTCGCCTACTCGCCCGCTTCGCTGGACGGTCATTCGCCCACAGAAGCGACCAACGCCGCCGGTTACGCTTCTTATCAGGAGAAAATCAGCGGGCCGAAAGTGCGCGAGCGCAGCGAAAGTTTCGGCGACCATTACGGTCAGGCGAAACTTTTCTGGAACAGCATGGCCAAGCACGAAAAAGAGCATATCGTGAAGGCGCTGCAATTTGAGATGAGCAAAGTCGAGACGCGCGAAGTGCGCGTGCGAATGCTCGGACATCTGGCGCAAATCAACGAAGTTATGGCCGCGCAAATTGGTCTGGCCTTGGGTGAAACCTTGCCGGGCGCCAAAGTTAAGCCCGGCGGCACAGCCGATTCTCCAGCAGAAATCAAAGCCCTGGCCGATGCGGTTTCGCAAACCAGCGCTTCGGGCGGTTTGCAGAAAACCAGCGGTTTAAGTCAGGCCGAAGGTCAGCCGCTTTCGCCCAAAGGCCGCAAAGTGGCGATCCTGGTGGCGGCGGGCGTCGCTGCGAAATGCGTGGCGACAATGCAGGAAAAACTTGCGGCGGAAGGCGCTCTGGGCGAAGTTGTCGGGCCGCACATCGGCACCATCGCAGGCGACAGCGGCAGCGTTGAAGCCAAAAAAACTTACGCCAACTGCAGTTCGGTTTTGTTCGACGCGGTTTATGTTCCGGGCGGCGCCAGCGCGGCCACGCTGGTGCAAATGGGCGATGCGCGCAAGTTCATCGACGAAGCCTACAAGCACGGCAAAGCCATCGCCGCTTCGGGTGAAGGCGTCAATTTAGTGAAGGCAACCGAAATGGGCAAGCAGAACAGTAATGCGCCGCTTGGCGTGTTCCTCGCGCCGGACGGCAACGCGCTCAGCGTCGCAACCGACCTGATTAATGCGGTCGCGCAACATCGTTTCCGCGACCGCATGGATGTGCAAACTATTGCCGCATAAAGTTGTGCGGCTTAAGACCAATCGAGTACTCGAAAGCGCCACGCAAATCTGCGTGGCGCTTTTTTGTCTGAGAGGGTGTATAGGAATCACGCAAGCCTTCGGAGCATAAGCCGGATCATGGCGAGATAAATCCAGGTTTCACTTGATTTGACATTTTGCTCATAGTCTTTTGAAAGCCTTCGACATCTTCCCAACCATGCAAAAGTTCTTTCGACAACCCAGCGACGCGGCAACGGCACGTAGCCTTTGTTTTCATATTGACGGTTCACCAGGGCATTGCGGCTTATCACTCGGAGCGCAACGCCACAGTTTTCTCGCACCCAAGCCGCGAACTTGTGTCCCCAGTAGCCTGCATCCGCCCAAATCAACTGCAAACGTTGTGAAGGAAAGCGCCACAGGGCTTTGTCTTGCAAAAGTAATTTGGCTCCGTCACGCTCTTGAACGTTGGCAGCATGAACACACACTTGCAACAACAAGCCGTTGGTATCCACTAGAATATGACGCTTGCGCCCTTTTATTTTCTTGGCTGCATCAAAGCCTTTTGGCCCCCTTTTTCTGTGGTTTTGACGCTCTGGCTGTCCAGAATCGCTGCGCTGGGCGCCTCATCCCGTCCATCGGCCTGGCGCACTTGAGAACGCAACGAACTGTGGATACCTTCGAGAGTGCCGTTGTCACGCCAGCGCCGGAAGTGATACCAAACCACAGTGTAAGGCGGAAAATCGTGAGGCAAAGCACGCCACGAGCAGCCGTTGGTCAACTGATACAACAAAGCGTTGACGATCTCGCGTTGGGCGTAAAGCCTGCGCGTACCGCGCGCACGCTGTGGCTCGATCAAAGGGCGCAGCACTTGCCATTGTGCCTCGCTCAAATCACTGGGATAGCTCTGGCGTTTCATAAATGTAAGTCTAACCCTTTCCTATACACCCTCTTAGAATCAGTTTGAAAAGTCCGCAAGCTGTCTTAGAATCGGCATGACAAACTTCTAACCAGTGGTGCGGGTTTGGTGTAAGAACGATTTCACCCGCCCCTGAAGGAGCGGGCTGAGTTGCTAAGCCCCATAAATGGGACTAACACGCTACTCTCGCACTAACACGGAGGCCGCTTTAGCGGTCTTGCTCACTCAGCCCGCTCCTTCAGGGGCGGGTGCTTGCAAACCCGCACCACTGGTTTCTAATTCACCGCTGTTTTCTACTCTGCAAACTGATTCCAAGGGCAACGATTTGTTGCTTTGCTTTCTTACCTTCACGTTAAGCGATTTCTGCGGCTCATGCGCAACTTATAAAAAACGCTGATAAGCAAGAAGCGCACATCGAGTACTCGATATGCGCTTCTTCTCGTTTCTCAGTCGCCGTAACCGTCGGGATGGCTTTGATGCCAATTCCACGCGGTTTTGATGATGGTTTCCAAATCCGCGTATTGCTGTTTCCAGCCCAGCACGTTTTGCGCTTTTTCCGTTGAACCGATGAGGCGCGAAGGATCGCCGGCGCGACGCGGTTCCAGGACAGTTTTGATGTCGCAGCCAGTCACTTTCTTCGCGGTTTCGATGACTTCGAGAACCGAATAACCGCTGCCATTGCCCAGGTTGAAATAGTTCGATGCGCTGCCTTTGGCCAGGTATTTCAAGGATAAGACGTGCGCGCTTGCCAAATCCGCGATGTGAATATAATCGCGGATCGCGGTGCCGTCGGGCGTCGGATAATCGGTTCCGAAAACGGAAATTTGCGGGCGTTTGCCCTGTGCCACAAACAAAACGAGCGGAATCAAATGCGATTCGGGCGTGTGATCTTCGCCGCGATTTTCCAGCGCGCCGCACGCGTTGAAATAGCGCAACGCGACAAACTTCAAGCCGTGCGCCGTGTCGTAGTTCTCGAGTACGCGTTCAACAGTGAATTTCGTCCAGCCATAAGGACTTTCCGGTTTTTGCGGATGCTTTTCATCAAGCGGAATATATTGCGGCTCGCCATAAGTCGCGCAAGTCGAGGAAAATACGACGTTTTTGACGCCTGCGGCAACCAAACCATCGAACAAGCCGATGCTGCCTGACACATTATTGTGCCAATACATTTCGGGTTGCGTGACCGATTCGCCGACATACGCCAGCGCCGCGAAATGCACGCACGCCGTCACGTTATGCTCGCGGCAGATTTTTTCTACCAGCGCGCTATCGCTGATTTCGCCCTGATAAAACGGCACGCTTTCCTCGACGGCTTTGCGATGGCCGCGAAATAAATTGTCCAGCACGACGACATCTTGCCCGTCCGCGCGCAACGCTTCAACTGTCGCGCTACCGATGTAACCAGCGCCACCCGTCACTAAAATCGCCATAAATCAGTTCCTTTTCGAGTACTCGATAACCGATTTTAACACGGAACACGCACTTGTCCGCGTCAACATCTTTCAGTAAGTCGTTTAACGAACCCCAAGCGTGAGCGCGGGGTTCGTTGAACGACTTTTCATCCTGCACAACTTCAGCGTCCCGATAAACGAATGACGTTCCACGACAAGCGCGGCAGAGTCGCTTGCAACTTTCCGTCACGCATTTGCGCATCGCCGCGCGAATGTGGAACGACACGATTGGGTTCGTCCGCCGTGTTGCGCGCCTTGGGGTCATCGCTTTCAAATACGATGTGTTCGAGTACTCGATATGCTTCCAAACCGCGCAAAGTTGTTTCCAAGGGCAAAATATTATTTTGGTCGCGGTTAACGGCGAAAATTGTCAGCGCGGCGCTTTCTTCGTCCAGCGTCGCGGCGGCTTCGAGCATCGGCACGCCCTCAAAATCGCGGCTGTCATATTTCGCGCAGTTGATGCGAAGATTTAAGGCGACGCCGTGTCCATAAAGCGACGTGTGCAAATACGGATAGAAAATTGTGTGGCGCCAAACGCGGCCTTTGTTTTCGGTCGAGATCGGCGCAATGGCATTCACCAATTGTGCGATGCAGCCGATTTTGACGCGATCCGCGCGCTTCAAGAGCGACAAAATCATGCAGCCGACGACCAGAGCGTCTTCAAAAGTGTAATCTTCTTCGGTCAAAGGTGGTGCGATTTGCCACTTTTCTGCGTGGCGATCGCGGTCGTGCGAATGATACCAAACGTTCCATTCGTCAAAGCACAAATTGATGGTTTTCTTAGAGCGTTTTTTCGCCTTGACGAAATCGCAGGTCGCCACCACGCTGTCGATAAAATCGTCCATGCCGACCGATTGCGCCAGAAAATTGTCCAGTTCGTCGCGGCGATTGTCGTAATACGTGTGCAGCGAAATGTAATCGACGTGTTCATATGTGTGCTCCAAAACCGTCGCTTCCCATTGCGCAAAGGTCGCCATGTTTCGATTGGAACTGCCGCACGCGACAAGTTCAATCGACGAATCGACCCATTTCATCGCTTTGGCGCTTTCGCAGGCGATTCGGCCATATTCTTCCGCCGTCTTGTGCCCGATCTGCCAGGCGCCGTCCATTTCGTTGCCCAGACACCACATTTTTACGGCGTGCGGTTCTTTGGCGCCATTTTGGATGCGCAAATCGCTCCAGTGGGTTCCTGAAGGATGATTGCAGTACTCGACAAGGTTGCGCGCTGCATCGACGCCGCGCGTACCCAAGTTGACCGCCAGCATCATTTCCGTGTTGGCAGCTTTGCACCATTGCGCGAACTCGTCGGTTCCAAATTCGTTGGTTTCCACGCTGTGCCAAGCCAGTTCAAGGCGACGCGGACGATTTTCTTTGGGGCCAACGCCATCTTCCCAATTGTAGCCCGACACGAAATTGCCGCCCGGATAGCGCACAATCGGCACGCGCAGTTCGCGCACGATTTCTAAAACGTCCTGCCGAAAACCGTTTTCGTCGGCGCTGGAATGCGTGGGTTCCCAAATGCCGTTGTAAATGGCGCGCCCCAGATGTTCGAGAAACGCGCCGTAAAGACGCCGGTCAACTTCGCCGATGCGAAAATCGCGGTCGAGAACAATCGTGGCCTTGTCCATATTTCTCCAGAAAATGCTGCAAATTGGTGATCGTTTCATTTTTTACAACAAAGAGGCCGCTTAAACCACTTGATTGATTGTTCCTTCCACAAGAGAAACGATATGCGAACTAAGAGTCTGGTCATTCTGACGAACTGCGAATTTGTCCGCTTTTCTCAAATTATGCGCAGGTTTGGCAATTGAGTAATTCGAGTACTCGAAAGATGCTCTGAACTAACAACACAGTTAAAATAATCTTCATGCAATTACTTGATGGCAAAGCCGCTTCCGCGCGCATCCGCGAACAGGCCGCAGTTCGCGTTGGACTTTTGAAAACTCAGGGCATTGTGCCCGGGCTGGGAACAATTTTAGTCGGCGACGACGAAGCCAGCGCCGTTTATATTGGCGCTAAACATCGTGCCTGCGAAGAAGTCGGGGTGCGTTCGATTCATGCGCATCTGCCGTCTTCGACCACGCAAGACGAACTTTTGGCCACCATCAACGAGTTCAACGCTGACGCGAACGTGCATTCTTATATCGTGCAATTGCCGTTGCCCAAAGGTTTGAACGAAGAAGCCGCGTTGCTGGCGATTGATCCCGACAAGGACGCCGACGGCTTGCATCCCATCAATTTAGGACGACTCGTGATGGGCGCGCCTGGCCCGCTGCCCTGCACTCCTGCCGGAATTGTCGAATTGTTGGTGCAAAACCATGTGCCGATTGAAGGTCGTCATGTCGTCATCGTCGGGCGCGGATTAACGGTCGGTCGTCCTCTGGCGTTGTTGCTGGCTTTGAAACGTCCCAACTGCAATGCGGCGGTGACAGTTGTTCATACTGGCGTCGCGGATATGAGTTTTTATACGCGCCAAGCCGATATTTTGGTGGTGGCTGCGGGCGCGCCGAACTTGATTAAGCCTGAAATGGTGAAGGCTGGCGCGGCAGTCGTCGGCGCAGGAATCACGCGCGAAGGCAACAAAATCGTTTCCGATGTTGATGAAAGCGTGGCTGAAGTCGCCGGATGGATGACGCCGCGCGTCGGCGGCGTCGGCCCGATGACCGTTGCGATGCTGATCGATCAAACGGTGCGCGCGGCGGAAAAGCACGCAGAAAAGCAATCGAGTACTCGATAAGCGCGTTTTATCTTGAAGTCGCAATATTCGAGTTGCTGAACACCAGGACTCGGAAGCGCTGAAGACTTTACGAGCGACTTTTGATTTTCCAGCCGCGCGATTTGATTTTCCGCAATTCCTCTTGATGAGTGGCGGCCCACGTTTTCCAGAAATCCAACCATTCCTGCTGTTTTTCTGCGGCGCTCTCGATGGTGTAAGTTTTCGGCAGGCCAGTAATCGCCCAGAGCGTGTAAGGTAAGCGCGTGCGCACGTTGGCATCGGGATCGTTCAACAATTCAAGCAAATAGGGCAAAGCGCGCCGATCTTTCAGAATTTCAAAATACTCGACAATGGCGACCCGCATCGGGAGTTTGTAGTTTCTCAGTTGCGGCAACAGCAGCGGCGCGGCGGCCTGATTACGATAACCAAGAAGATTCCAGTTCATCGTTTCGGCGTGGGAAGAGTTGTTCTCGCTCAATGCGACAATGCGCGGAATTGCTTGAAGGAGTTGAAGACATGCCGCTGTGCCAAGAGCCGATTCCTGTATTTCTTCATCATGGCTTTCGATTAGACGCAGCACCTGCGGCGCGACGTTCTTTCGCATGAATCGGCGCCATTTTTTCACATCAACCCCATGTGGCAGGCTGTGCGTTTGGGAATCATCCAATGTCAAAAAATTGAAAAGCCAGAGCTGTCCCAAAGCGGCGATCTGCACTTTTTTGTCGCTGGATCGCAGCGACAACGAAAACTGATGCAGAACTTTTTCAGGCAACGACATATGCGGCGTGATGTCGGGCGCAATTGAAGAAATGGGATACGCCGATTCAAAGTTCAAGCCGAAAAAGTCGATAGCAGAAACGTACAGTGAATCCGCTTCTTTTCGGGCAAAGACCAAATAAAGTTGGCCCGCTTGGAAACGGTTTTTTTGTGAGTCGCCATAAAGATTCCAGTACTGCTTTTCAACGGAGCGCAATTTGATTTGTCGCTCCGGCAAATCGCCCTTCCACACCTGATGCACACGCATTGTGAACACCCAGGGAACAAGAGAGAAATCTTCACTTGCAAATATATGAGGATGAAGCGAGGCCGGATTGGGCTGCGGTTCGCCTTGCTCGACCGATTGAAATCATGCCACGCATACGACATCTGACTTTTCCGGTAAGCGCATGATGCTCCAGATCTCATTCTGGGCGTGCGATGGCATAGTTGTCAGGCAAACCAGCATCATTGCCAGAAACGATATTATGGTATTTTTCATGACTTTCTTAGAGCAAGACACAACGGCTGATCCAGGCAGGGAAACGACGAGAATTGGTTTCATCATAAATCTCAAAAACAGCCATGTTTTGCCGTGCAAATGTCGGCGCACCGAAAACTGTCGCGTTTGCAACGGGCGTAAGTAATTTGGCGTTGATGCATTCAATTGTCGCGCGAAGCGACTGCTATCACGCGTATAGCGAGATAACCGATAATCAGGCCAATGCCGAACACTAAAGTCACGGCTAAAGGGCGCGGATGGGAGCCGGAATCAGTTAATTGACTGAGAACCGAATGAAAAAGCGCGAACGGTCTGGTGAAAGCGTCCCAGCTATTCCATCGTAAAAAACGCCCCAGATAAATCCCGAAGCCGCACAACATCAAAGAACTGGCCGCCACGCTCCAGCCCGCTGTTTTGCCAAAGCGTTGTTCCACAACCGCGTGGACATTGAGCAGTGACAAATATCCCAGCAGCGTGCCAGTTCCGGCACACGACAAAAGCAGCGCCAAAATGTACCAAAGCGGCACATTGGGTCGTGGCGACAAATGAATCAGGTCAGTGAGAATATAAGGCGCATTGGGCAAAAACAGCAGCCACAGCAAAAAGAAGAAGCCGCACCAAAGCGGACTACGGCGCGCATTCGCCGCTTGCAATGCGGCGCTCCAAAACAAAGGAAGAACGGCCAAAAACAAATTCCACAGCAGCGAAAACTCCAGAAAATTGGCGGCGAGATAAATGCGATAGGCAATGAGCGCCAGGCACCAGAACAACATCAATCCGATAACGGCCAAGCGCTGCCTTGCAGGAGAAAGGTTCATAACGAGACGTGGAAATACAGTGGCGTTGCCTGATTCCATTCTATGGCACGGCGGATGAAAGTTCTTCGGAAACGACTGGAATCTTCCTGAAAGTTGACGGCGACTGTTGTAGCGTTTCGTTGCTAATGCTTGTTGCTGATGAACAAAACTCGACAAAACGAGAGCAACGAGGACGCGAGGAAGTACGTCCGCAAAAGCCATGTGGATTCTCTTTTCTCTGGTGTCAGCGTTGCTAACGGGTATTGTATCGACGACCGCCAAAGGTGTCGATAAACAAGTCGATTCGACGCTGGGTTTCGGTGTTCAGGCTTTGGTCACGCTGGTTATTACGTGGACTGTGATCGGTTTTCAAAAGAAAGGTGGCGATTTGGTCAACATCGACGCGAAAAGCTGGGGCTTTCTGGCGCTAACAGGCGCGCTTTCCGCCGTCGCATACTTGTTTTACTTTGGTGCTTTGAAAAGCGGCCCAGCTTCGGCAGTGGCGCCGCTTGATCGCTTGTCGCTGATTTTCGCGGTTGTATTCGCCGGTCTCTTTTTGCAGGAAAAAATCACGCCACCGATTATTTTCGGCGGCGGATTGATGGCTGTCGGCGCTTTGATTATTGCGATCTCCAGCAAAAATTCGTAGAGTTCGAGTACTCGATAAGCGCCAAAACAAAAGCCTGAATGTCAAAGAATCGACATTCAGGCTTTTGCTTTCACTGCGAGTTTTACGGTCAGCCACTTGTAGGCGATGGCACATTGCGGTTAGGCGCTCCCGCAGGCGGCACGTTTCGGTTAGCCGAACCGGAAGGCTGTACGGTTCTATTTGCAGCCGCTGGTGCCGAATTTGGCGCCAAAGCGGGCACTGGTGCGGAAGACGTGGTGTCCGGTGCCGGTGCAGATACGGCGTTACTAACGTTCGCCAGAGCTGCCGAAGTCGAGGCAGCCGAAGCGTTGGCGGTATCGGCCACTTGTTGCACCGACTGGCTGGCGGTGTCTTGCAATTGCGCGACAAGTTGTTTGACTGCGGGCGCGCCCTGGTTGGCGGTTTCAGCCATGATCGCAATCGCGTGACGCGCTTTTTGCTCTTGCGGCGTCAGGTTTTTGTTGGCCGCCAATTTCGTCATCATGGTGTCGATTTCGTGCAGCGATTGAAGAGTTTTGTCCAATTTGTTTTGGACGGTTTCGCCGTTTCCGGCATCAGTTTTCTTCAACGAATCGAGGAATTGTTGTTCGATTTCGGCGCCCATTTGCTTGACCGCTGTCGAATCGTTGCCCGAATCAAGGACGGATTTCATTTCATCCTTGTGCAGATCCAGATAGCTATCGAGCTGACCGCTGAGGTTATCGGCGGCCTGCTTGGAATGCTGCGTCAAATCGGTATTAATTTGAGTTTCGAGTTGCTGGCGATAACCCGGCAGACTTTTGATAACCGTATCGGGCAAACCCGCGATCAGTTGAGGAACTCTTTCGCGCATCTGGTCCACAAACGTATCGGCCTGGTCGTTGACACGTTCGCTGATGGCGCCACTGGCGATTTGCGCGGCGGTTTGCGGCTCCAGGTTCTGCTGAAAGTTGTAGGCCAAATAGCCCATGTAACCCAGAGTCGCCAATAACAACAGCGAACCGAAAATCTGCGTGCGCTGCAAGGCAACGCGGAACTGCGCCAGCTCTTTGGCGATGTACTGAGCCGCGAGATTGCCTTCGGCGGGCGTTACCGCGACCTGCGAAGGAACCGCTGCGACCGAAGGGCCAGATGGAGGCGTTGGGACTTCCACGCGCTCGACCGGAGTTTCGGCGCGCTCGACCGGAACGACAGAAGGTGTTTCAACACGTTGGTTATTAATATCCGGACGATTGGGTTCCATTCGCTGCCCCCTTATTGGCTTGTGGCTTGGTTTGCGGTTTGACTGCGGCTGGCGCTGGTTTGGCGCCTTGTGTTGGTTTGGCGCCGGGCGACAAATTTGGCTTGGGCACATTTGAGGCGGCGTGACTTACGGTTCCAGTACTCGATGTTGTGCTGCGCGATGTTGTCGTCGAAGTGGTGCTCGTGGAAGAAGTGGAAGCCGAAGTCATCATGGGTTGCAGATCTTTGACCTGGCTTTGCATCAAATCGAGCAACGTGACGCCCATTTCCCAATTGGCTTTTTCGGATTGGGGATTAACCTTTTCCGTCGCCTGAATTTGCGACAAATGGTTCATAATGCTGTACAACGCATCAGTGTGCTTTGAAAACAAAGTGTCGTGTGCATGAAGCAAGCGATCTTGTGATTCCTGACTGACGTTTTGCAAAGCCGTCTTGATTTTGTCGTCGGTTACATCGGGAAACATCTGCTTGATTTTGGTTTCTTTGGAGTCCAACATCGTGCCCAGCGTGGATTGCAGCGTTTTTTCGCTGCTGGCTGTCACGTTTTGTTGCAGCGTGCTAATTTCCTGCATCGAAGCTTGCGAAAGTTCCGGCACGCGACCGTTCAATTTCTGGAAAGAGTCTTCGATTTCGGGGCGCATCTGCGTCAGGGCTTGAGTAGCTTTGCTTTGAAGCGTGGGGACGACATCTTTTTGTAAGTTTGCGGTGAGTGTCGAAGTGAATTCGTCCTGCGTCGGGCCGGGAGTAAATAAATCGTGCGCCGCTTTGCTGATAACGGCGATGCTGCCCAGGGTGACGACCAAAAAACCAACCGAGAGAAGCGTTCGCCACAAACGCAGTTGAGCGCGAACTTTATCGAGTTCGCTAATTTGAAGTTGAACGTCGGGATCGTGCATAATTCTGTCCTCACAGACTTCGGCAGGGAGCCGAAGACCATCGTCGAAAAAGAAGAAGTTCTCTTTCTGCAAGACGCCAGCAAACCGAGCCAATCGGGAGCGGATTCGGTTCAGGGCAAGTCAACGACATGAATGCACGTCAATGCGATGGCAACGTTGTTTCAAAAAAGGCCAAAGTTCTCACAATGCCATAAGAAAATAGCGGTAAAACAGCGGCATCAGCAAAAACGGTATCGGCAAAAAACGGTATCTACAAAGAAGCAACGCGAAGAATGCGAAAACAGGGCTTAAAATCCAGGGCGGCTTCTCGAAGCGAACTCTTCACCTCCCTTATCCAACTTCACTTGGTGCATTCACCAACAAAAGACGGCTTGCAAAAAATTGCAAATCTTCCTACATCGTCCTGCAAAAACACTTATTGGTGAACGCTGTCGCTATGTGCGTTGGGGCTTTAACGAACATTACCAACTTCCATGCCTCGTGGCAACCATGTACATCATCGAACACAGGAATTTATCTTTGGTATCGAACAGAATCCGCGTCTATCGAGTACTCGAATTCAGCGCCCAGAAAAAGTCAAAGCCCAAATGTCGATTACTTTGACATTTGGGCTTTGACTTTTTAATCCGCGACTTACTGTGTATTTTACGCGGCGTCGTTGTTCGCACCTTTGGCGGCATCGTTGGCCAGGTCGTTGTTCAACGTTTTGGTCGCAGCGTTATCATCGTTACTCACGCTGCCAGCGTTGTCGTTGCCGCCAATATCGGTGTTGTCGTTATCAGAGTTGTCGTTATCGGTGTTGGCCGCGTCGTTACCAGCGCCATCGTTCATTTGGGCGCCGCTTTGCTGAATCAGTTTGGCCACCAGCGCCGTCCAGCCGGTTTGGTGCGCCGCGCCCAATCCCGCGCCGTTATCGCCGTGAAAGTATTCGTGAAACGGAATCATATCGCGCCAATTCGGGTCGTTTTGAAACGTCTGATTGCCGCCAAAAACGGCGCGTTGCCCATTGTCGTCCTGCGCGAAAATCGAAATCAAGCGTTGCGAAAGGTCGGTCGAAACGTTCCACAGCGTTTCAGGTTCGCCGCTGCCAATCGGACATTCGATTTGAAAACTGTTGCCGTAATAGAAATCGAATTTTTGCAGAGCTTCGATCAGCAAATAGTTGAGAGGAAACCAGATCGGGCCACGCCAGTTCGAGTTGCCACCAAAAAGCTGCGTCGTCGATTCCGCCGGTTCGTAGTCGGCTTTGTGCGATGTGCCTTCCAGACTGATTTCGACTGGATGTTCCAGGTGAAAGCGCGACAGCGAACGCAAGCCATACGGCGACAAAAACTCATCGCTATCGAGTACTCGATTGAGAATGCGACGCAAGCGACTTTCGTCCACCACCGAAAACAAGCGTCGCCCGCCCGCGCCCGCCGACATCACCGAAGCGGCGTCTTTGGTCAAATCGGGGCGATGTTCCATGAACCATTCCATCCGTTCACGAAAGCCCGTCAAGCGATTGAGCAAAGCCGGATCGAGCGTTTCCACCGCCAAAAGCGGAATCAGGCCGACCAGCGAGCGCACGCGCACAAACTCGTTGCCGCCGTCGCTACGGTGCAAAACATCGTAGTAAAAGCCGTCTTCTTCGTCCCACAAATCCACGCCATCGTCCCCAGTCGCCATTGCTGGACGGTCGTTCATGGCGTGCGCGATATAGAAAAAGTGCTCCAGAAACTTGGTCGCCACATCTTCATACGTCTTGTCCACGCCTGCCAGTTCAAGCGCAATCGCCAACATATTAAGGCAATACATCGCCATCCAGGAAGTGCCGTCGGCCTGATCCAGGCGCGCGCCATTGGGCAGCGGCGCGCTGCGATCAAAAATGCCGATGTTGTCCAATCCCAGAAAGCCACCCTGAAAAATATTGCGGCCTTCGGCGTCTTTGCGATTGATCCACCACGTAAAGTTGATCAGCAGCTTGTGAAAAACACGTTCCAGAAAATTGGTGTCGCCTTGCCCGCGCTGCTTGCGCTCGATGCGATAAACGCGCAACGCCGCCCACGCATGAACCGGCGGATTTACGTCGCCAAACGCCCATTCATAAGCCGGCAACTGACCGTTTGGGTGCATATACCATTCGCGCAGCAGCAAAATAAGCTGGTCTTTGGCGAAATCGGAATCGACCAGTGACATCGCCAGCGTATGAAACGCCAAATCCCACGCCGCATACCACGGATATTCCCACTTGTCGGGCATCGAAATAATGTCGTGATTGTTCAAATGCGTCCAATCGTGATTGCGACCATGCCATCGCTCAGGCGGCGGCGTTGGTTCGGTCGGATCGCCCATCAGCCAGCGTCGCACATCGTATTTGTAAAACTGCTTGCTCCACAACAAACCCGCCAAAGCCTGGCGCTGCACCATTTTCAAGTCGGGCGTGGCGCCTTCGGGCGCTACCGTTTCGTAAAAATCGTCGGCTTCTTTGCGGCGCGCCGCGAAAACGGTTTCCCAGCTTGCTCGTAGAACACCCGAGGCGGGAACTTCGCCGCTCAAGCACAATCGCAAAGTCTGCGTTTCGCCCGCCGCGAGGTTCAAGCGATAACGAACCGCGCACTTGGTTCCGCTTTGCGCGGGATTGACGGCATCCGCTTGCCCGTTGACGACGAAATCGTTGATGCCGTCTTTGGCGTAAGTGTTGGCGTTGGGCGTGTTGTACAAACGCTGATTGTTGGTTTCGTTTTCGCAGAACAAGAGCTGCGGATCGAGGTTTTCGCGCTGACACGCCAGATAATAAGTTCCCAGAGGAACGCTCGTCGCTTGCACAATCGAGTACTCGAAAGTCTCGTGTTCGGGCGCGTGCTGCATTTGCGGACACGGCGTGTGCTTGCCCCAACTCCAAATGTTGCGAAACCACAACGTCGGCAACACTTCCAATTCAGCAGCCGTATCGCCGCGATTGGTGACGGAGATTGCGATCAAAATCTCATCGGTGCTCGCTTTCGAGTACTCGACAACAACATCGAAATAGCGATTGTCATTAAAAACGCCAGTGTCGAACAATTCGTATTCGGGCTGAGATTTGTCGCGCCGCCGATTTTCTTCGACCAGATTGGCGTAAGGAAAAGCCGCCTGCGGATATTTATACGCCCACTTCATATAAGAATGCGTCGGCGTGTTATCCAGGTAAAAGAAGATTTCTTTGACATCTTCGCCGTGATTGCCTTCGTTTCCAGTCAGGCCAAAGGCGCGCTCTTTCAAAATCGCGTCCTGACCGTTCCACAAGGCCAGAGCGAAGCACAGATATTGATTGTCGTCGGAGATTCCGGCCAAGCCGTCTTCGTTCCAGCGATAGGCTTTGGAGCGCGCCTGATCGTGCGGAAAATATTCCCAAGCGGTGCCATTGGCGCTGTAATCTTCGCGGACGGTGCCCCAAGCGCGCTCGGAAAGATACGGCCCCCATTTGCGCCAGTTCGCGCTGCCGTCGCGCTGTTGCTGCATTCGTTCTTGTTCGCTCATAATGTTCGAGTACTCAAAAGGATTTAACCGCGAAGAGCGCGAAGAAAAAGAATCGAGTACTGCAGATTAAAAGTTCGTCATTCTGAGCGCAGCGAAGAATCTGGTTACAGTTAGATTCTTCGCTGCGCTCAGAATGACGAACTTTTACGACGATTCTTTCCTTCTTCCCTTTGCGTCCTTCGCGGCGATTTTTATTTATCGTCGTTGCGTGTGATTAGTCGCACCTGGCGATCATAAAACAAAAACTCATACACCCAGTTGACCAGCGTGAATAAGCGGTTGCGAAAACCGACCAGATAAAACAAGTGCAATCCCAGCCATGCCAGCCACGCGAAAAACCCCTGCAAGCTGATTCCAAAGGCCGAAGCGACAGCCGAACCGCGCCCGATAACCGCCATCGAACCTTTATCAAAAAAGTGAAACGGTTTGACCATTTCGCCTTTCTCGCGCTTGAGGATCGTCTCCGCTGCGTAAACGCCACCTTGCATGGCGACCGGTGCGACCATTGGCAAAGCGTCGCCGTTTTGCTCGAGATACGCCATGTCGCCGATGACGAACACTTCGGGATGATCTTTGATCGTCAAATCGGGCTGCACGATGATGCGTCCGGCTTTGGCTTTGGGCGCAGGAATCGCGTCCGCTAAAGGCGCCGTGCGAACACCAGCCGCCCAGAAAAGCGTGCGTGCCGGAATCTGCGTGCCGTCTTTCAATGTCACAATTTCCGGCGTGGCGTCCGTCACATACGAGTTGAAGCGAATCTGCACGCCCATTCGCTTTAAGCGACGTTCGCCATATTGTTGCAAGCGTCGGGGAAACATCGCCAAAACGCATTCGTGCGCTTCGACCAGAATAATGCGGCTGCGTTTCACGTCAAGTTCGGGATAATCTTTGTTCAGAATGGTTTGCGTCAGTTCGGCCAGAGCGCCCGCGAATTCGACTCCGGTTGGGCCGCCGCCGACAATGACAAACGTCATCAGGGCGGCGCGCTTGGCAGCGTCGGCTTCTTTCACTGCGTCTTCATAAACGCTCAGGATGTGGTTGCGCAATTTCACAGCATCGTCCAACTGCTTCAAGTCGAAAGCGTTCTTTTGAATCGCTTCGTTGTTGAAAAAATTGGTCACACTGCCGGCTGCAACAACTAAATAATCGTAGGGAATTTCGCGCGACGGCGTGTGAATGACTTTTTTGTCCAGGTCGACGCTTTGCACTTCCGACATTTCAAAGCGCGTGTCTTTCCACTTGTGCGTCAGCGCGCGCAACGAGGACGCAATCGCTTCCTGCTCCAGCATCGCCGTAGCGACTTGATACAACAGCGGCTGAAACAAGTGAAAATTGCGACGGTCGAGCGCCAAAATGTCCATGCCATGGCCTTCGAGATGTTGCACGGCGCGCAATCCACCGAAACCCATCCCAATTACGACGACTTTTTTCTTTTGTGTAGCTTCTTGTGTCATAAGATTTCACTTTCGAGTACTCGATAACGAGGAATGAAGGGAAAGGGATGGTTTGATATTCAGGGCGCGACGTACGGGCGAGGCATGCCTCGCCCGTACAACTCATCCCTTTCCTCTCATCCCTGCTTCTCAATACAACGTGACTTGCTGCGTCAGGCCGCCATCAACGTAATAAGTGCTGCCCGTTACGTAATCCGAATCGCTGCTGGCCAGGAACAAGGCGACGCCCGCGACTTCATCCGGCGTTCCAAAACGTCCCCACGGGATTTCCGTAATCGCGTTTTTCATCGCCTGCGGATCGGTCAAAACGCTCTGGTTGATCGGTGTTGCAATCGCTCCCGGCGCGATATTATTGCAATTGATTTTATAGGGCGCGAGTTCCATCGCAATGTTGCGCATCATCATGCGCACGCCGCCTTTCGAGGCGCAATACGCCGTATAACCTGGAAATGGAATGTCTTCGTGCACCGAAGAAATAAAAATCAACTTGCCCTGACTGCCTTCGGCGCCAACTTTGGGATCGGTGAAATCGGGCGATGTGCCGTCGGGATTGAGGCCGTTTTGCTGCACCATCTGGCGTGCTGCAGCCTGGCTGACCAGATAGGAACCGAACAAGTTGACGGCAATGACCTTGTTCCAATCGGCATCGGTGACTTCCAAGAACGGCTTTTTGAATTCGATGCCCGCGTTGTTAATACAAACGTCCAGACGCCCGAACTTTGCCACGACATCGGCGACCATTTTTTCGACCTGATCGCGCTGCGAAATATCCGCTGCGGTCGCAATTCCGGTCGTGCCAAAGGTTGCGACTTCCTGCTCGGCGTCGGCTTCATTGTGTCCGACTGGCAAATAGTTCACGGCGACGTGCGCGCCTTCAGCGGCGAAACGTTCGGCGATGCCTTTGCCAATGCCGCTGCTGGCGCCCGTAATCAACACGACTTTATCTTGCAATCTCATAAGGTTCTCCGCGATTCAATTTTGTAAGAAGCGGCGGCCTTAGCGCGTTTCGCGTGCCACAACTTGAAATGGTCTTTGGTCTTGGAGCTTTGGTCTTTGGGAAACTGATATCGAACGCTTAACTATTTGGTATCAGGAACTCAAAAACCAAAGCTCCAAGACCAAAGACCGTTCAGAACTTTCTATTCCACGTGTCCTGCGAATAAATCTCGCGTGCCAATTGTTCGATGCGTTGATGCGGCACGCTTTCGAGTACTCGATTGGCGTTCCACGCCTGGCGCAGCGCTTCTTTGATGGCATAAGGCGAAAGTGGAAGATTTGTCACGAAGTCGAGGTGGCTGCGACTCTTACGATAATCTGGTTGGCGCGATGGCATTTGCAAAAAACGACCAAGCAAACTCAAATCGAAGTCATATAAAAACGTGCCGTGGAAAAGCAGGAAATTCTTTTTGCGACGCTGCGCATTGCCAGAAAACTTCAGCCCGTTGAAAGTTAAATCCGACGTGCCGCGAACCTCAATTTGCGGTGTCAACAAAGGTTGCAATGCGTCGCGCGTGCGATTCATCAAGAAGCGATTGGTATCGCTCAAATTCGACAATTCCGCATGGTTTTCGATGCGCAAAACTAAGGAATAATTGAGACAACCACGACCTTGCAAAACGGTTCCGCCGCCGCTAATACGCCGCAAAATCGGGATATTTCCTCGCGTGCATTCTTCGAGATTGGCTTCGCGCGCTGAGTGTTCTGTGTAACCCAAAACGATAAATGGCGACGTAGCTTCCCAGAAAACCAGAACATCGTCGCCGCCAAGAGTTTCGCGTTCATCCAACAGCGCGTGATCGCACGCCAAAAGGTGCGCGGCGTCGGGATTCGAGTACTCGAGAAGCTGCATAAAAGAATCAACGGATCGTTTGGTTGTAGTTTCTTGCTGGCATGGTGCCAAGAAGTAAGCTGCGCAAGGAAGTAACAATGTTCGGTTTGCAAACTGCAGAACGTCGCGCGCTACGCCCTTTGTTCTGCTCAATTCGAGTACTCGAAAGGATGAATCGGAAAGATTTAGTCCGGCGTTTTTTCGACAGTGTATGCCATAATATACGCCACAATTACCACAAAGTGCTGAGACGATGTATATTTAAGCTATCCTTCACAAAACGAGTGCTCTCTTATGGCAAGTGTGTCCTTGTGCAATTTGAACAAGCGGTTTCCTGACCCGACGACGAAACAAGAAGTTGCAGCGGTCAAAGACTTGAATTTGGAAATCCGCGACGGTGAGTTTCTGGTTTTGGTCGGGCCTTCGGGTTGCGGCAAAACAACAGCTTTGCGCATGATCGCTGGACTGGAAGATGTCACGTCCGGCGAAATTCGCATCGGTGACCGCGTGGTCAATGACGCGCCGCCCGGAGATCGCAATATCGCCATGGTGTTCCAGAACTACGCGCTGTATCCGCACATGAGCGTTTACGACAACATGGCGTTCGGCCTGAAAATTCGTAAATTGCCGGGCGCGTTCCAGCAACTGACGCAAATGAGCGAAACGCGCCGCATCCGCCAGGAAATAGACAAGGGCATTCAGGAAACGGCGGATTTGCTTGGCATCAAGCACCTGCTCAACCGCAAACCCAAGGCGCTTTCCGGCGGACAACGCCAGCGCGTCGCTTTGGGACGCGCCATTGTGCGCCATCCCGAAGTCTTTTTGATGGATGAACCGCTATCGAACTTAGACGCTCAACTGCGCGTTCAAACGCGCGCCGAACTTATCAAGCTGCACCGTAAATTGGGCGTGACAACGGTTTACGTGACGCACGATCAAGTGGAAGCGATGACGATGGGACAGCGCATCGCGGTTATGCAAGGCGGCCTTTTGCAGCAATGCGATACGCCGCTCAAGCTGTATCACGAACCGGCCAATATGTTCGTGGCGGGATTTTTGGGAACGCCTGCAATGAACTTTGTCGATGCGCAAGTCGCCTCGATTGATAACGATGGCGCCGTCGTCGATGCCGGCTCTTTCAAGTTAAAAATTCCTGCCGCGCGGAGCGGAGGATTGGCGGGTTATCAGGGCAAGAAAGTCGTGCTGGGCATTCGTCCCGAAGATATTCACGACAAATCGTTGATGTCCTATAATGGCGACGCGGGCAACGAGACAACGATGAACGTTGATGTCGTCGAAGCGATGGGCGCGACTTCGCTGCTTTATCTCACTTCGGGTGAACACACCTTGATCTCCAATGTAGGCGCCGAAACCCGCGCCCACGAAAACACGCCGCTCGATGTCATCCTGGACGCCAATGCCGCACACGTCTTCGATACAGAAACAAAATTAGCGATTGTGTAAACCATCGCTCCAAACAAGCAAAGGCGCGTTATCGAGTACTCGATAGCGCGCCTTTGCTTGTTCACTGCATCATTTTGTGCCGTGCTACAAACTCTTTCAAATACGATAGTGGCTCAATGAGTGAGCTACTTAACCCAAGCTGCCACCTACCGATGACGCCCGCCGCTGAAGCGGCGGGCTTTGTCTTCTTAGTCCGCTCGTTCACGGGCAGGTGTTCATAAGTAACAACTTGGGTTCGTTCGATTCCAATTAATACGCGCTTATCCGCAAATTCTCACCGATCAAGCCACCTAAAGTTCTTTGTCATGTTTCATTCGAGCTGCACGCGCTGGTTTAAGACCGCCAAAGTGCCTTGCGCATAATCACAACCCAAAGCGCGCTATCGAGTACTCGATAGCGCGCTTTGGGTTGTTTACAGTTCGGCTTACCGTCCGCCCAGACCGGAAAGCGAAATACCTTCGATGAAGTAACGTTGCGTGAAGAAGAAGAGGACGATGATCGGCAATACTACTAATGTCGAAGCCGCCATCATCAGGCCAGGTTCGCCGCCGTGCTGCGTCTGATAAAGCTGCAGAGCATAAGCGAGCGGCATTTTTTCCGGCGACGACAGATAAATCAGCGGCCCCTGAAAACTGTTCCATGCGCCCATGATCGACATAATGGAGACCGAAGCCAGCGCGGGCTTCACCAAAGGCAGCATGACGCGCCAATAGATGCCGAAAGCGCCGCAACCGTCGATTTTGGCGGCGTCTTCCAACTCGGTTGGGATCGACATGAAGAACTGGCGCAACAGAAAAACGTTGAACGCCGAACCGAAGAACGCTGGCACCCACAAAGGTCGCAAGGTGTCAATCCAGCCCAGCGAACGAAAGATCAGAAACTGAGGCATCATGGTAACGGCGCCCGGCACCATCATCGTCGCCAAAAGCAGGACGAACAACAGATTTTTACCCGGCCAGCGCAAGCGTGCAAACGAGTACGCTACAAGCGACGAGGACAGCAACGTGCCGATAGTAGAGAGAATCGTCAAGATCAACGTGTTGCCCAAAAACACCAGACCGTAGTGCGTTTCAGGCGGCAAATAAGTCAGCGCCTCGGTATAGTTTTCCCAACGCGGCGAGACATGACGAATCTTAGTCAGGTCGGCGAGGTCAGCAACTGCGCTTTGCCCGGTCTTGTCACCGGTTTCAGAAATCGGCTGCACTTGCACTTGTCCCGATGGCAAGTCAGCGGTTTCGGCCACGCGAATCTTGCTGCCTCCTTTGGTCCACCACGAAATGCCTGCAGGTTTGCCCGAATCCGTGTTAAGAACGCGGTTGGTCGTCACCTGCTGTGTCGGAATCCACACTGGTGGAAAAACTGCCATTTCATCGTCCGGCTTAAGTGAAGTCGAAATCAGCCACGCGAAAGGAATCAGGAAGATGATCGAACCTGCAACCAGTGCCAGGTGAGCGGCAGATAAACGAATAGTTTGACCAGCGCGCGCTTGTGTCGAGGATAAACGGCGCGTTAATGCACCCGCCGCAATCCCTACTGCAAAAGCCGCGATGCATAAAACAAGAGGCATACGACTGGTAATTGAACCCCAAACGCCAAATGCAAAAGCCAGCCCCAGCCCCAGAGAAAGCCCGATCATGGGCGGCTGCAGCGCACGGATGGAAGTTATAATTGCCGCCAGCACATATATACTGGCAACGAAACTCAAAGCAATAGCCAAAAACCAGAGGACTGCATTCATGGAAGCACCTTTTCTAAACCAAACTTTGCCGTTCAACATTCAGCTTGAGGGCTGTGTCGAATCGAGTACTCAATAGCGTCACTTCTTGTCTGTTTCGTAATGCACCCAGTACTTCTGCGCCTGCCACTGAATCAAGGTCAGCAGCAGAATGATGACGAAGATTATCCACGCAATCGCGCTGGCATAACCCATCTTGAAATAGCGGAACGCATTGTTGAACAGGAACAAGACCGGCATCAACAGCGAATCGAGTGGCCCGGCTCCGCCCGCTCCACCAGCCAACACATAAACGCGGTCGAACTCCTGCAACGCGCCAATGGTGCCCATAATGAGGTTGAAGAAGATGTAAGGTGACAGCATCGGTAAGGTGACATGGCGGAACTGCGCCCAGCCTTTGGCGCCATCAATGCTCGCTGCTTCATACAGACTTTGTGGCACTCCCTGCAAACCAGCCAGCCACAAAATCATGCCGCCGCCTGCGCCCCACAAGCCCTGCATAACCAAACCTGGCTTTGCCCACTCTGCGACAGCAAACCAACCTGGCGGCGACCAGCCGAACCAAGGAGTCAGCGTTACATTCCACAAGGCGTTGATTAAGCCCTTGCCAGGGTCGCCTGCCAATACCCACAGCCATAATGCAGCTGATGCAATCGTCGGCACAATGGAAGGAATGTAGAACGCCGTCCGATACCACTTCATGCCTTTGACCTTCATGTTCAGCAGCATGGCGATGCCAAGCCCCGTCCCCATTCCCAAGGGAATGCCAATAATCGCCAGGTAAGCGGCATTTCCCAAAGCGTGTAGCAACATACTGCGATCATCGGTCATCAGCAACTGGAAGTTGCCGACTCCCAGATAACGAGGCGCATGCAGCACATCGTAGTCACAAAATGCCATCATCATCGACGCTAAAATCGGCCCCAATGTGAGCGCCACAAAGCCGAAAATCCACGGCCCGGCCATCATATAGCCAGCAATGGTTTCACGCTGTGCCAAACGAGAATGACGTACCTGACGACGCACGTTCATGGCACCGATGCCCACGCCAACCAAACCTAAGAGACCGACAATAATAGCAGGGCCGACAAAAGAGAAAATCGGCAGGTTGGCGCGCGCGAAGGATTTATCCAATTCGCGCTGCACGGTTTTGCGACCAGCTTCCAAGGCATCTTGTGGTGTTTGAGCATGTGTCACCGCTTGCTCGAAGGCGCGAACGTGTTCGTCCCACAAGGTTTGGCCGATGAAGGTCACGGGACGGTACTTGGCCAAAGGCAAGTAGTCGATGAACATCTTTTGTGCGTCATAAAGGTTCTTATTAGCTGGAGGAAAAGCCTTCAGCAGCGTCTCATTAACTTTCGGCTGTGTGGAAAGCGAGAAGATGTAGGGACGGCCTTTGCTTTCGTTGAACTTCTTGTCGGCATTGCTGCCGATGAGCACTGCTTCCATACTATTCATCCACTTGATAAAGCGCCAAGCTTCGTTAGGATGCTTGGAGCCGCGTGGAATAGCGAACGAGTAGCCGCCAATCCAAGTAATGTAAGGAGGTTGTCCGGCGAAGCGACCTTTATTATCTGCAGTGCCTTTCAAACGCTCGGCGGGAACTGGCGGCGGCGCGACTCCAAAATCCAGGCCCGGCGCATAACGCGCGATAGTCGGCACGACCCACGAGCCGTTGATGACCATGCCAATTTTACCGGTAAAGAATGGGTCTTGCTCGTTACTTTGGAAGCTGCTTTGAAAAACATTGACTTTGTCATAGCCGCCCAAAGCATCGTAAACGCTGACCATGTATTTCAAAGCATCTACCGAGTACTTATTGTTCAAGGTGCAGGTGCGACCGTCAGGACTCATGAACTCGCCGCCGTTCTGCCACGAATACAAATACAGCCACGAGTTGCCGTAGTTCGGGATAAAACCGATGCGCTTGTAACTGCCATCTTTGTTGAGTTGCGTTAGCTTCTTGGCATAATCCTGAAGCTCTTCCCAGGTGCGCGGCGGATGATTCGGATCCAGGCCAACTTCGCGGAAAGCTTGGCGATTGTAGAACAACAAGCGGTCATCAACGCCGGTCGGAATCGCATACGGACGACCTTTATAAACCGCTTCCTGCCATGTCGCGGGATAATAGTTCGCCTGACGAATCGCCATCGGATCATTTTTTGCCTGCGCGTTGATAAAAGTATCGAGCGGTGTAAATGTGTCGCGCGAAGCCCAGTCGCCGACAGTAAAGCGATCCTGATTGATAACGTCCGGCGCCACACCGCCGACAACCGAAGTCATCAGCTTTTGCGGGTTCATATCGCCCGCACCCATCGAGAGACGCGACACTTCGATGTCGGGATTGCGCCGCTCGAACTCGGCCACCTGAGCATCTGGCCCCGCCGTTTCCTTGCCCGACGCTAATCCCCAGACAATCAATTTGACTTTGCCGCCTGGCTCCGTTACGCCCGAAGTCGTTGCACCCGAAGTCGTTGCGCCCGAAGTCGTTGCACCCGCGGTTGTTGAATCGGGCGTGGTCGAGTCTTGCGCTTTTACGCTCTGACTCTGGCTCTGGACAAGCCAAAGGCTGAACAAGCAGAAAAACACCAGCAAAGCCGCATTACGTGCAGAAAAACCAAGACGTTTCATAGAGTGCCTCAAAGTGTTTCAAAGTGTTTCGAGTCGCGCCACGGGAAGAACGCGTGCGGCCAGAAAAGGGAATAGGCGCAGTTTAGCAAATTGCGATAGCGATGTGGAAAGAAATAGCAAAACGGTTTTTTATTCCACCAAAGGTATGACTCGCTCAGCGTTTTTCCTAAAGATTGACAAAAAGAATCAAGGCAGCCAATCGAGTACTCGATTGTCGAAATTGCCGTTTGCAGGCATTGTGTTTGCGCAACGCGATTTCATGCCCACCAAGAACCAGGATTTACATGGCATGGTGCCCGACAGTTCGGGCGTCGTGCTGCTTCTCATCGATGTCATCAACGATTTGGAATGGCTAGACGCCGACAAACTTTTGCCTTTCGCCCTTCCGATGGCGCAGCGTATCTGCGACCTGAAAAAGCGCGCGACGCAAGCAAAAATCCCGACCATTTACGTCAATGACAACTTCGGCCAATGGCGTTCCGATGCGCGCAACCTCATCAAACATTGTTTGGAAGACGGCGTTCGAGGCGAAGAAATCGTGCGTTTGCTGCGGCCCGACAAAGACGATTATTTCGTTTTGAAACCCAAGCACAGCGGCTTTTTTTCGACCAATCTCGACATTCTGCTCGATTATTTGGGCGCCAAAACCTTGATTATAACCGGCGTCGCGGGCGACATTTGCGTGCTTTTCACCGCCAACGACGCTTATATGCGCGACTTTCAAATCTTCGTGCCGTCCGATTGCATCGCCTCGAACACACAGGAAGCCAACCAAAACGCGCTCGATTTGATGCAGCGCGTCCTCAAAGCCGACATTCGCCCTTCCACCGAACTCGATTTGAACGATTTACAACATCAGGTGGAAGCCGAAGCGAAACCCGAAGTCGCCAGCGAAACTCCCGAAATGGTCAAGCATTGAACACGATTTGTAAACGTTTCGAGTACTCGATTGCACAAAATCGAAGGTCTTAAATGCGCTAAAGAAATAACTTTTATTCAATTCGACACGAGTAAGGCAAACGTTGTAACATCGTTGCAGATTAAGTGAAAGGCTCCCCAACTAAACCGCTTTAAGCGGCAAAATTGGGGAGCCTTTTAATTTTTCTGGTGGCGTCGGCATGGGAACAAATTCGGTCTTATGCCCCACAGCTTTTTCGATTTGCTGCAAATGAAAGGTCATTTCGCGCAGACTTTCGCCGCTTGGGTCGCTGGCGCCGGAAACCAGAGCGCCGCGCGCTTCACTCATCGCTTGCTGCTGTTGACTGAACGCCTCTTGAAATTTCTTCTGACGAAACAACGCCCAAGCCAGAGAATCGCGCGTGTTGGCGCGCGTGAACGCCACATCTGCCGAACTCAAAATCAATTGAGATTTCGCTAATTCGTCCAGACGATTCAGAGCGCGTCGCGTCAAATTTTCCGCTGTCACGAAATCCGCATTTGAACTTCCACGATCCGCCAGAAAGTAGCCCAGCGCGTTTAACAAATCGGGATTTTGCGATGGAAAATCGGGTGATAAACGCAACGCCAGGCGATATTGCTGCGCCGCTTGCGCCAATAATTCCGACTTTCGAGTACTCGATTCGCTCGCCTTGTTTTCCAACTGCGCCGCTTCAATCACGGCATTTCCTGCCGCGCCCAGCGACAACAAATCAGCTTCGCGGTGAGCGCCCAAACGTCGCAACTCGTCGCATTGTTCGCTCAAAGTTTGCAAGTCGTCGTTGTCGATGGCGCGCGTTCCGGCGTCAAAAATGCGACTGACGGCAGGCGCGCTCAAGGCCGTTTTTAACACGTCGCGCGTCTTGCCCGAATCCGCGACATCGGCGGGATTGCAACCTGCCAAAACAAAAACCAGAAGCGCCAAAGCGCCACAAAACCGCGCGATTTTCATAAGTCAATGGCTCCTTCGCGCAACGCCTGTCGCAGACCTTTGACGCAGTTTTTGATGTGCGCCGCGCACGATTCATAAGCTTCGAGCGAGCCACCAAACGGATCGGCGATGTCGAGTTCCTGGTTGTTGGCGGCTTCGTTCAATAAGGCCGCGAAACGTTGGTCGTCGTTACGTGTTGCTTTTGTTTGCGCGCCACTTTCGAGTACTCGATTGTTCGCAAACTCGCCCAAAACGCGCACGCGATGCGATGGCAAACCAAATTGATCGCGCACGTTTTGCGCCTGGCGCCGCGTCATTGTGATAATCAAATCTGCACCACGCGCCAACTTTTGCGATAGGCCGCGCGCGCGATGATCGGACAAATCTACCTTCCAAGAAAGCGCGATTTTTTGCGAATGCGTTGTTGCCGCGCCACTTTTCCACGCTGCCGTTCCCGCCGATGCGACTTCGGTTTCCAGCAACGCGCCTTGCGCCAGCGCGCCTTGTTCGCGTTCGAGCGCGCGCCACGCCGCAACTGCCAGCGGCGAACGGCATGTATTGCCCGAACACACAAAAAGAATCGTCATAAACGTTATCGAGTACTCGAAGTGATCTGATAATCTCTGCAGACCTATTAACTTCCAGTTTGTCATTCTGAGCGCAGCGAAGAATCTGGTGACAGTTAGATTCTTCGCTACGCTCAGAATGACAAATTCTCGGTTTGATGGCTTTTTGCCTACTTTCTTTACACACTTTCAAAGCAACGAGGAATGGCAAAGTCGTCGTTTCAAGTACTCGAAAGATGTTTTATGCAGCGCGCGTCGCCAACAGAACGCGTTCATGGCCAGCCAAATCGAGAAGTGGTTCGTCAACTTTCCAGCCCTCATTTTCAAATATCGTCTTCACTCCGCCAAATTGCCCAGCGCCCAATTCGGCCAGCAGAAAACCATTCTTTGAAAGCAAAACGTCGCATTGTTGCGCGATTTGACGATAACAATCGAGTCCATCATCGCCACCGTCGAGCGCCAAACGCGGCTCAAAATCTTTGATTTGCGTCGGCAGTTCTTCGATGTCGCGCTTGGAAATATATGGCGGGTTCGTCAACACGCAATCAAATTGTCTGGCAAAACCTTCGCGCGCCAAAGGCTGCGCCCATTCGCCGCTTTGTCCTTCAACGAATTCGATGCGATTTTGAACGTTGTGAAGGAGCGCATTGCTTTTCGCCAGCTCCAACGCATCGCGCGACAAATCAGTTGCATAAACGACGCTTTGTGGCAATTCGTGCGCGACTGAAACCGCGATGCAGCCGCTTCCGGTTCCCAAATCGGCAATCAGCGCAGTTTCGTAATTTTGCAAACGTTCAATTGTATGTCCAACCAACAATTCGGTTTCGGGACGAGGAATCAGCACACATGGCTCGCACCAAAACGGTCGTCCAAAAAAAGCACGCTGATGAAGAACATATGCGAGAGGCTTGCCAGATTGCAAATCTCTCAACAGGCGATAAAAATCAGGGACAGCCCAAATCTCATCAAGAGGTTCGTCGGGTTGAAGAAGATGCGCATTGTCGCGCTGCGCCAGGTTGTCGACCAAAAGACGAGACGAAATGCGCGCTTCGTTCAAATCGTAGCCCGATTCTTCGTGAAGAACCTTTACTGCAGAGTCATAGGCTTGGCGCACGGTCATAATCGAGTACTCGAATGCGAAATGTTGTATGGGCGACCCAGCGGGTCGCCCGTACGTTGAAACCGCACGTCAAAACAAACGACTAACTTTCTAACAATTCGTGGCGGCGCGCTTGCGCCAGAGCTTGCACCAATTCTTCCAGGTTGCCTTGCATAATCTGGTCGAGATTGTTGTTTTTGAAGTTGATACGGTGATCTGTCAAACGGTTTTCGGGGAAATTGTAAGTGCGAATTTTGTCGCTGCGGTCGCCACTTTTTACCTGAGCTTTGCGCGCGCTGTCGCGTTCGGCTGCCAAACGTTCGCGCTCAGCTTCATAAAGGCGCGAACGCAAAACGCGCATCGCTTTTTCCTTGTTCTGCCTGAGAGATCGCTCGTCCTGGCAGGTAACGATCAAACCCGTCGGGCGATAAATCAGGCGCACGGCGGTTTCGTTTTTCTGCACGCTTTGTCCACCGGCACCGCTGGCGCGCATGGTTTCCATTTCGATGTCGTTTTCGTTGATGTTGACATCGACTTCTTCGGCTTCGGGCAACACCGCGACGCTGGCCGCGCTGGTGTGAACGCGGCCTTTTTGCTCAGTGATGGGAACACGCTGCACGCGATGAACCCCGCTTTCGGTTTGCAAAACGTCCCACGCGCCTTTGCCCAAAACGCCAAAAACGACTTCTTTCAAGCCACCCATTTCGGCTTCGGAAACCGAAATCGGCTCGACTTTCCAGCCGCGTATCTCGGCGAAACGGTTGTACATGCGATACAAATCGCCCGCCCACAACGCCGCTTCTTCGCCGCCCGAACCCTGACGAATTTCCATAATCACGTTGCGGTCGGCGTCTGGGTCGCGCGGCGCCAGCAAATCTTCTAATTGAGTACTCAATGGCGTGATTTGCGGCTCCAGTTGCGCGATTTCTTCGCGCGCCAGTTCGCCCAGATCGGGATCGTCCAGCGACGCGCGCGCTTCATCCAACTGGTTTTGCAACTTTTCGATAGCGCGAAAACATTGCGCCACAGGTTCGAGTTGTGCGCGTTCCTTGCCCAATTTCGCCAACGACGCGCCGTCGGCGGCAAATTCGGGATCGGACATCTGCGCCGTCAATTGGTCGAATCGTTCGGCTTGTGCGCGGGCTTTTTCATTCATGGGGAAGTGATTTGTAGGGGCGACCCTTGTAGTCGCCCGCGTTTGTCACCAAAGGGCAACCACAAGGGTTGCCTCTACGAAGAGAATACAGCGCTGCTATCGAGTACTCGATTGTGTTGCGGCGAGTTCCTGCTCGGCTTGCAAAACCGCTTTCATGGCGGCGCAGGAGACTTCGAGTTGCGCATCGTCCGGCTGGCGCGTCGTCAAAAGTTGCAGCCACAAACCTGGAATCATCAGCGTTTGCACGACTTTGCCCAATTGCGGATGCGTCGTCAGTTTGATGATTTCGTAAGAAACGCCGGCCACCAACGGCATCAGTGCGACGCGCATCAAAACGTGCAACGCTTTGGACGATGTTTGCGGCAAAAACGTGAACAAAACGACGCTGACGAAAACTGTCAGCAACGCGAAACCGGTTCCACAGCGCGGATGCGGCGTCGGAAAAGGGCGCGCGCCTTCGGGCGTCAAAGGCTTGTTGTATTCGGTCGCATAAACGACTTTGTGTTCCGCGCCGTGATATTCAAAAAGGCGCTTGATTTGTGTGCGTCGCCCGATCAGCCAGACATAAGCGACGAAAATCGCCAGTTTCACAACGCCTTCCAGCCCGTTGAGAACGTAGCGATTATTCAGGAAACGTCCGCTGTCAAAATGGCGCACGAAATACCACGCCGCGAGACTGGGCAAGGCGACAAACAGAAAAAGTCCAATCGCCAGCGAACCGGCGACAGTCAACGCAAAAAGCCAGATCGGGATCGCGGCTTCCGGTTTCGCTTCGTCATGGTTTTCCGTCATCGTTATTTTCCAACGTCTTCGTGAGAAATTGCGGCGGCGGAAATGAGCGAAGAAGTCGTGAGCGTCGCGCTTCGAGTACTCGATTCAGATTTACTCAATTCAGATTCATCGCTCGTAACTTTGCTGCCCGCAACTTCGCTATTGACAGCGTTTTTGGCGGCTTCGTCTTGCATCACCAGATCGCTTGACCAGCGCAAAAAACGCGAACCGACGCTCATCATTTCGACCAGAGCGATGACGCCGCGCACAAACGGCAAGCGAAAAAGCGGCGAGCGTTCCAAAACTGAATGAAAGCGTTCGACGCGCGTTTCAATTTCGCCGTCGGAACGCCGCACCGAGGCCGCGATAAAGTGCGGCGAACGCATCATCACGCCTTCGATGAGCGCCTGGCCGCCCAAATGAAACGCAGGCTTTTCCGGCGCTTGCGCGCTTTGGGCCTGCGTTTCATTGGACGAGTGCGGTTCGCTCATAGATAGAACAACTGAGAATCAGTTTGGAAAGTTCGTGCTACGTGAAATCGGAAGTTTGTCATTCTGAGCGCAGAGAAGAAGCTAACTGTAATCAGATTCTTCGCTGCGCTCAGAATGACAAACTTCCGACTCTCAACGTTGTTTTCTACTTTAGAACTAATTCTTAAAGTACGCCGATTTAGCTGGCGTCGCTGGTTGCGGCATCAGCGGGAACGATTTCGACCGGCGCTGTTGCGTCTGGCGCCGTGGTGGGAGCTTTTTCGGCTTCGCTCATGGCGGGAACGGTCGGGCGCGTATCGGTTTTCTCGCGCTTTTTGGCCGCTGCTTTAGCGACTTTCTGCGCTTTTTCACCGGCGTCGCGGCGCTGGTTGAAGCGATCAACGCGGCCAGCGGTGTCCACGATGCGCTGCTTTCCGGTATAAAACGGATGGCAATTCGAGCACAGATCGATGCGAATTGCAGGCACGGTCGCGTGCGTGTGAACAACGGTTCCGCACGTCGAACAAGTGATCGTCGATTCGACGTAATTGGGATGGATGTCAGTTTTCATGGTTTATTCTTCCTTTCTGCGACACAAAAAAACGCGTCGCAATCGAGATTCGAGTACTCGATGACGCGCTTTTGTCGAAACTCCAAAGTCAATTGAACGGACGCAGTATATCGAAATAAGAAGGCGAGGACAACTTCGCGTTCCCTCTTGGCGCAACTTCAGTTCTTCATTGCTTCATAATTCGCAGGGCCGTTAGCTTGGACTTGATATGTCGCACCTCGAACAGGAGCGCAGTTTGTCTTCGAGTACTCAGAGGTTATAAACAAAGTGAAAGAAGAGCCGCCAAACTCACAGTTTGTCATTCTGAGCGCTGCGAAGAATCTGACTTCGCATATAGATTCTTCGCTGCACTCAGAATGACAAACTGCGAGTTTCAGTCGTTTTTGGGACTTTGTTTACATCCTTTCAAAGCGAAGGTTTATGGGTTTTCTCTTGCCAGACGCGAAAGCATCGCTGAGACATTCAACAAAGCGCGGCCTTGATGATAGCCTTCGGTCCACATATCGCTTTTAATCTGGTTCGGAATGGCGTTGCCTTCGGTCGTCACGCTTTGGCGCCAGCCGCCGTTGGTGGCATCAATCTGGTATTGGCGGATGAAGTTCCACTGGCGTAAGAATGCGCTCCAGTAGCGCGGCGTTTGGCGCCCGTAACGTTCGTGCATCAGCAATAAAGCGTTCAAACCTTCGGCCTGCACCCACCACACTTTATCGGTTTTGGTGGCCGAGCCAAACGTGCTGCCCTGATCATAAAAACCGCCGCGCTCCGTATCAAAGCCAAAGTTCAGAGCATGATCGACCATGCGACGCGCCTCAGTCCAGGTTCGCGCATCGTTCGGCTTGCCCAAAGTTTGTGAGGCTTCCACCAAAAGATAAGCGGTTTCGATGTCGTGGCCAAACGAATCGGCGTCCGGGACAGCGCGCCAATCGGGTGTGAAAAACTGGTTCATCGCGCCGATTGACGGAACGTTGATTTTATCGCGCACCAAATCGAAAACTTCCTGCAAGCGGCGTCGCACCAAAGGCGTCGGCGAAACCTGGTAAAGCGCCGTGAAGGCTTCGAGCAAATGAATGTGCGTGTTCATGCTTTTGAAGCCATAGCGCGTGCCGATAAAGTCGCTGGTCGTGGCAATCGAAGGCGTCAACAGCGGTTTTCCATCGCGGCGCAAGGCTTCGTAATAGCCGCCGTTGCGCGCGTCGTGCGCATGACGCTCCAGCCACGCGAAACCGCGTCGCGCCAGGCTGAGAGCGCGTGGATCGCGTGTCGCGCGATAATTGGCGCACGCCGCGTAAATCGCAAAAGCGTTTCCATAGGCGTGCTTTTCGCCGTTGCGCTCGGCTTTTCCATTGCCGTCGAGTTCCCAGTAGAAGCCGCCGAATTGCTTGTCCCACATTCGGTTGCGCAGAAAGTTCAGGCCGTGATTCGAGTACTCGATGTACCGTTTTCTCTGCGTGGGAAAGCGTTGCGAGGCTTGCGCCGCCAGCCACGTCAGGCGCGATTGATAAACGATTGCGCGTTCGTCGCTCGCCATTTTTCTCCAGTCCGTCGCGTAATTTTCGTGGAAGCCGCCGCGCTGTGTGTCAACCGAAGCCGGAAACCATTTTTCCAGATCATCGCGCTGTAGACTGTGGTTCATCTGCTGCGCCAGAGCGCGATAATTGGCGGACGACGGCGCCATCGACAACAGGGCCGATGAGGAAGCAGGCGCGGCTGATGCTATTGGCGCGGCGACATTAACCACGATGCCAGTCAAAGTGCAGACCAATGCCAGAGGAACGATGAGCGGCGCGTGAAAACGAATCATCTTTGATGTCTCCTGTTTTTGTTCGATAATCCGAGCGGGTTAAGTCACTGGCAAAAGTCGCCCGAAACGCATTCGGCACAAACCGTAGGGGCTTGGCGTGCCAAGCCCTGTTGGTGAATGGCGGTTGGTGAATTGGCGAGGTGCGGGCTTGGCACGCCAAGCCCCTACGAATGATGAAAAATTGAGTCGACAAAGTTTATTTGGACGACGAAATGCGACGAACGAAAAGTGCCACGTCGCGCGTTACGGGCGGAATCGCCATCGTCAAACTGGCGCCAGGTCGCATCGTGATCGTTGTCGATTGCAGCGCTTTTCCAGCCATCGTATCCCACCATGTCGCTTGATAGCGTCCCGCATCGAGTACTGGAAGTGTGAGCGTTCCCGCTGCCGTGCCGCCTTCCTTTCCCCGGTCGGCGTAAACGTTGGCGCGATGATAAATCCAGGCCGCTATGAAAAGGGAGTTGCGCAGCGCCGAACCCGTCAAAGCCTGCGCGTAATCGGTGAGCGTAAAATGGTGGATCGTCACCCAATCGGTGCCGCTGTTTTCCAGTGTGATGGTGTGCGTTCCCTGCGGCACATCCAATGCGAGGCTGTTTTGATTGGGCGCGGCAGAATAATCGGCGCTGGATGGAGCGTAATCTTGTTCCACGACTTTGCCATCCATCGCCAGTTTGATGTGCGCGCCCGCTTTGGCCACCTGATCGAACACGACACTGAAACGTCCGGCGCGCGGATAATTGACGCGAAAAGTGAGAGGACGCGGACTCATATCGCGGTGATTGGCGCCTTGCAAAAAGGACGGCAACGCGCCGACGCCTGCGGGAACGTTGCCCGCGCTCAAGTCAAAGTCGCTTTGCGTGGCGCTTCCCCAGCCGCCGCCCGGACTGAAGACCAAATCCGAAGTCTGGCCGCTGACAACAGTGGGAACGAAGCGAACCAAATTCTTCTGCGACGCCAAATCGCTTTGTTTCAAGAACAACGACGCCGCGCGAAAATGGCCATATAAATTGTTCTGCTCGACGACATCCCACGTCCAATACTGCGGCGCGCCGCTTTGTCCGCTCATCAATCCCGACCACAAGCCCGCGTGCAAAAACACGCCTTGCGCATCCTTGAGAAAGGACGGCCCGAATTCGCCCACAAAACTCGGTTTCACGCTTGGGTTCGCCGCGCTCTGCAAAGTCAAAATCAAGTCGGGCGAATACACATGAACCTGATCGTAGTCGACGGTATCAGCGACCTGAGACGGAATCGATTCCATCGAACTGGTCGTAATCAAGTGATGATAAACATCTTGAGCGCGCAGGAATTGCGCCATTTCGCGGTGCCATTGCGCAATGGCATCCCATTGTTTGTCGTGCGCGGCATCGGTGTTTTGAACTTCGTTGAACAGTTCCCACGACAAAATCGCGGGCGAGTAACCCCAGCGCGCCACGATGTAGCGCAACTTGCGACGCGTCAAAGTTTTGGCTTGCGCGTTCGTGAAAAATTCTTGCGGCGTGTTCAAAAATCCGCCGTTTTTCACGTTGTAAGGATTGTCGTTCCAGTTTGCATCTGTGCTGGCCGAATATTGGCCATGATGCTGCAAGGTCATCTGGAATGCGATATGGTTGCGCTCCGCCGCCGTGACAATGGCGTCCCAGCGCTGCGCGACATCCAAATTGAGCGTGCCGAAAGCGCCCACAGGTTTGGGCCAGTCCAGATTTTTGTTGTCCCAATGATTCATCCATACGCGCGACCAGTTTTCGCCGTTGGCGCCCATTTTATCGAACAGAACCGGAATGTCCGGCAATCCGCCCGATTGCCACGCCTGATCGTGCCCGAGAGGAAAATACGGCGTGCCATCGCTGTAAACAAAGCGCGTTTTGTCTTTGGCATCGAGGCGAATAAAGTTCGCGCGCGGCACGCTGGCCACGTTCCACTGGCGCGGCGAAGCTGCCACTTCGAGTACTCGATTATTGAGAGTGATCGCGCTAACGGCATAACGTCCGGCAGAAAGCGGCGCCAAACGCGCGCGCCACGTCGTGCCGCCATCGAAAAACGCGGGCATGGAAACCGTCGCGCCGCCGACGCGCCGAACCTGCACGCGCACATCGGTTTGCTCATAATCGAACGGATCGGTTTTCAAGTCGGGAATCGAAAAAGTTGTTTCCAAGCGCGCATAAGCGCCCATTTCCGCACGACGCGACGCGACCGTTTGAGCTGACGAAACTGCCGTAATCGTTAGTGCGCCTGACGCGGATTGAGCGACCGTCGATGTTGGCGTGGTTGCCGCATGCGAGCTGCAAGCAGTTGCCAGATAAGTCAAAGTGAGCAGAACGCATTGCCATTTACGAAGAGTTGGAATAATCATGGATTGAAATTGGAATAGTTCCGCCCTCTTTATTAATGAGTAAAAAGCGCGCTCGCGGGTCTTATCACAGACCTTGCGCACGCGCTTTTTCGCGGCTATTTTGTTAGACAGTCTGGTTAAAACGCCACGAGGACACAGAGTAAAAGACGCATTCTCACGAAAACTTTACTGCGGTGCTAATGCAGTTCTTATTTGGGCGGCGCTGGTTGTCCAGGCGCTGGCGTCTGCGCGCCCTGCATCTTCTTTTTCATGTAGTCAGCCTCTTGACTCGTCATTTGGCCGCCGCCTCTGAATCCTTTTACATCTTCTGCGCTGGGTGTGGAATTGCTGCTTCCGCCACAACCAGCCAACGCAAGGACAACGATGCCACAGCCGAGATAAAAGAAGTTCTTCAAGGGTTTGTTCATAGCGTAAATATTCTCCAGTCCAACGAAGAAAACGAAATCTGCAAATCCCATTTTCTCCGTTGGACAAGTGGTAAAAGGTCGTTCACAGGTTATGAACGAGTTGCATCCCACATATTCAATTCGGGGTGGTTGACGGGGTCGGGATTGGTGGCGATAGGCCGCATGGATTTGACATGGCCATCCACAAAGAGGAAGTTCGCTGTTTCAAGGTGCGGCGTGGAGACAGCTCCATTTGCGCCATTTGGATAGTTGCTCGAAGTTGACGCGGCTTTTGTGCCGTCTGGAATTTCTTGAGCACCATACGGCGCGTCCCAGAACCCTTCGTTGGTGAACAAAGACGGCGGACCCCAGAAGGAGAAGTTGGCAACAGTGTTTCCGGTATGCCCCATGACATCGCCGTTCAGCTTCTCCGTGACCATAACGGTATCGGAAGGACGCTGCACAGTTGACATCTTGGTCGGCACGTCTGCAATCCATCCCTGGCTCGCACCCAGCACGCCAAGGTTACGGTTCGCACCATTACGATAAACAGTGAGAGCATTTCCCGCGTAGGAAATAGGCGCGCCAAAATAACCGCCTATTGTGATACCTGTAGGAAAGGCCGTGCTGGTTTCTGAGGGACAATGAAAAACATCGATTGACTTGATGTAGGGTTGCGTATTTGACGCCCAGTTGTTGTCGAAATTGCTGCCCATGCCATTTGGGTAGCTCTCGTCATACTCCTGCGCATACTGCATGATGCCAAGCCCGATCTGCTTCAAATTGCTGGAGCACGAAGCACGGCGGGCACTTTCGCGCGCTTTGGCGAAGGCCGGAAACAAAATTGCCGCCAGAATGGCGATGATGGCAATGACGACCAGCAACTCGATCAACGTGAAGCCGTTTGACTTCTTCAAGGGACGACGCGCACCAAACGAAGTATTCATCTCGAACTCCTTGGCCTTATGATTTTGGCCGGTCGGGGCAGACTCATTCTGCACGCAAAGCAAGGTTCGCAGGAAAGCTATAAAAGGCCAGTCGAAGTCACTGGCCCACAATGAGGATGGGTTGTCTCAAAAGGTAACTGGAAGCGGCGGCGCGGTTGAAGCGCGTTCCACCAAGCGCGTCGGCAAAAGATGGATATTGCGGTTTGGCGCCTCCAATCGAGTACTCGAATTCACAAGCGAAGAACGCACGGGGCCGCTGCTCTCGTCCGTCGAAAAAGCGACTGAGCCTTCGCGGACTGAGCCTTCGCGGATATCAATTGACTTTCTTTGGGCCAGAACAGCCTGGCCGGATTTCGCGCTGTCTTGTTGTCCCGCGATTTCCAGCAGCAAGTTGACGGCGGTGCGTCCCATATCCATAAACGGCTGCTCAATCGTCGTCAGTTGAGGAATGGCAAAATTGGAAACGCCCATATTTGCAAAGCCAATGACCGAAACATCGCGCGGAACCGACAACCCTCGTTCGTGAGCCACTTGCAAAGTCGCCATCGCAATCAAGTCGCCCGAACAGAGAATCGCTGTGGGGCGTTGTGACGGAGGCAATTCCAACAGAGCGCGCGCCACCTCAATCGAAGGTTCGCGCAAATAATAGTCGCCGCGTGTAACGCAATGAGCCGGTAAATCCAGGTTGTGATGGTGCATCGCGCCCACGAACGCGTTTTCGCGCAACGCCGACAACGTCGATGAAGCCTGACCTGAAATAAACGCGATGCGGGAATGTCCGAGCTTGACCAACAATTCCACGCCCGCAGCGATACCCGCCTCGTCGTCCGATACGACCTGCGTCATCTCCGGCGTGTCCGAACGCGCGTCCATCAGCACCAAAGGGTAACCGTAGCGACGCGCTTCCGTGTGCAATTCGGACAACGTGGCGAACGGCAGATGCAGCGCAATCACGCCCATCAAACGCAATTCCGAACAACGACGAATCACTTGTTGCGCGCTGCTGCCCTCCGCATCGCGCAAAATCTTCAACGTATAACCTTGTTCGTCCGCCGCTTGCAGCGCGCCCGCCACCATTTTCCCGACCGGCTCCTGACTGGTATCGCCGCCCAACATTCCCAGCATCAGCGAATTGCCAGTCCGCATGGCGCGCGCCATTTGATTGGAGCGGTAACCCAATTCTTCCGCCACTTCCAAAACCTTGTTGCGCGTCTTCTCGCTGATGCGCTGCTCGACATGGCGGTCGTTCAACACAAACGAGACCGTCGCCGAAGACACACCCGCTCTCGTTGCAATCTCGCTGATTCTCATAATGAAATCACGTCCCCACTCGCTCAATCCACAGCTTTACGCAACAACTTTACGCGACAGCTTTACGCGACAACTTCGTGCTTCTGCCAAACCATAGGTTAAACGTTTTAGCCGTGGAAGTGTAGACTTCTCAACATTCGTCCACCCTGGTCGTTATTCAAATCTACTAAATCCATTAAGCTGTTCTTTTATATATACCCAGTTCCGGGGTTCTTCAAACATTTACTGGAGTGATTTTCAAGAATATTTTTCGTAGATGACTTGGCGTCAAGCGCAGGCTGCTTCGCCGCAATAACGTATTGCCGAAAACAAACGTGAACAAAATATCTATAAGGCGTTGCGCTCGAACTGCGCGCCATTCAAAGTCGCAGCACGAACGGCGCGCACCGTAATCTTCTGCCAACCCGTTCTGCGACCGACAGCGATTGTCAGCGTATGGCGCGTGATGGTGGTTTTCCAATCGCCTTCAATTTGGATAATGGTTTGTGCCGCTGCTGCCTTGTTGGACGACAAGTCCTTATAGTCAAGGCGCAACGTTTTGGCGTTGGTAGGAAAATAAATCCAACCGGTGGCGCTTTCGCCTGCTTTCAACACCAAGGGCGCGCGTCGCGCCAATTCATCGGGCAAAAAATCAATAATTGATCCGCTGGCGCTTCGATGTTGCAGTGCGCCGGTCAACCAGATCGCGGTATTCGCAGGAACGACGTGCATCACGTTTTGAAAGGCGCGCAACAAATCTGAGGCATGCAAAACCATTGGCTTGCGCGTTGTTGTGCGGCGCATCGAGTACTCGATTCCCGATTCGCGCCACGTCGCATAATTGCCATTGGAAGCGGCATTGAGAGAACGACGTAAGACATCAGCGCCATAAACGCGCTCGATTTCAATCGCCAAACCCAACAATTGATTCAAGGCATTTTGATCGCCGGACAGCGAAAGAGGCTTGGCCGGATCGGTTTTCAACCAGGTCATCAAAGCCGGAATCGCGTGGCGCTGAACATGAACTTCGCAGTTTTTCTGCGCTTCGCTTTGTTCGTCTGAACTGAAAAACGAAGAAGGCGAAGCGTCCGCCCACAACATGGTCAAGGTTTCGCCGATGCGTCCGTTGCCGAAAGGTTCCAGCGGCAACTCGAAACCAGCGAACGGCGGCAATGCGATGTGCGAATATTCGTGCGCTGTTTCGCGCAACCATTCGGCTTCGGGACGCGCTTCGCCGCTGCGAAACAAAATCATCTGATCGGGCGCGGAATCAATCCACGCTCCGGCGCTCCAGTTGTCGGCGGGCGAGGTTTGCGGCCATTCGGCGCTTTGGCGCGTCAGCCACAACGTCGTCACGCCATCGGTCGCATAACGATTGGTTTGTCCCAAAAAGTTGTCATACAATGATTGAACGCGCAGGAATTGTGCTGTCACTTCTTCCGCGCGCGTTTGTTCAGCGTCATCGACCAAGCAATACAAGACGCGCACTTTTTGCTGCCATACGTCGCCGTCGCGCGCATAACCGACGACTGCACGATTCATTTTCAACGTTGTTGGCAAAGTCGCCGCATCGAAACTTGCGTATAACGACGGCGTGCGCACATTCGACAACGACAACGTTCCGCTGGTGATTAAGAACTCGCGCGATGTTGCATCAGGCGCATTCGCGGACGCGACTTTCGAGTACTCGATTGGCAAACCAAGATTGGGAATCTTGAACGTGTCAAGCGTCGGTTTCCAACTGCTTTTCGCCACTTCGACAGATAAGGTTTGCAGCGTTTGCGTGGTCGCGCGCAAGGGCAAACCATCCAGCAAAACCGTATTGAGCAATGCGCGTAAATCGCGTTCATCTGCGGAAACCGCGACGTTGGAGAAACTGTTCGCGTCCGCAAAAGTGCGAATCGTCGCCAAACCTTGCGCCCAGGCTTCGATGGCTTCGTCGCGCACGTTGAAGGTCTGCGCGGCTTTGCCCCACCACAAACACGCCGTCACAGCCGCATCCTTTTGAACGGCATTTTGCGGCTGCGCTTGAAAATCGCTTAAAGCGCGGCGCGCCACCTCGCGCAAAATCGGCAAAGCGCGCGCATCATTAATCGACAACAAAACGCGCCCGCGTTCGAGCGTTTGATACGCATCGTTTCGAGTACTCGAATCGGTGGAAGTCGCAGCGGTTTGCGCGGCGCAAGCGGAAGGAAAAGCAAACGCGACGGCGAAAGGAAGCAAGCGAAACACGGTTTTCATGGGGGACAATAACGAACCCGAAGCGTCAGCGACGGGTCTTGTGTAAAGCCGTAGAAGACCCGTCGCTTACGCTTCGGGTTCGTTCATCGGGTTCAACTTCAATGACATTGCAGCGAATCCAAAACGTCAGCGACAACGTGTTCGTTTTTCGGCAACAAATTAGAACGAAAGGCGAACAATTTGTTGGATGGTGCGCAATGCCAGGCGCGCAATTCGGTCAACATTCGCGGGCGACGAAAAAGCCAATCAATGGCGTAAAACAAATAGCGGTGACGAAAATCTTTGATGGCGCCGCGCGTGTAAACGCCCGGATGTTCCGTCGTTTCGCGCTCTTCCAACTTGCCGTAGATCAAGCGTTTTTTGTCCAACGGCTTAACGACGCGATGCGCCCATTCTTCCAAATCTTCCTCGTGCAAAACCGACGACGCCAGGGAAAAGCGCGCCAGTGCAAGACGTTCATCGCGTTTTGACCACGCCATCGCACCGGCGGGGCGCGGACGAATCCATTCCAGTTCGAGCTTGCCGGTAACCAGTTTGGCGCGTTCCAGTTCAAACTCTTGCGGCACTTCCAAGCGCAGATCGAAAACGCTCCATGTTTCCCAGCCGCCCTGCCCGTGACATTCCAGGCTTTCGAGGACGGACGCAGCCAATTCGCGCACGCGATCCGGCTTTTCTGATCCACGCCCGATGACGTGACCGACCACGACGCGTCCGCAATCGGGACAATGCCAAGCGACGCCCCAGCCTTGTCCGTTAGGTTCGTCGCGCTCGCCCGTCCAACCGAAACTGGTCAATTGGTCTTTGCGCTTGCGCGATTTAGCGACAACACGCGCTTTGTCTTCCGGCACGAAACGCGATTTACGTTTTTTGGCGTCGCGCTCCAGGGTTTGCAGAAATCGCTGCACGCTGGTCGGAATATCGACGGCTTTCGACGGCTTTTCCCAACTGATTTCTAAACGCGGCCCGTCTTCATCGTCAGCGCGCAACTGACCTTTGCGATGCGTGCCGCCAAACTGCGCCAGATTCCAGTTTTTGGGCAGCATGATCGTCAAGCCTTGCCATCCCAGCAAGTGTTTTTCGCGCGCGAACAGCGGCGGCAAGCGCGTATCGCGTTCGGCTTTGGGTTTTGGCGTTGTATCGGGAGAAGTTGGCATGAAAGGACTTGGAAGTATAGCAAAGGCGTTTCGCGCTCTGGTTTCGAGTACTCGATTGCGCTTTTCAAGAGTTACGGACATAATAGCAGCAACTTCGAGTTTCAAGGAACTTTATGAGCTTGCGTCCCGCGTTGAGTTGTTCCGCTTTGTTGTTGACTTGGTTAGCCACCGGCCACACAGCAATGGCCAAAATTGCATCGCCAAATTCGTTGCCTTCGGTCGTCTGGAACCTGCAAAATCAAAGCGGCTTGATCACGGCTTTGGTGCGCGACCATCGCGGACGCGTTTTCGTCGGCACAGAAAATCGCGGTGTGTGGATGCGCGAGGCGAACCGAACCACATGGCGCAATTTCTCCGCGAAAAGCTTGGGATTACCAAATGACGCCATCCTCAGCAGTCTGGCTGTCGATAATCAAAACCGCGTGTGGGCGGGAACCAATCGCAATGGCGTATCGATCTGGAATGGCAAAACCTGGCGCAATTATGGCGTAATGGACGGCGTTTTGGGCGAACGCGTTTGGTCGATTGCGGTTTCACCTTTCGACGGCGACGTGTGGATTGCGACCAACGAAGGCGTCACACGCTATTCGCAGGCGCACAAAACGTGGCGCACTTACACGCGCGACGACGGCTTGCAAAGCGACAAAGTGCAGGCGATTTGCTTCGCGCGCAACGGCGACATCGTTCTGGGGACACAAGTCGACGGCGTAATCGTGGGTCGCGCCACCAAGACACGTGATGGAATCGAGTACTCGAAGTGGCGACAAACTCGCGCCGCTTCCGATTTGCCAGGCAGCGAGCCATCGGGCAGCGGCTTGCCCTCGAACCTGATCAACGACGTTTTGCGCGCGCAGAATGGAACTCTTGTCGTGGCCACAACGCAAGGTTTGGCGTGGAGCCGCAACAACGGCGCGACATGGCGCTATTTGCGGGGCCGCGATTACGCCGATAAAGTCCGTCGGCGTCTTTCCGGCGCGCCGCGCGGCTGGAAAGAAAAGGGCGCGCTCTTGTGCGAAGATTACGTAACGTGTTTGGCGCAAGATGGCGCAGGTCACATTTACGTTGGTCATCGCGCCAACATGACGAGCAAAGTTTCTTATCAAGTCTTCAATGCGTCGCTTGGCAAAACGCTTTTCGACAGCACGCGCGACTCGAAAGACGAAGCCGCCAAAGATTTCGTCAAGGACATTTTGCCTTTACCAGACGGGCGCGTTTTGCTGGCACATTACGGCAGCGGTTTGTCGCAATCGAGTTTTCGCGCGAACACGACAAAGCGCGCGCAACCGAACACCAAGTACTCAAATGCGGCTTCGAGTTCCCCCAGAGTGACTTCCTCGCCGTCTCTGAATGAATTGAACACTTTACTTGCTCAATTGGGAAGCGTGCCGCGCTCTGATATTGAGCCTGCGGTTGTCGCGCTGAGCGACGATTGGGCGACGCGCGGCGCCTGGCAAGGTCGCTATGGCCGCTACTGGATCGACTTGTGCAGCATGATTTCGCTGCAAGATGGCGGCAATTACCTTTGGGGCGCCGGGCCGCAGCCGATCACTTACTTCAGTCGTTCGGGTATAAGCAACACGCCGCACGAGTGGCTGCGCTACTCCGTATCGGAGCTTTACAACGACAATGCGAACTCGTTGGAAATCCCGCAAATCTATTTGCACAGCCGTGTTTTGCGCAAATATACAACGTGGAAAGTCAATCGTCGCCAATCGGAGAACAACGACTTTTCCGACAACGATGTGGCCGCTGTCAAGAATTACAACCGCCAAGACTTGAATGTTTACACGACGCTCGACGTTCCGTCTGGCCAGTTCGTCTTATCGGTTTACACTTACAACAACGACGGCGACAGCGGCCTGACACGCAGCCGCGATTATCGCATTTCGGTTCGCCCACATTCGCCCGCGCAGTCGATTTACGATGTCAGCGATTTCAACCGCGAAACCGAACTCGCGCGCGGTCGCGTCCACGATTTTCGCAGCGGCGTCTGGAAGCGTTTTCTGGTGCGCGGCCCGCGACAAGTCACCGTAGAAATCGCTCGCAATTACAGCACCGTCACCAAGTTCTCCGCGATTGCGCTCGATGAACTCAAGCCCACGCCAGCGCCTTATTTTCGCACTGTCCGGCAGGATCGAGTACTCGATATACAGCAGCAATCTCTGGCCAATGACTTGATGACGCAAAGTCGCGGCGCTTATCTTTGGCGTTTCAAGCCGGAGCGCAGCGCCAGTTCCGCGTCCTTAAAATTGTTCAACCGTTTGGAAGAAATGCGCACTTTGAATCCCGTCTGGTGGGCGACCGAAAGCCGTCGCTTTTACGTGCCGCTGACGCACTTTCTGCAGAACGCTCCCGCTACACCTTCAAGCGCCGAACTCGTGGCGGAAATGATGAAAACAGTTCCTCAAAGCGCGCAAGATGTTCTATCGCCCGAAACTTTCCAATCCAACGTGCGAAAATCCCGAGCCGCGCGCCTGGCCAACTGCTATTACGCCTTGCGGATGTTCAATCAGTTCGAGAAAGCGCAACGCGCCGCTGCTTTAACTCCGGCGCGCGACATCGAACTATCGCTGCGCTGGGACGGTGTCACGCAAGTCAACAGCGGCAAAGGTTACGAAACCATCAGCCGCGCCGTCGCCGCTATGAAACAATAAGCACAAACCTGAAGCCCATCATCGAGTACTCGATGATGGGCTTAAAGGCGCCAAAGATGTCGTAACGACTTGGCATAAAGCGCATAAAAGTCGCATCGGCGCGCCGTTCAACATGTTATTATAAGTTCCCATGAAACGAACCTTCCCTGTCGCGCTACTCAGTTGGGCTTTTGTCGTGGTGGTCGCCTCCTTTATACCGTGGGGCACTTTCCAAGCGACCAACACAACTTTCAGCGGCAGCCCTTTTGGTGGATTAAATCCGTTTATGGGAATGCCTTTGCTGATTACGATGAGCGGATGGCAAGGCGATCTGACATTGGCCGGAATGTCGTTACCCAACTGGTTGGTTGTGATAACTGCTCTGGGCGCTGCGGCTTTGGGATACATTCGCTTCGCAGGTTTGGGCAACGTCAATCGCAATATCTGTGTTGCGCTCCTGGCCTATGGCATTTTCCATATCGGCTTGCTGATGCTCATTCTCGCCGGTAAAGGCAGCATCGGTTTCGGCGCCATATTAACCCTCGTGGCCTTGGTCGCAATGATGATTTCTTTGTTCAAAACTCCATCTCAGCAGCAAGCAAATAACCCTTGAGCACAATTTCAGCGCAATGTTATCAAAATGTTGCACCCGATTCCTTACACTTCATTTCGTTTCACAGTAACGACTTCGCTTCACCATTTTTCTGACGGCACATCAACGCCGCGCGATCATCAAGGGTTGGAATAGAAAATGACTATAAAAGCGAAACGTCTTCCATTGAATGTGGTTTTTGCGGTTGTGATAATCGGCACGATGCTGCGACCTATGACATCGAGCGCGAGCACCAAAGGCGAGACGTTGGGCGTCTTTACCGACTTGCGAGACGACAAGACAGCTCAGGACGTCAAGGCTTTGGGATTGGGCTGGGTTCGCATCATGTACAGTTGGGCGTGGATAGAGCAATCGGACGGCAAAATGGGTTGGACAGAGTTCGACCAATGGATCGCGCGTGCGAAGGCTCAACATCTCAAGGTTCTGGTTGTGGCACAGGGCAGTCCGGCGTGGGCGAACGGAGGTCACGGCCCCTACGATGCTCAGAGCGGTTTAAATACGCCACCGTTGCCTAAGTTTTATGACCGATTTGCCCACTACGCAGCGGAGTTGGTGCATCATGGAGCCGACGCCGTCGAGATATGGAACGAACCGAACGGCGGTTTCTGGCTGCCTCAGCCCGACGCGAAGGCGTGGGCAAACCTGGTGGTCGCGTCTTATCAGGCCGTCAAAGCGGCGAACCCGAAGATTCCCGTGATTACCGGCGGCTTTTGCCCACTTTCCGAAGGTTCTCTGAATGCGAACTCGCCCGAGCATTTTCTGCAAGAAGCTTTAGAAAGCGTGCCGCAGTTCGCGCGGAAGTTTGATGGCGTCGGACTTCATCCTTATGTGTTCGCCAATGATCCAGCAGCCAAAGACCCGCTGACGGCACCTTATCAATGGAACGCGATCTTGCAAGCGACCACCATGCAGAAGCTGCTCATAAAACATGGTGTCAGGAAAAAACCGTTCTGGTTCACGGAGTTTGGCGTGCCCACGGGCGGCCCTTTTGGAGCCGTCACGCCACAGCAATCGGGTGTCATTTACCAGCACTATTTCGAGGCCTTTGATCGCTTGACCAAACACGGAATTCGTCTTGGCCCGATGTTTTTCTGGACATTGAACGACTACGCGGCCTATCAAAAAGCGAATGCCATCGAAGGATGGGAAGGCATTTACGATGTCAATGGCGCGCCCAAAGCCTCCGTCGCCGTCATCAAATCGCGTGCGTTTCAGACGAATTGACAACATCCATGAAGCGCTTTTCGCTAAATAACCAGTGGTGCGGGTTATTTAGTGGCGTCGTTGGTTGCGTACCGTTTGAAGACGCGCGATAATTGCGACATTGTTGTTTCAGGAGACTTATAATGCCAAGCGAAAACCTGACTATTGGGCTGGCGCTGATATTATCCGGTGCGCTCATTATCGCCGTCTGTTTGCCCTTGCTCAAAGGACAAATCAAGCCGAACGCGCTTTATGGCATTCGTCTGGCCAAGTCGTTCGAGTCGGACGAAAACTGGTTCAAGATGAATCGCTACGGCGCCAAGCAAATGATGCTGTGGGCAGGCGTGATGATGGCGTTCGGCCTGGCGACGTTTTTCCTGCCTTTGCACAGCCACCAAACGCTGACCGCAATTGTTGCCGTTCTTCCCGTCTTGCTGGTGCTCATTCCAGCCTTTCAAATTTATCGCTATTCCAAAACCTTGTAGTCTGCTGAGGGGATAAACTTTGAAGCACAAATTTCTTTGCAGCTAAAAACCAAAAGCGGCGCTATCGAGTACTCGATAGCGCCGCTTTGCTGTTGTCGTGTCACATTTCACTCGGTTGCGGGCCACGGAATAAATCCCGCCCGTCGAGCGTCGGCAATTTGACGGGGCGATTATTACGCGCCGATTCATAAATCGCGGCCATCAGCTTCTGGTCTTGCAAGCCTTCTTCGCCGGGCGTGTGCGGCTGTCGGTTATTTATCACGCAATCGGCCATGTGATCGAGTTCGAGCGCGAACTGGTTTTTCTCTTCGATTTGCGGCGTCTGGCGAAACTCGATGTCGTCCTGCGCATACGACAATTGCATTTGCAAGCCGCTGTAGGAAAACGCAGGATCCAGCCCGAACCAGCCGCGCTCGGCGTGAACGCGATAGCGACGATCTTCGTGGAAGCCGTAACTCGTGGCGCAATTGGCCAAAAGTCCCGACGGAAAGCGCATCTGCCAAGTCACACTTTCCTCGACTTCGCGGAAACGTGGATCGTTCGGCGTGCTGTAAATCGAAGCGAAAATTTCGTTCGGTTCCTCGCCCGTCAAAGCGCGAATCGTGTTCAGGCAATATAAACCGACATCCGGCAAGGAACCGCCGCCCGCGAGCGACTTTTTCTGGCGCCACTGATTCGGATCGCCCTGATTTTGCCCGTTGACCGATTCGATCAGTTTTACCGCGCCATATTGCTGCGTGCGCACCCACTTTCGCGCCAGGCGATTGTGCGGCTCGTATTGAATGCGATACGCGATCATCAATTTGCGATTGGCGTTTTTGCAAGCGTCGATCATTGTCTGCGCTTCCCCAGGCGAAGTCGCCATCGGTTTTTCGCACAAAATATGTTTGCCCGCTTGCGCGCCGCGAACCGTGTATTCAGCGTGCATCGAATTGGGCAGCACAATGTAAATTACTTGCACATCGGGATTATCGCGCAAATGATCGTAATTTTGATAATTGTAAAGTCCGTTTTCTGGAACGCCATATTGCACGGCGACTTCGCGCGCTTTGCTCGTATCGCCGCTGACGAGAGCCGTTAATCGAGCTTTTTTGCTTTGCGCGAAAGCGGGCAAAATCTGCGTCAGCGCCAGATTTCCCAGCCCGACAACCGCGAAACCAACACGCGACTGAGGCGGCAAGGGCAAAGGCGCTTTGGCTGGTAGCCTTTCGGTCGACGCCGTAAATGGCGGCAAAGCAATCGGTTTTTGCGACAGCGCAATATCGGCAGGCGAAGTCGATGAAGCGGTCGCGGGATAAGTTTGTGCTTGTGCGCCACGCATCATTTCCGTTCCGATTCCGGCGCCAACTCCGACGACAAGCAAGCCTTGCCCCGTCGTCTGCAAAAATTGGCGGCGCGAAAGATTGTTTGGTGGCTGGAGTTCTTCTTTACGTTCTTCGTTCATGACATTCCTTTCTCAAGCAGCAATTTCAAACCAATGTTGAAGCGCCGTTTTAGCAAGAACGAAACCGCGTTGAAAAAGAAAAGTGCGGCAATCGAGTACTCGATTACGCCACGTTTGGTTTTCAACAACAACTTTTAAGCGTCCAAAGAAAGCCGTTTAACGATCTTATTGCAAAGTTCTATAAAATTAAGTCCATGGAATCGCGGCGTTTTGCGGCCTGATCGGATATTCGCTGACGGCTCGACTTGGCTGCGTGTTATGGTATATCCAAACAAAATCAAAAGTTCATCTCGCTCAATCTCTATTCGTTTCTAATCTCGAAAAATTGCAAACATGACCGATTCTTCTGTTGTTTCCGCCGACGAACTTGAACCTGAAATCGACCAGGAATGGGACGATACGCCGACTTCGTTGCAGTTGCGCGCGATTTTTGCCGTGCTCGCCGGCACTTTGCTGTTGTGGTCGCAAGCGCATTCTCACATCGACACGCACGCGAATTGGATGCGCTGGATTCAATTGGCCGTCATCACCAACCTGGTTTTGCCGCTGGGCATCGTTTGGCTGTTCTTCGCGCAAACGATTCGCCATGTTCCGTACCTGAAAAATCAGGCGCTCAATGCCTGGAACTATGGCTGGAACGTGCGCAACTGGAAAACCGATTTGAAGCTATCCACAATTATGATTGTTGCGATGCTGCCTGTTCTGGCCTTCGCCGCGCGCGAATCGAGTACTCGGACCTTTTATCAAACGCAATATTTCCCCTCGTCAGCAGATGTGAGTTTAGGCGCGCTTTTGTTGTCGCTCGTGGTATGGATGTTTTGTTGGGAATGGTTTTTTCGCGGCTTTTTGTTGTTCGGCACGGCGCAAGCGTTTCCCGACAAATGGGCGCCGTTCGTGGCGATTCCGCTGCAAGCCGCGTTGTTTGGCCTGGCGCATTGGGGCAAACCGATGCCGGAATTTTATGCGTCGTTTGTGGGCGGATTGATTTTCGGAACGGTCGCGTGGCGCCAGAAATCTTTTCTCGCGCCGTTTCTGACGCACGCGGCGATTCACGTGATCTGGGCGATTTTGATTTTGCGCGTGTAATGTTCAACGAACCCGAAGCGTTAGCGAGGGAGATTTCCTACATCATCTCCCTCGTTAACGCTTCGGGTTCGTTGGTGTCAGTTCGTTTATACTTATTCCGTGCAACTCATTCCTCTCGAATCACTCACACAAACCTCTTCGCCAAACTTGAATGGAACGCCTTTGGGACAGCCGAAACTTCCCGAATGGCTGCGCGCCAAAAGTGGCAAAGCGCGGCAGACGGCGCCAACCAGCGAACTTCTCAGCGAACTGCGCATCGTCACGGTTTGCGAGGAAGCGCGCTGTCCTAACATCGGCGAATGCTGGAGCCACAAAACCGCAACCTTTATGATCGGCGGCGACAAATGCACGCGCGCCTGCGCCTTTTGCAACGTCGCTACCGCCAAACCTTTGGCACTCGACATTACGGAACCGCAACGCGTCGCAGAAGCCGCTTTACGCTTGGGCTTGAAATACGTCGTCATCACCAGCGTTGACCGCGACGATTTGCCGGACGGTGGCAGCGCGCACTGGGTGAACGTTCTGCGCGAAGTCAATCGAGTACTCGATAATGCGCAAATCGAAGTTTTGACGCCCGATTTTCGTGGCAAGAAAGACGATTATCTGCGCGTCGCAGCCGAACGTCCGCACGTTTACAATCACAACATCGAAACCGTGCCCCGACTTTACAACGTGGCGCGGCGTGGCTCGAAATATGAGCGCAGCCTGCAATTGTTGAAAGACGTGAAAGCGTTTGATCCGCGCATTAAAACCAAAAGCGGCTTGATGACGGGTTTGGGCGAAACCAAAGACGAAATTGTCGAAACCTTGCGCGACTTGAAAGCGCACGACGTGGATTTCGTGACGATGGGACAATATCTGCGCCCGACGCCGCGCCATCTGGCGGTTCAAAAGTACTACCATCCCGACGAGTTCGCCGAATTGAAAGCGATAGGCGAAGAAATTGGGTTTTCGCTGGTTGCTTCTGGCCCATTTGTGCGCAGTTCGTATCACGCGGGCGAAGATTTTCAGGTTTTGTCCAAGTAACTTTTAACCACAGAGGCACAGAGGACACAGAGAGAAATCGAGTACTCGAAGCAAACTCTTTTTCTTCTCTGTGTCTCTGTGGTTCAGTTCCAATTTTTCAAAGGTTGTATTTTCTATGAAACGTGTTTCTCGTCGTTTGTCGAACTCCGCCGTCGCTTTTTCGATGGCGGCTTTGCTTGGCTCTTCGGCTGTTGTATGTCGCACGGCTCACGCTGATACAGCAGCGTATCATCTGCTCAAGAAAATTCCACTGACGGGCGCCGAAGGCTGGGATTATCTCTCGCTCGATGCAAAAGCGCGCCGCCTTTATATTTCGCGTTCGACGCACGTCACGGTCATTGATGCGGACAGCGGCCAAATCGTGGGCGATGTTCCCAACACATCCGGCGTTCATGGCATTGCGATTGATTCCGCCGGTGGACGTGGTTTTACCAGCAACGGGCGCAGCAACAGCGTGACGATTTTCGACCTTAAAACTCTGAAGAAAGTTGGCGAAACGACAGTTGGCGAAGGGCCGGACGCCATTTTGTTCGAGCCGTATTCTCGCCGCGTTTTCACTTTTAACGGGCGCGCGCAAAGCATCACCGCCCTGGATGCGTCTACGGGCTTTGTCATCGGCACAATCGCGCTGCCCGGGCGCCCCGAATTCGCCGCGACTGATGGACACGGCGAAATTTACGATAACATCGAAGACAAAAGTGAGATCGTCGCCATCAATGCCGAGACTTTGAAGATTGATCACATTTGGCCGATTGCTCCCGGCGACGGACCATCGGGATTGACCATCGACGCCAAGAATCATCGTCTTTTCGCTGTCTGTGACAACCAGAAGATGATCGTACTGAACACCGACAACGGACAAGTCGTGGCCAGTCCAACCATCGGCAATGGCCCGGACGCCACTAATTACGACCCGAAAAAACGTTTGGTCTTTAGCCCCAATGGTCGAGACGGCACGCTGACAATTTTTCATCAAACCGATCCCGATCATTACGCCTTAGTTGGAACGATTCCCACGCAAACTGGCGCCCGCACCATGACTCTGGATTCTAAAACGCACCACGTTTTCACCATCGCCGCGCAATTTTTGCCTGCCGTGCCTGGCGCCGAGCAGCCGTGGCGTCGCCAGCTTGTCGATGGCACTGTGACCGTGCTCGAATACGGCCAGAAGTGAAAGTTATTTCACTTGCTGCATGCGCGCGATGATGAACGGTTGCGCGAAATAAATCCCGATTGTCATCAAAATGACGAAGCCGCCTGCTTGCATCAAGGCCAGTTTTTCTTCTTTCGAGTACTCGAAGAACTTCCAATTCGGAATCGCCGCGCCCAATCCGATAAACAACAATCCGGGCAAGGCGCCAAAATTTGCCATGACTGCGAGCAAGGCGCCGGAAATCAGCATGATCATCCATTTGGTCGAAGCGCGCCAATTCATGCCAAAGCGGTGCATAATGGCGAAGAAAAACCCGATAAAAAGGTAATCCGCCGCGCCGATGCCAACTGAAGAAACCGCGAAATGCGAGCGCGCCGCGGCTCCTACAGCAGGCGCGGCGGCTGTCACTTTGGCGGCGTAAGCGGGCGCGCTTTTTATCATTTGCGAAGCGATGCCCTGAAACAAAACGAACCAGACATCCAGCATCGCCAGCAATCCGCACAAAGGACCAAGCAAGTTCGGCGACGAAATCATTTGTGCCACCAGACTTCCGCCCAATGCCGCCGCGCATAACAAACTCGCATCCGTTGCGACACTCAGGATGTTGGCGAAAAACAGCAAACTTGCGCCCGGCTGATGGTTCGCTGCCCTGAATGCGCTTCCTAAAACCGGCGCCGCGCCGAAACTGAGCGCGCTCCACAAACCCAACGCGAGGACGAGAAACGCGATTCTCTGCACCAAAGTCATCGGGCGCCGCAGCATTTGCGCTACAAACATCACGACCGTGACGACATAAGCAATCGTGAAAAGCACGCTCGTGACGACCGCGACTACAAAGTTCGGAACCGGCACAAACGGCGCGACCAGTTTCAAGACGAGCAAGCACGCCAGCCAGAACCAGGGCGAAGCAAAGGGTGGCGCGTCGCTCCATGCTGACGGTGTTTCACTGTTTTCTGCGGCAGTTCGAGTACTCGATAAGGCGCTCATAAGAAGTTGAAGAATCGCTTAAATAAAGGCGGAAAAATGCGGAATCCGTTGCAATTATGTTGCAATTATATAGCGCGGCGCACACTTTTGGATTAAACCCAACTCATGCAAATTCTGCTCACCAACGATGACGGCATTTATGCGCCTGGACTTCATGCCGCCTGGAACGCCTTGAAAGAAATCGGCGACGTATTTGTTTGTGTTCCAGACCGGCCTCGCTCGGCGTGTTCGCACAGTGTCACATTACATAAACCGTTGCGCGCCAACCGCGTGGAAACTTCGGACGGCATCGCTTGGACTTCCAACGGCACGCCCGCCGATTGCGTCCCGCTCGCATTATTGCAATTGATGGATGTGCAACCCGATTTGGTAATTAGCGGCATCAATCTGGGGCCGAATTTGGGCGACGACGTGCATTATTCGGGAACTGTCGCGGGCGCCATGGAAGGTTTGTTGAACGGCATTCCCGCGATGGCGATTTCGCTGGCCGATTGGTCGAATCCGAATTGGGACAGTGCGACCAATTTCCTACGCGACTTTGCGCCCAAAGTGCCCGATCTGCAACTGGCGCGCGACACGTTTTTGAATGTCAACGTGCCGAACGTGTCGTCGCAGGAATTGAAAGGCGTGCGTGTCACCAGTCAGGGAAGTCGCCGCTACAAAGGCGATATTTCGCGCCACGAAGCGCCGCACGTCGGCGTTTATTATTGGCGCGGCGGCGAAATCATCGACCGCAGCGAACGCGACGATACCGACATCTTGGCGATCCAAAATGGCTTTATTTCCATCACGCCGCTGCACGTCGAACTGACCAACTACGATTCGATGACGAACTTGAAAAAGGTTTTGCAGCAATTTTAAGAATGAGTACTCGATATGCACATCGGCCAGCATCGTTGCCCATTCTTTCGACTTATTTTTCAGTGATATGCGGCCTTTCTTGCAGGAACTGCTCTAAAGTGGACAAAAGCTGTTCGACATCCAGAGGTTTGGTCAAATACGCTTTGGCTCCGGCGCAGAGCAATTGTTCCACTTGACTGGACGAGGCATCGGCACTGACGATAATGATCGGAATATCTCTGGTCAAGGCCGATTGTTGCAAGCGAGCCAAAACTTCTTGGCCGTGCATGTCGGGTAAATTGAGGTCGAGAAGAATCAGATCGGGTTCATGCTGACGCGCCACGTCCAGACCCATGCTGCCCTGAGTGGTGGTTAGCAACGTCCATTGCGGGCGCATTTTAAAAATGGCTGCCATGAGACGAAGGTTGGAAGGATTGTCTTCAATGCAAAGCACCGTGTAAATGCGCTCCGCTCCCTGACGGACTTGAGCTTGCTGAGCCGATAACTCGCAGGGTACCATTGAAAGAACGTTTGTTGCTGGCAATTCAATCCAGAAGGTGCTGCCCTGTCCCGAGGAGGTTTCCACGTCCAAAGTCCCACCCATCGCCGTTACCAGTCGTTGGGAGATCACCAGGCCAAGGCCTGTACCTTCAACAGATGAATTGGCGGCATGAAGGCGCTCGAACGGGGTGAAGAGTTTCTTGACATCTTCGGAAGATAAGCCTTCCCCTGAATCACTTACTCGTATCTGCAAGCGTGCGGCACTGACTGGATTGACGGAGATTTTCACTTCTCCTTGTGGTCGATTGTATTTGATGGCATTGGAGAGCAGGTTGAGGATCACTTGCTTGAGCCGTTGTCGATCCGCCATCACATAATGCGGTGTGAGGTCATTGGAATGCTGCACCAATTGATTGACGATTTGTATCTGGTTTGCCTGAGCCAGCGGCTGCACCAGAGCGCAGCACTCTGCCACCACATTGGGTACAGAGACAGGCTCCAGGGACATCTCGCTGTGTCCGGCTTCGACGCGCGCGATGTCCAAGATTTCATTGACCAGCGCCAGCAGGTGACGACCGCCAGTGAGAATATGATTGACGCTTTCGCTTTGGAGCGTTGTCAGATTCTGGCGATCAAGGATCTGGCCAAAGCCTAAAATAGCATTAAGCGGCGTGCGCAGTTCATGGCTCATGCGCGACAAAAATTCGCTTTTGGCTGCATTGGCCGTGTCAGCTTCTTCTTTGGCCAACTGCAACGCTTCAGCGACTTGACGCAAAGTCTCCATTGTCCTGTGGTGTTCAGCGAGTTCGAGTTGCAAGGATTCGTTGGCCGCTCCCAGTTCGGCAGTCCGCTCCATGACATGCAATTCCAGTTCATCATTGGCCTTAAGAAGCGCTTGTTCAGCTTTCTTGCGCTCGGTCACGTCGCGGGCTGCCGCATAAACCAAGCCTTCTTCCAGTGCCGCGACCGACTTCCACTCCAACCATCGCCAAGAGCCGTCCTTGCTGAGGTAGCGATTCACCAGGCCGACCAATCCTTCCCCCGTGAACAGCTTGTTGCGAGCGGCTAATGTGGCATCTCGGTCTTCGGGATGCACAAATTCCAGCGACGGTTTTTCCATCAACTCGGCCTCGGTATAGCCAAGAGTTTCCAAAAACGCTGGATTCACGCGTTTGAAATAGCCGTCAAAGCCAGCAATGCTGAGCATATCCAATGACATGGTAAAGAAGCGGTCGCGTTCTTCTTCGGCTTCTTTGCGCGCGGTAATATCTACCAATAATCCATCCCACAGCGTGCCGCCGTTGGGCAATCGTTGGGGACGCGAGGCGCCTTGCACCCATTTGGTCTTGCCCGAAGGAAGCTTGATGCGCCCTTCCCAACTCCAGGACAAAAGCCTTTCTGCGGATTCGGCCATCAAACGCCCGGCTCGAGCACGGTCGGCGGGGTGAATGACTTCCAGCGGGAAGGTCGGATTTCTTTGTAGTTCATCAGGCTCCCTTTCAAAAAGCTCTCGACAACTTTCATTGACAAAAGGAATTTCCACGGAGCCGTCGGGATTCAAGACAAATTGGTAAACCGTCCCCGGCACATTGGCCATGATGTTCTGGAACTTTGCTTCGCTGGCGGACAAGGCGATTTCCGCTTGCTTGCGTTCGGTGATGTCACGGAAATAAGCCGATAAACCCAGCGGCGCCGGGTAAGCATGAAATTCATACCAGGCGTTATGAGGCGCAAAAAACTCTTCAGCATTCACAGGCACTTGTTCCTTCACAGCCCGCTGAAATTCCGTGTAAAACTTCAAATTTACAGCGTCGGGAAAGACCTCCCAGAGATTCTTACCTATCAATTCTTCGGCGTTCCATTGCATTCTCTGCGTAGCTTGCGAATTGATTTGGGTAAAACACCACTGAGCATCAAGACTAAAAAAAGCATCGGTCATGCTTTCCCAGATGGTGACGATTTCTCGACTTTTGGCTTCACGCTCGGCTTCAGCCTGCATCAAGCTGGAAAGGTCGGAAAACGAACCGATCATCCGCAGCGGTTGTCCCTGCGCGTCGCGCTGCGTTTTGCCTTGCGACAAAATGTGAATATAAGTGCCGTCGCTGCGTCGATAGCGCAGGCGGACATTGTAAGGCTGCTGCGTCTCCAGATGAGCTTCAATAGCGCGCTCGAACGGGGCCAAATCGTCGGGATGAATTAACGCACGTTGCGTCTGGTAACTTGGCTCAAAATGTTCTGGCGAAAGACCCAGAAGCGTATAAATTCGCTCCGACCAGATCAACTTTCCATCCTTGATTTCCCATTCCCAAATACCGTCGTGGGAAGCGTCAACGACAAAGCGCAGATGTTCTTCGCTTTCGCGCAACGCTTCTTCGGCCTGCTTGCGCTCCGTTACATCTTGCATCGAGCCGACCATGCGGACAGGCTGCTGATGCTCATCACGGATAACAAAGCCACGGTCAAAAATGGTCGCATAAGAACCATCCGCCTTGCGAAAACGATACTCATCCCACCACAACTGCTGGCCGCTCTCAATTAAAGCATGAATACCATTGCTCACTTTATTCAAGTCCTCGGGATGCATCCTCCGCTTCCAAGATTCTATGTCTGGCTCAATAGATTTTCTGTCATAGCCAAAAAGCGTCTCGAACGCTTCATTCCACCACACCTCGTTCGTGAGTAAATTCCAGTCCCAGACAGCATCGTTAGTGGCACGACTCAGAAGTTCAAAGCGCTGGATGCTCAAACGCAGCGCTTCGGCATTTTGCTCGCGCTCTGTAATGTCCCAATTGACGCCAATCATGCGCAGAGCAGAACCGTCATTCGCGCGTTGAACAACGGCATGGGCTTCAATGTGGCGCACCTCGCCATTGGGCCACACGACGCGAAACTGAGGGTGAAAAATCCGGCTACTGTTACTGTCAAGAGCTGCATTCGCATCAGCCTCGGCTTTTTCTCGGTCTTCCGGGTGCAAACCACTTTGCCAGGCATCATAAGCGCCGCTAAAATCTTGTTCGCGGATGCCGTAAAGCGCATACATTTGTGCGTCCCAGACCAGCTTATTGGTCACCACATCCCAATCCCAAATACCGATGCGCGCCGATTCGGTAGCCAGCGCCAGACGCTGCCGACTTTCTTCCAACAAGACTTCCGTTTCTTTGCGCTCGGTGATATCTTGCACTGTGCCCATAGAACGCGTCGCGCGCCCATGCTCGTCGTAAAACGTTTGGCAACGCTCGTGAACAATCTTGAGCCGACCATTTGTGCATAACAGGCGATGATCCATTGCATAGGCTACATGGTTAGCGACCGATTCTTGGTAAGTATCATGTACTGACGCGCGGTCGTCAGGATGGATAAGCTCCAGAAAAGCGTCGTAAGAAGCATCAAAATTATCTCGGTCGATTTCAAAAATACGGTAGGTTTCATCCGACCAAGTGAGGATATTCGTGGCTATATCCAACTCCCAGCTTCCCACTTTGGCCACCGTTTGGGCTTCGATAAGCCGCGATTTTTCTTTTTCCAAGCGCTCAGCAAGGTCACGTTGCTCCTTGTTAGATTGGGAGATTTTTAGTTCAGCCTGCTTCATGTCATGAATATCAGTGCAGGTGCCAAACCACTTAACGATGTTGCCGTCAGCATCTTGCAGTGGCACGCCACGGATCAACCACCAACGATAAACCCCATCCGCGCGACGCAAGCGGCTTTCAATTGAGTAAGTGCCGATTGTCGCCGTCGCATGCTGCCAGGCGTCCCACGCTCGTTGCTGGTCGTCCGGGTGGAATGGTTTGTTCCAGCCATGTCCCAAGCTTTCCTCCAGAGTCAGTCCCGTGTAATCCATCCACTGCTGGCTGAAATATGTATTGTAGCCATCGGCGCGCGTAATCCAGACAATTTGTGGCACGGCTTCGGCCAGGGTACGAAATTGAGCCTCGCTTTCCCGTAGCGCTTCTATAATCTGCTGTTTCTGTGCGATGTCGCGTGCGATGGTCGAAATCCCGATAACCCGCCCTGTCGAATCCTTGATAGGCGACAAAGCCACTTCAAGATGCAGTTCTCGCCCATCTTTGTTCAGATGTGTGCTATCGAAAATTTCTACTGTCTCGCTGTGCTTAATGCTGTCAATGTTGCTCAGCACTTTTTGCAAATCTTCGGGCAGTGTCAGAAGCGTCAGGTGCTTGCCAATCGCTTCCAAGGCCGAATAACCATAAAGTCGTTCAGCCGATTTGTTCCAGCTGGTGATAATACTCTCGAGGTCAACCGTAACAATGGAATCTTCCGACGATTCCACAATGGACGACAGAAAGTCTTTCACTCCTTCTACCTGCTTGCGCTGCGTGTTGTCGCGGATATTGCACTCGATGAATTTTTTATCTGCATTGACATAAGCGCTGCCGACGAACTCGACGAAAAGGTTGCGTCCTTCTTTGGTTTCAATGGGCAAATCGTCATAACGGATACAGTTCCCTTCTTGCAACGCACAAAAGGCGTCTTGATTGGCGGCGATAGTGCGAAAGCTATTTATTCCCCCAATTTTCTTGCCTACAAAGTCTTCGGGCGCATCATCCAACAACTGGCAGAGAGCAGGATTGACATCTTCGATTCGCCCACTGACAGCATCAAAAATCAAAATGCCATCCGGAGCGGACTCAAACAACCTCCGATAGCGCGCTTCGGAATACTTGGAGCTATCTGCCTCCTGGCGCGACAACTTTGCAACGCTGGCTAACTCACGCTGTGCGTTTGCCAGTTCCTTACGAAGTTCCAGAATAGTTTGTTCGTTGACATCCATAGCGGGCGTTTCTCCTGACAAAGCTTCCTCGACCTGCACCACTTGACCTGATCGTAGGCTTGGCGCCGCGCTTCAATTCCTGCTCAGGGTTCGCGCCGTTAGGTAGCAACCTGGGTTAGGTAAAACATTCCATGTTCATGCATCCATTTCGCCATTTGTCGTCGAAGCTTTCCGTCTTGCGCGAATGATTGAGCGCTCTATTCTATCCATGAAGGTCATTTCAGTGGTTGGATTGGTATGTGCCGCGCTAAGAAGTCCGGTCGCGCGACTTCGAGTACTCGATTCAACAATGCGACCAATTCCGTGCTTCAGCAGCGAAACGGATGTGAATGTGGAGTTCATATGGGCCGGTGCGCTTATCTGCTAAAATCTTCTGTACATCACTTCTGGAACACAACCGAATAGCGATGACGTGAAACTGTTTTGGGTGCAACCCTTTTCATCTTCCGCTTCGCTTTTCGTCGACGACAGTCAAAGAGGATTATCAATATGAGAATTCGCTATAAGAAATGTGGCATTGGTGCCTCGCTTTTGGCGGCACTGCTGGTGGGAAATGGCAAACTTCCTGGTTCGATCTCAGCCGCCTCAGCTCAGATCGCCTCAAGTGTCGCTTCGCCTGTTCAACCGCAAAGCATTGGGAATTACACCTTTGTTTTCAAGGCTGACAAGAAGTGGGAATCCGTTAGCGTGGTCGGCAGCTTCAATGGATGGAACAAGGCCGCAAATCCAATGGCTGTGGATGCCGATGGAGTCACCTGGCGGACTACCCTGCCCCTCAGTTACGGCAAGTATGTTTATAAATTTGTGCTGTTCGGGCCGAATAAAGCGGAGACCTGGGTCGTCGATCCTCAGGCACCTCTCGACGCAACAGACAAGGTCAACGACAACTCGGTTGTGTTTGTGACTCCGTCCGACTACAAAACGCCCGCGAGTCCAGATGATGGCGAAACAGCTACCAGCGTGTTACTTGCTCCCAACGGTGTTCGTGACATCGGTTATGACAACGGAAAAATAATCCTTAGATTTCGAGCGCGTCCCAATGATCTCCGCCGGATTTATCTTAAATCGTCCGGTCAGCGCTATCCCATGAAGTTGGTTCGCACCGACGATCTTTACACCTACTACAAAGCATCGTTACCTTGGGACAGAAAGCAGGACTTGACCTACAATTTTGAATTGGTCGATGGAAGCCGCGTCAGCGAGTATGGTGCGAACGGCCTGAACCCCAAGACGCAGCCCTTCAAAATCATTGCCAAAAATTTTCAACCTTACCTGTTGACAGATCCAGGCGAGCCTTTGAGGATGTCTGGCCCGTTAACGACCAAGACGATGTCGGGTCCATCGTGGGCGAAGAACTTGCCGATCTACGAAGTGAACTGGGACGTTTATGGTTTTACCAAAGGCCAGGCGATGCGCCAGTTCGAGCAGCACTTGCCGGTCTTGAAGAAGATGGGTGTGGGCCTTTTGTGGCTGATGCCGATCTATCCGCGCGGCCACTTGAAAGGCTTCGGCAGCCCTTACTCGGTGCGCGACTACCAGCAAGTCAATCCCGACCTTGGCAGCAAAGCCGACTTTCAGCATCTGGTGAACACAGCGCACGCTTTGGGCTTGCACGTTCTGCTCGACTGGGTTCCCAATCATACCGCCTGGGACAACGCGCTGATCACGGCTCATCCCGAGTTCTACGTCAAAGACGCCAAAGGTCAGATCGCGCAAGCTTATACTTGGGGCGATGTGGCGCAACTCGATTATGGCAAAGCGGGTCAGTGGAACCAGCCCTTGTGGAACACCATGCGCGACAACATGAGCTACTGGGTGCGCACCTTTGGCATCGATGGCTTCCGCTGCGATGTGGCGGGCAGCAACGGTCGCGTGCCAGTCGAGTTCTGGAACTGGCTGCGTCCTCAGTTGAACGCGCTCAAGCCGGTCTTCATGCTGGCTGAAGCGGACAACCCCGAAGTGCATCCAGCTTTCGACATGAACTATCAGTGGAGCTTGCCACCTATTCTGTGGCAGATCTGTGCAGGACATCAACCCGCTTCAAACATCGACGATGAGCTGCGCAAGGAAGCCGCGATGTATCCTGCGGGTGCCATTCAGATGCGTTTCCTGGATAACCACGATTGGCACCCTCATGCCGACTGGGGCTGGGGCACGGGAGCCGCCATCGACATCAGCCAGGGCGTGCCCCAAGTGGCGCCGCTGATGGTGTTGTGCACCACGTTGCCTGGCAAGCCGTTGATCTACAACGGGCAGGAGATGAGCTTGCTCAAGGTCAATCCTCCACTACAGGCTGAAGCGCGCCTGAGTTCTCCGGTGTGGGGGTTCTACAGCCGCTTGTTGCAGCTTTATCAAGAGCAGCCCGCGGTTGTTCAAGGGAGTTTCACCAAGATCGTGTCGAACCACGATGACAAGGTGTATGCTTTTGTGCGGCAAAGCGCAGAAAGCGCAGAAAGCGCAGAAAGCGGACAAAGGGGGCAGAATCGAGTACTGGTTGTGGTCAACTTGAGCGACCAAGCGCAAGCGGTCACCTTGAACGACGCTTCTTCCGCCAATGCTTCCGCCAATGCTTCCGCAGCGAATGTTTCTCTGGCAGGTGACTACACCGACTGGTTTGGCAAGCGCCTCATCAAGCTCGACGCTTCGCCATCCTTCAAGCTCGCGCCCTGGGCTTACCAAGTTTATGTCGGGCGTATTAAGATAGGGCAACGATGAGCCAACGTCAAGAAGAAGCTTCAAACTCGCCCGACGTTTTATGGACCGGCAGAGAGTTTTTCGATTCGGCTTGCAATCTGCGCGACATGAGTCAGGGAAGTCGTCGCTACAGAAGTCGCCACTCCATAGGCGATGTTTCGCGTCACGAAGCGCCGCGCAGAGATGTTTATTAAAAGCAGTCTCGTTAACAAGATGGCTTACAGTGGCGCGACGCAATCATCGACCACAGCAAATGCGACGACATAAATAATAACCAGTAGCGTGGGTTTTCAAACACCCACACTACTGGTTATTAGCGTTTCAGAGTTGCGTGCAATCTAAAATTGAGTAACAGCATTATCGAGTACTCGATACTTCTCCAATCTTCGTGTTACCATGAATAATTCAAGTTCTACGAATTCTCAATCGTTGCTGGAAGAAGCGGCGAACGTGGCGACGGCGCCTCCACGCTTGCACACCTTGAGCGAAGTCGCGGGCGAAATCAAAAGTCGTTTGCAGAAGTTGATCGCGGCCAATCCTAATACGCCGCTCGATCTTTTATTGAAACTGGCGCCTCTTCATCCGCGCGAGTTTTTGCGCAATCCGGTTTTGCCGTTGCTGCTCTTGGAAAAGCCGAATTGGTTTCGCTTCCTCAGCCTGCAAACAAGTTTGCGCCTGCTGTGCGAAAACGAAGTGCCGCTGTGGTTGCTCGAATCCTTTGCGACATCGGTTCATCGCCAATTGGTGCGAGCAGCCGAATTGCACGTTGTTGTGGCGGGCAAAGTCGGCGAGCATTGGCACGATGAAGCAGAGATCGCCTTGCAGCAAAGTCTCGCTGCTGCAAGGCCACAGTCGGCTTTTGGCGTGAAGCGCGACGGAGCACAACCAATTGACAAGGAAATTATCAAAGACGAGCGACTTTTGCGCACTTTGCTGGCGGTCTTGGCTCAAAGCGACGATTTTAAGTGGCGTCAAGGCATTCTCGGTCATCCCGAAGCGCGACCGATCATTCAACAATTAGTGCGCGCCGGAAGCACGCGCGATTTACAGAATTATGCCGCGCCCGACCCGACGATGACGCCCAGGGAACTGGAAACCTTGTCGCAAGGCGGCGCGTGGGCGCAAATGTTGGCGGCGCGCCATCCCAACACGTCGCACGAAGTTCTGCAAAAATTGCTCGCAACGAATGCTTCCGCTTCGATTGTGCAGAATCCGCACGCGCCGCCCGAAATTCTCGACCGTTTGGCATCGCATGCTTCGGTGATGGTGCGGCAAGCCGTCGCGCGTCATCCCAACACTTCGCCGCAAACGCTCCGCACTTTGTCGCGCGCCACGGAACGTGAAACTCGCGTCGCGGTCGCTCGCAATGCTCAAACGCCTTTCGATGTTTTGCAACAGCTTGCGAGTGACGCCAATTCGCGCGTGCGTGGCGCAGTAGCGCGCAATGTCGCTGCACCAGAGGATCTTTTAGAAATTTTGTCAAGTGACGAGTGCGGCGCGGTTCGCCTGGATGTCGCGCTGCATCCGCAAACGCCGATTCGAGTACTCGAACAGTTGGCGACAGACAACGAAGGAAGAGTTTTACACGCTTTGCTGCGCCATCCGAATTTGCCGACGAATTTGAATTCCTTTGTGCAAGAACGTTGTTCGCACGCGACGCAATGGAACAGTTGGCTTCCTGAAAAAAGCGTGGCCGCCAATCCAAAAACGCCTGTCGAGATGTTGGAAAAGTTGGCGCTTTCGCCTTTGCTTCCGACGCGCCGTCGTGTGGCGCGCCATCCCAACACGCCATTGAACGTGCTCGAAACCCTGGCGCGCGACGACGATATGTTCGTGCGCGCTGGTGTTGCTGAAAATCCGAATGCGACCTCCGCGCTGTTGGAGATACTGATCTTGGATGCGGATTGGTGGGTGCGCGCCGCTGTTGCCAAAAACCACAATGCTTCGCCCCAACTGCTGGAAACCCTAACGAACGACGCCCTTTCGGATATGAGATATGGAGCGACTCTTGTGGCGCGGGACGAGGCATTAAACAATCTTATCTGTCATCCTTGGGCTTCTTCCGAAACTCTGCGCCGTTTTATCACGCAAGAATCCCTTTCATCAAGCGAACGAAAGAAGGCGGCACTCGTACTGTGCGAACGTTCTGATTCAAATGATTTGAAAGGAGTCACGGCACAATTGCTAAAGGAATTGGACATTATTCAATCTGGTGGTCGAGCCAGCAAAGGCAGCCAAACTATGCCAAGCAAACAGCGCATGGTACATTCTCGAGAACGATTAAAAATCGTCCAAAGGTTGCTGCATCATCCGCGAGCGAGCGAAGAGTTCAAACTCCAGATGCGCTGCGAACGACTTCAGGTGCAACAGCACCTGACCGAAGCAACAGCCGAGAGGCAGCAGGAAAGTTTGACCTTCCTACTGCAAAGCGCCACTTCGTTCAAGCAATTAGCGGAACTTTGCGACCCGAAGGTGCCACATCGAGTACTCGAAGAGCATCTTTTCGACGGCAATTGGACGGCGCGTTATGTCATCGCGCGCAATCCGTCTACGCCTTTGGCTTTGTTGCAACAACTGGCGCAAGACGGCAACCGCTTCGTGCAGGCCGCAGCAAATGAAAGGATTAAAGACACGCCACAATCAATTTTTAACCACTAACCACCATGCACGGATCACGCTTTTATGACAACGCACGAATTGGAAGAATATCTTGAACGATTGGTGGAGCGGCGTCTTTTTCTCAGCACCATGATTTGGGGGCCGCCTGGGATCGGCAAATCGTCGATTGTGGCGCAGGTCGCGCAGCGTCACGCATTAGAGTTCGTGGATGTGCGTTTGTCGCAACTGGCGCCAACCGATTTGCGTGGCTTGCCAGTTCCTGAAAACGGCATTTCGCGCTGGTATCCGCCAGAGTTTTTGCCGCGCGACGGTCAGGGCATTCTCTTTTTAGACGAACTGAACATGGCGCCGCCAGCCATACAAGGCATCGCGCAGCAGCTCATTTTAGATCGTCGCGTCGGTTCCTACGTGGTGCCAAGCAATTGGTTCATCTGGGCAGCGGGCAATCGCAAGGAAGATCGAGCTTCGGTTTTCGATATGCCCGCGCCGCTTGCCAATCGTTTTTTGCATTTGGAAGCGCTACCCGATTTCAATAGTTTCAAGGCGTATGCGCTCGCGCATGGTTTGAACGAGCAAATTTTGTCGTTTCTGGCGTTTCGTCCAACCCTACTGCACAAACTTGATCCTCTGCAAAGCGCTTGGCCGTCTCCCCGCTCGTGGATGATGGCCAGCGCCCTGATGAACGCTCACCTGGGCATTGAACCGGCGATTGGTGCGGGCGCGGCTGCCGAATTCGCGGCATTCGTCGAACTTTATGCGCATTTGCCTGACCTGGAAGCGATTTTGGAAGGGCGTGGTGAAACAATTAATTTCCCAACCGAACCTTCAGTCCGCTATGCCTTGACCATCGGTTTGACGATGCGCGCCGACAACGTTTCAAGGGCGCATTCCGCCTGGAGTTGGCTGTCCGAAAAAGCCGCGGCCGAGTGGGTGCAACTCTTCGCCGCCGACTTGTTTCGCCTGCTGCGAGATCGCGGGCAAATCGGCGCGCTGGCCGAACTCGTTGCCAAAGATGAACGACTGCGCCGCTTTCTCGCCGATTACCAAACCTTGCTCAAGACTTGAACGGGCGCAACAAACCTTGATGCAATTTCAAGACATTTTATTTTATCGGCCAGACGATTTCCCTGCCCGAAGACAACCATTTCACTTAATGCCAATACTTTTCATTCGACGTTAAGCTATTCTCAATCAACAGTAAGTAATTTTCATTCAACGCCAAGTGGTTTTTGCTGGTTGCTGAGTATTTTTCGCTGGCCGTTCAGTAATTTTCACTCGACATTGAATGGTTTTCACTGGTGGTCGAGTAAAAACTACTGGACGATGAGTATTTCTTACTCGTGCTTGAATGATTCTTACTTGTCGTTCAGTGAATTTCACTCACGGCTAAGAGATTTTTATTTGCTAACACGACAAATAATGTGACTTCTGAGCAGTAGAAAGAGAAGATCGCCAGGCTTTGACTTCACACTTTCTTTTGTATGACCGTGATTTGTCACGTCACTCTGCCCGAAGATGTATTCACTCTTGCGACACACCAACCAAATTTGACGTATCGAGTACTCGAAAGCAGAAACTTTTCGCATGAATTCTGTTCCCTTGGACAATTCGCCGCATGTCACACAAAACGCGGTTTTCGAGCGTCGCATCAGCGCGTCTTTGTTGAGGTTGCGGTCACAGGCGCCATTTTTTGCGGTTCTGGCGTTGTTCGCGCGTATGATTCTGCGCAACGATCTTCCAACGGCGGCGACTGATGGGCGCGATGTGTTTTTCAACCAGGGTTTCGTGGATGAATTAAACGCTGCCGAACTCGATGGCTTGCTGTTGCATGAAGTTTTGCACGCCGCTTTGCTGCATTTGCCGCGACGAGGAACGCGCGAGCCTTTGTTGTGGAATATCGCCGCCGACATCGTGGTGAACGGCATCATCGCCAACGAAACGCCTTTCACTTTGCCGCAAGGTGCTTTGCGCGAAGGCGCATTAGAAAAGTTCAGTACGGAAGAAGTTTATGAACTGCTGGGACGCGACTTGAAGAATTTACCATTTTTAGCGCATCCCGATCTGCTGGAGGCGAAAGAGTTGGGCGACGACGAACGCCGCCGCATCTTAGAAACTTATTGGCAGCACGCTCGCCAGCAAGCGGCGGTTCTGGCGCGAGCGTCAGGCATCGGAAAGTTGCCAGCGGGTTTGGTGCGCGAGTTAGGCGCGCTGGAGCCATCGCATTTGGATTGGCGCGCCCATTTGTGGCGTTATTTGGTGCGCACGCCCGTTGATTTTCAGGGTTTTGACCGGCGTCTTCTATCGCGCGGCCTTTATCTCGAAACCCTCGAAGGCGAATCGTTGCGTGTTCTGGTCGCAGTTGATACGAGCGGTTCGGTCGATAACCGGCAAATGGATGTTTTTGTGGGCGAAGTGCGCGGTATTTTAGCGGCTTATCCACATCTGCAATGCGAACTATTTTATGCTGACGCCGCCTTATATGGCCCCTATTCTCTTAACGAGAATCAAACAATTCCTGCGCCTGTTGGCGGTGGCGGAACCGATTTTCGCCCATTCTTTGAAGCAGTGGAACGCGAACCGTTTGGCGTTTCCACAATTGGCGTTTCCACGATCGCTGTTTATCTGACCGATGGAATGGGCGTTTTTCCCGCGACATCGCCGTCATTGCCCGTTTTGTGGGTTGTCACGCCAGGCGGTTTAGCGCCGGAAAAGTTTCCTTTCGGCGAAACCGTGCGGCTTCTGGAACACGGTTGAATTCACATTTGAACTATCGAGTACTCGATGATCGCGGAGACCTTAGCGAATCGCAAGCGTGAGGCTGACGTGACAAGGACTTCAGCTTCGCGCTTACGTTTGGGGTTCGTTAAAACTCATCGCTTCGCTGAACGCGCTGTGCGATAAACGCTGCGAATCAGCAAAACATCGTCTGGTGCGGGAAGTTGCATCTCGGACTGACGATTGCGTTCGAGCAAAGCCGTTAAACGCGCATTTTGTTTGCCGTCTAAAACCAGATGTCGCAAGGTTTGATTTTCTTCCAACGCCGCAACGATTTGCATTTTTCCTTCTTCCGAGAAGCCGTTGCCTCGCAAATCGAGGCGCTGCAGTGTTTTGTTTTCGTGTAGCATTTGCGCGATGAGAGATGCGCCTTCATCGCCCAGCGTGTTGGCAGACGCGCCTAAAACTTTGGTTGAAACGCTGTAACCCAAGTCGAGCGAGCGCAAGGTCGGATGCGTCGCAATCGCTTCAAGCAAAGGTTTCGCGCCCTTTACGGTGATGCCGTTACTTGCCAATCCCAGTTCCGTCAGAGTGCGGTTTTGGCGGAGCGATTTCGCCAAAGTTGTCGCGCCTTCATCGCCCAGAAAGTTGACATTGAGCAACAAGGCGCGCAGGTTCGGATTATTTTCCAACAGCGCGCCCAAAAGAACAGCGGCATTTTTCTGGATGCCGTTCCCACCCAGATACAAGCGCTCCAGCGTGCGATTTTCTTGCGTCAGAACGTCTAATAAAGCGGCTAAACCTTTGTCGCCAGGCGCAGTATTCACCAGATCGAGCGAGCGCAAGGTTCGATTGTGACGCAGCATTTCAGCCACAGATTGCGCGCCATCTTCGCCAATTGGATTGCGTTTGAGCCACAATCCCGTCACGCTCGCGTTGTGCGTCAAAGCACGCGCCAGAAATGTCGCACCTTCTTTTTCGATGCGGTTGCAGCCCAGATAAACGATTTGCAGATTTGGATTTGTCTGAACCAACTGCGCGACATCGCGCGCGCCTTCGTTTCCGATACCGTCAGTTCCCAGCAAAAGACTTTTAATGGTCGTGTTGTAGCGCAACGATTCCGTTACCAGGCGGCAACCGGACGGTCCCATACCTTGCTTGCACAAATCCAGTCGCCCATCTTCAAGAACCGTTCCACGCGGAAAAACCGTCGCTTCGAGTACTCGATTGTTAGAGCGCAAATGCTCCAGCAACGGCGCGATTTGCGAAATATCGGGCGCCGCAATTGCCGCCACGCTTTTGATGGGACAATGAATCGTCAGTTCGTTCATAAAACCTTTGTGCAACTTCGCCCGACCACGACCGCAAGGAAGCGAGCTTTGCTACAACCACATAAAGCTCGCTTCCTTGCGGTCGCGGTCGGGTAGAATTGCCGTTGTGTTCTTACCAGTCGTGCGGCGCGTAATCTTTCAGAAAGTGCCCGTGCAGCGGTTCCGCGGGCTGCATAATGCCTTGCACAATCGGGTCATAAAGGCGCGCCATGCCGTCGATAATATCCAGCGGCGTGTAGAAAGCGGCGCTTTGCTGTTGATAAATTTTCTGCGCGTGCGGGTTTTCGTCGGTAACCCAGCCGGTATCGACGCTGTTCATATAAATGCCATCGCGCGCGTAATCGGCGGCGGAAGTGCGTGTCATCATGTTCAAGGCGGCTTTGGCCATGTTGGTATGCGGATGAAACGCGGTTTTGCCAACACGATTAAATTGTCCTTCCATCGCCGACACGTTGATGATGAAACGTCGCTCAAAGTTTGAACGCAGCAGTAGCGGTTTCAGGCGGCTATTCAAAAGGAACGGCGCAACTGCATTGACCAATTGCACTTCGAGCATTTCCCAGGTTTCGACTTCGCCCAGGCGCAAGCGCCAACTGTTGAGAGGTCGCAAATCCATTTGCTGCCCGTGCGCATCGAAAAACCCAGCAGGAAAATAAAGGTCGTCTTCATTTTCATTGGACGGCACACGATGAACTATCATCGTTTCCGGCGCGCCAGCCATCAACACTTTGCGTTCGTCACTTTCTTGCAAGTGACGATAAAACGCGGGTGGTCGCTTGATGGTTTGTGCAGCGTTGTTAATCAGAATATCGAGCGACGTTCGAGTACTCGAAAGGTGTGCGGCGAAGGCTTCCACGGCAGGAATGTCGCGCAAATCGAGAGGATAAATGCTCAAGCGGTCGCGCCATTCGGGAAAGTCGGGTGCACGCGAAAAACGCTCCGCGGCATCGCGCGCAAAACGCGTCGTGACGATAACTTCTGCTCCATCGCGCAGCATTTGCAAAGCCATTTCGTGCCCGATTTTGATGCGTGCGCCAGTAATCAAAGCGACGCGCCCGCTTAAATCGGCGCGTTGCATTCGCTTTTGATAATTGAAGGCGGCGCAACCTGGACACAGCAAATGATAGAAAAAATGAACGTCTCGATAAGGCTCTTTGCAAATGTAGCAGCGCGTCGCCCGATGTAATTTCTCATCGAAAAACGTGGCATTTGCTTCATCGAAATTGTCGGCGTCAGTTGAATGGGAAGCGGTTTGCGGCAACACGGGAAGTGACGTTGTGCAATCTTTTTGAGCGGTCGCGGTTTGTGCTTTGAGTTGGCGGTCGTGATGAGTGCGCTCTTGTCGCGCGTGGCGGCGCTGGCCTCGTTTGCCTTCTTTATGAATCTTGGCAATCAAGCTTTTCATGCGCTCGTCGTTGTCGATGAGCGCAGGTTCCTCGGAAATCTGCTGCAAAAACTGCAGGCAAATTTCCCGTTCGCGCGGCGAAATGTTCATGGCAAAATGCGGACAGATGAAAAAGTGGAAGCCGGAAGGACTCGAACCTTCACTTCTCGAATGCCATTCGAGCGCTCTTCCCTTGAGCTACGGCGTCCGTTTTCTTTAGTTCGAGTACTCGATTGCGTAAAGTGGAAGAAAGTGGAAATGGGCGGGACTCGAACCCGCATCTCCCGCGTGACGGGCGGGCGCTCTTCCCTTGATCTACCATTTCCATAGCCAGGTGGAAACCGAAAGGATTTGAACCTTCACCTTCCGCTAAGCAAGCGGGCGTTCTTCCATTAAACTACGGCTTCCCAACCTGCATGATTTTAGGAACACTGCGCCCAATGCACAAGTTGGAAGATTCACGGAGGTCTCGAATTTTTCAGCCAATGGATTAAAACTGGAAAGAGGCGGGATTTGAACCCGCACCCTCCGCTTCTTGAGAGCGGCGTGCTTCCGTTACACCACTCTTTCCATGCCGCGATAACTTCGCGTATCTCAATTTCAGCGATTCATCATAAAGGTTGCCACGCGACCGAAGTAATCAAGCAAAACTTCGTGAAATTGTGGCGGCATTTCAGTTTCTACGGCGGCTGTCATGTGGCGCATCCAGGCATCGCGTTCAGCTTGTCCAACAGAAAACGGCAAGTGTCGCATGCGCAAGCGAGGATGGCCGCGTTCATCGGAATACGTCGTCGGGCCGCCGAAATATTGCATCAAAAACAACGCCAAATGTCGCTTGCTTTCGGTCAAGTCTGCGGGATACATCGGGCGCAAAGTCGCGTCGCGGGAAACGCCATTGTAAAAGTGTTCGACTAATCGCTCGAAAGCGGGCGCGCCGCCAACTTGCTCGAAAAACGTCATTTCTTTTGGCGTTTCTGGCGCGGGTTGCGAGTGAAAGGGAATCGGAGAAATGGCCATAATCGCAAAAGAGTATGACACGAAACGCCATTACGAATCACTATCGAGTACTCGTTATATGGAATCTTGAAAGAAAAAGATTAAAACCCGAAATTTCGAGGTTTAACGAGGATGCCAACGAAAAGAAGCATTGGCTATTTCGCGCCAATGCTTCTTTTATTTTCTATGATCGCTTAGAGTTTTTCGTGAACATCCTTGAACGAGAAACTTTGACGATGCACGGCTTTTTCGTCGTGTTTTACATCTTGGGCGACGGGGCTGTCGTTGCTTTCTTCGTGGTCGTCGAACTGTGAGTTGTCGTGCTGCTCATGGCCGTGTTGCCCGTAGCCGTGTTGCCCATGGCGCTGTTGCCTGTAGCCGTGTTGCCCATCGCGCTATTGCTGGCGCTGTTGTCGGTGGTTGTGTTGCTTGTGCTGTTGTCGGTGGCCGTGTTGCTGGCGCTGTTGTCGGTGGCCGTGTTGCTTACGCTGTTGCTGGCGCTGTTGCTAATGGTCGTGTTGCTAATTACGGTGTTGGTGGCTTCGGTGGTGTTGGTGTCTGTCGAATTGGCATCGCTGCCACCGCCGCATCCGGCGACCAAAGCGCTGGCCATGACGGCACCTGTAGCCGTAATCACGGCAAATTTACGAAAGTTGTTCATTTGTTCCTCTTGTCTGAAAAATTGACTGTTTGTGCTTCACTTTGCAAAACACCTCTCACGTTGTACCAGATTATGCAAAACAATGCACGCTTTGTGTCTCGCACTCGACCAATTTGCTTCGCCATTTCCCATTCGAGTACTCGATTTCCATCACGAAATTTGACGGCTGCCAACTTCCGTATTTCGGCGCTTCGCAAGGTCAATTGCTGCCCTCCTTTCAACGCAGATCGACCTGTCGCGCGCCGAACAAATCGTCTTGAGTTTCCAGTTGCGCCAAAACTTCACTGGAAACCGGTTCTTCCAGCGAAATGATCATCACGGCGCGTTCGCCGACGTTAGTTCTTCCGACTTGCATACCAGCAATATTAATTTGCGCGTTGCCCAGAATGGTGCCGACGCGACCGATCATGCCAGGCTTGTCCGTATTGGGAATGACCAGCAGCGTGCCTTCGGGAACCACATCGACGCGCAAACCCTGAATGCCGACGATGTGTGGATTTTTTTCATTGAAAACCGTGCCATCGATTTGCCGCGCGCGTTCGTGCCCATTGTCGTTGCGAATGACACGCGTAATAACCAGATTCGAGTAATCTTCGCTGTTGTCGCACTTGGTTTCACTGACCGCAACGCCGCGCTGTTCGGCCAAAATCGGCGCGTTGACGTAGGAAACGACCTGATCGAAAGACGGCTGCAACAAGCCTTTAAGAAAAACGCGCGTCAACGCCGATGTATCGAAGTTGTGCAAGTCGCCGCAGTACTCGATTTGTACGCGCTCGATGCGGCCTTCGGCCAATTGCGCCTGCATTCGTCCCAGTTTTTCCATCAGCGGCAAAAACGGCCCGATAAATTCGCGCGTTTCGGGCGGCAAAGGCGGCAAGTTGACAGCGCTTTGCGGCGGCCTTCCGCCAAAAACATCGACGATTTGCCTTGCCACGTCCAGCGCGACTTCGACTTGCGCTTCTTCGGTGCTGGCACCCAAATGCGGCGTCAGCAAAACGTTATCCAGTTCGCGCAAAGGCGATTCTGTGGGCGGTTCAGTCTCGAAAACATCCAATGCGGCGCCGCCCAATTTGCCGCTTTTCAAAGCGTTATAAAGCGCCGTTTCGTCGATGATGCCGCCGCGCGCGCAGTTGAGAATGTAGGCGCCATCTTTCATGCGCGCAATCGAATCGGCGTTGATCAGATGCTTGGTGTCTTTGGTCAGCGGCGTGTGCAAAGTGACGAAATCGGCGCGAGCCAGAATATCGTCGATGGTCGTCGCTTCGATGTCCAGTTGATGCGCTCGAGTACTCGTTAAGAACGGATCGTAGCCCAGCACTTTCATGCCGAAACTTTGCGCGCGCTTGATGACTTCGGTACCGATTTTTCCGGTTCCAATAACGCCCAGCGTTTTGCCATAAATCTCGCTGCCCATGAACGCCGAACGCTTCCATTCGCCGTTTTTGACGCTTTTGTCGGCGGGACTTAAACGGCGCACCAGCGAAATCATCATGCCCAGCGTCAGTTCCGCGACCGCGACCGTGTTGCCCGCCGGTGAATTAACAACGATCACGCCGCGCTCGGTTGCAGCTTGAACATCAATGTTATCGATGCCAACGCCAGCGCGTCCGACAATTTGCAATTTGGTGGCGGCTTCTAAAACGGGGCGCGTGATTTTGGTCGCCGAGCGCACCATAATCGCGTCGTAATCGGCGACGATTTCAATCAGTTCGGCTTCTTTCAAGCCTGTTTTGACGGTGACCTGCGCGGCTTTTTCCAGAATGCGAAGACCGTCTTCAGCGACGGCATCGCAGATTAAAACGTGGGGCATGAGTACTCGATTCTCCAAAAATGTTAGATGGGCGTTCTTCAAGCATACAAAAACCGCACCAAGACACGCAAAAACCGCCGTTCTTGGGAATCGGCGGTTCGGGCACAACAAGATTAGGCTTGTTTTAACAATCTCGTGACTTCTTCGGAATCATCGGATGATGTATTTGCTTCTTTTTCCAAAGGTATTTTGCTGGCACGCTCTTCCTGCAACGCCCTGATACTTTCCTCAGAGATAGAGCCGACGACCTTGAGTTCATGCTTCAGTTCGTGGATCGGCGGCAGGCTTTTGATGACGTGACCGTTCGCTACGGCATGAGGAAAAACTGCATCGTCGTCTTCGTCCATCGAAGTTTCTTCGTCTACCAGAACGCCGTCGGAGGTGACACGATGTACCGCCAGCCCAGGAGCCAACGCGCCGTTCACAGTGCCATTACCCGATACGACATCGCTCACGACGTTTGTAGAAAAATAAAATGTCGGCCCAAGCAAGCCAGCCGCTTCTTTCGGTGCGCCGTTTGAGGAGCCGTTCGTGACATCTAACTTTTCATCCGCTTCGAGCGTATCTTCCACCGCATCTTGCACAATCTGGGTTTCTTCGACTGCCTCGTCTGCCGCAGATTCTTCAGTGAGGACGGAGCCGAACGATTCAAACGAAGATTCGTGCCACGCGAAACGCACATCTTGATGGCGCGCTGCGGACAAGGCTTCGGTAGCCCAACTCATAATTTCTTCGGGCGCGCAACGCGGCCTGCTGAGAGCGGCTCCCAAACGCGGCGATTCCAAAAGTTCCTGACCGCGCAGTGAAATTGGTTGTAGCAGCGCTTCGAGTACTCGATCTATCACGATTTGCGCGTTTTCCAGAGCGGGAATATCTTCCAGTAGAATGGCGAACTCGCCGCCGGTCAAGCGCGCTGCCGTATCGAAGACGCGCAACGAGCCATCCAAACGCTGCGCCGTAATCTTCAATAATTCTTCGCTGGCGCCTTCGCCCAATTCTTCACTGGCGCTTTTCCAGCTTTCATTATTAAGCAGCAAGATGGCGATCCGTGTTCCGGCATTGGCCGCGCGTTGAAGAGCGTGTTCCAAGCGATCATGGAACAAGGCGCGCTTTGCCAAGCCCGTCAAAACATCATAAAAACCTTCGCGCAACGTTTGGTTTTCACGTTGTATGCGCTCGGTAATATCGCTCAAAAACAAAACTGCGCCGCTGACTGCGCCACTCGCATCGTGCAAAGGCGCGCCGTTTACCGCGACAAAAGCGACATCGCCGTTGCCTCGCTCGATGGCGTGTTCCACATCGCTGAGCGGAGCGTTTGCCGCTGCCACCAGAGCGTGCGGCATCTGGCCGTCCAGCAAAGCCATACCATCTCGATCCACGATGTCCCAACTGCCGCCCGCGTAAGGCGCATCCGCCAAAGTTCCCGGCGCACAGCCGAAAAGCTGTTCCGCAGCGGTGTTGGCGAGCGTGATACGGCCCGTCGCATCGCATACCAGCATCGCTGCCGGGTTCGCTTGAAGAACGCTGCCGAACTTTTCCTCATTTTCTCGCATGTCGCGTTGCGCTCGATTGCGTTCGGTGACATCGGTGCAGGCGCCGACGAAACTCATCAGGTTGCGGCGCTCGTCAGTGACCGGACGACCGCGATGCGACCACTCGCGATACGTTCCATTGCGATGGCGTATCCGGTATTCGGCCTTAAATTCTTCTTTTTTGCGACAGGCCGTCGTATAAAGCGCGACGATTTTTGCGCTTTCTTCGGGATGAATGCTGACCGCCCAACCGTCGACAGTGCGAGGAAACGAATTCTGTGCATAGCCCAACATCGCATCGATGCCGCCAAACCATTGAACTGTGCCTTCGCGCGGGTGCATGATGTGCATCGCATCGCCCGCATGGATCGCCATTTTCCAAAACAAAACTTCGTTTTCTTTGCGCGCGGCTTGCTCAAAGTCAAGCAACATTTGCAAGCGCTCGACATCGTCCGAACCGCCGACTGGCGGCGGAACTTCTCCACGCACGCGCGGCGGTCGCGTAATCGCCACCAATCCGACAGCCAAAGCCAACACGCCCAGAGCACCCGCAAAAAGCGCAATCTGCGGATGAGAGCGCAACCAGTTCACAACACGCGGTTGAGTACTCGACACTGATGCCCTCAAACCCTGCGAAGATAAGGAAGCGGCAGACGCCGATGCGGTGTGAGAAGACGTTTTCTTTGATCGGCTCGCGTTTTCTTTGGCTGCTGTTTTCGTAGTCTTCGAAGAAGCCGGTTCCGCACTGGCTGGAACGGCGATTATTGAGGCGCTCGCGGTAATTGCCAGAGCGACCAAAACCGGCACACAAGCGACAAGCGACAACAAGCCACCGAACGAGCGGTCGCGTCGTTGTCGCAGTACTCCTGCGTTGCTCGGATTCGAGTGAGCCATGCTTTTCGTTCCCCGCACCATGAGAATCCCTTAAATCGAAGTTCGCTTGCGCTTCAGCTCACAACATTACCAAAATCGTTTTAGCGCTCGATTCTCGACAGGCCTTTCGGCAGGCCATCTAAAATGGTTTACCTTAAAAAAGGTTCGGTTTCTCAACCTTCAGCCGTTAAACATTTGGTGGTGGCTCAATCCGTGAGTTCCTCAACGAACCCGGGTGCCAGTCCGTGCGAGTTTGTCCGCGAACCTCACCAACTTAAGCCACCAAACATTTGAACTTAAATTTCGCCTACATCATAAAGGTTTCGAGTACTCGATCTTTACGACCTTGCACACGAAAATCGCGGCGAAGTTTAATAGCAGTTCAACTTCTTCGAGTGGAAGCATCTTCCAGGCGCGCGTGGATAACTTCGTCATACAGCTTCAAAACATGCGCCGCATTCGTTTCAATCGAGTAAGCGTGGCAATCGTTGCGAGCTTGTATTCCGCGTTGCTTGCGCTCGGCTTCATCGCTCAATGCTGCGCCGAGGACGTTGGCAAAAGCCAGCGGTTCGGCGGGAGCAATCCATCCATTGACGCCGTCAATAATCGAATCCTGCACACCCGGCGAAGGCGTTCCCACGCATGGCAAACCGCTCGCCATCGCTTCGATAAAGGTCAGAGGATGCACTTCGCTCACGCTCGCCGAAACGAAAACATCCGCTGCACTCAAGGCCGAAGGAACGTCATAAGCCTTCAGCGCACCCGCAAAACGAACAGCTTTTTCAATGCCCATTTCGCGCGTCCACTCTATCCATTCCTCAGTTGATGGCCCATTTCCCACAATCACCAGGCGAAAATTGACATTCTTCTGATATGCCAGAGAGAACGCTTCCAGCAAAACGCGCCCATTTTTCTCCGGCGCGATGCGTCCCAGATAAATAGCGAGCGGCGCGTCTTGGTCGATTTTCCAACGTTGGCGCCATTCAGTACGTGAAGTGCTATGTGCTCTATGTAACACATTTTGGCCATTTCGCATAATGGATGCGTCTCGAGTACTCGATGTCGGAAGATTCGATGTGTCGAGGAAACGGCTTAAATCAATGCCGTTGGGAATCACATGAACCCGCGCGCGCACGCCCCAGCCCGCCATCACGCCGCGCATCGAAGCTGACGGCGCAATCACAGCATCGCAGGCGTTGGCGAAACGTGCGGCACGCGCTGTAAAACGATGTCCCAGATTTTCCGGCTTGGTCAAAGGTTCTGTAAAAGACTGCATTTGACGCGGCATCGCGCTCTGGAAATAATGCGTGTAAATGTCGTAGCGCGTGTGATTGGTGAAGACAATCGGCTGATGTTCCAGGCGCAGGCGGCGCGCCAGTCGCCCGGAAATAAAAGGATGATGAACGTGCAAAACGTCCATTTCATTCAACAAAGAGCGCATCCACATCGGATAACGCACGCCGAAATAATAACCTGTTTCCAAAATCGGCAAGGCGGGCGCGTAATGAATCGGTACGCCGTCGATGGCTTCTTCGCCTCCGCGCGGCGGCACGCGCAACAAATGCGGCGGATCATCGAGCAAGCCTTCGGGCGCGAACTTGAGTTCGCGCGCCGGAGCGAAAGTGAAGATGTGCGGCTCGTGACCGTTTTGCAGAAAAATGCGCGCCAGCGCTGCCACCGAATGCGTCACGCCATTGGAAATCGGCAAAAATGTATCGGTCAACAAGCCGATTTTAAGGCGTTCGGGAACCAGAACACTGTCCGCTACATATCGAGTACTCGAAGGCGAAGACAAACTCATAATAAGAACTTACAGTTTAACCGCCTCGCTCTGGCAAACGCATTATGTGCAAAGTTGACGAAAAAGAAGGCGCCGATTAGACTGCCGCTATTGCTTCCTTAATCGCGTCTTAACCTTTTCGATGTCCGCCTTTCTCCCCTTTTCGCTTATTGAACAACTACGCGCCTTTACTGTCGCTCCATTTGTGGCCGAAGGCGAGGAGTTGAAACTGACAACAGAAGAAACGGCTTGGACGGATGGACGTATTTCGCACTTTTTTCGTACTGATTTTGCCCAGCGATTGTTTTCGACAACGCTGGGCCTTCTTTTGCCTTATTTCTTGAACAGACGGAGTTTTTCTTATGAGTGAAGTTTTGGACGCCGCGCCATCGAGCCAGGTAGCGCCATCGAGTACTCGAAGCGGCGAACACGCGCCAATTCTCAACGATGTCATCATTCGCATTGCGGGCGACGGCGGCGAAGGCGTGCGCACGACCGGCGAATTCCTGGCAATTGCATTAGGACGATTAGGCTTGCGCATTTTCAAAATCGAAAGTTTGCCAGCCGAAATCAAAGGCGGGCCGTCGATGTTCCAGTTGCGCGTCGGCGAAAGCACGCCCAAATCGCAAGGCTCGCATTTGGATATTCTGGTCTGCTTCAACGACGAGGTTTATCAGATTCACAAAGCCGACCTGAAACCGAATGGCGTGCTGATTTTCGATCCCGAATGTCAGGTCGATGATACCAACATGAACGCGCAGATCATCGAGATCGATTTTACCGGCATCGCTAAGCGTGAAGCGGGCGGCGCGCGCGCCAAAAACATGGTCGCTCTGGGCGCCATCGCCGAACTTTTGAGCGTCGATACCGAAGTCGTCAACCAATTAATTCACCAGAAGTTCGACCGCAAAGGCGAAAAAATTGTCGAAGCGAACTTGTTGGGCTTGACTTTGGGACGCAACGCCGCACAGAAAACGGGCGAACACATTCCGTTTGCCGTCGAGCGCCGCGAAACTTCCGGCGATTTGCTGATGATGGGCGGCAACGACGCGATTGCTCTGGGCGCCATTGCTTCAGGATTGGGCGTTTTCGCCGGTTATCCGATTACGCCCGCTTCCACCATTCTGGAAAAATTGGCGAACCTGTTGCCCAAGTTCGGCGGTCGCGTGATTCAGGCCGAAGACGAAATTGCGTCTTTAGGAATGGTTTTGGGCGCCAGTTACGCTGGAAAAAAAGCTGCGACTTCGACCAGCGGGCCGGGCGTTTCGCTGATGGTTGAAGAAATTGGTCTGGCTTCGATGGCTGAAATTCCCTGCGTCATTTTCGATGCGCAACGCGGCGGGCCTTCGACCGGACTTCCGACCAAGCAGGAACAAAGCGATTTGAACCTGGCGATTTATGGCGGTCACGGCGATGCGCCGCGCATTGTGCTGGCTCCGGCCAACATTCAAGATTGCTTCGACATGACAATCGAAGCCTTTAACCTGGCCGAAATGTGCCAGATGCCAACGCTTTTCCTGACCGATTTTTACTTGGCAAACGCGGGCGCTTTGATTCCTGAACCTAAGTTGAGCGATTACGAAATTATCAATCGCGCGCGCCCGACAGCCGAGCAATTGCAGAACTACAAGCGTTTTGCGCTGACCGAAAGTGGCGTTTCGCCGATGGCCAAGCCGTTCGATGACGCGACATATTATATTGCGACCGGACTGGAGCATAACGAAGGCGGCAAGCCGGATATTTCGCCTGCCGCGCACAAAAACATGAGCGATAAGCGCCACAAAAAACTGCAAGTCGCCGTCGAGTACGCGAATCGCAAAGGAACCTTCGCACGCCATTATGGAAACGTGGAGTCGGAGATCGGTTTCATTACCTGGGGCTCGACTGAAGGCGCGATGCAGGAAGCGATTGACCTGGCGCAACAGCAAGGTTTGAATGCCGCGCAACTGCACGTTTTGCTGATGAACCCGCTGCCCGAAGACGCGATTCGGCAATGGATGGAAGGCAAAAAGCGCATCGTTGTCGCCGAACTGAACTACACCGGACAGTTTGCGCAACGCCTGCGCGCCGCTTTGAATGTGCAGGTCGAAAGTTTCACCAAATGCACGGGACAGCCTTTTACGCCTTACGAATTGCTGGAACAAATCCTGTTTCTGCACGGCTGGGGCACCGACAAAAGCGAGCCAGTTTTGACGCAAGTCGCGCGCGTGCAACATCAACGTCAAGTCAGAGCGCCGCAACCCGGCCATCAAGGTCAAGGCGACAGCGTTGATAACAGCGGATCGAGAATTTAACACAAGGATGAATTATGAAAGATGAGGGATGAAGAATCGAGTACTGGAATCAGGAACGGTATCGTTCAAGTCCGCTGCTTTTTCTTCATCCTTATCCTTCATCTCTCATCCTTTCAAAAAGCGGAGCTTCCCATGCCTTTCATGCCAGCCAAAGAATATAAAACCGAAGCCAAGCCGATTTGGTGCCCGGGCTGCGGCGATTTCGCCGTGCTCGCCGCGATGTATAACTCGTTTTCCGAACTTGACATCGACCCGACCAAAACTGTTATCGTGTCGGGCATCGGTTGTTCGTCTCGCCTGCCCGTTTTCATCAAATCGTATGGTTTTCATACGGTTCACGGGCGCACCATGCCAGTTGCGACTGGCGTTAAAATCGCCAATCCCGATTTGACTGTTATCGCAGTCGGCGGCGACGGCGATGCGTTTGCAATTGGCGGAGGTCACATTCCGCACGCCGCGCGCCGCAACGTCGACATCACTTATATCGTGATGGACAACTTCATTTACGGACTGACCAAAGGCCAGACTTCACCGACAACTGGCTCACAAGACGGTTTGGGGCACGGCTTCAAATTGACCACGACTTCGCCGCACGGTCAGTATGAAGAACCGCTCAATCCTCTGGCGATGCTGCTGACGTATGGCGCTTCTTTCGTGGCGCGCGGCTATTCGTCGAAGCCCAAGCAACTCACCGAATTATATAACGCGGCGATTCGTCACAAGGGCTTTTCGTTCATCCAAATTCTCAGCCCGTGCGTGATGTTCAACAAAACCTACGACGAAATTGATGCCCACATTTTGCCGCTCGAAGGCAAGCACGATCCGACCGATTTAGCCGCAGCAATGACTTTGGCGCTGGACACGCAAACCGAACACCTGGGCATCATTTACCAGAAAGAAAAGCCGACCTTGAATGACCGCATGGACGCGATTCTGGAAAAGTCAAATCCCGATCATCGCCAGATGGAATTGAGCAAAGTCTTTGCTTCCTATCGCTGAAGAAAGCGAATCGAGTACTCGATAGCGCAGCAGCAACTCCAAGAGAACATCTAAAGGGCAACCACAAGGGTTGCCCCTACGATTAAGTTCCGCGTAGGGGCAACTCTTGTGGTTGCCTTTTTGAGATTATCTATTTCGCCTGAGCTTTCGGCGTCTTTCGGCGAACCCACTAATTTGGAGCGAACCATGATTTTGATTCGACACAGAAAGCACATCGCCGCTTGCCTGACGCTTGGAATTGCAGCGGGAACGGCATCGTTGAGCCTGGCGACTTCGCACGCCGCGAGAAAAACGGTTTCTGCTCCAAAACCAATTCCTGTCAAGGTTGCGGCGGATACTTGCGGTTGCGGCGGCAATTTGCGCTTCACCAACTTCGAGGTTGCAACCAATGCGAAATTGAATGCCGTATGGCTGGATTCGCTCGATCTTTCCAAGATGAGCTGCGGCTGGCAAAGGCCGCAAGCCGCGAAATCTGTTGGTGGTGCGGCGCTGAAGTTAGGCGGAACCGTTTACCCGCACGGCGTGGGAACACACGCCACGAGCCAGTACGCGATTGAGGTTAATGGCGCTTCGCGTTTCGCGGCGGTTGTCGGCGTGGATGATGAGACCGCAGGCAAAGGCAGCGTCGGTTTCGAGGTTTACGCCGACGGTAAGTTGGTCTTCAACAGCGGCCCGATGCAAGGTGGCGACTCACCACGACGGATTTCGGTTGATTTGCGCGGCGTCAAGCGTTTAATTTTGCGCGTGAACCAGGCCGAAGACGGCGACACGTTCGATCATGCCGATTGGGCGAACGCGATGTTGGTTTATCCCGCGGGTGTTACGCCGCAGCCGCAACCTGTCGATGCGCCAGAAATGAAGTCTCCTGAAGCGACTTTTGACGAAACGCCGATTGCTATAGCGCCCGCTTCAATTGCGCCATTGGCGCCGCGCATCAACGGGCCGCGTGTCACGGGTGCCACGCCGAACCGCCCATTTTTGTTTCGTATTGCGGCCACTGGCCAGACGCCGCTGCTTTACAGCGCTCGTAATCTTCCCGCTGGTCTGACGCTTAATTCGAGTACTGGAATCATCAGTGGCGCGCTGCAAAAAGTCGGCACGACGATTGTCAAACTCGAAGTGAAAGGCGCCAAAGGTGTGGCATGGCGCGACCTGGCGATTGTGGCGGGCGTTCACCAATTGTCTCGAACGCCGCCGCTGGGATGGAACTCGTGGAACATTTTCTGGTGCGATGTCGATGAAGCCAAAGTGCGCAGCGCCGCCGATTGGATGAGCAAAACCGGACTGGATCGTCACGGTTTTCAATACATCAACATCGACGATTGCTGGCAGGGCGAACGCGATGCGCAGGGCAACATCCAGGTCAATCCCAAGTTCGGCGACATGAAGGCGCTGGGCAACTACATTCACGCCAAAGGTTTGAAATACGGCATTTACTCGTCGCCCGGCCCCAAAACCTGCGCCAATCACACCGGATCGTGGCAGCACGAGGCACAGGACGTGCGGTCGTATTGCGCGTGGGGCGTCGATTATCTCAAGTACGATTGGTGTTCTTACGGCGGCATCGCAACGGGAGAAGGCGTGGAACGCGCGAAAAGCCCTTATCGCGTGATGCGCCAGGCGCTCGATATGGGCAGCCGCGACATCGTTTACAGCCTGTGTCAGTATGGCAATAACGACGTTTGGAAGTGGGGCGACAGCGCCGACGTGAAAGGCAATTTGTGGCGCACAACCGACGACATCGGCGCCAGTTACGGCAGCATAATCAACATTGGAACGCAGCAGCCGCGCCTTGCGCCCTACGGCGGGCCAGGACATTGGAACGATCCCGATATGCTGTTTCTGCACGCCTTGAAGCCGAATGAGCAAATCACGCATTTGACGATTTGGAGCATGCTGGCGGCGCCGTTGCTCATTGGCAGCGATTTGTCCAAACTGCCGCGCTTCACGTTAGACGCTTTGAGCAACGACGAAATGATCGCCATCGATCAGGATCCGCTGGGAATCGGCGCTTCGGTTGTGAGCAAAAAAGGTTTCACCGAAGTGTGGTCGCGGCCTTTGTGGAACGGCACGCGCGCCGTCGCCTTCATCAATCGCGGCGTGAACAAAGCGACCATTGCCGCACAGTGGAAAGACCTTGGTCTGCAAGGCACGCAACCAGTACGCGATGTCTGGCGACAGAAAGATTTGGGCGTGGCGAAAAACGGATTTTCGGCGAATGTGCCGCCACATGGCGCGCTGATGTTCGTCATCGGGCGCGCCAACAGAAAAGAATACATTCCGCGCTAATCTGCACCAAAGCCACAAAATCTTCCTTTTTCATAAGCATCGGAGTTTGTCATCCTGAGCGCAGCGAAAAATTGGCTGCAATTAGATTCTTCGCTGCGCTCAGGATGACAAACTCTCACGAACATCGAGTACTCGATATTGACGACAAAGGCGCGGCTTCTTCATTGAAGCCGCGCCTTTGTTATATCTTCGTAGGGGCGTCAGCTTGCTGCGCCCAGTCTTTCCCACAAATGACGGGTGCAGCAAACTGACGTCCCTACAACATTCAATCGTCTTCAATGGTGAACGCAGTCATTACAGGCTGTGTTCCCAAAGTCGGGCTGCAATAAACGGGTTTGGTTTTCGCCAGATCGCTCAAGCGCATCGCTTTGACGTGGCCATCGCACCACAAAACGTTAGTCGTTTCCAAGTGTCGTTCGACGATTTTGTCCAACTCACGGCGGCCATCGACCATCGTAATCGAAGGGTTCGTGGAAGCGTCTGGCCAGGTGAAACCATAGGAACCATTGGCGTCTTCGCGGTTGTTGGTGTCGGTCGCCCACACGGTTTGCGAAGGCACGATGATGGACGCCATTTTCACGACGTAAGTCGAAGAACGCGGCGGCGTCTGATTATCGCCCGCGTTTTTGTAAGCGCCGTTTTGTCCATAAGAGCCATAATCCGTGCTCGATTGGCCGTCCTTCAAGTTTTTGTTGTAAGTGTATTTTCCATTGCTGTCGCTCGGGCAGGAGAAAAGCGCTTCGCTTTTAACATAGGGAAACATCGCGTCCATCCATTTGTAGCACGTCGAATTGTTGGTGGCGCAGGCGACGCCGCCATACGCCGAAGCGGGCATCGTGTCGTCATATTCTTGCAGATATTGCGTCAGTCCCAAACCGATTTGCTTGAGATTGGATGAACAACTGGTGCGACGTGCGCCTTCACGCGCGCGGGCGAAAGCGGGCAGCAAAAACGCCGCCAGCACCGCGATAATCGCAATCACAACCAGCAACTCGATCAACGTGAAACCACGAAAGTCGCGCCGCTTTCGAGTACTCGATTGGGGAAAGTGGGAGAAATTTACCGTCATAAGCGCACCAAATGGGAACAGAAAACTTTCGTTCCCTGTTCCCATTTATACCCCAAATCGCCAGTTTCAAAACAACTTCGTGATTCAGTTTTTAGCTGCGCTTCACCTGGCCGATGACTTCGCCTTTGGCCAGAACGTGGCCGCGCATCGCATCAATCAGCGCCTGCCGATTGAATCCCGACGGCAAAGTCAAGCGCGTATCGAGCGCGAAGAGCTGAAAATGATAGTGATGCACTTTGCTGTCGGCGGGCGGTTTCGGCCCGAAGTAACCGATTTTGCTCGTCGTCGCTGCGCCTTGCATTGCGGTCACCAGGTCCATGATGTGCGATTCTTGCCTTGCGCTCGCTGCGCTCATAATGCGAATACGGTCGCCTTCGGGCAAACCGGCGCGTAATCCAGTACTCGATATGGGAATGTTCGCCATCAGCCAATGCACAAACGGCTTGGGATTGATACTGTTCGGGTCTTCCATCATCAAAACTAACGATTTCGCACCAGAAGGCACGCCGCTCCAATGCAGTTCGGGCGAAATGTCCGGGCCATAAGCCGTGTTGCGAAACGGAATCAGGCCATTGGGCGCAAAGTCCGCCGAACGCACCACAATCGTGTTGCGCGCGTTGGCAGTTTCGGGCAGTTGGCTGGTGATTTTGCGCGCATCCATCGCGGTTGTCATCTGGCGCTTCGCGTTTTGCGCGCCATAGGAAATGCGATAAACGATGTTGTTGGTGTCATCGCTCACCAAAAGCGCGCCGTCTTTGGCGACGGCAACTCCGGCCAGGCGCGCGATATGTCCCCAGCCGTTGGGCGAAACGGACGATTTAAACAGAAAGCCCGTCACAAAAGGCTGAATCGAAACTGGCGTTCCTTGGGCATTGAAGTGAATGCGCGCGATTTGATAACCACTGGGCGGGTTGCGGTTCCACGAGCCGCGCAACGCGATAAAGGCATCGTTGCGATATTGCGCGGGGAATTGATGGCCTTTGTAAAACGCCATTTGAATGCCGGACGCGTGCGCCGTATACATCAAGACAGGATCGGTACTCATGCGGCGCCAATCCTCGAAAGTGTAGGCGGGCGGCGGAACGGGATGCGAAACGTGCTTGCCGTTTTCATAAATATACGGCCAGCCGTAACGGTTGCCCATCTTGATTTCGTTGAACTCTTCGCGCTGTTCGTTGTCGCCCAGCGTATCAATTCCCATGTCCCAACCATACATTCGTCGGGAAACCGGACTCCATCCGAAGCCAATGGTGTTGCGCAAGCCGGAGGCGAAGATTTTGCGATGCTTGCCGTCCGCGTCCGCGACCAAAATCGTGGCGTTTTCAGGATTCGGCTCTTTCGTATCGTTGGCCGTCGAGCCGACCGAAATATACAATTTGCCGTCCGGCCCAAAGTTGATGACGCGGTTGGGATGCTGCCCGGCGTCCGGCAAATCGCTGATCAATAATTGCGGTTTTTCCAGTGTTCCGTCGGGTTTGCGGCGCGCGCGGTACAATTCACGAATCGTGATGAAATACAAATAATCGCCGCGCAAGGCCAGTCCGTGCAGCATATAGCGCGTTGCGACGACTTTCTGCACGTCGGCGCGCCCGTCGCCATTGGTGTCTTTCAACATGACGAGCGTGCCCGATTCGCGCTGTGAAACGTAAACCGTGCCGTCGTCGGCGACCGCGATCATGCGCGGGTTTTGCAGTTCGGCGAACTTGGCGATGTGAAAGCCGGGCGGCAACTTCAGCGCATTGATGCGGTCGGCGGTCGGCTCCATCTGCTTCACTTCGATGACATTGCTAACGCTCGAACCGCGCGGAAACTCAACCGAAGGCTGCTGCGCCCGCACCACAGTGGCCGCCAAAGCCACGCTTCCCAACCCCAACAACGCATACCTCTTTTTCTGTGACATTCCATTTCTCCTTTTCCGTGCCGCCCCTTGCAGAGGAAAATCGGTGCCGCGAATATCACTATCGAGTACTCGATTGACAATAATAAAGCGCGACTGCAATGAAGAAGCCGCGCTTTTATTATGTTCGAGGTTTTAATTTTTCAAACTGTCTCTCCTTCCTGCTTCATACGCATAACGCATTAAGCTCGTCACCGTTTTATATTGCTTCTGCTGTCGTGGAGTCGGAGCTTTACGAACAAATAGAACTTCAAAACGCGTCATCGTTTCAATGCTAACTGGAATGCTAAGAATACTATTCTCTGAATTAAGTCTGAATTTTTTCATTTTGTGGGTTACCTTATTATTAATCTTTACTTTCAATTACTAATCTTTGCAGTTTTTTCGACAAAAACAGGCAGCGTACTTATCAAATCTCGCTATATAAATCCACTCATGCGATCCCCCTTTACGATTTCACTGAACTCAATTATATCGAATCGGCACCACTTATACAATAGTATTCTTACTCACTTCTATTTAAAATCCTTCTACAACGCGCCGCGCGCTTTCAAATCTAAATAACGATTCACCGTCGCAATCGTTAGCGCTCTGGCTTCGGTGTCGAGTACTCCAACACCCTGGCGACGCAGATTTTCCAGCGCGTTGAGGCGACCGTTCAGCATTCGTTGCGCCATCGCCTTGGAATACAATTCATCGCTGTTTTGCGGAAGAATCTGCGCCATGTCGGTCACGTCGCGGTTGTTGATCGTCACGCACAAGGCGTTATGATGCCGCCGCAACGCGCCGCTCGCCTGCAACAATTCGCGCGAGGCTTCGGCATCAATCAAATCGGTGAAAGTCACAACCAACGAACGCCGTACTTTGCGCGCCAGCAGATAATTGTAAGCGCCGATGTAATCCGGCTCGACCAGACGCGGCTGCACCGCATACATCGCGTCGATGATTTTGCCGGTTTGCAAGCGGCCTTTGCGCGGCGGCACGAAACCTAAAACCGTATCGGCGAACAACAAAACGCCGACCGCATCGCCCATCGAAGCCGAAACGTGCGCCAGCAAAACCGCCGCGTTAATCGCGCAATCGAGTTTGGAAAGCGGTGTCACAAGTTCTTCGACCGCGACATTCGAGTACTCGACCTGGTTCAAATCGCGCTGCCCCGCGCGCGCCGTTCGCGTGACGGCCATCGAAGTCATCATGCGACCGCAATCAATGGCGACAATCACGGTTTGGTCGCGCTCGATGTCGTAATTGGTCGAAATCAACTTGCCCCTGCGCGCGCTCGCCTTCCAGTTGATGTCCTTGTAATCGTCGCCCGTTGCGTATTCGCGCAGGCTTTCAAACTCGCTGCCTTTGCCGCGCAAACGTTGCAAATGCAAGCCGATGTCGCGCAAACGGCCTTCGCGCAAGCGCAACTCATAACGATGCACTTCGCTCGTGTCGGGAAAAACTCGCACGCGCGTTTCTTCTCCTTTGACAGGCGCAACTTTGCCTTGACGATGCCACAAACCCAGCGGCGACTGATAGCGAAACGAGAGGTTGCCCCACGTCCATTCGCCGCGCCGCGTCGGTGTAATCGAGTACTCGCCGCGCGTCGTTTTGCCAGGTTCGGTTTCCAAAAGCAAGCGCGCGACAGGCGGTGCCACCAGCGATTTGGACGACGTTTCCGCCGCGAAAACCGCATTGTTCGACGGAGAATGCACCGGCCACGAAGCAGGCGGTTCATCGCGCACCCAGAGCGAAAGCGGTCGTCGCGCGCGGCTGTGAACCGACAAAATCACCGGATTGGCAGCGCCCAAGTTCATCTTGTCGGACACGTTTCGCTCGACCTCAAAGTCGTTGGGCGACGACGCCACCAACAAATCGAGCAGCGCCACAAAAATGAGCAACACATCGCACAACGCGGCGATGACGAGAAATTCGCGGATAAAAGCCGCCGCGATCCACAAAACGGAGATAGCGCCAAAATAAATCGCCAGGCGAAACGAAGGTATCGGCAAACGTGAAAACATTAGCTGCCATTTTACCGCTGAACGGGCATTCCGGCGAACTTATCAGCGGTTTATCGTTTCCTCAAGAGGCTTCACTTGCACCGATTCACAAAGAAAATGCCCGTTGATGTAATCTGACGCGATTTCGATTCTGATTTGTCTATCCATCACCTGCGTGCTTTTCAAGCTATAAATTTCGCACGATTCATATTCGGGCCTGAAGTCCTTGACGAACGTAGGCTTTATATCGAGCGCATCGGTCGAGAGCAGTTTATGAAACGTAATTTCCCATTTACCGGGGCCGCCAGCCACCACAGCACTTCGTTCATCGGCGGAATTAATCGCCTCATACGCCTCAGTTAAGAGACGCCAATGGTCTTTCGATGGCAAGTCATTGCTCAACGCGTAGCAATCCACAAAGACAAGCGCCTTCAAGTTCGTTTGCATTTTTTGATTATCGCACACTGGAACGTAGCGCAAGTTGAGAATATTTCCTTTTGCACTCTTGACCTTTGGCGCGCGATTTTCTACAATTACTCCAACCCTACCCGCGAGGTAGATTAAGATCATGCGCTATTTCCATCGGTTTCTTCTTTGTCCCTGTTCCATGCAGCGATGTTGTTGACGACATTTCTTGTCTCAACCGACCTGCCTGCTGAACGCATCCGCGTTACAAACGCGCCCTGCGTTGTGGAACCTGACAAACCTCAAGGAGATGCCCGATGACGAACTCGAACACGACACATTCTCAAACGCCGTCTGTCGCGCCTGCCACCGACAATCGAGTACTCGAAACCCAAACTTGCACTGTTTCTTCCCCGACCAAATCTACAAAGCGCCTGACACCAGGCGAATGGTTGCGCGTCATGGACAATGTTCGCGCGCCGTTCGGCTTCGACCGCATGCCCACAGTCTGGGGCTAAACTTTTTTGCGCCTGTCCGCTCAACTTTCCTCTCTTGACTCTTTCGCCGCCCGCTCATGGAAATTCTTTTTGACGATGTACGCAAACAATTCAATGGTCGCTCCGGCCTGACAACGGCGCTGGACGGCATTAATTTGCGCATCGAAGAAGGCGAGTTCGTGTGTTTTGTCGGGCCTTCGGGCTGCGGCAAATCGACGTTGTGCAATATGCTGGCGGGCTTCGATAAACCGACGAGCGGGCGCGTCACTTTGGACGGTGTGCCGGTTAACGGCCCTTCGATTGAGCGCGCGATGATGTTTCAGGAAGCGGCGCTTTTTCCGTGGATGAACGTGCGTCACAACGTCGCGTTTGGCCTAAAAAGTTTGCGCAAATCGAAAGAAGAGCGCGAGGCGACGGTCGAGCGGTTCTTGAAGATGGTTCATTTGTGGCAGTTCGCGGACGCGCAGCCGCACGAACTTTCCGGCGGCATGAGGCAACGCGTCGCACTGGCGCGCGCGCTGGCGGTCGATCCGAAAGTGTTATTGATGGACGAACCGTTCGCTGCATTAGACGCGCAAACGCGCGATCACTTGCACATCGAGTTGCACAACATCTGGCAGGAAACGCGTAAAACCGTCGTCTTTGTGACGCATAATGTGCGCGAAGCTGTGACATTGGCGACCCGCGTGGTCGTGTTTACGTCGCGTCCAGGACGCATCAAAGTCGAGTACTCGTTGGAAGATTTGGAGTATCCGCGTCGCACGACCGAAACTTTGGTCGCCGAAGCGGTTTCGAGAATTAGCGCATCGTTGCGCGATGAAGTCGCAAAAGTCGAGGCTGAAGAATATGACCGAGAGATTCCCGGAAGCACGCGTGCCGCTTAAAACGCGCTCGTCGCACCAACCCAAAGTTATCCGCATTGGCAGCCCATACGCGGACGAAGCTGTCGCGTCGGAACCCGCTTCCGCGCCCGAATCTGCGTCAGAAAGTTCCGCGTTAGAAGAGGTTTCGTCGCACAAAGACGCCGCCGCTTTGTCATCCGCCACAGCGTCGCATTTGGCGGGCGCGCCAGCGACTCAATCGAGTACTCGAAAGGCGTCAAAAAGTAGCAAAGCGCAGGCAAGACGCGCCGCCTGGGGCGATTTTTTCACGCGCGCGGCTTTTGTTCTGGCGTTGCTCGTGGCGTGGCAAGTCGCGCACTGGTATCTGGTGTCCAAGACTGGACGCTGGTCGCCTGCGCTGTTTCGTTCTCCGGCGGAAGTCGGATTGTGGCTGTGGAACGGCTTCGGTTTGTCGTATTTGACACACAGTTTTCAGCCCGCGCCCGGTGATACGATGCCGCATTCGTTGTGGCAGGCGATGCGTCAGGCGAGTTATCCGCCCGCGATTTGGGGCAGCATGAGGCGCTTGCTGGAAGGCTACGGCATTGCGGTCGCGTTTGGTTTTCCGCTGGGTTTGATCGTGGCGCGCTTTCGACTGGCCGATAAAACACTGGGATGGATGTCGGTTTCGCTGCAATCGCTGCCATCGATTTGCTGGGTTCCTCTGGCGATGCTGTGGATGGGACGCTTCGGCGAATGGCCGATTTTGTTCGTCACGATTATGGGCGCTTTGTTCGCCACTGTGATTGCAGTTGCAGACGGCATTCGCCAGGTTCCGCCGCTGATGTCGCGCGCCGGACGAACGCTTGGCGCGGGCGGCCTGCGACTTTATTTCAGCGTGTTGTTGCCGTCGGCTTTGCCGGGCATTGTCACGGGTTTGAAAGTCGCGTGGTCGTTCGCATGGCGCTCGCTGATGGCGGCGGAGCTGATCGTCAGCACGGTCAGCCTGGGGCAATTACTGGACAACGACCGCGCCAATGGCGACATGGAAGGTGTTATTTCAACAATTCTGGTCATCATCGTCATCGGACTGGGAACGCAAGCCTTGATCTTCGCGCCCGTCGAACGCCGCCTGCGCACGCTGTGGGGCTTGAATGCGTCGTAGTTTTATCGTCACAAATTCCAATTTTTAGTCGTTCAGTTTAAGGAGAGAGAATGAAGAAGCCCCAGTTTTTTGGCTGGAGTACAGCGTTGTTTGGCGTCCTGGTTTTGGCCGGATGCGGCGGCAACAACGGCGGCGCACCAGATAACAGCGCTGGTGGAGCAACGACAAATACCTCATCGAGTACTGGAAATGGCGGCGATGTGACAAGCGTAGCTATCGGCTACAATCCGGCGATTGTGCAGCCGCAGCCGCTGATTGGTCTGGGCGAAGGCGCTTACGCGAAGAACGTTCCGGGCGTCACGTTTAGCGGACAAGTTTTCAAAGCTGGCCCCGATGTGATCGAAGCCTTGCGTTCGGGCGTCGTGCAAATCGGTTGCTCGGGCGTTTTTCCGCCGATGAAAGCGTATGCCAAAGACGGCGATATTGTGCTGCTTGGCGGCGGCGCGACAGGCGGAACGGAACTCAGCGTGAAGGGCGATTCGCCGATCAAAACAGTGGCCGATTTGAAAGGCAAAATCGTCGGCGTCAATCAACTGGGTTCGACGGTTGATGCTCTGGTGCGCTACAACTTGCTCAAAGCCAACCTGGTTCCCGACAAAGATGTCAAAATTATCGCCATTGATCCGGCGCAGCAAGCCGAAGCTCTCACGAGCGGCGATGCCGATGCGGTCGCGGCTCCGGCGCCCTGGCCGTCGCAGGCCGAAGTCAAGGCGAAGGCGCGTCCTTTAGTCGATTGGAAAGCGATGCTGGACAACGGCAATTATCTGGCGGGTTCGATTTACACGACCAAAGCGTTCGCGCAGGCGCATCCCGATTTCATCAAGAAGTTCATCGCGGCCAACAACATCATCACCGACGACTTGAACAAAGACCCACAAAAAGGCGATGATCGCGTTCTCGCGGCGTGGAGCAAAGTCTCGAAGAAAACCTTGTCGCCCGACATCGCCAAAAAAGCGTTTGCGACGATTCACTTCACGACCGACGCCAAAGAAGCCGATTTACAACGCTTCGCCGATCTGGTTTTTCAGGTTGGCTTAGCCAAGAAAAAGATGGACTTGAAAGGCTTTGTCGTCGACGCCAAATAAAAGCCGATAACAATAAGAAAGCGGCGCGAACATTTGAAGTTCGCGCCGCTTCTGGTATATCGAGTAGTCAATTTAAGTTACAATCGCGTTATGAAACGTCAAGTTGCCATTTCTTTTATCGTCGCTTCGTTGTTCATCGTCTCGCCAAAATCGGCGTTCGCGGGTCCAAAAAGTCCATCGTCAGCTTTGACATCGCAAAAACAGACGCGCACAGTTCAGCTTTTGATGACAAAAATTCGAGCGCAACTTCCTGCAGGCTGGAAAGCGACTTATGAGCCACAGTATCAATGGCTCAAAGTGACGCGTCTCAAACCGGTGTTGATGGAAACAACCTGGCCTAATATGCCCGACGCTCCTAACGCGCCGACACCGCAACAATTCGAGATCACGTTTCGCGTTGTTTCTTTCGTCTCATCCGCCGACTACAAACGGTTAAAAGCGGATAACGAGGCAATAGAACAACATTTACAGACGCTTTATGTATCGCTCTCAAAACAGCGAATCTCGCACAAATATGATTATTTTCTGCCAAGCAACGTAGCCGAAAAAGCGCAGATCGAAAAATATAACCAGTTGAAGAAATCCCTGCGCGTTTTGCCCGATTTTTTCTTCGGCGACATCGCCCTTTCCAAAGCGCGCGGTTTCGACAATTCGCAGGGCTGCGACTTTTATGTCACCGACGACAAAGAGCGCGACGAATGCGACCAAATCGTGCGCGAAACAATTCAGATGTTAACGTCCTACGAAACAACGCGAACCACGAAGTGATGGACGAAAAAGCCCACAACATTCATTGTTGCGGGCTTTTTCGTGTATCGAGTACTCGGTACTGTGTCGGCGGATTTACCAGCGATAGTGCGCGAACATTTTATTAGATTCGGCCATGCGGTGCGTGTCTTCTTTCTTTTTGACCGAGCCGCCCGAACCGCGCGACGCGTCCATCAATTCCGAGGCGAGTTTGTCCTGCATCGTTTTTTCGCTGCGCTTGCGCGTGTTCTGCAACGTCCAGCGAATCGCCAGCGTCATCTTGCGCTCGGGACGCACTTCGCTGGGAACCTGATAGCTTTGTCCGCCGACGCGACGCGCGCGCACTTCAACGGCGGGCGCGATGTTCTTGATCGCCAATGCGAAAACTTCCAGCGGATTGCGCCCGCTTTTTTCTTCGATCTGCGACAGCGCGCCGTAGAAGATGGCTTCGGCTTTCGACTTCTTGCCGTCATACATCATCTGGTTGATGAAACGCTGCACCAACATCGAATTGAAAACCGGATCGCCCGGTGTCATGGTCTTTTTCTGTGGGCCTTTGCGACTCATTGATTCACTCCGTTCAAACTGTTAACCCCAGCTATCGAGTACTCGATAACTGGGGTTCGTCTCTTATTTCTTTTTGGCGGGCGCGGCTGCGGCGCCGGCCTTGGGCTTCTTGGTGCCGTATTTCGAGCGGCTGCGCTTGCGGTCGGCGACACCGGAGCAATCCAGAGCGCCACGCACGACCTTATACTTGATGCCCGGCATATCTTTGACACGACCGCCGCGCACCAAAACGACGCTGTGCTCTTGCAGGTTGTGCTTTTCGCCCGGGATGTAGGCGGTGATTTCTTTCTTGTTCGACAAGCGAATGCGCGCCTTGGCACGCAGCGCCGAGTTCGGCTTTTTCGGCTTGTCGGTTTTGACCTGCAAGCAAACGCCGCGCATCAAGGGCGCCACGTAATCGGGCGTCGAAACGCCTTTGACGGTGTTGTAGGCTTCTTTGAAAGCGCTCGTGCTATTTTTCTTGGGCGCGGGCTTGCGGCCTTTACGAATCAACTGCGAAATTGTCGGCATCAAACACTCCTGACTTTTACAAACGAAAACTGTATGGGTTCAAACGTTTTTAAGGATTTATGCGCCCGACCAACCGGCATATAAAAGCCCTTCGCGTGGCGCAAAACGCGCCTGTCGTGCGAAGAGCATGACTATTATAGCAGCGAGTTTTCCTCGTTGCAAGGTTTCAACTGCGCGAGTCTTCTAAACCGCGTCTCCAGTGGGGAACAGAACGTTTCGGAGGTTGCCAACCTTCCAAAACATTGCCACGCCGTTTTTGATCTGCTTCCCATGCAGCCATGTAATCGGCGTGAAGGAGGAAATCGTTCTCTGATGCGTTTATGATGTCCCAGTTTTCACCCACAGAAGAAATTGTGTAACTTTCGGGTTCTAAATCCCAGAAATACTCGCCCATAATACATTCCAAACGCACTGTTGCACTCACAGCAATCAATCGAGAAAGCAAAGTTGAAAGCTTCCACATCCATTCCGGCCAATCTTCGTCAATTTGCTTGTAAGAGCCGACGAAACCAATCAACGGAAGAAAGTACCGCGCAGGCGAATCGAACCAAAATATGTTGGTGAAAGGATAAACATCATCGAAAGGAAAATGTTCGATGACGCGCCTGTTATAACGCCAATCTTTCTTCCGATCTGTTACTTCAATGTAACCGCTAACAATGGAATTCATTCCCATGAGTTTGTTTCGAGTACTCGAAATCAGGCGACTTCGACCAATTCGCTAAAAGTCGTCGGCTGCGGAATTGTCTGGCCGGTCGCGCGCATATCTTCCAGATGAAGTTCAATCGCTTCGTGCATCAACTGGCTGGTCTCTTCACGCGTTTCCGCTGCCGCAATGCAGCCCAATAAGTCGGGCGCGTAGGCGCTATAACCATTGCCGGTTTTCTCGATGATAATTGTGTATTGCATTTTTGTCTCCGATTATCTCAAACCCGCTTGTTTCAAAATGTTGTTGGCAGTTCCAACCGCCAAATCTTGGCTTCGCTTTCCCGCCACCGTCACCGTTCCAGATTTTGTGGCATGATGAAATTGCCGATGGCTGCCGGTCGTGCGCACCAGATACCAGCCATCTTTTTGAACAATGTCAATAATTTCCTTGACTTTCACACATCAATTATGACGCGATTTGTTGGCTGATTCGAGTACTCGAATCAGGCTTTGGTCACTGTGATTCTATCAATCGTTTTGCCCCATTCGTCGATTTGCGCCATGTAAAGCGTTTTGCCTCGGATCTCAAAAACTGACAGCGAATGGCGATCTGAAACGGCGCGCGCCATATATTCGACATTGTTGTCGTCTTCGTGTTTCCAGTGGCGCGGATTGTCGTTGATTTCAGGATCGTACAGGTTGTTGCCGCCCGCGCCCGTCACGATGTAAATGATGCCGTTGGGACGCGTGTTTTGGTGTCCGTCAAAGGCGCGGTCAACGTGGAATGTGCCCGGCGTGCGACGATCACCGACGCCGATTTTGCGCGCTTTTTCCAGATTCGAGGGCGCGAAACGCAAAGGCCGCGTGCGTTGATAGTTGTGTTCGTGGCCGTGCAATACAACGTCAACGCCGCAACGTTCCAAAAGTGGCGACAAAGCGCGCATTTGCTGCTCTTTATAATGCTCGTCGCCGATGTTGAAAGCCGGATGATGCCACGCCACGAACTTCCAAAGCGCGCGGGTCGAACGCAGATCGGCTTCGATCCAGCGTTGTAAAGCCATATTTGTCGGATCGACATAAAGGTTGGAATCCAAGCACAAAAAGTGTGCGTCGCCGTAATCGAAGGAATAGTTCGCCATGCGCGGAAAGCGGCTTGCGGCACAGCGCAAAAACTCGTCGTGGTGCGCGCTGCCTTGCGTCGGCGTCGGATGTTGCGGCATCGGCGCGTTCAGCGGAAGGTGCATCGCGGTGTAAAAAGCGAGCGCGTCTGGGTCTTTGTCGAAGTCGGCCAGCGGATGATGATCCGCGTCCTTGTGAGGAACGTCGTGGTTCCCCAGAACCGTGTAAAACGGAACGGAGCGCAGCAGCGGCGCGCCGGTTTCCAAGCCGGTTTGGTCGGAATTGTAAATCGGGAAAAAGTTGCGTTCGTAATCGGAATTGCGTCCCGCGTCGTAAACGTTGTCGCCCGTATTCATCACGAAATCGGGGCGCGCTTTCCACGCCTGATATGCGATGCGGTGATCGCTGACGCCGCCATAAGAGTTATCGCCAAATGCGACAAATCGAGTACTCGAACCGCGTGGCTGACGCGTCGTGAAGAAACCTTTGAGAACCGTTTGGCCATCGCATTTCACGACGTAAAAATAGCGGCGTCCCAACTTCAAATTGGGAATCGTCGCGCTGTAAACCAGTCGCATTTCGCCACGATCTCCGGACGTGCGCGCGTTGTGCGATACCGTCGCGCCCTGTCCATAATGTTCGCTTGCGCCCCACGCGACTTGGAAGTGCGCGGCTTTGTTTTCGGTTTGCCACGCGATGACAACGCTTTCGTGCCCGTCGATCAAGCGCGAATTGTTGCCCGGCTGAAGGTACGGCAAAGCCGTAAACAGCAGATTGTTGCGTCGCGTGCCATCGGCGGGCAGCGCATAGCAGCCGCGCGTCAGCGGAATTAGAGCGAGAAACGTGGTGCCTCCGGCGATTTGCAAAAAGCGGCGGCGCGTGATTTTGTTGTCGTTGTGGGTTGAAGTCATGGGAATCGAGTACTCGATGAAAGGAAATTAAGCGGCATTCATTTTACAAGCAATTGGTCACCAAGAACCCTGAGCGTCAGCGACGGGTGAACTCACAGTTCAATGCAAGAAATGCGCTTCACCCGTCGCTGACGCTCAGGGTTCTTTGGTTCATATCAAGCCCGGGATCTTCCAGTAAAATAGGAGCCAATGCTTCATGTTTTCTTCAAGCCGCATCGCGCGTATTTAGCCGCTTCAACCGCCGCGCCACAAAAAATCTTCGCCTTGCTGAAAATCATTCCGCAGGTTCAGCAAACATCCGCCCGCGCCGCTTGCGCTTTTGTTTTTGTGATTGATTCCAGTGGTTCGATGGACGACCGCGTGGGTTCCTCTTCCAAATTGGAAAGCGCGGTTTCCGCCGTGCGTTCGTTGCTGGGCGGCGAAAATCTGCAGGCCGAAGACAAAGTTTCGATTATTGCGTTTAGCGATGCGGCGCGCGTTTTATTGCCGCTCTCGTCACTTGGCGATGGCGCTCTGGCGCGCGCGGCATTGGACGATTTGACGCATTCGTCCGGCGGCACGCGCTTGAGCGAAGGCTTGCGCGCCGCCTGGAACGAATTGCTGCGCGAAGACACCTCGCACAACGCCAATCGAGTACTCGTTCTGACTGATGGCGAAACCTCAGATGAAACGCTGTGCCGCGAAATGGCGCCCCATTTTGGCGCGCAAAACATTCCCATTGTCGCGGTCGGCGTTGGAGACAGTTACAACGAAAATCTGCTCAGCGACCTGGCCGACACGACGCAAGGTCGGCCTTATCACTTGAACCAGACTGAAGAGCTGCGCGGCGTTTTGCAAAGCGAAGCGCGATTGACAGCGCGCGAAGTCGTCACCGATGTGCAACTGGAAGTTCGCGCTGTCAAAGGCGTGCGTTTGGAAAGCGTGACGCGCGTTTACCCCAGCCTTTCGGATGTCGCGCTTTCGAGTACTCAAGCGTTGCGTTTGGGAAACATTGCATCCGGCGATTATTCGGTTTTTGTGATGGAGTTCGTCGTCGAAGGCTTGCCGCGTCCCGTTGGTCGCGCACGCCTGGCACAACTTCTGATTAGTGGACAAAACGCCTCCGGTGCGCCGAGACAGGAAATCGCGCCGCAGGATTTGACGGTTTCCTTCACCGAAGACGCGAGTGCGACAACCGCTGTGGACGCCGAAGTTCTGGGTTATGTGCAGCAAAAAAACGCCGACCGCCTGGTGCGCGACGCCATGATTGGCGCCAAACGCGACGCCAAAACCGCGCAACAAAAACTGCATCAGGCGATGGAAATTACGCGGCGTTTGGGCAACGCGCCAATGACCAAAATGCTGCAAGACGCGATGGACGAACTTCAAACTACGGGCACGATTTCTTCCAATCGCCGCAAAACCGTGACTTTGGGCGGACGCACGCGCACCGTCGCCATCACTTTGCCGCAAAACCTTCAAGCTGGCCAAAGTGTTGACAACCTTCCTACAGAAGCTGAAATCCGCCGCTTAACAGGAACGGAATAAGAATCGAGTACTCGATTTGAACGCAAGAATATACCAACGAACCCTGAGCGTCAGCGACGGGCTTAACTCGCAGTTTCGTGTCACTATTAGTTAAGAACCTATCCGAACAAGGCAACCACAAGGGTTGCCCCTACGGGTAGATTTGCTTTGTAGGGGCAACCCTTGTGGTTGCCCGAGACTTCATTCTTAGAGGGTGTATAGGAAAGGGTTAGACTTACATTTATGAAACGCCAGAGCTATCCCAGTGATTTGAGCGAGGCACAATGGCAAGTGCTGCGCCCTTTGATCGAGCCACAGCGTGCGCGCGGTACGCGCAGGCTTTACGCCCAACGCGAGATCGTCAACGCTTTGTTGTATCAGTTGACCAACGGCTGCTCGTGGCGTGCTTTGCCTCACGATTTTCCGCCTTACACTGTGGTTTGGTATCACTTCCGGCGCTGGCGTGACAACGGCACTCTCGAAGGTATCCACAGTTCGTTGCGTTCTCAAGTGCGCCAGGCCGATGGACGGGATGAGGCGCCCAGCGCAGCGATTCTGGACAGCCAGAGCGTCAAAACCACAGAAAAAGGGGGCCAAAAGGCTTTGATGCAGCCAAGAAAATAAAAGGGCGCAAGCGTCATATTCTAGTGGATACCAACGGCTTGTTGTTGCAAGTGTGTGTTCATGCTGCCAACGTTCAAGAGCGTGACGGAGCCAAATTACTTTTGCAAGACAAAGCCCTGTGGCGCTTTCCTTCACAACGTTTGCAGTTGATTTGGGCGGATGCAGGCTACTGGGGACACAAGTTCGCGGCTTGGGTGCGAGAAAACTGTGGCGTTGCGCTCCGAGTGATAAGCCGCAATGCCCTGGTGAACCGTCAATATGAAAACAAAGGCTACGTGCCGTTGCCGCGTCGCTGGGTTGTCGAAAGAACTTTTGCATGGTTGGGAAGATGTCGAAGGCTTTCAAAAGACTATGAGCAAAATGTCAAATCAAGTGAAACCTGGATTTATCTCGCCATGATCCGGCTTATGCTCCGAAGGCTTGCGTGATTCCTATACACCCTCTCAGACCGTCGCTGACGCTTCGGGTTCGTTAATTGAATTCCTATGAATTGTTCTTTGTGCGGTTCGACCAACATCGATGATGCGCTCGCGTGTTCTTCCTGCGGCGCTTCGTTGTCGCGCGCCGCAGATGTCGCCGCGACCGACGCGTTGCCGCCGGGCACAATGCTGCAATATGAAACGTATCGCATCGACGCGGTTTTAGGTCAGGGCGGTTTCGGCATCACTTATCGCGGCTTCGATTTGTCACTGCAACGTCCGGTCGCCATCAAAGAGTTTTTCCCCTTTGGTTGCAAGCGTTTCCCAGTTTTTACCGTGCAACCGTCGCAAGCGATTTCGTCTGTGGATTTCTCATCCTTCAAGCAGCAATTTGTCGAGGAAGCGCGCGTGCTGGCGCGTTTTAAGCACCCGTCCATTGTCGATGTTTACAGCGTTTGGGAAGAAAACAACGCGGCCTACATGGTAATGGAATTGTTGGAAGGCCAAACGCTCGAAGATGTTTTGCACGAGCGCAACCAGCCTTTGGACGAGCCGGAAGTTTTGGGGTTGGCGCAGCGCGTCGGCGCGGCCTTGAGCGAAGTGCATCGTCGCGGATTGTTGCACCGCGACATCAAGCCGGCCAACATTGTGCGATGCGATGACGGTCGCGTGATGCTGATTGATTTCGGCACCGCCCGCGAATACTCTTTCGAGTACTCGAACGGCACGCAAACTCCGCAAGACCGCAGCGTTGTGGTAACGCCAGGCTACGCGCCGCTGGAACAATACGCCGAAAACGCCACGCGCGGCGCCTACACCGATATTTACAGTTTGTCGGCGACGCTTTATCACTTGCTGACGGGAGAAATGCCGCCCGCCGCATCCGACCGCGCACTGGGCGTCGAACTGCGTCCGGCGCATGAACTGAATCCGCAAGTCAGCCCAACAGTTTCGGCGGCGCTGGGTTGCGCAATGGAAACGCAGGTCGCGCGGCGTCCGCAAAGCGTGGACGAGTTCCTGCAAATGCTGCACGGCCACACTTTGCTACTGATGTCGTCACTATTAAAGAACGAACTATCGAGTACTCAATTGCCAAATGCTCAAGGTTACACGCCCAAGTTCCCGCAGAAAGAAACCAAAACCATCAACGAGAACTTGAGTTTTGATAAGCAGTACGAGCGAGCCTCAATTGAAGCGCGCGAAAAGTTAGAATCCTTGTCTCGCGTTGGTGTCGTTAAGAAATATGAACGACCTTCGCTTACAACGCGTAAAAATCCGACGGCATCGACCAATGTTGGCGGCGACAAAGAATATGAACGACCTTCGGTTGTAGCGCGCCAGCAATTGCTGAACTCTCTGCCGCCTTCGCCTCCCGCACCCAACATCGGAACTTCGCCGCAAGACGCGCTGATGGCTTTAATCGCTACGCGCGGAACTGCGGTTTCCTCGTTGCAATCAACATCGAGCGGCGCGCAACCTTTGTTGCCTTCGTCGCAGGCTTCTCAAGGTTCGATTCAGGTGCGCAGCAGCAAAGTGCCGCCGCCTTTGCGGATTGTATTGAGCATTTTTGGCGTGATGTTCGGCGTTGCCTTTCTCAGCATTGTTGGCAAAATGGAAAGGCACGCCGCCGACCCTGGACAACTTATTCCCATAACTCCCGCCTACAATTCTCAACCGACGACAGATGTAAACGACTTCCTTCAAAGTCAGAATCTCGAGGTGCAACAGCCTTTTGCAAGCAGACAACTTCCGGTCGTGCAATATATAGAACAGGGTTCTTGTCAATTTTCTGCCGACGGGAAAAAGTTGATCGTGACTGATGGATTAAACCAGAAAAGCCACATTTATGAGGTTCCTTCCTTGCGCCCAATTTGTGTTTTGCCAAAAATTGCAGGTAGCGCGATGCGGAAGTTTTCAGCCGATGGCTCGCTTTTGTTAGAGCAAACAGTCAACGGTGCACAATTATGGGATGCAAAAACGGGCAAACGAAAGTTTTTCTGGCGCGAGGAGCCAGGTAAAACTCACTACTCGGGGACTTTTGATATTTCGCCAAACGGAAAGTTCGTGATCGGTATGCCAACGTCTTCGACGATTGAGATTTGGAGTACAGAATCGGGCAAGACACTTTTTACAACTCGAGCACAAACTTCGTTTTCTCGATTGATGTTCACTTTGGATTCAAAGCAGTGGATTTCGTTTTTTCCTGCGGCAGCGGGTCAAAGTCAGATGCAACGATACGAGGTCCGAACCGGAAAAACGATAGCAATACAAAATCTTCCAAATTCGGCAGATATGCTTGCAGCTCAACTTTTGCCAGGCAATCGCTTTGCGACCTCAACCTCAAATCCCTCACCCACAGGTGGAGTGATGAGGACAGCGATCATTGATTTTCAATCTTCCGATACCGCCGTGCAGGAAATGGCTGACATCACACCTTCTTCATTAGCCAGCAATGCTTGGCGCAGTTGGCCGTTGGTATGGTCTTCAGGCCCTCGCTTTATCTTAGGCATATGTTCATGTTCATCCCCCGGTGCTCAAGACGCTTGGGTTGCTTTCGTCAGAAGATTTGACCCAAAAACGATGAAGCCTTTGGGCATCGCTGTTTTGTCTACGCGGGATGACAATCCGCTTCCGGGTGTGTCACCTCTACAATTGTTACCGCTGTCTGGTTACACGTTCTCGCCCGACAACAAATTTTTGTATGTCATAAACGGCGACGGAAAACTGCTCACCTGGCGTTTAGATCAATTGAAATGGCAGTAAGTCTCTGTTCCTCGCAACATCATGCGTTGTCCTTTTTGCTTCACCGACAACAATTCAGGCGAAACTTGCCGTACTTGCGGTTCGCCCTTGCATGGTTTGCCGCCGCAAAAATCTGCCGCAAAGCAATCGAGTACTCGATTGGACGCGCCGCCATTAAATGCGCCGCTGCAACTTCCCCAACGTCGCGCCGTTTTGCCAAACCTTCCAAAGCCGACAAAGCCACAACAGAACAACTCGCTTGAGCAATCAGAACCACAAGAACTGCAACTCATCGCGCGGCGCAAAGTCGATGAAACGCTTTTATGCGCCGCGTTCTGGTCGCAACAATCACAAGAGGAAACCGTTGCTCTGATGACCAGCAACGGCGCCTTGCAGTTTTGGAATCTGCAGCGCGACACGTTGCAATTGGTTTCGGCACCGCGCACAAAAAAGATTTTCCGTTGTTCGATGGCGAGTTTTGATGCGGCACATGAACGCGTCGTTCTGGCGTTTGATGATGGCCGTCTCGAACTTGTGGAAGCGTTGCACGGCGCATCGAGTACTCGATTGCTGACTAAGGGCGCGGTTGCGACATCGTTGGCGATGGCGAGCGAGGCCGAAGTTCTTGCCGTGGCCAGCGAAGATGGAACGATTGCGTTGTGGGATTTGAAATCTCCGCAGAAAGCGCCAGCAATAACACTCGAATTGTGTGGTTTGCATCGTGTGGCCATTGCGCCAAATGCGACTTGGCTCGTCTGTGGCAACGAAAGTGGGCAAGTTCAAATGTGGAACATGCAAGCGTTGCAGATGACATCACAGCCTCAATGGAGTTTCGAGGCGCACCATTTATGGGTTTCCAGCGTAGCGTTTTCGCCCAACGCGCAAATGCTGGCGAGCGGCGGCTATGATGGAACAGTGCGCCTTTACGCGTCGCAAAATGGTTTCGAGTTGGCACAATTTCCTGCAGCTGGCGAAAACGCGGACTTCGGCGCTGTCACCGCGTTGTGCTTCGCTGACAATCGCAGCGTGGTAATCGGATTCGCACAGGGAACTTTGGCGCGTCTCGATTCGTGGACAGGAACGACGACATCGCTCGCGCATCTTGCTGCGCCGGTCTTGCATCTCACAGCCTCGCGCGACGGTTCTTCGATAATTGCCTTGTGCGGCAACGAAGTGCTGTTATGGCGTTTACCAATATGGCGCTTGCCGACTTTTCCTCTTCCATGAACGACGCTTTGCCAATCGGGACAACTTTGCAACATGGCGTTTTTGTGTTGGGCGAAGAAATCGGGCGCGGCGGTTCGGGCTTCACTTATCGCGCGCGCGACACCTCGTTGCAGCGTGATGTCGCGCTCAAAGAGTTTTTTCCGTTCGGCAGCACGCGCGTCGGGGCGCAAGTTCAATCGTCCAACGCCATCGAGTACTCGCAAATGCGCGCCGCTTTCGTCGAGGAAGCGCGCAACCTCGCGCGTTTCGCTCATCGCAACATCGTCCATGTTTTCGGCGTGTGGGAAGAAAACGGCACCGCGTATCTCGTGACCGAATTTCTCGACGGACAAACCTTGCAGGAAATTGTGGAAGAGCGCGACGCTTTGCCGCAAAATGAAGCCTTGGATTTGATTCATCCGGTCTGCGAAGCGGTTGACGCGGTGCATCGCGGCGGACTTTTGCACGGCGACATCAAACCGGCGAATGTGATTCGTTGCCGCGACGGGCGCGTCGTTCTGCTCGACTTTGGCCTGACGCGTCCAGTGCCGACAGGCGCTTATTTGACGACGTTGCTGGTTCCGCAAAGCGCGCAGGGAACCTCAGGCTACGCGCCGCTCGAGCAGTATTCGCGGGCGGCGCGCACCGGAACCTGGAGCGATGTTTACGCGCTCGCCGCGACGTTGTGGCATTTGCTGTCCGGCGCTCCGCCGCCCGATGCGCCCGACCGCGCCTCGGGAACCGCCCTGCCCGACTTAAGACAAATCAACCCGACGGTCAGCGCGCACACCGAACACGTTTTGCATACAGGTTTGGCGATGGACGCACTGGCGCGACCGCAAACTGCGCTCGAATGGTGGAATCTGTTGCAGGAAAACGATGCGTTATTCAATGAAACATCCGTAAAAGCGCCAATGTTCGCAGCAGACGAGGTTTCGAGTACTCGAAACGTAGAACGCTTGTCCAACGCAGCTTCGACGCGACCTTCGATTGGCGACGAAAACACCGTTGGAATGCTGATCGTGATGAGCATTGCTCTCTTCGTCGCCTTCTTGCTGGTGATGACGCAGCACTTTTAGAGACGCTAAAACTTTTAACGCGCGAGACGCCGCATCTGGCCAGAACCCCAAGCGTAAGCGCGGAGCTGACGTAGCAGTTACTTCAGCCCCGCGCTTACGCTGGGGGTTCGTTATCGCTTCAGCAAAGTCACTTTCAGTTCTTCGTGGCTAAAACCGCGCCGCTTTCGGATGCCACCACGACGGCGGTTGCTGTTTCGCGGAATTGCGCCAGGCCGTGAGAAAAAGCGCGGCAGTGAAACGTGTCGCTTCGCGCGTTCGAGCGGTTGCCCAGGCGCGCATAATCGCGGACGGTTTCCAGGTTTGCCGTCTCAAATCTTCCGGCGGCAACTGGTTCGCCAAACGATACGCCGTATTGATTTGCGCGCGGCTGAGGCCGATTTCACGCACGATGCCAGTCATCAAATCGCCCAAGGGTTGAACGTTTTGGCCCCGCGCCAATTGTTGCGAAGTCAGACCCAAGCGTTCCGGCAGCGAATCAATTCTGGCGTGAATGCCGCTGTGTGGCGAACGTCCGTCGGCATTAGCGCGGCCATCGAAGTCAACTGTGACATGGAGCGGCATACACAAATCCGCCGCGTAGTGAGACAAAATGCCCGCATAAACGCTCGTCTTGGCCTGAATCGCCGCATCGTTCGGGCTTTTCCTGTATTCGGCAAAAGCCACAGTCAAGCGCTGCGTCCATTCGGCGACTGAATATGGCACGTAACCAACGTGCTGCGGATCAATTTTGAGTTGCGCGCACAGTTTGATAAAGGCGCCGCGCGTCGGTGGCAAAGCTCGACCGCCCAAATTTTCCCAGTCGAAAAAATGATCGGGCGCTTCGGCATCGGTGACTTGCGGCAAATCGCGGCTTTTGAAAGCGTCCGGGTCTTGCGCGCAACTCGCCGTAATGTCGATGTTGCGCTCGAAAAACGCCGGAACATCGGCGGGCAAAGCGCGCACTGCACCGGCAGTTATCAGGCTGTGACCTTGCGGCCACCACGCGCGTGCGGGGGCTGCCAGAAGTCCAAACGTCAAGGGAATTAGCGCATAAAGAGTTGTTTGTTTCATATTTTTCTCATGTTGTAAAAGCTGTATTTGCAAGTTAAAAGTGGAAAAGGGACACGGAACTTCGTTACATGGATCGAACGGATGAACACGGATTCTCGAGTACTCGATTTCTTTTTCCTGATCCGTTGCAACCTGTTCAATCCGTGTAACGAAGTTCCGTGTTCTATCCTTCGGTTCTTTCCGAAACATCTTTCACGAGTTTGACGCCGAAGTTAAGGTTAAAAGGCCGTTCCCGTGCCATACTTCCCTAATGAGTACTCGAATTGTGACGGAATTAATGTCTTCCACCGAATTTTCTGACATCGGGCGAATGTTGCAAGAGCGCGAAGACGCCTGGCTCGATCCGCGCGCCGCCAAGTCGCATCTTTCGCGCGGGAGAATGCGCCGCGAAGCTGAAGACGACCTGCGAACCGACTGGCAGCGCGACCGCGACCGCATTTTGCATTGCAAGGCGTTTCGCCGCTTGAAGCACAAAACGCAGGTTTTCGTGTCGCCCGAGCACGACCATTATCGCACACGCTTGACGCATACGCTCGAAGTCGCGCAAATCGCCCGAACTGTGTCGCGCGCCCTGCGCCTCAACGAAGACTTGACCGAAGCGATTGGTTTGGGACACGATCTGGGTCACGCGCCGTTTGGTCATGTCGGCGAAGAAGCGCTCGATGCGGCTTATCGTAAGTTCGACCCGAACGCGCGCTTTCGCCATTACGAACAATCGCTGCGACTGGTCGACAAACTCGAAAAAAACGGTTCTGGCCTGAACCTGACGTGGGAAACGCGCGACGGCATTCTGCACCATTCCAAAGGCAAAAGCGACTTGATGGTCGGCGAAAACGCGGCTTCTCAGAGCGGGAAACTTCCCGATCTACCGGCAACTTTGGAAGGCCAAGTCGTGCGCATTTGCGATCGCGTGGCCTATGTCAACCACGACATCGACGATGCCACGCGCGCTGGATTGATTCGCGCCGCCGATTTGCCGCAAGATTGCGTCGCCATTTTGGGCGACACACACGCCAAACGCATCACGACCATGATCGGCGCCATCATTCGCGCCAGTAGCGAATTAACGAACAGCGAACTTGAAAATACGAATATCGAGTACTCGAATGGCGATGGCGCGACCGATGCAAAAGTTCGTCGTGTACGCGAGCGGATTGCGATGAGCGATGACGTGATGCAGGCGACCGACCAATTGAAAAACTGGATGTTTGAGCACGTTTATCAATTGGAGAGCGTCGATGAAACGCCACGCGTGATGCGCGTCATCGCGGCGTTGTTCGAGCGATTTATGGAAGAACCGGCATTGATGAGAAACATGAGCGTGCCGCAAAATGCGATGCAAGCGCCAAATGCGATGCAGCCGGAACGCGCGCGCATCGTCTGTGATTACATCGCTGGCATGACCGATCGTTTCGCTTCGCAAACTTATTTGCAATTGTTTATGCCATCAAGTTGGCGCGGCGCTTAAAGTTTAGTTTGAAACGCATTAGAAAGGGTCGAAATGAAAAACGCTTTGGTGGGTTTAATCGCTGCAATGTCGTTTCTTCCGTCGCTGGGTTCGCTGAGCGCAGCGGCGAGAACCGCAACGCCGGTTCGAGGTGTAACCTTATCGGGCGCAGCAGCCAAAGGTTTGTTTCATCAATGTTCGCGCGAGTCGCCGAGAGCCGATGGTTGGTGGAAAGTTTCGCCACGCGATGTGCAAAATCTTGAAGCCGCGTCGCCGCGTTTCTGGAATGCTCAGAAACCTAAATCGCATTTATCGCTGACTAATTATTATCGACAATACGCGGGATTTAGGCGCCAAGGTCGCAAAATGATTTATCTGAATGCGTGTGAAGCTTCGATGGCGGACAAGGATTGGAAGACTCAACCGATGGTGGTTTGCGATGGCGGCGATGGGTTTTTCGGTGTCGAATACGATGTTCAATTGCATATGTTTCGTGCCTTAAGTTTCAACGGGCCAGGATGATGATGGCAAAAGAAGAGTTTCGAGTACTCGATTTGCGGACGTTTCCGCATTGTTGTCTGAGGCGTTGTTTGCGATACTTTCGAGTGGAGGGCGCTGAACATGAATAAACCAATTGTGCGTTGCCGTTGCGGACATCAGGTGCTGTCGAAGGAAGTTTTACGCACCGATTTGTACGAACGCCGTGCGCCCGGAGACGCGAGCCGCGATTACGTTTACGTGAAATATCGCTGCCGCCATTGCAAGCGCATGGGCGAAACTTTTGTCGCCGAAAGCCGCTGGGATTGGGCGATGCTCGAAGCCGAACCCAACGAAATGACCGATCAGGAACGTGATCGTTTTCTCGACGAAGAAGTCGTCACGCCCGAAGACGTGCTCGATTTTCATCGCCAACTCGAAACTTTTTCGCTGTCTGATTTGGCTGCGATGACGCCCGACATAGTCGCCAAACCAGAAGAAATTATTGATGTTTTCGATTTGGAGACGGCAAACGAAAACGAAGACGCGCCAAGTGCAGAAAAAACCTTGCCTGGTTTGGAAACGCGCGTCACGCCCAAGGCAGAAAATCCGGTTGCGCGCACGCCGCGTCCGCCCGATGAGCCACGCAACGAGCCGCAAAACGAATCGCGTCGCAAACACACTTAACGACCTTTCAAGCGACAGTTTTCGAGTACTCGAAGGCTGTCGCTTGAATGTATTTGAGAGGTCGCCAGAAAGCCGCTTGTCTCCCTGATACCTTTTGTCAAACTGTTTTTTGGTGTATCCTCGCAGCATTCCTTTCGTTCATCGCAACGTTCATCTGTGGTTCATGATTTTACTTTTGTCCCACTTTTGGCAGCATTTGATTGTAGCGCCGCGTTCGCATGACGAAGTCCAAGATTTGCTCGTTTAAGCAGCGCCATGCGCGATTTTTCCTTTTCCATGTCTTTGTTCGGCGTTTTCTTCAGCGTTCATCCGCAGCGTTTGCATTCGCAGTGTTTGGATGAAACGGGAGCGTGTGCGTGATCATACCCGGCGGCAACGCGCCCCGACCTCATGGGACTCGGCCCGACGAATCTCTCCCCTCGGTTAACGAGTTGGAACAAACGTTGTCGCGTCTGGTGCGGCGCGTGGCGATGCTCATCCAAGCGGAAAAATGCATATTCTTGTTGCACGACCGCGAACGCCATCAACTGGTCGCGCGCCCTCCGGCGTTGGGATTTACGCCCGAACAAATTAAATCAATGCGCGTGCCGCTCAACAAAGGCGTCAGCGGCGCGGTTTTTAAATCGGGCGAACCGATGACGGTGCCCAACATATTTCAAAACAATCTCGTTGATCAACAATTCGCCGAGCGATTGGAAATTCGCAACGCGATGGTGCAACCTCTCATCACGGAACAGCGCGACGAGCATCAACAAATCGTCAGCCGCGAAGTGATCGGCGTGCTGCAAGTCCTCAACAAGCGCGATGGACAAGCCTTCACCGCCGAAGACGCGCGCCTGGTCGCAATCATGGCGCGCCAGATCACAGCCGTGCTCGCCAATGCGCAATTGTATTTGAAGATGACCGAAGAACGTGAGCATTTGCAGGCGACTTTGCAAAGCTTGATGGCCGGCGTCGTCATGGTCGAATCGACAGGTCACATTTCGCTCATCAATTCCGCAGCGCGCCACATTTTTGGTCTGGAAGACGAAAACGCGGTGGGAAAGCAGTACTCAGAAGTAATCACGCAGCATGAAATTATCGAGATGCTGCGCGACGCAACAGAAGGTGGCCTGGAGTCGCAGCGTGAAATCGAATTAACGCCGCGCGGTGCTTCGGAAGTACGCATTTTTCAAGGCCAGACCGCTTTTGTGCGCAGTGAAGACGAGCGCGCCAGCGTCATCGGCGTGGTCGCCATTTTCAATGACATCACGGAAATTCGCGGAGTCGAGCGCATGAAAACCGCTTTTGTTTCGACCGTTTCGCACGAACTGCGAACGCCTCTCACGTCCATAAAAGGCTTTATCTCGACGCTACTGCAGGACACCAACGATTATTACGACAAAGAAACGCGCTTGGAATTTTATGGCATCATCGATTCGGAATGCGACCGCTTGCAACGCTTAATCGAAGACTTGCTCAACGTGTCGCGCATCGAATCGGGGCGCGCCTTGCAAATGAATTGGGCGTTGTTCGAGCCGCTGGCGACGATTGAAAAAGTGTTGCAAGCGCAAGGTTCCTACACCGACAAGCACCAGTTTCGCCTCGAAACCGAGGGCATTATTCCTTCGATTCTGGGCGACGCCGACAAATTCGACCAGATTTTGACGAACCTGTTGTCCAACGCCGTTAAGTATTCGCCGCACGGTGGCGAAATCGTGGTTTACGCCAGCAGCGACGAAGACGTGTTGCGCGTGGCTGTGCGCGATCATGGCATTGGTATTCCTGCCGATAAGGTCGGACGCATCTTTGAAAAGTTCGAGCGCGTCGATGACCGCGATACGCGTTCGGCGGGCGGCACTGGCATCGGATTGTTTCTGGTGAAGCATTTGATTGAACGTCATCAAGGTCACATTCACGTCGAAAGCGAAGTCGGCAAAGGCTCGACTTTTATCTTTGAGATTCCTTTGCATCCCGCGCAAGCCGATCAGGAAATGCGCCAACTGGACGAAAAAGCGCGCCATCGTTTCGGCTCGCCGAACTGATTCAAGCGTCCTTTCTGTCAATTATTCCCTCCATATCGAGTACTCGAAATATGATTATCGCACTGGGCAGCGACCATGCCGGTTTTGAATTGAAGCAGAACTTGATCGAAAGTGTGCGCATTCTGGGCTACGAAGTGCTCGATTGTGGCACCAATTCCTGCGCTCCCGTCGATTATCCCGACTTTGCGCGCGCCGTTGGCGAAGCTGTTGCTACAGGGAAAGCCAGTCGCGGCGTTTTGATTTGTGGTTCGGGCGCCGGTGCGTCCATCGCGGCAAACAAAATTCACGGCATTCGCGCGGCTTTGGCGCACGACCATTATACGGCGCACCAATCCGTCGAACATGATGATGCGAACGTTCTGGTGCTGGGTTCGCGCGTTATCGGCGTGGCGGTCGCACGCGAGCTTGTCGAAGCGTTTTTAGGGGCGCAATTCACCCACGAAGAACGCCACGTACGGCGCTTGAACAAAGTTCTGGCGCTGGAAAAAGAAATGTAACTTCCGGTCTTTCCATGCAGTTTTCCATGCAATTGAGTACTCGAACCAACGGTTTTCCTGACGATCTGCCTCGCGCGGATAACTCCGACAATCAGCGCGCGACGACAACGTTGCAACCTTTAACACCCGCAGCACCACCGCTGGAAATTTCAACAACGTCAGCGCCGAAAACGTTAACGGCGGATTCGACAGCGCAAATATCAATGCCGCAAACGTCAATGCCGCAAACGTCAGTGCCGAATCGTGTTTTGGTGGTGGATGATGTCGAGGCAAATTTGCGTTTGCTGACGCGCATTTTAGAAGGCGCTGCTTACACGGTGACGACGGCGAGCGGCGGGCACGAAGCGCTGGAGAAAGCCGCCGCGCAAACCTTCGACATTGTTTTGCTGGACGTGATGATGCCGGATATAGACGGCTTTGAGGTTTGCGAGCGATTGCGCGCGCAGGAAAAAACGCGACATCTGCCGATTGTGATGGTGACCGCGTTGCAGGAAGTCTCATATCGCGTGCGCGCTCTCGAATTGGGCGCCGACGATTTCCTGTCGAAGCCTTTGGAAAAAAACGAGGTTTTGGCGCGTGTCAAATCCCTCGTGCGCGTTAAGCGCGGACGTGACGAATTGGAACGCGCCTACCTCGATTTACAACGCGTCGAAGCACAACGCGACGAGCTTTCGGAAATGCTGGTTCACGACTTACGCACGCCTTTAACGACGCTTCTCATGCCGTTAACTATGCTGGAAAGCGAACAATTCGGCGCGCTCAACGAAACGCAACGCGAAGTGACAATGATGGCAGTGCGCGGTGGAAATCGCTTGTTGCGCCTGGTCAACGAACTGCTCGACATCAGCAAAATGGAAAGCGGAAGCATGACGTTGCAGCGGCGCGCAGTCGAACTCCCAACGCTCGGCGAAGAAGCGCTTGAACAAGTGGTTTCGATTCAGTTGACCAATCAGGCCAGGGTTTCCTTCGAGTACTCGAACGACTTGCCAATGGTGCCAGCCGACGCCGATTTATTGCGCCGCGTGCTCATCAATTTGCTGGGCAATGCCATTAAATTCACGCCTTCCGACGGCTCTATCACGCTGGGTGCACGGCCTGAAAACGACAACCTTATCGTCTGGGTGCGCGATACCGGCGAAGGCGTGCCGCCCGAAGATCAGGCGCGCATTTTTGAGAAGTTCGGGCAAGTCGAATCGCGTCGCGCTGGTCGCCGTATGTCCACCGGCTTGGGACTGACTTTTTGCAAACTCGTGGTCGAAGCGCACGGCGGACAAATGTGGCTCGAAAGCGCCTTGGGCGAGGGTTCGACATTTTACTTCTCGCTGCCGCTGGGTTCGTGATAACAAAACCATGCCTACAACGGAGGTGCGGCCTTGTGATTGCGTCGAGGTGCTAACAAGAATGCCCCGCCAATCCACAAGGCAACGGTGCAACAAATTTCGCCCACATTCCAAAGCATCGTGCGATCTTCCAAGCGATAAAGCGAATGCGTTTCACTCGAGGACGAGCCTGCAGTGAACGCCGTGTGCATCAAGTGCGCGACGGAAGTCCACAACAAAATCAGGCTTATGAAGCCCAGCAGAATCATGATCCAGCCGACTGCCTTGCGATAGTTCATCTTTTGCTTTTCCTCAGGTTCCTGGACAACGAACGAAAAACCCAGACATCGGGATGAGAATGCCGAGATTTCAGGGCATCGTCATACTCCGCTGGAAGCGTCCTACCAATCAAGCTGAATGCTCATTTCGGCTGCTCCAGCTGCGAACTCTGAACGCCTCGTAGCCAATTACTTCTACGAAGTTGAGTTTGTTTTCATCACCATCAGCATAGCTCGCCGCGGTTCATTACGACCAATTCAAGTCGTAAGCAGACATTCAAAGTGTTATTAACCGCGCATCGAGTACTCGATTCATCGGTTTAGCCAGCGGCGCGCCCAGCGTTCGAGTTTGGTCGGGGTTTCGAGTTTGCGGCGGTCGTCGTCGGTCATCAGTTCGGGCGCGGCTTTCATCTTCAGGCGCGGCACGCACTTATTATCCACGCGCGCGACTTCGCGTTGCAGCCAATTCACAACGGGTCGCAAAGGCCGTTTGCCGATGAGCGACGCCGCGAAATCGATCAGGAAAATTTCGCCGCGTGGCGTCACCATCAGGTTGCCGCGACGCTTCAAATCGCCATGCGCAACGCCGCGCGCATGAATGCGGTCAATTGTTTCTTGCACACGCGCAAAGACTTCCGCGCCCAGTTCACCGTTTTGGAAGTGATCAATCGGCTTTCCTTCGATGAGTTCGATGATGAGCGCCTGGCGATCGACGCGCGCGAAAACCTGCGGCACGCCGATTGTTCCAGCCAGAAAACGCAGGGCACGTTCTTCGCGGTTCAGCAAAAACGGCGCGACATAACGCCGGAAAAACGGTGGCGTGCGCGCGTAATCTTTGGCGACAGCGCGCTGTCCCTCGGTTTCGAGTACTCGAATTGTGCTCTGGCAGTTGCGTCCTTGGTGCAGAAAACCGACGGTCGCTTTTTCCATCGAGCGCCGCGATAAACCACGCCAAGGATTGGTCGAATTCTTAGCTGAATTTTTCGATTTACTTGCCACATCGGTTGCAGCAATCGTTGCAGCAATCGTTGCAGCCGGTTTAGGCGTCGAGGTTTCGGAAGCGAGTTCACTGGCGCTTTCATTCATGGCGCGCCTCAGCATCGACTTGGTCGTTCGCCTGCTCGTCCGCGGTTGAAGACGCTGCGGAATTTGGCTGCAAATCGCGGTCGCGCCAGCGTTTGTGAACCCACAGCCATTGTTCGGGATAATGGCGCACCACGTTTTCGATTTCGTCGATGACGCGGCGCGTACCGTCCAAAATGTCGCTTTCGCGGTCACCCGTTTTCTGCAATTCAAACGATGGAGAAGTGCGTCCGATGATGCGTCCGTCGGCGAGCCAGGGCGTGCGACGAACGCCAAACAGCGGCACAATCGGCGCGCCGGTCAGCAGAGCAATACGCGCCAATGAAGTGACAACGCGTGTCGGATGACCGAACATCGGCAAAAGCGCGCCATCGGGCCACGCGTATTGATCGGGCAAAATAATGACTGTATCGCCTTGCTTGAGGGCGCGCACCGCGCTGCGTCCGGCTTCGTTTTTCAAGAGCACTTTGATGCCCACAGCAGCGCGAATCGACGCGATATGGCTTTCCACACCCGCGTTGGAGGTCGGTCGCGCAACCGCCGTCACTGGCACTTCCTGAGCGACGCGCGCGGCCAGTACTTCCCAGTTGCCGATGTGCGCCGTTAGCATCATCGCGCCGCGCCCTTGTTCGCGCGCCTGCGTCATAATGTCAAAGCCTTGCAAATCGCAATAAGCGCGAACTTGCTCGGGCGTGGCGACGCGCAAGTGCAAAAACTCGCAAAACATCATCGCAAAGTTCTGGTAGGAGCGGCGCACGATGCGGCGCGCCTGCGAGTCGCTCAAGTCGGGAAACGCGAGTTGCACATTGCGTATTCCAACGGCGCGGCGCGCGCGAAACGTCGAAAACAACAGCAATCCCATCCACGCTCCAGTGCGGCGGCACGCGTCCCATGACGCGCGTTCCATCGCGCCGGCGACGCTTTGCATGGCGCGCGTTTCCAGCACTTCGCGGTGCTTCATTAAACTTTTATTCATTAGGTTTTCGAGTACTCGATACGGCGTTTCTCAGTTTATTGACGGCGTAAAACATCGTCGATTTGCGACCAGAGTTTATCTTCTTCGGCGATTTCGATTTCGATTTGCAGGCTGCGCAAGGACAGCGGCGCGCACCATTCGGGGCGCAGTTTAACGGCATCTTTCTCGGTCGTCAGAAGAAACTTCGCATCGCTTTGACTGGCGCGCCGCACGAAATCGCGCACTTCGTTTTCGCGCCAACGATGATGATCGAAAGCCCCGAGCGCCGCCACCACACGCGCGCCGTTCTTCTTCAACGAACGACGAAATCCTTCGTTATCGGCAATCGCCGACAATGCGCCGACCGACACGCCGCGCAATGTTTCCAGCCGTGAAACTTCGCCGCTCGCCTCGTTGCGCAAGCCAACCGCGACATGATTCGACTGAAAAAGTGGCGCGCGCCCGTACTTGGAAACGAGTACTCGATTTTGAGCCAGTTGCCTTTTGGGCGCCAAATCGCAGCGCGTCAAGACAAAAATATCGGCGCGCCTCAGTTCTTCCAAAGGTTCACGCAAGCGTCCGCGCGGCAACAGATGACCATTCCCGAAAGGTCGCCGCGCATCCAGCAGAACGATGTCCAGATCGCGCGCTAAACCCCAAAACTGAAAACCGTCATCCAAAACAATCACGTCGCAACCGAATTCTGCAACCGCGCGACGACACGCAGCCACGCGATCCAGCCCGATGACAACGCCAATTTCCGGCAGCGAACGCGCGTGCAAAAGGGCTTCATCGCCCGCTTCCTGCGCGCTGCAAAACCTTTTTTTCCCGTCCGACACAAGCGCGCCCTGCTTCGACAACGTGCCGCCATGACCGCGCGCCACAACTGCGACACGTTTTCCGCGATTTTGCAAACCACGCGCGATCAGTTGAACCATCGGCGTTTTGCCGGTTCCGCCGCTCGTAATGTTGCCAACCGAAACGACAAAGCAATCGTTGATACGAACGGGTTCAGCAGTGAATTTCGCGCGACGGCGCTCCAGGAAAAACCGGTAAATTGCTTCGTCCGCGCGCATCATCCCAATACCTTTTCATAGAATTTGCCGATCTTCACACCTCTTTGTCATTCTCTTCAAGCGCATTCCCAAAAGTCTGTCGCGTGAGATTACAAAGTGACGAAGCGTTGAACAAACCCCAAGCGTAAGCGCGGGGCTGACGTATTTGTTACTTCAGCCCCGCGCTTACGCTTGGGGTTCGTTCAACGATACAGGAAGCCTGATGAACAACTTCGAGTACTCGAATTCAGGCGACAGCTTCAGACGCCGCCAACGCTTGCGCGATGATTTCTGCGACGCGATGCGAAGCGCCACGATGTTCGCGCAATGTTTCTTCCGCACGAGAAGTGACACCGGCGTGCCAATCTTCATCACGAAGCCAGCGCGTCCAAACCTCGGCCAATTCATGCTCGTTGTTCACTAATTTCCCGACATCCGCGGCTTCCGCGAGCGCGACAGCTTCGCGGAAGTTGGCGATATATGGCCCGAAAGCCACCGGAACGCCGCATAGAACCGGCTCCAAAACGTTGTGCCCGCCGCGACGAATCAAGCTGCCGCCAACAAAAGTAGCATCCGCCGCCGCGTAAATCTGCGACAATTCACCGATCGTATCAAGCAACAAAACTGCGCTCTTCGCGTCCGCGATGGGATTTTCACTCATGTCTGCATTTACTTGCGCGTTCACATTTTCCTTCGCGCTGTCAGAAACGTTCGTTTTCGTGCTCGACGAACCGCCGTCATTTGGCGCTTGGGTTTCGTTCAACGCACCAATTTCGCTGCGCAAAACGACCTCGAAGTTCGCTGCACGAATCGTTTGCGCGACTTCGCCCACACGTTCCAAGTGGCGTGGCGCGATCAGCAAACGCGCATCGGGAAATTGGGCGCGCACTTGTTGAAAAGCCACCAAGATTGGTTCGTCTTCGCCGTCGTGCGTGGAACCGGCAACCAAGAACGGCGCATCGTCGGCGATTTCGAGTACTCGACGCCAATGCGCGCGTAATTCGCCGATGTTTTCAACCGTGTTCAGCGCGTCCAATTTTACATCGCCCGTTACACAAACGCGCGAAGAGGGCGCGCCCAAACTTTTGATACGCGCCGCATCGCTTTCGCTGCGCATCAAAAAACCGTCGAGATTGCCAATCATCCAGCGCCACAAAGCGCCCATTTTCGGTGCGCGATGCAGCAAATTATCGGAAACGCGCCCGTTCACCAGAAAGGTTCGCGCGCCAAATCGCTTTGCCAGATGCAGAAAGTTCGGCCACAATTCGGTTTCCATCGACAGAAAAACGTGCGGGCGAATCGTCGTCAAGGCGCGCCAGATGGGAAACGGCAAATCGAGAGGAAAGTAAAAAACCGCGTCCACTTCGCCCGCTTTTTGCGCAACGCGCGCGGCATCTTGTCCGGTATCGGTCGTGGTAGAAAGCACGAGAATGCAATCGGGAATTGCCTTTTTCAGCGCGCGTGCAACAGGCCGTGCTGCCAAAGTTTCGCCGACCGAAACCGCATGAATCCAGATTCGAGTACTCGATTCGTGAGTGCGCAGAACTTGAACGACTTCATCGGGCACTTTTCCCCATTGGCCGCGCAAGGACGCCGTCGATTTCTTTTGCCCGTAGCGTCGCCACAAAGTGTAAGCGCCCAGCGCGGGCACAAACGGCACCAGCAAGGTGTTCCACAAGCGGTAATTGAGACGAGCGCGGCGCGTTTCGCGCAAAGGTTTGGAAAGCGCCAAAATCAAAGCTCCAATCGCCAGCGAACTGAACGAGCGAGTGAATTCGCCGCCAGAGAACCGGTGCCGCCACCTGCTTCGTAAGTAATCGAGCGGACGAATCAACCTTCGTTGCCACACGTCCCTTGCGCGGCGTCGGTGCAGGCCGACGCTTTTTCTGGCGGCAAATTCACTCACTTGCCATCAAACCAAGAATTAAGCCAAACGCGAGCGCTTGCCAGTCGGAAAAATCTCTGGTTCGACAAACGGCGTTTCTTCGTTCGCGTCTTCGTTTTTGGTGTTTTGTTCGACGCGGCTGGTGAACGTTTGCATCTGATAAAGCCGCGAATAAATGCCGCTGCGCGCCAGCAGTTCGTCGTGCGTGCCGGTTTCCACAATTTCGCCGCTATCGAGTACTAAAATACGATTGGCGTTGCGAATCGTCGAGAAACGGTGCGCGATAATCAAGGTTGTGCGGCCTTGCATCAAGGTGTTCAGCGCGTCCTGCACCAAAGATTCGCTTTCGGCATCCAACGAACTGGTCGCTTCATCTAAAATCAAAATCTTCGGATCACGTAAAAGCGCACGCGCGATGGCGATACGTTGACGTTGTCCGCCGGAAAGCGTGGTGCCGCGTTCGCCCATCGACGTGTCGTAGCCGTGCGATTGAGCGCGAATAAAGTCGTCGGCGTTGGCGCGGCGCGCGGCTTGCACGATTTCTTCGGTTGTCGCGTTCGGTCGGCCATACGCGATGTTGTCGCGGATCGTGCCGTGAAAAAGCGTCGTTTCCTGCGGCACAGCGCCGATGTGAGCACGCAAAGACAGCAGCGAAACATCGCGCAAATCCAATCCATCAAGCAGAACGCGGCCTTGCGTCGGATCGTACAAGCGCGGCACGAGGTTGGAAATCGTGGTTTTCCCCGAACCCGAAAGTCCCGCCAGCGCAACCACTTCGCCGGGTGCGATTTCAAACGAAATGCCGCGCAACACTTCGCGGTCATCGTTGTAGGCGAAATGTACGTCCTCGAAGCGCAAATGTCCCGTGACGTTTCGAGTACTCAAATCAATGGCATTTGGCGTATCGCGCACTTCGGGCTGCGTATCAAGAATATCGAATAAGCGTTCGGCGGAGGCTTCGGCGCCGCGAAACATCGCGTTTAATCCGGCCAGTTGGCGAAAGTTCGTCGCGGCGGAGCGAATCGCATAGATAAAAACCAGCATGCCCGCCGCGTTCATGCGTCCCGCGACGACATCACGCGCGCCATACCAGATGCCCAGCGTCACGCCGACCATGCCAATAAATTCCACAGTTGGCCCCAACGCCGCCTGAATGCGCACCGGCTTCATGGTGCGCCGGAAACATTCGTCGTTGACCTGCTGAAAGTTGGCGATTTCCTGACCGCCCGTGCCAAAGGTTTGAATCAAGCGCATGGCGCCCAATTTTTCCTGAAGATAATTGTTCAATTCGGCAATCTGGCGTTGCAACTGGCCGCTGGCAGCACGCATTTGCCGCCCCGTTCGATTGATGAGAAGCGCAATCGGCGGCAGAAAAACTATCGTTAAAAGGGACAGACGCCAGTTAAAATAAAACATCGTGCCAATGGCGATGGTGCCCGCAACAGGTGCTTTGAGAGCCGTTGCCACCGCCATCATGATCACGCCTTGCAAAGCGCCCAAGTCGTTGGTCAGGCGGCTCATCAATTCGCCCGTCCGCCGCTTCTCGAAAAAACTCATCGAAAGCGCTTGAAAATGCGCGAATAAATCGGCGCGCAATCGCATCAAAACGCGCTGCCCAATTTTCTGCGTCAAATACGTTTGACCGTAATCGGTGACGGCGATAACAAAGACCACAATCAGGAAAACCAGCGTGAAAAAGTTCAGGTTGTGCAGGCGATCCGGCACGTTCGCGTTCAACATCGCGTTCAGCAGCTTGAACGCCGCGCCCATAAACGCGCCGCTCAATATGCCCGAAAAAATGGTGCACAACGCAGCGCCAATGATTTGCCGGCGAAACGGCATCGCGTAAGGAATCAGTCGCTTGAGATTAGTCATAGAAGTTGTGAAAATTGCTGACGCGATGCTCGTCGCGGGCGGACAAATCGGGCTATTGACACGGGCGAAGCATACTTTGCCCCTACATTATTTGCGCTTGAGATACCATTTCTTCGATGATTTCTGCAGTTCTCGTCGTCGCGTTCGTTTTCAATTCGCTGCCCAGAACGCGCCGCACTTCTGCATAATTTTCGCGCATTTTCTGCCGTGTTGCTTCGTCATTTAATAACAATTCCAACGCTTGGACAATCGCGCGCGGACGGCAATTTGGCCCCAACAATTCGCGCACGATTTCGCGTTCGGCGATGATGTTGGGCATGGCGACAAACGGGATTTTTTTGCTGCCGCCCATCAAGCGCCATTGCCATTGCAAAATCGCGGGCGCGTCGTAAACCACCACTTGCGGCGCATCCGCGACAGCCGCTTCCAAGGTCGAAGTCCCGCTTTTGACAATCGCCGCATCACACGCCATCAAAAGTTCGGGCGCACGACCTTCGATAATGGCCACATCTTCGGCGAAATAGCGACGCACGCGCGCGACACTTCCTTTGGGAACCGCGACGATGCAGCGAATAGTTGATCGAGTACTCGAATGGTGCTGCAATGAATCGCGCTGCAACAGTGTAGCGGTTTGCGCCAGATGCGGCGCGATGAAACGCAATTCCAAAGCGCGCGAACCGGGCATCAAAACCACCAGTTTTTCGTTTTTCTGCACGCCGAACTCGCGCCGCAATTGTTCGCGTTCTGCACTGTTCTCGCCCAACGAATGCACGGTTTCCAAAATCGGATGGCCGACCCACTCGGCGTTTGCTCCGGCTTTGGTCAAGCGTTCTGCCGACCACGGAAATGGCGTTGCCACGCGTGTGACAAAAGGCACGATTGTTAAACCGCGCGCGCCTTTTTTCTGCCACGAACCCGGCGGAAAATAGTAGAGAACGGGAATATTCAGGTCGCGCAACGGTTGCAGCAAGCGCGCATTGAAAGCGCCCCAATCGCACAACACGACGAGTTGCGGCGTTTCTCTGCGACACCAATCAATAACGCGCCGATGCAATTGCAACAATCGCGGCACCAGCATCAACGCCGGACCGACGCCAATTACGCCACAATCACGCGAATCACCGAGCATTGTTGCGCTGACATCTTGCATTTCCGTGCCACCAACGCCAAACAATTTCCAGGCAGGTTGACGCCGTGAGATTTCTTTCATCACGCGCGCCAAATGCCGGTCGCCCGATAGATCGCCAGCGATAAAAAGGATTTTCTGAGGATTTTGCGTTGGAAAATTGATAATCGAGTACTCGAAAGGAAGAACCCAGAGCGTGAGCGACGGGTGAAAAGTGATAGGCAGACCGAACTATCACTTTTCACCCGTCGCTCGCGCTCTGGGTTCGTTGGTTACAGCGCGTTTTCGTCTTGGCGACCCAGGCGGCCTTCGCGGACGCGTTCAATAAATTCGACAAAATAATCCAGCGTTGGGCTTTTGGGGACTTCGGCTTCAATTTGCGCCAAAGCTTGCGAGGTGTTCAAGTTCGAGCGATACAACAATTTGAAGGCGTTGCCGACTTGCATTCGCTGCTCGACCGAAACGCCGTTACGACGCAGGCCCCGCGTGTTCAGGCCGTGAACTTTGGCCGGACGACCATCGCACGTACAAAATGGCGGCACGTCTTGCACGACTTTGGACAAACCTCCAACCATCGCCATTTTGCCGATGTGAACAAACTGATGCACGCCGACGAAACCGCCAATTACAACGTTGTCTTCAATCGTGACGTGGCCGGAAAAGCCGGTCGAATTGGAAATCATGTTGTTGTCGCCGATGCTGCAATTGTGGCCGATGTGAACATACGCCATCAGCATATTGCGATTACCGATAACAGTCGCGGTACCTTCGCCGGTTCCGCGATGAATCGTCACCATTTCGCGCAGGATGTTGTCGTCGCCGATGCGCAGAAAACTTCGTTCGCCGCGATATTTCATGTCCTGCGGCTCGTGTCCCAAAATCACGTTTGGCCAGATGCGGCAACGCTGACCGACGCTGGTACCCGATTTGACCAGAACATTCGATTCCAAAACCGTGTTGTCGCCGATTTGCGTATCGCCTTCGATGATGCAATGCGGCCCGATCCACACGCCATTCCCGATTTTCGCATTGGAATCGACAATCGCCGTCGGGTGAATAAAGGTTTGGCCAGTGCTTTCGCGCGGCGCAACCACGCTGACAACTTCGCTGCTCGCGCTTTTCTGCGATGCCGAGTTCGGTACGGTTTCCTGCACGGATTCGAGTACTCGATGGGCGCCGTTCGCGCTACTAACGTTCGCGCTATTTAGGTTCGCATCGCTGCCGTTCGCGTTGCCATTTGTCGCTGCGCTGCTTGCGATGACATTGCTGGAAGAGTTCATCAGCGCGGCGTTGTGCGCCATCGCGGAAAGGTTGGCGTTTTGCGCAGAAACGATAGAGGCGGCAGCGCTGTCCGGGCCAGTAAAAAACGTGTACTCGCCTTCAACTACGACTTCGCCATCGACGCGCCCGACGACGACGGCTTTGCAAAGCGGGCCACGCAACACTTGAAGCGTCGCTTCGGTGACGAGTTGATCGCCGGGTCGCACGGGACGATGAAAACGTGCCTGTTCGATTTTGGCAAAATAAGAAAGCGCGCCCGGCGTATTGCGTGAAACGAGAGTCAAAATGCCCGCGATTTGCGCCATCGCTTCCAAAATGAGAACGCCTGGCATCACAGGGTGACCAGGAAAATGTCCCAGAAAAAATTCTTCGTTGGCGGTCACGTTTTTGATGCCGACGCAACGCACGCCCGGCTCCAATTCGATGATTTTATCGACCAGCAGAAATGGATAGCGATGCGGCAAAATCTGACAGATTTCTTCGTAACCCAAAGGCATCGTCAGCGGCGGGAAAGGGGTTTTCGACATCTGCACGCGGCTTTTCGTGCGTTCCTTTCCTGATTGCGATTCCTGCGAAGCGGGCGTTTGCGTCTCGGACATCCTGCGTCTCCCTTGCTGCCGTGAACAATTTCAATGGCGTTTATAAATAGCGTCGGCGGTATGACGTTCCATTTTAGCCCGTTTATCCCAATGCGTCAAAATTTGACATCCAAAACAATAACGAGTACTCGAAGTTCGAGTACTCGTTAGATGCAAAACCTCTCAACCGAATCGTTCGTTGCGCCACGGGTCGGCATGATTGTGATAGCCGCGCATTTCCCAGAAACCTGGTTCATCGCGCTCCTGGAAACGCAGACCAACCAGAAACTTGGAGCCTTTCCACGCGTAAAGTTTGGGAACAACCGTGCGCAAAGGGCCGCCACGCTCGGTCGGAATCGGTTGCCAACCGTTATCTTTGCCGTTCAAGTTCAGGACGAATTCATCGGCCAGCAAAACGTCGTTGTCCATCAATTCTTCCAGCGGCGTGTTCGTCGTGTAACCTTCGGCGCCATGTTGAATCACGAACTTCGCCTTTTGCGTCGGCATCACGAGCGCCGCCAGATCGGAAAAACGCACGCCGCCCCATTGCACGTCCAGCTTGCTCCACGTCGTGACGCAATGAAAATCGGTCGTCTGACGGACGCGCGGCAATTGTTTCCAATCGTCCCACGAAAGTTCGATTGGGGTTTCGACTTCGCCCCAGACTTTGAAACGCCATGTCGCGGGATTGAAAGCCGGACGCACGCCCAAATCTAAAATCGGAAAACCTTTGCTTTCGTGTTGACCTTGCGGAATACGTCGCGCCGCTCGTTCCTGTGGCGTTGTTTTCAAAGTCGTCGGCTGAAAATGTCCGTTTTCGTCTTCGCGCTTGAAACGCTCGAGCAGTTTGGCTTTGGCGTCCAGCATTTTTTCGTTGTAATGAGGAGAATTATCGTTCATTTTCGCGTGCTCCTTCGATCGCCTGGCAATTATTTCATCGGTTGACAGCTAAAGTTTCATTGCGTTCCGCGTCGTCACGGTGTCGCGCTCTTTTGGAAGAACTTTATGAAAGCTAACGTGACAAAAACATGGCAAAGAAGTGCGGCCACGACGCTGACTGCGGTGATTGTTACTTCCCCGAGATCTTTCGACGAGGCATTGGTTGCGGGAGGCCAGAACAAAGGCAGCACCATGACGCAAAGTGCGAATTGCAAAAAGCTGCACAAACCACCCAAAATTGAGGAGCAAAGAGCGATGCGAACTGATTGCAATTTTGTCATTGAGGGTTTAACTTTTCGCGCGTTGGAGATTGACCACTACTGACGACGGTTTGACGCCCAGCACATCGACATCAGGCGCGTCGGTTTGCGCATTGAGCGTGATTTCTTGTTCGCCAGTGCGTGCATCCAAAGCAACCGGCGACAATTTGACCTGCGCGCCTTCGGTTGTGGACGAAGTGACGGGCGCAAGAGAATTGAGCGGATTGGCCAAAGCGCCACCTTTGATATCGCGCAACGTAAGATGCGGCCCGCTGACGGTGACCGTCACGCGTTGCGGCAATTTGCTCAGGCTGCGAAACATCCAGCCAGCGGGCGGCGACAACTTCAAAGGCACATCAATTTCCGCCGTTTCGGTCGGGTTAACTTCGCCGCGTACATGAAGCCACAACAAAATCGCCAATCCCAGCGAAATCAATTTCAAATTCCAGTTGTGGCGAAGACGATTCATATGTTGTAGGGCGAAGCATGCTTCGCCCGTTGTTTGTGCTACCAGATAGTTTCTCGAGTATTGGAACGAGCAAAGGGCGAAGCATGCTTCGCCCCTACGAGTTACGTTAATGTTTTTTCCAAGCCGCACGTAGTGTTCCAATCGTAGTGCGCGGCAGGCTGCGCGCCGCGACAGAAACGCTGCGCGCGAAAGGTCGCAGGCGCGCGGCACCTTCGGCGTTGCCCAGCAGCGACAACAATTCATCGGCCAGCAATTTGGTTTGCAAAATAGAAGTCATGGTGCCTTCGTGCGCCAGGCTGACGTTGCCGCTTTCTTCGCTGACGACCACGACAATCGCGTCCGTTGTTTCGCTCAAACCCAAAGCGGCGCGATGGCGTGTGCCAACGGTGCGCGGCAAGTTTTGCGTTTGAGATAAAGGCAAAATACAACCCGCCGCGACAACGTTTCCTTCATTGACCACGACCGCGCCGTCGTGCATCGGGTTTCCTGGATAAAAAAGCGTCAGCAAAAAATCGGCGGACAAGCGCGCGTTGAGCAGCGTTCCCGTAGCCGAAACATCGTCCAAACCGGTGTCGCGCTCAATAACGATCAAAGCGCCAATCGAACGTTGCGCCAATTGATCGACGGCTTTGGTGATTTCGCCGACGCTGCGCGCGGTTTCGGGTGTCGCGCGGCGCCGCGTCAAACCCAAAACGCCCAATTGTCCGCGTCCTAATTGATCCAAGGCGGCGCGCAATTCCGGCTGAAATAAAATTACCACGACCAGAGCCGACGCGAAGATCGCCTGGCGAATAATCCACTGCAAAGTGTCCAAACCCAGCCATTGCGCGACTTGCATCACAACCAGCAACGTTACCAAACCTTTCAGCAATTGAATGGCGCGCGTGCCTTTGGCCAAGACGAGCAGATAATAAATCATCGTCGCCACCAGAGCGATGTCCAGGAGCGCGATCAAATCGATCTGCCGCAGCAGCGGCCACAAATTATTCAAAAACTGAGTTTGCATCAATTCGAGTACTCGATTGCTGGCCGGAATCAGGGCAACCACAAGGGTTGCCCCTACGACGACACCAATGTAGGGGCAACCCTTGTGGTTGCCCTGATTCCGGCCAATTACTTATCCACATAAAGGCGCGGCACACGCGTATTGATCCCCGTCAACACTTCGTAAGGAATGGTGTCCATCCAACGCGCCAAGTCTTCAACGGCAATTTTTTGGCCGCCCTGCTCGCCCAGCAAAACCACTTCGTCATCGTTGTAAGCGGTGCCGTCTGGCCCAATGTCCACCGTGATTTGATCCATCGAAACAACGCCCACAATCGGCGCTTTGACGCCGCGCACCAGGACACAACCTTTGTTCGACAAGCTACGACGATAACCATCGCCATAACCAACCGGCAGCGTGACAATGCGCGTGTCGCGCGGCGCCGTCCAACTTTGTCCATAACCAACGCTCGCGCCGGCTTTGGTCACTTTGAAAAACACGACGCGCGTTTTCAGCGACAGAACACGTTTCAATTCGACCGTGCGTTGGACGTTTTCAGCAGGATAAACGCCATAAAGCATCAGGCCGGGACGCACCATATCGAGAAAAGTTGCTTCATGGTTCAAGATGCCGCCCGAATTGGCGATGTGGCGCAGCGGCATTTTGATTCCGTTGCGCGGAAACCATTCGAGTACGCGAAGAAAGCGTTCCAGTTGCAGTTCGGTAAACGATTTGTCTTCGCCTTCACTTGTCGCCAGATGCGAAAAGACGCCGCACAAATCGCACCATTGCGATTGCGCGACACGTTCCAGCAAGGTTTCGGCGCTGTAATGATGAACGCCCAAACGCTCCATGCCGGTATCAATTTTGACATGAATCTTGGCGCGCTTGCCCAATTTCTGCGCGGCTTCTTCAATGAGTTCGAGCTTGTAAGTCGACGATGCGGTAATCGTTAAATCCCAGCGCAAAAACTCTTCGACTTGATCGCCGATAATGCCGCCCAAAACCAAAATCGGAGCACGGATTCCGTTCTGTCGCAATTCGATGCCTTCTTCCACAAAAGCGACGCCGAGTTGTTCCACGCCGCACGCGACCAGTTCCTGCGCGATGCGTACTAAACCATGACCATAAGCGTTCGCCTTGACGATGCCCATAATTTGCGTTTTGCCGCCGACGCGCTGACGAATGCCGCGCACGTTGTGGCGCAAGGCCGACAAGTCGATTTCAGCCCACGTCGGGCGCGAACTGGGACGCGACAGATTGTCGGTTTCGAGGCGGCAATCGTCGGAAAGAAGAGCGTTTGGCATAAGAGTTTCTGGCTGCAATTATAGCAATTCCGCTTTGAAATAAGCGTCACCACGTCTGGAAAAGGCGTGGAGTTGCGCGAATTTCTTTTGGTTGCTTCTGTGTTGATAGATGTGTTGATAGAAAGGGAACGCGCGGCTATACTCCAAGCGTCGTTTGCGCCAGCGAAACGCTGTATCGAGTACTCGATGGCGGACGAAGGGAGACTATTATGGGCGCAATGGGAATCGAAAAACTGGTGATCGTCTTGTTGATCGTGCTGGTTTTGTTTGGCGGCTCGAAAATACCGGAAATGATGCGCGGTTTGGGTCAGGGCATGAAGGAATTTAAGAAAGCCACGCGCGACGATGACGAACCAACCACAACCGTCGTAACTACAACCGACCACAACAACCGCACCTCGCTTTAATTTCACCGTTTAATTCACGCGAAACAGTTTCGCTGTAAACTGTTTCATATGAATACCTTCGACGCTTTGACGCGCGATGAGGCCGCTTTCCAAGAGTGGCGTTATCGCGCGTTTCCGTTTTTCAAGAACAAAATCTTCCTCGCGCACGCGTCTGTTTCGCCTTTGCCGCAAGTCGCGCGCGACGCACTTATCGAGTACTCGACAGCGTTGGCGAATCGCGGACAATTCGAGCCAAGCGACGAAGAAATGTACAAGCGCGCCAAAACTCGCGCCGCGCGCTTGATGCTAAACGTCGAAACTTCGCACGAAGATGTCGCGTTCGCTGGTTCCACGTCGCACGCTTTGGGAATTGTCGCCACGGGAATCAGTTGGAAAAGCGGTGATAATTGCGTCGTCGCGGACGGCGATTTCCCCGCTAACGTCGTCCCGTGGAAAAACCTTCAACATCGTCACGAAATTGATGTGCGACTGATTCCTTTTCGTCCACAGATGAACATCACGCTGGACGACGTGAAACCTTTGGTCGATGACCGCACGCGCATCGTCAGCCTTTGCAGCGCGAATTTTCTTTCCGGCTGTCCGATCAACATCACTGAAATCGGCGGATGGTTGCACGAGCGCGGCGTTTTGTTTTGCGTGGACGCGATTCAAACTCTGGGCGCCATTCAATTGGATGCGACGCATGTCGATTTCGTTTGTGCCGACGCGCACAAATGGCTGCTGGGGCCAAATGGTATCGCTGTTTTGTGGTCGAGAAAGGAAGCGCGTCAACAATTGCGTCCGGCGATTTTAGGTTGGCTGTCGCCCAAAGAGCGCGACAATTGGTTCGCCTACGACACAACGCCGCTCGACTCCGCCGAACGTTTCGAGCCAGGCGCGCGCAATTATATCGGCGCCGTCGCGCTGGATGCAGTTCTGGCGCAGCACGAAGAAATCGGCGCGCAGACAGTCGAAAACCGCGTCGTTGCTTTGCGCGATCACGCCGTTCGAGTACTCGAAAACGCCGGTTGCGAACTGCTTTATCATCCGCAGACATCAGAAAAAGCGGGCATCGTTTCCTTCCACCATCCGCAACGCAATACGGAAGAATTGTTCAATGCGTTGAGCGAACATTTTGAGTTGTCGATTCGCGCCGATAAATCCGGCCAAAAATGGATTCGCGTTTCGCCGCACTGGATGAACACGGAGAGCGATTTAGACCAATTGGGCAAGCATTTGAAATAAACCACCAAGATGCCAAGTTCGCCAAGAGAAACCATCGAGAATGTAACTGTAAGTTTGTCATTCTGAATGCAGTGAAGAGTCTTGCGTGGAAGTCAGATTCTTCACTGCGTTCAGAATGACAAAGCGGGACTTTCGAGTACTCGATTCTGCTTTTTCTTTGTGTTCTCTGTGTTCTTTGTGGCTAATAAAACATGAATCACACCACGCAGATTTTGCTCAGTTTGTTCGTGGTTTTCGTGGCGGCGCAAATCGGGGCGGAAATCGCGGGTCGCTTGAAACTTCCCGCAGTTGTCGGCGAAATTGCGGCGGGTTGCGTGGTCGGCGTATCGGTTTTGAACTGGGTTCACATCAACGAACCGCTGGAAGTTCTGGCCGAAATCGGCGCCGTTTTGCTGTTGTTTTCAGTTGGCCTGGAAACGCGCGTCGAAGACTTGAAGAAAGTCGGTAAAGCGGCGACGCTGGTCGGCGTTTGTGGCGTCATTGTGCCTTTTTTTCTGGGCGTTTTGTGGGCGGAAGCGAATCATTTTTCGCTCAATAAATCGCTGTTTATCGCAGCTGCGTTTGTGGCGACTTCGGCGGGAATCACCGCGCGCGTTTTGCAGGACATGGGAATGCTTTCGCGCACTGCAAGCCGCGTTATTTTAGGCGCGGCGGTCATCGACGACATTTTGGCGATGCTGCTTTTGGGCGTCGTCACAGCGCTGCAAAACGGCGGCGGAGTTGATTTTACGCGGCTTTTGATTGTGCTCGTTCAAGCCGTCGGTTTCGTGGCTGTCATCGCGCTGGTCGGCACGAAAATCATGCGCCATTCTTCGGGCGCGCTGGACACGCCGATCAGCCCGCATTCACCGCTTTCGATTTGCCTCGCGCTTTGTCTGGGCTTGGCGGTCGCGGCTTCGTACTTGGGTTTGGCGGCGATTATCGGTGCGTTTTTGGCCGGCATGGTGGCAGCGGAAACGCGGCAGCGCGACACGTTGGAGCGTCAGATTCAGCCGATCATGGCGTTTTTAGTTCCGTTCTTCTTCGTCGTGACCGGCGCGCAGGTCAATTTGCGCGAACTGGCGAGCTTTCCGGTTCTGCTTTCGCTGCTGATAGTGACAATTTTGGCGTGTCTTGGGAAATTGATCGGTTGTGGATTGGGCGCGCTTTCGCTGGGCAAGAAGAACGCGCTCATCGTCGGTGTCGGCATGATTCCGCGCGGCGAAGTCGGCATTATCGTGGCGAGTTTAGGCAAGCAAGCGAAGGTTTTCTCCGATACGACTTACGCCATCATCATCGCCATGTCGCTGCTGACTTCGGTCATCGCACCACCGATTCTGGGTAAGTTATTGAAGAACGCGCCGAGCGAAGAAAACCTTGACAATTTGGAGCCATCAAACTCGATTTCGTTTGATGAAAGTGGCTACAGCGTTTGAGATTGGCAATCGAGTACTCGAATTGATTGCTTCAACCTGGAAGCGCGCAGAAATGCGGTACAATCAAGACCATTATGAGCGCGCACTTGAACCTCTCTCGCAAAAATGACGTATGCTGGCGCAAATCGCGTTTGGCGGCGCGCATCATTTTGCGCGCTCGTGCGGGAACTTTGATGGCGCGCGACCAGCGCATCGGCGCGCGTCTCGAAGGCGACGCGGATGTCACCAATCGCTTGATCGATCAAGCTTTGGCCTGGTTACAGGCACGTGGCAAAGCCTCCCGAAAGCGCAATCGAGTACTCGAAATGACAATCCAAAACACCGAAAAGCCGAAGGGAAAAGCGCGACGCGAGGTTCTGCATTTGGCGGCGCTTTGCGCTTTGTTGTGCGTGCCGCTACTTTTCAGCGCGCCAATTCGTGATACAGGTTATCGCACAGCTTGTTATTTTGTGCCGTCGTTGCGTAAAAGCTTAAGTCAGGATTTGCGCATGGAAGTTAGTGTCGGTGGAAATCTCAAAAAGATAAGGCAATTGGTAGCGCGTGGCGCGGACGTTAACGACACTTCTTTCGCAGGCTCTGCTCTTTCGGATGCCGTTAATGGACATCGCGTTGACATCGCTCTTTTTCTGGTGCAAAACGGCGCCAATCCCAATTATCGTTCCGCGCCCACCGATTCAACTCCTTTTTATGAAGCGGTTACAAATCTCGACTCCGCACAACTCATCAAAGAAATGCTCCAAAAAGGCGCTGACATTGACGGAGCTAACGGTACAGACGACAATCCCATTTTGCCTGAGGCGCTTCGCAGAAACAATCAGTTCGCTCGTTTGCTCATCGAAGGCGGCGCCAACGTCAACACACGTTCAATAATTAGTCACGATTACGCTGACCTCACGCCATTGATGCGCGCGGTCGCACACTTCAGTCCTCAAAGAGTTCAAATGCTTTTGCAACGCGGCGCGGTAGTCAACGCCGTAATAACAAAACCGGCGCAGCGAAAAGGCACGACGGCTTTGTCTTACGCCGTAAAAAGACACAACCCGGAAATTGTTGAACTTCTGCTCGATCATGGCGCAAACCCGAATCTTTTCCCCGCTAAACACTATGACGATGAGACCGACGCACCGATTCTTCTGTCACTGGTTCAGATGCATGGCGAACCAGATGTCTTGCCGCAATCTCAAAATAAAATCTTCTGGGCGCTTGTGAATCACGGCGCGAATGTCAACGTTTGCGACGATCATTGGTCGCCGCTGCTCTGTGCGTCGTCGCGTTTCGTACCCGACATTGTGCAAGCACTGTTGCAAAGAGGCGCAAAAGTCAACTGGCAAAGTGAAGACGATGGAAGTTCGGCTTTGATGTACGCTGCAAGCGTCGGCGACGCGACAACCATCAAATTGCTTTTGCGACACGGTGCGAACCCAAAAATGCGCGATAGAGACGGCAGAACCGCGCTCGATTGGGCGCGCGACGTAAATAAAATTGCTGTCATTCGAGTACTCGAAGACGTGACGCAACCGCAAAAACCAAAACCTCGTGCGTGATATAATTTGGTCATGCTCGCCGCCACTTCTTCACTCGAAATTTCACCACAAAACCCCCAAGAACTTCCATCGAGTACTCGATTCACCAGCGAAACTTTGCGCGAGGTTTTGCGCGATAATTTTGGTTTCGACGGTTTTCGTCCGCATCAGGAAGAAGCGATTGCGGCTTCGCTGGAAGGGCGCGATGTTTTGGTTGTGATGCCGACGGGCGCTGGAAAATCGCTGTGTTTTCAACTTCCGGCTGCCCTCGACGAAGGTTTGACGCTGGTGATTTCGCCTTTGGTTGCACTGATGCGCGATCAGGTCGAGGCGCTGAAAAGTCGCACTTCTTTCAAGCAATTGGGTTGCGCTTATCTCAATTCGCTGCAAAGTCAGGACGAGCAAAGCGCGTTGTTGGAGGCGATTCGCGGCGGTCACATTCGCCTGCTTTATGTCGCGCCGGAACGCTTTCGTTCGCAGGCGTTTGTGCAGGCGCTTTCGAGTACGCGAATCGCGCGTTTTGTGGTCGATGAAGCGCACTGCATTTCGGAATGGGGACACGATTTTCGGCCCGATTACATGACGCTCAAGCCCGTCATCGAAAGTCTGGGGCGACCGCCGCTTTTGGCGGTTACAGCGACCGCGACGTTGCGCGTGCAAGAAAGTATTGTCGCCAATCTGGGCATGAACGAGCCGTTGAAACTGGTCGGCGGCTTCAATCGCCCAAACCTGCATTTCGCGGTTCATCGTTGCAAAAGCGACACGGAACGCCAGGAACGATTGAGCAAAGCTTTGCCGAAGTTGGCCAGAATGGGCGGCAGCGGATTGATTTATGTCGCCACGCGCAAGCAGTGCGATGAAGTCGCAACTCTGGCGAACAAAGCGTTGCAAAGCGTCGGCAGAAGCGCGGCGGCGTATCATGCGGGGCTTGACCCAAGCACGCGCAACAATTTGCAAAATCGCTGGATCAACAACGATCTGGCGGTTCTGGTGGCGACGAACGCCTTCGGCATGGGCATCGACAAGCCGGATGTGCGCTTTGTGGTGCATTACGTTTATCCCGACAGCCTGGAAAGTTATTATCAGGAAGCCGGGCGCGCCGGACGAGACGGCAAGCGCAGTCGCTGCGTGGTTTTGTACAACTTCGCCGACCGACGCACGCGCGAATGGTTCATCGAAAACGACGCGCTGACGCCCGAAGATATTCGTCGCGCGCATACCGAATTGTGCCTGCGCGGACAGGGAACGCTGGCGATTCCGCGCGGTTGGTGGAACCAGAATCTGGGCTGGAACGAAGTAAAAAGTCGCCTGGCGCTGGGCGAAATGGAACGCGCGAACGTTCTGCGACGATTGGGCGAAACCGGCGACGAAACCTTTCTGCAAATCACCGATCGCGTTTTTCCGGCTGCTGCGCTTCGCCGCATTGCCGCCGATTTGGACAAGCAGCGCACCGAACGTTTTCGGCGTTTGGACGAAATGATGGGCTATTGCAAAACAACGGTTTGCCGCCGCAAAACGACTTTGAGTTACTTCGGCGATTTCGAGCGTCCCGAAGCCGAATGGACGACCAAAAGCGACGGCGAAAAAATCCGTTTCTGTTGCGACAACTGCGAAGCGCCGCCCGAAGCGTCCGCAGCGGAATCGAGTACTCGAAATGTCGAACTGGCGCCCAAACAACGCGCGCCGATGCCGAACCGCGTCGATGCGACCGACATTCATCAACTGCTGCAAGGTTTGGACGCGTTGTGGCCGCAGGTCGGCAAAGCGCGCTTGAACAAACTGCTGCGCGGCTCCAATTCCAAAGACGTGACACGATTCAAGAACGAAGGCTGTCCGCTATTTGGCGTCTTGAAAGGCGCATCGGAAAGCGCGGTTGATGGTTGGCTGGAAAGTTTGATCGCGCATGGTTTGCTGCATCAAGGCGACGAAGACGAATATTTCGTGTGCCGCATCACGCGAGCCGGACGCGACGCCTGGCAGAATAAGGAAGAACTTCAAATCAAAGCGCCGCTGGCGATTTCTACGCGCGATGAACTGAATGACGAGGCTTCAGACGCGGTTTTTGAAGCGTTGCGCAAGTGGCGCCGCGGCGAAGCCGAAACGCGCAATCTGCCGCCGTATTGCGTCGTCAGCGACAAAGCTCTGCTCGAAATCGCCCTGCGCAAACCCACCAGTGAAACCGAATTGTTGTCCATCAGCGGCATCGGCCCGGCCAAAGTCGAGCAATACGGCCCGGCGATTTTGGACGTTTTGTGGGAAGAGAAAAGTTGAATTATGAGAGAAAGAAATAAGTGATATGAAGCCATCCGTGAAGCACAAATTATCGCTATTAGCCGCCATCTTTGTCTTGATGGTTGCTCGCTTTGCAACGTTCTTATACATTGACCAAGCGCACAAAACAGGCTCATTATCAGGATTGGAAAAAAGTGTAGAATGGCTTCTTTACGTTCACACTCTGCAACTTCCAATTTTGCACTTGACCAAAAACTGGAGTTCTTCTCTGTCATTTCTCGTATATTTCTTAGACAGCATTGTCTGGTCGTTATTTATTCTTTTGGTCGTTTTTCTCATATATAAATTTGCATGGCTAATCATACGGTCTATGCTGCGTGTTGCTTCAGCTTCCGATGACGAATGAGAAATCGTTACATTACAGCATAACCTGCCCGTCGCTCATGCTTCAGGTTCGTTATCGAGCACTCGATCAAGACAAATCTTCGAGCAGCCAGATTTCGGTTCCAATTGGAATTTGTTCTTTGGTGGCATTAGGGAAAATACAAAACAGATGGTAACCACCTGGGTTGAAATGCTCGAAACCAAGTTTTGCCTCAGTCTCGTCTTGAGTGCCGTCTCTATGAATTAGGCGCACAGCAATCGGTTGGTAGTGCTCAATCTTCTTATTGCCGATAACTTCCAGAGTTAGAAAAGGGAAAACGATAAGACCGCGTCCCGACACCGTAAAGGCATCTTCAACGACCAACAGTAGCTTCTTGGTTCCGCTCATCACCTGATTATGCCTCATCTGTTCACTGTTTCCCGAAGATCGAGTACTCGAATGAAACTTTACATCAAGAGGAAACCGCGCGGCTTGAAGCGCAAATGTCGCAATATGATTGCGCGCATTGAGGCAGAAACGCGCGAGTTTCCTCGACCTTATTCAAACAGCGGCTACTGGCATCTTCCTTTGCCAGTCGCAATGGACTTCATCGATTCAACAGCGACGCCGCGTTCCGTGCGCCGCTTGTGTGTTCAAACCCTGTTGGAAAGCGCCTTTCATTTGACAACCCTTGCACCGCAGAATGAGTTTTCGCGCGTCGTCGTCGCCGTTTCTTTGCCCGATTTGTGGGCATCGCAAATCATTGTTTTCTTCGATGAAAGTTACTTCGATTCGTTTTTCGTGCGCAATTCTCCAGAACAAAAATGGCTGGCGTTGTCACAGAAAAGGAGTTTGAGCAAAGAACGGTCTTTGCTCTTGCCGGACGGATTTGAGGAAAAGGGTTTTCGACAAGAAGTTGCGGATGAGGATGAAGTTTTCAGCAACGAACTCTGGTTCTTTGGCCAACTTTAACGGCGCTGCGCGAAAAACTCCTGCAACATCGTTTTGCATTCGTCTTCCAGAATGCCGCCGCGCACCTGAGGCGTGTGATTCAAGCGCGGGTCGCGCAAAATATCGACGAGCGAACCGCAGGCGCCCGCTTTGTCGTCCCACGCACCGAACACGACGCGTTCAATTCGACTGAGCCAGATCGCACCGGCGCACATCGCGCACGGCTCCAGCGTGACATAAAGCGTCACGTTGTCCAATCGCCACGAATCGAGTACTCGATTGGCCTCACGAATCGCCAGAACTTCGGCGTGCGCGGTGGAATCTTGGTCAATTTCGCGGCGATTGTGACCGCGCGCAATGATTTCGTTGTGGCGCACGCACAGGGCGCCGATGGGGACATCGGACAAGTTCTCAATTTTGAGTTTTGAGTTTTGAGTTGAAGAGTCGCGCAGACATCTTTGCGCTTCGTCGAGTGCAATATGCATCCAGTGTTCGTCGGAGAAGTGGGAAGGTTCGGCTTGATTTGATGGGAAAAATGACATTTTCGAGCAAGCGATATTCGTCCATCGTCCATCCACAAATCGTCAATGGAGAAAGTGCCCTCGCAGGGAATCGAACCCCGATCTTGCCCTTAGGAGAGGCCTGCACGATCCATTGTGCTACGAAGGCGGGAACGGCAATTTTTAATTTTAAGTTCTTAATTTTGAATAAGGTTTCTCAACTGAGAATTAAGAACTTAAAATTAAAAATTGCGAAACTGCGCCCGGCACGACTCGAACGTGCGATCTTCGCCTTCGGAGGGCGACGCCTTATCCACTGGGCCACGGGCGCTAAACGAAAAAGTTCTTAGTTTTGAATTCTCAATTTTGAATGAAGTTGCCAACTCAAAATTGAGAATTCAAAACTAAGAACTTTGAAAATGTGCCCGGAAGGATTCGAACCTCCGACCTTCTGATCCGTAGTCAGACGCTCTATCCAGCTGAGCTACGGGCACATAAACGCAATGCGTAAACGCAATGCGTAAACGCAAAACTGCCTGCAAAATTATAGGCGAAAAGCCGCTCGGCTGCAAGGCTGGACATCAAAAAACTTTGCTGCTTGCGCTTCGCATCCCATCGTGCAACCGATAAACGCTGCAATCGAGTACTCGATAAACACTGAGGAACGCGAAGCCGCAGGGAAACGAACTTTGACATCAAAACGAAAACTCGACGCCTTGAGAAAGCATCGCGTTTTTCAGTTTTATGACGAACAACGATATAACAAACAACAATCAACGGAGGGAGAGGGATTCGAACCCTCGCGCGCAGTTACCCACGCCTACAGGTTTAGCAAACCCGCCTCTTCGGCCACTTGAGTATCCCTCCAAGTCGCGTCAAACCTTTCCAAGCGGCGGTGCACAGCGATTATAACACCGTCAAAAACGAACGGCAAGACTGAATTTTCTTTCAAAGCGCTTGCATCGTGTCTCAGGTTCAGGTATCATTTCTTCTCGCGTGCCATTGATATGAATCGTCATGCGATTCGCAAGTTATGCGCCCATAGCTCAGCTGGTTAGAGCGCTACACTGATAATGTAGAGGTCCCTGGTTCGAGTCCAGGTGGGCGCACCAAAAGTTCATCATTGCCAACTTTTTCGGCAAGCCCCAGTAAATATACGGTTTGGCCGATCTGGTACATCCTTCCGACGGCCCGTGACACTACCCTTCCAAGCGTCTGCTGCAAAAAGTGTGACGCTTCTTCACTCAGCGCAAGCCTTGAGCGAACCCAAGTTGCGATGCAATTCATCGAGATGCCATGAATTGCACCTTATCACTTCAACAACTTCTTATTCGACATCTTGGATTTTTGTAACGAGTTGTCGAAGTAACGAGTTATCGAAAAATCTCAATCAATGTCTTGTCTTGTCAACGAACGCCGTGCGATGAACGCAAGCAACTGGTGCTTTGAGGCATCCAGCGACAGGTGACATACCCCAGCCTTGCCGATAGACCAAGCACTTTTTTCACTGTGAGTTTTGTGCGACGATCTGCAGTCATTTTGAGAAATCAAGGTGCTCAGCATATCGGCACGATCACGATATACACCAAGCTCGCACCGAACGGCATCAAATGCAAGAAGCGCAGTCTTCTGCAGATGACAGCGAGTGACAAACTGAAGAAGATGCGGACACTGAAGATGGCGAACCGCGTTCTTCCTGTTTGGTCGCTGCGCCACAAAACGACTTTGGCCAAAACGGTGTCAAACGGTATGAAGGCGAGCAATGATGGAGAACAAAGAGGGAGTGATGTGCCATACGAAAATCAGTCCGCAATCGGCTTAAAGGATGGTTCGCTCTCGCTACGGCGCTTCTCGTCTTAGTTGGTTTCATGGTTTATCGTAGTGAGAGCGGCTCTATTCAGGACACGGCCTGGGTAGCTCATACACATCGAGTACTCGATGTGCTCAATCAAATTCTGCTTTCTTTGGATGACGCTGAAACGGCTCAACGTGGCTACATCATTACAGGAAAAGTCGATTACCTTGCGGATTACGATGTGGCGGTGCCTCGTATTTTTCAGGCTGTTCAGCAGGTCGGCGAACTTACGGTAGATAACCCTGTACAGCAAAAGCGCATTCCCCTTCTCAGGACTCAAGCTCAGGCGCGCGTTGCAATGCTCCAAAGCGGCATCACTTTACGTCAACAAAGTTTCCAAGCGGCGCAACATCTTGTAGCAAACGACATCGCGCAACACCAAACCGATCAACTGCGCATTCTCATTGAGCAGATGGAAGGCGAAGAACGGCGCTTGCTGCAGGAGCGGACAACGGCAGCGCAGGCGGCTTCTGGATCGGCTTTTTCAGTTAGCAGCGGCGGACTCGTCCTGAGCTTTGCCATCATCTTAATAATGTTGAATTTAATCGCGCGGGAAAGCGGTCAACGCGCCGTAGTCGAAGATGATTTGCGCACCAGCACCATTCAACTGCAACATTCTCTTCAAGAAATGCAGCGCCTGACACGTGAAATGACTTTGATTAGCACGATGAGCGATCTGCTACAAAGCTGTCGCACCACGCCAGAAGCTTATGCTATTATCGGCCAGACCATGCCGCAACTTTTCCCGCAAGAAGCTGGCGCGCTTTATTTGCTCAATGCTTCCAGTAATCTCGCGGAAGCAGTGCTGACATGGGAAGCTCCGGGTCGAAAGCAACTTTCGTCGCAGCCCGTGTTTTCGCCCGATGAATGCTGGGGCTTGCGCCGTAGCCGATTGCACCTGGTTCAAGGCAACCAGGCGGGGCCACAATGCCAACACGTAAAATTTTCTGATTCATCAAGCTTCTTGTGCTTGCCCATAGCAGCACACGGCGAAACTCTGGGATCGCTATATCTCGAGCAGGCCACAAGCCAGGATAAGAACAAAAACGCGGGCGAAGCCATTGGTCAGGCTGCCGATGAAATTCAAGTGGGAACACTGAGTGAAGCCAAGCAACAATTGGCTCGCACTGCAGGCGAGCAAATCTCGTTGTCGCTGGCAAATTTGAAGTTGCAAGAAACGTTGCGCACTCAATCGATTCGAGATCCTTTATCGGGCTTGTTTAATCGGCGCTACTTGGAAGCATCAATGGAAGGAGAATTGTCGCGCGCTCAGCGCAAGCCGCATCCTATCGCTGTCGTCATGATCGACATCGACCACTTCAAAAGGTTTAACGACACCTTTGGACACGAAGCCGGCGATCTTCTTTTGGCCAAATTCGCCGGCCTGCTCAAAGCGCACGTCCGCAACGAAGACATCGCGTGCCGCTACGGAGGCGAAGAGTTCGTTTTGGTTTTGCCCGAACTGTCCCTGACGATGGCTCATCAAAGAGCGGAACAACTGCGTCAGAAAGTCAAAGACCTTCATCTTGAATATCGCAGCCAGGCGTTGGGAACGGTTACGATTTCGATGGGTATCGCGATGTTTCCCGAACAGGGAGAAAATACCGCCGACCTGATTCGCGCCGCCGATGCCGCTTTATATCGCGCCAAACACGAGGGACGCGACCGCACAGTTCTTGCAGAATCACCTGCAGGCCATGTTGAAGCAAGCGGCACCAACCTCAATGACACGACTTATCGAAGGTTAACCGACAATGTAAGTTCAACTGACAACATCAAGAAACTTTTCGTTTGAGGTTGGCGAACCTCTGCACCTTTTTCCCTCGCAGCAACGCTCGTTTGGCTCGCATGTCGCACAATACAAAATTATGAGCGAAAGTTCAGGCGAGAAGTCATAATCGTGGTACAGCAAAGCACGAATAAGAACGGTAGATGTAAAAATTGGCTCGATTTCAGCCATGAACTTGATGCGATTTCCTCTGTGTTATCGCGGTAAGGCAACGCAATGGAACATACAAGGCGACATACAAGGCGACATCAAGTAACATTTGATTGAGATTTCGCAAGCAGGCTTGATAAAGTCGTCGTAGACGAGATAAAAGATCAATCGAGTACTCGAATCGTCGCGCAGCATACAAACCTATTCAGTTCCCCTTATCGTTTTCTTCGCATCGAATTTGCCCCACAAAGTTCCGCTGAATTCCCTCGTTGCCGACTTTTTTGGCCTTACGGCAGCGTGTTGCTTACGGCAGCGTGTTGCTTACGGCAGCGTGTTGCTTACGGCAGCGTGTTGCTTACGGCAGCGTGTTGCTTACGGCACCTTCGCGCAAATTCGGTTACAGATAATCAAAGAAAATGATACAGCCTCGAAGGTTGTTTATAAAACTTGATGTGTATTACTGGCAGGCAAAGATTGGTTAGATAAAAAGGGATACAATTAAGCTTCGATGAGTCATAGATATGAGTAACGAGCACGAACCGCCCTTGTCGACGACGATGCCGCTTTTGCCGCCGCAGCTTGCAGAAGTTTCTCCTCAAAGCGAGGAAATGCTGCGCCTAATCGCTGAGAATGTTGAAGATTTCGCTATTTTCGCTCTCGATCTCAACGGCATCACAGTAAGTTGGAATCTTGGCGTCGAAAAGCTTCTCGGCTATAGCGAAGCGGAGTTTTTAGGTCTTGACGCGTGCCATCTTTTCACGCCCGAAGACAATGCCCGCGATGCCTGCAGCCGGGAAAGGAGCATCGCGCAACAGAAAGGTCGCGCCGAAGATCGGCGCTGGCATCAGCGTAAGAATGGAACACGATTTTGGGCCAACGGCTTGATGATGGCGCTGTACGATGAGTCCGGTGCTTTGCGCGGTTACGCGAAAATCATGCGCGATGATACGGAGCACCAGCGCATCAAGGAAGCTCTTGAACAATCGAGCCAGCACATCAACAACATTTTAGAAAGTATCCCCAACGCTTTCTTCACTCTGGATGAGCAGTGGCGTTTCACTTATCTCAATCCGCAATGCGAGCCTTTGCTGCAGCGAGCGCGAGCCGATTTGCAAGGAAAAAGCATTTGGGAAGAGTTCCCCGCAGCGATTGGAACAGCTTTCGAGACACAATATCGGCGCGCGGCGCAAGAGCAAGTCGCTGTTGTGTTTGATGAATTTTATCCGCCGCTCGATACGTGGTTTGAAGTACGCGCTTACCCAACGCCCGAAGGCGTGGCCGTTTATTTTTACAATATCAACGAGCGTAAACGCGCCGAAGCGGCCCTTGTCGAAAGAACTCGCCTGGCGGAAATGAACGCCGAAGTCGGTCAAATTGTAACGCGCAACGACAGCTTGGACGTTCTGCTGAACAATTGCGCGCAGGCGCTGGTGCATCATCTCGATGCCGCTTTCGCCCGCATTTGGACGCTCAACTCTCAAAGCGACATGCTGGAATTGAAAGCCAGCCGAGGTTTATACACGCATCTCGATGGCTTTCACAGCCGTGTTCCGGTTGGGAAGTTCAAGATCGGCCTGATCGCCCAGGAGCGCGAGCCGCATTTGACTAACAGTGTCGTCAACGATCCGCGCGTCAGCGATCACGAATGGGCCAAGCGTGAGGGAATGGTGTCTTTCGCCGGCTATCCCTTGATGGTCGAAAACCGCGTAATCGGAGTCGTGGCAATTTTTGCGCGCCATCCGCTGAGCGAGACGATCCTGCAAGGTTTGGCTTTGGCGGCTGACTCCATCGCGCTGGGTATCGAGCGCAAGAAAAACGAAGCAGAGCGAGAATTGTTGTTGTGGCGCGAGCAAAGAGCGCGCAAAGATGCCGAAAAAACCAATCAGTTGAAAGATGAGTTCCTTTCAACTTTGTCTCACGAACTGCGCACACCTTTGATGGCCATTCTGGGCTGGGCAAACATTCTCAACAGCGGCGAGTTTGACGCCGTCACGACAACCAGCGCTCTGGAAACGATTGAGCGTAACGCGCGCGCTCAGGTCAAGCTGATTGACGACCTTTTGGATGTGTCGCGCATCATTACCGGCAAATTGCGCCTCGACGTGCATCAAGTCGAACTGGCGGAAGTCATCGAGTCCGCCATTGCCTCGGTGCGCCCCGCAGCTCAAGCCAAAGGCATTCATCTCCAAATTTTGCTCGACTCCAAAGCAGGTCCCATTTCTGGCGATGCCGACCGCCTGCGCCAGGTGATGTGGAATCTGCTCACCAACGCCATCAAATTCACGCCGAAACAAGGCCGCGTGCAAGTGCGCCTGGAGCGTATTAACTCGCACGTCGAAATCGTCGTCAGCGATAACGGCCAGGGCATCGAACCTGAATTCCTGCCCCTCGTGTTCGACCGTTTTCGCCAGGCCGACCAAGCGAGTACTCGATCTTACGGAGGTTTGGGGCTGGGACTTTCCATCGTGCGCCAGCTTGTCGAACTGCATGGCGGCACGATTCAAGTGGACAGCACTGGAGCAGGCCAGGGCGCGACTTTCACGGTGCAATTGCCCTTGAGAGTGACGCGCCGCGAAATGGACGAGGCAGAGGAAGAGCGCCAGCACCCGACCGTCGACAGAAATGTCTCCTTCGACTGCCCTCCACAACTCGAAAATCTACGGGTCTTGATCGTGGACGACGAGACTGACACGCGCCTTTTGCTGCGCATGTTGCTCGAACGCTGTGGCTCGCAGGTGACCGCAGCTTCCTCCGTTGCCGAAGCGCTGCAAATGATAGCCGCTTCCAAGCCGGATATTTTGGTGAGCGACATTGGCATGTCCGGCGAAGATGGTTACGCGTTGATTGGCAAAGTGCGCGCTCTGGCAAGCGAACACGGCGGACAAACGCCTGCCATCGCGCTCACCGCTTTTGCGCGCGTCGAAGACCGCGTGCGTGCCCTGCGAGCAGGATTTCAAGTGCATATTCCCAAGCCAATTGAACCAGCCGAACTGATCGCCGTTGTAGCCAGCTTGGCCGGACGCACCAGCCTTTAAACTCCGCAGAAAATCGGCTTCAGAATCCGTTACTTCTGACACGTCACCAACTCAAACTGGAGCCTGGCAGCTCGACATGACGAACCAAAACCGGCTACTTGGACGTTTTGATCAGAAACTCTGTTATCAAGGGAGAAGGCGTTTTTCAGTTAGGACAGATTTTCAGGAGGTTGTATTATGGCGATTGAATTTTACGGAACACTCGACACATACGGTTGTTTTTCTAACTTTTCCAAGCACGGCATCGAGTTAGATGGACAATGGTGGCCGACGACTGAACACTATTTCCAAGCGCAAAAGTTCGCGGGAACATCGCACGTCGAGGAAATTCGCTGCGCCGCCACGCCCAAGCGCGCCGCCGAAATGGGACGCGAACGCAGCCGTCCTTTGCGCGCCGATTGGGAAAGTGTCAAAGACGAAATCATGCACCGCGCCGTCCTGAAAAAGTTCCAGACGCACGAGGAAATCCGCGAGATTTTGCTGGCCGCCGACGACGAAGAAATCATCGAAAACGCGCCCGGCGATTATTACTGGGGTTGCGGCAAAAACCGCACGGGCCAAAACAAACTGGGCATTATCCTGATGCAAGTGCGAGACGAATTGCGCAACGAAAAGGCATGAATCGAGTACTCGAAAGCTCGTTTTCGATGGAAGTTAGCGCGTAAATCCCATCCAAAACAACCATCGTTACGACAGAAACTTTGGCGCTGCTTACCAATAGCGCACCTCAATAATTCAGCGCAAACTCCCGACATAAAATTCTTCCAGACTACGCGCCAAACTCTCAGCAATACGTTCACGTCCCACTGCGGACATCAACAAGCGCAGGTTGCTTTTATCGGTCATAAAGGCGGTTTCCACCAGAACGCTGGGTTGGCTGCTTGGTCGCGTTAAGGCGAGATTCTGGTAATGCAAGCCGTCGTTGCCGGTTTCGGGCACATCCTTGAGAATGGAACGCAGTAAACTTTCAGCTAAAGGGCGCGCTTGCGGCTGATAAAAATAAACGCCGGTGCCGCGTGAATTATTTGGATCAATGCCGTCCGGCAACGCGTTGGCGTGAATGCTGAGGAGAACGTCGGCGTTGAGTTGTTCGGCGAGAAGCGGACGATTGTAAATTGGTACCTGCACGTCTTTGTCGCGCGTCATCGTCACAATCGCACCGAGTTTCTGCAACTTGGTCGTTAAACGTCGCGCGATGTCGAGCACAAGGTCTTTTTCATCAACGCCGAAAGCGCCCGGCGCGCCCGTTTCAATGCCGCCATGCCCGGGATCAACGACAATGTGCCGTCCCAACAAAGGCTGCGCACGGTTCAGCTGTGGCGCGTGCTTGATTTGCACGACCAAATCGTTGCCTTCGTAAAACGTCTGAAATCCCCATTGCTGGCGCATTTTCAAAGCGATATGCGCGTGAAAAACGCCGTCACTTTCCTGCGTCCAGGTTACGTTACGCAAGAGTTCATCGGGAAAAGCCGACACGAAGTAATCGACATCTGATTCGGTATTGAACAAGCGAAGGTCGAGAGATTGATCGTTGCCGTTGGCAGTTTGCTCGACGATAAATGGCACGCGGTCGGGCAGTTCAAAGCGGATTCGAGTACTCGATGTATTGTTTTGACGCACGATTTGCGTCGAGATGCGAGTGAAATAAACGCGCGGAAACGACGTTCCTTCCGGCAACAATCGCATTTGACTCTTGAGAATATTGACGCTTTGATTCGGTGACAACAAACAGCGAAAGGTGTCGCCCTCTTCGCCAATGACGACGAACTTTTCGCCCGCTTCCAGTTGCAAAACATGACTGCGCCCGACCCCATTGCGCGCCACAGTTGTGCTCGCATTCACACCCAAGCCAACGGCTTCAACAGTGACAATTCCGACACGCGGCTGATTGGTTTGATTCACCGTCAGATTGCCCGTTGCAGTTTGCGCGACGGTTTTCCCATCGCTGCCCGTCAGCGAAACAACAATTGGCGCATCTTGGAATTGATCGTTCGCATCAACGACAAACGAACCTTCGTAAGTTCCAGTTGAGACATTTTTCGTCCCCGGAAAATCTTCGGCTTTACGTTCTGCCATTGCAAACGGGCCGCGCTTTCCAATCGTAAAACTGGCGTTTCCATTTGGCGAACCGCGGAACGAAACATTGATGGTTCGCGTGGCCAAACTTCCCGCGAAAGTGAACAACTTCCAATTCGCGTTTGGCTGCACGCTGTCCGCGATAATGGTTGTCGGCGTTGTGGGTAAAGAGGTTTCAGGTTGCGAGGTGATGCGAAACTCGCGTTTCGAGTACTCGATGCCGCGTTTGCTTTGCAGTTGCAAGACGTTCAAGCCAGGTTTCAGCGGCAACCATTCGATGAAAAGTCCATCGCGCCCGACATCGATCGCGCGCCCATCAACCGAAAAGTTCGCACCGGCAGAAACCGAACCTTCAAACAAAATGTGATCGAAGGCAACGATTTTATTTTCCGGCGGATCGGCGACAAAGATTTGCGGAGGCGCGGCGGAAGCAGAAGCCGCAGTGGCAAGGCAGAACGTTAAAAGCAAAAAAGCGAAGGTCTTCATTCAAGCAATTATGGCAGATTGCTCGAGAGAAAACCTCCGCTTTGGAGAATTCGCAACCGTCTCGTAGGGGCTTGGCGCGCCAAGCCCGCACTCATCGCGTACTCGATTGTTGAGGCAAACATACAACGTGGGCTTGCACACAACGCGGACTTGGCGCGCCAAGCCCCTACAAATGCGGCGTCTTATATTTTGCTGACCGACAAACCGATTTCGCCATGCCACAATCCTTGCGGCGCGAGCACAACCAGACCGGCGTCAACACCCTGCTCGTGCAGGTTGACGGCGTTGGTCGTGCTGGAATAAGGTTCGAGGCAAATCACATCGCGGTCGAGCGGCGCATAAACCACATATTCGCGGAAGACTTTTGACGCTTTCATACCCAGCGCCAAACCGCTTTCGCGGTCGAGAAAACGGCTACGATGCCAGTCGCCGTCGAAAGACAAATCGGTGTAAACCTCGTCCAGGAAAATGCCACCCAGAGCGCGCGGCTGGCGAAAGTCGTACTCCGTGCCTTCAACCGGAGGCAATTTTCCGGTCGGCAGCAAATAATCAAGCGACTCCAATTCCCAGCGCGCGTTGGCGGGCACAAACAGTTCGCACGCGGCGCGTTTTCCCTGTGACGTCAAAGGACAGGGAAACCAGGGATGAATGCCAAAACCCATCGGCAGATTTCCCGTGCCGACGTTTTGCGCCGTAAACGCGAGGTTCAACTCGCCGCCGTGCAATGAATAAGTCGCGGTAACCAGGCAGTCGAAGGGATATTGGCGTTGCACATCGGGAAAATCGCGCGTGTCGAAAGTCGCTGTGACCCACGCGCCACGTTCATCATCGGCGCCGCTTTCGACAACGTTCCACGGACGGTCGCAAACTAGACCATGAATCGCGTGCCCATCTTTGAAGTTGACATCGGCTTTGAGCGCGCGGCCTTCAAACGAGTAATGGCCTTCGGGCAAGCGATTGGGAAACGGAAACAGCAAAGGATAACCGAAACTGAAACCACCTTTGCGGAGTTCGGCGTCGTCTTTGGGTTCGACCAGAATCGGCAATGTTTGGCCGTTGTGCGTCACGCGAAACGAAAACGCGTTAAAACCGGCGACAGGCGCAATCTGAACTTCTCTGCCTTCACTATCAGCCAAATGAATAATCGGAAAGTCGGCATCGCCGCTCGTCCATGTCTTTGAAGTGCTGCTCATCGATTTCTCCTTGTTAATGCCGAAACGCAGATCGCGCTCTTCGCCAGCGACACGCCTGCACAACCCTCGTAGGGACGCAGATTTCTGCGTCCGCGCTTGATGCTGCGTCCGCGCTTGATGCTGCGTCCGCATTCGAGTACTCGATACGGACTTACAGCGGACGCAGAAATCTGCGTCCCTACAATATCAGCAATCGGTAGCAGATAATCGTCTTAAAACCTGACGAAAGGCCGCATCGCTTCCAACTTCTTCGGCCCAATGCCGGAAACCGCATCCAAATCGCTCAGATTTTCCAACTTCTTTTGAGCGCGCGCCGCGGTTATACGACTCGCCAACGCGGGGCCGACGCCAGGCAATTGTTCTAATTCTTCAAGCGTCGCCGTATTGACATTGATCGGCGCTGTCGGCAACGCTTTGCGCGCCGTGCGCTTTGTTCCAGCGTTCTTCGTCCCAGACGGCGCGACTTGCCCGATTCGAGTACTCGATAGTGGCAGCGCGGCAGCTTGAGGTTCGCCAACCACGAGTTTTTGACCGTCGTGCAAAAGTTCCGCGAGATTCAAAGTTTGCGCCGCTTTCTCATCGGTCGCGCCACCAGCGGCTTGCAACGCTTGAAAAACGCGCGAACCTTGCGGCAACTTTTGTAAGCCAGGACGACGCACTTTGCCCATGATGTCAATCAGCAGAATTTTATTCGTTGAACGTGACGCCTGGTCTTCCGGTGCGGCGCGAAAAAGTGGCGGCAACGGCGCTTGAGAGCGCCCTTTCGAGTACTCGAAACCGCCGCAAAACGGCACAATCAAAGCCGCCGCACACAACACAACTTTTTCTTCGACACGACAACCGCGCCAGAAATTCTTGATGCCCAAAGGTAAACGGAATCGAAGTTTCACAGCAGAAAAAGAAAACTCGTCTTCAGAAAGCCGCCGTCAAAAGAGGACACGGCAGTTTTGCCAACACGGATCAAACGGATGAGCACGGATGTGGAAAAGATCTGGAACGACGGCAAACGAGCTTTATCGAATGATGCTGCCCGGCGGAATATCGCCGTCCACCGTCAATAATCCCGCTGGCGGGCCATCGGATGTCACGGACGCGGCGAGCAACATTCCCTGCGATTCCAAGCCGCGCATGGTTCGCGGCGCCAGGTTCGCCACCACGACGATAGTTTTGCCGATCAATTCTTCCGGCGTGAACTGTTGCGCGATACCGGCTAAAATCTGGCGCTTTTCGGTTCCCAGATCGACTTGCAATTTCAACAATTTGTCCGCTTTGGGAATACGCTCGGCTTCCAAAATCTTCGCCGCGCGCAGTTCGACTTTGGCGAAATCGGCGTACTCAATCAGGTTCGATTGCGGCGCTTCGCTCGCGCTGGAAGGCGCGACTTCGGCGCTTTGCGATTGGCTCTGCGACTGGCTTTGCATCGGAGCGCTTTTGGGCAAATCGCCGACGGTACGGTGATTGGAAATACCGGCTTCCATAATCATTTCGCGGTTGGCGATGGGATCGGGCGAAGCCGCGTTGGGACTTTGCGCGACGTTTTCAAAGTTTTCGTTTTGAGTCATTTTCTTTCCTTTAGCAGAAGGGTTTTCCGTCTTCTTCAATTGCATCCGTGGGAACAATGGCTCTGGCGCGCGACAAACGTGACCGGCGGGCAAAAGATCGAGCGTTTGGGCATCGTTCCAGGTGAGTTCATGCGGAATGTTCAGCAGTTCGCGCAAACGCAGCATCGCGTGTGGCATGACGGGAAAAAGGACGATTGAACACCACGCGCAAACATCGAGCACTTCGCGCAAAAGCGCCGCCACTTGCGCCTGACTTTCGTCATCGCCCGCCTTCATTTTCGCCCACGGCTTTTCTTCTTCAATAACGCGATTGGGAAGCGCGATGATGTTCCAGATTTCAGCTAAAGCGGTATGAAACTCCAGCTTTTCATACGCCTTCTCTACGCTTGAGGTCGCTTCGAGGACGGCGCGGCGCACATCGAGTACTCGATTCGTTTCGGGCACGACGCCGCCAAAGTATTGCTGCAACATCGAAAGCGCACGATTGACCAAGTTTCCCAGACCGTTCGCCAGGTCGGAATTGTAGCGCGCAAAACAGCCTTCGCGCGAAAAATCGCCATCGGCGCCAAAGGTCACTTCACGCAAACAATAATAGCGCAACGCATCAACGCCGATGTCAAAACCGCAAGCGGCGCGATCCGCGATTTCCTGTGCGAATGCAACTGGTTCGACAATGGTTTCCGGGTCGCGCTTGCCCATTTTGCGCCCGTCCACCGTCCAGAAACCGTGCGAAAACAAGACTTTGGGCAAAGGCAAATCGAGAGCCTGGAGCATGGCGGGCCACATCGTCGCGTGAAAGCGCGTAAAAATGTCTTTGCTCATCAACTGCAAATCGGGCGGCCACACTTGCGCGAAATGCGCGCGCTGCGTTTCATCGTCGCTCAAAAATCCGGGCGCCGTCGCGTAATTCATCAAGGCTTCAAACCACACATAAATGCTGTGATTTTCGTGCGAAGGAACGCTTTCGGGCACGCTGATTCCCCAACTCAGTTCGCGCGAAATCGAAACGTCGTCCAGCCCCGAACGCTGAAACGACAGAACTTCGTTGCGGCGCGAAGTCGGCTGCAAAGTTTCGGGATGCACTTCGTAATACGTTTGCAGAAAATCCTGGAATTGCGACAATCGGAAAAAATGCGTGGTTTCTTCGACCCATTCCAGCGGCGCTTTGGTCTGATCGATGGAAGGGTTCGTCAGATACGTCGCGCCGTCGCGCTCGGTTACATCTTCGGGCTTGAAGAAAGTTTCGTCGGGAACCGAATACCAGCCGCTATAACTTCCCAACGCCAAATGTCCGCCGCTCCACAGTTTTTCGACGATGCGCTTGGCGGCGATTTCATGGCGCGCTTGTGTGGTGCGGATAAAGTCGTCGTAGCTGATGTTGAGAGCCTGCCAGCATTCGACGAACTTGCCGGAAATTTCGTCAGCGTAATCTTGTGGCGAAACGCCCGCATCCGCCGCCGCGCGCGCCACTTTCGAGCCGTGTTCGTCGGTTCCAGTCAGAAAATAGACGTTTTTGCCGCGCAAACGCTCGAAGCGCGCGCGCACATCGGCGGCGATTGTCGTATAAGCGTGACCGATGTGTGGCGTCGCGTTGATATAATAAATCGGTGTCGTCAGGAAGAACTTTTCAGGCATATTGAGAGAAATCGAGTACTCGAAGTGCGATAACGAACCCGAAGCGTAAGCGACGGGTCTTGATAAGACTTTGCGCAAGACCCGTCGCTTACGCTTCGGGTTCGTTGATACGTGTCAAACCGTCAATGCGACCATGCGCGCGCCTTTCATATAAGTGCAGCCGCAGCCTCCGTCTTTGCCGCAGCCGCCAGTTCCGCAACTTTGGCCGACCGCCGCGCCGTTGCAACTGCCGCCATTTTTCACCGAGTTTTTGCAAGCATGAACTTCGCCGCGTTCTTCGCGCAGTGCACGCAAATCGTCGCCTTGAACCGCGATTTGTCGGTCATCGCCCAGGCGCACCGTGCAAACTTCGGTAAAAACATCGACATTGACGACGTAACCCGGCCCTTCAGGTGTATCAACGGGCGTGCCGGGCGATGGCAATTTCATGTTCTGGTCGCGGTAGAAATCGGTTTCGTAGCGCAGGCAGCACATCAAACGACCGCAAACGCCGCTGATTTTTGAAGGAGTCAGCGCCATGCCCTGCTCCTTCGCCATTTTCAAGGTGATGGGCGGCGTCGACTTGAGCCACGTCGCGCAGCACAATTCCTGTCCGCAAATGCCGACGCCACCCAATATCTGCGCCGCCTCGCGCGCGTTCACTTGCTGAAATTGCAGGCGCACGTTCAAGCGATTGGAAACATCGCGCAACAGTTCGCGGAAATCGACGCGGCCTTCGCTTTCGTAAAAGAAAAACATCCGCGAACAATCGAGCATCAGTTCGCATTTGATCGGCTTCATCGGCAGGCCATAATACAAAATGCGGTTGCGGACGATGAGAACACTTTCCTCTTCGCGGCGCAGGTTTTCTTCGTGTTGTTCCAGATCGCTTTCGGTAGCGATGCGCAGAATCGGGCGCACCGGTTGAATAATGGCGTCAGCGCTGACTTCGCGCGGCAAGAATTTCAGTTTTCCCAGTTCGATTCCGCGCGCGGTTTCGGCCACAATGCGCGAATCGGCGTGAAGTTCCAAGTCGCACGGATCGAGATAATAAGATTTCGCGGGTTCGCGGAATGTGCAGGTCGCAACATACGGCATAAGAGCCGCCTCCTCACTCAAACGAGCACTCTCATTATAAGACAAATGATGAATACAGAATGATGAATGATGAATATCGAGTACTCGATTCCGCTCAGGCGCCTGCTCATAAGAAAAACGATAAGATAACGTAAATGCAACCGCTCCACTGACCAGATGGTTATCAAATCGAACAATATGTACCAAAGGAACTATTTGCGAAACCGATTTGGATTTATCAAAGCCGCTTCGATCCAGTCGTAGCGCAAGTAGCCGAGCAACTCGCTGCGAGATCAAAATCAGTTCTTGAACTTTGGGGAAACGATCCGACGCGGCTGCCAATGAGCGTTTACGTTCGTTCCGTTATCACAGTTCCGTTATCACAGAAGAATATCGCTGGCCAAACGTTTTTTTCATTCCACAAGACCTGTTCGACGTTGTTTTTCAAATGCCTTTTGGAGACATGGAACTTTTCGAGTGTCTTTTACGATTCTCAAAAGAGTTGAGCATCGACATTCCCAACAAGGACAAGCGCTCTTGGGAAAACAAACCGTTGGGCGATATTGTGGATTCGCTCGCCGCAAAAGTCCAGCAAAACAACATAGTTTGAGTTTCGAGTACTCGATCCTCATCCTTCAATTTGGTACCACGCGGTTTTCCACGAAGGCGAAAGAGTGAAACTTAAGACGCCGTTGCGCAGGCGCGAAGGAATCAGGAAATGGCGCGCGCCGGTTTCGTCCAGCGAATAAACGCGTGGATTTTTCAGGTCGGTCATCAAGCGAACATACGCCAAAATTCCTTCGATTTGCGTCGGGCCAGTTCCCCATTGATTGCCGACCGAAGAACGATCCGCGTTCCAGCCCATGCCGATATTTTCGGCTTTGCCGACGGCTGTCAGCAGCAGACTTTTGGAAGACGCAATCTCTTTTCCGTCCAAACTGGTCAGCGATAAACTCGCCCAATTGTTTTGCGTTTGCGGCATCACAATCTGCCATTCGCCGACTTGCGTAAAGCGCGCTCCCAAAAACCCGACCGCGACTTTCGAGCGCGGCGTGTCCAGACAAAACACATCTTTTTTGCTGTCCCACATCATTTGTCGCGTATCGCCGACCAACATCGGAGAATCGCCCAATGCTGGCGCAGTGGTTCGCGTGGCGCGTGCGAAAAGCCCATCGCCCAGTTGCGCATAAAGGCGGCCTTGCAACGGAACGGAGCGCACGCCGCCCGCATCGCGCCAGCTGCGAATGATGGCCGAAGCGGTCGGGCCATCCGAAAATGACGCGGTTTCGTCCCACGTCAAGTCGCGTGGCAAAGTCAATGTCACGTTGTCCGTCGCGGGCAAGGCATCGCCAGGCAGAAGATTCGTTACAGTTTCTTGGCGCGCATTTGGGTCGCTTTTCTGCGATGGCAAAAGACCGCTGGAAACCGGTAAAACCGAAGCGTTGAGCGCACTTTTTTCCGCTGCCGACTGCGTTGTAACAGCGCCGGTTTTTGGCGCTGCATTGCTCAAGGCGTTACCGGACGCGTTGCTCGTTGCGCTCGGTATCAAGGGTTTGATCGCGCTGTTGCTCGCCACCAAGCTTGTCGATAGAGAAGGCGCTTTCGAGTACTCGATTGCTGGCGGACGCCGGAAAATCAGCGCGGCAGCCGGAGCCGTCACCATTTTGGCGGGTTGCGAATCAATCGAGAAAAAGCCGTCGAAAAAGTTGCGATTATACGAGCCGTTGGAATGGTAATCGAACAGAAAAACGCCCGCCCAATCTTGCCATGCCGCATAAGAAGCCGCCATCAAAAGGGTTTCTGCGCCGAAATCATTGGGTTGCCCGCTGTTCCATTCGCTCATCACAAACGGTTTGTTTGGCACGCGATAAAACGCGAAAGCCGAAAGCGGATCGTTCGCGGCGCTCGCCGTCATCGAAGCGTTGCCGATTTTCCAATCGGTGTTGCTCCAAGCCGCGCCGCCGAAACTGGGATGTTTCCAATAGGCGTGGACATCAATCGCGTCCGACAAATCGCCTTCTCGCGCCAAGCCGCCCCAGCCACCGAACTGCGCCTGCGTGTTCCAAATCGGCACTTTGACGCCCAAATTTTTACGCAAATAATCGCGCATTTGCGACACGGAATCGCTTTCCACGCCGCCTAAAAACTCGGCGAAGTCGCGGCGCGCGCGCGAAATCGGCGTGCTTTTCCATTCCAGGTTGGGAACGCCGTGCGTCAGGCTCCACGTTTCGGGCAGCGCGATTTTGCCGCCGACGTGCAAATTGGTTTCGCCCAGTTGAATGGTGCCGGTGTCTTTGCCAAAGTTCCAACTGATGCGCGAATGCTGCGGATCGGGATTGACGGGACGAAAGACGAACGAGTACTGCTCCCAGTTGACCGTGAGATCGGCGTAGCCTGTAAAACCCTCGAAGCGATGCGGTTCGCGGTCTTGCCACAAATTGACGGAAATGCGTCGTGGCGAATCGGCGCGCGCCCAGAACGAAAGCGTGTAAACCTGACCTTCCTGCAAATCCAGGCCGTCGCGGTTCAGTTGAAATGCCCACGTCACACTGCCTGAGGTTTGCAAATTCGCGGTCAAGCCCGGGCGCACAAAACCATCGACGCTGGGGCCGCCAATCGGGTCGATGCTCGTCAAACCTTGCGCGCCGCTGACCAGCGCCAAGTTGAGGTGCGCCAGTTCATTGAGGGAAACGGCTTTGCGCGCGTCCGGCGCATCAGGGTTGGCGATGCCGGTTGGCAAGGGAAACGCCAGAATATCGCTTCCCTGCAGTGGTGCATCAATTTCCGTCCAGGCGCGCTTGAAGGCGGCGTCGGTTTTATAACGCGCCTTGAGCCACATCATCCATTTGTCGTTCAAAGCATAAGCGTAATTGTTCGGCATCGAAAGCGAACCTTCGAGCCACATTCCCAAGAGGGAATCTTCGTTCGTCATTTCAATCGCGCAAACGCCCGGTTCGTCTTTGAGCGCGCGCCCCGTATAAGGGTTGACGTGCGTCAAAATGGCGCGCGAAAAATCACGTTGCAAGCGAACCAATTGCGGATCGAAATAATCAATGCCTTTGTCTTTTTCCGGCAAAGTGGACGCATATTGAACACCTTCGCTGTCAGTCGTTTTGCGTCCGACGTGAAGGTTCAAATCGATGTAAATGCCGTGTTTAATCAATTCGGAAATGAAAAAGTCCAGGCGGTCGAGTTGATCGGGATCGAACTCGCGCGGGATTTTCGGTTTGGACGAACCAATAGCAACGGCTTTCCAGATGCCGTTTTGTCCGGCATAACCTTCGTAATGATGCAGGCGCACCGCGTTGAAACCAAACTTCGCCAAGCGCGCCGCAATCTTTGGCGCGTCTTCTTTGGAGGGAAAGGCGCCCGCAAAATTGATGTTGACGCCCCACAAACGCAAAACGCGTCCTTGTCCGTCCACAAAATGTTCGCCCTGCGTTGACACGAAACCACGCGCTCCAGCGGGAAGGTCGTTCATCCACGAAACATCGGTCGGCGTCTGGCTGCTGTCAAATGGCGGCAAGGCGAACGGAAACATTTCCGGCGCCGGTGGTGTTGGCAAAGCCGGTTTCAATTTAGGCAACGGCCTTGGTGTCGCAATCGGCGTTGGCACAGCGACAACAGTTGGTGGAACGTTCGGGGTTTGCGCGATGGCTGGTGCAGCAAAAAGGGCGAGAAGAAAAACGAGAAGAATCATCAAGACAAAAAGACCAATAAAGAATCGAGTACTCGAAAGACGTTAGCGAACCTGTAGTGCCCTCTGGGCAGACGTAAGCGATGGGCTGAACTAGTAGTTTCTTGTGGCTGTTAAGCAAGCCCATCGCTTACGTCTGCCCCGAGGGCACCCGGGTTCGTTGGTGTTCAAAACATTTCAACTTTTGGCACGGAGCAAGACGCTTCCAATCCACAGACAAAGCAGCGCACCCAGAACCGCTGGAATCATCAACTTCGACCAGGCGCAAACGCTTGTCCAGAACAAAATGATTAGCCACGCGCTGGCCAGCAAACCTTTGGGCGGCAAATCGCGCGCGTGCCATTGCGCGAAATAACCTAAGATCAAGGCGCCGATTGCACCCGACAAAAGCCAGCCCGCAAAATTCGACAGCGGCACGCCATAAAACAATCCGCCGTTTCGATACGACCAAAAACTCTGCGAAACGGCGCCCGGATCGAGCACGCCATCGAACAACGTCGCAATGACAGCCGTTGCCGTAACGGTTTTCCAGGGCAAACGTCCCACGCGGTCGCGCACGCTGCGTCGCGCCAAAGCATACGAACCCAGCAAAACCGGCGTCCAGGCGAAAGGAACTGTCCATGGAACAAGCCCGAACATTTTGCCGCCGATTTTCGCGCCGTACGAAAAATGACCGTACGGAAAACCTGTCACGACTGCGAAACTTTCGATTGCCACCGCGAAAACGCCCAACACCACCAAAGCGAAAACGCCACGCGTTTGCAGCCACTTCACCAGCACGACAAATGATGGCAGCGCAAAAACCAGCACGAAAACGCTGGAGACAAGCGCGATTTCAGAACGATCCGCGAAGGGTTTTAATTCGGGGCGCACCTGAAGATTGGCCACAAACCATCCGTTTATCGCCATCAACGGAATGGCTAAGACATACCAAAAACGAGAGTTTTTTAATTTCACCACAGATCGGCACACCGCAAACATCTTTCATCCGACATAACGCGACTGACGCTTTCTTCCAATCTATGAGGCGACCCGATTGGAAGAGGACGTCAGCCCCGCCACGCTTCTCACAAAAAAGCAGCGAATCGAGTACTCGATTCGCTGAACAGCTTTTATCCGCGTTTTATCCTTTCACAAATCCCAACTTCTGGCTACCCTTACTGCGTGACCCGAGAAAAACTGTTTCGCCTCAGCCGCCCGCGTTTCTGGATTTACGTTTTCGGCCCGTATATTGTCGGTCTGGTCGCTGGAGCCGCGCACTTAAACGACTTGCGCACGCTGCTGGTCATTGCATTCGGACTTTTCTTCCTGTTTCCCGCCAACATCTTGATTTATGGCGTGAACGATGTTTTCGATTATGAAACCGACATTCGCAACGTCAAAAAAGAAAGATATGAAACGCTGCTCCACCCGCCCGAGCGCCCAACTTTGTGGAAAATCGTCGCGCTGACGAACTTTCCTTTTCTGCTGTTGCTGCCATTTTCGAGTACTCGATGCGTTGGCGCAATGGCGGGTTTTTTGTTCTTCAGCTTGTTCTATTCCGCGCCGCCGATTCGCGCCAAGTCGAAGCCAATTCTCGATTCAATTTTCAACGTGTTGTATGTTTTTCCTGGCGTCTTCGCGTATTTCTTGGTCGGCGGCCACAATTTCAACGTTGCGCTTTTTGTTGCCGCCTGGTGTTGGGCGATGGCGATGCACGCTTATTCCGCCGCGCCCGACATCTCCGCCGACCGCCAGGCGAATGTTCCAACCGTCGCCACATTTTTGGGTTTTTACGGCACGCTGCTTTTTTGCACCGCGCTCTACATCGCTTCAACGCTAATCGCCTTTCGAGTACTCGGACGTTTGACGCCGCTACTCGGAATCATCTACATCGCGCTGATGGTGATTTCTCTGCGCAGCGATGATGAAGACGGCGTGCGACAAATCTACAAATGGTTTCCAATTGTCAATACAACCGTTGGTTTCGTGCTGTTCTGGGCGATTGTGATTGCGCGTTTCTTTCATTTCTGATTGTCAGCCGAACCAAATACCTAAATCGTGCTCTGCGCATAAGCGAAGAAAGATTCTCGCGCCCTCCAAAGTACCAAGTGAATACGCCATATCGAAGGGGTTCTCACGGCATCTCTGAACAACTCTCACGCGATGCGCAGGCCAATCGGCAGCTTCATATATTTGCTTCACTTTGTCTGGAAGCCAATAGAAATTGGGTTTGCTTCTGTTGTAAATGTACTCTTCATCTGCAACATCAAACAACATCCAGGGCGCGTCAAACATTCCATCATGGTAAAAATTATAGTTCGGCAAGCCGATGTAGATAATTTCTTGTAGTCCTTGATAAAAGGCCTCTGAGATATGTGGGTAAGAACCTACGGGATCAATTTCGATAGCAGAATCTTCGCGGCAGTAGAAACTACGAAAATCTTCTCCCGTGCCTTTGTATGCGTGCGCTTCTAACCCCATTATTTCAGACCTTTGAAACGACCTGCCAATCCCGGAAATTGGCAGGTCGAGTACTCGATTCAGCGATTGACGGTTTTCATTCCGGCTTCGGGATAGCGCGTGCCCGAGACAGCGTCGCTGGAGAAAACGTCGGCGATTTCTTGCAATTCTTGCACTGACAGTTGCACATCGAGCGCGCCCACGTTTTCTTCGAGATACGTGCGGCGTTTGGTGCCCGGAATCGGCGCGATGTCATCGCCTTGCGCCAAAACCCACGCCAGCGCCAATTGACTGGCTTTGATACCGCGACTTTGCGCCATGTCCTCGATCTTCTTGACAAGCTGCAAATTTTTGTCGAAGTTCTCGCCCTGAAAACGCGGCGAGTTACGACGATAATCGTCTTCCGCCAAGTCATCAAAACTCTTGATTTGTCCGGTCAGAAAACCACGTCCCAGCGGCGAATATGGCACGAAACCGATCTTCAGTTCGCGCAAGAGCGGCAAAATCTCGTCTTCCGGTTCGCGGCTCCACAACGAGTACTCAGTTTGCAAAGCGGAAATTGGATGCACTTTGTGAGCGCGCTGAATCGTTTCTGGCGCAGCTTCGCTGAGTCCCAGAAAGCGCACTTTGCCCGCGTGAACCAGTTCGCGCATGGCGCCGACGGTTTCTTCAATCGGCACGTTCGCGTCCACGCGATGCTGATAATACAAGTCGATGTGATCGGTTTGCAAACGCTGCAAACTGGCGTCGCAAGCGGCGCGCACATATTCGGGTCGCCCGTTGATGCCGACAAAACTTCCGTCGCTCCTGCGCTCGTTGCCGAACTTCGTCGCCAGAACGACTTGCTCGCGCCGACCTTCCAACGCCTTGCCGACCAGTTGTTCGTTGGTGAACGGGCCGTACATATCGGCTGTATCGAAGAACGTCACGCCCAGTTCAACCGCGCGATGAATTGTGGCGATGGATTCGGTTTCGTCGCGGTTGCTGTAGAAATCCGACATTCCCATGCAACCCAAACCTAAGGCCGAAACTTCCAAGCCCTGCGAACCTAACTTACGTTTCTGCATTCCGAGTACTCCTTCTACTTTTTCTCTTTGCTCAAAGTTTCCAATGATTTGGCGAGGTCGGCGTCCGGTTTTCCGCCCAGAGCGCGGCTTTTCTGGATGTCGCTCCACGCTTTGTCGTATTGCTTGAGCAAGGTGTAAGCCCGCGCGCGATCATCGTAAATGTTGGTGTCGCTCGGCTTGAGTGAGGCCGCCCGATTTAAGTCTTGTACGGCTTTGGCGTATTGATTCTGGCGGATGTCAATCAGGCCGCGATCATAATACGCTTCGGCCAGCTTGCCGTCCAAAGATGTCGCCTGATTGAAATCGGCCAAGGCTTTGGCGTTGTCTTTTTGCCGAAAATAAACAAGGCCGCGATTTAGATAAGACTGCGCTTTGAGCGAGTTTTCGACCGCCGATTTCGTGACCTGCGTAAACTCGCCGATAGCTTGCGACGTGCGACCCGCATCCATGTCGTCCACACCTTTATTGTAAATCAAGGTGTAAGTCCGCGCGCGCTGACTGTCAACGTCGGCGTCGTTCGGTTTAATCGCCGTGGCCTGATCGAAGTCTTGCAAGGCTTTGGCATACTTCCCCTGTCGGTTCTCCACCAGGCCGCGATTATAATAAGCATCCGCCGACTTGCTATCCAAGGCCACCGCCTGATTGAAATCGGACAAGGCTTTGTCATTGTCTTTCTGACGAAAATAAACCACGCCGCGATTGATGTAAGCGAGAGCTTTAGTCGAATTGTCGGTGTCCGATTGCGTGGCCTGCGTAAACTCGCTGATGGCCTGTGACGAGTTGCCTTTGTCCATATCGTCAATGCCCTTGTTGTAAATGTCGATGCCCTTGTTTTGTTGATGCGTGTGGAAGGAATCGGCGCCCCACACCACCAAACGCACCAGAAAAAGCCCCACCGCTACCCATGTATAAACCGCACTACGCGCCGCTGGCTTCTTTGGCGTCATATTCGTTTGGAGCGTCGGAACGGGCGCCATGCCAGAAGTTGTACCGGACACGGTTGCAGACGCATCAAAGGTTGGCGACGCGTTGGATGAAGACGCAAGCGGCGCATCAGGCAAAGGTTGAAAGGCGGACGGTTCGGAAGATGCGCCGTCCCATGGTTGCGGTTCGTTGGAAGGATTTTTCATCGGATGCTCCTGTCAATTGGTGCGTTGAACGTCGCCTTCATTGTCGCATATAACCCTCGCGCCGCGCGAATGTCACAGCGCATCCAAACTTTGCAGATGACTGGCCGAACGGTCGCCGACAATGCGTTTATACGCCAGTTCCGCACTAATTAACTGAATCGGCATTCCGATTCCGGGATTGGTATTGGCACCGACGTAAAACAAGTTCTTCAACTTCTTCGATTTGTTATTTGGCCGCAACAACGCGGTTTGTGTCATGGTGTGCGCGAGACCCAAAGCCGTTCCGCGAAAAGTGTTATAGCGGCTGGCGAAATCCGGCGTCCAGAAGGTTTTCGAGTACTCGATGCGCTCGCGCAAGTTCGGAATCTTCATTTCGCGTTCCATCACATCCAGCGTTTTGTTTTTGTAATCTTCCAGAAATTGCGCGTCGGCTTTCATGCCGGGCGCAATCGGAACCAGAACGAACAAGTTCTCCTTGCCTACAGGCGCGACGTTCGGGTCGGTCACGCTGGGCGCGCAAATGTAAAACGACGGATCGGTCGGCCATGTCGGATGGTCGAAAATCTCGCCAAAGTTCGTCTTCCAATCTTCAGAAAAAATCAGGTTGTGATGCGCGATATTGGGGATTTTATCCTTCAAACCCAAATACAAAATAAACGCTGAGGGCGCCAGAGTTTTGGTGTCCCAATAGCGGTCGGAATGCGAACGATGCGGACTCGAAAGCAAATTGCGCTCGACGTGTTCGATGCTGGCGTTAGCGACAATCATGTCGGCTTCAAAGGTGCGTCCATCTTCCAGGCGAACACCTTTGGCGCGGCGTCCGGCTTTGGTTAAAATGCGTTCGACCGGCGCGGTTGTGAAGTACTCGACGCCCAATTTTTCACCGATTTTCTGCAGGGTTTTGGGAATCTGGTGAATGCCGCCCATCGGATACCAGACGCCCATGTTGAAATCGATGTGGCTCATAATGTTATACAGCGCGGGCGTATTGTAGGGAGAACTGCCCAAAAACACGAGCTGGTACTCCATGATTTTCTGCACTTCATCGCCCTTGAAAAACTTCTGCACATATTTGTGCATCGGCGAAAACACTTCGAGTTCGCGGCCTTCAGTGGCGGTCTGCTTGTTCAGAAAATCGAAAACTGTGTCGTAGTTCTTGTACATGAAACCGCCGAGCGCGATTTTATATTGATACTTCGATTTTTCCAGATATTCGCGCAATCGAGTACTCGAACCTGGCTCCAATTCGTCAAAAATCGTCGCGTCGCGTTCAATATCCGAAGCGAAATCGAAGTGACGACCTTGGCCTTTGAAGTAAATGCGATAACTGGGATCGAGCCTGACGAGATCGAGATGATCTTCCACTTTCTCATCCAGCAAATCGAAAAAATTCTTGAACACGTCCGGCATTAAATACCACGACGGCCCCATATCGAAGGTGAAACCTTGCGCTTCAAACTGATTGGCGACGCCGCCCAAGCGTTCGTTTTTCTCGAACAATTGTACTTTGAAACCTTTTTTAGCGAGCAAACACGCCGTCGCCAAACCGCCGATGCCGCCGCCAATAATCGCCACTTTTTCGTTCATAATTTGGGTTTACTCATCGTCTGTTTTAACTATGTTGACTAAACAGAATTTGTCATCGGAAGGACGAATATCGAAACACCAGACGTTTGTAACACCTTCAATAGGTGTTGCGTCTTCGTGCTCAACAGCTTTTCTTCAAGTTTTCTTTCATCGTGTGGGTAAAATTAGGAATGTGTTGAATTTCGAGTTGTGTTGCCCACTGCCGCATCGCCTTTTTCAGATGCTGCGCTTCACATTGCGAAATGTAAGTGCCACCTTCAAATTCAAGAATAAATGTGTAAAACGATTTGCCTTTCATCTTTTCAATCCTTGTTTCGCTTGCCACGCCAACGTCAATTTCTCGAATTTATTCGTTCGCGCACGCCCCACAAACGGATTCCAGTTTTGTTGTTCCAATTTCCCCAGAATAGCGCTGTAAAGAGAACTGGCGCACGCAACCGGAAAACGTCCGTAAGAGTTCAACATTGGAATGCCCAGCGCGGCGTCTTCGTACAACTTTCGCGCGCGTTGGCTTTGCCAGATCATAAACTGCTGGAAGTTATCGTCAAACTCTTTTTCGGCAATTGTTCGAGTACTCAAGCCGAATTTTTCGAGTTCGTCTTGCGGCATGTAAACGCGTTTTCGTTCGAGATAATCTTCGTCGATGTCGCGCAGAAAGTTGGTCAATTGCATCGCGTAACCCAATTGCGCGGCGTGTTGAAGCCCGATTTCGCGCTTGGTTTCATCGACAAAACCGATGACGCTGCTCATCATCAAGCCGACGCAGGCCGCGCTGCCATACATATATTTTTCGAGTTCGTCATAATTCGCGTATTCGGTTTTCTCCAAATCGAGGATCATCGCGTCCAAAAACGCATTCGAGTACTCGAACGGAATGTTGTATTTGTGACAAACATAACTCGCCACGCGCAACACGGCATCGTCCGATTTCTGCGTTTGATACGCCTGGTGCCACTGGTCGCGGAAACGATGAATTTCGTCTTTAACGTGCGCGATTTCCTGTGGCGTATTCTGTGGCAGATTATCGACAATTTCGTCCGGCACGCGAAAAAACGCATAAAGCGCCCACGTCGCCATACGCTGTTCGCGCGGAAAGAACTTGGTGGCAAAATAATAACTGGTGCCGTGTTTTTGATGCAGCCTGCGCGCAATTTCAAAGTCGGGCGCCAGCTCTTTGGGATGATTCATTGTGTTGAACCGCGAAGAGCGCGAAGAAAAAAAAAGAATCGCGTCCTCAAAATTAATACTGTGTCATTCTGAGCGCAGCGAAGAATCTAACTGAACATAGATTCTTCGCTGCGCTCAGAATGACACAACTGTAAGTTTCGAGTATTTGATTCTCCTATCCTTTCTTTTTCTTCGCGTTCTTCGCGGTGAATTATTTTCTGTCGCGCGCTTCTAAAAGAGAAATCAGTTCGCAGAAGCCGTCACGTTCGGGCGCGCGCAAGGTGCCATCGTTGATCAAAGCTTTGGCGAGATGAAGATTTGTCTGAACGATTTCGCGTCCGGTTTCCAGCGCACCACTTCTGCCAAACAATTCGAGTACTCGTTCGCGGTCGTCGCTCGTCAAATTGGCGCCCATTAAAGAGCGCAGTTCGGCGATGTCGCGCTCATCGCCGCTTTCTAAAATGTGCTGCGTGAACAATGTGTGCGTGCCGTCGCGCAAATCGGCGAAGAGGGTTTTTTGCGTGGTACGCGGCGTGCCGACCAAATCCAACAAGTCGTCCTGCACTTGAAACGCCATGCCGAGAGCGTTCCCCAGTTCGTCGCAAAACCCGTCGCAATCGCCCTGCGCCAACGCCGCGCCGATTTGCATCGGGCGCACAAACGTATAACTCGCGGTTTTCAGCTTGATTTTCTGTTCGATAGTTTCGCGCGTGGTGCGGCGCTGCGTCATCAAATCGACATCCAGCATTTGGCCGATGACGACTTCGTCAATCATTTTTTGAAACGTTTGACGCGCCTTTTCGAGTACTCGATGCGGAAAATCGCCGTTATTCAAGGCTTCGTGCGCCCACGAAAAAACCAGGTCGCCGATGAGCAGCGCGTGCGAATCGCCGATGTGCGCGTGTTCGCTGGAACGATTGTCCAGGCGCATTTGCTCGGACGCGAAATGATGAATCGTCGGCAAGCCGTAACGCTGCGTGCCTTTGTCGATAATATCGTCGTGAATCAGGCAGAACAAATGGAACAGTTCGAGCGCAACGAGTACTCGAATCGCGTTTTCGCGGTCGTTTTCTTCACACGAGCAATACATCAAATAAGCGACGTAAGGGCGAATACGCTTGCCTTTTGCGCTCGCCAAACGCGCAGGATAATCGAGCAAGGCGCGCAAAAACGCGTCGTCGGTCAACGAGGAATAAGAATTGGTTTTGCGCGCGATAAAGCTGTCGAGATGGGTTTGAAAATGGCGCCGGAACGTTTCGATTTGCATCATAAAGAAAAGGAAACGCTCGAATATGAGTTGCGCTTCAGGTTTTTCGCACCGCGTAGTATAGCAACGAAGGCAGCAAAATCAGAAACGACAACGCGACAATCAAGGGCGACGGCGGCAAAGAATCGCTGAGCAGCGAAAAGTGCAAGCCCAGAGGAATCGGAATAATCGCCAGAACTGCGGCGACGAGCCACGCTTTTTTCAGGCGATGCGTCCACAACAACGCCGTCATGCCGGGAACAATGAGGAGCGCCGTCGCCAGCAAAACGCCGACGGCGCGGACAGAAAACGCGATGACGACGCCAATCGTGAGGAACAACAAAAACTCCCAGAAAGCGGGTCGAAACCCCAAAGTCGCGGCCTGGTCGCGGTCGAAAGAAACCAGCACGAACTCTTTATGGAACAAGATGTGAATCAGTGCGACGACCGCAAAAGCGCCCGCCATTTGCCAGGTTTCCTGCGCGGTTCCAGTCAAGACATCGCCTTGCAGCAGCGTCAACATATGCGATTCGCCCTGCGCACTGCGCGCGATCAGCAAAATGCCCAGCGCGCCCGCCACGCAGTAAATCAAGCCGATGTAACTTTCGTGCGGCACGCGGCGCGGCGAAATGCGCAAGGAAAACAAAATCACGCCCAGCAAAGTAAAAATAGCCGCGCCCCACGATGGCGAAAATCCCATCAAAAGCCCGAGCGCCACGCCCGCCGAACTCATTTCGGCGAGCGCCACGCTGACGAAAATCGTGCGTTTCAACACGACATATAAACCTAAATACGAGCAAAACAACGCGACCAGCAAGCCGGAAAACAACGCTTGCCGCATGAAACCGTTGTCGGTTCCGCGAAACGATTGCGCGACGTTCAAATAATCTTTCAGCGTGTGATGCGTGGTCTCTTGATCGCCAACCGAGGCCTCGTCCGGCGATGTTGTATCGGAAGAAGTCGAATCGTTCAACGTCGAATTTTCCGCGTTGGCCGCGTTGCTAACAGAGTTTGTCGCGCCGGACGCATTCGGTTTCGTGCTCTTGGCGACATTTGCCGCGCTACCATTTGCGGGCGCATTTGGCGCTCCGTTTGGAATGGCGCTTGTCGGTGCATTTAGCGCGGCGTTCGGTGCCGCTGGATTGGCCGCATTGGGCGCCGTTCCAGTACTCGAATTAGCAACGGGCGCGGGATTCTCGCCAGGCGCATCATCGCTGAGCGGCGCATCTTCCGGCGCGACATTGGGCGCAGGCGCGACTGGTGCAACGGGCGCGCTTTTAGGCGCAGCACTTTTAGGCGGCACTTTCGCGGGTGCACTTTTTGGCAACGAAGATTGAACCGGCGCCGGTTTTGGCGGCGCTATTTTCGCTGGCGCGGGTTGAGAAACGCGAGAGTGCGGCGTGAAAGTTTTAATCGGCGCGGGCGTCGGACGAGCAGCCAAAGGTTTCGGCGCCGGAGTTCGCACGGGCGCAACTTTCGGTGCCGCGACTTTCGCAGGAATTGCTTTCGGCGACGTTGCAGGTTTCGCTTTCGGCAGCGAAGGTCGCGGTGTTGCCGAGGGCTTCACTGATAGCTTGGCAACTGGCGACGGCGTTTTTGCAGGCGGCAAAGCTGGCGCCTGATCGGACAGCGGCGCGTCTTCGGGATTGGTTTGCGCGCGTAGCGGCACAGAAAAAATCGCAAAAAATAGGGCGACGAAAAAGAATAAACGAAGAGCAAAATTTTTCATACAAATCAGAAATCAAATTAACGAACCCGAAGCGTGAGCGAGGGAGGCAGAAGGATGAAAGATCGAGCAGTCTAACCCTCATCCTTCATCTCTCATATTCATCCTTCAGTTACATTTCCCTCGCTTACGCTTCGGGTTCGTTTTCTACACAATGACGCGTTGGCCTTCGACTTCGAGTACTCGAAGTGGCACGCCGTATAATTCGCGCAAATAGGCTTCGTTCATAATTTCCGGCACGGGCGCGAAACGGCAGGCGCCGTCGCGGATGATGCCGATTTGCTGGCAATGGTTAGCGACCGTGTTCAGCGAATGGCTGACCATCACAACCGCCAGTTGATGTTCCTGATGCAAGCGGTCGATCAACGCCATGATCGCTTTTTCCGCGCCGATGTCCAAGTCGTTGGTGTGTTCGTCCAAAACCAAAATATCGGGTTCGCCAACTAAAGCGCGCGCGATGAGAGTGCGCTGTTTTTGTCCGCCCGAAAGTTCGCGGTACAAGCGCGGCGCCATGTGCTCGATGCCGACCTCTCGCAAGGTGGCAAGCGCGCGTTCGTGGTCGTCTTTGGTCGGGCGACGCGCGATTCCCAAGCGCCCGTAACGTCCCATCAGGACGACTTCGAGAACCGTCAGCGGGAAGATTTCATCGACGCTTTGCAACTGCGGCACATAACCGAAATGCAGTTCGCGCGAGGAAGAAACTTTGCCGGAAAGCGGTCGCAAAAGCCCGAGCAAAGTGCGCAATAACGTGGTTTTGCCGCTGCCATTGGAGCCAACAATCGCCAGATAATCGCCGCCCGACAGCGAAAAATCGACGCCCTGCAAAATCTTCCGCTTGCCGTAACCTAAATCCACATTGGCGAATTGAAGCAATTCTTTTGTCATATCGAAGATTTTGAACCACAGAGAGCACAGAGAAATAGATGTCATTCTGAGAGGGTGTATAGGAGTTGTAAAAGAGACTGTCAAACTCCCAGTCTGTCATTCTGAGCGCAGCGAAGAATCTATGTTCAGTTAGATTCTTCGCTGCGCTCAGAATGACAAAGTTCTACTTTCGAGTACTCAATTCCCTTTCTCTTGGTGCCCTTGGTGGTTCAACTTACTGACTTAATGCCTCATGGAACGAGGCGACGAGTTTGTCCATGAAGTTGAAGTAATTGGTCGTGCCTTCGCTGCCAATCGAATACGGCGCGACGACGTAATGCGCGCCGGTTCGACGCGCGATCAAGTCGGCAAAACGCGTCGGGTAAATGCTTTCGATGACGACCGCGCGCACGCCGTTCGCCTTCATATTCGCAATTAGTGCGCTGACGTGACCGGCACTGGGCGGAATGCCTGGTTTGGGTTCCAGATGGCCGAATTCACGCAAGCCGAAGCGGCGCAGAAAATAGGCGAAGTTCTCGTGATACGTCACGACGCTTTTGCCCGCGAACGGCGCGAGTTCGCGGCGCCACGTCACCATGTGCGCGTCAATTTGCGCGTTGAAGCGCAGGTAATTGGCGCGGTAATTTCCCGCGTGCGCGCCATCAACGCGAATCAAGCCCTTCAAAATGTTGCGCGCAATGAATTTCGCGTAAACCGGATCGTAGTAAAAGTGTGGGTTGCCATCGACGTGAACATCGCCCGACGCGCCGTTGATTTGGGTCGTCGGAACGTCCAGGCGACGAATGCCCGCCGAGCAATTGACGACGTTGGCGCCGTTCGGCATCAGGCTGGAATTGCCGGTCGCGTTCGCCAGCGAATCCATCCACATTTCAAATTGCATTCCCGTGCGCACGATGAGTTTGGCCTGCGCCACGCGTGAAACATCGCTGGGACGCGGCTCGATCTGGTGATAATCGCGGTTCGGGCGCGCGACGGAATAAACCGAAACATCCGCGCCGCCAACTTCGCGTGTGATCGCCGCCAATTCCGGCAACGTCGCCACAACCGGAATCGCGGCCTGCGCGCTTTGCGCCATTCCGCCGAGCAGCAACGTCGCGGCGGCCATAAATACTGTTTTTGCAAAAGTGCGTCGTGTCGTCTGCATTTGGGTCTCCTTTGAGTATCGAGTACTCGATTGGTAAATTGGCGAGATGTACGGGCTTGGCGCGCCAAGCCCGTACGAAACGTTTCTCTACTCCAAGTTGTGCGTGTGCGGCCCCAGACCTGCGGTAAATTGCAGGCGAATTTCGTTGTAGCTGCCGCCGGGACGGTCGCCGTGCGTGGCCATAATGCGACCATAAAACTGTTCGGTGAACTGCTTGGTGTAGATCAGGGACAGCGCGTTTTCGTGTCCTGAAGTCTGCGGGAAGCCGGATTCCTCATACAGCAAACCGATGTCTTTGTATGGATCAAGGCGCATATTGGCCAGCGCGTAATAACCGCTGGCGCGACGCGTCGGCAGGCTCGAATCGGGCTGATGCAGGAAGTATTCGGAGCGCAGCAAAAGCCGTCGTCCGCCACCCATGAAATGGCGAAACGAAACATCGGCGCCGGTCAAAGTAACGTTGCCATCGTAGCGATTGGCCGCATCGTCGGTGATTTCTGATGTGCCATGCGCGCGCGAAAGACCGAACTCGATTTCGCTGTTTTCGCCGATGGAATCGCCCGCCCACAAGCGCGCATTGATGAAACGCTTGGTGAAACCGGCTGTCGTGCCGCCCGGAACGCCGCCGAAAAACGGATCGGACGGATTGCTCAGGTTGATGCGCGTATCGGTGCCTTCGCCGCTGAAAAAGCCCAGGCTGCCGCGCACAAACAACGCGCCTTTGGTCGGAAAAAGATAGTTGAAGTTGACGCCATCGCCGACCAGAGCTTCGTCCGACACTAAGTTTTGAATCGGCAGCAATTGGCGCGGATACAACCACGAATGGTTGTGCAATTCTCCGGTGCGGCCAAACGGCGCGAACTTGCGCCCGACGTTGATGTTCAAGCCTTTGGCGACACCCAAAAACGTCAGATAACCTTCTTCAAACTGAAACGACTGGTCTTCCGAAGGCGAACCGACGATAAAGGCGTCGGCTTTCACGCCCGGATAAACATAGCCTTGAACTCCCAGTTCGCCTTCGGACAAGTTCAGCCGCGTGCGACCCGGATCGCGCTTGTCGGAACTGAGCAAACCTTTGGCTTGCAAAATCAGGCTGATGTCGGGCAGCGCCAGATAATTGCGCGGCGCCGCGGGAGCCGCTTCTTCGCCGCCCGCATTTCCAGTACTCGATTCGCCGCTGTTCGCTTCAGCCGGAACAGTTGGCGACGCCGCAGTTGCGCCCGCGCGTTCAGCCTTGAGTTGGGCGACATCGTTTTGCAATTGTTCCCACACGGCGCGCGGAATCATCACCATGTCGGTGGAAGAAGTCGGCGTTTGCGTTGTCGAAGTCGATGGCGTTGGCGTCGCAACAGCCGTGTTGGCTGCACTCGAAGGCGAAACATCGGTGTCGCCAAGCGTCTGGTCTTCCGGCGCTTTGGTGCCGCTCATGTCGCCGCTGCTGGCGTCGCCTGGCGTTGCGGCCATCGTTCCAGAAGACGCATTCTGGTTCGTTGTGTCACTGTTCGGCGTTGTCGGATTCGGCGTTGTTGATGGAACGGGCGCGGGTGTTGGCGTCGCGCTGGCGTTGTTTGAATTGTTCGCCGCTGGCATGGTCGGCGTGTCTTGGTCGGGAATGTTCTGGTCTTCGGGGCTGGCGTTTTGCGCCCACAAGGGAGCCGCCGCAAATGCGGTCAGGCCGAGGGCGAAAGTCGCGGCAAGGCGCGATTTCATAAGTTGTCTCCTGTATTTTCGTGCGAAACGCGGCACAACGTCGCGCCATTCGACAAAACGATGTCGAACGCGTGCAAGCTGCGCTCACTTTAAGAATGAAGCGCGGTTTTTACAGCGAAAACACAGAAGGCGGGCCACGATTGCGCGAGATGCGCGCGAGGAGAAAACGGGAAGATTGCGGCGTTTCAACTGCCACGATTTGCGCGCGTTGCGAAGGACGATAAAAAGTCGCAGCGGCAATGATCTTGGCGGCGTACGCGCTCCATTCGCAAAGGAAACATTCGCCCGCGTCTTTGGTGGCGCTCGTTTTTTCTATCTGATGCGGCGCATACGGCGAAAATCGAGTACTCGATTGTTGGGCGAGCGCGCTCAGCGAAATGTCGCGGCCATCGGGCGAGTGAAAATGCAGCGGCGATGCCCACACGCTGAAGACGAAATACGGCAACATCCACAACAAAATCCAGAGTTGCGGACGGCGTAAATCGTGGCGTGCAAAAAGGCGAGACATAAAGAAAAGAGCGCAGGCACCATGAAGCGCGACGTGTTCGACCTCTAATGTTACTCCAACAACCAGCTATTTGAGAAGAGGTCACGGCTTTTGCCAGTTTCAAAAATCCCGCTGAAAGCTCGCCCGCATACAACAAGGCGCTGCTTCGAGTACTCGAAGCAGCGCCTTGCCAGTGGTTTTACGAAAAACGCTATTGCACTTCAAAATCGAAGCGAAAGTATTGTGTGCTTTCGACGGGTTCGCCATCTTTAAGCGCGGGTTTCCATTTCCATCGCTGTAAAGCCGAAAGCGCCAGATCGTCGATTTGCGAGTTGCCGGACGAGCCGCGCAACGACACATCGAAACTGCCGTCGGCGTGAACTACGACGCGCGCTCGCACATACGATTTGAACTGTTCCTGGCGCAACTCATCGGGAATGTCGGGTTGCGCCTGGCGCGTCGCTTCGGCATCGCGCGTCGGGCCTTTGGGCGTCGGGCGCGGTGTCGGTTCAGGCGTTGGGCGTGGCGTTGGTTCTGGCGTTGGTCGCGGCGTCGGCCTGGGAGTTGGTTGGGGTGTGGGCAGCGGTGTCGGTCTTGGCGTTGGAATCGGTGTTGGAATTGGCGTTGGTTCGGGTGTTGGCGTCGTGTTGCCGTTCGTATTGTCCTTCGATTGTTGATCTCCTCCGTTGTCGGGCGTTGCGCTGGGTGTCTGCGAACCGGCGGCGTTGCTGGTCGAGCCGCGTTCCGGCGTTGATGTCGGCTGAGCCGTCGAACCCTGGTGGCTTGACGTTGTGCCAGGACGCGTGCCTGCGCCTTGAGCGACCGTATGACTCGAGGTGGACGAGGTTGAAGTGTCTGTCAACAGCTTGTGCCCCGAGGGTTTGGTCGTCGTGTCAGGTTTGAAATTCTGCGTCTTGTTGTCGAGCGGTCGTCGGGCTGCGTCCGGCGCGCGACGCGGGTGCGCTTGTTGGTTGCGAATGGGCGGCGCGATGATTTCGCGCTGTGGTCGTTTAGGTTCGACAGGTATTTTTACAGGCGACGGCAACGTGCGGCGGATTTGTTGCACGCGTTTCTCGGATTCCTGTGGTGCAATGGTCTTCACCACGCGCTGACCTTTGGCTGTCACAATAAGCCGCGTGATTTCGATGGGTTGTGGATGAATGAGCGTGCGGCTTTGCGCAATGCTCGAAACGATGCGCCACAAGACGAGGTTGGCGAGTATCGAAAAACCGAGCGCCCATAAAAAACGCGTCTTCAAGCGACGGTCGATTTGCGCCAGCGCATCGCCCAGCTTCGAGTACTCGATGGGCAGCCGCGCATTGGGAGGACGAGATGACATGAATTTCCTCCTTAATTTAAGGCGTTGTCGGAGCCGCTGAAGTTGGATTTGTCGCAGTTGTCGCAGTCGCTGAAGTCGTCGGATTTGCCGGAGCGTCGACTGGGGAACCGGCTCCGGGGTCGGCGGTGGCGATAGCGAAATGCACAATGCCGACCTCGCGCGATTGGTCGATACAGCGCACGACAAGCCCGTGAGGAACGCTCAAATCGGCGTTAATAATCACGGTCGCGCTGGATAAATCGGCGTGCGCGCCGCCCGCTTTTTGCACCAGCAGGCTTTCCAGAGTCGCTTCGGTAGCCGCTTCCTTGTTGACGTAAAGCTGGCGGTTTTTGTCGATGGTAATCGTCAATTCGCTGGGCGCTTGCTTGGGCGCGGTGTTGGCTTTGGGAAGGTTGACCGGCAAGCCGTTGAGTTTGGTGAGCGCCAAGCTCGACAGCATAAAGAAAACCAGCAGGAAGAAAATCGTGTCGATCATCGGGATGATTTCGATTTTGGTGCGCTTGAGTTCGCGGCGTTGCTTAAATTGCACGAGACGCCTCCGCAGTTTTGGAGGCCACTGCAAGCGATTCCGCGTTTCGAGTACTCGATGTGGCCGCGCCTGAAGCTACCGAACGCGCCGCATCGAAGTGCTGCTCGCTGAGCACGTTGATCAGTTTGGTGGAAGCCATTTCGGTTTCCGCCGTGATATTGCGCGCGCGCGAAGCGAAATAGTTGTAAGAGATGAAGCAAATGACGGCGATGGTGATGCCGGTCGCCGTCGCATAAAGCGCTTCCGCGACGCCGCCCAAAACCGCGTCCGTGCCGCTGCCAGCTTTTTGCGCACTGATCGCGTTGAAGGCGCCGATCATGCCGACAATCGTCCCCAGCAAGCCCATTAAAGGCGAAATCGTGGTCGTCGTATCGAGAAACGGCAGCATCCGTTCCAGACGAATGAAGTATTCCTGTCCGGCTTCTTCGACCCAGCGTTCGACGCGCGCGATGGGCTGCCCGCGATGCTCCAGCACAACCGCCAGACACGCCGCGACCGGCCCGTTTTGCGCGCGGCATTCTTGCAACGCTTCGTCGTATTGACTGCTTTCGCAGAGTGCGATGACGCGCGGCAAAAGCCCGGGCGCGACGCTTCCCAGTTGGCGAAACGCCAGAATACGCTCGATGATGACGGCGCCTGCCGCCAGCGACAACGCCAGCAGAGGATACATAATCCAACCGCCAGCCTGAATGAAATGCAAAATGTTCATGAAATTTGAATCCTTGGGTTCCTGACAAAACGAGGAAGTTTTTTGAGTTTGTCCTTTTGAGAGGGTGAGAACAAAGTCCCAAAAACGCTTGAAACTCGCAGTTTGTCATTCTGAGAGGGTGTATAGGAATCACGCAAGCCTTCGGAGCATAAGCCGGATCATGGCGAGATAAATCCAGGTTTCACTTGATTTGACATTTTGCTCATAGTCTTTTGAAAGCCTTCGACATCTTCCCAACCATGCAAAAGTTCTTTCGACAACCCAGCGACGCGGCAACGGCACGTAGCCTTTGTTTTCATATTGACGGTTCACCAGGGCATTGCGGCTTATCACTCGGAGCGCAACGCCACAGTTTTCTCGCACCCAAGCCGCGAACTTGTGTCCCCAGTAGCCTGCATCCGCCCAAATCAACTGCAAACGTTGTGAAGGAAAGCGCCACAGGGCTTTGTCTTGCAAAAGTAATTTGGCTCCGTCACGCTCTTGAACGTTGGCAGCATGAACACACACTTGCAACAACAAGCCGTTGGTATCCACTAGAATATGACGCTTGCGCCCTTTTATTTTCTTGGCTGCATCAAAGCCTTTTGGCCCCCTTTTTCTGTGGTTTTGACGCTCTGGCTGTCCAGAATCGCTGCGCTGGGCGCCTCATCCCGTCCATCGGCCTGGCGCACTTGAGAACGCAACGAACTGTGGATACCTTCGAGAGTGCCGTTGTCACGCCAGCGCCGGAAGTGATACCAAACCACAGTGTAAGGCGGAAAATCGTGAGGCAAAGCACGCCACGAGCAGCCGTTGGTCAACTGATACAACAAAGCGTTGACGATCTCGCGTTGGGCGTAAAGCCTGCGCGTACCGCGCGCACGCTGTGGCTCGATCAAAGGGCGCAGCACTTGCCATTGTGCCTCGCTCAAATCACTGGGATAGCTCTGGCGTTTCATAAATGTAAGTCTAACCCTTTCCTATACACCCTCTTAGAATGACAAAGCAGGAGTTTGGCGGTCTTGTGCGGACTTTTTATACGCACTCAAAAAGGCAAACTCACGTTTTTCCAAAACAGTTTCTGAGTTCGTTCGAGTACTCGATTCGAGTACTCGAAAGGCGATTCAATCATAGCAAGTGTGCGAAAGTCGGAGAAAGAACCGACTTTTCGCGCACTCGCCACGATTGAATTGTCGCCATTAAAAGCTGGTGAAAGCGGATAACACGACGCTGCGGCCTTGCTGAAAACGCGTGCCGCTGAAGTCGGAATTGAAGTTGACCAGGCTGCGGTCGTCGAACAAGTTATCGACATCTAAGCGCAGGCCGCCGTAGCCTTTGAACAGTTTTGGCCCAGTGGACAAGTTCAAATCGACGCGCGTGCGCGCCTGACGCGAGCCACCATCGTACAAAACGCTGGATGCGGTACCGCTGCCGTAATAAACGCTGGCCGCAGCGGACGCGCCGTTCTTGAAGTTGTAGCCGGTACCCGCGCTCAGCGTGTTGCGCTGGTCGTGGTCGTTGAACTGCCAGCCCAGGCCGTCATCGTTGTTGAATTTGGCGGTGGAGTAAGTGTAGGCCAAAAAAGCATTGGGGCCGATGTTGTTGCGCGGCGTGAAATCATACGACAATTCAAAACCGTGTACCGCTTCGCGTTTCAGGTTCACGGCACGATAAATACCGATTTGCGAACCAGGGATGAGCAGCGCCACATCGATGGCGTTCGCCTGTTGCTTGTAATAGTAGCCGATTTTGACGGTTTGTCCGGCGCGAATCTCCTTTTCCAGGCTGCCTTCATACAAGTTGGTGCGCGCTGGCAAAATCGAGTCGCCCGGCGTCGCGCCTTCGGCCAAAGGCGGCTGCGTGAACAAGCGGTTGTACGACAAACGCGCGATCAAAGTGGGCTGCAAGGCATAAGACAAATTGACGCGTGGCGACAATTGCGTCGCGCTGACGCCCGTCCCGATGTTGGGAGTTTGCTTGAACGCATCGAAGCGCAAACCGTAATTGGCGGTGAACTTCCGCGTGACTTTCCAGGTGTCCTGCACGTAAGCCGCGCGATAATAACCGTTGCGGTTGATGTTGACGGTGGGCGAAGTCGCGCCCGGCGTGATCGCGTATTCCGGGTTGCCGTTCGCATCGAGTACTGGTTTGCCGCCGCCATCCAAAACGGGCGCGCCAGCGGGCAAAAGCGTCGGCGCATTGGCAAACAAGGCGTCTGTCGCCAACTGGCTGGCGGGCGTCAACTGATAGCTTTCGTTGCCGCGCTGCTCATCCAGAACGAAGCCGGTCTTCAAAGTGTGATCGCCGCTGAGTTTGGTCAGGCTGCCTTCGCCCTGCGTGTGCTTCGCGTCGCGCGTTACGTTCGGGTTGAACTCAATCGAATTGTCGTTGGGCAACGCGCTCAAGTTGACGGCGGGATTGTTGTTGGTCACGTTCAGCTTGCCGCTTTGCAAACCGAAGGACAACAAACCCGTCGTCGTCGGATTGAAAGTATGGCGCCACTGCAAAATGCCGAAATTGTTGCTGTCGCGCTGATTGATGTCCTGTCCATCCGCTTCCTGCGAAGCGATGCCTTCAAGTGCTGCCTGCGAGCGCGACAACGCGCCGCCGAAACCGAAGCCTTGTCCATAAGGCGCGTATTTGTCGGGCAATCCGGTGCGATTGGCGACCTGCGTGTTGGCCGGAGCGGTTGACATCGTGAGCGTGAACTTGTCTCGAGTACTCGATGTGTAATCGAAGCGACCCAGCAGGCTTTCCGCTGAAGCGTGATTGTGCGCCGTCTGGTCGTCGGGTTGCGGCGGCTCGAGCGCGTTGTCCGTGCTGCGCGCGGTTCCCGAAACGAAATAGCCGAAGCGCTTCGCCTGGCGGCCTTGTGCATCGGGCGCGCCCAGCGGATCGCCCGCCTGCCCGCCCAGCGAAAATATTGCCCGACGATCCGCAAAGGAACCGCCGCCCAGATCAAATCCGTAAGTCGGCGTGATGGTTCCGCTGCGCACGGTCGCGTTTAAAATCGCGGCGGTTTCGCTGCCGTATTCGGGCGCATACGAGCCGGTTTGCACATCTAAGTTTTCCAGCGCGTCCGGCGCGATAATCGGCCCAAATCGACCTTGCAGCGTGCTGCCCAATTGAAAGCCGCCCAAATACAACGTCGTCGCGGTGTGCTCGCCACGCGGGTGCGCCTGGTTGTTCGAGTCCAGCACAAAGCCTGGCACGGTGGAAACAATACCCGTCAACTGCTGCGGATTGTTGTTGGTGGCGGGCGAATTTGCAATGAAATTGCGCGAGCGCGTCGTGACGGTTCCCGTATTGCTGCGGCGCAGCGTCGTGCGCGCGCCTGAAACCTTGATCGTTTTTTCAACAGGCTCTAATTCGACCGCGACATCGGTCGTAGCATCGGCGACAACCGTCGCGTTTTGTGTTCCCGTCTCGAAATTAGTGCCCGAAACCGTCACTGTAAACGGTCGGTTTTCTATCGCATCGGTCGTCACCGAGCCATCGGCGCCAGTCGTCAGCGTCGTATCGGCACGCACGCCCGCCGAATCGTGCAAAACAACGGTTGCGCCCGCGACCGGCTTCTCGCTGTCAATGTTTTTGACGACAATGCGCAATCGCCCGACGACATCCGCGTGCGCCGGAACCGTCGTCAGCAACGTCAAAACAACAGCGACAAGGGAAAAACCAGCCGCGCAACGGCCTTGCTTATCCTTCCAAACTTTCAAATTCATGGGGAAATATTCCTGAAAAACCACGCGTCGAGTACTCGAAACTCAATTGAAGTTCGATGTTGAAGTTCGATTTGAGACGAGACGACGCGCCAAAACCATCAGCGCGAACGCTTGCAAAAAGCGGTCGGCCTAACGGCGCCAAGATGCGCAACAACCTTTATCAACAGCGCACAAAGCGCCGCATGATAAAGGGCATCAAGGGAAGAGACAACGAAGGAAAAACGGTTTCAGGAGGAACGCGGTGGGCCACGGTTGCGCGTGTTGCGCGTGAAGCGGGAAAGGAGGAATTTCGGTGCGGCGGGCGAAACGAGTCGCGTGCGCACGCTGGGGCGAACAAAGGCCGCAGAGACCAGAAGCGCCGAAGCGTGAGCGTTCCAATCGCAAAGGAAGCAGTCGCCGGCATCTTTGGTGTCGCTCGTCTTCTCGATCTTATGTTGCGTGTGCGACGGAGAACGGGATCCAGAAACGACCTCGGCCAAAGCCGACATCGACATTTCGCGGCCATCAGGTGTATGAAGATGGAAAGGCGACGCCCACACGCTAAAGACGAAATACGGCAGCATCCACAACAACAGGAACGGTTGTGGACGGCGTAAATCGCGGCGCGTGGAAAGGCGGGGCATCGTAGTCAATGACAAAAGTAAGCGGCTGCGCCACATAATAACACGACTTGGACAAATTGTCACGGTGTTGTGACAATTCGAGTACTCGAATTGCGGAAATTCTATTCCACTTCGAAATCCAGGCGAAAATACTGCGTACTTTCGACCGCTTCGCCATCTTCCAGCGCCGGTTTCCAGCGCCATAGCGTCAATTTGACCGTTGCTGGACGTTCCGCGTCGCTTGCGAAAAGGCTCGGCTCCAACCATCACAAAACGCTCAGTTGCGACTTTCCTGGTTTATCTCAATTGCTCCAGCAACTCAATTTTTCTTGCTTTGTTTTTATAAATGGCAACTACATTGCCTGGATGCCGCGACCGCATCAAAAACAATTTCAAAAAAGGCGGTTTCTCGTGTATTCTTCATGTGATTTCTCCTGCAGAGGGTGGCACCAATAACCGGCGATTGACACGTTTGCACTTTTCGACCAAGTTCCTTCAGCGAATGTGCGGTTGTCTATTTTACAAACATCAAAGGGTGGCACGGATGGAATATACACGACGGATGGAAGACCAACCTTTCAAAGAAGTTTCTTACGAAGCGGTTGTCCAATGCCCTGTGCAACAAAGCGCTTATCGAGTACTCGATGCGGCGCACCACAATAATAAGAACGAAGATAAGACGCGCGCCCGAACAGCGATGACGGTGCGGCGCGCGTCAAGCCCTTTACTGCGCTGGGCGGTGAGCGCAGCGATGTGTGCCGCGACGTTGGCATCGGTTTGCCACAAAGCGCGCGCCGATTGGACGAACAGTACGCCTTCGACCCAGGTGCATTTGGATTCTTCCCATCGCAACAATGTTTTTCGCGCCGGGGAAGCCGTTCAATTTTATGTGGCGAGCGCAGGCGCAACGTCTTATTCAGTGCGTGATTATTACGGTAACCTGGTCGATAGCGGAAGCGTCAACAGCAACATTATCGCGCCCAATGTGTCGCAGCCGGGCTGGTACAAATTGTATTTGCAGGGCGCCACGTCGCAAGCGGTCTGGGGCAACAGCGTGGGCGGCACGACATTTTGCATTTTTCGCAATGACGCGCGTTTTCCGGCTTTGCCGACGCCCGCTTTTGAAGTTTGGAAGCTGACGCGCACCGATCCGCAAATCGACTTCGATTGGAGCGGCAGCACGCCCGCCAGCGGCTTGGGCACCAGTCTTTTTGGCGTGCGCTGGACGGGGCAAATTCAGCCACTGACTTCGGGCAGCTACACCTTAACGACCAACTCCGATCATTGCGTGCGCATGTGGGTTAACGGTCAACTTCTCATTAACAGTTGGAATGACGTTTTGCCCTATGGCGACCGCAGCGGCACTGTCGTGTTGCACGCTGGAACGCGCTACGACATCAAGATCGAGTACTCGAATGTGGCTGGCGGCGCGAACGCGCATCTCTTCTGGAGCTATGGCGACGTATCGCGCCAAGTCGTGCCGTCAAGCAGCTTATACGTTTCAGCCAATGCGACGACGCCGGGCGGATTGACCGGGAATTATTACGATAATTCGCAGTTCATCAATTCCGATGGCTCGGTCGATTCGCCGATGGCAGATGCCGTTGGCGCAGGTCCCGAGCGCTACATGGCGGATGCGTCCGATCCCGCCGGGACAATCGCTTTGCTGGACAAAGACATCGCCATTGATCGCCAGATGTACCTGCCATTTGACACGGCGCGCCATCGTGCGTTGATGATCGCGTTTCCCAACGGCACCAAAGGTTTGGAAAGTGGCGTAAAACAAATCGTGGCGCACTTCCAAAACGACGTAAAGTATTGGGAAAGCCGCAACGAACCCAACTTTGCCATGAGTGGTCACGACTTCGCCACGACTGAAGAGCAGCCGTTTTATCAGGCCGTGAAGAGCGTCGATTCCACGTTGAACGTCATCGGGCCAGGCGTGGTCGATCTCACGCCATCCTCGTTGGCGTGGAACGAAGACTTTTTTCAAGCGGGCGGCGGTTCATTCATAGACGGCTTTTCGTTTCACGGCTACAACGCGACCAATGGCGATGCGGATCTGGCGCGGCGTTCGCTGGGTGGCTTGAACGCGTTGCTGACGAGCTATAATCTGCAAAACCTCCCCAAATGGCAGACCGAGCAAGGTTTTTATGCCGCGATGTATGGCGTTTACGCGCCGCGACATCAAGGCCGCTGGACGATGCTGGAAAAAATGATGTTCGAGCAGAACGGTATTCCCAAAGAGCACGATCATTTGTGGTATGACAAAAGCCACGGCTTCTGGGATGTTCCGGCCTGGCTCGAAAATGCCGACGGCAGCCTCAATCCCGCAGCATCTCTCATGCGCGTGTGGAGCGAAGAATTATACGGCACGAACTTTTCTCAGGCCTTCGACTTCGGCAACCCCGGCAATAAATTGATGCTGGGCAACTTGTTCACCGGCGCCAACAATCAGGGCAGCAACAATCAGGTCGCGGTGTTGATGAGCACGGGCGCAACTGACCTCAGCGTTCAACTGCAAACTTCTACCAAAGCGCCAGTTACAATCGTGTCGCCCTTTGGCACCAGCACCGTCGTGACACCTGTCAATTATTCCGTGACGGTTCCTGTCGGCGAACTTCCGGTTTACGTCGAAGGCGCGACAGGCCAAAGGCTGGGCGTGGTGCCGATGAACTGGGGCAACGACCTGGCGCTTTTGCCGGGCACAACCGCTTCCTCGTCAGGTGAAGGTACTAATCCCAACGACGCCAGCATTCCCAATTCCATCAGCAAAATCATCAACGGCAAGTTGGAAAACTGGTACTTGACACAGCAATCGACCGATCAGCCATGGACGAGCAACCAGGCAACGATCAGTTCCGCTTCGCCACTTTCCGTCGAAGTGGACTTGCCCACGGTGCAAAGCGTCAATCGAGTACTCATTTATGCGTGCGTGCCCTGGCAGTTGGACGGTTCGCTGCTCGATTATCAATTGCAATACGACAACGGCGGCAGTTGGGTTTCTCTGGGGGATTTTACGGAAGCACCCAATACCGTTTCCGCCGTCACGCCTGTTACGCGCACGACGGTTGACTCATTTTATTCTGACCGCTGCGTTTTCTCGCACGTTTTCCCAACGGTCCAAACCGGCAAAATTCGCTTGCTGATTAACGATGTCACTTATGGCGGCGGCGCGGACGGCACAGTCGCGGGCGCGGGCGGACAAAGCGGAGCGCACCAGGCGACACTGCGCGAAATCGAATTGTACAACCAACCGACGACCGTCGCTCCTACGTCGACCGTCGGCAATTTGTCGGCGAAGTTTTATCCGCGCCCCGATTATCCGCAAACCATGCTTGGCGGTCGATTTCAGGGCAGCAACGACAACAAGTGGTGGATCGATCTGGGCACCATTTCAAATACGCCGCCAGCCAACACATGGTCGCAAATGGCGCTCGGCACGGACATCTTTCGCTTCCTGCGCTATGTTTCGCCGTCCGGTACCAACAGCGTGATCTCAGAATTGGAGTTCGATAACGGAACGACCAAGCTGACTGGAACGCCGTTCGGGACGCCTGGCTCTTACGGCAACTTCGGCGACACCTTCAGCAAAGCCTTTGACGGCGACACCAACACGTTCTTCGACGCGCCGACCAATACCGGTTCTTTTGTCGGTATCGATTTGAGTGGTGCGCCCGCCGCGACGCCGACACCAACACTGACACCAATGCCAACGCAGACTCCGGCGACAACGCCAGGCACAGCGCCCTCAGGCACCAGTTTACAAGCGTATTTTTATCCTCGCCCCGATGCCGCAGGCACCATGACAGGTGGCAAGTTTCAAGGCAGCAACGACCAACAAGCATGGACAAATTTGGCGACCATCGCAACGCAGCCAGCGAACAACGCATGGAGCCAGATCTCGCTCGGCACGACCAACTACCGTTTCTTGCGCTACTTGTCGCCCAGTGGCACCAACACTGTCCTCGCGGAATTGAAGTTTTACAACGGTAACACGCAACTGACGGGTCAAGGATTTGGCACTCTGGGTTCGTGGGCCAATTCCGGTAATACGTGGACCAAAGCGTTCGACGGCGATATCAGCACGTTCTTCGACGCGCCGACCAATACCGGCTCCGTCGTCGGTCTCGATACAGGAAACGGCGCACCTATAGCACCGCCAACGCCAACACCTGTAGTTCCACCAACGCCAACGTCAACACCGACGCCAACACCAGGAACAACGCCCTCGGGCACTAACTTACAAGCGTATTTCTACCCTCGCGCTGATGCCGCGGGCACTATGACAGGCGGCAAGTTCCAGGGCAGCAACGATGGTACCAACTACACGACGCTGGCCACCATCACCACACAACCTGCTAACAACCAGTACTCGACCATCCGCCTTGGCTCCACAATGTATCGCTACTTGCGCTACTTGTCACCTAATGGCACCAACACTGTTGTTGCAGAACTCGAGTTCGATAACGGAACGACCAAGCTGACTGGAACGCCTTTTGGGACACCTGGTTCTTACGGCAACTTTGGCGACACCTTCGACAAAGCCTTCGACGGCGACATCAGCACGTTCTTTGACGCACCGACTAACACCGGCTCTGTCGTCGGTTTGGATACAGGAAACGGCGCACCCGTAACACTGCCAATACCGACACCAACGCCGACACCAACGCCGACGCTAACACCAACGCCGACGCCGACTCCAGGACCAACGTCCTCGGGCACCAACTTGCAAGCGTATTTTTACCCTCGCGCCGATGCGGCGGGCACCATGACAGGCGGCAAGTTTCAAGGCAGCAACGACCAACAAGCTTGGAGTGATTTGGCGACCATCGCAATGCAGCCAGCAAATAACGCATGGAGCCAAATCTCGCTCGGCACGACCAACTACCGCTACTTGCGCTACTTGTCACCTAATGGCACCAACACCGTGATTGCGGAACTGATGTTCTACAACGGTAACACGCAACTGACCGGCACGCCTTTTGGAACGCCTGGTTCTTACGGTAACTTTGGCAGCACCTTCGACAAAGCCTTCGACGGCGACATCAGCACGTTCTTCGATGCGCCGACCAATACCGGCTCCGTTGTCGGTCTCGATACAGGCAGCGGCAATTAAAGGCAGCGGCAATTAAAGCAAGAAGGAGCCACTCATAAATGTGATAAGGATCAGGGCTGCATTGTGCATAGCTGTAGTGCATAGCTGTAGTGCACAATGCAGCCCTGATCCTTATTGAGTACTCGATAAGAGAACTAGAGGTTAAATGGCGTAACATCAACCGAAATCTTTGCTGTCAAAGCCTTGCTGACGAAGCAGCCAAGTTTTCGGCTTTTGGGCGCAGGAACAGCCACGAGACAATGCTCGCCAGAATCACAGCGCCCACAATATCGAGCAAATCGTGAAAACGTAGCGCAATCATCAACCAAGACTGCACCATCAATAGAGGAATCAAGATCGCCAAAGTCTTGCGGTTCCACACGCCGAGCGCAATCGCAGCGCAAACCGAAAACCCCATATGACCACTGGGAAACATTCGGTGATCATGCCACAAATGAAGCCAGCGATTGAGGTGACCGACCAGAAAAACAACCGTGATCGCCGCCATGCTGCGCCACAAAAATTCGTTTCTCTCTATGACCTTTCCCGCGCCAATCTTTCCTGCACCGACATTTGGAGAACGCAGTGAAAACGCGGCGGCCAGCAGCCAGATGCCAAGCAGCGGATTGATGCAATCGGCGATGCCTTTCCAAGCATGAAAATGTTGATAAATCGCGGCGTTCATAAGAAAGAAACACTGTCCAGATACTTGATTCTACTTTTTATTGTAGCGGACTTTCCCAACGCTCGATACCTTGTGAACGCCAAAGCGCGGTATCAAGCAAACAGTTCCTAAATCTTGTGATTTTTTTCACGAACCGCTCAAACTTGTCTTGACCGTTTGGTTCAAGCCTGCTACAATTGCTGTGATTCCGCGAGGCGCATCTATGGCGAACGGTCTGTCAAAAAGTCCGCAGCAAAAAGACGAGGCGCCTGAAGGTTTGGCGTCGCAGTTGGCCAAGGCGCGCCTGGAGCGCATCAAAGGCGGCGGCGTGAGTGGCGCGCAAGCGTCCAGCATTGGCCTGACGCTCGTGGGTTGCATCATCGCGGGAGCGGGTGCCGGTTGGTGGCTGGATAAACATTTCGGCACGGCGTATTGGACACCGATTTTGTTTCTGGTTGGAGTAGTCGCAGGCTTTCGCCAGATGATGCTGACGATCCGCGACGCGAACACCTTTGAAGCGCGCCGCAAAGCCGAAGTGCAAAGCGAACGTCAGGCGAATGCAACAAATCTGACCTCAAACTTTGCGCCCGATGGTTCAAGGGATGAAGCGGAAGGCGTAGCGCAAACTGAACGAGTTCGACCGCGTGTATTTCAAGTTCCGGCGCCACCGACAGCAAGTTTCGATGCGCAGCACAAGCCAATCGAGTACTCGATTGACCAGGCGGACGCCAATATAGATGAACAAACCTTGACGCAACGCTTGTTGGGCGAGAAGCCGGACAACGCAAACGACGAGTCGCAAAAGAAAAGTTGAGCCAAGACGAAATTTGTCGCATGAAAAAGACTTTGCCCGCACCGCCGCAGCCTTCGTTCGCCGAGGGTTTGAAGTTCAATTCATCGTTGTCTTCGCAGCGCACAGTCGCGCGGGATACGAAGTCGCCGTCGGCGTCCAAGACAGTCGCACCGTTGGACGCCGCTTTTTTGGGTCGCACCGCGCGCACAACCTTGTGGTTCGGCACTTTTTTAACGCTGTGCCTGGGAATTGTCTCGCGCAATTTGCCGCTCACTTTGTCTTTTGCAAGCGGCGCGTTGCTCGGTTTGGCGTTGCTCAAATCGCAGCAGATGTTGGTGGCGCGATTGGCGAAATCGAAAGAAGCGAGCACCGAAACCGGCTGGTTGATGCGCGTGCCTTTGGCGTTTTTGCTGCCCGCGAAATATGTTTTGATCGCGGTCGGAATTTACTGGGGATTACGATTCGGCGTGTTGGTTCCTGCAGCGTTTGCAGTTGGGTTCACCGTTTTGCAGGTCGTCATTTTCTCGAAAGTTATCAGTCGTTTGATGTTGCACAATCAAAAGCCGTTGCACGAATATGTTTCCAATGAAAAGAAATCTTCTTAATAATATGTGGCGACGCGGAAATCGAGTACTCGTAGTGGCGTTTCTCGGCTTGCTGCTGACGGGCGCCGTTCATGCGCAAGACGTGACACCTGCGACTTCCAATGACACGACGAGTTCGGTCACGACAAACGACGTTTCGCCCAATGCAGGTGCGACGACGAACGATGTAGCGCCAAGTGCTGGCTCGACACCGGGCGACGTTGCGGCTTCAACTGGCGCGCAAACGAACGGCGTGACAACGAACGGTGTACCGTCGAACGGCGTGCAACCAAACGCGACATCAAATAGCGCAGTTGGCGCGACGAACAACCCTGCGACCGCCGCGCCAACCGACAATGCGACAACGCAAAACGATGTCGCGCCGCCGGTTCGTCCTGAAATCGGTACGACGGGCAGCGGTTTGACTTCGGGTCATACGCCGACGGCGGGAACAACGGAAAGCAGCGATCCCAGCGACAAGCCGGGCACCTTCGATCCGCATGCCGGAACGTGGATTAACCCGATTGCGCGCATGTTCACGCATGAAGAGGCACCGCGCATGGAAGAGCACAACGGCGAGCATCACGTCGAGAACATCAAAAGCATTCGCTACGATTACTTGGTGCTGGCCTTGTTGGTGATGATCGGCTTAGGTTCACTGGCCACAATTGGCGCGCGCAAGGCTCGCATTCGTCCGACCGGAAAGCCGCATTCGCTGGCGAACCTGGTCGAAGCGGCAGCCGAAGGTTTCCGCGATTATCTGATCGGAATTATGGGGCGCCCTCTAGCGATGAAGTATGCGCCGTTGATCGCTTCGTTCTTCTTCACCATTTTATTTATGAACTGGATCGGCTTGGTGCCGGGCTTGTTGTCGCCGACATCGAACCCGAACATTCCGATTGCGCTCGCGTTGGTGGCGTTCGTCTGCGTTCATGTCATTGCGATTCGGGAAGCGGGCGTTAAAAGCTGGTTCATGCACTTTGTCGGCGAACCGATCTGGCTGGCGCCGCTCAACTTTCCGTTGCACATGATCGGCGAGATGATTAAGCCGCTCAGCTTGGCGATGCGATTGTTGTGCAACGTCTTCGGCGAAGAAATGGTGATTGCGACGTTGACGGGTTTGGCAGTTGCCATCTTGCCGCACTGGTTGCCGATTCCGTTTCAGTTGCCGATGTTGTTTTTGGGAACGTTCTTCGGAGCGTTGCAAGCGCTGGTGTTTTCGACGCTGCTGGCGATTTACATCGCTATTTTGAGTACTCACCATGATGCTCACGATGCGCACGACGTTCATGGCACGACCGAACATACGCGAGTCGAGGGACGCGAAGTTGTCGTTGGACATCCTTCGGAAACGTCGCTGGCGTAACACGTCGCTGGCGTAACACGTCATTGGCGTAACACGGCGTAAGAGCGCGCAACCTGCGAAATTTCCGGTTGCGCAAAAATTATTTCTCCGGTTAAACCGGAACAAGGAGCAAGGTCATGTTGTATTGGGGTATGTTGGCAATGGCAGCCGGTCTGGGCTTGCCGATCGCGGTTATCGGAGCCGGTTTGGGTCAGGGTCGCGCGACCGCGGCGGCGTTGGAAGGCATGGCGCGCCAGCCGGAAGCGAGCGGCACAATTCAGACCGCGATGATTATCGGTTTGGCGCTGATCGAGTCGCTGGTCATCTACGCGCTGCTCATGTTCTTCATGTTGCAGAGCAAACTGCCGGGCGTCGATCAAGTAATGCAGGCGATTCAAGCCGGTAAGTAAAAGAGTGTTGTGGCGCGTAGTATCGAGCACTCGATATTACGCGCCATACTCCAAAGAACCCTGAGCGTAAGCGACGGGTGAAAAGTAAGAGTTTGTTCTCCTTGAGAATTCACCCGTCGCTTACGCTCAGGGTTCTTTCCAAACTCTGGAATATCGTTATCAAATAAAAGTTGTTCAGGATGGTTCTGTGGGATCTTTAGGCATTGACACACAAGCAATTTTAATCTCCATCGTCGGCTTCTTGATCTTGATGTTTGTCCTGGTCAAGTATGCCTTCGGGCCGCTGTTCAATTTGCTGGAAGCGCGTCAAAAGCATATTCAGGGCAACATTGACGAGGCTCAAGCGCGGCGCGATGAAATGGTGCGTTTGCAGCGCGAATATGAAGATCGTCTGGCGAAAATCGAGGACGAAGCGCGCGATAAAATCCAGGCGGCAGTTAAAGACGCGCAGGCAGCGCGCGACGAAATCCTCGCCAAAGCCAAGGCCGACAGCGAAGCGATTGTATTGCGCGGCCAACAGGAAATCGAGCAGGAACGCCGCAAAGTGCTCATTGAAATGCGCGATCAGGTCGCAAATCTGGCGATTGGCGCGGCTTCGCGCGTCGTTAAAACGAATCTTGATGGGCCGAATCACGCGCGCCTGATTGATGACGTGATTGCGGGTCTGGGAACGGCGGATTCGAGTACTCGATTGACGAACGGGAGCGCGAATTAATGGCGATTGGTGACAGCAGCGCGGTGCGGCGCTATTCGCATGCGCTCTTTAATGTGGCGCTGGGACACGATGAAGTGGACGCGATTGCAAACGATATGGCGACAATCACGCAAACCATGAGTTCGTCGCCGGACATCATGCGCGCTCTGGGCGATCCACGTATCACGCACGACCGCCGCAAAGACGCTTTGCATCAGATTTTCGGCGCCTCGATTCGTCCCGATGTCGAGCATTTTTTGTTCTTGCTGGTGGACAAAGACCGCATCCACATTTTGCCGCACGTCGCGCGCGAATTCAATCGCTTTGTCGATGAATATCGCGGCGAAGCGGACGCCGAAGCGACTTCCGCCGTGCCTTTAACAGAAGCGCAGCAAACGGCTTTGATCGAACGCTTGAAATCGAGCACGGGATTGCGGACGATTCGCCTGACAACGCGCGTTGACCCCAGCATTTTGGGCGGTTTAGTAATTCGCGTCGGCGATAAATTGATTGATGGCAGCGTCACCACGCAACTGGCGCAATTGCGCGATCAGTTGAAGCGCGCGAAAGTGATTTAGGAAGTTTTTCGTAAATCGTAAATCGTAGGGACGCAGAAATCTGCGTCCCTACGATCCGATGTTTTCTGCAAATATAAAGATTGCAATAATTATTGAGATAGTTGAAGACAGGAGAACGCAATGGCTTTGAGGCCTGAAGAAATTACACGAGTATTGCAAGGCGAGTTGACGAATTTCGGCAACCAAGTTTCGATGGTGGATGTCGGAACAGTACTGGAAATCGGCGACGGAATCGCGCGCGTTTATGGTTTGCAAGGTTGCAAATCGGGCGAATTGCTGGAGTTTCCCGCCTCGCCGACTTCCGGCTTGCCAACGATGGGCATCGCCTTGAACTTGGAAGCCGATAATGTCGGTGTCGTGATCGCGGGCGAATATACGCACATCAAAGAAGGCGACACGGTAAAAACCACCGGTCGCATCGCCGATGTTCCCGTCGGCCCGGCCTTGATTGGTCGCGTCGTGAACGCTCTGGGCGAACCGATTGACGGCAAAGGTCCGATTGCAACAACCGAGCGCCGCTTGATCGAAGTAAAAGCGCCCGGCGTGATGCAGCGCGAAGGCGTCAAAGAGCCGCTGCAAACCGGCATCAAAGCGATTGACTCGATGATCCCGATTGGTCGCGGTCAGCGCGAACTGATTATCGGTGACCGCCAAACTGGAAAAACCAGCGTGGCTATTGACGCGATTGTCAATCAGCGCGGCAAAGACGTGTTTTGTATTTACGTTGCTATCGGCCAAAAGCAGGGAACGATTGCAGCCTTAGTCGCGCAGTTAGAAAAAGTCGGCGCGATGGAGTACACGATTGTCGTCGTGGCGGGCGCCAACGATTCGGCGCCTTTGCAATACATCGCGCCGTATGCCGGAACTGCTATGGGCGAATATTTCCGCGACAACGCGCAGCACGCGCTCATCGTTTATGATGATTTGTCGAAGCACGCTGTCGCGTATCGCTCGATGAGTTTGCTGTTGCGCCGTCCGCCGGGCCGCGAAGCGTATCCAGGCGACGTGTTCAACTTGCACTCGCGCTTGCTGGAGCGTTCGGCGAAGTTGCACCGCGATTTGGGCGGCGGTTCTTTGACCGCTTTGCCAATCATCGAAACGCAGATGAACGACATTTCGGCGTATATCCCGACCAACGTGATTTCGATTACAGACGGCCAGATCTTTTTGGAGCCGGACTTGTTTTACGCCGGTGTGCGTCCCGCCATCAACGTCGGCTTGAGCGTTTCGCGCGTTGGTTCCGCCGCGCAAACCAAAGCGATGAAGCAGGTCGCCGGTCGCTTGAAGCTTGACCTGGCGCGCTTCCGTGAACTCGCGGCGTTCGCGCAGTTCGCGTCCGATTTGGACAAGAGCACGCAGGCGCAATTGTCGCGCGGCCAGCGATTGACCGAGATTTTGAAGCAGGCGAACTACGCGCCAATGTCGGTCGATCAGCAAGTTTTGATTATCTACGCCGCCTCAAACGGTTACATGGACGCTTTTCCGGTTGATCAAGCGGGTCGTTATGAAAGCGAACTGTTGCGCTATATTCCGCAGCGTTACCCCGATGTCGTGTCCTCGATTGTCAACGAAAAGCAGATCACCAAAGACAACGAAGAAAAGCTTAAAGGCGCGCTGGAAGACTTCAACGCTGCCTTCGCCAACGGATCGAGTACTCAAACGGTGCAGAATACGGCAGTTGCGGCTTAACTTGCTATGGCGCTTTCTCAAGAAGAACAAGATTTAGCAGTTCGCATCGGTTTCGATGAGAATGTGCTGGAACAAGTCAAAGCCAGTGCAGACTGTTCATTTCAGCAACTTCGCGCGCAAGATGAGGACGGAGGCTTGGAAGACAAACCGGCTTTGCTGGTTTTGGTCGCAGAGCAAAAGAGCGAAAAAACTTTTGATGTCAAACTCCAGCGTTTAGAAGAACTGAGTCGTGTTCTTAATACGAAAATCAATTCTTTGGGATACAAAGTCTTTCTGTTGATGATGTCATCAGAGCCAGCACTGTTTATATTGCGGGCAGAAGATCAGTTTGAGGCATTGCGCACATTTCATACGAATGGCGACAATTACGAGGTTTCTAACGCCGACGTGTTGGCGAAGTTACAGAGTTGGAATTCGAGTTACGGTATCAATATCGTCGGTGTGAAGCACGATGTTGTCGCTTTGACCTTCGAGAAACTGCCTGACAATTTGTTGGCGTTTGCTCAAGAGGTTTATGAGTTTTGTCCCGACATCATTGATCAAGGTTACGCATCTGAAGCCGAAGACTCAGATGAAAACATCGAAGAACTTTTGGAATTGCACGAGAAAGCACATCTTGGTCAAGTCACAGGCGAAGAACTGATGGCTCGTATTCAAGAGTTGCAGCCTTCGATTGATGACAGAGAGCAATTGAACCAGCGTGCTTTAAAAATGCTGGCCGACAACATCGAAGAATCACGCAGTTTGTTTTTGTGGTGGGACTAAAATTAAATGGCATCAGTTCGTGACATTCGGCGCAAGATTCGCGTCGTGAAAAACATCAGTCAGATTACGCAGGCGATGAAGATGGTCGCGGCGGCCAAGCTGCGTCGCGTGCAAGAGCGCGTCGAAAAAGGCAAGCCGTATTCGCAGACGATGGCGGAACTGGTTGGCACGCTGGCGCCGCACGTTCAAGAATTTAATCATCCCCTGCTCGACAATCGTCCGGTCGGCGCCATTGGCGTCGTCGTCATCGCGGCGGATAAAGGCTTGGCGGGTTCTTATAACTCGAACCTGCTGCGTATTGCGCATACCTTCATCGACCAGAAAACGCGCGAAATGAACGCCGTCGCGCCCGATTTGCGCGCCGGCCGCGAGCGTCCCGTTCAAATTGTAACGATTGGGCGCAAGGCGACCGATTATTTTACTAAGCGCGGTTATCCTGTTGTGCAAAATTTCATGTCGATTGGCGTGGAAGCGCCGTATGAACAAGTGCGCGCCGCCTCCAATGCGATTACGACCTTGTTTTTGACGGGTCAGGTGGATGAGGTTTACATTTGCTACACCGAGTTCATCAACACGATTTCACAGCGCCCGCAAGCTGTCAAATTTCTGCCGATTGAGCCACCATCGAGTACTCAAACTGAAGATCAGGACGGCGTAGCGCCCGGCAAAATCAAGATGGGCGGCAAAGAGTTCATCTTCGAGCCGGATGCGCCGCAGCTTTTGGGCGTTTTGTTGCCGCGCTTTGTGGAAACGCGCGTTTATCAATTGTTGATGGAAGCGGTCGCCTCGGAATTTGGCGCGCGCATGACGGCGATGACGAACGCCACGAAAAACGCGGGCGAGCAGATTGATCGCTTGACGTTGGTGGCGAACCGCACGCGTCAGGCCGCGATTACGACCGAATTAAGTGAAATCGTCAGCGGCGCGGAAGCATTGAAAGGATAAAGTCGCTTGTAGGGACGCAGATTTCTGCGTCCGTGTTGAGAATCTATATCGAGTACTCGAATGCGGACGCAGAAATCTGCGCCCCTACAGAACGCGACATTTGCGGAATATCGAATTATATTTGTCTGCTGGAGAAATTATGTCAGTTGGAACAATTGGAAAAGTGGTTCAAGTCATCGGGCCGGTCGTGGACGTGGAGTTCAACGCGGGTCAACTGCCCGATATTTATAACGCGGTCGCCATCAAGCGCAACGCGACATCGAGCGCCGCCGCGATGAACGGTTCGATGAACGGCGGCGCCAATGGTGCGAGTGCAAACGGTTCCAGCGTCAACGGTGCTAATGGCACCAGCGCGAGCGGCGGTTTGGCGGGCGGCGGACAAAGCGCATCCGATGCCAACGGCAATGACACGACGCACGATTTGATCGTGGAAGTCGCGCAGCATTTGGGCGACAACGTGGTTCGTTGCGTGGCGATGGAATCGACCGATGGTTTGGTGCGCGGCATGGTCGCGCAGGATTCTGGCGCGCCGATTACGGTTCCCGTCGGCGAAGCGACGCTGGGACGTTTGTTTGATGTGTTGGGTCACGATCTGGATTCGCTCGGCCCGGTTAACGCCGAGCAGTATTATTCGATTCATCGTCCATCGCCACGTTTTGAAGACCTCAGCCCAACGATTGAACCGTTTGAAACTGGCATTAAAGTTATCGACTTGCTGGAGCCATATCCTCGCGGCGGCAAAGTCGGCCTGTTCGGCGGCGCGGGCGTCGGCAAAACGGTTTTGATTACTGAACTGATCAACAACGTGGCGCAAAAGCACAGCGGCGTTTCGGTTTTTGGCGGCGTTGGCGAGCGCACGCGCGAAGGAACCGATCTGCGCAACGAAATGGGCGAAACAATTTTGCCCGGCCAGAAGAAAGCCGATGGCAGCGACAAAACAGTACTCGATCAAACCGTTCTGGTTTTCGGCCAGATGAACGAACCGCCGGGCGCACGTTTGCGCGTCGCTTTGACGGCTTTGACGATGGCGGAATATTTCCGCGACGAAAAAGGCCAGGACGTTTTGTTGTTCTTAGACAACATTTTTCGCTTTACGCAGGCTGGCGCCGAAGTTTCGGCTTTGCTGGGACGAATGCCTTCCGCCGTAGGTTATCAGCCGACGCTGGCGACCGAGATGGCGCAGTTGCAGGAGCGCATTACGACGACGAAAAAAGGTTCGATCACGTCGATTCAAGCGGTTTATGTTCCCGCCGACGATTATACCGATCCGGCGCCCGCGACGACGTTCAACTACCTGGATGCGACAACCGCGCTTTCCCGCGATGTGTTCGCGCTGGGTATTTATCCGGCAGTTGACCCGCTGGCTTCGACTTCGACGATTTTGTCGGCGGCGGTCTTGGGCGAAGAGCATTACAACGTGGCGCGCGGCGTGCAGCAGGTTTTGCAGCGTTATAAAGGCTTGCAGGACATCATCGCCATTCTTGGAATTGATGAACTTTCCGACGAGGACAAATTGATTGTATCGCGCGCTCGTCGCTTGCAAATGTTCCTGTCGCAGCCGTTCTTTGTGGCCGAAGTGTTCACTTCGATTCCGGGCGAATATGTGCCGATGGCGGAAACAGTTCGCGGTTTCAAGGAAATTTTGGAAGGCAAGCATGACGATTTGCCCGAACAAGCGTTTTACCTGGTGGGCGGCATCGATCAGGCGGTCGAGAAAGCTAAGACAATGAAGTAAACGTTGGAAGCATGACGTTGACGACAATCGAGTACTCGATGTTTGGTCGAGATTCTGTGGGAGTCTTGAGATGCAATATAAAATTTCAGGTACGACGATGCAGATAGTTGACGTCACGCTGAATGCGGGCGAGCAGCTTTACAGCCAGACCAACACGATGGCGTGGATGTCGGACAACGTGCGCATGGACACGCACACCGGTGGCGGTTTGATGGCGGGCTTGAAGCGCAGCATGAGCGGCGGCAGCCTCTTTATCACCGATTTCACTGCCGAAGGCGAGGCGCGTATTGCATTTGCTCCACGTTTTCCGGGCACGATTTTGCCGTTTGAATTGCAGGCCGGACAATCGCTGATTTGCCGCAAGGAAACGTTTTTGTGCGCGCAGAAATCCGTCGGATTGGAAATCGCGTGGCAGCAGAAAATGGGTGCGGGTTTCTTCGGGGGCGCGGGGTTCATCTTGCAGCGCGTGACAGGTCCAGGTGTTGTGTGGCTCGATTTATCGGGCGAAGTGATTACCGAAGATTTGCAGCCGGGTCAGAAATTGTTGGTTCACGCCGGACATATCGGCATTCACACGCCGACGATGCAGTTCGATATTCAAATGGTGAAGGGTTTTCGTAACGTTCTGTTTGGTGGCGAAGGTTTGTTTCTGGCGACCTTGACTGGCCCGGGACGCGCTTGGCTGCAAAGCATGCCGATTATGAATCTGGCGGAAGAAATCGGGCATTATTTGCCGCAAACCAGCGGCGAAAGTTCATCGCCTGGAAACTTGCTGGGTGGCGTAGTCGGCGGTTTGTTGTCGAGTGGACGATAAGTCCAGAAGGTGGGTTTGGCATTTTGAGCGCGTAGAGAAAGTAGTAAAGGCGTTCAAACTCACGGTTTGTCATTCTGAGCGCAGCGAAGAATCTGGCTTAGGGCTCAGATTCGGGTGCCCTTTGGGCGGCGGGTACCCTACGGGCAGGCTCAGAATGACAAACTCCTACTTTCATTATGGTGTCTTCAGTTGTTTGATTAGTTGAAATTCAGTACTCGGTTCTTTGTTTTCGATATTTATGGCAGGAATTTTTCATTTACAAGTGGTAACGCCGGAGCGCGAAGTTTTCAACGGCGATGTCGAGTCCATCACGTTGCCTGGATTGGAGTCGCGTTTTGGAGTGTTGCGCTCGCACGCGCCAATGATTGCGGCTTTGACGGCGGGTTACGTCGAAATCACCGACGCGAACGGCCAGCAGACACGCATGGCAGTCGGCGGCGGATTTTTCCAAGTCGCCGATAACGTGGCGATGATTTTGGCGGATTCGGCGGAAAGTGCCTCCGACATCAACGTCGAGCGGGCGCGCGAAGCGGAAAGTCGCGCCAGTTCGCGCTTAAGCGGGCAAATGGACGCTGGTTTTCAACTGGAGCGTTCGCGCGCGGAGGCCGCTTTGAAGCGTGCTCAAAATCGCTTGCGCATCGCGGGAGGACGCTGATGAATGCCGTTGTTATCCGCGTTTCGTTCGCCAACTTTGTTGAAACAATGTAGAATCAAAGGGCAATCGAGTACTCGATTGCCCTTTCGAGCGTCGGACACAAGGCGTTTCGCTCAACTTTCAATTTTACAACTTCTTCTTTTTCCGGCCTTGTGCCCCGACAAACGCAGCCTCCAACCTCCTCGTCGAAACAAGGAACTCTCATGAAAATCGTTCATCCCGCTGGTCTCACTCACGAAAACCATAAAACTTTAGAAGAACACATCGTCATTTTAGGTGGCGCTACATTACACGGCGAAGTCGAAGTTTCCGGCTCTAAAAACTCCAGCCTGGCAATTTTAGCGGCTTCGCTTCTGGCCTCGCGCGGCGAATGCGTGTTGCACAACGTGCCCGCGATTTCCGATGTGGAAACGATGTGCCAGATGTTGCGCGCGCTGGGCGCGGTCGTCAAGTTCGAGAATCACACGGTCACGGTCAATGCGGAAAACTTGACGACGCATCGCGCGCCGGATCATCTGGTGCGAAAGATGCGCGCCAGTTTTTACGTCGCGGCTCCCCTGCTCGCGCGCTTGCGACAGGCCGAAGTCCCGCTTCCTGGCGGCTGCGTTCTGGGCGCGCGTCCCGTCAATTACCATGTCGACGCCTTTCAGAAAATGGGCGCGACCATCGAAGTCGAGCACGGTGCGATGAAGGCGGAAGCTCCTTCGTGGCGCGGCGCAACGATTTATCTCGAACCGAAAAACTCCAGCGTCGGCGCGACTGTCAACATAATGATGGCGGCGTGCCTGGCGGAAGGAACGACGACGATTGAAAACGCGGCGCGCGAACCCGAAGTTTCCGACATCGCCGAACTGCTCAATAAAATGGGTGGCAAAGTCTGGGGCGCGGGCACTGCGACGATCTCAATTGAAGGCGTCGACGAATTGCATGGCGCGGAACATACAGTGGATTACGACCGCATCGAAGCCGGAACTTATCTGGCGGCGGCGGGCTTGACGCATGGCGACATCACGACGCGCGGATTGGCGCCGCAGCATTTGCCGATTTATCTGGACAAGTTGCGCGAAGCTGGCCTGGACGTGACGCACGGCGACGATTGGATTCGCGCCAAGTTTGTGGTTCCTCTGCGCGCGACCGACATTGTGACGGCACCCTTTCCAGGTTATGCGACCGATTTGCAACCTCCGTTCGTGACGATGATGTGCGTGGCGCAAGGTCGTTCGGCTGTGCAGGAAAACTTGTATGACGGGCGTTTTAATTGCGTGCCGGAACTGGTGCGCATGGGCGCTTCGGTTTCGTTGATCGATAACACGGCGATTGTCAACGGCGTGACAAAACTGCGCGGCGCCGAAGTCGAAGCCTCAGATTTGCGCGCGGGCGCGGCTTTGATCTTGGCCGGCCTGGGTGCCGAAGGCGCGACCGAAGTGACAAACGTTCACTGGATTGATCGCGGTTACGAGAAGTTTGAAGACAAACTGCGTGGACTGGGCGCCCAAATCGTGCGTCGTGGCGGTCGAGAACAGGGCGCGCACGGAGATCGAGTACTCGATTCGCACATGACGTTTGGCACATGACGTTGGTAAATTGTGCAGCCACGGGGTGCTGTTTTTCGTCGTGGCCGCACTTGTGTCTCACGAACTCAGGGCATCAAACGCGGCAGATGATATTCACAATCTCACTCGCTGAAGCTTTGGGTTCGTCAAGAAAAGTATCATCAAATGTTAGGTTTTTCACGTGACATCGGAATTGATTTGGGGACGGCGAACGTGCTGGTTTATCAGCGCGGGCGCGGCATTGTGTTGCGCGAACCGGCTGTCGTCGCCATCAATAAAAGCACGCGCGAACCGAAGTATTTCGGCGAAGAAGCACGCCAGATTTTGGGTCGCGCACCGACTTCGATCATCGCCATTCAGCCGATCCGCGAAGGCGTCATCGCCGATTTCACGGTCACGGAACAAATGCTGCGGCACTTCATGCAAAAAGTGCTGGGCAAGCGCGTCATGTTCAAACCGCGCGTCATTGTCTGCGTGCCTTCGGGCGTGACAAGTGTGGAACGTCGCGCTGTTTTGGATGCGGCACGTTCGGCGGGTGCCAAAGAAGCGTATCCGATTGAAGAACCGATGGCGGCGGCGATTGGCCTGGGCTTGAATATCTCCGACCCGGAAGGCAACATGGTAGTCGACATCGGTGGCGGAACGAGCGACATCGCGGTGATTTCCCTCGGCGGTATTGTGCGCTCCGATTCGGTGCGCGTTGGGGGCAATAAGTTCGATGACGCGATTGCGCGCTGGGTCAAACGCGAGCACAATTTGATTATCGGCGACCGCACAGCCGAAGAAATCAAGATGGCGATTGGCTCGGCGTTTCCGATGGAAGAAGAACTCACCATGGAAGTCAAAGGCCGCGACATGGTGGACGGTCTGCCGAAAACTATCACGCTTTCGTCCGGCGAAATCCGCGAGGCTTTGGCGGAGCCGGTGCATCAAATCGTGATGCGCACGCGTTCGGTTCTCGAACAAACGCCGCCGGAAATCTCCTCCGACATCGTGTCGCACGGCATCTGGCTAACAGGCGGCGGCGCTTTGTTGCGCGGATTGGATCAACTCATTTCCAAGGACACCGGAATCCCGGTTCACGTCGCGGAAGACCCGCTTTCCTGCGTGGCGATTGGAACTGGTAAGGCGCTCGATCAAATCGAGATGTTGTCGGAAACGCACTTCGATTACGCCGGCAGCGCAAACGAGATTTAGTCGCAGAGACGTAGAAAAGAGCAATCTAGTACTCGATCCATCGAGTTCTGCTCTTACATAACTCAAGTTCTTCTCTGCGCCTCCGCGTCTTTGCGGTTCAAATTAGAATATCGGATCGGCGGAAGGCGCGTTGTTGGCGCTGTTTTCGCCGCCTTGAACCTGGACAATTTTCCAGTCGCCGTTGCGTTTTTGCCACAAAACCGAGTATTGTCCGACGCTGGTATGCGGCGGCGTTTCGCGCGATTCCTGGAGCAGGCGGTAACTCAGGCGAAAGTCGCCAGTCACGGTCGCTTCATTGCCGCGCACCTGGATGCGTTCGCCCGAGCGCGTGATCTGAACATCGGTCGCGCTGACACTGGCTTCGCGCACCATTTGCTCGACCTCGTCGCGCTTGGTACGATTCCATTGAAAATCGGGTGACAGATAACCCAGAATATTGCGCGGCGAGGTGTTCTGGATCGCCTGCGTCACGCCGTCCATGTTGACGCGAATTTGTTGTTCGGGCGACAGCGGCGGGCGCGTCAATCGCCAACCGAGATAAAGCGCAGCCAGCAACGCGACGACAACGAGTACTCGATAGCGTTTAAGAGTTTGCATTTGGAAAGGAACATCAACTTTTATTATGAAATATAAGCGTATTTTACTGAAAATCTCCGGCGAAGCGTTAGCGGGAGAAGCCGGTTTTGGCCTCGACGGAACGGTTTTGAAGCGCATCGCGCAAGAAATTCGCTCGGTGCGCGATAGCGGCGTCGAACTGGCGATTGTGACCGGAGGCGGCAACATTTTCAGAGGCATGAAAGCTGCCGTCGATCAGGGCATGGACAGAGCGATGGCCGATTACATGGGAATGCTGGCGACGGTGCAGAACTCTCTTGCGTTGCAAGATTATCTCGAACGCGCCGGTGTCACGACGCGCGTTTTGTCCGCCATCGAAATGAAAGAGATCGCCGAGCCGTTTATTCCGCGCCGCGCCACGCGCCATCTGGAAAAAGGCCGCGTCGTTTTGTTTGCAGCCGGAACGGGCAACCCGTTTTTCACAACCGATACCGCAGCGGTTTTACGAGCCGCGCAGATTGGCGCGCAGGCGATCTTCAAGGCGACCGACGTGGATGGCGTTTTCGACCGCGATCCGCAAAAGTTCGCCGACGCCGTGCGTTTCGATACGCTAACCTACGCTGAAGTCTTGGAACGCGGCATTCGAGTACTCGATTCGACCGCTGTTACATTGTCGTCGGACAACAACATTCCGATTGTAGTTTTCAACATGGAAGTGGACGGCAACATCACGCGCGCCTGCCTGGGCGAAAACGTCGGCACGACGGTTTGTCACGCCAAGTGAAATGGTTGCAAATGCTAAACACGCACACCGTTAACAATCGAGCGGACTTTCGACGGTAGCGCCCTGGTGCGATTCACGCACTTTTTGGATTTACTCGCGCAAAGTCGGAACAAGCTTTGAAGCAAAAGCACGCGTCGGGATTTCTGACCTTTCCATCACGCACAATGATCTGCGAGTACTCGAAAAGTCTTCAATCCTCTTGGTGTGGTTGCAACGAATGTTCAACCACACCGCCGGGACAGCTTGAGGGTTGAAAGGGCAGCAAAGTTTCAAAGTCCGTGTCACACTGAAACGACCGGACACTGCAACTTAACAAACCGTTGCAGTCGACGCGGATACGGCCCACGCGGCTGAACTAAATGTTGTGTTGATGCGCGCGGCTCAGATGGGAATTGATACAATTTGATTATGAGGAAATCAGCGTTAATATTCGCTTGTGGGTTGGTCACGCTGATTTCAGGCTGCTCATCAACCTTGAGCAACGGCGATATTGTCGGCACGTATAAAGACAATAATCCGCTCGGTGCAAGTACTTTGGTTTTAAAGGCTGATGGCACTTCTTCCCAAGTGTTGATAACGAAGGCAAGAAAGAAATACACGGCGTCAGGCAAATGGACGTTTGACAGTTCAAATAATCAGATTGATATAGATAACCGTTTGTCTTATGATGATTTGGAGCCTCCTGTCAAACCACGAGTCGAGCGTGTTGGAACGAGTTACTCGGTGGAAAAGGTGTTTCTTGAAGGTAAGCCACAAATAGTAGTTGACCCAGATCAAGGCATAGCGTTCAGCAAAATAAAGTAGGTAACCAATAGTGCGGGTTGCAGTTGCCCTGCGAGTCAACTCGCAGGCACATGGTAGACCCCACCACTGGTTAGTTAAGAGAAACGCAACATCCCAGCACAACAAGGCGCTGCACTCGACCGCCTACAGTGCGTGTTACTGTTTTTACTATGCCCTGCTCTACTTCAACGCATTTACTTCGGCATCGGTGCGGTCTCTGCAGCAGCCTTCGGATCATCCAAGCGCTTGACACCGTCTATCGACGCCAAAACCATAATGCGCGGCTTGATGATGGCCGTCCACAATTTGTAGCCTTCGGTATTGAAATGCAGTCCATCGGCTCTCAACAAGTTGGGTTGCGGCTGACCGTCGGCTGTGAGTATTTGGGCGTGCGAGTTGATAAAATTCAATTTCTCGGTTTTGGAATTGGTCTCAAAGATGAACTTTTCGATGAGATGATTGGTATCCAAGATGTCGCCTTCCTGGTTCCAACGCGCGACGGTGGGATTGATCGAGATGTAAACGATGCGCGTGTCCGGCAGTTCGCCATGAATTTTGGCGACAAAATCTTTGAAATCCTGAAAAACCTGTTGAGGATTTCTGTTACCGTAGGCCAAATCGTTGGTGCCTGCGGCCAGGACGATGATTTTCGGCTTATAGGGAATTGCGATGCGGTCGGCATAAAGCGTACTCTGCGAAATGAACGAACCACCGAAGCCGCGGTTGATGACGGGAATTTCCGCGAAGTCTTGCGCTAAAGTAGTCCACATCCGAATACTCGAGCTACCCATGAACAGCACCGCGCCAATGGGCGGCATCTGCTTTTTGTCCGCTTCCTGGAAAGCGTTGATTTCTGTAGCTGCGGGCGCATCGTCTGGCAGCGGAACGAACATTTGCGCGGCGGATTGCGCCAGAACTGGTGGCACATAGACCAGGCCGAACATCCATCCTCCAAGTACCAAGGCGTTTGTCGCCATAACGCAGGCAAACAGTTGATGTTTATGGCGTGTCGCTTTGAATCGTTTCATAGGTTTTAGCTCATCCTTTGTCAGCACTACAATTGACCTTTATACGACCGAAGAAGCTTTAGAAATCGGCAACTTGACGGCGGCGCGTCTTGCTCAACCGGCACAAAACTATGCGCACGATGACGGCTTCTCAGTATTCATCAACAGCCTTATATTTCCCAGTCGCAGGAGGCCACGCCGCCAGCCGAGGCGGTTTGTTTTGACACGATTTGGCCATCCACTTCGATCTGCACGGTAACTGAGGCGTCGCCGGGCAGAGCGGTACGCGAATAATTGGGCACGGCTTCCAATTTCAATTGCGTGCCGTCCTGCGCCTGCAGTTCGCGGTCCCACGGCGCCAAGGTCAGTCCACTTTCGTCAGGGTTCTCGCCGCTGTTGCCTATCACCCGAAAGTCGAACTGTACCAGTGTCATGGTGCCTAAATTCTGGCCTGTCATGCGCAACGTCACCTGATGTTGGCGCGGCGTGGGCACTATCTGGAGGCTGCGATAGCGTTCGACTGAATCGGGGTCTTCTTCCCATTCCAGGCTGTAGTGCGCGTCGCTGCCCTGCAAGCGCGCCATGCTCAGCACCTCGTTTTGATCTTTGGCCTTAATAGTTTTTTGCGGATCATCAAGGCTCAATCGAAATGCTGTCACGCGCTCGCTGCGTTGGCGATAATCTACGCGCAAAGCATAACCGTCTTTAATCCACTGCCTGCGTCCGCTTCCCTGATTTGCGGCGGGAAGTTCCTGGCCTGGGCCTAAGCGAGCCGTCACCGCAGAGATTTTCAAGCCGAGGAGCGATGGCACATCGAAAGCCGGGCCATCGGGCCTCCTTTGACCACAACCGGAAAGGCACGACAAAGTGAGGCACAGCGCCACGTAAAAAAATAGTATTCGCTTAATGCGACACATTCTGGTTCCTTTTGTGCGGCTTTCGAGTACTCGATTGGCGGAATGACGATGTAGAATTGAACCGCATCGCCATTTCCAATTGCAACGCCATTGCGGTTCCTACAACAGCGGTCTTCAACTTTGGTCATGCGTTTTCTGGTAGCTCGGGCGGTGAATTAAATTGAACCTATCCCAGAAAGAACCCCGCGCGTAAGAGACGGGTAACACCAGAAGTTTGATTCATTCATTACGTTTCATCCATCGCTTATGCGCGGGGTTCTTTTAATCGACGCACTCGGTTGATCCATTACCTTTTTGTTAAACATTGGGCGGATTCGCGCTTGAGTAATCACGCTTGGCAATTACGGCGCTCTGTCGCTGCGCAGAAGACGTGTGCCTTTGCCGGTCATTCGCAGATAAAAGTCGGAAGGCTGACCTTCGTAAGTGGCGAAAAAGCCTGGCTGTGGCGGCGTGTTGGTCACTTTGAAAATGGCGGTGCCTTCATCGACTTCATCGAACATGGCAACAAAAACGGTGTTGATACCCAGAGCTTTGGCTTTTTGAAACTGTTCCCAGTAGAAAGCGCCGCTGCGCCGCGCAATTTGGGTCGGATGAGCGGTTGTGCGCGTTCGATGCCATTTTCGCGGTAGGTGTAGCCGTGCGCCCAAGGCAAAATCGCGTTCAGCGTCGCGCCGAAAACCGTGTCGCCCACTTTCTTTTCGATAGGCAAAGGTTCGCCGGTCAGCATGCTTTCGTTGACCGAAGACGAACCGTCCACCACTTCGCCATCGACCGGCACTTTTTCGCCGGGCAGTGCATCCCAAGTAGCGGCAAATCAGCGCGTGCGCTTGCAACGCTGCGGACAGGCTGCGGGTCAACCTGATTTGCGACTGGGAAACGCGCATCGAGTACTCGATGCGCGTTCTCTTCTGGCTTAGCGACGCCCGAAGGATTCTGCGTAATGATGCCTTCAGGCTGCCTGTCCGCTGCCTTACCCGCGAATTGCCTTGGATCAGCGTCGAATGTTTGCAGGCAATCTTTCGAGCAAAAGTAAAAAGTCGTGCCCTGATAGTCGCGTGTTCCTGCCGCTTCGCTCGTGTCAATGGTCATGCCGCATACTGGATCAATGACCCGAGTTGGCGGCGTTTTGATAAAAGCAGTCATGTTCTGCCTGCCTCGTTAGAGGTGTATGGAAAGTGGGCGAAAGTAGCAAAAAGCCACAAAAATAAGAGTTTGTCGTTCTGAGCGCAGCGAAGAATCTATATGCGAAGTTAGATTCTTCGCTGCGCTCAGAATGACAGACTTTCACTTTCGAGCATTTGCTACTGCCCTTGCGACTTTCTATACACCCTCTTCAGTTTCAGCAACGTAAAATTATGTCATTCCTTACTTTCAGTTAAGGGATTTTCATTGTTTCTTATTCATCATCTTCATCATCGTTTCGATTAACTTCTGGTTACTCGACTTTTACGATTTGGGCGTCACGGACGCGGTTGCGGGCGCATCGGTTTGGTTTGACAATTGTCCACTTTGTGCTTGCACAATCAATTGACGCGCTTCGGCCACCGTCGCGCCCTGCGGAAAACGCTGGATGTATTCGCGCCACTTCGCAATCGCTTTGGCGTTGTCATGGAGCGAAAACGCATATAAGCCACCTTGATTGAACAAACTTTGCTCGTGCTGCGGGTTCTGCTTTTGCGCCCGACGATATTGTTCGAGCGCCTTTTGCGGTTGCCCTAAAAACCGGTAAGCATTGCCCAAATCGGTTCGCACATCGGCATTATCCAAACCGCCCGCGACAGCTTGCTCATATTGCAACGCCGCCTGATTCCAGTTGCGCCCATCGTAAAATGCGTTGCCTTGCGACAAAGCCCGTTGCGCCGAATTTTGACTGCTCGCCAGCGACGCATTTGTCGTTGGCGACGCATTGAACGATGGAACAATTTGCTTCAATTCCGCGGGCACGCCGCCTGACGCAGATCGAGTACTCGATTCGCTGTCCGGCGACACTTGAGACGTGTCTTGCGCCTTGAAATGCTGATAAGTCAGCGTCCCGCAAACTCCCATTCCGCTACCCAGCAGAAAGGTAATCACGAACGGCGTCCAGTTTAATTTTGTCATGTTTCGCGGCGCAGTTGGTTCAAGGCTTTTTCTCATGGTAACTTTCAATAACCGGTTTTAGAACTGACATTCAGGCAATGACTTCAATGATCCATTACGCTTTTGGAACTATCGTCATGCCACACTTGCGACAACTGGCCGGAGTTTCCGCTTGCACTTTGGGGCGCATCGGCAAGTATAAACCACGTTTTGCGCGGTTTTTCCGCCGGATCGAGTACTCGATTGCGCCATTATTTCAGTGGCGCCCTGTCCCACCTTCAGCACGAACGGCGCGGTGATGATTTTGTCTTTGTTGGGCGACAATTTTAGAGTTGCCACTGGGAAGAGCGACCGTTTTGATCTGCCACCAGTTCACGTTTACACCGCTTGTATCCCAGACCAGCCGCACATCGTGACGACTTTGGGCAGCAAAGCTATATTGGCCCATATCAATGGTAGACCAGATCTGCCAGCCACCAGTCGTGGGCATGTTGACGGCGGGATAAGTGACTCCATCAATAACGAAATGAAGTTTGCGTCCAGCCAAGGCGGTGGCGGCGCGCACTTTGAAGCGCATCGTTCCCTGGAGCGGCACATCGAGCCATCGCAGCATTTGTCCGGTTTGTGTGGAGCAAACATTCCAACCTCCGAACCGATCCGTGGTTTTTTGCACTGAGATATTACCGTTGCGATACAAGCCGTGAGTCGTCGAGATGCCACCGCTCACAAAGTCGGCGCCTTCGGCTTCGGCTTTCAAGTTTGGGGGAAATGGGTTGTTGCTGTGCGCTCGCACGATATTGAGGCGCTGGTTTGGATAGTCGTAGTAGGTTTGGCTATAAGCTACAGCAGCGCCTGTTTCCGTGATATTGCGAGCGCGCCAAATGGTGGCATTCTCCCAATAGTCGTCGAACCCTTCAATGAAAGTCGAGACGACATCAGCTCGTTGAATCGTGCCGTTCAAACCGGCGATCAAAGTATTTCCATGATTGGGATCAACTCCCCAGGTGCTTTGATTTGCATCGGCATTGCTGGAGATATGGAACTGAGGCACGACACAGCCAGTTGTCACGCCGTTCCATGTGTTGGTATTCCATGAGGAGTAATTAGCGCCTGGCACTGGAGTAAACCACGGATAAACGGCATCGACGATGGACGGGGTATCGCTCGAAGGATCGTTGACCACCCAGTCGCGCGAGACCATTATGTAGAGATTGAACCCGAAGGTGCTCTGGCACTGCTGGCGAAGGTAGGTCAGAAGCTTCGAACCGTTGCCTGACGTGTTCCCCTGAAAGTATGCCAGAATAAGGTTCCGATTCTCTGAAGTTTTCAGGAGAGGAACAGATGAAAAGTCGATTCAGCGAAGAGCAGATCATCGGATTTTTGAAGCAGCAGGAAAGTGGTCGCAGCGTGGTTGAGATTTGCCGCGAACAAAACATCAGTCCCAAGACGTTTTCGGCGTGGAAGGGCAAATACGGCGGCTTGAAGGTAAGTGAAGCCCAGCGCCTGCGTCAACTCGAAGCCGAGAATGCCAAACTCAAACGCATTGTGGCCGAGCAAGCGATGGATGTTGTGGCGTTGAAGGATCTGCTCTCAAAAAACTGGTAAAGCCCGCTGCCAGGAAAGGGGCTGTGCAGCATTTGCAACAACAGCACAGTTACCTACAGCGGCGGGCGTGTCGGTTGGTCAGTTGTAACCGCAACAGTGCGCGTCATGTGTCAAAACGGGGTGACGATGCGGCTTTGCGTGAGGCATTGCGACAACTGGCCGAAAAGGAACCGGCCTGGGGTTATCGCCTGTTGCATGGTCGCCTGCGTCTTCAGGGTTGGAGGGTCAACCACAAGAAAACGTTGCGACTTTACCGCGAAGAGAAGCTGGGGTTGCGTCCCAAACACAAAAGACATCTCAAGTGCGAAAAGCGCGGTCCGTCAGCGCCAGTCACAGCGCCCAACCAGCGCTGGCAAATGGACTTCATTCACGACCGTTTGAGCGACGGGCGCAGCTTTCGCACCTTGAACCTGACCGAGGCGTTTACCCGGCAATGTCTGGGTCAGGAAGTGGACACCAGTTTGACGGCCCAGCGTGTGGTGCGCTTGCTCGAATCCGTCAAGCAGAAACAGGGCGTGCCGCAGGTGATTCGCGTCGATAATGGCTCGGAGTTCAGGAGCAAGATTCTTGATTTGTGGGCATATGCGAACAACGTGAAGCTGGATTTTATCGAGCCCGGCAAGCCAACGCAAAACGGGCAGATCGAGTCCTTCAACGGGCGCTTTCGCGCCGAATGTCTGGATCAGGAGTGGTTTAGCAGTTTGCAAGAAGCCAGAGAGATTATCGAAGCGTGGCGCATCAGTTACAATAGCGAAAGGCCGCATTCGAGCTTGGGTTATTTACCGCCCGATACGTGGGCACAAAACTACGACCGACAACAGCAGAATCTTACCCTTTGACTGGTATACCTCAGGGGAGCACCTCGATGGGCCGGAGACATCACCTATGTTCCAACCGCGCAGGGCTGGCTGTATGTGGCAGTGGTGCTCGACCTGAAAAGCCGCAAGGTCATCGGCTGGAGCATGAAAGATACTTTGGAGCAGACATTAGTGCATGAAGCATTGGAAATGGCCCTTGGTCGCCGATTCTCAGCAGAAGTTACCGAGCCACTGCTCTTTCACAGTGACCAGGGCAGCCAATACGCGGCAAACGCCTATCAGGAGCGGTTGAAGGAACAGAGCATCGTGTGCAGCATGAGTCGTCGGGGAAACTGCTGGGATAATGCGCCTCTTGAAAGCTTCTTTGCCACTCTCAAAAAAGAGGAGGTGCATCGAGAAAACTATCTGACGCACGAGCAGGCCAAAGCCAGCCTGTTTTACTACATCGAAGTCTTCTACAATCGAAAACGAAGACATTCAGCACTGGGCTACCTCAGCCCACACGACTACGAGCAATCCATGCTTAACTGATTGTCCACATTAAAGGGTGAACTCCACTGGAGCAAACTCTCGTGGATGAATGGCCCCAGCACCTGATTGGTGATAAAGCCTACGACAGCGACAAACTTGATGAGCAATTAAAAGCAGAAGGCGTTGAGATGATTGCGCCGCACCGCAAAAATCGTAAGCCGGAAAACAAAACACAAGATGGAAGGCCACTGCGCCGTTATAAACGGCGCTGGAAAATCGAACGGCTCTTTGCTTGGCTGCAAAACTTTCGGCGTGTGCTCATTCGCTTTGACTTTTATCCAGAGAACTATTTGGGGTTCGTTCACCTCGCTTGCATCAAGATTTTGCTCAAATGCTATTTATGAGACTGCTTGGAATGTTTTTCGACCTCGATCACTTCAAGCATTATAATGACACGTTTGGTCACGCTTCGGGCGATGAAGTTCTGCGCGTGATTGGTCGCCTAATGCATCAGGAATCGCTCGGACGAGATTTTTGCGCCCGCTATGGCGGCGAGGAATTCGCTTTGATTTTGCCGAACACGGGAAGCGTTGGTGCCTGGCAGGTGGCTGAGCGAATACGCCGCACGATTGCAGAATATGCGTGGGGAAACACGTCGGTGACGGCCAGTTTTGGCGCAGCGACATGGGTGTCGGGAGAGCCGCAAGAGCTGTTATTGCGGGCTGATCTCGCCTTGTATGCGGCTAAAAGCGCCGGAAGAAACCGTGTGATTCTCCAGGAACAATATGAGCAACAGGAATCTGCGGGATCCCGTTTTCCTAATGAAAAAGCGACAGAAGCTAACTCATCGCCAACCACCTCAACGCCCTGATGCCCTACGAACGCGCCCTCGTCCTGCACCTCATGAAAACAGTTTGGAATGTGATTAATACAGAAGATAAGACAGCGATGCTGCAGTAGAGACATAGTTCGCCTGCTGTGCGGCTTTGCTGGATATGCTATAAGGTAAATCATGTCCGAAGAATTCAAAATGAGCAGCCTTACAGGATGGATTTTTTCAATCGGCCTCATTGGTACTATTATCGGAGCCGTCGTTCCGCCGTACATTATGTTTGGTGATGGCAAAGCAGCGATGAAAAACGATATGGCTGGCTTCGCTATAATTGGCGCATTTATAGTTTTTGGGATACTTGGCGGCATAATAGGCGGTATCGCTGGAGCAATACTGTATTTGCGTAAATGTAAACCTGCTGCTGCTGGTTGGATATGTGTTGTTATTGGTAGCGTAATAGCAGTTCAGCTTTGTTTAATATGGTTTCAGGGCGAACCAAAAATGACAACTATTAGTATGAATTCGGAAACTGGGCGCGAAAATCTTGCTTGGATGATTGGGCCACCGATACTTGTTATTTTCCCATTGATATATTCGGGATTTCGACTAATCAAGTCGTCCAAAAAATATATTGGCGACAGTTGATAACAGCATCATAACAAAGCGCTGCGCCCGACCTCTTGCAGCCTGCGCTTAAAAACAGCGAGTACTCGCTGTTGTGTCGTTTTTCCACGAGCCCAGTCAACTTCAACGCCTCTCCTTCTGTAATAAAAAGCCAGCCCGCAAACCGAATCGCTTTATAACCCATAAGCGATGGTTGAAATTACCTTTTCGCGGGTATAATACGGTGACCCCTATCTTGCAGAGAAACGTAAAGCAAGTAGCAAAACGAATCACACGTTTGAAAAGCCAAAAGTGAATCTACTTGCCAAACGCTCGCCTCAGTTCTGGTAGTTATTCTTGATTTATCTATTATTGTGTCCAGGTTCCGCTTCACGTTCGAGGAGGTGTAGGAAACGAGTTCGTGTAGATGCTCTTTCTGCACTTGTTCCGTATTCGCCCCGTTCACGGATACGCCGTCGACATATACCTCGGCGGCGTATCCGTATTCGCCCCGTTCACGGATACGCCGTCGACATATACCTCGGCGGCATATATCACATCTGCCAACTTGCTGCTCGCGCTGCTCAGTGGACAGGTTTGAGCACGTTTGAGCGAGCGCGTCGTAAGCGCAATTTTGATGCGAACGCCAACAATGCCGTTGTCAAACGTCATCGTACAACGTCGTCGTACAAAGAGGAGTTAATATGTTAGGTCGTTTCGTTCAAAACCTACTGAAACCCGTCATTGCCGTGCTTGCTTTTAGCAGCCTGATTCTGCCAATGGCCGTCCCCGCGTACGCGCTTGGCAATGCCGCCAAGGCATTATACGTGGGCAACGAGTATTATGCTCCGACTCAAGCCTGGCAAGATACGGCGCGCACCTCGGGATTTACGACATTGTGTTTGTTCACAATGCATGTCCAAGCCAATGGCAACCTCGACTACAATGGAACAGCCCTTGTCACAAATGGTGTCTATGTCGGCGATTCCACCTGGGGTTCCAAACTTGCGGCTTGCAAGGCATCACCTTCTACGGTCAATCGTATCGAACTGACCATTGGTGGCTATGGCGACCCGAGTTTCACCAACATCAAGGACTTGATCGCTTCCCAGGGAACAAGTTCTGGAAGCATCCTGTATCGCAGCTTCCAAGCTTTGAAGAACGCGACTGGCATTGATGCCATTCAGTATGACGACGAGGGCACCTACGACTCCGATTCAGCCGTATCGTTTGGTAACATGATTTCCTCGTTGGGCATGAAAGTGACGCTTTGCCCCTACACAAACCAATCTTTCTGGGTGAACGTCAAATCGGGCTTGGGGTCGAAAGTGGATGCCATTTATCTTCAATGCTACGATGGCGGCGCTGGCAACGATCCGGGCGACTGGAACAATGCCTTTGGCGGCTTCAAGGTTTATCCCGGACTGTGGGGGAACGTTGATTCCATGGCTTCGGCAACGGCGAAGTTCCGTAATTGGCAGAGCAATCTGGGCATTACCGGCGGTTTTCTCTGGTTGAACGGCTCGTTTCCATGGGACGGCCAACGTTGGGGTGAAGCCTTGCATTTGGGCGTCGATCCGATCCCGTTCTTCAACATCGTCAATCAAAACAGCAGCAAATCACTTGACTTGATTAGTGGTAATACCGCGAACGACGCAAACGTCAATCAGTGGACCTCCGATTACAATAGCGCCAACCAACGCTGGGCATTGGCGCCGACCGAAAACCACGATCACTTCAAACTCATCTCCTGGGTGAGTGGCAAGGCAATGTCCATCGCTGGCGATTCCACGAACACCGGCGCGCAGTTGACCGATACAGATTATACCTATGGCGATCCCAGCCAGCAGTGGGACTTGGTCGACATGGGTAGCGGTTGGTATAACATTCGTAATGTGCGCAGCGGACTGTATCTGGACGTCTCTTTCGGCAACACCAACGACAACGGAACCGTCTGGCAGTGGAGTTCTAACAACGGTGGCGCCAACCAAAAATGGCGTTTGCAGCCGTGGGGCAACTACTTCGTGCGCGCTGATAGCGGCAAGTACATCTGCGTTCAAAGTGAAGGCAGAAGTAACAGCAACCCTCTTCTCCACAGCACCACTATCCGCAGCACCGTCGTCCAATATACTCAGGAGAACAATCCTTGGTTCCAGTGGCAGTTTGTCAGCGAAGGCGATGGTTTTTATGGCTTGTTCAACCTCAATGCGACAAACCGTGTGCTTTGTGTCCAAAATGGCTCGACCGCACCGGGCTACAACACGCATTTGTGGGACTACAATCCCAACAACGTCGGCGATCAGAAGATTCGCATCACGCCCTTGACCAACGGCAAGTTCAAGTTCTACTTTGGGCATGACGGCATGAGCTGGAACATTCCTGGCGGTTCAACGGCCAACAACACCAAACTCCAGCAATATCCCGACAATAGTTATCCCTGGCAGCAGTTCAGCCTTGAGCGCGCACAATAAAGCGACTTTGCCACTTCGTGACAAATAGCATGAGGCATACGAAGGGCCGCCAATCGAGTACTCGATTAGCGGCTCTTCGGTTTTTTGTGCCATTTTGTGATAGTTGTTTGAGTGTGAAAGGGCACAGACGTTTTCGTGCATTCTCAAAATTTGCTTCCCGTGTGGCAAAGATAAGCAGAAAGCATCACCGCTCAGCCCGGAGAATATAATGAACGAGGAATCGGCGAAGGCTTACGAAGAGTTGCACAACGAATTGATTGAAGAAGAGAACGCGAACCGCGACGAAGAAGGCATCGTCTGGCACAGCCTTTTTGATCGCTGTCTCGAGATAAGAAACAGCGCAAAGGACGAGCAATAATAAACAGCGAGCACTTCAATCGAGTACTCGCTGTTGTGTTACGCATTGGAAATTACTCGACAGCAGAATAGGCGCTCAATGAGGCAGCTTGGCCTTAATCCTTTAGCGGCGTAAAGAAATTAATTAGGTTGCTGTCAGGATCGCGGAACAGCATCGACCGATTGCCCCAGGGTTGATCTGTCGGTTCCTGAACCCACTCACTGACAATTGGCTGCAAACGCGAACGCTCAGCATCGACATCCTTGACCTGAAACTCCAAAATCAAGGAACGATTGGCCGCCGCATCCGCCGCGCTCGCATTAAACATCTGAACCGAGCGTTGACTGCAAATGGCCAGAACACTCCCGGACGTCTGGAACTCAATGAAATCATCGTTTCCCTGTGCAACGAGTTGGGTAACGTTTTCGTAAAACTTGGCCAATGCGGGAACGTCTTGCGTCACAATTCTAATTGATGCGAGCTTCATTTTTATCCTTTTGGTGATGCGATTTGGAAGAACAGAACCGTTCTTTCGCATCTCCAACACCATACAGGACTCGTCGGTTCCGGCCAATTCGCTCTCTGCTCGAAGTCGCCCCATCACAAACGTCCCCGCGTGGAACCGACAGTACTTAAGGCAACTTTACGCGATACTCATAAACAACCGCTCTCGCGCTCTGTCTTGCACACATAAACCGCACGATCCAACCAATGGAGGGCAAACAGGTGAACATATGATCGGACTACAGCGTAGCACGGTTAAATTAGCTCCCTACTCTTCGCAGTGGCCCATTTTATTTAAGACGGAAAAACAGCTTCTCAAGCAGCTTTTGGGTGAACTGGCGCTCGACATTCAGCATATCGGTAGCACAGCGGTGCCAAACCTGAGTGCCAAGCCCATCATTGACATTGAGGTTTATGTGTCCGATGCTCAATCCATTGCCTCGAGCGTTCCCATCCTTGTGCAGGCTGGATACGAATACTTTGGCGATAAGGGCGGCAACGGCGACCATTTCTTCGCCAAGGGTTCAGATATTTGCCGCACTCACTATCTTCATATGCAAGTTGCTGGAAATCCACAATGGCAAGATGACTTGAAATTCCGAGATTGTCTCAGGACGGACGAGACTGTCAGAGTAGAATATGAAATGTTGAAGCAAAAGTTGGCATCAACGAATGCACAAGATCGTAAGAGTTACACAGAAGCCAAAAGCGACTTTATCCGGCAAGTTCTTCGGGCGTGAAAGTCTGCAACAACACGCTAACAAGTAGGGGCCGGTCGCTTCCAAGCAGAAGTGGCAAGGCGTTTCTTTGGCTAAGGAGTGCGCCCAGCGCAACAGTTGGCGGTGTCCAACAGGGTTGTTGGCAAACTGCTTCTCGTGACGTTTATCGGCCATGAGCAAGCAGGCATCGAGAGTGTCCTTGCTCACATCCAGACCCAGGTGAGCGGTGGATGAGGAGGTGGATGAAACAAGGGACGGCGTGGTGGGTTGGCGCGTGGTGTTCATACTCTACTCCCTCACTCAGTCGAAATCACGGTAAAGAATACCGGTTTCCAGAGACTGTCCGAGATGATTGAACACCAGCAATGGGCGCGTCCTCTTGTTCACGAGATCAAAGCCACAGACTTCCTCTCCGGCGCTGCATCGCGCTCTGTCCCGCTGCTGATGCCACACCTAAACTTAACCTATGAGGCGCTGCAACCGATTGCAGCTTCGGCATTCGCTCGTTCCTCGCTACGCTTCGGGAGGCTGGTAATCTTGGTCGTCGTTTCGCTGCGTGGCGTAGTCGCGTGCAATACATACAGATGAGTACAATAGAGAACATTATGGCATTTGCAGATGCTTTCAAAAAGTTTCCCTTTCTGGAAACGGAACGTTTTGTTTTGCGGCAGCTTGAGGCAGAAGATGCAGAGATTTATCACTACCAGCAAATGACAGCACAGGCTCATTCAAAAGCAGTTTGGTCATTTGGCGGCGAGATGGAATCCATAGAAAAGGCTCGCAAGTGGATTGGTTTTGCAAACAATGCTTGGAAGAAAAAGTCGCGCCTCAAGTGGGGTATTTGTACAAAACGTGATGCAGCACTGATTGGAAACTGCGAATTGTTCGAGTTTGCCAATCAATCCAAAGCCGAGACAGGCTACTGGCTTGGGGCGGAGCATCAAGGCCAGGGATTAATGACGGAAGCCATGACTGAAGTTGTTCGATTGGGATTTGAGACCATGAAATTGCACCGTATTCAGGCCGTTACTTCAACTTCAAACCTTGCCTCGCTCAGAATGTTGGAGAAGGCTGGCTTCCAACAGGAAGGCGTTCTACGTCAATATTCATTGAGGAGTGCCATATGGGACGATTCCGTCATCGCTGCGATTCTGCAGAGCGACCGCCCAAAGTGAGTACTCGACATCGCCAAGAGCGAGATAGCAAGGCGCAATGCTCAGCCACCTGCAGTTTCGCTCCGGTCGTTCCTTACTTTCTGCTTCCAGCAGGTGAGCTCGGCTGTTGGCTTGCGTCACGCAGTGTGGATGCGTGGTATACGACTGTGGATAAATTCATGCTCTACATCTTTGGCGGTTTACCCTGAACTGGCAAATCAACACTTTCCGCCGCTCTTGCTCGACGGAGCCACTCCATTTATCTTCGGATTGACACGATTGAACAAGCCCTGCGGGATTCCGGCCTGAGCGAGGACGGACCAGTAGGCTATATCATAGCCTACCAAGTCGCATCGGAAAATCTTCGTCTTGGCCTGAGCGTCGTTGCCGATTCCGTCAATCCTCTCGGCATCACGCGTGAGGCATGTCGCAATCCAATCCCAAGTTGCCTGTGTTGAAATCGAGATAATCTGCTCCAATCTGGCGGAGCATCGCACCCGCGTAGAATCGCGTCAAACCGATATTCCCGGTCATACACTGCCCACCTGGAAGGCCGTTGTGGAGCATGAATACGAGCAGCGGAAGACCGAGCGCAGAGTACTCGATACTGCGGGACAAACGATTAAGAAGGCATTTCACAGTTATTCAGCGCCGTGGACAATTTTCGCATGCGGATGTAATGGCAAAAGTTAACCACACGACAATAAGACGAAGCACCCGACTGGCTGCGACCTTGGATTGTGACTCGCTTCGGCTTTCGGAAGCGGATGATCTGCATTGTTGTGTCGGTAGGTGCGCTATAAATCGCGGTTGGTGAAGACTGGCTTTGCACAAAAAGTCGGTTTTTTGAGCATTACGTAGCAAGTTTGGAAGATTAAACTTTCACGAATGCGTACCTAAATCAGACTTTATGTGCAAAGCCGTGAAGATAAACTACACTAAATGGGTCACGCTTATTTAAGGCAGAATACGGATGAGCACTTGCCCACTGCCGCAGCTCAGCGTTGTGTCGATGCGGCTCCTTTTCTGGAACATGTGCAGAACAGCGAGAATGTTGTCTACCGTTTTCGTCGCAGCGCCTCGGCATCTTGGCATTACCTCCGATTGGCACACGGTGGACACCGCAGTCATGAGCAAATCTTGGCTGAACTGAACTTCGTTCTTTACTTGGCCCGGGAAGGATGTCCCGTTAGCTGCCCTGTGTCTTCAAAACGAGGCCATCTTATCGAACCGTTTGTCTTCGATGGAGTGACCTGACACGCCTGTGTCTTCGAGGCCGCACTGGGAACCCGTGTTCAGGCCGGCTCCGCGTTTTGGAACCAGGCTCTGTTCTACCAGTAGGGCCTATCTCTGGGCGCTATCCATGCGGCGTCCAAGCGATTTATTGCCCCGAGAACGAAAAGGTGGCAGTGGAATGAAGATGAAGTCTTGTTCAATGCGCATCAGTTCCTGCCTGCCAGCGAGACGGCGGCCTGGAGCGAGTTGAGGCGGGTGCAAACTTGGCTAAAAACGATGCCAGAAAAGGAAAACAGTTTTGGCCTGATTCATGGCGATCTGTGTTGCGCCAACTTCCACTATGATGGCCAGCGCAGCAATGGTCAGTGCATCACGGCTTTTGACTTCGGTGACTGCACTTACCACTGGTTTGTCTATGATCTGGTTTGTGCTTTGGCTCCGGTCGTCTTTGACGAGAAGAGGCGTGACTACCGCCTGTGGATGCTCGAGGGGTATCGGCACGCCAACCCACTTTCCCAAACGTGGGAGGAAGAGTTCGACTGGTTTTTGCGTCTGCGCGGTCTTTACCTGTTCATTCTGAATCTTAGAAAATGGCTTGGTCCTGTCGAAGAACACCCAAAGAGCGGTTTCCTCCAAGTGCTCCGCCAATCGTTTGAGCAACCGATACGCTGGTAACAGTTCCAACGCCTGTAAAGCCAATTGAATAAGGCGCTGCACGGTTCCCTACAGCCTACGTTTGGGCAGAGCCACTTGCCTGTTCAAGGGTGTCATTGGGACCTTTAAGACATACGGGTGACACAGATTGAGGCTCTTGGCATGCAGTGAGAGTACGCTACAGTACGTACGCTTACGGGCACCCGCTATGGAATCAACACAGGCCCGTGAGTTCCTGACCTACCTGGCTAACAAGCGCCGTGTCGGCAGACACGCAAAACGTCGCTTTCAGCACCCTCTTGTTTTTGTTTCGCCACATCCTTGAAAAGGAACTGGACGCCGGGGAGTGACACGTGCCAGAGAATCGAAGCGCATGCCCATTGTTTTAACCAAAGCGGAATGCCGTTCTCTTCTGGCCCAGATGCCGACAACACAACATTTGGTGGTGTCGCTCCTATATGGTGGGGTCTGCGCCTTGCCGAGGGTCTTCGCTTGCGTGTCAAAAATCTCGATTTTGCCAGAGGCACACTCATGATCGCGCCAGGGTAAGGGCGACAAAGACCGCATCACGATGCTGCCTCAGAACCTGATAGCGCCGCTTTCGGCTCATCTGGAGTGGCAAAAGCATATTTGATAGGCCGTACGACCAAATTGAGCATGGCCAGTTTTTCGCGTCGCTGGTGAGAGGAAGGGGAACATTATCTCTAATAGCATAAGTCTTAACTTCCAGTAGCTAACTGGGTTGACAGAGTAAAGGAGAATCGGCTGCCCTGACCAGCTTCACTTTCGGCCCAAATGCGCCCGGCATGAGCTTCGACGATCATTTTACAAAACGCCAGGCCAAGACCACTCGACATACGGTGACCGGCATGACGCGTTCCGGCCTGGCAAAACTTATCAAAAATGCTGTGTAAGGCTCCCGATGGAATGCCCTCGCCTGAATCGGACACCGAAAACAAAATCGCTTCGTCTTCCTGCCGACGGACAGCGATGCGGATTATTCCACTTTGCGGTGCAAACTTAATGGCGTTACCTAACAAATTGACGAGTGTGCGGCGTAGTTTGTCAATGTCGCCCGGCAAAGACGGCAAATCTGGTTCTATCTCGCACGCCAGCGACAAGCCGCTGTCCTGTGCTGAGGCGTTCACCAACTCGATCGCTTCTTCAATAAGCTGCGGAATCGAGAAAGGCGCGATTTGCAAGACTGAAAATCCCGCTTCCATCTTGTCGACATCCAGCAGATCGTTGACGATGTCAAGCATCCGTTGGCCACCAGTCAGCGCGAGAAAATGACATTCCTTCTGGACAACGTTCAGTGGGCCAGACCGAAGCAGCATACGCAAGCCCGTGATCACGGAGGAAAGCGGCGTGCGCAAGTCATGAACGATCATGGTCGTTATCTCTTTGCGTTGCTGTTCCAAATCCTGCAAGCGTTTGATCTCGAGTTCCGCCCGCTCTTTAGTCTGAAGGTATTCGGCAGCGCGATGACTTTCGCGCATCTCGTGAACCGAACGCAATGTCTTGACCAGAGTGACCGCTACATCTTCAAAGTCAATCGGTTTGCAGAGAAAGTCGAAAGCGCCGCAATTCATCGCCGTACGAATGTTAGCCATGTCGCTATAAGCGGAAAGGATAATGCAGCGCACTGGTAAACTGAGCTTATCTATCTTCTTTAAAAGTGTCAGACCATCCATCTCCGGCATATTCAGATCCACCAAAACAACCGAGATCGTCGCGTCCTGACGTAAGATATCCAGTGCTTCTATTCCATTTCGCGCGAAAGAAAAATGCCATTCGCCGGACGCGATCTGGTGCCGGAAACGTTGCGTAAAAAGACGCTCCATCGCTGTCTCGTCATCCACGACAAGCAGATGCACCGGTGGAAAATCCGCCGGGAGGGAAAGCCCCGAGGCGATCATCGGCGCGGAAACCTCCGGCGTCCAAACCTCCGGCGCGTTCCTATAGTCGTCTCCACCGGGAAACGAACTGTCGGTTGTTGGTTTGATGGCATTAAACGACATCGTGATTTCCTTGGAAGGTATCCACTTTTTACAAGAGAAGTAAAAGAATAAGGCTTTGTCAAACAAAGCGAATGTTTAAGACACGAAGAAAAGAGCCAGTGTCATTTTGCACGCGATAGAGAATCTACTCAACATCAACTTCTTTATGCACAGCAAATAGGCGACGACATTTCTGCGTTGCAGGAAAATTTTACAGGCCGATCTTTAATCCTCACCGAAAATAAACCTGGGGAAACCACAAATGGCGCGTGCCGCTAACATCCCCGAAGTCGCAGTGGCCTCCACACAACCCGCATTAATGCTGTTGAGTGTCCAATCCCCAGTTACAATTAAGTTGCCAAAACCCGAAGCGTGTGGCGCAAGACGAGATCGAGTACTCGATGGCGGCGACAGGACGTATCTTTCCGACGGGTTGATATTCGCTTTCCAGTACTGCGCGTCCAAGCGTTCTTCGCCGACGCGTTCTTGTGCATCCACTAAAATATTCCAGTCGAACACGCCGTTGGGCGAAGCGTTGGGCCATAAATCGCGGCTGTATTCGTTTAACCATCGGACGGCCTTCGTACGTACAATTTCTTTCTGCCGCGCCGGAAATTGGTGGTCGGAGAATGGTGGATCGGAAAACGGCGGGGCGGACAGCGGATCGTCGCGCATCGGGCCGCACAAAATGGCGAAGTCACCGGGCGCGTTTTCCTGTGGCCAATTTTCCAAAGGCAGGAGGTCGGCATGGTCGGCCCACGAATTGAGTGGCTCGCGGAACGCATCTAACATAGCCGGCGCTGCGCCCCATCCCAACTCCGCGAGTGTTGGTTTTATCCAGAACTGGACACCCATCGTTTTTACGCTCTGGACGTTTTGTACCATTTGCTGCCATTGCGCGTTGGCGGCCACAAGTTCGGCGCAGACATAAGGCACGGCGCCGATAGAAATGCCGAAAACGATGCGGTCAAAATCGCGTCCAGCTTGCAGCAACACAGTCTCTTCGCCGTCCCAATTTGTCCACGGCGATTCGAGATCAACGGCATTTTTCTGAAGAAGCCGCGCCTGTTCGGCGTCTATTTGCTCGTAAAGAGGTTCGCTGGGCCAGCAGGGAAGGCCTTTGACGTCGTAGAGAGGTTCGTAAACCCCACTTTTCAATCGAACCTGTCGCCCCATTTCAATGCCGCCGATCAGGTTGGCGTTATCGGGCGCGAGTTGCAGGTTTCGCACGCGATGAAAGAACTCGAAGCGCACACCGCGATCTTTCAAAACCTGGTAAAACGGCGCCAAAATAACATCGCCAGTGCCGCCCATCATGCGATAGTAGATCGATCCACTATAATCGAAGAGCAGGCGCATCATGAAATTCAAACCGGTGCCCGCTGCCAGGCACCACTGGCCGTCGTTGTCGGGCGACCACGCTTCGCCGTGCAAAAAGCCGAAGACCAGATCGTAAGTGCCGCGCACAATGGCCGACAGCAAAATCAAATTGCGGTCACCCGGCCAATCACCCAGTTGACGCCCGAGCCAGTCTTTGTAATCGAAGTCGTCAATCGCCGAAGCACCCTTTTCCAGTACTCCATCGCGCACAATGCCGCGAATCGTGGCGTAGCACAAGCCGATCTCGATGACCAGGCGCCGCAAGTCTGTATCGCTTTCTATTTTGTTTGCGATGCGGCGATGCAGCCATTCAATGAAGTGGTCAAGCAGCCACAAAATATGCTCGTGGTCGGTGTCCATGTGTTGTCCGACATCGTCGGACAGCGAGAACGCAAATTTATCGGCGATCTCCACCACATCGAACGCCGTCGCGTAGGCATAGTTAACGGCGGCTTGTTCCAACCGTTGGCTGATTTGTCGCCACAAATCGGGATAGCGTGCAGGTACATCATGCAACGGCGCGTCACACTCCTCGCACGCGTAAGGTGAATCCCCATATAACTTCAGAATATGACTGATCAGGCGTTGCACCCATTGCCAGGGCTTGTCCGGGCATGCGCCCTCGCCGTAATCGCCGGGGACACGTCCGTTGGGTTCACGAATCAGCGTCCAGGGAAGCCACTTTCCATCGACGTATTCACATAAGTCCACATTGTCTTTGGGCGCGAATGCCTCATCCCAGCGCGCATTGGGCGCGCCCGTCTGGCGCAAGCCGCGTTGCGCGAGTTCCGCGTAGCAGCCACGAATCGCATGGAAAGCGTTCTCGTAGAAACCGCACAATATATGGAGACCGTGTTCCTCAATGCGGTCGTTTCTCTCACGATTGCGCCCACTGGCGCACTTGCCGCCCAGCCGCCAGCCGACTTGATACAGCGTGATTTCGTATTGGTTCTGCCATTCGGGAACATTGGTCAGTTCGTAAGCGGCGACGACTGCCGCCACGCCGCCACCTAAAATCGCGATCTTTTCTACAGGCATTCGGTTCTCCTGGTCTCTAACGTTGCTTGAAATTAAGGGTTATGCTGTCCGAGCCGGCTCGCATTATGTTCTGGCCTTCCATACTTCGCGCCCAGTTTCAATGCCCAGATCAAATTCGATGGCAAAGGCGAGCAGGGCATTCTGCGAGGGGCTAATGCCCAGATCGGTGCACAGCGGGTGGCTATCCGCGTGATGAATGGTAAGTTGGTATTGTCCAGGCAACAAGCGACTTTCGCGCACGTTTTCGATTTGTCCTGAGGCTTCGATAATCGCCTGGTAACAAGCGCGCGAACCCTCTTGAACGTCACGGAACTGTTTGAGGTAAACCATCGGCGCTTCGTGATGCAGGGCATATTCACCGAGGTTGAGCACGAAATTGAGATCGGGAAACTCCAAACCGGCGGCCAGGCCGAGCAAGGCGCGCATTCCCTCGAGAAACGCTTTCCAATCATCGCCAACGCGCTCGGCAAAACTTTCAACATCTGCCGTATTTGCAGTGTCCTCCGTTTTCGCCAGACCAGCGTTGGTTGAATTGTTATCTGCGTTATCAATGCGCTTTACTTCAAACAAGGCTTGGCGCACGGCGCGCGTCGATGCTTCAAATGAGGGCAGCACAACGGTTTGCAATGAAAGAGTTTCGGGCATACCAGTACTCGAGGCGACCTCGATTCCATTGATCCAGCCATATTGTTTGGGATAGCCATAGATTTCTCGCCCACAGCACACCGCCTGCGAAAGTTCAGCGAACATATAGGGAATGAACCAGGCCAGCCGGTCGACGCGCGGCGGTGTGCTGCCCGCTTCCAACGCCATGGTCAAGAGCCACACTGCGGCTTCATCATATTCAAAAAACCCTTTGTCGGCATCAGGTGTCGTCAGCGAGGCCAGCGGCCCCATGTGCGCGAAAGTCACTAAAACGAATGGCGCGGCCAGGCGGTAATCGGTGACGCCGCCTGTGGGCGTCTTCAGACTGCGATCCAACGTGCTTTGCGCGCCCTCGCCGCTCTGCAACGGAAAAACAAAACCGTAAAGCCGCACGCCACGACTTTCAAATGGCGGGCTGAAAACTTGTTCGCCACCGCGCTCGATGTAAAAAGGAAGTTCGTTTATCATGCGAAAAAAGTTTTTACCAATTCATTGTTGAACCGACGATGTTCGAGTACTCGATGTTTAATGGCGCTATAGCGTCGAGGATTTAGAAGGCTAAACTTCTATTGCACGAACTTCTTTCGAGGCGCGTTATGAAAGTAGGTGCGTAATGCAGGAACTCAGTAAGCGTGTAGCTAAAGCGTATGACGAGGCAGGAAGATAAGGAATTGGGTGCCGCGACCTTCCTCGGTTTCAACAGAAAGACTGCCGCCGTGCAGTTGTGTCACGATGTCGTAGCTCATGGAAAGCCCCAGTCCCGTTCCTTCGCGTGCTGGTTTGGTCGTAAAAAATGGGTTGAAAATTTCTCGCGCGATAGAATTGGGCATTCCGTTTCCGTTGTCGCCGATGCGGATCTCAATGTGGTCGTCCCGCTCGCGCGTTTGGATAGTCAGGGTTGGTGTGTAATCGCGGCCCTGTTCGCGTTCTTCGATTTGTTTCTGATGCGTCGCATAGCAGGCGTTGTTGACTATATTGAGCAAGACGCGGCTCATCTCTTGCGGTACCAGCACGATGTCGCGTATTCCCTCATCGTAATGCTCCTCGATCCGAACCCCGAAGTCGGGCTGCCGGGCGCGCATCGCGTGATAGGCGAGGTGGACAGCTTCGCGCGCAATGGCGTTGATCTCGCACGCCTGGTGTTGCCCTATTTGGCCGCGCGAATGCAAGAGCATCGCATTGATGATGCTGTCGGCGCGCTTGCCATGTGCATTGATCTCGCACAAATTTTGTGTTACATCGTTCAAAAGAACTTCAATGGCTGCGCTGGATGGCGCGTCGAGGACTTGCGCGTACTGCGCGCGGAACACGTCGCGGATCTCTCTGGTAAGCTCCGCAGAAATTTCGGCGAAGTTATTGATGAAGTTGAGCGGATTTTTGATTTCATGGGCTATGCCTGCCGTTAAAGCGCCAAGCGATGCCACCTTCTCCTGCATCACAATTTTATCTTGCATTTCGGTCAGCCGATGTAGTGTGATCTCCAATTCATCGTTCTTGGCCGCGAGCTGTTCGGTGCGTTGCGCGACTTTTTGTTCGAGTGTGCGATTCGATTCTTCCAGATTCTCGTGCGCCTCGCGTAAAGTGTTGTAAAGCAAAGCATTTTCCAGGGCGATAACTGCCTGCGATGCGATGACGCGGCAAAGCTGCACTTTTTCCGGCGTAAACGCGCCAAACGCCAGATCGTTCTCAAGATACAGAACGCCGATCAGTGTGCTACGACGCAAGAGGGGAACGCATAAAACCGACTTTGGCCTGCGGTTTACCATTGCGGGATGTGACGTGAAAAGTTCCCACGACGCGGGATCGCTTAAGATAAGGTTCTCGCGCATGCGGGCAACGTAATTGATAATGGCCGTCGGCCAACTCAGATCGTCCTCGATCGGGAGAGCCTGCAAAATCTGGGCTGCACCGTCTGAGGAAACTTTTGCTTCGACATGTAACTGCCCGGATTTTTCCAAAAGCAATAAACCCGTTGCGGCACCCGCGTTTTCAATTGCAAAACAAAGCAGGCGGTCCATCAGGCGCGCCAAGTCCATTTCGCTTAGCAAAGCCTGAGTGACCTTGACGACCGTAGTCAAGTCGAAAAAAGCCACTTGGTCGCGCTTATCATCGAAAATTTCTGTCCTCTGCGGCGTGTCTTCGGCAAGGAAGTTTTTGAAAAGAGGATAGCGCCCTTCCAGTGCCGTGATTTTGGCGGTAGCGCCCCAACGCATATAGGCATAGCGCGCACTCATCAGATACGAGTGCGCGCTGCGCGCATTGCCCTGCGCCTCATAAAAAACCGCAGCGCATTCAAAAGCGAGTGCTTCGTCCTGCACGTAACCGGCTTCGCGCGCGGCCTGAGCCGCCGCATCATACAACGACGTAATGTCAGTGCCGTAAACGCGCGCGACTTCGGCCTGCGCCAGCAGGTATTTGTGAACGCAGTCGGGGGCGTTCGCCGCCCACGTTTTGAGATTTTTGAGAATGCGTCGCAAAATGCGCTTGGTGCGACGGCGATCTCGAAGACTCGAAGTTGGGTAAAGCGCCGTCAAAGTCAGCAGGTAGAAGAACTTTTCCTCTACTATATAGGGCGTGCCAAAGAGCGGAGAAAGATCTCTTTCGGCCCGTTGCGCCATTTCCAGAGCTTGCTTGAAATCGCCGCCCAGGTAACAAACTTTTAGCTTGACGATGTAATACCACAAGCGCGCGGCGGCGTTATCCTGCAAGCCTGCCAGCAGCGTCTCCTCCTGGTAATGGCCATCGCTCAGTTGGCACGGTCCCGTGGTCGCGCCTTGCAGGCAACGGCTCATCTGCCGCGTAAAAAGCGCCATTGCCAATTGGTTCGGATCTTTTGTCCACTTCAAAACAGGGAGAAAGCGTTCGACATCGTCGCAGACTTCCGTCAAAGTTTTCCCACGCAACGCGCCGTAAGCCGTCGCGTTGACCAGTCCGTAGCCAGCAAAAACCGTATTGCCTGACGCCAATCCCAACTCGTACGATTGACGGAAATAGGCTTCTCCGTAACTCAGAGGCTGACGCCACGGGCTGAGATAACAAGGAAAAGTGAAAAACGTTTTGCATTTCTGGTCATCGTTATCAAATTGCTCGCATAAGCGCAATGCCATTTCGCCCCATTCGTAGCCTCTCCGGAATCGGCTCAAACCCGAACCCAGAATTACGCCGTATAACGCATAAGCCTGGGAAGAAACATCGGCGTTGCCATAGCGCAACGAAAGGTTCGTCATTTTTAAGACGACCAGGCTGAACAAGTGCTGGTTGCCCGAAACATACAAAGGTGCAACCAGGTTCGACAGTAATTCGAGCACGGCTTTGTGGTGGGCATCGTGCAGATGCGGCGCGTCACTGAGGTCGGCGATGCGCCGCTGACCTTGGTTGCGTTGTGCCAGCAAGACTTCACGCAAAATCGTCAAATGAGACGGGCGGGATGGTAACTTGAAATTGAGTTGTTCCAGCCCTTGCAAACCAATTTGAATGGCTTTGGTGAAGTCATTCAAAATAGTGCATAGTTGAAGTTGGATGCGCACGACTTCAGCGCGGTCGAGAGCGGTGCGCGCCCGGCTGTTAAGAAGATCGAACAACGTTTGCGCTTGTTGGCTGTGCCCAACGAGGTAAGTGCATTGCGCGAGTTCTTTGTAAACCGCGAAAGTCGTTGGGTAATCGTCGTCCCAGGATGAGGCGGACAACAGATCCGCAGCTATCGAGAAATAGCGTAAGGCGGCATCATAAGCGATCACGCGGCGCGCTTTGCCAGCAGCGCGCAGATTCAAACGCATTACGCGCTTACGTTCGGATGGTTCGGACAGCAGTTCCAGCGCCTGATTGAAATGTTCCACGATTGCAAAAGCGTGTTCCCCCGCATCTTGCGCAGAAGGCCTTTCGCGGGAATGTGCGAGCGTTGCTTCGGCGCTTTCCAGCCCTAATTCCTCATTCACCCCGTTTTTCTTGAGCAGCAAGCGCCCGATCTGAAGGTGCCGATGTTGTCGTTCGCTCTCGCTGAGCAGCGATTGCGCAGCTTGCTGAATGCGATCGTGCGCGAATTTGAATGTCTGGTCGTCAAGTGAAAGCAAGAGGCCTTCGCGCAACGCCTCCCACATTTGCGCGGCACAATCGAAACTCGGCTGTTCGGCGACCTGAATTAGTAATTCAAGGTTGAAAGTGTTGCCGATACAAGATGCCACCATCAATGTGTTCTGCGTTTCGCGCGACAGGCCACTGATGTTCTTCGCCACTAATTCGACCACGTTCTCGGTGATCTCAGCGCTTTGGAGGCGCTCCAGACTCCAGCTCCAACACGACTGCTGCCGGTCGAAAAACAGCCACTCTTCGCGCACCAGAGAGTGCAAAAGTTGATTGATGAAGAACGGATTACCGGCTGTTTTGTGCCAAATGAGTTCTGCGACAGGCGTTGCGCGCCCCGCATCGCACCCCAGAGTGTCGGCGACAAGTTCTATGACATGCGCAATTTGCAATGCGCCTAAATGCAGAACATGCACGGTGCAGCCGACTTTTCTCACTTCCTCGGCCAGCAGTAAAACCGGATGAGACGTATCCACTTCGTTATCGCGGTAGGCGCCGATCAGCAGGAAATACGGAATGCGATCCTCGATTTCAAGTTCTCGGAGCAATTTAAGAGACGCTGCATCCGCCCATTGCAAATCGTCCAGAAAGAGGACTACAGGATGATCGGCATCGCAAAAAGAGGCAATGATTTGACGAAATACGGTAAGAAGACGGTTTTGCGCCTCGCGCGCGCCCAACGGAGGAACTTGAGGTGCCGCATCGAAAATCAGCGCAGCTTCGGGTAGAACTTCCAGCACGACTTGGCCGTTATCGCCGACGGCTTCTTGCAAGTGGGTTTTCCAATGTTGCAGGACGGTTTCGTTTTTAATCAGAATTTGCGTGAGCAATTGTTGCAGGGTCTGCAGAATAGCGCTATAAGGCTCATCACGCCGCAACTGCTCGAATTTGCCAGAGACGAAGTAAGCACCTTCGCGCACGACTCGTTGGCGGATCTCGCGCACCACCGAAGATTTTCCAATGCCCGAGTAGCCCGTCACAAAAAAAAGTTCTGCTGTGCCGCCCTTTACTCGCATAAAACTCTGCCAGAGTTCTTCCACTCCGGATTCGCGCCCATAGAGCCGAGAGGAAACTTTCAGTTGCCCCGAGAAATCGTGGGCGCCAAGCGCAAACGGTTCGATGGTCAGGCGGCGCTGCCAGCTTGTCGCGCAACGATCGAGATCGGCTTTTAATCCATACGCACTCTGGTAGCGTTCGTGTGGCGCCTTCGCCAACAACTTGAGAACAATTTGCGACAGCGGAGTAGGAATGGCAGGATTGAGACGACGCGGCGCGGTCGGCATTTTGGCCAGATGCGCGTGCAAAATTTCCAGGGCGTCGCTGCCTTCAAATGGTGTATGCCCGGTCAACATTTCGTAAAACATTGCACCCAGTGCATAAAAATCTGTACGATGATCGACGTCCTGCGCGGTACGCCCCGTTTGTTCCGGCGACATATATGCGAGTGTGCCCGACAATTGGTTCGAACTTTGTGCTTCGGGCGATGAACGAACAACTTCAGGTGCCAACCGAGTACTCGAATTCAGCGCGTCGCTCGCCACTGGTGAAGCGGTTGATGCAGCGGAGGGGAGTAACGCAGCGTCCGCGAGCGCAGGTTTGGGCGCTGGGTCTATAGAATGAGTGACCACCGTATCTGCCGAGGCGTTCGCCGACTCGCCGCGTGATAGAACGGCGTCCCCAAAGCCAGTGAGTTCTATTTTCAGGGTATCTGGATGAATAAGAACATGCTGTGGTTTGATGTCTTGGTGAATGATTTTATGCCAATGCACCTGACCGACGATGCCGGCTAATTGAAGGGCGATTCTTAGAAACTGTGTGACTTCGAGAGGCGAACCGCCCAGGAACGTATCCAACGTTTGTGCCCCATAATCACGGAGCAAAAGCGCCAAGCCGTTGAAGGACGATTCCAATCCCAAGGGTTGAGTAACGCCCTCAATCTCCAGATTTTTCGTGACTTGATATTCGTGTTGCAGTCGTCGCAAATCGTTCAGCGCAGGATACTCATCACGCAGCCATTTCACCAAAACCGCGGTGCCGTCACTGTCACGCACACCGCGACTCAGCGAAATATTCGCGCTTTGGGAAAGCTCTTCTGTGAGGTGATAGCTGAACGATTTCAACATGGAACGAGTTTATAACGGGAACAACACGACAAAGGAGAGCGTCCTGATACTATTAACGTCGCTGTATGGCACACTTGCTTAGTACACCAAATTTGCCAAAGAAGTGTGTCTAATAAGCCCCGGATTGGAACTGGAATAGTGTTGTTTAAATGGACAGTAGGTTAAGCTCGTTGTTTGTTGTGTGGCTCTGTTGTTTGTAGTTTTCCTCGAACTGGCAGGGCGAGAGATAGCCCAGCGTCGAATGCCTTCCTTGTCGAATGTAAGAGATCTCGATGACTCGAACACTTGCCGCCTGGCGCTGTCGCGGCTGGTGGAGGAACCCAAATGTCGTCCGTAATGCAAGAGCTTCTTTTTTGAGCGTGGCGAAGAAGCTTTCGACTGGCGGGTTGTCATGGCAGTTGCCACGTCGACGCAAGTTGGCCACCAGGCTTGGATCGCGTGGTCTGGATGAACCGGTAGGCCTAGTATCTCATCGCTGCACTCTGGAGAAGATACCGACTGAATTAGCGCCAGTTGCCGATCAGGATAAAGGGTGCCCAGTAATACGGATGCGCGAACGGCGCTTTAGGGTCGGCGACAAAGGCGGGCAAAGCCGACGAAGCACCGCTTCTTTCTATCCTCATGCCGCGCGTTGTGGCCGACGTGGAAGACGCGTCACCGTACAGCAACAGCAGTTGTGCCTGTCGCAAGACTTCGGCTTTGGAAATTCCGTTGGTGCCAGACGAGTTTTGTGCTTCGCGCAGGCGATAAAAGTTTTGCATCAACAGTTGAGTACTCGAATCCGAAACCGGCCACAAACTGGCCAGCACCGATTTTGCGCCTTGGCGTTGTGCCAGCACGCCGAAACTTTCGACTTCGCGGCCATCGGCATTGGTGCCGCTCGAAGCCGTATCGCAGGCTGAAAGCGTCAGCAAATCCACGTCGCGGAACGACAGGTTTTTAATCTGGTCAATATCGAAATGGCTGCCATCGCCCAGCAGCAGAAACGAATCGGTCTCATTCCCCGGACGAAACGCGAAGTGGCTGGCGATATGAATCAATGGATAGCGTTGGCGCAGCGCCGTTTTCATCGTGTCGGCGGTGAAGGCGCTGTCAATTTCGACTTTGCCCGGCAAAATGCCTTTGATGTCGCTGCCGCCTTTGATGATTCCATTGAGCTCGTCGGCCACGCCGGGCAGCGCCTCAAAGCCGGGTTGCGCTTTGGAAACGCCCAATCCCAAAGCCTTCCATTGCGGCGACGGCAAGTCTTTCAGGTTGGCGTTGCTGGCGGGCGTGAAAACGTCGCTCCGATAACGTTCGACAAGGTAATTTTTGCCGTCGTATAAAGCGCTCATCGGCAAATAGCGCAGCGTTCCGTCCAAGCTCCACATCAGGGTTTTGGCCTTCGCGCCATCCAAATCTTTGGCGATAGGCGCGATTAAAATGGTGTAGAGTTCCTGCGCCAGGGGACGCGGATCGACGGACGAGTTTTGCAAGGCCTGACGGAAATCCAGCACTTTGCGATTGAGATCGGTCGCGGAAATCGAGTACTCGGCGGCCTTTTCCGCATCGGGCGTCACCAAAATAACGCGATATTTATCGTCTGCGACCAGCGTATACAGAGCTATAGTGCCGTCGCCCAAATCGTGCAGCGTGTTTTGCAAACTTTGCGCATCGGTAATTTGCTCGACGCGGCCTTTCTGCGGCGTGTTATCCAGTTGCGAAGACAGCGAATCGACAAACTTCTGGAAGTTGCGATTGGCGATATCCAATTGGTTTTCCAAGCCGGAAAGTTCTTTTTCTTCGTCCGCTGTCCTCGTGGTTTTGGCCAACAATTCGCCGCGACGAGCACCGATTTGCGTCACGCGATCCGCAATCGCGCGATATTGCTTGTCCTGTTCGGTTTCGTCCGAAGTTAAATCAGCGCGACTTTCGGTTGAGGATGTGACGGTAGCGGAGCGGCGCACGAAACTGAAGAGTTCTTCCTGTTTCAACAAGCCCAGGACTTGCTGCGCTTCGGGCAAGCGTCCTTCGCCAATCAGAGTATCAGCCAATTTGCGATAAGTGTCTTCATGCGACTGAAGCAGGCTTTTTTGCAGGTCTTTGTCCAGCCGCTTGGAGTTGCCACGAAGTTCCTGATACTTGTTGACGGCTTGCTTGCCATAGAAAATCGCCAGGCGTGGCTTTTTCTGATCGTTCCAAACGTCCATCAACGTGCTGAGTGTGAACGCTTCGCTGCCGACGTTTCCGGTTTCGTGGTTGACCGCCAGCGATTGCGAAAGAGTACTCAATGCCTTGTCGTTTTGACCGGCATGAAAGTAACCCCAGCCCAGCCAGCTTAAAACTTTGCCTTCACCGACACGGTTGGCTGTTTTGCGCATCAGGGCGAGCGCCTGCTCACCAAGACCAATGCCTTTATCTGTTTGCTTCAGGCGATAATACGACAGGCCAAGGTTGCCCACGGTATAAGATTTCAAGGCACTGCCGCTGGTGCCTCGCAGGAATACACTTGCCGCGTCGTCGGAAATCGTGTTTTCGATGGCGAGTGCCTGAGTAAGTAAGTAATAGCCTCGTTCGATTTTTCCGCGCCATCCAGAGCCCAACCGATGTTGTTGAGTGTAACCGCGATATTCTCTTCGCCCTTGCTGGTTTGTCGCTGAAGTACTAATTCCTTCTTGAACGTTTCCACCGCGCGCTCGTGTTGTCCCAGATCATCGTAAACCGTGCCCAAGCCATTGAGTGCATTCGCTTCTTGCTCGTGGTCTGAGACAATGGGTGCAATCGCCAATAAACGGCTGTAACGATCAAGCGCCTGGGCATAATCACTGTGATCGATGGCGTCGTCTGCCTGTGTTTGGAAGAAGGAAGAAGCGGCACGCAGACCGACTTTGAGTTGCTCCTGATCTGCAGGTGCTGGAAAAATTTCAATTTCGCTTGCACGAGTTCTTGGAGGGCAACAGCCGCATCGGGTACTTCTTCGCCGGTAGGCAGTTTTGACTTTTCGATGTCACCCAATGAAGTACCCAATGAGTGCAGAGACCCCATAAGTTGGTTACTGCTTAACATCCCGACACCCGTGTATGCTCCGCCGAGATGAAGAACATAACTTAGAGCGTGTTCTTAACTTTGTCAAACTGTGCGGCTATGAACAACATCCGCAGAGGCTATCCCAGTGACGTGAGCGACGACGAGTGGGCGTTTGTGGCGCCCTACCTGACCTTGATGCGAGAAGACGCTTTTCAGCGCACCTATGACTTGCGCGAGGTGTTCAACGCTTTGCGCTATGTGGTGAGAACCGGCGCAGCGTGGCGCTATGTGCCTTGTGACTTTCCACCCTGGCGCGCGGTTTACCAGCAGACCCAGCGCTGGCTGCAAGCGGGTGTGTTCGAGAACATGGTGCATGACCTGCGTGAAGTGTTGCGTGTGGGACAAGAGCGAGTGCCTCAGCCCACAGCCGCCATCCTCGACTCGCGCACGGTGCAAGGCACGCCTGAAAGCGCCGGGCACGCCGGCTATGACGGCTACAAGCGCAAAAAGGGCAGTAAGGTGCATCTGGCGGTGGATACTCTGGGGCATTTGCTGGCGTTGCGCGTTACGGCGGCCAACGAGGGCGACCGGGCCCAAGTGGCGGCGTTGGCGCAGGCCATCCAAGAAGTGACGGGACAAAGTGTCGAAGTAGCTTATGTTGACCAAGGCTATACTGGAGCAGAGACAGCCCAAGAAGCGCAGGAACACGATATCCGTTTGGAAGTGGTCAAACTGCAAGAAGCCAAGCGCGGCTTTGTGTTGTTGCCTAAGCGGTGGGTGGTCGAACGCTCTTTTGCGTGGGCGACGCGCTTTCGTCGCTTGGCCAAAGACTACGAACGTTTGCCCGAAACAGTAGCGGGCTTGCACTTCTTGGCCTTCGCTTGCTTGATGTTGGCTCAGATTAGTCCCTTCCTCTCCACCATAAGTTAAGAACACGCTCTAAGATACTGTTCTCGCACCTTCGATTGCTTTGTCAATAATCGAGCCGAGTTGCTGTACTCTTGAGAATTCAGACTCAAGGCTCGACACAAGAGTTTCCTGCGTGAAAGGTATCCAAGTATGAAAAGGCTTTTGATAATGTGTGGGCTTGATGACGTATCTATCCCAACTCTTCAATAAGTCTCCACCCTCTTCGAGCAACAGCTTGTCAAACACTACACGGTTAATGCCCTGCTTCGGAATACTGGTTTCTACATGCAAGCCCACGCGGATGAATTCTTTATCTAAATCTGTGTTCGTGATGCGAGTCTTGAAATGAATGGCGCCGTTAGACCAGTGTTCCTTATAAAGCAGGAAGATGACGCGATTGCCCAAGGCAACATATCGGTAGTTGGTTGTCCAGCCGTTGATAAACCATGAGGCTGCTTTGAGCTTGCCGTCAAGCACTTGAAATAATTCTACAAAGGGCGCCCAATCGGCCTCTGTTGCCAACTTATCTGACATCTTCATCTCCTTTCTTTACTTACAGATATACCGTGGCATGTAGCGGCGTAGCGCGCAGCGCCTTGTTGTGTGACTGCTAGTGAGTATCTGTTTAAACCTTTTCCCACCCACCCCGTAATTGTCTTTCCCAGCCCAAAGCATCTCCCTCCATATCATGATGCACACCAAGAATGTCTAACATCACAAGGATTTGAGCACGGTGATGCATACTGTGTGTTACAAGATGAGTAATTGCACCACCAAATGTCTTTTTTCGAGGTGGTGTGTCTAAAACGTCTACAAAGAAGCCATCAAGCCTGTCCTCGTCACGCAACCTGTTTGCAATGGAAGAGAATTCGGATGCTACTATATCGAAATGCTCGATAAGAGCAGTTATGGAAATATTCTGTCTGGCAATTTCAGGTTCGGGCCGCACCGGACGTTGCTGAATTAAGTCAGTCCACACTTCCATGTTGCCAATAATGTGGACGAATGTCCGACGCAGGGTTTTCTGCCCAAATTCAAAATGCCTGTCGAGCAGGTTATCTGGTAATACTTGGCAAACGAATAGCAGTTGTCGTGTCGTCCAAGCGTCGTGTCCTAACAGCCGGTCGAGTATATCCATACTATATTCTTCCACCGTTCTAAAACATAGCACATACTTTCCCGCTGCACGCAGCAGCACAACGCCTGAGTTCAGCGGCGGCCTGTAGCGTAACGAGGAACGAACGAAACTGTAGGCGGTTGGGTGCAGCACCTTATTGTAACGCTGTTAGACCGCCATGAACCACTGCTTTGCTTGACGTGGTGAGTGAAGATGAACGACTTGTAGATGCGGGAATTCTGCTATAAATTGAGGATAACTTGCCCGTTTGCCTTGATAAGTTGTCCACGAATGGCACGCACCTGACCATGCACGTTGCCAATTCATATTGTTCCCATTCCAAAGTTGCTCGCGCCGAATAGTGCGGCGGACATTGCGCCAACATACGCGACTCAAAACCACAGAACGAGAGAAGTCAAGCCAGATGATTGTATCAGCACGCTGCCACACAGACTGGCGGAGTGACAAATAGTTGCCCTCAAAAACCCATTTCTCGCCGGAAGTAGCTACCGACACTCGCTCTTGTAAAACATCGTGAGATGCTGGCTGCCAACCCGATTGCCAATAAAACGAATCTGAATCAATGAATGGCAGGTTTAGCCGTTGAGCGACGGCTTTGCCAAGAGTTGTTTTGCCGACGCCGGATGTGCCAATGATGCAGATACGTTTCACTTCATTATTTATAGCACACGCGACCAAGCCTCGTGCAGCGTTACAGCGCCAAAGTCAGCCGCCGCCGAAAGGGAGCGGCGAAGTGAGGAACGACCGTAGCGCAGGGTGTAGGGCGTCGGTGTGCAGCGATTTCGGTTTCTGCGACTCGCTTGGCAATGCCTTCGTCCCAGAGGGATCGGGTGAACAACTGACACATTCCAAAACCAAAGCGCATCAATCGAGTACTCGACTCACAAGGTTAAGCTGCTTTTGCAACTTCTCTTTCTTGGGCAAGGATCGTCTGCATCTTGCCGCGCCAATCTTGTCCCAGCTCAAGAACCTCGAAGCGCAACCGGTACCGCAAAAATGTTTTGCCCTTGCAATGCAAAGGCTGCCACATGAACCGATTGCCAATTTCGGAGATACGCTTTGCCAGATTGCTCTTATAATTTGTGTCGTCGTTTCCTATCAAATGACTTCCCTTGCTTTCAAAAAGCACCATCAAAGGCAAGCTCTCCTGATTGCTTTTCGGATCGGTTCTTTGGTCAAGCTGTGTGAGAACGAAGTCGGGGTAAACGCGCTGGTTCCTGTAGCCCTGCACGCCGTAGCGGATTGTTTTGAGATCGTTGCGCAGCCACCACAAAGTCGGTTCGTTTTCATCTATCTTGCGTGCGACCTCGCGCTCGTCGTAGTTAAAGTCGTCCTGCTCCATCTCGAACAAAGGGCATTGCAGTGGCGAGCCGTCGCCCCGCAAAAGCGGGCGCGGGTTCTCGATCTCGCGCTGACGCGGCACTCGTTGATTGGTGCGCTGCATTTGCGTGGGGTTAACCGGAAGGCCATCCTCTCTTTTAAGGAGGTGTCCATCGGGGCGAAAAAGGAACCTTCGCTGAGAGTGCAGTCGGTTCCACTGTTCTTCCGTCGAAGCGTCGCGCTGATTTTCTGCAAAGTTTCGCAGATGTTCGAGAAGGGCAAATCGAACAATTGCCAGACGGTTTTTGATACTTTCGCCACCGCGCATGGGAACCGCCTGGCAAGCCTCCTGAACTAATCGCTGCACGGATTTGGCACCCAGCCCCTCGACTTGAAGGCTGGCTGAAAGCCACGCTTTCGCCGCTTCGTCGGATTCCACGAACTCATAAAGCTGGCTTTGTGCAATGGGAGTCAGCGCATCGGCAGGATCGTGAAGATGGACGCGATAAAAGTACTCGCGTGATTTCTCGATGTCGCTCTGCCAGTCCCATGTCGCGGCGAAGTTCGAGTACTCGAACTTCCTGACATCAACAAAGCGCAGCAAGTCCTCGTGATAATCGAAGCGGCGACTGGGAATCAAAGCGGCCTTCGCCTCGTTTTCCGGCAGAGATTCTGCGGCAATTGCGAGTGTTGGCAGCTCAATGTCGCCTGCTGGCGGCGGTGGCGGCGTCGGTGGTGCCTCCGGCCAGTAAAGAGGTAGAACGTCTTCGCGCACCTTCGTTTGGCGGCGAATGCTCGATTCGGGAGCAGAGTCGTCGCGCACGCTGTTTATCATTCCCTGATAACCCTCGTCATCCAGGGCTTTGCGCACTTTTTGAACCACGTCCAGAGGCCGAGGAAAGAGGCAGTAAACGTAGCTTTCGTTGAGTTCGGGAACCGGTGTTTTTTCCGCGTATGGTTGGCGCAAAACGCGCCCGACCAATTGCGTCATCGAGGTCAGGCTTTTCGTGTTGTTCAGCGAAACCAGAATGTAGGCGTTCGGGCAATCCCATCCTTCCTGGAGCGCGCTTTTGGTGATGATCCACTCAACTGGACAATCGGGCGACATCAGGTCTTCACCTTCAAGGTCGTCGCGGCTCGAAGACTTGACGCGCACGCGTTCGGGCGACACGCCGAGCGTCTGGACCAAATATTCGCGCACCTCTTCGGAATGAATAAGTCCCGTCATGCGCTGATCGTTGCCCGTTCGCTGCACTTGCACAAGGACAATGGGGCGAATGGGGCGCCCGCCCTGCTCGCTATAAGCGCGTGCCTTTTGCTCGAGGTCGTGACGCTTCGCATGGGCTTGCGTCACGCACTGCTGCCAGATGCCGCCCGTATCGGTCTTGATGTTGATCGGCAGTTTAATCATGCCTTCGTTGAGCAACTCGCGCCCTGAAACTTCCGACAAGATGTTGGAGCTATATTTTTGGTTGTGATTGACGGCAGGCGTCGCGGATAGCTCCACGACAAGCGAGGGGTTGAATCCCGTGATGGTGTCTTGTGCCAGTTGGCTCGTTGCTTTGTGCCCTTCGTCAATAATCACGACGGGTCGCTGCAAGCGCACGAAGTTGGCGAGCGAGGTTTTGGCCTGATGCCAGCCGAACGCGTCGTTTTCTATCAACATATCCAGATTGGAGCAACGTTCTTTGAGTGCTCGATGCGCATCGGAATCGTTTTCCGCTGGAAAGTGGCGCACGATGTTGCCCGCCGTATCTCGAAAAAACTTCAAACTTTCACGATCTTTGCGGTTGGTGCCTTGCAATTTCAAAACGAGAATGTTGAGGTTTTCGGATAACTGCGCCGGTGTGATGTTGCGGATGTTGTCTTTTTCCCAAACCTCGACGCGACGCGAAAGAGCGATGTCGAGCGATTGGCGATAAAAATGGTGGCGATCACGCAAAGCCTTGATGGTGTCTTTGTAAATCTGGTCGCTGGGAACAACCCACAAAACCAGGCCCGCGCCGCTGCGCTCGGGCAACAGGATTTTCCACGCCTGCGCAATTATCTGGGTTGCGAGCAGGGTTTTACCGCCGCCTGTCGGCACTTTCAAGCAGAAGTTGGGGAGCGGTTGCCCATTCCCGCAATGGCGCCTACAGGGATTCTTCGTCGGGGCAACGCTTAACCAGGCGCTATAAATCGCGTTGGCCAAATCGTTTGGTTGCTGTTTGTCTTGTGATTGCTGCTTGTCTCGCAGTGCGCGAAAGAACCTTTCGGTTTCCTGTAAAACACGCTGCTGATAATTTTTGAACGCCATAAATGCCTTTGTGGTTTCGAGTACTCGATTGCAAAATCAGGCGCGCAATCAAGGCAGATTGAATGGGATCTGGCGTTCCTGCACGCTTTTACGGTGTTCACTTTGCCAATCGCGCAGGTCTTCGCGGTGAACCAAAAACCGCTCGCAAAAAACCGTCAGGCGCGAGTTGGGATCGTTGACGGCGACCGCATCGAGCCATTGGCGATCCAGCGTGCCTTCTTCGCCGTCCTTCTCGTTGTAGCGAAGATACAGGCTGCCACCCGACCATTGACCCAGATAGCCGGTTCCTGCGTCCATTTGAGATTCGTCCAGTTGGCGGCTGGTGACGGTGTAGAAGAGATATTGCGCCAGGCGCAGAAAAGAAACGCCCGGCTGCAATTCGCGGTGAATCCCGAGCATCGGATCTTTGCTCAGGCGCGCATAAGTGAAAGAACCACCGAGGGCTTCGGTGTTGACGCCTTCGATGACGCGGCGCACGCGCTCACGCGTGATGTCGTGACAAATGTTGACTTTCCGGCGCTCGTCGTCTTTAGTGTCCTGCGCGCGTTGGATAAGGATGAATCGCCGGTTTCCGCCATCTTCGGCATTCAATTGGAGAACGGCGTGCGCAGTGGTGCCGCTTCCGGCTGTGCAATCAAGAATCGTGTCCTCATGCTGCGCCCCGGTTTGCAGAATGCGTCGGATCAAACTCGTTGGCTTGGGCGTCTCAAACACATTCGTTTCATTAAAAAGCTTAACGATTTCGGAGCGCGCATGCGTGTTTGTACCAACATCCGTCCATAAGCTCGGAACAGTTAAGCCCCCACGAACCTCGCATAAGAACCGCTTTAGCTTGGGCCGTCCCTGACCATCACTTCCAAAGAAAATACGCTTCTCTTTGATAAATCTTTTAACCTTCTCTTGGCTAAATCGCCAACAGGCTCCCGAAGGTGGCAGATGACATTGCTTCGTTTCAGGATTTTCTATTTCGTAATACAAAGACGATACAAAGCGGCCACCTTTAGCATTTGCCGAAATGTCGCCAGCAACCCAAGGCCCGCGTAGATCGCCATCGGGGTTTGTGTACCTTAAGTCATCTGTTTCAGAGCGGGGCAAGAGACTGAGTTCTGTCTCATTAAATTTGCGTCCATAAATCAAAATGTACTCGTGAACATTGCCGATAACCTTGTCATTGGGCGGCCCCGACCTCTTCTTCCAAGTTATTTGAGAAGTAAAATTGGAGCTTCCGAATATTTCATCCAATAGACAGCGAGCATGGTGAACCTCGTTGTCGTCAATGGAAATAAAAATTACACCATCATCGGCCAGCAACTGATACATCAATTGCAGACGCGGATATACCATGCAGCACCATTTGTCATGGCGGCACGGATCGTCTTCTTCATTCCCGACCTCTTTCTCCCACCACTCCTTTAGGATCGGATGGTTGCTGTAATTATCGTGATAAACCCAGCCTTCATTTCCCGTGTTGTACGGCAAATCAATGTAGATACACTTGATCTTTCCGGCATGGGTCGGCAGTAGAGCCTTCAGCGCTTCAAGGCTGTCGCCTTCGATGATGAGGTTGCCGTCGAGCGAAGGTTTTTCGTCTTCCGACAAAATGGAGGCTGACGCGTCGAACTCCAAACTGTGATGCGGCACGGCGCTATGCAGCGATTCGACGGCCTTGCGGCCTTTAAAATCCAGGTAGGGCACGAGTAATCCAATATGAACGACAGAGTGAGATGGTGGAAAACAAAAGCCAAGCACAAAGAGGAAAAGACCGCCAAGCATTCACGCGGTGAAAGCAGTGAAAGCGGTGGCGCACAAGTTATGTAACCGTCAAAGATGCGCTACGTCAAGGGATTTCTTCATTGAACCGAGTGAAGTTACCATTTCAAATTTCATCTCGTAAGGAGTTGAAGTACTCAAAAGCACCGCGCTCTGACGCGCTTTGTTCTGGATTTCGTGCGTGAAATCGTCCTGATTCATTGCCCGTTTCTCGTCCCGTCATGGGTTGCAGGCAGAAGTCAGCATTTTCTCTATTCACCTGTCTGGTACTGTTCGTCGCTGACCTTTTCCATCCAGTCAACGGCTTTGCCGTCAAGTTGTTCTTGAATGGCGATGCGCGTCATGGCTGTGGTGGCTGTGGCACCGTGCCAATGCTTTTCACCGGGCGGAAACCAGATGACATCACCAGGTCGAATCTCTTCAAGCGGCCCGCCCTCGCGCTGTGCTAAACCGCAGCCAGCCGTCACGATCAAGGTTTGCCCTAACGGGTGAGTGTGCCACGCCGTCCGAGCGCCCGGCTCAAACGTAACGCTGGCGCCCGCCGTGCGTGCCGGGTCGTTTGCTTGAAATAAGGGATCAATGCGGACGATCCCCGTAAACCACTCAGACGGGCCTTTGCCTGAAGGCTGCGAGCCACTTCTTTTGATTTGCATTTTCTGATCCTCTTGGCTGAGACCCATCAACTCGCTCCAGTTTTATGCCGCTCCAGTTTTATGCCGAGTTGCGCATGAGGACAGAGAGTGCTTTGGATTGGAGGCGGGCGCTGGGGTTCATGGGGCGAGTAAAGCAAAAACGAGTACTCGATGAGGCGGTCTTGAGTGAATCAAGTCAGCTTTCCTGCGCTGCCTCAGGTTGGTTCCATTTATGCCGTTGTATTAGAACTTGTATGTCATTTTCAAGCTCTGAAAATGACGACAATCTGCGTAGTGGCGAGTAATCTTCTATCTTTTCCGTAACTCGGTATGCATAGCGTTCTACAGGAACATTCTTACGTCTATGTGAAGGTAAATCACTGGCTTCGAGCAACAGATTGTATAGCATTTCTTTAGGGTTAGGCAAATCTTCACATTTCGCTAACGAAGGCATATCTAAATGTTTGCGCCCGTTAGGGTTACAAGCAGCCTTACGGATTGCAGGCTCGTCAAACAGCATCCACGCCTCCTGCATCCGCTTTGGGACAACACATATTACAGGCACCGAGATGCCCTCGGCTGCACGCGTTATTTCCGTTTTGCGTGTCTCAACAGACTCTCTCTCCACGTCACGATGAACAAACAAAATGTCGCAAGGATAAAGTTCAATGCTCTTTAGCATTCTCTCCGTAAGCCCCTCCGGTTTGCGAGGTAGGCGGCTAAGATCTGCCCACTGCGCTTGAATGCCGTAATCAGGCAGATACTCTCTTAAGAGCCAGCTCACAGGCGCCATCAATCGCTTGTCGGTGGGGCCGTCACCCAAGAAAGAGTATTTAAGATCGTCCATTTAATCCATGTCGCTGTCGATGTCGATCAATAAGAGCTGTCTCACGTCAGGGCGTTCAAAAACGCGCTTTGGCGTCCGCATATATTTCAGCATTTTGCGCTCATGGTTGTTTGCATCCAAAATACCATTAATATCGTTTGGGCTGGATAAAATGACTGGATTGAGATAACTCAGCAGCTGCCCCATCGGAACTGCCTCCTTCTCGTTTCCATTTGTCCGCCATGTATTTGGGAGGCCGCTAAAGCAAACGCGATTAAATCGTTTTCCATTGTGGACAGTATCTTTTGATTCAGCTACGAGAAGACTGTCTTCAGGAACTTGCAGCACGACCGAAGGTGAATGGGTATTGATAATTACTTGTCGTAACGGGTTCTCTGGGCCGACTTCGGCACGTACATCTGTGACAATGGCTTGGAGAAGCCGCAGCATGGCTGGAATACGTTCAGGATGTATCCCGTTCTCAGGCTCCTCTAAACAGAGAAGTCCCTCAGCTTCGGGGTCTAACGCCAGCACCGACAAGGCTAAGAAGCGTAGAGTGCCGTCAGACAAAGCTTGCGCCGGATGACGTGTGCCATCCTTGCCTTTTACCTGTAACGTCAGAAGTTCGCGCCTCTCATCACGATGCACGGACACGGCACGAACGTCGTCGATTAGCTCTGACAGACGGTCTGCTACTTGAGCGTAGACACGCGCTTCAGGACGATTATCCTGCATGGACTCATCATCCTGATCTTGATCTTCATCAACAGGTTTATAACTATGAGCGAGATGGTACAATGTTGATGCAAGGTGCGAACCATCTGTTCCTATCCTTATAGGAGCCGTAAATTCATCTGGCCTTCTTAGAGAGGAAGGCTCCAACTGGAGCAAGCGCCAAGATTGCATCTCACGTTTAGCTAAAAGTGCGGTCGGGCTCTCTGCGGCATTTACCACAGACAGTACTGTTCTCGGTAAATTCGCAGAAGACCTTGGAAGAGGACGGCCACTACTGCCATCTTGATGTAGTTTGATGACTCTCGACGCATCCTCGCCCTCGGTAGAGATAAAAGGTGAAGTGCGCCTTCCTTTAATTGCTGTATGTCGCCAATCCGGGGTATGCGGAAAAACCAGCCGCTTCGGAGCCTCACCCAAATTGATGTGATGCAGCTCCTCTCTCTTGAGTTCTAATGCACTCGGCAGAAGCCTACTAATATCTGAGCGATAACCAATGGTGACTATATATCGTAGGAAAGTGATGCCAGCGTCTGCCTTCTGGCCTAAGTCATCAACTCCTTCTTGAGGAACTATCATCTCAGCTTCAAAGTGCATTTCTTCATCGTAGGAGTTACCGACTCGATGAAATAGATTCCGAATGTCTGAAGCCCGTCCCCCTTCGTCGCGTACTGATAGCGCTGCT